>OY969726.1:0-3581381 GCA_963702215.1 uncultured Bacteroidota bacterium
TCACTTCTCCGATACCGGGAAGCGCCCGCACGGGAAACGGAGCAAGAAATTCTCCTTCTCTTCCTTCCTTAACTTTGAAGTGACGATCCAAATTATTTTTCGCTACTTCGCTTGTTGCAACTTTAGCAATGAGCTTATTCGTGGCAAGTCCGAAGGAGAGTGGGAGATGCGTCTCTCCGAGAATGACTTTTCGAATCTCTTGCGCCCAATGGTAGCTATCGCCTTTCAGACGTTCGGTGCGGGATAGATCGAGATAGAATTCATCCACCGAAGATTTCTCGCACAGCGGGACGAATTCCCGGAGCATTCCGGAAACGAGCCGGGAATACTCCGCATAATAAATATAGCTCCCATGCAAAAACACGGCTTGCGGGCAAAGCCGAAAGGCTTGGCGAATCGGCTGCGCGGAGTGAACCCCGAACGCCCGCGCTTCATACGAACAGCCGGCCACAACGCCGCGCCCATAGGGATTGCCGCCCACGATGACGGGCCGCCGTTCGAGCTTCGGATCCAAAATGCGCTCAACGGAGACGAAAAACGTATCTAAATTGAGATGTACGATGTGGCTTTCCATTAGCAATGCAGGTGCCTGTGGGTATAGGTGCCCATCAAAGCTACCACTAATATAATACCAAATTCAGGAGCATACCAAAAAATTCACTTTGGCGGGTGAATTGTTAGCAAGCTCCCTTTGGCGACGATGGGGCAAAACGCTGTTCGAGAAGCCCGAGGACATTCGCAATCGTATCTGGCGCGTTGCCTTCCGTGCGATTGTTGACGTACATATAAAGCCCACGGCGATTTTCCAGCGTGTGCTGAATTATTTCAGCAAGTGCAAATCGCAATTCCGGGAGCGGCCGCTTAATATTCGTATAAGGCGCGAATTCTTTCACGGCCTCTTCGTGCGAAACACCCGGCCGGGCCAGCGCACGAACGACGGTGAAATTGGTTGGGAACATTCCTGGCAAATCCAATTGGTCTTTAAGTTCCGGCATCCAGGTTTGCTCGTTCAGGACGTGCGCAACGCCGTGATATTCGAGGCAGTCCGTATAGCGCCCGAATTCGGGAGCAATCAGCACGGGATCGCGCACCTCCACCGCATACTTATGCTCGCCGTGTGGAATGGCGGTCAGGAATCGGTGGAGGTCTTTGACAAACTCGATTGGTTTGTAGTCATCCTTCGCCAGATAACCGCCAAAATGAAATGGTGAGAATTCGAAAATAATTGGCCCAAGCTTCGCTCCCAAACATTCGGTGACGACGGGAAGGAAATGCTCGGTAAATGTTCGGGCATCGAGGTAACCCGGATTAAACTCCCCGCGCTGTGGGCCTTGATTAAAGTAACGTTGCGTAATTTGATCGGTAACTTTAATTGCCATACGGGCATTCTCGGGTATATCTTCCGCGTAACGCCGGAGTGTTTCGTCGCTCGGAATCCGGTAATAACCGCCATCGTAACACACGGTTGGGAACACGCGGGTTACTTCCCGAACATGGCCTTTCTCGAACTTGCTTTTTACGAACGAGCTTCGCGGACCGGAATAATCGTCCATATAGACTTTCCCAACCCAACCCGGATAATTCCAGGAAGATGTGCCGATCCGCACGTTCCGTTCGGCAAGCTTTGCGAGCGTCGGCACGTCGCGCTCGCGATCGAATTGAAGCTCTTTTAGTCCGATAGTTTCTTCTTTCGGTGCCATGGCTCAACCTTAACTCCAGGGCGAGCGGTATTCTTCCCCGAATGCTTCGAAGGCTGGGGGATGCGACGCATACTCCCAAGGCATCGCCGGGAATCTCATCCATAAAATTCTTCGTGCGAGGGTGTAACTTTCGGAGTCGAGCGAAGTTATTCGAATCATTCGAATAGGCTTCTGAAAGGAAAACTCATCATGAAAGCGCGATATTCCGTCGCCCTCACGACCGTGGCAATGGGCATTCTTGCGGCTACTCAAGTCACCCGAGCGCAGGTCCTGACAGACCATTTCAATTATTCGGTACGTGATACGAACGATTGTTATAGCCCCCTCTTTGGCTCGAACATCATCAACGCTGGCCTATTCCTCAATTCCGACGGTGCGGCTGATCCTGACGATGGGACTCTCGACAGCATCCCGGTTGGCTTCACATTCGATTACAACGGGATGCTCTCGAACTCGGTGAATATAAATGTCGATGGCTGGGTCTCCGTCAACCCGCTTGGCAGAGTTGATCCGATTCCTTCGGCCAATCCTCAACTTGGAAGCAAGCTCTTTTCCGCGCAAGTTCCGAATAACACACTCGCTCCATTTTGGGGCGATCATTTTTATCGAACGATCGAGACTGGTTACAAGCCTTCGCAGATCTCGTACGCCACTGAATCTTATTTCCCCTCCACGCCCGATCCGAACGCGATTCCCTTTACTCCCATTCACGTTTTTACGGTTGAGTGGCGCAATCTGAATGTGAATCTGAGATCTGATCCAAATTCAGTAGCTTCATTCCAGCTTATAATAAGGCAAAATCCCAAAGCCTTTGACCAATTCGCGCCGGACCAGCGTGCCACTATTGAATTCCGTTATGGTCCCGCGGATTCGCTCGCGACGGTTTCAGGCGCATCAGTTGGAATTGAAGATTCGGACGGCAGCGCATTCCTGAATGGGCTTTTCGAGTCTTCGCAATTCAATGGGGATTCCTCGAGATTTAGCACCGCACTAACGACCTGCTGGCCACCGCCCAATTGCACCGCATCGCCATGCACCGCCATCGAATTCGTGCCGACGGGAGAACTCGCGAGTGTAGGCAATCCGGCAAATTTCGCAACTGCTGCTCTTAACTGTTACCCCAATCCCTTTACCGAATTTGCAACACTTAGCTTCACATCCGCAGCAACCGCCCCGACCCAAATCAGCATTCTGAACGTCCTCGGCGATGAAGTTGCGCGAGTTTACGATGGCGACCTTTCGGATGGCGAGCATTCGTTTACCTGGGATGCACGCGGCGCGGCGCCGGGAATGTATGAGTGCCTCGTGCGAAGCGCTGGCAGGCAAGAGGAAACGCCCATTTTAATCGCGAGGTAAAAATTCATCCCCGCTGTAACTTTCGGGCATCTGAAGTGTTATTCACCTAACCGGGACTGGCGGGTCGTCTTTGAAGCAGCCCGGAATTTATCACAATAGAAAGCGAGTCCATTATGTCGCATCTTCGTGTTCGTCGTTTCGTTCATGGTTCCGTTGGTTTTTCGCGTCGTATCGTTCCGTTTCTCATCATTCCCGGGATGCTCGCGGCGCTTGTTACTTTTAGCGCGTTTCGGCATGAGCCGGCGCCTTCGCTTCCAAACGGCCCGGCCGATGGCAGCGCTTCCGTAAATCCTCTGGTGCTTCCGACGGATTGGCCAATGATAAAGGTTCCGGCCGACAATCCGATCACGCAGGAAAAATTCGTGCTCGGGCGGCAGCTCTTTTATGAGAAGGCGCTCAGCGGCGATGACAGCACCTCGTGTTCGAGTTGTCACGATTCCTACCTGAGTTTTGCCGCGCGCGGCCCACACGCGGGAGCGTTTGGCGACCAGGTAAAGCCGCTCCGGAACGTTCCCAGGCTTATCAATTTAGGATACGACACCGTCCTCATGTGGGATGGCCATTTCACTACGCTGGAACAGCAGGTGCGTGGCGCTCTCAACACTGTAGGCGAGCTGAATGCCGATACCTTGGAATCCATCCGGGAACTCGCTGCCAATCCGGCCTATGTCGCGATGTTCACCAATGCCTTTGGGGATGACACGATCAACGTCGATCGGGTTGCGCAAGCCATCGCCACCTTCGAGCGATGCCTCATTAGCGGCAACAGCCCGTACGATCAATATATGAATGGCGACCAGACCGCAATGTCGGCTTCTGCGGTTCGCGGCATGAATCTCTTTTTCGATACGATGAAAACGAATTGCTCGGATTGCCACAACAATCGCGGCTCGGCGAATCCGAACTCCGCCGGACAGACCTTTACCGACGGCAATTATTACCGGACGGGCACCTTCGAGCTGACGAACTCGGCCAACGGCGGCGGCGGATACGGACTCGACACCACCACGCGAGACACCCTCCACCTTCTCGATGCCGGCCGTGCCGCTGTTACCCGCGATACAGCGGATATCGGTAAATTCCGCACTCCCACGCTGCGCAATGTTGCATTAACGCCTCCTTACGGAGCTGAAGGCAATGTGCCATCGCTCGAGCAGGTGATTGCCACGTATAATGCCGGAGGCACATTCGGCCAGTCGACCGCATCTAGGGTCTCTAATCAGGACCCGCGGATCAGGCCCCTCAAGCTCGATAGCGGCCAATTGCTCGATCTTGCTGCTTTTATCAATAGCTTGAGTGATCTCACGTTTATTTCGAATGCGTCCTTCGAGGATCCTGGGTCGGCATCCGTTCAAATTGCGGATCGCACGGTAGCCGGGAATCTTTCGGTCTATCCGAATCCGGCAGGGAACTTCGTGAATGCCGAATCGCCGGACCTGAATGGGATGGCGGAAGCGGTACTCGTTTCTACAAGCGGCGCCACGGTTTGGAGCACGGCGGCTAGCGCGCAGGGACGTGTGCGGCTCGATTTCACCGGTGTTCCGAACGGCGTCTATCGCCTCGAACTGCGCACGAGCGGCGCGGTGCAGTCGGCGAACATCGTCTTGCAGCGGTGAGGGCTTGTCGATGGCCACTCCTTGTGATTAGCATTATTGCGCTCGCCCCCCGCGCGGGGCGGGCGCAATGGGTGCAGACGAACGGGCCGTATGGCGCGACCGTCGAATGCATCGACACACTCGGCGGCAATATTTTTATCGGCACGGAGAGTGGAGTCTATGAATCGACGGATTCGGGGACGAGCTGGCAGAAGCGAAGCAAAGGGCTGCCGAATACCTACATTTATTCGCTTGCGGGACGCGGTCCGAATCTTTTTGCGGGAACTTATCAGAGCGGGGTTTATCGATCGACGGACGATGGCGCAACTTGGAATTCGGCTTCGTCCGGCTTGCCGAGTAACTACACAGCAGGCGCTTTACAAACGAGCAACAGTGCGCTTTTTTCACCCAATGGGTCCGAGACATACATGAGTTTGAACGATGGCAATAATTGGACGCTCGTCGATACGAATCTAACACAATTTTCCAATCCGCAAGTGGCTACGACGGTCGATTCGGCGACGTACTTTGCCGGTGGGTGGATTACTCGAACCACCGACGAAGGCTTGCATTGGGCCGTGATAGCCGTTCCGCCCGCGGATTCGTCTTGGCAATGTTATAGCTTTGTGAATCTCGGAGAAGTTTTCTTCGCCGAGATATGGGAGGAAGCCATAGCGGGATCACAGGAAGAGATTTTACGATCAACGGATCAAGGAGAATCATGGACAAATATGATTGCGGGCTTGCCGAACGAATCCACTACGTGTCTTGCCGTGATGAACAATGAAGTTTTTGCCGGAACAGAGAATGGTTTGGTCTATCGCTCCACTGACAGCGCCCACTCCTGGCAGCTTGCTTCATCGGGCCTTCCGAGCGGAGCCTATGTGATGACATTGGCCTCGAATGGAACCGAACTGCTGGCTGGATTCGATGGCCTCGGAATGTTTCGTTCCTTCGATAGCGGCGCGACGTGGTCGGAATGCAATCAAGGCCTCATAAATAGTGCTATCAATGCCATTGTATCAATTGGTGACACCATCATCGCGGCCGCGAATGATGGCGTATTTCTAACCTCAGATAACGGATCGTCATGGCAGCCAAGGCGTACCGGGCTGATGAATTATAGCATCTCCTCACTTTTGATCGACGGAGGAAACCTTTATGCCGGATCGGATGATGAGCCTTACGGGCCTCCCATTTTTATGTCGAGCGACTGGGGCAATAGTTGGACTGCTCCGGATTCAGGACTAACGAATGAGCCCATTTTTTCCATTTATTCCATTGTTCGATCAGGTCCAAATTTACTTGTTGGTACCGACTTTGGAGGCATATTCATATCATCTAACAACGGAGCGACTTGGACCTCATCCGACATGGGTCCGAGCAATGGCTTTGCTCCCGAAATATTGGCATTACTCAATATTGGCTCGCAGTGTTTAGCGGCAACTGATTATGGAATATTCACCTCGACCGATCACGGGCGATCCTGGCAAGAAGTGAATCAGGGCTTTCCTGACTCGATCACAGACATCACTTGCCTTGCAACGGTGGATTCTAAAATATTTGCAAGTCAGGTTCGCACTCGGCAAAGAGGTGCAATTTTTGTTTATTCTTCAGGTGGCTGGACTCGCGTCCAGGATACGGCTTTTCCAACACGGGGATTCGTTAACGCATTCACCTCGGCTGGCAATGCGCTTTTTGTCGCTACCGACAGCGATGGCATCTTCCTCACGACCGATGTCGGTGCCCACTGGATTAATGAGAACGCCGGCCTCACCGATTCCGATGTCCTCTCCCTCGCCGTCCAGGGCGATGAACTCCTTGCGGGAACCGCAAACTCCGGCGTGTGGCGAAGGCCGCTGGCGGAGATGATTCCGCCATCGAGCGTGGCACTCGAACGCGCCGCGGTGGATTCCATCACGGCCTATCCCGATCCGGCGACGAATATCGTTAGCATCTCCGCGCCCACGCTGCGCGGCGAAGGGGTTGCCACGCTGCTCTCCGATCGCGGCGATATTGTGTGGAAGCGCGCGGTGACCTGCGCCGGGCGGAATTTACAACTGGATTTTACCTGGGTTCCCAATGGCGCCTATCGCCTCGAAGTTCGAACGAATGGTGTGAGGGAATCGGCGAACATTGTGATTCAGCGATGAGATTTTTTAATCGGACATTTTTGGCTGCGTTCTGCGCCATTGCGCTCATCCCCCGCGCGGGACGAGCACAGTCGCCATTTCAACCAAACTCCCCGCCCGGTGAAATAATAGCGTGCATTTCCTCCCTCGGAAATGATGTCTTCATCGGGACCTGGCATGGCGTGTACCGTACAACGGATTCCGGTTCCCATTGGCAGCGTGTGAGTAACGGCTTACCGGATGCCGCTGTCTATTCGCTCGCAGCACAGGGCCACTCTGTTTTTGCCATCGTGCAGAGCGGAATTTATCGTTCGACCGATAGCGGCCTAACGTGGACATCCGCTTGGACCCCGCTCGTGCCGCAGGATTTTTATGGCGGCGTGTTGGGATCGAATGCGTCCGCGATTTTTTTGCTGAATGGGCAGTATCTCAATATCAGTACCGATGCTGGCACTTCGTGGAACATGGTCGATACAAATTTAACAATGGTTGCACAGCCTCAAACGATGTTGACGGTTGGTGCTACAACGTATCTCGCGGGATCGTGGATTATAGCGACGAATAGTAATGGGAAATATTGGCAGGTGGTTGCCGTCCCGCCGTCCGATGAATTTTGGGAAGTTTCCTCTTTAGCTAATATCGGGAACATGCTGTTCGTGGCCAATGACGGGCAAATGCAGCGGTCGTCCGATAGCGGAACCAACTGGAACTTCACGGGCGAGGAGTACGGGCCGCTTCTCGCGACGCTGGGAACTCAACTCTTCGCGTATGGCTACGAGTACGTGTCGATCTATCGCTCCTCCGATAGCGGAAAGAAGTGGGTATTTTCCGCCAATGGCCTTCCCCAACAAATAAGCATACAATGTCTCATGCCCAATGCCGGCGTGCTGTATGCGGGCACCGATGGTTTGGGAATGTATCGTTCCCTCGATAGCGGCAAAACATGGTCGGCGTGTAATACGGGTCTTGACCAGACTATTTCCGAACTTGGGACCCATCGTCGTGTATCCAAATCCGAGCTATGGCCTGATAACCGTTGACTGTCCGCAATTTGTTGGCTTCGGCACTCTTACGCTATTCTCGACCGATGGGAGTGCAATCTGGAGCCAAGACTTTGAGAGCAACGGAAGACCCGCTTACTTCAACTTACGCCAGGTTGCCAGCGGTTTATACTGGCTCGAACTGACTTCCGGCACATCCAAGACGGCCACCAAGGTCGTCCTAGCGCGTTAGGCCGTGCGGTCGGTCGCCTTCGAAAAAGGTACACATTGGACATGTTCTGTCGTCGAAGATCGCACCGATCTGTAGGAAGTATATGGTCCCTACTTCGCCAAAACAATTCGCTGCGCCGCGCTTTCTCCCTGCGTAGTTACCAGCCGGTAGAAATAGGAGCCGCTCGGCAAATCCGATTCCTCTATTTCGAGATCGCTGAACGAGCTCGTGACGTTGTAGCGCTTTACTTCCATTCCATCTTCCGTCGTTAGAATAACTTCCCCGCTCGAAACGCCCGGCGGAAGCTGGTAAGCAATGCGCACGAGGCCTGAGGAGGGATTGGGATAGGCGGAGGTGGGAAGGGAGGGATCGGTTCCCATCACATTTGGATGTGTAACCCCAAGCACGGCATTCGAACAGCCAGGTAACTTTCCTGGAAGGGAAAAAACTTCGATAGTATTAGGTGATTCCGGCCTTATCAACATTTTCGTTCCAGAGTCCGTTGCGATGATGAATTCGGAAATAGCATTTGGATTATTTACGTACGAGTTGTTAATCGGTCCTGGATATGGGAGGCATGTATCGCAGGAAAATAATAAGTTCCCTTGCTCGCCGAATGCCTCCAATTCATTGTATCCCAACGAATCAGATCCCTTTAACAAGTATGCGTAGCTACCATCAGAAGAGAAAAGATTTTTCGCAACAATCAATGGCACAGTGCCCAACGCCGGGCGATTCGTCGGGATTGGTATTACGCGATCTAAAGAGTGGTCGAGATTATAAAGCACAATTGAATCCGCATCAACAAGAATATATTTCCAGTGGACCGAATCAACTTGGGCCAGCGTCATGCCTTGAGAATAGACAGAGCTGGGAAAAGTATATTCCAGCGTAATTTGCGCGCGCGCTGAAACCGCGAAAAGTGCAAGAAAAACGGGAATGAAGTATTTCATGGTGTTATGAATAAAAATGGTTAAAAGCTGCCCATGAATAACCCGCGAAGCGGCGATTTGTTACAGCTTCAGCGCACGATATTTCCCGCACTGTCTTTCAGCTCGATTTTCGCAACATCATTGCTATCGACACTGAGGACGATTCGGTCTCGGCCCTTCGAATCGCGGAGGATGATGCTCGCGTTCTTATCCTTGTCGGAAATAGCGATTCGCTCCACAAGGTGAACCTTGTGTGGATCGTTGGTGTGAAAATCCTTGTCGTTAATTGTCAGGCCGGATTCGAATGTGGCGCCGCGATCAAATGCATGCATTTCAATGGCATCGTTGAGAGCATAATCGAAGTCTATTACGGTGGCTTTTTTGAACGAACTATCGTTAATCATCCCGATGCCGCCGGTTTCATTGCCACGAGAATCATAGAGCACGAATCCGCCGATTTTTACCGAGCGGTTATATTCCTTCCCATTTATGATGGCGCCCGGCAGCGTGCGCGCCGCGATGAGAACGTTCCTGCCGGAACTATCCTGAATGACGAGCGCGCGGAAGGTACCTGATGGATGGAACGATCTAAAAAATAAATAGCCGCACGCTAGGGTGAGCATGGCGCAATAGAGGTAGAGGAATGTTATTTTTCGATGCACGGAGATTTAAGCGAATAGCGCCGAAACATCGACACAAAATTCTGGCAGCACATCCGAACAAACCTTTCCCGCCTTGCCCGCGAATCTGCTCTCGAATCCGTGCTCGGAATTTCTGAAACACTCGACGGTTTTATCGTTGGGATCGACAATCCAATATTCCTTCACGCCGAATTTTTCGTAGGCGTCTTTTTTCAGGAGCAGATCGAATCCGGCGGTGGAAGGCGAAAGCACTTCGATCACGAGGTCGGGCGGGCCATGCACGCCATCCTCTTCGATGATGCCGAGATGTTCGCTTGCGACGAAAAGAATATCGGGCTGATAAACGTCATGGCGAGAAACATGAACATCGAACGGGGCGGTATAGACTTCGCCTAAGTTCCGAGGCAAGACAACATTATAAAGCTGCGCTGCCAGGCGCATGGAAATCCTTTGGTGTTTTCGAATCGGACTCGGTGACATGATAAATTCCCCGTCAATAAGTTGAATAGGCGTACCCTCGGGCAGCCGGTTGTAATCGGCGACGGATTTGCGCTGTGTGAGAGTGAGCGTGGTTTCCATACCAGAGTGAACGGTGAAACGCGCGAGAATTGTTCGCGCGAACAGGACGCCAACGACCAGCCGGAGTTAGCGAAGATTATTTTACTTCGCTTGACGAATCGACTGCTGGATGAATTTATCCAGGAATTCGATAAAATCTTCTTCCGCTCTCTCGTATTTGCTAATCTCCATGCGATTAAAATCGGACCCGCTCCGGGAGAGTGCCACATTCACGACAGCCGTCATGGCTGTCCGAAACTTTCTGGTCAATTCCGGTTTAAGATCGGTGAGCGGAACGTTTGGTGTTATAGGCATTCGAAAGCTCCTTCAGTATTTTAAACGGGTTACGAATCTCCGGCGTTCCAAAGCGCATGACGCTCAAAATAGTACACTATCTGTTAGCGCGAACGTTGGCCTTCGCGCACTTGTTTTGCGCTTAATCACATTCCTCATCCATAAGTAGAAAGGTGACGCGATAATGGCGAAACTACAGAAGGTTCTATACACAGCGGAAGCCGTCGTTGAAGGTGGCAGGATGGGTCACGCACGTTCGTCCGACGGGCGGCTCGACATTCAGCTTTCTGTTCCGGAAGCGCTCAGCGGCGAGGGCGGCCCAGGCACAAATCCCGAGCAGCTTTTTGCCGCAGGGTACGGAGCCTGCTTCGAATCGGCGTTTCTCAGTGTGGCGAGCGGCCGGAAGCTTGACACGTCCGGGTTACAAATTGAGGTAAAAGTGGGAATAGGACCGACGGGTCAGGGCGGCTTCGGCCTTCAAGTCACGCTCGATCTTCACGCTCCTCACATGTCACGAGAAGAGGCGGCGGAAATGATGGAACGTGCGGACAAACGCTGCCCATATTCCAACGCGACCCGCGGCAACATCGAAGTTGAGCTCTTGGTTGACGGCGAACACATTTTGGCTCCCGCATCCCAATTTAATTCTCAACAAAGAGTTGAGGTTCCTTCTGTTCTGAACTAATAATTTACGAATAGATTCTGGCGTGGCTTTTTGAAAAATAGGCACCGGGTAGCAAAAAGAGAAGCATATTAAATGATGAAACCAACCGATACCAACAACCCCGATTATTTTCATAAAGTCGTTGACTGCCAATGGGCATGCCCGGCGCATACGAACGTGCCGGAGTACATTCGGCTCATCGCGCAGGGCCGGTATAACGACTCCTACATGCTCAACCGCGAGTCGAACGTGTTCCCGGGCATTCTCGGCCGCACGTGCGACCGCCCCTGCGAGCCCGCCTGCCGCCGCGATCGCGTCGATGGCAAACCCGTTGCCATTTGCCGCTTAAAGCGCGTTGCCGCCGATTTGCGCGATGATATCAGCGATCGTCTTCCCAGCATTCCGAATCGAGAAAAATGGCAAGCGCATCGCCTGCATCGGCGCGGGACCGGCATCGCTCACGGTCGCGAACGATCTCATGCCGCTCGGCTATGATGTAACTATTTTCGAAGCGATGGATAAGCCGGGCGGACTCATGCGCTCGAATATCCCCTCCTTCCGCCTTCCCGCGCATGTCCTCGACGAGGAGATCGCGATGATCACCGATATGGGCGTGGATGTGCGGTATAATTCGGAGATCAAAAGCCTGAGAGCGCTGCTCGAACAAAATTTCGATGCGGTCTTCGTCGGTTCCGGCGCGCCGCGTGGGAAGGATTTGCAAATACCCGGCCGCGAGGAAGCTTCTGCGAATATTCACATCGGTATTGATTGGCTTTTCTCCATCGCCTTCGGACATATCGATAAAATTGGCGAGCGCGTGCTGATTATCGGCGTCGGAAATACCGCAATGGATTGCTGCCGCTCCTCGCGCCGATTGGGCGGGAAGGATATTAAAGTAATGGCTCGGCGCCCCCGAAAATATTTCAAAGCTTCGCCGTGGGAACTTGAGGATGCGGAAGAAGAAGGAATCGAGATCGTTATCAATTACGCTCCGAAGCGATTTGTGCTCGAAAATGGCAAGCTCGTTGGAATGGAATTCGAGCGCCTCGAATGGAACGAGGGCGCAACCGAATCCCGCACCATAGACACGGTAATCATTCCCTGCGATGATGTCATTCTTGCGATTGGCCAGGATAATGCATTCCCGTGGATCGAAAAGGATCTCGGAATGGAATTCGGCAAGTGGGATATGCCGAAAGTCGATGAGACGACGTATATGTCCACACTGCCCGGCGTGTTTTTTGGCGGCGATGCCGCGTGGGGACCGAAGAATATTATCTGGGCCGTCGAGCACGGGCATCAGGCGGCGATTTCGATCAATAATTACTGCAACGATATTCCCGTCACCGAGCGAATGAAACGGGGAATGAATCTCGTGAGCGCCAAGATGGGACTGAGCGAATGGTCCTATCACAATAATTACGATCCCGAAACGCGGCAGAAAATGAAGCACGTCGATTTGGTCGAGCGCTTCAAAAATCTGACGACGGAAGTGGAACTTGGCTTCACGCCGGAGCAGACCGCGCAGGAAGTTCAGCGCTGCCTGAACTGCGACATGGAGACGGTCTTCTTCGCACCGAAGTGCATCGAGTGCGACGCCTGCATCGATGTGTGCCCGGTGCAATGCCTCACCATCACGCGAGAAGCCATGGATGAAACGGAACTTCGTTCCCGGCTTTCCGCGCCGGCCATCAATCTTTCGCAAGCAATCTTCACCAGCGAGCCGCTCAAGCAAACCGGACGCATTATGGTGAAGGACGAGGACTTATGCGTCCACTGCGGCCTCTGTGCCGAACGCTGCCCCACCTTTGCGTGGGATATGCAGAAGTTCGATGCCATCATTCCGAAGGCGATTGATATGCGGGAACTGGCGATGGTGTAAGCAAGCCTTGCGTATGGCCCTTCGGATTCTTCTAACAGGCGCCACCGGCATGGTTGGCGAAGGCGTGCTGATGGAGGCGCTGGCTTCGCCGGAAGTCGAACGCGTCTTGGTGCTGGGCCGCAGAAGTTGCGAAGTCGAGCATCCGAAACTACGGGAAATTGTCCATGGGAATCTTTTCGATCTATGCTCGATCGAAACGCAGTTAGTTGGCTATGACGCCTGCTTTTTCTGCCTCGGCACGACATCCGTTGGGAAGAAAGAGGGAGCATACCGGAAAATTACCTACGATCTCACGATGGCTATCGCGCAAACGCTTGCGCGGCTGGATCCGGAGACGACCTTCTGCTACATTTCCGGAAAAGGCACGGATAGTTCCGAGCATGGCCGGCTAATGTGGGCGCGCATCAAAGGAAAGACGGAAAACGAGCTGCAGAAGCTCTCCTTCAAAGCGAGTTACGCATTACGTCCGGGAATTATTCAGGCGACGAAGGGCCAGAAGCGAACGCTCAATCTATATCGCTACTTCGCGTGGCTGTTTCCAATCATTCGGATTTTGTCGCCGAAGAATGCATGCACGATGCGCGAGCTTGGCCGTGCGATGGTCCATGTTGCAGCAAATGGATATCCAAAGCCGGTGCTTGAAGTGCCGGATATTGTGGCCGCCGCGAGATCCTACCCTTAATATGAGTGGCCTTGCTAACCATCGTTACATCATCCTCCATAAGCCCTATGGCGTTTTAAGTCAATTTACTGCCGAAGTTCCCGGCCAGCGAACGCTGGCGGAATTCGATTTGCCCAAGGACCTCTATGCTGCGGGACGGCTCGATAGCGATTCAGAAGGGTTGCTTCTGCTTACGAACGATGGCCCGCTCATCAAAAAGCTTCTCGAACCGGGCGGGCATGAGCGAGCGTATCTCGTGCAAGTCGAAGGCATTCCAACTTCTGAAGCCATCGCCGAACTCGAACGTGGGGTGACCATCCAGAAGTATCGCACCTTGCCCGCGCGCGCGCGATTATTGGTGAAGGAACCCATTCTTCCGCCGCGCGAGCCGCCGGTTCGTGTGCGCAAGTCCGTCACCACCTCTTGGATCGAACTTACGCTGCGCGAAGGCAAGAACCGGCAGGCGCGGCGGATGACGGCGGCCGTCGGGTTCCCAACCCTGCGGTTGGTTCGGACGGCTATCGGCAAGCTATGGCTCGGCGATCTCGCACCCGGCCAGTGGCGGGAACTAACCGGAAGCGAAATCCAGAATTTATTGCGCCTTTCGGGAAGGAAGCAGCCGCGTCGAATTCAGAATAAATATTAGCTCCGAACCGACGTGAATCAGCGCAGCTAATAAAGGACTGAGCAATCCAAAGGCCGCCAAGCCCACACCAACCGTATCGACCGTTAGCGTGCCAATAAAGTTCTCGCGAATAATAGCGCGGCACCGGCGCGCGATCTTTACGGTATCGACAAATTTGAGCAAATCGTTTCCGATGAGGACGATGTCCGCGCTCTCGCGCGCAACATCCGTTCCCGACCCCATCGCCACCCCCACGTTCGCCTGCATGAGTGCGGGCGAATCGTTGATGCCATCGCCCACCATTGCGAGGTTTCGGCCTTCCGCACGCATCTTCGTAATCGCTTCTGCTTTCTGGTTTGGAAGGAGTTCCGAATAAACTGCATTGAAATCCAACTCCTTGCGTAATTCATTGGCAACGGAAGCGGAATCGCCGGTCAGCAGGACGGTGCGAAGTCCCATCGTTCGGAGCTGCTCGATTGCGTTTCGCGATTCGGGGCGAGCCACATCCTTCACGTCAATCGTTCCTAATAAATTACCGTCTTTCCCGACATAGAGCGAATTGGAGGCGCCATGATCTTCGCCGTTCGTGGACGCGGCAATCCCATTTTCGAACATCCATTGTTTATTTCCAACGACGATTTTTGAAGGGCCAATGGAACAGGCTACTCCGCGTCCGGTAGAATAATGAAATTGGTCGGGCGCCGGAACGGGAATATATAGTTCCAACGCTTTCGAAAGCACCGCGCTCGCAAGCGGGTGCTCGGAATGTTTCTCCGCAATTGCCGCCGCTTCAATTACATCCTTGGGAAGCATTCCCGTCGCAGCGCGAACGGCGGTAACTTGTGGCATTCCGAACGGTTAGCGTCCCCGTCTTATCGAAGACGACGGTGTCGATATTGCCGAGCGCCTCTAAATAAATTCCGCCTTTCACGATGGAACCAGAGCGGGCGGCTCGGCCAATGGCACCCAAAATCGCGAGCGGAGTTCCCGCTGCAATACCGCACGCGCCGGCTACGATAATAACGGAGATGGTCGAAGTCGCATTATGCGTGATGAGAAAGGTAATCAGGGCGCAGCCTAACGCGAAATAGACGAGATAGCCCGCGAGGCGGTCTGCTGTTTTTTGAATTGGCGCGCGAACCTGCTCCGCGTGTTCCACCGCTTCCACGATTTTGCCGAATGCTGTATCGCGGCCAATGCTCACTGTTCGCACCGTGAGCACGCCCGATTGATTGACGGTCCCGGCAAACACGGATGCGCCTTCCGTTTTCTCCGATGGGATCGATTCCCCCGTTATCGCAGATTGATCGACCGAAGAAATTCCTGAAACCACCACGCCATCGACTGGGATTCCGCTGCCGGGTTTAATCAAAACAACATCTCCGGCTTTCAGGGATTCGATAGGAACGGTTCTATCGCCACCCTCAGTGCGAAGTGTCGCTTCACGAGGTAAAAGATTGGTTAAATCTTTAATCGCTTTCCGGCCACGAGAGACGGTAAGATCCTCCAACACCTCCGCGACCAGGACGAAGAACATAATGACGAGCGCCGTAAAGAACTGCCCGATGACGAGCGCCGCCACGAGCGCGATCGTCATCGAAAGTTCCATCGTCATCCGCTTTTCGCGGAGATTTTCGAACGCTTCTTTCCAGATCGGCCAGCCACCGATGGCCGTCGCCAGAATGCCGATAATGCTGACGTTCGCAAACGGTTCCCACCACCTCAGCCAAACCGCAATCGCAGCCAGTGCGACGAAAGCGATCCGTATAAGATCGGCCCTTTCTACCGCATGGTCATGCTCCGGGTCCGGCTGACCTTCGGCGACTTCTTCGAGTTCGGTTTGCGAAAGCATGCTGTTAGTAACGAGTAACGAGTAGCTTGGGAGCCACTCGTTACTCATTCCTCATCACTCCTCAGATATGTACATCCACGGTCAGGATAATATTTCGAGGCTCTTCCCAGAACGCGCTGCTGAAGTAGGCGCCCTTGAGCAAATGTTCATTGTCAAGGATATTGCCCACATAGAGCGAAGGCGATATCGTCGCTCCGCCTGCAAGATGGAACGTGTATCCGCCACCGAAATTGAAGATCCAGGATGGTGTTACGTGCGCCGCCTGGTTGAAATCGAACAGGCCGGTTCCCATGTGTGGATCTTCGCTGAAACTATGGTATAGTGCAATGTTACCATTTTGATCCACGTCGCCATTGGTGAGACCGGAACCATAAATGCCAACCGCATTCAGGTACCAATCGGCGGGCTGATAATTAAGCGAAGCCACGATGGAAAGCCGCTGATCGTGATCCAAATCGGTCACATCGCTATCATCTCCGATGCCTGTAATGAACCCTCCCGTGAGAGCGCCGGTGCCATACGCATGAATAAGCGAGGTATTGATATATCCCGAAAACGGTGTCAGAGGGGAACTATAGGAAAATCCTAGCTCAATGCCCTGCGTGTGGACGTTCTCGATATTAACCGGTGACTTGATGGCGCTGGAACCGACGGTTGCATCATCAACCCCGGGCGTTGCGTCCTTGCGGAAATAATCGACTTTCGAGCGAAGTCCGAAGTCGAAGGCATGCGTATAAACCGCTTCGTAGAAATTATCGCGCTCGGCAAGGGTTGGCGGGGGATTCGTGAAGGCATTGATGGCGAGGCTTCGCAAACCTTCAACGTTCGTGGGCATGAAAAGTCTGCCGTAATAAAGATAGGCATAGTCCTTAGCTCCCAGCAGGAAGTTCCATCGTACGCGCGGGCTGACTTGATTCTCGAGCGGAGCGTCCGGCGCAATGTGCTGATCATAGCGCACGCCCAGGTCAAAGCTGGTCCATTCCGCCGGATGGATATTGCTTTCGACATACGCGCCAAAATCGGAACCGACCGGGTTGTCGGTAACCGTCGGGCCTGCAACGCCGTTGGCATCTCTGGACGGGAAGCCTTGGACTCCGTGTGTCTCATTGATATCGAAACCGGCTGCATACTGGAATTCATGAGACAGCCGGTTGTCGTACTTCGTTCGGATGCCAAGCGTTGTGAAGCTCCGATCGTCATATAGATTGTAAGTGTCAGTGTCGCCCGGGAACGTGAATCCCGGCGCGTCTATCAGACCCGGCGTAAAATTCAGGCTTCCTTCCTCGGCGTATCCCGCGATCATCAGGTTGCTCTCATGATCGGCTACGCTCGAGATCGTCCGGTAGTAGGTCAACGTTTGGAAAGCGTTCGTCGTCAATTGATTATCGTCCTGCGGACCGGTTTCCACCGAATCGAATGGAATCTGAGTATTCGTCCGGCTATAATTCAAGTTAAGCGTCAGATAGTCGATGTCCGAGAGCAAGTAATCGGCTTTACCATAGAGGAAGTAGTCGAAGCCATGGTCATGGAAAATCGATTGGACGGGCGGATCAATGCGCCGGTCGGTTTCCTGCCGTGCGCCGGAAAGAAACCAACCCAGTTTGCCCGAGTGATCGCTCATCGAGAGCGACTGTCCATTCATATTCAGGAATCGACTATTGCCCGGCATTAACTCATCCTTGCTTATGGCACTTGGCATGTAGCTTCCGCCATAGGCAGAGGCATCGAGCTGAAACGGTCCGTTCGGAACCTTTGTTTGGAGGTCGATGACAGCGGTAATTTGCCCACCGTATTCAGCTGGCCACCCGCCATCCATTAACGTCGCGCGCTCAATCACCTTTGGATCGACAACCTCGTTGAGTCCCCCGAATACGCCGAGTGGAATCGGGGCGCCATCGAGATAATACGTATATTCCGCGTGCTGCCCACGGATATGCACTTCGCCCGTGGGTGCTCGCGTGGCTCCCATCAAATTTTCCTGAACGAGCTGTGTCATGCGCGCAGTTGGCGAGGGATGAAACGTTTCGGCTTCGAAAACCTGATTGCCGGTTGACATATCCACACTCGTTATGGGCGGTTCCCGATAGCCGGTTACCGTGACTTCCTTTGTGGTTTCGAAGAGGGTGATGGAATCGAACGTGTGGCCTTCGTCAATCGCCAGCGCGGAATCCACATAGGTATTATACCCGACGGACCAGACGACCATCCGATAAATGCCCGGATCGATGTCCGTGAAATGAGCGCGGCCTTCGGGATCGGATACTTTGCCCTGTACGAGGCCGACAGCATTATAGATTCCGACGCGCGCGAGCTCGATCGGCTGATTGTTTGTCCCGTCATAGACGACGACCCGAAAATCGATGCCTTGCGGCGGTTTAGTAGCCGCACCATTTGTATCTGCTGCAGGAGTTTTTGCCGAAACGGTGCGAGAAAGAAAAAACGTGAGTCCTGCCAAAAGCAAGAAAAAAAGAAAGAGGAGCGCCGTTCGATGCCGCCCAAAAAAATCAGTATAATTCATGACGTTCAAGAAAATGTTTTTGAATGAAAAGTAGGCACAAAGCCGGCCATAATAGCTCGTGCGTGTGCAGGAGTGACCTTGTGGTCACGGAGAGTCGCGATTTACCACCGGGCGGTAGCAGTCACGGCCAGGATTGGGAATTCTAAGCGGTGGGCGGGGCGCGACCGTGGGCGTGGAGGATCGCCGGAGCGAATGGGTGAGCCGCGCTGGGAACGATAATTGGGATGGGGGCGGCGGCAATCGGCGGCAGCGCTGGCGGCGCGGGAGCGCCAAGCACGGCGGTAGCCTCGATCTCGCACGCATTACACGGCGCGGAAATGGCCGCGCCGGCAGTGACCGGCCCATCGGTGTGGAAAAAATCGTCGGAGGTGCGCGCCGCCAGAGAAAAGAGCAGCAACGCAGCCAGCGCGTTCGCGGAAAAACCGCGCCGCAGGAATTCGAATCGATTAGTTCGCCGAAGGCTCACTCCATTAAAAGAGAGACATGGAATCTCCTGCTAACGTCAACGATCGGAAAATGTTTCTGGAAAAGTTCGGTTCGCGCGCTTACAGATTCCCGCGGACGTAAGAATCCAAAATCTTATTAATTTCAGAAAATGCTGCTTCAGACAAGCAGGCGGTGGTCTTTCTTTTGCCTTGAATTTAATAAGTTACCAATGCTTTCATTTGCATTTCAATATGGCTCGGTGTGGCGGCGCTTGCTCGCGCTGGTGATCGATCTTGCAGTTCTCGCGGCGATTGGCGTTTCGCTTTTCGATCCGGTAGCGATGGCCCTTGGCCATGACGCCCTAAAACAAGCGAGCATTCGGATCCCATTTTCCGTGATGATCCTACGTGGCTACGGCGTGTGGGCGGTAACGATGCTCATCATTGCGTGGCTCTATTTTTCACTCGCAGAATCCTCACGCAAACAGGCGACGCTCGGGAAGCGCGCGATGGGGCTTATGGTCTTCACGCGCACCGAAGCACGGCTGAGCTTTGGAAGGGCCTCGATCAGGTTCTGGGTTAAAGCGCTTTCCATTCTTACCGGCTTTCTGGGATTCTTCGTAGCCATCCCGGACTCGAAATCCCGAATGCTGCACGACCGCGCAGCGCATTCCATCGTCCTCCAGGCCCGAAAGGGATCCACGGCCGTGTAGAAGGAAGCTCCAGCTTCCATGATGCACCCACGGGGAAGTTGGAGCTTGCCCCGTACTCCCGATCGCAAATTTCCAGCGAACTAACACGCCCCGAAATGAGTATAATATCACCACTCCCATCGGTTCGGTTAGGCTGCTTTGGCTCCGATGGAAATTATCATGCTCGATCGAATTCGGCTCTGCTTTCTCGTACTGGTCACCTTGGCTGTAGGAGCAGTGTTTGCGCCCGCGCGGGCGGGATGGTCGGTCGTGAAGAGTTTTGGTTCGCAAGTACGGAGCGTCTATTTTCTCGATCAGCAGTCCGCAGCAGCCAAGGGGTTTGTTGGCTTGAGTAATTCCACCATCTGGCTTACCACGAATGATGGCGCAACCTGGAATCAAGCGGCAACGCCATATTATTCTACTCCGGAACAAATTACCGATTTTGCATTTAAGGATTCACTCGTTGGATGGTGTACGGTTGGAAGAACATACGAAACCGGCCAAATCTGGAAGACGATCGATGGCGGGATGCATTGGGATTCCTGTTTTAGTGGCGGAGGTTTCGTATCGGTCGCGTTTTGTGCGGCTACGAATATCGTAGTCGCCACTTGCTGGTCGGATGGGAATGATAGTTCGGTTCTCTCCACGGATTTCGGTGCCTCGTGGTCTAACTTCGCACCGCCCTGGTTGAATGGCGCGACGTTTAGTGGAGCGAATGGATATATCGGCAATATCAGCGCCAATTATCCGCTCCACAGCTCCGATGGCGGAGCGACCTGGACCCCAGTCTATACACTTCCGGATGAAACGTGGTCGCCGCATGGGATAGTGGGAACGAATGCCTTTGTGGCCGTGGGTGACAAATCGCAACGCTTTTTTAGTTCCTCCGATGGTGGAGCGACGTGGACGAATACTTATACCTTCCCGCCCGCGGCGGAACCCACCGGTAGTGTCCGGGGAACTCTTACGAATTTATTCGTTCAGACCAAGAATGGCGGTTTTTACTATTCGAGTGATAGCGGCAGTTCGTGGGCGAGCGTATGCGGCCCCAATAGTAGCTGGGATACGCGGTTTTATCCCAAGGGCAGGGAAGTATTTGCGGGCGATGCGTCCGGCAACTTGTGGCACACGCCGGATGGCGGGTCCGAAGGGCAGTCGGTATTGTCGTTGGGATTCCAAAAGCTTGTGCTCACCGGCGTGCGTTGCCTGGCCTCGGATTCGGTCCTTTACTTCGAGTTCGGCGCGGGCTGCGATGCCGGAACTCTGGAATCGGCGCAACTCACGTCCGGCACGGGCGCGTTTTCGCTTGGTAACGATTCATTGCCGCGCACGTTCAGCGGCCTGGATAGCCTTCGCATTCTTTACTCGCCAAGCACGAGCCTGCACGATACGGGAACCGTTGCCTTGCGCTTCCAGCTCAACGGGCATTTTCTCGATACGACGATTCAGCTCATCGGCGCGGGAAGGGCAGCGTTTCTTTACATTGCGGATACCGCGTCGTTAACCAGCAGCAGCGCATGCCAGTCCTTCGACACCACGGTTTTTCTGCATAATCGTTCCTGTGACACGCTGACGTTGTGGAGCACGTCGATCGCGAATAATCCCACGTTCCGGTTGCTTCCGCTGCCTTTGCCGTATAAAATTCCGCCAGGGGATTCCATCGGCATCTCGTTCTCGGCGGCTTCCGGGCAGATCGGGATGTTTCGTTCCACGCTCAAGTTTACGGTGGTCAGCCAGGGCCTTCCCTATACGGCCGATTCGACCCCCATCATCCTGCGTGTCCTGACCGGCGCCCAGGTTGCGGTTGGCGAGTTAGAGCTGTCGCTTCTCGATATCTGCCAGACGCTCGATACCGCGATTTCAATCGAGAGTACACCATGCAGTCCGATGACACTTCTGGGCGCATCGCTCGACGACACATCAGTTTTTCATCTCGGCCTGATTTCCTTGCCGAAGGCGATTGCGCCGGCAGGAACCCTGCTCATTCCCCTGCACATTCGGCCCACCGGGAAGGGAACCTATTCGACCACGCTCGATCTTCAATATCAATCCGGGGGTGTGACGCTGGATACCATCATTGCGTTCAGCGTTCAGGTTCTCTACGATTTGCCGCTCAAGGTTGGTGTTGCCGATAGCGCATTCGATCTTGGCACGGCAAACGTTCCCTGTGAAGCCGTGGCACGATGGATCACATTCGATAATTCCCTCTGCGCCGATCTTTCGATCAAGCGGATTATTTGGCTCACACCAACGAGTGAATTCTGGTTCGATCCTCTTCCGCTGCCGGTGACACTTGCGAGCGGTGGGGGAGTGGATTCTGTCCTGGTGCATTTTCAGCCGGGGACCGCAGGAAGTGCGTCCAGCCTCCTCGACATCACACTCGATTTGAACGGCACCGATTTCGATACCGTGCTTACGATTTCCGCTACTGGCGTATTACGCTACGGTGATTCGCTCCTCACGCCCTCGCTCCAGTACGATTCGATTGCCGAGTGCCTCACGAGCGAACGCGAAGCCGAGATTCTCGATCTCACTTGCGACAGCGTTGTTGCCACCTCAGCTATTCTTGCCGGCAACGAAGGCTATTCCATCCTTGGCACCCCGTTGCCGGATACGCTCGCGCGCGGTGACACACTTCGTATTCCGTTCGAGCTCCAGCCAAAGGTTCCCGGTCCAGCTCCGGATTTTGCCACTGTCACGCTGCACGATCTTCGTAACGATAGCGATTATTTCGATACCATTCAGCTTGGCGCTTACGTCCTTGCAGGTCGGCACGCGCTTTCGATGAGCAGCAGTTCGTTTTCGCTCCCGGCAATTGCGCCATGCACCACGCAAGATTCGGTCATCATTCTAACCAATCGCGGGTGCGACGATGTGGTTATTACGGATACCACGCTCGCGGGCTATCCAGGCGTCGAGTTCGTTCCACCTCTCGTCTTGCCGGTCACGATTCATCCGGATAGTTCTGCAACGATTTCGTTTCGAATCGTTCCGGATCGCGATACGCTCGAAGGCACCACGATTTCGTTCCGCGGCCAGAATATCGATACGAGTATTGCGTTCAGTTATGCAGCACTCCCAGCCCCACCGACGCTCACTTTCTCCGAAGATGCGCCATCCGCTACGGCCCCGGACAGCATTTTCATCACGCGACCCTGCGTGCCAGTTACGAACTCATTCTGGATTGCCAATACGGGATGCGCGGATGCTTCGGTCGATAGCATCGTGCTCGCTCAAATTCAAAATGCCTCGCAATTTAGCCTGCCACAACTGCCCGCCTTGCCGACAACGTTAATTCCCGGGGATACGCTTCGGTGGACGGTAACATTCGATCCGAGCGCGAATGGCGATGGGCTGGCTTCGCTTCGGATTGGGATGGCAGCGATGGTGCGCACGCTAAGCCTTTCGGGCCGTGTCGCTGGAACGGTTCCCACCGCGCGCGTTGGGATTCAGGCGGCCGATGGCTCGCTGCAATCTTCCGGAGCCGCGGCCGATACTACCTCCATTGTCGCGGTGTTTCTCGATGGCATTGGCGACACCACTTCACTTTCCACCGTTACCATTACCCTCGCGGCGAATTGGAACATCCTTACGCCGATCCGCTTCTCTCCCGCGCCGGGATGGAGTGTGGTGAATACGAATACTTCCGCCGACGGATCGTTCAACATTCAGCTTCGCAACAATTCCATCGACGCGGTGACCGCCGGCACGAAGCTGCTCAATATTGCATGTTACATTAACGTGACCGACAGCATGACGACGAACATCGCACTTACCAATGTTCGCTTCAATGCGGACGACTCGAATTACGAGAGCTGCGTGCTCGCTTCGATTCCGATGTCCGAATATCCTGTTCGATTTACGGAAACCGATACGTGCGGGGCGCCGGAACTACGCGAGGAACTCGAAGCGAAGCTGGCGCTGAAGATCGTTTCCATTCAACCCAATCCCGCTCCGCTCGAAGGGGACGTGGCGAAAGTTGGTGTTACGTTCGCGCTCGGTCGGGCGGCGAGTGTTCACTTCGTCGTTCGCGACGTGATCGGGCGCGAATATGGAGCGTTCGTCGAGCCGTTCTCGGCGGGGACGCACGCGGTGGAACTCGAATTGCCGCGCGCGGCCCAAGGAACCTATTTCGTTCAATTGGAAGCCAACGGTGCATTCGCCAATGCCAAAGCGATGGTGCAGAATAGCGGAATGGCTAAATAGAAGCGTCAATGATTAAACTACAAATCTCTCTCGTTCTTCTTCTAATGCTCGCAATCCCACGCGCCGTGTTCTCGCAATGGAGCGCCGAGCTTGGTGCCAATTATAATCTTCAGTCCGGCAGTTTTGTTGCGCCGTGCGGCTGCACATTCGCGAATGGAAACGGATATGGCTATCATGCTGCGCTGTCCTACGATTTCATTTCGTTCGCCGGACTTGCGCTTGGGTTGAAGCCGGGATTTGAATTCGAAAATTTTACATCGGTAAGCGATTATGGGACAAATCCTGCTCACCAACAGGTGTCGCTCAATTATTTTAGCATCGGGCCGTATGCGCGCTTTACGATTCCGTTTCTTTCGTTCTTCGTGCAGGTTACACCAGAGGTTCAGTACACGGTCGGAAACAGCTTCGAGCGCAGTCCGGCCTTTCATGATGAGCCTGCCGATACCGCGATCGATGTTCAAGCCCAGCGGTATGCGGCGGCGGTTTCCGTTGGCTACCGGTTCCATTTGGCGCTGCTCGATCTGGCGCCGATGGTGACGGCGGATTATCCGCTCACTGTTTTGCGCAGCACGAACGCCTCGGATTGGAAAGTTACCGTCGTGACGCTCTCGCTCGCGACATTTTTTTGATTTGTAGCCGTTACCTAAAGGTCACGGCTACAAAGCCCGGAACGCCCGTTGTGGCAAATCTCGTTACTCATGACACTAGATGAAAGTCCAACTTCTCAATATCTGCCACGCACGCAGCGGGGATAAAGGCGACGCCGCGAACGTCGGCCTTATCGCGCGTGAGGAACGATTCTATCCCGTTATCCGGCAAAAAGTTACGCGCGCCGCGGTCAAGAAACATTTCAAGGGAATTTGCTTTGGCCCGGTCGAGCGATTCGAACTGCCGAACCTTTGGGCACTAAATTTTCTTCTCCATAATACCTTGGGCGGCGGCGGGACGGTCAGCCTGAAGCAGGACGCGCAGGGGAAAACGCTGGCGGCGGCGTTGCTTCGGATGGAGATCGAAGTGCCGCCCTCTCTTCTTCGGTCGCCACGCGCACAGGTTCGCAAGAAATAGCTCGCTACAGCGGGTTCGTCTATTACCGGTCATGCAACAAGTGGGAACGGAATGTCGGTGGCAATTACGCCATGCCGAGTGGCTGATTCTTCTCATCATTGCGGGCTGCAGTTCCGGCACGAATCCGCCTCTCACCTCATCTAGCCAGAATCCTTCGGGAACCTATCATTTCAGCCTGAACGTGACGAATATTCTCCCGCTCAATACCGCCACTGGCAAGTATGTGCTTTGGGTTAAAATGTTAGGCGATTCTACGTGGTATGTGAAGCCGCTCAATTACTGGACGGTGGGCGTCGGCTCCCTCAATTTTCAGGACACAATTCAGTTACCGCGAACGCTCGATTCCATTGGTTCGGCGTATGTTTCCATCGAACCGATGGCGCTTCCGGCCATGCCATCGGATATTCTCATGTCGGGGACGTTCGATTCGGTGCTGGATACTGCGAATCTCAGTTTCGCCAACACGGGCGCGGTTGGGAATTATTCGAGCGCAGGGGCCAGCGTTATTTTTACGACGCAATCGAGCGATACGAATCAGGCCAGGCGGGAATTTTACCTAATGAAATTTGTGAACGGCCTGCCCACTGCGACGGCCATGAATATGCCAGTTCCGCCTTTGGGCTGGGCGTATGGATTATGGGTGCTCGATTCGAATTTTTATCCGATCCACGAATTCTTTTACGGATGGTTCCGCAATGCCGATTCCGCGAGCTCTGAGTGGGGTGCCGCGCAATATCAGTTCCCGGGCGGCTTCGAGCCGCCGGCGTTGACCGATCCAGGAGCGCGGTTAGAGGTAACGATGGAACCTGAATTTTCCGTGCTCGCGAATAAACCCAAAGGCCCATCGCCGCTCACTATTCTTTGGATGCAGCTACGGCGGTTTATTGACCTCAATGATACGGCGAGTCTCGCAAATGCTTGGAATGTAACCGGGCCCGAAGGGAAGTTGGCGATCACGAAATAGTGTTAATGCAGCGGAACCATTATATCCCCATGACTGGAAACAACGGTATCGCCTTTATATCCGGTCCAAATTACGCGGTATAATCCCGGCGTAAACCTCGAGAGATCGGCGGTCACGATATTCTCGCCGACGGGAAGTGAGCGATCAACCACGGTCTCCAAAAGATGATGCGGGGTAATGTATATTTTCGCGCTGACGGAGTCGAGTGCGGATATAGTAATTGGCAAGCTCGTCGCGCCGATTGCCGGATTGGGATACGCTGGCTTTGGAGTGAATAACGAAGTTGCCTGCCAATCGCTATCGTCGGGGCTGTCGATAATGTCGGTGGGGTTCGGCGAAGCTTCCGTCGTAAAATCAATGCCGCGCCAGTGAGAAGTGAAGGGAACGGAATCGAATATGCCCTCGGCTCGTGTCAGGCTGGGTAGGGGGAACGGCAACTCGATGGAGAGAATGTATTGCAGCTTACCGCCGGCTAAATCGGAATCAGAAATTGTAGCGATGAGAATGGAGTCAATGGGAACCGTTGCACCGGGAGCAACGATGCCGAGATCGCTTCTGATGACTATAAGATCGGGATCGGTAATAGTAGGGGTTTCATTTGGCATTATTACCTTGGGCGTTGTACTTTGAAGTTCCCAGACAGCAAGCAGATGAACCGCCGTATCCGAAGTGTTCTTCACCGATACGGTGGGCTCGAGATCGAAATTAACCGCCGTATCGCCAGCCGCGCGAATGGCAAGCCCGCCAGCTTCGAGATGCACGAGGCTCGAAGACGTGGGCAAAATCTCGATCGAGGAAGTGTAAGGCGCGCCCGATGGCGAAGAACATCCGGCAAGCGCCGCTGCAAAAACGCCGAGTATAAGATACCGCACCGTCGAATGGAAATTCATGCTGGTTCCCGAACTGGCAGGTTGGGGCATTAATTCCGGAATTACGAGTGACCCTCCCTCGGGTGTACGGGGAAGCTCCAGCTTCCCCGTACACACGCGATGCAAGCAGGAGCTTGCATCTACACAAAGTTACGCTTCGACCGCCATCCGCCCATTTTTCGCGTACGCATGGGAACTCGCATTCTGGAAGTCCTCGACCAGATCGAGCTTCTCCCAGCTAAAGCCTTCGCGGCCAAAGTGGCCGTAGGCGGCGGTGGCCTGGTAGATCGGGCGCTTCAAGTCAAGCCGTGAAATAATTCCGCGCGGCGTGAGATCGACTGTTCGGCGAATAATGTCGGCAAGCTCGGTATCCGGCAGGCGGCCGGTTCCATTGGTATCCACATTGATAGAAACTGGCTCGGCCACGCCGATCGCATACGCAAGCTGCACGGTGCATTCATTCGCTAAGCCGGCCGCGACGATATTTTTCGCCACATGCCGCGCGGCATACGCTGCCGAGCGATCGACCTTCGAGGGATCTTTTCCGGAAAACGCTCCGCCGCCATGCGGCGCGCTGCCGCCGTAGGTATCGACGATAATTTTGCGTCCGGTCAGGCCCGTATCGCCATGCGGTCCGCCAATTTCAAAGTTCCCAGTGGGGTTGACGTGAATGATCGTCTCCTTATCGCGGAGGTGCGCCGGGATGACGTAGTCGATCACGTTTTCGATCACATCGGCGCGAATCTGGGCTTGCGTTACATTCGGATCGTGCTGTGTGGAAACAACCACGGTGTGAACGCGCTGAACTTCGCGTCCTTCATATTCAATCGTAACCTGGCTTTTCGCATCGGGACGAAGATAGGGCATGAGCTTTGGTTGCTTTTTGCGAATCTCCGCGAGCCGCTCAACGAGTTTGTGAGCATAAAGCAGCGGAGCCGGCATATACACTGGCGTTTCATCGGTGGCATAGCCGAACATCATTCCCTGATCGCCCGCACCGCCGGTATCTACTCCCATCGCAATGTCTGGCGACTGGGAATGTATAGAGGTCAGCACGCCGCAGGATTCGGAATCGAAGCGGTACTCGGCCTTGGTGTAACCGATGCGAGCGATAACTTCCCGCGCCACTTCCGCGACATTGACGTAAGCATTCGTCGTCACTTCGCCGCCAACCACGACGAGTCCGGTTGTAACAAACGTTTCGCACGCCACGCGAGAATTCGGATCCTGTGCTAGGATGGCGTCCAAAACAGCATCGGAAATTTGATCGGCAACTTTATCCGGATGGCCTTCGGAAACTGACTCAGATGTAAAAAGATATGACATCAGGCGATAATAAAATTAATTGAGTACAAATCTGGCGTGCTTAGTACGAAAAAAGCACAACCGAAAATGTGGAAACTCCGTTCGTTCAGTGATAGCTCACTGCAATCCTTCCGACGCCGCTGGAAAGGTGCAGCGTGAGGATGGGGCCGTTGGAGTGCTCGAAACCAACGCTGGTAGCGTAGCCATTGCGGCGGATGGCAAGCCCGGAGAACGAGAAAGAACTTCCCAGGCCCTCATCGTAAAATACCTGAACGCGGCCGGCAGTCGGTGGAATCGCGATCGTGCAAAGCCCCAGCCCGAGTTCCACGACGGCATTGAGATTATGCAGCAGCTTCCCTTCGAACCCAAGGTGGTAACTTCCGACCGCACCGTGAAATGCAAAATGATAAGCGTTCAGGTTGGAAATGCCATCAAAGGTACAGGGTCCCATCCCAGCGCGAACCACGCAGTTGCGAAGCGGCTCGGGATTTTCGGAATTGCAATAGATATAAGCCTGCGACGCTCCGGTTTCGAGCGTGGCATTCATCAGCGGGAGCCCACTCAAATCGAGCTGCGATGCGCCGAATCCGAGATTGGCGGAAAGATCGAGCGGCAAACTTTTTGTAAGGTAGATTTGGGTTCCGGCCGCCGCGGGCGAAACCACCCGATACCCTGATCTGTGGAAATCGAGCGCGGCCGCATGCGATAGATATATCCGTAGGAATAGCTGAAGGTGCCGGGCAGCGGCGGCATGGAAGAGCAGAAGGGAACGATATGCCGCCGCGAACCGCAATCGGATTCCGGTTCCGGCGCGGAGGCCAGCGAGAAGCCGGAATTCGCATAAGAGAGCGCGATGGGGGGCGAGGCGATCATTCCTTCACCGTCCGTTCCAATCCCTATTCGGAGTATCCCGACGTTGCCCTCGCGGATACCGTAACTCCATTGGCAATTATGCGCGGCCGCATCCTCGGAGAGTGTTTCGATCGTCGCTACATCGTTGGGGTTGCTTCCCGCGAGCAAGTTGACCGAGCCATAGGGTGCATCCAACTGAAACACGAGACTTTGCTCGGAGCCGTGGCGCGCAATGTGCGCCGTGAAGTAGCGCTCCAGCGCAACAGCGAGGCTGCTTCCCAGGATAAGCCCCACAAGTGCCAGAGTCATCCATCGGACAGGGCGATTGCGTGGCAAAAGGCGCCCAAGCTGCGCGAGTAAGCCTCCACGCCCACGTTTGGGCGAGCCATCGCTCGCATGCTCCTGAATTTCCGGCATCACAGGGGGTTATCCACTAAAGTCCCAAAGGGTAGAATCGCGCCACGAAAAGACCAGGGCGCGCGTGAAATTAGTCTAAATTCGGGCGAAAATCAGCCAAAATTCTCACTATGGAATTACGTGGGCGGTTGAGGGGATGTTTCAGCTTTGCCTGGCCGATAGCGGTGCAATCCGTCGCTATTTTGAGAAGGGACTTGCTTTTTCATAAAATAATTCGTACATTGTGGCATTCTGATGATTCGCACGGGCTTCATCTTGCTTTTCATAGTGTCGGTAATCGCTCCGATCCCGATTCGGGCGGAGCGATTAGAACCCGTGCAATTTTCGCGTGAATTTTCAGCCGTCGATGGGAGCGATCTGAATATGGGCTGGCGGGAAACGCGGAGCATCCAGCATTTTCTCGGCCACGTCTTTCCTTTGCGGCAAATGCGCCGATTTGAAGGCATTTCGCGGCCGGGGGGAGATCCGCCCGCGACGCCGGTATTCAAGTCCATCGACTATGCCATGGTGGAGCAGCAAGGCTATCGCTTCGCGATCGTTCATTTTCAGGCGGCATGGGATTCCGGCGATGCGGATGCGACGAGCGTTCTGGCGGTCTATCGAATTGAGCCGAATGGTCCGAATCAAGTCTGGCGTTCCGAGCCCTGGCGCACCACCTATCGCGGATTCCATTTCCAGACTGCCAAAAGTGGGTGGCGAAACATCGTGCTCTTTGAAGAGGGTGGGCAGAATGAGAAATTTGGTTTGGCCGGCGTCTTTTCCTTCTATAATGCTCCGAAGGGACTGTACATCCGCGAGCTGACGCCGGCGCTGCCCCGGCTGCGCGCCGTGACGCGCTTTCCGATTCGCCCAATGCTTGCGCGCGATATTATGCTCCAGGGCGGTGGAACAAATCGGGAGCTTACGCTCAGAGCGAGCGATGAAGCTTTCGACCGCTCTCTGCGGGAGCGGGTTCGCACTATATCCCGCTGGATTTTTAATCGCCGCAGAGATGCCTTCGAGTCGAGCCGAATCGAGGAGGAAGCGGTGAGATAAATGGGCGATCGTGGTGGAATTGAAGGAATGGGAACTGGCAGGGAATTTTTTAGCGGTGAGATTGATTTCATGGGTAGGGTATTCGTAAAAGGGTAGTGACGCTCCTGCCTTTCAGGTTGCATGAACCATAACGGAATCAATGATGAGGGCCTCGATGCGATGGAGGCCTATGACCTATCACGACCGGCGAGCTCCGAGAGCGAGCCGGCCGCGCCGGACCTTACCCCTGAATTAGGCACGCCATCGTTCCAGGGAAATTTCCTCGATGCCCGCGAACCTGGCAGGATACCCCCGAAGCTGACACTTTCTGCCACGCTGAGGCAGCGAAACAATCGGCGGGTGAGCGAAGAAATTAGCGAGCAAATCGCTATCGAGCGCTCGGAAGCGGCGTTTCAGGAGTTTTATGAAATCGTAGCTCCGAAAATGTACGCATTCCTGTTTCGCATGCTCGGGAGCGAAGACGATGCGCTCGATATCATGCAGGAGACGTTCATTCAGCTTTGGAATAAGGCGCCGATGCTTTATAGCAAGCACGCGAATCTTGGTTCGTGGTCGCATCTCTTGGCGCACAATCTGGCCATCGAGGAAATCCGGTCTTCGCGTTACCAGCACATGTCCACGGCTCAGTCCTTCGAGCCGGAGTCGATGGAGGGGCTTCTTCGCGAGGAGCGCACTCCCGAAGGGGCACTCGCCGCCGCTGAAGCCGGCTTGGAAGTTCGCAAGGCGTTGAAGCAGCTAACCCCGGAAGAGCAGAAGGGGATCGACTTGGTATTCTTTCGTGGATATACACGGAAGCAGGCGGCGGAGCAACTCGGATTTTCCGAGCACAAGTTCAATGCGACAGTTCGGAATGCCCTCGCCGAACTGGAATACAAACTGCTGCCGCTTTTGCGTAGCGGGGACCGTCCGCAACGGCCGATGCCCACTTCTGTGCTCGAACGCTTGAAGCAGAAGCGAAAAAAGGAAGAAGCACAAAGAATCGAACGAGACATCGCGCGGGAACGCGCCGCGGCGTTGCAAAAATTTCTCGGTTCGTGAAGTTGGGCGACGCCTCCCTCTTCGCACACTCCATCCTCGTTCGCTCTGTCGTCGAGCAGCGGAAGAACGCCCGCGCATCTATTACGCAAATCCGTCCTCGCGGGATGAACCTTGCATTACTGCTGTTAATGGGGACACATTATGGCAGAAACTCCTCCTCCCGCGACGATCCGGGTTTTATTTATTGGCGATGTCGTCGGCACCGGCGCATTGGCAATGGTCACGAAAATGCTTCCCACGCTCGCGGCGAAATACGCATCCGATTTTATCATTGTTAATGGCGAAAACGTTGCCGAAGGCAAATCGCTAACGAAAAAGCAGGCGGCTGAAATTTTCAGCGCCGGAGCGAAAGTGATCACGACCGGCAATCACGTATGGGATCGCTGGGATGCACGCGGCCTCATGGCCGAGGACCGGCGCATTCTTCGTCCCGCAAATTACCCGCGCGAAAACGCGGGTGCCGGATACGCCATCGGCGAGACGAAAGACGGGATTGCCATCGGCGTCATCAATCTCCAGGGCCGAACGTATATGCAGACGATCGACTGCCCGTTTCGGGTCTCGCAATGGGCGCTGGACAGAGTAGGAGAGCGGACGAACATCATTATCGTCGATATGCATGCCGAAGCCACCGCGGAAAAGCAAACAATGGGTCGCTATTTGGATGGTAAAGTAAGCGCAGTATTGGGAACCCACACCCACGTTCAAACCGCCGATGCGCAAATACTTCCCGGAGGCACGGCATATCTTTCCGATGTTGGCATGAGCGGGCCATACGATAGCGTCATCGGAATGAAGATCGACGTGGCGATCAAGCGGTTCACGCACCAAACGCCCTATAAATACGAAATTGCCACCGAAGGCATTCGCATCGCGGGTGTCAGCCTCACGATCGATGTGGCAACAGGCGCCGCGCTCGAAATCGAGCCGTTTCTCTTTCCGGGATTCGAGCGATCGCGCTCTGCCGAGGCCGCGCCGATTGTGGAGGAAGCGGATGAACCGGCGCCGTCCAATCAGGCATCGGAACTAATCGAAAGTGGAAACGGAAATGCCTGATGCCCGCATCATCGACGGCAAGCGCATCGCCGCGGAACTTCGCGAGGAAGTCCGAATGGAAGCCGCCGAGTTTTTCGACACATCGGGAATTCGCCCGCGTATCGTTTTTATTCTCGTTGGGAATAATCCTGCAAGCGAAGTCTATGTGCGCAACAAAGGGATCGCGGCGGAGGAAGCCGGATTTTCGCATGAAACGAAGCGCGTGCCTGCCGAGATCGAAGAATATGCCCTGCTCGACATGATTCGAGAAGTGAATGACGATGCCGCGACGCATGGGCTGCTCGTTCAGTTCCCACTTCCAAAGCAGATCCGGGAAGAACGCGTTGTCGAGCTTATCGCTCCCGAAAAAGACGTCGATGGGTTCCACCCCCTGAATGCCGGGCGGCTCTCCATCGGCAAAGGTGATTACTTTGCGCCCTGTACGCCATCGGGAGTAATAGAAATACTCGCGCGGGAACAAATTGAAGTATCGGGAAAACACGCTGTTATTGTAGGCCGCTCGAATTTGGTTGGAAAGCCGCTTGCCCTTTTGTTGGCCCAGAAGCATGCGAAAGCGAATGCCATCGTAACGCTGGCCCATTCTGGCGCTCGTTCCCGCTTGCGCGAAATCACACGCGAAGCCGATATTCTGGTTGCTGCGATGGGTGTACCGCGCGCCATTACCGCGGAGATGGTGCGGGAGGGAACCGTCGTCATCGATGTGGGTATTAATCGCATCGAAGACGCTACCCGCGCATCCGGTTCCCGCCTTGTGGGCGATGTCGATTTCGAACAGGTGAAAATGAAAGCCAGCGCGATTACACCGGTTCCCGGAGGCGTCGGGCCGATGACGATTGCCATGCTGCTGAAGAATACATTATTAGCTGCAACGCGGCAACGCGGCGCAGAATCCCGTTGGCGTTAGCCATGAATACTTTCGGCATCATCGGCCATGAAAATCCGGCGCTCGTTCGCGAAACACTCGAACAGGTGTTGCGAACGATTTCGGCGAAATTTCCGAAAGCCCAAATTCTGCTTTCGGAGAAAATGGCGTCCTTCGTCCCGGGGGAGCGCGTACCCGGTTATTCGCTTACGGATCTCGCCAGCAAAAGCGATCTTATTGTCTCGATAGGTGGAGATGGGACGATGCTGCTCGCCGCCCGCGCGATTTCGCGTGCCAATCCCGAAGCACAACTTATCGGTATTAACGCCGGCAAGCTCGGATTCCTTTCCGAGCATCCGCCAGCGGAAATTGAATCGCTATTCGATGAGTTGGCTGCGGGAACCTTAGTCGCGGAAGAGCGCCTGATGCTGAAGGCGAGCCTTACCAGTACATCGGAACAGAGCTTGCTCGTCAAGCAAGATAATCTGGATCCAAAAAGAAACGGCGAGCGCCTCGAGTCGGTCTTCCTGGACGCTTTGAATGAAGTAGTCATCGATAATTACGGATCGACACGGATGCTGACGCTGGAAGTTCAGGTTGGCGAGGCACTGCTCGGCGTTATTCGCTGCGATGGAATGATGGTTGCCACGCCGACGGGTTCCACAGGCTATGCGGTGAGCGCGGGCGGACCGATCGTCGAGCCGGCGAGCCCGGTCATGCTGATCACGCCGATCGCGCCGCATTCGTTGAATGTGCGTCCAGTTATCGTTCCCGAAGGGGTTATCCTACGCATTCGCGCGCGCGAAGAGGAAGCACGGGAATTGCTTGTCGTGGCCGATGGGCAGGAACAAATCGTCGTGCGAACCCCGGCGGAAATCCTGATCCAGGCTTCGCCTAATCGGCTTCACCTCCTGCGCCGGAAGGAACGATCTTTCTTCGATTTGCTTCGAACGAAATTATTCTGGAGCGCGGATACGCGGGATGTGAGACGGTAATCACGGTGCGGAGAGACGCGCCATTTCTTCGCTTTTCGCGGCCCAATCGTAAAACAACTTGTCCAATTCGGCTTTGATCGCAACGAGCCGGGATGAGTCTTTTCTCACGCGTTCGGCATCCGAATAATAATTCGGACCGTACATTGTATCTTCGATTGCAACTTTTTCTTTTTCGAGAAGCTCGATTTGCTTTTCAATTTTGGAAATCTTGGTTCGCAGCGGTTTTTCGTTTTGGAACCTGCGGTTTCGTTCCTGGGCTTCGGCCCGCTTCCGCTCACCGTCCTCCTTGCGTTTGGGTGGGGGAGCGGGCGGTGTTTTGGCAGAGGTGCCGGCGCTTGGCGAGACCGCGGGCTTTTCTGGGGGATCGGAACGTTTTGCACGGACCCGCGCTAGCTCCGATTGGCGCAACTCCTGCAAGTATGCTTCCAACGGCTTTGGGTATTCCCGAACCTTACCATCGCCGAATGTGATGAGACGATCCGTCAAGTCTTCTAAAAAATCGCGATCGTGCGAAATGACAATAATCGTTCCATCGAATTGGAGCAGTGCTTCTTTTACCACCTCCTTCGATTGCGCGTCGAGATGGTTCGTGGGTTCGTCCAGAATCAGTGTGTTCACGGGTTCCAGGAGCATTTTGGCGAGCGCGAGGCGCGATTTTTCACCGCCGGAAAGAACGCGAACCGGTTTGAATACATCATCTCCCTGAAAAAGAAACGCGCCAAGCAGCGTGCGAAGCTGAGCCTGGGAACGCGGTGAGGATTCGCCGCGCGATTTGCCCCAGGAGGGAGCGGAAGACGTGCCCGACTCGTGAAATAGCTGCGCCCGCGTCACCGATTCGAGCGTTTCGAGCACGGTAAGGTTTGGCTTCAGCGCCTCGGCCTGATGCTGCGCGTAGTAGCCAATCGTCGCATTGTGCCCGAGTGTTAACGTTCCGGCGGTAAGAAGTTCCTGCCCGGCAAGAATTTTCCCCATCGTGGTTTTGCCTTCACCATTTTTGCCTAAGAATGCGATGCGGTCACCACGCTCGATGCGAAGATCGACATTCCCAAAAACGGTGTGCTTGCCGTCGTATGATTTTGCGCCGTGTTCTATCTCGAAGACCATCCGCCCGGAAGGCGCCGCTTGCGGGAAGCTGAAGTGAACTGCTTTGCCGTGGGAGGCCAGCTCGATGCGTTCCATGCGTTCGAGCATCTTAAGGCGCGATTGCGCCTGCCGTGCCTTCGTCGCCTTGTAGCGGAATCGTTCCACAAAGCTTTCCAATTCCTTGCGGCGGATTTCGAGGTTGGCAGCCTGTGAAGCAAGCAGCGCCTCGCGCTCGGCTTTGGTGCGCTCGTAATATTCATAGTTGCCGGGATAAACTTCGATCTTTGCATGCTCGATTTCCGCCGTGCGGTTCGTTACCAGATTCAGGAAGGAACGATCATGCGAAACCATAATCAGCGTACCATCATACGCCTTTAAAAACTGTTCAAGCCAGAGCAGGCTTTCGAGATCGAGATGATTCGTCGGTTCGTCGAGCAGCAGCGCATCCGGCCGCGCGATGAGCAGCTTCGCAAGCAGCAGCCGCATCTGCCAGCCACCGGAGAATAGGGAAACAGGCCGCCCGAAATCCGATTCTTTAAATCCCAATCCGACCAATATCTTTTTCGCTTCGCTTTCGAGTTCGAAGCCTCCCAAGGCTTCGAAGCGATGGTGTAATTCTCCGAATCGCTCGACAATCTGAAAATATTCGGTACTCGCGTGATCGTGGGAAGGATCCTCCATCGCTCGCTGTGTTTCGGCGAGTGCTTCTTCGGTTTCGATCAAGTCTTCGCGCGCGCGCATTGCTTCTTCGAGGAGCGTTCGCGCCTGCGCTTCACGATCGAGCGTCGGTTCCTGCGGCAGATACCCGATTCGGTACCCGGTGGGCGTGTTAACTTTTCCGGATTCCGGCTCATAGACCCCGGCAATAATACGCAAGAGCGTCGTTTTGCCGGCGCCATTCGGGCCAACCAAGCCCATGCGATCCCCGGGCCGGACAGTAAGTGTGGCATCTCGGAAGAGGAATGCTCCTCCGAATTGCATGGAAAGATGTTCGAGCGCGATCAAACTTTTTATCTATGAATTAGGAATTACGAGTTATGTACAACGAATACAGTGCGACAGACCAATCATCAATAACGCCGATTCGAATCCCATTCGAAAGTTGAAATTCGTAATTGACTATGGCTGCAACCCTCGACGTGTCCTGTGTCGTCGTCGTACGAAGGCAAGCCGGTGTTCGCCTGTCGGCCCCTGTTTGTTGAATGGCAGAACCGAAATGGAACCATCCACTTCGAGAATGGCGGTCTTCACGTCGGAGACGTCGGCAAATCCATGCTCGCGAATTTGTTCGTCGAGTTCTTCCGGACGGATTTTCTCGCGCTCGAGGTTCGATGTTACATACCTTCCGTTGTGGACAAGCAACCGAGGTTCTCCTTCGATGAGCCGCCCGGCGCGAGCATCCCGGAAGAGGAACTTTGTCAGCACCACATTGAGGAGGATGAGCGTGCCCGCGGCGACGATTCCGCCGATGAGCGAGGTATCCCCGCCCACCATCGCGTTCTGCACGGCGTTTGAAACGAGCAGGATGAGGGCGAAATCCACAAGCGAAAGCTGCGAGATATGCCGCTTGCCCGCAAGGCGAAAGCCAGCGAGAATGGCGATATACACCACTGCGCTGCGCACGACGATCGCGACTAAAGAATTGAATTCCATTGCGAAAGGGGACGGTAACAGCCGCGCCGGGACTAAGGCTTCCGAAAATTTAAGTCAGTACCGAACGAGCGTTATCCATTTCGCTGCATTGCCGTAGTTCGTTCTCAAGATGCAAAGATATGCTCCGCTCGAAAGTCCCGGAATCGAAATCGGAATTTCGTGCTGGCCGGGTTCGAGCGAAGGATCCGACCGCGACCAAACAAGGGCCCCGGCCGCATTATGCAACTCGATGCGAACGCCGCCGGAAGTGTGCTGAGAAGCGCCCAAAAGAGGAATTTCATAGTAAAAATAAACAAAATTTGGACACACAGATTAAACTTTTGTAAAATCGGCTTGGTTCATTGTAACGCTTCGTCGCTTTTTTCACGCTTATGGCTCAATACTTTTTCGCTTTTTTAGTTACCCATGGCAGACATACCTATCAACTCCGGCTTCCGACGTAGCGGTGCTTTCCTCGGTTTTCTCAAAATTAATTTGTAACCGGAGGCAACTCGCGCGTTTTATATCAACGGGGTTCTTGTGATCCGCTTTCATCAGCTTCCTCGGTAAATTCAAAACCTTTTTTTCTGCGTTCATTCCTTTAAACTTGCTTTTCATGCGATTCTCAAAACTATTCTTCGGCTTTGCAGCACTGGTGTACTTGAGTTGCACCCTTAATTCGGTTCGGGCACAAACTCAGAAGGGCATTCTATCCGATGGCAGCGATTTCTATATCGCGGAACTCCCGTCGAGCCTTAGCAACTGCTCGCAGGTGAGTCAATATCAATCCTATTGGTTGCTCATAAGCTCGTTTTACGATTGTACGGTTACGGTGAGCTATTTTCAGTCGGACGGAAAGGAAGTCTTTACCGCCGCTCAACAAGTGAAGGCCAAGAGAGGAATTCAGGTTCCGCTCGATCAGACCTTTATGAACCCGAGAGATGCGAATGGAATTCCAATCAATCCGTCAGGCGAGGTTCCCGAGTATACGTCCTGTCACGTTCATTCGAATCGTCCGATCAGCGTTTCCTATTATTCTACCGGCCCCAATAGCGGAAGTCTTTACATGGCTCTTCAAACGGGTGCGCTCGGTAGAACCTACGTTACCGCCGCGATGCCGGCCGATCCGGGCTTGGGCAAAGCCACCGGATTCCGTGCGACTTGCCCTGACGATTCTTCGAGCTCAGTGTTCGCGGTCATCGCCGTTGAGGATGGAACGACAGTAACGATCACCCCGAATGGACTAACGCGCCGGGGTGATGTGGGCGTTAATTGCGGGCAGGGGGCCATTGGCCGGCCGTCCCCCTTTGCGACCGAGCTGAATCGAGGTCAGGTTTATTGGGTGAAATCCACCGACGATGACTTAGACAATGATCTATCCGGATCGGTTGTGCAATCGAGCAAGCCCGTGGCCGTGATTGCGGGCAGTGAATCGGCCTTTAATGGAGAAACTGACGCATCGGTTCTCTCTGACGAACAACGCAATATGTCGGTCGAGCAGATGATTCCGGTCGATTTTTGGACGGATAAGGATTATGTTGCCATGCAGACGGCACAAGACCCCGGCACCACCCCCAGCAGTACTTCGGACGGCAATCAGTATAAAGTTTTTACGTATAATCCGGGGACGCAGTTGACGGTTTCGATTACCAACATCAGCCCTTATCTTAATGTGGCGGTCGATCCGTTCCAGTGCCCCGCGCTGACGTTTAATAATGTTGAGCAGGGAATCGATATCAGTTCGAATAATCTGCCCGGCGCTGATACGGGCAATAAAATAATGGTGGAGGAATACCAGTACAGGCAAATGTCCAGCGGCACTGCCAATCCGAGCCTGGCGCCCGAACAAATGAACATCATTCCGCTCTCGCGATTCCGTACGAGTTATATGTGGCAAGTTCCTGATAATAAATACTACCAGCGTCAGCGGCGCTTTATCAACGTGATAGCGCAGCGCTCGCAGCTTAGTCACATCTTTTTGATTCACAACGGTGGGGCGCCTGCCAGCCTTTTTGCTTTGCCGTCGTACGAGGGGAATGTTACAATTCCGGGACATCCGGAGCTGGTCGGGCGCAGCTACGAAGTCTCGGGGGGAGCTTATTATGCTTATGGCGATAGTGCATTTGCGCTTTATCAATTTGGCGATCTCGGTTACGATTTAGATATTGACCTGGGCGATAATGATGGTGACGATTACTTTTTTTCTTATATGTCCACGTGCGGACTTTCGCTCGGTATCGATGGTGCCTCTTCTCCATCCATGACGGTTGACACCATCTGTAGCGGAGGGTGGAATCTCACAGTCGTCGATGGTAAGCCGCTTGACCGTGGTATCTCAACCGTGGATTTGCTGAATGATCCGAACGGCGTGCTCAAACGAAAGCCCGGCACGGATTCGGGCTACGTCAGTCAAAATGTCGATTTCGACCCTGTTGATTTCACCGTCAATCCCGGTGATACCGTCGTACCGGTTGCGATTAAGGTGGATAACCCATTGCAGGATGCCTGGGCTTACGTGTGGGTGGTCAACGGTGCCGGGAACGATACCGTGATCTACCTCCACTATACCGCGCCGAAACTGAGTTTCCTTTCGAATCAGGCGCCGAATGATGATTCGATCAATTTCATCAATTCAGCGTTAGGGGCGGATACGTGCGCTGAAATGGTATTCAAGGATCTGGGGGGCGGAGAAACGTTCCATGTCACCGGGTACCATTTCGCCCAAGGCGGTCAGGGATTCCGTGTAAGCAGTACGATCCCCACGCTGCCGGCCACACTGGCTCCGGGTGACTCCATTGTATTTAATGTATGCTTCAATGCGTCGCAGGCAGCACATGTCTATGAAGACACGCTTATAGTCGAAACGGATTGTCCCAAGGCGCTGGCGCAATTGCTCGGCTCGACGCAGGTTGGCCAGATCGATGCAACTGACTATAATTTCGGGCCGGTATTGATTGGACACTCGGCAACGGGAACTGTCCGGGTATGGAATCCGGGTTCCGCACCATTCACGCTGACGAAGCAGTGGATACTCGATAATACTACGAACTTTGCGTTTGTGGATACCGGAAAATTGCCGCTTGTGATCAATCCGGGAGTGGCCAATGGCGTGAACCTTACTTTCTCGTACACGCCAACCGACATCGTCTATGATACCACGACGCAGCATTGGGGATCCGACCTGCCGGAACCGTTCACACAGGTCGTCAAGAACTATAGCATGTTGACGGGGCATGGCCAGAAGCCTGCTCTGGAGTGGAATTTACCGCAGTTGCATGCGGAAACGGAGTGCGATACACCCAAGACGTTTCGCGACACCTTATCTGATTCCGGCAACGCTCCGATCAACGTGGACAGTCTCGGAATTATTGGTCCGGATGCGGCGGAATTTGCGATTATCGCAACTCAAAGTGATCCGAACAGATTCTTCACATTACAGCCGGTGAGTGCCGGTTCAGGCCAACTTGCCGAATGGGTGGATGTGAAATTCGCGCCGGACTTGAGCAAGCCGATCCCTGACCGCTGGGCCGATCGCTACGACACCTTGGTTGCCTACGATGCGGATAGCATCTATCCACTGGCCGCAATGGAGACCGAAGTGCATCATGCGGACATCGACCTGTCGCAGTCTTCGGTAGATTTGGGAGGAACCACGACCGGCGTGCCGACTCAAACGAAGACGATCATCGTTACTGATAGCGGTGACGTACCGTTGATTATTCAGCAGATCACAGTCGATACACCGTTCACTATTGTGCAGCCCGGATCTCTCGCGGTAGGTGATACAATCCTGCCGCGCGCCAGCGACACCATTATCGTGCAGGGGGTAATGGCGTGGGACGGTAGCGATACCGGATATGTACAAATAACCGGAATCACCCCGCTGTGCTCGAATAACGAGTTCATGATTACGATGTCGGCATCGCACATCCAGGCGCTTGCCACAGGAGCAACAGAGCCGCCCACCTATATCTGTATGGATAACGTGGACAGTATTTCCGCTTCAGCCGGAGTGGCGAGTGTAGCGGTGAAGGTCGTCTCCGTCCAGATCGTGGACGATCCGTCAGATCCAGGTGGCAGCGCGGACTTCCTGTTCGCTTCGAACAACCTTCACACCATCAACCCATCGAACACGCTTACGAAGGGCCAAACGCAGAGTTATGGGGTAATCTATACTCCAACGGTGAAGCAACCTGAGACCGTGGATGCTATCTTCACATTCGATACCGCATCGAATCCCGGCCTAGCGCCGTGGACCAAAACCGTGCAGGTTACGGGTGCAGGATTGCAGGAGCACACCACCATCAGCGTGCAGAATTCGCAGCCGGGCCCGTACATTGCGGCCACGGATGCTACGGTTCAGGTGCCGATCCAAATGACGCAGGCGATCGCCGATCACGCGGATGTCCGGACGATCAAGATGGACATCGCCTTCAAACGCGATCTCTTCGATCCGCTTTCTACGCCCGGTGGGCTCGGCGTCACTGCGGCGCCGGGTTATAAAGTGGTAAGCTCGAACTTCGATCAATCGAATGATCCAGCTATTCTGCACATCGTTCTGGCGCCAACGGGCGCGGCTCCGTTCGATTCCACGGCAGTGTTGGCGAATCTTGAGTTGCGTGTCATGGTGGCGAAAGATACGATGACGAACTTTGTCGTATCCAGCGTTACGTTCGAAAACTCGGCTGGCGACAGCTTGTGCTATGTGCTCCACGATACAGTTCCCGCCTCCTTCATCCCGGCGGAATACTGTAGCGATGGCAAGCTTCGTGATTTTATGATCGCGGGCTTCGTATCCTTCGGCATTCAGAATGTGGATCCAAACCCGGCTGCGAACACCGTTCACCTGGGCCTCGATGTACATGAGGATGGGGTTCCCATGACAATCGAACTTTATAACGCGCTTGGTGAGCTCGTGCGGAGCTATTCCAATTCGGCTCCAATGCCGGCCGGCGTGCAGAATCTCGATCTCGACGTTTCTGGCGTGCCATCCGGCGCGTATTCGCTTCGCGTCATCAGCCCGGATCATTCCGCTGCGCGAACCATCGTGGTGCAGAAGTAATCTGCTATTGAATGGGAAATCGATAAAGGGTAAGAGGTGAAGGCCTTTTACCCTTCTTTCTCTTTTGGGATGGAACGTTGAGAAGTGGTTGCAACGATGCCACCGGACGGAACGTATTTTGTGTCGCCGCTCTTTCCACAAGCATGGAACACACCCATACCATCACATTCGAAGTGCCAGACTCAACCGAGCTCGACGCGCAAAGCCTGCGAGAGTATCTCGCCGCGAAGCTCTATGGCGATGGGAAGCTCTCACTTTACGAAGCGGCGAATATGGTGGGAGTAAAGAAGTGGGATATGCCGAAGATCCTGGTGAATTTCGGCGTTTCATTTTTTAATTATCCACCAGAGGAAATCACTCGCGGCGCCGCCAATGCATGAGATCGTAATCACCGATGGGACAGAAAGAACGAATTCGTATTATTCTTATAAATTCGCTTCTATTGGGAGTCACTCTTTTTTGCTCTCCGCCCCTTTCACATGCAACCACGCCCGATACCGATGCTATCGACTGGATCGCAAACCGTTTATAAATCCACGAATCATCCAGGATTTAACGGCTTGGATTAGCGACGGCGGGGACCAGGTGGTTGCGATTAACCTTCCGGATGCGCAGCTATCGAATCGGTATTTCTGCAACGTCCAAATCAAGAATTTGAAGAGTGGATACCCTTACGTTTCCTGGATTGACGAGACGAAACACTACACAAACCCCGTTGAATTTGGTTACCAATATATTGGAAAATCGGCTAATGGAATCTATGTCGTCGTTACTTCTGACGGCGGCGGCGGGTCAGAAATAGACGATGACCTGCTCCTGTTGCGGTTCGAGTCTGGCGTTGGTTACGATATCGATTGGGAAACGGGCGTGGTAACGCGACAAAGCCGTTACCTTATCGAGAAGATTTCGCAAGTCTATTTGGGCAACAAGTGGTCGAGGCGAAGCGGCGAGGTCTGCAGGGCATCCAGTCGTCCCATCATCGAGAAATTGCGAATTGCTGGACTGTATTTTTCGTTCCGAGTTGGAAGAGCGAGCACTGATAAGATGCAGGCGAAAAGTAATACGATGCCATTCGAACTTACATCCGACTATAAACCCGCCGGCGACCAGCCGGAGGCCATCGCGCAACTCATCGAAGGCGTCGAGCGCGGCGATCGCGCGCAGGTGCTGCTTGGCGTAACGGGATCCGGCAAGACGTTCACGATGTCCAACGTGATCGCGGCCGTGGGCCGCCCCACGCTTGTCATCAGTCATAACAAGACGTCTTGCCGCACAGCTCTTCGGCGAGTTCAAGCAGTTTTTTCCGAATAATGCCGTCGAGTTTTTTATTTCCTATTACGATTATTATCAGCCCGAAGCGTACATTCCAACGACAGATACGTTTATCGAGAAAGATTTCGCCGTCAACGATGAAATAGACAGGCTGCGCCTCAAGGCGACGAGCGCGCTCCTGGATGGGCGCAGCGATGTTATTATCGTCGCATCGGTGAGCTGCATTTATGGCATTGGCTCGCCGGATGAATACGCGCGGCAGATGCTGCGCGTGCAGGTTGGGCAGGAAGTAAAGCGAAACGATTTGCTTCGCGCGCTTTCGGAAATCCACTATTCGCGGAACGATATCGAGTTCCAGCGCGGGACCTTCCGCGTGCGTGGCGATATTGTCGATGTGATTCCCGCGTATGAAGACGAAGAAGGTTACCGCATCGAGTTTTTCGGCGATACGATCGAGCGCATTTCGCAGATTAACCGGATCGATGGAAAAATCCTGGGGTCGGTACTCGCGTGCCACCGTTTATCCGGCTAAGCATTTCGTAACCAGCGCGCCGGAACTGGAGCGAGCGATCCTCGCGATCGAGCTGGAATTGGAGGAGCAACTAGCGCTCTTTCGCAAGCAGGGAAAGCTCCTCGAAGCGCAGCGCATCGAGCAGCGAACGCGCTTCGACCTCGAAATGCTGCGGGAACTCGGATATTGCTCCGGCGTCGAAAATTATTCGCGGCATTTCGCAGGCCGCAAAGCGGGGGAGCGGCCCAGCACGCTCATCGACTATTTTCCGGAGAAGTTCCTGATGATTATCGACGAATCGCATCAGTCCATTCCGCAGATTCGCGGCATGTTTGCCGGCGACCGTGCGCGGAAGGAAACGCTTGTCGCGCATGGCTTTCGGCTGCCGAGCGCACTCGATAACCGCCCGCTCAATTTCGGAGAGTTCGAATCCATGCTCGATCAGGTGATTTATCGTTAGCGCCACGCCTTCGGAATATCGAATTCCGGGAAGCGAAGGGCGTGATTGTAGAGCAAATCATTCGTCCTACGGGCTTGCTCGATCCGCGCATCGAAGTGCGCCCGGTGAAGAATCAAATCGATGATTTACTTGCCGAAATTCGCAAACGCGCGCGAGTTGGGGAGCGCGTCTTAGTTACCACGCTCACCAAGCGCATGGCCGAGGATTTACCAGATTATTATGAAAATGTCGGCGTGCGGATTCGATATCTTCATAGCGACATCGATGCCTTGGAACGCGTCGAAATTTTGCGCGATCTTCGAACCGCCGAATTCGATGTGCCTGGTTGGCGTGAATTTGCTTCGTGAAGGGCTCGATTTGCCGGAAGTGTCCCTTATCGCCGTGCTCGATGCCGATAAAGAAGGATTTCTGCGAAGCGAAAAATCGCTGATGCAAACTGCCGGGCGAACTGCGCGCAATGCCGAAGGGCTCGTCATTTTTTATGCCGATGAAGTTACCAATTCCATGCGCGCAGTAATGGACGAGACCGATCGGCGCCGAGTTATTCAGCAGCACCTATAACGAAGAGCATGGCATTATTCCGCGAACGATTAAAAAATCGGTGGAAGAGATTTTGCAATCCACTTCCATCGCCGATGTATCGAAAAAGCATGAGGCCCAGAAAGCGCGAATCCCAGCGCGCGCGCGAGCAAAAGCATTTGACGCCGAAAGCGGTGCTGAAGCACCTATCTCCGGCGCAGCTTTCGGAACTCATCGAGCAAATGAAACTCGAAATGAAAGTGGCGGCGAAAGAAATGGAATTCGAAAAAGCCGCCGACATTCGCGACGAAGTGCAGGCGCTCGAAAAAGTGTTGGCAACAACGAAGTAGCGCAGGCGTTATCGCCTGCGGAGCGGATATTAGTCAATCGAGTAGAATCGAGACGGTTTAAAATTCGTCACATAGCCAAACACGGCTATGCCACTATCTTTGAAGGGAATCATGGCAAATCGAACAGGCGAGCGATAGCCGAGGAATTCTTCTCGGCCAAATCCAGCGCGGAAAAGTGACCGTCAGGGTCGATTCGATAAACGTTCCATTCACAATCTCGATAAAGTGCTCTGGCCCGATGATGGCTACACGAAATTCGATCTCCTGAAATACTATTACACAATTTCGGAGACGATTCTTCCGTATCTGAAAGACCGCCCGCTCATCCTGAAGCGGTATCCGAATGGGATAAAAGGCCAGATGTTTTACCAGCATAATCTGGAAGATGCGCCGGAGTTTGTCGATATTTATGAGAGCACCGAAGGCAAAACGGGGAAAATAGTTCACAATCCGATCGCGAATAATCTTGCGGCAGCTGTTCTACTCGTAAACCTTGCGACGATCACGCAGAACCCGTGGTTTTCGCGTCGTGCAGTCGATTGCGAAGCCCGATTATTTCGCGTTTGATCTCGATCCGGGCGATGATGCGACGTTCGAACAAGTAGAAATGAATTGCGCTCGAAGTGAAGAAGGAATTGGATGAGATCGGACTTATCGCCTATCCCAAAACTTCCGGTTCCACCGGCATTCATATTTATGTTCCGATCAAAGCGGAAGTGCGTATTCCGATATCGTTCCCTTCGCGAAAAAACTTGCCACGAAGGTTGCGGAACGAAATCCGAAAGATGCGACGGTTCGCAGAATGGTGCGGGATCGAAAAGGCTCGCAAGTCTATATCGACTATCTTCAGAATATCGAGGGCAAGAGCCTGGCTTCGGCCTATTCGGTTAGAGAAAAACCCCACGCCATGGCGAGTGCGCCGCTCGAATGGAAAGAAATCACGAAAAAGTTAACACTCGAACAGTTTACTATTCGAGACGATGCCGGCACGCCTTAGGAGGAAGGGCGATTTATTCGCCGATGTCTTGAAAGGGCGGCAGAGCCTGAAGGGTAAATTGTAGCCGTAACCTTATGGCAATTTGAGATTATGTAGCTGGTTGAGCGCCTTGCTGATCGCGCCAGATTGTATATCGGCCGTGCTGGCTGCCTGGATCACATGATTAACAATTGTAGCCCTCTGCTGATCGACCACCGGATCCGCCTGGCTGACCGGCATGGTGGGAACGGAACCGATGTTGCGCCTGGCAGCAGCCTGCACGGCAGGGTCCTTGAAGTGCGAGGCATGGTTAAGCGCCTGAAGCGCCGTCAGCCGTTCTTCCGGAGTTCCAACGGCCGCATACGCCGAAACCAGGTTCACCAACCGGACATCGAACTCCGCACTATCCAGACTGATGATATGCAACGCCAAATTGCGTTCCATAGGATTGGTACTCGATAGGTGCGTAATATAGGATTCGACCAGCGCGCTCTTCCGCTGCGCTTCTGTCTGCTGCTGCTCTAACTCGCGCTGCTTTTCCTGGCTGCTGCTCATGGAGTAATTAAGCCAGGTGCCGAGCACGAGAAGTAAAATCGGCATGAGGACTTTCGAAATGACATCGAGAACTTTTGCGGTGTCGCGTTTCAAGAGGCTGCCCAGGATGCTGGGTTGCTTCGGTTCGTTCGGTGTTTCCGGCATATTAAAAATCGAAAATGAAGTATAGAATTTAGAACTCAGGTGCTAGGGATTAGGCAATCCGTGTGCCGGAAAGATTGGATATCAATCTTACTTAGATGCCCCGGAATGGATGAGCTGATTAGGCATTATCCTTGTGTATTGTCTCATGAGTTAACCAATTTGTTTGAAACTTATGAAAATCTCCATAGCATTTGCAGTCGTTATTTCGTTTTTCTTGCTGGCGATCCAACCAGCGCAGGCACAGCACCGGACTCGGACGATACGGCGCTCCACGATGATGCGGTCCGAACACTTCAACCACATCACCCGTCGGCGCCGAGGTTAGCGGCGTAACCGGCGCGGCGCCGGGAGATCCCTATAATGTCAACCATCCATTTTTCCGGGGTAACTCGCGATGGTCGGATGCCGATACCATGTACAAACACGGCGATTTCCCGTGGGCGCTCGTGAAAGATCATCCGAGTGACTTCCAGTTCGATGCGGCGTCCGGAAAGTGGCAGGTAACCAATACCGCCGACCTGCAAAAATCGCGCTAAGGCGCTCAAATTAAGCTATTTTCAAATCGCCACGCGCGTTTCTCCATGAACGATCATGGGCGCGGGCGATTTAAATAATTCCCGGCGGGAATTCCTACCTCAACTCATAACGGGTTGGGCGGCTTTCCCATTTGTCAACAGACTCGCTGTAATCTTCGGAACGAATCCACGCTCCCCGATTTGCTGGCGCCACATTGCAAAATAAAGGCCCTTCATTTCGAGCAGGTCGTGATGGCGGCCCGATTCGACGATCTCCCCGCGTTCGAGCACGTAGATTCTATCGGCGTGCATCACGGTTGAAAGCCGGTGCGCGATGAGCACCGTGATGAGATCGGAACCTTCCGAGACTTCGCGAATCGTCTTCGTAATTTCTTCTTCGGTGAGCGAATCCAGCGACGAGGTTGCTTCATCGAAGACGAGCAAATGCGGGCGGCGCAAAAGCGCCCGGGCGATCGAAAGCCGTTGCTTCTCTCCGCCCGAAGCCTTCACGCCGCCTTCGCCGATCACGGTATCCAATCCCTGCGGTGCGCGCGCAAGCAATGTTTGGCAGGACGCTTTGTGCAGCACATCCATGCACTCCGCATCGGTTGCCGTGGGATTGACGAAAAGCAAATTCTCGCGAATCGTACCCGAAAAAAGCTGCGTATCCTGCGTGACGAACCCGATCCGCTCGCGCAGTTCGTCCACGTCGATGTCGTTCGCGCTCGTATCGTTATATAGCACGCGGCCGGATTGCGGCGGGTACAATCCAACGAGCAGTTTCACGAGCGTTGTCTTTCCCGCGCCCGACGGCCCGACGAATGCAATCGTTTCGCCGCGGTGAACGTCGAACGTTACATGCGAAAGTGCATAATTCGATGCGGTGAGATGCTTGAAGGAAACATCGTCGAAGGTAATGGTTTTGATGGTTCCCAATTGCTCCGGGTGCTCGGGCTTGCGCTCGATCGGCGATTTCAATATATCGTCGAATATATTGAGCGATGCTTCCGCCTCGCGGAATGTGTTGATAATGTTCCCAATCTCCTGCAGCGGACTGAAAATAAAGAACGAATAAATATAAAGCGCAAAAAATTGCCCGAAGGTGATCTCGTGCAGGAACACGAGGTAGATCATGAGAAAAAGAATCCCGTTCCGAAGCGCATTCACCACCGTGCCTTGCAGGAAGCTAAGGCGCCGGACGTATTTCACCTTCTGGAGTTCCAGCTCTAAAATTTTATCCGTCGTCGAATTCAAACGGCCAATTTCCTGCTCGGCGAGCCCCAGACTTTTTACCAGTTCGATATTGCGGAGCGATTCCGTCGTTGAGCCCGCGAGCGCGGTCGTTTGCGCAACGATCGTTTTCTGGATCGTCTTGATTTTCCTTCCCAGCACCCAGCTCATCCACGCGATCATTGCCATCCCGAGGAAATAAGCAGGAACGATTGACCAATGCACGTAAAACGAATAGACGATGACGAACAGCACGCCAATCACGGTCGTAAACACAAAACCCACCGCGGACTGAATCACTTTCTCCGTATCCAGCCGGACTTTCTGCAACTTGCCCAGCGTTTCGCCCGAACGCTGGTCTTCGAAAACCTGATAGGGAAGCTTCAGCGAGTGCTCCACGCCCTCGCTATAAATCTGGACGCCAAGGCGCTGGGTAAGGACGTTGGTGTAGTAATCCTGGAAGTTTTTTGCGAAGCGCGAAACCATCGCCGCGCCCATCATGAGCAGCACAAGCGTTCCCACGCCGCCGAAAAATTCCCCGGCCGTGATCTTGCCTAATTTCGTGACATAATCATCCAGCACATGCCGGAACAGCAGAGGATCGATGAGCGAAAACAGCGTATTGATCGCCGCCAGCACCAGCGTCAGGATGACGAGCTTGCGGTAACCTTTTAGGTAACGAAATAGGAGCTTCATATTCGTGGATAATAGACGGTCTTAGGCCAGCGACGGCCTTTTGTTAACGACGTTGTTCCAACAAACATATTTTAAGTCGGTTTCAGCCTCATTCCATGAAAATAAACGACTTACAGTCTTTTTTTTGAATTTGTAATTCATAATTCTATTCGTAAAGAAAGACATCGGCACAATTGAGGTCCGTTGTTCATAATTTGAAATTGTTATAGGTGCCTATCGAAGTCCCTACTAATATACGACAAAAATTCGGTGCGTTTCGAAAATCGAGATTCTATTCTGGATACTTACGCGTGGTGGGCTGACCCCGGCGACCGAGATCGAGCGATAACGTGTAACTTTCGACCGCACCGCGTGTTACTCTTATCATGAGCGCAGTAATGCACCACGGCGTCGTCGGCGCCGGCCAAAAGAGCAAGGTAAATCGCGTAGGTCGAGCGTCCTCGCTCGACATATTTCCCAGGCGCGCGAGCAGGCTCCGCGGGCGGAATGAGAGCGATTGGAGAATCCGTACGATTATCGCCGATACACCCGAAGAGTCGAGCGAGGACGCTCGACCCCACGCGCTTTCTACCGGCGCAGTCACCGCTACGATAGTGGCAAGCTCAAACGATTGCCACACGATCTATGCTACTCAAGTCGCAGGAGGTGTTTTCACCATCTTTATTCACGATCCCCTGAATTCATGCCATGGAGTCGACGACAGCTTCATGTTTCAGGTAGTCGGAAGGTAATCTTTATCAATCATCAAAGGATTTGAAAGGGAGAGAGTTCAAAACGAGAATGACCGGATCCAGCAAGGGTCTGGTCATTCCATTTTTTCTTTTAGCGCTATTGTCCTTAATTTCGCAGCCCTGTCGTGGCCAGTGGCGTTCAATATTGTCATATCCTATTGGGCCGAGTGAAAATATTCGAGCAATCTATTTTTTAGATCGTCTCGGATACCCGAATATTGGATTTGCGGCCATTTATTCGCATCTTTTTAAAACAACAAACGATGGAAAAACTTGGAAGACGGTTTATCTCCCAGTTGTTGGTGGCTCTTATGCATGGTCCGGAGATGGCTTAATTGACATTCTCTTTGAAGATAGCGCCACCGGATGGATCACTGCGCGTGGGTATTCCGATGGCTACGGAAATGTGCTAAAAACCACTGATGGCGGTGAATCGTGGGTTCCGGTGCTACCGCTCCAAGCCTATAGGGATGGATTCAACTCGGTTTACTATAACAAAATGAACGGCGGACTCTTTGTGTCCGTCTGGCACCTTCGGCACCTTGGTCTCATGGGATGACGGTGCGACGTGGACGACGCTTAATCAACTTTCATACGGCCCATGCGGGTTCTCAGCATTTAACGATGATACAGTAGTTCTTAGCGGCGCCGGGCTCTGGTCCAACAAGTCGAGTGGGCCTGGTAAGGCTACATGGCTTCAAACGACGAACGGCGGCTACTCTTGGACAACTATTCCGATTGACAGCGAATCTTGGCAACCGCTTGCTATAGAGGGAAGCAAAACTGGTTTTGCAATCAGTGACTATACCGGAACTGTCCTTCGTACTGATGATCGGTGGAATTCCTGGCGGCCCACATATTCCTTCCCGCTTACTCCAGACCCATTCGGCACAGTTAGTTCTGGCTGCTGCCGAGGCGATTCCTGCCACCTGTTCGTGCAAGTCGCTGCTGGTTGTTACCTGTCCACGGATATGGGATCAAGCTGGCTCCCCACGGGCGGGATGCCGTCCGGAGTGATATACGATTCCAGGTTTTGGGTGAGTAAGACCGAGGTGATTCTCGGCACGTATTCTTCCGATAATAATTACCACCTTTGGCGCCTGCCACTGGATTCGCTTGGAACCTCCTATGGCATTTCCCCCCGACTCGATAACGGTTCCCAGCAAACCACGCTTCATCCCGGCGATTCGGTTGGGGTCACGTTCGTTCCCGGCGCGGGAACGTTAGCGGCTACGGATTCGGTGGCGCTCACGCTGCGCTACGATCCGGAGGCGGTGAGCCTTTCTTCGCTTACGGTTCCCGCGGGATGGTGGATAACGGATAGTTCCAGCGAGGACTGCTCGGAAGCTGGAGCTTCCGAGTACACATGCTTTAGCCTTACGCTTCGCTCGGATTCCGCGGAATCGCTCCCCGATCCGCTGCTGCATGCGGAGTTTCATACGTATTTAACTCCCAGCGAGCGTCGGGCTGGAAGCCCGACCTACGCGACCGAGATCTATCTCGATAGCGCGCAAAGCTTTTTCCCGCAGACCACGCCCTGCGCTCCAACCGCGCTTTCGCTCCAGCAGCCCGATTCCGTGGAACTCAATTTCACCGGCTGCGGGGATTCAACCATCCTTGCGGCGATGGAGGGCGAGCCGCCGTTTAGCATCGAGAGTCTCGTGCCCAATCCGGCTTCAACTTCGCTAACGGTGACGGTGTCCGGGGGCCCGTTGTCCGAGATGGATTATCAATTATTCGATGTGCATTGGGCAATTGTGTGCTAAGCGAGCCGGGCGTCCGCAGGACGCCACTACAAATGGATGTGTCGGCGCTACCATCAGGAGTTTATTTTCTCCGATTAAGTTCGGGCGGGTACGCGGTGAGCCGGAGCGTGGCGATTGAACGATAAATCTAAAATATTTTGGATTATCGGGAACTGGTGTTCATTAAATAACCATTCAATCGAGAGGCTTTGCACGCCTAAATACAATAAAAAAGGGCCTGACATTTCTGCCAAGCCCTTCCCTTTGTTCTTCGCTTGCTTTCCCTGCCCTGCTTGACAGGGTGAAACACTCTTTTAATGGTGCCCGAGCAAAGAATCGAGCAAAGTTGAATCCAGCCGGCCAGAATCCGGTGGCGGGGGAGGAGGTGGCGGCGGCGGAGGCTTAATCGTATCGTTCCGGATCAAAGTATCGCGATGAATCACGGTATCGACCGGCAATTTGCCATGGCGGACAGTGTCCGGGGTTCCCGTCCCACCGCCAGGGACCGGATGGATTGAAGCAGCTTGCTACTCCAAAGCTCATAAGACCGATGAACGAAAGGATACCGACCGTCTTAATTCTTTTCATGTAACCAATATTTTTTCTTACTTCCCGGTTTGATTTAGCACCCGGTTGAAGGATAAACCCCAGGATTATCCATTTGTAACAGAATATTTTAAGAAATTTTAAGATTTCTTTGAAAAAGGTAGAAGCGCTGTTTGGCTTCGCCGAATTTATCTTGTTATAAATGGTTATGTGGAGGGTTATATGTCCAAGAGACGAGCACCATTGACTGACTTCGCACTTCCAATTCCGGGGATTCGCGTGCGCGGGGCACAAGAGGAGCGTATCAGGATCGAGAACGCGCGGCACGCTGCGCCATCTCGCCTGAGTTCCGAAGCCCTGCCGCAGGATCAGCTTGTGAGCGCCCAGCCCAACGAGGGCGTGACGGAAACGAAGCTTTCGAAATCCGAACTCGCGGGCCTCGAAGACGCGGTATTGCTTCGGCGCTTTCAGGATGGTGATCAAACCGCGTTTTATACCCTTTTCGAACGCCGGCACAAGGAAATTTACACGCATTGCCTCCGGATGTGCGGCCGCGATGCCGAAAAGGCCAACGATGCATTTCAGGATACATTCGTGAAGGTCTTTTCAAGAAAGGACTTATTTACGGATGCAACGAATGGTCGGGCGTGGCTCTACCGCATTGCGACGAACACATGTCTGAACCAACTTCGCTATGAGAAGCGGCATCCGGGTGAGGCGCTGAACGAGAATTTGAATTCCACCGACCCGAGCATGCAACCCGATTTTGCGACGGAACAGGATTCGTTGCGCGTCGCGCTGGAATCCGCGGTGTCGAAGCTTCCGCTCGAATTGCGGGAGCCGTTCCTGCTCCGTGAGATGGAAGAATTTAGCTATGAAGATGCTGCCGCGCAATTGGGCATAACGGTTGCCGCCTGCCGTCAGCGAGTTTATCGCGCGAAGCAGCTTCTGCGCGAAGAGTTGCAGGAAGTCGTGACCGGCGAGGCGCCGAAGAAGAAGCGGTGGGGGCGCACGCGATGAGTCAGTTTTTAAAGGATAGCACCATGCAGAACGAAGAACGATCAAAATTGGAAGAGCGAATTATCGCTTACTTCGATGGCTCGTTAGATGGCGAGGGCTCCAGCTCGCTCCTTCGGGAAGTTGCGGAGAATCCCGAAAAACGCGCGCTCTTTACCGGGCATGAGACGCTTTCGCGCCTCATTGCTGCCGCGCGGGAACCTTTAGAAGCGCCCCTCGAAGTCAAGCGTTCGATCGCTGAAAAAATCCCCGGGATGCTCGCATTCCTTCCCGGCCTCTTTGGCGCCGCGGAAACCGCGCCCGTGTTCACCGAGAACACCAATCCTTTCATCGAATTTTTCTCACGGATGTCGCTTTCGACCGCTGCGGCGATCGGCGGCGCCATAGCCGTCTTAGTGACTTCCGCCATTCTCCTTAAGAATAATCTGGATCGTCAGCCCGTAACATCCTCCTCACCGAAGATAGGGGCCGTCCGGAGTGCAACGTCAGCAGGCGCCAAGATGAACTTCGCTCCAGCGACCGTGCCGGCATCGTCGGTGGCCGAAGGGAACCTAACAAAGCGGGTTGCGGGAATTTCTCGAATAGCGAAGGTGGTCCGCGCGAAAGGTAATCTGCCTGAGGCGATGCCTTCGGATTACGATATTGATGCATCGAGCGAACTGGCAAGCCTCACTCCTCCCATTCCTACGAATGGTGTCGTGACGGTTCCGTCCAATTTAATTCCAAACCAGAATATCGAGAGTTTGCGGTCCCTCCCGATCATGGCAGGGGAAGGTGTGACGATTCGCCCGTATTTCTCGGATGGCTACCGCCTCGTAAGCCTGAACGGAATCAATGGCCCCGGATCCGCGAAGCCCTTCCAAAGTGAATTGGTTGGTGTGGAATTCGATCTGGGAGATCGCTATGCATTTCGGGTGCAAGGTGGAACCAGCAGCTTTGCCGCTTTTTCGACTCAGGAGCGCGCAAGTGGTTCGGAGTCGCTGATTACCTCCTCAATTTCGGCAAAGCCGGCATGGTGGAGCACGTTAGGCGTGTCATACTCCTTCTCGACCTTTGCGGCCGTGCCGCTCATTTTGAGCGGAGATGCGGGTGCGGTTTGGTTCACGAATCCCGGCTTGCCCGGTCCCGGGCTTATGGCGCGCCTGGGTCTTGCAACGGAGATTCCCATCTTCAACCGGCTGGCGATTCGTCCGTCGCTCACGTACGATGCGGTTTATACATCCTGGACTCCTCAATCGAGCGGAATTTTTGTGAATCCGGTCGATGAAAACTCCATGTGGAGCACGGCCCTTGGTTTCAATCTCGGTTTCGTGATACGGTATTGATGCGGAAAATTATTTACATATCGCTCGCCGCATTCGTTGCCGGCGGATTCGCCGAAGGCTGCAGCCCGTCCCTGACGGCGCCGCAGGAGCCGAAAGTGACGAATCTGCTCAGCTATTTTTGGCCGGACAGCACCGCGACCTATCGCTATCAGGTTTCCTCGACTGGAGACGTGCATACGATATCGGTGCAGCAGGGTAGCAACATCATTACCGATCAGGAGCAGGACGGGGACACCGTGTCGAACCTAAGCATTATTCGCTCCGCTTCGGATCGCTCCATGAGTGGATTTGGGTCTCACGATTTTCTCGATTTTGGTTCTTCCGTGCAAGTCGTGCAGGATACCACGGCGCCGATTATGCACCCCGAAGCTATTCGATCCATCGCTGCACTGAATTCACATTTTGGAGGTTCGCCTGCGCTCTACGCTGCGACGGATTCCGTGCTATACCAAGTGGACCTGGGCACGAACACCCTCACGCATCCGAACTCGCTTCGGATTCACGGTCTTACCCTTGCGGAAGATCAGAGCGGTTTTGGAATTTACGCGTATCAATATGGCGGGCGCGGGGTATTCTGGACGAACAACAGTGGCGCAACCTGGTTCGGTGATTCCACGCCAGTGGGAACTGCAATCACGGCCTTCACTTCGTCTTCTTCTTTCGATCAGTTCTGGGTAGCATGCGGTCCTCAACTCTTCGAATTTACCTATGGTAATTCGTCCGGCATATTAGTTCCTTGCGGGACGCTCGGAGATATTACCGCACTCGAAGTGTGCCCGGATGGACCAAGTGCCGGGCATATCCTTGCCGGTGATGCTGACGGGAACGTATTCGATGTATCACAATCGAAGCTGGTTGGCACGGCGCCAGCCGGTGTACTTGGGATCGCCGGCGACTACATCACCACGAACGGCGGCATCTTCAATTTTTATCAGAGCGGAAGTCCGCTGATTGCAGCGGGTGATTCGGCCATTTATTCCACCGGATTTAGCATATTCGCCGCGCGCCCTGACGGTTCCGTCGATCACTTCATCAACCCATCGCAGAATGCAAACCTTTCCGCACCGATGGCCGGCGTTATGGTTACCCAATTTGCCTACCCGGTCCAGACTCCGCGAGATCCCAACAAAGGAATTTATGCGCTGGCTGGCGGGCAGATATTCTATCGCACGGATTCTACGCATTGGTCGGCGCCGATAACTCCGCCAGCATCTCTCGTGCCCGGATCTCTCACGTTGCTTCGGTCGGATACCGGTCATTGGATTGCCGGTTATCTCGAAAGCAATCACAATGGTGTGCAAAAGGGCTACGGTTATCTTGCGCAGACAATCCCGCCGGCTCCGCAAGTTAAGTTCTACGATAATGGGGAAGAGACGACGTTTGATGATGTGCTCGTGGTCAGTTACAGTTCCCAATCGAATGGCATTGCCGATACGACGAACGTCCCGCAGTACACCATTTATTATAAGAATGGTAAAGGGCCGATTCGCATCGAGCGGACGTATAACGGCAAAACAATCGTTACCCGGCTTGAATAAATTCGGAGACGGTCGAGCGCCTCAGTCAATCTTCGGTTCGGTTGAGACAAAACGTCTGTCCCCTGCGTTATGCGTACTTCAGAATTTGTGATACACCTGTTTTAGACTTTACTGATCATGCAAATTGCCGACCGCATAGACCGCCTTGGGACAGAAACCTCGTTCGTCGTACTAGCCCGAGCGCGGGAACTCGAAGCACAGGGCAAGGATATTATCCATCTGGAAATTGGGGAACCCGATTTCGCTACCGCGCCGAATATCGTCGAAGCCGCAAAGAAGGCGCTCGATGCGGGCTATACGCATTATGGCCCGGCCGCCGGGCCTGATGCCGTTCCGCAAAGATGATTGCGGAAGTGGAAGGCGCACGGCGCCGCCTGGAATTCAAGCCAGAGATGGTCGTCGTTACGCCGGGTGCGAAGCCGATCATGTATTATGCGATCATGGCTACCATCAATCCAGGTGATGAGGTGCTCTATCCGAATCCCGGATTCCCAATTTACGAAAGTGCGATCGAACTTGCTGGTGGCACGCCGGTTCCGCTTGCCCCTCACCGAGGAACGAGGATTTGCATTCTCCATCGATGACATGCGCCGGAGCATCACGCCAAAAACGAAGATGCTCATCATCAATTCGCCGCAAAATCCGACTGGCGGAATTCTGACGCAGGAAGATTTGAAGCAGATCGCCGAGCTTGCTGTGCAGCACGATCTTTGGGTGCTGGCCGATGAAATTTATGGCCGCATTACCTACGATGGCTTCAAGAATTATACGATCGCGAGCTATCCCGGTATGATGGATCGCACGATTATCCTCGATGGATTTTCGAAAACATACGCGATGACCGGCTGGCGATTGGGCTATGGCATTATGCCAAAGGAACTTGCGGAGATCGTTGCGAAGCTTCAAACGAATGTTGCAAGCTGCACCGCAAGCTTCATGCAGATGGCAGGTATCGAGGCGCTCACTGGCCCGCAAACGTGGGTCGATAATGTGGTGGAAGAGTTCCGAAAGCGCCGCGATCTTATCGTTGATGGCATGAATTCGATCCCTGGATTCAAATGCCATAAGCCCCTCGGCGCGTTTTATGTGTTCCCAAATGTAAAGGGAACAGGAATCGACTCGAAAACGCTGGCAAATCGGATTTTGAATGAAGCGGGAGTGGCCTGTCTTTCCGGACATACATTTGGTAAATATGGCCAGGGCTACGTCCGCTTCTCTTATGCGAATTCGATGGAGAATATCGAAAAGGGCATTGAGAGGATTCGCAAATTTATGGGGGCGATCGGCGTCGGCGAAGAGGTAAACGCCGGAAGCCGCTGTCGCTTAACACGCCGCATCACGGCTCTGCCGTGCGGTTTGGGGCGTTTTTGTCATTCGAGAGGCGCTAAGGTTCGTATTTTTCCGCCCGATATATGGCCACAAAAGTTCGACGCTCTGCGTGCGGTTTTCGCTTTCCTTCTCGCATCGAATGCATTCCTGTCTTCGGATATTGGCAGCAACACGTTCGCTACGATATTCGCGTAACACTGATCGATTCGATCCACACGTTGGATGGAACTCTTTCGGTGGTTTATACGAATCATTCCCCGGATACGCTGCGTGAAGTATGGTTCCATCTCTATTCTAACGCCTTCCAGCCCGGCAGCATGATGGATGAGCGTGCGCTGGCCATCCATTCCGCGCCCATATACGACCGCATCCATAAACTTCCCAAATCCGAATGCGGAAAATATTGGATTGAACATATTGCTGCCGATGGTGCGCCTGCAACATTCGAAATTTCTGGAACGGTGATGCGCGTGGAACTTGCGAAGCCGCTCGCACCGGGCGATTCGGTTACGATTGCGTTTCCTTTTCGCGAGCAAATTCCTAAGCAAATTCGAAGAAGCGGATGGATGTCCCGCGAAGGCGTGGAATATTCCATGGCGCAGTGGTATCCCAAGATCGCGGAGTACGATCGCGAAGGCTGGCAGCATCAGGAATATATCGCGCGGGAATTTTACGGCGTCTATGGCGAATTCAACGTGCAGATTGCGCTGCCTTCGCGCTATACTGGTCGGCGCGACAGGGCAGTGCATGAATCCGGCGGAAGTTGGGCACGGCTACGATCAAATCGCTTCCGGCGTCAAAGCCGGTCTTGCGGAACCCAGCGCGGCAAGCGGAATGACAACTTGGAAATTCCATGCCGATCATGTTCACGATTTCGCTTGGGTCGCGGACGACGATTACATTCACGAATGGATGACGTGGCAGGACACAATTACCATTCATGCCTTTTACAAGCAGTGGGCGCGGCCCTACTGGGAGAAGAATGCGCTGGCCTATTCGCTCTTTGCGCTTTCAACCTATAGCCACGATTTCGGCCCATACGCGTACCGTAACTTTTCTTGCACGATGGCGGGCGATGGGGGAATGGAATATCCGGAGCTTATTATGATTACGGGTTACCGTCCGAATCCGCTTTCGCTGGCCGGGGTCATCACCCACGAGATTGGACATCAGTGGTTTTACGGAATGCTCGGTTCAAATGAGACGCGCGAAGCTTTTATGGACGAAGGTTTCACCACCCTCGCCACCACGCTTTCGATGAACGCGCTCTTCGGCGACCATCAGGAATATCCCGGCGAGCCGCATTCCTGGCTCGATTGGTTCGTTCCCACATTTTCGAATAAGCGAGATAACTACCGATTCTATCAGGAGATCGCATCGCAAGGCTACGAGGAGCCGTTCGATATTCCGCACGATTGGTTCCGCGAGGATGCGACCGCCGGACTTGTTTATGGCAAGACTGCGGCGATCCTTAACATGCTCGAATACACCCTCGGCGACAGCACCTTCTTTGCCGGAATGCGTGAATATTATTGGGGTTGGCGCTTCAAGCATCCGCATCTGCTGGACTTTCAGCGGGCGATGGAGAAAGTATCGCACTCCGATCTCGCCTGGTTTTTCGATGAGTGGTTTAAGACGACAAGGACAGTGGATTACGATGCCAAGGGCGTGAAATCCGTCTCCCAATCTGACGGAAATTACTTGACGACCGTCTCGCTGCACAACAATCGCCTTGCGGTAATGCCGCTCGATCTTCTTCTTCATTTCAACGATGGCACGAGCGAAGCGGCGACGATTCCGCTTGCAACAAACCAGCATTTAGATTATCATAAGGATGGGGTGAGCAATTTTTTTCCGAGCTGGGATTGGGTCGCGCCCAATTATACCGGCTCGCTCCTGACGCCAAAGCCGGTTTCCTGGTTCGAGATCGACACCTCCTGGCGTTTGCAGGATTTGAATTGGCTGAATAATTATGCCGGCCTTTGGTTCCCGCCAGGCGAATGGGCCGTGTGGAAGCAGCTTTTTGTAAATCCGCCTCTGGATAAATATTATGCAGTCGTGCGGCCCATTGTGTGGCCGGATTATCTTTCCGGGATCAATGCAGGGATCGGTATAAAGTATGGAATGAGCAATAGTTTCTCAGGGGATTTCAAGGTATTATACAAAACGCAACCCGGCGCAGTAGGTCCTAATGCGTATGACCAGGGCCAGCGGTGGTATGATTCCGTCGATTTTGCGCTCACGTTCAATACGCCCGTCGATTGGCTCGGACGATTGAGCAGTTTCGATTTCGACATCGAAAAAATGTATGGCATCGCAACGCTTCGCGCTGCCATTTCAAAAGTTATCCGTCCGGAATTTTGGCGGCTTGGCGCCACGCAGTCCGTTTCGTTTTTTGTCGAAGATCAATGGTATCGAACGAACGATAATTATCCCGTTTGGCATCCCATCTGGGCGCAGTCGTTTTACAACAGTCCCTTCGAGTACGAATCCTATTCCTTTCCATACGGCACGAATACTCAGGTAGCAGGACTCCATTACGCGATTGCCAGTGGAAACGATGCGACGCATTTCGACATGTTCGGCGAATCGAGCATTCTCAACTCAGACGCCACCTTTTCTCGCGCGGAAGCCTCGTTCACAAGTACGATTCCACTCGTTTCAGAAGTGAGTTCCCACATTCGCTTTGCGGCGGGAATAGCAAGTCCTGGAACCCCATACCAGCGGGAGTTCTGGCTCGCGCGCGCCGATAATTACGAGGAGCAGAATAGCGGATTTTATCGAGCCGTTTCCAGTATCAGCCAGCCGTTAAGTCAAAGCACATCAATGTTCCTCAATGGTGGCGCAGGCGTTCGGGGCTACAACGCCGGGAATGCGGCCGAGAATATCTTTGGGAATGAAATGATGGGCGCCAGCATTGATTTTAATTTGCCGAACCCAATTTCCAATGTTTGGGGTGCGAGCGCGCTCGCGCCCGGCCTCTTTGCCGATGCCGGCTGGATTCCACCCAACTTCGTTCGAACGGATGCCGGTGTAAAGATAGGCCTCAATCTTCTCGCGTTACTACCTTCGCAGCTGCGCGGTGTGGCCGATGAATACGATAAAATTCCCGTCGCACATCTCGATATTCCGCTCTACGAAAATCTTCCGCTCGATGGCAAACCGAATTTTGCCTGGCGCTGGGCCATTTCCCTGGGCGAATCTTTCTGAGTAAGAAAGTTTGTTTATTGAGGAGTGATGAATCCAGACCGTTCATCACCAAACATTCATCACATCGCTATGCGCCTCTTTCTTGCACTCGCCATCTGCGCCATCCTGGCGCCAAACCTTCACGCCCAGACCTCCGATGCCGGAGACCCGTACTTCGAGCAGCACGTGCATTACACGCTAAACGCAACGATGCACGACGATCACGATTATCCCTGGATTTCGGGAGTCGGCACGCTCGTTTATACGAACAACTCACCCGATACGCTTCACGATCTTTACTTCCATCTCTACTGGAACATTTTCCGCAAGGATAAATACGGGGATCACGACCGCGATCACGATTCCACATCGAAGATCGGCGCAAAGGGGATCGAGGTAACAAAGGTAATGATTGAGACGCCTGATGAAAGCTACAATAAACTCTCCGTCCAGCAGCAGCGACTTGGTCGGCAGCCAGTGATGATGAGCAGAGCGTCCATTCAGGTCGATAACACCATCATGCGCGTCTTTCTTGGGCATTCGCTGATGCCCGGCGACACTGTGAAAATTGATTTTGCCTGGAACGCTCTTCTCCCGCATGAGGGGATGCGCACCACGTGGGGATGGCACGATAGTTCCGCGCGGAATTTCGCGGTCGCACAATGGTATCCACAAATTTGCGTGTATGATAATCATGGCTGGCATCCCGATCAATATATCGGCATGGGCGAGTTTTATACGGATTATGGAGCCTTCGACGTTACGCTAAATCTGCCGCAACGATTGACGACTGTGATGACGACGGGTTGGCTCGAAAACCCGGAAGAAACGCTGCCCCAGTCGGTCCGGGATAATCTGGCATTCGCGAAATCGCATCCGGATTCCATCGTTCATATCGCAGATAATTCGAATCATAGCTATCATGATATTTCCGCAAATGAACCCATGCGCGCCTGGAAGTTCCACGCTGATTCCGTCCGCGATTTTGCGTGGAGCGCCGATGAAGCGTATATCTGGGATGCGGTCTATGATGGCGGCGTAATGCATCATGCGGTGTATTGGAAGAGATCGCGTGACTTTTGGAGCAGGGAAGGGGCCAAGATTGTACTTGTCACCGAGCAGACGAATTCCGCGTTTGCCGGCAAGTACGCATATCCGAATATGATCCTCTCCGAGACGTATGAAGGCGGGATGGAGTATCCCGGGATTGTATTCGTTGGTCCGTCCGAGAATGAATCCACCTATCACTGGCAGTACAACACCATGATGCACGAGTTGGGCCACCAGTGGTACCCGATGATGATGGGTTCCAACGAAACCGATTACGGCTATATGGATGAAGGCTTCAATACCTTTATAACTACCTTTGTGCAGGAACGATACTTTGGACGATGGAATAATTCCTATGGTCCCGGATTGGGTTTCAACGATGACGAACGCACCGCGAACTATCGCGCCTCGATCTTGCAACAGCTTGCCGGGAACCAGGAGCCGAGCAAGCAGAAAGCCGATGCGTATTTAAGTTACCGGGATTATGCCGAAGCCACCTATCCGCACACCTCCAGCGTGTTTTTTATGCTGCGCTATACCATGGGGGATAAGGCCTTCGAGGATTTCATGCAGTTGTATTATCAACGCTGGCGCTTCAAGCATCCGTATCCCGATGATCTGCTAAACGCCGCGGAAGAAATCGAGCGGCACGAAGGCGATACGAATCGCGTCCGCGCGCGCGGGGATTTACGGTGGTTCTTCAATGAATGGTTCGAGCAAACGTGGCAGTTGGATTATGCCGTCGGCGATTTCGATGTCAATGGAAACACGGCAACCGTCACGATTGAGAAAAAGCAGCGGGCCGTGATGCCGCTCGATCTTGTTTTTACATTCGCCGATGGAACTGCGGAGCGAAAATGGATTCCCGTCGATGATTGGCTTCGCACGATGTCCAAAGAACGAACCTACTCCTACACGTTCGATAAGCCGCCGGTAAAAGTGGAAATAAATCCTACGCGGGAACTGCTGGATATTAATCGCTTGAACAATACCAGCCGGTGGATTCCGCCAATGCAGGTGAGCCTGATCCCAAAGATTTTTGGCGACATTAAGCCAATCGACGAATACGCGATTCGTTCCGCACCCTATGTTGCTCCGCTTGCGGCCGATTTTTCCAATGGGTGGCTCGTGGGATGGACATTCCTCGGAAGTTATCTCGATCGTACCGATCGTATCGCTATCGGCCCGCGTATAGGTATCGAGCATGATGGCGGAGCAACCGTTGGCATCGCATACCAGTATCACAGCGTCCTCGATGAAATTTCACCATTTAGTGACATTGATATTCTTCTTGCGCAATCGGATAGCAACACCTTTTATGGCGTTCGCTATTCGCAGGTGATCGATCGCCCGGGAACCACGGATCCGGTGCATATTTTCGAAGCCGGTTACGATCTCTCGGGCGATGTGTCAAACTCCCGAGTGAGTGGTATTGCGCCGCTCAATCGCGGGTATGTGGGCTACACGCTGCATGACGATATGGGCTGGAACACGCTTACCCTTGCGGGCGAAGGTGAAGCGGGTTTAGGCGACCCCCGGAATGATTATACGAAACTTGCTGGCATGATTGACGACCGTGTGGATCTTTCCGACGACTGGAATGCCTTCCTTCGTCTTTTCGGTGGAAGCATGCAGCCGATTGGGAACCCACTTCCAACGGAATCGCTCTTCCAGCTTTCCAGCCCGGACGATGTCGATCATTTCTCCGATTTGTATGGCTCGAATTTTGGCTCGGGCGTGCGCGATAAAATCAGCAATGCCGCGATGGGCGGGCCGCTGGTACGCGGCTATTTTGGCGAGAATAATTTGGAAGGCCGGGTTGCCGCCAGCGGCACATTCGAAATAGGGAACCGTTTCTCTGGCGATGTACTCAGTCCTTTTGGCCTGACAGTGTTTGGTGATGCCGGCCTCGTGACCGATGCTTTCTGCACGTGCAATCTGAAGAGCGAACTTCGCAGCGATGCGGGTATTGGCCTGCGGTTCTTTGGTTTCGATAGCCGGCCGATCCGGGCATGGGATTTAGACCTCGAACGAACGGAACTCCAACTCGATTTTCCGATCTATCTGGACAAACCGGCGGCCGGTGAGAATAACCTTGCATTCCGGTTCATCGCAATGGTGCGGCAGGATCTCTAAGAACGATGAAGCGGTGTCCGTTATGGACAGCGAAACGCGGGCCGGTGCGAAGTTAATGCGTTGAACTATCATGCGGTGCAACGTTTGAAGCGTCGGCCGCGATCATCTTTTCGCAGAGCGATGCGAGTTGGTGCAGTTCTTCCGATGTCATGTTGGCGGAAACCTGTCGATCGAACTCGGCGAGTTTCGGCGCAACGGCATCGAGCAGCGTGCGGCCAGTCTTCGTAATCCGAACGCGGACAATGCGGCGGTCGCCCTGGGAACGTTCCCGCTCGGCCAGCCCCTGCTTTTCGAGCGCATCGATCCGGCGGGTGACATCAGGGGACCGATCAATCATGCGGCAACCGATTTCGCCCGATGGATGTCCTTCGTCGCCGGCGCCGCGAAGAATGCGTAGAATATTATACTGCTCGCCGCTCAGCCCGGCTTCGGCAAGCACCCGGTCGATATTCGAGCGAAGCTCGCTCGCCGTCACCATGAGCGCCAGCATCGCCTCCTGCGTGGGACTTTCGAAGGCTGACATCCGCAGCCGGTTTTTCAAGACTTCGCCCATGTGATCGATTTAAGTGATGCTTTATAAATGCTCATGCTTTTCCAGTTCGTAAATAGCATGACGCCTCCAATCCGTTCCATTTCGGCGTTGCAGGTTTCTCGGTCCGAGCTTCATCTAGTACTCCGCCCCCGTTTTCCAGGATGTGGTGAACCAATTTTGCGGGTTGCGGCGTTGGGCCTTAACTATTAGTGGCCAGGGAAACTCTCGGTTTTCTTCACAGGCCTTGTTCGCAGCTTCAACCTCGTTTTTGTAATTTTCAAGAATCAGTTTCATGGATAATCGCCGGTTCCGAATCACATTCGGATTTACGTTCGCTCTAAGTTTCCTGGTCATCCTCACGGCATTCGGTTTTGCAGTATTCGGCCCCTGCACGGCGGAAGCGCAGCATTTGAAGAAGCTTGCAGCGCCTTCAACCGGTGATAACGGCCAACCGCTCATTGAATGGAAAGGTGGGCAAGTATCGCTGCCGGAATTCGAGGGCGCCTACGAGCGGATGAATGGCAAGCCGGCCTTCTCGACAACATTGGATTCCCTCAAGGATTTTCTGAGCGTTTATGCGGATTATCGCCTGAAGCTCGAACAGGCGCACGAGGAAGGATTGGATAACGATCCCTCGGTGCAGAAGGAAATTGCGGGTTATCGAGCAATGCTCGAAGGCCCATATATCCTCGATCGGGAGGTGGTCGATCCGGCGGTGCGGGCGCTGTATGCGAAGCGAAAATGGGAAGTACATGCCGCGCATTTCCTTGCGGCGGTCAAGAATTGGAAGGATCCGGCCGATACGCTTCGGGCGTATAAACGGGCGGAGCAGGCCATTGAGATGCTCAAGGCGGGATACCCGATGTCCTACATTTGCATGGCACCGGCTCAGCGCGCGATCATTTATCATCAGGATTATAAGCCGCTTCTTACCGGCACGTTCGATACCACGCAAATGGATAACTGGGGAGGTTCGGATGATCGCGCCTCCGCTTCGACCGGCGGCGATTTGGGATTCTTTATGGCGGGCATGACGGTCCGTCCGTTTGAAGATGCGGTGCTTGCATTAGACGCTGGCGAATACACCAAAACGCCGGTGAAGACGCGGTTCGGTTACCACGTGATTTATCTCTATGAGAAAGTGCCGCATACCGGCGGCGTGCATGTCGAGCATATTCTCGTCTCCATGCCGAATATGGGAGGTGTGGATACTCTGCCATACTATCACCGGGCCGATAGCCTGCTCCAGGCGATCAAGGACGGCGCAAATTTCGAGCAGGTGGCGCGCCAATCCTCGGATGACAAAGCTTCCGCAGTTCGCGGTGGAGACATGGATACGATCAACCACACGACGCGCCGTACCGAGTTGCCGTTCGATCGGGCAGCTTACGCTCTGAAGGATGGCGAGGTTTCCGGCATCGTCCATACGAGTTTTGGTTACCATATTATCAAGCGTCTCAATGGCGTCGCACCCCGAACGTTCGATCAGGCCAAAGAGCAACTGAAGGAATACTATAAGCGATATTTTTTCAATGAGGATAAGCAGGCGTTCATTGACTCGCTCGAAAACGCGCAGCACTATCAATTTTATCCGGCCACGCTCGATTATGTGATGGCTCGGATCGATTCCTCCCGAACGTCCGCAGATTCCAATTGGGCGCAGCATATCACCGATCGTTCGATGCCAGTCTTTCGCCTGGGTGATCTGACCTGGACGATAGGTGCGCTCGTCGATACTTTGAACGCCCAGCCCGGATCGCCGCTGGCACGCAACGCTTTACACGACTTGATCTCGAAAAATGTCGAGAATTTGTCATTGCACATTGAGGCCCGAAAGATTCCAATCGAATACCCGGAATTCGAGAAGATCATGCAGGATTATAAGAATGGAATCGTGCTGTTCGATCTGGAAAACAAGCGCGTATGGTCGAAAGTAGTGCCGGATAGCGTGAACGAGCTGAAATACTACGAGTCGCACAAGTTCGCTTTTCTGTGGCCGGAACGGGTCGATCTTTCCGAGATTTACGTGACGAAAGATTCGCTCGCGAATAAATTATACAAGCGTGCCGTTGCCGGAGAGAATTTCGATACCTTAGCAAAGGAATATACCGAACGGCCTGGATTCAAAGCGAAGGCAGGCCATTGGGGTATGCTCACCAAGGACGAGAACGAACTCGCCCGTCATTGCTTCGATTTTATTCCGGATGAAATCCGCGAACCATTCGAGTTCCAGGGCGGGTATTCCATCGTTCGCGTCAATCGGCGCATTCCGCCGGGACAAAAGACGTTTGCGGAGGCGCGGCAGGAAGTGGCCAGCGCTTACCAGGACGACCGCGCGCAGCAGCTTCGCACCGAGTGGGTCGAGCAATTGCGCGCGCAATATGGCCGCAAAATCAATGTGCCGCTCATTACCGCTGAATGGACGAAGCATCACGACTCCTGGAATGAAAGTTCCGTCGTGAAGTGACGCATTCCTGACACCCAGGTCACGGCGGATTTTTGCTCGCCGTGACCGAAAGGGCGCTCTCGCAAAGGATTTTGTTGTGACTTTTCTCCCCCATCCGGGTTAGGATTGTAGGGATTCGGAGTTCTACGATTGTATGAAAACGCGGCGTCCACGGAATTCATTGGTCGGCAGCCTGGCGCTCGCGCTTGCCCTGCTTGCGATAGCTTCTGGAGCACGAGCGAGTTGGAATCTTATTTTTTCGGATCGAACGGGCGATAATTTCCGCTCCGCATACTTTTTCGATGAATCCACCGGAATTATTGGTGGCTGGCTCCAGGAAGGAACCTATAAGACAACGGATGGCGGCAAGACGTGGAACAATACGAAGTTCGCGGCCTATGCCGATGGGAACGTTCCAAAAGGAATGATTACCCAAATTCGAATGACAAGCGCACTTACAGGCTGGCTCACCTGTGAGCCGCTGGTGCCCGCAAACGACCTCACGTTTCTACCACCCGCACTTTATCGCACAACGGATGGCGGCCTATCCTGGCTGCCCACCACGGCATTGCAAAGTGCTTCGGATATTTGGCAAAGCCCATCGGCCATTATCGCTACAAGTCGTGCACCGGGCCGGGTACGTCTCGACGGATGGAGGCGCTACTTATGGCCCGGCAATCGACACGACGAATGGCGTCGCTTTTGTCGATAATTTGCATGGCGTCGCCACAGGATTTCACGAGCGGCTATGGTATCGAACGACCGATGGAGGCGCGACGTGGCTGAATCTCGGTTCCAGCGATACGACCGAAACATGGGGCATCTACGGTGTAAAGGGAACCCCATGGTTTTTCACCGCCGGCGAAGGGGACGATCGCAGCCCAACGTTGCACACGAACACGTGCTCTCCGCGGCGCTCCTCCGATTTCGGAGCGACCTGGAACGATGCCGGGCCGAAGTTTACCTTCCGGAGAACGGGCGATATCGAAGGATTTGGATTTACGCTCTATTATCAATCCTACGCGCCCGGAACGGTTACCGGTCTCTTTCGCTCAAGGGATAGCGGCGCTACGTGGCAGTCGATTGGCGGGCCTTCGAATGATGAGGATACTCGGTTCGTTGTCTTGGGCTGCCGGGGAGAAGTGATTTACGCCTTCGATAACTCGGGAGGGGTCTGGAAGACCACGGATGGCGGGGATGGCTCAATGCCGCAGTTTACGCTCGAGGCGAAAAGCATCGCGGTCGATTCGATCGATATCTGCCGCCCGCGCGATACGACGATCGCGCTCAAAGACCTGGGATGCGATACCGTGCAGATTCTAAACGCTTCTGCTCCTCCGTTCCCTTCGCTTTCAATTCTGGATCCTGCAACGGGCTTCCCGCCGAAGTACCCAATTACAGTCATGCCTGGTTCTCAGGCGATGCTCGAACTCGAACTTAGCGCGTCGAATATCGGTCCATACCAAACCGCCGTGATTTTCGAACTTGATCGGGAAGGAATTATTAGCTACGATACGCTGCCGATCACATCGTCGCTTCGGTTTTACAATCCAGTTCGGGCGATTACCAACAGCGTCCAATATGATTCCACTGCGCTGTGTTCGAGCCGGGATACTTCCATTACGATCGTAAACGATAGCTGCTTTGGCGTCTTTCTGGTAAATTCCCAGTTGAAATATGGCGCGAATTATATGCTCGATACGGCGTGGACCAACGACTCGATTGCCGCCTTCTCGGACAAAACGTTTTACATTCGTTTCGCGCCCACGCAAGCCGGAGCACTTCACGATTCGCTTATCCTCAATCTGGTCGTGCTTGGCAAATCGGTTCGTATGAGCATTCCGATCGATGGTATCGGTAAGGCTGACAATCCGCTGCTCGTAATGGCCGATCGCTTCGGAGATACTCTCCGCAATCAGATAGAATTTGGCACGATGACTCGATGCCAGGATTCCATCTTCCCTTTTACCGTTGAGGAGAATGGCTGCGATTCGCTCTACGTCTCACTCGAATGGCTCGATTCTACGATGACGAATCCGCCGCCCGCCTCGGAATTCAAATGGTTTACTCCGTACAGGCGCTGGCTGACTTCATCGATGAGCCCGGTTGAGGCGGGGATAGAAATAATTCCCACTTCGGCGCTCGGCGATTACACTGGCTATCTTCGAGTGACCGACAGCATCAAGGGAACGGCGACGAAAGTTGTGCGCACGATCCCGTATCATGTTAACGTCATTCCTGGTACGAGAACACTTTCGCTCAATGATATTCCTCGCAATTTCGATACGATCGCTTTTTGCGAAAGTCGGGATACCGTAATTTCAATTTCAAATGTTGGATGCGACACGCTTCATATTTCAGAAGCTAATCTATCCAGTTCCAACTTTATTTTCGTTCCGGCGCTTGAAGTTCCATTTATCGTCATGCCTTTCGATTCTACGAAGGTTACGATTCGTTACCTTCCAACCATCAGCGGCCCGGCGTTCGACACACTCCTGCTTGTCACCGATGCGGACTCGGCCCAAATCCGAAAAATTCCGCTCGCCGGATTTGCCACGCCAACCGATACGATTCGCTTCCGAGCGATGACAACGGATCTCAACGTGAAGGCGGGCGACACGGCGACCGTCGAAATTATGGCGGAAAATAATTTTAGCAATAAAGGTTTGAGCACAATCACAATCACGCTGGCCTATAATAGTGACGTGATGACGATTTTCAATCCGAGCCAGACTTCGACGGGTGTGCAAGGCGCGGGTGCACCGTTTTTTGGCGCGCCGCTTCCGATTGGGGGCAAGATCGCCTACCAACCGGTAACGATCAATGGAACGAATCTTACTTTCGATTCCCTTACGCCGCTTCTGACGCTTCAGTTTCTGATCGCGCTTTCGGATTCCGCTCGAACCAGCTTTCGAATCGCGGATTTTAAGCTGAATAACGGCGACATGAATTTCAATAAGTGCGCCTTAGGCGCCGTTGCCGATTCCGCCTCGATCACTCTCGATTTCGTGTGCGGAGACAGTATTCTTTACAATTTCCTTCGCGGCGCAAATTGGGATTCCGCGAGCGGAATCCTTCCCGCTGCCGGCAGCGCCCACCCAAATCCAATTCACAGCGGCGAAACTCTTTCGATCCCTTTTACTGCACTTCGAGCGGCTGTGGTCGATTTAAGCATAACCGATGAGGCCGGAAAGTTGGTTTATTCTGTGGTGCAAAACGTATCGGGCGCAGGGCCATCCCTCTTTGTAATTCCTTCCCTCCCCCTGCCAAACGGCGGCTACCATTATAGCATGAAAGTATCCGGAACTAACAGGGTTCCGGTTTCCGGGAATGTTGTGGTAACGAAATAATCATTGCTCTGCAGCGCGGGCGCTGGAAAGAATCGCAGCTTCATCGCCTTCTCCGACTCCGATTGTTTTTATGCGCCCATCCGGGCCGATGAAATACGAAACCGGAATTTCAAGTGGCTGCCAAAGCCAATATTGCTCATAAAGCCGTGACAGGGAATCGACGGCGATTTGGTAACGAATGTCATTGCTGCGGATATACTCGGAAACCGTGGCATACGGACTGCACTGATCGACCGCGACCCCGATAACAAAGAGCGAATCTCCCATTTGATCCTGCACCGCCTGAATCGCCGGCATCTCCGCCTTGCATGGGCCGCACCACGTCGCCCAGAAATTGAGAAGCACAACCTGCCCGAGGTGCCCGCTCAAGGAATCGAGCGTGCTATCGTTCTTGTGCCACCGGAAATCGGGTGCATAGGCATCGTTGGCGCTTGCGCGCGTTGTGCCAACGGGCCATAGGATCGTCGATATATTTCCGCTGAACTGCTGCGAGTAGGTGAACGTGCATGTGGAATCATTCGAATTGCCGCATGCGGAAAAAGCCAGCAGGGGGAGTGCTAGCCATATATGCCGGAAAATGGATTGGCGGAGTGACATTCTTAATTAATAACTCCTTTCTCGCGCTTTTGTTACCGGGAAAGTTTTGCCGTCCGAATTAATCCATTTAGATGCGGAATGGGCATGGGAATTGGTTCCAAATAGGATCCGGGAGAGCGGACATTATGAAACGGCAGTTGTTTTTTGCAATATCGGCGGGTTTATTGAGTGCGTGGGGCTGTGCTCCATCGACAAATTTCGATCTCGCACATGAGCCACACATCGTAGTGAAGAATGCAAATTGGGAGTCGATCTCCGTGGCCATCGCCGAGTTTAACATGGCCAAGGGCAGGAAACTCGATCTCGTCCGCCCAAATGAGCTGATCCTTTATGAGGCTCGGCATTTGCCAGATAGTGCCGCACACCATGGTTCGGAGCAAATCGTTGGCAAAATCATCTATGATTATGAGTTTCTTCCCGACAGCGTGATTATTACCAGTCACCGCTATTGGACGCATGATTTGGACGACACGACCATAGCCGAGGCTGTTGACACTGCGACCGTCGATGCCGAGCAGCAGGAACTAAGTGAAATTGCCCGATCGATCCAGCCGCTGGTACGCGGTGGTGAACTTGCCGTACCCGCTTCGACAAGATAGGAATGACAGCCTGCAACTGCTAAAGCGCCGGTAGGTGTTTCATCTTGCATGCAAAAACGCCTGTGGTTTCTCGCCATTTTATTCTCTTTCTCCGTTGCACCATTGTGGGCGAAGGTTTCCGGCCCGCGCGTGCTTATCGTCGATGCCCATCCGGATGACGAAACCGCGTATGCGGGGGCGGTCTATAAAATTCATCACGATCTTCATGGCACGATCGATCTCGTCATCGTCACCGATGGAGAGGGCGGGTATAAATATTCGACGCTGGGGAATGCGTATTATCACCTCGATCTGACCACTGAAAAAATTGGGCGGAAATACCTTCCAAAAATCCGGCACGATGAGATGGAGCGCGCCGGGAAAATTATCGGTCTGGATCATATTTATTTTTTAAACCAGCTCGATAATCATTATACGCTCGATCCTTACGGCGTGCTCGATAGTGTTTGGAATGTTCGCTTCATCAAGGCGCGGCTCCGGCAAATTATGCTGAGCGGCCATTACGATTTCGCCTTCATGTTGCTGCCTACCGATTCGACGCACGGCCATCACAAAGCTTCGACCATCCTCGCGCTTTCGGTAATCGATAGTCTTCCGCCCGGCGTGCCGCATCCCATCGCATTGGGCGGCGATGTCATTGATAAGGGTGGGCATCCCCTCCATTTTTCGGGCCTGTCTGGGTTTCCCATCACGCGCTGCAGCGACGGCGAGCCAGCGTTCTCCTTCAATTGCGATCAGGGCTTTGGATTCCATCACGCGTTGAATTACAAGATGATTGTCGATTGGGACATCGCCGAGCATAAATCTCAGGGAACGATGCAGCTTGCGATGGATCGCGGCGATACCGAGGAATTTTATTACTTCGATATGAATCCGGCCTCGGGCCGCGCAAAAGCGAAAGACTTATTCGATAAGCTTGCCGTCAATTATTATCCGGAACTGACCTATCCGGGAATTAAATAGCGGGAATCATTGAGAATTGTCATTCCGAACGGAGACGAACTCCGCTCGGAATGGCAACGCTACTTGGTGGAGAACTCGGTAAATTGCTCGCTTTCGCTCCGGTCGAATCTCGCGACTCACAATGACGTCATCAAAGGATTCCACTCTTGTTCGCGGGCTGGGCTTACGCGAGGCCACGGCGATCAACATGATCGACATGGTCGGCATCGGGCCGTTCGTTACGATGGCGCTTGTCATCGACATTATGAATGGCCCGCAATGTATCGTCGCATGGGTGCTCGGCGCGGTGCTGGCCGTTTTCGATGGAATGGTGTGGTCGGAGCTTGGCGCGCAGTGGCCGGAAGCCGGTGGTAGCTTTGTCTTCCTCCGAAAATTATATGGCGAAAATAGCTGGGGGAAGTTCTTTTCGTTCCTGTTTATCTGGCAGACGATTTTTCAGGCACCGCTTGTCATCGCATCCGGTTCCCTCGGTTTTGCGGAGCATTTTGGATATCTGATTCCGCTGAGTGTGTTGGGCCGCAAAGCGGTTTCAGGCGTTCTCGTTGTGCTTCTAACGATTTTGCTTTACCGGCGAATTACCGTCGCGGGCCGGATTTCCGTCGTGTTTTGGGGTGTGCTTATTCTCACAATTGGGTGGATCTTGTTTGCCGGCGCTACGCATTTCGATCCGCATCTCGCCTTCAGCTATCCAGCCGGCGCATGGTCGCTTTCGCCGGTATTTTTTGTCGTGCTCGGTCAGGCGATGGGCAAGTCGGTTTATAGTTACCTGGGATACTACAATGTGTGCCAATTAGGCTCGGAAATCGAGCGTCCGGAACGAAATATCCCGAGAAGCATGATGCTCTCGATTGGCGGGATTGCGATTGTCTATCTCGGAATGCAGCTCAGTATTTTGGGAACGCTCCCGTGGCAATCGGCCCGGCATTCGGAGTTCGTGTTTAGCCAGTTTTTCCAGAATCTTTATGGAAACGGTGCGGCGCAGGTTGGGACGGTGCTTATCCTTATCATAGCTTCGGCTTCGCTTTTTTCAGCGATGCTGGGCTATTCCAGAATTCCTTATGCGGCAGCAAAGAATGGAGAATTCTTCAAGGTATTCGCACGGGTTCATGCTACCAAGCAGTTCCCGCACGTCTCGCTGCTCGTGCTCGGGGCATTCGCGTTTGTATTCAGCGTGTTTTTCAATCGGATGAGCGATGTCATCAGCGCGATTCTTGCCATGCGAATTCTCATCCAATTCATCGGCCAAACCGTTGGCCTGATGCTGTGGCATCGCAGCCGCAAACGAGTAGAATCGCTCCCATACCGAATGCCGCTCTTCCCGCTGCCGGCGATTGTTTCAATCCTTGTTTGGCTCTTTGTCTTTTTCTCCACCGGTCTTAAATTTATCGTTGGTTCCATAATCGTTATAGGCATTGGCGCGGCAGTTTATCTTATACGGGCGCGAATGCGAAGAGATTGGCCGTGGGACGACCCCGCGCCGGGTATGGTCAAAATTTAATCCCTATGCGACGGTGAACGAATTTCGGGCGTTTTGATTAGATACTCTCTACTCGTAATGCATTTCCGCCGAATATCCACCATTTCCGTTATCGCTCTCCTCGCAGGATGGACGAGCGCGCTTGGATTTCAGGTCACAAGCCATCCCACGCAGCTTGGCCAGCCCACGACGCTGATTGCACGCCCCATTGTGCCAATTTCACACTTGGCCGCGCCGGTCGCGATGAACCATCCTTCGACGCAAAAACCGGCTACGCTCTCGCAGCGAAAATCTCGGGAGTTGCTACGTACGCATATAAATTTCCCGAGGCGGCGACCGGCGAGAGGTGGCGTGCGCGTTCACAAGTTCACGTTTGGCGGCGGAACCGGCATTATTCGATCCCACCAAACGTCGGTATCGGCGAGCGGCGGAACGATTTCGATTTTGCTCGATCTCGGCCAGCCGCGAGTCAGCGTATCAGCGCTGCCAGTGAAGAATACGCCTCAGGGAATGAAGTTCTCACAATTGGAGTGGCCCTTGCTGACGAGCCCCATGCCGAACGGACTAACGCTCATTCCATCCGAAGGCGGCGGACCGGATATTCCGATTCTAACCGTAACCTTTGCGATTCCCAGTGGCGCAACCAATATAATTCCCGTGATAGAACCAAGCCGAACCGCGCCACTTGGGACGATCCATATCATTCCATCGGAGCAGGAAGTAAATGATACACTGGAACGAATATATGACGCCCCGTCATATTCCGTTGCGCCGAGAGTTACTATCGCGAAACCGGAAACGTTTCGCTCGCTCCGAATGGTGACGGTGAGGGTGCCGTTGGTCGAGACAAATGGGCGCGCTGCGCTGCGCTCGTTTACAGTTGGCATCCGGTTTAACTCGAACAGCGAAGGAGGTTCGGGAACGGTAAAAGATCCGCTCTTCGCCGATCTCAATTCGCGGACGGTCACCAACGATTGGGACCTGGGTCGCTTTGCCGTACCCTTACGCCAGGCAGCGGGGGGGAATGCCACGATTGCCGGAAAAGGAATGCACTCGCTTTCTGGTCCAACCGGATTCGACAGCGTCTTTAATTGGATCGATCCAACCGCTCCCTATGTCCGCGTTGCGGTTACGCGCGATGGGCTGTACCGCGTTAGCGCGAACGAGCTAAATTTTTCCACGCTCGGTTTTACGCCTGTTTCCGCCGGTTGGAATCCAAAAAATCTCCGGTGCATCAATCATGGGAAGGAAATTCCGATCTGGATCGATACCGATGCGAGCGGGAACATCGCCGCCATCGAATTTTACGGCCAGCATTTGCGCGGGTTCCCACTGCCATCTTTTTTCGACATAACCTATCCCGAACTCCCGCGCCCGGAGTATTATAACGTCGCCACGGATACGAATGTCTATTGGCTAACTTCCTCGATCAGAACAGGCCCCAGCACTCCGCTGCGATTTCGGGAACGAACGCAATACACGCCCAGTGCTCCGGTTATTTCCTCCGGCTCGCTACTCCTTCACCACGAGCAGGATCATAATTATTATCAGGGAGACGCGGTGGCAGATGCAACCACCACGATTCAACGGACGGAGTATGTTTCCGGAGAACGCTTCTACTGGACGGATCTGCACGGTCTGTTCGACGACTCAACGAAATCTCACTTCGCGGACACATTTTATATTGCCAAGCTCCCGGTCGATACCGCCGGGAAGTTTGCCACGGTAAAATTCCTATTTCGCGGTATTTCGGATGATGCTACGCATGGTATTTATTTCCACTATGTCGATGCCCAGGTGAATAATTCCGCGCCCAGCTTCATCGACCGATTCGGCTATTACAGCTACGACTCCCTTTCCTTTACGGTTCCACTCTCGAAGCTTGTTCTTGGTGCCAACATCGTTCGGGTGAATGCACTGACCGGCGGTACCGCCGGGGTCGATCAATTTTACCTGGATTACTACGAAGTGAGTTTCGAAAGCGGACTTGCTCCCAGCATCGATAGCGCGATTGCGAAAGGGCAGTGGCTCTTTTCCGAATCGCCCACATCGCGAATGTTTCAGCTTGCGCTTTCGGATACAACGGCGCATCTCTTTAATCTTACGGATACAACCCGGCTCGAACTTCACGCCGGGCTTTTCTTCGATTCCGCGGTTTCGCTCAATCCGCACTATGCCGCCGCAACTCCGGCCTCGATTCTCAAATGCGATAATATTCAACCCTGGAATACCGGGAATTCGCGTGTGCAAGGCTGGAATATTCTTGGAACCGGTAATCAGGCGGACTATCTCGTGATCACTCATCCCGAATTCCTCCATGAAGCGCAGGAACTTGCCAACAATCGCGGCAATGTAGGTATGAAAACAATGGTTGTCACGACCGATGAAGTCTTCAATGCGTTCGATTATGGGAGCAACGAGCCGGTTGCCATTCGGCGCTTTTTGAATTTTGCTTATCAGAATTATTCGGGCACTCCGGTTGCTTTTGTAACGCTCTTAGGCGATGCCTCCTGGGATCCAAAGTTCAATACCGCCAGAACTCCGCAGGATTTCGCGAGTTTTCACCGTTCATTCGTTCCCACGTATGGCTGGCCGGCGAGCGATTACTATTACACGCTTCCCGGCACAAGCGATAGCGGCCTCAATGTGCCGCCGCTCATGGTTATTTCGCGCATTCCTGGTTCCTCCGAACCGGCCATCCAATCCTATATTACAAAATTAGTAGAATACGAGAACGAACCGCCCGCTTCCTGGAACCGGAATTGGCTGTTTCTGAGTGGAGGCGATGGGGGCGCCCAACATGCGGAATTCGATATAGAAATCCGATCCTGGCTCGGAGCCGATATCATGCATGGAGAGTCCGGATTGGTTCTTCCGCCGACCAACATCGACTCGACGATCATCGAGCGCACGGATTTCACGAGTGGAGTGGATGCCACCCATGTGGGTCAGATCGAGGATGCGTTGCAACGAGGCCAGTCCATCTTGTATTTTGCCGGACATGGGGCGACATTTACCTCCGATATTAGTTTCCCCGATGCTTCGATCTTGAATAACAAGGGACTGTACCCATTACTCATGACGCTTACGTGCCAAACCGGCGCGTTCGCGGAACCAGATTTAATTGGTGTGAACGAATCCTACGTGGATGCTTCGGAAGCAGGTTCCGTGCAAGCGTATGGCACAACCGGCTTCGGGGCATCAGACTACGATGGTCATCTCACAACGAATTTCTTCCAGCATCTTCAGACCTACGACAGCACCCATGATACGACCAAGACGGAGACGATGAACATGCTGGCGCTACTCACCGTCGCGAAAGGATTTGCCGATCAATTCTCGTCTGCTGCTGGCGCGGATGCGAGTCACAATGGAACGCTTCAGAACTCTATGCTGGGCGATGCCGCAACCGGTTTCGTCTTTCGCCCCCAGCCGGAGTTCGCGGTCTATCCGAATGAGGTTCATGCGTATGCCGGGAGCGATACGGTTGCTCGAGTGTCGCTTAGTGTAAGCGATAGCGTGATGACGATTCGGGCGCTCATTCATAATTATGGTTATTCGGCCGACCGGCCGGTCGTGATTCGCATTACGGATGCCGGGCCGAGCGGCTTGCCATTTTCGCTGAACGATACCTTGCCTCGGCTGGATACCAGCGCGATTGCGACTGCAACTTTTGCGCTCACCGCGCAATCCATCGGCGAGCATACGATCTCCGTGCTGATCGATCCCGATAGCGCGTTCCCGGAAAGTTACAGGCCCGATGATCTCGCAACGATTCAGGTGCGCGTCAATGGCCTTTCGACCACGCCGTTCTATCCCTATGAAGGCTCACGCGATTTCTGTGACATCAGCCCAAGCGCCGTGCATCTCATTGTGCTCACGCCGTCGGGAACGAGCGCGGGTGATCAAGTGGAACTGGAACTCGATACAACACAAGCATTTTCGAATATTCTCGCGGATCAAAAGGCAACTATTGGCTCCGCGTATTATCTTACATTCGATGTTCCGATCCCGGCTTCACCGGTGCCATTCTCATCCGTTTATTGGTGGCGCAGCCGCGTCCTTCGCGCGAATGGCGACGCGACCGATTGGCAGTACGCCACCTTCAGCACCGCCTCCGCGCCGCGCCCGGAATTTAGTTACACCTCGCGGGAGCAGGATTCCTCAATGATTGTAAGCGGGCTTTCATTGGATTCGCGCGGATTTCTCTTCTTGCCTGCGCACGATACCGAGATTATCACGGCGTGGGCGCACGGACAAAACGATAGCGCGATTGGCGCTCAAGCCTATTCGCAAATCTCCATTAACGGCAAACATATTTATGAAGATGGGGTTGAAGGGGTTGCCATTGTCGTCTTCACGCCGGATGGAACCCAAATCGAATCCGCCTCCGAGTTCGATATGGACTGGTCCAAGATTCTTGGGAACCCTGCTCCGCAGGATTCCGCCGCGCGTATTTTCGATTCCGTACTCGCCTCTATTCAGACCGGCCGCCGCGTGATTGTTCTGACGGTGGGCCAAATGGATTTCCAGAATTTTCTGGATTCGACGCGGATCCAAATGCAAACACTCGGTTCCCTGAATGGGCTTACGCCGCCCTACACGGGAAGCTACGCACTCATTGGAACGAAGGGATCGCCGCCGGGAACTGCGAAAGAAGGCAATGCCCAGAATGGCACAAACGGCACAACTATTTCCGATACCATCGTTACCTCGGGCATATCCGGCCTTGCGGTGACACCGTTTACGGCAATCGCGAAGAATTATGGGGCGCTCACATGGACGGGCGATCCGGTTCCCGCCGGGAGCGACATTACGTTCCAGGTTCTCGGCGAGCGCCGCGATGGAACCGGCATCGATTCTGTCGATGCATTCCATGCCTCGCAAGGTTCGTCTTTCGATTTATCCAACATCAATCCGCGCGTGTATGACCGGCTGGGCGTGCAAATGAATTTTGTTCGCACGTCGAATGCAACGCAAAGCCCCGCGCTTTCGGGGATCGCGTTACAATACGATGCCGCGCCGGAACTTCTGTTTAGTTCCGATTCGATTCAAACAAATCCAAAGCTTACGAATGCCGGCGGCGCGGTATTGGCCAACTACGGTGTTATTGCGCTCACCTGCACGCCTGCGGATTCGGTTCCGCTTCTTGTTACGCGCACGTATCAGGGAAAGACCGATACGGTGGCATTGCACGAACTCGTGCAGCTCGCGGGGCATGGCACGCAATCGTTTGCCGATTCGATTCAAACCACGAACGAGCTTGGCTCGGTGGCCCTTGCGGCAGCGGTCAATCCCAACGATACGGTGAACGAGCAGTTACTCTTCAACGATAATATAGCGGGAACGTATACCGTCGTACGGGATACGACAAGACCCACCATCCAAATTCTGTTCGATAACCGGAATATTCCCGATGGGGGATATGTATCGAGCAATGCGACGATTCAAATAAATCTCCTCAGCTCGAATCTTATTCGCGATACGGCACACAATTCCATCGTAGCGGCGAGCCTGATTCCAATCAATGGCAGCTCGACTGAGAACTTTCATATCTATTACTACGACTATTCGGCGGGTTTCCGGCAACCCGAATTTGGAACGTTTCAGAGCGGCCCAACCCAAGCGTGGCTCCGCTTCAGGCCCAGCGCACCCTATAGCCCAGGCCAATGGCTGATAACCGCGGCCGTCACCGATGCCAGTGGCAACACAGATACCGTGCGAACAGAATTTACCATCAGCAATGTGAACGGCTTGGAAGAAGTGATGAATTACCCGAATCCATTCAAGGATAAAACGGATTTTACCTTCGTGCTTAAGTCCGATCAGCCGGCCGACGTAAAAATTATCATCTATACGATCGCAGGACGGAAGATTCGCACACTCACTCCGCTCGAAACCCACGCCGGGTTCAATGCGGTAGAATGGGACGGCCGCGACGAGCGCGGAAACGATGTTGCCGATGGAACCTACCTCTATCGCGTCATCATCAATGGCAAGGATGGCGATAACGTCTCGGACGCGGTGACGGAGCGAGCGGTGCGGGACCGATGAGCGTTATTTCGGGAGCGGACTGGAGCCAAGATGCGTTATGCGAACACTTGGGCGCTTAGTCTCAGCTGGTTTAGAGCGTCTCGTTTACACCGAGAAGGTCGGGGGTTCGAATCCCTCAGCGCCCACACCGCTTGTGGCCGGGAAGCAGCGCTTCCCGGCACACAAACAACTCAATAAACTTCCAGGTACCGATCGAGTTCCCACTGTGTAACAGACATCCGGTATGAATCCCACTCGGCGCGTTTGGCTTCCGTGAGTTTCTCGACGCAGAAGCTTCCCAGCGCATCGCGGATCACAGTATCTTTCTGAAGCTCGTCGAACGCGTCCATCAGGCTCTTTGCTACTGTGGTGATTCCACGCGCTGCGGCGGTTTCGTCCGTGAATTCGAAAATATTTTCTTCGACGGGCGCGGGTGCGGGTAACTTATTTTCGATTCCATCGAGGCCGGCGGCAAGCATGACGGCAAAGGCGAGATAGGGATTCGCGCTCGGGTCGGGGCAGCGAAGTTCCGCGCGAACCGCTTTTTCACGTCCCTTAGTAATGCGCGGAATGCGAATGAGCGCGGAACGATTGCGCTGGCCCCACGCGACATACACCGGTGCTTCATATCCCACGACTAATCGCTTATACGAATTTACTGTGGGATTTAAGATCGCGTTCATTGCGCGAATATGCTTTAGCTGACCGGCAATATAATTCTTCGCGAGAGCAGAAAGCTGGTATTCGCCATCCTTATCGTGCATCAGGTTTTTCTTCCCGTCGGGCGAAAAGAGCGATTGATGGACGTGCATTCCCGATCCATTAATTCCCGCAATCGGCTTCGGCATGAAGGTGCAATGCAAATCGTATTTCATCGCAATGGATTTGAGTGCATACTTCATCATGATTACAATATCCGCACAGCGTAGAGCGTTATCGTATTTGAAGTCAATCTCATGCTGGCCGATCGCGACTTCGTGGTGCAGCGCTTCCACGTCGATGCCCAGCTCGCCAAGCGCGAAGGTCATCTCTTTGCGGATTTCGCTGGCAAGATCTGTCGTTTGATCGAAATAGCCGGCCGTATCGTGCGGCAGCGTTTGGAGCGAGCCATCGGCGCCGCGCTTGAAAAGGAAAAATTCGAGTTCCGGGCCGGTGTTGAATGTATAGCCCATATCGGTTGCGCGTTTGATCTGGCGCTTCAGGATTCCGCGCGGATCGCCTTCGAACGGGGTTCCGTCCGGCATGAATATATCGCCGATGATTAAGGCGGTCACCGCGCGGGTGCCTTTTGACCACGGGATGACCGTGAAGGTATCGAGATCGGGTTTCAGGTACATGTCCGATTCGGATATTCGCGCGAAGCCTTCGATGGATGAGCCGTCGAACCAGACGTTCGATTCGATCGCGTCTTCGAGTTTAGATACCGGAATCGTGAGCGCCTTCATCACGCCGAGCAAGTCGGTGAACATGACATTGATGAATTCGACTTTTTGTTCTTTTGCCAGCGAAAGTACTTCGGATTTGGTCATAACAGTGGTTTATGTGATTGGAATGATTATGATCGTGATTCGTGATTCGTTTGATTTTTATGCATGACGCATTGCGCATCACGCGGAAAGTTCTTCTATCGGCAGCGCCGAGGTTTCCTTGTAAGTAGAGAGCACGACGTTCGTCCGAGTTTGCTTGACGCCCGGGAACTGCTGGATTTGGCTCAGCAGGCGCTCGAGCGTCGATGTATTCCAGGTTCGCGCTTTTACGAGATGGGAACCATCCCCGGTAATGGCATGGATTTCCAGAATTTCCGGATGCTGCTTTGCCGCCCGAAGAAAGTCCGGATACTTGCTGCTCGATTCGACCGTCACCGTAATGAAGACGGCGACATCCAAGCCCACCAGCTTCGGGTCGAGCTTCGCGTAGATGCCTTCCAGAACGCCGCGCTCTTCGAGCTTTCGCATTCGCTCGCTCACGGCTGGCAGCGAAAGCCCGACACCTTCCGCGAGCTCGTTCCGTTTCGTGCGGCCCTGCACCTGCAATGATTTGAGGAGGGCCAAGTCCGTCGTATCGAGGCCCAGCGTCTCGATGGAGGGAATTAGCGGTCTTTTGCCGTTCTCGTTTGGTTTCACGAAAGCATCCGTAAATTTGTACGATTTCGATGATTTTTGAATCGTGTGTAACGAACGTTGCAAAAATACGAACTTTCAAAAGTAAAGTCAAGTGCCTGAATACATTTATTTTATTTTGTGGATAAATTAATTGACCTTCGTTCTGATACGGTCACCAAGCCATCGCTGGCGATGCGAAAAGCTATGGCTGATGCCGAAGTCGGCGATGACGTTTTTTCCGAGGACCCGACCGTCCGCAAATTGGAGGAAGAGGTTGCCGGCCTTTTGGGAAAAGAAGCAGCGCTTTATGCGCCTTCTGGCTGCATGGCGAATCAGCTTGCCATCGCCATTCAGACCACGACGGGCGATGAAGTGATCCTGGAAGCGGACGCGCACATCTTCAATTACGAGACGACGGCGGCGAGCTATCTTTCGCGTGTGCAACTTTTGCCGGTGAAGGCTTCGGATCGCGGTCTTCTATCAGCGGAAGATATACTGCAGTTTATCCGCGAGAAAGCGTATTATATGCCGGTCACGCGGCTTATCGCGGTAGAGAATACGCATAATCGCGCTGGCGGCACGGTCTATCCGATGGAACGAATTCGTGCGATTGCCGCGCTTGCCAAAAAGCATGACATCATGATGCATCTCGATGGCGCACGACTGTGGAATGCCTGCGTATTCTCGGGACATTCGCCAAAAGAGTATGGGGAGTATTTCGATACCGTGTCGGTCTGCTTCTCGAAGGGTCTGGGCGCGCCGGTCGGCAGCGCATTCTGTGGAAAGAAAGAATCGGTTGCGTTGGCGCGAAGGTACCGAAAAATCTGGGGTGGCGGAATGCGGCAGGCGGGCATTATTGCGGCCGGCGCGCTTTACGCACTCCGAAATAATCGAGAACGTCTTGTCGAAGATCATGCGAAAGCACGGCGGTTCGCCGAAATTATTTTCGAATCCTCGAAGCATGTTCACATCGCTATGAATCGAGTCGAAACCAATATCGTCCTGCTCAAAATCGAAGGCGGGCCTGACCTCTCTCATGCGCTGGCGATGCTGAAGGAGCAGGGGATTCAGCTTTCCATAGGCGCGCATGGAATGCTGCGCGCAGTGACACATCTCGATGTTTCGATGGCGGAATGCGAGCGTGCCGCGCTGAGCATCGTGGAACTGTTTGGTTAGGCGATGACAGATCAAAAGAATTCCCGGGCAAGATTCGAACCGCTCGAGCGTATTACGTTTGTTGCGGTTGTTGTGGCATCCGGGATAAGTTTGATCTTTTCCCTTGCTGGCTATCCGGCGGTTGGCCACGATGCCAATGTCCATCTCAATTGGCTCGATCAGTTTGCGCGTCTCTGCCCAAGCCAAACCTTGTACCCCCGCTGGCTCCCAATTTCCAATGCCGGCTTTGGATCCCCGACCTTTTATTTTTATCCGCCTCTGCCCTATTGGGTCGCGAGTTTTTTGCGCCTGTTCCTGCCGTTTGTGCCTTCTCCCTTTTACAATTTGATGGCGCTCATCCCTACGATTGGTTCCTGCGCCGCAATGTTCTTTTTGGTCCGGCGCTATTCATCCCGGCCTCTTCCGATAGCAATTGCCGTACTCACCTATAGCTTCCTCGGATACCACTTTGCCGATGTCTTCGTCCGAGATGCCTTGGGCGAACAATGGGCTTTGATGTTTCTTCCGCTCCTGTTCATCGAGCCTGGGAGCCGTATCCGGCATATTGTTCTGCACGCGCTGGCATGGACAGGATTGCTGCTCACCAACATTCCGGTTGTCTTGCTTGCCGCGTGCGCAATGTTTGTCATTCTTCTGGTGAAGCGGCAGCGCAAGATAGTAATAGAGGAGGTGCTTGCCGGCATGATCGCGGCTGCGGTATGCGCGGTCTATCTTTTGCCGGCCATCGAGCTGCGTGATCTCATTCACACCTCGCATCTCTGGGACAGAATCATCCCGACAACAGGCTTTGCCGTGCTCGATTTATTTGAATCTCGCGGCTGGCTGCGCTTCCTGGCATCCGCAACGCTGATCGCCGGCTTGTTATATGTCATCTTCCAACGATCCCGCCGCGATGCATGGTGGTGGATCGCATTGGTAGCCGTGGCGTTACAAATTCCAATTTTCGCTCCGCTTTGGCATTGGCACGGCGCCTCGCTCATCCAGTTCTCCTGGCGGTGGAACAGCATCGTTTTGCTTGGGATCGCAGTCGCGGCAGTTCGGGGCCGTTCACGAATCGTTCTACTCGCGATTTCCGGACTTGCGATTGTTACGATCGTTGGCGAATTCCGGCTTTCGAATGAATTCTGGCTCAACCGGCCGATTCCGATAAATGCCTACCGGATGGATGCCCCGGAATATCAGCCAATCTGGACAGACTCGAATCCCTATGCCGTATGGAGTTATGCTCGCTGGCATTTTGACGACCCGCCCGCAACGCTGTTGGGGCTTACAAATCCGGGCGATACCCTCCGCCTCCTCGACCGAACCTCGGCCTCCATGAAATTCCAAAGCCATCTCACGCGCGCGACCGGCGTTCGCTTCCACCTATTTTATTGGCCCTACTGGAGCGCGCGCGCCGACACGTCGAATCTCCGTGTTTTCCCTGATCCCAACGGCATCGCCACCGCGTTTCTTCCGGCCGGGAATTATATCCTAACGCTGAAACTAACGGAATCGCCCATCGAAAAAACTGGCACTTGGATCAGCATGATCGGAGCGTGCCTCCTCGCGGTCATTGTGGCGCTTACCAGCTATCGCTGGATGGCCAACCGCCGGGACACCACGTCTCCGCCGGAACTCACGCGCAAGATATAAGTTCCATCGGCCAGCCCTTCGGTGCCGATGAGTAGTGGAAAGTCTCCGCTCGAAAGCCCTTCATCGAGGAGCGATCGCACCTCGCTTCCTACCAGATCGTAAAGTTCCGCGCGCACGAATGCAGGTTTGGCGAGCGTGATATCCACGCGAATAATTCGTTGCGCCGGGTTCGGCACCGGATCGCTTACCGTAATAGTCGGTGGCGTGGGCGGCGGATCCGTGACGCCGCTCGGTGCGCCAGTATATGCGATGCGATAGATCACACCTTCCTGATCGTCCGAAACATAGAGCGCGCTATCGGCGCCCTCGGTGATTTGCACGGGTCGCCCGAAATAATGGGAGGTGTTCGAATCGGCGCCGGCACCGAGCACCTCGAAGCCATTCACGAAATCGGTAACGCGCGCATTCTTCCCATCGGTATCGGCGAACATAACGGTAATGCGCGGCGGCGCAGGCGGGGAGCGATCCCATGAACCATGGTAGCACTGAAAAATTGCATCATGATACATGGCCGGGAACTTGGTTCCGCGATAAAAGTGCAGGCCGAGCGGTGCGGAATGCGCGAGAACTTCCGCCACCGGGCCATCGAAAGTCTTTACGACGTTCGTATCCAGGTTCACCCAAGGTTGCTGAGGATTTCGCATTTGGAATCCATAGCACCAGGGCCAGCCATAGTTCGCGCCATCGCAAATGAGATAGATTCCTTCGGAAGGATTATTATCGGTCATTTGGGTACCGGCGCCGAAGAGATCGTCCATGCCGTTCACATTGGCCCAGAGCGCGCCGGTGCGCGGATCGAAATCCAATCCTTCGGCATTCCGAAGTCCGCTGGCATAGGTCCGCATGCCGGTTCCATCCGGGTTCATCTCGAAAATTCGCGCCCGTTGTGCAAAATCGGTGGTATCGGTGTTGCCGGCCGAGCCAACTTGCATGTAGAGCTTTTGGCGGGCTGTATCGAACACGAAATTTCGCGTCGTGTGGGAACCGCCCGAAGAAAAAGTGGCCAACAGCAGTTTGCTCGAAGCCTGGCGACTATCCGCCGGCGTCACGAGATGATAGAGCGCCGCATTATTCGATACATAGAGTTCGCCATTGACAAATCCAATTCCGCTCGGATCCCCAAGCCCGGTTTCGACGGTGGTCGTGCTGTCGGGAACTCCATCGTGGTTATGATCGGGTAGGGCATAAATGTTACCGTTATACGATGTCGCATAGATCACACCGTCGGGAGAGAGCGTGAGGCCGCGGCACTGTGGAATGCTCGCAAAGACCGTCATCGTAAATCCCGCCGGGATGGAAATGTGCTGCTGCGTCCCGTTTACGGTAATGATGGTATCGCGAAGCACGGGCGGCGGAGCTTCCGGCGTGCGCGCGCTATGCGGCTGTTGCTCCATGACCCAACCCGCGAGCGTACACCCGCGTGAAGGCTGCGCGAGCGATGCGGGTGGGAACGCAACCTCGCGCGTGCAGCCGATCGCGAGTAGTGAGAGCAGAATTGGCGACCATTTCATGCACTGGCAAACTGCCGTTTGCCTAAAAGGATTGCCGGTTGAGCTATGCTGGTTGGCCCATGATTACATCGCAAATACTTCTTCGACCTTCATACTGAATCCGGGGAACATCGCGCTTTCGAGCATCGCCTGCCCGTTGAGCAACGCGATGGTCTGATAGAACGCGCCCTCTTTTACCATGATCTCAATGGTTCCTTCGTCGGGATCGACGATCCAATACTCCCGAACCCCTTGCTCGCAGTAAATTCTTTTCTTGTGTGAGTAATCATAAGATCTGGTTGATGGCGAAAGCACTTCGACCACAAGATCGGGAACGAAACGGATGCGGTCATTCGGTTGGAGCAGATGGATATTCTCTTTTCGAATAAAGATCAAGTCCGGCTGATAAACATCTGCCTCGGTGAGATGCACGTCCATCGGGGAGAGGACGATTTTGCCCATCTTTTTTTGGCGAACATAAGGGGAAAGCCGTTCAGCGATGTTTAAGATAATATCCTGATGAAGATTTGTCGGACTCGGACTCATGACTAATTCTCCTCCGATTAATTGATAATAGGGCGCGCCCTCGGGCAGTTGCTCGTAATCTCGAACGGTATAGTGTTTTTCGGCTGTTAGTTCCATAAGAATACCTCTTGAACTATAAGCAAGACGGCTTTGGTTTTGTTCGCTGCCGGATTTACGCCGCCATCTTTGCCATATCCCGCGTCTCGATCCATTTCCGAATATATTCGACGATAGCGGACATCGGTGCGCCGGGCGTAAAAAGCTGCCCAACGCCTATTTTCTTTAGTTCCTCAATATCGTCGCTCGACATGATGCCGCCGCCGGTGAGGAGCACATCGTCCAGCCCACGCTCGCGGAGAAGTTTAAGGACACGCGGGAAGATCGTCATGTGCGCGCCGGAGAGCATGGAGATGCCGACGACATCCACGTCCTCCTGCAGCGCGGCCTCGGCGATCATTTCGGGCGTTTGGCGGAGGCCGGTGTAAATTACTTCCATGCCGGCGTCCCGCAATGCGGCGGCGATAACTTTCGCGCCACGGTCGTGGCCATCCAATCCGGCTTTGGCAATGAGAACTCGTATTTTCTTCACGGGACGCTATAACACGAAATGAGAGAAAATGCTTCTAAAATATTCTTGGCAAGTGTTTCTAGCTCGAGCAAGAGTTGGCAAACGACTGTCTTATCGAGAAACCGAGATCGGCAGTGTCAGCACTTGGCCATTTATCCGAACAACACACTCATAGATCCCAGAGGGCGAGAGCGTCCGCGCGGGTTCCCACTTGAAGGAATGTTCGGACGCATTTAGCGTGCCATTGAAAATGGTCGCGACTTTTTCACCAAGGAGATTGACGATGGAGATTTGCGCATATCCAGAATTATTTTGGGTGAAGATGAACGTCGCCGATTCCGAAACTGGATTTGGAATAACGGAAAGTGACGAAACTGGACGTTTTACCTCGGTAACTGCGCTTTGGCCGATAAGTTCTGACAGCGGACGCCGCCATAACCCGGCGCTTCGAGTCCCATCGAAAATATAAGGCGGGAATACAAACAGGACATTCGTATTCAAATCGAACAGCTGTTCGTTATGGGAATGCCATGACGTACCGAAGTCGGATGAACTAAATATCCCAGGACTTTGCTCGCCACTATAGATCGCACCGGCAGGCTCGGTTCCCATGACGACATTGGAATCAAAGGAAACAATCGAGCTGACCGCCATGGAGCTTAGATCGGGAAGGTTCCCATTCGCAGAGGAGAAGCTGGTATCGGAATCTGCTTTACGAAAAACTCCGTACCCCGGCCAGTCGATGCCGGCGCCGCTTGCGGCGAAAAGATAATTCCCGGCTTTGCACACGCTATAAACCGCCGTGAAGTATATACCAGGAGGAGGATTGAGTGTCTCCCATGTAAGTCCCATGTCCTCAGAAACCAAAACGCCATATTCATCAGGGGGAAGGCAATCATAGAGTTCACCCTCGACACAATCGAGGTACCCCACAGAAGGTCCCCATCCCATTGATCTCGGTTCCCATGTCGTTCCCAGATCGGTGGAGAGAGTTAGCCCGTAGTCTCCTCTCGCGATCAATGTCGAGTTGAGTCTTGTCGCGGGCCAGAAGACGTACGGCCAGGTGCTATTCCACGTAACACCGTAGTTGAAGGATTTGGATAGCATCCCTCGCCAAAAGACAAACAGCGTCGTGTCGATCGTCACAATACCATCCGCCCACATTGGGGCGGTCGGGGAATTCGAGCGGGCTCCACGTTGCTCCGCTATCGCTACTGCTCCACAGACCGTTTCCATTGGTAGCTGCGAAAAAGTGGGTTCCGATCGAAGTCATCGCAGTAACATTCGTGTTTTGAATGCCGTCGCTGCTCTCTTTCCACGTGATGCCACTGTCGCTCGAATACGATACACCCTGGCCTGTCCCTGCCAGCAGATTGGCGCCCGAGCGAACGATTGTTTGCACGGCCCCAGAAGTTAATTGTGTCCAACTGGCGCCGCTATCGATCGAAAGAAAAATACCTTCGGAAGCAGCGGCAAAGAGTTTGCCTCCATCGAAATAAAGTCCGAGAATCGTCGGAAAATTGTCTTCGATTCCTGCGGAGAAGTGCCTGTTTGGCAGCCCAACATCGGAAGTATCCCACGTTACGCCATTATCGGTGGAACGAAAAAAGCCTTCCCCGTAGTATCCCCCGGCAAAGATATCGTTCCCGGCGTATGCGAGCGCATCGATGCTGGCACTGTCCATGATGGCCGGATTTCCCGTGACTGAGGACCAGTTGGAACCCGAATCGGACAAGTGATGAACGCCGCCCGACGTAGAACCCACATACACATCACTTCCCTTGACAAGAATTGCGCTGGAGAAAAGACCGCCAATAATTTCCCACTTTTGTCCCTCGTTTGACGTGCGGTAGATTCCATCCGTCGAGCAGACAAAAAGATATCTGCCCATCACGGCAAGCGGACCGGCAGGGCAGGGAAGAGAGTCGAGAACGGGCCACGTTGAACCGCTATCACTCGAAATGTAGAGCCTATCGCTGGCAAAATAAAGCGTTGAATTATTGAAAGCAATGCCGGGCTTTCGGGCAATTCCGTTTTGAACCTGTGTCCAGTCTCTACCATGATCCGTGGAACGAAAGAGCCCGACGCTCGTCGTAGCAAAGGTGTAACGGCCCATCGTCATGAGGCTGATTATCGATCCGCCATAGATCCCATCGCACTGCGCCCATTGCGCGCGCGCCGCAGCGTGAGAACCGATTGCGAACAGAACCGCAAAAAGAAGAATATGAGACCGGCGCATATCGCGAGTCTTTTTCGAAGCGAAACGTCGCGCATGCTTAAGAAAGTGCCATTGAATTGAATGGGACAAATTGCTTCACACGGATGTTTCTATACCTCCATCCGGTTCACCCAGTAACTTAGCACTTTAGCACTCAGCACTATAAAAATGACCCCTGTAATCCTCCGCGGCGCACGCACACCTATCGGCACTTTTCTCGGTTCACTGGCGGATGTTCCCGCCCCAAACTTGGTTCCATTGCTATTAAAGCGGCACTGGAACGTTCCGGCGTGAAGCCGGAGGATGTCGATGAAGTTTATATGGGCAATGTGCTCACGGCCGGCGTGGGACAGGCGCCGGCGCGGCAGGCTTCTATCGGCGCCGGGATTCCGGTGAGCGTGCCGTGTTCGACGATCAATAAAGTTTGCGGTTCCGGCATGAAGGCCGTGATGCTTGCGGCGCAAAATATTTTGCTGGGCGATGCGAATGTGGTTGTGGCGGGCGGCATGGAATCCATGTCCAACGCGCCGTATCTGCTATCCCGCGCCCGTACCGGGTACAAAATGGGCAATGGAGAACTCATCGACGAGATGATAAAGGATGGCCTGTGGGATGTCTATAACGATTTCCACATGGGCAATGCCGCGGAACTTTGCGCCGTCGAGTGCAACGTTCCCCGCGAGGCGCAGGACGAATTTTCGATCCGCAGTTTTAAGCTTGCGAACGAGTCCATCGACAATGGCGCATTTGCGGCGGAGATCGTGCCGGTGACGGTTCAGCGCGGGAAGGAAACTGCCGAAGTGAGCGAGGACGAGAATCCCCGCAAAGTGAAATACGATAAAATTCCCACGCTGAAGCCGGTATTCAAAAAAGATGGAACCGTGACGGCGGCGAATGCAAGTTCCATCAACGATGGCGGGGCAGCGCTTGTCGTGGCCGGCGAAGATGTTGCGAAATCGAACGGCTGGAAGCCGACGGCGCGGATTATTGCGTATGCTTCCCACGCTCAGGAACCCGCGAAATTTACGACCGCGCCGGTATTCGCAACGCAGTCGGTTCTGAAGCGGGCGAGAATGACGATGGCGGACATCGATCTTTTCGAAGTCAACGAGGCATTCGCCGTGGTCGCACTGGCAACGCAGAATCAGCTCGGAATTCCGCTGGAGAAGTTGAATGTGCTGGGCGGTGCGATTGCACTCGGGCATCCGATTGGCGCAAGTGGAGCGCGAATTCTCATTACTCTGCTGAATGCTCTGGAACGCCAGAATAAGCATATCGGTCTGGCTTCGATCTGCATCGGCGGCGGGGAAGCGACAAGCATGATTATCGAAAGAATTTAACGTTCTTCGATGAGGATCTGAGAGCGGACGCATGTCATTCCCGCGAAAGCGGGAATCCAGCATTTGAAGTTTGAATCGAATTTTTCGCATAACGAACGCTCTGGATTCCCGCTTTCGCGGGAATGACAAGAAACATCTTTCCAGTCGTAAATCGCTGCTGATTACATTGGTGGCAGCAGCCGTCCTGCTGTTCCCCACGATCTTCTGGCCGTTCGATTACGATCAGGGAACCTTCGCGTATGGCGGATGGGGAGTGCTGCATGGCTTGCGGCCATATCTCGATTTTTGGGACATTAAGCCTCCGAATATCTTTTATACCTATGCAGCAGCATTCACGCTGTTCGGTGATAGCGTTCGTGCGGTTCGAATTTTCGATTATTTGAATGCGCTATTATCCCTCGCACTGCTTTATGTGTTGGCCACGCGGCTGTGGAAGGATTTTGGATGGGACCGAATTGCCGCAATCTTCGCATCGCTTGCATTCGTCGTTCAATATTATATTTTCGGTTCCTGGAATACCGCGCAAACGGAGACGTATAGCATTCCGTTGCTTCTCGGAGCTATGCTGTGTGTTGTTCCTTCGCTTCCGGCCGGGGAAGAAGCGCTTCCCCGCACACGCGCCTTGTGGGCCGGAATTCTGATTGGCATTTCGTTTTATTTTAAATTCCCAAACGCGCTATTTCTTCTCCTCGCCGCCGTGGCGATCTGGATGTTTGGTCGGGAGAAACAGGTTACGGCGATTGTCTGGCTTGTGGCGGGATTTATTGTCGCCATCGGACTCGAAAGCTTGTATCTCGGGATGAACGGGGAGCTTTTGCCTTTGTGGAACCTGACGACTTCTGAAACCGCCTCCTATGTGTCGAGCAATTATTCGGGCTCGTTCACGGTGCTTCGAAATCTGCGAGCGAGCCTTCAGGCGCTCGATGGCCTTTGGGTTGCAGCAGGGATTTTGGGGTTGTTGGTGTGGGGTTTTTTGAACAAGTGGCGGGATGCCCGACGTGCCACTTTTCGTTCCATTGCTTTAGCTCTTTTGGGCTGCGTTCTTGCGCTCATCGTGGTTCAGGCGGAGAACAAGGGCTACACCTACCATTATGGCATTCTCCTGCCCTGGGCGGATCTATTGATTGGGGCGGGTATCGGATCTCTTCTGGCGATTTTATCCAAATTGGATCGAATACCTGTTTTCTTGAATGCGCTCGCGCTGGGGATTGTTTTGGTTCTTGGAAGCTTTTTCTGGAGCTCGCGAAATCCCCTCCAAGGGCGTGTGGCGGAACTAATGCATATGGCTCGCGGTATAAAACCGGTGAATGGCTATATCGCCGGCGATTCCATCGCGGAATACGTGACGCGCCATACCCATTCGAACGATCGGATTTTTATTTTTGGATTCGCACCGTACGTTTATTGGAAGACGGGCCTTGCTCCCGCCTCGAAATTTATTAATACGATCCATTTTAAGTCCAGGCCGGTGCCGCTGGCGGAACGGGAAGAATTAGTGCATGATTTAATTGGTAACCCTCCGGCACTTTTCCTTGTTGAGACGCTGGACAAGTACACGTCACAGGGAAACAGTGATGCGGACAGCCGGAGCACGATTCGATTTCGATACCCTGAACTTGAACAACTTCTCGATTCACAATATCGCCCCAGGGATACCATTGATGGAACCATTCTTTACCAGCGCGATGGCGTTGCTGAGTGAGTGCGATCTTAGTATCGTCATTCCCTGTTACAATGAGGCGGGGCGCCTGCCGCGCACCCTCGAACGCACCATGGCTTATCTGGAAACCAAGCCGGGCTCCCATGAAATCATTGTGGTAAGTGACGGCAGTACTGATGCAACGGACGAGGTGGCGTTCCAAGCCTTTAAGACCTTGCCGAATAACGTGCGAGGGAAATGGTATGGTTATATGCCGAATGAAGGAAAAGGCAAGGCAGTAAAGATTGGGATGCGGCAGGCGCGGGGCCGGCGCATTTTGTTCATGGATGCCGATTATGCGGTTCCACTTTCGGATTTATCACGCGCGGAAGGCTTGCTCGATCAGGGTTTCGACATTGCGATCGGCTCGCGCGCGGCAAGCGACACGAAAATCACCCGCCATCAATCGTTTTTGCGCGAGCGGATTGCGAAGGTGTTTGGGTTTATTCAGCGCAACTATCTTGGTCTTCCGTTGAAGGATACCCAATGCGGTTTCAAACTGTTCACCCGTAAGGCAGCGCACCAGATCTTCGAGCAAGTAAAACTCACCTCTGTTATTTTCGATGGGGAAATGCTTTGGCTTGCAAAACGGATGAAATACAAGGTTGCCGATTTCCCGGTTGAATGGACGCACGATCCGGACTCGCGACTCACCTATAATTTCTCGCGCTCGCTTAAAGTGTTACTCGATATGCTTCGCATTCCGGTGATACATTTCGCGGCCGCAACCAAGCAGGAGAAGGAAGCGACCGAGCACCCGATCCGGGAAATCGCAGTTTAAAGTGAGCGAGTTGCGTGGAGCGGAGCCTCGAAGTGCCCGGTATTGCCCCGATCTGTCTGCTTCGGAATCATCGTTGGTGATTCTCGGTGGTCCCAATGGCTTGATTTTAGCGAAAAGTGAATCGCTCCGCGGCGAAGCAATCGAAAAACGGTGCCTTTATTAAAACCAAACGCAAATAAGTGCGGTGAGGTCAGGTTTCTGCTTTCGGACACGCAGAGATCTCATTCAAAATCTATCGAAAATGGGAAGGATGGGTCCGCAACGCCGTAATTTTGTAAGAAATTTTCAACTCTCATATTCTCTCAGCAGAATGGCAATTCAAAATGTAACGGTGGTAGGCGCAGGTACGATGGGCAATGGTATCGCGCATGTTTTTGCACAAAGTGGCTATAACGTAACGCTCGTCGATGTTGGGCGGGAGGCGCTGGATAAAGCAGTCGGCACCATTGCGAGTAATCTTGCACGGCAAGTGAAGAAAGGAACGATAACGGAAGCAGAGCAGAGCACGACGCTTTCGCGAATCAAAACCGAGTCGAAACTTCCGGCTTCGGTACACGCGGCCGATTTTGTAATCGAAGCGGCAACGGAGCAATTCGCATTGAAGTGCGAACTCTTCCAAACGCTTGATGAAAACGCGCCGCAAGGCGTTATCCTTGCTTCAAACACCAGTTCCATTTCCATCACCGAGCTGGCCGCCACGACGAAGCGCGCTGAGAGCGTAATCGGAATGCACTTCTTCAACCCGGTGCCGGTGATGAAATTGGTCGAGATCGTGCGCGGACTTGTGACCACGGACGAAGTATTTGCCAACGTGAAGGAGCTTGCCGAAAAGCTGGGCAAGACACCGGTGGAAGTGAACGATTCTCCGGGGTTCGTTTCGAATCGTATCCTGATGCCGATGATCAACGAGGCGATTTATACGCTGATGGAGGGGGTGGCAAAAGCCGAAGATATTGACACGGTTATGAAGCTCGGCATGGCGCATCCGATGGGGCCGCTCCAACTGGCGGATTTCATCGGACTGGATGTGTGTCTCGCGATTATGAATGTCCTACGCGACGGCTTGGGCGATACGAAATACCGGGCCTGCCCGCTGCTGAAGAAAATGGTCGCTGCCGGCCGGCTCGGGAAAAAGAGCGGGGAAGGATTTTATAAGTATTGATTTTTGACCGTGGGGAAGCGAACTATTTTGGGTAAGCCAGCCCTCAATGGGGCAGATGCGAATTTCTCTGCTGGCCCCGGCCGCGATATTTATCATTCCCAATATCCTTTTCGCCCAGGATGCAAAGTTTCGCACATCTTACTCCGGAGCATTGTTCGTCACTCCGATCAATACGCCTGTGCGTTTCGTTCCCAACCCGGATTTTGAGCCGGTGCTCAGCACCTCCATCGAGTATTTGTTCCCAAAGGCGCGCAGTCTTGGCTACGAGCTAAGTGGCGGCTCTTATCCGGATGGCGATCGAGAAGAGACGAATGTGCAATTCGGTATCCGCCGGTTCTTCAAGCCGACCGCGCCCATCGGAGCGTATTGGGAGATGGTAATGATGGGCGGCGTTTCGCAGATAGTCGGTTCCAGCGAGCAGGCTGACCCATTAATCGGTTTCGGGCTCCGATTGGGCAGCGTGCGAACAACGCGCTTTGGCGATCTCGCCTTCGAATATGGCGGCGGGCCGACAGTGGTTCAGATGCACGGCCAAACCCAGCTTCGCGCCGAATTCTTTTTTGGAATCGGTTTACTGCTGGGGAAGGAAATTATGATCGAGCATTAATACGATTCCTCTTCAGCAGGGAACGTTCCATTCTTGATGTCCGAATCGTATTTTCGAACGGCATCGCGCACGGTTTCCGCGAGTGTGGCATAGCGGCGAACGAAGCGGGGATGAAACTCCTCGGTGAGGCCGAGCACATCGTGCATGACGAGCACCTGGCCATCGCAATGCGGGCCGGCGCCAATGCCGATCGTGGAGACGTGCAGCGAATCGGTAATTTCCTTCGCAAGCGCCGCGGGAATCTTTTCGAGGACGAGCGCAAAAACCCCTGCATCTTGGAGGGCTTTTGCATCGCGTTTGATGCGAGTGGCTTCGTCTTTTGAAGTGCCGCGCGTCCGGTAGCTGCCAAATTCGTGGATGGATTGTGGCGTCAGGCCAAGATGCCCCATTACCGGAATCCCGGCCTCGCTCATCCTGCGCACATGGCTCAGCACCCGCTCGCCGCCTTCGATCTTCACTCCGCCCGCGCCAGTTTCCTTCATAATCCTTCCGGCATTTCGGAAGCCTTCTTCGAACAGAGACTTGAAAGCTCATAAACGGCATATCACAAATGACCATCGCATGTTCCCGTGCACCACGGACGACAAGACGAGCATGATAAATCATCTCGTCGAGCGTAACGGGAATCGTTGTTTCGTTCCCCTGAATGACGTTCGAGAGCGAATCGCCGACCAGGAGCACATCGGCTCCAGCCTCATCGAACAGGCGAGCGAATGTGTAGTCGTACGCGGTGATCATGGCGAGGCGTTCGGCGCGCGATTTCATTTCGCGGATAGTGCGCGTGGTGACGCGGCGGGTTTCGCGCGGCAGGCCGTCCTGACGAATTTCGTTAAGTTCCGAAAACGAAGAACCGGATTTGCTCGCGGATTTTTTGCGTACGGTATTGGATTTCATTCAGTCCTGATGAACACCGGAAGTTCCGAAATCAGCACCGGCCCACTCTTTAGTGAATTCAACCCTTCCTTTGCATTGTTACCAATCAACGTAATTTTGTAAGAAAAACCATCAATGCTCAGTTATTACATTCCGATCGCGATGATGATGGCGATTGCTGTCATATTCGGCGTCGTCATGGCGAATTTCAGTAAATGGCTCGGCCCGCGCCGACCGAATTACCAGAAACTTTCGACCTACGAATCGGGCATGATCCCGATCGGGACGACGCGCGAGCGTGTGTCGGTGAAATATTATTTGGTCGGCATGATCTTTATCGTATTCGATATCGAACTCGTGTTTTTGTATCCCTGGGCGGTAATATTCAAAAGCCTCGGAGTGAATGCGATCTGGGAAATGTTAATATTTATTACGCTGCTTTTTGTCGGGTATATTTACGTCCTGAGAAAAGGTGCGCTGGAATGGGAATGAAATTATGATAGAAGAACTGCAATCGGAAGGATTCGTAACCAGCAAGATCGACGATCTTGTAAATTGGGCACGCCGGAACGCGGTGTGGCCGATGCCGCTCGGCATTTCGTGCTGCGCGATCGAAATGATGCACTTCGCCGGTCCGCGCTATGATGTGGCGCGCTTTGGCAGCGAGGTGTTTCGCTTTTCGCCGCGTCAGTCGGACTTGCTCATCGTCGCGGGAACGGTTACGTACAAGATGGCGAAAGTCGTCCGCAAAATTTACGATCAAATGCCGGATCCGAAATATGTGATCGCCATGGGCGTTTGCACCGTGAGCGGCGGCATTTACAGGACGTACTCGGTGGTGCAGGGCATCAATCAATTTTTGCCGGTCGATCTCTATGTCGTCGGCTGCCCGCCGCGGCCGGATTCGCTGTTGAAAGGGCTGATGATGATTCAGGAGAATATCAAAAACGACCGGCCATTCCGGAAGGGAACGATTATCGGCCACGAACCGCAGCAACCGATGGACATTCCGATTCCGATGATCGAAGGCCCGGCAAAACAAATTTCCTCTCACCGCTAATGTTTACCTTCGCGCAGCTTCAGGAAAAAGATCCAGACATCCAATTCGAATCGATTAAAGTCGGCGGCGATGAAGCCGCCCTCGTTTCGCGCGAGCAAATCGTTGGCATTGCGCGCCGGCTGAAAAATGATTATGGCTTCCTGCAACTCATGGACGCGCTCGGCCACGACCGCATGGAAAAAACGGATCGCTTTGAGGTTACTTACAACATTCGCAATCACGAGACGAAGCAACGGGTTTTCCTAAAAGTCCGGTGCGACGAGCGCGATGCGCATGTGCCATCGCTTGCTTCTGTTTGGGATGGAGCGAACTGGCACGAGCGCGAGGCCTACGATATGTTTGGCGTCACCTTCGACGGCCACCCGGATATGCGCCGCATGTACATGCCCGACGATTTCGAATTCTATCCGCTCCGCAAGGATTTCCCGCTCATGGGTGTGCCGGGCTCCATTCCGCTGCCGCACCACGAGGACGCGGATTCGAAATATACGATAGCCGAGCGAGGGGAATAGGATTCCTCACCTGCGCTAAAATTTTACTTGCTATGAGCCTAATCGATGAAGAAGTAACGATCGTTCGCCCTGCACTCGAAGAAGTGCCACCCCGCCAGCGCATCGTCGAGGCGCTGATGTCGAAGGACAGCACCGTCACCGTGGACTCGTTGGAGCACCAGATGGTGCTTAATCTGGGGCCGCAGCATCCGGCGACGCACGGCGTACTGCGCGTGCTGCTTCGGCTCGATGGTGAAACCGTTGTTTCGGCGGAGTGCGAACTCGGCTACCTTCACCGCGGCTATGAAAAGCTCGCGGAGAATATGACGTACCACGAGTACATCCCGCACACCGACCGACTCGATTATATTTCGCCCGTCGCGAACAACATCGCATACGTGATGGCAGTCGAAAAGCTGCTCGGCCTTGAACTTCCTACGCGTGGGCAATATATTCGCGTGATATGCGCGGAACTCGCGCGCATCTCATCGCATCTTATGGCGCTTGGCGCGCTCGCGATGGATGTGGGGGCGCTCACCGTGTTCGTGTGGGCGCTACGGGAGCGAGAAAAGCTGTACGATATTTTCGATGTGCTCACTGGCGTGCGTTTCACTGTCAGCTACATGCGCATCGGCGGCATGGCACAGGATATTGCGGACGATTCCATCCAAATGATTCGCGCGTTCCTTCCCGGACTCGCGGAAACGGTGAACGAGATTTCGGCGATGCTTCACAAGAACCGGATTTTCCTGGATCGCACGACAGGCATTGGCATCATGCCGCCGGATGAAGCGCTGGCGCTTGGCTGGACCGGCCCGAATCTACGCGGCTCTGGCATTGCAGTGGATTTGCGCCGCGATAATCCCTATCTTGTCTATAATGAACTCGATTTCGATGTTATTACGCGAAGCGAAGGAGATGTACTCGCGAGATATATGGTTCGTTTCGAGGAGATAAAGCAATCGGCAAAGATTATTCGGCAATGCCTCGATAAACTTCCCACCGGCGATTACTCCGTTCGCGATGCCAAGCGTGTGGTTCCCAAGAAAGGCCAAATTTATAGCTCAATGGAAGAGCTGATCAACGATTTCATGCTCGTGAACTTCGGGCAGGCCGCTCCCGTCGGCGAAGTCTATAACGGCATCGAAGCATCAAAAGGGGAGTTGGGATGGTATCTCGTCTCGAATGGCACCGGGTTCCCTTGGCGCAGCAAGATTCGCGCGCCAAGCTTCGTTAATTTGCAAGGACTGGCACGCTTGCTCGAAGGCTGCATGATTTCGGATATCGTCGCCATCATCGGCTCGATCGATCCGATCATGGGAGAAGCGGATAAGTGATGGGCTTGTTGATTGGGCGCGGCTATCACGGAATAAAAAAATTCGCGCCGATGCGAAGGGCGGCAGGCACGTCTTGATAAAACGGCGAGGCATGGGCGAAAGCATCGCGCCAGGAAATACGGATGAGGCCAAACGTAAGATCTGTGTGCGATAGCAGCGCCATCACGCCAACCGTGGTTTCCGCGTCCCATCCGAGTGCGCCGGAGGGATGTGGTTCTGCTCCATCTAAGGTTTTGACATAATCGAGTGGCTCCGTCGTCAGCGCAAAATGGGGTGTGAGGTAATACCGAAGAATGTATCCCACTGCTGTGGATTGCATTTCATCGGCATTCTGGGAATAATCGAGCTCCATTCCGCTTGCGAACCCCTTGAAACGTTCCCCACTGGCGTTACGATCCCAAAGGAGTTGTCCGGAAATACCAAGTAAATGGTTCGCGTAAGGATTGAACTCGAAATTTAGCGGGGTTACCGAAAGGCTCAATCGTGAACCAAGTCTCGCGTGTCTGACTTCTTCTGAATCCGGGACGTGCCAGCTCGTTCCGGCGAAAGGCATTGGCGTTCGAGTCCCAATCAATTCTGAGAACCACCGGCCAAAGTCCCATCCATCGGACCACCCCGCCGCGATGCCATAATCGTTCGGGACCCATCCTGACGTCCAGAATCGCGGGGCCTCCAACCGAATCCAGAAATGTCGATCGACGATGCCCTCGACCTGAAAAAACGAAATTAAATCTCGCGATTCGCCCTGATGTTCTTTTGTAAAAACGAATTCACGTTCGAAGGGGGTCATTCGAATCTCGAAATCATCGGCAAATTCGAAGGCCAGGCTATAGCCGGCACGCAAGATTGGCGCCGCGGAATGATCCGGATACTCACGCCTTCCATAATCTGCTATAACCCCTGGCGTAACCGGGCCCAACGCGCCAATGGGAATGTCGATATTGAGTGACGCCGTATAATCTCGAACGGCTTCTCCACTCACCGTTGTCGAATGGTAATCCAATCCCGCCTGAACCAGTGGGCGCCATTCGCGTTCGTCGGGCCGAAGCCGTCGCGCGGGAGCAACGCCTTTCCATCCAACAAAAAACATACTGAGGTATTTTTTCCAGCTCGCACGCTCGAAGGCGGTATCGACTCAATTCTCTTTATTTTGACCAACACATTCTCCGTTAGGACAATCAGTAATTCTTCGAACCGCCGCGACCGCCTCTTTTGCGCGAGCCGAAAGGCAGTCCTCATCCACATCCCACGGATTGGTCGCGGAATTACAGGAGGGATCTGTTACATCATTATCCCAATAATCGTCATCCCGGTTATCGGAAAGTTTATGTCCCCACGGGCCGTCGAAGAACCGCCAGGCTCGCGGATGAAGGATGTAGGGAATGAATGCGGCAGGTTCCCACACTTTCAGATATATGATACGCCAGTTCGAATCGCGTTCCGTGTGCGCGGCCGAATACGAATCGGCGACACAGTGGATGAGTCCATAGACATCGTGATCACCGGCGCGGGCCGCCAGTGCGTTGTTCAACACCACACGGAATGTTGAAGTCAGGAACGCGATGCAGCGAGGATACGCGGAATCGTAGAGCATGTGCGGATAGCCGTAGGTTGGATCGGTCGTCGTATCCCAATACACATCGCTTGGGCGCGCCATGAAATGAAAGCATTGTGAATTGCCCTCGAATTGACGTGAAAGAATGTAATCGAGATTGCCGCTGCGAACGATGGGCAGGGCCATCAGCGGATCCTTGGAACTTCCATCTGGCCAGTCATGCGGGCGATCGAGAATCCGATACGCTATCAGTGCATCGAGCGCATCCTTGCCGGAAAAAGGCCTCCCGGCAATTGCGGAAAGGCGGGCGATATTGGACTTCGCAAGCAACCTGCGGTAGGCAGCCGCTTCGATCACATCATGGCCATTCGAGGTAAACGCATAGCCACGGATTGAGAAGATCAGGCTAAATAATATACCGGCTCGAACGATGCGCATGTTCGTATTGTGCAACGACTAGTATGCCAACAGACAACGACAGGGAGTTTCCCGGATAAGAATGCGGTTAGCTCACACCGATGATCGCCCATATCGTTCTCAACGTCAGTGATTTTTCCAGATCGGAAGAGTTTTACGACCGCCTGCTTATTCGGATGGGTTATTCCCAAAATTATCGGGAGGAATCGGCTGATTATGCCGTGAAATCCTATCAGCATGGCAAACATAAGCTCTGGATCAAATGTGAACGGATGGCGGAGCATCTCCCGTTCGTCCGCGATACTGGCTTAGACCATCTAGCCTTCAAAGCGTCATCGAAATCCGAAGTAGACGACATTCATGGCGTACTTCGCAAAGCGGGAGTGACGCTCACGAGGCCGCCGACGGCGTACCCAGAATATTCGCCCAAGTATTACGCCTTCTATTTTCGCGATCCGGATGGAATACCGCTGGAGGTCGCTTACTATTGATGTTCCTGAATTAAACTTCGCCGCTCTGTGTTTCCCAGGCGCATCTTGAAAATGCCCGCTTTTCATTGCAAGGCGGGCATTTTCGCAAGAAATTACGAATTAATAACGGGGATTGTGGAGCAATTTCCGAGGTAAAGGAATTTGTGCGCTGCTCCGGTGTTAGAAGGCGCGCATTCATAAGCGTTAGGTAACTCTGCGGCGAAGCACGGCCGCCATAACTGAAAATATTTACGCCGTCGCCTGGGCATTACGGCTACAAATAAAACTGATTTGAATCCACTTATCGTTGAATCGTTCGCGGATATGGTCCGCGAGAAGGGCATCGACCGAGACATTCTCATGTCTGTGATCGAAGAGACCTTCGCGCTTATGATCCGCAAGAAATACGGCATGGATGCCAAGTTCGATCTTGTCATGAATATGGACAAGGGCGATATCGAGATCTATCTTGAAAAAACGGTGGTGGAGTCTGTCACGAATCCGGCGATCGAGATTTCGCCGAAGGAAGCACTCGAAAAATCGGGCGAAGAGTTGGAGCCGGGCGATGAGTATGTCGAGATCGTCAACATGGGGAAGGATTTTGGCCGCCGTCTGATTGTAACGGCCAAACAGAACCTTAACCAGCGTATTCGAGAGATCGAGAAAGATAACGTTTTCGGCGAATATACGCAGTTAGTTGGCGAGATCATCGCCGGGGAAGTATATCAGATCCGCGGAGGCGATCTTTTCGTGATTCATAATCGGCGGGAGCTTCTCCTTCCGCGGCAGGAGCAAATCCCCCGCGAACGCTGGCGCAAGGGCGATACCATTCGCGCGATTGTGAAGAACGTCCGCCGCGGCGCACCGACGGCATCGCCAACAGTTATTCTCTCGCGTTCGGATCCGCGCTTCCTCGAGCGCCTGATGGAAATCGAAATTCCCGAAATCTATGATGGGATTATTCTCATCAAAGGCGTAGCGCGGGAACCGGGCGAGCGTGCGAAAGTTGCGGTCGAAACAACGGACGACCGCGTCGATCCCGTCGGGGCGTGTGTGGGAATGAAAGGCGTGCGGATCCATTCGATCGTGCGCGAATTGGCCAACGAGAATATCGACATCATTCCGTGGTCGCCTGACCCCGTGCAATTTTTGGGACGTGCGCTCTCGCCTGCAAAGCTTATCGAAGTAGAATTAAACGACGAAACGAAGACTGCTACGGTACTTGTGAGCGATGACCAGGTTTCGCTCGCAATTGGCAAGCAAGGGCAAAACGTGCGCTTAGCTTCGCGGCTGACCGGATTCCAGATCAATCTCGTCAAGGAAGCGCGTGACGAGGAGGACATCGAGCTCTTCAACTTCCGCGAAGAAATTGGAGCCGAACTCTATAATGAACTTATTCGCTCGCGCATCGACACGGCGAAGGAATTCCTCGGCGCGCCGCGGGAGACGCTCTTGCGGGTTCCAGGCATGACGCCGGAGCATTTGGAGCGGATTCGCCAGGTGATTGAGCGCGAATTCGCTCAGGCGGACGAATTACTCGAAAGCTCTGCGGAGAAAGCGGGCGTGTCACTTACGACACTTAAGCCCGGACAATCGGTGGAGGATTTGGAAACCCATTCCACCATCGAAACTACTGAAACCAACACGGATGGTGAAGCGCGGGAAAACGCGCCCACAGCCTCCGTTGAAGAAAGTGTGAACAATGGATAAGACGGTACTCTGATGATCCGGCACGGTCGAGCCGGTCACGGGCGAATGCGCGAGGGGTCAATGAATCCCGGCATTCCACGCTGTCGAAGGACGAATGCTGTATCGTCTTTCACGGGCGGATGCTCATTCCTGGATGAGCGACCCGCCACGTTAGCTCGTTGGCGCAACCCTTAGCAATTGGGGCTGCCGGCGATGGACGTGCTAACGGTTTCGGCCACCCATCGCAAACGAGCATACATGACAGAAATCGATACCAAACATCCTACTGCCGCTTTCGGCGCCGCCGCAGGCGATTCCTCCGCCTCTAAAAAAGTTACGGTGCGAACGCTTGCGACCGAAATCAACGTCTCACATGAAACGCTGATCGAGTTCCTGCAGAAGCAGGGCTTCAAATCAATCAAGACCATCATGTCGAAGATCGAGCCGGATGCGCTCAATATCGCCATGAAGCAGTTCGGGAAGGATAAGGATGTTACCGATAAGCGTCATAAGAAGGTAGCCGCCTTCAAAGAGAAGCAGGCAAAGACGCAGAAGGCCGCGGAGCGGATCGTTCCCGAAACTCGCCATCCGGAACCGAAGCGTGTCGAAGTTCCCGCACCGACTCCTGTCGCGGCACCCATTCCCGAGGTTCAGGAGGTCGCGCCCGCGCCGCAAGTTCCCACCCCGGTCGAGTCGGAGGAACAGCTCACCGCCGTTGCTCCCACTGAATTCGAAGCGCCATCCGAATCCGATCTTACCGTTTCCCCGCCCGTGTCCGGAGAAGCTTCGGAGGCGGAAGCGCCGCCCGCGGCCGAACCGCAGCTGGAAGTTCTCGCAAAGCCCGCCGATGGCGAAGCCGAGATGCCACACGGCCCGCGTCGAAAATTGCGCAGGAAGACCATCGTGGCCACTGGCGAGCCGATGGATCTTCGCGTGGCACTGCCGGGGCTAAAGATTAAAGGTAAGATCGAGCTTGCCCCTACCACGCCGACCACCGGTCGCGCCCGCGGCGGCAAGCTACGAACCCGAACGCAGGGGGTTGCCACCAAGCATGTCGGCCCGGCAAAGCCAACGCCGGCCACTGAAGGCGGCCCTGAAATTAAGCGACGCCACGTCAAAGGCAAGGTGGACGCGCGGGAGGTCAAGGATACGGTGCGCCGAACCCTCGCTGGCATCGAAGAAGCGGGCGCGACCGCCCGCCGCGCGAAAGCTCGCCGGTTGCGGCGCTCAGAACGCGCCGAGCAAACGGAACGTCGAGCAGCCGAGGCGGAGCAGCGCGAGCGCGCGGTGATTCATGCCACCGAGTTCCTGACGGCGAACGAGCTGGCCAACCTCATGAATGTCACCGTGGGCGAGATTATCTCCAAGTGCATTGCCCTTGGCCTGATGGTGTCCATCAACCAGCGGCTCGAACAAGATACGATTCAACTCGTTGCGGACGAATTTGGATACACCGTCGAGTTCCAGAAGGAATTTACGACCGACGTGCTCGAAGACACGCCTGATGAACCGGAGACGCTCCAACCCCGCGCACCTATTGTGACCATCATGGGCCACGTCGATCACGGTAAAACCTCGCTCCTGGATTATATTCGCAAAACGAATGTGGTGGCAGGCGAATCCGGCGGAATTACGCAACACATCGGTGCTTATGAAGTGAGTGCGCCCGGCCGCCGGCCAATTACGTTCCTTGATACGCCCGGTCACGAAGCGTTTACTGCTATGCGCGCCCGCGGGGCGCAGGTCACGGATATTGTCGTCGTCGTCATAGCGGCGGATGATAGCGTGATGCCTCAAACGTGGGAAGCCATTTCGCACGCGCAAGCCGCAAACGTTCCCATTATCCTTGCGCTGAATAAGATCGACCGCGCGGAGGCGAATGCCGACCGAATTCGGCAGCAACTCGCGGATAAGAATATCTTAGTCGAAGAATGGGGCGGGAAATTCGGCTGTGTGGAACTGTCCGCTCGCACCGGGAAGAATGTCGATGGCTTGCTTGACCGAATTGCCCTCGAAGCCGAGGTGCTGGATTTAAAAGCGAATCCCGCGCGCACAGCACGTGGCGTTATTATCGAAGCCGAAGTGGAATCGGGCCGGGGCATTCAGGCAACCATGCTCATTCAGAAGGGGACGCTCAAGCTTGGCGACCCCTTCCTGGCCGGGGTTTATTCCGGACGCGTCCGCGCAATGTTCGACGAGCGAGGCAAAAAAGTCGAGGAGGCCGGGCCATCCGCGCCGGTACAATTGCTCGGCTTCGATGGCATCCCTGCAGCGGGCGATCAGTTTATCGTCCTGCCCTCGGATTCGGAAGCGAAGGAAATTTCCTCGCGCCGCCAGCAACTTAAGCGCGAGCAGGATTTCAAGCAAGTCCGCTTCATCACCCTCGATGACATTAGTGCGCAGATCAAACAGGGCGGCGTCCAGCATTTGCGGCTTTTGCTCAAGGGCGATGTCGATGGTTCCGTCGAAGCCTTGGCTGATTCTCTCCTCCGGCTTTCCACGCCCGAAGTAAAGGTAGAAATGGTTCATCGCGGCGTCGGGGCAATTTCCGAGAATGACGTTCGCCTCGCGGCAGCATCGGGGGCGATTATTCTTGGGTTCCATGTCCGGCCCAACCTTGATGCACGCAAGCTGGCGGCTGTGGAGCGCGTGGAAATCCGGCTCTACAGCGTCATTTACGATTGCATCAACGAAGTCCGCGATGCCCTCGAAGGCTTGCTCGCGCCGGAGGAAAAAGAGGAAGTTACCGCGACGATCGAAGTCCGCGATCTCTTCAAGGTTCCAAAAGTGGGAACCATCGCCGGTTGCTATGTGGTCGATGGCAAAATTGTGCGAAGCAACAAAGTGCGGCTTCTCCGCGATGGTGTGGAAGTATTCTCCGGCAGCCTCGCGTCGCTACGCCGATTCAAGGATGACGTCCGCGAAGTCGATGCCGGCTACGAATGCGGCATCGGCCTCGAAAACTTCAACGATGTCAAAGCCGGCGATGTGATCGAGGCGTATAAGATCGTCGAAGTGAAACGAAAACTGGGCGCAGCGACGGCGGCGAGATAAAATTATATGTCAATCCGAGCCGAACGCGTGGCGGGCGAAGTTCAGCAAGCTCTTGCTCATGCCTTGCAAGTGGATTTTTCAGATTTATCGGACGGACTTATCACCGTCACGAAGGTGCGGATGTCGCCCGATTTGCGGAGCGGACGCGTTTATATCAGCATTCTGGGTGGGCGGCATGACCATCCGCGTACGCTGAATCGAATCAAGGCCGAAACGCCTCGTCTTCGGGCCGCCATCGCAAAAGCCATTCGATTGCGCTTCGTGCCGGAACTCCACTTCTATTTAGACGACACGCAGTCCGAAGTAGCTCGGGTGGAAGAGATCTTTAAGCAAATTCACGAATCGGAACCAATTTTCCCCACGGGCGAGACGCCAACTGGGGAGCAAGAGCCAGAGTGATTGCCCCCGCACTTGAAATTTTGGACCGGGTTGCGATCCTACCCCATCCCGCTGACTCTCGCGCGAAGATTATTAGCCCCGAAGGCGCACTGATTATGGTCGATAAGCCGTATGGCGAAACATCGTTTTTCCTCGTAAACCGAATCCGGAGTGCCATCAGCCGGGCTTCCGGTGTTCGCAAATTAAAGTGCGGCCATGCGGGAACCCTGGATCCCCTGGCTACGGGCTTGCTAATTATCGCCACGCGTGGGAAGACCAAATCGCTTTCCGAATTAATAGGGATGGACAAGACGTATCTGCTCCGAATGCGCTTTGGGGTAACCTCGCCGAGTTTCGATCTTGAACAGCCGATTGAATTATGCGCCGGCGCCGAAGGGCTTACGGAAGCTGAAGTTCACAGAGCAATTCTTGCACTTCCCGGGGAGCGAGAGCAAATGCCGCCGATTTTTAGCGCAATTAAACAAGGCGGACAGCCGGTTTACAAACGGGCGCGAGCCGGAGAGGATATTATTCTTGCGGCTCGCGTTGTCAGAATCCACGAAGCGGAAGTTGTTTCCATAACCTTACCGGAGGTAACGTTTCGCCTCCGCGTTTCGAAAGGGACTTACGTTCGAAGCATCGTTCGTGATCTTGCTGGTTCCCTCGGCACGTGCGGGATTGTTCTGGATTTGATTCGGGAAAGGATCGGACCGTGGCGCTTGGAGAATGCTCTCGCGCTGTCGGAGACACTGGGACTTATTGAAACTCGTAGCCATGAACTTTTAGGAGACCGCGGCGAAGCAGAACTCGCCTTGAGCTGAAGGCAACGGCTACAAATACATCATTCATCATTGCGCACCACTTGGGGATTAGAAAACACGAGCTTCAATCCGAAGACCTTAACCACGCTCGGAAGTTACGATGGCGTCCATCTGGGTCATCGGAAAATTCTCTCCCGTATCCGCCAGCGGAAGCATGAGCTTGATCTCGACCGATCACTGCTCATTACGTTCCATCCGCACCCGCAAGAGATCCTGCGAAAAAACGGTTCGGCCGTCGAACTCCTCACGACGATCCACGAGCGGTTAGAATTGCTTGAAAAGGAGGGAATTGATGAGACTCTCGTAGTACAATTTACGCGGGAATTTTCGCAAACTTCGTACATCGACTTCTTCCAAAATACCATCGTGAAGGCCTTGGGCACCAAGGCAATGGTTGTCGGGTATAATCATGCTTTTGGAAAAAACCGCGAGGGCGACACCGAACATCTCAAAAAATTAGCTCCCGAATTGGGGGTCACGATCGAAGAGATCGAGCCGGTTTATCATGACGGTATTTCTATTGGCTCCAGCAAGATACGGCTGGCACTTAAAGCAGGGGATATGGAGAATGCGAATGCCTGGCTTGGCCGATCATACCATATTCGGGGCCACGTAGTGCATGGGGATTCGTTGGGCAAGCAGATTGGCTTTCCCACCGCAAATCTGAAGGTGGAACCTGAGAAGCTCATTCCTGCCGACGGCGTTTATGCGGCAACGATCTTGCTTCGTGGAAAAGAGCATCCAGCCGCGCTAAGTATCGGCACGAAACCGACGGTTCGGGACGACGGCGAGCGCGTTGTTGAAGTCCTGATTCTGGATTTCGAAGGCGAGCTGTATGGCGAAAAGCTGAGGGTTGATTGCCTACGATATCTGCGTCCTCAAGAAGCTTTTGGCAGCATGGAGGAGTTGAAAGAAGCCATTGCGCGGGATGTTTCGGTAATTCGGGAAATCGAACACTAAGTGCGGCTTTGCGGTTACGGTTGCTGGCCTTCCATTCTAATTTTTCACTCCGTCTTGGTAGATTCTCAACCCTCGAACTCTGGTCGATTCCTTTGGAATGGCAAGTGGCGTGAGATTTCTGCCGCCAAAGGAGACATAACCGAGGTAGCTCCGGGCCACCTTTTGGTTGCATCGGCGGACGGGCTTTTCGAAGCATTCATGTTGCCAGATGGCAGCCTATCCGATGGAAGTGTCCTCGATGGGGTTTCGCTCACCCTTGAATCCGATCGCGAGCGGATTATCCGCGACCGCTTTCAAAGCCAGGAGGTTTCAGGAACGAATGAGGCAGGTTCCGTTGTCATAAGATCGCCCATGCCGGGGCTTGTCCGGGCGGTGAATGTCTCGCCCGGAGACCATGTTGAACGTAGCTCCACGGTGCTGGTTCTAGAAGCCATGAAAATGGAAAACAACATCCTCGCCGGCTCGAATGGCCGGGTGAAACGGGTGCTGGTAGAGCCGGGAACTTCGGTGGAGAAGAATGCCAGCCTGATCGAAATAGAATTGCATTAGAAACTGCAGATTTGCCCGTTCTGAAACCCGATCTTTCATGCGAGTCACTGTCAGCGTAGCCGGACGATTTCACGCGTTCCAATTGGTAGAGCAGCTCGCGCGACGCGGGCATTTACAGCGGTTCATCACGAGTACGCTGAATGAGAAGCGCTTCCCCAATCGAAGGCTTCCCGATGCCCTCCGTGATGATCCGAATTTCCGTGAGCGCATTCGGCGGATTCCAATACCCGAATATATCGGCTATGGTATTCGGCACCTTCCGATTGAGGATTCTCAACTACTCTCCTATTTTGCAAAGGATAATCTCTACGACCGTTCGGCAGTAAAACATATTACGCGGAGCGATATTTTTGTTGGGTGGGCGAGCCAGTCGCTGTTTCAGCTCCGGGAGGCAAAAACGCGCGGGGCGCTGGTCATAATCGAGCGAGGTTCCTCACATATTTCCGAGCAATTCCGGCTCATCGACGAGGAGCGCAAGAAATTCGGGAGCGACGCGACTATTCGTTCCAAGTGGCAGCGATTACTGGAGGAGAAACAGCTCAAAGAATACCACGAAGCCGATTTCATCATGACGCCAAGCGAATTTGCGCGGCAGAGCTTCCTCACTCGCGGCTTTACACCCGAAAAGATTCTCAAGGTTCCATATGGCGTCGAATTGAGTCAGTTTTATCCGAAGACATCCTCTCTTTCTCAGGCGGAGAATAAAATTCCAACGATTCTTTTCGTGGGAGCCATCGGATTCCAAAAAGGCGTTCCCTATTTGCTCGAAGCCGCGAGAAGTTTGCGTCAAAAGGGGAAGAAATTTCATCTGAAGCTGATTGGCCGATTCGAGAAAGACTTCGAGGCGTGGCTTCGAAAAGACCGATCTGCGCTCGCAAATCGACGAGCATCTCCCTTTCGTTCCGAATAGCGAACTCGTCCACCATTTTCACGAGGCGCATACTTTCATTCTCCCGTCTGTGCAGGAAGGACTTGCGCTGGTGATTGCGGAAGCAATGGCGAGCGGCTTGCCGATTATTGCTAGCGAAAATACGGGTGCAAGCGAATTTATCGAAGGCAGCGAAGCTGGAATTATTGTTCCGCCATCAAATTCCGTCGCGCTCGAAACCGCGATCGCAGATTTGTTGGACAACCCGGAAAAGGCGCAATTGCTTGGCGAGAAGGCCGCGCAGAAGGCGAACACATTTGGCTGGGAAGCATATGGCGAAGCTATTGATCACACTTATGGGAAGCTGTTAAATCGGTCGGAGCTGTCTGATAAGTGCGACCAGTTGGGTGACGAAGAATCGGAAGTTTCCTCATTTTACAACACTTACTGGAATCGCGCTGAAGGCTGGACGCCAACCCATTCCTTCACGCAAGCGCAGCTCGATCTTCATTTTAGGAACGCATTTGCGCCCGCTGATTCGGTGCTCGATGCCGGCTGCGGCGACGCCTCCAACTACCAAGCTTGGCTCGTCAAGCAAGTTCGCGACCTCAAGGCGATCGATATTAGCGAGACGGGCATCGAGAATGCCTGCCGCATGGGAATCGATGCGCGAATTCACGATCTTTCGAAGCCGTTTCCGTTTCCGAGCAATTCGTTCAATGGTGCGGTTTGCATCGAGGTCCTCGAACATCTCTACGACCCGAAGTTTACGGTCGGGGAATTGTTCCGCCTCTTGAAACCAGGCGGATTGCTCGTAACGAGTGTTCCCAACAACGGGTATTTCCGCGAGCGGCTTCGGGCGCTGACGCGCGCCGAGATGTCCACATCGATCTCTGACTTTTCGAACGAATGGAGCGGCGCCCACATTAGATTTTACAGTCTTGCATCATTTCGAAGAATGCTGGAAATATCGGGATTCGGAGTGGAGCGCGTTCGCTCGAATGAAGATGCTTCTATCTTCGATGGCCTCGACGCATTCGGGGGATATGGCATGCAGCATCTTTCTACCTTCTTGCGGCGCAGACTGCCGCGTCCGCTTCGGCTCGCGTTTCTGGAAAAACTCTGGCCTTCAATGTTCGCGCCGCACATCATAATTTGGGCTCGGAAACCGCAGGGGGAGACGGAATGAAGGTTCTGATCTCGGGTTCGTTCTGGCATGGCTCCCTCGAAGAGAGCTACGCGCGCGCCTTCGAATCAATAGGGTGGAAAGTTACCCGATTCGATTGGGAACAAATCGCTCGCGCGCACCCGCTTGCAATGATGTCACTAACAGATAAACTGCTCCGTCACCGCATTGCAGGTCGAGTAGGGAAGTGGTTGACCGCCGCGATTGAGGATTTGCGACCCGATCTTGTTTTCGTTATCAAAGGACAAAGCGTTGCGCCCGATACTATCCTTAACGCGAAGCAAATTTTGGGTGATCGTCCCATTGTAAATTTCAATCCCGATAGCCCTTGGGACGTGGCGAATAAATCCGCGCGATTTCTTTCGAGCATTCCGGAATATGATATGCACTTTACGTGGAATCGTCAGTTGCAAAGCAAATTCCGGCAAGCTGGCGCGAAGCGAGTGGAGCATCTGGCCTTTGGATATGATCCCATCCTTCACCATCCCACGGAAGCATCGCCAGCGTCGCCTGTCTATGATGCCGTTTTTGTTGGAACGTATTCTCCAGAGCGGGATGAGCTTCTCGGCGCCTCGAGCGGCTGCGAGATTCGAATTGTTGGAAACGGGTGGATTCGCGCAAGATTTGTTCCGAAAGAATGGATTTTATCGAAAGCGGTGTATGGTAACGATGCGTTGGAGAGACTGGCGATGGGCGCGTGTGCCATTAATATTCTGCGTCCCCAAAACTTCGGGAGTCACAATATGCGTACATTCGAAATTCCTGCCTCCGCGCTTCCGATGGTGACGATGCGCTCCGAAGAGCAGTCGGAACTGTTTGCCGAAGGTCGGGAGATGGCATGCTTCGATGGTGCGGAAGAACTTTCGGAAAAAATACTGCAATTGCGAAGAGACCGCAAATACGCGAACGACATTGCGGGGAATGGCTTTGAGCGCGTGCGTGAAGAGACTTATGCAAGGCGAGCGCAGCGAATATTGGAGCTCCTTGGAATAGGTGGAGGAGGAGGAGCATGAAAATTCTTTATGTTGGCCACACCTATACCATTCGAGCTAACCAAGCGAAGATCGCGGCGCTGGCTAAGACATCAAGTTCGTTCGGGTCCGTCGAGATCACTCTGGTTACACCGCACGCCTGGCGTGGGCCACTCTATTCGAACAATGCCGACCGGTTCAACGATTCGCTGGCTGCCAACGTGGAACACCGAATTATTCGCGCGTGGGGTGTTGGGAAGGAAAGCGCCTTCCTGTATGCGCCATCCATTGTTCCTCTGGTTTCTAGGATCAAACCCGATATTGTTCATGTAGAACAAGGCGCGTACGCGATCTCTTACGCACAAATTCTTTCAGCCCTAAAGCTCTTTTCTCCCGGTTCCCGCGCCGTGTTTTTCACATGGTGGAATCTGCCATACCAACCACGGGGCATTCGGCGCTTGTTGGAGCGATTCAATCTCTCGCATTCTTCCTCCGCGGTTGCGGGGAACGAGGCAGCGAGAGAGATTCTTCGGGGCCACGGATTTAACGGTCGCATCGAAGTGCTGCCACAGTTGGGAATTAATGTATCCAGTGACAGAACGGTTCGAGAGAAGAAAGATTCCGCACAGTTCACCATTGGCTACGCTGGCAGAATCGCCGAAGAAAAAGGCGTGCTCGATTTAGTCTATGCTGCAGGCAAAATGCGGGAAGCTGCGCGGGTTCAATTATACTTCGTCGGAACGGGCGAAGCGCTGAACGCCGTGAAAATTGCTGCGGCTGTCCAGAATATCCAACTCATTCACCACGGCGCGGTCCGCAATGAGGAACTCGCGAACCATCTCGCAAAAATGGATGTGCTCGTTCTTCCAAGCCGCACCACTCCGACCTGGGTCGAGCAATTTGGCCACATCCTCCTCGAAGCGATGGCAATTGGCGTGCCAGTCATCGGCTCTTCATCCGGGGAAATATCGAATGTCATTTCGAACGCGGGGCTGATCTTCAAAGAAGGCAATATCTCGCAGCTCACGTCCGGATTGGAACGATTATTTGAAGACCCTGAGGAGCGGAAACGTTTATCCGTAGCGGGAAAGAAACGCGTTTCCGAGCATTTCACCCACGAACGCATTGCCGCTGCACAAATGAGGCTCTATGAGTGGATGATGCTTGATGGAAGGCCAGTTGGCAGTCACCGGAGATTGGCTACTGTGGAAGAAAGGGCTGTGACGACCGCTTTATGAATGATATTATCGCCATTGCGATTCTGCTGGTGCTAATCGGGCTTGTTTCCAGGACCGAACGGACCTACATCATTCTCTGGGCTTTTGCGACCCCGGTTTTCTATATTTTCTTTGGATTTAAAAGCCTTTACATCAATTTCGGATTCACTAGCGTAGAACTCTTCAGCGGCGTGCTGCCGATGGTCGTTTGCTTTTTCGCATGGCAGAAGCTAACACCCACCGAAAAAAAACGCGCATGGAAATATTCCCCTAAACTGTGGTGGCTGTTTCTCGGCTATTATTTTCTTTCCCTGGCGTGGTCCGATAATCCGGGAACCGGAATTCGCACGGTGCTGGAACTGGCCTTTCCTTCCATGCTCTATCTCATTGCCTTCAACGTCATTCAAAATGACTTGCATCTCGAACGCTATTATAAATGGATGATGGTGCTTAATGTTACCATCGCGGCCTTCGATGTGTACAATGCCTTAACGGGCTGGGCGATGATTCGCGATGCCGGTTCAATGACGCAAGGCGTGATCGGTTATCGAACCATCACCGCATATTTTTACATGACAATGGCGACCATCCTGATGATGCGCCTGATGGAGAAACTCGATTGGAAAATTCTCGCGCTCTACCTCGTGGATCTGTTCCTGATTCTCATTTCCGCAAGTCGAACGCCAACGTACGCGTTCATCGCTGGCATGATGATTATGATCGTGTATCGCCGCAGTTTCCGATTTGCGATGATTGGCGGAACGGTCATGGCCATTCTCGTGGGAATCTTATTGTTACTACCTACACAAAATAAATTTCTGAATCCGAACGACTCGCTTAACATGAGCGACAGCGGACGCAGCTTTTTCCAAAAGTATTTTTCGGACAAGGCGGAGGAAAGCCCGATTATTGGGTTCGGCGCGGGAGGAACGGAAGTGTATGCGGGCTGGCTCACGCAGCATGTGACACTCGTCGGCGCGCCACATAATGAGTACCTTCGGGTTCGTTTCGACGGTGGAATGATTGGATTGATCCTGTTCTATCTTGGACTGGCTGATATTGTCTTTCGTGGAATTAGCTGGGGATGGGGAGTCAAATCGTATTTTTCGTATAAGGCCATTCTGATCACGACGCCAATCATGTTCGCCATCAGTTGCACGAACGATAATACATTCTTTTACTTTTACGTATTTACGCAGTATCTCTTTGTTTTCATGGGCTTCGGCGCGCGGCTTTGCTGTGAAGATCGCGTGATGCGTGGCCAGGAAGACCTCGTGCTGCAACCGGAAGAGATTGCACAAATCCAGGAACAAATGGGAATCGCTTCGACCGCGATCGGTTCTCCAATGATATACCCCTCCACGTAATGCACGTACCCTTTCTTGATTTAAGAACTCAATTTAATTCGATTCGCGTCGAAATCGAGGATGCCGTTTCGCGCGTCCTCGAAAGTGGGCAATACATTCTTGGCCCGGAAGTATCGGGTTTCGAGAATGCCTTTGCGGCAGTTCACTCGAATGATCCGTTGCCCCCTCCGTATTGCGTAGGAACGAATAATGGTACCTCTGCCCTGCATCTGGCTCTCTGGGCGATGGGGATTGAACGAGGCGACGAAGTGCTGGTCCCGGTCAACACCTTTATTGCCACGGCCGAAGCCGTGCTGCTCGCGGGCGGAACACCCGTCTTCGTCGATCACGATGAGCATTATACGATTGACCCGGAAGACCTCGAACGTCGTATCACGCGCCGGACGCGCGCTATCATCGCCGTGCATCTTTATGGTCAGATTGCGAACATGGAGGTGATTCGTTCCATCGCCGAGCGACACGGACTGTTGGTGATCGAAGACGCGGCGCAAGCCCACCTGGCTTCGCTTGGTGGAAAAACGGCCGGAGCCTGGGGGGCGGCAACGGCGTTTAGCTTCTATCCGGGCAAGAATTTGGGGGCGTATGGCGAAGCGGGTGCCGTGCTGACGAACGACAGTTCGCTTGATGAAAAAATGCGGCGGCTGCGCGATCATGGGTCTAAGGAGAAATACACGCACATTTTTGCGGGCCATAATTACCGCATCGAAGCCTTGCAGGCCGCGATTCTGCGCGCAAAACTTCCGCACCTCAATGCCTGGACAGAGGCCCGGCGCCGGAATGCGGAATACTACCGCGAAGCTTTGGGAGAGATGTTGGAAGTTGCACTTCCGAGAGTTCGCGAAGGCGCGCGGCACGTGTATCATCTTTTTGTGATCGAAGCGCTGGAGCGTGACACCCTGCAATCTTATCTTACAAAGCATGAGGTTGCTACTGGCCTTCACTATCCGATTCCGTTGCACCTCCAACCGTGTTTCGCATACCTGGGATATAAGGAAGGCTCATTTCCGCGTGCCGAAAAGTCGGCAAAACGGATCCTCTCGCTTCCGATGTATCCTGAATTGCGAGCAGAGCAAATCCAATTCGTAGCCGAAACCATCAAAAGCTTTTACCGGAACGGAGCGCCTACGCAGTGATATTCGCCTCCATCATTCGGCGGCATGGGTGGCCAAAAATTACGTTGGTTCTCCTCGACTGGCTGGCGGTAACTCTGGCGGCTTCTCTGACGCTGGTTCTGCACTATTTCGCCGGTTTTGATGAATACGATACTAAGCATTCGCTCGATGAGTATATTCTCCGCGTGGCGATTCTCTATGCATCGTTTCCCATTCTCGTTCTTGTCTTCCGGCAGCACATGCTCTACAAACCGAAGGTGTATTCGACCGGGATCATGCAATTCGCCCAACTCTCGCGAGCACTCCTCATCAATGCGTTGGTGCTGATCGCGGTGCTGTTTTTCGTCCGGGAAGATTGGATCCTGCATAGCCGGACGAACCTCATTCTCTTCACATTATGCTCGCTAGTTGTGCTTTCACTTTTTCGCATCATCGTTTTTCGGAGGCTGCTCTTGCCGGCCATCGCCGGAATGGAGGTGCGGCGAATCCTGCTTGTTGGGACGAGCGAAGAAGCCATGGAATTATTGACCCAGTCTGCACAGGCCAAGGGCCGACCCTTCGAGGTCGTCGCGATCGTCGATCAAGCCGGCGTGCTTGCCGAGGGAGGCGCACTCGCGATGAGCCCCGTTCCCGGAACGAATGGCGCGATAGTAATGGGTACGGTGCCTTTGCTCCGGGACTACGTCCCCGCGAATAATATCCATGAGGTCATTGTTGCGGAAAATGACCTGCCGTATGAGGAGGTGGTGCGTCTCATCGGGGAGGCGACCGAATTCGGCATACCCATTCATCTACTGAGCGATCACTTCAAAGTGATTCAGGAACGTGTGACAAAAAGCACGTCAGAGTTTATGAATGTGACGGCCGCTTCAATTTCCCATGGCATTCACGGATTTTATGGCACATACCTGAAACGCGGGATCGACATTCTCGCCGCGAGCCTCGGAATTGTAATCTTATCTCCTTTTTTTACTTTGATGGCGGTGGTGATCAAGACCGGCAGTAAAGGCCCGCTTTTTTTTCACACCGATGTTGTTGGCAAGGGCGGCAAAGTATTCCGATGGTATAAGTTCCGAACAATGTATTTGGGAAGAAATGATGAAATTCATCGGGAGCACGTTGCTCAGCATATTCGGATTGGCAGCCGGCCCACGGGTAAACTCGAGAAGGATCCGCGTGTTACCCCCATCGGCCACTGGCTCCGCAAACATTCACTCAATGAACTGCCACAATTGTGGAATGTAATTCAAGGTGAGATGTCTCTCATCGGGCCACGGCCCTGCCTGCCGTATGAATATGAAGAGTATGCGAGTTGGCACAAGGAACGATTTGCCGCCAGGCCAGGAATGACAGGGTTATGGCAAGTAAGCGGCCGAAGCGCCGTTAGCTTTAACGATATGGTCATTCTTGATCTCTATTACATCCACAATATCTCACTCTGGCTCGATGCTGCGATTATTCTTCGAACGTTCGGTGTTGTACTTACAGGCAGGGGAGGAGGATAGCCTCGGATCAACGAGGCTGTTTGATTTCCTTCAATTATGGCATCCTTGTCTGCTCCAATAATGCCATCCATCGCCGACTAATCTCTGCTCTATCGCCATCAACGCATTAATCACTCAGATCTAAAGAATCAGTGGTCAAAATTGGAATTATTGGCGCCGGCTATTGGGGGACGAATCTCGTCCGGGCGTTCAACGATACGGAGGGTGCGGCCATCGTGGCTGTCGCCGATCGCAAGCACGGACGCCTGCAATTTGTCGAGAAGCGCTATCCCCATATTCGCGTGACCTCAGTGATGGAAGATTTGCTTGGCGATGAATCCATCGACGCGATCGTCGTTGCCACGCCGGTTCCAACCCATTATGAGGTGGGCAGGAAGGTTCTCGAATCGGGTAAACATGCCATGATCGAGAAGCCGCTGGCCTACACGTACACCGAGGCATTTGAATTGAAGGAACTCGCGGATTCACTTAATCGGGTACTGACGGTGGGGCACGTGTATCAATTTTCGCCGGCCGTGGAATGGCTCGCCGCACGCATCGGAAGCGGGAACCTGGGTGAACTGTTTCATATCGACTCGATCCGCATCAATCTTGGTCCACCGCAATCTGAAGTAGATGTGGTATGGGATCTGGCGCCGCATGATCTCTCAATTCTTATATACGTTATGTGGCAAACCGGCCTTTCGACGGAAGTGCGATCGATGCAGGTTATGGCGGGCAGCTTTGTTAAAGATTCGCTGTCGGATTTAACCCATATTTTCATCGAGTTCGAATGTGGCGTGACGGCCCATGTCCACGTGAGTTGGGTTACCTCGAACAAGGTGCGGCTGATGCAAATCTCTGCGGAGCATGGGACCGTTGTCTTTGATGACATGCAGCCTTCCGAAAAAATCAAGATCTATTCGCAGGGCGTCGATACCCGCATCGGAGCCGATGAATCCCAGGCTGCCGAACTAACCTATCGTCCCGGCGACATTTTCATTCCCACGCTGCCTCGCCACGAACCGTTGGCCGCCGAATGCCGTCATTTTATCGATTGCATCGAATCCGGAAAGGAACCAATAAATGGTGGCAAAATCGGCGTTGAGGTTGTCCGGCTGTTGGAGATGATTACGCAGGCAGTCTTGGCCTAGAGTGAGTGTCGCCGCGGCGGGGCCCTGTTCCTGACCTGCACCGAATAGTGCCGGAACCGAGAATACAAGGGTGAATAGACTAAGCTTCCCGTCTGCACTTCAGGATTTCCCGGATAGAACCCAACACTTTTACTGTTAACATGCGCAATGTTTAAGAACAAGGCGCTCATTCCGATCGCGGTCGTCGTATTTGTCGATCTACTCGGCTTTTCGATCATCCTGCCGCTTCTGCCATTTTATGCCAGCGAGTTCCACGCTTCGCCAGCGGTCATTGGCTACCTGGTCGCGAGTTATTCGATCTGTCAATTTTTTGCGGGGCCAATCATGGGCGGCCTTAGCGATCGTTTTGGGCGCAGGCCCCTCCTCATTTACTCCCAATTGGGTTCCATGGCCGGATTTCTTCTTCTCGGCATCGCGGGTTCGCTTTGGGTACTGTTTCTATCGCGCATTATCGACGGACTGAGCGGCGGAAACCTCACAATCGCACAAGCATATATCGCTGATGTCACGCCACCGAGGAGCGCGCCGGCGCCCTTGCCATTATCGGCATCGGATTCGGGCTGGGATTTCTTATGGGTCCGGCCATCGGCGGATTTCTTGCCACGCAATTCGGCTTTGCCGCGCCCGCCTTCGTGGCCGCGTGTATGGCGCTCGGGAGTACATCCCTTACTACGTTTTATTTGAAGGAGCACCAGCATGTTCGGGACACGAATGCGAAAACCGGCCTCAATTATTACAAACGCGTTCTTGAATATCTTCGCGATGCGCGCCTGCGCCCGCTACTCACTATTTTCCTCTTTTTCGCGCTTCCGTTTTCGCTCTATGTTTCGATGTTTTCGCTCTTTGCAATGATCGAACTCAAGTTTACCCCTGAAGATGTGGGATGGTTCCTAATGTTCGTCGGATTGCTCGGCGTCGTCTGGCAGGGCGCGGTGGTTCGACCGCTTGTGAAATGGCTCGGCGAGACTGTCTCCCTCCGGCTCGGTCTCATCTCAATGGTGCTGGGTTTGGTAGGACTTGCTGTTGTGAAAAACCCGATACTCCCTATGCTTCCCACGCTCGCCATAATTGCAATCTTCTTCTCCTTCGGCACTGGCATAACACGGCCCACACTTACGAGCCTGCTCACTCAATTCGCGCCAAAGGAACGAAAAGGTGGCGTGCTCGGCGTGTCCTCATCGCTCGAGAGCGCATCGCGCTCTGTCGCACCGATATTAGGTGGCTGGCTTATCGGCGGGCTCCATCCGAATTGGATCGGCTACGCGGGCGGCGCCTTCGCCCTGGTTGCGGTGGCCGTGGCATTTACGATGCGAACGAACCCACATGAGATGGTGGGACGTGGCGCGAGGTAACCCAACGCAGTGCATGGCATCAATCGGCTCAAGCGTATTCCACCTGCGCCACCGCATACGCCGCAATGCCTTCCTCGCGTCCCACGAATCCCAGCCGCTCACTCGTTGTGGCTTTAACGGACACGCGCTTTATATCGAGCGCGAGCGCCTCTGCGATTCGTTCCCGCATCGCTTCAATATGCGGGCGCAGGCGCGGCGCTTCGAGGTTAACGGTCGAGTCGATATTCGCGATATGCGCTCCTTCGTCGCGGAGAATTTGATGAACACGCTTCAGGAGGTCTATCGAATTCGCGCCGCGCCATTCGGGATGCGTGTCCGGGAAATGGACGCCAATGTCGCCTAAGGCCAATGCGCCCAGGAGCGCATCGATGATGGCGTGGACAAGCACATCGCCATCCGAATGCGCGATGGTTCCCAAGCGCGACTCGATCTGCACACCGCCTAAAATCAGCGATTCGCCTTCGGCAAGGCGGTGCACGTCATACCCAAAACCTATCATTGCTCATGTCCCCCAATCTCGTGGATAGCGAAAATCCGAATTGATCGTTCGGCTGGAAATTTTAGCGATAAGAGGCGGGCGACGCTTGAACTGCGTTCGCCGAATCTTTTCGCGAGTATTGCGAATCTCTTTGAGGGAATATCCGCGCTGGATTAGTTCCGCATCGGTCTGACGTTCGTCCACCGTATAGTAAAGCAGCTCATCAACCTCCCGGTAGGTGACGCCCAGTTCCGCTTCGTCCGTTTGGCCGGGCCAAAGGTCTGCGGTCGGCGATTTTTCTACAATCTGGTTTGGAACTCCAAGATATTTCGCAAGCTGCCAAACCTGCGTTTTATAGAGATCGCCGAGCGGGTTGATTGCACTCGCGTTATCGCCGAAGAGTGTGGTATAGCCTAAGAGCGATTCTGTTTTATTCGAAGTTCCCACTACGAGCGCGCCCATGGCCTGGGAACGATCGTAAAGTGTAATCATTCGCATGCGCGCCATAACGTTGCCGCGCCTTGCTCGATCCATTTCGCCGAGCGCGGATTCCGTTTCGGAAAAGAAGGTGTCGGCGATGGGCGAGATTCCGAACGTTTCAGTCGAAATCCCCAGCGCCTCAACGACGGATTCGGCATCTGCCATGCTTTCGGGACTGGAAGTGCGATAGGGAAGGAGGAGAGCATGCACATTTTCGGAACCCAGGGCACGCGCGGTGAGATACGTCGAAAGCGCCGAATCGACGCCACCGGAAAGGCCGATGACCGCTTTCGAAAGTCCCGTGCGGCGCACTTCATCGCGGATGAAAATCGTAAGAAGCCGCACAACGTCCTCGCAATTCAGTAGCAGTGGGCTTCAACTTACGATGTGCGGCGCTTCCATTAGTGATACTTAACTTCGAATTTCTCCCTCAACGCCGCCGCCACGACCTTCGGAACGAAACCCGAGACATCCTTCCCGTAGCGCGCAAGATCCCGGATGATCGTAGAATTGAGATAGGTGTATTCCTCATGCGGCATAAGGAATACCGTGGTGATCGAGGGTGCGAGCTTCCGATTCATCAATGCCATTTGGAACTCGTATTCGAAATCGGAAAGTGCGCGAAGGCCGCGCACGACGGCCGTTGCATTGCACGCCGAGGCATACTCGACAAGCAAGCCCTGAAACGCTTCGGCGTGAATGTTGGTGTGATGCGGAAAGCATTCCGCAAGACTTTGCTCAATAAGCTCAAGTCTCTCGGGTTCCCGGAGCAGTGGGGATTTCTGCGAATTCCGCGCGAGCGCAACGATGACCTCGTCGAAGAGTTCGCTTGCCCGTTCAATAATATCCAGGTGCCCGTTCGTGATCGGATCGAAGGTCCCCGGATAGATAGCGATTTTCATTTTCCAGTGGCGTGAGCAAGAATGGTAAAGCGCGCTTCGCCGGCACTTAGCTCTCGAACAACCGTGGTTCCGGCTGCAGAGATAAGCGATGCGTCCGTCCGACGTTCTATAACACAAAATCGCGCGAGAGCGAGCCAGCCGTTCTCGATAATGCCCGGGCGAGTAAATTTCCATCGACTTCGTCATAAGGCGGATCTGCCACGATAAGATCAAACGTGACATTGCCAGGTCGTGCTTCCAAGAAGTTACGAACATCCCGCTGCAGGATAGTTACCTGCCTGTCGACCCCAATCGTGCTGGCATTTTGCTCGATGGCGCGCACGGCCTTACGGCTCTTATCGACGAGGGTGGCCTTGGTTGCTCCGCGGCTCAGTGCCTCCAAGGCAAGGGCGCCGGAACCGGCGAACAGGTCGAGCACCGAAATTCCCTCGAAGGATATAAAATGCGAGAGCACATTGAAGAGCGATTCACGTGCGCGATCCGTCGTTGGACGAGTTCCCGTCCCTGCCGGCGCAACGAGAGTTCGGCTTCGAAACTCACCCGCGATAATGCGCATGTTACAGCCATCCTCCGATCATGGCATAGGCCCGTGCCGCGCCGATCGCAAGAGTGTAGAAATGCGGGCTGGGCGCGATGCTCGCGCGCGCTTCTGGAATACACTCGCATACGGAACTCAAATCCTCCATGCTAATACGCCGGGCGATTTCCATCGGACCTAAGTCTAGATGTTCGAAATGATCGAGATCGGTGCCGCTTACAAGCACTTCGTCAGCATGGAAGCCGGGGAAATGGGTTTCGCGCTCGTCGCGCTCGAGATCCAGAAATGATTTTAGGGAATGCGCAGAAGCATGCGCTTCCGGATTCGGCCCGGCACGGCGAATAAACAGGATGCCGCCATTATCCGCCTGAAGAATTCCGAAATTGACATCGGCATCGGCACGCAAAACCTCCGCCAGTGCGGCAAGCGGCGAGATCGCGGGGGAAGCCGGATGCACATATTGCATCAAGACGAGTCCTCCAACCGCTGAAATCGCAAATCGTCCCTTAGAAACACGATGCAGCGAATCTGGAACATGAATCCTCAACTCTTCGGCCAATTCTTGCGGTACAGGTGGGACGGGAGAGGGGTAATAAAGGTTCCTCCGGGATGGAATGCGGGAATGTTCACATTCGAAAGTCCGCTGCTTTCGCCAAGCAGAATAAGCCGGCCCTCGCCTGCCTGGAAACGAAGCGAAACTGTCGTCAAATCGCTTTCGGATTCAATGTTGAAGATGTTCACGATGCAAAATTACGGAGAGGAGCCTTAGCTGATAGTTAAAACCGCCATACAAAATTCGCGACCGGGGCAAGGAACGGGAGCGTGAAATACATGAAGCCAAAATCCGACGAGAAATCCTGGCTTTCGAGGCGGAGCGCGCCCAAAACTGCAAGCGCGGAAGGTTCCGACAGATCATGGCTCCAAAGTTCACCGACAAATCGAATGTTCGGGCTCCCCACAAGTGGCGTATCGAAGCCAAGTCCCGCGCCCAGCCCGCCGGTATAATTAAAGGTAAAGGCGCCATAAGGGACTACGTTCACCGTAATGAGCGTGGTATTCGATCCATTTGGAGGATTCGAGTAAATTTTGTAAAACATGAGTCCGGTGACCCGCGTTTGCGTGGGCGTTTCATAGGTGAGCGCGCCAAACAGATGCAAGAGGGTATTGTCGCTCGTAAGGCGCAGGTAGTTCAGTCCGCCAGCAAGGGAAAGGCCCTGGTCGTCAAAAAACGTGAGCTTGGCTTGCAGGAATGCAAATTGTGAACGTAAAGCGACGGTTGGCAGAATTGTGAAGCCGCCCGACAGAGAAAGGACATCGCCAAATCCATAGCCTGCCTGCATAAATCCGAGTTCCCAAAAGCCAAAATAGCCGCCCTCGATCGGTTTGCCCGTTGGCATGATAAAATGCCGATAGCCGTCGACGACGGAATCGGTCGGCGTGGCGAGGGCAGGCAGGGCGACAGTGAGCGTAAAAAGGACTGTTAGGTAGTAACGCATTTTGCAAAGTTACGATGATATGGGGGTGTGCATTTCAGTTTCCGTTTGAATAGGGATGGTTCCTAAAGCATACCCAATCGCTTACGAATAAACCATTCGGTGCCAAGGAAGAGAATCGCCAGTGCGAGCAGGGGCCAGCTATTCCAGAGTTCGAAATCGTGTTTCGTCACGAATTCTCGAGGCGCGAATCGAGGATTATTTAAAATATCCTGCATGAGCGAGGGAGCGGTGGCCAACGTATAAAACTTTCCACCGGTGTGCGCCGCCAAAGCCCTAAGAATATCGCTGCGCATGCGTGGCTCGGCAAGCTCGATGTTGAAATCCCCAACGTTGAACCGGCCATCATCTTTGCCAATCGCCTGCCCATCACTCGTCGCGGTTCCCGCATAACTATAATCGCCCTTGGGTAGTCCTTGCGGAATCGCCGCACTATACCGGCCGTTACCAATGGATTCCAGAGTCAGGTCAAGTGCGGTCGCACCCGCCTGCGACGAAGTAACATGCACGGTCAGATCGGCATGATCGATGGGATTCATGCTCTCATCATAGACTTGTCCGAGAAAGGTAATTCGCTGCCCAGCCTGGTAAAACTTTTCATCCGGCTCGATGCGCACGCGCTTGTTTTGCTGCTGCGTCGTGAGCCACCGGACGGAATTGGCTAGGAACACATCCATTGCGCTTACCGGGCTAGTCGCCGTGTCCGATTTTCCACCGTAAGCTTCTTCGCGCCCGAAACTCGTGAGTTTCCATTGCCACAGCCCGTATCCCGTGAGCGCCACTTGCCGCGCGTTGCCGATTGTTCGGGTGACAACGAGCGGCTCGCCAATCGGAACCCCTTGCACGGTAGCGGTCGCAAGGGTATGGCTTTCGGGCAGGGCGGTAAAATGCGATTCCGTCTTGAAGAGCGGTGCCAAACCGTCCCACGCGATTTTATTTCGTTCTTCGGGCGGTAAGCGGAAGACAGGATCGGCGCTGGCAGCCGGTGTAAGCGTAAGGCTCGCCTTCAGTTCAGTTCCCGAGGCGGAACGCGGGTCTGCACGAACGGGCAGGGCATCACCAAATTCGGCAAGTTTATTCAAATCGAGCGTGCGCGATGGCATGAAGAATACCGAACGATTCGCTCGGGTGAGCAATTGACGAACCACCGCGATCGATTGATCCGATGTAGTTGAGACCGGGAACCCAACGAGTACGACCAGATCCACTTGTTCCAGCGAATCGAGCGCAGGAGTGCCTTCGTAGAATGCCGCGCCTTCCTTTTGGATGTAAGTTTTCAGATCGAGCGAGGGGTTCTGCGAAAAAAATTGCCTTAAGAACTCTACGTCCGGCGATGGGGCGCCTGCAAACAGCACTACGTGGAATTTATTCTTAAGAACTTTTACGTAGGTAATGCGCAGATTATTTTGCAGCGTCGCCTCGCCGGAAAGCGAAGAGACGCGCGTGGTGAGTTTCTTGATTCCTTCCGTAGCCGGCTTATACTGAAAGCTGACCGCGGCATCGCCGGTAGGCTGGGTGAGTTCGAGCGTGGTATCGCCGAGAAGTTTCTGCTCCTCGAATAACTCGACCGTAACGTGCTCACCCGGTTTCGTTCCACCGTAATGGATCGTCACATCGACGGGCTGCGCCGCTCCGACCGTCGCAACTTCGTTTGTAAATAGTTCTGTTACCGCGACATCCCTTGGCTCGGTGGAATCGCCCATTCCCACGACATAGACGGGGACGCCTAAATCCTGCGCCGGATACACTGGATTCTCGCCGGCAGTGAAGGCGCCATCCGTGTAGAGCACGATGGCCTCCGTGTTGGCGCTTTCGCGTTCGTTCGCAATGGTTGCAAAAATGCTCGAAAGATCCGTTGCGCCGCGATCGGGGTGAATGCTATCGAGCGGGGTTCGATTTGGGAACGGAAGCGTATGATCCCCAACCGTAAATAGCCGGGAGCGACTGGAACTAGCCAGTACATCCGCCGGAATACCCTGCTTGATACTTTCGATCATCGCCACTTCGCGCGACCCACCGGAGGAAGGATTGGCCGGCGCAAAGCCTTGCTCTGGAAGAGTCATGGACTGGGAATTATCCATCACGATCGCCATTGTCGGAGTGACTTTTGTCGTCGTCGTGGAAGTGATGAGAGGCTGAAATATGGCGAGCAGCAGCGCCGCAAGGCCCAGCGAGCGAAGTGCAATTAACAGGTTGCGACGCGCCCGCGTGGTGCGAGGGATCGTATTGCGATAGGACCACACGGCCAGAAGCACGCTCCCCAAAAGGATTCCGGCGTAGAGCCAGAGCGGACCGGCGGCTAGTTCGAGAGATATTCTTGCCAATGAAGAAACCGGATTATGCTGGTTTTTGCTGTTTAGGTTGAGTAAGAATCGGGATTGATCCGATTAAGCTATTTAGATAGTTGAATTTCGAGATACCCCCATTATGCTAAAGTTGCGAAGCCCATCTAAATTCCCACTTTCGTAAGAACTAAAAATTACAATTTTTTCCTCAGAGAGAATATAGACATGTCGCGCTTCCGTCAGGGAGCACCTACTTAAGCTGCCATTCGAGTTCCTTCGAACGGAGCACTTCGAGCGAAAGTTGCGGCACGTCGTACTTGCCGCGTTCCAATCGCTGGCGAAGCGCTTCGAACAGGCACACCGCGGATGCTACTGACACATTCAAACTTTCGGCCATGCCCATCATCGGAATGTAGAGCAGGGCATCGGAAAAGGAGACGGCCTCGTGGGAAATTCCACGGTGCTCATTGCCCAAAACAAAGGCAGTGGGAAGCGAGAGATTCTTCTCGTAGAGTGATGCCGCAGTAGGGTCGATCTTGGTGGCGAAGATTTGGAATCCCTCCTGGTGGAGCGTTTCGAAGCAGGAACGAATCGAATCGTGCCGCTCGAACTCCAGCCATTTATGCGTCCCCACGGAGGAGGTGTGTGCCACGCTTGGAAATTCCTCGATCGAATACACCAAATGCACCTTGAGCACCCCCACGGCATCGCACGATCGCAAAATCGCGCTGACATTGTGCGGGTCGTGAATATTTTCGAGTACGACTGTGAGCATCGGCTGCCGCCGGCGAAGCGCGCGCCCGATTTTTTCAGTCCGTTCCGGTGTAGAGAAATGTGGTTCCACTTACACGCGATCTAAAAAACTCGCCAGTGCCTCGGCCCACTCCTGCGGATGCGTCGCGGCGGGAATGTGAGCAGCGCCGGCAATTTCGACAAAGGAGGCATCCTCAATTTGTCGCGCCATCTGACGCATCGTCGTCGTTCGCATCATCACGTCCTGCTCGCCAGAGATGACGAGCGTTGGAACCGTTATCAGTGGCAATAAATCCGACGAATCGGCGCGGTTCGCCATTGTTTGAAGCGCAGCGGCAATGGCTTCGGGCCGCGCCTCGGCGATCCAGTTGCGAATTTCGATGGCGGTTTCCGGTTCAGTTTCCTCAGTCACAAAATTCGAATACAGCCGATCAATAGCAGCGTCTGCCCCACGCGCGAGTGCATCTTCGGCGAAGATTTTGCGCTTCGTTTTTTCTTCCGCGGAATCCGCTTCAGCGCGTGTATTCGAAAGCACGAGGCCGCGCACCAAATCGGTATTCATCCGAAAACATTCGAGGGCAACGTAGCCTCCCATGCTAAGCCCGGCCATGGTAACAGGCCGCGTCCGTGTATGGCGTTCGAGAATGCCCCGAAGTTCCGTCGCGACGGAACGAGTGTCCCATTTCGGACGAAGAGGGGAGCCGCCAAAACCTGGGAAGTCGATAATGATGAGTGCGGTATCATCCCGGAGCGATTGTAGTTCGGCGGCCATGCGTTCCCACATCGCGCCCGAAAGCGGGAACGCATGCAGCAGCGCGACGACATGTTCCGGCTTCGCTGCCGACGGCAAAAAACGAGTGTGAAGTGTCATGATGATCGAAATCTCCGCGCGTAAATGCCGTAATAGGGAAATCCATTCCTTTACCGAGTTTTTTAGCCGAAGCGTCGAGCGAGGACGCTCGACCCAGGCACCATTTTTCGAAAGCTATTTCTTATGGCAATGCAAAAGTTGTGTGTGTGTAAATTCATAATTCATTGAAAACTATCCAAATCCTCTGAAATCGCCAATTCGCATGTTGCCGTTCATGAACGGCAAGTCTCTGTTTTCAATGAGCAAGACATGCTTCCATATAGAGCCGGCACTTTGTCAAAGGGTGCCCATAAAAGACGGTGCTAATATAATACATCCGAGAGGAAAAGTCAAGAGGAGGGGCGTGGCTTTTTGAAAAACATATTTTTGACGCAGCGTAACTTTCGGCCATCTTCATGTGTCTCAAGAAGATGGGCATCCGTTCGAATGCCACGTGTTTGGAAAAATGATGCTCCGCTTCTCGTCTCGACGGATGTTCGCCGTTTGGATTAATTCTTCAGAATTCATCGAATAGTACTTGACTTTTGATTGCGAATTTTATATTTTGGGTTTAGATCATTTAAAATTCATCGCGCTCGGAACCTTGAAAAAGATCCCCTGCCTCTCTTTATCATTTAAATCTCGCAAAGCCATGGAACACACACCAAGCCGAAGAGTCGAGCGAGGACGCTCGACCTACGCGCTTACGGCGATGAAAAAGATTCTAGTTCTATTGCTTCTTCTGCCTTCTACCGCATTTGCGCAGCCACATTGGAAGATTGTCGCATCCTTTCCGGGTCCCGCGATGAAAAATTTTTTTCCATACTTTATAAACTGCAGCTATGGTTTCGTATACACCGCTGAACCATTTGAGCGGATTTTCCCCGGACAGCCATTCACAAGCTACGCAGATTCAGCCTATATCTTTCGGACAACCGATGGGGGCGTGTCTTGGACTTCCACAAATTTTCCTCAAATCACGCCGGGACGGTTCCAGGAGCTGTATTTTGAAAATCCCAAGCATGGATTTATTCGCTTCTTAGGCTTGGATGGCAATCCGCCGATTGCTCCGACCAGCTTGCTCTATGAGACAACTGACAGTGGAATGAATTGGAAGCAAATTTCTGACGTAGGCTTTTGGGCGTCAAGATCGTCGCTTTGGGGTCTATACTATTTTGACAGTGTCATATATGTACCCGGCTATGTTTCCACAAATAATGGCCAAACTTGGATTAATCTTGATAATCGAACTATTTACAACTGCCTCGCCGGGAACGAGGACACTGTCATGACCAATCGGGAGGTTCAGACTCCTTCCCCCCCCAATTGTGAGTAGCGAGTGCTTATTTTCTTTAGACGGCGGAAGCAAATGGAGTCACGCCGCAGGCCCACCAAGCGGTTTTGCATCGTGCTTTGTAAAGCATACAATGACGGTATTTGTGGCCTCTGAAGAAATCGGGAGCGAGCCTCCTTCCTCTGCCCCGTATTACGGGGCCGGGCCTTGGATCGATTACGATGGTAACTGCATCTGGCGCTCAACGGACGGGGGCGCTTCCTGGAGCGTTGTAACAAATCCGGCGCGGAACGGGAAAATCGTCCTTACCGGCGCCATTGCAACCGATGGCTGTGCCGTCTACGCCCAGCAACAAAACGTGCCTCTGGATCCAGCAGTGCCTGACGTTGGCTTGATTCGCTCGACCGATCTGGGCCTTACCTGGCAGCATGTTGGCGGCCCCGCCCTTGCCCTCGATACCGTAAATGGCAGTGTCTATTGCACCGACAACGAAATTAGCGTGGTTGGTAATGGCGCTGTAGTTTATGCAAACGATGGCGAAGGGAACCTATGGAAGACAACCGACGGCGGCGATGGCGCGCTCACAACGTCAACGAGCGCGCACGTGCTCGTCGATTCGTTCCGCGCCGTGGCCGCGTGTGCGAGTTCCCGCACGTTGACCAAATTGTTTGGCGTCAACTGCGCAAATTCCCTTACGCTGACGAATGCCTCCCTCGTGGGCGATACGACGCATTTTATCCTGGATTCGATGAGCCTTCCTCTCAGCCTTGGCGGCGGCACATCGGATTCGTTCTATATTCATTTCAATCCCAATAACGTAGCCGGTACCTTTTCAACCACGCTGCATATCATCGGAACGATTGTTGGGCTGGATACCTCGCTGCCATTCGATACGCTTATCACTATCAACGCGACTTCGGTTCCTGTGCCAATCGACTTAGCACCATCCGTGTTATCTTTCGGTTTTGGTTCCGTCTCTACCTGTCATGGTTTCGGAGATACTAGTTTGGTCTTCACCAATTTAGGGTGCGGGCCGGATACGATTACCAGCATGTCGCTTACCGGCCCGGGCTTTAGCGGCGATACCATTCCCATCCCCATCATCGTTGCATCGGGCGATTCCCTAACGCTTAGATACCATTTCGTACCGCCCGGCGTGGGAACCGATACCGGCTCGCTCACGCTGCATGTTGTCTCAATGGGGCTTACAGAAGACCCGGTCATTGCGCTTTCCGGCACCGGAACTCCGGCGGATGCCATGCTTTCGCTTTCCAACACTTCCCTCGCCTTCGGCAGTTTTTCCCGCTGCAACGCAGCGGGGGATACCACCGTCACGCTTACGAATTTGGGCTGCGATTCGCTTGCGCTTTCCGGCGCGGCGGTTGCTCCGGGAACCGGGTTTACGCTGGTGGAAGGCAACGATACGGTGCTCGCGCCGAACGAATCGGTGGCGTACCGGATCGCGTTTGCTGATTCCCTCGTTGGGAACCTAACGAGCGCGCTTACGCTCCATGCCATTGGCGCGGATGGCGGCCGGGCCTTCAATACCTCGATCGCGCTTTCCGCCGCCATCGTCCCTGGAACGAAACTTGCTGCGCTCAATCCCGAAGCAATCGACTTCGGCACCACCTCCATCTGCGAAGAGCGCGATTCCTCTCTTACGATCACCAACACGGGCTGCGAGCCGGATACGATAACAGCTATCTTTTTTACAAATAGCTGTATGGTTCCGGGGTCATTACCGGCGCTACCCTTGATCATTCCGGTAGGAGGGCAGGCCGTGCTGCCAATTCTAACCCAACTCGATACCACCGGCCATCCGGCAAGCAATGCCGACACCCTGCTTCTTTCCGGGAACTTGGATGCGCCGCTGCCGCCGGTTATTTTTTCGCGTGGCGTCGTATATCCGGGGAGCTTTGGTTTGGCAATTGCTTCCGAAGATAGTGCGCCGGTGAAGACTATCGTCCCCGTTTATGTGCTGCGGAATGGAACGGTTCCGATTCAAGCCAACGAGCTTGATTTCGATCTAATCTATGATGATGATCTTCTGAGCTACGATAATTTGCTTCAGCCGGATATTTATTCGACGAACGCCTCGCTGCTTCCGAACGGCCTGACAGATCGTTCCTTTGCAATGCGTCCCGCGATGGACCGCGATACAATCGCGACCATTCTCTTTCAATCCTATCTCACGAAGCACGAGCAAACGCCGATCATTCTGGCGGGACAGAAGTTCCTCGCCCGTGGTGAGACTTCGCCGCCCTGCGTCGCCTCGCTCGATACGAGTGCTTCGGACACGCGCTTCACACTGGAACTTACCTGCGGCGAGGAACCAATCGCCAAGGGGATGCAAGGGCTTCCAATAACCATCATCGCGATGGAAATCGCGCCGGACAAGCTGGTGTTTAAACTGGCGCGTGGCGATGCACGATACGCCAACTGTGATGCCGAAGTGCTAAATATACTAGGAGCACCGGAACTTACGAAGCAAATGGCACTGCAAGCAGTTAGCTCCGAATCGTTCGACATACGCTCGCTACCGGCTGGCGCCTATTTCCTGCGCGTTGAATCCAACGGGTATGTGATGACGAGGCGTTTCGCAATTATCAGGTAATTGCTACGGTCCTTCACTAATCAGTTGCGCGCGCTGCGCAACGGAATAAATCCCTCCGGCACCAAGCGTGTATTGCTCGATGAGTACCGGGCCCGCATTTTTGCTATAATAGACAAGCCAATAAATTGGGAACGACATGCTCTGCGTATCGCCCGGAACCGTTGGCGCATACCGGATTTGGAACGATTCACCGAACGTCGTTTCCGCACTCGCGCTATCCGGCTTGAGCAACAGGGAATTGACACGATCGAGCACCGTTGCGAAGACGCGCACCCCGCCCGCAATTCCGGGGCCGGCGATCGTTCCCGCCTCCCACGACATACCAGAATCCAGGTCTGGCCGGTATAGGAGAAGCAGGCCGCCCGGAACGCTATCACGTGGGATAATGCGCTGAATGGCAGTATCCTTCGGTTGAGGCCTGGTAATAATCGTGTCGTGTGATACAGTATCGTAAATTGTCGTATCGCGTGGTACCGTATCGTACTTCGCAGTGACGACCATATAGCTACTATCAAGAGTGGTATCTTCCATTAGCGTCGTATCCACAGTCAGGGTGTCGGGCGGTAAAACCTGTCCGAAAAAATAGCCGCTGGGAAGGCTGAAAATGGAATTCGCTCCCAAGCTGTCGATCAGCACCGAATCTGTGTTCTCATGCAGGAGCATGGTCACCTCGTTACCTATCGCGGCATCCTGGACCCGAACTCCGTCACTCGTAAAAAGCCGGTGGATCGTTCCAATTCCGCCTCGCGTCACATCATAAGTAACGCCGGCGGAAAGTTGGGCGTTTGACCAGAAATAATCCGGCGCCGTTCCGACGGCGGGCGGCGGCACGCCGATCGTTTCGGAACACGCGGCGAGAAGGGCGCTCGAAAGCAAGGCGAGAAAGCTCCATCCGATGAATTTCTTCATGACGGGTACTCTACTACGGTAAACGAACCCGGAAACCTGCGCTGATACCAAACGCCGTGGTGTAGGCAGACCGCGCCTGCCCGCCCACTATTCCAACCACGCCGCTTGCCAGCGGAGGATTAGCATTTGCCGAGTTCCCGCTTGTCCATAGGCGGCTTCCAATCGCAGTGAGATCGAGCAGAATGCCTGGAGCGAGGACCCGCGAAATTCCGGCCGTCGCTTCAACGATCGGTCCAGCGCCAAAGGCATCCCCGCCCTCGGCACCAATACGAATTTGGTATTCGCTCTCCGGGAATAGTGTCAGGTGTGTAGCTACGAGCAAATCATATAGAATCTCATTCGAGACGTTCGGGCTTTGAATGAGCCGCGAGTAATCGCTCCCGGGAGCGAGAACAAAATTCGAGGCATTCGTGAGCGAAGAACCGACAGCATCCCCAAAATCCAGGCCGATCGAAAAGCTCGGCCAAATATCGTAATCGATGGTTGCATCGCCCGTAAGCATCGTCAAGGAACGCGACGGGCCAGTGGAGAGCGTGGGCAAGTACGATTCGTTCAGAATAAACGATCCGCCCATGCTCAATCGGCTCAGGTCCTTCGGCTGGGGAAGCAGGAGTTCGTTCATCGTCATGGCGAAATGCCCGCCGATTGGAATTGCTCTTGCAGTTACGGTGGGTTGTCGTGCCGCGGTGCATTGCTGAATATCATTCGCCGCTATCTCTAAAGCTGGTGAAGCGGTTGGGGAAGGGGAATGGAGATCGCTATTCGCGATGCTTCGGGCAATGTGTTGGGAACGAAGTATTGCTTGCGCAGCGGTCGCGGCCGGCAAATTCGAGGCAATGGCATGTGGCGCATCCGGCGTCATGTGCTGCGGCGGCTGGATAGCTCCATCCCGCATCATTGAAGAAGAGACGGATGGAGAGGCACTGGAACCTGCCGGAACGATATTCTTTCCGGTTCCATGCATGGCAAACCACCCCAATCCCGCGAGCATAATCATCGCGCCGGCGCCAACGGCAAGTCCGATGGCTCGCGCGCCGATCCAGCTCCTGAGCGCCGTGAACGGTCCCATGAAAGGCGCGAGATCCTCGTTATATTTCCCAAGAATTGGAATTTGCCGCGCCAAAGAACGCTCCGTCTCCATCGGAACCGAAAACGGCTTGCGGCCGAGCGTGAGCAAGTCCTTCAGGCGCAAATGCTCTTCGAGCAGCGCCCGCTTTTCCGGACTAAGGGAGAGCGTCTCCAATAGCTCGGCGCTCTCCTGGGCGCCCAGAGAACCGTCTAAGTATTCTAAGATTTTATCTTCCACCATCATAATACATCTCTCGAATAATGCAGGTGCAAATCGTTCCTACTCTCCTAGGACCGGCGCGAGCAGTTCCCGCATCCGTTGCTTTGCACGGTAAATGCGGACTTTAATCATCCCGATCGTCGAGCCCGTCATCTCCGCGATCTCCGCGTAGGAAAATCCATCGAATTCGCGAAGCATAAAGGGTTCCCGAAATTCCAGCGGCAGCCGAGCCAGCGCTTCTTCCAGCTTACGGCGAAGAAAATGCTGCTCCTCGTCATACTCCGGCGCAAGACTTCGGTCGGTCGAAGCCAGCATCTCGGAGCGAGGAATCCGCCGAATCCAGACGCTCGGAGGAATGCTGGTTCCGATGTGTATTCAGGCACTGGTTCCGAGCAATCGTATAAAGCCATCCAGCGACGTTCGAGCCAATCCGAAATTGCTCGGCCCGCTCGAAAACACGGATGAACACCTCCTGAAAAATGTCACTCGCCTTATCACGGTCGCCGGACATCATGCGCACGCAGTAGGTATAAATCTCCGACTTATGCCGGTAGTATAACTCCGCAAATGCCTGTTCATCGCGCGATTGGGCGAAAAGCTGGAGCAACTCTGCGTTGGAGCAGGCTTTGAACTCCGTCTCCGCCACATCGCCCTCCGGCGCTGCCGGCAGCGGGGCCGCTTGCTCCGCTCGCTCCCCAATGGGCCGCTCTCTGGCTGGCCGCTCGATCGCGGGCCGGTCGGAGGGATGCGGAAACGCAAGCACTCCGCCGGAAGCATGGATTCCATTCGAAATCCGCGCATGGCTCAGACCGGAGCCGGTTCGAGTTCCATCATTACTCGAACGCGGCTCGGGAATCCTATTACCGCCAGCCCGTGCGTATTTGCCCGAGCTGCGATGCGCCATACGTGCTCCCATCAGACTAAGAACACGCTTTGAAGGCAGAAGTTACAGCGGGTGGCAGTCCGCGTTTTGGTATTCATAAACCGTAAGATTATTTTACGCTTCGCGCCCAAGTTCCGCAAAATTCAAAAATGGGTGAGGCGAAACTAGTATTTAGAAGCAGAATATAATTTGTTTTTGAATTTGTTTTTCATGAACCGTAAGATTATCTTACGCTTTTGCGGCGAGTTCCGCAAAATCCAACAAATTTGTCTGAAAATAAAAAAGCCCCGCCGAAATCTCGGAAGGGCTTTCCTGAATTTTCTCCTCTCCCGCTGGGAGAGGCCGGGTGACGGCTATTCCTTCACCAATTTCACTGTTTGAACTTCACCATACGTGGTTTGGATGCGCGCATAATAGGTTCCCGCCGAAAGCCCTTGCAGCGAAAGGGGAACCGAAAGATTTCCCGGCTGAACCACACCGCCGAAGCCCGATACCGTAACATCGTGCCCTAAAACATCGAACAGCCTGATGACGACATACGCCTCCTTGCTGACGCCAAACGAAACTAAGATTCCCTCGCCCGTCGGGTTCGGGAAGGCAGTGGCGTTCGAGATAATGCTTGCCATGCTTGGCTCATGCACGCCCAGCAGACCGGCATATTTTAGCACGCTGTCGAGACCGAGATCTTGCAGGGAGTATTTCGTGGTATCAAGAGGAACTTTAGTCGTATCCTGCGTATTGAACCAGGTTTCTTCCTGGGAACCTCGGGAATCATTATAAAGCTGCCAATCGTAGGGGCTGGTACAAAGTGGGTTGCTATCCAGCCAGTAGAGGATCGATAGGCCTTTGTTCGTGGCGGTGTTTTCTGAGGCATAATCCGTGCTCGATGTGCCAAAGGTATAGGCTATGGCATTCACACAGGAGCAGAAATAGTTCGGATTCGTCGTATTCCATGCAAGCGCCGTAAGCAGCCACGCGCGAAAATCCAGCAAGGCTCCCGGAAGTGTTCCATCGCCACCGGACTGGACTTCCATCGTCAAATCGCCAAATGCAAAGGAAGCATGAGGATCAGTTGGACATCGCTCAACAAAAGCCATTTCTGTATTGAAGGCAGCAGCCCAATCATCCTGCACGCCCTGTTCCGAAGCCGCGTAAATAAGAAGATGTGCTTCGGCATACGAATGTGCGCATGATGTATCCACTTGCACGGATTGTGGCTTAGAACTTTTGCCTCCGGCTCTGGCATAAGAAACGTCGCAGTCGATTCCGGTCCATATAGTATCCTGATTGGTCAGGGTATTAGAAGGAGAAGGACTGAATGATATTCCAGTGGCATTGAACTGGGTAGTCTGGGCGGCATTCCAATGGCCGCCGCCATTCGTCGATTCATTGGCAGGATCAATTTTAGTTCCATTCGCATCGAAGCCCCAGAAGTTGTAGTCGATATCGCCAAGAGCTAAAGCCCCGGTAAGTCCTTTGAGAATATAGGAATTATCATCGGTCGCTGGATGGTTCGGATCGTCGTAAGGATATTTAGAGAGGTAGAAATTATTATGGCCTCCGCTCAAATCTAATTGAGCTTGATCACCTATGACGACGAGGCCCAAAGCCCAGTTATAGTAGTACGTCGCTTTCATCAAATTATGCCCTCCGTCGCTGGTAGCATCGGAAAGATCGATCGTATTCCCATGCTGCGGTGCGGATGAAATAGCGAGTTCGGTTGATACGCCAGCTACGCTTGGGTCGGTGGTAAATAGTGATGTATTGTCAACGGTATTATAGGCGAGAAAGCTATAGCCATAGCCCAAAGCCGAATATCCGGTGTCACAATCAAGAATGTAATTCAGGCGTGATCGCCCGGTGTGATACTCCGTTCGAATCGCAGCAAGCGGGAAATAGGCATAGCCTTCATCCGAATACCAATGAGATCTGAGCTCGGAGATTGTATTGCTGCAAAGCAGACTATTAGACTGCGGGAACGTTCCGTTCCAAGCCGCCGCCTTCAGCCAAATGCCATTTGTCCATGCGGGGTCGCTAATCGTGTTACTTAACAGATTGCCAGTCGAATTTTCGAGACAAATCGCGGCTGCATTAAGGAGATTTACAGGAGTCTGGCTACCCAAATTCTCCGGATAAATAGCGGTCCAGTTATCATGTATGAACTTATTATTTTCAATAACAATGCTTCCTGCAAGGCCGGGAATCCCTCCATTCCAGTTCCCATCGTAATTTTTGATATAGATACCGTACGTGCCGTCGTCCGGGTCGTCAGGATCCAAGCTCGGGCTGATTGTATTGAAATAATTATTTGTGATTGTAATTTGCCCGTTAAAGTCTTGACCCACACCGGTGGGAGCAAATGTATTTTCAATAAAGACCGTGCGCCCATGCATATTCTGGAAGGAGCACTCGTTAACTGTAACGTTCCCAGTAATTGAGCCTTCCTGCTCGGAATTAAGCGAGTGAATCTTTATGGCGCTCAAGTAGTCGTCATTAAAAATAACAGAGCCAAAACTTTTTACAATACCTTCAATTTGAATTTCAGCGGCAGCCGTGGTAGGTGCGTTCTGGAAGCTCGTTGACTCCGCATCAAATTGTGGATCAACCTCTTGATTGCCGTTCACCGAAATAATCGGCTCCGAAGAAGAAGGAATATTTCCGTAAACCGCGGTAGTCGTTAACAACGTTTGGCCGCCGAGCGTCATATGGCCCGTTGCCAGACCATTGGCGACACCATTCGTAAGCGGATAGATGTTAGGCTCGTTCAAAATATCAATTCTTCCGTATGTTGATGTCAGTAAGCAAGAAGAACTTGATGAGGTGGTAAAGTCGGCGCCGCCGTGAATATTAAGGTAAGCAGGATAATCGCCGATGGGCCCACAGGTCTGGCAAGTCACCGAAATGTAAATTCCTTCAAGATCGATCTCAGCGAAACCTCGAAATGGTGTAAAAAGATGCTCTACCGGTATATTGCTTACGATTGACTCTTGAATAGATCCATCCGTATTATGTAATGCTTGTAAACCATAAAAATCGAAGGTGCTCATAGTTTCAATGCGAACACTCTGTCCGCTTCCATCGAAATTTATGTAAAAATATGGCATAACTGCAAGTGTTGCGGAGTTCCCGTTTGTTTCGCCCAATGCAAGCTGAACATTACCGCCGTTTAACGCTAATTGCCCTACGTAGGAGTTAACAACACCAAGAGAGTTTGTTTCTGGCTGGTAAAGGCCGCTGTTTCCGGTTAGATCGGAGAGGTCGGCGCCGTAGTTCGGATCCGTCCAGATGGACAATCGGTGACCACCGAGAACTCTCGCTCCCACCGTTCCCCCATGCGTGGAACCGTCGCTCACGATGCATCGGTCGGTAACTAAAGTATTCTCATCGATATTTTCATTGAAGGCTCGGCTATAGTGATGATCAATTGCGGTGGTCTGGCCCATGTCCCGCGCATAGTAATGAATGCCATTCGGAGCGACGCCCACCCGCCAGTGAACGTGTATCCCCATTTGGTTCACTGCGGCACAATAGGTGGTTGGATCGGGCAAGAGTTGCGGGACTGGTGGAGGGGGTGTTGTCTCCAGTTGGCTCAGAACCAGTCGCGTATCGGCCGTGCTTCCGGTCTTCGGCTGGGGCGGGTTCACTTCTCCGTTATCGGAATTCCTCACGATCAGGAGCGGGTAGTATTCGTTCGCTGGCTGCCCCGGATTTTGCGACAAATCTAACTGATACAAGCAATGGAACTGATCGTAGGCCTGCCAGTCGCTTGGGACGTCGGAACTAATATTCTGGTTATCGTAGGGATTCGCCATAGCGAGGATGGCCGCGTCTTTCACCGGCCATCCTATCTGCGGAGAAACCGGAGCCGGAAGAGGATCGGTTGGATCGGGATTTCCTAACGGAATACCATAAGGTGGCATCCGATCGCCATCGACATAAGCCGCCTGCCCGGGCGGAATTTGCGGGTCGAGCTTGTTATAGAGAATGAGCACGGGCGAGAGCACGTCGCCCGAAAAGCCCTCGACAATCGCGTAGCACGCAGGATACCATCCGCCTCCGAGTACGCTGCTAGTTAGCGCTCGGGCATGCGTGGCCATGTAGTAAGCGGTGGTTCCCCCCGCGGGAAGCAGCACCGTGGGGATCGTGGGCGAGAAATTTGTCCACGTTCCGGCGTTATCTTCTTCCCATACAAGACTTCCCCCAGTCAATCCTCCCAACGTCAGCCAATTTCCACTTACCGGGGCGATGAATGCGAGATCGAAATGAATCGCCGGTCCGCCAGTGCGATTGTTGCGTGGGTCGCAGGAGATCGTGGGCCGCATCCCTGAGCCGGCGGAGGTAGGCCCAGCTACGACCGCCAGACTATTAATGTCCAAAACTTCCCACCAGATTTCGCTCGGACCTACCTTTGCCGACATATTCGTTGTCGAGCACCATGTGATATAGATAAATGCTGCGTCACAGCAGATATCGAATTCGTCCTGGAAAGGGATAGCTGTAACGACGTTGTGGAGCGTGCCATTCGAGGTGCTTATCGGCGGATAACTGTTTATCCCCGGTGTAATATTCATCGGCGGCGCAGGATTGGACAGGAACGAAAGAGAAATGTCGATATCTGTCGAGCGAAATCCTTGCACCGCAAATGTGCTTCCGGCATTAGCGCCCGTCCTGTCGGGCCAGACGAAGGAAATGGCACCATTCAGATTTGCCGTTGTCTTCGGTTCGGCGACTGAAGGAGCCCCACACGGCGGTCCGAAAAGGCACCCGTTCTGAACAACACCAGGCGGGATACACCGTGGATACATCGCGGTATTGTTCGGATCGAGGTGTGTGCAAGGCGCGTAAAGGCCATTCGTCAGCAAATACCATCCTGGTGGGTAGGTATCGTCTCCAATAATTGAGGAGCTTAATGTCCATTGCCCGCATCCGTTAGCCGCCAGGCAATCCATTGTAAGAATCGGAACCGGATCGCCGTTATTATTAAACGCTTGCCCATCGATGACGGATTGCTGCCGGAACGAATATTCCGTATTCGTTTGGGCCATCCCTGATGTGGCAAGGGCGCAGGCTAAACAAAGCGCAATCATAATGATGCGCGGAGAACTAAAGTGGCCGAGTGGCCGAGTGGCCGAGTTTACGGAACCAAAATGTGTCGTGTTTCATGGCGGTAGTTCAAATAGTTGTGGTGAAAACCAAAGCGGGCGGGCTTTTTTATGGTCCGGGCGCAAAGCAACTTAAATTGCGAAGACTAAAAGTCCACCAATATACAAACTTCTCAACCCAAAGTCAAGCGTCTTGCCAAGGGAAAGCACTCGCGCGGCCTGAACGCAGGCTCAGGCCGTTCTCGCGCCAATCTCGGGTGTCGCCGGCGCGGAAACCTCCGCCGATTTTGGCAGGATGGCAAAGCCATTCTGAGTTTCGATATGGTAGATTTCGAGGAAGCGGTACATGGTAGATCGGCTGATTTCCAGCTTCTGCGCGGCCTCGGTAATGTTCCCGCCGCAGGCATTCAGGGCATGATGGACCGCATAGCGTTTGATTTCTTCGAGCGGCAACACCGTCTTATTCCAATCGGGATCGAAAAATTCTTTCATGCCCGCGTACGCTGCATTTTCGTCGGGCTCATCGAAAAATTCCCGAATGGCCATGGGCAGTTCGGCCAAGAGGATCGTTTCGTTCTCCGCGAGGATAACAGCGCGCTCGATAACCGCTTCGATTTCGCGGATATTTCCCGGCCAGGGATAGGCCATCATCGCCTGCACCGCAGGCTTGGAAATTGTCGTGACGCGCTTTCCCTGACGCGCGCTAAAGCGGTTCAGGAAGGTTTCCGCAAGCAGCAGAATATCGCTCCTGCGTTGGCGGAGTGGGGGAAGGATAATGGGGAATGCGGAGATACGGTAATATAAATCTTCGCGAAACCGTTTCTCGCGAATTGCGTCCTGCAAATCCGCATTCGTGGCGCAGATGATGCGCACATCGACGCGGACGGTTTCCGTTCCACCGACCCGTTCGAATTCGCGTTCCTGAATCGCGCGCAGGAGTTTCGCCTGCAGCATAAGATCCATATCGCCGATTTCGTCCAGGAATAGCGTTCCGCCATTGGCCGCTTCGAATTTTCCGATCTTACGCTGGAATGCTCCGGTAAAGCTGCCGCGCTCGTGGCCGAAAAGTTCACTCTCGAGTAATTCGTGAGGGATTGCCGCGCAATTGATGACCTGAAACGGCTTGTCCTTTCGCGGACCGTTCGCATGTAAGCCCCGCGCAACGAGTTCCTTCCCGGTTCCGGATTCACCCAAGATGCAGACGGTAATATCGCTCTCGGCCGCTTTTCGCATTAGCTTGAAGACCACGTGCATGTGTGGATCGCTCGATATGATATTCGAGAAATCGTAGCGGCTGTTCAGCTCGGTTTGCAACGCGCGAACCCGTTCGTGATAATCGTACATCGCCAGCGCGTTGCGGATAATCACCTGCAGCCGTTCCGTATCGATGGGCTTGGTCAGGTAATCGTAGGCGCCGGCCTTCAATGCTTCCACCGCGACGGAGATTCGTTCCTGCGCGCTCACCATGACGATGGGAAGGAATTCATCCGCGCTCTTCATCGCGCGCAGTACATCGATGCCGTTCAAATCCGGAAGTTGAATATCGAGGAGGACGAGGCGGGGATGATGCTCGCGCATTGCGACAATCGCGGAATCGCCATCGTGAGCAATGATCGCCGGATAGTCCCATACCGTGCTCACCCAATGGTGCAGCAAGTCGGCAACATATGGCTCATCATCGACAATGAGAATCGGCGCCGGGGGCGCCTCGGCAGTCCCGGCAACAATATCGGCTCGGTGCTGGGAACGTTCCGGTGCCGCGTCCGGGCGAGCCTGCGTCTCGGCAGTGCCGATGGCGACGCGCGGTGGCGTGCGAAGAAATCCATTCATTCGCGTGGAACTTGATTTGGCCGGCGTGGAAATCGAAGCCGACCGGACGGCGCGAACCGTCCCGGAAAGTGGAACTTTACTATTCGTCTTAATCATGGCAAGTTACTAAACTATCGTCACATTACTAAACTAACGTCACACTACTAGACTATCCTCACATTACTAAACTACAAAACGAGTGGCAGACTCGGTTGCTTGTCCCAAAATCGGACAATGACAGAGCGCTAATGTCCCAAAATGAGACAATAGTTTCGTTTCTTAGCCACCTTTCATGAGTATGGTATGAAATGTTCTATAAGTGGGACATTGTGGGGACGTAGGGAGGCTTTTTGGGGGCCGAACCCCAGCGTTCAGAGCCATGCACAACCGGTTCACTTGAAAAAAAGATCGTAGGCAAATCGCAGGATCATCACGGTCACGATCGTCAAAAAGAAGATCCGAATAAATTTATTGCCGCGCAAAATGGCGAGCCGAGCTCCGAGTACCCCGCCCGCCGCGTTGCAAGCAGCCATTGGGAGTGCAAATTGGTAAAGTATTCTTCCGCTCATCGCGAAGAGAATGATGGAACCAATGTTTGTCGAAAGATTGACAAACTTAGCCGTCGCACTGGAGCGGAGAAAATCATAGCCAAGTAACGTGATGAAGAGCAGAATCAAAAAGCTCCCGGAACCCGGGCCCACGAACCCATCGTAAAATCCGACAACAAGGCTCATCGAGATAATGTAGATCAGGTGCTGGAACTCCGTGTGGTCACGCTCCGAATGTTCGCCGAAATTTTTCTTGCTGTACGTATAAACCGCTACGGCGACCAGTATCGCGAGAAGGAGCGGCTTCATAAAAGCATTGCTGACCTGGGTAAGCACATGCGAACCGAAAAACGCCGCGGGACTGGCCAGGAGCATCATAAGCCCGATGCGCTTGTAATTGAGCTTGACACGCCGCGAGTATTGCCGTGCCGCGAGGCTCGTACCACAGAACGAGGGAAGTTTTGTCGTGCCGATGACCGTGGCGACCGGGAACCCCGGCAGCAGAATCAGCGCCGCAGGAATTTGAATGAGTCCACCGCCGCCAACCACAGCATCGACAAATCCGGCGGCAAACGCGGCGAGGCATAGAAAAACAATCGTCATCGAAGGCGCTTAGAACACAGAAGAGAATCTCATCTGTTCGGCGTCTTCTGTATCATCGTCATGCATTCCAAAATTGCCGGTCCAGACTGCGATATTGAATCGCCTCGCTCAGGTGCGCGGGCGTGATGTCCAGGGAACCCGCAAGATCCGCAATCGTGCGCGATACTTTTAGAATCCTATCATACGCTCGCGCAGAATAGCCCATGCGGGACATTGCCATTTTGAGGATGGTTCTGCCCTCTTCGCCGATCTCGCAATATTCGTGAAGGAGTTTTGGCGGAAGATCGGCATTCTTAAAAATCCGGCGTTTGCCGCCTGGTTGCATGAGGCCCTTGTAGCGTTCGATCTGTCGATCGCGCGCGGATAAAACGCGATCCCGGATTTTCGTCGATGGCTCGCCGGAAGATTTCTTTCCCAGCTCTTCGATCTTCACGCTGGGAACCTCAATATGAATATCGATGCGGTCCAGCAAGGGCCCAGAGACGCGGCTCATGTAGCGTTGGATCGCACCTTCATTGCAGGTGCAGGCATGAATCGCGGAACCAAAGTTCCCGCAGGGGCACGGATTCATCGCGCAAATGAGCATAAAGTTCGCCGGATATTCAACCGTCATTCGCGTTCGCGAAATCGTAATCGCGCCATCTTCGAGCGGCTGGCGCAGGACTTCGAGCACATTGCGCTGGAACTCCGGAAGCTCGTCCAAAAACAAGACGCCATGATGCGCTAAGGAAATTTCACCGGGACGAATATTCGCCATTCCACCACCCACTAATGCGGCATCCGAAATCGTATGGTGGGGGGAACGAAACGGCCGCGTGGTGAGCAGGGGCGTGTGTGGCGGAAGCGTTCCGGCGACGGAATGGATTTTCGTCGTCTCCAACGCTTCATCGAACGTGAGCGGCGGGAGAATGGATGGGAACCGCTTCGCCAGCATACTCTTGCCCGAACCCGGCGAGCCGACCATAATCAAATTATGTCCTCCCGCCGCCGCCACTTCCAAAGCGCGCTTCACGGCTTCCTGGCCTTTTACTTCGGCAAAATCGAAGTGCGTGTGCTGCGAATCCTCGCGGAATATTCGTTCCACATCGACATGAACCGGTTCGGGCGAGAGCAAACCATTCATAAAATCGACGGCTTCGCGCAGGGAACTCACGGCATAGACTTCGAGATCGTTCACGAGTCCCGCTTCGCCGGAATTCGCCAAGGGAACGATCATCCCTTTTAAGGCCGGGAACGTCTCGCGCATCTTTCGCGCATGCAGCGCCACATTCAGCGCGCCATGCACGGGACGGAGGGTTCCATCCAAGGCAAGTTCCCCGAGCATCACGAATTCCTTCAGCTTATCGCTATCGACCACGCCGCCGGTGGCCAGCATTCCCATCGCGATCGGCAGATCGAACGAACTGCCTTCCTTTCGAATGTCCGCCGGCGCGAGATTGATCGTAATCTTCCGGTTCGTATCGAAGGGAATCGCGCTGTTTTTCATCGCCGAAAGCACGCGCTCCTTGCTTTCGCGCACCGCCGAATCCGGCAGGCCGACGATAGCAAAGCTCGGCACGTGCGCCTCCACATGCGTTTCTATTTCGACCGTATAGGCCTCAATCCCTTGCGTGGTTGCGGTGTAGCAGCGAGAAAACATCGTTCAGTATTGAGTAACGAGTGATGAGTAACCAATAAAAGCGAAAGGGAAACCATTATTCCGCCTCCTTCATCCCGCCCAGATAGAAAAAACAAATGGCATGTCATTCCCGCGAAAGCGGGAATCCAGAGGTTGCAAGTAGCCATGAAATTTCTCATAATCTTTGAGGGGTCTGGATTCCCGCTTTCGCGGGAATGACAGAACCCACAGGATTTTTCAGTAAACTTCATAATTTAAGGAGCATTATTCCCGCCGCCGGTTCGTTTTTCACCTCGGATTTAATTTTATCGAATATAGCCATGAAACGAACCCTCTCGCTTCTCTCGGTGGTGGTGTTGGGAACCCTGCTCGGCGCTCCGCGCGCGCGCGGGCAGTGGGTGCAGACAATTGGCCCAGAACCACACAGAGCATCTTGCGTGGCCATCATCGGTACGAACTTGCTCGCGGGGACATCGGATAGCGGGGTTTACCGGTCAATCGATAGCGGCTCAACTTGGCATGCAATTGATTCAGGGCTCACAAATTTAGAAGTAAGCTTCATAGAGGCAACTGGTCCCTTTCTTTTTGTGAACACATTGACAGGAGCCTTCCGATCAACCGATTCAGGTTCGACCTGGGAAAGCAATGAACTGAACTCCTTAGGCGCTTTGGCATGGAGCAATGGATTTCTTTTTGCAGGTTCCGGTCAGAGCATATTTCGATCTTCTGACAGCGGCGCGACGTGGCAAGCGATGAGCTATAAAATGCCCGATGTTATAACCTGCCTCGCAAGCGATGATAAGTACCTCTTTGCAGGCACCGAGAAAAATGGCTTGTTCCGTTCCTCCGATTCTGGTGCGAGCTGGACCGAGGCTGACAGTGGATTAAGCAACGGATCGCAGTTGCTTGCAATTGCAGCGGAAGGAACAACCATCCTAGCGGGAGGGGGCTACTGGTTATCTCGGTCAACGGATAATGGTTCAAGTTGGACACCAGTGCCGAGTGGGTCCGGTTATATAGACGAGTTAGTGATTACCGACAAGTCGATATTTGCGGCTAACATCGGGGGCGGCGACGAAGGTCACGCATTACTTCGGTCAACCGATTCTGGACAGACATGGGATTCCATTGATTTCGGTTTTGACGTCAGTGCCGCCTCTGCGGTTGCGATTAAAGACAGCCTCATTCTTTGCGAGACGGATAAGGGAATCTTTCTGTCCACGGATTATGGGAAGAATTGGGCGCCTAAATGTAATGGGATAACGAATTGGCAAGGAGTTTATGCACTTACCGTATTTGATAGTGTACTCTTTGCGGCGCCTGATTACGGGATGTTTTGCTCGACTGATTATGGGGCAACATGGCGGATGAAGGATCGGGGTATTACGCTTGATGCGCCATCGTCTCGGGGATATGCCGCAATGGTTAATGAGCTCTACACTGCGACGGGGGAGGGTATTTATCGTACCGCAGATACCAGCGATACATGGGCATTGTCGAGAATCGGCGACTTCCAATCCATTACAATAGATCATGGTAATATTTTTGGGGGGACATACGACCGTGGCATATTTGAATCAACCGATGGTGGTTTGAGCTGGGCGGCACAAAATAACGGCCTTTCTTCCTCGCCATCGACTGGATACAAAACTATTAACTGTTTTCTCGGTATAGGAGGGAATCTTTTTGTTGGCACTTCGATGGGTCTCTTCCGATTAAGTGATAGCTCGCTTTGGACGAACGTGAGCGGCGTGGGCTATTCAAACGTCAGCGCTCTATGTCAACTCAATCGCTATATTTTAGCAGGGGGTTTTTCACGATCAACCGATAGTGGTCTTAGCTGGTCCGTTGTCAACAATGGGTTACTAACATCAGCGGTAAATGCCTTTTGCATCTCTGGTGAGAATATTTTTGCTGGTACTATCAGCGGAGTATTCCTTTCGACCGACTATGGGAATAGTTGGACAGATGTCAGTGATGGTTTAGTTGGGATTCGCTCGCTCGTAGCCGATGGACCTTATCTTTTTGCGGGTGCCGAGGTAGGTGTCTGGCGCCGCCCGCTTTCCGATTTCGGCATTAGTTCCGTCGCGCCGCAGCAGCCAGTAAGCGTCGCGCCCATCTCCGTCTTCCCCAATCCCATCTCCGGTCGCGCAACCATCGCCGTCACTACCGCCTCGCCCGGCTATGCCGATGTGCGCGTGGTGAGCGCGCTGGGCGTGGAATTAGCGCGCGTGTTTTCGGGCGAGCTATCGGCGGGCGAGCATTCCTTTACCTGGGACGCAGATAAGATTGTCTGCGCCACTGGGATGTATGAGTGCGTGGTGCGAATGAATGGCAGCATTCAGTATCTGCCAATCATAGTAGAATAGTTACACTACTTCAGCAGTGCGCGGAACCCGGCTTGCTCGAAATGGTGATCGGCGGTGAGGACATTGGTAATCTTTCGCTCCCGCATGATTGCGAACGAGGAGCAATCGGTAAAGCTCCACTCCTTGTCCTCGGCAGCAAGGTACAGGGCGCCGGCTCGCGTAAAGAGCGACCGAGCGGAAGGAACGATTTCCACCAGGCGTGTTGATGGGAGCGATTCAAAAATAGAATAAGCCTTGCGCCGCAATTCGATGGAGTGTGCATGAAGAAAGTTTAGAACTTCGACCACCACGAGCTCACTCGTTACGATACGCGCATCTCGAAGGTATTCTTCTCCTGCCCGTTTGGCGCGTTCATGCAGGGCATCGCGAGGCAGGGGAATAGCAAGCCAATAGCTGGTGTCAGCGAAGATGTAAGTCATCCCGATTATTCTTGCTTGGGCGACCCATATAAATAGTGCTCAATATTTTTAGCGGCATCAGTTGGAATTCCTTCCCATGTGGAGGAGGGCAGCGCCTCCACGCTGGCTGAGATTTCTCGCATAAGCTCGGCTGCGGTCTGGGGAGGGCGTGAAGCAGCGTGCCGACGGGGCGGACGGAGTCGCGAGGCCTGCTTCGAGGAAGTTTTCGTTGCCATGCATGTCGAACACCCGCGGCGCCAATTTCGTCCCACATCGCCGCGAACGATGGACAGGTGAGCTATGTTGGTTTTTTCGCTTAATTCAATGCTTCTCGGCTTATGAAACGAACCGTCTCTCTTCTCTCGGTGGTGGCGTTGGGAACCCTGCTCGCCGCGCCGAAGGCGTTCGCGCAGATCACGCTTACCGAGCCGGACGTGCTCGCGTGGTTCACGCAGAGCACTACGTTGCATTGGGAATTCGCGACCGCGTCGCCAATGGATGTCGGCACCCCAGGCGCTGCCGCGCAGACCTTCGACTTCTCGACGCTCCAATTTGGCGATAATTCCGATGAGTACATCACGTACTTCACGCTTGCTAATTCTCCGGGCGATACGAGTTGGCCTCACGCTCGTGACTTCGCCGGGATTTTTCGCAGCGCGCCGTATGCGGCGTATGACTATTCCCTCATCGGCGTCGGTTATTCCTATTATCACCTCAATGATTCAGGGCTATTCGAGGACGGCGGTATTTCAACGGTGTTAACAACGGGGGGAGTGGCGGAATCTATCGACACGGAGTTGGTTACTCCTATGGAGCCCGACGCTCGAGTTCCCGCTCACCTACGGCTCCCAATGGGTGTACGTAACCGGTCCGGATACGTCTTACTCGACGATCTCGTTGGACACGACAGTTTTTATCTGCGACGCCTTCGGTACGCTTAGGATCAACACCGGCAATGGCCCGGTGGATTATGATTGTCTCCGAATCACGCAGACGGAAACTACCATCACTTTCGATACATCCGATACTTCTCCGAAGGACAGGTCTCGTTTCTTCGTTGCGAGTCACCAATATGTTACAAAAGAGGGAATCCAATTGAACGTGGAGATTGACTCTTCCGATCTTTCGAAATCGAACGTAACGCCGAGTTCGGTCTCAGCATATTTCAATCCCGTCCCGGCAAGTGGGGTGGTATCGGCTGGGGAGCCCGGAACCCTCGGGATGGTCCAAAATTATCCGAACCCGTTCGCCACTTCAACTTCTATCGAGTATTCCCTTCCCCGCACGGAGTTCGTCACGATTGAACTCTATAACGCCCTCGGCGAGTGCGTCGCGCGGCCCGTGAACGACGCCGAGGGCGCAGGCAATCACACCATCGTCTTTAACGCCCACGGATTGCCGGACGGAATATATTTTTGCAGAATGAATGCAGGCACAGACTCGGAGTGGAGCCAGATGACCGTGGTACACTAAGCCGCGCCATTTTTGAGCTATGAAACGAATCCTCTCTCTTCTCTCGGTAGTGGTGTGGGGAACCCTGCTCGCCGCGCCGGGCGCAAGGGGGCAGTGGATCCAGTTGAAGGGTCCGTATGGAGGAGATATCGACGCACTCGCGTCGAATGGAAACTTTTTATTTGCTGGAACCTTCGAAGGCCTGTTCCGTTCGAGCGACGATGGCAAGACTTGGGAAGCACTCACCACTCTCTCCATAAGCGCATCGGTTTATTCCGTTATCGCCAACGGCTCGGAGATATTTGCCGGCAGCGACAGCTCGGTTTATCGTTCCAGCGATAATGGCATGACGTGGTCGCAGTGCATGGATAGTCTCTTTGGGATTCTTTCTCTTGCGATGCTCTCCGATCAGAGTATCGTTGCGGGGACCGATGGAGATGGAATTTTACTTTCCACGAATGACGGCGTGGACTGGTCGTTCGCCGGCGCTGCTTCTTCCGAGGTCATTTCGATTGCCTCGACGCAGGGACATTATTTTGCAGCAACTACCAGCGGTTTTTTTGCTTCAAGCGATAGTGGAAGGACTTGGGACACCGTCCATACAGGTTTTGGCGATGGAAGTATTGTCGCAGCCGTGTGTGCTTACGATTCCTCGTTATTTGCCGGCACCGAGAATGGGCTGGTCATCACCACAACCGACAATGGCGCTCACTGGAGCAAAGTGGGATCCGGGGATATTGGGCAGGTCATCAGAAGCATGGTGGTTCATCTGGGTGTTCTCTATGCGGGCACAGCTTTCAACGGACTATATAAATGGGATGGCACCCAGTGGAACCAGACAAGCTTAGCCGCGGCCAGCGACATCAACGCTCTTGCTCAGACTCCGTCCAGTGTTTTTGCCGGATGCGTGGGTCATGTCTTTCGATCCACGGACATGGGTTCCAGTTGGGTCGTATCCGACACTGGCATTTCGAGCGTCCAGGTGCTTGCCCTGGGGCTAACTGGCGCTACCGCATCGGAGCCGATCTATTATGTCTCTACTGCGTACGATGCGAATTTTCGTTCCACTGATAACGGCAACACCTGGCAGCAATTGAATTTTCCCGTTGCCGATGATATTCTGCTGTTTCAGACGGTCGGACAAAAACTGTTAGCGGGAACCGTCTCGAATGGCGTCTTTGCTTCAACCGACTATGGCATTAGTTGGAACCCATCCGATACGGGCCTTCCACCTACACCCCTAATCTATGATTTTGCTCTGGATAACCAAAATCTGTATGTGATTACTTCGGGAATTCAGACCACTGTTATAGACTCACCAGGGGCAATTTATCGTTCGATCGACAGCGGCAATAGCTGGACCTGGCTCTACAGCAATTCGCTTGACCGTATTTTTACCCTGATTTCCGCGCGGAATGGAAATATCGTTGCATGCGGTCAATTTAACGACGCGTTCCGATCGACCGATAATGGATCGAGCTGGGAAACTGCCACTACCACGATCGCCTCTCCAACAATCTATTGTCTAACGCCGTCCGGAACCGATTTTCTTGCCGGGACCGCTAACGGTATTTTTCGTACCACGGATACCGGCGCCAACTGGGCGCCATCGGGATTGAATGGAATGATTATCAATGCCTTCGCGGACAGCGGTTCCCTTGTCTTCGCTGGAACGACAAGCGGCGCGTTCGTCTCGCAGGATCACGGGACGACTTGGCGCTCTATCACACGAGGAATTCCCGACAGCAACATAACGTCCCTGGAGGTCTCAGGACCAAACCTGCTTGCTGGCACGTACCATGGCATCTGGCTAATTTCGATTGGGGATGTTCTGTCAAATAATTCAGTTCCTTCCCCTCATCCTGCGAATGAGCGGTCCATTCTCGCGTATCCCAACCCCTTCATTCACTCCACGACCATCGCCTTCATCACCCCCTCGCCCGGCTATGCCGATGTGCGCGTGATGAGCGCGCTGGGCGTGGAAGTCGCGCGCGTGTTTTCCGGTGAGCTTTCCGCGGGCGCGCATTCGCTTGCGTGGAGCGCCCCGCCCGGCCTTGCGGCGGGAATCTACCAGTGCATCGTGCGAATTAATGGCGGGGCGGAGGATGTCCCAATCATTGTAAATCAATAACCATTTTTGAGTCATGAAACGAACCGTCTTTCTTCTCTCGGTGGTGGTGTTGGGAACCCTGCTCTCTGCGCCGGGCGCGCGCGGGCAGTGGGTGCAGACGAATGGGCCGGGGGCAGTGGACATCAGTGCGTTGATCGAACACGACAAAATTCTGTTCGCCGGAACCGATGGGCCCAATTACACCAATATTATGACTTCGACGGACAGTGGCAGAACCTGGAATCCAATGTCACCGGCTCGATTCGAATATAGCAATGCTCTGCCCGTCACTTCGTTGCTCTCGCAGGGAAAATATGTTTTCGCAATTCCAGAGGAGGGACTTTTTCGCTCCAGTGATAGTGGGCGTAGCTGGACTGAGTTAGATACCGGACTTCACGTCACAGTGTACGACGTGGCCGCCAATGATAGTTTCTTATTCATTGGAACCGATGCCGGCCCGACAGCTGGATTTTTGCCAGGAGGATTCGTCTATCGATCCTCGGACGAAGGAGAACGCTGGCAAAAGGTTACCGTTGGATTGCCATTTGCCTTTGTGCGCGCTTTGGCAGTAGTCGGGAACTGTGTACTTGCCGCAACGGATAGCGGTGTCTTCCGATCGACGAATAATGGAACCTCCTGGGCAAAGAGCAACGATGGCCTACCAGAAACGTTCTGGAACGGAGTGGTGAGTACGTTTGGAACGATTGGAACCTATTGCTTTGCGGCAGTCGCCATGTACGATAGCGGCATTTACTGTTCCAAAGATAGCGGTAAGTCATGGGTAAAGGTCCAAAACGGACTTCCGCCTATGACCGTGAATAGCTTCGCCACTAACGGTCGAGACCTGTTCGTTTGTGGAAGAGGAGTCTATCAAACTACCGATAGCGGGCTGACGTGGAGTAACGCTTCTGCTACGCTTCCCCCCGGTCTTACGGTTAGCTGTTTGGTGGGGATAGGTAACCTGCTCGAAATCGGCCTTCAGCCTCGAAGCACGACAGTACCCAGCGGTACGCTAATTACACCGCTCGGGGTGTATCGTTCGACTGATTCCGGGCAAACGTGGACGACGGCGAACACCGGTATGTCCGGCGATCAAATCAACGGCTTAGTCGTGATGGATTCAGGAATCTATGCGGCAGGAGGTGGCCTATATCGTTCAATCAATTCAGGAGGGGATTGGTCATTGGCGGATTCCGGTATTCGCAACAGTGAAGTGTACGCCATTGCCGCCAAAGGAAGCACACTTTTCGCCTCCGCCGAAACCGTGCTACGTTCGAGCAATGAAGGTGAAACATGGATTCCGAGCGATACCGGGTTGCCAATCCCAATCGTTACCACCTTCCTCGTGAACGACAGCGAGATATTTGCTGGATCGAATGGGGGTGTTTTCGTAAGCCAGGATGGCTCGAACTGGGTTCCGAGAAGTGAAGGATTATCTAATGCCAAGGTCTATACCCTCGCCCGCAATGGGCGCTACTTATTTGCGGGTACATACGGCAGTGGAATGTTCCGTTCTTCCAATGATGGTGCAAGCTGGTACACATCGAACTCAGGGATTGATTGGTCGGAGGTGTATTACTTGGCATGCAACGGAGCGTTCATCTTTGCCAGCGTGAGCAATGATACGAATGGCAAGCTGTTTGCCTGGTCTGATTTTGGGGACAATTGGAAACCGATCGAGGTGTCACTGAGTGGAAACGAGTTAGACATTGGTGGCGTGTTTGCAATTTCGGATCGAATTTTCGTCGCCACCGATAGCGGACTTCTGGTTACCAGCGATAATGGAGGTACTTGGGCTAGCGCAAATATTGGCTTGCCGAACTCAGGGGTCATCTCGCTTACGGCTTTCGGTGACGAGTTATTCGCTGGAACCTACGATCGCGGTGTCTGGCGCCGCCCGCTTTCCGATTTCGGCATTAGTTCCGTCGCGCCGCAGCAACAGATTAGCGCCGCACCCATCTCCGTCTTTCCCAACCCCATCGCCGGCCGCACAACCATCGCCTTCACCACCGCCTCGCCCGGCTATGCCGATGTGCGCCTGATGAACGCGATGGGCGTGGAAGTAGCGCGCGTGTTTTCTGGCGAGCTATCGGCGGGCGAGCATTCGCTAACGTGGAGCGCGCCGCCGGGACTTGCGGCGGGAATGTTTGAGTGCGTGGTGCGAATTAATGGCGGCGTGGAGGATATTCCAATCATTGTAACTCAGTAACCATTTTAACGCTATGAAACGAACCGTCTCTCTTCTTTCGGTGGTGGTGTTGGGAACCCTGCTCGCCGCGCCGGGCGCGCGTGCGCAATGGGTGGACCCTAACGGGCCGTTCGGCACTACGCTTACCTCGCTCACGGTCAGCGGCTCAGATCTTTTTGCCGGTACGACCATCGGCGGCGTGTATCTTTCTACCGATAGCGGAAGCAGCTGGACGGCCATCAATAGCGGTTTAACGACAAATTATGTCACTGCCCTTGCCACTGCCGGCACGCAAGTTTTTGCCGGGACGTATAGCAACGGAGTGTTCGTCTCTACGAATAACGGTACAAGCTGGAGCGCGGCGAACTCGGGCTTGCCATCGAAGTCGATACAGGTTCTCGCGGCAAATGGTGGAGATCTTTTTGCGGGAACTGGCGGAGGTGGCGTGTATCTCTCAACCAATAATGGTAGCAGTTGGACCTCGGCAAGCGCCGGCCTGACCGATCTGAATGTTACAGCCATTGCAGCAAGCGGAGCCTATCTTTTTGCCGGAACTGCGAACGGATTGGTCTTCTTATCCACCAATAATGGCAGCGTCTGGACATCCGTCAGCACGGGATTGCCAATCGGCGAGATAACGTCGCTTGCGATCATTGGAACAAATACCCCTCCCACGAATCTCATGGTTGGGATCTATAATTCGATCTATACCTCGACGAACATGGGCACCAGCTGGACAGCCTCAACGACAGGTTTGCCCTCGAGCATTGGCGCTACGTACTTTGCGGTGATCGGTACGAATATCTTTGCTGGCACGTATGACGGAGTATTCCTGTCCAGTAACGGCGGTACCAGCTGGAATGTGGTAGATACCGGGCTGCCTGCAAACCCGAATATTGCAGCCATGGCCGCGATCGGAACGAATGTGTTTGCCGGAACCTCTACACTCGGTGTGTTTCGGTCGACCGACAGCGGCGCAAATTGGACCTCTCCAAATACCGGCTTCCCGGCCAGCAATTCGGTTAATGCCCTCAATGTAATTGGCTCCTATCTCTATGCGGGAACTGCTCGAGGCGTGTACCTTTCTAGAGACAACGGTTCCGATTGGACTTCCGTAAGTAATGGAATACCAACAGGCAATGCGTTTGTCACTGCGATTGCATCGATCGGAACCAATCTATTTGCTGGCATGAAAAGCGATGGCGGCGGCATTTACGGGGACGATGTTTTTCTATCCACCGATAGCGGCAACAGCTGGAACCCAGCGAGTTCCGGGATTCCGGCGAACGCGGATGTCGCTGCGTTCGCTGTGATCGGGACCAATCTATTTGCTGCAACGCCGGGCCAGGGTGTCTTTCGTTCACAAGATAGTGGTGCCAGTTGGACTGCAGTGGATAACGGGCTGCCTTCGAATGCATCGGTCAACATACTTAACGTTCCCATCAATGCGCTTGCGGTCATCGGTGGGAATCTTTTTGCAGGAACAAGCTCCGAAAGCAATGGCGGCAAATCGGTTGGTGGCGGCGTCTATCTGTCCATGGATAATGGGGCAAGCTGGTCTGACGTAAGCGACGGCCTGCCCACTCAGCCAGGTCCTGATGATGTCAACGCGTTTGCAGTGATTGGGACAACACTCTTTGCAGGAACTTCAGCCTCAAAACCACAGGCGTCAACAGGTCCCGTGTTCCGCTCTACCAATAATGGCACATCCTGGGTAGAGGCGAGCGCCGGTTTTCCTACCAACGTGTTCGATCTCTCGCTTGCCGTGAGCGATTCCAATGGATCGTCACCTATGCTGATTGCCGGTTCGGAGGGCGGCGGCATCCTGTTCTCCACTGACATGGGCACGAATTGGACAAGTGCGGGATTACCACTGAGTTCCGAAGTAGCACTTGCCGTGAATAATACCTATCTCTTTTCGGGATATAACCAAGGCGTTTGGCGCATTCCACTTGCGGAACTAAACGGACCAAGTGGAGTTTCGGAACCGCCGATTGCAACCTCGCACATTCAAAGTTATCCTAACCCTTTCTCCCAATCGACAACGATAACGTTTGCTTCCGAATTAGAAGGCTATGCCAATATAACCGTCGTGAATCTTCTCGGAGCGCAAGTGGCGCAGCTATTTTCCGGCGAACTTCCGGCGGGAGAGCATTCGTTTACATGGGATGCAGACAAGAATGTCTGCGCCACTGGGACGTATGAGTGTGTGGTGCGAGTGAATGGCAGCGTGCAACAGGTTCCGATGATGCTCCAAAGATAGCAGTTGACGATAGTTGCTCGCTGAGCGTTACAGCGCGACTATGCCATTCCAAGAACTCGGTATTATCGAGCCTATTCTTCGCGCGCTGCATGAGGAAGGCTATCGCACTCCCACGCCGATTCAGCAGCAGGCGATCCCAATCGTTCTTCAAAAGAAAGATCTACTCGGCGTCGCACAAACCGGGACCGGCAAGACCGCCGCGTTTGCCGTGCCGATTCTTCAACTTCTGGGCATCAAGGTTGGTGCCGGGGGCGGCGCGCACCACGCCCGGAAGCGACGGCACATTCGCTGCCTTATTCTTACTCCTACGCGCGAGCTTGCTGTGCAGATTGAAGAGAGTTTCGAAGCATACGGCCGGCACATGGGCCTCACCAGCGTGGTGATCTTCGGTGGCGTAAGTCAGGGCAAACAAACGAGCGCGCTTCAGCGCGGAGTCGATATTATCGTTGCAACTCCTGGACGATTGCTCGATTTGATGGATCAGGGTTACGTCGATTTGCGTCAGGTCGAAATTTTTGTTTTGGATGAAGCAGACCGGATGCTCAATATGGGCTTTGTCCGTGATGTGAGAGATATTATCGCGGAGCTGCCCGAACGTCGCCAATCGCTGTTTTTTTCCGCGACGATGCCGCCGGCGATTGTCTCGCTGGCCAGCGACATCCTCAATCACCCGGTAAAAATTGCGGTCACACCGCCCGCGAGTACGGTTGATATGATTCGGCAGTCGCTGTATTATGTCGAGAAATCGAAGAAGCCGGATCTCTTGCTCGAATATTTTGAGTGATAAACGTATCCGCACCGCGCTGGTCTTTACTCGCACAAAACGCGGCGCCGATGTCGTTGCACGAACGCTGGAACGAAATCGCATCAATGCCGAAGCGATTCACGGCAACAAAGCGCAAAATGCTCGGCAGCGCGCGCTTGCCAATTTTAAAGCGCAAAAAACGCGCGTGCTTGTCGCGACCGACATTGCCGCACGCGGTATCGACGTGGACGATCTTGAATATGTGATCAATTATGAAATCCCGAACGTCCCGGAGACGTACGTTCATCGCATTGGGCGCACGGGCCGCGCCGGCGCAGCAGGGACGGCGCTTTCCTTCTGCGCGCCGGACGAGAAGCCATTCGTGCGCGACATCGAAAAACTGACGGGCAAGAAAATTCCCGTCGCTCACGACCATGCGTTTGCCAAGAGTGATCGGGCTCCTGCGTTGAGCCTTAAAAAGCCGGAACATTCGCACACCACCTCGCGGCAGCAAGCGAAACCCGATCACACCCACAAGCCCGCCGCGCATTTGAATCCGAAAAAGAAATCCCAGTCAGGCCGCCGCCGGTGGGGGCGGCGATAAGCTTGCCCGACAATGATTCTTGATTCTAATGATTCGTGCGATTTCGAGATTCTTCAGGCGGCCAGCCCCATCACTCGCTTCATTGGAATATCTAAACTTTTCCTTCATATATTGGCGTTTTGCGCTACCGTTACCATATTATCACATGCGGAATTTGCTCTTTAACTCATAATTCGACTATTTTCATGGAATCTACCAATTACACCTCTCTCCCGAAGAAATTAACGAAAGAACTCGTCGATCAAAAATTACAGGAGTTGATTTCCCGTGCGCCCGAGGCTGAAAAATCGGATTCGCCTACGGCATGGCTCGATCTCTATCGCGATTGGAACGATTTCAGCGCGTGGTTTGCAGGCGAAGCCAGCCGAATCAGTTATGCGCATTCCCAGGACATGAATGACAAGGCCGCGGACGATGCCGACCGTTATTTTCGGGAGGAGGTCACGCCGGCCATGGAAAAGGGGAATGCCGAATTGCTCGATCTTTTTCTTGCGAGCAAGCATAAGGGGGCGATCGGGAAGGAATACGGTGGCTATCTTATCGAATCGCTGATGACGACGGTCGAGCCGCAAGCGCCGGTGAATTCCGATTTGCGAGTCCGGGCGAATGACGTAGTCGATCAATATGAGAAGCTTACGGCAAGCGGGGAAGTTGTCGTCGAAGGCAAAACCATTACGCTGCCGCGCGCACGCGGGCTCCAGAATCATCAGAATGCGGAGACGCGCAAAGCGGCATGGATTGCCTACCGGAAATGGTTCCTCGACCATCACGATGTCCTTGCCGGATATTTTGACCAGTTAGTTCACCTCCGCGATGAAATGGGCCGCAATCTGGGCCACGAAAATTTTATTCCGCTCGGCTATCTCAATATGCGCCGGACGGATTACGGCCCGGAGCAGGCAGAAGCTTTTCGCGATTCCGTTCGCGAGTATGCCGTGCCCTTACTTGCTCGGCTGAATGCGGAGCACGCGAAAGTTCTTGGCACGGATACGCTTCAACCCTGGGATGTTGGCTATCAACCACAGTTCACACTGCCCACCGGCATTGCTCCGATCGAAACACAGCTCGATAATGCGCAGCGCCTTTTTGAGGATCTTTCCCCGCGTTTGGCCGCGCATTTTATTCGAATGCGCAAGGAAGGCCTGATCGATCTCGAAAATCGTAAAGGCAAGCGCGCCGGTGCCTTCGCCACGATGCGGCCCGACGAGCGAAAGATGGCAATCCTATGCAATTCGACCGGCGATGAGGGCGATGTCGGCACGCTCATTCACGAAATGGGACACGCTTTCCAGGGATGGGAAAGCCAGAAGATCGAGGCCGTCGATTTACGCTGGCCCACCAGCGATGGCGCCGAAATCCATTCGATGGGAATGGAATTTCTTGCGCTGCCGCGCCTGACGTTTTTCTTCAAGCCGGAAGACGCGAAGAAATACCGGCACCACCACATTCACGACGTTGTGAACCTGATGTGCTATATTTGCGTCGTCGATGAGTTCCAGCATTGGATTTATGAGAACCCGGACGTAACGCCCGCGGAGCGCGATGCGGCGTGGTCGCGCATTTCGGACATTTATATGCCTGGTATCGACTTCACCGGATATGAGGCCTACAAGTACGCCCGCTGGTATGCGCAAGCCCACATTTTCGCGACGCCCTTTTATTACATCGACTATGCCATCGCCCAAACCGCTGCAATGCAACTTGGTATGATGGACGAGCAGGATCACGAGCAGGCCCTCGCGACCTATATCAAGCTCTGCGAAATCGGCGGCACGAAGAGCATCCTGAATATCTTCAAGGCCGGCGGACTGCGTTCGCCCTTCGATCCCGCAACCATGCGCGACCTCATGGACTGGGCCGCGAAGGAGGTCGGAGTGGGGGAGATGGAAGAAGCCGGGTGATGTGAGCGGCGCACCTGTAGTCCCTTTGAGCAAACGGACGGGCGCACTGCTCTGCGCCACGTTCGCGCTCGCGATTCTGCTCGTCGAGTTACTATTACCACTCAACAATGATAATTGGGTGTATCAGAACGATGGGCTGGGATCTCTTCGCGTATTGCAAGCTTCCATATCTGGGAAGCTGGGATGTAAATTTTCCAGGCATCGTTTACTTGCACGCGGTCTCCATCGCTTTACTGGGAAGAAGCGATCTGGCGTTTCGCATTTTCGATCTTATCTTCGAGTTCGCAGCGTGCCTTCTCCTCTATAAGATACTCGTGCGCTGGTTCCCAACCGCCATCGCTGTTGTCGCGTCGGTTATCTACGCATTGCTATATGTCTCCCTCGCGTGGCCAGCCGCGGGTCAGCGCGATGCATTTGCTGTATTCTTCCTGCTCGCAGGTGTGGAACTATTACTGGAATCGGAAAGCGAAGCTCACTTGCGAACGACGCTTACCATCGCGTCCGGATTCTTTATCGCTTTTTGCGCGCTCATCCGCCCGACCTTCGGACTCTGGCCCGTCAGCGTTTGCGTTGCCGATCTGCTGGTAGAGCGGCGGCTGGATCGTCGGCTCTGGGAATTCCTCGCCGGATGCGGAATAGCACTACTCGCCCTGCTTCTTCCTTACGCGCTCGAAACCAACGGGCTTCGCGATTTTTACCGCTTTGCAATTCTGTTCAACCTTGATGTCTATTCTCAATACACGCAGCCCGCCTCCGTGTTTATTAGTGCCCCGCAAGTTACAGGTCAACTCGCTGCATTCTTTTCGGCGGGCGGGCTTCTAACATTAGCGGGAATGCGCCTCCAAAAGTCGGGCTGGTTCCCGCGGAATGTGCCAACATTTGTTATCGCGCTGTACGTACTGTTATTTATGAGCAGCATCGTGTCGATCTTTGTGATGCACTCGTTTTTCCTTTACCAATACCTTCCACTGCTGCTTCTCCTTTCGCCCGTGATGGCCTACGCGGTTTTTTTGCCTGCGCTCTTACGCCGCCCCGCTATTTCGGTGCCATTAACTGCTGTTTTGATGATATATCTTGGATATCGTCTCTATCCTCGAAACTTCGTCCATGATTATCGGAGGGCAGTCGCGTCGGGCCAACCCATTCTCGATTACGTGTATAGTAAGATTGATAGCGATTCGATGAACGGATATGGGGCTGAGGCGAAAGCCGTCGCTTATTTGAGGAAAGCTGATTCGGAGAAGCGCCCGATCGAGGTGATCTGCTACAACCGGCCATATCTACGTGAGATCGCAGGGCTCGAGGCCGCAACGAGATTTTCCGAAATTCTTCCGCTAACGATTCCCGCCCGTGGCGACACTTTTACATCGTATCAACAGGAGTGGCGAAAAGAATTCGTCGAGCGCGTTCAAACGGTGCGGCCCAAGTTCATCGTCTTTGTTCATATTCAGGGCGGGCTACTGACACTCAAATCCCCCGAAAATCTTGCAACTTCGATCCCGGGGTTTTCGACGCTTCTCTCATGCCACTATCGAATGGACACGGCGATTCGTGGATTTACGTTCTATAAGTTAAGGGCAACGGAGCCGAAGGAACTGAGCGTTTTTACCTCGCACGGGCCAGCGGAACTATTCGATATTGATTCCTTAAAGACGAAAATGTCGTATTTTTGTAGCGCGTACGGGAATCGAACCCGTGTACCCGCCTTGAGAGGGCGGTATCCTAGCCGCTAGATGAACGCGCCAAGTTTCAATCGCGCTATCGTTGGCTAAGCACCCTCTTGAATGAGGTAAAGCCTAGCCGATAGATGAACGCGCCAAGTTTCAATCGCGCTATCGTTGGCTAAGCACCCTCTTGAATGAGGTAAAGCCTAGCCGATAGATGAACGCGCCAGATGCCGAACGCGCGTTATTACATTTTGTGCGGCGGCTCGGTTCCAATTATACGCGCCCGAACGATGATGAAAAATTCTTTTGCCTGGCAGCGCCGCACGATGGTCAGTCTGCTCGTGGGGTTTGCCCTTTTCGCTTCTTCTTCACGCATCCGCGCTCAAAACGACTCGCTCCCTCCCCCCGCATCGTCGTCGCTCACGCCGTCGTCGCTTGCGCCCTCGAATGCCATGTCAACCGGCCATAGCTATTTCGGCATCGACGCCGGTATTACCGGCAGCGATTACTTGGGCGAGCATAATTTCCTTTGGGGAATTGTCACGTCTCCATCGCTCGCCACGTATGTTCCATTCACCAGTATGGGAACCGGAATTGGGTTCGTGGGTGGAGTGAAAGTCGGGTTTGCGCTTTCGAATTGGTTCGATCTGGAAACAAAAGTTCGATTCATGACAAATCATACTTCGCGTCAGGAATCCGAACCAGCAATCCTCTTGGATACCTATCACCCGGGCAATCCGGCTCCGTTTGCTTCGGCGACAGACAATTATGCGGTCACGCTTTCGAGCGTGGGACTCGCATTGCTTGGTCACATCCAACTCAACGATTGGCTCTATGGGGCCATCGGCGGCAGTGGTTCGGAACTTACCAAGAATGGATTCTCAACAAGCCAACAGCTCGTCGGGAGTTACCTTCAACTCAACACCCATACGTCGGCCAACCTATCGAGTCAATCCCAACCAGAAGAACAAATCGATAACTGGTTTTACGGCGACCGCTTTGACGCGCAGGTGGGCGTTGGCGCGGTGTATCGCATCGGGGCCAGCAATATGCTGCTCGATGCCGAGTTGCTCGTCGGCATTCCACTTACCCAGTGGCTAACTAAGCTTGCCGATTCCTCGATCAACGCTACTGCCGGGAGTTGGCAGCAGCCGCCGATCACCGATCCGCACCTGTGGTATGCCACGCTCACGATTGGCCTCCGGCTGCCCTTTTCGAAATTGCCGCCACCAGTTCCACCACCAGTTGTAATCAGTGCGGTTGCGCCGATGGAGGTCACGACTGCGCCGCCCCAGTTCGAAGCGCACAACGGTCTGCGGCTTTCCGGAAAAGTTACCGACGCCCTGACCGGCCAGCCGCTGAATGCAACCCTCACCGCGGTGGACCTCGGCACGAACAAAGTCATTGCCACCAGTCACACCGATTCCAATGGCAATTACAGCCTTCCCGTGAGCGGTGCCGGGAAGTATTCTGTCACCGCGACCGCACCAGGTCATCTGTTCGGCACCGCGCTCTTCGAAGTCGATTCGGAGGGAAGGATTTTGACCAATCCCACGGACCTTCATCTGGCACCCGCCAATGCAGGCGCCAAAACACGGTTGCTTGTATTTTTCGAGTTCGATAAATCGGATCTGCAGGCCGCATCCATGCCGGAACTAAGTCATGCACTGGACTTACTCAAGCAGGTTCCGACGATGAAAGTCCAGATCGCGGGATACACCGATAGCATTGGTACACTCGAACATAACATGGATCTTTCGCTCCGCCGCGCAAACGCCGTGCGAGACTATCTCATCCAACAGGGTATCGCGCCCGAGCGAATTGTGGCGAAGGGTTACGGCCCAACCGCCCCCATCGCCACGAACACCACAAACGAAGGCCGCGCCAAGAACCGGCGCGTTGAGTTTGTGGTGGAAGCGCAATAAAATTTACTTCCGCTTGCGGGCCTGTTCCAGGAGTTTCAGCCACGTCCAATCGTAGGGCATGATTTCCTCGCCGCGGATGCCATACTCATCCATGCTGGCGATGAGCTGCTCTAAAATTGGCCGGCCTTCGAGTTCGGATTTTTTCCATCCAAAGTCATTCGCGAAGAGAATATCGAGAAGCTGAATGAAATACCCAGCTTGCTCCGCCGCGATGCCGCTAAGATAGCGAGAACGAAAGACTTTTAGCGATTCGACGCGTTCGCCAAATTCGAATTCGTTCCCGCGATCCCGAAGGAGAAACAGTTCGAGCACGATGACCGAGAACTTAAATCCGGCCTGATCGTCCTTGAGCGATGGAAAAAGCCTCAGCAGGCCTTTGGAAATATCGCCAGTTTTTTCGCCCTTGAGCTTCTTTTCCATGGGCAGCGGCCGGCCGGTGAAATAATCGGCCCAGAGCAGAAACAGAGCGAATTTCTGTTGAAGCGGCTCCGGCTGCACGGTGAACTCCTTTGTGGATTTCACGCGCATGTATATTTCCCGCGCCGCCTCGAACTGTTCCGTTCGCATGTAGTAAACATAATCCCATTCCTTCAGGTAATACCAATTGCTGGTTCCCGGGGCTTCGAGTGATTCGCACCGCTCAATGGAACGCTTTCCTTCTGGATACTTGCGCATTTGAAGCAGGCAGCACATTCGCCCAATCTCATTCGTAACCCGCTTGGATTTGCTCTCGAATACGGGATAAGCCATTAGCAGCGCGTCGCTTTCATCGGCAAGCTTTAGCGATTCCCAGTAATTCATCGAAATTTGGAACGCATACTTCCGAAGCCGCAGCGAGAGCCATTGCAGCTTGAAGGTTCTATGTGCTTCGATGGCTGGCGCAAGTTCCGCCACCGCCTTATCAACCTGCTCCCGAAGCCAGGGTTTCTCCGCGCCGGAACGTGCAAAGGCTGTGAGAATCCGGTCAGCAGCAATTTCGCCTGCTTGCCAAACACGTAGCAAATCGAGCGTGTGGAGATATTCGTCGGAAAGGGCTTCGAAAGCTTTTGCTTTGCCAGAACGGGAAGCATACGCGCGCAGTATATTGAGCATAGGTAGGGCAGGCATCCATTCCTCGAGTTCCCGCGCTTCCCCGATAAACTTTTCAGCTATATCTACCGCGACGAAGGAAGACCCCATTGCGCTAAGTGTCGTGGCAAGAAAGACCGCTTTGCGAAGCTCGTTCAGGCGCTGTGCATATTCGGAATAACCGGCCTGCTTCAGATCGAGCACAAAGACGAGCCGATATAAATCATCCATTAGCTCCGTCCGGATTTTTGGATACCGCTCCCGATTGAAGGATTCAGGAAGATTATTGAGGACCGCCCGCTCGCCCGGTTCCTTCGTCCGCACGATTGCACGATAGAGTTGCGCCTCCTGAGATTCGGAGGATTCCATGAGCGCATGAACCGAGGTGAACTGCTGCTTCGCCGGACCGAACTTCGAGACGATACGAACCAGCTCCTGGACTCTCAGAAAAGCATCGGACGATTTTTCGTACATAATGTGAGCATTTTTGGCGATTCCAGCCTATTTTGGAGGGCGGAAAAAACAGGGCAAAGTGAAATTGACTTTTTAAGGGCCGCCGGTTATTTTTGTAGTGTCATTTAACTTCAAACAATCGACATGGCAAAAATAACTGTGACCCTCGCCGCGCTCATTGCCGCGCTCTTCCTGACCCCGCGCGGCGCGGCCATTCCTTCAACTTGCTCAGGACAAGCTCTGGCCGCCCCGCAATCGTGTCACACATTCACGATCGAAAATTATTCCTCGCATGCCTTAGGCGATGTAACCATTGCGGGGACGGGCGGCCAAACGGACGTGACCGTGCCTGGCACCGGCGAATATGATACCACGATATGCTATACCGCCGCATCGGTCGAGATCAATGGGCAAACCGTAGATTACCCGAATGCCGGCGTCCTAACGCTCGGAGATGGAAGCCTCGTGAATGTCGGTTGGCAATCACCGGACTTCGTGGAGATGACGGATAGAACTATTATTACCACACCCGGGCAATGATGCGCTTCAAAGCCACACCCCAAAAAAGTTTCAGGCCGAAATTCGCCTCGGCGGAAATCAGGCCCGAATAGTTACCTTAACCCTCGGCGCGGGAAATACACCGACCGAGAATTTTTTAACAAATTAGAAGACATAACAATGAGACGATTAATTTCGACTGCGGTGTTTGCAGCAGCTTTTATTTTTGCCACTGAATCAGCTTTTGCTGACGTGGAAGTTATAAATAATGGTGGCTGCGGCGGTTGTTCTAACATTGCCGAATCTCATAAACCTGATGGTACGCCCGTGTACACCTGCACAGGCAATGGCGACATCACCTGCTCGGGATCTGTAATCGACGAGAATACCGGAAACCCATATGCATTAGTGGTTTATGCTGGTGATCAGATAGCGGCAGGTGTCGATTCAGGTTCGTACACTGGGCCCGAATCGGACTGGGGTGGCGCAACGGCAACAGTTACATGGACGGCATCTCCACAGGACAAGTGCTCCCAACCTCCATATATTATCGATGAGGCCCTTGCAACTTATTAAGCTGTAACTATGAAGGCCTCATTTTTCGAGCAATGTGGATGCCTCTGTAATACAGAGGCATCCTGGCTTTTTTTTCTATTATTTTTTCAAATTTTCGGTAATGGTTGTAAAGCTTTGAGCAGACCTCAGAACTCGGTCGAGTCTTATTTTTCGCTTGAATATCTTGCACCACTTCCATTTACGATATTTGAATCATCCCAAGTACTGTTGCATCTGCATTCGGATACTTTATATGCTTATAATGCTAGTAAACTCGTAGAAGCGCAGTCGGGAATTTTGCTTTATAACGTTTCTCTTAAAAAAGAGAAATTAGATTCATCGGCTTTCATGCTTCCAGACTCAATCTCAATTAGCGACAGGTTCCCGTTGATTGACTTCGGCATTAATGCAAACTATGCGGTCTTTCTTCTTGATAAGAAGTTGCTATTATATAAGCGCCATATGGGCGGCGTTGTCTGGTCTGTCATTAACCTTAGGCATCGCTACAATGAGCTTAAACTTCAAGGGAACCATTGTGTCCTAATAGAGGCCGAATTTACTGACCCTACTTCGGACCCGCTGCCAGCTCGTTTTTGCACTTTAAATATGGATACACGCGACCTAAGCGAAGAACGGTCGTTTCAAGTGCCAGAGGGAATTTATTTTACAATATCGAAGCCGTGCAACTTAGCTGGATTTATCGGGAATCAGCTCGCGGTTGCATCCGCTCCCCGCTACCACATAACCATATACGATAGTAATATTACTCCTATCACTAAACTGGATAGAACGCCATCCGACTGGAAACAACTCAATTCATCCAACTGGGATCCACGGTTTGCATCGATTCAACACCTTTCGGCGCGAGCGGTGTATCATTGGCTGGACCCGCTGTGGGATAAGTATAGCCTCATGAAAAGAGTCGACTTCCTTGACGATAGTACGTTGCTCGTTTCTTGGTTTAAGGTGGGTTATTATGGCGGTGGCCCGCTGCAGAAGGCACGAGAGACCAGCTATGACCTTTGGCGCCAAAGAAGTCAGAAATGGATAATCCTTGATTCGGATCTATCCGAAGGAGATTCTACTTTCTATCGCAAGACTCCGCTGGGTATAATGTTACCACCCCCATGGAGCTATGCGTGCGATGAATCATGCATCCTCGGTGTGACTAATCTCATGTTTGATAAAAATTCGACACTGCACTTTGAGGGAGTGTTAAAGGAAACGAACGAATATCTAAAAAACCACGATCCAGTTTACAGCGTTTATGTTCTAAAATTTAACGGAGGTCAAAAATGATTTTTTTGCTCGTTTTTATTTTAAATTATCGCCTCGGTGTGCTTCAATCGTTTGCGCCTCAGCCGATGTGGCGAGCCATAACACCATCTGGCGAGCGTATTGAACTTGATGATTCAACGAAAGCAATTACCTTGTTCGTTTTTTATAGCAGCTATGCCTGTCATGACTGCTTCCACGAATTGAATGATGCGATCTCAAGCTTGAAAGGTTCATTTGCGGACATTCGCACCGTCGTCCTCATAAGAGGGAACCCTTCAATAAGACGGTTACTTCTCCACGATTCTAAAATCGATTTTCCCGAATGTCACGAATTTTACTATGACATCACGGATCCATCGAAGCTGGATCCGTCTCCTCCTATTGATCTTGGTACAGGTCTTTGGGGCGCGTTTGGCGTTGGCTATTCACCTTCTGTCGCTTTTCTTCTATTCAAGAAGGGCAAGCCTTTTTACAAATATATTTCATTCGATGGGCTTTTTGGGCCAGAGGTTATTTCTGCCCGTCAAAAAGTGCATGCCACCCTGAGTTCAAGAATTTTCACGTCTATACAAATGCTTCGAAATTAGCGTTTCAACATTAATGCACCTCCGAACGGTAATGGCAATCATTGCGCTTGGTTTAACAAGGTACACATTTGCGCTGCCGTGGGAACCTGCCGCAATCTCCTCCTTCGAGGCCCTCGCCGGCGCAGAGGATGGTTCCATCCTGCTCGCGCGCTACCCGGGCGCTACGGAATCAATTCGTGTGGGACAGGCTTTCCAGCCTGTCATGTGTGCTTATAGCCCATGCGCCGAGTGCGGGCGGGCTGGAAAGCCCGGTCTCAGGCTAAAAGCCTGAGCTACACGCCGCGCGAGGCACCCTTCGGAGAATCGTCATGCTCATTCGCTGCACCATCCTGGCCATTGCGCTTTGCCTTTCGAGCACTGCCGTTGCACAGACGTGGCACGAGGTTGGGAACGAATCCTTCGAAAGCCCTCGCGGGCGCGGAGGATGGTTCCCTTTTGCTCCTGCGCTATCCCGGCGATATTCTACGGAGCACGGATACGGGCGGGACGTGGCAGGTGGTTTACCGGGGAGGTTTTAGGGTATCGGGTATAGGGTATAGTGGGAACGCGATTTTGGGGTGCGGTGATAGTTCCCATGCCGTCGTTTCTTACGATAGCGGGCGGAGTTGGTCGCAGTTCCAGGGAATACCACCCCCCGACTCCCTCCTTGAAAAGGAGCGGGAGTATAATAATTCCCCATACCCTATACCCCATACCCTAAACCCTATACCCTACGGCACGAACGCTGTCGCTTTTGCTGACTCCGCGTGGTGGGCCGTCGGTGAGCCGGGGCTGATATGCCGGTGGGATGGAACGAAATGGCGGGAACTGCATCGGGCGCCGTTTCGAGAAGACCCGGTCGGGCCGGGAGCGGTCGGGCCGGAGGCACCGACCTACGCGAATGTTGCGTTTTCTTCGCAGGCGCATGGCGCCATTGCGGTTGGGAACCGAGTTTATCTATCCAACGATTCTGCGGTGACGTGGAGCGAGACAATCGTGCCCGATACGTCCGCCATTTCATCCATGTTCCTGCTTTCGGATTCCGTTTGTTTCCTCGGAATGACGGATGGCCGATTATATTATGCCTCTTCCGATGTTCTTACGCGCATCGATTCGATTTTGAATAGCGGGGCAGGCTTGGGAATACAGCCACTACGAAATACACGTCCTATTCTCGAAATCGGCTGGAAGGACAAGCTCGACGGGAACCTATTTGTGCTTACGGATTCGATACTATATTCGCTGCGCGCGGACCTGGGCGGCGCCACGGTCTATTCGATCCCGCTTGCCGCCGGCGAGCGCGCGGTTGCCGCTTGCTTTCCCGATGCCTATACCGGTTTCCTGCTCACCGATTCCACCCGATTTTTCGATACCATTGCGACGGATGGCCGGGATACAACGCTTATCTTCAACACCTGCAAAATCTATCGTTCCCTCAATGGTGGCGCGACGTGGAACGTGGCGCTCAATAACATTCCCGGACTCAAAGCCTTGTATTTCAGGGACACGAAAACCGGCTACGCATCTGGCGCGAGCGGCCTCATCCTGCACACCGAAGATACGGGTTCCCACTGGGCCCGTGCCTGGACACACACGCCCCAGACCATCCGGACCCTCGCGTTTGCGGCGAACGGGGTCGGGTACGCGGCAGGGGATAGCGGCACGATGCTTCTCACGCAAACGGCTGGCCGGTTTTGGCTCCCCGTGCCACCGGAACCATTATTCGAACATCCGAGCACATCTTACACGGGCGTTGCATTCCCGGACGAGCACAGGGTGTTCGTCACAGCCTCGGATCGCGCGTGGCGCGGCAAGGTGCAGGAACCAGTCTATTGGCGCCCGCACTGGGAGCGGCCTGTTAGGCATACGCTTTCCATTACGGAGCACCCGAACCCATCCAATGGGCAAGTGAACTTCGAAATTCACGGGGTGGCAAGCGATGGCTTCCAGCCGGAGGTTCGCATTTGCGATCTCGGGGGTACTACACTATCCGAAGTAAGTTACGTCCTTCAGGTCATCCCGGGCGAGTGGACGGCCGAGGCGGATGTTTCGTTCCTGACGCCTGGTCCCTACACCGCGGTCGCAATGCTAAACGGGGAGCAGGCCCTTTGCAAGTTCATCATCGAGCATTAAGCGGGACACGGCCCGATTCGCTATTTTTCCTCGTCGAGTTTTTGGAGGTTCTCCCGGATTTGCCGGTCGAACTCGGCAAAGACCGGTTCGGGTCGCAGAAGAGGGAACTCCATTTCGTATTCATGGAGTAGCGTGGGATCGAGCCGGAGCGAAACCAACAGTTCCACCGCGCTATCGAACGTATGGCCTTGCAGGAAGAGCGTCCTGGCGCGTCCATAGTGGGGTTCGGGCCAAACGGGTTCCAACATGCTGGATGTCTCGTAGGCGTGAAGTGCATCGGGAAGGCGCCGCATTTCGAAGAGCGTTTCACCGTAATCGAACCATGCCTCAAAGTCCTTCGGCGAAAACTGCAGGACCATCCGGTACGCGATGAGCGCCTCTTCGTGCCGGCCTAAATTGAAGAGGGCATCGGCTTTTGCGTACCAAAGCTCGGGGTATTTGGAGTCGATCGCAAGGGCGGCATCGTAATCTTCAAGCGCCTTGGCATGCTGTTCGAGCGAGTCGTAGCAGGAACCTCGCCCGAAGAAACTCTCGGCGTGTTTGGGATTGAATTTGAGCGCGAGCGAGAAGCATCGAATGGCCTCACGCCACCGCTTCAGTTCTTCATACGCATTCCCCAAATTGTGCCATGCACCGACATCTTCCGGATCGTACTTAAGACATTCCTTATAGGATTCGACCGCATCGGCAAGCTTCCCAAGATTTGCGCAGGCATTGCCACGATTGTACCATGCAGCCGGAAAATTCTCCTTGATTGCAAGTGCCAGCTCATAGCTTTCGATCGCCTTGTGGTACATTCCCATCTGCGTCTGGATAATGCCACGGTTGTACCACGCGCTGTGATTATAAGGATTGAGATCGAGATGCGCTTCGTAAGAACCAAGCGCTTTTTCCAGTGCGCCAATGGAATCATAGCAAAAGCCAAGTTCGTAGAGCGCTTCTTTCGCATACTCCTTTTCCTCGAGCAAATAACGGAAGATCGCGATGGCCTCATCGAATCGCTCGGCCTTCTCGAAGCAAATTCCTTTGTTGAACAGCGCCTCGTCATTGGCAGGATTGGCCGAAAGCGTGCGCTCGAAAATTTCCAGGGCTTCTTCAGTGCGGCCAATTCCATCGAGTGCGACACCATAATTGATGAGTAGTTCGTTGTCGGTAGGATTGAGCGCGAGTGCATGCTCGTAGGATTCGATTGCATGCTCTAATTTGCCGTGATGTGCCTCGAGCATTCCGCGCCGGTGCCAGCCATCTCCATTGAATGGGGCGCGCTCGGTGAGCAGTTGCGCAAAATCGAGCGCTTCCTCGAACTTCCCATTCTCGATGCAGTAATCGACTAATTCCTCTAAGATTTCGGGATGCAAAAACCGGCGTTCGCGCGGCTCGGCCCGGTGCAAATCGTCTTCGGTTGAACGAGTTCCGTCCGCTGCAGCCGATTTGCGCCGCTTCTCTTCGCGATGCCGCTTTAATTCCTCTTCGAAATATTTCCGCCGCCGATCGCGCGTTTCTTTCGAATCGCTGCTAAACTCGCCATCGGATTCTTCGCCTAAGAACCCGAAGTCATCGAAATTATCGAATCCGCTCATGGATGACCCTTTATAATTCCGCCGCGGGCCATACCTATGCACCGCGACTATCAATGCAACATTCCCGAGTCCGAGAATGCTTCCCGGTTCTTAAAATAATTTATCGGATTCGAAAAGTCAAGGATTTTTCAGCAATTGGGGATAATTATTTGTCAAAATCAATCAAATTAATCCGATTTGCACACTTCCGAGTAACAGTTTGCTTATGGCAAACGGCTAAATGACATTTTTCAAGGTACTGATGTCAGGCTCGCAAAAATATATGAAATGTAACTTGAGCCTGGGAGTGTTGCAGACTTGGTGAAGCGGTTCTTAATCCTCTCCTTCCTTGCGTGCCTCGCGCACAGTGCCACAGCGCAATGGATTGCCACGCCGCATCGCGTGAGCCTCTGCCAAAGCGGGAGCGACCACTATTCATCGGACCGCCCGAGGCCCATTCGTTATTCTGGCGGCATGCGCCCGCTGTCTATGTCTTCGCCAGAGCTTCCAAATTGGCCATTCCTGAATATAGACGTAACGAATTCGAACGTGGAACAGGATGAACCGATGGTTGTCATCAATCCAATCGATTCGCTCAATGTAATTATCGGCGCCAATGACGACCGCACTTCTGGCACGCTCTGGGCCTATTCCAGCATGAATGGTGGCCTCGCCTGGAAGGACACTTTGCTGCCGATTCCTTTCATGTGGATGATGAACCCGGATGCGACAGACCCATCGCTCGCATTCACTCCCAACGGCGAAGCGCTCTACGTAAACGGGCATCAACTCGACCAGCAAAATGATGTCGCATGTTTTGCATCTTCCACTAAGGGCTCCAACTGGCAAATGCTTTCCGATGTCTTTCAGGATTCGGCTGGGATTACCGACACGGAGAGTGATAAGTACTTCGTAACCATTGATCAAAATCCTGCAAGTCCTTATTTTGGGCGGATTTACGTGACTTGGGTTGAACTTGAAGGAGGCTCACCTTATTACGTGCGAATTGTATCCGAGTTTTCCAAGGACAATGGTATTTCCTGGTCGCCACGACACTATCTGAGCGGACTCGGCCACTACATCGCCCCCGTTCCCGTCGCGCAGCCCGATGGAACGCTGCTAATCTCCTTCGAGGACTATTATCTGAACAACGAGATATATGTTGCCCGATCTACAGATGGCGGGAATACCTTCCTTGCGCCGCAGCCGGTCGCCGTGTTTCGGAATTTAGGCCCGCTCGACCCGCCGGATAGCACCGGATACCCGCATATTTTTTGTCCGCCAGATAGCGGCCTCAACGTCAATTCGTTTCCGGCTATCGCGGTGGATGGCTCAGGCGCCCATCCGGGCCGTGCCTATATTGTTTGGTGCGGGAAGGGAACCGATAATGAACCGCACGTCTGGCTTATCACAAGCGATAATGATGGGACGACGTGGAGCGCGCCACGCTCCGTCGATCATGATTCGGTGACGAGTGCCTCAGCCCGCTTTTTTCCGTGGGTCGCAGTCGATCCAACGACCGGAAACGTTGGGATTGATTATTACACCATGTGGCAGGACACCCTGCTTCTGCCCAAGCCCATCAGCGGAGGAACGCTGATGATGCAGGCCGCTTTGTACATGCTGCATTCGACTGATGGTGGGGAGAGCTTTGCTTCGCGGCGGATTTCAAGCGCGGCGTTCGACCCCATCACCCAGCAGGATATGCGAGAGGTGGATACCGCCGATTTAGCCTTTTTTGGCGATTATATCGGAATTGCCGGACGGAGTAACACTTGGTATCCAGCCTGGACCGACGCCCGAAGCGGCGACGATGATATCTACACCGCCATCGTTCAGCCGTTCGCGCCCATGCCGGTTACGGAACTCGGTGCGCGCGATACGTTAGTGAATGGGAAGCGCGCGTTGATCGTCACGTGGCAATACAAGCCTGAAAGCACGTTCGGTTACCCGCTTCCGGCCGGGTACCAATTCGATGTCGCGAAAGACGGGACTCGGCTTGCGCTTCAGGATTCGAATGAACTTTCGTTCCTCGATACGAACGCCCAGACTGGGAATGAATACGAGGTGACGGTTCTCTCCGGCGTTTACCACAGCATTACGGATTCAATTCCGGTGGGAGATGCCGGGGTTGCCGCTGCTGAAATCGCTCCCCCATCCTTCCACTTTTTAAATTCGCCGGCAATGGTTGGCAGCGAGGATGTGCTTGTGCTGGACTGCCCGGAAGCTTGCAAAGTCTCGCTTCTTTTCTTTGACGCGATCGGAAGAGAGATTGGCCCGGCGGTGAGCGACGGGTATTCATCCTCGCATCATGAGATCGCGTTTTTGCCGGCTAACGCAGGTGTCCGGTTTTTCGCATTGAGAGAGGCTTCCGCCTCCGGCACAAAAGAGATTTACGGAAAATTGATAGTGGAACCGTAATCAATCCCGCAAATAAAAAATCTCGACAATCCCATCCACCCGAATAATCAGGGTTCAGATGAAGATCATTCCTGCAACCGCTCTTCCGGCGTTTCGATGCGCTTGCGGAATCGTTCTTCGAAGATGGTGTAGAGCGTCGGAACGAAAAAGAGCGTCAGCAATGTCGAGAGTGTAAGTCCCCCGATAACCGCAATGGCGAGCGGCGCCTGTGTTTTTTCGCCGCCTAAGCCCATCGCCATCGGAATTAGGCCGAGGACGGTCGCGATGGAAGTCATAAGAATGGGCTTCAGTCGCGTGCGGCCACCGTCGATCACGGCGCGTTCGAGCGACTCGCCCTTCATTCGCAAATGATTCGTGTAATCGACGAGTAGAATGCCATTCGAGACCACGATTCCGACCATAACGATAATTCCCTCGAAGCTCGTGACGGAGAGCGTCGTGCCCGTCAGGAACAGTGCCCACAACACGCCAACGATTCCGAAAGGAACTGTAAACATGATGATAAACGGATCCAGCAGCGATTGGAACTGCGAAGCCATCACCACATAGACGAGCAGTAGGGCGAGCGCAAAGGCCATCGTCATGCTCGAAAAAGTTTGCGCTTGTTGCTCCACGTTCCCGCCAAGTTTTATCTGGAAGCCGGGAGGGATTGAAATCTTGTTCAACTTCGCCTGAATATCATTGGCGACGCTTCCTAAGTCGCGGCCGCTAACGTCTGCTGTCACGTCAATGATGCGTTGCTCGTATTTGCGGTCGATTTCCACGGGCGAGGCCGCTTGCGTAATCGTTGCGATTTCGCCCAGGAGCACTTGCTGGCCGGATGGGGTGGTAATCAAAAGTTTTTCGAGATCAACGATCTTGGAACGATAATCCGGCGCCAGCCGCACGAGAATATTGTATTGATTCCCCGTCACCGGATCCGAATAGAGCGACGCCACGTCGCCATTCATCGCCGCACTGATGGTATTGGAAATTTGCGCCATATCGATGCCAAGGATCCCTGCTTTCTGCCGATCGATGTTAATATCGAGTTCCGGCAGATCGGCTTCCCGCGAGGACACGACGTTTACCGCGCCGGGCACGGATTTCATCACGGCGACCACTTTGTTCGAGAGGGTCGTTCCCTGATTGAGATCGAATCCCATGATTTCCACGTCGATGGGCGCTGCGGAACCAAAATTCATCAGGAAGTGGAGAAATCCGCTAGGGCTGATGGTCACCGAGGCTCCTAAATAATTTGCGAGTTTGGGCCGCAGCGAATCCATCACCTCGAATACGGAGCGGTTCCGTTGGTCGGGAGGCAGGAGCGAAACCTGGATATTCGCGGCATGCTCACCCGTGTTGCGCCCGAAAAAATTACCACTCTTCGCGGAGGGCACGCCGATGTCGGTGACCATCGCATTGAGTTCCGGGACATTCTTCCGAATAACGCCCTCGATGGCGGTGACGGTATTTGTCGTTACCTCGAGGCGGGTTCCCACCGGATCCTTTACGGTCACGGTAAAGACGCTCTCGTCCTGATCGGGGAAGAATTCCGTTCCAATAAATTTGAAGAGGAAGATGGAAAGCCCTGCTGCCACGAGGATGCCGATGATGATCAGTTTCCGGTGGCCCAAAGCCCACGTCAGGGCGTCTTCATAAATTTGGTCCAGCCGGTCGATGGTATCGTGGAAAAAGACGCGCAGCCGATCCGGGAGCTTCTTCGAGTTCCGATTCATTTCCTTTTCGGGCGGCAGGAACTTAAGGCACATGAGCGGGGTGATCGTCCGCGAAACGAAGAAGGAGCCGAACAGTGCCACTGCAATCGTGAGCGCCAGCGGAATGAACAATAGCTTCGCAATACCCGTCATAAAGACGACGGGAAGAAAAATGATAACGGTCGAAAGCGTCGAGACGAAGATGGGTGTTGCGACCTCGCTGGCGGCGCCGAGCGTTTGCTGCGCTTTCGATTCGCCGGGCTTTGGCTTATTATAATGCCGGCTGATCGCTTCGAGCTCGACGATAGAATCATCCACCAACCTTCCCACGGCAAGTGCCAAACCACCAAACGTCATGATGTTCAGCGTGATATTGCCGAAGCGGAACATGATGAAGGTGATGAGCATGGAGAGTGGGATTGCGACGAGGATAATGGTTGTTCCGCGCAAATTGCGCAGGAAAATCAAGATCACGATGATTGCGAGGATCGCCCCGATGAGGGCCTCGCGCGAAAGCCCGCTAATCGTCTGCCGTATATAGAGCGATTGATCGAAGGTGAGCGCGATGTGTACGCCGGCCGGAATGCCTGTAAGATGCGGGATGGCCTGCATCACATTATCGACGACCTGCACCGTATTCGCCTCTGAGAGCTTCTGCACTTTCAGCACCAGGCCGGGCTTGCTATCGACGCGAATCGTCTCCGTTTGCTCTTGGTAACTATCTTGGACCTCGCCGACATCACGAATCCGCACCGGCACCCCAGCCGTGTCTTCGAGCACGATATCGCCAATGGGCGCCACAAGATTGAACAGGCTCTCCGTCTTCAACGAATAATCGAAGACTCCGCTTTTCAAGTCCCCAGAAGGTACAATGAGATTCGAATTCTGAACCGCCGCAATGATTTTCGAGATGGGGATCCCGAGCGCCTGAATTCGGTCCCGGTTGAGAGAAATATGTATTTCGCGGATTTCACCGCCTGTAACCTGCGCGGAGGCTACGCCATCCAGGTGCTCGACCTGCGGCTCGATAGTATTATACGCTAAATCGTATAACGCCCGCTCGTCCAAAGTACTGGAAGAAACTGCCAGTTGAAGCACCGGAAGATTCGTAATGTCGAATTTGAGCGAGATCGGCGGTTGAACGCCGGTTGGGAGCTGCGTCAGAACGCGGTCCAATCGCTGGATTACATCGACTAATCCGACATCCACGTCCGCGCCCCAATTGAAATTGATTCGGACTTGCGAAACGCCTTCCCGCGTGGCGGATTGGATGTAGCTGACATCATTAACGGAACTCACGGCGCGCTCCACAGGGACGGTAACCGATTGCTCCATATCCATCGGGCTTGCGCCGGTAAAGAACGTAATCGTCGAGACGACGGGGATCGTTACATCGGGCAGCAAGTCGATCGGCAATTGTTCGAGCGAAACGATCCCGAGCACAAGAATCGTCACGCCAATCAAAAACGTCGAGATCGGATATTTAAGGGCGAGCCGGGTTAACCACATCGGAGGAAATTAGGAATGGTAAATTTTATGGATGATGACCGATTGATTGGCTACCTAGATTATATTCCCGCCCGGAATTACGATAATAGTTTACTATTCGCTAGTATTGGTGCTATCGTTTGAAACGCTAAACGTCGTATCCGCGAGAGTGGGTTTGACGATCATTACCTTGCCGTTAGGATGCACGAAGGTCTGGCCGACGACAATGAGGTTCTCGCTTCCATCGAGACCCGCAAGAATCTCGATGCGATTATTTTGTAGCACACCGGTCTTTACATTGCGGCGCTGGGCGATGGAATCCTGTACGATATAAACGTACGACTGGCCATTCTGGCTGAGCACCGCTTCCGGCGGCACGGTGATCGCCTGCGGATTCTCGCCGAGCAGCAGTGTGACACGCGCAAATTCGCCCGGCTTGATCGCTTCGTCTTTATTCGGAATCAGGATTTCCACCGGCATCGTGCGTGTCGTCGTCGTCACGGCTTGCGCGGACCGAGAAACGACGGCTTTCCAGACGCGATTAGGAATTACGTCCACCGTCGCGGTGGAAGATTTCACTTCGGGAATCTTTGCAACGTCCTTATCGAGTACGTTCACGTCGATCTTCACCGTATCGAGATCCATGAGTGTATAAATCGTGCTGTTGCTATTGCCGACTATGGGATTCGAGGTAACGACCGAGCCGGGATCGAGCCAGCGTTTGGTCACGATGCCATTGAAGGGCGCGCGGATTTTCGCATAATCGAGTTGCACCACTGCGGATTCATAAGCGGCTTTTGCAGAGCGCAGGCTCGCCACCGCATTATCCAGATCCTGCTGCGACGCGAGGTTTTTCGAGGCGAGGTCACGCATGCGGGCTTCCGTGGCCTTGGCATTGTAATATGTCGCAGCGGATTGTAGTTCGCTTTGATAGGCGGCCGCGGTATCGACGAGCGCGATAAGTTCGTCGGCCCGTACCCGATGGCCCATGTCGGTGTAAGTTCGATCGAGCAATCCCGAAACCCGGCTGAAGACGTTGGCCTGAAGGATCGGCAGCACATCGCCATCGTATTCGAGGGTGTACTTAATATCCGTACGCTCCGGTTTTTCGATGACGACGGGCGGCACCGCTGGCTTTTTCACTTTCGGCGGCGGTGCCGTAAACACTCGGTAGAGAATAAACGCGAGTATCACGAGAGCGGCGATGCCGATCCCATAACGTAACTTATTTTTCATTCCCGATTTTTCGAGGTGAGGCGAACATTTCCTGCAAGGATGGAATGCTAACTTTTTAGCGACGGTTGCAACACGGAATTATGCGCAAGAAAGTCCCGAATTTCGCGACATGAACAACAAGTAATACCTGAGGGAATTTAGGTTCAGATTCGAGGCGGAGCAGCATGTGCCCGACCGAAAAGTGCGACAACGCGAAATCCACATCTTACTTCTCTTCCACGTACGCCTCCATCGCATGATAATACGGCAAGCCGAGGCCGTAAAATCGCCGTGCGGTTGCGGTGTTGCGGTCGGCGACGCGTTGCCAGAACTCGCGCTCGTCCGGGCCGGGAAACATCGCGCGATCCTTTTGGGACTGATGCTTGAATATAGCTTCGAGCTTTAGGGAAAGTTCCGTCTCGCTCATGGGAATGAGAATATCGGCTTCGTCGAGCGGCCACTCCTGCCATGCGCCGCGATAGAGCCAGAGCGCCGGACGTTCCCTTACTCGTGCCAAGGCCTGCCTGATGATCCATAAGCAAACGCGGTGCGTGCCGTGCGGGTCGGAAAGATCGCCGGCGGCAAGAATGCGGTCCGGCTTGAGTCGCGCGAGCAAATCAAGAGTTTCAGTAATATCGTCTTCGCCAGGCGGTGCTTTTTCGATGGCGCCCGTTTGATAGAACGGCAGATTCAAAAAAATGCAATGATCGCGCTTGAGCCCCACATGCATGGCGGCACTGACAGCCTCGGCTTCGCGAATAAATTGCTTGATGTGAGCTACTTCCAGAATATCCACTTCGCCCGGGGACTTATGTTGCAGAAATCGCTCGATCTTCTTTGCGATCTCGCGTTCGGAGGCCGTATCGATACGCACCGCACCTAAATACTTCGCAACAAAGTCGAGATAACGCAAAACATCGTGGTCGAAGACCGCAATATTCCCGCTTGTCTGATAGGCGACGTAAACATCGTTCCCGTTCTCCACTAATTTGAGAAACATGCCGCCAGCGGAGATTACATCGTCATCCGGGTGCGGACTAAAAAGAATAATTCGCTCGCCCTTCGGCAGTTTGTGGTGGTCGCGGACTTTATGCCCGAGTTCCCTCGCGGCCAATCGATTCAGCGCATCGACTGCACGCTCTTCGCCATCTTTTGCGACAACGAGCGAAGCGAGGCCTTCAGCAATGTAGTCATCTTCCGAAAGTTCGACGATTGGCTTCTGCAATTTTTCGGCGAGCCAGATTATGGCACGAAGCCGCTCGCGCCTTCCGTCGTCCGACGCTCCAAACGTATAATATTGCTGAACCAGCCAGGGCGTTTTAATGCGAGTGAGTTCTGCGGCGGCATTCGTGTCGAGATGGAATGTTGTGTTGGGATGGCCTTGCAAAAGGGAAGCGGGAAGTTCCGCCGTACGCGGACCCTCGACTGCGCGCTGGACGATACTCGCTTTGTTTTCGCCGAGCGCCGCAAGGATGATCTCGCGGGAAGATAGAATCGTCGCCACGCCCATCGTAATCGCTTCGCGCGGCACGTTCGACTCGCCAAAAAAATCGGCGGCGGCATCGCGCCGCGTGAACGGATGGATCGTGACGAGGCGCGTGCGCGCATCCTCCGGCGTTCCCGGTTCGTTAAAGCCGATATGCCCGCTCCGGCCAATCCCAAGAATGACCATATCGAGCCCTCCGGCCGCCACAATAGCACGCTCATACGCCTCGCAAAACTCCGGAATCTTATCTCGCGAAAGCGTTCCATTGGGAACATGGATATTCTCCGGGAGGATGTTGACATGCCGGAAAAAATGCTGCTGCATGAAGCGATGATAGCTCTGAAGTGCATCCGGGGCAATGGGATAATATTCGTCGAGGTTGTACGTCGTGACCTGCGATAGATCGAGGCCGCTTCGATGGATGGCGATGAGTTCGCGATAAATGCCTTTTGGCGTTGAACCCGTGGGCAGCCCAAGGACCGCATTTGGTTTTTCGCGCACAAGCGCTGCGATGCGTTCGGCCACGGTTCGCGCCAATGCCGTGTGATCGGGGTGGAGAACGACCGAAATTTTTGCAGGATCGGTGATCATGACAAATTGAAGAACAAATTGTGTGCGTAAAATTATCGGCGATAAAATTATCGGCGAATAGATGAGCCGTTGCGGAGCCATCCCGTTTCTGCCGATGTTTTTTCGCAAAACTCCAGCCATGCTCCGAATGTTTTCAATCGCTATGATCCTCCTTTTGTGCGCGAGTGGGGTTCATGCCGCGCCGTATTCCGCTCTCCCAACGAAAAATGGGGGGAGCAGTTCGGTCGATTCCACTACGCAGGAAGCTCACCCCGATTCGCTTGCGGAAATGCCCGCTTCGAGAAATACCTCCAGTATCGATCGTCGGAACGAACCCGGCATCTTCGAGATGATAACAAATCTTCCCACCGACTGGCGCGATTGGACGGTCGGGAATATTAGAATAGAGTATTGGCCCCAGGTGGCGCTTATCACGGCCAGCACGGCTGCGATGATCATTTATGATAATCAGCTTTGGGCTCCCTTCGAAAAAGGAATACAACCGGAACAGCACGTTTCAAACCGCCTCGGATCTGTTTGTTGATATCGGCGATGGAAAGTTCCAGTTCGGGCTTGCGGCGGCGTATGCGGGATATGGATTACTCTGGGGCGATGCGCGAGCGATGCGTACCGCCTCGCAAATATGCGAGGTGATTCTCGCATCTGGTGGAGTGGTGCAGCTTTTGAAACATGTTACTGGCCGCGAGAGCCCGATCGATATTACGTCGAATCCCACGGGAAGATGGGATTGGTTTCCAAACCAAATTGACTATCTCTACCATACTTCCCATTACGATGCGTTTCCATCCGGCCATCTTACGACCGCGCTCTCCACACTGACCGTGATTGCGAATAATTACCCGGAGCTTAAGTGGATTCGTCCTGTGGGCTACGCCGCATGCGCCGGGCTTGCTGTTGGGCTCGTGTCGCAAAGCGTGCATTGGTGGAGCGATTTCCCGCTTGCGATCGCCTTCGGAATCACGTTCGGCGATCTCTGTTCCCCGAATCCAAGTGGGGACGTCAGCGTGACCGAACCAGCAGGCAAAAAGGCAATGGGATCACTCGAACGAACGGTCGATCATTTTCTTGCGCAAACCACGTTCGTTCCGGTTGCCGAACCGGATGGCGCGGGAATGGGAATGACCGTGAGATTTTGATCTATCGGCGCTCGTACACCCGATAGGTCACGCCGTTGCGGCGATGGACCGCGCTCAGATACGAGCGTGACATTCCTTCCGCATGTAATCTGGCAAGTTCCTCTTCGGCTTCGAAGTTACTCGGCGTAACAAGCACCGGTTTGGGAACCGGCTTTGCCTCGGCTCGCAGCGCCTGCACTTCGGTGGTGATCCCGGTATGTATGGGCGGCTTCGTAATCTTTGGCGGTTCTTCCCGCGGAACGATGAGCGCCTCGGGCGGCACCTGGCCAGGTGCAACAGGTGAAGGCGGCACGGGCGGTGATGAGGCCTGATTCTTTGCACTCTGCATCATGGCGGCTATGGTATCGGTGGGAACTGGGGCTTGCGTTCCGGTACGGCGTGCGAAGCAGCCTTGCCGAAATGAAGCGACGATTCCAAGACCGATGAGCAGAACAATAAACATCGCAGCGATAAAGCCACCACTGAGCGGTTTCGAGCTTTGCCGGGCGGGCGTGCTCGGGGGAGGCTCGGCCACGGTTGACGGTGCGGTGGGCCGAAGAATATCGGCGGCCCGTTCGATGGGAACTTCCGCCCGTGGTTCAACCGGAGGTTGCGCGGCCGTCGGATATTCCGAATGAGTTTGCTGCATCAGCTCTTCGACGGCGTCGCGCGTCATCCCGAAACGCTCCGCAAGCGCAGAGGCTCGATCGCCCGATGGTGAAGTGGGACTGATAGTCATTAGAATGATAAAACGGCAGGCTTTTGGATTATAGTTCTACATAATCAGAAGCTGTATCGAACGCTCGCCCAAAAGGATTGCGGGTATTCGGGATAGCCCGGCCAGAAATCGCTTGCCCCGGCTAAGATATTTTCGAGCTCAACTTCTCCCGTGAGGTGCTCGGACATTTCTGCATGGATGGTCGCATCGAAGAAGGTCAGGGTGCGATCCGGCCGCGAAAGTGTGCGGAAAAAAGATCTGCGGCTGGAGGGCATTCCAGATGGAATTAAAATGGTAGCCTGCTGAAAATTTGAAATTGGGCTCGAAGGGAATCGCTCGATTCTGACCTGCAATGCTCGAAAAAGTATATCCCGCCGAAGCCGAAAGCACATCCCGTGCAAGTAGCAGAAAATTCCCGGCCGCGGAAAATGAAACTCGATCCGTGCTTTCCGGAGTAACAATAAAAATATTCGAGGAAGCCTGTTCGGCAATCTCATCGAACACCGGTTCGCGGTCTCGCGCAATATAGCCCGCCTCCAACCGAAGTTCATCATCCGGGGAAAGCATATAATTCATAAATGCCGAGAGATTGATTTTATCGATAACGACAGAGCGTGGATCGACTGCTGTACCCTCGTTCGTGCGAGATTGCAAAACAAGTTCCGGAGAATAAAAGGGATTCACATCCGTGAGCGCCTGAAGCGAGGCAAGCTGCACTCGCGGTTCGAATGCCGCGCCGAGTTCCCATCGCGCATTAAGCGGCAGCCGAACGTGAGCCACAGGCGCTAGGGTGGAATGCGAGCCGGCCAAATCGTTTCCACCCAAATATTCGATGCCGGCGTTCCACACGACCGAGCCGTGCTCGCCAAGCAATGCCTTCAATGACTCCGCGCTGATCGCGCTGCTAATCGATTTAAAGAAATTCGTGCCCTCACTCGGAATGGTATCCGCGGTCATGGATGCTCGTGAATAGTTACCGCCGAGATTGACACGCCACGAGGAGAGATCGAATTGGGTTCCCAAAGCAACGGCCTGCGAGGATTCCGTCGCGCCGGAAGCGTACTTGTCGCTCAACTCCCGGTCGTCGAAACTGGCATCATAGTGAAAGCCTTTTGAAATATCCCCCGCAAGTTCCGCAGAGGCAGAAAAAATCGCCAGCGAATGATCCGCGTTGGAAGTATTGGTGTCTATGATGTTCTTCGCACTATAACCGGCGTGAACGGCCAGATCGCTCGAATAAAACGTGGCAAGCCCCGGATCGGGGCCGAGTTCGGCATCCAACCTTCCACCAAGATTCAGATACGAATGAATCGCCGAAGCGGAAGTTGAAAAATTCCGATACGCGCCAAGGAGGTTCACGGCAGAACGTTCCGAAAGTGACTGCGAGAGCCAGCCTGAAACGCGCGGCAAATCTACAGTGCCAGCGCCCGCTTCCAGAAACGACTCGAAATCGCGTGCGGGGCGGAGCGGCATCGGAATGGGTGACTGATCGAAGAATGGAAGATTCTCGATAATGACCGGATTCATCTGCGCAAGGAGCTTCGAATCGAAGGGAACCGGCTTAAGATTCGTCTCCACCATGATCGCTGGCGGATAGTTGAAGTGCATACGGGTGCCGAACCTCGCGAGTTCAGGAATTTCGACAAGTTCCGAATCGAGCCATTCTTTGTGCGGGAGCGAAACTGCGGTATCGATCATCGAAATGACCGAATCGGTGTATCCCGCCGCACCGGTATCGCCGAACGCGGTTCCGGTATCGTTAAAATGCGCTCGTGCAATATCCTGAGCAGAGATGGTGTCCCGAAACACGAACGCTTGGCCTTTTTGGGAGCGGCGAAGTTCCGCTACGATGGAGGGCGGGAGCGGACGAGCAATCCACGGCTTGGTTGGAGTAGTATCGGGCGCCGCTGTTTGGGAAAAGGCCGCAACGGGAAACAGGACGAGCACTATTAATAAAACCTTCACCGCTTGCCTCCCTTCTTCGTTGCGGGCTTCTTAAGTGTTTTTTTCATCGCGTGTTTCGGCGGTGCGGCCGGAGTTGCCGCCGCTTTTTTCGGCGGCTGAAGTTCGTGTAACAGCGATTCCGCGGGTGCACGTATGCCGGCAGGAGCCCCCCGCACCGAGAGCAGGAGCCTCAGATCGCGAATGGCCTCGGCTTTTCTTCCCAGATGCGCCTCAGTGTGTGCAAGCCCGAAGAGCGTTTGGCCTTCCAGTTCTGGCGAGGGATGCGGAGTGTGCCGGGCGGCTTCGAAGGCACTCAGGGCAGCTTGCCAATTCGACTCTCCAAGGTATGCTTTGCCGGTTGCAACTTCCGCGCGGCCGCCCCATTCATCCGCAGGGTGCGCAGCAATGACGCGCTCGAACAGGCTTCGCGCGCTATCGTTCTCGTGCCGGGCTGTAAGAAGTTCCCCTGCGCTGATAGCTCCGCGCGCGCTGATGCTGGCTTCAATCGGATATCGAGTAGAAAGCGCGGTCAGCACGGCAATCGCCGAATCGGTATTATGGGAACTGGCCAGCGTGTTCCCATATTCATACATCGCTTCCGGTGCGGCATCCGCGGAATAATAACGATCCTGAAAGGCTTGCTCGAAATCGCGAGCGGCCGTACCGGTATCAATTCGAGTATCTTCTATGCGGGCGCGATCCAAATATGCCTGCGCGGCAATTTCCGGAAGGGAATCGCATGACTGAATAACGGTATCTAATTGCGCGAGCGCGGATGCGGTATCGCGTGTAGCAAGTTCGGATTCCGCGATCGACAATTCGGCACGGGGCCGCGCGGGGTTCGCGGGATATTTGGTGACGAAGGATTGGAATGTTGAAAGCGCGCTCGCCGGCTCCTGCAGTGCAAGCTTGAACTGGCCTGCCCGAAGCAAGACCATCGGATCGATAGGATTCTCCGGGTTTCTCGCAACGAAGGAATCCGCAACGGCGAGCGCTTCGGGAATTGTCTTTAGCTCGGCAAGGGCATCCTGCAAACCGAAAAGCGCCGGACCGGCTTCCGGCGAGCGAGGATATTTGTCGATCACCTGCTCGTAATAGGGAAGCGAGCCGTGCAGATCGTTCCGACGAACGCGCTCTTCGGCCGTCACGTAAAGTGCGCGCGGAGCAATCGGCGATTTCGGATACTTTCGAACGATCGTTTCCATCATCTCTTCGGCCGCCGCTGACTGATTGATCGAGTATGCAGCGAGCGCATAATCGAACGAGGCCAAATCGACGATGTCGCTTCCAGGATATTTCGTCGCGAGCATTTGGAACTCATTCATCCCACTGCGCGCGCTATCCGCTTTGAGTCTCGAAATGCCAAGCATAAGCATGGCCCTCGTAGTCAGAAGCTCATTGAATGTGGGGCGATCGACAGCCCGGTTGTAAAGATGGTTCGCTCGACTATTTTCACCGAGTGCGTATCCCGCGTCGCCCGCGCGGGCGAGCACATCGTAAGCATAGCGCGAGATCGAATCCATCGCGATGACTCGCTCGAACTCGGACTCCGCATCCGCAAAATCATTGGCTTCGAAGAGGCTCCAGGCATACCCATATTGGGCGTCGACGCGGCGAGTACTGGTTGGAAACTCGGTTAGGAGGGTTCGAAACGCCTTCGCGGCTGAATCATACTCTTGCGCACGGAAGTATGCTTTGCCCATCCAAAAATGCGCCTCATCCGTCTTGCCAGGGATATGCTCGCGGGACGTTTCGAGATAAGTGGAAAGTTCGTCAGCCGCTTCAGTCCAGTTCCCAAGCGGAATGAGTGAAAGCCCGCGTTCGAGATGCGCTGTGGAACGAATTGCGGTATCGGCAAGTGGCAGGGAGGCGTAAGCATTCGAGAAATATTCCTCCGCGCGCTCATACTCGTTCTCGCGATAGGCAATCTCGCCCAGCAAGAACGATGCATATCCTCCGCGCACGCCGCGTTCGTAGCTCACAGGCACGAGCAGTTTCTGCGCCTCATAACTATGTTGCTCGAAGCGAATGAGCGCTAGTTGGTAGGTCGCCTCGTCGCTATAAAGCATGGCTTTATCGATGGTGAGCGGTTCGAGGGTCTGCGCGGCCTCGTCTAACATTCCAGCGCGCGCAAGCGCCACGCCGGCATAATATCGCGCGCGTTCCGGAAAATCGTTGTAAATAAAAAAAGACGTGTCGATTGTAACTTTCGAAAGCACGGATCGGTCCAGGATGGGCACACCGGTTCGCTCGAGCGAATCGTTCAAAAACCGATCAAAATAATACCCCTGTTCGCGCAATGGGAGGACCGATTCGCGAATGATTTTATGCTGGGCGAGTCCCGAATCGGCTGTCACGAGTTCCAAAAATGCGGCGGCGGCACCCTTATATTTCGCTTGTTGAAAAAGTGACCATCCCCGCTGGAAGCGAATGGCATCCGAAACGAATCGCGCTTCGGCGGCAAAGACTGGATCCGCGGCGGAATCGCGAGCGCCGTCAATGAGTGCATCGCCTTTGGCGAGAATTTCGGTGGCATCCGCGTATTTTCCAAGGCTACTCAGTGCCGCGCCCCGAAGTAAATCAATTTCACTCTGGAAAAAGGGCGAGATGAGTTGTGCGGGAATTGGATAATTCCGGTACGGATTTAGAGAGCCGAGAATACGATCATGCTCCGTGGTCTGAAGCATGAGTTCCTCCACGAGCGGCGAAATGTTCTCTAGATCACGTGCGGATGTTGGAACCACATGTGCGCACACATGGTACACTGATTCCGCTTTATCCATCGTCGCGAGCACGGCATGGTAATCTTTTTCCGTTCGTTCCACCGCACCCTGTCGCAGAATGGATAGAAGCCTAAGCGGGCTTTGTCGAATCCTGGAAGCGTTCAGGAAATTCGAATCGGCTTCGGGGTATCGCGCTTGGCGTTCGTCCATCTCGGCCAATCGGAACCAAGTAAGTGCGGTAAGCCGTGGATCGCTCGATTTTGCAATTGCCCCATGATATTCTTCTTCGGCCTGAGCGTATTCTCCCAGGGCGCGATAGCCTTCGGCTTTCCAGAATCGAATTTCGGGCTGAACGGGCGCCGGCGCGGCTTCGTCCGAGGCAATTTCATTCAATCGTGCCAAGCCCTGCTCGACATCAGTTCGGCGGAGTGGGGAATGGGCATAAAATTCGAGCGCCCCGAGCAGTGCCCCGTTCGTCGCGGTGCGGGAATCAGCCTGCGCATTCTTGAGAATGGCGTCGACATTCGATTCCGCTCCATAGGGAAGGTGCCGGTAATAGGCCGCAAGTGAGCGAAAGAGATCGAGCGATAGCGCGCTTTCCTCGAGCGAAAATCCTGCAACCCGACCCCTTGAAGGTCTGCAAGCTGCATCGCACTCAGACGCACCGCGCCGGTGTAGCGGAATTCGATAAGCGAATGCTCGACCGAAAATTCATAAGCCGGCGCAAACACTTCGGAACGTTCTTCCCTTGAAGCGGCAGCATGGAGTTGGGCGAGCGCCCTTTGTGCGAAAAGAGCACTGAAAAGGCCTGCCATAATGAGCATTATGGTGGCCCGAATGCGCTCGGGTTGCTGGATTCGAAGTGGCAAAACGATTTCGATGACCCCACAGAACGGTTGGGTGGGAGGATTCGGTTCAACGCACGAGCTTTGGATAGCAAATGTTCAAACATCAAGCATGGAATGTTTTATCGTCTTGCCTTTGGATGTCGATCGCACTCATCGCGAACTGATCCTTCGCGACGAGGAGGCACATCACGCGCTTCGCTCGCTTCGGCTGCGTCCCGGGGATGAACTTCTCACCACCGATCTCATCGGAACCTGCTATCTGAGCCGGCTGAAGGAATCTTCTGGCGATACAGTCACCTGTGAAATTGAAGGAGAGCTTCCGAATTTTGGCGAACCCGCCCGGGATGTTCTGCTTATTGCATCGCCTCTTTCACAACCCGCGCGATGGGAATCGCTGCTGGAGAAAGCAACAGAACTCGGCGCGAACGCCATCCAACCCATTCTCACCGAACGAACGGAGCGATGGCAACTTCGGCGCGAGCGTTCCGAAAAAATCCTTCGTGCTGCGGTGAAGCAAACGAAGCGCGCACGGATGCCGATCCTGAATGATCCAAACGGGTTACACGACGCGCTCGCGAAGGCACGCGCCGAAAAAAGAACGATTATTTTCCTACACGAATCCGCTCCGGTGGCAGATTCGCTTGGCCAAGCGGTAGCAGAATCCAAGAATGCGCTTGCACTTGCAGTGGGGCCCGAGGGCGGATTTAGCGGTGCTGAAGTGGAATTGGCCCGTGGACAATTCGGGGCGAGAATCGTTTCGCTCGGCCCTCGTCGGCTACGCTCGGAGACGGCGGCACTCGCAGCGCTCGCGATTGTGATGGCGTAGTCGGCTCGCAACTCAAATTATCCACTCCCTCGGCCGCTTCAGAACCTCTTCGAGCTTCGCCTCCGGCGACCCGGGAACCGGATGCACATCGTATTCCCAGCGCGCGAGGGTGGGCAGGCTCATGAGTATGCTCTCGATGCGACCATTCGTTTCCAGACCGAAGCGCGTGCCGCGGTCATAGACCAGATTGAACTCCACATAACGTCCACGCCGCAATAACTGCCAATGTCGTTCGGCTTCCGTGTATGCCTCATCGCGGTGCTTCTCGACGATTGGTACATACGCCGGCAGGAACGCATGACCGGTATTTTGAACGAATGCAAATAGTTCCTCCATCACTCGCCGGGAGCCGCCGGACAGATTATCGAAAAAGATTCCGCCAATCCCGCGCGACTCGCCACGGTGCCTGATAAAGAAATACTCGTCGCACCATTTCTTGAAACGTGGATAATAATTTGCGTCATGCTTATCGCACGCGGTTTTGATCGACCGGTGAAAATGAGCCGCGTCCTCTTCGTCGAGGTAATATGGTGTTAAGTCCATACCACCCCCAAACCAGGCATCCCGGTTGGATTGCTCAAAATAACGAAAGTTCGCATGCACCGTCGGAATTTTCGGCGAGCGCGGATGCAGCACGAGGGAAATTCCAGTTGCAAAGAAAGTCGAGTTTGCCTCCTCCGTGGAATCCGGCGCCTCGCCGTACACCGAAGAAAAGTTTACACCGGCTTTTTTCGAAGATCGTGCCTTCGGTCAAAATCCGCGTGCGCCCACCGCCTCCACCGGGGCGTTCCCAAGTTTCCTGAAAAAACTTTTCCGTGCCATCCAGGATTTCGAGCGTCGAGGTAATTTCGTCCTGTAAGGCACGAAAGAAGTGTTCGGTGCGAGTCCTGAGAGAAGTCTGAATTTCCGAGTTCATGCTTTCTACAACGGAGACGGGCTTATTTTTCGTCCCGCATTTCTTCTCCGGACCATCCGAAAGAGCGATCCTAACCGGTGTGGATCGCGAAGCACGGCTTCGATGGTGCTTCGTTCCGGAACATCGGTTATATTAGCGAGATATTCGTCGAGTATCAGTTTCGCCCCGGGAAAATATTCCAGGGTCGCCATCCGAACAAGGCCGCTCCGTTCCCACAGTGCCCTCCACCATCCACGAGCACGCATTTTGGACCACACCGGTTCGAATCGCAGTTCGTGCATTTCTATCGCGGCCTCGTGCGGAGATACATCTCGGGTGAAGCATACATCGACAATACCAATGTTCCCACAGGGATTCAAGAAATGCAATAGGTAGGGAAGTGTAGTTTCGCTCACGCCGTAATAGAGATACGAGTGTGTTGCAACAATTGCATCGAACGATTCAGCCTCTAGCGGTAGGTCCATCGCTGATGCAAGCAGCGGGAAGACCATTGCGTTGAGCCATGCTTCGTCTGTCCGTTTCTGATTTTCCCGCGCCGAAATCGCATTATCAATGGCCCATCCCGTAACACCAAATTCTCTCGCAAGAAAGATCGAAGTGATTGCCTTGCCGCAGCCCGAGTCCAGCACGTTCATGCCTGGGGCAGGACGCAATTTATCGCAAAGGCTCTCAGCAAGGTGACGCGCATTCTCGCCGAGTGAGTCATCGCGTACCCATTTGGGATCGTATTTCGCCGACAGGGAAATGGCACGGGCATGCAAGGAACCGGTTTTCTGCAAATCCACAAATTTCAGAAGATGGCTACTTTTTATATGCTTGCTTCGCCGCGCGAACAAAGGCCCGGGCGTTATTGGGATCGACATCTGGAGTGATCCCGTGCCCTAAGTTAAAGATATGTCCACGCGGCGAGCCCATCCGCGCCGCGAGAGTGTTAACTTTTTCAGAAATGACTGCGTTCGTCGTGTACAGAACAGATGGATCGATATTGCCTTGGAGGGCGACATCCTCCCCAACGAGCGCCTTGGCTTCGGCAAGATCGACGGTCCAGTCGAGGCCGATGACATCGCATCCACTGGAAGCAATTTCTAAAAGGGATTGATTCGCGCCTTTGCAAAAAACAATGATTGGAGCTCGGTTCTTCGTCTCATTCTTCACAAGCCGGACGATCTCCGCGATATACTCGAGAGAAAATTCACGAAAATCTTCCGTCGTGAGAATGCCGGCCCAGGTATCGAAAATTTGTACGATGTCCGCCCCCGCCTCGATCTGAGCAATGAGATATTGCGCAACCGCATCCGAAAGCTTACGAAGGAGCAGATGTGCCTCTTCGTGCCGGGTGTAAATCATCTCTTTCGCGTGGCGAAAATCCTTCGAGCCCTCGCCTTCGACCATATACGCGAAGAGCGTCCACGGAGCGCCCGAAAAACCGATGAGCGGCACGCGTCCATTCAACTTAGCTTTCGTCAGGCGAATCGCATCGGTGACGTAAGAAAGCTTCGGAATGATTCCGCTGTCGGTCATGGCCTTGATTTGCTTGTAAAGGCGAATAGGTTCCGGGAACTTCGGCCCGCCCTTGCCTTCTTCAACGACGAGCTTCATTCCCATCGCTTCGGGCACGACCAGAATATCCGAGAAAATAATCGCGGCATCGACGCCAACGAGATCGACAGGCTGGATCGTCACCTCTGCCACCAGTTCCGGTGTACGAACCATTTCGAGGAACGAATGTTTGGCTCGTATCGCGCGATATTCCGGCAAATAGCGGCCTGCCTGCCGCATGAACCACACCGGCGCGCGTTCGATGGGTTCGAGCCGCGCGGCGCGAAGAAGGAGATCGTTTTTAAGTTCCGTCAAGGTTGTAAGTATCGTAAAATGTCTTCGGCGAGGCTTGCCTGATCGGCTTTACGCGCAACAATTTCCGGCCGGCGGTGTAGCGCCTCTTCGATTGCCTTCGCGGTCGTCTCGCCGATGGTCGCTATGGCGGGAAGCTGGCGCAGCATTGCGCTTGCCATCTCTGCAAGAACTCGAATAAAATGGCGTACCGCCGAGGGTGAAAAAAAGGCGATCACGTTTGGCGGATTTTCGGACTCGAGCAGCATCAATAACCGCGCGGCATCCGAAAGCGTCGGGCCTTCGGTGCGATACAGTGTAACACGCGTCGCCTCCGCTCCGATTTCCGTGAGCGCGTAATACAGCGTTTCGAGGCCGATCTGCGATTGTAAAAGCAGCACTCGTTTTCCAAACAGGTCATGCTTCAGTAACATCGCGGCAAGTTGGCTTGCTCCGGCACGAGCCGGAATTGGGAACCGAATTCGCATTCCCAGTTCAGATAATTCACTCGATGTTGCCACGCCGACCGCGCCAAATTGTGCAGTTGCTCGGAGCGAGTCCAGGATTCCGAGCTTCCTCGCGCGCGCCTCGAAAAAGTTAACGGCCGTCGGGCTGGAAAGGATAACAGCATCGAATGCACCGTTCGCGGCATCCAGAAATGCCGCATCGAGTTCCGCTAAATCAGAAGGCCATTCAAACCGGATCATCGGCAGTTCCTGAATCGCGACACCCCCGCTCGAAAGGATGCGGTGCAATTCGTCATCGGGCGACGAGCGCAACCGGGGCCGCGTGAGCAAGACGCTGGCCATGCTTAGGCTTCGGGACAAGGATTGATTGCGGATCGATTGGGCCCAAGCAAACCGGAACCCACCGAAAAGGCATCCATTATTTCCCGGCCTCCGCTCGCAAGAAGCGTTTCGGCAAGCTCGGCGCCGATCCATTCCGCCAACTCCACCGGGCCGGAATGCGACGCGCGAATCACGGATTCTCCGCCTAAAGCGGCAATGCATGCAGTAAGTTCTAATTCTCGGGACGATTCCCCACCCACAATTTGGGCGAATGCCCCAATGGGAACCTGGCATCCGCCGCCCAGCGCGGCGAGCAACGTGCGTTCGGCCGTTACCGCCGCGCGGGTCGGGAGGTGATCGAGCGGCGCAAGCATTTCGAGAACCGCGGTATCGTTTGCACGGCATTCGATGCCAAGCGCGCCCTGACCGACAGCCGGGAGTACCCACTCGAGAGAAATCTCATGCGCAATGTGCTCGGAAAGGCCCAGCCGATGAAGGCCAGCGCCAGCCAGAATCATTCCGTCCCAATTCGATTCTCGAAGCTTGCGAATGCGGGTCGCAACGTTACCGCGGATGTCGATAATGTTAAAATCCGGCCGCCTTGAGAGCAGCTGCGACTTTCGCCTCACGCTGCCGGTCGCAATTCGCGCACCGTCGGGCAGGTGCATCAGCCTCGCACCCGCATCGTTCGAGAGAAACACATCCTCCACCCGCGCCCGTTCTGGGAGTGCTGCCAGCATCAGCCCATCCGGGAGCGCGGTCGGCAAATCCTTTAAGCTGTGAACCGCGATATCGGTGTGATGATCGAGCAACGCCGTTTCTATTTCTTTTGTAAACGCGCCTTTGCCGCCGATGATAGAAAGCGATGTATCGACGATTTTATCACCCGTTGTGCTGATGATTTCAATGGCGATTATTAGTTCCGGGTATAACTCCTTCAGTCGATTCGCTATATGATTCGCTTGCCACATCGCGAGCTCACTCCCGCGCGAGCCGATGATAAGTTGATTGTTGGTCATTAAAGCTACTCGTTCGATTTATCCAACCCAAATATTTCTCGTGCAATTTCGATGCGCGTAAGTTGATCGTGTGACGCGCTATTCGCTTCCTTAAGTGAAACAGTCGGTTGATGCAGCAACCGATTCATCATGCGCCGCGTCATATCATCGACAAGCGCGAAGGCGCGTTCATCGAGTTTTCCCCTGTGGTGCGTAAGTTCTTCCTGACGGATGGCCTCGAATTTCTCACGCAAATCCTTGATCGTTGGTGCGGCTTCGAGCTGTGTCAGCGATTGGAGAAAGCGCGACACCTCATCATCGATGATGATTTCCGCTTTTGGAATTTCTTGCCGGCGCCTCTCCGCATTGCGGTCGATGATCGTGCGGAGATCGTCAATATCCTTCAGAAATACATTCGGCAGTTCGGCGATGGCAGGATCGATATCGCGCGGAACCGCAATGTCGATCATCACAACCGGGGAAGATGTTTGCCGCTTCTCGAGCGCGGCTTTCACCACCGGCTCGGTAAGAACATAATCCGGTGCGGAGGTTGCGCTGACGATTATGTCAGTCTTCGGCAATACCCGCTCGATCTCTCCTAATGCAATAATTTCACAGCTCCGATTTGTTCCGTCAAGCGCAAGGCGGGTGAGTAAGGCGCGTGCGTTTTCAAGACTTCGATTGGCAATGGTGAGCCTCGCGGCGCCGCGCTCGACGAAATGCTTCGCTGCCAGTTCACCAGTTTCGCCCGCGCCAATAATGAGGATTTGTCGTGTGCGAAGGTCATCGTAAATCTTCCGAGTCAGCTCCACGGCGGCGTAGGAGATCGTCGCGGCACCTTCATTCAGCGCAGTCTCCGTTATCACGCGCTTTGCCACTCGGAACGCGGCCTGCGAAAGCTTTCGCAAAAAGGAGCCAGACGTCCCAGCTTCGGAACTAATGCGAAATGCGTCCTTAACTTGAGCGAAAATTTGCTGGTCGCCTAAGATTTGGGAATCGATGCCGGCAATGACATGGAATAAGTGCGAGATGGCGTTGCCGGCAGCCAGGGTTTCAAAATAGGAGCGATACGTCCCATCCGTGGCGCCCGGAACTTGTTTAACCGCAAGGAGCCTCCCGATAATCGTGCTGGCGTTGAAGTCTTCAGCGACCGGTCGAACATAGATCTCGGTGCGATTGCAAGTCGAGAGAATAAGTGCTTCCTCGGCATCGAGTTGTTCGAGCAACGCCCGGCTTTCTGCTTCCTTTAGTTCCAACCGTTCGCGCACTTCTACCGGCGCCCGATGGTGCGATATACTTACGGCGATAAAACTCTGCGGCATGATAACGGAACGTTCCTCCAGGCGTTGCGCGCAATATTAGTCTTTATAGGAAGCTGTGGAACGATGTTCCGAACCAGTTGATAATCGTCATCGAGATAACAGTTAGCGCAAAGCCCGACATCCAAAATAACACGAGCTTGCGACCTTCCAAATGGATAATTCTGCGAACGAGTAACGTCACTCCGAAGACGAGCCAGACCAAAAGCGTCGTCAAGACTTTTGGATCGGTAAAAAACTTTTCCGAGCTCACGGGTAGCGGAATCCGTGTATAGAGCATCGCTCCGAGCATGATGGCGAGCGTGAGGAAAAAAAATCCGAAGGCAGTCGCGCGAAGTCCATATCGTTCCAGCCGATCCAAGCTCGGGATGTGTTCGAAGACTGCGCCAAATCGGTTGCCGCGAATTTCACGGTATAGCATAAGATACAGACTTCCGTAAATCGCAGCGAGCATGAGCGCCGCGTAACCAAAAACGGAGGTTGTTACATGCAAATTGAAGATCGGATCCTTCAAGATTGCGGGCGATTCTGGAACCGGGGTACTAATCGTGATCGAAGAGACGAGTTGAAGTAGAAAGCAAACGGCCGTTACGAAGAATCCGGTGCCCGAAGTTTCGCGCGAGGCGCGAAGCTCCGCGAACACATAGACGGCCAGCAGCGTGAAAGCGATCAGCGAGAATAGCTCATAGACGGTCGCGACCAAATCGTGATGATTGACGGCCGTATAGGCGCCGATGTAAACGGCGTGAAGGCCGAGCGTGGCATAGGCGGCGGGCACGGCATGTTTTAAGCGTTCCGATTGGTTGAGGGAACGAAAAAACGTCCGCGCAAAGTAAAATGCGAGTCCGCCATAGGCGATGGGGAGCAGGATTCGGAGCGTTGTTGCGAGGGCCGTCATGCGAAAAGTTCGCAACAGGTGGGGGCGGTAAATCGTGCGATTGCGGCAACTCAACGGACCGCGTCCAGCCGCCGAAGCATTACAAGCGAAGCGATGCCGAGTGCAAAAACGATGGTGTAAAGCACCGCGTAGCCCGTGAGATCCAGGAGCGCACCGGCAAGAGCCGTAAGCAGAAGGGGCAGGGCCATAAGGGAATTGAACAGGCCGATGTACGTGCCGCGGTCATTCTCAGGGCTCACGGCAATTAGATACGTCATTCCGCCGATCGTCGTTCCTGCATCGACCGCCGCGGCAAGCGCGAACACGATAGCATAGAGAATTCTCGGTAGTGGCCAGACAAGATACAGCAAGACGATGATCGGAAGCACGATGCTCACCATCGCTGAAACTTCGAGGCATACCTTCGCGCTTTTGCGATCGGTCAGATGCTCCCAAAGAAAATTCCCGGCGAGCGTGCCGAAACTTCCGGCGGCGATGAAAATTCCGAGATCGCCTGATTTGAAACCCAATTTATCCTGCGCGAAGAGCACGAGGAAGGGCACGCCAATCGTCCAGGCCCCAAGCACAAAGCGCGCATTGATATAGTGGGCAAAGCGTAGATCATGTCGGTAGACACGCCAGCCTTCACGAAAATGTTCGGCAAGCGTGCGCGCATCCGGCACGTTGCGGGTGCGCGGTTCCCGCATCATCGCCATAAACCCCAAGCCCACCGTCGCCGTGACTGCTCCGGCAAGAAACACCCATCCGAAATTGACGGGGAACGCGAACTGTGCCAGAAGGAACGAAATCGAGACCGCGCCGATTGTCATGGAGAGCAGGGAAGCGAGCGACAGCCGAAGTCCGAAAAAGCGGCCGCGCCGCCGTTCGGGTATTGTTTTGCCGACAAGTTCGAGAAAGACCACGCCGCTGAGTCCCGCAGCCCCGGCGAATAAGCCATAGAAAAGAATCGTGAGCGCAAGAAGGACTCCTGCGGAAGGCGAAGCAAGCGTGATCCCGGCCAGCGAAAATAAAGCTATACCGCGAAGCCACCAGCCCAAGCGGTACATCGCCATCTTTTTCGGCTGGTGAACGATGAACGAAGCGACGACAAATTGCGGTAGGTACCAGCCGATTGTCTCAAACTGCGAAACAATGCCAATAAGGGCGCTGGATTTGGTGAGGTGTGAAAAGAAGCTGGGAATAATCGTCGTCCGAGAGACGAAGTAGGTTCCCAAGCCATAGAGCACGCCGTTGGTGACTCCGAGCCGGAAATTGCGGCGGTCGTTCTTCGCCGAAAGTTTTTGGAATTTCGCGGCTTGCGGCGTGAGAACTTCGGGTGCGGTTTCAAGCATTTCAGGTCATTTGGCAAGACTAAAGGCACAAGAGCGACGCAAGTGCCGTTCGGTCAATTGCCCCCGTCCTATGATTAGAACTACTTGGTGGCTCTGTGCCTCGGCACCAGCAGTTTTTGCTCTACCAGACTTTCCGCGATCTGAACGGCATCCAGCGCGGCGCCTTTGAGAAGTTGATCGCCGCTAACGAAGAGGTCGATTGCATTCGGGTTACTGACATCGTGGCGAATGTGGCCGGCCAGCACTTCGAACTGCCCCGATGCCTCGTTCGGCATGGGGAAATGGTTACCAGAACGGTCATCGGCGAGCTTCACGCCAGGGAATGCGGCTAACAGTTCCCGCGTTTCCTCGACAGAAGGGCGGCCGTGTTCGAATTCGATATTGATGCTCTCCGAATGCGCGCGAAAGATTGGAACTCGAACGCAGGTTGCCGTTATCGCGATCTCCTCATCATGGAGAATTTTTTTCGATTCCAGGATCATCTTCCACTCCTCGCCGTTGTATCCCTCGTCATTCACTGCCGCATTGTGGCTGAATAAATTGAACGCAATTGGATGCGGAAATGCCGCCGGAACCAGCGGCTCTCCGCGAAGGTATTGCCCCGCTTGTGTTTCCAATTCTTTCATCGCGCGTAATCCGGCACCGCTAACCGCCTGGTATGTCGAGACAACAATTCGCTTCACTCGCCCAAACTTGCGAAGCGGTGCGACCGCCATAAGCAGGATGATCGTGGAGCAATTGGGAACGGCGATGATCTTATGATCGGGAGTCAAATCCTGGGGGTTTATCTCCGGAATGACAAGCGGCACGTTGGGATCCATGCGGAACGCGCTGGAATTATCGATCATCCAGCCTCCGGCCATTTCCACCGTGCTCCGCCACCGCTTGCTAATGTCGCTGCCGGCGCTGAAGATCGCAACGTCCAGGTTGGAAAAGGAACTGTCCCAGAGCGGTTCGATCGTCAGGTCTTCGCCGTGGAACGAGAACTTTTTGCCGACCGAGCGGTCGCTTGCAAATAAATGAAGTTTGGAGATAGGGAAGCCGCGCGTTTCGAGAACCCGCAGTAGCTCTGTTCCAACCGCGCCCGTCGTACCAATTATGCCTACAGAATACATTGCGCGTGCGTAACGCTATGCGCACGAGTGACTGTTCCACAACTCACTTCGCGAGAAGCTGCCGTCGGGCGATGACTACGGGCTCAATATGCGTTCTTATCGCCGCGAAAAATCGAAATGATCGTGCGGCCAACGATGGTGAGGTCGAACAGGAAGGACCAATTTTCGATATAATAAAGATCGTGCTCGATGCGCCGCTGCATGGCCTCGGCCCGATGTGTGGCACCGCGATAGCCATTGACTTGCGCCCATCCGGTCAGCCCTGGCTTCACAAAATGCCGAACCATGTATTGCGCAATGATCTTCCTGTAATCTTCCGTGTGCTTCAGCATATGCGGACGCGGGCCAACGACGGACATTTCGCCTTTCAGCACATTCCAAAATTGCGGCAGTTCGTCGATACTCGTGCGTCGTAAGATATGGCCAACGCTGGTTAGCCGAGGATCACCCGGCAGCGCTTGCCGCAAATGAGCAGCCCGCCCATCTCTCATCGTCCGGAACTTATAACAAACGAAGGTTTGACCATCCTCACCCGTCCGGGCCTGCTTAAAAAAGATCGGCCCGAGGGACGAAAGTTTAATTAGCACCGCGCTTACAAGAAAAACGATCGGGAATATCAGCGTAAGCACTAGCATGCTGAAAAGAATATCGAAGCCGCGTTTTATCAAGCGATTTGACCATTGATCGAGCGGCGCTTCCCGCACGCGGACGAGTGAAAGGTCGCCGACGCGTTCGATCGTTTGCGAGTTCAGCGCGCCGTAAGCAATCTCGTTGCTTGGAATCAGCGCAACGCGAATGCAGCGGTTCTCGCACTCGCGAACGAGGTTCGAAATTGTTGCTTCATCAGAATCGGGCAGAGCGATCACAATTTCATCGACGGTCTCGCGCGTCGCCACGCGATCCAAATCCTGAAGCGTTCCCAAAATCCTGTGCGGGATGCCGCTCGCTGCAGCGGCATTATCCAAAAATCCCAAAACGCGGTAGCCGTAATTGGGATTTTTGGAAACGATTTCATAAAATCGCTCGCCGGAACTGCCCGCGCCGATCACAATAACATTCTTTCGGGGTGCCGTTTGATGCCGGACCGTGGAAGCGGCGGATTGTTCGAGAATGCGAAGCCCGATGAGCGCCAGTGGAATTGCCGAAAGGAATGAGGCGAGAAATATTCGCGAATAGTATTCGTAGCCACCCTGCGCCACCACAAACACGAGCAAGCTTCCGGCAAGCAGTAGGCCGGCCTTGCCAACCGATCGGATTTGATCGAGACCACCGGAGACATGCCCGGTGCGGTCAATTTCGCGCGCGGGCCGATAGAGTTGCATCGAAAGGGCAATTGCAACCCAAAACAAGTTCATAAAAATTTCGAGCTCCGGGTAAATCGACCACGGCGCACCGCCCATGCGTTCGGGATTTGCAGCGAAGAAGGCCCCAAAGCGTATGAGTAGCAGGACATGAAACACGACATTCAGCACGATCACATCAGTGATGAATTGCAGAGTTCGCACAAGGGCGCCGGCAAAAGTACGCCCGCGTAATGGTGAGCGAATTGGCGCGCCGTCCGCGCTTTGCGGTGTGGCCTTGGCAGAAGGGTTTTTGATGGCGAGGGCTGGGTTCGGTTCCATCGCAATCAGCTCCTCACACGGCGCGCGTTATGTTCGGCCGGGATCGTGGCAGGCTCTTCGTCTTCTTTCGCACCGAAGAACCCCGGCACACAATCGCGCAGCACGGCATTGAACGCACGGAATACATGCTCCCATGTATAGCGCGCGATAATCAGTTCGCGCGCATTCCGCGCAAGCCGCGACGCTTTTTCGTCATTCTTGAGCAGGCTGAGCGTGGCTTCGATAATATCCTGGTCGTTCATGCGAATAAGGGCATGGACGTTGTCCTCCATCCCCTCAATTCCGCTGGCACCGACCGGCGTCGTGACGATCGGCGTGCCGAGGGCCATCGCTTCGAGTAATTTGTTTTGAATTCCTGCACCCACCGTTTGCGCATGAACGAGAACTTTCGCGCTGTGCAGATACGGGCGAATATCCTCTACATCGGCGTGAAGCTCCGCGCCGGGCGTGTGCTCGATCAGTTTGCGTAACTCTTTGCCCGGAGACTTCCCTGCCAGGACTAACTTCGTTTGCGGCGATACTTCCCGGATTTTCGGATAAATATGTTTAAGAAGCCGCCGCGCCATCTGGATATTGTGGTAGGTTCCCAAATATCCGAAGAAGACCAGCTTATCCTCGCGCTCGCCGGCGTAGAATTCAAAATCATCGAGGGCCACACCATTCGAAAGAATGGAGGTGGGAAGTTGCGGGTTCGCTGCGAGGATGCGGCGTTCATCGACTTTCGAAACGAAGGTTACGCGTGTGAAGCCTTCCGCCATGGCGCGAGGTTCGTATCCACGCAAGCGCGTGGCGTCTATTTTGCGAACCAGGTATTGAAGCTGGTCTCCCGCGCCGCGAAAAACTGAAAATCGTTCTGTGGCGCGTTCTTCTAAAATCACGCGAGCGTCCTCGGCGACGAGCAGTTTCGGCGTTTCGGTGTGATGGCGTACAAATTTTGCCGTGCGCAGGAAAAAGCAAATGATGAGATCGTATTTGTTCGTCGCCAGCGCGCGATCGACTGCCCGCTGCATTGTGGGATCGTCGTAATAGGCGAACTCGATCGGTTCGCTGGTAGCTATAGCTTTCGCGACTCGGCGCATGGCGCGTGGCTTATCGAATTCCAGCAATTGCACCTTCGCCAGCCGTTCGAGTTCGACCAGCGTCTCTGGCGTGGCGCTGCGGGCCTCGTCAAGTGCGATGAGATCGACATCTGCAATCTCCGACAGGTGCTGAATCAAATAATAGGACTTGATCCGGTCGCCGCCGATGAGAGGATAGGGGAAACGATATGAAAGGAACAAAACCCGCGGTCGATGCGCATGAGGCGTCGCGCCCCCGTTGGATGCATGTCCATTCGTATGCGCCTTCCCGTTGCTGTGCCCATTCGCATGGCCGTTAGAATAGCCATTCGCACCGCCATTCGGGTGCCCGTTCGCGTGGCCATTCGAGTGGCCGTTGGTAAATCCGTTCGTTCCTGGACCTTGCGTCATCACGTGCCGTTGCTAATTATGCTCGGATAGAATGCACTCTACTAAGATGACTCGTGAAATGATAAAAGGTAACCGCGAAATCGGCCCAAAAGGTAGGTAAAATTTCGTGACCTGCCGCAAATGGGAAGCATTGCGCCACGTGTTCGCGTGCCGCATTGTTCCCAACCTATGAGCGCTGTGGGCGAGCCTTTCGTGCCAGAATTTCAAACGGTATGTAGGAATAAAACCCTCTATGCAGGAAATAAAGCATCCGGAAAAAGCAGGATTCGGTAAAGTCCGAAACCGCTTACGGGAATTACGTAACTGTAAATAAAGCAAGATTCTTCCCGAAATATCGATTTGAGCGTAAAAAAATTGTTAAAAACCCATATCGGCGGACCGAAAGCAAATCGAACCCGCAAAAATAACAATTTAGAAAGCAAAAATCAAGACAGGGAAAAATTTTTGACCTATCCGAAAATAGTCAAAAAGGGCGAAAGAGTCTCCCGCGAACTGCCGGGTGCCCAGTTCAAATCGGCCGCCGGCCCTGAATGATTCGAACCAGCACCGCAATGATTGCGATGATAAACAGGACGTGAATGATCACCCCGATATTCCAAATCGTGTAGCCTAAGAGCCACGCAATGATGAGCAAAATCAAAATAGCCCAAAGCATGAGGATCTTTAAATTTAAGTGAAAAAATCGACTACACGACCGGTCGCCGGCCGGAAATTAGCCGAACGAGCACCAGAATGATGGCGAGCACCAGCAGAAGATGAATCAGCGAGCCGCCAATGCTGGTGATGAGTCCCAGAACCCAAAGCACAAGTAAAATCGTAATGAGTGTCCAAAGCATAATGGCTTCAAGCTGACAATTATCGTACCAGAGCCCAGCTCCCGGTTCCTGTAACATTCGGTCAAGGCGTCCGTCATGAAAAGCACCACTCTTGACCAACTCTTGCAATTATGACAAAGAAGGCTATCTTCCTGGGGGCACTTGTTCTTGCCCTCATCGCCGCGCGGGCGAACGCTCAATCCGATACCGCGAACCAGAAATCCGTAGCGATCACTGTTTATAACAACGATCTCGGCGTCGTCCGCGACGTTCGCGGGTTCGATATCCGGAAAGGTACACACGATGTTAATATGCGTGACGTGCCGACACGTATCGATCCCACGACGGTGAAGATTACCGACCTCGCTCATCCGAATGACCTCGGTGTCCTCGAACAAAACTACGAGTACGATCTCGTCAGCCAAAGCAAGCTTCTCTCGAAATATATCGATAAGACGATTAGCGTCACCGATGATAAAGGGGTGAAAACCGAGGGAAACCTGCTTGCGGTTGAGGACGACAAACTGACGCTCTCGGCCCAAGCCGGAATCGTGATGCTACCGAATCTTTCGCGGTACACGATCAGCGTGCCTGAACTTTCCGGAGGGCTTATTACGAAGCCGACGCTGGTATGGAAACTCGATGCTTCCCGCAATCTCTCGAACGAGCCGCTCGAGGTGCTCTATCAAACCGCCGGTATGAGCTGGCATGCGGAATACATCGCCGCGCTCGCCGATGACGAGAAAACGCTCGACCTCACAGGATGGGTGAGCGTGGATAACCACAGCGGAGCATCATTTCCGGATGCGAAGCTGAAACTCGTCGCGGGTTCGCTGCACCGGGCACCTGAAACAGGACCTGCAGGAGGTTACGCGTTCTTCGGATCGAAAGCCGCAGCACCACAATTCCAGGAGCGCAGACTGTTCGAATACCACCTATACGATCTTGGCCGGCAAACCGATTTGAATAACGATGAGGTAAAGCAGATTTCGCTGCTTTCGGCAAACGGCGTCGGGGTGGAGAAACGCTATACGTACGAGGGCGGGAAGGATGTTGCTGTTACCGTCGCGTTTCAGAATTCCGAGGCGAATCACCTCGGCATGCCGCTGCCCATGGGCGTCATTCGCGTGATGAAGCGCGATAAAGATGGATCGCTCGAATTCGTTGGCGAGGACCGCATCGATCACACTCCGAAAGACGAGAAGATTACGCTGCACGTTGGCGATGCATTCGATTTGGTTGGGAACCGCGAGGTCACCAGTTCCCGCACGCTCGGCCCGCAATCAAGCGAGCAATCCGTGCAGATCACGCTCCGGAACCATAAGGACGAAGCTGTCACCATCGACGCCGTCGAAAATCTTGGCGAAAATTGGGAGATTACTCAGCACTCGATGGATTACGACAAGCGCGATGCAAACAGCATCGTCTTCCACGTTCCCGTGAAAGCGAATGGCCAGACCATCGTAACTTATACAGTGCAGAACCATTGGTAACTTTGATTACAGGCTAAACGCTACCGTCCCGGTTACGAAGAAATTATGCTCAATGCGTGGTGTGATGCGCCAGGTCGCATCCACGCGAAGCAGGTTCAGGATATTACCGATGCCGAAGCCGGCTTCGATCACCTGTTCATCTACCAAGGCCATGTTTGCGAAGCCGAGCCAGTGCAGGTCCTGAGGCATGTTAATTCCCAATGCGCGCGTGGGAAGATCGTAGAAATTTTGTTCGAACATAATCTCCGCCAGATGGTCGCCCTGGAATTCGAACGGTGAGACAGTACGAAAAACATCGCTGGGAGCGAGCACGGCATTGCGCCCTTCGATGAAGAAAAGCGATTGCGTTGGAAGCACGCCAGAAAGAAGTTCCCGCTCGGAAAGGAATAGGTGCGCTTTTCCCCAGCCGCCCAGCGATCCTTCGATGGTGGCGTTAACACCTAACCATAAATAATTGAATTCACTTCCAATGCCGGATGAGGAATAATGTAGTTCTGTATTCTCTGCTATATTTTTATACTCGGCATTTGCTTGGAGCGTCAATTCATGTAGCCGACCTTCGTCAATGGCGGGATTCAGCCGGAACGTATCGCGTGGATCGAGCAGGCTGAAATTCGTTACGTTTGGGATGCTTATTTCATCTTCATTTGTGAACTTGAGTGTCGCGGAGAGATTGCGTGACGGCATGTAACTATATTCCACATTGAAGCCGCGCGCACGATAATAATCGGGATAATCGGAATGCAGCAGAAGCGCGGTCAGCGTATTTTCGATCGGACTATATTCCGTGCTTCGCGGAACGTACTCATCATAAATCCTTCCGCTGATGGAGGTGCTGACTTGCTTCGGCAATTCGGCAGAACCAAAACGAATATCGCCGCCGAGTGGTATTTGAATCGTGAGCTTATCCGCCGGACGCATGGTAAGCGCCTGCGTAAAACCCACCGAATACTTCCATCGCGCATCTCCAACGCCATAACCGGCCGACGCATCGAGCGTAAGCGGACGTGATTTCGTAAGCTGCCACTCATGCTCGATCTGGAAATGCGAACCTTCCACGCGATTATATTGATAAAGATCGGTCGAAAGAAAATCGAAGGCAAGCGATAAGGGATCGAAAGAAGGCGGCGAAGGATGGGCATCGAGGCTGTCGGCCACTTTCATGACACTGTCGATTTCCCGGTACGTGGTATCCTCCGCGTAGGTGAGCGGAATCGTGCGCATGGCAACCCAATGGATGGAATCGACGGAATCCGCGCGCGCCGCGACCGTGTGCGTGCCATGCAGGAACAGCGAATCCGGCAGCCCGCTATTGATCACATAATTTTGAAGCGTGGCCTCCTGCGAAAATTGAATAAGGGGAACGATTGGAAGTTGGAACTTTACATCGAGCCGGAAATTGATATCCGATGGCATCCAATATTTATTATCGACGAAGCTGAATGTCTGCTCAAAATGCACATCCTTTAGTGGAGCGATATGGATGGCATCATTCGGGCTAAGATCGAGATAGACGATGGTGTAATCCGTCTTATCGATCCACAGCGTTCCGGAAAAAGCGGGGAAAAGATTGCTCAAAGGCTCAGCCGAGATCTTCCAAACATCGACGCCATTCAAAGTTCCTTCGCCTAAGAGATCGTAATCGTATCGCGAGAAGGCATCGTGCGCAACGGGGCTTACGACATTGTAATCTTCGACTTGGATTCGATCATTATAAAAATTATCGACATCGAAAAGCGCAATGCGATTCACTTCCGATGGAATATCGGCGGTTTCGTGCCGCGCGGTTATTTCTTCCGCGTAACCTTTTCCGCGTTCCCAGTAGCCGTTCGCGACGGATTCCAGGATCGCGACGATATTCTTCGATGTATCCTTCCCTACGCGAACATCCCCGCGCGAGTACGCTTGAAATTTATAATCATTGATCTGGGACTGCCATGCATCTTTTGAATCAATAACTTTGTGCATGATACGCCGCGCTTCCTCGCGGGTGGACATGGCCGAAACCGTGACGGGCCGCCCGAGGATGGGCGAAACGGCGAGTGCGATGTTTTCGGAAGAATCCTGATAGAGCGTGAGGTTGAGCGTGTCCGGCCGGTAACCAATTGCTGCTATCTGGATGGCGTAGGTTGTGCCGCGGTCGAGCGAAAGCCGGAACTTCCCATCGGCATTCGTGCGTGCCCCGCGCGAAGTTCCCAGAATGTGCAGCGAGGCACCGGGAATGCCGGACTTGATGCCGCGCTCGTGGATGGTGCCCGTGAGATGCACCGTTTGCGCCGAAAGAACCGAAGCGGTCGCCAGCAGCAAGCCACTGATCCAACCGATTTTCCCTATCAGTCTGATCGACATTGTAGAACCGCTTAGTTCGAGATGAGGATCATCTTGTTAACAACCATTCCATAATGCGCGGTTTGGATGACGTAGAAATAGGTTCCGCTCGGGCAGAACGCCCCGTCGTCGGCGCGGCCATCCCAGAAGGCATCGGGGTCGCCAGGTTGCTGCTGAACTTGATCGAGCAGCGTCCGCACCACGCGGCCCGTGGAATTATAAATCTTGAGCGTTACGACGTCGGCATCGGGGAGTTCGAAGTGGATGCGAGTCTCCGGCCACGGCGAAACGACCGGTCCCGGTGTGGCGCCGAAAGGATTGTAACTATTGCTCGGCTGCGGCGCGCCAATGACGAACGGGTTCGGATAATTTTGCGAGACGATGAGGCCGCTCGTGCCCCAATGAAGTTCCACGGAATTCGAATAATGGATGGAACCATCCAAATCGACTTGTTTGAGTTGATAAATATAATCCCCTGAAGTATGTGTCGAATCGAAGAAGGAATAATCGAGTTGGGAAGTCGAGTTTCCTCCCGGCGCTTGCGTGGGGATCGTTGGCGTTAAATCCTGGAACGCCGCGCCATCGATGCTCCGTTCGACGACGAAATACGCCGACCCATGTTCGCTGTCAGTATGCCACGAAAGCGACGTGCCCGTGAGGTCGGCAGTTTGAACCTTCTGGTAACCAAATCCGGCCAGCTCGACGGGCAGCGTGTTCGTGGCTCCTTGCCAAATGCCCCGTCCAAACGTAGCGACTCGAATCGTCGATTTGTTCGCTTGAACCTCCACATCCGTGCAGGCAACGAGGCCAAGTCCCGAACCGGCGACGGACCAATGAGAGCCAGAGTCGATTGTGTAATAAATCCCATTATCCGTCGCTGCATACCAAATGCGCAGCGGCGCGATCGAGTCCAGTGCAACACAGTTGACGCCCACCATCGGCAGCGTGGATCCGGTCGTGCCGGAAACATCCGACCACGTCGTGCCTTTGTTCGTAGTGCGCATCACGCGGTGGCCGGCTTGTGTATAAAAGCTCGCCAGTGCAAAGTTCGCATCCCGGCCGGTAGTGACAATGGAGGTTACACGCGCACCCGGCAAGCTGGTGTTCGATGTCCAGGTTGACCCTCCGTTGGATGTCATCGAAATTTCACCAATGTTCCCAACATAAATCGTGTTTGCGCTGACTTGCGAGAGGCCGATCGAATAAATGTAATCGTCGCCATGGAACGTGGGCGAAATGCTGGTCCAATAATTCCCATCATTGGTGGTGAGCCACAAATGATGGCGTCCCTGGTACAAGTCATGATAATTCGCTACGCCATTGACGGATGCGATACTCAATTTGAGCGGCGTATCCCAGTATGAATCTTCCGAAGCGGTATCGACTTCATCCCAATAGCTAAGGTTCCCTTCGTAATTGCGGTATAACTGCCCCATCGGCAATTGAATATAGTAGGGATAAGTGGAATATTGCGAATTATAAACAGGCTGGAGGCCATCGCCGCCGAACAATACATTCGTCGCTCCGCCCGGATACGTCAGACTCCAGGTTCCCTGATCCTGCAGACCAACGAGCGCGGTTTTGGGATCGGATGAACTGGGATCCATTCCGATATGATAAATCCAACCCGTAATCATTTGATTAGAACGATAGGACCAGAACCCTGGATACCCGGCATACCCCTGGGACCAATAGATTCCTCCGTCGTTTCCGTCGTACATGATGGTGGGATCGACCGGATCGAAAGCGAACGAGTGATGATCGACATGAGAAGAACTCCAGGAAGTGGACGTAACGCTAAAGGCATTCCAGCCCGATCCATCACTATAATTGACGTAGGCCTCGATGCCGCCGATCACGATCGTATCTGCGTTCGAGGCGGAATTGGGTGAAACGGCAAGCACGCAATCGTACCAGCCCTGCGGCGCTTGCCCTTGGGAACCCGAGAAGAGCGTTGTGGGGATGGCCAGGGACGACCAGCCTAACCCGTCGTTCGTCGAGAAATAAAGTGCGCTATCGTAACCTATTTCGTTACCATTCGGATTCGCAATAAGGACGAAAATTCTTTCCGGGTGCTTAACCGATGCTGCGAGAGCGCACCGCCCGATTTCATTGCCGGGCGGAAGAGCAGTCCCGCTAATTTTCGACCAAGAGGTCCCTTCATTGACGGATTTATACACGCCGCATTCTGTGGAAGGGGAACCGCCTACATTGTTACCTTCCACGAAATAGAGCAGCGGCGTCGAGCCAATATCCCTCCCGCTTACCATATCCCAAACGGGTTGCGCCGCGGTATAGACTTTTGCCCACGTGGCGCCATAATCGGTAGAACGATAGACGCCGCGATTCGTGGTATAAGAGGATGCGAGGACAATATTATTGTGAACGGGATCGACAAAGACTTTTATAATAGTGCCCGTGAGCGAAGACGCGCCGATTCGAGACCATGTTCCGCCAGCATCGGTCGATTTATAAAGTCCGGTTCCCGTTAGTTCATCGACGCTCGCATACCCATTGCCGGTTCCCATGTAGAGCGTGTTGGGGTTTTTCGGATCGATCGCTATGGACGCCACCGATTGATTTGGAATCACATCATCGGTAAGCGGAACCCAACTTGCGCCTTGATTCGTCGATTTCCATACGCCGCCGCTTGTTGCGCCGGCATAAATGACGCTGGTGTTCGTTGGGTCGATCGCGATGGCAGAGGTGCAGCCGGCTGAAAATATTCCTGAGCCTGTAAGTCCGATATTCGTCCATGCATTCGAGAGCGGGCGGTCGCCGCTGCCGCTCGTTTTTTCGGCGGCTTCGGAGCTTAGCATCAGATCGCGGCGCGATTGCTCAAAAGCGTTGTACCGAGTCTCGAAATCGAATGTGCCGCTGGTTCCTGCGCGCTTCGTCATTTCGTTCAGCACTCGCGCGAATGGCTCCGACCGGCGAATAGCGGGCGGAAGTTCGTTGATTCCTTTATACATTCCCGAATCAGACGGTGCGAGGACCGGCTTCGAAAGCGTTTCGAGCGATTCGCTCTCCTGTGCGCGAAGCGAGTGGAATGAAATGAGCGTGGCAAACGCGAGAAAAGCGAGAATTGAGGCGCGGTAGAGATTCTTCATTCGTTGCGTATAAAGTCAGCCTAATTTGGCGTGGCGGCAAATGCCATCATTTATTATAACCGCCAATAAAAGGTTTTATCACGCCTTTCGTTTCATGTTCGGGGTCAGAGGGGCTAAATTTTGCCCGTAAGCCGAATATCCATAATTTCAGGTGTATTCCCAATCCGGATCGGAGGTCCCCACGTCCCTGCGCCGCAGGAGACGTAGATGTGCGTACTGCCTTTCCGCTTATAGCCCCAGCTTACTTCATAGACCATCCGCGTAATAAAGCTCCAGGGCCAAATCTGGGCGTGGTGCGTGTGCCCGGAAAGCTGCAAGTCGATCCCATTTTGTTCAGCTTGCTCCAGATGGAATGGGGTATGATCCATGAGGATCAGCGGCTTGGATTTATCGACCGTAACCAGCAAATCGGCGAGCGTTTTCCGATCGCAATTCGCGAATTGCTTTGCGGCAACGTCTTCGCGGCCAACGATTTGGATGCCGGCAACTTCGGCCGTCGCATCGCGCAGCATCGTGATGCCATGCGCTTCGAGGTAGGCACAGCTCGTTTCGGCATTGCCGATATATTCATGGTTCCCCGTAATGGCGAATACGCCATAGCGGCTCTCAATCTTTTTTAGCTCGCTGCCAAGATCGAGTTGCATCACCGGATGCGGATTGCCATCGACCTGGTCGCCGATCATTAGCACAAGATCGGGATGAAGGGCATTGATCTTGTGCACCATTTGCCTGACCATCCCCTGACCGATGAGTGTGCCCATGTGCATATCCGAAATTGCTGCGATCCGGAGCGGCGGACATGCCTTTTCCACTCCGATATTCAGCGGCTTTACCCGAATCTTTCTTGCATTCAGGAACCCAGCAAGCATTCCGGCAAAAGTAAAAACAACGATTGCATCGGTTACCGTTTGCGATGTTGCCCTCCCTTGCGTCCCTTGAAAAATTCCTGAAAACAATCCTAAGATCAATCTTAGGACATCCAGAATCAAAAAAGCCGGCACTAGCCATGCAATTGCCCCAAGCCAAAAAGCGCCCACCCATGTGATGACCCGGCCATAAGCTGTGCTTCGCCGGTGCTCCAACACTTCGCCAAAGATAAAGGTCAAGGCTACGGCGACAAAAATTGGAAGAAACAGGGGACCGAAAGATTTCGGAACTATCGGACTCAGATGGACAAAAATATAGCAATTGATCAGCGCATAAATTGCGAAAGCTATCGAGAAGAAAATCGAGAACGAACGCCGCCGTTCGCGGCGGCGCAGCCGGGTCTCAAGAGTTGGGTCAAGAGCTTCTGCCATCGAAGGCAAGGACGTTCAAGCTGCCCGCATATTATAATTTCTCCCGGAGTTCCGTCATGGCCTGGGTACACTGAGCGCGGATGACGGAGAATTGTTCGTTTACGAGCGCTGGATTTTTTTCTTCGGCGCACAGTTGCTCTACGGAGTCGGCAAAGCCGGCCGCGACGGTCATTCCCATGAATTTCAGGTGCGGCTTCATCGCGTGCAGGCGGCGGCGCGCACTATCCAAATCCTTTTGTTCCAGCGCCGAAGCGACGGATTCGAGCTGTCCGGGGACGCCCTCCAAAAACATTCGGATGTATTTTTTTAGCTGTTCTTCGTTGCCTCCAGTGATTTCGCGGAGCGCGTTCAAATTCGTAACAGGTTCAGTGGAAACGGCGCTGGAAGAGGTGTGGCCGTTTGTGGGTGTGCTCATGGCCGGTTGTTGAATGAAGTGAGGTGCGGTAACCGAATTCGGCTGTTCGGAAGCCCGTTGCGGTTTGTAATACTTTGCAATTACGCGGAAAAGTTCGTCTTGCTTGAAAGGCTTCGGAACGTAATCGTTCATACCCGCGGCAAAACAGCGGTCGATTTCGGTCTTAATGACGCTAGCGGTAAGCGCGATGATGGGCACATCCCGCTTGCCACGCGGCAGGTGCGTGCGAATATGCTTCGTAGCTTCAACACCATCCATTTCGGGCATTTGCACGTCCATGAGGACGAGATCGAAGGCGAATGTTTGCATCAGCGTAATCGCTTCGCGCCCATTTGACGCGATTTCGAGCGCCACTTCGGGAATCATATTGCGCAGCGTGTCCGAAAGCACGATCTGGTTGTACTCATTATCTTCAACGAGCAGTACACGCAGGCCTCGCAGCGCCGCAGCATCGAGCGAAGCGGTTTCCTCCGGTTCCAAAAGGATGTCCTCGCTTGCAACTTCATACGGAATCGTAAACATGAACTCCGAGCCGTTCCCGTCCTCGCTCGTAACAGCGATATGCCCGCCCTGCAGTTCAACTAAGGTGCGGGAGATGGTTAGGCCAAGTCCTGTGCCGCCATATTTTCGAGAGGTCTTGGCGTCAGCTTGCGAGAAGGATTCAAAAATGGAGTTCTGCTTCTCCTGCGGAATACCAATGCCCGTATCTCGGACGGCGAACCGGACGTTCATTCGCCGGTCGTTCATGGCCGAAGCGCTGACCAAGATTTTCACCGAGCCCCGCTCAGTAAATTTCACGGCATTGCTAAGCAGATTCATCAGCACCTGGCTTAAACGTGCCGGATCTCCGAGCACCACATGCGGGGCGGATTCATCGGTCATTTGCGAAAGTTCGATGCCTTTCGATTCGGCCTTCAGGCGAATCATTTCCATCGCGTGATCGATCACTTCCCCGAGCCGGAATGGAATTTTTTCCAATTCCATCTTGCCTGCTTGCAATTTCGAGAGATCGAGAATATCGTTGATGACGACAAGCAAATTATCGGCGGAGGACTCGATGGCTTCGAGATACTCACGCTGTTTCGCCGTAAGTGGTGTAGCGAGCAAAAGCATCGTCATTCCAACGACGGCATTCATCGGCGTGCGAATCTCATGGCTCATGTTGGCCAGGAACTGATGTTCGAGTTGCTCGCTCGCCTCAGCCCGCTCTTTGGCTGCAGCCAGTTCCCGATTAATATGCCTTAATTGCCGCTCTTTCCGAAAGATCACAAGTGCGACAAGGCATAGAAACCCCGCAATTCCGATAATGGAATAATTAATCGTCCGCTCTCGGGTAAGCTCCTCCGTTTGCGCGGCGATCTGGTGCTGGCGCTTATTGGCCTGATACTTCGCCTCCATCTCGGTGAGAATCCGGCTTTTCTCGACATTATAAATCGAATCGTGCAACGCATACCCTTTGTTGAGGAATTCATACGCTGATTTGTAATCGGCGGCGGCGGCGTAGGCTTTGGCAAGACTGAAATACCCATCGGCGAGCCCGCGCCGTGCACCGATGCCTTCGTCGATGCTGCGCGCAAGATTCAAGTAAAACAGCGCGCTATCGGAATTATTTAACGCCAGAAAAAAATTTCCAAGCTCGAGATAGGCCCGCGCCGTATAGATGGAATTGTGCCCGCTTGCCTGATGCATCGCGATGGAACGCCGGTAATACTCCAGTGTACTATCGAGCATGCCCTTTTTTTCGAAGACATTGCCGATGTTGCCTAGGATGCGGGCCAGCTCATCCTGATTGTCAACAGATTGATATCCTTCCTCGCTTTTTCGGAAATTGAGGAGCGCGCTATCTAGACGGGCATCGAACGGGAGCGAAGCCATCGGTGCCATAAAGCTAAGTCCGATATTGTTATAGACGGCCGCAAGTGCAAGCGTATTGTCGGCGGGTGGTTCATTGAGGAGGGCAAGGCGCAAATATTTTAGTGCGGTCTGCGGATCTTGCTGGTCGAGATAAAGCAGCCCCAAATTATCATACGCGTTGGCGATCCCGGCGGAATCGTGGCGCGGCAGCACAATATCTAATCCAGCCAGAAAATAATCGAGCGCCTCATCGTAGCTTGCAAGTTCGAGATCGTTCCAACCCAGCTGACTATAGGCCTCAGCCAGCACCACGGGATCGTTGACTCGCTTCGCCAGACCAAGCGTGCGGAGCAGTCGCGCGCGGGAACTATCATATTGCCCGACGTTCGAAAGCATTTGGGCCATAAAAATATCGTATCGCCCGATCCGATGCTCGTCATGTGCCTTAAGAGCGTATTGATACGATTGCTCGGCATAGCTCATCGCCGTCGCAGTGTCGGCATGTTCCAGCGCCGTGGCAAGCTTCAGCAGAATATCGCTCTTCTCGGTGTCCTGCGTCGCGTAGGCGAAGGCACTATGCAAACTGTCGAAATAATGCTGGCCCTGCGCGAAGTTCGAAGCCACTGGCACGAACAACGAAAGCAGGAGTAGCGAAGCGGCACCGCTTATGCTACATCGAACCTGGAATACAACTCCAAAATTAAATCGCCGCTTCATTGCATTCTTTCGGGTTTCGATCAATGCATCCGAAGATAAATTAAATAGACGATCAATCCGAGTGCGAGCACCCAAAAAACGATATTCATGGTCTTTTGGAACCCGTTCGATTTTTTCAGCGACCGCAATTCGGCAAGCTGGGTAAGGGCTAGCTCCAGCTTATGAAATGCCGTCTCGTTTTTGACGATGTAATCGTAAGCGCCGTATTTGATGGTGTTGGATGCTACCTCAATTCGGTCCTGGCCGGTGAGAAAGATAACCGGTAAGTTCGGGAACCGCGCTTTCAACTTCGTAAGCACTTGCAGACCGTTCATGGCATCGGCCTTTACACTATCGAGCTGATAATCGAGCACGGTGATGTCCGGCTCGCCCGTCAACGCGGCCAGTGCATCCTCGCCGGTGTTGTAGGTAGTGATATTCGAACCAGGGAATTTTTTCTCGATCGTATCGCGAACCATCATGCAGATCGCAGGATCGTCGTCGATGACCGTGATGGTCAGTTTCTCGCCAGGGCTCATAAAAGGGTGTCGGTTTTTCCAAGGATCGGTTTATGCGCGCATCCTGTGGCTTGCATCAAAACGAAAATATGCGGAGAAAGTTTTGTGGAAGCAGAATGAAACCTTCTTGGCGAAAATACCGTCTCTTATCATTCCAGCTTAATCGAAACGTTACGACCATGACATCTCGCAATTCAAAACTATTTATTCCAATACTTTCAGCGCTCGCGATCATCGGGATTATTGCGCTTTACGAGACAGCTCAATCGAGCGACTTAGATAGCGCCGTTTCCGCCTCGGGCGCGATTCAAGTTGGCAAACCCGCGCCGGATTTCGCCCTTAAGGATATCGACGGAGTCGTTCACCATCTTTCCGACTACCGCGGCAAAGTGGTTATGCTGAATTTCTGGGCGACATGGTGCCCGCCATGCCGGAAGGAGCTTCCGGAGTACGCCGCGTTCCAGAGCCAGTATGGCGCGCAGGGGCTCCAATTCCTCGGCATCGCGCTGGACGATGAAGGCCTGGCCAAGGTGAAGCCCTGGATTGCCGCTCATCCGGTTCCATATCCAATCATGCTGCCGGATGATAAGGTCGCCTCGGCTTATGGGGAGATGGCTTCGATTCCGGTTACTTTTATCATCGACCGCAAGGGAATTCTTCGTTCGAGCTTTGTAGGAATTCGGAAAGAGGATGTCGTCGAAGGAATGTTCAAGCCGCTGCTTGCCGAGCAATAAGCTATTACGCTACGACCTTCGGACCGGGGATGGTATCTAATTCCTGGAACTCATCGTCCGTGAGTTCGATGCTTCCGGCCGCGAAATTTTGCTCCAAATGTTCGACCGAAAGCGTTCCAGGAATTGGGAGCAAGGCCGGTGAGCGTGCCAAAAGCCATGCGATTGCGATCTGCGCTGTGGTGGCATTGTGACCTGCTGCAATTCGTTCGATTGAATCCTTCCCGAGTTTCGCTTTGGCCAGCGGATACCATGGGATGAAAACAATTCCATTCGCCTCGCAATAATCGAGGACAGCCTCATGCTTTCGTTCTAGGATATTGTATTGGTTTTGCACCGAGACGATTTCTACGACGTCCCTATACCGCTCAATTTGCTCCACCGTTACTTCCGAAAGTCCGATGTGTCGCACCTTCCCGCGCTCCTGCATTTTTTTTAGCACCGGGCAGTTTGCTCGAATCGGCACACGCGGATCGGTGCGGTGGAGTTGGTAGAGATCGATGCGCTGAAGCTTCAGGCGCTTCATGCTGGCATCCAGTGCGTCGCGAAGATATGCGGGATCGTTAATGGCGCTTGAATCCTGCCAGGACATCCCTCCTTTCGTCGCAACGACCAGCCCGGCGCGATAGGGGGAAAGCGTCTTAGCAATCATGCTTTCGCTCTGACCTTTTTGATAAACGTCAGCCGTATCGACAAAATTAACACCCATCTCGACCGCCCGTAAAAGCACGGCGTGAGCAGCATCGCTATCGGTGATGCGGTTCGTTCCCAGACCAATGCGGTTTACGAGAAGATCGCCAAGTTCGATTTGTCCAGCGAAAGGTTTCATGATCGTTCGTTATCCCGGTGGCCAATTCATTGCGCGGCCACCGATAAGATGTAAATGCACATGATCGACCGACTGACCGGCATCCGGCCCGCAATTAAAGATGAGGCGGTAGCCGGTATCGCTAATTCCCAAACGCTGCGCCAATTCGCCAGCAAGCACAACCATCTTTCCGATCAGTTCGGTATCCTCGGGCTCGACCTCGTTAAGTGATGCAATCGGTTTTCGTGGAATAATAACAATGTGATAGGGTGCTTGCGGATTGATATCGTGAAAGGCGACGAGGTCCGCGTCCTCATGGATGATCGTCGCCGGAATTTCGTGGTTTGCGATTTTTTCGAATAAAGTCATCGTTAGCGAAAGGCCGTTTCTAAAGGATGTCCTGCGTTTAATTTTCCGATTGCGAGGCGGTATTTCGCCTCACCTTTTGCAACCTTAATTCCCGCATCTTCGTGTAGCGAAAGGTCGAAGGGGCCGAACACGTTCGAACTATGCGCATCCATCGGCAGAACAGCCAGAATGCGAAGCGAAGAATCGACATACTTATCCTCGCTCCCAAGCAGGAGTGGCGCAGCCGGGCTAACGGCTTGCCCCAAAACTGACTTCTCGGTTCGCACCATTCCGCCCGGTGGCTGGAATGCCGCGGGATTAGCGAGCAAATCATGTTCCGAAAAAAGATAAATTGGAACCGTCGAGGAATACGAAAACGCACCAACATAAGCGGCTTGTCCCGCGAGCGTCGAATCCATCGCGAAGCGGACCGAATTCCTGGAATATGTTCATTTTGCGCGACGGTTTCTGGCTCCTCTGAAGCCATCAGTCGTGCAGTGCGAAGCACATCACTCGCGGCGCTGCCGCCGGCATATATTGAAAACGCATTGATGCTAATACTAGCGATCGCTGTAATGACGACAAGCGAATAAATTAAACGGTCCGCCGGCGTTCGACGCACCGCCGGCCCGCGCGAGTAAGAACCTGCGAGGATGAGCACGATGGCGAAAATAATAGCCGACGATGTTTCGATCCCAATGCCCGAAAAGATCGGACTTAGAAGGGCGAGCACGAACACGATGTAGCCAGCGCTGCGAATCGAACGCGATTGCCAGGTGTATTCCTCGATAGCCAGCAAATACGCGCGTGCAAAACAGCCGAGCAGCACGACAAAGAATAACAGTTCCAAAAGCGCGTGAAGAATATCCCCGTACCGGAACGTCGCTTCGAGCACGTTGGGCGCGGGAGTAAGAAGGAAGAGCAAGCGTGGAAGCCCGGTTGGCAGCAAACGAGTTCCGGAGAGCCGGAATATGGGCTCGCCGCCAATAACTCCCAATGCTAAAACAAGCAGCCCAGGCAGCAGAACGCCCAGCACCGAACGCGGCTCGGCAAGCCATCCTTGCGATAGATGCACGCTCCGGCGCTGCTCCCGAAGGATCATAATGACAACAATCATCATCAGCAGGAACACAAGACCGTTGAATAACGAGACGAGGACCATTCCAAAACTGAAAATCCAGAATGCGGAAGAACGTGGCTGATTCTGGGTGAGCAAAAAGACCAGCATCCACAGCGCCAGCGTTTCGCCGGCAAGATAGGGCAGGGCGCCGCCGTACCAGAGGCCCGTCATGGCCAGGACGGGAACCAGGAAGTAAATTGCCGCATCGCGCACTCGCAACGCACGAAAGAGTGCGAGCATCGCAAGCCCGCGTAACAAAATTCCACCGAATGCCAGAAGAAGGCGAATGACGACTTCGCCCGGCAGAAACGAACTAAGTAGCCCTGCGATGAACGGTGCGCCGATATTAGAAGCAGGGTAGGGGATGAGTCGCCAGGCGTCCGGCGCATGGCCCGCAAGATGGCTCTTAATAAGTTCCGCCTGCAGCGCCCATAATCCGGCATCGAGGGGAAGATACTTGGAAAAAAATACCCACAGCGATTCGAAGAGCAGCGCGAGCGTCACGATGGTTCTCGCGCGCCGTTCATTCAGCCCAGTCGTTTCTTCCATTCGTCCGATCAGGAATTACTCGATGTGCATTGGCAATCTTACGCCATGTTTCTTCGATTCGAAAATTGCCGTTTCATATCCTGCATCCGAGTGCCGCATGAGGCCAAGTGCCGGATCGTAATTGAGCACGCGCTCAATTCGTGCATCGGCCTCCCGTGTGCCATCGCATACGATGACCATTCCCGCATGAATCGAGTTCCCAATTCCCACCCCGCCACCGTGATGAAACGAAACCCACGTCGCGCCGCCGATCGCGTTCATCGCAAAATTAAGCGCGGGCCAATCCGCGATGGCGTCCGAGCCATCTTTCATTCCCTCCGTCTCGCGGTTAGGGCTGGCAACGCTTCCGGTATCCAAGTGATCGCGCCCAATTACAATTGGCGCTGTCACCTTACCCTCTCGAACTAATTGATTGAACAATAATCCCGCGCTTGCGCGCGCCCCCATGCCCAGCCAGCAGATTCGGGCCGGAAGTCCCTGAAAGTGGATGTGCTTTTGCGCCAAAGGTATCCATCGATGCAGCGTCGCGTCCGCAGGGAATAATTTTAAAAGCTCTCGGTCGGTCGTGAGGATGTCATCTTCTTCGCCCGAGAGTGCCACCCAACGGAATGGCCCCTTGCCTTCGCAAAAAAGCGGGCGCATATACTCCGGAACGAATCCTGGAATATCGAAGGCATTCGCCAGTCCGTTCGCCTTCGCTTCGCCGCGAATGTTATTGCCATAGTCGAAGGCGACCGCACCACGTTTCCGCATTTCCAGCATGGCTGCAACATGCGTAACGATGGATTTCCGCGATTCTTCCATGTAGCGGTCGGGATTATCCACTCGAAGCTTGTCCGCATCAGCCTTCGTAAATCCCGCGGGATAATAGCCGTTCAGCACATCGTGCGCGCTGGTTTGGTCGGTGACGATGTCCGGAATAAATCCCCGCCGGACAAGTTCCGGATGAATTTCCGCGGCATTGCCGACGAGACCGACGGATAGGGCTTCGGCCTTCGTTTTCGCATTCGTTACCCATTCGATCGCTTCATTGAGCCCGCTCGTAATTCGGTCGCAATAGCCCGTCTCGATGCGCTTTTGGATTCGGGCTTCGTCTATTTCTATTCCGAGAAATGCGGCTCCCGCCATGGTTGCCGCGAGCGGCTGCGCGCCACCCATGCCTCCCAAACCGGCGGTTAGAACTATTTTGCCGGATAAAGAAGCCTCCCCTTGAAAAGGAGCGGGAAAGTTCTTTTTCGCGCAGGCCATGAACGTCTCAAAGGTGCCCTGAACGATACCCTGGCTGCCGATGTAAATCCAACTGCCCGCTGTCATTTGCCCGAACATGGTTAGGCCGAGCGCATCCAGGCGCCGGAATTCCTCCCATGTAGCCCAATGCGGCACAAGCTGGGCATTGCTGATGACCACGCGCGGGGCATCAGGATACGTTTTAAGCACACCTACCGGTTTGCCTGATTGTACGAGCAGCGTCTCGTCATTCTCGAGCGATTTCAGTTCCTTCACGATGGCATCATAGCACTCCCAATTTCTCGCGGCCTTGCCGGAGCCGCCATAGACGATGAGTTCCTCAGGCTTTTCGGCAACTTCAGGGTCCAGATTGTTCATCAGCATCCGCATCGCTGCTTCCTGCTGCCAGCCTTTGCAGGAAAGCGTGGTCCCTCGGGGCGCATGAATGGCGCCCGCGCGCTTCCGTGTACCGGATAATTTTCCCATTGGAGTAGAAAACACATGGTAGCCTCGGTTTCATCCCGCCTCGAACCTCCTTTTGTCTCTCGCGCAGTTTGGGTCCTTGTTTTCCAAGCCCCGGAAAAAATATTTCAAAATAAATATGAACCCGCCGTAACTTTCGGGGGTTCTCGTGTGTCACTTCTCTAAGAGGATGAATTTGCAGGCATCCTCATCCTTTGTTCGAGCCTGCCCGGAAGCAGCACTTTACCCATTCCTGGGTGAGCGCGAGCCCGACGAACGCAAACGGCATCGAGTGCCGCGGGCGGTCAGATGGCTTTATGTTCGCACACGGAGTCGTTGTTCACTTTATTGTAATTACAGGTTATGAGAAAACTCTACGCTTTTCTAATCGTGATGGTCGCGATGGGCGCTATTTCCACGGAAATCGCGCGCGCGCAGTACACCATCAACGATTACGTTGTCCGTAAGGTCGATGCGCCGGACCCGCAAGGGCTTGGTTCCGGAGCCAATTGGCACGCGATCACCGGCACGGTGGATCAGTCCGGGGAGCTTGCGTATTACCAAGGGTACTACCCCTATGGTGGAACCCCCCATCCACTTCCATTCAATGTGACGTTTGCGGACAAGCAACTCACAACATCCAACAACTTTGAGATCACCTGCTGCGGCTCGGTCAATCTGAGCCCAACGTGGCCATCTACTGCCTATTATTATCCGTATGATGGGTATAATTTTATGGAGTGGGAGCCCACGAGCAGTGGCGGTTCGTACTATAATTACGAGTACGGTGAGTCCACCGGAAATAACGAGTATGACGGCGGTTCGTACGGCGAGTTCTCAAACTACACTCTCGCTCCTTTCGCCGGCTACATGATCAACTATATCCCTGAGGAATCGGGCCCAAAGAGCGCCTTTCAGTATGCGGTTCTCGGCTCGGCACCGAACCGCGAACTCGTTGTGGAAGCAGATAACCAGTATTCTTTCGAAAACTATGCGTTTGGCTGGACCAATTATGTTTCGTGGCAAACCGTAATCTACGAATCAGGTATTTCGCATTTTCAATTCAATTACAGCCCGACGACCGGCAGCAATCCGTTTCAATACAGTACCACCTACGAAAACTGCCCCATCACGTTTGGCAGCCGCACCTACCCTGGTAGCTGGGCTTATACCGAGTATTCGTATAATTACGGTTCCTACGCCTTAATCGAAGCGCTGACGTGCTGGGTCGGCATGAAGACAACGGGCGGCCAGTTCATCGACATCGACTTCAACGGCAATGGCTGGGACGAGAGTAGGGATTTCTACGTGGCTCACAACACGATGTATGGTTCGGACGGATCTCCCATGATGCCGGATACGTGCCGATACCTTCCACAGTCCAGCGTTTCGATGCAAATCGCGTGGAATTATGATTTCTCGGCCGACGCGATCACCAATCCGCCCAGCGAGGCGTTGGAGGCGAAGGGCACGGCTTTCACGCCGACGGTTCAGATTACGAATCAAGGGCGCTTAATTCCGACCTCGCTTCAAGTGAATTTGGTGATGTCGATCGTGAACGGTCCGGAGGTTTATAACCAAACGATCACGGTCCCTCCATCCGGAAGCTTACCGGGTGCGTTTTCGACGGGCACGGTTTCCTTCCCGCCTTACACGCCCCACGATACGACGATCGATGGAATTTTGTATTACGGTTATAATATTTACGAGGACACGGCGATTGTCTTTAATTTACAGCCGACAGCGGATCAGGATCCGTCGAACAACACGACGACGAACGAATGGATTTGTTCGCCTCCGAACGACATCAAGGCGGTGGCTATTCTGAGTCCGCCGGTAGGCACGGGCGCATCGGACCGAACCCCGATCGCTATCGCAACGCCGATCGATATGCGGTTCCGCAATACCGGCACGTCCACCCAAACGAATGTGCCACTTACGGCAGTGATTCGCGATCCATCGGGCGCGGTTGAATACCGCGATACGCTTTGGATACCGAATTGGCCGACGGGCGCGACGGGCGGCAATTCGGATGGCAGTTCTGATTTCTCGCAGGCAGGTCAGGGTCCTGGCAAAGGCCCGTATTACGATACGACATTTCCGGAGCAATGGACTCCGACGGTGGTCGGCATCCATAAGATTTGCGGCATCTCGATCTTGCCCGGCGACCAACTACCCGGCGATGACACGGTATGCGGCCAGGTGCTCGTTCGTCCGATTTACGATGCGGCGGCGACTTCGATCGTAAATCCACAGCCGGATGAAGAGAAGCCGGAGAAGACGACGTGGCAGCCGGGTGCGCTATTCGCTTCACTGGGCGTCTCGGATTTATTCGACGTACCGACGGAAGTTCGAATTTATAGCTGCTCGAATCCCACGACACCGGTCTTCATATCGGACTCGACGATTCCGGAACTGAACATCGACCAGGGCAACGTACGGTTCTACTTCCCTGCGGTGAACGGGACGTACCGTATTTCGAACTTGCCGCCGGGCTGTTACACGATCTGCGCGATCGCGAAGTATCCGGGCGATGGCGATCACACGAACGACACGGCATGTTCGGAGTTTTCGATCATTCCGCAGCTCAAGGGGAACATTTATGTAGGTGTAGGCCAGCGGTTCCAAACGATCCACGCGGCGGCGGATTCGATTGCCTTCCGCGGCGTATCGGATACGCTTCACCTCATTCTGACGGATGCGAATTACACGGAGAACGGGACGGACATCGCCTCTTCACCGAACGCGGCGATCGACTTCCGGCACCTCCAGCTTTCCCCGACGACACCGGTGATCTGGGAACCGAAGCCGGGCGTACATCCGACGATTACATTCACGGGCCGTCAGCCATCGTGCTTCTACTTTGGCGATTTGTTTGGCGGCTACATGACGTTCGAAGGGTATAACCCGTTGGGCGTACCGGTTCCGGACAAACTGATGGCGGAGCCGGCCAAGCGAGGCCTGACGATCGTGGATAACGAGACGAACGCGGGTTCGATCTTCGATATTGAGCAAGGCTCGAGCCATCTCACGATGAAGGATTTGATTCTTCACGGCAATGGTAACTTTACGAGCGATTCCTCATCGGCGATTCGCATTTACAACCAGCAGAACCGGTCGATTTACCTTCAGTTGGTTCACGACACGATTCCGATCAACCATATCGTGGTGAACAACTGCGAGCTTGGCAATGCGAAGTATGGCTTGTACGATCACGGGCTGCACGACATGTTCAACTTAGGCTCGGAGCAGTATATCGTGTGGCGTAACAATTCGAACACGTTCACCCGGAATACGATCGGGACCTCGAGCGATCCGCTCTCGTTTGCGGGTATCTCGTTCACGAACGAACAGGATCTGACGGTATCGCACAACGAGATCACGAACGTGAACTCGGCGAACGCGGGTTCGACGGGGATGAACTGGAACGTCTATGGCATCGAAAGCCCTCAGAACGACGGTTCCTCTGACGCTGGTTACGGACACGCTTGGCGTAGTTCCGGACACGGCGGGCAACGTGGTTCGCTGCTGGGTGGATGCCAACCGTATTCACGACATTCGTTCGGTGGGTGGCGATGCCTATGGCGTAGCGATCCAGCAGGCGGTGACGATCTACCAGGTCGGCAATGGGGGCCCTGGGGATCAATCGACGTTACCGATCGAAACGCAGAACCGCATCACGAACAACATGATCTTCGATCTTCAGGCCGGCGGTGGCGAAGAAGAAGAAGGGACGTTTGGCTCGTACCCGATCGCGATGACGACGGCGGGCTCGCAGTATTCTGCGGACCAGGATTCGATCTTCAACAACTCGATCTCGACGAACAACGCGTTAGCCAATATCAAGGTGCAGTTCGCGAAGCACGTGTTCTTGTGGAACAACATTTTGCAGAACACCGGCTCGGGTCCGTATTCGAACTACTGGCTGGAGGTTCCGCGACCGTTTGCGAGCGCGATCAGCTCGGATTATAACCTGTTCGATCTTCGCGGCACGAACGTATTCGATTCGTTAGTGGAATATGACGTCCGGTATGGTACGGTCTTCCAGACTCGTTACTTCCGCACGCTGAACGACTGGCGTTCGTATGTGGGTCAGGATCTGCACTCGCTGACAGGGGATCCCCGGTTCGCGGTTGGAACGGATTCGCTTCACATGCCTTCTGCGCTGACGTATATCGAAAGCGCGGCCTCGGGCAATGGGGCGTGGCTCGGGACGGCGACGCAGACTCGCGATTTCGATGGCGACCAGCGTTTGAGCGCGCAGTCGGTCGATATCGGGGCGGACGAATGGGATGGATTCCAATACACGAACGACCTTGCGGTGATGTCGATCACGCAGCCAGCGGGCTTCTCGGAGACATCGGACACCTCGCTGGTGACGACGGAGAATCCGCTGTGGATCACGGCGCAGGTGAAGAACCTTTCGAGCCAGTCGGTCTTTGGCCGTACGGTGAACGCGAAGGTGGAACAGGCGATCAATGGCGGCCCATGGACGACGATCTTCAACTCGAACTCGTCGGCAATGAACTGGGACGTGAGCGAGACGCAGCAAGTAGTCTGGCAGGGTCCGACCCTCAACCCGAACACGGTATCGCAGAGCGTATTCCGTCTAACGGTGAGCGTACCGACGGATCAGGACAATGTGAACAATTCGCAGGTCAAGGTCTTCCACGTATTGCTGAAGCAGAACGCGGTGCTGGTAAGCTACAACGGTGCGACGGCCTTTGGGCTTCAGAATCTGGACTCGGTGAAGCTTGCGCTGACCCGGTTGGGCGTACCGTTCGATACGCTGGATCGTAATGCTCCGGACGGGCTTTCGGATTCGACGGACATCGACTACACCCCGTGGTGGACGCTGGTCTGGGTGAGCGGCGATCCGACGATCGCCCCGTCCTACGGTCAGGTGACGGGTCAGGGTGGTCTTTCCTTCAAGGAGACGCAGGAAGTGGAGCGCTACCTGCAGCAGGGCCGTGACTATGCGAAGAAGAGCATGGTGATAGCCGGTCAGAACGTTGCCTACTATAACGGTTACGTCATGCCGAACAACGCGCCGGGCTTCATCCCGGTGACGGATACGGAATGGCTGCAATCGTACATGCACACGCGGTTCGTGCAGAACGATCCGATGATGGACGGCGCGGTGTACCACAACTGGATCGATGGTCAGCAGCCGGCGTTCTGGAAATATCCGGACAGCCTGAACTCGACATCGCCGGACGTTGTGAAACCGTCGTTCTCGACGCCGTTAGTTGGACCGGAAGTAACGGGCTATGCCTATACGTACCGGATGCATCCGAACAGTTCGGCGGACTCCGGCGCGGGTACGACGTACTACAACCCGACGATCAACACGGTATTCTACGGGTTCGACTGGTCGGATCCGGTGCAGACGATACCGGGTGGGTTTGGGGACACGACGAGCGGCACGACTCGGACGCTGGCGGCAGCCTTCGCCTTCTTCCGCAGCCATGCGGGTACGATCCTTCCGGTGGAGTTCGTGAATGCGACGGCGGAGCATGTGGGCCAGAACGCCCTGATCTCCTGGCAGATCGCGCAGCAGAAGGATGTGGCGCAGTACGACGTGGAACAAATGGTTCCGGGTACGGGCGCAGCCTCAGGCGCGGACGTGCAGCCGATGTGGGAGAAACTCGGTTCCGTCAGTGCGGCCGATAACCGAACGCAGTATGCCTATACGGACGCAACGATCGACCTGACGAAGAGCTACACGTACCGCGTGGTAGCGATCGATCAGAGCGGGGCGAAGACGTATTCGAACGCGATCGAACTTGGCCCCGATGCGGCGGAGCTTGGGTTCACGCTAGGCCAGAGCTATCCGAACCCGGCGACGAGTGGCGCGGCGGACGTGAGCTTCACGCTTCCGGAAGCCTCGCAAGTTACACTGCGCGTCATGGATGTGACGGGCAAGGTGGTGAGCGCTCCGGTGACGAACGCGAGCTATGGCGCGGGCGAGCAGAACGTAACGCTCGATCTCTCGAGACTCGCCAACGGCAGCTATGTCTATGAACTCATAGCCACCGGCGCCGACGGACAGACCGTCACGCTCTCGAAGAAGCTGACCCTGAGCAAGTAAGCCTTCGAAACGATAACAAGAAATCGCAGAACGGCCCGGCGGAAGGATTCCACCGGGCCGTTTCGCATTGTTACCGTGAGCAGGAATCGAGGAGTGAAACTCGACTAATGAAACTACCGCGACAAAACAACGTGTTTTCCGCTACGACCAATGTATTCGAAAACACCCGAAGGAATGCTCAAAAAGACAAGCGCGCTTACCGCCGTCAAAGCGGGTGGCGACCTTACTGACCGTCAGCGCGAAATACTTCGCCTTATCGTCCAGCATTATGTGCTGACGGCCAGCCCTGTCGGTTCGCGTTACTTGAGTCGCGTAAGTTCGCTGGGATTGAGCGATGCAACAACGCGCAATGTCATGGCGGATTTGGAGTATTTGGGCTATGTCGATCATCCACACACGAGTGCGGGCCGGATGCCGACGGACAGGGGCTACCGGCTCTATGTCGATGATCTGATGTCTCGCGAGCACATCACCTCGGCCGAACGCAAGGCGGTTGCACGTTCCCTTGCGACGGCGGTGACGCCCGAAGATGTGCTCGATGCCTCCACGAATATTCTGGCAACGCTTTCGCGGCAGCTTTCGATGGTGTTGCTCCCTTCGCTGGACGAGGGTATTTTGGAACGAGTCGAGATCGCGCAACTGTCATCGAGCCGGCTGCTCGTCGTGCTGGTGGCATCGAGTGGCCGCGTGCGGACGGTAACGCTGGAAACCGAAAGCACACTTGGCCAATCGAAGCTCGATGAGTTGCGCGTGCTGCTAAACGAACGCTTGGCTGGCCGGAGTTTTCGCGAAGTGAAGGCAACATTCCGGGAAAGAATGAGTGACCTTTCCGAGCACGACCGATCGACCCTCCAACTCTTTATCGACGCGCCAGAACGATTATTCGATGAAAGCGGCGCGGAGCGCGTAAAGATTACTGGCGCAAAAAATATTTTTTCGCAGCCCGAATTTCAGCGCCGCGATCTTGCACGCGACGAAGAGTTCCAAAGCATAATCGAATTGATCGATAACGAGGAAGTCGTGATTCATGTTCTGGAACGAACGCAAGGCGAGTCGGATGGCTCGAATGCCGGGCGTTGCCATTCGCATTGGCAGCGAACTGGAAGAGCGCAATATGACGGGCTACAGCTTAATTTGCACCAAATACCAGATTGGCGGTGAGTTGGGCGTGATCGGACTGATCGGCCCGAAACGGATGGACTACGGAAGAATCGCTCCGCTCGTGGAGTATGTGGCACTCGCCATGTCGGCAATCTTATCGACGAAGTGAAAAATATTTGGGAGAGAAAACAATTGAACGAAGATAAATTGGAAACCGTGGCGGACGAAGGGCCGAACGGTGATAACCTCGAGGTGAGAATTACTGAAGTCGAGCGCACACTTGAAGCTACACGCGATCAGTTGTTGCGGCGCACCGCGGAGCTCGAAAACATGCGCCGGCGCCACCAGCAGGAACGGGAGCAGCTTATCTTCGAAGCGAATAAGCGGCTCATCCTCAATTTACTCGGCATCGTCGATGATCTTGAGCGGACGATCGAACATGCCAGCGAATCGAACGACCCGATGACGCAAGGGATCGACCTTATCTACAAAAGCTTCCTTAAAATCCTGGAACGCTATGGTGTGCGCCCGATGCAAACGATAGGGGAAGAATTCGATCCCATGAAGCACGATGCGCTGCTCGAAGAACCGCGCGCCGATGTCGCGCCTGGTCTTGTAACGCGAGAAATTCAGCGCGGCTACCTCCTGAACGATACGATTCTGCGCCACGCAAAGGTGTTTGTTTCCAAATCCGACGAATAAAAGGAAGGAAAATATTCTAGAGAAATGAAACGTGATTATTATGAAGTGCTCGGAGTCGCGCGGGCGGCTACGGTCGAGGAGGTAAAGAAATCGTACCGGAAGCTCGCGCTGCAATTCCATCCTGATCGGAATCCCGATAATAAAGAAGCCGAGGAAAAATTTAAGGAAGCAACAGAAGCCTACGAAGTGCTGAGCGATGCCGATAAGCGTGCCCGCTATGACCGATTCGGCCATCAGGGCGTAAAGGCAACGGATTTCGGGCATTACCAAAACGCAAACGATATTTTTTCGCATTTTGCCGATATTTTCGGCGGCATGTCGGGTGGAAGTATTTTTGATCAATTTTTTGGAGGTGGCGCCTCACGGAACCCGAATGCGCCGGAGCGCGGCGCCGATATTCAAATTCCGATTGGGCTTACGCTCGAAGAAATTGCGGAAGGTGTCGAGAAAAAGATCAAAGTGCGACATCTTAAAAACTGTTCCGCCTGTTCGGGAACCGGCGCAAAGGCAGGAACCGCAGTCGATACATGCCAGACATGCCACGGTTCCGGCCAGATTCGGCAGGTTCGCTCGATGGGCTTTGGCCAGTTCGTGAACGTGACGGTCTGCCCAGCGTGTCAGGGAACCGGCCGCCAGATTCGCGAACGCTGTGAGGTTTGCCACGGTGAGGGGCGCGCACAGGAAGAATCGACGCTCAAAGTGAATATTCCCGCGGGCGTGAACGAAGGAAATTATCTTACCCTCTCCGGCCAGGGACATGCCGGGCGTCGGGGCGGCCCCCCGGGCGATGCCTTCGTCGTCATGCAGGAACAAGCGCACGAGCTGTTTGTCCGCGATGGCGATGACGTGGTTTTCGATCTCGAAATTACAGTTCCCCAGGCGCTCTTAGGCGCCGAGGTGGAAGTGCCGACATTGGGCGGCCATTCGTTGCTTACGATTCAGCCTGGAACCCAGGCTGGCTCGCTGCTCCGGATGCGGGGTAAAGGAATCCAGCACTTGCAGCATAGCGGAAAAGGTGACGAGTTAGTGCGGATTCAACTCGCGGTTCCCGATAAACTAACGAAAGACGAGCGGGAACTCCTCGAACGGCTCGCCACACTGGAACATTTTCGCGCGCCCGTGAAAAAAGAATCCCAACCGACAAAGAAACGCAAGCGCAGCAAAGACCGCGAAGCGGCGATGGAGGATTCAGGACTTTTCGAGAATATCAAGAGCATCTTTTCCTAAGCGCCCCCGGAAGTCTTCGTATTTTTGCGCCTAATGAATGCCTTTGGGTGGATTAGGAATGGAACACGCCGCCTTCGAGATGTTTCGAAGCGGGCTCTAAATTTTATACCCCTCGTGAACTTCGGGCGCTCGCGCTCTTCCTGCTCACCGGGGTTGGGATTCTACTATTTCGGTTTGGCAAGGAAATCTATCTCCATTATTTTCCCAATCGGCGGGATCCTCAAGCACTGCTTGAACAGCACCGGCAGGATAGCCTCTTTTTCGCCCTCAGTGCTGCCGCTAACCACCGGGATTCGCTTTTCTTTTCACTCCCCGAAGATTCGCTCCTGCCCGTTTCGATGCGCAGCCGGCCGGAGCATCATTCGAAAACGGAAGGGCTTGCGCCGCATTCTATTTCCCTCAATTCAGGATCGAAGTTCGATTTAATGCGTTTGCCTGGGGTTGGCCCCGCGACGGCCGAACGCATTCTCGAATATCGTTCCGAGCGCGGCGGATTCCGTTCCCTGCAGGAAATCGAGAACCTGCATGGCATTGGCGAAGGGCACTTCGCGAAAATGAGGCAATTCCTGAGGCTGAACTGAGGAGCCGGAACTTAATGCAACGCCAACTTCCCCGAGGGTAGCATGTTCCCGCCCTTCTGGATCAGCACCTCATACATTCCGCGGGGAAGACCGGAAACATCGAGCGTGAGCGTGCCGGTTGGGGGAATGGTGGCGCGAAGCGCGTCGCGGCCAAGAATATCGAGAAGAGACATCCGGCTTAACGGTGCTCCGGCAATGGTTACCGTTTCGGCAGCGGGGTTAGGATACACTTCCGTTACCGATTGAACCGGCTGGGCACGCACTATGCCGAGGGATTGCGGGACGAAACGATAGACGAGCAACGAGTCATTGCGTTCGGCCGCGATGTAGCCATGGGCAGAATCCGGCCAGCACATTTGCATCAGCGTATCGCCCAAAAATGTAGTATCCTCGAACCAGTGCCTCCCATCGTCAGGCGAATAAAGCAGGGAATCCGCATGGAATGCCGGGCTCGGCCAAACAAGCGTTGGCCTGAAAGAATACCACAAATAGAAACTGGGATTCGGCCCGACGAAGGCCCAAAGCTTACCCTGGCCAGGCGACTCAAGTTGATAAATGCGGGGGCTGCCGAGGGAGGAGTCTATCCGCCACGTGCCGCCGTCATCCGTTGTTTCCACAAAATCGGCGGCAAGGGTTGGGCTTTTCACGGTCGAATCCCACTGGCTGTTTTTGTCTTTCGGTATAATTCCACGATCGAGGGTAACATAGAACCGGCCCGAAACGGGTGTCGTTGAGATCCATGCCAACGAGTGGAGGGTATCGAGACCCGGAATGACGGATATCCAGCTCCATGTTTTTCCGCCATCGAGGGTCTGAACCATTTCGCCTGCGGCGTTCGAAACCCAGAATTGATTGGTGTCCAAAATAATTGCATCCCGGATCGAATCGTACGTAGGCCCATCGTAGCTCTGAACATCGTAAAAATATCTTGCAGAGTCGGAGCATGTCCAAATTAATTGCTGGTCGGCAATGGTAATCGCGCGGCCAATCCCATGTGGAAATATTCTCCAGGAAGAAGGCGGTCCAGTTACTGGAATGGCCAGTTTGTATTGCCGCCATGATACGCCGCCGTCGCTCGAATAGTTGGAGGCAACATCGCTCAAAATATAGACGTTGGAATCCGTTGGCATGTCCATGGCATGGAAGTCAATGGGATCGAGAACCAGCCCGGAGTCGTTCGTGAATAGCCAATGTGCTCCGGCATCGCTGGTGGTGAGCGATGCCGAAGTGCCGTAAGCCATCATCACTACCCCATGGAAGGAATCATGGAACTGCATACCGGTAAAGACCCAATGCGGCCCGCTAAACGCTAATTCCCAATGCCCCGGCAGTTGCGCAGTGGCAGCTGCCGGAGAAGTAAAAAAGATAGCAAGGGCAGCGGCAAGAAGTTGCCGGTAGCGACTTATCCGATAATGCTTTGCGTGCATTTCGTCCCGTCGCAAAAGGTGATCGTTACGGTATTGGGTGCTCCCATCTTAATTCGGAAATTCTTCAAGCTTCTTTTTTGAACTTAGAAATGAGCCGCTGCAAGTTCCAGGATTGCGGCTTCACCGGCCCGTCGGAATAATAGTGATAATACTGGTAGTATTTATAATAATATCCGTAGGCATTCGCGGGATTGAAATCGTTCAAGACCACGCCAAGCAACTTCGCTCCGCTTCGCTCGACGGAATCCATGGCGCGCAAGACCGCGTCGATTCGGGAATGGTCGGCGCGTGCAATCAGCAGCGTTGCATCGGCCAGATGGCCGAGCAAGAGCGGGTCGGTTACGGCGACGACCGGAGGGCTATCGAGCAAAATAAAATCGAATTCCTTCCGCAGGCGCTCGATCAACTCGGCCATGCGCTTCGAGCCGAGCAACTCCGCCGGATTTGGTGGAATGATTCCGCATGGGAGGACGAACAAGTTGGGGATATCGGTCGGGTGGATCGCTTCTTCGAAGCTGGTTCGTTCGAAAAGCAGATTCGTCAGCCCCGGTTCCCGATCGATCCCATACACCGAGTGCTGCACGGGCCGGCGCAAATCGGCATCGAGAATCAGCGTCCGCTTTCCCATTTGAGCCATCACAATTCCTAAGTTCGAAGATGTCGTGGATTTTCCTTCCTGCGGCGCGGAACTCGTGAGCGTCAGGACTTGAACGTCCTTATCCAATCCTGCGAAAAGGATTGTGGTGCGCAAACTTCGGTAGGCTTCCGCCACGGAGGAACGCATATCGAGATGCGAGGCGCGGTGCGGGGTGTATTTGGAGTGAGCGAGTGTGCCGTCCCCGGCGGCAATCTGATCCGGATCGATCGTTAGTGGCTGCGAGGGATGGTTGATGATTGGAATCGTCGCGAGCAATTGCACATTGTGGGATTCCAGTTCCTCCGGCGTGCGAATTCGGGAATCCATAAATGAAAGCAGCACGACGACGCCCATGCCGAGCGCCAGCCCAAGCAGGGAGCCAGTAAGGATACTCGATTGCCGGTTGGGCCGGATGGGGACGGCATTCAGCATCGCAGGATCCTCGGCGCGAACGTTCCCAAAGGCCGATTCTTCCGTCATCCAGGCCTCGAGATATCGATCCTCCAAATCACCGTACATTTTTTCAGCAATGCTTTCTGCACGCTTGAGAGAGCCAGTCTCGACGATTTTATCGGGCATCGACTCGGCCTGGGCGTGGAGTTCCGCGATCTTCGCTTCGTAATTTTCGAGGAGGGTGGAATCTTCTCCAATCCGAAGCTTTGTATTCAAAATGCTTTGTCGCAGGTCCGTAATGGTGGAAACGGAGCTGCCCCGTGAGGTGTACGTCGGGAGTTCTTCGTTTGCATTCGACTGAGCCGTGGGCTCACCGGCGATAACAATTTCAGAATTGAGCTGCTTCTCGAGCGCCTTCTTAAGATCCCGATCTACGTTCGCTAAATCATCTTTTTTCGACTCTACTTCGTCTTTCACATATTTTTTTGTACGCGGATCGACAGGATTGCTCGCGGTTTGCAGCCCTTCGATCTCGATTCGGAGCTGTGCATCACGAGATTGAAGCGATGTAATATACGGTCCCAGCGTGAGATTGTCGAAATAGTTCTTTTGTACGGTGTCTAAATTGGTGGTGTAATCGACATACATTTTTTGCCGCAGTCCAAGATCGATTTGGACCAGCCCGCGTTTTTCGAGCAAATCCTGATATTGCGCGGTGATACTCTTTGCGATGTCTTCGGCACTCATGCCGTCCGTGGTGCCCAAGTAGGAACGAAGCTGATTTTCGACGTGGAGCAGTGTATCGTAGCTACGCTCCTTTTGGGTAAAAAGATAGTTACGGAGCGCCGTGGAATTGGCTCGAATGCGCGCCTGATCGTCCATTACGAAGCAGGCGATGTAAAGATTGGAGAGAAACGCGGCATCGAGCGGAGTATATGCCTCCGCGTTGACAAGCAGATAGTCATTCGAGGGATCGGCAGAAATATTCACGGCATCCGAAGCGCGTGCCTCGAGCGTGTTGGTGTCGGCAATGCCAGTCTTGCTCCGCAGTTTGGGATTATCAACGATCCGGAGCACAGCGAGTTGTCGCGGATCCGGTGGAACTGCGTTCGTCGAGCCGAAGGCATTGGTAAATAGAGAATCGACTTCCAGCCAGTTGCCTTCGGCGTATTCATGGAGCAGCCTTGCCACATGCCCGCCCACAATATGCGATTTGAAGAACTGAATTTCGTTAGCGATCGAATGATCTTGCGATTCGGGCGAGGCGACAATGGCGGCTATTTGGGAACCGCCGGGTGGTTTTTCAATAAACATCCGTGCCGTAGAACCATAGATATACGGCTTGGAATACGTGCTATAAACGGAATAGGCAAAGGCCAGAATAAACGTGGAGAGGATGATCCACCGCCCGCGGTACATCATCTTTATCAGCTCGGAGATATTGAGTTTTCGCTCCGTGGGCTTCCGGCGTTTCGGATGAAACGCCGGATTAATGTCCGGTCGGGTAGCCTCCGACGGACTTCGCCCCCCGGAACTTAGCTGGGAAAAGCGAAACCGATTGGAGGGCGAGCCGGAATTACCGGAGGTATCACCGGAAGAATCAGATGGGTAGTGATTGGTTGGGGCCATTGGCGAACTGGGTGATGGGAAGAACCCATCGTTTCTACTACAAGAAGAAGAACCGCTTTCGTTTCACCGATGTCATGACATTTTTAGAAAACCGGTTTCTGATTTTCAAAATGTCTTCCTGGTCCGGTTCAACCGGCGCAAAGGGAGTGCCCCGGCACACAGCGTACGGATTGTTCGCACAGAGGTCCTCAGCGAGGAACGGGACAACAAAATCCCCCTCTGCTGCGAGGTTGCTCACGAATTCAAATGCGGCCGGCCAGTTGGTGAATGGGCGGGTCGTGAGGTTGTGCGCATCGCTGGCGAGAATGCTCACAAGGCCCGAGTTTACCAATAGCTCGGCACAATGCTGGATCGTCTCGCCAAATTCACCGAGAAGCGAGCCAGTGGTAACTTGAAGAACAGCACCCTGACGCACAAACTCCAGGGCGAAGTCCGGCTGCTTGATGACGCCGGCATTTCGCTCGGGATGTGCCACGATCGGCGTTATTCCCTGCAGCCGGAAATCGAACAGCAATTGGCTGAAATAAGGTGGAACTTTATCGAACTCGAGTTCCAAAAGAATATACTTTGAGCGCTCGCCCGCAGTGAAAGCCGGCTCCCCGATGATTTCGCGCGTTTCCGGCGTCACTCGAACTTCGCAGCCCAAATGGAGTTCCATGGCAGGCTTGGCATCGAGCAGGGTTTGGAAGGCTTGCTTATGCATCGCATGGGCGAACTCATCTCCGACGGCGCCGCGAATATGAGGGGTGGTGAGAATCTCTGTGACGCCCACCCGCCGCGCCGCCTCGATCATCGCCAGCGACATTTCCAGCGAGACCGCCCCGTCGTCCACCCCGGGCACAATGTGACAATGAATATCAACCATGCTCGGGAGAAGGATGCCGAATGAGGGGAGGATAAGGATCGCCGGAGGATGGCTCTATCGCCGGTGCGGATTTCAATCCCCGTGCGGAACGGAACGAAATGCCCTCGCGGAGCAGAAATAGCAAGCCCACAAGTGTGATCGAAATGTAGCTCAGCGCATGCGTCGCCACAGCATAAGCCAACGCGATGACGGGCGGCACGCCGAAAATCATGGAAAGGCCGGTCGTGATAAGAGCATGATACGAACCGGTTCCACCGGGCGTTGGAATCGTGAATGCAATGCCCGATAGCGTAAGCAAGAGGAACGCATCTCGCAGGGTCAGCACGTTCATCGCCGGGGTATTAAAGCCGCGGAGGGAGACGAACATGGAAATTCCATAGAGCACCCAAATGCCAACGGTTCCCAGAAGAAGGGGAACGATTGTCCGCCGTTCGAGGCCACGCAGACCGCGGGAAAAATCCCGGCCCATTTTCGCGATTCGCCCACCAATTTTCACCGGCACAAGCCGAATGAGAATCGATAAAAATTGCTCCGTTCGCCGCTCGCTGAAAAAGAGCAGAATAAATCCCGCAAGCACTGCAAGCATGACGGCCAAAATGGTAATGACATCGCCGGAGAACATGGGGAACACATTGGTTACGCGGTGCTCGAAGGAAAGCAGGGAGAACACAATGAGTGCCGCAAGCGCCAGGACATCCGTCAATCGTTCGACGACGACGCTCGCAAGCGTTCCCGCCATCGGAATCTCTTCGCCGCGCGCCATCATATAAGGCCGCACGAGTTCCCCGGAACGCGGAATAAGATTGTTCATCGCATATCCGGCAATCGTCGATTTGAACGCCAGCCAAAAGTTCGTTTTCCGCTTAAGCGGACGCAGCACGATTTGCCATCGAAACGCCCTCATCCCATGCGATAAAAACATAATCAGAATTCCGCCCAAGAGGGGAGCCACCCGCGCGCTTTCCATTGCGTGCATCGAAGCGCCCAAATCCTCGCCGCGAAAGGCAAGGAAGAGCAGGCCGGCGGTCGCGACGGCTACAAGAAAATAAAAAAGCGCGGGAGATTTCACTACGTTGGCTTTTGGCAAGCTTTCCTAACCACCTGCGGGAGCTTCGCGTTTCGCCAGAGCCCCCAGTTCCCGAAAATCCAGAAATTCTGAGAGGCGGTTAAAAATGCCGCCTTTTTATGCCCGTTAATAAAACAAGAAAACTATAAATCATCCGCGCGCGCGTTTGTGCTTCATGAACTGTGCCTTTTGCGCGCCATGTTCGCCACTTTTTAAAATGCGGTAACTTTTTGTCTCACTTTTTTGTGGGTGCTCTTGAAATAGTTGGAAAAGTAGTTTTCATTCCGAATTTGGAGGACCGGACATGTTTTGACCAATGAAAAAAAGAAGAAGCCATCGGCGCGGGCTTCTATCAAACTCCCTCCCCTTTCCAAGGGGAGGGCCGGGGAGGGGTCGGAACCGAATACCCGAAGCTGCAAATCCTCACGATCGAAGGCCTGATGTCGGGCACCGAACGCGCCCGGTTCCCGGATTTATCTTTGGGGCGGGCAACGTTTAAGGCTGCGGCGGTGGAAGATATGAGCGCGGAGCAGGAGAGGATGTTTTAATTTCTAACTCAAAACACAATGGAGACTGAAGAAGTAATAGAAGTACTGGAGAGTGAGCAACTCCCTACCATCGTCGAAGATGTTGAGGATAAAGAGTACTACCAGCAGGAGGGACAAGAAGATGCTCTCCACCTTGATCCTGCGGAATCCCGGAAAATTGTTTGGCAGGCTAAGGATTTCAGCATCCGCGAGTTTCAGTCGATGAAACAGGATGGTGCGCTAAATTTACAGCCCGAGTACCAGCGGAAGTTCGTCATGGACGCGAAGCTCGCGAGTCGGCTGGTCGAATCCATCCTGATGGATGTTCCCATTCCGGTTATTTATCTTGCCGAGGAGCGTGATGGATCATACAGCGTGATAGACGGGCAACAAAGGCTCACTTCGTTCATCTCGTTTGTCGAGGGGCAGTTCCCAAATCATAAGAGCTTCAGCCTAAGGGGCTTGAAAGTGCTTGACCTGAACAAGAGAACTTTTGCCGAGCTGGATAAGGAACTACAACAAAAAATTAAAACGACGACGATCCACACAATTATCATAAAAAAGGAATCGAACGAAGACATTAAATTCGAGATATTTGAGCGCCTCAACACCGGTTCGATAAAACTAAACGAGGACGAAATAAGGAACACGGTATATCGCGGTCCTTACATAAAGCTCCTTGCTGAACTTGAAAATGACGATTCATTCCACGCCCTCGTAAACAAAGATAATTTTAGGGCGCGGATGATTTATCGGGGAATGATTTTGCGCTTCTTCGCACTCTCTGAAAAATCGTACATCAACTACAAAGAGAACATAAAGCAATTCTGCAATAAGGAATTGCGCGATAACCGCAATATGAGTCCCGAAAAAGTCGAGGAGTATAAGCAGCGATTTAAGCATTGCACAGAGATGGTTTCAACAGTGTTTGGGGACAAAGCTTTCCGGCGATTCATACCCGGCGATGCGAACGATGTAAATGGTAAGTGGGCCGGAAGCAGGATCAACATGGCCCTATTTGACATTCAAATGTGCGGTTTCGTTAATTACTCCAAAAATCAAGTCTATCCACATGCCGACGCTCTGAGAGAGTCGCTTCTTCGCCTCATGTCCGAGGACGAGGTGTTTATTCGATCAATCTTACTGCAAACCAGCGGGAAGGAGCAAATGACAATTCGATTCAAGACCTGGCTTAGCACTATTGAATCGATTTTAGGAGCGCCTAAAAACGAGGCGCGTGCATTCACCTGGAATGATAAAAAGTCTTTATATGATTCCAATCAGACATGCGGAGAATGCAAACAGCAGATTCGCCTGATTGATGATGCCGAAGTTGACCACAAGGTTCCGTTCTCGAAAGGCGGGAAAACGGAGCTCTCAAACGCACAGATAGCTCATAGATACTGTAACCGCGTTAAATCAAATCGGGTAGCCTCTCCTGCGATATGAACATCTCGGCCAGGATTGAGAGCGCGATGGAACGAAACAGCGAGTCGGCGGACCTCGAATTTAAGAGAGAGTTCGACGGCGAAGACGCCGCATCTTGGCCCGAACTAATCAAGGACATAATTGCAATGTCTAATTCAGGAGGCGGCGTGATTGTTTGCGGCGTCAACAATGATGGCTCTCCGAGCGGACTCTCAGCTCAGGCAATTATAGATATGGATCCTGCCAAGATTGCGGATAAGATTCGAAAGTATGTCGGATTCACATTCGACGGTTTCCATGTGCATCGTGCTGATAAGTTCGGACACACACTGGCCGTGCTTTTGATTGAAGCCTCAGAAATACCGATGGTATTCGTCAATCCTGGGGCATACCGTACGGATGGTGGGAATCAGACAACCGCATTCGGCAAGGGCACGGTCTATTTTCGACACGGAGCTAAGAGCGAGACAGCAGAACAAGTTGACCTGCCCTTCGCATTTGAGCGGCTCTACAAGGCGCGCCGGGACAATTTGTACAGTAATATCCAGAAAGTAATTCAAGCCCCGCCAAACTCAGTATTTGTTCCCATTCAAAGGGTAAGCGGTTCGAATTCGATGGCTGTTCGAATCACCGATGATCCAGGTGCGCAGCCGGTATCGATTAGCAATCCCGACGATACGCATCCATACAGAATGAAGGAATTGTTGAAGGAACTAAAGAATCGCGTGCCGACCGCTGGCATCAATTCTCGACATATTCTGCAAATTCGCAAACACTTTGATATTGACAGCGATCCCCGTTTTCATACAAAGAGCAAGCACAGCGCCCATCAGTATAGCGTTGCCTTTATGGATTGGATTTTGTCCAATTACGAAGCTGACCTGGACTTTTTCAAGAAGATGCACGACGCACAATAATGGCAATCCGAGGCCCGTTTGTATTACCACCGCCGCGTTCTGGTTCCCATCCGTGTTCGCGGGCGGGCCGCCCGCCGCGGCGGGTAGGTAACGGTATTTAATTCCCACACCCTCCCCCGGCCTCCCCGCTCCGGTCGTGGCCAGGCCCTCCCGTGCGCGGGAGGGGAGAAAAAATCGTTATGGTTCCCATCCGTGTTCGCGGGCGGGGCTGCCCGGCGCGGCGGAAATGGTCTGAACTGGGATTTATAGGATGCATGGGATTGCTGGAATGGAAACTTAGTCGCGAAGCGACGCAGTACCCGCAGCCCAGCGTGGAACGAAGTGGAATGCTGGGTAGGCGTCGCATTTAGGTTCCCAGAGTCCTGGAAGGACGGAGTACATCGCCCTTAACAGGGCTAATAACATTTCCCGCATTCGTGACCCAGGGTTCCACTTCGTTCCACCCTGGGCTGCGGGTACTTCGTGCCTCCGGCACTTTTGGGATGGCGCAGAATCATCCCAAAAATCCAAATAATCCCATAAATCCCGGTTCAGACAATGTTCGCGGGCGGGCTGCCCGGCGCGGCAGGAAATGGTCTGAACCCCAGTCAAGCTGAGGAGGGATTTATGGAATGTTTGGGATTTTCGAATCGCGGGAATAAATCACTGTTCCCGCGTGGTTGAGATAATGCAATGTTCACGACGCTCAGGGCGAAGGTATTCGCGGGTTTTTTGCTCATCCTGCTGCTTCTGGTGGCTTTGGGCGGGTACGCGATCTATTCGCTCGCCGCGCTCGCCGATGCAACGAGCGGTGAGGTGGAACGCAGCGCCGAGCAGAGCCTCGCCAATACGGGGATGTACGAAAGCCTCGTTCGCCTCGACGAAGCGGAACTCCGGATGCTTACCGGCGACACTGATGCCGGTCCGGTGCTGGCCGAGGAACCCGCGCACTTTTATTATGCACTCCAAAACGCGTGGGCCGCGGTCGCGCCGCAGGATTCCTCGTCTTCGGTGCTCAATGATCTCGAAGCGCATTGGGATCATTACCACACGCATTTGAATTTCTTTTACGGTCTGGCGCTGCATTCTCCGCTTAAGGCACGCAAGTTTTACGAAGATACCCTCGAACGAGAAATCGATACGCTTCGGGCGCGCAACCTTCAATTGCAGCAGTTGACGTTCAATTCGTTCGAGCGGGCGAAAGTTATTTCGAAAAAGAGGGCCGAGCAGTCGATCGGTGGAGTATTTATCGTGGCCATAATAGCGCTCGGCGTGGGATTCGTGGGAAGCATTATTATTTCGCGCCGGACGATTCGCCCGCTGCGGGAACTGACCGACAGCGTGAAGGAACTCCGCGGCGGTCATTTGGATACTCGCATTCCGATTCACGGGGCCGATGAAATCGCCGATTTGGGTTTCGAATTCAACCGCCTCACGGAACGATTGCGCGAATTCGATGCGATGAATGTCAGCGAGATCGTTCGGGAGAAACAAAAGTCGGAAGCGATTATCGAGTCGATCGACGATCCGCTGCTGCTCTTTGATGCCGGGGGGCGTTTGGTTCATCTTAATCGCGCTGCGGACGACCTAACCGGCCTGCGTTCCGCACAGGCGCTCGGTCAACCGCTGAGAACGTTGTTCCGGGAACCCCACGTGTTCGAGGATGTGGAACGTGCCCTCGAACGCGCGGCAAAGAGCCTTGCTCATCCAATGGAAGTGGATGCGCTCATTCCACCGCCGATCGTTTCAATTCCGAGTCGCGGTTCCCTTCGGCACTATCGCATTCGCGTTGCCCGAATTCTTGCCAGCGAAAGGGGAACCGAAGCGGGGGAGGCCCGCGAGCCGATCGCTGGAATCCTCGTGCTTTTTACGGACATCACGCATTTTAAAGAACTCGATCAGATGAAATCGGACTTCATCGCGAAAGTGTCGCACGAGTTCCGCACACCGCTAACTTCCATGACGATGTCGCTCGATATTTTAGGCGACGAATTGGTTGGCTCCCTGAATGACGAGCAACATGAAGTGATTAGTGCCTCGAAGGTCGATGCGCGAAGGCTGGCGAAACTGATTCGTGATTTGCTGACGCTCTCGCGCTTAGAAAGCATTTCCGAATCGCGCGCCGTCGAAGAACAAACGAACGTTCGCGAAGCCACAGAGGAACTATTGCGCTCGATGCGGCCGCAATATCAGGAGCGGGGGATTCGGCTGGAATCGGGCGATATTGCCGAAGGATGGTTCCGCATCGCCCACGAACATTTCACGAGCGTGCTCTCGAACTTACTTTCGAATGCACTGAAATATACGCCGCGTGGCGGACGCGTGACCGTTTCTACGGACTGGACCGAATCCGCGAACGAACTTACTGTGCAGGTGCGCGATACGGGAATCGGGATCGCGCCGGAAAATCAGGAACGAATCTTCGAAAAATTCGTGCAGATCAAACATCCCGACCGCAGCACACCCGGTTCGGTGGGACTGGGGCTTGCCATCGTCCGTGAAATTGCCGCGCGCTACGAGGGCCGTGTGGAACTCCAAAGCGAAGTCGGGAAGGGGAGTACATTCCGGGTTTCGTTCCATCTCGACCGAGTTCCAGAATTGGAGGAAACCGCATGACAGGCAGACTTCTAATCGTTGACGATGAACCGCATATCGTAAAGACGATGACAATCGGCCTTCGCGCGATGGGATTCGAAGTTTCCGCCTTCCAGGATGCGGAAGCCGCGTTGCGCGAAGTCGACAAAGACTTATTTGGCGAAAAGCAATACGATGTGGCCTTCGTCGATCTCATGATGTTTCCGATGAATGGCATTACCCTTCTGCAGGAACTACATCGGCGGATGCCGGACTTGACCGTCGTTATCATCACCGCCCACGGAACGGTGGATACGGCCGTGGCGGCGATGAAGCTCGGCGCATACGATTATCTCCAGAAGCCCTTCGAACTTCGGGAACTTACCGATTTCGTAGAGCGGGTCGTTAAATCGCACGAGTTGCAGGCGGCTTCGCGGTCAGCGAGCGAGATCGTCACGAAAAATCCAACGTATCTCGGCGTGCTGCGGATGGCGGAGCGGGTTGCGGGTTCCCAGCTCACCGTGCTCATTGAGGGCGAGACGGGTACGGGAAAGGAACTTGTCGCAGATTATATCCACAAACGCGGCGACCGCGCTCGTGCGCCCATCGTGAAGCTCAATTGCGCCGCGTTATCCTCAGACCTCATCGAATCGGAACTATTCGGCCATGTGAAAGGCGCCTTCACCGGCGCACTGAAGGATCGTGTGGGCCGCGTCGAGGCGGCAAACGGCGGAACGCTATTTTTAGATGAGATCGGGGAAATTCCACCCGCGATGCAGGCTAAACTCCTCCGGTTTCTGCAAAGCCGCGAGTTCCAGCGTGTCGGCGAAAACGAAACCCGCTTCGCGGATGTGCGCATCATTGCTGCAACCAACCGCAATCTCGAAGAGGCGATCAAAGAGAGTGAGTTCCGGGAAGACTTGTTTTATCGGCTTTGCGGAGTTCGCTTACTCATTCCGCCGCTTCGGCTGCGACCGGAAGATATTCTTCCCCTGGCCGAACACTTTGTGGCTCATGCTGCGAAAGCGGCGCCACCGGAACTTTCGGCGGGCGTTCGCGAGGCCCTCCTGCGTTACGAATGGCGAGGCAACGTCCGGGATCTGGAAAACACCATGCTTCGCGCCGCGATTCTCGCGGGAACGCGCCGGACAATCGAACTCGAGGATTTGCCGATTGCATCTCGTTAGTGCAAGTCCGGCTAACTTACCGGATGCTTCCGTAATTCCGCGCGATGGGGCAGGGCCCTTGCGGTCGCTCGAAGATATCGAGCGTGAGTATATTGCCCACGTCATTAGCCAGACTTCGAGCCTCGAAGAAGCCGCGCGGGTCCTCAAGATCGATAGCGCAACGCTATGGCGGAAGCGGAAGAAATATTCGCTGTAACGGTTCAGGGTGCCTGAGACGGAAATAAGAATATTGGAACCGTGCCTGTTATCCGGCCTGTTCTTCACGCGCTTCGAAGGTGGAATCGGAATCGATTCCGTCATTTCATATCTTTCCTGAGTAGCTCAGTTGGTTAGAGCATCTGACTGTTAATCAGAGGGTCGTAGGTTCAAGTCCTACCTCAGGAGCACACCAAGTACCCCATTCTTTGGGTGTTTCCTATGCTCACCAAACGTCCATCCTCCGAGCGCGGCCATTTCAACCACGGCTGGCTCAATACCTTTCACACCTTTTCCTTCGCGGATTACCACGATCCTGCGCACACCCATTTTCGAACGCTCCGGGTGGTAAACGAGGACACGATCGCGCCCGGCCGCGGTTTCGGCATGCACTCCCACCGCGACATGGAGATCGTCACCTATATTCTCGCGGGGTCGCTGAAGCATGAGGACTCGATGGGCAATTCTGGCATAATTCAGGCGGGCGATGTGCAGCGCATGACGGCCGGAACCGGAATCGTCCATAGCGAATTCAACGATTCCGACTCAAAATCGGTGCATTTGCTCCAGATTTGGCTCTTTCCCGCGCATCACAATTTACATCCCAGTTACGATCAGCGCATGTTTCACGAGCAAGATAAGCATAATACCCTATGCCGAATTGCTTCGCACGATGGCCGCAACGATAGCCTTATGATCCATCAGGATGCGACGATATACGCCAGCATAGTGTCCGACGGGGCGGTCGTAACTCATCATTTTATCGAGGGGCGCGCAGGGTTCCTTCAAGTGGCGCGAGGTAGTGTGGTCGTGAACGAGATTCCACTCGCGCATGGCGATAGCATTTTCCTCGAAAATGAGCGAGAAATCGCAATTGCGGGGCCGGAAAACGGTGAAGCGGAGTTCCTACTTTTCGACCTGGCTTGACCATTCTTTGCATCGTCGGCAGTCTTAGAAAAGCATCCTTTAACCGGATGTTGATGAATGCCGCCATTGAGCTTGCTCCTGCAGAGATGCGCTTCGAATTTGCTGAAATCGGTGATTTACCACTGTTTAATCAGGATATTGAGGATGCCGGGATCCCGACCCCAGTTCAGCGGCTGAAATCGCAAATATTGGTCGCGGATGGCTTGCTTTTCGCAACCGCCGAGTATAATTACTCGATGTCCGGAGTTCTCAAAAATGCGATAGACTGGGCATCTCGCCCTCCCAAAGAAAATCCGTTCACTGGCAAACCCTGCGGCATCATGAGCGCTTCCACCGGTATGGGTGGCGGCGCAAAGGCGCAATATCATTTGCGGCAATCCTGTGTCTTCGTCAATCTGATTGCAATGAACCGGCCGGAAGTTATCGTTGCCCGCGCGATGGAGATATTTGAAGATGGCAAGCTGAAGGATGAAGGGACCTCTAAGATCCTCACCGCATTCATGGCGGCATTCAGGGAATGGGTGGAACGAATACAGAAATAGACATTCGGCAAACCACCGTACAATTTCAAACGATCTAAAAACAGTGTCGGCGTTTCTCCGTAATTTTGAAGGATGAAATTCAAGAGCGTTCTGCTGATCCTTGGGCTGGTTTTCATTTCTTCCTGCGCCCATAAGGCCGGTATTAAGCATTCGCTCCGTCCGGGCCAGGGCGGGAAGATGCTTGGCGGCACATTCCATATCAACGAAACGGCCGATATTCGCTCCCTCGATCCGGTGCAGATGAACGACCAGACCTCGGTGCAGGTCGGCGAAAATGTTTACGACCGCCTGCTCGAATTCGATGAGAAGCTTAACCTGATTCCCGGCCTTTCGGCGATGCCCGTGATTTCAAACGGCGGGTTAACTTACACCTATCATCTTCGCACCGATGCGTATTTCCAGGACGATCCGTGCTTTCCCGGCGGGAAGGGACGAAGATTTGTCGCTTCTGATGTGGTATATTGCTTCACGCGTGCGCTCGATCGAACGACGAACACGGGCGCAGAACCATATTTCCGCTACATCAAGGGCGGGGAGGAATATTATCTCTCCAACAAATTGCCTCCGGGCGGCATTTCTGGGCTTCAGGCGCCCAACGATTCAACCGTGGTGATTACGCTCATCAAGCCGTTTTCGCCATTCCTGTTTTATCCGGCGGTGGGCTTCGCCTTCATTTATCCGCACGAAGCGGTGGAGCACTACGGCCGGGATTTCGTTTTCCACCCGGTTGGAACCGGCGCGTTTCAATTCGCGCGCTATAAGCAGGCCCAGTATTGCACGCTCGTTCGCAATCCCCGTTACTGGAAATTCGACTCGGCCGGGAACCGGCTGCCGTACCTCGATACGATTCAGTTTAGCTTCATTGCGGATAACAAGGTGGAACTTCAGCAATTCCAGGCGAACAAACTCGATCATGTATATCGCATTCCCAGCGAGTTTTTCCAGGACATGGTGGATACGAATAAAGAGTTGCGGGGCAAATGGAAGAAGTATCATCTCGTCCATGTTCCGGCGCTCGCCGTCCAATTTTACGGCTTCAATACTCGGGATTCCATCGTCAGCAATCGACATTTGCGGCGCGCGATTGCCTTCGCGATCGATCGGCAGAAGATTATTCGATATGTCCTCAAGGGCCAGGCCGCGGAAACCGGGATTCACGGCATTGTACCACCGGCGATGCCGGGTTATCCGGTCGATAGCGTTCACGGGTTTTCGTTCCACCCGGATAGCGCCCTGGCCGAACTCGCCCTCGCGAAACAGGAATTGAATGGCGGCCGAGCGGACGGAACGATTCCAGATCTCACGCTTTATTTCAATGCCGGAGGCGGCCGTAACACGGAAGTAGCCGAGGCAATACAATCGCAACTAAAAGAAAATCTCGGCCTCACGGTGCACTTGCAGCTCCTTGAGTTTTCCGAACTCACCCCGCGTGTGGATGATGGCAAAGCGCCATTCTTCCGGTTGGGATGGATTGCGGATTATCCGAACCCAGAGAACTTTTTGAATCTGCTCAATGGCAAGAATATCCCGCCGGTCGGGCCAGCACGATAAACTCGACGCGCTATAACAATCCGGAATTTAATACGCTGTTCGATTCCGCAATCGACGAAACCGACCGCACGAAATCTTTCGCACTCTTCGCCAAAGCGGAGAACCTTGCAATGCAGGATGCGCCATATATTGTCCTCTACTATGATGAGGACTACCATCTGCTCCAGCCGAACGTCCGCGATTTTCCGGCGAACGCGATGTATCAGTTGGATTTGAAGTATTGCTGGTTTTCGGAATAGGCAACCGAAGGCGGCGAATGCCACCACCATTGAACAATTTAAAAGGATATTTGTCTATAAAACACATAAAAATGGAACAAAAACAAGCCCTTTTAGTAATGGACACGCAGATGGGGACCCTCGCAATGCTGCCCGACAGCGCAACCATAATCGACAATACAGCTAAAGCTATCGCCGCTGCGCGCGAAAAGAACATATCGGTCATTTATATAGTGGTGGGCTTTCGGCCGGGGGCCCCTGAACTGGGCACGAATAACAAAGGCCTTTCCTCGTTAAAAGCGCGCCTCGCCAACGTAAATATGGATGAATTTATGACCATTCATCCCGGGCTGGGGCAGCTGGAGCGTGAGATAACCGTTGTTAAACGCGGCTTAAGCGCCTTTGCCGGCAGCGACCTCGAAGTGGTTTTGCAGGCCAAAGGCATTCAGCACCTGGTGCTTACCGGCATTTCTACCAGCGGGGTTGTGTTATCAACCCTGCGCGGAGCCGCCGATAAAGATTTCCGGCTGACCGTCTTGGCTGATTGCTGCGCCGACGGCGATGAAGAAGTGCACCGCGTGCTGACCACAAAAATTTTTCCCCGCCATGCAGATGTGCTGACGGTGGACGAATGGAACGGGCAGTAGAAGCATGAGACTGGCATTACGAACCGCAAGAGTTCTGAACTTAGGTTGCGGAACTTAAAGTGGGGTTGAAAAAAGTGGAAGTAAAAAAAATGTATTATTGTTGAGACGTTCCCGAGTAGCATTAAAACATTGTCAAATTCTTCTTGCCTGGATGTTTTTGCCCACGATAAAGCAAGATTCCGGAAGGCCGGTGAAATTATTGACAATTTCGATCTGCCGATTGGCGCCATGGCTAACGCCAACGAGCTTATTTGGGTTACCAATAACGAGAAGCACTTCTCTCGTCTCGACGGCATTCGGATGGAGAATTGGATTCGAAACGCATAGCCTTCCACTCCGGACGTCTCTCATTCCCCAATTATTCTTGCCAGTTCCCGGTGCGAGATGGTGAGCGCGACCTCGTGATCGATGATGCCGAGTTCCAACAGCCGATCGATGGCGACCTTTTTCGTCTTTTGCTCAATGTCCTGCACGGAGTCTGTTTGGAACAGGAACTTTAGCCAGTGTACGCCTTTAGCAAGATGCGTCCGCTCGTCGGCATTGACGAAATCGAACATGCGGCCCGTCATGTCATCGCCCTTGTCGTAAGCTTCGCGGGCATAACGAAGGCATTCCTGAACGATGTTCGCTTCGCCGAAGAGATTGATTTCGGCAAGCGAATAGATCGCCGGCATCTTCGTTCGGACTTTAATTCCCAGCAGCCGATTCAGCAAATCATACGGATTATACCCAAGCGCTTCCATCGCCTTATGGCCAAGTTCCGTGTGGCGCGTTTCGTCCCAGATGATGCGCGCGAGATCGTAATCGAACCCGAAGGGAACATTCATCGCCGGCGATGGGCGAATTTCGTAGAGGACATTACCGAAGGTTTCGATCGCATCCATCTCGTCGCGCTGCGTGCGGACGAGATTGAGCCGCAGCTTATCGAAATCCGTGTCGTACTCGATCTGCCCGTTATCGGCTACCTGATATTCGTACGTATGCTCGAAGGTTCCGAATCGGGGATCGCGGGTGGCGATAAAGGATCGCTCAAAGGGTGGCCTGCCTTCGGAGCGTAACTGTTCCGGGCGCGTAGCCTTCGGCAGGTTCCCGGCCACCCCGCCGAATGAGCGCAGCAATTTCTCAATGTGATATTGCCACTTATGCAATTCCGCTTCAGAATACCCGCCCTGTATATACGCCTCGATCGCGCCTTTGCCCCAGGCGATCATATCATCGTAATCGGGAAGGATTTGGCGAATCATTCGAATCGTCGGTGCATCGGCCACCTGATCGGTGTGCGCCGAGTGTTCGAGATACGCCTGCTTGATATGAGGAAGGAGAACTCCATACAGCGCTCCAACAAAATGCGCGGGACTTTCCGAATAAATTAGCTCGCTGAAGAATTCGGCAATTTCTTGTGATTCATATTTATCGGTCGTCTCTTCGGCGGTCCGGAGTTCCGAAAGCCGTGTCCGGATTCTCATCCCTGCTTCAGCATGCCAATAAATATGGCGGCCGAATTCCACTTTCACCTCGAACTCCGGCGTCCCCATGCTCCAGCCTGCGAGCGAGCGAAGGATATTCCGTTCGAAGAGAAAAAAACGCAGTAGCCGCTTGGCATTTTCTTCAACGGTAAAATCACCGCCAAGCCGGCGAGTATCCTTTGGGAACTGATACTTTTTGAGCGGAACGCCCACGCCATGCAATGCCGAGGAACCGGACCATTCCGTTTCCATTATTTTATTGCTATCCGCCGGGTGCCCATTTCTGTGGGTTGCAGGATCCTTTGCTTCCATAATTCCTCCTCCGAGCGTCAACTTCGCGGCTCGCTTTAGAATTCCAAGCTGGTAACGACAAGGCTGAGTATCACCGATGGCGTACTGCTTGCATCCTCTCGAATCAAACTTCTAACATAGCTTTTCAAACTTAAAGAAAGGATCTTTTCGATTATGTCAAAAACGCTTTCGATTATTTTTGGCCTCGGCCTTATCGTGCTATGGGTCGTAGCCATTTCGCAGCCCGGCATTACGAGTTGGCTGACGTGGCTCAATGGAATCGTAGGTTTATGCGCGGTAATTATGGGTCTGGCAATGACATCGGACTCTCCGAAGAGTTTGCGGATGGGCGGGCCGGTCATCATCGCCATTGCGCTGTTTGCGCTTTGGATTATCGGCATGGCTATTTCCGCAACGGGGTGGCTTTCCTGGTGGACGTTCGGATTTGCCTGCGCATTCCTTTTCACCGGTTTCACCTCGACCTCGACGCCGATGACGCCGCATCGGCCCCTAACGGCATAGGCGAACAACAGTTACAGTCTTGTGTGATTGCGTAGGATCCATCGGGACGGCCGTCTCGATGGATCCTACGCAATTACAGGATCAAGGGAATTAGGAGGAATGCCGCTGCGGTATCACAAGCTGGCCGTAGCCACGCGACATCATCACAAAAACGCCGGCGGTGAGGAGGCCGAAGATCAAATTCCCGAGCAGTGCCCACCAGGCGAAGGCGTTGAAGTAGAATATTCCCACGCCCATGAGTGCCGGTATGGCGATGAGGCTTCCGAGTACCCACCAGATCAGTCCATACGCAAGGCCCGAAACAAGCCAGCTCTTCGAAAATGCGGTATCCCGCCGCGCCATAAATGGCGCCCAAGATGGCACTTACAACGATATGCACGAACCAACCATCGATATCTTTGTAGCCGCCGACAATCTCGGCGTAGCGTCCCATCATTCCCGTAAGTTGCATGATGAAGCCGAAGCATGCGCCGCCGAGAATTCCGGCTAACATGCCATATCCGAAATCGCTCTGAACTTCTGTATGATTATCTGGTTTGAGTGTGGTCATCAAAGTCGCGATAAAAAATGTGATCATTCTGCCGCGGGCAAACTTGCACCGGTCAGGCATTTCATGGCAATCTAAAACTCATTTGTGGAAGAAATCGTCTCTGACTGAACCCTTATTTATGGTATTTCTGAGATTTTTGGATTATTCTTACAAGGATTAGTGCCTATCAGCTTCCTTCTTCAATTGGGACACCGGAGCGCAGCAATCGTGTAGATCATCGCCCTGTGCCATCGCTTCGCGGGTGGAATGATCGTCATGCCCCATCGCTGGGTGGGTGGAATGCTGGCCTGCCATCGCTCCATGCCCAGAATGATCGTGCGTATGGACATGCTTCATTTGCTCTTCTGTCATATCCATCATTTTTAACATTGCCGGTCCGCCGGTTTTTAGGAATCGAAGCAGAAAAAGTCCGGCAACGAGGAAGAAGACGATATCGAGAATGGTCGTGTAGTTCCAGGTGATCGCGGGTTCCGCGATGATACTTGCATGCGTTGTCGGAATGAGACCCAGCAAGTTAAATAACCCTTCCACTGCGAGCCCGGCCAGCGCCATCGAAATATAGGAAGCGATGAATAAGAAGATCATCATCTTCACTCCGTAATATTTTCGGTAGATATTCAGGATGGGAATGATTAGTAAGTCGGCGAAAATGAAGGCAATCACGCCGCCGAAAGAAATGCCGCCGTTCCAGAGGACCGCCGCCAGCGGAACGTTCCCAACCGAGCAGACGAACGAAAGGAACGAGACAATCGGCCCTACAAACGCTCCCCAAATGCTCAATGCCGCGCCGTGGCCGGTGTAAAAGAGGGCCTGCCATGCCGCTTTGGGGACCAGAACGTCCAAAAATCCGGAAATGATAAGCCCAATTGCGATATCCTTCCATAGGCTTGCAAAGTCCATATAAAAGTAATGGGTGATCGCCGTGTAGCCTTTGGGCGAAACAGCGCGCCGCAAGATCGACCCTCCGCCCTTCAGGCTCATGTCCATGGCGGCGTGGCCCTCCATCGCGCCGGCGATACCGCGGTTAGCCTGTTCGCGCGCCTCGGTAACCATTCGCTTTTTCAGGAACAGGCGAAAGATCACCGCGATGATGCCGATCATAATGAATCCGCCAACGAATTCGGCAGCAGTGAATTGCCACCCAATGAGAACCCAGAGAACAATTCCCAATTCTATCACGAGATTGGTCGAAGCAAATTCGAAAGCGATGGAGGAAGTAAAGTCCGCGCCCTTGCGAATAAGCGATCGCGTGATTGCCGCTGCCGCATAGGAGCACGAGGAAGACGCCGCCCCCAGGCCGCAGGCCTTGAACAACGATTTTGGTGAATGATCGGGCAGGAGCCGCGCCACTTCTCCTTTCGAAACCACCGCCTGAACCACGGCGGAAATCGAAAAGCCGAGCGCCAGTGCCCAGAACATTTCCCAAAACATGTAAAAGGCCATCCAAAGGCCGGAACCTAAAGTTTGGAGGAGCGAGGAGTGAACCATAGGTCCCTAAACATAATTTCGAGCAAAGTAACTTCCAAATTGGAGTTCGAAATTGGCCAGTTACAAGAACCGGCGAGCCTTAGCCGGTCAGGGTATTTTGGACGGAACTTTGGCTTTCAATCGCGCTGGACCGGATTCGAAACTTCTCGGAGAACGTAAAAGTATAATGCGGCAAATGGCAGAACTCTCTCGCCTCATTCCACATTTTATAGTCCAAGAAATCCTTCATCCTTAATTCTTTCTCTATATTCCTTGTCGAAATTACACGAAGGCCGCGTCGTCATTGTAACGGGCGCGGCGATTGGAAACGGGCAGGCATTCGCGGCCGAGTTCGCGCGTGAGGGGGCGCGCGTCGTCTTAGCCGATTTGATCGATGCTCGTGAAACGCGAGACCGCGTGCTTGCCGAGCCGGGCGCGCTGGAACCGCTTTCCCTTGTGGTCGATGTGCGCGAAGAAACATCGATGAAAGAAATGGCCCGGCGGGTGAAGGAAGACTTTGGCAGAATTGATATTTTGATCAATAATGCCGGCCTCTATGACGAGGAGCCATTCGAGCTGCTCACGCTCGAGGCATGGAAGCGTGTAATCGACGTAAATCTGACCGGCTTATTCCTCGCCACAAAAGCCGTACTGCCCGCGATGAAGCAGCAGCAATTTGGGCGCATCGTGAATCTCTCCAGCGACACGATTTGGCTGGGAACCCCATATCTGGTCCATTATGTGACGAGCAAAATGGGGGTTGTCGGCTTCACGCGAGCGCTGGCGACGGAAGTAGGGAAGTATGGCATTACAGTCAATGCCATAACACTTGGCCTAACCGCGACGCAACGGCCGCCGGGAACTCGGCTTACCCAAGGGAATATCCTTGCGCACGTCCTTCCACCGCAAGCGATCGAACGCGCGGAAACGCCGGAAGATATTGCGCGCATCGTCTCGTTCCTCGCCTCGGAGGCATCGGGAATCATTACCGGACAGACAATTAACGTCGATGGGGGAGTGGCGCGGCATTAAGAGAAGAAAACATGATAAATTAAATAATTGCGATTAAGGGAACAATTGGCCACAACAGGTTGTAAAGGGGTATCTACACAGAAATCTTCCGGGAAGAGCTTTGGCCTAAAAGCTGAAACGCCTGATCGTGACCACCCTCCATAGTATCATCGGGAATAGAATGACTCCGGGCTTGTCGAGCCACTTCAATAATTGTTTTCATTTGCGGGAAGAGTCACCGCGAACGGCTACGACCTTTTATCCTAATTCTCAATGATTTCTGTCACTTTTGAGAACCCCATTCGTATTCGGCTAAGTACATTCTAATGTATCCTTCGTTTGCTACTCCCAATTTTTTCAAAACCATCCGCGACTCGTGGGAAATTAATCCCGCTGAATCGCGATCTGTCTAACCGAGCAACTAATCAAACGAATTTTCACTAACCTCCTGAAGGAATCAACAATGAATATCAAAACCAAAGACGGCCTGAGCGACGCGATCGAAGGACTGCGCTCGGAACTGGCCGCGATCAGAGAAGAACTGCGTGTGATCGAGATTCGCAAACCGGCGCTCGAATCGCGCGCGCAGCGCATCGGCGATGCAATTCAAACCCTAATGGGCGACGGCTCGACCGGCGACCCGCGTTGGATGCAAATGCCGCGCGTCGGCGAGGATGGACTGGAACGCTTCTTCGCGGATAGCCCAGTTCATGCGGAGCCCCGGCAGGTTGTCCATCGCCAGAAGCGCCAGATTGGCCCCGTTCACAAGCCGGAAATTACGGAAGATGCAATTATCGCGATGGCTGATTATTCTGAAAAGGCCCACCGGGCAGTCAAATCCTCCGAACTCTATGAGTATCTGGTTCGCGAAGGATTGATGGCGCCCATCGATACAGAAATGCCCTACAAATCCTTTGCGATTACCCTGCGAAATGTGCAGCAGGAATTTATCGAGTATGACCGCGCCAGCAAGACCTGGAACTTGAAGGATCGTTCTCCTCGAACCAAGTTGAAAGAGGCGCTCGAAAAAGGGGATGGAACCCGCGTGGTGTCATCCAATAATCTTGGGATCGCGAGAAACGAGCATCCTTTCGTGAAGGCGGTTACCGCAGTATTCAAAGATCATCGTTGGGAGCCCTTGGCGGCGAATCGTCTCTACGACGAGCTCTCAGATAAACCGGGCTTTGGCCTTATTCCAGGGGCAGGGAGTCTTGCGGACTTTGTGACCTCACTCGCAAACTATAATGATTTCTTCTCTTATGACGATCAGGCGCAAATGTATCGCGCTAATCGTCCGGAGTTGCGGGTGGAGACGGTAACGCGTCCGGAGGTAGCGAACCGACCGGATATTGCGACTTCGAAAATGGATGTCGCGGCTGGCGTGCCGGGACTTTATACCGTCAAATCCAATGGTGGCGTAACCGTGTAATTGCACGTTTAATAAGAAATAAAAATAATCCCCGAAGTGTCTCGCTTCGGGGATTTTTGATTCTGAGCTATGATCGTTCGTAAAGGACTTTGTATTTCTCGATAGCGGCAAGAATTCCTTCCGCGTATTTCATTTGCCCCGATTCGCTCTTGAGAATGGCTTCATCGTTCGGATCGCTGATAAAACCAGTTTCGATCAGCACATTTGGCATGGCTGCGCCGATGAGTACAAGGAACCCAGCCTGCGACACGCCATTATCGGGGATTGGGAGCCGCTGATGCAGTTCCCTCTGCACAAGCGCGGCAAATCGTTCGCTGAACTTTACATCCTGATTGCGGGACATCGAAGTCAGGATATAATCGACATCGGAAAGACTCTGGTAATGATGGTGACCAGGTTCGTATTTGATAACGGCATTTTCGCTCGCCGCGACATGAATTGCAGCTTCGGTCTTTCCTGGACGAAGAAAATACGTTGTGAATCCGGAGGCCTTCAACGGCTTTTCTGGCGTTGAATTGCAGTGAACGCTGATAAAAAGTTTACCATGCGACTCGTTCGCGATTTCGCCGCGGCGATAAAGCTCCACAAAATGATCGTCGTGCCGAGTATAAACCACTTTTACTCCCGGCAATTCTTTTTTGATGAGCGCGCCTAACTTCAAAATAATTCCAAGCGCGGCTTTCTTCTCCATATATCCGCCCGGCCCGATCGCACCGGAATCCTTCCCACCGTGCCCGGCATCGAGGACGATGACATCGAGTTTGGGATGAACCGCACCAAAAGGAGCTGGCAGCAGCCCAATCCAAAATATGATACTCGCAAGCGCAGGCCTCACAATACAATAGATTAGGACTTACGAGGAATTATCGGTAATTCGTAAATTGAATCGGGAATTCGAGGCTCAGGCCTTTGAGCGCGGCGATGGCGGATTGGAGATCGTCCTTGCTCTTGCCGACAATACGCACCGCATCGCCCTGGATTTGCGCCTGGACTTTAAGCTTCAGATCCTTCACGGCTTTCGTGATGTGTTTGGCCTGCTCGCCTTCGAGTCCGTGCTTTAGCTTCACGGTTTGCCGGAGGGTTTCGCCGGTGGCGTGCTCGGGTTTCTCATAGGTAAGCGCCTTCATCGAAATTCCGCGCTTAATCATCTTGCCGTTCAGCGTTTCGGTGAGCGCGCGAAGCTTCATATCATCCGCGGTGTGCAGGACAATGGTGCGCTCCTTCGGATTCCAGTCGATTTTCGTGTTCGAGCCTTTGAAATCGTATCGCTGATCGATTTCCTTGCGCGCCTGGTTAACGGCGTTATCGACTTCCTGCTGGTCCACTTCGGAAACGACATCGAATGAGAATTGCTGTGCCACCTGGGTTACGCGTATTTAGCTGAATTTCTTAGTTAGATTGAAGAGTCCCTAACATCGATTTCCTCGAATGTTACTCCCGGCCTTCGCAATTTCCCGGTCAGGGCTGTAACTTTCCGGGGCTTCAGGTGTCTTACTCATAGGATGAGTGCATGACATTCTGGCTGAGGTCTGACTGATACCGATTGGGCCAAAGCATAATTTTGGCGAATGAGCCGCGAATTCGCGCTGATTTCACTGGTTTGTCCATTTGGCACCGAAAATGCGGCAGTGGGCCATTAGAACACTAAAAATAGACAACTAATGGGTGAGGTGAGCGATGCGAGGAAGCTTATCGCTTAAGACAAATGATGAAACTTAATTAGAACGATTAACGAATACCTCAATAGGGGGTTATAATGAAACAGCAAATCAATAATTCAGGGTACGACGAAGCGTCACCCGATGATTCCGCCTCGACGAAAGAGCGGGCGCAGGAATTTCTTCAGCGAGCGTACCGGCTGCAGATGTCGGGGCACCTCAATGAGGCCATCGAAAATTATAAGAAGTCGATCGAGGTTCTTCCCACGGCGGAGGCCTATACCTTTTTAGGCTGGGCCTATAGCTTTTTGGGCGATTACGAATCGGCCGTCACCGAATGCCGCAATGCCATCGATCTCGATCCCGATTTTGGGAACCCGTATAACGATATCGGAGCATACCTCATTCAGCAGGGGGATCTCGACGAAGCGATTCCTTATTTAGAGCTTGCCATGAAGGCGAAACGCTATGCGACACCGCACTTTCCTCACTATAATTATGGCCGCATCCTCGAACGGCGCGGCCTTTGGTTCGAAGCCCTCGGCGAGTACAAAACCTCGCTCGATCTCGAACCGAACTACAGTCTGGCGAAAGATGCTTTCTACCGGCTTCAGGCGTTGCTTAATTAACGGTGTGGGTCAAGCTTTGGCTTGCTCCAAAGACGGCGCAAGCTAAAGCTTGCGCCGCACCGCTAGCGCACCCGCTTCTTATGACGATTCTTACGCAGGCGTTTCTTCCGCTTGTGAGTGGCCATTTTATGGCGCTTTCGCTTTTTTCCGCTTGGCATTAGAGTTATAAAAAATTGAGAGACCCTGAAACAGTATCGGCGTAAGAGAGTTTCCGGTGATTAAGCCGGGGCGCGACTATTTCGCCATTCTCTTGCCGGTGTTGTCTATTTCCTGAATGAGCGTATCGATTCGCTGGGCAATGCCCGGATCGGTTTTTTCTGCCACAGACCTTGCCCGCACGAAATAATTCCTGGCGCGCGCGAGCGCGGTCGCGTGATTCGTATCGTTGACTGTTTGCGCCGTCATGATGCCCGCGTTAATCAAGGCGTTCAGGTGGTCGGGTTTGAATTTAAGCGCCGTGTCGATCTGGGCGAGCGCATCGTTCAAATTACCATTGGCTTGCGCGATGGTATAAGCATAATCGACTCGAGCATCGGCATCGGCTGGCTTCTCGCCCAAATAAACTTCAAACTCCTTCATACTTTGCATCCACTTCCCTTCGTCATAGAATGCGTCGGCGAGCGAAAGATGGAGGCTCGTATCCTCCGGATTTGTGACGAGAGCGGTATGAAGCGAGTCAATAATATGCTGGAAAAATAACTCCTTTTGAATGACGAGGCTGGAATCGGAGGCAGCGCCGGGAGCATAAATATCCGGCTTCGAAGTCAGCCGAACAATTCCCACACTTACCGCAGCTATCGCGGCGAAAAGGAGAATGAGCGTGCTTTTGGGTAGCGGCTTCTTTTTCGGAGGTTCCTCTTTCAGCCGGTCGAGGAGTATTTCCTCGGCGGAAAGGCGCCGTATTGGAGATGGTTGCGGTGCCCCGCCAGGAGGGGCCGTCGTCGCCGGCCGGTCCGATTCAGCGATCGCAGCGTCTGGTGTCTGGGCAGGCTGGAATTTAAATTCAGTTCCGCAAACGTTGCAGCGCAAGAATGTTCCGGGCTGCGGGGGGCTTTCCAGGATACGAGCGGCGCAGCTTGGGCAATAGATGTGTTCGGAATATTCTTCCGAGATATGTGAATCGTCGTTCAACAGGGAGGATGGGTTATTTGCTGCCTTATTCTATTATCGTTTCACCCCGTTCTACGGTCTCACTCATGTTAGGTTGCGGCCGTTTCCGGAAGAGGCGCGGCATCCAAAAGCGATTTCTGCCGGTCATCGATAATGTTCCGAAGTTCACGCGATGGTTTAAAGGAGGGCATAAAACGTTCTTCCACCGCTACCGCCTCGCCTGTGCGCGGATTTCGCCCTTGCCGGGCCGCCCGTTTTTTCGTCCTGAATGAGCCGAAACCACGGATTTCAATATGATCGCCATTAGCAAGGGCGTCGGTCATCGTTTTGAAAAAACCATCGATTAGAATTTCCGTCTCGAATTTGGTTACTCCAGTGGCATTGGCGACTCGGTTGACAATATCGGCTTTCGTCATGGGCGTATTCGTCTTAGTATTGGCAAGTTTTACAATCAGGATTAGGATCGTGAAGATTCGCTAACACGCTCGAGAAGGGAGAGCGTTCGCCGAACAGCAGTATCCCATGTGAATTCTTTCGCCCGCTCGTGACCTCTGCGGATCAGCTCCCGACACAAGCTGGGATCTTTCAGTAATTGCGATATGGCGTCAATGATGTCCCCAGCGGAATTAGGGTCGAAAAGCAGCGCTGCATCTCCCACAATCTCCGGAAATGAATGCACCTTGGAGGTGGCGACGGGTATCCCGCTGGCCCAGGCTTCGAAGATCGGGTTCCCGAAACTTTCGTAAATCGAAGGGAAGATGAAGGCTCCGGCATGAGCATAAAGATACCGCAAATCCGATTGCGGCAACCCACCGGTGAAACACACCAGGCTTTCAGTCCCCAATTCATTCGCTAGTGCATGAAGTTCAGCAATATAGGATTCTTCAGTTCCCGTTCCCATCCCGGCGAGAACTAATTTGGGCTCAGGCCGGCCATTCTTTACCAATTCGGCGTGAGCGCGAATGAGCTGATCCTGCCGCTTATATCTCCAAAGCGCGGAAACATAGAGGAGATACTTTTTGGGAACGAGGTTATATTTTTCAAGCAGCGCAAGTCCTTCCGGCGCGCGGCGGTTTATTTCGCCATTGAAGAGATGAAGATCGACGCCGTGCGAAATCACCTCGACTTTTCCGGGTAGGATATTAGCGAATCGAACAATATCGGATTTGATGTCCTCGCTCGGGGTAATGACGGCACGCGCCTTTCTGGCCGAGAGCGGCATCAGCACGGAACGAATAACCCTTCGCATTCCCGTAATCCCATACTTCTCCCCATAGAAATGCGCGGCGGAACGAATATTGACTACCGACGGAACTTTAGAAAACAGCGAAACAAAATTTCCCGGAAAGTACATCAGGTCGATCTTTTCGCGGCGAATATAAAACGGTAGTAACACTTGTTCGCCAAACACTTTGTGCAGCGGCGTGCGCCGAGAGTTCGGAACCGTGACAATGCGCAGCGAATCCGTTCCTCTCATTCCCAAATCCAACGCTTCACGCTCAGACAGGAAAAGAACAAACGAATGGGAAGGTCGGAGATTTTCAAGCTCACGGAGAAAATGAAGGATATAGTTTTTCCCTCCCGTATCTTCTGAAACGCGGCCTAAGGCGGCAATTCCGATCTTCATACTGATTCCGCAGAAGTGTGCCGGGCGACCACAGTTGCCGAGGTGGGAACGTCCTTTATCGCCCGATACCAATATTCCAATGCGATGATCGTCCAGGGTTTCAGATAATGCGACCGCCCCCGCAGGAAATCGGAATAAATGCGGCGAACTGGAGGACGCGAAAGAAATCCGTCCTGAACGAGCTTCAAATCGCCCGACCCGAGCGCCTCGAGATATGGGCGTAGTGAAGCGTTGGTTAACCATTCTTTCATCGGCAGTTCGAATCCTGTTTTCGGTTTCGTGAGTATCGCAGTCGGAACTATATCATTCACGGCGTCCGCAAGGATTTGCTTCGAAGTTCCTTGCGACTTCAGGCGAATCGGCAACTGCCAGGCAAATTCCACAAGCTCACGATCGAGAAGCGGCGCACGCGCTTCTAAGCTTTGCGACATCGTCATCGTATCGAGATCACGCAGCAGCATATCCGGCAGGTATTGCTCAATGTCGGAGCGGAGGGCCGGAAATAGGGCATGGGGTATGGGGTATGGCGTAGCCGACTCCGTCGATTGTTCACCTGTGAGGGAAGCAATTTCGCTTTGGCTGAAGAGGACTCGTGCATTTTCTGGCGCGAGCACCGTGCGCAGTGCAGCGCGAATAGGGGAATGGCGGGAAGCCGCGAGCATTTCCGAGACTTTGGAGCGAAATGATTTAGGAATGAATCCCGCGAGGCGGAATAATACCTCCCGGCGAGCCAGCCACCGATATTTTTTATATCCAAGAAACGCCTCGTCGCCACCGACGCCACTGAGAACCACTTTTAGTGACGGGCTAAGTTCCCGCGCGGCTTGGGAAACGAGGAATGTGTTGAGTCCATCGCCGGTAGGGGAGTCCATGCTCTCGAAAAAGTCGTGAAGCAAGGCGGCAACATCGGAATCGCGCAGAATTCGCTCCTGATGCCGCGTGCCATACGCCATTGCTCCGATCTTTGCCACTCCCGCTTCGCTTTCAACCTGATTCGACTTAAAGCCGATGGAAAAAGTCTCGATAGAATTGGAAGCTCGCCGCATCGCAAGCGCGGTAATCGCATTAGAGTCAATGCCGCCGGAGAGGAACGCACCGACGGGCACATCGCTCACCATCCGGTCGCGAACAGAGCGATCCAGAATCCGGCGGGTTTCCCGAACGGCTTCTTCATATCCAATTATGGCCGGTTGATATTCAGGCAAGCGATACCATCGTTCGATGCTCACGTTGCCATTTCGAAGCCGCAGAATACTTCCCGGTTCGAGACTCTTCACTCCTTCGATCATCGAATGCGGATGCGGCACGCAATAATGGCGAAGATAGCTCGAAAGCCCTTCTGCCGAAAGCGCGAAAGGCGCGAGACCGCTTGCAATCAGCGCTCGAAGTTCCGAAGAGAAAACGAATCGGCGCTGGAACTCACCATAATACAGTGGCTTCTTGCCAAAGGCATCGCGCGCAATGATAAGCTCGCGTGTGGAATCATTCCACCAGGCAAAGGTAAAAAAACCACGAAGCTCCCTGAGAATCGAAACGCCGTGCTGTTCGAGCAAGGCAAGCAGGACAGCGGTATCCAACGGTGGCACGCGAAGATGATATGCCGCGGCAAGTTCCCGGTAATTATAAATCTCGCCATTGTACACAAGCATGCTCCCATGCTCACCAACCATCGGTTGATGCGCTTCCGGTGTGGGATCGATAATGGAGAGCCGGCGATGTGCAAAGGCCGCGACACCGGAGGGTACAACCAACAGCCCGTCGTCATCCGGCCCGCGGTGGCGCATCGCCGCCGAAGCGCGAGCGAGGCGAGAAATATCCTCCTCGCCAACTGGAGCGCCATTCGTCGAAATCATTCCGGCTATGCCACACATGATTGCTATGGAAGCACGGGATGAGAAGGGTGGTTCCAGCCGGGGAGCAAGCTCTCCTGCATCCGGTTCCGATTTGTGTCCACGGCGAGTTCCGCAGAATATCCAGATTATTTTTGTAACCGGAAGGGGAGCGGAGCGTTTTATTATTATGAAACCCTTCCATTGCTTGCTTTCACTGGCCGAGCTGCCGCTCGGCTTTTTGGCCGTTAGTGCTCAAGTTGCCCATGCTCAAGACTCAACGGCGCGACCGCGGTTCCTCATCGGGGTCATGGGTGGATATAACCAGGAGTTCTATCGGAGCAATGCATTTCCTATTCTGAATTCGGTTCCCGATGATTTCCTTGCGCAGAATGGATCCGGCCACGGGTACTTCTGGGGAGCGAATTATGAAGATCCGCTTTCGCAGGAAATGCACCACTTCTTTATTCTCGAAGTAGGCTATGCTTCGAAGCCAGGAACGTTTACTCTTCATTCCTCCTCACCATGGCCGGACACGATCGGAGTAGATCCCTTGTCGGGTTCACAACCGCATGACACGGTCGTAGCGATTACTGCGGAGGCGCTCACTGCGACGCTTTCTTATATCTATGTCAATATCGGCTACAAATTTAACTTCCGAAGCGACACCCTGCCAAACGGATTTGGAGTCCAGCTGTGTTTCAGCGTCGGCATCAAAGCCGGGGCGACCTTCAGAAAGACGATCACTGCCGCTGGATTTGGCAGCGTAACTTCCGCAATTTCGGTTACCACCGCTCAAGCGCTCCGTCTCGCGCTCCGTCCGGAAATCACCTATGATCTGCCCCTAAACGAAAGTTTCATCCTGACGCCATTCGTTGGATTCGATTACCCGCTTACCCAAGTCGATCAGCCGGAGGACTGGACCGTCAGTTCCGCGTATGGAGGGATGGCGCTTCGGTTTGCTTTTAGATGATTAGACCTTATCCCGGCACTTCCTCCGGCGGCGCCTCGTGCATGCCTTCCTTAATGGCAGCATCGCCGGAATCTAGCCGAATCAGATTCAGCGCCGAGCCCGCTTCGAACCACGAGATATGCTCCATATTCATCGTATGCTTTAGCGAAATCACTTCTTCGCTGCCATCCGCGTGAGTAAGCTTCATATTCACTGTGCGGACTGGATCGAGCTCGTGCAAATATTCCAGCGAAACAGTATCGCCTTCTTTGATTTTATCGTAATCGCTCGGGCTTGATAAATGTGAGCGGTAAAATCCCTTGTTTCTTCAAGTTAGACTCGTGGATTCGAGCAAAGCTTCGAGCTATTACTGCCAGGCATCCCAAATATCTTGGCGACATCGCGGCGTGCTCGCGGCTGGAACCTTCGCCATAATTTTCATCGCCAACGATAACCCATCGCTTGCCGCGCTTCTTGTAATCGCGGGCTACTTCGGGAACCGGAACGCTTTTTTCGTGAGTGTAAATATTCGTCGTCGTTCCGATTTCGCCGCTCCAGGCGTTGACGGCGCCGGTGAGCATATTATTCGAAATTTTGTCGAGATGCCCACGATATTTCAGCCACGCGCCGGCAGGGGAGATGTGGTCGGTTGTCGTTTTGCCTTTTGTCTTTATGAGGACCGGCATATCGAATGTTTCGGCATCCACCATCGGCTGGAAGGGTTCCAGAATTTGAAGCCGGTCGCTATGGGATCGGAACATTCACCTGCGCGCCGTGCGGATCCTTCGCTGGCGGCACATAGCCTATGCGCCTGCCAATGTAACCATTCTTCGGAAGGGGATCGACCTTTGTCGGTGGTTCCAATCGGAACTTCTTGCCATCGGAAGCGGTCAATTCGTCTTTTAATGGATTAATTGAGAGGTCGCCCGCAAGTGAATACGCTACAACTACTTCCGGGCTTGCCACGAACGCATTTGTAGCGGGATTGGCGTCGTTGCGCCCTGGAAAATTTCGGTTGTAACTATTAATGATCGTATTCTTCTCGCCCTTCTTGACATCATCGCGCTTCCACTGGCCAATGCAAGGCCCGCAGGCGTTTGCCAGCACTTCTGCGCCGATGGCTTCGAGCGCTTTTAGCTGCCCGTCGCGATCCACCGTTTTGCGAATGAGCGCCGAGCCGGGATTTATCATAAGCGGCACTTTCGCCTTCGCGCCATGCTTCGCGGCTTGGTCGGCAATTTGGGCGGCGCGGGATAAATCCTCGTAGCTCGAATTCGTACAGCTTCCGACCATCGTAGCCGATATTTTCATCGGATAATTATTCGCCTTCGCATCCTCGCCGAGCCGCGAAACCGGGTGTGCCAGATCCGGCGAGAACGGGCCGTTGATGAGCGGTTCCAGCTTCGACAAGTCGATCTCAATTATCTCATCATAGTATTTCTCTGGATTCTGCTCGACTTCCGGATCGGCCGTAAGCAGATTCAGATGGCTTTTCGCAAGCTCGGCGATTTCTTTCCGCTCGGTGGCATTCATGTAGCGAATGCCGTTATCGTCGAAGGGAAAGATGGAGGTCGTCGCGCCGATTTCCGCGCCCATGTTGGTAACGGTTCCTTTACCAGTCGTGGATAGAGTGCGGCAGCCGGGGCCGAAATACTCGACGATGCGATTCGTTCCGCCTTTTACGGTAAGCTTCTCGGCGACTTTCAGGATAATATCCTTCGGCGCCGTCCATCCGCTCAGTTCACCAGTAAGCTTCACGCCAACAATTTTCGGATTTAAAACTTCCCAGGGGAACCCCGCCATCGCATCGACCGTGTCCGCGCCGCCCACGCCAATGGCGATCATCGTTAGCCCGCCCATATTCGGCGTGTGGGAATCGCTCCCAATAATCAGCCCGCCCGGGAACGCATAATTTTCGAGGACGACCTGATGGATAATTCCCGAGCCCGGTCCCCAGAAGCCGATGCCATACTTCGCACAGGCGGCTTTCAGGAACTGATACACTTCCATATTCGAATCCAGCGCCCGGTTCAAATCAGGATCGGCGCCTTGATACGCCTGGATGAGATGATCGCAATGGACGCTCGCCGGAACTGCGACCGAATCCTTCTGCGCCTGCATGAATTGCAGGATCGCCATTTGAGCCGTGGCATCCTGCATAATCACGCGATCGACGCGAAGCGCGAGGAAACTTTTGCCGCGTTCGAGTTCCTGCGTTCCGGGTTCCCAGGCGTGGCCATACACGATTTTCTCTGCAAGGGTCATCGGCCGCCCAAGCTTCTTGCGAATGACCGGCAAATTTTCTTCGAGGCGCTTGTACACGCCGGCCGCGAGTTCCCGCGTCGTCTCGACGAACATTGCGCGCGTATTCGAAGTGATTTCGCTCATCGGAATCGCTTCCGGTTCGACCTGAAATGGGTGGTGGACGATAGGGAGGTTGTCGGTGCCAGGTTTTGCCATAAAAATTCGAGATGGATGAGATACAAAATTACGAACATCTCACCTTACGAAAATTAGGCCGCTATGTTGCTTTTCAATCAGATTTTCCTCCGCCGTGACGATCCCTTCCAGGACTTTGAACCCATGCTTAATTACCTCATTACCTTTTCCCCCCTGCCTTCCCAACGGCTACACCGGATTCTCATTCGTTTGTTGAAATCATTAGAGTTACAGTCTTTTTTTTGAATTTGTAATTCATAAAAGTCTGCCCTGAGCTTGTCGAAGCGGCACCATTGTCGTGGAGAATACATTGCCGATTTTCCACTTTTCATAGAATGCACCTGACAATGGGTGCCTATTAGTGTACTGCCCATTTAACACCCTAAAACAGGAAAGGTTTCGAAGTTCGTTAGGAGGATTCGAAAATAATCCCAGTCCAATTTCCGCTTCGGCGAGCCGCCCGCGAGCGCCGATGGAAACCAGAACGCGGCGGCGGTGCCACGCTTGTCGAAAGGTGAGCGGGCACACGGTCGCACCGCTTCAAGGGATATGCAGAACGGAAGCATCCGTGGAAACTCCGTCCTTTAGAAATTCAACAAAGTACGTTCCGGCAGGGAGGTTCGCCGCATTGAATTCTACTTCGTGGTCTCCGGCTTCGAGCATGCCATTGAGCGGTCTCGCTATTTCCCGGCCCATGAGGTCGCAGAGGAACATTCGAACAAAGCCTGCACGCCCGGTTCTGAAACGGAAGGTTGTCGTGCCGTCAAACGGGTTCGGCCTCGCACCTTCGTAAGAAAGCACCGAAGCAGTTTCTCCATTTGGCATCTCAACCGATTCCGGCTCGGATGGAAACGAAAGGAGAACGACAGTCCGGCTTTCGGCAGCAAGGTTGAAGTTTGTGTCCGAAATTCCGTTTGTCGCGCTCACGGAGTAGGGTCCCGCATACTGAATGGACGAGCCGTGCATGGTCCATTCCGCGAGCGCGTGTTCCGCACTGAGGCCGGATGTGTCCGTGGTATCGCGGAAAAGTAAGTTCCCGGCCTGATCTCGAACGATGACGATCACTCCCGGCTGTGGCGTCACGGAATCTTTAAAAGCGAGGAAGGAAGTGGTCCACATTCGAGTGAGAACAGAAGTCGAATCGAGCGATACCGAAGCGGAATCGAATGCTCCGTCTATCATCGTTGCGGTGCTGTGATTTTGCGCTCGAATGGATCCCAGTTTGCTGTTTTCGATGCGTATGCCGAAGAGCGTCGAATTCGTTGCACTATCGAACTCTACTCCGTATCCCATCGAACTATCCACAAGGAGTCCCATCACCTGTACGGCACTTTGGTCGCCGCGGAGGGTTAGCCCGTTGCCGCCGCTTTGGAGAATCCCTCCTGCAAGGAGCGTAGCCCGAGCGCCATCGAGAACGAGGCCGTTCGAAGGCGCGGCAAGTTCCCCGTTGTCCCAGTTGAGCATCCCGCGAACCGTTAGCGAATAGGACGAGCCGGAATCCGGTGTGAGCGCGGATTCGTCCATCGTAAGTTGGGAACCCGGATCCACCACGATCTGCAAATTGCCATGCAGATTAATCACGGAATTCTGCATCGAAAGCGATGGAACCCCGAACGAGCCTCCGCCATAATAATCGATCCAGCGATAAACGAGCGAGGTATCGGCGCCGGAGAACGCATCGAGGCTATCGGAAAGGAGTACCGTGAGCGCAAGCTCGGCGGAATCGCCGCTTGTTCGATCGGCCACGCGCGCAGTGATGAGCGCGCCTTCGTTTGCCTCATCCGGCATCATGCCGGTGATGAGAAGCGTTTCGGAATCATTGAGACTGGGAATCAAACACGCCCCAGGCGAGATGCCCAGGCCCAATCCGCCATCGGTATCGAGGGTGGCCAGTAGCGCGTCCCCGCCAGTGCCGGTGATGAGCATCGGCTCGAAAATATACTCGCCGCGCTGGTAGGCCACGCACCGTTCCTCGGTGAGCAGCGCTCCCGTAAGCGACATCGGATGGAGCTTAGCACCAGGCGAAAGCGTCACTCCCTTTTTGCAACTATCCGGAATGTCCGTGATAAACTGGGTCTCATGCGGTCCCAGCGCGAGGATTAGAGGACTACCCAGCGGCACGTTCTGCGGCTGACAGTACACAATGTAATAGTTATCCCAAGTCACCGGGCTCCCCGTGAAGTTCTTCATCCAAAGTGACTTTCGGCGCCGCCCTGCTTTGCCATTCGTCCCCAAGTAAGGGTTCGACTCCTGCAGCCATTTTACTGTTCCATCATGGTTTGTTGCGACCGCCTTGTCGATCGCGGGAGTGGGCAGGGCAACTTCACGATACCCGCCGGTGAGCAGTGCGCCTTGCGCGTCATTCGCTTCCACCCATACCGAATCTTGGTTTTCTTTATCCCAGATCCGGATAAGCTTTCCATTCAGGGCGCGATCTATCGACTTTCCATATTGCAGGGCCTCGAAAAACGTAGTGATTCCGTCGCGGTCCAGATCGGCGTTCGGATCTTCGAGGTACTGAAGAATTTTCGAAAGAAAGGGGGTAGCATCTGTCGCGTAGTTGCCCTCGGTCACGCTGGAACTGGCGCAGGATGTGATCACGGTTCCTTTCAACCTTCTTCCCTTGCTGTCTTTTGAATCCGAAAGTCCCTTAATCGCAGAGCCGCTGTGGCACGCCTGAATAATGAAGGTTCCATTCTGAATTCCAGCAGCCAGAAGCATATTACCAAGATCCTGGTAGGTCAGACCCTCGCCATTCTCGGAGTTCGGGGACTCCGCGAGGAGCATGTCTCCGACCCCGCCGTGACCGATATAGATAAAGTAGAATCGCTTGCAATTCTTGTTTTTGAAGGAATCCATAATCGCCGCCTTGACCTGCGCTATCGTCGCGCCTCCGGGATCGCCCAGGACTACGATGTTTGCATCGGAGACGTGGCACTCTTTCGCTCCCGGATCGGAGAGGATTGTGCGAGCGGTGTGAAGATCGTTTATCATTTCCGTCTCGGTCGCAGGTTCAAGTGGAATGCCCAAAACGATGAGGGCGCACTCGGTGTCGCTCGACTCCACATCGGCAACCGCGGCAGTGGTGTCGCCGGTAGCGAAGGTTTCGCCGGAGATGTAGTCCGGCCCGGTTGTGTTCGGCAGCGACGAGGTCGAATCCACTTGAGGCCATGCCGTCGCGGAATCGAGTTCGATCGCTCCGGTGCAAGAGTTTACAAATGCATAGGACGCCGGGTGCGTCCAGAAGGCATTCGGCTCATCATCGAACCAAAAGAGGTACGACGGATCGGCGAGCGTTTTCGTGAAGGAGGAATCCCAAGCCATGACGGTGGTGCCCGCCGGCAGAATACTCGATACCTGCGAATTATTGAAGAGATACTCGGTGTAGGGATAGTTAGGCGGGAATTTGCTCACGATGAGCGAATCAACGAGGGCGAGCGCGGCGGATTTGCTCAACTGCCCGATGACTCGGCCACCGGTGCTCGCCGAATCGTTTGCGGGATTCGGATCGCCGGTGGATTGGATGGAAACCGTGACATCGAAACTGCCGGTATCGGTGGGCAGCCATGCTGGATTGAACTGCACCTTAAGAGTATCGCCCGCTGAGATCGGGCCGAAGGACTGCGTAACGGGCCCATAGAGCGCGGCGCTTCCGCGCATGATGACTATGAATAGGCTGGCAGTTGGGCTTGCCGCACTGCCGGCGTTCCGCACCGTCACGACGGGCGCCGTGCTATCGCACTTTCCGATCGTTCCCGCCGGATGCGATATCGAACTGATACCCAGGTCGAACGACTGCCCGAGTGCAGGGGAACCAGCGATGCCGATAATTGAAAATGCGGCCAGCTCGAAAAACACAAAGGACCAGCCAGCATGACGACGAATATTCATCACAATCCTCCTTCGTTAAAACGACTCCACGAAAACTCAATGCAAAGATACGAACTTTTTCTCTGCCGTCAAGAAAATCGGAACGGCATAGACTTTCTCGCCGTGGCCAACTCACCGCCACGAAGCAAAGCTGTACTAGCCTTCCGCAGCACTTCCCTAAGGCTCTAACGCAATGCGGCCATGCGTAACCGATCCGTTCGACTCAACGTCGTAGGTGTAGGTCCCGGAGGGAAGTCTTTCTGAGATGGGAATCGTGTTCCAGCCCGCCGAATACGTTCCCGCGTCCACACGCTTTACCGCATTGCCAAGCACATCATACAGCGTAATTTCTATTGGCGAGGATTCGCTCAGACAAAATCGAACCCAAAACTGCTTCGAGGCAAGAGACTTAACGTCGGCGCTTTGGCTTATGTACCGTGAGCAAGGAGTTTCTTCAAAATAGTCTAACTCTGAAAATTCAGGGCGAGCGTTGTGCTCGAACCTTCAAAAATCGCGCGTAAATAGTACATACCATCTCGGAAGCGACCCATGCATTATGCTGAATTGATGACTTCCGGATGTCACATTCTGGTTGTAGATTTCTTTGACGCTTTCGCCAAGCGAATTAAAGAGTCGGAGTTCCAGATAACCCGAGTGTGGTACCTGAAATGCGACGCTTAGGGATTGCTGAGATGGGTTCGGAAATGCAGATAGACTGACTCCGCTGAGTTTGTTTTCAGCTACGAGAACAGCCGCAATAATTGTAGTTGTGTCGGTCGCATAAATCCCGGCGAGTGTAGTTCCTGCAAGGTAATATCCCGGACGAACCATAGCGATGGAAAGCACCCCCAAGCCATCGAGCCCGTCCATGTCTGGTAACCAGGCCGAATCATCTTGAGGCATTCTAAATACCCCATCGCCCGTCGCAGCAAGCCAGAAGCCTTCGGACGAATATAGAATTTGATTAGGGACGCTGTCGATGCCGGCATTGGCCGAGTTCCAGTGTGCTCCAAGATCGGTAGATAGATAAGCGCCAACCGAATCCATTGCGACCATGATGTTGCCGCTGGAATCGCAAGCAACGCTTCGAACCCTCTGGGAGAGTTTGTTCGAGGGAATAAAAGTCCAAGTCAAGCCGAGATCCGTGCTATGATAAATTCCTCCATTAGCTGCCGAGATGCAGCTTCCATCAGGGAGCCCGATAATCGCAGGCGTGCCTTCTGCTCCCGGCGAAACAGTGGGGTGCTCCCATGTCTGGCCAAGATCAGTCGTAACGCTTATCTGTGAATCCTTTCCCGCGAAGATATCACCCGCGCGATCAAAGCCAAGTAACGATTGGGTTTCCATTGACAAAACATTCGAAGTGTCCCATTCGAATCCGTCTTTGGAATGAAGCAGATATAGGATGGTGGGATAATTATGCAGGGTTTCAGCGATGAATCCATCCACCGGGTTATCGCCATACCATATGGCAGCGGGTGCTTGGTTTGCACCCGGATCCAAAGGTTTCCACGTCCAGCCATTATCGCTCGTTATTTCTGCCCAACCGTCTGAACATGCAATGGTTCCATTCGGGCTTGCCGCGATATATGGAACCGAATTATGATCCGGCGCGCAATCGATTCCCCAAAGTGAAGTATCCGTTATGCGATAAAGGCCGCCTCCGCCAGCGAGGAAAGTAGCATCGGAACTATCCAGGCCAAACGACACGCCTGAAGAACTGGATGGACCATAATCATCGAATTGAAGACGCTGCCAGCTTTTAAAGGAATCCTGTGTCACAGCAAAAAGTGGTGGATTATTGGTGGGACCTGTAAATGCCCCTACGCCAATCACTGAACCATTTTTAAAAAAAGCCACCGGCCGTCCATCAAGAGAATCTCGCACTACCCAAGAGTTCCCGAAGTCATTCGAGACATAGATGGGCATCCCAATGGCGTACAACTGCCCGGATGGTGTGACGAGTATATCCGTCATCGGCGAGTGCGGTAATGTATCCATACGCCAAGAGTCAAAGTCCGTCGTGATAGAAAAATTCTGCCCAAGGTAATAATCGGAATCACAATACACAGCGAGCGCGCTTCCGGGTAAACCTTTTATTCTCCAAGTCCAGTATGACGCAGACAGAGGAGGTGATAGGATTTTATTCCACGTTAAACCGAGGTCGGTCGTGCGATACAATGAGTCAGTCAACAAGACGGCCGTGCCATCGGCGAAAGAAACAAGACCGTCGGTGAAAGAGACGATACTGCCCCTATATCCGGAAACGTAATGCCATGATATTCCACCATCGCTGGACCGCACGAGCCCATAGTTCGTTCTTGGGCCGCCCCAATTCGTTGGCTGGTCCACCCACGCGAGCAGAATAGTATCGTTCAATGCTGCCAGCGAGTACATCGATAGTCCCGTTGGGATGGCGTATTTTACTTGCCAGGTCACTCCATGATCTTTCGAGAAAAATAGCGCACCGTTCTCGTCGGTGAAGTAGGGCTGGGTTGCCATAAAAATCCCACCATTCGGTGTGACCGCAAACCCAGATTCTTGTGCGGAATGAATATGGCCGAAGGGCCTCCATTCGAGGGTCTGCGCAAAGACGGGGAATGTGCCAGCGCAGATCGCGGCGGCAAGTGCTAAGCGAAAAATGAGTGTTTTCATGGTGTGGTTCGGTTTTAAGGCTTGTTTGGAATTGGATCCTCAAATAGGAAGACCGGCGAAACCTCAAAAGGTAACCGGAATAATTGAACTTTCTTTCAGAATTTTCAAAGGATAGCAGTCAACGGACGAGGCGGCGAGAAGCAGCCCGGCCGTCAGGAGGTAAATTCGAAGGCTTTTCAAGGATACAATAATTCGCTTGATCGGAATTTGTTACACCCGGATGGCTCTGTAGCCGTGACTTTCAAATCACGGCGAAACGAATCCCCAGAATTCGCCGTGACCTAAAGGTCGCGGCTACAAAGACGCCGCCAGCAATGGCGCTCATTCACTTTTGCTGTTGCAGCAATCTCCGTACTATTTAGATCGCAGCCGAAAAGTTTCGTATTTTTGCAGCGAGAGATTGGGCGTATCCTGTTCTCATGGCTTCACCATAAACCAGTTCAATCATGAATTTTCAGAAACGTTTTGCGATGCTTATCGCCCTGGCGATACTTTCAACTCAAGTTGGCTGCAAGGGCAGCACCTCGCCAAATAATAATTCCTCTTCGAATGGGGCTGCGTCAGGGGAGTTCGTCTTTTCCGAAGGGCTCGCTCAGATCGAAACCGCGATGGCAAGCGGTAATGCGAGCACCGCGGTTTTTCGCGGTGATAATCCTTCCTCGACGAAGGATGGAAGGGTAATCTACGATGTTTGGGGCGATTATACTCCCGATGGAATGGATCATATTGTTGTTTCGAATTCCGATGGGTCCAGCGCGCAGACCATCGTCAATATGGAGGAAGTAAATTCTGAAATTTATACGAATCCTAAAATGTCGCCGGATGGAAAATACGTATGCTTTAATTATGACGATTACCTTCAGAGTAAGCTGGGAACGACGTATGGAACCTTGATCTACTCCTCAAGCGGAACGGCTTTGTACGTAGTCGATGGGGTTTGGGATGCTACCTGGGCGCCGGATGGGAGCATCGTTGCGGCCGGAACCGTTTACTCCTCGGGCTACGACGGTGACCACACCTATAAGACGGCCGGGTTATTCAGAATCGCAAAAGATTTTTCGGCGACAACCGTCATTGGCTCGGGACTAACCACGCCGGAAGAACCTTCGGTAAGCCCCGACGGAAGCAAGATCGCTTTCTCAATGAATAACCACATCTGGACGATCAATGCAGATGGTACCGGGACACCAAAACAGATTACGACCGGGCCGAACATCGAGACCTTTTCCTGCTGGTCGCCGGACGGCAGCTTGATAGCCGCGGTAAGCAATGGCGACATCGGACTTACATCCGGCAATGGGTTAGCGGTTGTTTCCTCTAATCCGGCAACGCCGACCACGGTTTCGCAGAGCGCGAGTGTATGGCTTCAAAATAAGAACAGCACGGTTGGAATCGTGCAACCAATCGGGAATGTATCGTGGAAATAACTCTTCGATACGCCTGAGTTCTCCATAACGATACAGGTACACGTGACTTTGAACCGCGCGGTGCTAACGCGCCAGCCGCGCTTGCGTGAACCTAATAATTGCGAGGAGCAGGCAGCCTGAAAGGGGGATTTATCCACCGCAATTCAGCAATCCGTGACTTTACATAATGTATCTTATGGACATTTTACTTATTCACGAAATGGGGATACCGGGCTATTTCCTGGCATTCCTAAGTACATTCAGGGATCGCATGTTCTTCTCGGCGTACTCGAATATCTCGCCGACGTCGTTTTGCGTGCGCAGCCAATCGACGTATTCGGTTACGCTTTCTTGCACGCTGTGCTCCGGCTCCCAGCCCATTCCGCGCAGCTTGGAAATATCCGAGCAGGAATTCCGCGTATCGCCAAACCGGAATACGCCCGGAATGCTCGGCTCTATCTCCGAGCAGCCTGAAATCCCGGCGACGATCCGGTCGAACTCCCTAACGGAGTATCCTTTCCCACCGCCAACATTGAATTGCTGGCCGGAAAGACGGTCATCATCCAACGCCAGCAGATTCGCCTTCACCACATCCCGATAATTGACGAAATCCCGGTGCATTTCGCCATCTTCGTAGATCGTTGGAGCTTTCTTAAAGTAATAATGGAGCGAGAAAATGCGGCAAGCGCCGGAATAAGCATTATAAAACGATTGCCGCGGCCCCTGAACGATGGAATACCGCATCGCCACGCTCGGTATATCGTATTTCCGGCCAAACGAGAGCGCCATTTTCTCCTGCGATTCCTTCGAAAGCGCATATTGATTTTCGGGATGCGAGAAGCTTTCTGGCGTCCATTGCCACTGGACTGGGCGTCCGCATTCGGGGCATTTCATCTCCCAATCGCCCCGCTCAAGTTGCTCGACAGGACGTGAGGTGGGCGCTATAAGTCCATGTATATCACAGAGATAGAGGCCTTCACCATTCACCGCCTGGGAACTTGCTACGACGACCCGCTTGATCGGCAATCTATTCGCCACGATCAGCTCATAAAGCAGCGCCGTACCCACCGAATTTACACTGAAGAAGGTGCTGAAATCGGGCAAATAATCCTGGTAAGCGGCTAAGTGAATGACCGCATCGACGCCTTTCAGTGCCTCAAGAAAGACTTTAGCATCCCGCACATCTCCAACGATAAGATGCGCTTTCGGATGAAGATACGACGGTATCCCCTTCAAATGCACGGGCTTAGAGAGATTGTCGAGTAAAACGACATCGTCGCCTCGTTCGATGAGTGCATCGGCCGTGTGCGAACCGATGAAGCCGGCCCCGCCGGTGATAAGAATCCTCATATTGCTATTTAGCGAAAATTGAAAATGTCATTCCCGCGAAAGCGGGAATCCAGGTTTTCAACCGAGCTGGGCTAGGATTCCCGCTCTCGCGGGAATGACATTACAGCTAATCTCTCGGTTGCTCTTCTACTTTTTCTCCAGCCCTATTTACCCAGCCAGCATGCCGCGCCGGGCAGCCGATCACAAGCTCGAAATCCTTCACATCTTTAGTAACAACAGCCCCGGCACCGACCATCGCATACTTCCCTACCGTGATCCCCGCAAGGATGGTCGCGTTCGCGCCGAGCGAGGCGCCCTCCATAATCCGAGTCCGTTCCGGAATGGGATGATAGATTTTGCTACGCGGCCGTGTATCGTTCGTAAAGGCAACGTTCGGGTCCAACGAAGACCAGATCGCCGATCTCCACGCCATCCCAAATGCTCACTCCATTCTTGATGGTGCAATCGTTCCCAACGATCGCCCCGGATTCGATGAAGGAATGGTCGCCGATGTTCGTGCCCTTCCCCACTTGCGCACCTTTCATCACATGCGCAAACGCCCAGACGCGGGTTCCCGCGCCGATGTCTTCGGATTCGACAAGCGCCTGGGGATGGATAAAAACAGGGTCAGTCATGCTCCATATAACAACATGCTGGGCAGTTTCGTCGATAGGAAGTTTGAATTGCGCACGCCAATGCGACATCCGGCCTGAGCGGGTAATTACCTCGGCCTCGTCGTCGAATAGCCCGATGTAAACGCGGTTCGCGCGTCCGAGGATAGGCGCTCAATACTTGGGTCTTGCTTTACATCGAATTGGGCGACAAACCTCAATTCGCCATTGCCGAGAATTTCCCGAACTTCCGACGGCCGGTCGCGCTCCGCTTTCAAAAGGGCGAAACTCAGCGCGTCGTCTTCATGCAACATGTCAGTCTGAACCGTATGAATTTGGTCGGAAGCGCCATCGTAAAGATGGACGTGCCAACTATTTCCTAATTTCGAAACAGCGTATATTTTTTTCATTGAACAGTCTAAATCGCGAACATTTTTAGCAATGACCAAAGACCGAGAGGGAGCTTATGGGATGCGGCGAAAGGCCACGAGCGAGCCGTTCAGAGGGAAGGAACTATCCGCATTATCGGAGGGTGAAGAGACAAAACACTTTTACAGAAATTTGTTCTTGCTTAATGATGAATAATCGCTTTCGAGCGTAAGTCAACTGCAATATTTGTCTTAGTTGGGATGACGGGACTAATTGGTTCGCTTCACAACCGAAGCGCTCGCGCCCCGGCAAATTCACCGGGGCGCGGAACGAAATTATTTGCAAGATGCCAAATCGCGTTCAGGCCAATGCCTTTTCGCGCTTCGTTTGGCCGTTGCCGTTTCGCAGCACGCTGCTTCCATCGTGCAGCAATCCGGTTTGGATCGCTATCTCGCGCTCCTTCGGCTTGGAGGGTTCCTTCTTCGGAACCATGATTTCGAGGACGCCGTCCTTGAAATCGGCCTGAATATCTTCCTCCTTCACGCCTTCGGGGAGCGTGAACTGGCGGACAAATTCGCCGTAGGAACGTTCCATGCGGTAGAAGTTTCGTTCATCTCGTTCGGTCTCGCGCTTTTTCTGGCCGCGGATGGAAAGCGTGCCCTCGCTCACGGTGAGCTTCACGTCCTCTTTCGTCAGCCCCGGCAGCTCGGCGATGAAGTAGAGATTGTCTTTATCTTCATTGATGTCGATAGCGGGCATGAAGTTGCCGTTATTCACGAGTGGCGTGAAGTTGGAAAAATCGCTGTCGAAGTCATTGAAGAACCGCCGCATGCTGCGTCCGAGCGTATCCAGTTCGCGCCGCGGGGATTCCCATTTGATAAGTGCCATAGTATGTTTCCTTTCGAGAAATTATGAATGATGTTCGAGAAATAGTATTTCGAGAACAATTGCTGATAATCCGCTTGGCGGACTTTGGAAATACGTGCCAACCGCCAAAGATCGTGTATTTTGGGAATCATGAGGGTGATGGCCTGCCATTTCGCCAGATCGCGCGGAAATATTTTCCGGCAAATGTGAAATTTTTTCCAACTCATCCGTGTCAGAACTATCCCTGTTCATAACTCTTGAATTCTAATGGCGGATATCTCCACAACAATACCAGAATCTGAACGGCCGGCGATGATGCAAGAAGCGATTCCGTTCCAACCCTCTCGTCCGCGCTATCGTGGCAGCTATGCCAGCGTCGGCCTGGATTATTTATATCATCAAGCAAGGCAATATGAGCAATGGGGCGAGCCCGAGACTGCGATGCACTGGTGGGCCCGGATCGTGGAGCTTTATCCGGCGGAACTTGCTCCGTACCATCGGCTTTCAATCCTGGCGCTCGAACAACGGGACGCCCGGCAGGCCCTCGCCTGGATCGCAAAAGGACTCGCTATAAACGAACGTATTCCTGAGTTATGGAATAATCGCGCGCTGGCGCTGACCGAACTGGAGGACTATGCGGAAGCGGAGAAAGCCTACCAGAGTGCCATCGAACTTCGCCCCGACAGTTGGGAGGCGAACTACAACTTCGGACGGATGCGGCTGCTCGAGAAGAACTATGCTGAAGCCGAATCCCTCCTGCGAAGAGCAGCCGAAATCGATCCCGAATCCGCGGTCACATTTAATAATTTCGGGCTTGCGCTGCATGGGATGAACCTGTTCGACGATGCATGTCTCGCCTTCGATCGCGCGATCGAGCTTCGTCCGAATTATATCGAGGCTCGATCAAACAAGGGGGCCGCGCTTTATTATGCCCATCGCTTCGATGAGGCTGAAGTGCAACTACGCGAAACGATTCGGATGGAGCCGGACGAGCCCGGCCCGCATTACAATCTTGCCTCGATGCTACTCTGCCAGGGCCGGCTTCTCGAAGGATTTCAGGAATATGAGTGGCGATGGAAAACTGAGAAATGGCCGCCCATGCGAGACTATAAGACGCGGACGGTCTGGCAAGGCGAGCGAATTGACAACCAGACACTTTTTGTTTGGCACGAGCAAGGCATCGGCGATACGATACAGTTTTTTCGGCTGATTTCAGAAGTTGCAAAATTAAATTGCGAAGTCGAAGTGGAGGTGCAGCCGGAGCTTCACCGGCTGCTGATCGCTTCAAATGGCTTGCCGAATGTTCGCTTTCACCGCGCCGGCGAACAGCCGCCCCCGTTCGATCTGCACGTGCCCTTGCTAAGCCTGCCGAGGCTGCTTCAGGTTCAGTACGAGACGATGCCTGCGTTCAAACCATATTTGCGTCCGCGCGGATTCGAACTGGACGACTGGCGCCGAAAATTAAAGTCATTGACGCCGGAAAAAAAACGGAAAAAAAAGCGCATCGGGATTGTATGGAAAGGGAACCCAAAGCATCCCGCCGACTACCAGCGCTCGATGGCCTGGGAACAGTTTCGGCCCATCGTGGACGAGCATAAAGATCGTTTCCAGTTCTTTACCCTCCAGCCGGGAACGGAAGCCGGACATCCGGCCGTGATCGACTTAGGCGGCCATCTGAAGGATTTCGGGGTAACCGCTGCCGTGATTTCGAATCTTGATCTAATAATTGCGGTCGATACATCCGTGCTCCATCTCGCCGGCGCCCTCGGCAAGCGCGTTTGGACGCTCCTGGCGCATACCGCTGACTGGCGCTGGATCACCGGCGAGGAAAAAACAAAGTGGTATCCGGCGATGACGCTCTTCTGGCAAAAAAAACCTGGGGTGTGGGAGGACGTAATCCACGAAGTAATTGAAATGCTCGCGATGGAGTAAGTTCCCTTCTTCCCCATCTTCCGAACGAGCTATCCGTCCGTCGTTATGCTTTTTCTCCGGCTGCAAGGGAAAGCATTAGCTTGATGCGTGCTTTCGGACCGGTGAGGTACGGCTCGAAGATGCAGCCCAATCGTTCCAGATCCTGTCCGGCGCCTTCATACGCATAGTAGGGACGGACCGGACCGGCGTGGCACCGCGTTGTAATCATTACAGGAACGTTCATCTCTCGTGCGCGCGCGATTCCGTTGACGACGCCCGGCGGAACATTCCCCTGCCCCATCGCTTCGACAACGATGCCGGCCGCACCATCTTTCAGGGCAGCGACGAAAAGCCGGTCGCCCATGCCGGAATAGGTTTTGAAAAGTTCAACGTACGGAAGTTCGGCATCTTCCGGAAGCTCAATGCTTACGCGCCGCATGGGTTCTCTCGTGCGGCGAGGCCCATCCATCGCGAGTGTATTTACTTTTCCGATCGGGCCGAAATCGAGCGAACGGAAGGTTCCAAGATTCATCGTGTGCGTTTTCGTAACCTCGCTCGCCGCGTGAATATCGCCATTCATCACCACCAATGCGCCCATGCCACGAAAGGCCGGACTTGCGGCAACGGCGATAGCATCGACCAAATTTCTTCCGCCATCCCAGGCAGCATCGGTCGAGGTGTGCATCGATCCTGTGAGAACGACCGGTGCATCATTCGCGGCAACGAGATCGAGAAAATATGCAGTTTCCTCCATCGAATCGGTGCCGTGTGTGATAACGACGCCATCGGCGTGTTCTTGGGTTGAGTGACCAGCCACCATGGAGCGCACGACGCCTGCAAGCGTAAGCATCATTTCCGGAGAAATATGCGGGCCGGGCAGCGTGGAAAAATCGTGAAGTTCTACGCGAACCGCTGGCAGGTACTGGGCGATTTCGGGGACGCGATCGAGTATCTCGCGCCCCGAGAGCGCCGGCACCACGCTGGCCGTTTTATTCGTGCTCACGGCAATCGTTCCGCCGGTAAATATGGCGGCAACCCTGGCCTCGGTTTCACTAACCTTCATCGCACGTGGCGACGATAAAATGTTTGGCGCTTCGGTAACAAAACTCATTATGGAGGATTATAATAGTATGAACGATTCAGATAGTAATTGTGCCATACCATCAAACTTGCTCGAAACATAGGAAATTCCGACAGGTTACGCTCGAGTGTGAATAACTATATTGCATCGCGTTCGTAAACACCCGCAAAGTGAAGCATTTCCCGTTCATCCTATTGCTAGTTTTGGCCGTCACCACTTCAGCTGCCGTCGCTCAATCGCGGAGTCCGCAAAAGCGTGCGTTGCAAAAGTCGCACGTGGTAAAAAGTGTGGTTGTAGAAAATCCGCTCGAAATTTTTGGAATCCGACCGGGTATTTCGTTTGATAGCGTAAATTACCTGATGAGGGCGTCCAGCGCCACGATGCGCGAAGTGCATGGTGAAGATTCAATCTCCCGTTCCTACAGCGACAATCCGGCGCATGTCTATGTCGTCGATTCGCTCATTTGCCGGCTGACGTATATGCGCATGGCCTTTGTTTTCGATGGCGCAAACCGCCTGCGCCGGCTCACCATCACTCCGCGCGAAAGTTCTATCGAAGTTGGCGCCTCGGATGACATCGAAAACGTTCTGCTGCTCTACTTCGGCCAGAATTGGGGCAAGCCGGAACTCGAGCTGGCTCCTCCGCTGCCCATGTTCCACTGGCGCACCGGGAATATCGACGTGCGGGGATTTATCCGAAGAGGCTATCCGATGTGGGTGCTGGAAGGATAATCGCCTGAATCGGGATTTTTGGGATGCATCGGGTGTTTGGGATGTGGGGTCGGGAAATGCAGAATCGTCCGTAAGGATGCATGGCGGGCCATATTTGAACGTTTACCGTCTTTATCCCATTAATCCCATGCAGCCCATATATCCAAGCTCAGACGATGAAGCGCAATGATTCCATAACCAACGACCGCGCCAATCTCGCGAAGGATCGCTCCTCCCTCGAAGCCGAATTCGAGCGCTCGCTTCGCCCGCGCGAATTCGGCGAGTTCACCGGCCAGGCAAGCATTATCGAGAACCTACGCATTTTCATTGCCGCGGCGCGGGCGCGCGGCGAGGCACTCGATCACGTGCTCTTTACCGGCCCGCCGGGGCTCGGCAAAACGACGCTCGCCCACATTATTGCCAACGAAATGTCCGCGCAAATTCGGACGACTTCCGGCCCCGTGCTCGAACGTGCGGGAGACCTCGCGGGAATTTTAACTTCGCTCGAAGAAGGCGACGTGCTCTTCATCGACGAAATCCATCGTCTCTCCGCCGTCGTTCGAAGAATATCTCTACTCGGCGATGGAGGATTACAAGCTCGATATTATGATCGACTCCGGCCCAAGCGCGCGCTCCATTCAGATCGAGCTCAAACCATTCACGCTCGTCGGCGCAACCACGCGGGCCGGGTTGCTCTCCGCGCCGCTTCGTTCCCGCTTCGGAATTTCGAACCGGCTCGATTACTATCAGGCCGAGTCGCTGAAAAGAATTGTGGAGCGCAGCGCGCGGCTTATTCAGATTAAGATCGATGACGAGGGTGCGCTCGAAATCGCAAGGCGTTCGCGCGGGACCCCCCGCATCGCCAACCGGCTGCTAAACCGCACCCGTGATTTCGCGCAGGTCAAAGGAGATGGGACGATCACGCGCGAGATCGCCCTCATGGCGCTCAAGGCGCTCGAAGTCGATGAGCATGGTTTCGATGAAATGGATAAGCGCATCCTGCTCACCATCATCGAAAAATTTGGCGGTGGCCCGGTCGGGCTGAATACCATTGCGGTGGCCGTTGGCGAAGAAGGTGGAACGATCGAAGAGGTGTACGAGCCATTCCTCATTCAGGAAGGTTTCCTCGCCCGCACGCCGCGCGGCCGGGAGGCTACCCGGTTGGCCTACCAGCATTTCGGCATCCAAAGCCCGGAGACGGCGCCGCTATTTTCGTGACACGCAAGACTTGCGGGACAGGAGTTGCGAAAATTGTGTTACTGTGCTAATGAAAGGTACACCACTCACCGAAGAGACTTACGAATACATCGTCCGGAATTTTGCAAAAGAGGAGCGCGCGCTCTTAGAGCGCATGAGCGCGCGTGCAAAAGAGGCCGAAATGCCGATGATTATGATCTCGGAAGAGCAGGCGAAATTTATCGCCTTCTTCCTCAAAGCCACTCAAGCCAAGCGAGCGCTGGATGTGGGAACGCTGTTTGGCTATAGCGCGGCCATTATGTCTCGAGCGATGGGGCCCGGCAGCGAAGTCGTCACGCTCGAAACCAGTGAGAAGCACGCACAGGTGGCCCGCGAGAACCTGGAAGAGCTATATCTTCGCAACGTGCAGATCAAAACTGGGCCGGCGCTGGAAGTGATGAAGCTCCTTAAGCGCGATTCGTTCGATTTTGTCCTGATCGATGCCGACAAGCCGAACTACGTTAACTATTTGAAGGAAGCCATGCGGCTGGTCAGGCGTGGCGGCGTCATTGCGGGCGATAACGCTTTGGCCTGGGGCAAGGTCGCGAAGCCCGCGGCGGAGACGGATCCCGACGTTAAATCGGTTCGCGCAATCCAGCAATTCAATACGGCCTTCTCGCAGGAAAAGAAGCTGTTCGGCATTCTCGTTCCAATCGGAGATGGGATGACGATGGGCGTGGTGGAAAAATAGTTGCGAGGCGACGTGTAACTTTTGCCGCCTTCGCGTGTTACTCTGCTTTTAATTTGCCATTTCCATCATGATGATTTCTCGCACACAGTTACGCTCGTTGCTTGCCTTGCTCACGCTCGCGCTGCCCATGCATTCTGCTTTGGGGCAGATTCTCGCTCCGTCGGCTTACTCCAGGGCCAGGTTACGCAGACCGATGGCACGCCACTTCCCAATGTCACGGTCGTTATTTTCCGCGGAGTCGATCGTGTCACCTCGACTCGCTCCAACGCGGAAGGAGCGGTGACGGCCATCCTCCAGCCGAATAGCGTCTATCGCTTTGTCGTCAACGAAAATGGTTATATGTATCGCGAAGATACTCTCCGGGTTCCCGCACTTTCGGCGTACACAAAATTTCCGGTTCACCTGGTGCTTAGCCCGCTTCATGACGGTCAATTGTTCAATCTGCCGCAACCCGTTTTCGAGCCACGCTCTCATGGAATCTCTCCGAACGCACTCGCTCAATTGACTTCGATAAGTTTCCAATTGCAGCATAATCCGAAGCTAACAGTGAGCGTGGTGGTTTACCCCGATGCGCCGGTGAAAACAAAGCGCGATGCCGCGCAGAAATCCCTCGCGAATGCGCGCGCATCCGCGATGAGCGCATTTTTTAGCGGCAAGGGCATCGGAAGCGACCGGTTCTCGGTGGTCAGCGTCACCACGATGGTCCCCCAAGGAATATTCCCAATGCCGGCATACCTTGTGAGCAGCAAAAAGCCCTCGAAGAAGACCCGTGGCCGAAAGACCAGTGCAAGCGCGGAGCCCTCCCTCTTTCCGCAATATGTAGAAATTATGGCGCACCTTGCGCCGTGATGAAGTGGGACGGGAACTCTGCAAGCACATTAAACGATTTGAATCTCTGACTTGCAAGTTCTCCCCAACGTTCACGATATCGGTATTGAAGATGGCTGGTTCCGCTCGAAGACCGACGGGCGATACTTGCTGTTTCGCGGTGTCTGCTTCGGGCCATCGGCGAAGTTACCGCCTAATCTCCCCTTTCGCTCATTCGAGGATTGGACGAAGTTCGAAACGTACGTCGATCTCCTCCTTGCGTGTGGTTTCACGACGCTACGGCTCCCCTTTTTCTGGTCGGCATTCGAGCCGGTATGCAATCCGTCCGCTCCCGAATACAACGAGCAATACCTCCGAGATTTTTTCGAGTATATTCGCCGATTTTCAGACAAGGGATTTCTCATCCTGATCGATATGCATCAGGACTTGCTCGGAGATGCCTTCGGCGGTAACGGCATGCCGGATTGGGTGCGCTCCGAGGGCAGTGAGCACCGGAGTTTCCTGAAAGATACTCCGCTCTGGGGCGCTAATTACGAATTCAATCGACATCTGCGGAGGACGTTTACGGACTTCTGGCGTAACGATCTCACAAATCATTCCCACTTCCCCGCGCTCGAACAATTCAAAGTGCGCGACCGCTTTTTAGACACGCTCGAACGTGTTGCCGCCGAAGCTGCGCATTGCGAGCGCGTGCTTGGAATCGAAATCTTTAACGAACCTCATCCGGCCCGCCTCGGCAATCGTGTATTCGAGGAGACGATCCTCGCCGAATTTTACGCCGGTGCGATTCGGCGCATCCGGAAGCATTCCGCCGATCTCTTTGCATTCCTTTCGCCGCAAAGCGATTGGAACGTCAATCTTCGCAGGAACAGGGCCTATCATTCGTTCCTGAAAATACCATCCGGGGAAGATCGCATCGTATTCGCATACCATTATTACGATTCGCTGCTCACCGCGCTGGGAGGACATTTTTTCCATGATTCAAAACGAGAAGAATACCGCAGTGCGCAATCCATCGGCGCCCGTTGGGCGCGCGAGCATCGGTTGGCGCCGTTCCTCACCGAATTCGGCACGCGCCAGAATTGGCCGAAGCCCGTCGTTCGACCGCAGATGAATTGGCAATTCGAGGCTGTCGAACAGGCGTTAGTGAACGCGACCTATTGGAACGTAAATCTTTATAATACCGAAGAACATCGCGATGGCTTCATGCGTGAGGATTTTTCGCTGATTGGCTACAATAAAAAAATTCGCAACCTCGATGTGGCAACCCGCCCCTACGTCATTGCCGCGAGCGCGGAACCCATACACAGCCATTTCAATCTGCGCACGAAGGAATTCGAACTTGTGATGCGCGGAATACCGGCGGTGGAACCGACAATAATTTATCTCCCCACCACCATGGTTCATCCACTGCAGCCGGTGCATTATCCCGAAGGCTACCGAATTCAATATAATGGACTCGACCAGCCTTGTGAGTTCGATAACAATCTGCTGCGACTCGATCTCGAACCGGAGAAGCAATTACACGAGATTCTGCTCACTCCCCGATAAACTTTGCATTCGTCTCACTAAGTTGGACGACACTGCGCACCTTCAACTCGTCGAGGAACGGAGTGACGGAGGAAATGGTCACGCGGGCGGGGATCGTCATATCGAGCGTGCGTTTTACGACGGTGCCCGAAAATAAATCGAGAATTGTTGTATCCGCGCCGCTGATGGGACCTTCGGAGTTTGTGGTGACTTTTGTGACGGAATTCGTTTGCATGCCCTGAAAGGTTCCAGTGTCGCGGGCCACGATGATTGCGAGGTAGCTTTCCATCGTGTCCAGAAGTTCGGCGAAGCGATAGACGCGGGTCACGTCGTAAATATAGGAACCGGCGGTGGTTCCTATATTAACGGTGTCCCGCACGGGAATCGTATCGCGGCTGTGTTCCCGCCAGGTATCGCCGTAGGTCACGGCGTGCTCGGGAAGCGGAATGAGCATGCGCGGCGGTTGGAAAAAATAGGCGTTCGTTTGCGCTTCGGCGTTCAGCAGCTTGAGCGAATCCTCCACGATTTTCGAAAGTTCATTTCCTTCCATGTCGTAGGTGACGCGCGTCGTCCGGTTGACCGCAAGATTTTCGTGCAGCGAGAGCGAATCGCCGGAAAGATTGATGCCCGAAACTTTGAAGTTCGTGAAGTACTCGTCGAATGACCATAGTCCCTTTTTGTAATCGATCGACTCGTTATGAAAGGCGAGTTCCGCACTGCTTTGCAACAATCCGGTGCGCTTCTCACCGCCATCCTCCACAGTCTGGCTGATGTGCGTGCGGATGCCATAGAGCAGCGTACCTGCCTGCGGTTTGTACCGCAGCGTTAGCATGTCCGGTTTGATTTGCGGCCTGCGCGGAGCCGCCACTGTCGCGGGCCGCCCATGATGAGGGCGCTGCGCAACGGCGTGCGGCACAGAAGCGGTTGCAGCCACCGCCAAGGCGATCAAGAATGTCTGACAAGAACGAACTAACATAACGTCACCGCGTGATCGTTACGCTGCCCGCGCCAAGTAACTCCCCTCCGCGTTGAAGCTGGACGAGGTATGTGCCAGAGGGAACGCCGGGATCGGCGGTAATGCGGTAACTGCCTGAACCAATCGCTTCAAGTGTCGCAGGGAATGTTCGTCCGCTCGACGTGGCGATCAATTGGCACAAGGTAGCATCCGCATCCTGTGTCGCAGCGATAGTGAACGAGGCACCGCGTGTCACGGGATTCGGATAGACACTGAGCAATGGAGCCGAGCTTGCCAAAGACTTGGAAACGGAGGAAGGAACGGCCTGAACGCCGCTAATATCCATCGCGTAGAGTGAGCGGCCGTGAGTCGCGGCGATCAGCATGTTCTTATAGATCTTCAGATCGCTCACGATGATATGCGGCATTCCGGTTCCCAACTGCGCCCACGAGGCGCCTCCGTTCGTCGTCACGAAAACGCCGACATCCGTTCCCGCGATCAGCGCCTGATTTTTAAGTGCCGGATCGCCGTGCTCCGCCAGCGTATCGATTACAATCGCACTCACCGGCGCTTCGGGAAGATTCCCGGAGATACTCAACCATTTCTTTCCTCCGCTCGTCGTTTTAAACACGTGGGCGATGTTCCCCGCGGTCACAATAGAGCAAAAAGCCGTCATAGAATCGCTGCGATCCGGCACGATCTGGGATATCGTTGCCGTTGGCAATCCCGTGCGGACGGCAATCCACCTCGGCGGAGTTGTGTCGTTACGAGTAGGATCGACCGCCGTCCGCCACAGGGACGTGAGGTAGCCCGTCGTAAACTCAATTCCGCCGGCCCATAGCATGGGATGACCGGCGGCATCGCGAGGCCCTTCGGCAACCGTTTCAATGTCACCATAATACCATGACGAATCGCTTGCAATATTTCCACCCAACACCGGCGACCACGTTTTCCAGGTGATGTTTTCCAAATCGTTCCAATCGAGCGTGGCCTTATACACATGCTCACGCGCGGTGTAGAAATCGGTGGTATTTTGATCCAAAGCCATCGGAGCTGTCCACGCGCAGACTTCCTGGGTGTCGGTAAGGGCGTGCGGGCCGTAGAGCAACCGATAGGTTAGGGTATGCCAGCGCGGGCGCGTATCGTGGGTGGAATCTTTCATCGCGAGCGGCAACGGCACGAGCGAATCCAGCGTATTGCGCGCGAAGATGATGCCGAACTGAAGCGAGCTGATAAGCTTGTTCGAATCGGTGGGAACGGAAATCGCCGCTTGCCCATCGCCGTGATTGATCCAGGCATAGCTCGTATTCGAGAAGATCGCCGACGGTGCCGTTATCCTGCGTGCCTCCGAACACTTTGAGATCGCTCGCGGAAATCGTGGCTGGCGTGTTTATCATGCCTCCACGCCACGGCTCAATCGCATAGAATTGAGTGATCGGTAGCCCGGTCATTTGCCGCCAATTCGTGCCATAATCTCGCGTCTCGAAAACGCCGCCATCGCTTACGGCGATGAGATCCGTTCCGGCAAAGGCAACGCCGTGCTGATCCGAATGCTGCTCGCGATTATCTTTTACATAGTATTGGCTGTAGGAATTGGTAATATCCTTCCAACTTTTCCAATCGCTGGAACGAAAAACGTCAATCCCACCTATGTAAATGTCGGGACTTCCCGATTTTGGAGTTGGCCCAGCAGTAAGGAAAAAATCGTATTCCCCCTGCGCATTCGTAATGTTCGCGCTGTCTTTCCCTTGCACGCCGCCCATCGGAATTTTTGTTGTGGAATCCAATAGTTTTGTCCACTTCAGATCGAGGATTGACTGCAACATAGAGTCCCTCGAAATTCTCGTCAGTAAGATAATGCGTAACAGGATTAGTATCCGTGCGAATAAATCCTGCCAAAAGGGCATCAGAAGAAAGACTGGGGCCCGGCACGCTAACCCACAACAGGGCGATGCGGCCGATCACCTTCTCTGATTCACCGTTCGGCAAACCGATGGAGGGTATCGTATCAATGCGCGCCCATGTTTTGCCAGTATCGCTGGTGAGATAAATCCCGCTGTTTGGTCCGGCAGAGCCTCCGGGACTGAAACCCGCGCCAATCGCAATGGAATGATCGAACGCGGCCGCAACCAGCTCGCCAGAGTTCAGCGGATTCATCGCAATATCGATAAACCCAACACAGAGGCTCGCCGATGGGCGGACGAAGAGCGAGCGAGACCACGTCGCCCCGGCATCGGTCGAGCGGAAAATGCCTTTGTTCGTATCGCTCAGGGAACTCGGGCCGAGCACCGCGACGAAGATATTCGTATCGTTATTCGGATCGATGAGAATCTTCGCAATGTACTGCGCGGCGGCGAATCCAAGGTAGGTCCAGGTCTTTCCGCCGTTTAACGACTTCCAAAGCCCATCGCCCGGGTACGAATCCGCGCTGCCATTGCACTCGCCAAGGCCGATATAGATCGTTTGCGGATGAATGGGATCGAGCGCGATGCAGCCAATGGAGAGAGAACCAAATGTATCGGTCATGCACGCCCAGGATGTGCCATGATCGGTTGTCTTCCATAGTCCGCCGGAAGCGGCGCCAATATAAAAGGTGTTGGAATCCGAGGGATCGGTTGCGATGGCCGTTGCGCGGCCATCGATGGAATAAGGCCCAATGGGTTGCCACTCGAGGCTGGAGAGCGCGCCGAATTTGCCGGCACTGCGCGAAAGGATTGGCATCCGGCGGGCTTCGGCAAGCGCAGTGGGATAGGCATTGGGATCGATCGTTCGGTTAGGCCAGGCGCGGCGCTGCCAAAACCAATCGCTGTGCTCTTCCTCACCACCCTGACCCGGCGGCGGCACATGTTGCTGGATTTGGTTATGAAGGAGCGCCGGTTTCTTTGTTTTGGCGATCTTCGTTTTCGTGGTTACTATTTTCGTCGTTGTCGCTCTTTTCCGTTTCGATTTGACCGTCTTCGCCTTGGCGATAACCTCCACTTTTTTCGCGGCGGCCCTTCTCTTTTTCACCCGACTCCCCTTGGGGTGAATCGAAACCTTCTGATGGGCCGTCACTCCCGGCTGAACCTGCGTTTGGGCAATAGCCACGCTGAACGATGCTAAAAAAAAGAACGCGATGAGGCCCATCCGCTGAAATGAACGGAACTGGAAGCGAGTGCAAAAAACCATGTCGGGTAAACCGGATGAATGGGGACAAAAGTTTGTTCAGGGCAGGAGTAATATCGGAGGTCTATCTCTCGGAATGATACTTCAGCGCCATAACCGTTTGTTCCCCGCCCTTGCGGCGATTTTCATCCTACATACTTCATACTTCCTACTTTCCGCCGAGGCCCAGAGCGGCTTTGTCAAGCTCCCACTCTCGATCGACTCGCCCGATCAGAGCGAGCTGCTACCCGTCGTTTCGGCCGATGGAAAAATGCTTTATTTTACGCGGACGCGCATGGGGATGGATTCCAGTGTGGTCTTCGATGTTTGGCGCAGCTCGATTACGCGGGATTCTGGCGGCGGGGAATCATTTTCCAAGCCGGAATTCATTGGCGGGAACCTGGCAAGCTCTTATGGCGTCGCGGTGACGTCGGTTTCGCCGGATAACAACACGCTCTATCTAATCGGCAAGCTTTCGAGCGATGCCCCACCGGACGAGCGGGTGTTTGTTACGCACAAAGTGTTAGGCGGATGGTCCATCCCGCAGCCGATTAAAATTCCCAAGCTCGCTGCGCGCGGAATTTATACCGATTATAGCTTCGGTCCGGATCAGCGAACGCTTATCATGTCGGTGAACCGCGATTCCTCGCTCGGCGATCAGCGATCTCTACGTCAGCTTTTATCAGGAAGCTGCCGCAACCGAAAAGGGCACGTTTGGAGGGACTTGGACGGCTCCCCTATGGCTTGGGCCGGAGATCAACAGCCAATACACCGAGATGACCCCCTACCTCGCCAGCGATAATAAGACGCTTTATTTTTCAAGCAACCGGCCCGGAGGGATCGGCAACGTCGATGTTTATCGTTCCCTTCGCCTCGATAATTCCTGGCAGCATTGGTTGAAGCCGGAGGATTTGGGGCATTCCGTTAACCGGCCCGGTAGAACGAGTTTCTACACAGAGGATGCGGAAGGGAAATATGGATACCTATGCTGGCGCATATCGGAAAGCGACCAAAGCGATATTTACCGCGTGAACGTCTCGCGCGAGCAAGCCGTGGCGCTGGTGCGTGGCGTGGTGCGCGACGCGAATGGCCATCCGCTCGGCGGCGCGGAAATTCGCTACGAGGGGCTGGATACCGCGGCAACCGGAACGAAAGCTCCGGGCTTGGCCGGGTCGGCCCGATCGAACCCGGTAACCGGGGAGTTTCAGCTCACGCTGCCAGCCGGAGCGAAGTACACGCTCCATGCCGAACGCGACAGCTACTTTCCCACGAGCGAGAATATCGATCTTACCCAGCTTAAGAGTTACAAAGAACTCTCGCGCGATTTGACGCTAAACAAGATCCAAACCGGCGCGACGATCACGCTCCATAATGTGTTTTTTGAAACGAATAAGTCCGATCTGCTTCCCGCATCGGATGAGGAACTAAACCGCCTCGTCCAATTGCTCGCGGATCATCCCGAATTCCATCTTGAAATCGCTGGTTTCACAGATTCCACCGGCTCAGTGGCGCACAATCACGGGCTTTCGAAAGCACGTGCGCAGGCCGTTGCGAACTATCTTGCCCAGCACGGCATCGCAGCCACCCGCCTCTCGGCGATTGGCTTTGGCGCGGAAAAACCCGTGGCGCCTAACGCCACCGAAGCGGGCCGCGCCCAAAATCGGCGCGTGGAATTTATCTTGAAGAAATAGTGGTCGAAGATCACGCCCATTTCGCGCGGTTTTGATCGCTACCTTTTTCAGCCTTCATATTCTCCTCCTACCTGGCCCGACACTCTACGGATATGCGTAAAATTTTTTTACCTTTCCCCTCCCAAAATTTACGGTTGTTCAAAAACCATACGCTCAGAACCTGTCAAATCAGGCAAGATTGAAAGATTTTGGTTGATGGCATCCCATTTCACGTCAAATAGGGGTAAAAAAGGAGACTTATGAACCCATTTGTAACATTTATGCGCAGTGGAGTTGGCCGTACACTCAGGATCATCTTCGGATTATTTCTGATATGGTGGGGCTTTTCGGCTGGGGCTGGGTGGATCGTCGGAGTGGTCGGCTTCATTCCACTGCTTGGAGGAATTTTTAATTTCTGCGTGTTTGCGCCGCTCTTCGGGCTCAATTTCATGGGCCAGCCACGGGCAGCTCATAGCCATTAGGGCACCGTCGCTATGTGGGGCAGCCCCCGCGACTCCTTCTTAAGATCAAGGGGTTTTTTCTTCGCGCCTTATTGTTATGGAATCTGAAATGTTCTCTACAACCTCATCCCGAAATGGACAGGACTCGACGGTCGCTGCCGTTTCGGGAACCTCAAACGGTCGCGCACTTCCGCGCAGTCTCAATTTGCTGCACGACCCTTCGTTTAACAAGGGCCGTGCGTTTTCGGAAGCCGAGCGCCAGGCGCTCGGACTTCGCGGACTCTTGCCTCCGCGGATTATTTCCCTGGAAGATCAGGCCCGACGTGTCATCCAGACCCTCCGCTCGAAGCCGACCGATCTCGATCGTTACAACAGCCTTATCGCGCTTCAGGACCGGAATGAAACGCTCTTCTACAATGTGCTTATTCGGAACATCGAAGAGCTCATGCCAGTGATCTATACGCCGACGATCGGTGCGGCATGTCTGGAATATGGTCATATTTTCCGGCGCGCGCGCGGGATGTACATTTCCGATACGGATCGGGGACATATTCGCCAGGTGATGGAGAATTGGCCGCATGACGACGTGCGCGTGATCGTTGTCACCGATGGCGAGCGAGTGCTTGGATTGGGTGATTTGGGCGCGCATGGCATGGGAATTCCGGTTGGGAAGCTTTCTCTCTACACGGCATGCGCGGGCGTCCATCCCACCCAATGCCTGCCCATCACGCTCGATGTGGGAACCGAAAATGCCGAACTGCTCGCAAGCCCATTCTATCTCGGACTTCCCCATCGCCGGATTCGCGGCGTGGAATATGATGGCTTTGTGGATGAATTTATTCAGGCGGCGAATGATCGCTTCCCAAACGTTCTCATCCAGCTCGAAGATTTTGGCAGCGCGAATGCGTTCCGCCTGCTTGAGAAATATCGCGATAACGTTTGCCTGTTCAATGATGATATTCAGGGAACCGCGGCGGTAACGCTTGCCGGCCTGCTTTCCGCGATCCGTTTGAAGGGTGGAAATCTTTCGGACGAGCGAATTTTGCTCTTCGGCGCCGGAGAGGCGGCCACGGGCATAGCCGATCTCATCGCTCTTGCGATGATGAAAGAAGGCATGGCTGAATCCGATGCGCGGAACCATTGCTGGCTCATGGATTCGAAAGGCTTAGTCGTTGGGAGCCGGAAGGATCTGGCGGAGCATAAGCGGCCGTATGCGCACGAGCATGAACATTTACCCGATCTTTTTTCTGCTGTGCAATCACTTAGGCCAACAGCGCTCATTGGCGCATCTGGGAAGTCGAATGCGTTTACCCAGGCGGTGCTTTCCACCATGGCGAGCGAAAACGAACGTCCCGTCATCTTCGCGCTTTCAAATCCAACAGAGCAATCGGAATGCACGGCGGAGCAAGCATACCGCTTCACCGAGGGCCGCGCGATTTTCGCAAGCGGCAGCCCATTCCCGGAAGTCCGAATGCAGGAGCGAACGATTACACCGGGCCAGGCGAATAACGCGTATGTATTTCCTGGCATCGGGTTAGGTGTTATCGCCTCGCATTCGACGCGCGTGACGCGCGAGATGTTCTACGAAGCGGCAAATGCCTTGGCGGGAACTGTAACCACCGATGATCTTGCAAAGGGCCGCGTCTTTCCTGGGCTGGATCGTGTGCGCGAAGTTTCCGCGCGTATTGCAGCGGCAGTTGCGCACGTCGCCTTCAACGCGGGGCTTGCAACTGTTGAGGAACCTTCGGACGTTTTAGGATGGATCCAGTCGCAAATGTATGAGCCGAGCTATAAACCCTACGTATAGTTTTCTTTTTGTAAGCCTTATTCTATCGGCGGGCCGAATGGTTGCTGCCCAACCCGCGAAAACGCAAGCCAAAGATTCGAGCAGCGTCAAAATCAAATCGCTGCTCGTGCGCGTGCCACGGGCGGAACTGGTGCGGGAACTGGGAGTGGCTGAGATCAGCGATTCGATGGTCGATGTCGTGAAAGCGGGTGAAGAGACGACCATCCTCTTCGAGCCGGCAACGTTCGAAGGCGCACGCGCGCTCATCGAGGCAACGTTCCTGCGCGATACGACGACAAAGATCGAAGTCTATCTTCCTTACATCGGCCATCCGGATACGCGACTCAAAGTTCCGTTCGAAATGGGAGATTTCGTCAAAGGCACGCTCGAAGATTACAATCAAATCGAGCGAACGATCGAGGATGAATTGGGCATCCCTACGGTACTCACGGGCACGACGTTCGAATACCTGGAAGGAAACACCCAACCGATTTTCGGCGTATTCGAGAATGGGATCACGACGATAACAATCGTTCCAGTCCAACCACCCCCGACGCGACAGCTTGAAAAGGCGGGGGAGCAAAATAAGGAATAATTTTATCATCATGGAAAAAGCAACATTTGGTGCGGGATGCTTCTGGGGCGTCGAGGCGGAATTTCGAAAGTTAGACGGCGTGAAGCACACGGACGTGGGCTATGAGGGCGGCCATACTGAACGGCCGACCTATCAAGATGTATGCACGGATAGAACCGGACACGCCGAAGTCGTGCAGGTGGAATACGACCCCACGCGGGTGTCTTTCGAGACGTTGTTAAAAACGTTTTGGGAAAATCATGACCCGACACAAGTGAACCGGCAAGGTCCCGATGTCGGGACCCAATACCGGAGTGTTATTTTTTACCACACTGAAGAGCAGCGTCGGCTGGCCGAGGAATCGAAAAAAGCCATCGAGGAATCCAGCCGGTACCGACGTCCCATTGCGACGCAAATCGTTCCGGCCTCGGACTTCTGGCGGGCGGAAGAATACCATCAGCAATACCTGGAAAAGCGCGGGCTGGCGAGCTGCCATATCTAAATGTTGAAGGAAGAATGATGAATGTCAGCGAATTATATTCCTTCGCCATTCGACAATCATCGTTAGCTTAGTATCCCACTTTCCACCCCGCGTCCGTTAGATAAGTCCGATCGAGTATGGAATCCTGCTGCGATGGGTTGCGCCCGGTAACCGTTAGATCGTAGAGGACCGTTGCGACGCCGTGATCCTGCTTCACCGCAAGAACATGCACGTCAGCACGATCGCCCTGCCAGTGCTGGAGCAGTGCATGCTGCGCGGCCGGGAGCGCCTCGAACACTTCTTCCTTGTCGTGCGAGAGCGATTCCATATAAGCCGCGGAATCCTGGTTGGCAAGCGCCGCGTAGCTTTTGACAATCGCGTTCCCTGGCGTATTCTGATCCTCCGGACCGACGCACGAAGAAAGTAAGAACGAAGGTGGAAGCAAGACGAAGAAAATAAGGAGTGACTTCCGCATAGTACAATAAAAGTTGACTATACGGGGTAGCGCAATTCTCGTGCTCAGTGAATTCTCAGCAGGATTGTATCATTGCGAGGGCATACGGTGAAATTCACTTCACCGCAGCTCTCTCCCTCAGTCCTTTCCTCGCAAGATCGTGCGAAATTTCTAAGGAATCGGATCTCAAAATCCGTGCTTCCACTCGCCGGACTCGAGATAGAGATTTTCCGTGATGGAATCTCGTGTGCGCGGCTTGGCCCCCGTGACCGTAAGATTATAGAGCACCGTGGCAGTGGAATCTCCTTGCTTGACGTTCAGGATCTTCACTTGCGCGGTATCGCCTTTCCAATTCGCCAGGAGCTTCGTAAGGTGGTCCGGGTACATTGCATATTCATCTTGCTTTTCCATGGTGAGCGTCTGGATAAAGCCGATGGAATCCTGGTTCTGCAGCGACTGATACGTGGTCATCACGACGCCGGCCGGGCCGGAAGTTTGCGCGGTTTGAGAAGATTTACCACACGAAACAAGCACCGCGAGAAAACTGAGAATAAACGATTTGGAAATGGTGTTCTTGAGCATAACGATGTTTAAAGCAATACAAATTTACAACATTGGAAACCATCGCGCCTGAAATTCGGAATAAAACGATGAAAAGCCCCACTCGGGATTTGCGAATTTCCCTCCGCGCTCCCCGCATCGGCGACATCGGTTGGATCATCCATCGCCACGCCGTAATCTACGCGGATGAATATGGCTGGAACGAGCAATTCGAGGCGTTGGTGGCGCAAGCGGCCGCAGCGTTCCTGAAACGCCACGATGCTGCGCGCGAGCGCGCGTGGATCGCGGAACTGGATGGGCAGTTTGCCGGAAGTATTTTTGTCGTGCAAGACCAAGAGCAAACGAACACGGCAAGACTCCGCCTGCTGATGGTCGAACCAATGGCCCGTGGCCTTGGCATTGGCCGATTGCTCGCCCAGACCAGCATCGACTTCGCAACGCAAGCTGGATATGATAAAATGACTCTATGGACCAACGATGCGCTAATCGCCGCACGAACTCTTTACGAAGCGCTCGGCTTCGTCCTCGTGAAGCAAGAGCCGACCGAATTGTTCGGACCTCGCGGTGTGGCGCAGACTTGGGAACGGCCACTCTAGATCGTACTCCGTGGCCACTTCGGATAGTTAAAGCTCCAAGCACCAGAAATTCCACATGACCCCATTAGAAATCGCCCAAGCGGCAAATGACCGCCTTCACGCCTTCCTCGAAATCTTCGAGCCGGAACGTTTCCCATCCCGCGAAGGCCCACTCGCCGCAATGACCGTCGCAGTGAAAGATGTTCTCGCTCTTAAGGGCGCACGTCTTACCTGCGGATCGAAATTTCTCGAGCCATTCGAATCGCTCTACACGGCAGCGTGCGTCGCGCGCTTGTCTGAAGCTGGCGCGCAAATCGTCGGAAAGACCAACATGGATGAATTCGCTATGGGATCGTCCAATGAAAATTCGGCGTATGGGCCGGTGAAAAATCCGTGGGATGTTTCACGCGTGCCAGGCGGCTCGAGCGGCGGAAGCGCGGTCGCCGCCGCCATCGGTGCGTGTGACGTGGCATTGGGAACCGACACGGGAGGTTCGATACGTCAGCCCGCTGCATTTTGCGGCGTGATCGGGCTTAAGCCGACCTACGGCAGAATATCTCGTTACGGGCTTACGGCCTTCGCTTCGTCGTTTGATACAGTTGGAACCTTTTCACGCACACTCGAAGCCGCAGCGGCCGCACTGGAGGCGATGGCTGGTTTCGATCCGATGGATTCGACGAGCGCGCGCGTGCCAGTTCCGAAATATACCGAGGCACTAAAACGGGACATTAAGGGACTTACAATCGGAATTCCTCGGGAATATTTTGGCGATGGCATCGAGCCGCAGGTACGAAAGTCCCTTGAGGAGACAATGGATAAACTTCGCGCCGCCGGATGCAGGATGATTGAACGTCTCACTCCCCCATTCGAAATATTGCGTTGCCGATTATTATATTCTTACTACCGCGGAAGCTTCGAGTAATCTCGCCCGTTTCGACGGCATCCGTTATGGCCGCCGCGCACTTCCCCATCCTGAAGAAGGAAAGGGCCAGGGGCTGCTCACGCTGGAGGAAACATACCGCCGTTCACGGACCGAGGGATTCGGCCGCGAAGTAAAACGGCGGATCATGCTTGGAACGTATGTGCTGTCTGCAGGCTATTACGATGCGTACTATACGCGGGCGCAGAAGGTGCGGCGGCTTATCACAGAAGATTTTACGAATGCCTTTCAGAAGTGTGACGCACTGCTCACGCCCACCACTCCGACGACCGCCTTCAGGCTTGGCGAAAAACTGAGCGATCCGCTCGCGATGTATTTAAATGACATCTTCACGGTAAGCGCGAACATCGCAGGGGTGCCGGCGATGAGCGTTCCGGCAGGGTTGGATTCGAAAGGACTTCCTGTTGGCGCGCAGCTTATTGCAAAACAGTTCGACGAAGAGATCCTCTTCGCGCTTGGGAAGGAAATCCTGGCCCCAATGCCATACGACACGATCGCTCAATAGTACGGATTCGGCTGTAACAGATAATTCCTCGCGTAATCGCCTACGGAATTCTCCAAGGTCCGGAATGCCTTTGAATAGCCTGCGCCCCGCAGCTTCGCCATATCCGCCTCCGTAAAATACTGATATTGCTTGCGCACCTTTTCCGGCATCTCGATATAAACGATATTGCGTGGCCGCCCCATCGCGTCAAACATCGCGGCCCCGAGGTCATTCCAGGAGCGCGCTTGTCCGGTTCCCAGATTGAAGATACCGTTCGCATTCGGATTCTCGAGCGCCCACATCACCGCATCTACGGCATCCATGACATAGATAAAATCCCGCTTGAACTCGCCATCTTTATAGCGCGGATCGGCCGATTTGAATAACCGCAACGCGCCCGTCTTCAGAATTTGGTGATATGCCTTAAAAACGAGGCTCGCCATATCCTCTTTATGATACTCGTTCGGCCCGAAGACGTTGAAGAATTTGAAGCCGCAAGCGCGGGTTTCGTAACCATTGACGAGCAGCCAGAGATCGAAGTCCTGCTTCGATTGGCCGTAGAGGTTGAGAGGCTTTAGTTTCTGCGTGACGCTGTCCGCGTCACTAAATCCATTCGAACCATCGCCATACGTCGCGGCGCTCAATGCGTAAATAAAGCGAATGCCATGCTCAAACGCCCATTTCGCCAGCGTTTTACTAAATTCCAGATTGTATCTCTTGAGAAGTTCCCAATCCGTTTCGGTGGTGGAAGTAATTGCGCCGATATGGAGGATAGCTTCGACTTCGGTTGGATTTGGAAGCTTCTGAAAAAGCGAATCTCGCTCCACGAACTCATACTGCTTCCTCGTGAGATTCGGTGAATGCTCCTGATCGGCGCGATCGACGACCATCACGTCGCCAGGCCCGGCTTCGTTCAGCCGGCGTAGCAACACGCTGCCAATAAACCCTGCGCCGCCAGTGAGAATAATCATCGGGTAGATCGCAAGGAAGTTCTAAAAATGGCTTGGTGAGCTGGGTAAATTAATAATTCGAATGTCGCCACTTAGAGTGAATGTGCTATCTCCGCTCTGGAAATACACCCACGTTCCGTTCCCCTTACCGCCATACCCTGGAGGTTGGTCCAAATACCACCGGCCGATCTCCTTGCCACCTGAATACTGGATCACGATGGATTGAATGTTTTGGGAATTCGCGCTAAGTGTCTGTGAAGGAGCCATGCAGCCACTCAATCCGAGCGTAGCGGCGAATAATCCGAAAAAGATTCGTTTCATCAAATTCGATACGTGATTGAACTTAATTAGCTGTTATTCGGCAACCATCGATTCAAAAGTCCGGGCGAGTTTCCGCGCTTCGCGCGATTTCCATCCACCCTTGTGATAGGCATAACTTGCAAGCAGTGGCAGCGCGATTGTTGCCTCGCAATAGACCATCTGTTCGTAGGTTGTTGAGACTTTGCCCCATGAGGATGCTTCCCGCAGCGTGGAACCCGAAAGCGCGCCATCGCGCTCGTCGGCTACGGTAACTTGAATCGCGTATTTGTGCATCGGGGCTTCCTGGCCAAGGAGTTCCGCGGCGACGACAATATCCTGCGCAAAATTTTTCGGCACGCCGCCGCCGATCATTAAAAGTCCCGTCTCTTTGCTTGCAAGTTTAAGTTGGGTGAGTTCCAGAAAATCTTTTGCGGAGTCGAGGGAGACGTGCGAATCGGGATGCGCAGTTTGGTGCATCACGAGGCCAAAGCCCGCGCTGCAATCGCTGAACGCCGGAACGAATATCGGCACTTCGTTTCGGAACGCAGAAAGCACGATTGAATTCGCGCCCTGATGATTCTCATCTAAGTAGCGTCCCATCTCGCTGATGAATTCGCGCGAAGAATATGGCCGCGCTTCGAGAGAATCCGCAATATCACCAATCGTGTGATCACAAACGCGAAGTTCGTCTTCGTCGATGAGCGTATCGTAGATACGATCGATTGCCAAATCGCGCAATTGGTTATCGTCCAGCGCAGGCGAGCCTTGATAATGCCGGAACCCCAGTGCCTCGAAAAAATCCTGATCGACGATGTTCGCACCAGTCGAAACAATGGCATCGACCATGCGATTTTCGACGAGGTCGATCACTACCTGCTTTAGCCCCGCACTGATCAGCGAGCCGGCAAGGCAAAGAATGATCGAGCAATCTTCATCCTCGATCATGCGCGCATAAATCTCGGCAGCCCTGTTCAGGTTGCGGGCCTGGAACGCCGTGTGTCCCATGGCATCGATGAGGGGTACCGCATTGAAACGCTTAATATCGATATGCTCGACGGGTCTGGTAAAAAGCTCCTCTTTCTTCATCGTGATGATTTTTTCTGTTTGAGAAGGTGCAAAACGGAAAAAAGCGGCGAGGGGTTCGCACCGAAACAGAAAGTGATTCAGAGGGTCGATCTCCAGTTCCCTGCCTGCGTCTTCCGAGAAGTCGGGAGGCTCCACTCCCAGTTTAGTTATAGTTAGTTTGGATACAATTCGTTTCGCAAAATACCTCTTGGCGCGCCGCTTGCTAACATTTTCGCTTAATTCGAGATCATGCTCCCCGCCTCCTCTTTTGGGAAGCATATCGGTCATTTTCAGTCATTTATTATTTTGAATAACCAATTATGAAAACTTGCTTTCGATTTGCAGCGGTAATCGTTGCGTTAACTTTATTCAGTTTGCTTTCGAGCGTGTCGCCTTCAAGAGCGCAAACTGCGTCCGGCAGCTTCACCGTGCAGGGAAGGCTAACAGATATGAATGGCGCTGCCATTTCCAACGCGATGCACACGATTCACGCGAGCGTTTACGCCAACGGCGGGGCAACCGCGATCTATTCCGAAACCGATACCGTTACCACAACGGATGGCGTTTTCAGCTTCCTGCTCGGTTCTGGCCAGGCGGCTTCCGGAAGCCTTACACTCAACCCGAATGGGAGTTATACACTCGGTATCTCCGTCGATAACGGAGCGGAACTTGCTCCGCGTATTGCAATCGCTTCGGTTCCGATCGCGGTTACAGCGCGCACGGCAGATACCGCAAATTTCGCGCTCGGTATTACGCCCAATGCGGTCGCAACCATCGATTCTGGCATTCTGGCGGGCGTGGGCAATAATATCGTCACGAGCGTGAATGGTTTGCACGGTAATGTGGTGCTCATGGGTGGCGGGAACCTGGGCCTCACCACGAGTGGCGATACGATCGGCCTGAATTTTACGGGCAGCGGTTCCGGTGGCCTTACCCTTCCCTTTGCGCAAACGCTCAGCTCCGGCGGTTCCCTCTTTAGCCTGACGAATTCGGGAAGCGGCGCAGCGGAACTTATCGCAAACACTGGCGCCGGTAACGCCCTAAACCTCACTGCCTCCGGCGCGTCCGCGCTTTCGGCAACGGCCAACGGCGCAACGAGCACGCTCGATATCACCAACACCGGCGGTGGCAATGCGATCACCGCGCTTTCGATCACTGGGAACGGAATCAGTGCAACCACGAATAGCGCATCTTCAACCGCATTGCAACTCAAAAACGCTGCCGGCTCCGGGCTCGGCCAACTCATTCAGGCGATGAGTGCTTCGGGAACCGTTCTCGACCTCACGACGCAGGGAATGACCCTCGCCGCGGCGCAGGATACCAACAGTACGCTGCTCACGCTGAAGAACCTTTCTACGTCTTCATCGGGAAACATACTTGCGGCAGTTAACTCGGGCAACGGAACCATCTTCTCCCTCAGCGGAATGGGCGCGGCAACCTTGAACGCCTCGGCCGGAAACGCGCTTTCCATTTCCAATAGCGCCGGAGCCGCGATCAGTGCCTCGGGCAGCAGCGCAAGCGGCGCGGTCCTACAGGTCCGTAATGCCTCAACGGGCACAAGCGCCGGATTGATTTCAGCGATCAATGGTTCCGGTGGAACGGTCTTTTCCGTCGCAGGAAATGGCGCTACCAATATCCAATCCTCGGTCAATAATGCGCTCAGCGTTAGCTCTTCGGCGGGAACGGCAATCAATGCCTCATCGTCAGCGGGCGTTGCGATCAACGCAACGACCTCCGTTGCCGGCAGCGCGGCTTTGCAGGTGCAGAGCACCGCTTCGGGAACTGGCAATGCTGTCTTGAAGGCACTCAATGCTTCGGGCAATACTGTTCTGAACATTGCCTCGAACGGAGCAACCACGATCACCTCCTCGGCTTCGACCGGACTCACGGACTCCGTGAGCTCAGGCAACACCGCGGTAAGGCTGGTCGGAGGACTTTCTATCTCCGGCCCCGCGGGAACCGGATCGATTACCGCTGGTAACCTTTCCACCACGATCTCCAACGCGTATGCGACGGCCAACTCAATTATCCTCGTAACTCCCACGAACGCCGTCACGGGCCTGCTTCCGCTCGTCGTTTCGAGCACCGGTTCAGGATCGTTTACGGTTTCGCTGGTGAACCTGCTGACCTCGGCCGTCAGCTTCAACTATCTCATTATCAATCAGTAACAGAAGGTGGGAAATATGAAGAAATTACTTATACTTGCAGGCTTCGCCACTGGGATTTATTTCTCGGCGGTTCCCGCCGAGGCGCAGATCATGTTACAAAAGGCGGTCATTGCTTCGGGTGGAGCGTCATCCTCGAATGCGTCAACCCAAATGGGTTCCACCGCGGGCCAACCAGTCATCGGTACCGCGTCCAACGGACAGATGATCGCCCATTTCGGGTTCTGGACGCCAACCGCGGCCGCTCCAGCGGCAGTTGCGGCCGAAGGACCGGTGCCGGACATTAGCCTCGATGCCTATCCGAATCCTGCGGCCGACGCATCGAAAATTACCGTTACGCTTGGCTCGGAGGCGAACCTCGATCTCCGGCTCTTCGATGTAACTGGCAAGGAAGTCCGGAACGTTTATAGCGGCCCGGCTTCGGGAGCAATGTCAGTTGATCTCGATCTATCGAGCTTGCCGTCCGGCTCCTATATCCTGGCCGCGCGCATTCCGGGGCAGTTGGTCGAAAAGCGGATTTCGGTGATTCGCTGAACGATCCGCGTGCGTGTTATGAAAAAGGCGTCTATTTTTATAGACGCCTTTTTGGTTTTATGTTGTGTGTGCGCAATGCGTTTTCATAAACCGTAAGATTATTTTGCGGTTTTGCGCCGAGTTCCCCCAAATCCAACTTTTTTATTCTTTTCTCTCTTTGTTCTGAAGCACCTCCGCTTTCGGGTCGATTACAGGCGCCTTGTCGAGTACGCTTGCCGTGCCGAAAAGCATAATAATTTGCTTGTCGTTTGCCTCGAGCGTTATGGCCGAACCATCGAATTTATCGATGGCTTCCCCATCCGAAACAAGCTTCTTCGTATCAACGCGAGCGAAGAGCGAGGCCAGCCGATCGGCTTCGATTCCGAACACTTCCAATATCTTCGGGCGAACCTCGGCCAGAGCGACAGTAAGAGGAGCATTCGGAACATAGAGCCCATGCAGCGCGCCGCCAAAACAAACCGGCGGGTTGCAGTTCCAATTTTTTAGATTGCCGTAAATCTTTAGAAGTTGCTCTATTGTTTTTCCAGGGGCGGTTGGGGAATTATCCACGCCAGATTCTAGCAGAACCTTTTCTAAAGCAATTCTCGAGTTATCTACAGGTACCGGCTCTTCCGGGCGTGCCTTGAATACCAAAACAGTTCTAAGGAGGGGGCAGATGCGGGAGACGCCGCGACCCACGTGATACATGTTCGACGGAAAAATAAGAAGCCGCCGCCACTTGGGCAGTACTGAGCGAATAATTTCTCCTGTGGAACTATCGAATATTGCCGTTTCTCCAGCCCAGTTTGCATTCCACTGGTTGTTAAGATACAAAATAGGTGTACCCGTTCGAATATGTTCGGATAAGGACTGACGTGTTTGGAAGAAGCTCGGGCTGGAACGATTCCCAAAGCTTCAATACAGGAAGGGATAGCTCATTCCGAATATCCTTCCTATCGCTCGAATGTGTTCCAGTCTTCGAAAGTGCAATGTTCCAGTGGCTGAATGCAACTTTGTCCGCCGATTTCCACCCATAATGAAAACCATGACCGCGAATGGACTCAATAGCTTCAACGACCAAACTTTCCGCAATAAAATCGTCGTAGACCTCGATAGGAGAAGAGGCATCGATCATTTCTTTATCTATTTATTGTTACTTTGCCTCAAGAGCACATTAAGAACAGAGGTACAGCTCAAGCTCCTCGCCATGTCTTCCGGAGTTTCACCGCCCTTATCTTTCGCTGTGAGGGAAGCGCCACGATCAATTAATTCCTCAGCCACAGCAGAATCGCATACCCACACAGCTTGGTGAAGCGGCGTCAAGCCCCGGTTATCAGGTTGGGTTGGCGACGCACCGTATTTAAAGAGAGTAGAAATGATAGTGTCGTAAATTTTATTACGATGAGAAGTCGAAGCATCCCCGTACGACCACCGATCGACGAACGCCAATCGAATTGTTCCATCCTTACTATCCATTGCCCACGAGAGCGGGCTGGTTCCCGTCAAATCGTCAGGCGGATCAATAATGTTGGGGTTCGCACCGCGCCGCAATAAATATTTAACAGCCTTCGTCAATCCGGATCCGATTGCGACAACAAGTGGAGTAAAATAATCTGTGGACCGCTCTACCAAAATCGGATTCATTCCATCGGGATCGGCACCATGATCGATAAGTAACTTTAGAATTGCTGTGTCGCAGTTCCTTGGGTAGCTCACCGCGATCGCGAGAGGAGTCCTTACATTAAGTGGCAGCCCGTGCGAATCAGGCCCCATACTGCTTATCTCGTTTGGATTCGCGCCACTATCCAGCAGTTCCCTCACACGTTCCGTGTCATGTCTTTGAATTGCAGCCACAAGAGGCGTTGGATAGGGCGAAATTCCCTTCCATTGCGCACGGCGACTGCATCCGATTAAAAACACGCAATAGAAGGGTATAGCGAAGTGAATCCAAGAGCGCCTTACCTGTCTCATAAATTCTTAATCCTAATGGGTCAGCATGAAATTGTAAAGCTTTCGCATCGCATCCTGTATGTCAGAATCCAAGAAGTCGATCCAAGCATTTACAGCAGCATTGAATGAACCGAACCAGAATTTTCCAACTTTATACGCAGCAATAGCCGCTTCAAACACACCAAGAATACCCAAGGAAATTCCCGTAAAAGAGAAACGATTCCCCCAAAAGCATTAATTTTTGATTAATTTTCAAAAATGATACGACGCGCTCACCATGGGAACGATATCGAACGAAGTGTTGAAGACGTAATCGCCTAAGGTCTTCATGCCGCTGGCGCCGGCTTTGTAAAGAGAGAAGACGACGGCGGCGTCGATCGTAAAATTATTCTCGAAATAACGGACGGAAAAAATCGTGGGAACGATACCAAAGTCCTCTATAAAATAGAGCTCGATCGCTGTTTTCAAATTTTGCCCCACCCGCATATCCCCGCTCACGCCGATGAAGGAGTTCTTTGGGTAATATGGTACGTTGACCCCCGTGATGGAATCGAGCGTGGTTGTGCTTTGGTAGGAAATCCCGCCCAGCAGGGAAATCTCCGATTCCCACGTACCATACGTTGCCACGAGATATGGGAACGCGATTCGCGAGGTCTTCGTCACGTGCGAATAGACATCCTGAAATCCGGCGGCAAGCGTTATATCGCTAAATGTGGGCGCCGTGAGCTTTAGTCCTTCGGTCGCGGCGGTCACGGTGGTTGGCAGGAACGGGATAAAAATCCCGCCGGCATTCAGGCTCAGCCAGTCGGTGGGGCCATAATTCACTTGCAAGCCGGCGACCATGTAATCGCTGATGAAAAGATTCCCTCCGCCGAAGGCGCGCGCCGTGGGCAGGAGAAAATCCTGCGAGGCGCGGGGATCTTTATATACTGCGTACCGCGTGGTGGCAAAATCATCGCGCGTATCTCCCTGCCCCGACCAATTATCGACATGATCGATGTCGGGATATTTGAAGAAGAGATCGCCGAACGCGGTGTTGAGAATAACGTGGGCGCTATCATCGAAAAGGTAGCGGTGACCTTTGAATACGTCGAAATCTTTGGTGAATACCGTAGAAGTATCCGGCAGCTTTGGCTGCAGAAGGAATTTTGAAACAGCGTATTTTTGATCGTCCGCCTCGTTCTTTATTGCGGTGCTCATCAAATCCTGCTTATCCACCCAATTGTAGCGATAGTCGATAACGGAGGCGATGCTCGTGAGCGGAATTTCCAATCGGCCATACTTCGTCTGAGCAATAATGCGATCGGGCAATGGGCGGCCCAGCACATTCACATAGAATTGCGAGGAATCGACAAGAGTGAGTTTGACGTAGCTATCGGGAGTAAGATCGGCGGGTAAAAGCTGGGCAAACAAGAACCCGGGAAAGGACGCGATGAACAGCAAAATCAAAATTGTCCACAAAGTTCCTATCCCCCTAAAGGGTGCAATCGGTCTAACGGCTCCGATTTGCCTGTTCAGTCCCCTTGCGGGGGCCGGTATTGCCCGACGGTGATACAATGAAAGGCTTATTAGCATTCGACAATAGTTATCGTTTTATTCGTTCTGAATTCTCCTCGGCAAATTGCTTCCAATTTTTCCATGATTTTTTAGACGCGGGGCCCGATCGCGCGGCGTGGGTGATCGCAACCGCGAGCGCATCGTAGGCATCCGGCAGCTTCTTATCGAGCGTATCCAATTTCAGCATGGCGCGCACCATAAATTCGACCTGCTCCTTCGAGGCATTGCCATTGCCCACCACGGCGCGCTTGATTTCGCGAGGCGAATACTCCGCGGCCGGGAGATCGCGCAAAATTCCCGCGAGCATCGCTACACCGCGCGCATGGCCAAGCTTGAGCGTCGATTGCACATTCTTGTGATAAAACGCGGATTCAATGGCCACTTCATCCGGATTCACACGCTCGATAACAGCAGTAAGCCGCGTAAAGATAGCGCGCAGGCGAAGCGGCAGTGTCGCGATGCGCTTCGATTCGATCGTACCATATTCGAGCAGCGCGAAATTCGATCCGCGTCCCGCCGACTCGATGACGCCATAGCCGGTAACTAATGTTCCCGGATCGATTCCGAGAATGATCATCGCGCTATCCGAAAATGACTGGATGCCCAATATTTGCCGGCAATAAGCAGCTTATGGGGCGCCGAAACAGAGATGCGTTTCGAAAAGATATCGTAGTTCGCCCGTTCGATTTTTGTGAGAAGGCGAAAATAAACGGCATCCATGATTCGAGCGGCAAACATGGTCCCTGTTTCATCGGATCGCAATACCGACCGGGCTTTCGAATAATAGTGCTTTGCCCGTTCCGATTCGAATTTCATCATCTCAATAAAACGGTCGTCATACTTCGATTCGAAGATGCCACCCTCATCGAAATTAAAGCGCCGTAAGTCCTCTAATGGTAAGTAGATACGGCCTTTTAATGCATCCTGTTTTACATCCCGCAATATATTCGTGAGCTGAAGCGCGTAGCCCAGGTTTTCGGCATATTCGAGCGTAGCCTCGTGCTTCGCGCCAAAGATCCTCACCGAAATTAAGCCCACCGTGCTCGCAACTCGGTAACAATACTCGCGGAGTTCCTCAAACGTCTCATAGCGCGATTTCTCCAGATCCATTTCAACGCCTCGGATCAGTGCAAGGATGTATTCTTTCGGGATGTCAAAATGATCGAGCACCATCCGAAGTCCCCGCAGAACAGGATGATTTGCTGTTCCATTGTAACACGCTTGGACCTCTTCTCGCCAGCGTTCAAGCCGCGCATGTTTTATCTGAATTTCGGAGTTATCTTCATCGACCAGATCATCGGTATAGCGGCAAAAATCGTAAAAGCGGTGCATGGCCTCGCGCTCCTTTCTTGGCAGGAGTGTGAAGGAATAAAGAAAGTTACTTCTCTTCGGGGCGAAGCCGGCCGTCATCGATATTTGCAACAACGAAATTCGCGGTTAACTCCCGCATCGGCGATTTGTTCGTCTTTATACGGCAAACGGCGAGAGCGAGTCGAGCGCCGAAAGGACGCTCCACTTCGGCGAGCGCCCTATCCGCGTAGTATCTTCAAGCGACTGAATGGGGAAAGCTTCGGCCGCTCCACAATCGTTTGCCCTTGCAACGTTCGAATCTTTGTCAGCATTTCGTTGGCCCCGGCCTTGACAGCTCGTAGTTCCCATTTCAGCCGGCCCTGCACAGATCCGATGAGCGGAGTTCCGGCCTTCAGCATTTCCTCAATCCTGTCGCATTCGAAAAGAACAAACTCGCCCGATCGCTTGGAAAAAAGAATAGCCTGCCCATCGGCGATGCCAAATTGCTCGTAAGCTTCGCGCGGGAAATAGCAGCGCCCATTGATGAGATCCTCTTTGGCATCCTGCAGAAAATTTATGAGTTGCAGCGCGGAGCAGATTTTATTCGACCAACCGATTCTCTCCACATCGCGATAGCCAAATAACGCAAGCACGAGCTCTCCCACAGGCTCGGCAGATCGCGCGGTGTACCAATGAAGATCGTCGTAGGTTTCGAATCGCACATTTCCGCGAGCATCGAATTCGAAGGCATCCAGCAAGAGATCGAATGGCGCTTGTGGAAGATCGAAAGTGCGAACCGTATCCTGTAATGCGAGAAAGATTGGTTCATCGGGGTTGTTACCGATAAAGATGGAATGCAACTGCTCGCGCCACTGCCCAAGCAAGCGGAGGCGTTCTTCCCGACGCCGGTGTGGAAGATCGGCGAAATCATCGGCGGTGCGCATGAAGGCATATAGCGCGAAAAAATGCTTTCGGAGCTTGCGCGGAATGAGAATCGAGCCGACCGGGAAATTTTCGTAATGCCCAAGAGCAATCTTCCGGCAAATCCGATACGCCCAATACAATTCCGCTTCCATTTTCTCCATGTGCCGATCCGAAACCGAATTTCGGGGATTAGAATTGCCCTTGTGCGCGTTCTCGCCCATCCAATGCCGGTCGTCTATACCTCCTCGCAAGCCTGGCTGCACCGGTTTGCAATTCTGATTTCGGTCTTTACCTTCGCCTTGCTCTTCGTGGGTGGGCTCGTGACCAGCCACCAGGCCGGGCTTTCCGTTCCCGACTGGCCCAATAGCTTCGGTATGGGAATGTTCAACTTCCCCACGAAAGATTGGATCGGTGGGATTTTTTTCGAGCATACGCACCGGCTTTTTGCCTCGCTCATTGGTCTGCTGATTATGGCGCAGGCGTTCGCATGGCAACTCGATTTTCGTGGTTGGTGGAAACGCGCGCTCTGGGCGCTCCTCGCCATCGGTGCAATCTATCTTGTCGTTGAATTCGCGAAACTCTGTTTCGAGGCCGCGGCGATACCGAATACTTCCGCGCCGATTTTCCTGACTTCGATGCTACTGGTACTCAGCATCGCTACGCTCGCATTCGTTCTCCTATTTATTCGATTTGCGGTTCGCGATGAACTCCCTTCGAATAAATTGGCGTCAACGCTTTCGTGGTACACGCTGGCTGGCGTCATCACCCAGGGAATCTTGGGTGGCCTTACAGTCAAATATTATTTGCCGCCTGCAATTTCCACCGCTCATGCCGGATTGGGACAAACGGTGTTTTGTCTGACATTGGCGATTGCAATGGTTACCGGAAGGAAGTGGAACCTTGCAGGGATTCAAAAGACGGAACGAACGAAAATAGGTTTGCGAACACTTTCACTTATTACCGTAGTGATCGTTTTCATTCAGTTGCTGCTTGGCGCGGTTATGCGCCACACGGCTTCCGGGCTTGCGATTCCTTCCTGGCCACTTGCGCCGAATGGCAGCCTGGCTCCGGCATTCACATCCTTCGGAATTGCAATAAATTTTGCACACCGCACCTGGGCTTTAGTCGTGGCGCTCTCGATGTTCGTTACCGCGCGATATCTTTTCTATTATTACCCTCGTGTGAAGTCGCTTACGATCCCAATGATCCTGGGAATGTTCCTGCTCGGGGTGCAGATCATGCTGGGCGCCATCACCATTTGGACGAGCAAAGCTGTTACGCCGACCACGCTCCATGTCTCCTGTGGCGCCGCGATTTTGGGAACAATGGTGTATATCATGGTTAGAAGCCGCCATATTCTCGCGCCAAAACCTGCATTTAGTGCAGAAAAGAAAAGTGCGGCCATCGCGCCTGTAACGAAATTAACTGCCATCGCCGAATGATCGAAAGTACCGCGGTTTCCCCAACGCAGCAGCCATCTTTCGATGTGCGCCAGCTTCTGCGGGATTTCTACGATCTTTCGAAGCCGGGTATCGGATTCTACTCCCTGCTTACGACCGCAGCCTCGTTCTGGCTGGCTTCCGCTGTGTTTAATCCACTGCTCTTCGTCCACACGATGATTGCCACGGCGCTCGTCACTTGCGGCGGCGGCGCGCTCAATCAAGTGATCGAGATCGACGCCGATTCACAGATGCGCCGTACGGAAAAACGTCCACTGCCTTCGGGCCGCGTCTCGCCTATGCTCGGAATGCTGTTCGGAGTCCTCTGCGCGCTTACTGGCACGGTTTATATGCTCTTTTTCGTGAATGGCCTCGCGAGTTTGCTCGCGATTCTTACGCTTGGCGGATATTTATTCATCTATACTCCGCTTAAGAAGAAAACGCATATCGCTACGCTCGTGGGTGCATTTCCGGGTGCGGTTCCCATCTTGATCGGCTGGGCCGCTGTGCGCGGCTCGCTCGGAGCCGGAGCGTGGGCGCTTTTCGCCATTTTATTTTTGTGGCAAATCCCCCACTTCCTCGCCATCGCCTGGATGTACCGCAAGGATTACGCCCGCGCCGGATTCCCGCTTCTCACCGTCATCGATCCCGAGGGGAACCGTTCCGCGTTGCAAATTATGAATTACACGCTCGCCCTCGTCCCTGTAAGCCTTATGCCCACGCTGCTCCACCTTACCGGCGCAATCTATTTTGCGGGCGCACTTGTGCTCGGTATCGGCTTCTCGGTTGCCGCCATCCGCGCCGCAAACGAACGCACCAACACCGCCGCCAAGCGCCTCCTCTTCGCCTCGATAATTTATCTGCCCGTGCTGCTCGCGCTGCTAGTGGTCGATAAGGCATGAGAGCCGAACGAATTATCAATTCCCCGCCGTTAAGCTAATGAGGTTATCATGATGACGGAGATCGAGAAAAAAGCCACAGCCCGCGACTACGAGCGCCTTCCCGAGGGCGCCCCGTATCAGTTGATTGCCGGAGAACTTATTATGACGCCCAGCCCAACCCCATTTCACCAAAGCATTGTGCTAAATCTTGCTTCGGCGCTAAATCCAATCATTGTGCAGCGTCGCTTAGGAAAAATTTTCATAGCTCCGCTCGACGTATACCTTTCCGAAGAAGATATTTATCAACCGGATTTGATTTTTATACGCGCTGATCGTGCGGCGGGTGTCCGAAAGGACAAGCTACGGGTCATTCCCGATTTGGTTGTTGAAGTGCTTTCTCCATCGAACGCCTACTTCGATTTTACGCGAAAGAAGGAAACCTACTGTTCCGCCGGAGTTTCCGAATATTGGATTATCGATCCCGATGCCGAGACCGTCGAAATCATGACGAAACAGGGCGAGTTGTACCAAACCACGAGCCTTCTGCGCAAACCCGCCGTCCTCCAGTCTCCCATGTTCCCGGGTTTCAGCATGACGCTGGAAGAACTCTTCGCGTTTTAGACTGCATTGTCTTCCCATTCACGAACGGACTTCGCTTGGTGAGCGTTCAAAATCTTTACTCATAGAAATAGGATCTCCGTATGAAGCGTAAACATATTATCGCTCTCGTCGTCGCGGTGGCGTTCATTGGCATTTCGGCGCTGGCTTTGGTTCAGAATAAGGTCGATTACTCCGATTTTCGCGAAGGCGCAGAGCACTGGCATTCGTGCGCAGGTTTCCGGCACTTACGATAAGGCCAAGGGTTCGCACTACGATGTGGCGTCGAACACGTTTTCCTTCTATATGAAGGATCGTTTCGGCCACGAAATGCCGGTGAAATACGATGGCGTGCGGCCCAATAATTTCGAGATCGCGCCGAGCGTGGTGTGCGTCGGCAAAGTGGAGGACGGCGTGTTCGAGGCTTCGGAAATCCAAACGAAGTGCCCGTCTCGCTACGAGAATTCCGGGAAGATGACGATGCCATCGCAGGGAACGTCCACCCAGTCAGCACCCTCCGCGCCTAATGGTCAATCGTAGCAACACGCAGCTTTTATGATCGGAACTATCGCGCTCTCCCTTACCTTCACCGCCTCCCTTGCGGCGATGGTACTTTATACGCTCTCAGCTCGCGGCCGTACGGAACTTCTGGTTCCTGCTCGGCGGGCAGCCCAGCTCGCGGTGCTCGGAATGCTCTCGGCTTGTGCGATACTGCTTTATCATATCTTCACGTATCAGTTCCAATATAGCTATGTTTACGAACACGCGTCGCGGAAATTAAGCAAGTTTCTCCTCTTCTCGACATTTTACGCCAGCCAGGAAGGCAGCTTCATGCTATGGGGGTTGTGGACTTCCCTCATCGCGCTGTTCCTGATTCGCTATGCTCGGCGGCAGCGATACGAGTCGCACGTGATGGCGATCTTCCTTTCGGTGCTCGTCTTCATTTCGATCATGCTATTGGCGAAGAGCCCGTTCCAAACGATTTACTCCGCGAATCCGGGACAGCTCCCGCATGGATTCATTCCCGCCGATGGCAAAGGGTTGAATCCTTCACTGGAAAATCTGTGGATCGTTATTCATCCGCCCATGCTGTTTCTCGGCTTCTCGCTTTTGGCAGTTCCCTTTGCCTTCGCGCTCGCGGGACTTATAAAACGCGATTATCAGGGATGGGTCGTCACGTCGATGCCGTGGACGCTTGGTGCCGCGATGGTGCTTGGTTTTGGCGTGATGCTTGGGGGATTCTGGGCGTATGAAACCCTTGGCTGGGGTGGCTTCTGGGCGTGGGATCCGGTGGAAAATGCAAGTTTACTTCCCTGGCTGATAACCGTTGCGGCGGCGCACTCGATGCTCACGCAAAAGCGAACCGGCGGCCTCATTCGGACGAATATTTCGCTCACCCTCCTCGCGTACGCCCTCGTGCTCTATGGCTCGTTCTTAACGCGCTCTGGGGTATTGGGCGATGCGTCCGTCCATTCGTTCGCCGATCCGGGATATCTCGCCTTTTCGCTGCTTGTCATTGCGCTCGCCGTTTTTATTATCGTTACCATTCGGAATTTTCCTCTGGCGTTGGCGGGAGATGTCCGGATTTGCACAGGATTACAAAATCCTTTCGCGCGAAACCGGGCTTGCAATCGCATCAGCTCTGTTGGGAGCCAGCGCGCTCGTTGTTTTTATCGGAACCAGTGCCCCGCTGTTCAAGAAAAAAGTGGAAACGGGATATTACAATAATCTCCACATTCCGCTTATTATCGTGCTTCTTGCCATCAATGGCCTGTCGCTCTTGCTGAAATGGCGGGAATCGAACTGGAGCGAGGTGTGGCGTAAGTCGATTTCGGCACTCGTGGGTGCGTTCGTGTTCAGCGTGATCGTGTACTTCCTGGGTGTTCGCGATCCGGAATTTATTTTAGTTGTAGCGGCGGCGGCGTTCGCGCTCTTCGTCAATCTTCAAATTGGCTGGAAGATATTGCGCGGGCATTGGGCTGTCTCTTTTGACCGTGCGGCCCCCACGCGAAAGGATTACCCGCGCCGCTTGGGAACCGCGCTCGGAATTACCTTGCTCCTTGCCGTGCTCTCGCTTCTCATGGGAACTGCCGGCGATTACAACCGCTTTGGAGCGTTCGTTGGGCAGTATTGGCCTTATTGGACGATTCTGTTTGCCCTTCTGCTTGCGACCTTCGCGGTTGCCGGCTATCCAAAATTTATTTTCGATACAAAAGTTTTGGGCGCGTATGTGGCGCATGCCGGCCTGGCCATCTTTGTACTCGGCGTCATCGCGGCAAACGGCTATACGAAGCATGAGATCGTTCGCCTTCCGATGAACCAGCCGACTCGGGCATTTGGCGGGCAGTATCTGCTCACATTCAAGGGAACCCAGCAGGTTCCAAACGCAGAGGCGAAAGCGGCACTCGACGATTCGCTCCGGCAGGGGCTCATGAATCACGAAGATTACGAGGTGCGGCTTCAAATGCTTGCCGCCGATAATGTCTATTGGCTTATCAACATCGCCAATGAGAATGGTTACCAAGGCACCGCGCGCCCGCTCACCTTCTGGACCGATTTCAACAACCGCCAGGAGCCCATTCGCAATCCGGGAATCGTGAAATATGGGACCCGCGATCTTTACTTCTCTATCGATGCGGCCGAAGAAGTTGGCGGCCTGCCCCAAGATACACTCGGAAAAATGGAGGAAGCAAGCGTTCTGGGTGGAAAGTTGAATCTGAAATTCCTGAGTTTCGATTTTCCGGAATCCGAGCGAATGAAGATGATGTCTCAGCAGCCGTTTCATGTGAAGGCGAGCGTCGTTGCCTCCACGTCTGTCCATCCCGCCGGCGACACCCTGACGCTTGGGGTCACCCGCAATCCTGCGACGCAGGAAGCTCAGGAGGATGACATTATCGTTCCCGGCACGAACTACCACGTTCAGCTTGGGCAGCTCATGCCGAATATGCAGGATCCGTCGAAATCCCGCGTCGTGCTCCGCTATTTCGATAAAGACCATTTGCCTCCTCCGCCAACGGATGTGATTACGGTCGAGGCATTTATGAAACCCTGGATCAATCTTGTTTGGGGTGGGATCATTACCCTGGTGATCGGATTTGGCTTCGCCGTCGTCCGGCGTCGCCGCGAAGCGTTAGTTGCCATCGAGCGCGCGGAACGTTCCTGGCAAAAGCTTCTTGCGAGCGATCGCATCAAGCAAAGCCCTGATGCACCGATTTTAACAGCGCCGGCGCGGAAGCTCTTTACAAAAAGAAAATCCAGCGAGAGGGCGTAAAACTAACTTACGAGGTGTTCAAAGCCGGGTCTGCTTAATAGCAGACCCGGCTTTTTCTATATTGTAACTTTTTATATTCTGATCTCGCCGCACCCTGAAGGTTACGGCTACAAAAACCAGTATTGACCGTGACCTACGGCCTCCAGTCATGAGTTTCGTTCGAGATGTTCTCAGCCTTCCGCGGCGCATGAGCTATGCCGACCTCGTGGTCTTCGGCATTCTTGGCGGCGTGTTTTATTGGCTGGTGCTGCTTTCGCGCGAATGGAACGCGGCGCTGCAACCGAAGACAATCATTCACCCGGAATTCGCTTATCTTCCGCTCTACACGCTTTATTCGTTATCTCGCGGGCTTGCGGCGTATGTCATTTCCCTTGCGTTCACGATCGCCTACGGCTACACAATGGCGCATTCACGGCGCGCGGAAAAATTCATGCTCTCACTGCTCGATGTGCTCCAAAGCGTTCCCATCGTGGCCTTCCTGCCCGAATTAGTTCTCGTCTTCGTCTTCCTCTTCCCGCATTCGAACTTCGGGCTGGAGCTGGCTTCGATCATCACCATTTTTACCGGGCAAGTATGGAACATGACGTTTGCATTCTACCATTCGATCCGCTCCATCCCGCAGGACTTGCGCGATGCCTCCCAAAGTTACCACCTGACGAAACGCCAGACGCTGTGGCGGCTGGAACTTCCCGCGAGTGCCATTCCACTCATTTGGAATTCCATGATGTCGATGGCCGGCGGTTGGTTTTTCCTTTCGCTCAGCGAGGCGATCCAATTTGGCGGGAAGGATTTCCGGCTACCCGGCATCGGCAGCTACATGTCGATGGCGGTGGCATCCGGAAACGTTCCTGGCATTCTTGGTGCGATTGTAGCGATGGGCGTGATGATCCTGTTCCTTGATCGCGTTCTGTGGCATCCCCTTGTAATTTGGAGCCGGAAATTCCGCGTGGAGGAACTGTCCAGCGAGCCGGAAGGAAAATCCTTCGTGCTCGATATCGTGCAGCATTCGGAGGTGATTCAATCAGTACGCCGATGGTTTCTGGCACGGAAACGAAAAGAAGCCAGTGAAAGTGAAGCGGAGTTCCGGGCGGCGAGAGAAGCGGTTACACGAAGCGCCTTCGAGCAAAACGTTCCGACCGAGCCCAAATTGCGCAAAGCGATTGGCGGAGCGCTCATGGGCGCAATTTTGCTTTTGATCGCCTATGGGATTTTTCGGCTGTATGTAGTCTTCACTCGCGATGTTTCGGGATATGAATGGATGACGATCGCGAGCGATGCCGGGCTAACGCTGCTGCGCGTTTTCGCCGCGCTCGCCATTGGCGCCGCGTGGGCGGTGCCGCTTGGAGTTATGATCGGAATGAATGCCAAATGGTCGCAACGTCTGCAACCGGTGGTGCAGTTTATCTCGTCGTTTCCCGCACCCTTGCTTTTCCCACTATTCATTTTCCTTTTTCAGGCGTGGGGTATTTCGATCGAATATGGTTCCATCGTGCTGATGCTATTGGGAACCCAGTGGTATCTGCTATTCAATATTATTGCCGGTGCGAGCGCAATCCCGACCGATCTGCGGGAAATGTTTACGAGTTATAAAATTCCACGGCGAGCATTGTGGAAAAAGCTTTTGCTTCCCGCAATCTTTCCTTCCCTCGTTACCGGCGCGATCACAGCCGCCGGCGGCGCATGGAATGCCAGCATTGTCGCAGAATTTGTGGCGTATGGGCACGAAACGTTTGCCGCGCATGGCATCGGCGCCTTACTTCAAAGCGCGTTCCTCGAAGGACGCTATGCGTTGCTCGGCGCCGGAATTTTTGCGCTCTGCGTCATGGTTGTTCTGCTCAACAAATTTGTCTGGCGAAGGTTGTTTAATTTGGCGCAGGATCGCTTCGCGTTGAATGTTTGACCACCAGGTAGGATCAAGCTATCGGTCATGCAAATTCACCGGAAAGTGTAACATTTGCCTGATGAAGCGTAGGATTTATTTTCTTCATTTGTATGCACATCCTCGCCTCACTTCTTATTCTTTGCATTCACCTGACGGCCGATAGCGCCGCCCATCATTCATTTCGAGATTCCATTCAGGAACATTATCTCCAAAATGGTGCCTGGCATTACAGTATCTTTTCACAACAATACGAGGATGAGCTCGATAGTGCGTTGCGACTCGATCCCACCGATGCGTACCTATGGCAGCAACGCGGAATGCCCTACTTCAAACAAATGAAGTATGAGGTCGGAATGCCATATATCGACAGCGCCGTGAAATACGATGCGGATCAATGGCTCGATTACCGCGCATTTCTCGAATGTATTTTTCAAAAGAGCTATCGCGCCGCATTACGAGACTTCGAGGATGCCCGCCGTATGCACCCTGGCGCGGGCGTCATGGACCATAAATACAGTTTTTACGAAGGTATCTGTTATTTACAACTTTGCGATTATGACAGCGCGGAACGCTGCTTTTCGATATGCATCGACCATGACCGCTCCCTGGCGGGGCACTGGGAACATTATATGCACGATTTTTACCTTGGTGTCACACTTTATGAAGAACACCAATACGATTCCGCAATTCGCGTGTTCGATCTCGCACTCATGACTTATCCCCATTTTTCAGACGCAAAGTATTACAAAGCCGAGTCGCTTTCGGCACTCCATCAAGAGGATTCCGTTCTCCCAATGCTTTACGAGGCGCGAGACGATTTGAGAAACGGTTTCACCATCAACGAGGACAATGCGATTTACGAGCAGTATCCTTATCAAATTCGGCTATCACGTTCGAATGGGTGGATCGCAGCTCGAGAGGAGCTTCGAGATAAAAAGGCGAACAAATAATCGGGTTATCGGTCCCGTTCGGTCACGTAGCCGGCAAAGGCCTCGAGCGCATCACGCGATTCTGATTCTGGCAGGATCCGAAGCGCCCCTATCGCCGTGGCTTTATATTCTTCGGCTTTCGAACGCGTATAGGAAATGCTGCCATTCGAAGCGACAAACTCGATGACTTCTCGATAGGATTCCTTCGCCGCTTTGCCGTTTTTAACGAGCGAGATAATATGCTTTCGTGTGCTTTTATCGGTTTGCGCGAGCGAGTGAATAAGCGGCAGCGTCATTTTCTTCTCCTTCAAATCCGCTGCGGCGGGTTTGCCAACGCTTCCATTCGATGTTTCGAAGCCAAATAAGTCGTCACGAATTTGAAAGGCAATGCCGATAGCTTCGCCGTATTGTTTGAGAGCCTCACGATAGCTCTTCCCGTGTCCTTCTTGAACAGGGTAAATGCTTGCGGCGCCAAGCTCACAGCAGGTGCTGAGGAGGGAGGCAGTCTTGTCGGCAATGATACGAAAGTATGCGGCTTCATCGATATTCAACTGCCGCGCCTTTTGAAGCTGATACAGTTCCCCTTCCGACATCCGCCGAACCGCGTTCGAAGTGATCTCAAGAAAATGATACTCGTTCGTCTTTACCGTTCGGAGCAGACCTTGCGCGAGGAGATAATCGCCCATAAGCACGCCAACTTTGTTCCGCCATAGTGCTTTGATGCTGGCGAAACCGCGGCGAAGTTCGGAATCGTCGATCACGTCATCGTGAATCAGCGTGGCTGTGTGCAGAAGTTCCACAAGTGTGGCGGCGCGGTAGGTTGCATCGTTTACTTCGCCGCACGCTTTAGCAGCCAGCAGAACAAGCATGGGCCGAAGCTGCTTGCCTTTCGTGCGAATGAGATATTTCGCGACAAGATTGACGAGCGGAACCTCGGAAATCATTGCTCGCCGGAATTCCGCGTTGAATTCCTTCATCTCACGCTCGACCGGTTTTAGAATTTCGTTGAGTTGGGACATATCCTATGACATCGCAAGTGCTTCGATCTTTCGCCGTTGCCGGGCCGCAAGCGCCGTGGCCGCAACGGAAATTTCAAACAACGCCCAAAGTGGTACAAACAAAACGATCTGCAATAATGGGTTCCCGCCGGGCGATAAGAGCGCCGCGACCGCAAGTAAAATTACGATAGAATGCCGGCGGTAATGCCGCAAAAAGGCCGGAGTTAAAATTCCCAACCGCCCAAGAAAATACGCTACCAGCGGGAGCTCGAACACAATCCCGGAAAGCAAAATGATTTCGAGAAACACGCTGAGATATTTTTCGATTGAAATCATATTTTCGACATTGCCGATCACGAAGCCCATTGAAAAATTCGAGCACCATCGGCAGCATCACCCAATACGCAAATGCCATCCCGCAGACAAAGCTGAATACCGTAAAAAAGCTGATTTGGCGAACGTATTTCTTCTCCCGGGCTTTTAGGCCGGGTTGGACGAATTTCCAAATCTGCATGATGGTATATGGGAACGACAAGATTACGCCACCCCACAGGACAATTTGCATCCAAACCGACAGCTGCCCATACACTTCGGTATTCAGCAGCTTCATCGGCGGATTCGTGCGCGTCGTCGGAAGGAGGATGACGTATTTCGCGATTTCGTCGAAGAAAATCGCGCAGAGGATCATTCCCACGACTATGCCTATGACTGCGCGAACGACCACCCAGCGCAACTCTTCGAGATGCTCCCACACGGACATCTCCTGGTCGTTGGCTTCCGGTTCGTTCATTGGGGCGCTAAACGCCGGAATCAACGCTTTCGTCCCAAATCAGGGTTGAACTATTTGGTTGGATAGAGCGGAAATCGGTCCGTAAGCGCATGAACCTGACTGCGAACCGCTTCAATTACTTTTGCATCTTCGGCATTGGAAATAACGCGATCGATCATTTCCACAATCTCGTCCATCTCTGCCTCTTTCATGCCGCGCGTGGTAACGGCCGCGGTGCCGATGCGAATGCCGCTCGTAATCAGTGGCGGCTTATCGTCGTAGGGAACCGCATTTTTGTTGACGGTGATCGCTGCTTTATCCAGCGCCACCTCGGCGACTTTGCCCGTGACATTCTTGCTGCGAAGATCGACGAGCATCAGGTGGTTATCCGTCCCACCGGAAATAATGTAATATCCACGTTTCACTAATTCGGCGGCCATGCGGCGGGCATTGCGAATGACCTGCTCGCCATAGGCGCGGAAACTATCTTCCAGCGCTTCGCCAAAGGCCACCGCCTTCGCCGCAATGACGTGCATGAGCGGCCCCCCTTGCACGCCGGGCATGACCGTGGAGTCGATAATCTCAGAAACCATCTTCGTCCGCCCTGATTTCGGAGCAACCGCACCCCAGGTGTTTTCGAAATCCTTCCCGAGGAGGATGAGCCCTCCGCGTGGGCCGCGAAGCGTTTTGTGCGTTGTGGAACTAACCACATGGCAATGCGGCAACGGACTAGTGAGCAAGCCTTTTGCAATCAGCCCAGCCGGATGCGCCATGTCGCAGAACAGGAATGCTCCAACGGAATCGGCAATTTCTCGAAATCGCTTGAAATCAATGTCGCGTGAATAGGCGCTTGCGCCCACCGTGATCATTTTCGGCTTTACATCATGAGCTTGCCGCTCTACATCGTCGTAATCAATATAGCCCGTCTCTTTTGAAACTCCGTATGCGTGGAATTTATATAGCTGCCCGGAAAAATTCACAGGGCTTCCATGAGTAAGATGGCCGCCATGCGAGAGATTCATTCCCAGCACATTATCGCCCGGCTTGAGGAAGGTGAAATACACCGCCATATTCGCCTGGGAACCGGAATGCGGCTGAACGTTCGCATATTCCGCTCCAAACAGCTTTTTGACGCGATCGCGCGCGAGGTTTTCCGCGACATCGACGAACTCGCAGCCGCCATAATATCGCTTGCCCGGATAGCCTTCGGCGTATTTATTGGTGAGCACGCTTCCTTGCGCGCGCATGACCGCGGCGGAGGCAAAGTTTTCGCTTGCAATAAGTTCCAACCCGTGCTGCTGGCGTTCGAGCTCGTGCTCGATGGCGGAAAAAACTTCTTGATCCACTGCGATTTATGTGATTCGATTTGATTTGTGATCGGTGTACGAACAATCACTCCCATCCTTTAAATCATACGAGAATCAAGGTTCTATCTTCTTAATTCTCGCAATATGCCGCCCCCCTTCGAAGGGTGTGGTAAGCCAAATTTCTACGATGCGAAGCGCCATATCTTCGGTCATCATGCGCTCGCCGAGCGAGAGAACATTCGCATCGTTATGAGCGCGCGAAAGCCGGGCCGATTCCTCGTTCCACGCCAGCCCACAGCGGATGCCGTGAACTTTGTTGGCCACCATCGCTTCGCCATTGCCCGATCCTCCGAGAACAATTCCCCGCTCGCACTCCCCGGTTGCTACCGCTTGAGCGGCTGGCCGAATGTAATCCGGATAATCGACGGGGGCTGTGCTCGTCGTGCCAAAATCTCGGGACTCATAGCCATGCGCGGTGAGCCATTGCTTAATGGCCTCTTTGTAGGTGAAGCCGGCGTGGTCGCTGGCGAGGGCAATAGTCATGCGGTTAACCTCTTTTTCAAAAGCTATCGTGGAGTTGGTACAAACCACGTTTCCGAAAAACTGACATCCGCCCCGATTCGCACAAAATTCTCCTTGGGTGCCATGCCAGTTACGGCCGGTAAACGCTGACCAGCCACAATAGACAGATTAAGCATGGTCGCAAGACTGACCGGTATTCCGGTGCCGGCGGAGAGTGCAAATTCATGTACCCCGCCAGATCCAACGGGATATTCGGGGAGGGTTGCATACGAAAATCCGAGCCGCAACGCCCAGCGGTCAATGCCGAAAGAAGTTCCGAATTCCCCTGTGACGTTCGCAAGCCGCTCGACGGCCACAGAGATCCGGTTGCTCGTATTGAGCAATGGATCTCCGGAGATTGGCGTTGGCGAATAGACGTACGCCGTCGAAAAATTCTGCGAAAAATAATCCGCTTCCGCGCGGTAGCGGCGGCTGAGGTTGTACGAAATTCCCGCCGCGAAGGCGGCGGGGTAATGCCCGACGCCAGCGGTGTCGATGGTGGTATCGAGCGAACTCGAAGTGGGTGTGATGATTGTTTCGTTCGTGGAAGTGAGATTCGTCGCGAGGCTGTAAGTGGCACCAATGGTCAGTCCGCGAAGGGCGCTCGCGATCGAATCGCCGATCAGTTCGATGCCGAAAGTTCCACGCACGCCATGAAACAAATAGTCGCGCTCGAACTCGCCGGAACCGGCGGCAGTATCCACAAAACTCACCTGAGCAAGATGGCGAATATTCCCGGTTAGATAGTCGAACCGAGCGCCCAGCGCGAGGCCGGTAAGCGGCTGCGCGGCCACGCCGCCAAAAAGAACATTTGCGCCGCCTTTGATAAGGTACTGGCGCGTGCCCAGCAAGGAATCGGTTTCATCGATCTGGTTGCTCGCGTCGGTGAGCGGTTCATAACCCAGGGCAAACGAGGCTCCGATGGCTCTCCATATCGGCGCGCCAAACGCGAGGCTCGTGAACTTCACGCCCTGCTGTACATCCTGCCCGGTTCCTTGCGTGGCGCTGATGTAGTCATATTTTATAGCGGCGCCAAAACGCGCCTCGGTTAGCCACGTCCAATCCGCGGGATTCTGGTCGTTGATGAAGCGGGAACCGCGCAGCGCAAGGCCGGTTCCACCCAAGGCGTCGATGGTTGCGCTGCCGGAACGCACCGGGAGTCCAAATCCAATCGGCCCATAGGTCGAACCCTGGCCATACGCCATGCCTGCAAACATGATTGGCAGTGCCAGAACTACCAGAACGCGCATGGAAAAAAAAGACCGTTTCAATGCAGCTTCGAATAGGATAAAATGAAGGATGGCCGCTTGGTGGAATCCGAGGCGCCTGGTCCATAAAACGTCCATCGGTCAAGCGTGTTGTCTTCCACGCCGATGAGCTGTGGCTGGGCGCCGCCGCCTCCGAAGGTTCGCTGCGCGAAATCGGTACGCAATTCCAGTCCCAGATTTTGTGTAGGGTCGCGCAGCCAGGATTCGAGCAGATAGCGAATTTGGAATCGGTAGGTGGTTCCAGTCGGATCGCTTGGGTCTCTGTACCCCGGTGGATCCGTATTATCGTAATGATCCGCCGAATCTACGGTTCCCAAATACACGACCGCCGGCGCAATACTATCGAGCGGATTATTTGAAAATCGCGAATTGCTCGGATCGAGGTGCAGCACGAGCGTCGCGTTATTGATCGAGGTAAATTGATCGAGGTGGGCGGAATCTGTCGGCCGAGTGAGGTTTAAGGAAACCCGCTCTCGCTTGCCCGTGCTACCTTGAAGCGTGAATTCTCCGCTCGGGGTAGCGCTCATATCGTGCACCAAATGGAAATCGAGCGTTGGGTACTGGTCAATTGTGTCGCCATTGTTTAGAATGAGGATCAGCCTCGGAATCGAATTCGTATCTGCAGGCCAGTTATGCAGCGTCCCGAATCTTCGGGCATTCGTCATCGTCATTCCGGGCGTGATAACGAAAGCGTTGAAAGCCTCGGTGAGCACCGGCTTCACGAGCGAGACATCGAAGGCGATAGGCAATACATTATCCGAGTCATCCGAAAAGGCGGTGTCGATCGAGCCCACCGCGGCAGCACTCAGATCGGATTGAGAAATGGAGGTCGTCGAATCGTATACCTTCTGGTAACTCGTCCAGACTCGAAACGAGACATTATCATTCGTGGTGTCTCCATATTTGTATTGCACATTCTTGAGGAGCAGTTCGACTCCGGTCACCATATTGGCGACGCTATCGGTGAGGGATGGAAACTGAAGCAATCCCCACGATTCCAGATTTTCATTCCCGATCGCCACGCGACCAATAATCATCACGGGCGTAGAATCCGTCAGCGCGGCATCTGTTCCATTGAAGGATACGAACGGGCGGAGCGTATCGGCGAAATGAAAAAAACCGGTATCGTTCCGGACGGTGGTATGAATGCCGACCGTATCGGTATAATATTGCGCGCCAAGCGAGGAGATGTTATCCTTACATCCGGCGAGGATCGCTCCGGCAAGGATAGCGGCGGCAAGAAAAAGGAATGTGTGCTTATTCAAATGTCCGAAAGTACTAGTAGCCTACCACAACAATCCGGAGGATGAAAATCGTGTCTGTGGAAGTCCTTATTCGGCGGAAACGGAGGTATGTTTCTTTTCGAGGGCCGCCTCGGCATGGGGTGCGGCGGCCGGGGAAGCTAATAGTTTTTCGTAAAGCTGGGCGTACTCTACGGCCGAATGGTCCCACGAAAAATCCTTTTTCATCCCGGTGAGTTGCAATTGGCGCCATTGATCTTTATCTTTTCGATAGGTTCGGAGCGCCCGCTCGATTGCTTTCCAAAACGCGCGGCTCTCGTATTTTTCGAAAGTAAAGCCGGTTGGATGCGTTCGCTGCGTCGCTTCTTCGAGATCGATGACCGTATCGGCCAGCCCGCCGGTCTTTCGGACGACAGGAATCGTTCCATAATGCATGGAATACATCTGGTTCAATCCACAGGGTTCGTAGGCGCTTGGCATTAAATAAATGTCGCTGCCGGCCTCTATTTTGTGAGCAAGATTATCATGGAACCCGATATGAAACCCGATCTGATCAGCATGTTTTTTGGCGAGCCGCGAAAACAGATCGACATACTTTTTATCGCCTTCTCCCAGAATTACCAGTTGCGCGCCGGATTCCAATATTTTATCCATAATCTCCGCGAGCAAGTCGAAGCCTTTCTGATCCGCAAGGCGCGCGATCATTCCCATCACCGGAACGCCCGCGGTATAAGGGATTCCCATCGAGGAACACAAATCTTTTTTGCACTCTTCCTTATCGCCGACCTCGTCCGCGGAATAGGTTCGCACGATATTAAAATCGGTGGCCGGATCCCAAACGAGCGGATCGATCCCATTCAAAATACCGTGGAGATCGCGTTTCCGCTTGCCGAGGATGCCCTCCATGCCACAGCCGTATTCCGGAGTTCGAATTTCTTCCGCATACGTTTTGCTCACGGTGGTAATGGCATCGGCATACGCAATGCCAGATTTGAGATACGAAACTTTTCCGAAGAATTCCATTCCCTCCGGTGTGAAGAACTCTGGCGGAAGGCCAAGTTTGGGAAATGTCGTGGCCGGGAAGTTCCCCTGATAAGCGAGGTTGTGAATGGTAAACACCACTTTTGTATCCTTGAAAAATGGATCGTCTTTGAAGAGGCCTTTTAGCAAAGCGGGCACAAGGCCGCACTGCCAGTCATTGCAATGAATGATGTCTGGCTTCCAAAGGGATCGCCGGCAAAGATCGAACGCGCTCTTGGCGTAGAGCAGGAACCGCTCGTCATTGTCCTCATAATCCTTCCCGGTCTGTGGATCGACGTAAAGGCCCATGCGCTGAAAATACTCCTCGCTTTCGAGCAAGTACATTTGGATGCGCGTGCGATTCGTGAGAATTGCCGAGGACTTGATATTGGTAACGATTTCCCGATCGCCAATCTTTTCTTCGATGCCCTGCAGCCGATTGATGAGATGAATCTTCTGCTTCTTTTCGCCGATGAAACCATACTTCGGCATCAGGTTGCGGACATCGTACCCGAGTTCGCGCAACGCTTGCGGAAGTGCGGAACTAACATCGGCCAAGCCGCCCGTTTTTGCAAACGGGTACACTTCACTTGAAAGAAAGAGGACGCCGCGTGGCGGAAAAGTTGGACGTGCAAAGTTCGCCATTCGTCAGACCCGGAAAAAAGCGTTTTCGAACAACAGCCGAAAAATTTGTTATTTTTGTAATATGGATATGTCTCGATTTTTCATAATCGAACACAAACCATTTACAAAATTACGAAATTTTCCTACTCAGCAGCTTGAAATGCAGAAGTTTTCTGAATTTAGCTGTTGTCTTTAGGTCACGGCGAAGATACCTATGTCTCGAAGCATCCTCGCCAGGCGCACTATGGATGGATTTGATCCAACGCCTCCACGCGCGCGATTTGCTCGCGGTTCCACTCGGTTTGCGCTTCACCGCTCGTGACGGGCGTAGCAAACCAAGCGTCCAGGATTTCGCGCATTTCGGGAACGCTCGTGGCGCGGAGGCTGAGGGCCAGCACATTCGCGTGATTATAGATGCGCGCGCCACGGGCCGTTTCCGCATCGCGAACGAGCGCGCAGCGAATGCCGGGAATTTTATTCGCCGCCATCGAGACGCCGGTGCCCGTCCAGCAGCAGACGATGCCTTCGTCCACTCCCCCATCGGCCACCGCGCGCGCCACTTCTTCGGCGACGAGCGGCCAATCGCGTTCGGCTTCGCCGGGCTTCATCGGCCCAAAGCTAAACGGCTTATGGCCGCGCGCTTCGATCTCCTGAATCAAGGCTTCGGTCAGTTCCGTGGCGCTGTCGCTTCCAATGGCAATTCGCATAATTATGTTGGAACACTTAATGGCTCCGATGTATTTCTGGAATAACCTTTGTAACTCAACCGTTGCCGATGAATCGATCCTTCTTTCTTCTGATAGCGATTTCTTTTTCCCTTGGTGCCTGTAAAAAAAACGCGCCACCGATTGTGCCGGCAAATCCGGCGCTCTCGGTTCCCCCAAGGGCACTGACCGTCCGAACGATCCTCACTCACAGACGGGACACCACCATGACTGCACCGGACACCACCACCGATTTCGACATGCGGGACACGATTCACGGAATCATTGAGACTCAAAATGCGCTCGATGGCACCATCCTCGATGGCAAATGGTATTTTGCAAAAACCAGCCTCATGATTGCGCAAAATTCCGCAACACTCTCGGTCGGAACGAATCTCTCGCATTTCGATCTTATCAACGCGCATCCCTGGCCACTCGGTAACTATAAATTGTATGTATTCGCCGATAGCGTGCTCGAGGATAGCGCCCAGTTTACGGTGGAAAATAAACGCTAGGAGCGCAGCATCGGCCCCTCGGCGGAAAACAAATTGATTGGCTCCTTCAGATCGAGCAGCGCATGCCCATCCAAATCAATGTAATCGAACGCATTCGTTCCACACGCCAACGCCACGCTTGCGGCCATCCCGATTTCGCTTTCGAGCATGCAGCCAATCATGAGCTTGCGATCTGAGGCTTTCGCGATCGCAATAATATCCAGCGCGCCGCGAATGCCGGATTTCATCAACTTCACGTTTACACCATGTACCGCTGTTTCGGAAAAAATCCGATAGGCTTCCTGCGGCGTGCGACAAGCCTCATCGGCGATAATGGGAACCGGGCTTCTTTTCGCTATTTCATTTAATGCGCGACAGATCTTCTTTCGGCACCGGCTGCTCGATCAGTTCCAGCGTTATATCATTTCTCAATAGTTCCTCCGCGAGCCGCACGGTGGTTTCCGCGGTAAGTGATTGGTTGGCGTCGAGCCGAAATATCGCCTCGGGAAGTTCGCTCGCGATTCCAAGCATGCGGTCGATGTCCTCTTCCATCGGGCCGCCGCCAACTTTTATCTTGAAGATACGAAATCCATCCTCCCACGCCGCGCGTGCAACCTCGGTCGCGTTGGGGATGCGCGCGATCGTGAGATCGGTTTCGAGCACCGCGTTTTCCGCGCCGAGTAATTTACTCAACGAAGTGTTCACTTCGAACGCATAGGCATTGTAAAGCGCGATCTCCACCCCGGCTTGCGCGGAAATATCCGATGGAAATGCAAGAGAAAGCTCGTGGATGAGATGGAGCAAGTCCTCGATATTAGCACCGCGCAGCATCAAATCAATTTTTGGCGAGGCCTGAAGCACGCTCTCCGGAGTTTCGCCGGTCACATACTGAACCGGCACAGTTTCCCCTAAAAATTCCAGATCCTCATCTGTTCGAAGGCGCCAGCGAATGACGTTCGCATGATGCGCGCTGCGGATAGAAAGAATGAACGGATTTTTCAGAGGAATCTGAAAATACTCGGCAGTAATAGACTTGATACGCTGTTTCACCATTGCAAAGTTACGACCGGAATAGCAATTGCAGTCTCAATTCGTATGCAGACACGATCAAAAAAAGGAATGAAAGAAATATCGAACGGAACATGAATGCTCGTCAGCGCGCCCAAACAAAATGGGTTTCAGCGGAAGCGGATAGCGGAGCCGAAACTTCTCGCGGCGAAGTTCGCCGAGGCGCTGTGGGCAGAACGATGGGTTCCGCGACGAAGAATAATCGGCATGGACTCGCCACGGATCGCAGCATTTCCCGCCGCACGGAATCGCGCCGGCAAGGCTATATGGGCAGCGAATCGAAAAGGAAGAGCGGGCAGAAGAATGTCTGAGCATTATTGCCCATCATCGCTTGGCGCGGCTTGCGTCATTTTCGAGAGGGCGTCCTGATAATAGTTATTGTGGACGGGATCGAGGAATTCGAGCTTCTGAAAATATATCGCAAGATTATTCGGGAAGAGCCGCGCCAAATCCGTTAGCTCGGGATATTTCGCCTCGAACCATGCGCGGAGAAACACGCTCCGGCCGGCCGCGGATGTTTCGCGCTTGAGTGTTACCATCGAATCGAGCACCGTTCCGATGGCCTCTGTCGCCTCGTCCGGTTTCGTGGAGAGCAAATCGAGGCCATCATAGTGATAGAGAAACATCAGATCGCGAAATTCGCGAAGATTCGCATCGAGAGCATCGTTGATATAGCCGACGCGCGTATAAGTTCCGATGCTCGTCATGTCTTCACCCCATCCGGTTCCCTGCGCGGAATTCGCGACAACCGCGATCGTCTGCGCTTGCTGGAAATAGGGCGTGCCAGATTCCAATTTATAGGAATCGTAATCTAACCCGATGATAATATAAACATAATAATCGAGTAGGCTTTCGAGTTGGCGAAAACTCGTCCCATGTTGCAGCGCCTGTCCCCGGTAATAGGGGAACTCGACGCTGCCGTCGAAAAACCGCGCCATCGTCGTCATTTGAGAACTTTTATAGAGTGGCCTGGTGCTGTTGACGAAGAGTTGTGCCGTGTAATCCCCGCCGTTATCACCTACGATATTGAATTGGAACGAACACCGGATACGATCGCCGGTATAATCCGTTGTCCAGGAATAATCATTGAGATATTCCTCAATATCATGCTTAAAATCAACGAAGTTAAGCCGGTCCTCAATGCTCAGAGCACTCAGGTTGAGATCGACTTGCGCATCGAGTTCCTGCGCGAACACCGGGCCGGCCACCACGAGAAGAAGGCCGGCCAAAACGAAAATCGAATGCTTCATAACGTTGTGTGGATACGAACGCATGTAAAAGGCGAGACAATGGAACATGATTCCCCGCCTCTTTTGCCGCCATGCGCGGGAATTGCAAATGGTTTAAAGGGTTCGACGTTAACCCAAATCATCTTCTGTCACCTTAGTTAGCGTTTCCCCGTTCCTGATAAAGAACTGATCCGAACGAAATGCCATCTTTAGTACGAGCAGGCCGCTGGATGCCTCGCTTGTATTGCGATGCTTCTTGCTTTCGGCGGTAAACATGCCAGCTATCCGCCGGAGCGTGCCAACGTTTTTTCGAGCCGGTAATTCAAGAATAGAAAAAACTACATCGCCCTCGTCCGAATCCGGAACAGGTTCTCGTGGCTGCACCAATTTTTCGATCACATAACGAACCATGACAAACGAGCGAATAAAAGCGAGTTTAGAACCGGAACATCAAGCAATAGAGAACAGCAACACACGTTTTATGGCGATCGCCACGCAGCAGCTCACGGTCGAGCCCGCTCATTTGGGATTAGGAAACTGAACGGAGATGAGAATGATTTCGAACGGTTCATGGAATCGAAATTCTGGAAAACTTAAATCCAAAGTCTTGGACCGGGAAATGCCGCGCCACCTTTGGCTTGAAATTTTCTCATCATTCTTCTACCATTTAACTACGACATGACAACTAATTTCAAAACCACCATCGCGGAATCGCTCGAACCCACTGCCCGGCGTCTCACTTCGGAACGCGGCCTTCACCTGCTTCGCATCCAGGTGCGCGGAACGGACTCGAATCCCGTGATCGAACTCCTGCTCAATGGCGCCCGAGCCATCACAATCGAGGATTGTGAAACAGTAAGCAAATCGCTGAGCCTGGAAATCGACACCGAAAAGCTCATAAAAGGAAATTACCGCCTCAATGTGATGTCCCCCGGAATGGAAGAGCCGATGGTCGAAAATTGGCAGTTCGAGCGAAATCTGGGACGCCTAATCGAGGCACAGTACAAGGAGAGCGACGAGCACCATTCTCTGCACGGCCACTTGCGGTCGTTTAACGATAAGGAAATTTCAATCGAGCCGGTGCATGTGAAGACTCCGAAAGTCGACAAGCACAAGATGGTCGTAACCGATAGTGGTCCAGTTGCCTTTGAGAAAGACGAACAGCTTTACAATGCTCCGGTAGAATTGGTAACGATCGAGCGAAAGCATCTCACCAAAGTAGTTGCTCAGCCGGAGTGGTAACTTTAGAGACGGCGGGGCGGTCCGCATCTCCGCATGTTATTCTCTAAATTGAATGCCATGCACCTTAGCAGCAGCGCGGATTCGGAGAATCATCGCTTCCCTTTCCTTCGCCGTGTATTTGTTCGCGTGTGATTTTTCGTGGATGAATGCCCAGGCAACGCGTATGTGCTTATCTGTATCGATCGGATATTTGTGATGAATCGAATCCGCAAACGAGACATTGCCGTATTTTTTTAGGCCGGCGTCCGGTTTTGCCTGCTGCGCATCCGAAGCGCCCGCCGCGAAAACAGGAAAGATCAGAGCAATAATTGCTTTTCGAAACATGCGATGATTCAAAACGACGTATCACGGAAAGCGTTCGTGAAAACTTCCGCGCAATTTTCGCCGTAATTTTGCGGGAAATAAATCGGAGACGAATCTATTAAACGCTTAGCAATTTTTGCATCCGGCGCGGGGTCGAACCTTGCGCATATTCATCGCGAAATTTCGGATGGCCGGCTTTCGAAGACCGAAATCGCGCTCGTGGTCTCGAATAATTCCGGGTCCGGTGCGCTGGAATTCGCCCGGCGACATTCGGTTCCGGCGAAGCATCTTTCGTCCGTTACTTGCGGCAGCCCGGAGAAAATGGAACGTGACATCATCGAGGAGATGGACGCAAGAAGTATCGACATTATAGCCCTAGCGGGATATCTGAAAAAATTACCGGATGCTCTCGTTAATCGATTTCAATTTAAGATTGTCAATGTGCATCCGGCGCTTCTTCCATCGTTTGGCGGGAGCGCGATGTATGGAATTCGCGTTCACGAGGCAGTGCTTGCGCGGGGATGTAAGGTGAGCGGCGCGACGGTGCATTTTGTCACGCAGGAGTATGATGCCGGGCCGATCATCCTCCAGAAATGCTGCCCGGTTAAGGAAACGGATACACCGGAAACGCTTCAGCACCGCGTGCGCAAAATCGAGTTCGAGATTTTTCCGAAAGCGATCGAGCTGCTCGCACAAGATAAAATAACGGTAGAAAATCATCGCGTTCATATTCTCCCTTAAATGTCAACAGAACCGCAAATAAAGGCCGCAACTTCCATCGACGTGGTTCCCATACGCCGCGCGCTCATCAGCGTTTACGATAAGACCGGCCTGGAAACGCTCGCACCGGCTCTTGCCGCGCGCGGCGTGGAGCTATATTCCACCGGAGGGACGGAAAAGTATTTGCGAGGTCTTGGCCTTTCCGTCATCAGTATCAGCGAATTCACCGGCTCTCCGGAAATTTTTGGCGGCCGCCTCAAGACGCTTCACCCAAGGGTTCATGGCGGATTGCTGTTTCGCAGAACGGTTCCAACCGATATTGACGAAGCCCGTGAAAACGGAATCCTTCCGATCGACTTGCTCATTGTGAATCTTTATCCTTTCGAAGAAACGGTTGCGCGGCCCGGCGCAACACAAGCCGAGATCATCGAGCAAATTGATATTGGCGGCCCAGCGATGCTGCGCAGCGCTGCGAAGAATTTCGAGGCCGTCGCACTGCTGACCGATCCAAGCCAGTATGATCGATTACTGGACCGAATCGCCTCCTTGAATGGTGCAACCGATCTACTACTACGCCACCAACTTGCCTCCGCAGCATTCGAGCTTGTTGCGCGCTACGACCGGTCCATTGCCGACTATTTTCATTCCATTCGCACGAATGGCACGGCTCATTCGAGGGAGCGATTGGAACTTTCGCTGCCGCTCATTCAATCACTCCGGTATGGAGAAAATCCGCATCAGCAAGCAGCGTTATACGGTGAGGATTTTCCCAAAATATGCGGGCAGCTTTGGGGCAAGGAACTTTCGTATAACAATATTCTCGACACCTCCGCGGCGCTTGGACTGATCGCCGAATTCCTGGATTCACCGAATGATGTTGCCGCGATTATCAAGCACACGAATCCCTGCGGTGTTGCGGAAGGCGCAAGCCCGCTGGACGCTTTCGAACGGGCTTTTACGACCGATCCGGAAAGCCCGTTCGGTGGAATTATTATCGTCAATCGTACGCTCAATGCGGTACTGGCTGAGCGGCTAAATCAATTTTTTAGCGAGGTGATACTCGCATCCGAGTTCGATGAGGATGCACTGGAGATTCTCAAACGCAAGAAAGAACGCCGGCTTATCTGTTTCGATCGGACCGAACTTGCGAGCGCGATTTCGCGAATGCGAGAGCTTCGCTCTGTCATCGGCGGCATCCTCGTGCAAACGCCGGACATTGAATTTGCGACCAATTCCGCACTAACTTCTGTTACATCGCATTCGGTCAGCAATGTCGCGATGGGCGGGCTTCGATTTGCGATGAAGATCGCAAAGCACCTGAAATCGAACGCCATTGCATTCTGCGGCATCCAGGACGATTTTGTGCGAACGCTGGGGCTTGGCGCCGGACAAACTTCGCGTGTCGAGGCAACGCGAATCGCAATTGAGCATGCCCGCAGGTACGGGCTTTCACTCGAAGGCTCCTTCGTCGCAAGCGACGCGTTCTATCCGTTCGCCGATAGCATGCTTGAAGCTGCGAATGCCGGAGCCGTGGCCGTTATCGAGCCGGGCGGCTCCATCCGCGATGCCGAAGTCATTCGGGCCGCCGAAGAACACGGTATTGCACTTGTCATGACGGGTATCAGGCATTTTCATCACTAATCGTAGCCGTGACCTTTAGGTCACGGCGAATAAAAAACCTTTTAGAATTCGCCGTGACCTAAAGGTTTCGGCTACACCACATGCTCAGTTTATTCAGCGCGGATATTGCGGTCGATCTCGGGACGGCCAACACGCTCATCTATATGAAGGGCAAGGGCATCGTTTTGAACGAGCCTTCGATCGTCGCCTTCGATTCGACTACGAAAAAAATCGTCGCCATTGGTCGCGAAGCGCAGGCCATGGTGGGCCGTACGCACCGCGATATTCAAACCATTCGGCCAATGAAGGATGGGGTCATCGCCGATTTTGAAATCGCGGAAGGTATGCTACGAGCGCTTATCAAGAAAGTTCACCCCTCGTGGATGCCGTCTCGACGCATTGTAATTAGTGTGCCTTCTGGCATCACAGAAGTCGAGAAGCGCGCCGTGCGCGATTCCGCTGAGCACGCCGGCGCGAAGGAAGTGCATCTCATCGCCGAACCAATGGCCGCAGCAATCGGCATTGGCCTCGATGTCGAAGCGCCGGTCGGCAATATTATTATCGATATTGGCGGTGGCACAACGGAGATTGCTGTTATCGCTCTGTCGGGTATCGTGAATCAGGAATCCATTCGCGTTGCCGGCGATGAGCTAACAATGGCGGTCATGCAATTCTTCAAGCGAAACTATAATATCTTGATTGGCGAGCGCACCGCGGAACTTATTAAATGCCAGGTCGGTAGCGCAATGCCACTTGAAGAGGAACTGATGGTAGAAGTGAAAGGCCGCGATTTGGTCGCCGGAATTCCGAAGACGATCGAAGTAAGTTCGACAGAAGTCCGCGAGGCACTGGCCGACCCCGTGAATCAAATCGTTGAAGCCGTGAAGGTGAGCCTGGAGCGAACCCCGCCCGAACTTTCTGCGGATATTCTCGACCGCGGCATGATGCTCTCTGGCGGCGGCGCGCTGCTCAAGGGACTCGACGAGCGCCTCCGCCTCGAAACGAATCTGCCGGTCCACGTTGCCGACGATCCCCTCACAGCTGTCGTGCGCGGGACTGGCAAGGTTCTTGAAAATTTGTCGCAGTATATGAAAGTGCTTATCAAAAGCCGCCGGTATTGATTTCGAGTCCAGAGTGAGGGAATCTCTGATCTAGTGAATATGTCATTCCGAGCGCAGCAATTCGGAGCGAAGCGGAAAATTGCGGAGTCGAGGAATCTTCGGTTGATGGGCGATGCCAAACGACTCCTCGACTCCGTTCATTCCGGGCTGCGCGGAATGAACTCCTCGTGGAAGGACACCGAGACTTGTTTAGGGATTTCGTTGGAAGTTCAATCCGATACTTCTATCCTTTAACTCATAACCAATGCGCCGCTTTCTGGACATCATCATCGCATTCAAGGAATACGTGGCGCTCACGTTCTTTGTGGCCGCGTCGCTTACGCTCATCGCGGTTTCGCGGACGACGGATGTCATGCCGCTTCGCGCGTTCACTACCGCGGTTGTGGGAGCGATTCAATCAACCTATGCGTGGATTCCGAATCCAATTGCCCTCGCCCATGAGAATCAGCAACTTGAAGCGACCTCGATCGAGCTCGCTGCGGAAGTTGGCCGGCTTCGGAGAGCCGAGGTCGAGAACCGGGAACTTCGCAGATTGCTCGGTATCGCGCCGCATCCGGAATGGAAACTCGTTGCAGCCGAAGTGGTTGGAAAGACAACTACGTTCCAGCGGAACATGCTGACAATCAACCTTGGCTCGGATGATAGCATCGTACAGGGAATGGCCGTCGTTACTGATGCAGGACTTGTGGGTCGGATTTATGCAGCAAGCCAGCATTTTGCGCTCGTGCAAATGCTATACAATACCGATCTTCGCATCGCCTCGAAAATCGCCCGAACGCGCGTTGAAGGAATTATTACTTGGGAAGGCGGTCCATCGCTCGTAATGCGCGACATTCCTAAGGCGCTCAATGTCCAGCTTGGCGACCTTATCGTAACCAGTGAATATTCCTCCTTCTTTCCCGCCGATGTTCCAATCGGAACGGTCGATAGCATTGCTTCTGAAGCAAATTCCTTATTCCGGAGAGTGCTCGTTCTGCCTGCGGTGGATTTCTATCGCGTCGAACACGTCTATGTGATTCGGAAGGATATTGCATTAGAGCGGGAACGACTTGCACTCGAAGCGAAAGGACAGGCGGAAGAGAAAGGGCAGGCACGTTAGGAATGCAGTACGTTACCTATACTGGAATCGGCATCCTGATCATCATCGTGCAGGTATTGGTCGGGCGATTTCTTTCTATCGCCGGGGTTTCGCCGGATTTCTTGCTAATCTTTCTCGTCTGGCTAACGATGAAGGAAGGGCAGCTTGCAGGCGAAATTGGTGGCTTCGCTCTCGGCCTTGCGCTCAATGTTGTTCTCGAGTAGTATTTTGGGAGCACAGGCTCTTTCGAAAACCGCGGCATGTTTTGCCATCGGCTTTTTTTTCAACAGCGAACGCGTCGAGCAGAACATTCGGAACTGGCCATTCCTGCTACTTACGCTGTTGGCGGCAATCATCAATAATTTTCTCTATTACTTCATTATTACACGCGGATCCCAAATTTCCTTCGGGGATTTCGCATTCCGGTACGGCGCCGTGGGGGCACTCTATACGGTATTCATCGCAATCTTCCCGCTGCTCTACTGGTCGCGGAAACGAACTTACTGACTGATGGGAAAACTCGTTCTTCTTCGCCACGGCGAATCGCAATGGAATCTTGAAAACCGCTTTACGGGGTGGGTCGATGTTCCACTTACCGACAAAGGCCGGGACGAGGCGCGGCACGCGGGAGAACTTCTTCGCGACTTGCATTTCGATTATGCATTCACTTCCGTGCTCTACCGCGCGATCGAATCGCTTGAAATAGCGCTTGCCTCGGCGGGGCAGATTAGCGTTCCCGTCGAGAAGGACAAGGCGCTCAATGAGCGAATGTATGGCGATCTCCAGGGACTAAATAAAGCCGAAACCGCGAAGAAATTTGGCGACGAGCAGGTGCACATCTGGCGCCGAAGTTATGATGTGAGGCCGCCGAATGGCGAAAGCCTAAAAGATACTGCGGAACGCACACTCCCTTATTTTAGCTCGAAAATCCTTCCGCTTGCGGCGCAAGGTCAGAACGTGCTAGTCTGCGCGCACGGCAATTCCCTGCGTGCCATCGTGATGGATTTGGACCAACTCTCGAAAGAAGAAGTGCTGGATCTCAACATCGCGACGGGCGTTCCGATCGTCTATGACATCGGAACCAAGGGCGAAGTGATCAAAAAGAAGATTATCGCCGGTTAACTTCCGCACATGAAACTTTTGTCTTCGCCGTGGCGTAGTTCGTCGGCTTAACACGGCGCCGTAGCCAAGTGGTAAGGCAGAGCTCTGCAAAAGCTCCATTCCCCGGTTCAAATCCGGGCGGCGCCTCTTAAAGTAGTCCCGGCTTCCCTTGGATTCGTGCACGAATCTCGTTGAGCACCCGCGCGGTCGCTCCTCAATTCTCCTCAACAAATTCCTTCGCCTCTCTACCCGCGGATGAGCGCAAGTCCTCCGATTCCGCTAATCTCCAAAACACAAAATGGAATTCACTGATGTTCTTTACCTCGAACGCGGAGATGCGATCTATGAGAGCGTCCACCTCGCCCGATTTCCCATGTTTTGGGCCAATGATGGACGGAATTCCCCAGACAGCCGCTTCAAGTATATTATGAAGTCCGTCCCCAAATCCACCGCCAATAAAAGAGATATCGGCATAGCGATACATGCCGAAAAGATTACCCATGCTATCGACGATAATGACCTGCTCCCCTGCCCAATTCTTGATTTTCGAAAACCTGATTGACCATCCTGGAAGCGCCCGCTCTAACTTCGAAATGTGCGCTTCGCTTGGTTCGTGAGGAACTAGAATAGTAACAATATTATCCTTACGTTCCACGCTCTCCAGGATCGTTTTTAGAAAAACTGCCTCATCCTCCGGCCAGGAACTTCCGACAACGAACACGAGTGTCCCTCGCTCTATTAGCCTTTTACGAATTTGTTCCGGAATCGAATGATCGCCGGCCTCTTCTAATTCCTCCCGCCGGGCCAGCACCTGATCGAAACGCGTGTCCCCTGTGACGCGGATTGCGGCCGGCTCCACGCCCATCGCCTCGAATCGGATTTTATCCCTCTCCGAAACGGCCAGGATTTTCGTGAGCGAGCGAAAGATCGCTCGGTAGGAATTGCGAATAATTGGTAAGTTGCGAAAAAATGCTTCGGCTGCCGTCGCGGTGAACAAAATTGCCGGTATGCTCCTCCGTTTTAGCTCCAACGCCATATTTGGCCATACATCATAACGGGTGAAGAGCGCGAGATCCGGCTTCACGAAATCGAGAAAGTGATTAACCTCGAATCGTGTATCGAGCGGCGCGTAGGAAACGAAATCGGCTTCGCGGTACTTTCCGACCACATTCTCATAGCCGCTCGGCGAAAAAAAAGTGAGATGAATATGCGCGCTTGGGTACTGCTCCTTGATCGCCGAAATCACCGGCTTCGCTTGCTCCAGCTCCCCGTACGATGCGGCGTGGATCAGAATCCGCGGGCCGCGAATGACTGCGGTCACATAGTAGGCGCTTACTTCTTCGAGAAGCTTCTGCCTGCCTGCAAGACCACGCCGAATTTTGGGCTGGAAGAGCGCCGCGAGGCGGGCGCCAAGCAGCACAATCGGCAGCAGAAAATTATAGACGGCGAACATTGCCTTTATCGATCGATTCCATCTCTATCCATTCTTCACAATCATCATACATGCTTCTCCGCATGATAGGAGCTACGCACGAGCGGCCCCGCCTCGACAATGCGGAAGCCCATTTCGATGCCAATGTCGTGAAGTTCCTGAAACTCGATTGGGGAAACAAAGCGATGAACCGGAAGATGGTCCTTCGTGGGCTGGAGATATTGGCCGAGCGTGAGGATATCCACGTGAATGGACGCGAGATCGTGCATGACCGAGAGCAGTTCCTCCCGCGGCTCACCCAAGCCCAGCATGATGCCCGTTTTCGTATTAAATCCCGCTGCTTTCGAGCGGCGAAGCACGCGTAGCGACCAGGGATATTTAGCCTGCGGCCGCACGCGGCGATAGAGGCTGGGAACCGTTTCAGTGTTGTGATTCAGAATGTCGGGTTTCGCCTCAAGAATGCGGTCGAGGCAATCATCTTTGCCTTTGAAATCGGGAATGAGGACTTCGATCGTGGTCTCTGGATTCATGTGACGTACCTCGCGAATCGTTTCCGCGAAAATCGTCGATCCACCATCCCTCAACTCATCGCGGTTGACGCTGGTAATGACGGCATGGCGCACGTGCATGGAGCGCACCGCCTCGGCAACATGCAAAGGTTCCTCCAGATCCAGCGTGGTGGGTCGTCCGGTTTTTACGGCACAAAATCCGCATGAGCGGGTACAGGTATCGCCCAAAATCATGAAGGTCGCGGTTCCCGCGTTCCAACATTCCGCCATGTTCGGGCAGCGCGCTTCCTCGCAGACGGTGTGCAGGCTCTTGCTGCGCATCAAATCCTTAAGATGGCTATACGTTTCGCCTGAGGGCAGTTTGACCTTGAGCCATTCCGGGCGTGGTGCACGGATGGCCCGCGCAGGTTCGGTTACGGGGAGTTCCAAAAGCATTCTACAAATTCAAACAGCCGTAGCGCTAAATGCGTTTATCCGCTCTTCGCAGGATCGTTCTCCAGGTCATCGAGGATACCGTCGATGGCCGATTCTTCCCGAAAAAGCTCGCTGTCCTTCCACATAGCGATGAGATCTCTGCCTCGGAATCCCGCCGCGATGGCTTGCCGAAGACAGCCGAGCGCGCTTTCTTTGTCGCGCAGGTCTAAGTAAAAACATGCAAGATTATAGAGCGCTTTGCCATTGATGATCGGATTCTCGCTGAGTTCTCCCGCGACGGCTCTTGCTTCTTCTTCCCTTCCGGCACCCATCAGTATTACGCAATAGCAAACCCGTTCGTAAAAATCGTCCGGATGCAGTTTCAACCACCGCTCGAATTCCGGAACAGCCTGTTGGGAGATATCCCTGCGTTTCGGCTGGTCATTGAGCATCGAGTAAGCATGGTACAGATTGAAATAGGTACGATGCTTGAACGTGCAGAATGGCAGCTGCCGGACATAAATTGGGACGGCTTGATCGTATTTCCCCGAAATGGCATAGACAAAAGCGAGCGCGTCCGTTCCGATAGTCCCTTCCGGATCGAGCTCTATTGCAAGCTCGGCCTCGCGCTCGGCTTCTTCAAACCGATCCTGAAGCTGATAACAATAGGCCAGGTGGGCATGAGCTTCGGCGTTCTTCGGCTTTCGTTTAATGGCATCTATTAGCATCGATTCGATGGAGGCAATGGACCCAAGGCCGGAACCATAGAGCCGGTAAAAATCGAGAAGGTAATAGGCGCGTCGCATCGCCGCCTCGAAAAAGTTTGCATCCAATTTCAGAACCTCGTTCAACATCGAAATTGCCGTGTTCATCGAGTCCTTTGACTGCCGCTGGAAGTATCCACGGGATTCAAGATAGAGTTGATAGGCTTCCGAATTTTCGGTTTCGTGCTCGCCCAGCTTTTTCGATTCGTCTTGCGTAAGCCGTAGTTCCAAAGCGGAAGCAATCTTCCGGGCCACATCCTCCTGAATCGCGAAAATATCATTCATCGTCCCCTTGTGGGCAACAACACGAATGTTTTCCTCCGCTTCAATATCCAGGACTTGGGCGGTAATCTTGACCGCATCGCCGGCGCGGCGCACGCTGCCTTCGATAAAATAGCGGATGTCGAGTTCGCGAGCAAGGTTCATCGGTGTTCCCAGGTAGGAACGGAAACCCATCGAACGTCGTTCGGTCGATGACGCGCAACGATCGAATGCTGGCGAGTGTATCGATCAGTTCTTCAGTGAGGCCATCGGCAAACCAAGCATGATCGCTGGATGGGGAGAGGTCGGTAAATGGAAGCACAAGAAGCTTCCTTCGCGATTCTTTCGCAGTTTTTCTCGCGACACCGAGTGAAAAATGAACGGATGCGTCAAGATTCGGCGCGTCTTGGGAACCGGGCGCGGTGCCGGCTGGAGACGGACCGCCTGCTTGCTTTCGCGTGAGACCCAGCTTGGCAAGTGAACGAAAGATCCCCTCCATGTCGGAGATCGGGGCCCGCTGCATACCTGAAAGCGCATATTTGAATTCGCTAGTGAGTCGAACATGCGTAAGCTCGATCGGAAGGATGCTTCGTCCGCTCTCTGAGGCGATAGAAAGTTCCTTGACGACATTTTTCGAACCAAGCGCATGCTCCGAGAGCAAGAGTACATACGCCGTGCAGTTTTCAATGGCATCGACGATCTCTGTTGTCCAACTCGAGGCAAGTTCGAGGCCGTGCTGATCGATCCAAACTTCCATTCCTTCCGTGCGCAGCCGTTCGGCGAGCGCCAGAGCTTGCTCGGAATCTTTGCGGGAATAGGAGATGAAGATAGCGGGCATGGCGAGTGCGACTTTTGCCTAAGGAACAGGGCGAGCTTAATGTAAGGTTGCGTGCGCAAATCGGAGGGCTTATTGACGCAATATTGTAAACTCCACCCTGCGGTTTTGCTGGCGACCGGCGTCGGTTTCATTCGAAGCGACGGGTTTGGAATCGCCATAACCTTTAACCCGCAGTCGTTTTGCGCTTATTCCCTTCCCGATTAGATAGGTGGCTACGGCTTGCGCGCGCGATTGCGAAAGCTGCTTGTTGAATACGGCACTTCCTACGCTGTCCGTATGGCCACCGATCAGTATTTGCATCCGCGGATTGTCCCTGAGCAATTTGACAACGCGGTCGAGTTCGGTTGAGGATTCACGACGGAGATCGGCTTTGGCTGTTTCAAAGAAGATATTATTCATTCGCACGACTTCGCCTGTTTCCAGTGGCACCAGCATGAGATCCCGGTGATTTCCTGATACTCTGTCACATTCGTCAGATCGAGATTCTCACTGATGGGTGCGTAGCCCGGAGCTTCGGCGCGATAGCCATAGGTTTCACCGGCCGGCAGTGCAATTTTGTAGGCTCCGGTTCCCGGGCTCGTTCGCGCACTGCCGATATCCTTTCCCGTCGCCAAATTTTCGTACTCGATCTGGGCCATAACGGGCTCATCGGTCTTGGCATCGAGGACGCGGCCGCTCACAAGCAGCACGGGCCTTGGGCGCAGCGATTCCGGAAGCTTTACTCGAAAAATATCCCCCATACCGATCGAGTTCTCGGTCGAGACAAAGTAGGCGTATTCGCCCGAAGCTGGGACCGTGTAATAAGCATCCCAGCCCGGCGTATTTAGCTGCGAGCCTAAATTTTCTGGTTCGGTCCAGTGCTGCCACGTCGAATCGAGTCGGCGGGAGATGTACATATCCATCGAGCCATACCCCGAAAACCCTTCCGAGGCAAAGTAAATGGTTTTGCCGTCGGAGGCAAGAAACGGCGTGGCCTCATCCGCGGCCGTATTGATGTCTGGCCCCAAATTCTTGGGAACAGACCACGAGCCATCCGGCATCAGGAAGCTGACGTACAAATCCTTTCCGCCGTAGGAATCCGCACGGTCGAGGCTAAGGATAATGGTCCGGCCGTCATTGGAAAGGCAAAATTCCACGAACACCGCCTTTGTATAATAGTCTCGTACGACTACTTCCTCCGGCGCACTCCATCCTCCGATAATTCGATGCGCGAGCCACAGCCCGAATCGCATGGTACTGCTGTCGCCTTTCGCAGGGTAGGTTCCACCGAGAAGGAGCGTATTGCCATCCGGAGTGACGCTCGCGACGAAGGAACCAAAGCCATTATTCAACTTCGGGCCGATGTTCACAAGCGGTTGCCAGTTGCCCTCGGAATCCTGTGTCGAATACCAAATATTATCGTTATTGTTGGCGTCCTGCGGTGCGCCGTCTGCCCGACGATAGTTTTGCGGATGATTTTTGCGATCCACATAGAGGGTCTTTCCATCCGGCGAAATCACGGGCAGCACTTCATCGTAAACAGAGTTGATATTCGGTCCCAGATTTTCACGGGGTCCGACATTGACGTTTGGCGCGACATTGATCTCTGCTTCGATGGGAGTCGTCAAATCGGAAATTCCGATAGCATCGATTTCGTTCGGTCCAGGAACCAAACCTGGCTGCAGCACGACTTCAACAGCGGCTACATTGTAGCGGGTTCGCGGCTCGAAGATCCAGTGCGCGACCTTCGCTTCGATGCCATCGAAGCGTGGCCGATAGACGACGGAATCGCGTCGACGGCCATCCTCAGCGAACAGAATGATCTTCTCGATTGCTCCGGGATAATAGTTCTCCGCCACGGCGATTTGCTGGATCTTCATCGGATTCGCGTAACCGACTTTGATCCACTCTTCCTGAGTTCCCTGATCCGGATCGTTCGATGGAAGCCAGGCACAGGGGCTATCGCCCGTCGCGGGGCATTTATTCGGCTTACCTAAAACCTGATCGGCGCTGTATTGTGGATCGCCATACGCCGCCTTTTCCGAAGAATACCCGAGTACCTCGTTTGCCCACTCCGTGTGTTGAGCATAGAGCGGCGCCGCAGAAATAAAGAACACGAATCCCACCCACGGATACCGAGCACGACGCGGAAGAATTCGAGCGAGAAAGCGGACGAACGAGCAAATCATTTACGAGAGGTCTTTGAAATCCGCATCCTGGGCACGCGTTCGATCAATTTTTGGCAAGAGCGGTTTCTCGCGAACGTTCCGAAGTGTTTGCTCTTCACGCATTTCCCGTTCTCGCTCGTTATATCCGCGCGTCAGTGGTGTAGCCATACGCCGGTATGCAAAATAAAGTAGTAATCCTACAAACAGAAATTCGATGAGCCGAGCCATAATGGCCCAACAAAGCAGGGCGGAAAATCATCAACGCGGATATTATTATGAGGAAAAAATCGGAGTCGGCGGTGGCACGGAGAGATATTCAACTGGCGGATGAGGCTCGCGATGAATCGCGGCAAGCAGGCGTTCCACCTGTTCGGGGTGGGTGAAAAAATCGACATCGTGCGCGTTTAAAACGATGAGCCGTGAATCGCGATAGTGAAAAAAATAATCATTGTACGCCTCGACTACCTGCGTGAGATATTCCGGCGAAAGGTGCTGTTCGAACGGCCGGCCCCTCCGGCGAACGCCCTCCATTAGTTCCGGCACGCCGGATTGCAGATAGATTACTACATCGGGCACCGGAACGCTTTTTACCAGCGCCTGCTCCACTTCATCATAAAGCGCCAGCTCATCCTCGGAAAGATTGATCGACGCAAAAATCCGGTCCTTCGCAAAGAGATAATCGCTTACGAGGTTTTCGTAAAAGAGATCGGTTTGCAGCACTTCCTTCTGCTGGCGAAATCGCGAAAGCAGAAAGAATAGCTGTGTTTGAAATGCATGAGCACGGCGGTCTTCATAAAATGACGCGAGAAAGGGGTTCTCTTCGAATTGTTCGAGCACGAGCTTAGCGCGCAGCCGCTCGGCCAACAAGTCGGCAAGGGTGGTCTTCCCCGCGCCGATCGCTCCTTCAATGGCTATGTACATGGAGTCGGGTATGAGCTATCGGGGTTCGGATATCGGCCAGTCACGCGAGATAGAATGCGATTTTTCTAACGCCGCTGATTTCTATCGAAGCCGTCAGGTCTTGTATCGTGCTGTGCAAAATCGGATGAATGAAATTGGGTGCAATCTCCGACAGCGGCACGAGCACGAACGCGCGACGCGGAATTTCGGGGTGCGGAATCGTTAACTCCGGGGATTTGAGCACGAGACTATTATAAAACAAAAGGTCGAGATCGAGTTCGCGCTCGTGCCATCGCGGACGAACCGTTCGGCCAAGCGCACGTTCCAACGTTTTCAGATGATGAACGAGTTCAAGTCGGACGCAACTGCGTTCGCAATTCGACGACGGCATTCAAATAATCGGCTTGCGGAATGCCGCCTAACGGAGCGGTTTCATACACGGAACTAATGCGTGTCAGATCTCCAACGCGCCTCAACCTCTCCACAGCCGAGGTAAGGTAACCCTCCCTCGGCTCGATATTCGAACCTAAGCCAATAAAGGCGCGGACATGATCCAGAGCAGTACTCTCTGTAGTTTCATTCATCTACGTGAGACACAACAGCCAAAACTCAGAACTATTCACCCGTTTCGTTGACCGATAGAAACATCGACGCCGAAATCTCCCTCCGCGTAAATTACGCTACTTCACCACTGTCGTTCGGCTGACGCTTCTTCGTGAGGAGCCGGAGCGGGCGATGGCCATAATCAGGATGAGGAAGGCAATCACGGCAATGGCGATGATGAGCCACGTATTCGTGCTGAGGTTTTGCGGACCGGTCGTCGTCGTTGTAGTCGAGCTATGGGCGGAGTAGCTCTGGGTGGCCGCGTGGCCCGCTGAAGGCGCCGTTGAAGGCGCCGTTGAAGGCGCCGTGGACGTGCTGGGAGCCGAGGTGCTCGGCGCCGCCGCAGGGCCGTTATCACCCTGTGCTTTCGCCGTAAGCGCGCCAATCGCGAGCATGAGCATCGCGCTAAAGAATATCCACCGTAAGTGCTGAAAGTGTGTTCGAATTTCCATTTTAATCTCCAGAAGTTTTGAGTGACGGCCATAATTGCTGGAACGATTGCTCCCGCACATCCGAGGCCACGGTTCAGGTAATCGAAAGATATGCCAGAACGGTGAGAAATGCGAACCCGGCAATAAGAATAATTCCGATAGCGGTGAGAAACCACCCTTCGCGCTCTCCGTCTTCTTTAGTTGAAATCAGTTTACGGTCGAGCCAGGGCACGCTGATCCAAAAGACGAGAACGAGAAGATAGAGATAGACCGTCGCCCAATTCGGGAGATACTTAAGGGTCTGATAAAGGAACATGAAATACCACGCCGGATGCACCCCCGATGCCGGGGCGCTTGGTTTCGTCAGATCATACGCTGGCCCGAGCGGCCACGGAAACAGCACCGCAATTGTCAATAACACGGCTAATCCGATGAGCCAGATTATCGCCTCGCCAAAAAGATAGTCCGGGATAAAACGAGTTTCGGCTTTAATTTTCGCGGTGGCTGGAACCGCTCGGCCGAGAAGGCTGGCGATCGTAACATGGGTGGCGGCCAAGACCAGGGCGAAAAGTGGCAGAATTGCAAGATGCAACGCATATAGCCGCGTGAGCGTCGAGCCGGTAACTTCCTTCGAGCCAAGCACCCACGAAGTAAGAAGGTTACCGAAGATTGGAACTTCTCGCAGTAATCCGGCCCCAATGCGCGTTGCAAAATAGGCGGTTGGATCCCAAGGCAGCAAATAGCCGGTAAATCCGAATGCGAGCACGAGGAGCAGAAGGACAAGCCCAGTGTACCAAAGAATAGCGCGCGGCGAGCGGTATGCCCGGAGGAAGAAAACGCTCAGCATGTGAAGCAAAATCAGTGCAATTAGCACGTTCGCGCACCAGGCGTGGACGGAACGTATCACTTCGCCGAACGGAACCCGGGTCACTACCTCGATGAGGCTTTGGTGGGCCGCTTCCGGGGTAGGACGATAATAGCATGCGAGCAGGATGCCCGTCACGACCTGAATCAGCAGACAAAAGAGCGTCAGTCCGCCGAGATAATACCAGTAGGAGTTTTGGTGCTGCGGAATCGTCCGAGCTTTCAAAGCCTCCCAGGGTTCCCGAAGATGCAGGGCGTTGATGAGCTCCATCATACACTATGTGCCAGAGAAATGACAAGGCTATTTCCTTCGGTATCAACTTTGAGCTCAGTCAGTGGCGTGTCGGGCGGCGTACCCGGGACGTTAACGCCGTTCTCATCAAATTTTCCACCGTGACAGCGGCAAAAAAAGCCTGGCTCCGATCGATTACCGATTCGCAAATTGGGAACGTAATCAACAATGCAACCAAGATGCGTACACGTTGCAGTAAAGGCGCGAATGCGGTCACCAGGTTCCCGCACTACGATCACCGGCTCACCTTCAATTTCGACCAGCATAGAAGGATTCGTTTCCGTTAGTTGCGCAGCCGAAAGTTTTACAATTGGGTTTCCATCCAGCACCCCGCGCCAGGAAAGAAACTTTCCAGACGCATACACGAATGGCGCCGCCCAAGCCGCAATGCCGCCGATAAGCAGCCCGCGCAGCAAACGACGGCGTTTAATGGGAAGATGTTCGAACAAACCTCAGTAACGAGTGATGTGTAAAGAGTAACGAGTGCAGACTATGTAAAGAATTCGGGTAGGTGCTGGTAGTCGAGAAATTTCTGGAGTTCGAAGTCGATGCGATATATTTTATCCGGGCCAATCCACTGAAATTGGAATGTCGAACCGGCATCGCTGACCGCACCGCAGACAATCTGTTCCCACGTGTCAGGAAGCTCTTGTAGAGCCTCGAAAAGATAGTCATGGCGCCCGAAAAATCGACGGGGATACGGTTTGTAGTATTGCTCAACCCCAAGCTTGCGAATCAATGAAAGATTTCCGATTCGGGATTCTTCCAGAATTTCCCTGAGCAAACCTTCTTCAACAGTCTCGGAATTCTTAATACTTCCGCCGGGGAAGCGCCATGCAATCGAAGGATCAGCCACAAAGCTTTGCGCGAGTAGTCTCGGCATCCCATTTCGCTTTTGCAAAATGAGAGCAATCGCACGAATATCAAACTGGACCTCGCCCATTCACTGGTTACTCGCTACTCGTTACTGATTCAAATCCACCCACACCGTTTTCGTTTCCGTATAAAGATCGATTGCCGCGCGTCCAAGTTCCCGACCAAAGCCGCTCGACTTGTAGCCGCCGAATGGAACCGCGTTATCGGTTGTCGAGATCGTATTGATCCACACGGTTCCCGCTTTTACGCGCTTTGCGATCGCGTGTGCTTTTTTGATATCGCGCGTCCAGATGGCGGCCGCAAGGCCGAATTGGGAATTATTCGCTTCGCGAATGCCATCTTCTGTGTCCTTGAACCTGATCACACTCGCCACCGGACCGAAAATTTCTTCCTGCGCCACGCGCATCTCATTCGTCACACCTTCGAGGACGGTCGGCTGCATAAAATAGCCCTTCGATCCGATGCGCTCGCCGCCGATTGCAACAGAAGCGCCTTCCTTACGGCCAATTTGCACATAGTTCATAACGCGTTTCAAATGCTCTTCCGAGATGAGCGCGCCTAAGCGCGTTTTGGGATGCAGCGGATCGCCCGCCACCATCTTCTGTGCTCGTGTACGCATTACGGTCATAAACTGGTCATAGCCAGCTTCCTCGACAAAAATCCGCGAGCCGGCAGTGCACATTTCGCCCTGATTAAAAAAGATCCCACCTAAAGCGTATTTCGCTGCCGTTTCGAGATCGGCATCGGCCAAGATAATATTCGGGGATTTTCCGCCTAATTCCAGCGACACACGTTTTAGCGTTCCAGCTGCCCCGCGCATAATTTCCTTCCCAACTTCCACGCTGCCAGTAAACGCGATTTTATCGACACCCGGATTCGCGACCAGCGCCGCCCCGGTTTTAGGGCCAAAGCCGGTTACGACATTAAATACTCCGGCGGGCAGTCCCGCTTCGAGTGTCAGTTCGGCAAAGCGGAGCGCGGTGAGCGGCGTTTGCTCCGCCGGTTTCATTACGATGGTGTTGCCGCAGGCAAGCGCGGGCGCGGCTTTCCATGCGAGCATTTGAAGCGGAAAATTCCAGGGAATGATCTGCCCGCATACACCTACCGGTTCCTTCAGCGTATAAACCAGCGCCTCGCCACCGGAACTATTCGCAAGGGTTTCTCCGGCAAGCTTCGTCGGCCATCCGGCATAGTACTCGAAGCAGTCGGCAGCCAATGGAATATCGAAGCGTGAGGATTCGAAAATCGGCTTGCCGGTATCGAGGGTTTCGAGCTCAGCGAGCTCCTCCGTATTAGCGTGAATAAGTTCCGACAGCTTCCACAGAATCCTTCCGCGGTCCCGCGGCGTCATCTTGCGCCACTCACTCCCGTCCTCGAATGCTTTGCGCGCTGCGCGAACGGCCAACTCCACATCCTCCGGACCGGCCTCGGCAATCTGGGTGATTACTTCGCCTGTCGCGGGATTGCGCGTCTCGAAGGTGCGCTCCGAGAGTGCATCGACGAACGTCCCGCCAATGAAGAGTTTGCCTGGTTTTGGATTTGCTTTTGCGGGTTTTAGTTCCGCCTGGATATCTTCCGATAATCCTACAAGAATTTCTGGCATAGTCATTTTAGAACAGTCAAAAGGGTGGAATAAACTCCTGTTTGGAATAATTTTTGTTTGGGTTTTCTTTGCTCGTCCGATGTAGGTTATGATTCACTCTTAATTCATTTTAGGGCAGCGATCAACTCAACCAACTTTCTTTATTATGCGATTCGATACAGCAATCACAAATTCCGAGGCAATGCAAGCCATGCTCACATTCAGCAAGTATGCGTCGAGTACGGCGCTCGATAAAAAGCTTGTAGAACTGATCAAGATACGAGCATCGCAAATGAATCGGTGCGCCTACTGTTTGGATATGCACACCCGAGATGCGCTAAAACTTGGGGAATCCGAACGGCGTCTGCACGTCGTAGCGGCCTGGCGAGAGAGCGGAATGTTTTCGGAACCCGAACGCGTGGCGTTGCTCTTCACCGAGACACTGACGACCATAAGTCATAGCGAAGTTTCAATGAACTCTTCGCTGAGCTGCGCCGCCATTTTTCGGAACGTGAAATTGTGGAGCTCGCCATGGTAATTAACACCATCAACTGCTGGAATCGGCTCACGGCTACCGCTGCAATCGAGCCGCCGCCACTGGAGGCGCGGTAACTAAATAAACGATGCCCGCCGAGAAACTATGCCAGCTTCTTATGAAATCGTAACGAGCTGATCGCCAACATCGCTACTCCGAAGGCGACAAGCGCGAGCACTTGCGGCCAAAGTTCCGCCAGTCCCGCACCGCGCAGGAAAATGCCGCGAATGATCTCGTAAAAATAACGGAGCGGCAATAGGTATGTAAGCCACTGAATGAAGGTTGGCATATTTTCGATCGGGAAGACGAAACCCGACAAGAAGTTCATCGGGAACATCACGAAAAACATCGCCGTCATCATCGCTTGCTGCTGCGTTTGGCTCACGGTAGAAACGAAGAGGCCGATGCCCAGCGTAGTGAAGATAAAAAGTATCGTCAGCACAATGAGTAAGGGAACCGAACCATGAACCGGAATCCCATAAACGATCGTAACGCCGACAAGCGCGAGGAAAATATCGACAAGGCCGATGATCGCGAACGGCGCTAACTTCCCGATAATGATTTGCCAGGTCTTGATCGGGGTTACGATTAGTTGTTCAAGTGTTCCCCGCTCCTTTTCTTTTACGAGCGCAAGCGCAGTCAGCGAGACTGTAGCCTGCATCAAAATCAAGCCCAAAAGTCCGGGTAGAATATAGTTCCGGCTTTTGAGATCGGGATTGTACCAGACGCGAATCTCCGGAGTCACACTTATTGGCTTGAGCGCGCCGAGGCCCCGCTGAGCGAAGGTTTGCAGCAGGGCGTCCTGCGAATAGCCGGCGACAATCGCCGAAGCATAATTCAGCCCCACCGATGCCGCGTTACTTTCTGAGCCATCGACAATCGCTTGTACGGGCGCTGGAATACCCCCTTCAATATCCTTGCCGAAGTTGGGTGGAATGACGATGGCGAGTTCTGCTTTTCCGCGAAGGATATATTCATCGACATCGGAAAGCCGATCGACCCTTGCGACGCCCGGAAAATATCCGGAATTTTCAAAGCGCGCAATGAAATCATGGCTTTGCAGCGAATGATCCTGATCGCATACGAGCAGAGAAACTGAATTGACATCGAGATTAACGGCCAGCCCTAAAATCAGCATTTGAGCGATCGGGCCGATCACGACCAACCGCAGCAGGTTCGGATCGCGCCGAAGCTGCTGGAACTCTTTTCGAAGGAAAAATAAGATCGTGCGCATTGATTAAAATAATTTTTTCATGCGAGTCCAGCTTATTGCAACGATCGCCGCGGCGAAAGCCATCATGAAGAGGGTCTCCGGCCAAAAGACCCCAATCCCTGCGCCGCGCAAAATAATTGCGCGCAGTATCCACAGAAAATATCGCGCCGGGTTGATATAGGTTAGCGCCTGAATGGGAACGGGCATATTGCGGATTGGGAATGCGAAGCCGGAGAGCAGGAACGTCGGCAGGAACGAAACTAAGGTTGCAAGCTGGAACGCGGATTCCTGCTTATCCGAAACCGAGGAGACCCAAAGCCCCAGGCCCAGCCCGCAAAAAATAAATATTAACGTTTCCACAAAAAGGAGAACGATGCTGCCCTGGATTACGACATCGAACAGAATCGCGCCCGTTATCAGAATGAGTGTTGTGCTGAAGAGGGAAATCACGACGTAGGGCATCGTTTTGCCGATAATTAGCTCCATCGGATGAATGGGCGAAACGATGATTTGCTCCATCGTTCCTTTCTCCCGCTCACGAACGATGGAAAGAGAGGTCGAGATGACGGTCGAGATCATCAAAATAAATCCAACGAGGCCCGGCACGAGAAATTTCGGGCTGGTGAGTTCCGGATTATACCATACGCGCGGCTCGAAGTCGATGGGGAGAGCCGGCTTGCCGAAGCCGTTGCTTTGCAGCGCCTGAAGCGTAACTTTCGTCGAATAATCTTGAGCCATCACCTGCAAATATCCGGCTGCGGCGGTGGCGTTCGTGGCGTTCGAACCATCGATGAGCACTTGAATTTCAACCGAGCGCTTCGCGCGCAAGTCACGCTCGAAATGGACGGGGATGACGAGTACCGCTTGCGCCATTTTCCGTTTCATAACGGTATCGATCTGCTGTTCATTCGAAAGTGATGCAACCTTGTCGAAATACTCGGTGTGAAGAAATCCCTCCACCATTTCGCGGCTGGTTGTCGTATTATCCTGATCGAAGACCGCGAGCGGAACGTGTTTCACATCGTAATTGAGCGCATAGCCGAACATAATGAGCATCGCCGCCGGCACAACCAGCAGCACGGCGAGCGAGCGCCTGTCGCGCATGATTTGCCGAAACTCTTTTCGAATGATCGGCCGAATACGCCGCACGGTAATCATGCCGGAACCGTCCTTTCCTGCTTCGCCTGCTCTTCGATGAGATGAATAAATACATCTTCGAGCGATGGGACGATCGGTTCGATCCGCTTCACGGCGATGCCTCGCTTTGAAAGATCTTCGAAAATCACGGCCTTCGCATCCTCCTCTTTCGCAATACTGACGTGCAGGAAGCTGCCGAAAACGGAAGTCTCGGCAATGCGCTTATCTTCGTCGAGTGCGTCCATCGCGTCGATGACGCGGTCGGTTTCAACTTCAAATACCGGGCTGGTAAGAGAATGCGTTTTTAGTTCCTCCGGCGTGCCGCCGGCGATAATGCGCCCGGCATTAATCAGCATCACGCGATTGCAATACTCTGCTTCGTCCAAATAATGCGTGGTAACGAAGATTGTCGTACCGCCTTCGGCGAGCTGGCGGATAAGATCCCAGAATTTTCTTCGCATGATGGGATCGACGCCGCCCGTCGGCTCATCCAGGAACACGACCTTCGGTTCGTGAAGCATCGCGCAACCGAGCGCGAGCCGCTGCTTAAAGCCGCCCGGCAAATCCCGCGGTAGTGTATTTTCGCGGCCTTCGAGACCCGCGATGCTAATTGCCCATTTCCGCCGCTCTTCGATCTTTGCGTCTGTGAGGCCGTAGATACCACCCCAAAAGCGAATGTTCTCGGTACATGTCAAATCATCGTATAGCGAAAATTTCTGTGACATATAGCCGATGTTTTTCTTGATCGATTCCGGCTGCGTGTTGATATCGAATCCGGCAACAGATGCGGTTCCACTCGTGGATTGTAGTAATCCGCAGAGCATTCGGATGGTGGTTGATTTACCGGAACCATTTGCGCCTAAGAAGCCAAAAATCTCACCTCCAAATACCTGAAAGGATATTGCATCGACGGCGGTGAAGTCGCCGAAACGCTTCGTAAGGGCTTTCGTCTCAATCGTCGTTTCAGGCATGAATGGCCTCCTGTTTGCGGGCATCGGGTTCCTGCTCGCGCAAGAGCGAGATGAACACGTTTTCGAGCGACGCTTCAACGGGACGGATCGACTGTATCGCTACATTCGCAGTTTCCAGCCACTGCTTTATCGCCTCCGGCGAAGTTCCAGGTTCCGCAACGACGTTAATGCGATCGCCAAACGTTTGCACTTCGGTAATTTCGGGATGTGTGTGCAGCGATTCGAAAGCGGCGTTAAGATCCTGCGGAATGATTTCGATGACTATGCCTTTCATTCCTTTCTTGATATTCTGCGGCGTATCAGCGAGCAGAATTTTTCCGGCGCTCATGAGACCCACGCGAACGCAGCGTTCCGCTTCGTCGATATACGGCGTCGTCATCAGAATCGTGATGCCTTCGTGCATCAGCGAGGACAGAATTTTCCAGAATTCGCGGCGCGATACGGGATCGACACCGGTGGTTGGCTCATCGAGTAGGATAAGTTCCGGCTTATGAATGAGCGTTGCTGCAAGCGCGAGCTTCTGCTTCATGCCACCCGAAAGCTGGTCGGCCAACCGGTCGCGAAAGGGCGTGAGCCGGGTAAACTCGAGCAATTCGTTTCGCCGCGCTGCGTAATCGGTTACCTCGTGAATCTCCGCGAAGAATTCGATATTTTCGTCAACAGAAAGATCGGGATAGAGGGTAAACCGCTGCGAAAGATATCCAATACGCGGTTTGATCTGATTGATATGGGTTGCGAGGTTGAGCCCGAGCACCGTGGCCGAGCCTTGAGTTGGCTTGAGAATGCCGCACAGCGTGCGAATGAGCGTCGTCTTGCCCGCGCCATCGGGTCCGACTAAGCCGAACATCTCGCCACGCGCAATTTCGAGATCGACGCCGCGCACGGCTTCGAACGCGCTGCTTATCGGCCTCGAAGGTCTTCGTCAGACCTCGGATCGAAATCGCCGGTGAGGATGCCTCGGGATTCATTCCATTTCCTAACTCAAATGCACGGTCGCATCCGCCGGCAAACCTTTTTTCAAGTAGCCATTCGGATTCGGAATTTCCACTTTTACCCCGAACACAAGCTTTACCCGGTCATCCTTGGTCTGAATATTCTTCGGCGTAAATTCCGCTTCTGGCGAGATATAGGTTACGGTACCGGCAAACGTTCTATTTGGCAACCCATCGACGATAACATCGGCCTTATCGCCAAGCTTGACGCGAGGAAGCTGTTCCTCCGTTACATAAATCATTAGATAGACGCTCGAAAGATCGGTTACGGTCGCTACCGTCGCGCCGGAGGCCACGAGTTCCCCTTGTTCGGCAACCTTGTGCGTTACAGTTCCTTTGAGCGGAGCCGTGATATACGAATCGTCGATCTGCTTTTGCACGGCATCGCGCGCGGCTACAAGTTGATCGACGTGGGCATTCGCAGCATTAATTTCCTCCGGGCGCGAAAGATGGCGCGTTTTCGTAAGATTGTCTTCGGCCTGATCGAGCTGGCTTTGCGCGACACGATATTTTGTCTCAGCATCTTCGAGCTGCTGCTTCGTTGCCGCGCCACCCGCTTCGAGGTTTCGGATTCGCTCCAAATCGTCGGCGGCAAGTTTGCGGTTCGTTTCCGCTTGCGTCACGGCCTGCTCCGCGCTCTGAATATCTTCGACGCGCGCGCCCTGCTGCGTAAGTGTTAGCTGCGCGCGGGCCTGATCGACCCCCGATTGCGCCTCACGCAACTGAATATCGAGCGTGCTGTGATCCTGCACCGCGATGAGGCTGCCGGAATCGACTGGCGTGCCGTCGTCAATATAGAGCGTGACGATTTGAGCGGGCACTTTCGCAGCGACGTTCACATCGGTCGCCTCGATCGTCCCGCTGGCAGTGATTTCATTTGGATTTTCCCTTGAAGCGCACCCGGAAGCGAGGGCGGCAAACAGCATAGCTGAGAGGGCGAATAGAAGGAGCCGGTTTCTCATCTAGATAATCGTTAAGATAATTGCAAGCCTACTGACGAGCATTGAACGAAGTTATTGTATAAACAGGTTAATTCGGAAACTTCGTCCCCAATGTTTTTGTCTCTAAGCCTGCTGCAAAAGCGTTCATCTTTTTCTTTCCGGCATTCCCTTTGACTAAGTAGTTGGTAGTATGATCCATCTGCTCACCGAAGCCAGCGAATTGCTCGCGAGTTCGCTCGATTACGAGCGCACCCTTACGCGCGTCGCCGAATTGGCCGTTCCACGCATCGCGGATTGGTGTGCCGTCGATATTGTCAACGAGATGGGCGAGATCGAACGGCTGGCAGTAGCCCATGTCGATCCGAAAAAAATTCAATTCGTCCACGATGTCGAAAAGAAATACCCTCCCAATCCTAACGCCGCGACTGGAGTGCCCAGGGTCCTTCAAACCAGCAAATCGGAGTTTTATCCCGAAATTCCCCAGGAGATGCTGACGGCAGCAGCGGTCGATGAAGAACATTTGCGGATCATAAATGAATTGGCGCTCTGCTCCGCCATGATTGTCCCGCTCGTCTCGCGGGAAAAAGTGTTTGGCGCTATTACTTTTGTATCTGCGGAATCGAAACGGAATTATACCGAAGCCGATCTTACCCTTGCGGAAGACTTGGGCCGTCTTGCCGGACTTGCTATCGAAAATGCCCGACTGTATCGCAAAGCTCAGAACGAGATTAAGGAACGCAAAGAAGCCGAACGAGAATTACGCGAATCCAAGGAAAGAGCGGAAGAAGGCGAACGGCAACTCGCGGCCGCCAGCCAGGCGAAAGATCGATTCCTGGCGATGTTGAGCCACGAACTTCGCACACCGCTGACCCCGGTATTAGCGGCAGTCGAAGCGCTGCAATCGGAGCAAATTCCGGCGGAGCTGCGTCCTTGGTTCGAAATTATTCAGCGCAATGTCGAATTGGAAGCAAGACTCATTGACGATCTGCTCGATCTCACGCGCGTCTCCAAAGGCAAACTCCAATTAAGAATCGAGACGGTCGATGTACATCTTCTGATCCCGCAAGTGCTCGCGATCTATCGGGAAGAGCTGCGCAACAAGAAGATCCACTTGGTTTCTCATCTCTGAAGCGGAAAAGGCCCTCGTCAAAGGCGACCCGGCGCGCTTGCAGCAAATGTTTTGGAACCTAATTAAGAATGCAATCAAGTTTACACCCGAGGGCGGCACGATTACTCTCCGAACGCGGGATTTGGAAAACGGTCGCATTTCGATTGAAGTGAGTGACACCGGAATCGGTATCGAAGCTGACATGCTCGACCGCATCTTCGAAGAATTCGAGCAGGCCGGCGAACCCGGCAACACCATGGGCGGACTTGGCCTTGGTCTAACCATCAGCAAGCGATTAGCGGAAGCGCAGGGTGGCACGATCACAGCCAAAAGTGAAGGGAAGGGCAAGGGTTCTACCTTTACAATCGAACTCGGCACAACCGATGACGCATTCGCTCAATCGAAAACAAGAAACACTCCGCCATATTCTGCGGACGGCCCAAAGCGAAAAATATTATTGATTGATGACCACGTCGATACGAGCAATGCGATCAAGATGCTGTTGGAGCGGCAGGGATATGAAGTGGTCACCGCTTATTCGGCTGCGGAGGCACTCCGTACCATCAAGACAACTCCTGTTGATTTGATTATCAGCGATATTGGAATGCCGGACGAGAGCGGGCACGAGATGCTACCAAAATTGCGAAAGATTTCTTCGGCACCGGCCATCGCGCTGAGCGGATTTGGCAGCGACGAGGATATCCAGCGCAGTTACGAAGCAGGTTTTCAGGAACATTCTGATTAAGCCTATCAAGCTCCACACGCTGCGCGAAGAGGTTGGAAAACTTCTCAATTCGTCGCGCTAATTTCTTCTCCGAATCCGTAGAGTTGATTTATAGATATACCCGCGAGAAGCGCATTCTTCGCAACACCTCGGAAGAAAAGGCGAATGCGTTTTAACAGGCTGCGAATCAAAGCTCGAATTGTATCTGCCTAACTCTGACTTGCCGCAATCGCAAATAACTTTAGCATCTCCGCCACTTCCGAAAGATAGGGAACCGTGTTCGGGATCCCGAGATAGGTTCCAGTCTGGACCGGCTGCCCTTTCATGTCGTACTCGTTATAAAAGCCGTTGGTCGCAATATCCGTGGTGGTTCGGTGATCGACGAAGAAATTGATGAATGTCTCGGCGAGCGTTTTGTATTTCGGATTGTGCGTCACATCGTAGAAATGCATGAGGCCATCGGCAAGATCGCCAATGTCGGTCGGATTGCGGTGCCCGGGTTCCTGATGATGGAGCATGAGCAAGCCGCCGGCAATGGCTGAATCCAACAGTTCCATTGCGCGCTTGTGGAAGGCTTCGTCGTGCGATGCGAGATACGTCGTGAGCGCGGCATCGGCAGCGACCATTTCGTCGCGCGGGAAAATCCCAACTTGCGGTGTTCGCAATGCATTAAGGGAGGCTGCGGCCCATTGCTTATAAACGTTGTCGTGCGTGATGGTATAAAGCCGCGCAGCGGTCAGGGCTCCGTATGCAGTGCTAACGCCATCCGGCTGCCTAACCCTGGAATTCCACATCCATCCCTTCGAAACACCATCCATCCAAAAGCCGTTGTCGATGAGCCCTTTGAAGGAAGACTGTGCCGCATTCAGATAATCGCTATCGTGGGTAACTTCAAAGCAGTGCGCGAGCGCGGCATCCCATTGCAGATCATCGTCACCACCCATGTAAATTTCACCATTCTGCATTCGACCCAGGATGCGCGCACCGGAAGTTCCATTCGTGCGGTCGTAAATCATCGTGGAGGAGACGAAATAGTTCTTCATTTCTTCTGGCTTCAAGAGGTGGCTGGCAACCATGTATGCCTGCGCATCGAGCACGATCGTGATTCCCCAGGAATCGCTGCCGGGTGCGGTTGGCTCATCGGCGCGCAGCACATAGTTCTGCGTCTCCGGGTTCCACATGTGGTGGTGCATGTAATTCTGCGTTGCCTGGAGCAAGCCGCTCCAGCGGGCTTTTTGCGCGTGCGCGATTTGTGAGAGGCAAAGAATGGAAAGGACGGTAACGATGATTTTTCGCATAATTCGTGTTTAGGTAACGAATGCAGAAATACTTACATTTCATCGCGGCCTGTTTTTTTGCCGCTTCGGTCCACGCGCAGGTTCGTACCGGCCTCGATAATCTGGTGGCCGAGCATTTTACGCCGCTCGCCGGAAAGCACGTCGGGCTCATCACGAATCAAACCGGCCGGACACGCGATGGCCGCTTCGGGCCGGAACTGTTTGCAAAATCCAAAGAGTTGACACTCGTCGCACTCTTCGCACCGGAGCATGGCCTGATGGGAACCCGTCCGGCGGGAATTCCGAGCGATTCATTGAAGCGATTCGAGGGAATTCCGGTCTATTCACTCTATGGTTCCACGCGCAGGCCAACGCGAAAAATGCTGCGCGGCTTGAATGCACTCGTTTTCGATATGCAAGATGCCGGCGTTCGGCCCTACACCTTCCTTTCGACCATGATCGACGCAATGGAAGCCGCTGCCGAAGATAATATCCCCTTTTATGTGCTCGATCGGCCCAATCCCCTTTCCGGTAATCGCGTGGAAGGAAATGTCTTGGATACGACGCTCGAAAGCTTCATCGGAATCATTCCCATTCCCTATCTTCACGGCATGACGCTCGGCGAACTGGCGCGCATGGCAAAAGCGAAGAGTTGGTTCCACGATGCCGCCAAGCTAAAGCTTACCGTAATCCCGATGACCGGCTGGAATCGCTCCATGTATTGGCCAGAAACCGGGCTGCCATGGATTGCCACCAGCCCGAATGTTCCCAAATTCGAGAATGATGTCGGCCTGGCGATGCTTGGCGCTACGGGCGAATTGGGCGTGCTCTCCATCGGCATTGGGAGCGAATATCCTTTCCTCCGCATCGGTTCAACCCTCATGGGACAGGATGAAATAAAGCGGATTGTCGATTCGGCATTTCTCGCTTCTCTTTCGACGAGGACTGAAGACTACACCGCCGCCACCAGCGCCGGAACGAAAACGTTTCATGGTGTCCGGCTTGGACTTCCGGCCGACTTGAATTCGATACCATCATTCTATAATGCGCAGTTCGTGATGCTTCAATTGATGCTCCATGACACCGCGTTCCGCGCCAGCTTCGATGCGCTGCCTTTTTCGACCAGCGCTCGCTTCGATCGAGTAACGGGAATGCGGGACCTTCTCGGCTTCCTGCGTCGATGTGAAGATTTGGATCCGATATTTGCCCAATGGCGAACCGATGATGAGCATTTTCGCGAGGAGCGCAAACCCTTTCTACTGTATTGACTTTTGTCTTGACCTGTTCGTTAGCTTGAATTGAAGTCTGGCTTCTGAAAATTTTGCACATTCTCTAAAATTCACGGAGAAACCGGAACCATCCTTATTAAGATTCAGTCTTAGTAAACGCATGGATCAAACCCTCGAAGCCGAGCTGCCCCGCATGAAGTTACGAAAGCGAAATGCGATCGACGATGTCTCAATGCCGCCCGGGAGTGCCCGCTCTTCCTCCGGCATGAAGCTGGGACGCATTGGCTTTTGGCTGGCGGTGATTGGCCCCGGCCTGATGGTCATGCTTGCCGATACGGATGCGGGCAGCATTATCACCGCGGCGCAGTCCGGCGCGCAATGGGGCTACACGATGATCCTTCCCCAGCTTCTCCTTATCCCTATTCTTTATATTGTTCAGGAAATTACTGTTCGCCTGGGGCTCGTCACTGGCAAGGGGCATGGTGAACTGATACGGGAACATTTCGGAATGGGGTGGGCGATGCTCTCCGTGATAACGCTGTTTATCGCCTGCGTGGGCGCGCTCGTGACGGAATTTGCCGGAATCGCCGGTGTCGCGGAAATCTTCCATGTCCCAATATGGGTCAGCGTTCCCGCCGTTACCGTGCTTCTTGTGATGGTAGGACTTAGCGGGAGTTATCGCCGCGTGGAAAAAATCGGCCTAGCCGTTGGATTGTTCGAATTGCTTTTTATTGTTGCCGCCGTTATTGCCAAACCGGATCTTTCCGCGATGGCGCATGGCCTCACCGTTTTTCCATTCCGCGAAGGCAATTATATGTTCCTGCTTGCGGCCAATGTTGGCGCGGTGATTATGCCCTGGATGGTCTTTTACCAGCAGGGCGCCGTCATCGATAAACGCCTCGACCGCAAGCACTTGAAACTCCAGCGATGGGATACGAAAATCGGCGCGGTCGTCACACAGCTTATTATGGTTGCGGTGGTGATCGCAACTGCGGTCGGACTTCATGCCACGAATTCCAATGCGCCGCTCAACACCGTGCAGGATGTGACGCGTGCGCTCGTTCCTGTGCTCGGGAAAACCGGAGCCATCGTGCTCTTCGGACTCGGCATGGCGGGCGCGGCGTTCCTGGCTGCAATCGTCGTCTCGCTCGCTGGCGCATGGGGATTAAGCGAGGCGCTTGGGATGAAGCATAGTCTGAACATGCCCTTCAAGAAAGCAAAAGGATTTTACAGCGTGTATACCCTGGCGCATGTAGGCGGCGCGGCGATTGTGCTGATCGGAATCCCTCTCGTGGCACTCATGGTGAATGTGGAAGTGATGAATGCCGTGCTGCTCCCGATTGTGCTTGGCTTCTTAGTCCTGCTCGAACGCAAGGCGCTGCCACGCGAATATCGCATGAACGGTGCGCGCAAGCATATTGCCTGGACGCTCACGGGAATTACAATTTTGTTTGGGCTTTACACGGCTGGGATTTCGCTGTGGGGCGTGATGGGGTGACAGTCGGATCCCAACGCCCAATCCTAACCCAAGTCCAGTATTTGTTCCCTCCTCAAAAGACCATAAGAATGCCTGAGGAAAAGCGATCTTAGTAGTTCCATCAAGATTCCCTGAAAGAACTTATATTTTCCAGTCTGCGCACCGTTTGGTTGGGGTGAAGAATGAAAACCCTTCCTTTTTGGTACGCATATTGAGGGAACAATTATGCTGAGTAGCAAAGGGTACAACGGCTTATGCAAGATGAGCGTCGATTAATGTTCTTCAGTTGGTCGTTAACCTAGTGATTACAAATGATTTAGCATTATGCAGGTACGAAGGTAAATGAATAGGATTCCGAATCGAATAGCGCTTCTCTTTACCATTCTGACGATACTCGCTTCCGTGCCGGTGGCGAGCAGGGCGCAGTATTTTATGTCGGAGCACCTGAATACGAAAATCCTCGAATCTGGCAGGTACGATTCGGTTGTCATTCTTTCAGCAACTTCGTTTTCCGTGCCGGCCATGAACGATACGCTTCCGCTCATTTATCACGAGCCGATGCCGGATTCGATCATGCCGCGCAGTGCCATCGTGATCGGGACGATCACGGTGCAGGAACTCCTGGCGGCTGATGTTGTCCCCGCTGTTGAAAAATATGCACGCCAGCTTGGCGCGAATTGGCTCGTCTCGTTCCAGGAGCCCCGTCCGATGGTATTGAAAAGCGGTTGGAAGGTCTATCGCTCGCGCGCGCTTTTGCTACGCGTACTCGACGACCAGTTTATCCCGGAAAGCCATATCAGCTATACTTACTTGGAACAGGCAAACCTCCCCAATTATGCCGCGGTGAACCAATGGTTCAATCAATACGGCCAGCATTATGGCGCCAACATGCCGCAACCGAGCATTTCGAAATCCGATGAGATGGATGCGCTCACACCGTAGCACATCATTCCGGAAGCGTTGATGCATCCCTAATGCGAACGGAAACTAAGAGTATTTGGTTATACATTGATGTCAATATAATTGGTATCAATGTAGTTTATGACCGATCATACTCTTTCCGATATCCTCGACGCACTGAGGATCATTGTGCATGCCTTGCAGAGCGGATCGCGTAGTTCACTCGAACAGGTTGGGCTGACGGGCGCGCAGCTTTTCGTGCTGGAGAAATTACGGGAATCGGACTCGATGTCCGTCAATGAGCTGGCGGAGGCCACGCATACGCGGCAGAGTACCGTTTCCGTGGTAGTTTCGAAATTAGTGAAGAAGGGGATGGTATCGCGGGTGCGTTCCGGTGAGGACGCGCGGGTGCAGCAGCTCTCGATCACGAAACGCGGCGCGGCGAAGCTTGAAGGCGCACCCGAAACCGTGCAGGACCGGCTGGTCAAAGCGCTTAAAACGATGCGGAATGCGGATCGCGATACGCTTGCATCCCTTTTGGAACGTTTGTTAACGGAAGCGGGACTGACTGAAATAAAACCGGAATTTTTTCTCGAACAAAGCAAGCGGAGCGACCGTGGAAGGAACTGACAAGCTTTCGAGAGTCCGGTCGCCAAAAAGCGCCGCCGCTGGCGACCCGCGGTTGCTGCTCATGACCGCGCTGGCGGCGATCGTCGGCATACTGGCTGGCTTTATTTCGCAGATCGTCGTGGCGCTGATCGGCTTTGTAACGAATCTCTCCTTCTTCGGAACGGTCTCGACGCATTTTTCATCGCCCGCCGATAATCATTTGGGCTGGTGGGTAATCGCTATTCCGGTCGTTGGTGGGATTATCGTCGGCTACATGGCTCGATATGGTTCCGAGGCCATCCGAGGACACGGGATTCCGGAAACGATGGAGCAGGTGCTGCTCAATCAAAGTCGCATTCCGCCGCGCATCACAATTTTGAAGCCGCTTTCTGCGGCTGTCTCGATCGGCACCGGGGGCCCATTCGGCGCCGAAGGGCCGATCATCGCAACCGGCGGCGCGGCCGGCTCGTTGCTCGGACAGCTTATAAAAACGACGGCCGACGAACGCAAAACGCTGCTTGCCGCTGGTGCCGCCGCAGGCATGGCGGCAATTTTTGGTTCACCGGTTTCCGCCGTGCTGCTCGCGATCGAATTGCTGCTCTTTGAATTCCGCAGCCGCACATTTATCCCGGTCGCGATTGCCACCGTTGCAGCGACGGCCGTTCGAGTTTCTTTTGATGGCCTAAAGCCCATCTTCGCCATGCCAAATCTTCCGACACCGACGGAAGGCGCGATCGTTACCTACGTTCTGATCGGGGCTGCGGTTGGTCTCGTTTCCGTCTGGGTTACGCGCGGAGTCTATTGGGTCGAAGACGCCTTTGAAAAGCTGGAGCTCGGCCGGCTGAAGATACATTGGATGTGGTGGCCCGCCATCGGCGGATTGGCGGTCGGCGTGATAGGATATTTTGTTCCGCATACGATGGGTGTTGGTTACGATAATATCTCCGGGTTCCTCAATGGATCGTTTACAACCGAAGCACTGATTCTTCTCGGCGTCTTCAAATTTATAAGCTGGGCGATTGCGCTCGCCAGCGGAACATCGGGTGGGACGCTCGCGCCGTTGTTCACGATTGGCGGGGCCCTCGGCGCCGTTATTGCCGTTGGAATTCATATCGTCTTTCCAAATATCGGGATCGATCCACGCATGGCGGGCCTCATTGGAATGGCGGCCATGTTCGCCGGGGCATCTCGGGCTTTGCTCGCCTCGGTTGTATTTGCTTTCGAAACGACGCTGCAATCGTCCGGACTTTTGCCGCTCTTAGGTGGCTGCGCGGCCGCATATCTCATCTCAACGTCTCTCATGAAGCATACGATCATGACCGAAAAAATCGCCCGGCGTGGCTTGCATGTTCCTTCGGAGTATGCCGCCGATCATCTGGCGCGTGTGCTTGTTCGGGATGGGCTTTCGCGGCCTGCGATCACGCTGCGAAGCGATCAAACAATCGATGGAACCCGCGCATGGTGCCGATCCGGCGCGGATGGTTCCCAACATGGGGGCTGGCCGGTACTCGATGAGCACGGCGAATTAGCCGGGGTCATTGCTCGTAAAGAAATTTTTTCCAGTGATGGAAAGGGAGAAGAACCGATCATCTCGTTAATCCACCGCGCGCCCGCAGTCGTATTCGAGGATAATACGCTGCGCGAGGCCGCAGATTTGATGGTGATGGAAAAAGTTGGGCGGCTGCCGGTCGTGCTTCGGGAAAATCCGCTAGAGGTAGTCGGGATTCTTACTCGAAGCGACCTGCTTCACGCCCATGAATCGCGGCTGGAGGAAGAACACACCGCCTTTCGGACGATACCGATTGCCTCCTTATGGCGCAGGGCGGTCTGAGAATGTCAACTCTTCATTCTCCATTCATAATTGATTTGTCGGGGCGAGAGGATTTGAACCTCCGACCCCCTGGTCCCGAACCAGGTGCTCTACCAGGCTGAGCCACGCCCCGAAATAAAATGCTAAGTGCAGAAGTACTAAGTTTGGTTTCTCGGGAAACTTAGACTTTGTTCACAAAAGCGGGCCTATAACTTTAGTTGGCAGTGGTTAGTTCAAATTTCGAGACTCTCAAACGCGCCGCGAACCCGATGTTCACAGAATGCTGTTACCCAGGATTCATCGCATATGCCCGCCGAAGACTACATAGAATTTCTGAAATCCCGAGGTCTAACCTTCCATCCGATTGCGGAGAGTGAGGTGAATGGCATTGTGGAGCTGCTTCGGGAATGGAAGACCTCCATCAGGTTCCCCGCGAGCAGTTGGAATGGCTGGTGCGTGAATCCGAATCTTTTCACGGTCGAGCGCGGCGGCGAACTCCTCCATCCCGGAGATTCGGCGGAAGACATGTGGCTGTTGTTCGAGGGTAAAGTTGAAGCCTATGTGAATCAGAATGGCCAAAAGAAAGTCCAGGCTACCACGGAGCCTGGGGTGCCCTCGGGCTATCTCCCATTTTCCCGGATGAAGATATCTCCGGTGGTCGTGGAAGTGGTTAAGCCCGTGAGGGCGCTCTCGCTTCACAAATCGAGATTCCATGAATTGGTCGCAAAGAACTACGAGCTTACGGAAGCCATCGTCCATTCGATGACGGATCGGGTTCGTCATTTTAGCGCGGTTCATTTTCAGAACGAGAAGCTCATGTCGCTTGGGAAGCTTTCCGCGGGTCTTGCGCACGAGCTTAATAATCCTGCGGCCGCCATTGTTCGAAGCGCGGAGGATTTGAAGAGCACACTTGGCTCGCTTGAGGAAAATCTCGAGAGCATTACTTCGATTGAACTCGAACCTTCCCAGATTGCGGTGCTTCGTCCGCTTTTGGAGAAATCGAAGACTCCAGCCGTTCGACTTCCTTTGCTTGAGCGAAAGCGGCGCGAGCAGGAGATTACCGGCTGGTTGGAAGGACCAAAACTCCGGGAGATGCTGCCGAAACCTTGCTCACGTTCGGCTTTACCACGACTGACCTCGATCAAATAAAGCAGTGCCTTACGGCGAGATCCTTTCCGCCGTTCCTGGATTGGCTTGGAAACTCCTTGCGCGCCGAACGATCGGTGGACGAAATCGGAACGGCTGCGCGCCGCATTTCCGAATTGGTTCAGTCTGTCAAGAGTTACACCCGAATGGATCAGGTGCAGGATATGCAGGAACTTTGCATCAACGATGGGATTCGCAACACGATTACCATGCTTCAGCACAAGATGCGAACGAACAGCGTGGAGTTGCACGAGACATTAGCTGCCGGGCTTCCGATGATACTTGGGTTCCCGGGTGAATTGAATCAGGTTTGGACGAATATTATCGACAATGCGCTCGATGCGATGAAGGATGGCGGCGAACTAGCGGTCACCACGGCCGTGGACGCGGAGCATGTGCTTTTTAGTGTCGTCGATAGCGGGCCCGGAATTGCGCCGGAAAATGTCGAGCGCATTTTCGATCCCTTTTTTACCACGAAGGATGTCGGCGAAGGCACCGGCGTTGGGCTGGATGTTGTGCAAAAGGTAGTTTCGATTCATAAAGGGACAATTAAGGTAAATTCTAAACCGGGGCGAACGGAATTTCGCATCGCTTTTCCGCGTATTGCTAATAAGCCGTGAAGCTCCCTATTCTTTTTCTGATTGACGATGACCCGCAAGTGCTGCGGGCGCTTTCGCGCGATATTCGGCAAAAATATAAGAAAGATTATCAAATCCTAAGCACCGAGGATCCGAATGAGGCGCTCGAAAGCTTGAAGGAATTAAAGCGGACGGGCGAAGAAGTAGCACTGTTTATCTCGGATCAACGAATGCCGCGGCTGACTGGCGTCGAACTCTTGGAACGTTCCAAAGAATTTTATCCCGAAGCGCGGCGTATCCTCCTCACGGCATATTCCGATACTGATACCGCCATTAAAGCTATCAACGAGGTAGATCTCGATTACTACTTGCTCAAGCCGTGGGATCCGCCGGAGGATCGACTATTTCCAGTCATCGACGAACTGCTGGACGATTGGTTGGCGAAGTACAAGCCAGAACTCTCTGGAATTCGCTTGCTGGGCTATCAATTTTCTCCGAAATCGCATGAGATCAAAGAATTTCTTGCGGGCCACCTAATTCCCTACCAGTGGCTCGATGTCGAAACGAATCCGAAGGCGAAGGAGCTGATTGCGTTGAATGATCTCAGCGCGGCTACCTTGCCGGCAATCCTCTTTGAGGATGGGACCGTTGCAACCAATTTGGAAATGCGGGCGCTCGCCGAAAAGCTTGGCCTCAGGCCAAACGCGAGTTCCAATATGTATGATGTGGTCATCATTGGCGCCGGCCCGGCCGGCCTTGCCGCAGCCGTTTATGCCGGTTCCGAAGGGCTGAAGACGCTCTTGCTCGAAAAATACGTTCCCGGCGGACAGGCCGGAACAAGTTCCCGGATCGAAAATTATCTCGGGTTCCCAAATGGTCTCAGCGGCTCGGACCTCACGCGGCGCGCCGTGACGCAAGCCACCCGCTTTGGAACGGAGTTTCTCACGCCACAGGAGGCGCTCCGAATTTCCTCCGACGATCAATACAAGACCGTCCATCTTGCCGATGGTAGTGAAATTCATACCCGAAGCGTTATTATCACCACGGGTGTCTCCTACCGCAGATTAGAAACGACAGGCATCGCCGAGTTAACAGGCGCCGGAGTGTATTATGGTGCGGCTAGCGTGGAGGCGGCTCAGTTCCGCGGGAAGAAAGTGTATGTCATCGGAGGTGGGAACTCGGCGGGACAGGCCGCGCTGCATCTCGCAAAATTTGCCGCAAAAGTTTTTATAATTATCCGGAAGAAAGATCTCCATTCCACAATGTCTTCCTATCTTATCGACCAAATCGGCCGAACGCCAAACATTGCTGTTCTCGCGGAGACGGAAGTGGCGGAGGCCAAGGGCGAGCACCATGTAGAATCACTGCTCCTCAAAACCGTTGAAGGTGAAGTACGGAGCGTCCTTGCGGATGCACTTTTTATTCTCATTGGCGCAAAGCCTTATACCGATTGGGTACAAGGAAGCATTATGAAAGACGATCGTGGATTTATCGTAACGGGCCGCGACTTGCGCGCCTCGGAGCGATTCAGCGCCGGATGGAAGCTCCCGCGCGATCCGTATCTGCTCGAAACATGCTGCCCGGTATTTTTGCTGCCGGTGACGTTCGCTCCGGCGCAATGAACCGCGTCGCGAGCGCCGTCGGTGAGGGAGCTATGGCAGTCAGTTTCGTTCACCAATATCTGGCGGAAGTGTGAGCGACGAATTAGTTCTTATCGCCCGCATCCGGAAAGTGCATGGGCTAAAAGGCGAGTTGGCAATCGAACCGTTTGTATGGGATGAAAAACGCTTCGAGAAGTTAGGCCGTGTCATTATTCGATATAAAGACGGGAAGTTGACCGAGGCTGAAGTGCAATCGGTCCATTACGTCCACAAAGGAATCCTCCTTAAACTTGAGGGTTTTGACGACCGCACCCAGGCCGAAACCCTTAGAGGCGCTGAACTTTTGATTCCCGAGCATGAGCGTCCGAAGCTTCCGAAAGGCCGTGCATACTTTGACGAAATCATCGGGCTAAGTGTCGTTGATGATGAGTCCGGCAAACAATTGGGAACTGTAACCAACATTCTCGCGATGCCCGCGAGTGACGTCTTCGTCCTGGAATTAGGCGGCGCGGAGCATCTGCTTACGAGCGCCGGCGAAGAAATTCGTTCGCTCGATCTCGAGAAACGGGAACTTCGAGTAACCCTGCTGGAACCGTATTCCGCTATATGATTCGGTTATGCGGCAGTCGTGGTTGCAACATCGCTCGAAACGCCGCTGACGGAAGCCGGTGCGAGGGAAGATTTCTTGCGGTTTCCGCGCACACCGGACATGATGCCGATCGGAACGATGACACAATAGCCAAGAAGCAGAATGATCGGACTGACGGTCAGTGCCATTGCACTCATTACCGGGCTGAAATACATGACCAGATAGCCAATAATAATGACCCCAATGCCCGCGAAGATGATGGTCATGTTCTTCTGGTCGAAGGGCATTTGAAAGGGACGCGCTGGAACATTTTCCTTCATCTTGGCGCGAGTCGGTACACCAGCGCGTACACCGGGCGTTTGGCGTGTCGGAGTCTGACGCGAAGGCGTCTGGCGCGAGCCGGTCGTGCGCACCGGGCGGGCGGGAGTTGCGGTTTGTTTTGACATGTCGAATTCTCGAATTGGTTTTTAACTTTCAGGCGTGCATTCTCGTTCCGCTCCGGCGCTTTTCAAGCCGCGCTCAACACTCCGGCTTCCAAGTGCATTATGCGATCCGCTTGCCGGGCCAGATCGAGATTGTGTGTAGCAATGAGGAACGTTTGATGATGCTTCCGAGAGAGATCGTGCATGATTTTGAACAGAATATCGCTGTTGCGCGTGTCGAGATTACCAGTCGGTTCATCCGCCAGGATCACAGCCGGGTGCATCAGGAACGCGCGAGCCACTGCGACACGCTGGGCCTCGCCCCCGGAGAGCATGGAGGGCCGGTGCTCCAACCGCTCCGAGAGTCCCGCATCCGCGAGTAGTTCCGCCGCGCGTGGCCGCACTTCTTTCGAAAGTTTTTGCCGGCTATCATGCCCGGCATCGCGACATTTTCGAGCGCCGTAAACTCCGGCAACAAGTGATGGAACTGAAATATGAAGCCGATACGGTGGTTTCGAAAGGTACTCAGTTCTTTATCGCCATATTTCGCAACATTCGAGCCTTCAATGAGAACTTCACCGGACGTTGGCTTATCGAGAGTTCCCAATAGATGAAGCAGCGTGCTCTTCCCGGAACCCGAAGGCCCAATGAGCGCCGCCAGTTCCCCTTCCGCAAGGCCAAAGGATAGGTCCCGGAATACCTCCACATCTACCCTGCCCCGGACCGCAAATCGTTTCGTCAGCTTTCGCGCTTCAAGAATAGGCATCGGGGCCATACAACCCAAATCATTCATAATTGATTACGAGTGGCAAATCTGAAAAAATTAATGTAACCCAGGCCCCCGCGTGCGTTCTTGTACCGGGTGGAAAGTGATCGGAAAATTGGTCCGGCGTCAGAGCAGGATGGAAATTGGCAAAAACCGGGCACTTTTTGAAACACTTCCAAAGTTCAACCGAGGTAGTTACAGGTAATTCATTTTTTCTGCAGTTCTTTTCGAGAAAGCCATGAGAAATTCAACCTCTTTTCGAATTGCGCGCCGTACGCTATCGGCGGGCATTGCATTAGCATTTTATTGCGTGCTCCTTTTCGCGACGAGCGCTCGTGCGCAAGGAATAAATTCCGATGGTACGGATTTTTTCCTCGGCTTCATGCCCGGAATTCCGCACCAGGGAACCTACTGGTCCACCACGCCCGTGGCATCGTATTTTCTCATTTGCTCGTACCAAAGCAATAACCAGGTCAACATCGACTATTTCGATGGAGGCGGAAACGAGATCAACGGCAAGACCTTGATTCTCTCGGGCGGAATGTGCGAGGAAGTCCCGATTGACAAGGGGATGCAGCCAACGAAGCCGGGTGAAATTCAAGAATATAAAGCGGCGCACATTCATTCGCGCTACCCCATCAGCGTTCAGTTTTATTCCGAAGGATCGAGTTCCGGCAGCTCGTATCTCGCCATGCCTACGGCCGCGCTCGGGACGAGCTACGTCGTTGCCGCGTGGCTCGATAATCCGCTGCGAAACAATCCCGGTTCGATCAACCGCGATTCTTCGAGTTCGGAATTTATGATTGTCGCTCCGTACGACAATACCTCGGTAACCTATACTCCGAATTCGACGACCTACGCCGGCACGGTCGGTGTCAATACGGGCGCGGGCCACACCGGTTCGGCGCATCCGGTCACGATCACGTTGCGAAGAGGGCAGATTTATTGGGTACGGTCGAATCCTCAGGATATTTCGGACGATCTGTCTGGTTCCACCATAGTTGCGAACAAGCCGATCGTCGTTCTCGGCGGGCAGGAGCGCGGGCTCGATGCCGATCCCTCGATTTGGCCCACGCTCAATAACGATATTCGCAATACCATGTTCGAGCAAATGCCCCCGGTCGTGGACTGGGGAACGGATTACCCGTCGATTCCCACGATGCCTGCCTCCATCGAGCAAGTCCTCCACACCGGCGATGGCGACATGTACCGAATCTATACGAACGACCCCACTGGTATGTCGATGAATCGGTGGCAGGGAACTTCGCCCGCACAGCAATATGGTCCGAACGGCGTGAGCCTGTATCAGGCGCCGGCGATGGAGTTCGACAATATTACAGATCCGGTGGACTTGGTAACCGACCCAAGATCGATCACCTCTTCTGGGAACCTCAAAAAGATGTATGCGGTGCAGTACCTTTATTTCCAGGGCCACCATGATGCGGGTGTCGATACTCGCACGGGGAGTGGTAAGGGAGGAACGCCCCAGTCGGGCGGCGGCGATGCCACGTTCGATGAGACGAGTTACCGCGCGGACGAAATGATGGACTTAGTTCCGATCGACCACTGGAAGACGAGCACGATCTTCATGGTTCCGCAGAATTCTTATTACGGCGGCTTTCAGTTCATCAATGTCATCACGAACAAGGACTCGCTCCGTAACATTACGATTTCGCGGAATAATGGTTCACCGGGGACCCTCGGCACCTATATCCCGGCGTCCAGAACGTACCAGATTCCGTTACACCCGGAGCTGGTCGGCCTGACGATCAAGCTGCCCAGTGGCAGCTACATCATATCGGGCAACACGCCCCTTGCCTGCTACTCGTATGGCCGCACCGAGAAGCTGTATAAAGACATTTGGGGTTATGCCGCTCCGACCGGGCAAGCCTATGGTTCCCATGCCCAGCCAAATCCGCCGACGGCCGATATTACTCCAAGTTGCGGCCAGTGGAACGTCCATATCCACGAAGGAGGCACCGGTGGCGGCATTGCGGACGTTCTGCTGCTGAACGATCCAAACGGTTTTTACGTAAAGCCGCCAGAGGTGAGCTACAATTGCACCCTGCTTGGCAATGGCACAGATGCCTCGAATGTCTTAAGCCCGCCGTTCATCGTAGGTGATAGCAGTTTGAACTTCACGGTTCAGGTGCAAGACCCATCGAAAGATGCCTATGCAGCCATTTACGCCGTCGATCTTTCGGGCAACGATACGGTCATTCGGCTGCACTATTCCGCGCCGGCCCTCGCACTTTCGACCACCAAAATTGCTGTACCCGATACGCTCGTCCTTACCCAGCAATGCTCGAGCATGGTCTTCCATGTTTCCTCGACCGGCAGTCTGAGTACGGACAGTGTCTCCTACACGTTGTATAACGACTCGAATGCGTTGTTCGACGTTTCCACGATTCCCGCGCTGCCTTCCGTACTTGAAGCTGGCGATTCGATCGTCTTTAATGTCTGCTACACGCCGCAGGATACACTTCTGCACAAAGATAGCATAAAAATCCTCGCCGGGTGCATCGACACCACGTTCTATGTTCAGGCAAAGGGTCTGACACCGATTATTGTTGCCGACGATCATGACTTTGGCGACGTAACGGTTGGAACCACTCAGCCGGGAAACATTCACGTCAAGAATATCGGTAACGCTCCGCTCGTTCTCACCACGGGTTATCATCTATTTAACAACCCCGATTACACCTTCACGGGCACGGTTCCGGTGACAATAATGCCGAATGCCGCGCCGGTATCGCTACCGTTCTCCTTCACGCCGACACGGAAAGGCACGGACGACAGCCGCATGGACTGGGGCACGAACATCAATACCGAGAGTATTTACGCCCACCATAACAAGGATACCTCCGCGCTCTTAGGATATGGCCGCTCGGCCGGACTTACCTGGGATCGGCACAACCAACAGTTCACAGTAGAATGCACGGATACGCAGGTGATTCGGGTCTGGCTACAGAATACTTCTTCCGGTTCTGAAGGGGCGGATCTGACAATCGACACCGTCAACTTGACCGGACAGAATGCCGGCGATTGGCAAATCCTCGACATAAGGGGCGATGGTACGCCGAATTCCGGTATTACAGCGCCATTCCAGCTCGTGAAGGGTGACACTACGGGTACGTGGGTTGACTTGCTCTTCAAGCCAAATCCACTTCAGGATGGCTTTAACACGCGCTTCGTGTCTGTGGCTGCCAGCGGCCAAACTTCGGGCGGAACTTGGTACTCCGATACACTGAGTTGCGTCGGCGTTGTTCGCCATGCAATTGTTACAATCAATCCGCCGAGCTATAATTTCGGTGTACTGCTTCCAGATTCGACGGCAGTGGCGACGTACACAATCACGAATACCGGCGACACGGCCTATATCTTTAGTGGACTCGCCTCCTCGGATCCGAGCTTCACGATTCTTTCCGGTCCTGGAGCGGGCGATACCTTGTATCCCGGCATGACGGACACGATGATAGTGCAATATACGGCACTGCATAATGGCGGAGCCTCCTCCACCGTGTTCGCCGCAAATGGCGATCACTCGCTGTGCAACCAGCCGCAGTCGTTGGGCAAAGGTCTTTCTTCGCTGGCTTTGACGACTGCAACACCAACGACCTTCCCGTTGACGTACATCTGCCACAACGACACGAACTACGTTTCGTTTAAGAATATTGGAACGGTCGGAGTACTCCTGGACAGCGTCGAGATTATCGATAGCGCTGGCCTGCAACCGGTATCGGATGAGTTCGCGTTCGATACCACGGGCGCGGTGGTCATTACGCCGCAACTGCTTAACCTAGGGATGGGCGTTGATACGGGGACGACCGTGACATTTCCAATTACCTATTCTCCGAAGACGAATTCCAACGTTGCGGTGGAAGCAGTCTTTTATTGGGAAGACACGTCGCGCGGCCAAACGCTGTTTCACCAGCAAATCAGGCCGATCACCGGAATAGGCTACCAGACCGCCAATTTGGTCAGCCTGCCAAATCCGGCCGGTCTGACTACTCCGTATTCTGCTGTTACTGCTTCGACGGTCACCATGCCGATTCAGTTGCACCAGCAGTTCGACACGGTCGCGCAAATTTATGGCGTCCAGTTCAGCCTTCGCTATTATCGGGATGAATTCCAAAATCCGCAGGTGACACCGGATGCGAGCTCGGGGATTCAGCTTGCCAATAATCCGGCAGCCGAAGCGACAGCAGACCCCGCCGATAATAACTACGAGCTGTTGCCGATTCACCTCACCAGCGCTTCGCCGATCACGACTTCGAATGCTCTCGGGAGCGTGACTTGGCAATACGTTGTGGCAAAAGACTCGGTGTCGGCAGTTCAGGTAAAGGATCTGATGTTTCTCGATAATACGGGTTCCTCGGCCTGCTGGGTTGCCGCTGCCGCCGATACCGCTAATTTCTACGGCTTGAATACGTGCGGCGATGCGACGCTTCGTAATTTCCTGAAGGGTGGCTTGCCCGTACTTTCGATTGGCAGCGTGGTTCCAAATCCAGCCATGGAATCGGCGACGGTCGCCTTCACGGTCGCGCAGAATGCCACACCGGTCACAATGCGCGTGTACAATGCGCTGGGCCAGCCAGTCGAAACAGTGATGAATGGCACGCCCTATGACAAGGGCACTTACAGCGCCGGCGTGGATGCTTCGGAGCTGCCAAGCGGGCTTTATACCCTTTACCTCTCCGCGCCGGGCTGCGGTGCCGCGAAGCAGATGCTCGTGACAAAGTAGTCAAACGCGAACTGAATCGAAAGAAGGGCGCACTGCATCGCAATGCGCTCTTCTTTTATTGGCTTCCAACTTTCAGCGAACTTGAGCGCGTGTATGTCGGAACCCGACGGCCGCGCTTAGAGCGCGGCCCGATCCCCTACCGCTTCGTCAGCTTTCGTGCTTCAAGAATAGGCATGTTCGAGCTAGCATCGGCGTCATCCATCATTCGTCTTTCGCTCGATTGAAAAAGGAATGGCGCTGATCTCGCGAGAGATGATTTAGAGTAAATACAGCTCGTACTGCTATGGCTTCCCTATCCCGTATTTCAATAATACAAAGGTTCCCGGGACGATGGAGGGATGTGGATGAGGGTGGTCCGCCGTTGCAGGCGGCGGTGGGCCGAATTGGGCCGTGACAAGATAAATATCGTGCGTGTGAGTATCGAGCGCAATCGTGCGCGCACCGGGCTGGGTGGGCAGCACTTGAACAACTGCAAAGCTATCCGCCGCGATCTCGCGGAGAATAGTCGTCGTCCCCTCTCCACACGCCGCGAAAACAAAATAGTTGAATGGATCGAATCGAGCGGCGTCGATTCCCTTCCCGATCGGGAAGGTAGCGATTACCCGGCCGTCTCGGGAGCTCATGACGACCATCTTCTGATTGCCGCACCCGATGAAGAGACGGTCCTTCCCGCGGTCGATCGCCATTGCAGATGGCTCTGCGCCGGGCGCAACAGGCCATACGCTTACAACCTCATTACTCCCGGCCGAAATTTTTACGACTTCGGATTTATCTTCGAGATTGACATAGATGTGCCCGTGGTCGTCGGACGCGGCAAACTCGGGCCTGCCGGGCAACGGAACGGTCGCAATAACATTTCCAGTGGCCGCATCGATAACGCTAACACTCTTGCTCACGGCATTCATAGCGAACACATGCCGCGTATCGAGATCGTAAATAATCGCATCCGGGTGAACACCGACGGGGATGCGTTTGAGCGTGTCGAAGGAACGAAGATCGAACATCACCACGGAATTCGATTTCCCGCAGGAAATAAAACCGTGCCGCGCCGCCTCCGCGATGGCAATGCCGTGTACGCCCTCGGTATTGTAGATATGTCCGATGATTGTATCCCGATCGAGATCATAGACATCGACTTGCGTAGAGTGCGCAATGTAGAGCGTTCGGTGTTGCGGATCTGCCGATAGATAATCCCAGCCACCTTCTCCGCCGATAAGAACTTTTTTCAAAAGATGATACCGCGGGGGATCGGCTTGCGCCCTAGCCAGGTGAGGCATGTTGAACTGGAGGCTCGCGGCGATAGGCACCGAGAGGATAAGAGAAAAGAATGATTTCATTGTTGTTCCTTCAATTGTGGTGGCTTCCGTTCGCCATGAAATAGGAGATACAGCATTGGTAACAGAAAAAACAACAAAATGCTGACGACGGTAAATCCCCCGATCACAGCGATCGCCAGCGGCTGCTGCATTTGGGAACCTTGCCCGTATCCCAGCGCGAGCGGTGCGAGCGCCAGAATGGCGGCGAGCGTCGTCATCGCAATGGGCCGTGCCCGATGCCGCGCGGCCTCGATAAGCGCGCCGCGCGTGCCAAGGCGTGCCAGTTCCGGCCGTTTTACTTCGTGAAGGATAAAGATTGCGTTCTCCGCCGAAATACCGACGATCATAATCATTCCCACCATGCTGGAGATATTGAGTGTCATTCCCGTAACCCACAGTGCGAACATGACGCCCACGAGCGAAGAAAGCGTCACGAAGAGGATCGAAAGGGGCACGCTGAATTCCCCAAATTCGATGAGCAGCACGAGCGAGACAAGAAGCAACGCGGCAAGCGCAACCATAAGGAGGCCGTGGAACGACTGCTGCTGAGTTTCATACACACCACCATATTCCACCTGAATTCCCGCCGGAATGTGGATCGTCGCTATTTTTTTCTGGATGTCCGCCATGGTACGGCCTAAATCGCGATTCTCCAGGCGAGAGGTAACCGCGACGTAGGAGCGAAATCCTTCCCGATCCATTTCTGCTTGCCCCGCATTGCGCGTAATCGTGGCAATCGCGCCAATGGGAACCTGAACGCCGTTCGCTCCCGTAAGCTCAATGTGAGCAATCGAGTCCAGACTCGTTTTGAAGGACGTCGGCAGCTTCACGCGAATACCAACGAGCTTTTGAGGCATTTGCACGCTTGACTCGACCGAACCCTCCATCATCGTCTGAAGCTCGTCCTGCACATCGGTTGTCGATAGTCCATAATACGATGCCTTGGCGGCATCGACGGTGAAGACGAGAGATGGCCCCGCTATGACAATGCCGTTAAATGGATCCGCGACGCCCGGAATGTTTTGTATTGCATCGAAAATTCTGAGGGCTGTGCTATCGCGGAGTGGCACATTATCACTGAAGAGCTTAATTTCGATAGGCGAAGGGCTGTTTACCAAGTCTCCGATAATATCGGATAGCAGTTGGCCAAAGTCGATCTGAAGCGCGGGCTCCGCGCGGTGCACTTTTTCTCTGACATCGTCAATCACCGCTTCCGTCGATCGTTTCCGGTTTGCCTTGAGCTTGACGAGAAAGTCCCCGGTATTCGGTTCCGTGATGAAGAATCCGAGTTGCGTTCCCGTTCGCCGCGAATAGGATCGAATTTCCGGGAGCTTGAGCAGAATATCTTCGATATTCATCAGCATCCGGTTCGTTTCCGTGAGAGAGGCTCCAGGCGGCGCCACATAATCGAGCACAAACGAACCCTCGTCCATTTCAGGCATGAAGGAACTGCCGACCTGGGTAAAAATCAGGTACGTTACCCCGAAAATTGCCAGTACGATCGCGATCGAAAGCCAGCGAAACCGCAGGAGCCCATGCATGATGGATTGATATGCCCGGAAAATCCATCCAGGGTTTTGTTCCTTGGCGATTTCCCGCTTAATATCCTTCAACCGTAAAAAGAGAGACGACAAGATCGGCGCGAGTGTAAGCGAAAAGACGAACGATATCAATAGCGCTACGATCATCGTGATCGAAAGCGGACGGAAGAACGCCCCCGTAATACCAGGCAGAAAACTCAGCGGAATGTTGATAACGATCGTGCTCGTCGTCGAGCCGATGATGGCGGGAAGTAATTCGCGAATCGAGGCGCGGGCCGCTGGAAGGAAAATGAATTGGCTTACGCGCGCATTTTGGAGCGAGAAGTTCGTGAATACATTCTCGATGATCACGATGGAATCGTCAATGATTAGCCCGACGGCGGCGGCAATCCCTCCCAACGTCATGATATTGATCGTCTGTCCAATCGCATCCAGAACGACGACGGTACAGAGGATCGTCGCTGGAACGATAATTACGAGCACCAGCGCAATGCGCCAGCTTCGCAGAAACACAAAGAGCACAATCATCGAAAGGATTATTCCGATGAGGATCGAATCGCGTGTGCTGGCGATGGAGTTATTGATGTAGCCTGATTGATCGTACCAGTTCTCGATATGCACACCGGGCGGGAGTTTCATCATCGCGAGCTTCTTTTGCACTGCCAGCCCGATGGCGACGGTACTGCCTGTCGGCTGCTTCATCACATTGAAGAGCACGGCTTCTCGTCCGGCGGATGTCGTTCGGATATACTGCGGCGAGATGGCCGGCTTGACCGTCGCGAGATCGCGCACATGAATCGGTACCCCATCGATGCTCGTGACCGTCACATTTCCAATGTCATCCGTATTCTTGAGTAACCCATTGACAAGCGAAAGATACAGATGGTAATTGTTTTCAACGAGACCAGTGGACGCAACGACGTTGGCCTTCTTGATCGCATCGTTGACCTGCCGAATATCGAGATGATAATAGAGGAGCTTTTGCGGATCGAGCGTTACCCAAAATTCCCGCTCCTCGCCGCCTGTGATTTCAACACGCGCTACGCCGGGAACTTGCAAGAGCGCCGGGCGAATGGTGTAGAGCGCGAGATCGCGCATCTGAACTAGCGAGACGGTATTCGACGTGAGGCTGTAGCCCTCGATCGGATAGACCGATACGTACATTCGCTGAACCGAAATATTGGCTTCCGGGGGCAGCGTGGATCGAATGTTTCCCAGCTCGCCCTGAATGAGCTCCATCGTTTGCGTCACCTCGGAACCCCAGTTGAGGAACACATCGATTTCCGCCGAGCCCCGGCTGGTAACCGATCGAACGAGCCGCGTTCCGGGAACCGCGCTGATGGCCGCCTCAATTGGCTTCGTGATTTCCACCATCACTCGCTCCGCCGGCATCTCGCCATTATCGACCAAGACGACGATGCGCGGAAAGATGATATCCGGAAACAGCCCGACCGGCATCGAAAACAGCAGCATCACACCGCCAGCCACGAAGAGCGCCACACTAAAAAGTATGGCCTTTTGATGCTGCTTTACATTGTCGATGAAGCTCATTTTATGTGCCGATAATCCAGCAAGACCATTGTGATCACAAACAGATCGAAGATCATCAGCACCAAAATGCCAATCGAGAACGAGGTGCTCAGGCGGCCGGCCTCAATAAGTACGAAGGCTCCGAGAAAAAAGAGGGCGGGCCGGTAAAAACCTTTCCGCTCCGTGAGTAAGCCGATTACAAGAACGATCTTGATAATCCCATGTGCCAACAAGTAGATACTCGCAACGAGTTTGGTACTCAACGATAATTGCTGCGCCGAGTGAATGAGCAGATTCGCGACGAAATCCTTTCGATCCTGCGCGATTTCACGGCGCGTTAGGAATGCAATTGTACTATTGATCGTCGAAGGCTTGACGAAGAGGAATAGTGCGCCACCAATGAGTTCGAGCACGCCGTCAATTCCCTTTAGCGTCAGCGTGACACGAAGGACTCGCCGGCCGTGGCTTCCCTTTCGTTTTTGCATCACAGCGTGCTGGCTCTTCATCTCAATGGGCGAGCGTTATTCGTGTGGAATCCCCAAGAGCATAGTTGCCTTGTGTGATAATATTCATACCTGGCCGGAGCGAATCGCTGCGGACGGTAACCAAGCTATCCATCTCCGGCCCGGTAGTTACTTCGAATGCTTTTCGAAAGCGAATCAGAGCCGAAGGTCACGACGGTTCTCACGTTCGTCTCGTCGTTGCGTATCACGGCACTTTTGGGAACCAGCATGACGCGGTGCAGCACGTCGAACGTAATGGTCGCCGTGCCCGCAATCCCCATTCGGAGGGAGTGGACAAGCCAATCAGGCAACCGCAGGAATTGGAATATGACTTGCCCCGTCTGGCCGCTGGAATCGGCTTGCGGTTTAATCGCGAACACTCTGGCCGCGACCGGAGCGGAGGTCGCGCCGAGCGTTGGGAGCGCAATCGTTGCCAGTTCCCCGATCCGGATGCGTGGCATATCGAAAAGCGGAACATCGGCGACAAATACAATATCGTTCATCGCGACGATGGAAAGGAGTTCCTGATTGTCGGCAACAAACTCACCGGAATTTGCAGAGCGCGTGGCGACAAGACCCGAAATCGTGGAGCGGACATCCATTCCATTCTGCGCCTCGCGCGCTAATGCGACCATCCGGTTTGCCTGCGCGCGTTCCTGCGGCGTCGCGGCCTCCGCGAGCATGACGCGCGCTCCTTCTTCACTCAATACGGCCTCCCGCGATTGAATCTTCGCCACAAGCTGGCCCTCCCTGATGAAGGTTCCTCGAGCCCGTTCAATTCCAGTAGCTTTCCGGCAATGGGAGACACAATGTTTTCTTCGCGCGTCGCCTCCGTATGCCCTGTCGCAACGAGTTCCTCGGGAACGTTGCCGCTAATTACCTCCGTCGCCTCAACGGCTACTTTCGCGGCGGCCTGCGTCGTATCTGCGGAAGAGTTTTCCTCTGATTGCTTTTTTCCGCAAGATGCGACGAAGAGCGAAAACGTGAGCGCCGCGCCTAGACAGAGGCCTCGCCGATCGGATAGTCTTTGCATGTACGTGTTCGATTTATTGCCCATCGGTGCCGTTCGACTTGGAATTGGTGCTGGAAATCTTCAAGCTGCTCGAAGCGGTGGTCGGGCTTGGTGCAGCGGTGAGGTGTCGAAGCTGAGACCGGTAACTTTCGAGATCACTTAGAATTTGAAGTTCCGCCAACCGGGTGTCCAACACTTGCTTCTGCGCATCGAGCACTTCCGATGCCAGTGCGCCGCCCACCGCGTATTTCGCTTTTTCCAAATCATAGGTATCGCGTGCTTTCTGCAAATTCGTACGAATGTCGGCCAGCCGCGTGCGGGATTTTTGCAGAAGCACCAGCAATTGCGAAATCTGGGCCGCAAGATCGCGCCGCTGTTGCGCGAGCTCCGTTTCGAGGATTTGCACGATCACCTGCTTCTCTTCAACCTGCGTTTTGTTGAGTCCCCAATCGAAAATGAGCCCGGTCACGGAAATTCCCGCGGAGGCGCCCCAAAAACTATTGCGCTCACTCGCGGGCTCGGTAAGATTTTGAACCGATGTGAGAAGCCCGGCATCGAGATTTGCATTAACTACCGGCCGTGCCGCCGCCTGAGTGAGCGCGATCTCTAAGCGCGCACGTTCGAGCTCATTTTCGCCGAGAGAGATCGTGAGTGTCACCAGGGAATCGTATGGTTGAAAATGATCGGCCGGTGCGGTAAAGATGGAATCGAAGGTTCCTTGTACGGTGAATGCCGTATCCATCGGAACGCCCATGAGCGAGGCAAGCGCGAAACGGGCTTGCAGTTCATCGGCTTGTGCTTTTTCCAGCGCGATTCGTTCCGTTCCCAACTGCACTTCTGTTTTGAGGAAATCGGTGTAGGGGGAAGTTCCCCCATGAAAGAGGCGATCGACCAAATCGCGGTAATTCTCGAGTTCCGAGACGCTCTCTTGCTCGATTGCAATGCTCATCCGGTCGCGGAGGTTTTCCTCGAATGCTTGTGTAACATCGAAACGCACGTCTTCGAGCGAGAGGGCAAGGCCAGTCTTTGCGCGGCCGACATCGAGTACAGCCTGCTGTTTTTCGATGCCGAAGGCGCCACCGTTATAAATCGTATGCTGCAATACGAGCTGGCCATTGAGTTGTCCCTCGTTGGTTAGGGCGGGATCGTATCCAAAATACCGGCTCGAAGGATCATAACTTCCGCCGACATTGTATTCGAGCGGTGGATATGGCTGAAGCTCAGCTTCGTGATAAGCAAGCTGCGCTTCTTTCACATTCAACTTCGCGGCACCAAGGAGCGGCGCGTGTGTGGACGCGAAGGCGATCGCCGAATCCAGCGTGAGATCGCTCGGAACATTTTGGGCGCGAAGAACCGGCGCGGTGCCGCAGAGCAGCATCGACAGCAGGAAAGGCAAGCGACGACTGTAAATCCGGCGGCGCCTCAAATTCACATCAGGGATTCGGTGAGTAAAATCGCGTCAGGCGGTGAAAACGTTTCGGTTCGGGGATTCGTCTCGCACAATAAGATGAATACCCTTTAAGTGTTGGCAGAGTACAAATCGTGGGAACGGAATAACCATACGGTTTGCGTTACATTCATCTGTGAAAACGAACCCACGAGCGACCGCAGCCGCCCAAGCGCGAACCAGCCTCGATCGCACGGCCCTTTTCGCGGCTGCGCTTAGCGATCCCACCCGGTTGCGCCTCCTCTCGCTTATTTTGCACAATCCCGATATTTGCGTTTGCGACTTGGAAGCGGTGACCAAACTTCCGCAGACGAAAATTAGTAAGCACTTGGCCGTACTCCGCAAGGCGGAACTCGTTCGCCCGCGCCGGCAAGGAACCTGGATGCATCTATTCCATCCGCGAGCCGAAGAGTGCGATCCAGCGCGGCCTCCTGGATGTAGTGCGCGATGCGCACGTTACGGTCCCGGAACTGAATCGGGATTTGGCCCGGCTTAGGCAGTCCATTAGTTGTGGCCCGGAAGCTTCCACAAAGCTTGTTGAGATCGAGTTGTGAAACCGGGCATGAACTTGGGAAACTCTTCGAAGCTATATGCGTTATAAGGCATAAATGAATGCGCGCGCGCGCATATTAATCGTTCGAGGAGAATAGAGCCATGGAAACCACCGACATCTACACGCCAACCGAGGAAGAATTGAAATCTCTCGTTCGAGAGAAATACACGGAGATAGCCAGGCAGGATAAAGCCACGAACGAATCCTCCTGCTGTGGCGCGGGTGGCTGCTCGACCGAAGTCGCCACGATTATGAGCGACGATTATATCGAGCTGGAAGGCTACGCGCCAATCGCCGATCTGGGGCTCGGTTGCGGTCTGCCGACCCTCTTCGCAAAGATTCAAAAAGGAGATACCGTTCTCGATCTTGGTTCCGGCGCTGGAAACGATTGCTTCATCGCTCGCAACGAGGCGGGCGAGAGCGGCAAAGTAATCGGCATCGACTTCACCGAAGCCATGATCGAAAAAGCACGTGCAAACGCCGAGCGATTGGGATTTGTCAATGTGGAATTCCGGCGAGGAGACATCGAGCACATGCCCGTCGGACCTCGCGTAGCCGATGTGGTCGTGAGTAACTGCGTGCTCAATCTGGTTCCCAATAAAGATGCCGTGTTCGCGGAGATTTTCCGCGTATTAAAACCGGGCGGGCATTTCAGCATCTCCGATGTCGTGCTTTCCGGCGAGTTGCCCGAAGCCTTGCGTAAGGATGCCGAGATGTACGCCGGCTGTGTCGCCGGCGCGATCCAGAAGGAAGAATACCTCCGGCTGATTGTCGAGAATGGATTTCGGAACATCACAATCCAAAAAGAAAAGGCGATTGTAATCCCAAACGATATTTTGGTTAATTATCTAAATCCGGAAGAAGCGGCGCAATTTGGTTCGAGGGAATCCGGCATTTTCAGCATCACCGTCTATGCGGAACGACCGGACACGAACACGTGCAATTGCGGAGGAGGGTGCTGCACTCCTGGCATTTCAGACACACCTTAATTCATCTTTGCATTCCATGACGAAAAAAAAAATACTATTTATCTGTGTGCATAACAGCGCACGCTCCCAAATGGCCGAAGCGCTTACAAACTCGACCTGCGGCGAGGAATGGGCCGCCGAAAGCGCGGGGCTGACGCCGGGCGCGCTCAATCCGCTCGCCGTCGAAGTCATGGCGGAAATAGGCCTCGAATATTTCGAAGAAGGAGACGCGCGATGTCTTCAATGTATGGCGGTCGGGCGCAATCTTCAACCGCGTCGTTACGGTGTGCGATGAAGCGAATGCCGAACGCTGCCCCGTTTTTCCCGGCCCGGCAATAAAAGAGCATTGGGCATTTCCCGATCCTTCATCATTTACTGGTTCCCACGAAGAAAAGCTTGCGAAAACACGAGAAGTCCGCGATGCGATCAAAGCTCGGATCGAGTCCTGGTGTGAGGAGAATTGCAGCCAATGACCGCCTCTGTTGCTTCGAAGCTTCGTGTGCTCGATCGCTACCTGACCGGCTGGATTTTTGCCGCGATGGCCTTCGGCGTCGCGCTGGGCTGGCTCGTGCCAGGAACCGTCCCATTTCTTCAAAAATTCAGCGTGGGTTCCACTTCTATCCCTATCGCGATTGGCCTCATCGTGATGATGTATCCGCCATTTACGAGAGTGAAGTACGAGGAACTCGGGGAAGTGATGCGCAACAAGCAGATTCTGACGCTTTCACTCGTACAGAATTGGGTGATCGGGCCAGTGCTCATGTTCGTGCTCGCCGTCATTTTTCTTCGCGGATATCCCGAATACATGGCCGGCCTCATCATGATTGGCCTTGCCCGTTGTATAGCAATGGTGATCGTTTGGAACGAATTAGCAAAGGGAGATACCGAATATGCGGCTGGTCTGGTTGCGTTCAACTCGATCTTTCAGGTACTCTTCTATTCCGTGTATGCGTGGGTATTCATCACGATACTCCCCGGAGTGTTTGGATTGCATGGAGTGGTGGTGAGCGTTTCGATGGGCGAGATTGCAGAGAGTGTATTTGTTTATCTCGGAATTCCCTTTCTTGCCGGCTATCTTACGCGGACCGTTCTCATTCGCTCCAAGGGCCGCTCGTGGTACGACCGCGCTTTCATTCCGCGAGTCAGTCCACTTACGCTTATTGCCCTCTTATTCACGATTGTCATTATGTTTTCACTTAAGGGCGGCTATATTGTAAAATTGCCGCTCAATGTTGTACGCATTGCCATCCCGCTCATGATCTATTTCGTCGTCATGTTCCTTGTCTCCTTTTATATGGGAAGGAAAATTGGGGCGGACTACTCAAAAACGACAACGCTTTCCTTCACGGCCGCGAGCAATAATTTCGAATTGGCGATTGCGGTGGCGATTGCCGTCTTCGGCATTAATTCCGGCGCCGCCTTTGCCGCGGTCATTGGCCCGCTCGTCGAAGTGCCGGTGATGATTGGACTGGTGAATGTGGCGCTCTCTTTTCAGAAGCGTTATTTTAGTGAGAATCGAGCAAATACGGTTGCGGGAGCAGCGAAGTGATTTGGTTCTGAGCTACGCCCGAACGAACTTATCGCATGCGCCGCCATCGGCTTGATGGTCATGCTCAATGCGTTCATCGGTGATTCACTAATCGGGGATTCGAAGAACCCGGCTTGCTCGCTCCCGCAATCTTCAAAGGACGAATGGATGTGCTCTGAATTTACATTCTCGCACGTAGGGCTGGTGCCATTCTCGCCTCGATGCTCTAGCGTTGGCTTCGGGATGACGCATCTTCCGTTCAACGAAAATACGAACAACCAAAAGACAGTTGAGTAAGCGGTTCGTAATAAAGTCTTACTCTCTTAATCCAGGTTTGACTGCCCCGCTCTCCGAAGCGGCAGCGATGGTCGGAACCCCCTGAAACCTCGTTCATGTTCTCGCGTAGCACTCGCCGCAAGAGAGTGCTAATAGCTGAGTCGTTTTTGGCGATTTTAGCGCAGATTTAACAATTCCTTAACCAATCAACATTACACTATGACATTAAAACCACTCCACGACCGCCTGATCGTGCGCCCGGCTGCGCCGGAAGAAGTCACGAAGGGCGGCATCATTCTGCCGGATACGGCAAAAGAAAAACCCGTGCAGGGCGAAGTTCTCGCGGCAGGCCCGGGCAAGTACGACGAAACCGGCAAGCTCACTCCCATCGGCGTGAAAGTCGGCGATAACGTGCTCTACGGGAAGTATTCGGGAACTGAAATACAGCTCGATGGCGAGGACGTCCTCATCATGCGCGAAAGCGATGTGTTCGCGATCGTCGAGAAGAACGGGCAAGCGAAGAAGAAATAATCGTGTGGCGCATGCTTTAGCTTGCGCCAATCTTGGGACAAGCTAAAGCATGTCCCACACCAAATTTTAACCAAACAGAACAACACTACAATGGCAGCAAAACATATCGTATTTGAAGGCGACGCGCGGTCGAAGCTCAAAAAGGGCGTCGATCAACTTGCGGACGCAGTGAAAGTGACGCTCGGACCGAAAGGCCGCAACGTCGTTATCGACAAGAAATTCGGCGCTCCGACGATCACCAAGGACGGCGTGACCGTCGCCAAGGAGATCGAGCTTGAAGACCCGATCGAAAACATGGGCGCTCAGATGGTCCGCGAAGTGGCGTCGAAAACCAGCAACGTCGCCGGCGACGGCACCACCACCGCGACCGTGCTCGCGCAGGCGATTTTCCGCGAGGGACTTCGCAACGTGACCGCCGGCGCGAATCCGATGGACTTGAAACGCGGCATCGATCTCGCCGTGACGAACGTCATCGAGGAACTTAAGAAGCTCTCCCGCCCCATCGAAGGCAAGAAGGAGATCGCGCAAGTTGGTTCCATCTCCGCCAATAACGATCACACCATCGGCGATCTTATCGCCGAAGCGATGGAGAAAGTCGGCAAAGACGGCGTTATCACCGTTGAAGAAGCCAAAGGCATCGAGACGGAACTTAATGTCGTCGAAGGAATGCAGTTCGACCGCGGCTATCTTTCCCCCTATTTCGTTACCGATCCGGACACGATGGAAGCGGTTCTGGAGAATCCATACATCCTCATTCACGACAAAAAGATTTCGTCAATGAAGGATTTGCTTCCCATCCTCGAAAAGGTTGCACAGGCGGGACGCCAGATGCTCATCATCGCGGAAGATTTGGAAGGCGAAGCGCTCGCAACGCTCGTAGTGAATAAGCTTCGCGGAACGCTTAAGATCGCATCCGTGAAAGCTCCCGGCTTTGGAGATCGCCGCAAAGCGATGCTCGAAGACATTGCCGTCCTCACCGGTGGAACGGTTATCTCGGAAGAGAAAGGCTTCAAGCTCGAAAACGCGACGGTTTCCTATCTGGGAACTGCTTCGCGCATCACGATCGATAAGGACAACACCACGATCGTCGAGGGCGCGGGCAAGAAGGACGAGATCAAACGCCGCATCAACGAGATCAAATCGCAGATCGATAAGACGACGAGCGATTACGACCGCGAGAAGCTCCAGGAACGTCTTGCGAAGCTTTCGGGCGGAGTCGCCGTGATTAAGATTGGCGCTTCGACCGAAGTCGAGATGAAGGAAAAGAAAGCCCGCGTCGAGGACGCGCTGCACGCCACGCGCGCGGCCGTCGAAGAGGGAATCGTTCCCGGCGGGGGCGTGGCCTTGCTTCGCTCAATGGTCGGACTCTCGAACGGCATGTACACCAACGAGAAGAACCACGACATCAAGACCGGCATGGACATCATTCGCCGCGCGCTCGAAGAGCCGCTGCGCCAGATTGTCAATAACGCCGGCCTCGAAGGCTCCGTCATCGTCAACAAGGTGAAGGAAGGCAAAGCCGATTATGGCTTCAACGCCGCTACCGAGGTCTATGAGAACCTTTTTGCATCCGGCGTCATCGACCCGACGAAGGTCACGCGCAGCGCGCTGCAAAATGCGGCCAGCGTCGCCAGCCTGCTCCTCTCGACCGAAGCGGTCATCGTCGAGAAGAAGGAAGACAAACCGATGCCCGCCATGCCACCGGGAGGTGGGATGGGGGATATGTATTAATCCTTCTGCATATTTCGTTATGGAGGGCCGCACGAGCGGCCCTTCGTATTTTTGTAAGAAATGGGACTAATTGATAGATATGACGGTTTCGATTGGGACGAGGGCAATAGCCGTAAGAACTTGGAAAAGCATGGCGTTTCTCAAGCAGAAACAGAGGAAGCGTTCTCGAACGATCCATTTTACGATCGAGAACGTCATTGGTTACCCGAGAGAGGAACGCAGAAGACTCGCGTATGCGAAAACCGATGCGGGGCGAGTGCTGTTCATGGTCTATACAGAGCGCAAAAACAGGGTGAGACCCATTTGCGTGAGGCCAGCGCATAAATCAGAACGGAAGCAATATTATGAAAAAACTAAAACCAATCCCTGAATTCAAAAGTGAAGATGAGGAGTTCGAGTTCTGGTCGAATTGCGACTCAACAGAGTATCTCGATGCGGACGGTTGGAAGCAGATACCGGCTCCCATGGTGCCGAAAACGCCGGGACTTCACAATTTAAGATTATCTCCGGAAATGGAGAGCGAAGTTCAGCGGCTTTCGCGCGAACGGAAAGTTGACGTTCAGGAACTGATCCAGCAGGTGTTCGCGGCTGGCATTCAACAACAGCAACGATTCCAGCCAGGAGTCCGATGATCACGCTTAACGAGAAGAAGGAAGACAAACCGATGCCCGCCATGCCACCCGGCGGCGGCATGGGGGACATGTATTAAGCGGCCGTTGACAGGTTATGGTCAACAGTATACATCAGATGAAAGCCGGCTCCGGGAGCCGGCTTTCTTTTTGGGTAATTTCAGTTCGGCCGACGCTTGAAACCATGTGAGAATTGCGGACTGCCAAATTTTTATTACGTTGGTAATAATTCTTTACCCTTTCGGAAGCTTCTGCTCCCGAGACTACCCTTAATTTCGTACAAAGTGCAAGAGCCTTATCTGGCACACCTTCGGTACTTCTGCAAGGTATCATGGAAAACAAGTGGTTTGTAGTAGACTGTCACAACCAGTACATTCCTCGGGAGGCAATCCCGGTGATCATGGGATCGCCGATTGGGAAGCAAATGGGTTTAGCGGGAGGTGGCAACACCCCTGCCGGGCCTATGAGTTACAGCCTTGATATCGAAGGCAAACTGAAGGTCATGGAAGATGCCGGCGTCGATATGGCGGTACTCCACATGGCATCGCTGAACTTGCTCGGTCTTGAGTTCTGCGCGGCGATGAACAACGGCAATGCGAGGATAGCGAAGGAATATCCGGGCAAGTTTGTGCCGCTGGCGCATGTGCCGCTGGGAACCAGCCCGGCTGTGATGAACGAGCTGGACCGCTCCATCAGAGAGTTGGGGTTGCAGGGAGTTGCGCTGGAGTCATCCTCCGTCAATTATACCCTGGGTTGCCCGGGATTGACTCCGCTGTTTGAAAAGATCAACAACCTCGGCGTTCCGGTGGTGATCCATCCCGCGAATTTCCGTATGCTGGATAGCGGTTCCACGGGCACTGCACTGGATGCAATGAATAATATCAATATGGCTACGATGGTGGAACAAGAAAACGCCAGGGCCGCTACGGAAATTCTGTCTGGGGTGCTTCCGAAGTTCCCGGATTTGAAAGTACAGCTACCACACCATGGCGGAGGCATGCCTTTGCTGGCCGGCAGGATGATGTTCCATTTTCTGCCAGAAGGTTTTGTGCTGCCCGATAAGTACAAAACAACCATGCCCCGCACGCGGAGAATCAGGAAAGAACTTGGGCTGGATGAGAAATTTATGGAATTATTAGGCAAGATGTATTTCGATACTGCCGGCTTTATGGGATGGATGCCTATCACCCAGGCAACGCTGATGGTAGTGAAACCGCAGCGCATGGTTTTTGGCACAGACTACGGTCTTGAGATGATCGAGGCTCAGGATATCAAGGCATTCATTGACGATATCACAGCCCTCAATATTCCCGAAGCTGACCGTAAGGCAATCTTGGGAGAAACGGCGCGGGAGCTTTTCAATATCAAATAGTTTCCATATTGAAGAAAGAATGAAAAACCATCCGCGAAAACCTTTTAATAAATAATTAAACCAACACTTAGATGAATTATTATCGTCATCACTGGTTTTACTTCGGAGGAATTCTTTTTGTAGGATTAGCTTTTTTTATGGGGTTTTTCGGAAGCAATTTTAGTACGCTTCAAACAATCCTCATCTATAGTTTCATGGCGATGCTCGCGCATCAAGTGGAAGAGTATGTTTATCCGGGAGGGTTTCCACCAATTGCGAATGGGGCAATGTTTAAAGAAAAGGACGCACTCGACCGGTATCCGTTAAATTCAAATCAATGTATGATCAGCAACGTGACTTTAACTTATCCATTCTATATTACTCCTATTTTTTTTCCGCACGCCCTTTGGCTTGGGTTAGGAGTAATTGGATTAGGTTTGTTTCAGATTATTGCGCATTGTGTCATGGAAAATATATTGCTTAAACGTATTTACAATCCTGGTTGTGCAACATCGGTTTTATTGTTCTTACCCCTCGGGATTTATTATATCTCGTATGTGAGAACAAATAATCTTGCGACTACGAGCGACTTCGTAGTTGGCGCTTTGGTTACACTCGGGGCAATAATTCTTTTATTTCTTCTGCCGATTTTCTTGTTAAGAGATAAGAATTCCAAATATCCGTTTTCAGCCATTGAAATGAAGGGTTTAGGTTGATACCGGGAAAAGAACTTTGGCTGCATGAGAAATTTATGAAATTTTTAGGCAAGATGTATTTCGATACTGCCGGTTTGATGGGATGGATGCCTATCACCCGCGCAACGCTGATGGTTGTGAAACCGCAGCGCGTGGTTTTTGGCACCGACTACGGTCTTGAGATGATCGAGGGTCAGAATATCAAGGCATTCATTGACGATATCAAAGTCGTCAATATTCCCGAAGCGGACCGTAAGGCAATCTTGGGAGAAACGGCACGAGAGCTTTTTAAGATTAGATAAGGCGTACGAGAGGAATGAAAATGAAACCCCTGATTTCAATCCTATTAATAACTATCTTAATTGCTATATCAGCATGTAGCTTCCTAAGACTGCCACAATTCGGAAAGCTACCGGCAGGTGAAAGACTTGAAAGAGTAAAACATTCACCTAATTACAAAGACGGTCGATTCCAGAATATCGTTCCCACGCCCTTTTTAACCAATGCGAGTTTTCTAAAAGTGATAGGAGAAATTGCAGGACGCACAGGCAAACGGATTGAGCCAATCGATGAGATACCTACCATTGAAACTAACCTGAAAGGAATAAATCCCAACGAAAACATATTTGTATGGTTTGGACATTCTTCCTATTTGCTGCAAGTGAATGGCGACAGATTTCTCGTTGACCCGGTTTTAAGTGGACACGCCTCGCCTGTCCCATTCTTTGGTAAAGCATTTAGGGGAACGAATCTTTACACACCCGATGATATTCCACACATTAATTATCTACTCATAACACACGACCATTATGATCATCTCAATTATGAAACCGTAAGCGCCTTACGAAATAGAATTGACACGGTAATTTGCCCGTTAGGTGTGGGCGAAGATTTTGAATATTGGGGTTTCGACAAGAATAAAATCATCGAAAAAGATTGGAACGAATCCATTCCACTTGCGAACAAATGTACGCTACATACCGTAACGGCAAGGCATTTTTCAGGCAGAGGCTTTACACGCAATCAAACCCTTTGGACTTCTTACGTATTGGAAACTCCCGATTTTAGAATCTACATGGACTGTGATGGAGGTTATGGCGGTCATTTTTCTGATATAAGCCGGCAATTCGGACCGTTCGATCTTGCCTTTATTGAAAACGGACAGTACAACGAATTATGGCAATACGTACACAAAACTCCTGAAGAGGCAGTAAAAGCAGCCCTCGATTTGCTTGCAAGACAAGTGATGCCGATACATTCGGCGAAATTTGCCGAATCGTCGCACGCATGGGACGATCCGTTGATCCGCTTTACTAAGTTGAGCGATAGCCTTCATCTTCGCACCCTTACACCAGAAATTGGTGAACTGGTTCACTTTACCGACACAACTCAGATCTTTTCGAAGTGGTGGGAAGGTGTAAAATATGAATGTTAGATCATTCCCCCTTTCCGCGCTCCGAAGGCCGGCATTCGCCACGGCGGGGAACCGCGCGGGTGCATTGTCTGAACCGGGATTTATGGGATGCGTGGGATAAGTGGGATGGGAACGCAAACATAGTTTCAGGAATTAGCTGAAGGATGACACAACTTGTAATACAATTAGACGATAAGCTCGTGAGCGACCTCGAAGAAGCATCGGAAGAGAAGCGCTTACCACGAGAGGCGTTGGCTGCGGATGTGCTAAAGCGTTGGCTCGCGATCCGATGGCTCAAGCGGTCCCAGGAGCGGCTCGGTCCGCTTGCGCGGGCAGCGGGGTATGACTCTGAAGTCGATATCTTGAACGATATCTCGTGAGAATTTTTTTCGATAGCAGCGTCCTCGTCGCTGCCTTTACATTCCCCGGCGTTTGCTCGAAGTTGCTTTCCCTTGCTTCGGCGAACCACGATCTTTATGTGTCCGAATATGTGATTGAGGAAGTCATGCCCACGCTTCGAAATAATTTCAAAGCAAGTGAAAATGAGATAGCCATCCACGAAGCATGGCTTCGAACGCATGCCACCGTTCTCTCTACGGTTCCAAACATCCATGTCGTGATTCGAGACCCAAATGATATTCCGATTCTAAGTGCTGCGGTAGCAGCCAAGGCCGATATTCTTGTTTCTGGCGATAAGGATATTCTTGAACTGGAAAACCCTCCACTTCAAGTTATGTCGCCACGTGCGCTTTACGATCTTATTATGCCACGAGGCTAATCGTTCCCTCCTTCCGCGCGCCGAAGGCCGGCATTCGCCACGGCTGGGAACCACGCGGGTGCATGGTCTGAACCGGGATTCTTGGGATAAGTGGGATTCTTGGGATGGGGATGGAACGGAAGGCGCGTGCCGGGAATTCTAATATCGGAGGTATTTTATGGAAGGCATAACAATCGCGGAATGGGATCATAGCGTCGTCATTACGGTCGATACGGAGATTATCGACCGCGAGCGGATCGACTGGGCAATCGACGTGCTGGAATCGGATTACTCTCACATTCCCGACGCCGATCCCGAAGAGCAGGAAGAGATCGTTCGCGGCCTGCAATCGATGACGCCAGAGGAAAAGGAATACACGCTCGTTCGGCGTCGCAATGACCTTTGATTTCCACTACTGCCATCAGGCGGAGAAATTCATCGAGGCGAATTCTCGCCGTGCTACCCTTGATGATTGGGAACGTTCCATGGCATCTGCCATTCGAAACATTCGGCGACTCGAAGATAATTCCACCGATGTAATAAGAATGAAAGGGAAGGAATGGAAAGGTTACTGGAGAGTGAGAATCGGTGGAATGCGAGCAATTTTTCGATTCGAAGGTCATGATCCAATTGATGTCTTTATAGATCGAATTGAATTTCGAGGTCAAGCCTATCGCCGAAACTGAGGGCTCTTTTCCGCGCGCCGAAGGCCGGCATTCGCCACGGCTGTGAACCGCGCGGGTGCATGGTCTGAACCGGGATTTATGGGATGCGTGGGATGAGTGGGATGGGGCTGAAAAAGCCGTAACTTTGTGGCATGGGGTTAGTCGATCACTACGATGGATTCGATTGGGACGCGGGAAATCGCGGCAAAAATTGGATTGGCCATAAAGTGACCGACGACGAGATCGAAGAGGCTTGCCGGAACGAGCCATTCCTGATTTTTCCGGACATCGAGCACTCGGAAGGCGAAGAGCGCTGGATTATCACGAGCAAAACGGATCGGGGATTTCCGTTGTTCGGAAGTTATACCATCCGAAACGGAAAAGTCAGGCCGATCTCATTCCGAAAAATGGATCGAAAAGAACGAAAAGAATTCGATGAAGCAATTAAAGGAACTTCCTAAATTCAAGAACGAGGATGAAGAGCGGGAATTTTGGTCCACCCATTCGTTCCTGGACTATTACGACATGAAGAAATTTCAGCGCGTGCCGCCACTTGCGGCATCGCACGATGTTGACCTTCATCGGGTGCTGGCCGGTATGACCGATCAGGTCGAGCGCCTCTCGCGGGAAAAAAAGATGAGTGTGGAAGAAATGGTGCGACAGCTTGTCGCGGCGGGACTCAAGCAGCAAGGGTTACAGCCGGGTGCGTAACTAAGCCATCTCAATTACCATGAACTCCCCCAAACGTCTCGCTCACACCGCCGGAATTCTTTACCTGCTTGTCGGCATCTTTGGTGGTTTTGCCGAAGGATATGTGGAACCTAAAATGTACGTTGCCGGCAACGCGGCGGCCACGGCCGGGAATGTTATTGCGAATGCGGGGCTCGTCCGCCTCGGCGTCGTCTCCGATTTACTGGACCAAGTCTTCTTTGTCTTTCTCGCACTGACGCTTTATACGCTGCTTAAGCACGTAAATAAGACCGTTGCCAGAGCCATGCTCGTTCTCGTTGCGCTGGCGGCTGCAATTACATGCCTCAATACGCTTTTCGAATTCGAAGGCTTGCGTATCGCAACCGATAGCGGATATGCGGCTGCATTTGGTGCCGCAACGAACGGCGTCGTGCTACTCCTGCTCGACATGCAGCATTACGGCATCCTCATCGCGCAGATCTTTTTTGGATTGTGGCTAGCTCCGCTGGGGTATCTTGCCTACAAATCGGGAATGTTTTCTAAAGTCTTGAGCATCGCGCTCATTGTGGGAACGGTCTGTTACCTCGTGGACCTGCTGGCGCTTTTTCTGGTTCCCGCTTTCGGGCAAGCTATTCACGGGTTTATCACCATTCCCTCGGCTATCGCCGAGATTTGGATGGTTGGATATTTACTCGCGATTGGGGTTCGAACGACAAAGTCAGAAGAGCGCTTGGCAGTCGCACTATGACCACACCATCTATCTTCTCCGCGCAGGTAGTGCTTTTTTCGCTTCCGCAAGGTAATCGTCATTCATCCCCTTGCCATCGAGAATCGTCGGCATATATTTCTCAATCCTTGCGACACGCGTTTTGGATTGCTTGGGTGCGGAGAAATAAAGAATATACACTCGCTGGCGTCCTGGCGTGAGTGCATAAAAGGCATCTTTGAAGGCCGTGTTTTCCGCTAACTTATCTTGAAGCTCTTCGGGAAGTTTATAATCTTCATGCATTCTCTTGCTTACCTTCAAGCCGGCTTTTTCCACCTCAACTGCTTCGTAGATATACGCTTTCACGGTGGGTTCCATCTCCGCTATTTCCCGGACATTTGTGAACCGAATCTGTCGCCCAGCCTGGACATTCTCCGTCTGCCGAATTAGTATGCCTTCGGCATCCTGCAGCAAAGCGCCTTTTATAAACAAAAGCGCACAGTATTCTTTAAATCCATGGATTAGAACGACGTTCCTACCTTGGAACGTATAGCACGGTTGTCCCCACTTCACCTCTTCGGCGAGCCCGCAATCGAGGACGATCGCTCTCAACTTCGTCATTTCTTTCTTCCACTTTCCGGCTTTGCTCAGAATTTTATCGACCGCAGGATTCATAGTGTAAAATAATTACCAAGTTCCACGCACGTCCGCGCCCCAAAGGCTTGAGCAATTCCTCATTGATCCAGCCAGACATATTTCAGCACGATCTTGTTCATCGGATCGAGCGTGTTACCACGCACGTAGGGCTGAAGCAGGCGGTAAAATTCTTCATAGAACAGCGGAATCGTCGGCGCCCCGTAGGCGGCAATGTTTTCGGCTTCGCGTATAGCTGCATCCGCTCCGCTTCATCGGTCGTCGAGATGCCGTTATAGAAAATGCTGTCATACTCAGGGCTTCTCCAGCGGGCGCTGTTTGGATAACTTTTTAGAGACGGGTCCTGGGCACAAGCCGGCCATCGAGCAGATTAAGAAAGTTCTCCGGCTCCGGATAATCCGCATACCATCTCGTAAGCCACAGTTCCAGCTTACCATCTTCGGAACCATCGAGGAGCTGGCTCGTCTGCATCACTTGAAGGTTCACGGTGAGTCCTGCATTCTGCCACATGCGCTGCACGGCTTCGGCGATCTCCATCGGTCGCGGCTCATTATAGACCGAAAGCGTAATCACCGGCGCTCCCCTTCCGCTTGGAAACCCGGACTTGTCAAGCCAATACTTCACACTATCGGGATTATACGTAATCCCATGTACGCTATCGATCGGATACCGCGAAAAGGCCGGCGGAACGATTCCATGATTCGCCGGGCCATGCGGCGAATTCTTCAGCACATATTGCACAATACTTTCTCGATCGACGGCGAGGGACATCGCGCGCCGTAGCGCCATATTGTCGAACGGCGGCTTCGAGCAGAGGAACTCCATGAAGTAACTGTTCATCGCCGAAACGTGCTGCAACACATATTTCGAATAATCGGAGGTCAGAGTCTTTTCGGGCGTTACGATTTTCTGAAACACCTCCGTCGGCAGCGTGAAATCCTCATCCTGCGTTCCCTGGAGGAACGATTGTAAAAGCGTCTTATCATCCTTGATGAAAGTCAACTTAATTTCGTCAAGGTATGGCAGCCGGTTCCCGGCCGAATCATATTGCCAGTAGTTCGGATTGCGGGAGAGAAGAATGCTCTCATCGGGATGCCAATCGACGAAATCGGAATGGCCCGGTGCCGACGGGATGCTGGAAAAAATCCTTCTCGTAATATTCGATCGCCTCGTGCGGAACGATATATCCAAAGCTTGTCGTGAGATGTTCGAGAAATGGCGCGAACGGCTTAATGAGTTGGACGACGAACGTGGAATCGTTCACAACTTCGAACCCACTCACGCCATTCGGCCTGCCTGCTTTTCCGATGCCGTTGAAATAATCATCCGCGCCTTCGACAATATCTTCGAATACCCAGAAGCCGCTTGTCAGCGTCCGCGGATCGCACACGCGCTCGAACGAATACTTCACATCGCTCGCAACGAAGTGGCGCCCTTTGCCGCCCGGGAAGCAGGGATCATCCTGGAAATAAGCATCCGTGCGTAAATGGAACGTGTAGGTTTTGCCATCCGGCGAGATCTCCCACGATTTCGCAAGTTCCGGCACCAGTTCGAGCTGGCTGTTATTGTCGATGAGCTTATCGAAGATATTCGTTCCGATGTCATCCTCGATCTTGCTGTTCATCCGCACCGGATCGAGCGAAGATGGGTTCCCGCGGATTTCATTCAGCGTGTAACGACCGCCGTATTTCTTTCCGCCCTTGGCGGGGCGCATGGGCTGCTCCGCGTGGTGGCCGCAGGAAACGAGAAAAATGGCGAGTACGAGTACCGAAGCCGATCTAATCATTCCTGCAAAAATACGGCTGATTCTGAGAGTGACAGCCAGATATTCATAAAGAAACCATGCAATTCCGGACTTCGTGAAGAAAATGTCGTAAGTTTGCTATGGAATTGATGTTTCGTTGGGAGCCGAAGAGTTCATCGGGTTTGGAGTCGTTCCACCCCGCGCAAGCCTTCTCCCCAGCCTGATTGCATTTCGAGAGGTTAGGCGGAGCCTCTCAGTCCAACCCCATTCGCCGCCTCATGCCCTGCCGAACAGTATTGAGAAACGGCTTTAACTCAATTGGCGCTTCATCGCTGGCATTGTTCGTCTTCGGAAGACTCGGACCGAGCGAAAGACGCAGTGATTTCGTGTCTACTACGACGTAGCCTGAAGGGCTGTGGCCGATCATAATGCTGGTATGGAGGTAGGGGGAATACGTTCTCAGAAAATGATCCTCGCCCGGATATCTTTCGCGAAATTTAGGCGCCGGCAAGATGAGAGAGGAATCGTCGATCATGATCGGATGCAGGTACGGCAAAGAATCGAACGTGATCGAGGAACAGAGCTTTCGCGCTCCGTTCACACGGGTATAAACTGGAAGGATAACTCGGTGCATGCTCGCAAATATCGAGGCACTGGAGCCGTTATTTACCGGCACGGAGTCCCCCGTTGCCAAAAAGAGAGAATCCTCGAATGGATAGCAAACCGATACAGCGGAACTATCTGCCGTATCGATCCAGGCGCTGTCGGTCTCTGCCTCATTTGCAAAACCAAGCCGGTTATCTTTGATCACAAAATACTTCAGTAATGCGAGGGTGCTGTCATAGACCGATTCACCATGGACGGGGATCGCGGGGTGCTCAGGCACGCGGAGCCTCACAAAAAAGCCAATACAAAGTGCGGCGGCGACGGTGTACGGAAGATACTTCCTCATCGAACGGCACCTCCGTTATAGCTGATTCCGATGTAATCCCCACCATGCTGGGTAAACATAAAATTCTTATCGTAGGCACCCTCTCGCATGTCCTGCCGCATCGAGCAGGGAACCAGGTTAGTAAATACCCTATAGAGCATCAAACGATGATGACCATGCATGACCGGCTCCGGATCATTCACCGCAACCCACACTTCACCAGACTTCCCAGCGTTAAACGGTGAGGGCTGAAGGCCCTCCGCCACGAGGAAATGTGGCTGGCTGCCATAGAGCTCGGTATCGCCCAGACTTACGAAGAGCCCTGCCCAATTCCAAACAAATATTACCGGACGGTGGTGGGAAAGCTCCTCCGCCATCGAATCGACCGGCAGAACCAGCGAGTCCGCACGCGCACCCTGACGGGGATTTTCTGCGGCAAACGACCTCACTGCGAAGGATCTGGCCGTTAGAACGTCCGATGGGTTCCATTCGAAATCCCAACTCGAATCCCACGGCAGCGTGTCGGGTGGGCAGGTGGAATCAGCTAAGCCGGAGTGGGCAATCTGAGCAGCTTCACACTCGGTAATGATGGGAACGGTTCCAGGATTGACCTGATGAAGGTACGTGGTAACCATTTGCACGCAGGCCGCCCAGCACAGGCAGTCGGCATTCTGTGAGATCAAAGGCACTCCGAGCGTGGCCGGAACCTGCTGCTCGGATGGCCGCATGAGGCCCGTTGAACACAGAATGAAACTGAGAAGAAGTACAAGGAGCCATCCGCCAGATTCCACTGAAAGCTTCATCGCAAACGTTTAATAAAATGCAAACTTACGCATTTTTATCTCAACCCTTACGAATTCCGTGTAGCCTTATGATCCCTGTTGCAACAAATTCGAGAATGCTTTCCCGAGGCAAGTGCTAAGAATGTCGTATATTTGCAATCGAATCTCCAATGTGCACTGGCGTTGCGTGAGCTCTAACCTTTGCGCTGGTTTTCTGTTCTCAATCACTCTTCGCTGATCGGAGGTTCATCAGTGGAGCTTATCATCCATAATTTAAGGAAGAATCTTCGGAATGACATCAAATCCTAATTCAGGCACGGGCGTTAACAGCGTCAGCACGAGCATCAATAATGGAGTATGCGGGTTTACCGTGACGCTCCCGGCAGGCGCATCGGCGTCTGCAACCATCACCGTTACCCCCCCCGGGAATGTGCAGGGTCTCACGTTTGGCCCAGTAAACTGCAACGTATGGAACCCAGGGAGCAATTCATCAACTTACCTCGCGCCCACCGGCTCAAACCAGTTCACCGTCAATCAGGCGGCTAGCAACCCGAACGGAGGCACGTACCTGGTGCAGGTATTTCAAACGGTGAGCGTCAGCACTAATCCGCCTCCCGCTCAACTGTTCACGACCTTCATGAACCCATCGGTCTCACCGGCGACATCTGGCCAGACAACCTATGCGATCACGGACACAACGCTGGCGATCCTCACCGGAGGTGGAAGCAACGCAACGGTGATGACGGTGAATGTGCAGATCAACGGCGGAGGCGGCGCGCCGGACTCCAAAAGGAGTTGACCACTCCGGCAGTCTGTGGGGACATGTGCTTTACGCCTCGCGAGCGAAGCAATCCGTGGAATGAAACCATACCCGATTTCTTCAACTGATTGCTTTGCAACGCGCACAGTGAAGACAAACTATCAGATTAGGCTTCAAACAACAGCGCAGGTACTTATGCTTGCGCTGTCGTTTCATTTAGGGCGGCATCGATCTCTTCCATTCGTGCCCTAAACCTCACGGCATCCGGATGCTGCACACCGGTTATATTGACAAAAATTGGGAAATATTTTTCGTAATACACCTTGGCCTTTCCAAATTCCCCTTCAAAGTAATAGGTATAACCTACAAATATTCCAATTGAACAAGTGTCGAGGTGGCCTTCGCCAAGCACCCTCGCACGGCGTTCTAAAACGTCCTGCGCAAGCGCCCTGGATTCCTTTGACTTTCCTTGCTCCGCCAAAAGGTTCGCAATATTATGCTGACATCTCAGTGTGAGCGGATGATCTGGCCCGAGGGAACTGCGGAAGACCTCTTCGGCGGCTTTAAATTCCTTCCTTGCCTCGTCATACCTCGCTTGATAATGCAAAGCAGCGCCCAGATTCATTCTGCAACCTGCTGTTTCAGGATGTGATTCTCCATAGATATTCGCATAGAGTGACAAGGCTGTTCTGCAGGCGGCCTCACCCTCTTTCAGTTTCTTTGCTGCGATCAAAAATGCCCCAAGGTTCTTGAATTCACTTGCTGATCTGAAGCTCTGTTCGCCATATTCGCTATTTGAGATCTCTATCCCCTGCCGGACAATACGTTCCGCCTCGTCGAACTTTCCGAGGCTGTAATAGCAAACGGATTCAAGATCGAGGAGCTTTAGGCGCAGTTCGACCGCGCCTGGCGCCGTTCTCTCCACTTTTTCGAGGAGTACGCTGGCAAGCTCGATCGCCGGTTCGAACCTGTTACGGTATGCTTCCAGTTCTGCGCGCGTGGATTCGGTAAAGAGCAGGTCCTGCGCTTTTATTCTTCCGTCGAAAAGTGGGAACCCGTTTTCTAAGAATTCCGATGCTGCATCGTAGTTGCCGGCCGTGATCAGAAGATTGATGATGTTCTTATAGGCCCGAAAATTCGTCTCGATTCCGATTTCTTCCGAGTTCAGCGTTTGCGCGTAGCCAGCATCGTATCCAATCTTCGGGAAGGATTTCCAGAGCGCATACGCCTCGTAAGCGTCATGGTCTGTCGAAAAAAGCGCCACCATTTGCGGACGGATCAGACTTTCCTTGAGCTTTGCAAGATTGCCGCTTTGCTCCCACTGCCACGGCTCCTCAATCCATCGGCGGCGCCCGAATTCTCTTGTCCCGAAATATTCCCCCAGCCTCGCATGTGCGGCATTCCTCGCTTCCAGACCGGGCAAATACCTTCGTTCAATCGCCTCGCGCAAATAATTATGGAAGAAGGTGTGAGATCCTTCCCGCTGCATGAGGTGGTATTCCATAGCGATCATGAGGGTCGAAAGCGCCATGCGCGGGAACCCGGTAATCTCCATGAGTTCCGCTTCCGAAAGCCCGTGCCGCGATGCCCAGACCGCTGTCATCACCGAGCGCAAGGCTTCCGCGCCGTGGTCGCGCTCCATGCGGGCGAGCACTTTTTGGAATAGCGATCTTTCATCCTCGCTGCTTAAATAGTTCTCAAGCTCTTCGTGCAGCGATTGATGATGCCCGAAGATGCGAAGTTCTTCCAGCACCGTTCGCAGAAATAGCGGGCTGGATGTTTTCGGATTTGCCGCAAGCTCGCGCAATTCCTCCGGCGGAAGCGTTTTGCTATATCGTTCCAGAAAACCCGAGGCGATGGCTTCCCGCTGCATTTCCGTGAGCGGCTTTAGTTCCAGTTCCTTCCACTTCCGCTTGCGAAGCTCTTCGAGCGGGAGGCTGTCCGTCGTCGTCGAAACGACGAGCCGAATGTTCGCCGGAATGAAATCCGGCAGCCAGTGCATCTCCGGAGCAATGCCGGTCAGCTGGTTCAGCGCGTCGATGAGGAGAACAAGCTTCTCACCCTCACGGATCTTCGCCAGCCAAATTGGGAATTCTTCCTTTAGCGCATTGTCGTCACTGGGGATGGCATCCGAAAGCTGGTAGCGTTCCTTGATTTCCATCATCACCTGGCGGATCACGTCCTCGGGATCGCTTCCCTCGGCCGCGCCGATGAAGTGCTGGACGACGAATGCCTCGGGGTGCCGCTGCTTATACTCGTGCGCAAAATATGCCATGAGCGCGCTCTTGCCCAACCCGGATTTTCCCCAGACGATGAGTGGCGCGCCGGTGGAATTCACCCGCTGTTCGAAGATTTCGTAATACTCGGGGTTGGCGACGTAGGATTGCAGCCGGTTCCGCGCATAGGATTCATGCTCGATGCGCTCGTGTTCGAGCGGCGTGAGTTCCCGCGCCTGCGGGAAATCGCGGTCGAGGATGGCTACAATATCCTGATAAACCTGCTCGCCTAATTCTTCGGGATCGGTGAATCGGCGATATGGAAAGCTGGCATCCTGGAGACTATCCTTGAGCGTCGATAGCGCCTCATCATCCGCAACCGCGCCCGACTGCTCGTAAAAAAACGCGGAGTCATTTTGCTGATGCATCGCCCCGTGCGCAAACTCCATCTCGATGATGCTCTTTTCGCTCTCCGCATATTCGCGGAGCCAGGGAAATTCCGGGAGAAGTGCTTCGTCCTTTTCCACTTCCGAGATGCCGGGAACCCAGCCATACCGCGAGCCGATCACGCCAATAAAATACGGGCGGCAGCGGTCAATCTCTTCTAAGCAGATGCGGATGGTTCTTCCGGTGCGCGATTCTTCTTCGGTGATGCCCCAGCGCAGGTCGATCTCGGTGAATTCTACGCCGCGCTCGCGGCAGGCTTTGCGAATGCGCGGGAATGTTTTTTTGACGAGTTCCTCCCGTTCCGGCTGAAGATCCCGGAATGTGGATGATAAAAATACGCGAAGTTCTCGCTTTTCCCGGTCGGCTGGCATAAGTTCGGCCCTATCATATCGTGCGCGTGCAAGACACCCATCGGAACGCGTTGGCTATGGAGAAAGAATCGTGGTCAGGGGCGGAATCGAACCGCCGACACAAGGATTTTCAGTCCTTTGCTCTACCGACTGAGCTACCTGACCTTGACTGCACTGACGAAGTATGAAATGAGGGAGCGGTAACAGCGCTCGTCGCCTTGGGAGTTTCCGAGAAGTTGCAGGACTTAATTTAGCGGGCTTCGCCGTTTACTCTTTTTTTCATTCATTTTCGATGATTCGTCGCGCGGCCATTCTCTCGTTTTTCCTCCTCGCCAGCATTTTCTCGACTTCATTCGCACAACATCCGCGCCGGGTTACGGCGCCGGGTCCCACGCCCATCCCCCCTGCACCCGTTGCCGCACCCGATAAAGCTCTGACGCGCACCGAGTGGAGTTTCCTTCCCCTTTCCGCCACTCACGCCGATGAATTCGTTCGCGATCATCCGACCTACGATGGCCGCGGAGTGATCATTTACATTTTCGATACCGGCGTGGATCCGGGGGTACCGGGCCTGCTCACGACCTCCGAGGGAACCCGCAAAGTCATCGACGTGCGCGACTACTCCGGCACCGGAGACGTGCCCTACGTCCGCGCCGAGCGCGTGGGGGACGAACTTCGCCTGAACGGCGAGACGGTGCTACGCGGGCTGAATTCGATCCACGTGCAACCCATCGATGGGAAATATTATTATGGCGCACTGAACGAGCTACGCTATCAAAACGGCTTACGCGATCTTAATTTCGATGGGAATGATACGGATGTCTTCGGAATCCTGATTTATGAGGATACGGATGGCCACTATGCCGCCTTTCTCGATTCCGATGGCGACCACGATCTCTCGAACGAACATAAAGTTACGAACTATCGCGAACATTTCGATACGTTCGCGTTCCATACGCGAGATACGGCGGAAGCGCAAGGCCGCAAGCTTACCGGGGCCATAAATATCTATCCGGATCGCCAAATCCTCTCAGCTTATTTCGATGATGGCAGTCATGGCACGCATGTGGCCGGTATTGCATCTGGATACAATATCGATAATGAGCAAGGATTCAATGGCGTAGCGCCGGGGCGCAGGTCATCGCAATTAAATTTGCAGACAACAGCGCTGGTGGCGTGACAGTCTCCGGCTCGATGCAGCATGCCTTCGAGGATGCCGCCGCCATGGCCGATTCGCAATCCAAGCCCGTCGTCGTGAATATGAGTTTTGGGATCGGGAACGAATTAGAAGGGCAGGCTTCGATGGATAAATGGCTCGATAGCCTTCTCGCGGCCACGCCAAACCTGACGGTCTGCGTGGCCGGCGGCAATGAAGGTCCTGGCCTTTCGAGCATTGGGTTGCCCGGTTCGGCAAGCCGCGTTATCGCGAGCGCCGCGGGCTTGCCCGTCGATGCTGCACACGATCTCTACCGGCTCTATACCACGCACCCACTCATCTTCGATTTTTCTTCGCGGGGTGGTGAACTGGCAAAGCCCGACCTTGTCTCGCCCGGCACAGCGGTGAGCACGGTTCCCGATTATGTCGAAAGCGATCGCTATAATGGTACGAGCATGGCCTCCCCCTATACCGCCGGATGCGCGGCGCTCCTCCTTTCGGCGATGCGGCAGGCCTTCCCTGGATGGAGCACCGATGCCTTCGAACTCAAACGCGCGATGGAACTGTCCGCCGACCACATCGACGATGCCACACCGCTCGATGAAGGCTATGGGATGATTGATGTCCCCCAAGCCTTCGACTTGCTCTCGCATTGGGAGCGAAAAGGATTCGTTCCGGTTCCGGCTGCCATCGAAGCTCCGATCCCAACGATCTCGGAAATTGGAACCGCCGCCTATTTCCGTGCGGGGAATTATCCCGCAGAGGGCGACCACGAAAGCTTTACTGTGGAACTCGGCGAGCCTGCCACCGCATCGGCGCGCACGCGCGCAATTGGCATGGAGGCATTCGATCTCGTCTCCGATGCGCCCTGGATGTCCACGGTCGAATCGAGCATCTATCGCCGCGGTGAGGGTGCGATGAATGTGGATGTACGCTACCATCCGAAACTGCTGGATAAGCCGGGCTTGTATTCAGGGAGGATTTGGGCGTACCCAAAGGGCGTCCCGCATACGCGCGACAACGCAAGCTTCGATCTCGTGAATTCTATCGCGATACCCTACACCTTCTCCGACGCAAACCGGTATCGAATTTCAATCCCGGACATCAAACTCGATCCGGGCGAACTTGAGCGAGAATTTATTGCGATTCCTCCGGGAGCGAAATCGGTAAGTTTGACCCTATTAACGCGCGATCCGAAGCTTGGATGCGAAGCGGAGCTCTTCGATAACGATGGCAAAGAATTTTCGCGTATGGGTATTAGCGAGGGTTCCACGCAACGCTCCTCTTCCCTCTTCGTCGGTGGGATGGAAGTGACGCCGGGTGTGTGGGAACTCGATCTTTCGCGCACTATGACGAGTGAGGACCAGGAGCCGATGACGCTCGATCTCACCGCGGAGGTTCAGCCCCTGGATGTGCAAAATATCACAAGCGGCGTGACCACGAGCGGTACACCAACCATTCGAGCCGAAATCGCAAATCCCAGCCTTCTCGATTATTCCGCACAGGCCAATGGAGAGGTCGCAGGATACGAACGGACGATCGACACGCTGATCGATTCGAACGATGAATTTTCTCTTCCGTTTACCACCCGGGCGGGTGAACGCGGAGTCATCTTCTACATCACGATACCCAAAGCGGATTGGGATCTCGTCACCGACGTCACGTGTCAGGTTTTGCTTCCCGATTCCAGCGCGGCGTTCAACTCCGCGTTCGACGACGCAAGCAAAACCGTTCCAGTTTTCTTCGACGCCGATAGTTCCCGCACCGCATACCGTTTGTTTATCCGGCCCGGCTTTGCGCTTCCGGATCGTGCACATCCCTGGCATTTGCATCTTGTAGAGGACCGGTACCTCGATCACGGGGTCTATCTCACCGCAACTCCGGAGCGCGTTGCGCTTCCGCCGTATCAATCCCGCAACGTGAGCCTGGGCTCCGACCAACCCGCTCCTTCCCCGCCGGAGGGATATCGCTTGTTTGGCACCCTGAATCTTCAGAAGTCGAAGGGCGAAGTGGTTCGGCTGCCGGTGAGGTGGTAAGCGGCTCAGGATGTTTGAGCAATGCTCACATCCAAATCCCTGAGCAAGCCATTCTGGATGCTATAAATCCAGCCGTGAATGGTGCACGGCTGCCCTCGCCGCCAGGCATCCTGGATGACGGTCGTGTTCGCAACATTCCGAACTTGCTCGACAACATTCAGCTCGCAGAGGCGATCGACTTTTCGTTCCATTTCGCCGATTTGGGATAGTTCCGAAGCGTGTTCGCTTGCAATATCGCGGATATTTCGCAGCCAATTATCGATGAGGCCATGCGGCGTTTCTTCCAGCGCCGCCTTCACGCCGCCACAGCCATAGTGCCCGCACACGATGACGTGCTTCACCTTCAGCACTTCGACCGCGAACTGCAATACCGAAAGGCAATTCATATCGCTATGAATGACGAGATTGGAGACGTTGCGGTGAACGAAGAGTTCCCCCGGCAGCAGCCCGACGATTTCGTTCGCCGGCACACGCGAATCCGAGCAGCCGATCCAAAGATACTCCGGCGATTGCTGCCGCGCTAAGGTTTCGAAAAATTTGGGGTCCACCGCGCTAAGCCGCTCGGCCCACGCGCGGTTGTTGGCGAAAAGCTGGGGAAGGTATTTCATGGCAACGAATAACGCCAGAATGCGCCATTTATGCTCCGCCTGAAAAAATGATTTTTACCTGTAACTTTGACCTATCTCGCGGGTTTAGTCTATGACGAACACTTAACTTATGAAACCTATGAAACCCTTAGCGATTGCTTTTTTCCTTATTCTTGCGCCGCTTACCGCGTCGGCACAAACCGTCACGCTCGATTCCGTGAGCGCTCCCACTGCCTGCGATACGGCGCAAGTTACCGTGTATTACACGGCGAGTGGCACGTTTGGGGAGAAGAACGTTTTTAGCGTTCAGTTTTCGGAGGATAGTACCTTCAATACCTTTTCGATTGCGGGCCAACTCAAATCGACCGCTTCCGGCTCGATATCGATTACGGTCCCACATGGAACTCATTGGGTGCGCGTAGCTGCATCCACGCCGACGTATCTCATTTCGAATGTGAGTCAGGTTGCAGTCCGAATGAGCCCGGAATCATACTTCAGTATATTGAAGTCCTACGTTCTTACCGGAGACAATATATTGTTCCAATCTTCAAAATGGGATTCCGCAATAACATTCACTTGGAACTTTGGCGACGGTGCTACGCCGGCAATATCGACCGACACAATTGTAAATGTTAGTTACAATACAACTGGTAGGAAAACAATCAGCTTAACCACGAGCCGTGGAAATTGCTCGAGCACCTCCACTTCCAATGGTGTCTATGTGTATACTTGCTCACCTTCCATCCCGTCGGATGCATTAATCGACTCCACCTCATACACGGCGATCGATTCGGGTAGTAACGTAATTTGGGTGGTTCCCGGAGGGACGCTCAACCTTGGATACGCCAGATGGGACACTGTGTTTGCGGAACCCGGAGCGACGATTACCGGCAGCGGAAACGGGGCGGTCATCTATTTGAAAGCTGGCGCAGTTCTTTCGGGTGGCGCGAATGATGGTATTATAATTTATCAGCCAGGCGCTTCCTTGGGCGGCGCGAGCGGAGCGAATGTTCTGCAATGCAGTTCTCTTTCGTACGATTATTCAAATGCGCCGACGTATAGGATCTCATGGATCGCTGGTGTAACTTCGGACGCTCAATCTTCATCGAACATCCGCATCTACCCGAATCCCGCCGCGAATCTCGTTACGATAGAATCCCCGGAAATCCCGCAATCGGTGGTGGTGAGAAACGGTCTCGGCGAGATTATGCTAAGCGATGACGGGCCGATTGCAACATTGAAGATAGAATTCGATGTCTCGCGGTTTGCACCGGGCGTGTATTATGTGGAACTGACGACCGGCAACGGGCGCTCTACATTGAAGTTTACGATTTCGAGATAGTAGGATTACCGTTTCCGAGCTATCGCTCTTTTCACCGCCGCTTTAACATCCACGCTGGTGAGGCCGAAGATTTTCATCAGTTCATCGGCTTTGCCGGAGCCGCCGAAGGTATCTTTTACGCCGACAAATTCGAGCGGAGTTGGGAACTCTTGCGCGAGCACTTCGGCAACCGCGCCACCCAATCCGGCATTGATCTGGTGCTCTTCGGCGGTAACTAATGCGCCGCATTCTTCCGCCGCTTCCACAATCGCTTTGCGGTCCAGCGGCTTGATCGTGGCCATATTGATGACGCGGACATTAATTCCCTCATCTTCCAACTCATACGCGGCTTGTAATGCTTCCCACACCATCGGCCCGCAGGCGATAATAGCGGCATCGTTTCCCTCTTTAAAAATCTGCGCTTTGCCAATTTCGAACGGCGTATCTTCGCGCGTGAAGCTCGGAACATCGATGCGGCCAAAACGAATGTAGGCCGGGCCATACATTTCGCCAACCGCGATCGTCGCTTTCTTGGATTCCAAATAATCGCAGGGAACGACGAGCGTCATGTTCGGCAATACGCGTATGATGGCGATCTCTTCGAGTGCCTGGTGCGTCGCGCCATCCTCGCCAACGGAAATGCCGGCATGTCCTCCGCCGATCTTTACATTCGCATCGTTATAGGCACAGGAGATGCGGAGCATGTCCGTATTGCGGCAGGAAGCGAACGCGCCGTAGGTGGCGAAGAACGGAATCATTCCCGAAAGCGCGAGTCCCGTGGCGACGAGCGTGGCCGTTGCCTCCGTAATGCCCATCGAGAAAAAACGGTCGGGGAATTTATCTTTGAAATAGGAGGTCATCACCGAGCCGGTAATATCGCCGCCTAAGACGACGACGTTCTCGTACCGCTCGCCAAGCACCACCAACCCCTCGCCAAATCCGAAGCGCGTGGCTTTTTTGCCGGTCATCTCAAACTTGTCTGAACTGGGATTTATGGGATGCATGGGATTTTTTGGATGGGCGCTGCCATTGCTAACCGGCTTAGCTCCTCCCGCTGCAACTGCTTTCGTTGATAATGCTGATTCCAATATTTCTGCTATTGCCATTTAGTTTTTTCTACAAATTTTTTTGGCTGCCATTGCGAGTCGAAATTACGGAGCGAACGCGCAGTAATTTCGGCGAAACAATCCGTGGGTTTCAACCAAGGGATTGCTTCGTCGGCTTCCTCACCCTTCGGTCGAGGAATCCTCCTCGCAATGACGCAAACCCCCTATCCTAAAAATCCAAATAATCCCATAAATCCCGGTTCAGACGAGTTCTTCAAGGGCCACTTCGCCCTGCTCCGCGGTCGGCGGTTTACCATGCCAGCGGTAATCGTCTTCCATAAAGCTTACGCCGCGGCCCATGAATGTCTCGGCAACGATGCAAACCGGGTGTCCGGTAATATTTTTCGCTTCCGAGAATGCCGAGCGAAGTTCCCCGATGCTATTGCCGTTGCATTCGATCACGTGGAAGTTGAACGCGCGGAATTTATCGCCGACGGATCCCAGCTTCAGAACATCCTCGGTTCGCCCGTCGATCTGGCAATGATTGCGATCTACGATCATCGTGAAATTGTCCAGTTCCCAGTGCGCGGCAATAAGCGCTGCCTCCCAAATCTCGCCCTCACTTAGCTCGCCATCGCCCGTCAATGCGAAGACGCGGCGGCCAGTTTTATCGACGCGCTTATCGGCGAGGGCCATTCCGACGGCAATTCCGAGGCCCTGACCGAGAGAGCCGGTGGAGCTTTCTATTCCCGGCAAACCCATATCGCGGCCCGGATGCCCTTGCAGGCGGGAATTAAATTTTCGAAGAGTCAGCAATTCCGCCTTTGGAAAAAAACCGGCATTCGCGAAGTGTTGCATAAAGAACCGGACACATGTGGCCGGCCGAGAGAATAAACCTGTCTCGCTCCGGCCACCACGGATTGAGTGGGTCGTAGCGCATCACGCCGCCAAAGTAAAGCGTTGCAAAAATATCGGCGCTTCCGAGCGGGCCGCCGGAGTGTCCGCTTTTCGCCTCCACCAATTCGTGAATGATATCGCGGCGAATGGTTTGCGCGATCTGGTGCAATTCCTCGTCCGTGTGATCGGCGGAATTGGTTGAAGGCACGAACCGGTCATAGCCAAATTGTGCAACAAGTTCCGGGTTGGGCGTAGGCCGAATGGGGCCGTGAAAACCAGTGGTAAGCGGATAAATCGGATGTGTTAATTGAGCCATCGTTTACAAGCCTTCGAGAGGATGAACCATCGTTCGCGCCTCAAAAGGCTTTGAGGGCGAAAATGGTTTCTGAAATAAAGGAGCACAAGAGAGACTCCTCGCATCCCACGGTTGGTGGGATGTGAACAAAATTCCGCCCACAAAAACGCTACTTCGAGGCGTGGTCGGCGCAGGCCCCTTTGGCCGGGCATTCCGGGCATGATGGGCAATTCTTTCCGCTGTTCTTCGAGGTTGTCTCCATCACGGGTACGACCCTGGCCGTTGAAGTCGCGCCCATCCCAGCAGTGGACGCGTTGGCATGCGGGCAGCTTGCGCCCTGTGCACACGCTTCACCGTACGGACACTGCCCGCCCTGCATGGAAGCCTTATGGGCGTATGGGCAGCCGGAAGTTCCTTTCGCGCTCGCCGGGCAATTGGCGCAGTTGCCCGTCGCCATAGAGGCCGGCATTGCCCGAACGCCTGCCAATTGCGCATCGCTCGTTTGATGATAATTGAATGTGAGAAACACCGCGAACGCCATGGCGGCGGTGAGGGCCACAAAAATGCTCTTCTTCATACTTCCTCCGTAAAATGAAAAAACATGTTCAGATATGGAGCAGAGATACACCGGCATTCCGCCAAATGTTCCGCTCCGGTTGCGGGAGCGAACGCACGGCAGTCGGATTGCACCCTCTCACAGTCGATACCGCACCCCGAACGCACCGTCAATATCCAAATCGAAGTAGCGGGCAACGGGTACCAGCGGGCCCGATTCGAGGAAAAATTCCAGGCGCGAGGCGATGGGAGTCACACGCATTCCAACGATGGCGCGACCACCCAAGCCGAAGCCCTTGTCCTCATTCGATGTGAAGCGTTCCCGGCTGCCCCACTCATGCGTGTAAAACGTATTGATACCAGTGCCCATTGCTACCGCCAGGCCCGGCCCGAAATACTCGCCGATCGTGCTGGAACGAAAGGCGTGAAACTGCCAGACGTAATCCATTTGAAGGCGCGGCGAGCCGAAATAATCGGGACCGAACTCGAGATCGAGCGCGCGAGCCGTGCCGACTGGGCAGCGCATCGTGGCACCAAATGGGTTCCCAAATATCCCGCCGACGCTAACATCCTTTCCAGATGGTAATTGTGCGCGCGCGCTCACGAAGAGGAACGAGCTTGCCAAAAGGAGGGCGACCACGCTTGCTGCATTACGATTCGATTTCATTCCGGTCATAATTAAGTAACACCGCTCGAGGCAAAACACAACCTTCCGCGCGAGAAAGAAATCCCTGAATTTCACTCGTACAGCAAGAAATCGAAAGCAGTTGAAAACAATGCTATGACATCGCCCCAATGATCGCGCCGGAGATCGCGCAGCCGATGAGCGCATAGAACGAGTTGAAGAACCACAGCATGAACGGCTTGCTCGTCCACGAATAGGTCATCCAAAACGATCCGCCCGCAATGCCTAAGCCAGCGACAGCGCCGATTTTCGCCGCGCGAAGCCACTCGCCGGCGCCATGCGCATAAGTGACGAGCAGCCCCACCGCAATTGCGCTTAATAAGTTACCGAAAAAGCTTTTCGCCATGTTGCCCGCCATCGCGCCGCCGGAGGGAGGCGTAGCCATGTCGAGGCCGGCCGCTTTTGACCACGGCTTGCCGAAAAGTGCCATGTACCAGAGCGCGCCGAAGAAGAAATACACAATCGCAGCAATGAGAACCGCCAACCAGTTGAGTTGTGACATAAAGTTCCAGTTCGAGTTAATGTGAATACGACGAACAGGCTCACGCCTAATTCGATGAACCGGCAAAGATACGAAATTTCGGGACGAAAGTCAAGCGCCGCTCCAACCCTCTTTTCCAATCAGCGGCACGAATGCAAAATCGGCCAGTTCTTTCGCTTTTAGTTCCTCCCCTTTTTTTTCGATCAGATACATCACCTGGCTTTTCGGACCGCCGATGGGAATGACCATCCGCCCGCCGCTTGCCGAGAGTTGCTTCACGAGCGATTCGGGCACATCCGGCGCGCCGGCGGTGACAAGAATGGCATCGAATGGCGCATATTCCGGCCAGCCGCGCGAGCCATCGCCCGCGCGAGAAATAATGCGGTGGAAACCGAGCGATTCGAGCCGCTTGCGCGCGGTTTCAAGCAGCGCAACGTGCCGCTCAATGGTGAACACGCGCGCCCCCAATTTCGCAAGAATCGCCGTTTGGTAACCCGAGCCGGTTCCGATCTCGAGTATTTTTTCTCCGGGCTGGAGTTTCAAGGCCTGCGTTTGATAGGCGACCGTATATGGCTGCGAAATCGTCTGATTCTCGCCGATCGGCAATGCAGAGTCTTCATAGGCGCGCGGCGCGAAGGTTCGATCCAGGAACTGTTCCCGTGGAATGGTGGCCATTGCTTCGAGCACGCGCTCATCGTTGATGCCGCGCGCGCGCAATTCTTCGATGAGTCTGCGGCGTTCCTCGGAAATCATTCCCGAGCGCGAAGCGCCGTGCGGCCGTGGAAATGGAACGGTGTTATCTATCAAAGGCTTCCCTTGCTTCGAGCGCGTAGTCGCGAGATTCCGGCGTTGGTTGATTCGCGTGCTTCGTGCTTGCTACGCCGGTGATGGACTTTGCCAGTCGTGCTTTCATTTCCTCTGGGGTAAGATTCATGGAAAGCTTGCCGGATTGAGCAATGGCAAACTGCCCCGATTCTTCGCTCAGGACAAGCACGATCACATCCGCCTGTTCGGAGATTCCGAGTGCCGCGCGATGCCGGGTTCCCAACATCCGCGTCCCCACCTTATCGACCGCCGAAAGCGGCAGTGTGCATCGCGCGGCTTCGACGTAACGATCCTTGATGACAACCGCACCATCGTGCAGCGGCCCTTTGCGATTGAAAATGGAAACGAGTAGTTCCTTCGATATCAGCGCCCGGATCGGAAGACCGGTATCGACGAATAATTTGATATCCGTCGTCCGAATGATGACGATGAGTGCGCCATCGCCACGCTGCTTGAGTTCCTCCAGCGCCGTGACGATGAGATCGGCATACTCATTCACATCGAACCGAATGAAAAGCTTGATGATGGGATTCCTGCCCAGGAACAGCAGCAGTCGGCGGAGTTCCGGTTGAAAAAGCACGATCAGCGCGATGACCCAAATATCCGTGAGCGTTTTTAGCAGCCACGAAAGCGCCTTGAGGTCCGCCACGCGCGCGATGAAGGAACCAGCCATGACAATGAGCAGGCCGAGGAAGATTTGTGCGGCAATGGTTCCGCGCATCGCCACATAGAGCCGGTAAAACAAAAACGCGACGAGCAGGACATCCACGATGTCCATCCACGTCACGCTTAAGAATCCGAAATGAAACAGTTCCATTGGGGAATTAGGAATATCGAATTACGAATTCCCCGATCCGCGTTCGGTCGCCTTTTCCTCTTCCCCGCGGTGGCCCGGCAGCTCATGGAATTTTTCGTAGGCCTCAATAATATCCTTAACCAATTTATGACGCACGACATCGCCTTTGTTGAAATAAACGAACTTAATTCCCTGAACGTCATGGAGGACGCTCTGAATTTGAATGAGCCCTGATTGCTGGCGGCTGGGAAGATCGATTTGGGTTTGGTCGCCAGTGATGATCGCTTTCGAGCCGCTGCCCAGGCGCGTAAGGAACATTTTCATTTGCATCGGCGTGGCATTCTGCGCTTCATCGAGGATAACGAAGGCGCCGTTGATCGTTCGGCCGCGCATATAAGCGAGTGGCACGACTTCGATCGTTCCGCGTTCGATAAAGCCACGGACTTTCTCACCCGTAAGCATTTCCTGAAGCGCATCGTAAAGCGGCCTCAGATATGGATCTACTTTTTGCGCCAAATCGCCGGGCAGAAAGCCGAGGCTTTCCCCTGCTTCCACTGCCGGACGGGCCAGCACAATGCGATTTACTTCGCGATTCTTGAGCGCCGAGACGGCCATCGCCACAGCGAGATATGTTTTACCAGTTCCCGCTGGCCCGATGGCGAACACAATATCGTTCCGCTTCACGGCCTGATAATATTCCTTTTGCGTCGGCGTTTTCGCGCGAATCGCATCGTGATGCGCAAAGACGATGACCGACTCCAAATCCTCGTTCGGAAGTCCGTCCGGCGGGCCGGTCTCGATCAAATCGAGCACGGCCGCCACATCGCGCATGGAAAGATTTCCAGATTTCGAGAGGATAAAATTCAGTTCTTTGAAGACGCGCTCGATCTGCGCAACTTCGTCCGGCGCGCCATGTACGATCACGGTATCGCCTCGGGCAACGATGGAGGCATCGAACTTTTGCTCGATGAGTTGAAGATATTGGTCTCCCGGCCCGAGCAGACTCATCGGGTCGGCGGGAGCTAGCTTTATTTTACGCTCAATGACTTCCATGAAACGGATGGAGTGGACCGAATGGCATGACTCGGAGGAGTCACGGGATTCGGCTTTGGAGCTATGACAATGTTAAGCATTCGATCAATAGAATCCGAATTTGCTTCAAATGGCTCCAAAAAAATCAGAACCAAATAAAGAACGGATTACGCGGTCAATCAAAAATCACCCGCGTAATCCGTTTAATTCTAAAGCGGATGAGCGATCATCCGCGCAATCCATGTTCTATTTGCGATGCCGATAGCCGGTCACGTCCTTGTCCTCCGGGGTGACGGGGCTTTTGAGGATCGTGAGTTGCATCCCCGGTTGAATAATATCGGGATTATGGATCTTATCCTGATTGGCATGCCAAATCTTTGGCCACGCGAACGGATCGTTATAAATATCGGGCTTCTTCGCGATATTCCAGAGGCAATCGCGATTCTTCCGCCATGTGCCGACGGTATAGCTCATATTCGCTGGAACCATTCCGTGCTTCATTTCCATAAAGTTCGTCGAGAGCGTTTGGACCCGACTCTTATGGTCTGGAATGAGTACGAGCTTGTTGCCTCGCAACTCACGGATTTGGGCTTCGAGTGCATCGACGCGCGCGGTTGCCGCGGCCAGGTCCCCGGAATTCATTTGCCGAAGGGCGGACAGTTCCTGCTCGTCGCGCGCAAGCTGCTCACGATAGGCGTTATATCCATTCCGATCGCTGCCGAGCATGGCATAGAGATCGTCCTGGCATTTGGTCGCATCCGCCAGTGTTTGCTGGGCGTCGCTCGATGCCTTCTGAGCCTGGGCTTGTGCCGTTGAAACCTGGGTTTTCAGTCCTGCGATTTCATTCTGCCGGAATGCGATGGTCGAATCAGCCTGATCCTTCGTAAAGTCTTCCGGATACTGCGCGAATGCACTCGCGGCAAAGAGCAACGAGGCGCAACTAATGAGGGTAAATAATACGGTTTTTTTCATGTGTCTTTTCCTCCTTTAGTGTCTTCGCATTTTTTTGTGAGATTGCTCTGCCGGGGCGGGGGCTGGTGGCGGGGCCACTCGCCAATCAACGCTATCCGGCCATACATTCGGCCACAGTGCGAGGCCCGCTTGGGCGGCTCGGGTATCGTTCTGGCAAGCCGTGAGGTCGCGATTGGCGCTGGCGAGCTTGCCATTGGCGTCCTGCAAATCGCTTTGCGCGCGCTGCAGGTCGCTGTTCAATTGATCGCGCTGTTGGTCCAGACCATGCAGCGTTTTCATTTGCTCTTCGGTCGCTTTATTCGAACAGCTCATCATGAGTGGCACAAGGCCCAGAGCTGCCAAAGCGGCAAAAGAGCGGATGGTTCGTTTTCTTCTCATACGGGTCTCCAAGTTAGTGAAATTTGGGTAAACAGAGCTGTTTTTCAACAGCGCAACTTTTCTTCAGCCGACTCTTGCCCATAGGTTCGCGCGAAGCCGGTGCAATTAAAGTCTTACAAATATATGGAATTTTGGGGCTGGGTAGGTGAAAATCGAGGAAAATTATTAGTGAAGGAGATTCCGGACAAGCCTTATCGAGTTCATTCCCACTCGATCGTCGCGGGCGGCTTGGAACTTATATCATAGACGACCCGGCTGAGTCCGCGTACCTCATTCGCAATGCGGTTCGAAACATGAGCGAGAAAATCGTGAGGGAGACGTGCCCAATCGGCGGTCATCCCATCGACACTCGTGACTGCGCGCAGCGCAACGACGTTCTCGTAGGTTCGCTCGTCCCCCATCACGCCCACGGTTTGCACCGGCAGTATCACCGCGAACGCTTGCCAGGTGGTGGGATATAACTCCTTCGCGCGAAGTTCTTCAATAAAGATCGCATCCGCGGACCGAAGGAGTTCCAATTTTGCTCGTGTGATTTCGCCGATGACTCGAATCGCAAGGCCCGGTCCCGGGAACGGATGCCGATCGATAAAATGCTCCGGAATCCCAAGCGCGCGGCCCACATTGCGGACTTCATCTTTGAATAATTCTCGAAGCGGCTCGATGAGCTTCAACTGCATTTTCTCCGGCAATCCGCCGACATTGTGGTGGGATTTTATCGTCGCCGATGGACCTTTGAACGAAAGCGATTCGATCACGTCAGGGATAAATCGTTCCCTGGACCAAGAATGTCGCACCCCGGAATTTTTCTGCTTCTTCGGCAAGCACATCGATGAATGCTTTGCCGATGATTTTGCGTTTTTCTTCGGGATCGCTTACGCCTTCCAAACGCGATAGAAATAAATCGGAGGCATCACGAAAATCGAGATCGATCCCGAAATGATCCCGAAACGTATGCACCACTTCCGCGCTTTCGCCTCGGCGCATCAAGCCGTTATCGACATGAATGCACTTTAGCTGCTTCCCGATCGCTCTATGGACCAGCACGGCGGCAACCGCAGAATCCACGCCGCCGGAGAGGGCGCAAATAACGGTTTCCTTCCCGGCCCTGTTCTTAATATCCTTGACCGTCGCCTCGATAAAATCCTCCGGCGACCAATCGGCGTTGAGCCCGGCAATCTCGAAAAGGAAATTCGAAAGAATCTGCGATGCCACCCTCGGTATGCGCAACTTCGGGATGGAACTGAATACCAACAATCGATTCATCGGTATTCGCGATGCCGGCCAGCGGGGAGTTCTCCGAATGTGCCGTGATGTGAAACCCCGGCGGAAGCTTGCTCAGCGCATCGCCGTGGGACATCCAAACTTTCGCGTGTGGCGGAATATCTTTGAAGAGCTTCGGAATTCTTATCATCGACGATAATCTCGGCGCGGCCGTATTCTCGTGCGCGCGCTTTTATCCAGTTCCCGCCGAGTTCGTGCGCCATCAATTGCAGGCCATAGCAGAGGCCGAGAATCGGCTTGCCCATTGGAAATATTTCCGGGGCCGAACGTGGCGCATCCGGCGCATAGACGCTCGAGGGACTGCCTGAAAGAATGATCGCTTTGGGATTGAACGCCTCGATGTCGGCGAGTGGCGCAGTGCACGGAAGGATTTCGGCATACACGCCCAACTCCCGCACGCGCCGGGCGATAAGCTGCGTGTATTGGGAGCCAAAATCGAGAATGAGAACCGTATCGCCGGTGTGTGCCATTCGATCAAGAATGAAGTCTGAAGTATGAAGTATGAAATAATGTCTTGTTTCAGACCTCATACTTCGTAGCTCATCCCTTGACCGTTATTCTCCTATCAGCTTCTTATATTCATCTGCCGAGAGCATCGAATCGGCCTCTTTCGGATTCGAGAGTTCGAGTTTCACGAGCCAGCCTTCCCCGTAGGGATCTTTGTTTACGGTTTCCGGCGTATCATTCAGCGCCGAATGCGCTTCAATCACTTTGCCGCTCACCGGAGTAAAAAGATCGCTCACTGTTTTGACGGCTTCGATTGTGCCGAGCGATTCGTGCGCCGAGACGGTGGCATCGCTTTTGAGATCGAGATAAATCACATCGCCGAGTTCCCCTTGCGCGTAATCGGTAATGCCGATGGTCCCCTTCGTTCCTTCGATGCGGAGCCATTCGTGGTCTTTCGTGTATTTCAGATCGGATGGAAAAGTCATATTCAGTAACGAGTGATGAGTATGGAGTGAGCCTTTCGGTACGTCGCAAACGTGAATGAGGCGTGCATAACGAAAAAAGCGCGCTTCGGATTCGGGCTATTTTGCAATCGGGAGTTCGTCCGGAATGAATCGCGTTCCTAATCTTACGATGCGACGCTTTCATACCCCCTCACCGCGTCCCGGTGAGCATTCTTTTCTTTGCTTCCTTTTTTGTTCGATCGCGCTCGCGGGATCTACGCATGCCATCCGCGCGCAGCAATACCATTGGCGGCGTGCCTACTTACCGTTTAACAATCAGGACTCCTGGGCTTCGATCGCCTTCAATCCGCTCTCGAAAGGACGGGTTGTTTTCGCCGGGCCCGATTTTCCCGGCGGTATTTTCCGCTCCGATGATGGCGGCACCACGTGGGTCGAGCATGACTCGCTCCTCGATCCCAAGGGGACTGGCATCGGCTTTATTCACCAGATTTTTGTCGTGCCCAGCGATACGAACGTGGTTCTTGCTATCGGAGCCAATGGCTTTTATCGTTCCACCAATGGCGGCCTCACGTGGAATGATCTCTTTAATCACGACACCCTTGGCGGCTCGAGCCTGAACACGTTTGGCGGAATCGGTGCCGAATGTTTGGACTATAATTTCCAGGAAGACGCCCTTTATTACGGCGCGGACAATTACAATCAACGCGGCGCGTGGAACGAAGTGCTCGCCGGCGTCTGGCGCTCGACAGATCGCGGCGCGAATTGGGCGCTCATCGCGCCCGATACCATCAACGATTCGACCGTCAACGATTCCATTCAGCAATATTCCCTCGACGTTTCTCAGGATTCGCCACCAGAACTTATTCAAAGCACTGTGCTAACCGGAAGCCTGCTCGCATATTCATGGGACCGGGGGGAACATTGGTCGATTACCTTCGCGGGGAGCGATGGGGTGGAAACCCCGAAGATTGTTTTTTCCTGGCATCAGGTCAGTCCCACGACGGGCAAGCACGATATTGCCGTCGTACAGCGCTGGCCAGCAACCGATTCCTCGCTCGTCGCTACAACAGATGGCGGAAGAAGCTGGCAAATCCTGAAATCTCCCGCCCGATTGTGGGGTTTGGATATCGATCAGCGCGCCTCCATGCTTTCGAGGCCGGGCGATCCGGCCTATCCCTTGCCACTCCATTACTTCACTGGATTTTTCGATGTCGATCAGGATAGCATTCCCAATGGCTTGATTCAGGAAACAACCGATGGTGGCATCTCCTGGCATTCGACGAATTTCCCGAGGGGAGTCGCGGGCGAATCCGACAATCCAAAGGTGCGCAATATATGGGTCATTAAATATGACACTTCAACCGGGCGGCTGGCAGTCGCGACGGATTCTGGAATTTATATTGGCGATTGGATGAGTGGCATTACGCCGCCATCGGCTTTCCAAATCGCGATGACACTCTCGCGAATGGGCAGCGTCGTTTCACTCTCTTCTCCGGAGCCGATCGAATGGATTCATCTCTTCAATATTACCGGGCGAGAACTATTCGCTGCTGCGCCCCGAAACTCTTATTTTCGCATCGACCTCTCCGGTTATCCGCGTGGCGTTTATGCTATAGAAGCGATCGCCGATGGCCAGCCGCCCTTCCGAAAGCTTCTGGCGTGGTAAATTGCTAACCGATGATTTCTGAGGTTATGTTATGAAATTGATCGAAAGAATAGACTCCCAACAGATTATGCCCCGAATCATAACGTCAGCATGAGCCAGAGCTCACAGGGCCTTTCTCGTGAGGCTTATTTCACGAACACCACACCATCTCTCCTGTTGTAAATTTGGTAATTTGCCACAAAACATTCTACGCCCTATGAAAAAACTGAAAGATCTAATTCAATTCGAAAAGAAGCTCGAAGGAGAAATCCAAGCAAATGTTCGCAAATGGACGGGCGGTCGGCTGGCCGGGCTTGGGACCTTTGTTCTTGCACTGAGCCTTGGCCTGGCCTTGCTCATTTCGAATCAATCGAGCCTGCTCCCCACGCGTTCGCACAGAAGCGTTGTGTGGGATAGCGCTGCAACGGCCCTCTCGGATGACACCGCTGTTGCAACCCCGGTTGTGACCTTCCGCGATGGAATACCGGTCACGATTGTGCGAGATGCTCCGGTCGATTCTCTGGGACTTTCGATGAATTCGGAAGTCGTGCTTACGGATTCGCTCGCCGAAGTTGCCCATGCTTTTAACGAGTATCTTGTTGCGCATGGTCAATTTGCGATCATCACGAGCGGAAAACGTACGCCGCAGGATCAACTCGATATTATCAAAGAGCGCATCGACGAACATGGCGCGGATAATAGATTTCCTAAACTCGACGATGCAACCGTAGCCGATACGAAGATCTGGCTGCGCGCCTGGCATTGGCTCGTGCGCCGGCACGTGCCGGTGAACGCGCCGGAAGAGGTCGATGGCGCCCGGGTTTCGATGCACACAAAGGGCCTCGCCATGGATTTCATCGCGGATAATCTGGATCACGCGCGAGACATGCTCGCCGCCTTTGCCCGCTCGAAATATGCGAAAGAAGCGCCGATGCATATCACCGCGATCGTTCGCGAACCGGGGTGCGTGCATATCAATCTGGGATAGAATTTGGACAGAGGGACTGTGCCGGGCATTATCTTTCGGTAATCGGGTTTAAAGAGGCAGTTAATACATTTATTCACCAACGGGAGTCTTGCGCCTGGCGCGAGATTCCTTTAAGAAAGGCTGCCTTTGCGTTACCGCTGGCGTCTTCCGAACGAGCATGTGCTTTCGCCGGAAGACCTTCAATCCGCGCAGGAACTGGAACAATCGCTTAATGTGCCGGCAAGCATTGCCCGCACGCTCGTCACGCGCGGCGTGCGCACCTTCGAGCAGGCCCGCGAATTTTTCCGCCCCGCCCTCGAACGGCTGCACGATCCGTTCCTCATGGATGACATGGCGCGCGCGGTGGCACGCATTCGCCGCGCCATCGAGGAGGGCGAGCGAATTACCATTTATGGCGATTACGATGTCGATGGCACGACCAGCACGGCGATGCTCACGCTCTTTTTCGAGTCCATGGGCGTACACGTCGCCTATCATATTCCGGATCGCTTCACGGAAGGTTACGGCCTCTCCATCGCAGGACTGGACCGATGCTTTGCCGCACCCGGAGGCGCGCCGAGCCTCATTCTTCGATCGACTGCGGAATTACGGCCATCGAAGCGGTCGCGCACGCTCGCACGCGCGGTGCAGAGGTCATCATCTGCGATCACCACGAGCCGGCCGATCGGTTACCCGAGGCGCACGCGATTCTCAATCCCATCAAGGGAACTTGCGGCTATCCATTTAAATATCTTTGCGGCTGCGGTGTGGGATTCAAATTAATTCAAGCACTTGCGAAAGAATTCGAGCTCGGCGATCGCGCCTTCGAGTTCCTCGATTTCGTTGCGCTCGCGAGCTCGGCTGATATTGTTCCTCTTATCGGCGAAAATCGAATTCTCACCGCTTTCGGACTTCAACGAATCAACTCCGAACCGCGGCCAGGTATTCGTGCGCTGATTCGTGCGGCTAATTTAAATCCCGGAAAGATTGGCACGAGCCAAGCCGTCTTCGGACTGGCGCCTCGCATCAATGCCGCCGGCCGTCTGGGCGATGGCGGGCGCTCTGTAAAATTGCTCATGTCCAAAACGGATGATGAGGCGCAGCATCATGCCGCGGAACTTGAATTCGAAAACTCCAATCGCCGCCGCATCGACGAAGATGCGTTTTTCGAAGCCTGCGGCGTCGTCGATGGATGGCTCAATCGTTCCGCAGACCAACGTTCGCGCGACCGGATCATCGTCCTGCACAATCCCGGCTGGCATGCGGGCGTCATCGGCATTGTGGCATCGCGGCTCGTCGAGCGGTATCATTTGCCCGTCGTGCTGCTGACCACGATCGATGGGGTTGCCAAAGGCAGTGCCCGCTCCATCGCTGGATTCGATATTCATTCCGCCATTAAACGCTGTGAGGATAAAGTGGTAACCTTTGGTGGGCATAAATACGCCGCGGGGCTTTCCATCGCCATCGATCGCGTCGCCGAGTTCCGCGCCGCCATCAGTGAGGTGGCAACAGAACTTATTTCCGATGAGATGCTCCAGCCGGTACTCACCATCGATGCTTCGATCGACTTGAACGATCTCAATCCGAAATTTTTCGCGATCGCACGGCAATTCCGTCCGTTCGGCCCGGAGAATATGCGGCCGCTCTTTCATGCCAGCGCTGTGGAAATCGCCGGGAACCCGCGTATCGTTGGAAAAGCCGCGCCGCACCTGAAATTCCAGGTGCGCTCCGTCATTCGTGCGTCGGTAAACGGCCAGCCGACCGCCCCGAATCTTACGCCGTTCACGATAGGTGGCGCGCCCATCGAAGCCATCGGCTTCGGACTGGGCCACCGGCTCGCGGAACTAAAAGAGGAGAACGGAAACCCGCGCAAAAATCTGGAACTCGTTTTCTTCTTGGATGAGAACGAGTACAACGGCCGCGTTACCCCGCAATTAGTGGTGAAGGATTTTAGGTGAGGAGCAAGCGACGCGAATTACAAAAATTAATTCGCATTCATTTGCTTGACTTCTCGACATTCATATTGTATTTTGGCGCTAAGCATTTGGCGAGAACCGCCTGACTGCCTCAAAACCACAGCCACCCGATCCCCTCTTTTGCTTCCCGGCGTCGCGTAGGTCGGTGCTTCCAGCCCCACACCCGCACCGAGTTTGTTTAGTCATCCTTCTTGTCGTTCACTTTTTAAATACAATCATGTGGAACCTTTTTGATTCTCCGGCCTTGGTGCGCATCACGCATCACGCATCACGCATCACGCATCACGCATCACGCATCACGCATCACGCATCACGCATCTCGCATCACGCATCTCGCATCACGCATCACGCATCTCGCAGCACGCATCACGCATCTCGCAGCACGCAGCACGCAGCACGTTTTTAGCGCCATGCTTACACTTTGTTTAGCCTGCGCCCTCGGCGTTACCGGGGTGCGGGCGCAAACGTTCGCGCCGGTTCCCTATCACTTCGCCGCAGCTCCGGAATCGGCGCCAGTCTTCCCGTCGGGTTCTTCTGAAATTGTTGGCTCGATGGCCGCCAATGGGTATGGGTTATGGCTTTCCGGTTATTACGGCGGCTATGCCTATGCTTGGAGGTTGGCAGGGTGTGGCCTTAAAGGAACAACCCCGAGCGGAACCGTTGCTTTTGGCAGCGACGACCAGGGCATCACCCCAGCCCCTCAGGACACGAAAGTAGCCACGAACCTGCTCGGAAGCGTACGCTACGTTTGCGTTAACTCTACGGATGATGGTTTTATCATTTCCGGAATCGACGACGCGCAATGCGGAAGCAAGTCCGACCAGATATCAATCAACTTTCCGTATGATCAACATAACAATCTATTAAGCACGCCTTCCGATGCAAACATCGTGGGTGGCAACAGTGGTAAGGAATATGTTTACCCCGGAGTCAGCACCGCCGTGGGCGATGAATGGGGACAGCCGCCGCCCCCCGAGAAGGAATTGGAACCAGTCGGTGACGCCTCAGGCGCGGGCGAACATGACCCCATTGATTGGGATATCGCAATTGACGGACACTATCTCTACATCGTATGGCATCATGTGGAGACTTACCCTACGGACCGGAGTCGCGCGTTGATGAAATTTTCGTCACTTGCGTGGTACTTAAAGACGGTACAGTTCCAGCAGGATTTCCAATCACTTTACACGACCGGATCAACCCTTATACCGGAGCAGGCGTTGGAACGCAGCCCACGGTCGCGTGTGACGTACGCAACAATAGTTCTGGCACTTTCACCCCCCAATGCGAAATTGCCTATGTGGACGACAACACGCCGAAGCGAGCTTGGCATATTTCGGTAACCGGAAGTACCGCTTCAGCAGCGGAAGAATTACCGACCGGGGTGCTTGAACCATGGGACCCTACCGATCCGCATAATTCCCCTAATCCATACAATTCTACGACCCTGCCTACGGTATTTCGCGCGCGCATCATGGTGGCATCATCGGGCAGTGGCATGCAAAATCATGTTATAGGCTATTACGTCATCGCGGGGTCGGGTACAGCACTCTACTTTTTTGATGAGAAGGACGGAGTGTTTCAGGGCGCTCCCAATGGCTGGTACGTAGATGGGCCGATAAACCCTGCCAACCTACCTGCAACGGACTGGGCGCCCGAAGCCAGCCCGATAGGCACCTATGGCCAGTACGTTGGCTATAATAGCACTCATCAGATGGTCGCATTCGCGAATCCCTATGACGGCCAGGATAATGGCGGCTTCGATGAGTTCCATTGCGTTTATTCCGCCACTGGAACAGCGGCAGACCATAGCTCTTACAGTGCAATCATGATCGCTCGGGGAGCGGATAATGGAATGCCGTGGCCAACGCAGCCATTTCTCTATCCAAACGATACGCGCACGGTAGTCAACCAGTCGAGTAATACATTGCCTCTCATTGGCATTGGTGGTAATCCTTTTTTCGCGGCTGTGAACCAGGCCGGAATCCACGTCCGGTGGGATGATGGCACCGACGAATGGTACGCGCGCGACCGCCGGAGCTTCGACGAGCCAATCGAAGAAAATACTATCCTGAGCTACGACAACTACATTGCGGACGGATCGAATCACGGCGGCACGGTAGGCGCGCAAACGCTCGCCGGGAAAAGTGTTCTCGTATGGACGGATCCTGCGCTTTACAACACAGCACCGGCGGACGGCGATCATGCCCGAATCTTTTTCGGTACCGCCGGCACAGACCCGGTAACGTTTGCTAACTCGGCTGGTTTGACGGTTGGAACCAATTCTTCAACGGACCCGAGCGTGAAGCTGACCTTTTTCCCGAACTTCACCTGCCAGTTCCAGGATCAACCCATAACCGGAAACAGGAACTTTATCCAGGTAGATCGAAGCGCGATTTGCGACTATTACGCAGGTACGTTTTTTCACAACCTCGAGCCACCTCCGACTTTTATCGTGAACGAGATTCAAAATAATTTTTTAGGAGGCGGCGATTTTATCCTGAATAGTAACGCGGCAACAACCGCACCGCTTGCGACGCTGAACATCATGCCGTGCTGCGACTTTACGATGGTCAACGATGGCACATCGGGATTCCCACGTTTCATCTCAAATAATGGCGATGGAACTGTGAACGCGATGAATGGTACCGGCGAGGATCATGTCGACGGAGAAAATGGAAGTCTGACAATAGATGGGGCAATGACGTTGGATCATGCAGCCATTAATTGCGACGCATTATTTCAAATGCCTCCTGTTAACGTGATTACGTTGAATGGTGAAGAAAATTGCCCCTTCAGCACTTCCGTCACGCATTCGACACTCTACGATAATAACGTGTTTAGTAGCTTCGAGCAGTTCTTCGTGAACGACCCGCTCAATGCTGTAACGTTCGATCATAATACGATGAACGCCATCGAACTTTATGTTTGGTATGCGCTACACACTTCGGATAATCCGATTCCGTCCCGGCCGCTGACGGTTACCAACGGAACATTCCAGAATATCCCAATGCAGGGAATTTTCCTCCAACGTGATTACACGTCCGGCGCCGACGCGACCGTCGATTACGCGCAAATCACACTTGATGGCAATACCTTCGAGAATTTCCTTGCGCGAAAGTCCGACGGAATTCTCCTCGAAGATTTTACCCCGAACGTTCCGGGGATCTTTCCACTACCCAGATCGAGATCGAATCGAATATATTTTCGACTCCATCTGTTTTTGGTTACCCGCAGGACACGTCTCATGTGCAGGCCGCAGTCCACCTGATGAACAGCAGCGCCGTCGTCGATGACAATACCATCGATGGCGAGCAGGCAGCGGGTGCGCCTACCTACTCGACGTTTGCGTACGGAATTTGGCAAGACCTGTCTCCTTCAGGGGAGCTGCAGACGAAGATCGCAAATTCTCTGCTTTGCCACAACACTATCAGCTATGTGGGCTATGCGCCGGTAGGGACCACCGAAACCGGCAGCGGTATCTCGACGACCTATTGGAAAGGTTACGAGAAGAAAAACGAGATCTCCAATTCGGCCCAAGGAAGTATTTATGGCGGTTCCGACCAAGGGGCATACCTCCTCGCTAACTATCACGACAATCAAGGGCCGGGAATCAATAATAATGCGACTAGCGAATACGTATATGAACTCGAAATGCGAGGTTTGATTCATCCGCCCGACTATAGTGGCGACATGGCGGGTTATAACGAGATAAATGGTAATAACCTTGATCATGTTGCAAACTCTGGCGAAGTTGTCGTCGGGAGTGGAGTGATTCTCCACATTGGGAATGAATATGGAACCGGTTCACCGGACGTGGCGTATGGCATGAACTCATTCCTCGATAATGGAGGCACGGATCGACTTTTCTACACTACGACATCGACAAGCATCACAGACTGGGGCGATATCGGCGGCGACGCCGGTGGGATCGATAATAATTATTATGAGGTGGGTGGCTCGGCCTACACACCACCGCAAAGTAATACCACTTCACCTTCTAATTCAGAATTAGAGGGACTGTATTACGATAACGGGAACCCGCCGTCCCTACAGGCAGGGGTGCCGACGCCTCCAACCATATATTGCTATGGGGGAAGCGAAATAACAAAACACCATGAAATTACTCCCGCATCGATGACGACGCTTTCGGATACCCTGTCCGCGAGTGACTGTGCGCAAATGGCTGATCACGTAGCGGAATACGATCGTGGAGATAGTACGGACGACCAGGTAGCCTACGATTCTGCCAAAGACTATCTTACACTCTGCACGAACCAGCGGTCCGCTATCTCGATGTTTGTTTTGGCCAGTGGCGCTAATGACAACCGTGGCGATTACCCAAACTCCTTTGTTGAGTTCCGAGAATGGCTGAAATCGGTTCTCTATCTTCGCACGGATACGGAATGGTATTGTGCGGACGTATTCCAAATTGCACATACCTTCCTGTACTACCCGGGGCATGGAGTTTATTCGAACGCCATGGAGGCCATTGTCAGGTATGTTCTGGAAAACCAGCGTTGCGATTCGGAGTGGAGTTATCACTTTGCGCATGCCCTCAATTGGCCGCATGTGGATTCTCTATTTTGGCGCGACACCGTTAAAGATAGCTTCACAGAGCCTGGCCCCGATACCACGGTTCCCTCGATCGACTCGATCGGGCTTTCGATCCTTCGCGGGCCGCCGCCGGCAGCGGTTCATCCGGTGCAGCTTGCTTCGGGCACGTCGGAAATTTCCGGGCTTTCGGCAACGGAGAATCCGTTTACGAATGCGACGGAAATAAAATTCGATCTGGCCGATTACGGTCTGGTAACTTTTCAGCTTTACGATCTGCTGGGCAACGCGGTCACCACGAATGGCATTGGGCAGGTGCTCTATCCCGGCGAGCATTCGTTTGAAGTCGATGGCAGCAAACTCGCCACCGGCACCTACATTGCTCGCGTGGCTTTCCATGATGGGGATGTGGAGAGCATTATGGTGGTGAAGAAATAGGAACGAACATGAAAATATTCCTCTCCTTATCTGCGGCGCTCATCCTCGTGATGGGCGCTGCCGCCGCGTACGGACAAGCCGATGGTGGCAGCGAGACCGCGAAACCGCACACCCCGAAATGTCGAGCGAGGACGCTCGACCTACGCGCTCCCTCCTTTTCGTGTACCTTCGGCGGCTACCGCTCGAAAAAAAATATCGGGTCTCCGCTCGCCGTTCAGGACACAAGCATCGATAGCATAAACTGCACGGAACTTTACTTACTTGGGGCGAATATGGGAGCGCCTCCGGTTGATGAATACGCCTTAGCAGCCGATACATTGCAATTCTATGTGGAACATTGTGGGCACAATGATACCGGATTTATGCTTAACGTATTTGGAAATATTGCGGGGGACGTTGCTGCTTCCGGTCCGGGGGGGACTTACCCAGGCAATGATGTCGAGTACAACTTTCTGCAATGGCTATTCAAAGTTCTTTATTATGACACCACGTCCCGCCATGTGAACGGCGCGATAGATACGGGCGCTGCAACGAAGGCCTATTACTGCAATGATGCCGTAGCGGCCGCGGGTGTCATGGATGCCTTGGACATCCACGACTCCGCATACCATGCAAACCCGATCTACGGCGCTGCGGGCTCGGCGGCCCTTGAGAAGTATCTCATCGCCTCCGGCAAATGCCCCTTCTACGCAGGGCAACTTGAATTGGATCTTCAGAATCTTTACCAAAGCTGGCATCGCTACTGGAAGGACACCGTGAAGGATTCGATGCTGACGCCATGGGACACCACAGTACCGACCCTCCAGCAAATCGGCTTCGAAATTTTGCTCGGCCCACAATACGGCGCGGTGCATGCTGGAATTTATCCGAAGAGCGTGCTTGGCGCGATCGGCGTTTCACCAAACCCGTTCGTGGGCCAAACGGAAATAAATTATACCCTAAATGTGCCTGCCACGCTTACGGTGGAGGTGTATGACCTACTCGGTCACAAAGTGGCGGCGCCGGTTCCCTCCGTATTTACTCGCAACGGCGATTATAGTATCATGTTTGCCGCACAATTCCCGCCCGGGACATATTACATTCGCTTCTCGGTTCCCGAGGGCGAGGTGCGAACGATAAGGATAACAAAGGAGTAATCGATTACGAATTTTTTTCCAAGCCCCTCCGAAATTTCGGAGGGGCTTTTTTATTCTTAGGCAAATTTGTTGGATTTCGGGGAACTGGGCGCAAAAGCGTAAGATAATCTTACGGTTTATGAAAACGCATCGCACACACACATTTTATCTTTCATATAAATTTAAGATTTCATGGATTTCTTGGAACTTGGGCGTGAAGCGTAAAATAATCTTACGGTTTATGAATACCAAAACGCGAGTGAGACAGATATTTGACTCAATCACTCCGTGGGAAACGCTCGGAGAGGCTCTTTTCTGCGCGTGCGTTCAGACGGAGAGCGACGCGTTCTCCGGGATGCCGGCGAGGGAGCGAATTTTGCCCCAGGCGTGGCGCGCCTCGGGGATTCGGAACAGGGCGTAGCATAAGAGCGTGAGCAGTCCCATCGCCGTCACAGCGGCACAGAGCCGGAGGACCGGGGCGAGCGCGCCGCCCATGAACGTGATCCCGTAGTACGTAACCGCCAGGCACGCCCCGCCGATTGCAACGATAGCCGCGGATCGCCATGGCCGGAGGCTTTGGCCGATCCAGCGCGAGGCAAAGATGCTCTCGGTTGCGACTACGCCCAAATTTGCGGCTTGCGTACCGATCATCGCGCCCAATCCGCCAAACTGGATGATCAGGAAATAGTTCACGATGAGATTGGCGATTCCCCAGCTCAACCGATTCACGAATACGACACGCTCCTTGCCGATCACCACCAGGGACGTCACCTGCATTCCCCCGCCGAAGGCAATAACGGTTATCGCCTGCAGCACGAGGCTGGCGATGAAAATGGGAACCGCGCCGGTGAATTTGCTTCCATAAAATACTTCCATCACCAACGGCGCAAAGCCAATCATAAAGGCGAAGAGCGGTGTGGTGGCGACGATTTGGAATCCGGAAATATCTTGCCTCGCCTTACGCAGTCGCGGATAGTGAAAGCGCGGAACCTTCCTGCCAGATTTTTCGGCCGGCGATTCCTCCTCGGATTTCGATTCAGCAAGCGTGCGTTCGTCCTCATGGGCAAATTCACTGAAGACGCTAACGAGCGTTCCACCCAGCCCGAAGAGAAACACATATTCAGTCATAAGCCCGAGGCGAGCGGCGGCGTCGTAAAGGCCGATATCCGGCGCGTTCTCGCCGAGCAGCGCGCGCATCATGAGAACGTCGGGCTGCCTTCCCAGCACGGTGCTGAGCACGTCGGAACCCCACGTCGTAATGCCATAGAGCATAAATGGCATGAGCAGAAAAATTCGGACACGGCTCGGCTTGCTGATAAATCCCGCGAGCCGCTTGCGGAAGTTTGCGAATTCGAGGCGAAGCCCCTCGCTCGACTCATACTCCACGTTGCGGTGTACCCAGTAGAGCAAGAGGACGGCCGTCAGCAGCGCAGAAAACGCGTGAAGCGCGACAGCGCCCTCGATGGTAATCTGGTGAGCGGATAGAAGAACGATTCCGGCCACAAGGAGCGAAAGCCGGCTAACAAGACTTGCAAAGAATACCCACTTCGTTTGCAAAAGCCCGATCAGGGTGTACGTGGCGAAGGCCACACATGCCTGCGCCATCAAAAAGATGACGAGGTAAAGCCAAAGCTGTCGAATAATTCCCAAAGCCGCGGCAATTCCGCTTGAGTAAACAGGAATAATTGCGAGCACGAAGATGACCACCAACGCGAGGCACAGATTGACGAATAACCGGAACGCAAGCATCTCGATCAGGAACGGACGGATGCCTTCGATTTTCGCATCGCCAAACGTTCGCTCGCCTCGCATGATGCGCGGCAAATAGCGAAGCAGCACGCCATCGACGGCAAAGGCGCCAATAATGGCCAGGGTCCCACTGATCGAGAGATACACTGCATAGTTCCCTCCGACTGCCGGCCCAAAGGCTCGTGCAACTAAGATCGCATATAGGTTAACTCCGCCAAACTCGGCGAGTTTGTAGAGATGGTTCCAAGCAAACCCTCGCGTAATTCGTTGCGCCGTCATGCTGCGGCCCTCCGACCGTCCGCCCGCGGGACAGGTGGATGCTTGTCGCAGGCAGAAATCGCCTCGAAGGCATCGCGTGCGAACCGCCGCCAGCTAAAATATTCGGCGCGGGCTTTTGCGCGGGTTAGAAGTTCTGCGCGCTCAGCGGCAGATATCGAGATCGCGCGCTGGATCGTTCGCGCAAGCGCTGGGGCATCGTTCTCGGGAAAGATGAATCCAGCATCGCCAATCACTTCCGGAATGGCTCCGGATGACGATCCGATCACGATCTTCCCTGCTGCCATCGCTTCGACAAGCACACGGCCAAATTGCTCCGCCCACATACGGTGCCGCCGGCTGGGAAGCACCAGCAAATCGAGTGCGTGCATGTACCCGGGAACCTCGCCCTGCGAAACGGATGGAACATGGCGAATATCGTTCGCGAGGCCGAGCGATTGCGAACGTCGCATTGTTTCCTGCTCCGCTTCCCCGCCGCCGACGAGGAGAAGTTTCGTTCCGAGTTCCGGGTGCTCCGATCGTAATTGCGCGAAGGCCTCGATGAGAAGATCGAGACCTTTCATCGAAATCATTCGTCCAATATAGCCAATCACGATATCATCGGGCGGAATATTCAGGGATGCTCGAAGCTCCCGTGCGGAACGATTCGGCTCCGCGAATGCCGCGGTATCCACGCCATAACCGATGGTCTTAATTGGCTTCTCGAATCCGGCTTCGCGAAGCACGGCAACACCGTCGGAATTCGCGGTGAGCGCGTAATCCATTCGCGGAAGCGTTCGACGCGCAATGTTGCGATAAAAAATCGAAGGACGGTAATCGAAAATCTTCAGCGATAGATTATTCCAGGTAAAAAAAACCACCGGAATTCGCGGCGCAAAAAGAGATCTCGCGGATAAGATTTGCGCCGCAAACACAGAAAACGGTTCCTCCATGAGGAAGAGCACTTCCGGCCTCGAAATCTGAAAGGCACGCCGAAGCCCGGAGTGATAAAATCCTCGGTTCTCATAGCCGCTCCATGCCGTCCTGCCGATTACCGTGGCATAAGGAGCATCGGAAGAAACTGGCTCGAAAGGCATCGGGCGTCCGTTCATGCGCCACTCACGGACCGTCATCATCGTAAGCTCCATTCCCGCGAGCTTGCCCAACTCATCGGCGCACCGGCGATAGATCGCACTGGCGAACATGGAGTTCACGATCAGGGTCCGCATGAGGCGCGATTGCTCAGGCTTTTGGTTCTCGCTCGTTGGATATGGCTGGCATCGTTGCCGCCAGCGGTTCGCCCACGGAGGGTTGCGGCGCAACTGGCTCGAGCAACTCTGCGCGGCTCCCGTAGCGGGCGGAAGATAGAACGTTGATCAGCCGATAGTGGATGTGTGGCCGCGCCCTCACATCGCGATAAAATCGTTCGAATTCAGTAAGGCCAATGCCCGCGGAAAGGCCCAGCACGAGTCCCAGCAACGCAAACTGCATGCGATTCGGAGAGGACGGGCCTTTCGGAGGCAGTGCCGCATCGAGTACTTGAAGGGAGGGAAGATCCTTCCGCTCCGCGATGCGCTGCTGCTCGAATTCCCCGCGAAGATAGGCCGTGACTTGCTCGAGAACTTTTACTTCGCGCAAGTAGCCGGCCAGTTCCCTCGAAAGCTCGGGCGCGCTTTTGAGTGCGAGAATATATTCACCCGCTCCGCCGCTATCGTACCTATTTAGTTCTTGCTGCTCCGCTTGGTACTCCGCGGCAAGCGCCTGCATGCGTGGATCGTTCGGCCCAAGTTCCCGCTCTTCAACCGTCCGCTCCATTTCATTCTGCTGCATTTTGCTTGTGAGCGCTGCCGCGGCGGAAACCGTGGCTTTTAATTGATCCGGAAGCGAGATGGCGCCATATTTATCCTGGAATGCCTGAAGCTTCGCGTAAGCCGAATCCAATTCCACCATTTTACCATTGTATTCCTGCTCGACAAAGATTCTCGTTTCCTTTGCGCTCGTCATGAGCCGGTCCCGATTGAACCGATCTAATGCCGCGACAAAGGAGTTCGTAATATACGCCGACATCTTTCGGGTGGAATCGAGCTCCGCGCGGGAAGCAAACCGCGGCGCGGCAAGCTTCACGGAAACCGAGAGCATCCCGGTGCGCAATGCCTCGGCCTGAATGCTGTTATTCAGCGTGTTTACAATACCGCTCCGGCTCGTGTCGCGCCGGTGGAGAAAGGAGTGAATCGCGGAGTCGGTCGCAACATCTTCCGCGACCGAGCGCGATTCGACAATCGTTTTGAATAATTCCAGCGTCGGATTCCCCCCAATATCGCTGCCCAGCAAACTGAGCGCCGTTGAAGCTGACGAACTGGAAAGAAACGAAAGTAAGCCGCCCATCCCCTCATGCTCGGGAGGTAATACTGTTGTAGATGCAGTGAAGATTTGTGGGCGAGTATAAGAATAAAGCCCAAGAAGAATGGAGCCACTGAGTGCGAGCACGGCGATGCGCCGCCAGTGACGTGCCAGAAAGGTAATGAAATCCGGCTTCGCCGCGAAACTGGTCCCCGCGCGAACCCTTGCATCTGCCTCATTCCTGATTCCCTTTTCAATTGAGCTCATTGTTCTATAACCCGTTCTTCGCCAGCAGAATAATTCCGACGACAATTGTAAGCACTTGGGCAGTCAACGTGGTGACCGCCTCAAAATCCTTCCAAAAATGCGGCTCGGCGCGCGGCACAATAATCATATCGCCAGGCACGATGATGTAATCCGTATTAGAGCGCGGATCGATGTACGAGCCCGTCTTTGGATCGACGACGCGGAGCCCGCTCTCGTCGGCATTATAGGAAAAGCCACCCGCGCGGTCGATATAATCCTTCCAGTTGCCGCCCGGAATATACTCAACGTCACCCTGATCGTTGACGCTCCCCGAAACAGAAACATACCCGAGCGCGCGTGGAACATAAATAGAATCCTGCTCGCGCAGGACTAAGTTCTGGCTTGAATCGCCAGACATCAACCGCTTGAAATCGACGACCATTGCGGCGCGATATTGGTCCAACCGCGCTGTGAGGTAAGTATATTCCTCTTCCGACAATCCGTTCTTGAGAAACGGCTGTAGATTCTTCAGGCGAATAAATTCAGGATCGTTATCCCAAACATTGAGGACGCCTGAGCGCCGGATGAGGACCGCACCGGAAAGCGAGGCATTCGGAAGAAAACCACCGGCTTCTTGTATGATATCCTTCAACCGCGTGGTTCCCGGCACAATCGGATATTCGCCGGGATATGGAACTTCTCCATCGATGGCCACCAGGCGAGGCACCTGATATTGGGAAAAGGCGTGAACAAAAATCTGGTCGCCATCGTGAATGAGTGGGTCCTGCCCCGCGGCCAGATCGAACCAGAACCATTTTGCATGAACGGGATCCTCCGGTGAAAACCGAGCGATCTCGATCGAATCCCGATCCGAACCCGGGAGCAATCCGCGGCACAGCGCAAGCTCCGTCGAAAGCGAATCCCCCGCGACGAACTCCACACGCTGCGGCAGCGCCACGCTCCCGGTCACCAGCACATAGCGCTTCGCGACCGGAACAACGATGACATCGCCTGCCTGGACCGGAGGATTGGCTGCAAGATCCCCGAGCGCATAATACCTGAGCAAATCCGCCCGGGCTCGAAGCGAGCCCGTTGGCGTGCGGATTTCGATATTCCGCAGGGAAGAATTCGATTTCAATCCACCCGAGCGGTCGATAACCTCGCTCACCCGTTCCAGTGCCGTCGCCGATTGTATGCCGGGCGAAAGAACTTCGCCCAAAACACTGACTTTGATCGGCCGTAAATGGCGCAGTGAAAGCGAAAGTTCCGGGGCCTTGTAATCCTTTTCAAGTACCGTTCTGACTTTCTTTTCGGCCGCCGTGATGGAAAGTCCTGCCACATCCACGGCGCCAATCGCGGGAATAAGCAAACGGCCTTCCGGCGTGACCGTCAAATCCTGATCGAGCCCATGCATGGCATAGACATCGAGATAGACTCCATCGCCCGGGCCGAGCATATAGGTATTTGGATCGACTGGCTGTTCCAGCGCCTGCGCCGAGAGGGCCGTTTCACCAGCGCGGCGACCAGCGAGAAGCCTTTCCGTGGTCGTATCGGCAACGCCGACACGATTTTGAAAGGAAGAATAAATTTGAGCGGAAGTTAACTGCGCGTGGGCTGAACGAAGCACGCCCGAAAAGATAGCGACAAAGAACGCAGTCCAAAATATTTTGAAATGGCAGGTGCTCCGGCATTTACCGGCTAACATAATGTCTTTCAATGCCTTGTGCAATATTCTAAAAGTAACTTCTAATGGAGAACCTAAGAAGGCGATGAGCGTGCGTGGTGTATTCCGTAAGGTTAGACAATTCTCATTCAGTTCCGAGGTCACTCAAAATACCCCGCTTTTTTAACGCGGGGATAAAGACGGTGAAGAATTGCGGGCAATAACCATCCACCTCTGCCGATTATCAAGCCTTTTCCGTCTCGAAAAGCGACGAGATGGACTTATCCTCGTGCGTGCGCTTGATGGCCTCGGCGAAAACGGGCGCAACGGACTGCACCTTGATTTTCTTAGACTGATTCTGCACCGGAAGCGTGTCCGAGACGATGAGCGACTCGATGGGTGAATCCTCAATCCGCTTAAACGCCTCACCGCTCAAAACCGCGTGAGTGCAAGCGCCACAAACCGATTTCGCTCCAGCTTTCATTAGCGCGACAGCGGCATTCGCAAAGGTTCCAGCCGTGTCGATCAAATCATCGACCATAATCACATTTTTGCCGCTTGGATCGCCGATGATATTCATCACTTCCGCAACGTTGGGCGCAGGGCGGCGCTTATCGATTACGATCAGATCGGTATTGAACCGGCGCGCGTAGGAGCGGGCCATTTTCGTTCCACCAACATCCGGCGACGCCACGATCGTATGCTTGATCTTCTGCTCCTTGAAATACTTCACAAAGGTATTCGAAGCATAAAGATGATCGACCGGTATATCGAAAAATCCCTGGAGCTGAGGTGCGTGAAGATCCATTGTGATCACGCGATCCGCACCAGCAGTGGTGATGAGATTGGCAACGAGCTTGCTCGTAATCGCGACGCGCGGTTGGTCCTTTCGATCTTGCCGCGCATATCCAAAATAAGGAATGACCGCCGTGATTCGCTTCGCACTCGCACGGACCGCGGCATCGATGAGCATGAGCATCTCGAAGAGATTATCCGAGGGCGGCATCGTCGATTGGATGATAAAGAGGTCCTCACCCCGAATATTCTCATCGTACTTCACCCAAATCTCGCCATCCGAGAAATTTTTGATGCGAACTTTTGCGAGCGGAATCGCGAGCGCCTCCGCGACACTCTCAGCAAATTTCGGATTGCTCCGTCCGGCGACTAATTTGGGATGACTCATAGAACGGGCATGACGAATCTGGATTCCGCGGGTGATTCTTTAATTAGTTCCGAAACCAAACGCTGATAAAGTGCCGAAGGCACGCCATAATCATAGCCGGTGACGTAAGTCGCCGGATCAAGGTGCAATTTTCGAAGAATAGTCCCGAAGGGACGGCATATAAAACCCATCTACATTACGTCCCTTCGGGACTAACTTCGATCCATGTTAAAAATAAAAGGTACTGCCATCTGTAAGCCGAATTCTGTCTTCTCACTTGCGTGAGGAGGCAACCATTTCTCTGATGCGACCTACCCGAGACCGGTAAGCGATTACTCGCTTACTACCCCGAGCCGGGGCAGCGATCTCTTATATGGTCTTGCTCCGCGCGAGGTTTATCGTGTCCCCGAAACTTACGCTTCGGGCGGTGGTCTCTTACGCCGCCGTTTCACCCTTATCCGCCAGGGCGGTCAGCCGAGGCAGACGGTTTGCTTTTCTGTGACACTGCGCTGTGAGCGGTTTTTTGATCTCTCGATCTTATTCCTCGCTCCCCGGGCTTGTTCAACCGCCGAAGCGGGTGTCCTCGACCGGCACGCTGCCCTTTGGAGTTCGGACTTTCCTCTCGCTTTCACGAGCGGTTGCCCGATGGCAGTACCTTACACTTTTTATTCTTCGCCTTCCTCGCCGCCCTCGAACTCTTCGGTTTCGACGTCGTAAGTCACGGGTTCCGGCTCCCCATCGACGGCAATGGCGATCGGCTCGCCCACGATGATCCGGCCGCAATATTCGCAAACGGCGTGTTTATCGCCCTTTCGGAGTTCGAGCGCGAGCTGGCGCGGCACGGCATTGTAGCATCCACCGCAAACGCCATTCTTGATGGATACGACTGCAATGCCGCCCTTTGCCGGTCGAACCCTATTATAGATGGTCAGATGATACGGCTGCACATGCTTCACGAGTTCCTCACGGCGGGCAAGGAGCTGCTTCTCTTCTTCTTCCGTATTAGAGAGCAATTCATTCAGGGCGGTATCGGCCTCCTCGAGTTCCTGCTCCATCTCCGAAAGGCCCTGCGCCATCTCCTGCTCGTCCATTCGGAGCTGCTCGAGCTCGATGCCCATGCGCGAAACGCTTTCCATATTGGTATGGAGCCGGCGCTGCGAGTCTTCGAGCTGGAATGTAATCGCATCGTATTCGCGAGTGGTTTTTACCTCGAACTGCTGGGATTTATAGCGATCGACCTTTTCGCGAAGGTCCGCGATTTCGGCAGCCTGCGATCTTGAAGTCGATTCGATTTCCCGAATATCGTTCCTCGCTTGTTCGAGCTGCGTACGCTGCTCGGCCACCTGTGAGCGCATTTCGTTCACGCGGTCGGGCAATTCACCACGGCTTTCGACCAGATCGTCGAGCTGGCGGTCCACCTTTTGAAGTTCGTAGAGATGTAATAGAGAATCGTTCACGTGTTTGTTCTTAAATTTGATCGCTCATCCGAAGTAGCTCACCGCGTTTGGCTCGCATCGCGCCAGGAGCAGCAGTCTGTCCAGAGACTCTACGGACTTTTGGGTAGGGAGATTCGTTATCGCGTTCCGGGCCGCGCGAACCATCCCCTGTGCAACAAATCTTTCCGTCTCTGCGTGTCCGGCATCGACGAGTAAAATGTTATCGTGATCTGCGCGATAAAAATCGTGATAGCGAACATCCGCGGTGATAAATGCATTGGCTTTTTCCAACGTCGCCCGATGGTAATACTCCATCCCCGCGCCGCCTAAAAGCGCGACGGTTTGTATTCGTTCCGGCCCGTTCCGATTCGAACGCAGAATCGGCGTTCCGAATGTGTTTGCAACAACCCTCAGCAATTCCTCGCGGCTAACCGATTTCGAAAATGTGCCGATGGCGCCCATGCCCGGGTTACCAGAAGTCTGCACGAACGAGGGCCTACGTTCATTCGGCGCGAGCGTGCAAATGTCTTTGAGTTCCAAAGCTTCGGCCATGAGGCGGCTGGTGCCGAATTCCGGGTGCGTATCGAACGCAGTGTGCTGAATATAAAGTGCAATATCCTGCTTGATCAAGTCTCGAAGGAGCGCCCCAGTTCGCGTGGCATCCGTCACGCCATCGATCGATGGGAAAATGAGCGGATGAAACGCGACGATGAGATTCGCGTTGCGCTCCACTGCTTCCGCAATAACTTCCTCCGTCACTTCATACGCAAGAAGCGCTGCGGTTAGCTTGGTGGAACTTGGAAGCCCCGCCTGCAGGCCGAGGGCATCGCGAGAGTATCCCATCCCAATGAGTGGCACCTCTTTTTCCAGCGCGCGAAGAAATTCCGAGATGAGCATCTCTGCAAAATTACGGCGGAACTGACTTAACTCTCAAGAATATGAAAAAATTAGGGAATAATTACACAGCCGTTAACCAATGGTTAACATTCACATTATTTCCACAACCCTACTGGGCTGAGAACGAAACCCGCGCATGCGAGGCTACCGCACAACAAACTTTTTCTGATCGACCGCTTCCCCATCCACCAGCATCCGAACGATATAAACGCCACTGCTCAGCGATGCGCCACTCACATCGACCGTTGTCTTGCCCGCTGGCATCGCGCCATCCAAAAGCGTGCGGACTTCGCGACCTAAGAGATCGTAAACCGAAATCCGCACATCGCCTGCTTTCGCGAGTTCGAATTGGAACTCGCCATTGGGCGGCAGCGGATTTTCGGGAAGGATTAATTGATCGGAAGACGGGCTGGTTTCGGAAACGCCGGATAGCGGGGCGAGTGATAGCTGACCGACTGCCTCGACTTGGTGGGAATTATTATTGCTCGGCGTTGAAGGGCTAACGTCCTGAATAAAAACTACAGCTGTCATATTTTGGAAATTGCCGGCATATTGATAAATTGACGAGTCATACACGACACTGAAGGTATGTGTGCCGTTTAAATTAAAATTTGTCCCGCCCGCGGGGGTCAGCGTGGTCCGAAAAATATCGTTCCACAAGTTGCCAGGTGTTGGACCGTAATCCTTGTCATTGACAAAATAAACTTGCGATTCTTTAATCGCGACAGCTGCGCTCACTTGCACAGATGCGCTGCCAGTGACCGTGAAATTAATCGTATCAATTCCGTTTGGGCCATAAGCAACCGTAGGACTAATGGGAAGCGCCTTGCCGGCATCGGCGTTTGACAATGCTTCCCAAACGCTTTCATTGGAACCAAAAATACCGTCAATATAGCCACTAGGATCGCTGAGGCCGCCACTTCCACCATAAAACTGATCTCGCTGCTGAGAGTACGGGAAGCTTGCAACAAAAAATGGTTCCTGATTATCGGTCGTCGAGTTATGGTAATTAATCACAATGACATTCGGATGGATACTTCTGTACGTTTCGTACTTGCTATCCGGCGCGGGGCAATTGCCGCAATTGATGTTGCAAAACAGTTCCGTGAGCACGCTCGGTTGCTGCTGCGCGGAGGCGGCAACCGGGTAGCAGAGGGCGGTAGCAATTGCAGTTAAAAAAATACGTGAAGCACTTCGCATTGGTTACAATTGGCTGGTTAATGTGAATCTCAATCCGTTGAACGGCGGAACAACGCGGCAAATTCCGCCGGTGCAATTAAGGCCGCCCCGCTCGGCGCCATATTGCACGAGCAAGGTATTTGCGCCACCCAACCGTACCGAAGCAAATAATTCGGGCAGATGGCCCAATTCGGCATTGCCCCAAAGGTGCAGCGCCCAGCCGTTGAATAAATCCTTGTCGATCGTAATCGGCCCGTTTGCATACAAAAGGCCATAATCGAAAATCGTTCCGAACGTGATAACCGGATCGAAGGAATACTGCAGTGTGATGAGTTCATTGAGCCGCCGTTTGTCATCGGTCGTCAGCGATTGGTCGTAGGCCCACTCGTGTTCGATCTCGCCTAGAAAGCTCTGGTTCGGTGCCGTTTCATACTGCAGCTTTGCCGCGAGTGTCGTTGCATAACGGTAATCGCTGTTAGACGGAGAAAACGCGTTGTATGTAATAACATCACTGCGGCGGTGAATGGCAAATCGAACAAAATTCTCCTGGTTCGCCGGGTCGAAATCCCATTCCGCTTCCGCGAATGCTTCCCAGAACGGATAAAATCCCTGGTCGCCAAATTTAGGAAGAATGCTGGTGCTTGCCACCACAGTGTCACCAGAATTATATTTATCGTGGGAACTCGATACAGCGGCATCAAGATCGATCACAAATTGCGGTATCGCGGTGATATTCGCTTCAAGTTGATAGCCAACTTCATCGTCGAAATTGACGGCGTGCGTAGTACGTGTAATTTCCGTGTAAGTAAAATCCTTATATACCTCTGGCGGACTCGAAATCGGTAGTTTACTGAAGATACCGGATTGGTCATCCGGCGGGTGTAGATAATAGCTGTAGTTTTTATAGTTGAAGGTAAGTCCAATAACCGAATTTGAATAGCTCAGTGCTGTATAGAACGCGTGTCCGATATGCGCAGAGTCGACAGGCGAGCCTAAGAATTCGTTGACATGCTCCCGGTCTTCGGTCCATTCGGCGAATGCTTCGAATTGTCCGGAGTTCAGATCGGCATAAAGATCGGGTTCGTTAACCTCACGATTTGTGACCAACCCTGAAGCAGAAGTTCGGGTAAACGCCTGCAAAAAATCCGCGCCGAGCACTAAATTTTGATGGAAGAAACCGAACTCCGCGTCGGCGGCGCGGGCGGAAATGTGCATCACGGGCTGCGTCGTGTCGATGGGATAAAAATCTTCCTGTCCGCCAACTCCCTGAACTTTCAGGGATGCGCCCAAATCGAGCCAAGTCTTAGGGATAGCATATTCCGTCTTGCCAAAAAAACCATCGAGCCACGAATCGTAATTGAGCGGGCGCGATTCGAACAGATTCACCGCAAGGCCGCGGCCAAAGAGCGCGGGCACATCGCCGGCCGTTAGCTGCACGTTATCTTTGTCATAAGTAATCCATCGGCGGCGGAAATCGCGATCGGTCCACGAACGGCCCACCTCGCTTGGATCGTCCATCTCATATCGTAAGCCAACCGAAATGTATTGATAGAAGAGTCGTAGATCCGCGATTTCTTCGAAGTACTGCTTATCGAATTCATCGCCGAGCGGGTCGCTCGTCGAGCCGGTGCCGTACCGGAGCAAGTTCGAGCCAGTCGCGCGAACCTCGTCATTTCCGGATTGCGCGAACGAGCTACAAGGAAGCGCGAGAGCGAGGAGTGTAAGGACGCTTGCCGCGAGGGCGAAGGTCATCAGGCGATTAGTCATCAACGATGCAAAATTACGGCAGAACTAGCTGACGGCGTGCGATTTGCTATTCTTCCCCTCAAAAAAATTGGAGGAAAGAATGAGCCACAACACTCTGTATGGAATGAAAGTCGCAATTATCGCAACGGATAATTTTGAAGAAAAAGAAATGACCGAGCCGCGCAAAGCACTGGATAAAGCCGGTGCCGAGACCGTGCTGATTGCGCCGAAGAAGGACCAGATTCGCGCGACGCAGCACGACAAACCCGGAGAACCATTCGGGGTCGATCTTGCACTCGAAGATGCGAACCCGGATGATTTCGATGCCCTACTACTGCCCGGCGGCGCGTTGAACGCCGACTCGCTTCGCACCGAGAAGAAAGTACTCGATTTCGTCCGCCAATTCGATCGCGATGGCAAACCTATCGCTTTCATTTGCCACGCGCCGTGGATTATCATCTCGGCAGGCGTTGCGACGAACCGGCATTTCACCGGATATCGCACGATCAAGGATGATATTATCAATGCTGGCGGAAATTATGAGGACGTTGAGGTGATTCGGGACCGGAACTGGATCTCGTCGCGCCAGCCCTCGGATATTCCGGCCTTTAACCGCGAGATGCTCCAGCTTTTTGCCGAGCACGTGCCGGCGGACGCTTGAGTTTTCGTGCACGGGATGCGCCTACCCCACCGCTACGAAATGGAGGAAGCTGGAGCTTTCTCCGGAACTGTTGTGGAGATGAGGGGAGTCGAACCCCTGTCCGAAAAACGCCACCGATGGGTACTACGCGCGTAGTTTCCTGAGTTGTTAGCGTGCCCTCGAATCATAGCAGGAAACCACCGATTCGCTGGCACCGCCATTCCTGAATACTCCCGGCAAACGAATGGCGTTTTCACCGGAAGAGACTAAGCATTTTCGGCACCTCCATTGCAGATTCGCCTAATCCAAGAACCTGCGGAGATGGGCGCCCTCCCATCGATTCGATGAGATAGCAGCGTCAACTATAGATTACTCTATAGGAGCTTAGGCAGCCATTGCGTAGCTATAAGAGTTCGCAATTATGATTTGCCGCGAGTTTATTTCGGATGTTCTCGGCCCCACCCGGCGCGCACCGCAACGACTATCGTCTCCCGTCGAAGCCAATGCATCCCCAATTGGGCAATGATGAATGATGAATTAGGAATGATGAAATTCTTGCTTCAAATCCTTCGATTGCCTAAGAAGTTAAACGAAATCTGGCCAGCACTGTTCCTTAGTGCGAGCTAATTCTCAAACTCGCCTGAAACGACGATTCGATATATTTCTTCTGGGCGCGGGCGTTGCGATGCTCGCGCTTTTCACCACGCGCTACCGGATGCCGTTCCGGCTGGATGACGTGGTGCTCATGCTCTGGGCAAAAACGCACACGCTTGCCGATGCTTTCGATCCCATTCGCGGTCAGATGATCAACAGCTTCCGTCCTATGTTCGCCGTTACTGCTTACGCTCTGACGCACCTCGCGGGATGGAACCATCGCTTCTGGTGGCATCTCACACTCGATCTATCGCTCCTCATTGGCATCGCTTTCATCGGCCTTACCGCTCGTTATATCACGGGCCGGTGGTACGCGCTTCCGATTGCTGTCCTGCTTTATTTCATCGCGTTTTTGCCGATCCTCAATATCTTTTTTTGGTATGCCGATCTCACGTATGGCCTGGAACTCGCCTTCTCCGGAATGGTCTGGTACTTTGGACTGCGCGGCCTTTATGAAGCAAATACGCGATATTGGTTCCTCGCGATGGCCCTTGGCGTACTTGCGGTATTATCGAAAGAGCCCGCATTCGTGCTCGTGCATGTCGTACTATTAGGTTCGTTCCTTTTGGAACGAAATCAGATTCGAGAAAAATGGAATAACCGGACCGCGTTGCAAAAGCGCGCTGCAATTATTAGCTATGTATTGCTGCTCGGCGTTTCGTTTTGGGTTGCCTTCGTCTCCCCTACCCGCTCCAATCGATTTTTTGCAATTTCAGCCCCGAACCTCGGGTATTTCATTCGCGACCGCATTGCGTATTACAGCGCGATCTATCTTAGCATCACGGCGAGGCTGCTGCTCTTTACACCGATCGTCTATGTCTTCGTTCGAAATTTATTTCGAGTTCCCAGGGCAATGTCGAATGGTCTGCGTTTCGCGCTTACATCGATTGCCGCAATCCTGCTCGCGCTCCTCTTTTTTCAAAATATCTTAATTGCCATCCCACTCACACTATTTATTTTTGTCGCGCTTTCGGTGACAAACCATTCGGACCGCCCCGTCGTGCGGAGGCTCCTGCCGTTCCTTGCCTGCTTACTCATTGCCGTCCCAGCGCTTCTGCTTACGATTCAGTTGGTAAAAACTCAGCTTACCGAAGTGGCCTTGCTCACGGTGGTGCTTTCCTCGTGGGCCTGGGCAACATGGGGCGAAGACCTATTTGCTTTCCTGAAGTCCCTGCCGTCCGTGATGCGAACCGTCGTTCTTGCGACTGCGGGCGCGGCGGGAATTATTCTTCTGATCGCCATTGCGCCACGCGTGGCGCATGAGGAGCGATTGCTCCGTGAAGTCCGGGACGTTCGCGAGAATGCGAACAATGCGGTGGCGTGGGCAGCCACGAATCTTCCCCCGCACTCGCTTCTCGTTGTTACGGAATACCCTCTTTATGGAATCGATGGGGCGGGCGCACTCACTCCGCTATCGGATGAAACCAAGCTTGCCGACCAGTACACCTTCGATGGCGGATTCGTATTTGATGCGCTCGAGGATCTGGCACGTCCCGATTTTCGGCGCACCTATCTTTCCGATTCGCTCATGCTTCCGCGCGTGCTTGCGGCGATGCGCACGCGCCCTCATTCCTACGTGCTTTTGCAATCGAAACTGGATTACGATCGCTTTCATGGCGCCGCCGGGGATGCTCCGCTCTTGACACCGGGCGATACCCTCGTCGCCGAGTTTGCTCGCGCGCCCTACCCCTCCCAAATTTGGGAAATTCGATAGCTATGTGAGCGAAAACGCGATTGCAGTGAAACCATTACCCCCAAACCGAAGTATTGCTCAAAAATAACATTCTCGATGTTCAGATATTTTTCGCTCACTCTTCTCTCTGCGTTTCTGGCCGCTTCTTCCGGCTTCGCGGCAAGGCGCGGCACCCACCACCCCAAAACGATTCACGCGATCGCGCTGCCCAAAGTGGGAACCCAAATCGTAACGACCTATTTCGTGACCGATTCCACCGGCGCGCTGGTGCCGAAAACAACGGTCGATCCGAAGATTGACGACGACACGCTTCGTGTTATCCTCTCCGGAGTTCGAATGCTCGGGCGCGCGGATTGCGCTCTATTCGATAATCTCACAAGCCGAGACACCACGGTCGTTTCCTACACGGCGAACGGGGATATTTATATGCGGCAGTTCGGCAAAGATACCGTATGGACTCGCCTGCCATTCGGCCTTGCAGCAGGTAAAGTGCTGCGCAAAAAGCTTCCCAACGATACCGCCACGTTTTTGCTTCATCATTTCAATATGCCGCACATGCGGACCTGGCAAGTATTGGGTATGGATACCGCCTCCGCCGGGGGAAAAGTTTATCGGTGTGTGAAGCTGCTAATCGACGACATAAAAAGATACGATGGTAAAGACTGGGAGCAAGGCATGCGCTATTGGTACTCGCCCGAACTCGGCTATTTCGTCCGCATGAACTTTGGCTGGGATGGCCCGTATTTCCTGAACCAGCAGATAAAAGAGTTCCGGGTGCCGTAGTGGAGCATCGAAAACTTTTGGAACATGAAAGATTTTTAAAAATAGGTGTAACTTGTTTGATCTTCATTCTGGTCTTAGGATAGTAAAGAGGTCGGTTTTTTAGGGCTTTTGCTTATGAAGCGAACCGTTATTTTAGCTGCTTTGCTTCTCCTCACCGGCCAAGCGCCGCGCACCGGAGTTCTAAGTTTCGATGTCTCGAATATGGTTTCGGGAACATATTTTGTTGTTTTGGAATACAATGGAGGTACCAGCACATGCAAAAAGGTAGTTCTAAGGTAGCATTATTGATCAGGCGAGTGGACGCAGCATGGTTTTTTGCAACCATGCTGATGCTCGTCGGTTGTGACTCCGTTCTTCCCGTTCACACGCCACAAGTACCGAACGCACTCTGTGTTTCACCAGCAACTTATGACTTTGGTCATGTCGCCTTAAATGATACCGTTCACACCGATTTTTATATAGTAAATGGAACATCAGATAGCTTTCACGTTCAGTCTCCGGAACTGAAGCTTGGAACAAAATTTCAACTTAGTTGGAACGAGTGGGTGGGGGGGCCGGCTGGTCGATCCTTCACCTCTCCACCCATTCTGAAAATTGGCAACGACTACATTCCAGCGAACTTCCCTCCTATTGTTATTCAGTATGCTTCACAGGTGCATGGCACCTTCTACGATACCCTAATCTTTCGTGATGCGGATGATACGAACCGAATTCTCCTTTCCGCGCCGGTGGAGGCTCAGAGCCCCTAAATAATTGTTTGGGTTTTCGGGAACGCGGCGCAAAGCCGTAAAAACACTTTACGGTTCATGAAAACCAAATTCAAAAAAAAGACAAAATTTGCGTTAAGAAAAGCAAGCCCCGGCATTTCTGCCGGGGCTTTTCGCAAATAATTTAGTCAGATTTTAGGCAAACAGGTCGGTCGCTGCCTGCGCGGGAGAACCGGTCGCGAGGTCCGCTGCCGCGTTGATTACGTCTGACACTGGGTCGCTCGTGGAATCGGAACCCGAAAGGTTCATATTATTCGACTCCGCCGATACGCTCCGGAACACCGCCGGCACGACCATCGAAGCATCCGCTGTGTAGGCGTGGCTGGTATCCGTTACGTCTTCAACCGCCGCACTGGAAGCATTCGGCGCCTCCGGATTATCGCCCAGCACCTGCATCGAGATTTGGGTGGTTCCCGCATCCGCGTAGCCAAGCTTTTCGGCGGCAGCGTGGGAAAGATCCATGATTCTGTTTGCCACATAAGGGCCGCGATCGGTTACCTGCACGACGACGGATCGGCCATTCTCCTGATTCGTCACCCGCACCCAGGTTCCGAGCGGCAGCGAACGATGCGCCGCAGTCATGCTGTTCATGTTATAGGTCGTTCCCATCGCCGTCTTTCGGCCCTGGAAAATTCCCCCGTACCACGAAGCCAAACCGGTCGTCGCCCGGTTCATCGCATTGATAAATCCGGGGTGAACGGTCCTCATCGAGTTATAGATATTGAGCAATCGGAACTGTCCCGAATGAGCCAAAATGGAGTGGCTCATTCTGCTGCTGGCCTTGCGCATTCTTTTAGCAAGCGCGAGGTTAACCGTCGAGCCGAGCGTTAAGAATGCGCCCGCCGCGAAAAGGACAATGGCCACTATTTTCCTGAGGCTCATCCCCGCCTGCTTCCTCACGGCAACCGCACCTTTCATAGTCCGCTCGCCAATATCAGAAGCAATCGCAGAAATGTAGCCCTCTCTGTTTTGGATTGCAATTGTATTAGTCATGCCCTATACTACGGTGGAAAACCGAGTCATAGTTTCGTTAGAGATCGCTCATAAGAAAACGGTTGTCAGGAAACCCATCGCAGCGGGACCTTTACCGTGAAGACTTTGCTGCCTCGCCAGGACTCGAACCTGGAACCTACTGATCCAGAGTCAGCCGCCATACCATTAGGCCACGAGGCAATAATTCTGGAAGCGCGTGAACACCGTGGCAGGCGTGGCGGTTTCCCTACAAGCTAAATCCAAGCTCTATCGACCCGTAAAGAGAGGTGATCTTCCAATTGTTCGAATTTGTGTTGCTAATGTTCGAGAACGGAAAATCATAAGTTACCATCGGTGCAAGTATGATACGGCCCATCACAAAATTATAGCCCGCCGCCGCCACGCCGGAAAATTGAGGACTGTTTATTTCGGGTAAAATGCTGCCTGGAATGTCCTCGGTTCGAGTGCCATTGGTGAATGTAAGATTGTTGATGGTCGATCCGTTCTGAAAGCGTGATGCTGCCGGATGTCATCTCTCGTTTTTGGGACAAGCTGCTGCTCGCGAGCATGGAAACTCCAGCCCCAAGTTGAACGAAAAAATTCGTGTGTAATACTTGGTATTGGGCAAATGGCTCGAGCTGGAGAAAAGAAAGCGTAACCGTACCAACCCGATTCACGGATAATGAAACGGGTGAGGTATCGCCCTGAGGTGTTTCAATGATCACATTTTCGGAAGTCAGTTGCGTGTTGGTCGTCGATTTCTGGTCGAACCCAGCCTTCAGCCCAACGGAGAGATCACTGCCGGCGGGAAGCTCGAAGTACATCGATCCCGAAAAACCGTTTCCGCTCCCGCTCGCGAACATTGCGCCGCAAGGACAGGAGAATGAACCTTGCTGGGTATTCCGGGATAGCCCAAAGTCGATTCCGAACGATCTGCCTTGTGCCGGCGGTGGCTTGAGAACCCCAACGCCTTCCTGCGCAACGCAGATCGAAGTAATACCCATTACGGATATCAATGCAACACTCATTGTGAAGTATTTCATGGCATCCATAAAACACGCAAGACCTCACAAAGTTACAGCCCCGTTTCCATCATTCATCATTCATCATTGCTCTTACGCCGCCATCCGCTCCGAATAATCACCATCGGCTCACCACCCAGCACCGTTTCGCGGGTGATGACTACTTTTTCCGCGCGCTCGTTATCGGGCAGGTCGAACATCGTGTCCATCAGCGTTTCCTCCATGATAGAGCGAAGCGAACGCGCGCCGGCGCCGCGCTCCATGGCTTTTTCGATCATGAGATCGAGCGCGGCACGCTCGAATTCGAGATCCACACCTTCCATCGCAAAAAGCTTGCGGTATTGCTTGACGAGCGCGTTTTTCGGCTCGGTGAGCACGCGGAAGAGCGCTTCGCGCGAAAGCCCGTTGAGCGGCGCAAGCACCGGGAACCGGCCAATCAGTTCGGGAATGAATCCATATTTCAGCAAATCTTCCGGCTCGACAAACTGGAACAGATCGACCGCCTTCTCATCGACTCGCGTGGGAATTTTTGCGCCGAAACCCGATCGGGCTTTGGTGCAATCGCTTCAAAATGATTTTTTCCAGCCCATCGAATGCGCCTCCGCCAATGAAGAGAATATGCTTCGTGTTAATATGAATGAGCGGTTGCTCCGGATGCTTGCGTCCGCCTTTTGGCGGCACACCGGCAATCGTTCCTTCGAGCAATTTCAGCAATCCCTGCTGGACGCCTTCTCCCGAAACATCGCGCGTGATCGAGGCGGAATCCGATTTGCGAGCGATCTTATCGACTTCATCGAGATAGACAATCCCCCGCTCCGCTCGCGCCACATCGAAATCTGCGGCTTGCAGGAGCGCGCTTAGGATGGATTCGACATCATCGCCAACATATCCCGCTTCGGTGAGTGTAGTGGCATCGGCAAGCGCGAAGGGCACATCCAAAATTTTCGCAAGAGTCTGCGCAAGCAGCGTTTTGCCGGTTCCGGTCGGGCCAAGCAGCAGGATATTCGATTTTTCGATTTCCGTGTCCTCGAAACCCTCGACGCCAATGAGCAGTTCGGAGTCGATTCGTCTTATAATGATTATATACCGAAACCGCGAGAATGCGCTTGGCGCGGTCCTGCTCGATGACGTGCTCCGAAAGTGCGCGTTCGATGGAACGCGGCGTGAACTGGCAAGGCCCGCACGCCGAACGGCGCTCTTCTTCGCGAACTGCGGTAAATGCGCGCGAAGCAGATCGACATGATTCGAAGTGCAAACATCGCAGATGAATGCGCTGCCGAACGGCGCGGAAATCAGCGTCTGCACTTCCTCGGCCGAATCGGCCGCAGAAGGAGCAATAGACCGGGCGGTCGCCGCCGGAATTATAGATTTTGGGGTGTGCCGTTCGATTGCCATAATAAGTTTGCATGGAACGCCGGGAAGCAGCGACTAAAATCCCAGATTGAGCGAAGCGAGTGGACCTGAGGGGACTCGAACCCCTTACCTCGTCGTTGCGAACGACGCGCTCTACCAGATGAGCTACAGGCCCTGGTTATCGGGCAGCCATGAAGTATGAAATGTGAGGGATTGTATCATGACTCCTCATCCCTAATTCATAATTAGCCAATGGCGGCGCGTTACAATGTTGTTTTTGCTCTGAGAGTTCCGGTTCACCGTCACTGCGCAATCAGCAGCAGCCCCGAGGCTGACGAATGCGGCAGATCGAGGCGATAATGATAGGCCCCGCCGGCGAGGTCCGGAGCAGTCGAGCGGCGATTTCATGACGGCCAGTCTTGCCATCGGTGACTTCGAATGGATTCTCACTGGCTCTCCAAGATTGTCATAATAGCGTTATGCGCGAGCTTCCTGCAGTATTTTGCATGTAGGAAATCGTCGCCAGATTTTGCGCCGGATTCGGGGAGACGACTACGCCGCTGCCTAATTTCCGGCGCTTGCGATACCGCGCTCGGCGCGGGATGCTCGAATTTGATACATCAAGGCGTTAATATAATCGGCCGCGATGATCGTATCCGTGAGCGAATTAACATAGACTACAACAGTAACGGAATCGTGCGGGATCGTCGCCATGCCGGTAACAATCCAACCATCGAGCCAAAATGCCCATAGATATATTGGCCATCGTAGGCGCGGCCCTTCGAGCATCGTTCCGAGATTGTAATAAAATCCCTGCTGTGAGCAGATGAACTGCGCCAAGATTGAGCATTTCGGCAGTCGATGCTCGCGCCGAGAATTTGCCCGGTATAAAGCGCCTCCGACCACCGCGCGAGTTCCGCCGGAACCGAGACCATTCCGCCAGCCGTATTTGCCACCCGGAGTTGCGCGGTTTTATCGATGGAATCGTAGTCCACGCAGCCCTGGATCGAAGCAATGTAGTTCGAATAATTGTGTGGGAAGTTCGCCGGGGATGGAATCTTCCCACGAGCAGAGCGTGTGCGTCATTCCCAGCTTCGACAAGAACCGGGCATGGATTGCAGTCAGCCGCGGGATCGATGGGTAATGCTATCGGCGATTAGGCCAAGCAGCAAGTAATCGGTATTGGAATAGCGATATCCGTTCCAGGCTTAAAGTTCTCCGGGCCAACAAAACTATCCAGAATCTCGATCGGCGTCCATTGCTTGGAGGGGTTGGCGAGATAAGCATCATTCAGCAGCCGTGTCGGATGGATCGTCATTCAGATAATCGTAGAGGCCGCTGGAGTGATCAAGCAATTCTTCAATCGTAATCGTGCTATCGACATTCGGAAAACTTCGGAAGAAATTTGTGAAATTGAATCCGTTAGCGCAAGCTTTCCCTCATCGCGCAATTCGAGTATGAGTGCCGCGATAAATGTTTTCGTGCAGCTTCCGATCTCAAAACTAAGCGCGGGCGACATGGCGGTTACCCCATCGGATGTTCCCGCCGCCCCCGTCCATTGCGGATAACCGGGAACTATTGCGCTCGCGGCCACGCCGTGCTTATCTTTCGCCGGCGTAAGCGCATACGTTGCTTCCAGGGCAGCACTGAGTCGAGCCGGAAGCGATGTATCGCCTACGATGGAGAGTGGCAGTGCGGCAATGGCTCCCGGAAAGGGCCTGGCACCCCATGTTTCCAGCGATGCGCGATTAGGCCCCGTCTGCGAAAACGCGGCCAGCGGCAAACAGGCAACAAGAACGAATAAGAGCGAAAACCGGCGCATCGAAAAATGAAAGGGTAGGAAATTTCAACAGGACGAGCGGTCAAACGTTCCGTTCGGACCTAGCGCGCGGCTGATTAGTTTTTAACTCGATTCCTGTTTGTTTCTCGAATGAAGAATTCCCGTTCTGCTGACTAACAACTTATTCGCCGCCGCTTCCCATAAAAACGTTTCGAAAATCCTTCCCGCGAATCGTTCGTCATACTCCATGCGCTCCGGATGCCATTGAACGGCAAGAAAAAATGGCTTACCCGTGGCGTCGGCCCATTCGAGCGCCTCGATCGTTCCGTCGCTTTGGGCGCGCGCGCTGACCAAAAGCCCTTCTCCAATTCGTTCCACACCCTGATGATGCGCGCTGTTTACTTCGCCTTCACCCTCGCTCAAAATATGCCGCAAATAACTTCCCGGCTCGACCCGCACCGCGATGCCGCGAATCGTATCCATCCTGTTTCCGGTGGCATCGCGCCGCCAAAATGCTCAATATCGGTAATCAGCGTGCCGCCCCGATGCACATTCAAAAGCTGCAAGCCCCGGCAAATTCCCAGCACCGGAGTTCCCCGTTCCTCCGCTTCTTCAGCGATTTGAAACTCGGCCTGATCGCGCGCTTCATCGATTTCGTTACACAGCGATTCTTCCGATTGCTTCCCATACCGCGCCGGATCGACATCGGCACCGCCGGTAAAAACAATGCCATCCAAACCCTTCTGGTGAGGATGCGCCGAGAGATCGACAATTTCGATATCATATTCCAGCGCTTTGGCCGCGTGGCGAAGGGCATTGCGATAAAAATCGAATTTCGGATTCTCCGCCGGGGCGTAAGAGAGGCCAATAGTAAGTTTCATAAAATGTTGTCGATAGCGGCATAAAAACGCTCTGCGCCCTGCAAGAATTCGAGCTTTTGGTGTAGAACAAAAACCGGAATTGGGGGCAAGGCGCGTTCGAAAATTTTCGAGATTTAACGATATCTTTTGTAGTGGTGACTATCATTTCGGCATGCCGAGAGTTCGCTTCCGAAAGAATATTTGTTACAAGAGCTTCGGAATATTCCGCATGATCGCCCAGCGGGTGTGGGATAACTTCCGCGCCAAGCGCGCGCAGCATCGTTATGGAACCGTTCGGGTGAAGCAATTGAGGAAAGCGCGAGAACATGCGTTTCCTCTAAGGTCGGCTAAAGGGACATTGAGGGACTCGCAAATGACAAAAGGCATGATGGAACACTGCCGACCATCACATCCGCTATCCCCCGTATTGTCCTCGAGTCCCTTCCGTCCTTGAAAACCTGGATATCAGCGCTCCGCGCCGCGCTGGCGGGTTCCCTCGCCCGCCCGAAGGGCAGCACCGGCAGAATGGCCGCTCCCCATCAGCAAAATGTTCAGATCTCGCTTCAGCCGCAGGTGCTGAAAGCCATCGTCAAGAACAATCGCTTCGGCGCCGAGCGCTTTTGCTTCTCGCGCACCATGCACACGATCTTCATCGACTATCACGATCGCGTTTGGCAATGCTTCCGCGAACATTTGCGCTTCATCGCCGGAACGTTCCACCGGCGCGAGAATGTCATTCCCATCACGCACCAGCACGAAGCCCTTTGAGCGTCGCTTGTAGCCGCGCGAAACAATAGCGACGCGCTTGCCATGCTTTCGTTCCAAATCCTCCGCGATCAGCATGCACGAGTGGGGATTTGCCGGTCCCGCCCACCGTTAGGTTCCCAACGCTGATCACCGGAATGCCGGGGTGGTAGGATTTCAGCCAGCCGCGCTCGTATGCCATGCGCCGAAATCGCATCGCATAGGCGTAAGGATTGAGGTAATCAATGAATGCCATCATCCATCGAATATTTGGGACAATCTGGCGAGCCACGTTTCATCGGCATCGCGATCCGCAAATGCGAACTCTTCGACATCCACTTTTATCGCCCGGATTGTCACTTTCGAAAATGGCAGCGGCACTTCGAATTTGTCCCAGCTTTTCAAAATCCTTTTCGAATGGCATTGGATTTCCAGCATATAAAGCGGCAGCGCAAGTTCCTTCGCGGCAAGGAATGCTCCGCGTTTGAATCGGTGCCGTGGGCCGCGCGGGCCATCGGGGGTAATGACGAGCGTGTCCGCCTCGCCCCTGCGAATCGCCTGCATTGCCGCATTCAGCGCATCCATTCCGCCTTTGTTCGTTGAGCCGCGCGAAAGTTTGTATCCCCAGAACGACAGAACGGAAGCGAGAAGGTTACCATCCTTACTCGCGCTCACAAGTGCAATGGGCCTGTTTTTGCGAGCCGCGAACCAGCCGGGAAGCATTTTACCATGCCAGAACATGATTATCGCGCGCTTGGGAACCCGCTCGCCACTCCAGGAAAACCGGAGCGTTCGCGCGACGAGCGTTACCGCTAAGGGAAGCAGGCGATAGATCATTCTTGCAGCAGCGATTCGGCCACGCGGCGCGATGGGCCTGGCGCTGGGCCGCGCAATGTTTCCGCAAGACCCTCCAGCGATTTTCGAAAGGTATCGCGCGATTGGACTAATCGGTCTAAACCGCCGGATAGATTGTTTATAGTTACTTCGTGTTGCAGAAGTTCCGGGTAAAGCTTTTTTCCAAGCACGATGTTCGCCAGCCCAATATACGGCAGCTTGACCACGCGCTTGCCGATAGCATAGGAAAGCGGATGGGTTCGGTAGCAAATAATTCCCGGCAGGCCGAGCAGTGCGGCTTCGAGCGTGGTCGTCCCGCTTTTGAGCAGTCCGAGTTGCGAATGAAACATCAGTTCGTGCGCAGCGGCAGGATTTCGAAATCGCGATAGCGGCGCGCGCAAATATTTATCATAATAAGATGGTTCCAGTGATGCTGATTCTACCAGTATCGCTTGCATATTTCGCTGCTTCGCAAATTCCGATGCCGCCATCGACATCACCGGAAGCAATCTCCGCACCTCCTCCGACCGGCTGCCGGGAAAAACGAGCAGCCATTCTTTTGTATTATCCAGCCCAAGTAGGTTGGCGAATGATTCCCGGTTTTGATACTGCGCTTCCTCTTCCTCGATTCGTTCCACCAATGGATGCCCGATGAAATGCACATTTCGCGAGGCCAGCCTCTTGATACAATTTTTCCTCGAATGGAAAGATCACGAGCATTTCATCAACGACTTGTTTTAACTGCTCGACGCGCGATTTATGCCACGCCCACACTTGCGGGCTTACATAATAAATCACGCGGATGCCACGCTTCTTCGCCTCGCGCGCGAAGCGAATATTGAAGCCGGGATAGTCGATGAGCAGAACCGCATCGGGCCGCCGTTCCTCGAGCGTGCGCACCATTTCCCGAAACACTCGCCGAAAAAAGGCGAAGCGCCGCGCCACCTCCACGAAGCCAACGACGGACATTTCGCGCGCGGTGTGCAGAAGTTCCATTCCCTCCGCCGCGCATTCATCGCCGGCAATGCCGAAGGACGAAATCTCGTCACCCCGCTCGCGCGCGAGCTGCTTCGCCGCACGAATGGCGCGAGAGGCGATGCGGTCGCCCGAGGCTTCGCCAGCGATGAGGAGAATGTTACGGCTTTCCATTTTGCAGATAGACCCACGCGAGATCTTCCTCCGGCCGATTCCAATCATTGAGCGACGCTTCGCTAAGTATTGCTTCGGCGTTCACGTGCGGCTTTCGTCCAACAAACAGAATGTGATCGGAAGAATCTAACAAGGAAGGCCACTCAGAGAGTGGTAGGATCGCGTCAAAAATTTGATCCTTCTCTTCCTCCTTCAATGAATTTACCGAATCGTACAACCGCAAATTCATCGGGCCTTCGCATCCGATCAATCGCTCAAAAATAAATCCCGCGTCAGTCATTAAAGGCTCAATTTCCGACGCATGGAATAATCGAAGGTCTGTAAATCCAGATTCAGGAGGCTGTACAATAATACCATCTTTCATCACCTCATTCTGATAATGATCGGCAAATTGAATAATGCGTTCCGGTCCGCGAGCAAGGACATCGCGCAGGACCGCTAATTTCGTGATAAAAGATACAAGAGCGTGCGTGTCGGGTTTCAGAACCCGCAATAGTTCCGCATTCGCACGAGCCAGGTCTTCATCATTTGTCAAATGATACATCGGTCCCAACGACAGTGCCAAATTGAAGTAATTCCTTGGCAATGCGCTAAGATCGGTAGCCGAAGCTTGAATGATGTTTCGGATTTCCACACTCGCTTCGGTTGCTTTATGTCTGGCGAGCGCAAGATTTGACTCAGAAAGATCGACTAGTGTGACTTCATGGCCTTTTTTTGAAAGCTCAATTGCATACCGTCCCGGACCTCCGCCAAGATCGAGGATGCGAAGTGTTCGGCTTCCTATGATTTGTTCAAGGATACGCTTTGTTATAAAATATTCAATTTGAGAGACCGACACGAGTCGTTCCCACTCTTTTTCAGGAGCTTGATCGTAATATTGCTCTACGTTGCCCTTCATTTGTTCAGCAATTGTTTCAAATACTTCCCCGTCCACGACCGCCCGACGTTCGCAATCGCTTCCGGCGTGCCTTCGGCGATGATTTCGCCGCCGGCGTCTCCGGCATCAGGGCCTAAGTCGATCACCCAATCGGCGCATTTTATTACTTCGAGATTGTGCTCGATGACGATAATGGAATGTGCGCGCTCGACCAGAGCATTGAGCGCGATGAGAAGCTTTGCAATGTCATCGAAATGAAGGCCGGTTGTCGGTTCATCAAAAATAAACAGCGTCTTTTCCTGCGTTTGATCGGCAAGATGCGCGGCCAGCTTCACTCGCTGGGCTTCACCTCCGGAAAGTGTATTCGCCGGTTGGCCCAGGCGAATATATCCCAATCCAACATCATCCATCACTTGCAGCTTTTTGATAATTCGATCATAGCCATGGGCAACCACTTCGTCGCCAGTTAGTTTGTCGGGATATTTTGATTTGAAATTCGAAAAGAAGGCAATGGCCTCGGTGACCGTCATGCCCAGCACTTCGACGATATTTTTTCCATTCAGTGTGGCGTCGAGTATCTCTTGCTTGTAGCGCGTGCCACCACAGGAGTCGCACGGAAGCGCCATATCGGCGAGGAATTGCATTTCGACTGTCACTGATCCTTCGCCCTGGCACGTCTCGCAGCGGCCGCCGGGAACGTTGAAGGAAAAATATCCGGGCGACCATCCCCGCTGCTTGGCATAGACCGTCCGGCTGAAAGCTTCCCGAATAAGATCGAAGACCTTGATATACGTTGCGGGATTCGAGCGCGGCGTCCGGCCAATCGGCGTTTGGTCGATGAGCTCCACATGATTCACGAAATCCTCCCCGGTAATTTCGCGGTGGGAACCCACTGCGCCAACGCTCTCCCCTTTTAGCTTCTTAAGGCCCGAGTATAAAAGAGAATGCACCAGCGTCGATTTCCCGGAACCGGAAACGCCGGTTACAGCAACGAACGACTCCAAGGGGAACCGTACGTCAATTCCTTTCAAATTATTGGCCGAAGCGCCGGTAACGGCAATCGCATATCGGAGATCGACTCGCCGGCGCTTCAGCGGAACCGGGATTTGGAATTCACCGCGCAGATATTTACCGGTCAGAGATTTGGCGCTTCGTTTAAGTTCCTCCGGCGCGCCCTGGAAAAGAATTTCTCCGCCATGCTCGCCCGCGCGCGGGCCGAAATCGACTACTTCATCCGCGGTGAGAATCACTTCTTCATCATGTTCGACCACGATGACGGTATTTCGCAAATCGCGCACACCTTTCAGAATCTTGAGCAGCTTTTCGGTATCGCGCGGATGCAGGCCGATGCTTGGCTCATCGAGCACATAAAGCGCGCCGGTAAGCGCGCTTCCCAGCGAGGTTGCCAGATTGATGCGCTGCGATTCGCCGCCCGAAAGCGTATTGGAAAGCCGGTCGAGTGTGAGATAGCTCAGGCCGACTTCATCCAAATATCGGGTTCGTTTGCGAAGCTCATCCAGGATGCGGGCGGCAATTGTCATCTCATAATCGGACAGCTCGATGGTTTCGAAAAACTCGCGCGCTTCGCCGATTTGCATTCGGACGACATCATGGATCGTCTTCCCCGCCACGCGCACGTTCATTGCCGCCGGTCGCAGGCGGGAACCATTGCACTTCGGGCACGTCGTATAGCCACGAAAGCGAGAGAGCATCACGCGATAATGAAGCTTGTACGTTTGCCGCTCGAGTTCCTCGAAAAATCCTTTTACCCCGTGGAACGAGCCAAACCCCTTCCACACGATTTTCTTTTCACGCTCCGTGAGGGAACTATATGGAATATCGACATCCAGATCCGCTTGGCGTGCAACGGCAAGCAGATCGCGTGTATATTCGGAAAATTTCGGTCCATTCCAACATACAATCGCTCCTTGCCGGATGGAGCGGCTCGCATCGGGCACGACAAGTTCTGGATCGATTCCCATCGCGCGGCCAAAGCCCTGACACTCGGGGCATGCGCCGTAGGGATTATTGAAAGAAAACAGCCGCGGTTCCGGCTCTTCATACGGCAGACCATCCGTAGCGCACTCGAAATGCTCGGAAAATCGTTCCTCTTCCGTTGTGCCATCGTCTTTTAGATAAGCGACGACGGTCCTGCCATTTCCTTCGTTGAACGCGGCTTCGATGGAATCGGCAATGCGCGAGGCGAGCGTTTCGTCATTGGGCCTCCAAACAAGGCGATCTACAAGAACGCGCACGCGGTCCGCTTCGAGATGCGTCGGATTTTCTTCGGAGAGATCGAGAATGCGCGCCTCACCTCCCATGACGATGCGGGAAAATCCCTGGGAACGCAAGTTATCCCACTCATCATCTAAGTTCCGCGTTTCATGGCGGTGCATGGGAAACAAAACATAGAACTTTTGTCCATCGAACGCTCGCTCGCGGATGGATTCAATGATTGTCTGCGGCGTATCTTTCCGCACGAGCCGCCCGCATCGAATGCAATAGGTATGGCCAACGCGCGCGAAGAGCAAACGGAGATAGTCGTAAATCTCGGTCGTCGTGCCCACAGTCGATCGCGGATTGCGGGTCATCGTCTTTTGCTCGATGGCGACGGCCGGGCTAATCCCTGTAATCGAATCGACATCCGGCTTCGACATTCGTTCCAGAAACTGCCGCGCATAAACTGACAGGCTTTCCACATACCGGCGCTGGCCCTCGGCATACAGCGTATCAAATGCGAGCGATGACTTTCCCGAGCCACTCACGCCCGTGAATACATGCAGCTTGTTTCGCGCGAGATCGAGCGAGACATTTTTGAGGTTATGCAGCCGCGCTCCGCGCACCGAAATGGGCCGCTTCGATGACGGCAAGCCGTGACCGTTTGGCGAGGCGTTGGCGGCCTCCGCTTCGGCAGGAGCAATTGTCTTGGCTTTTTTAATTGCTTTTGGCACTGAAAAATCCTCTGGAAATGCCCGGAAACAATCTCCGAACCCGCTACAATGCTTTTTTGGAGGGAAGAGTTGTCCGAACCGGATTTGGGGAGATTTCCGGGATTAATGGGATGGATTTTTGTTTAGGTACACCGACGGTGAGTATTTCTCATCTCTGTAATCTCGAAAATCTCCCCAAATCCAGTTCTGACAAGTGACGAAAGAAGAGCGCACGGACATTAGAGTTGGCATTACGGTGCTTATCGGCATCGTGCTGCTGCTTGGCTGGCATCGCGTGGGCGAAACACTGGCATTTCGGTCTCGTCCGAGGAATTGCACCGCGCACGGTTTCCCCACTGCGGCCGGTCTGGAACGGGGTGATCCCGTCGACGTCAACGGCGTGAAGCTCGGCACGGTCGAGGATATTCAGCTTCGAACCTACTGATGTCATCGTAACGATGGCATTTCCCGAGCATCTCGAACTGCATTCCGATGCGGCTGCATCGATAGCCATGTTCGAACTGGTTGGCGGAAAAAAATCGAGCTTCATCCGGGAACGTTGCCGGCGCCGTTTCCCTCGAATGGAATCATTCCGGGATCCGACGCGGGCGATATTGGCTCCATCGTTGCGATGATCACATCGCTTTCCTCCACGCTTACCTCAATTACTGGCAAGACGGATATCCTCTTCACCTCTCTGAATGGCGTTGTTGCAGGGCGATACGCTAAAAAACAAACTTAACCGCACGCTCGACGCAGCAAATGGCGCGCTTTCGCATGTGGATCTCGCCGCAAACCGCGCTTCCGCACTTCTGTGCAGAAGTATGCTCCCGCATTAGCACGAACCTTCGAAACGCGCGGATTCTGCAATGCGAGCGTTTCGGGGACGATAGGTGGAGAACAGAGTTGGCCTTCGCGTGTTTATAGACTCCGGCGCGCGGGCCGTCGCGGATGCGCGCCGCTCCTATGGCGCGACTGGATTCGCTGCTCGCAGGCGGTGCGCGGAATAATTCGCTGCTCTACCGGCTTACGCAGGATGATCAGTTTCGCGCACCGCGTCGATAGCGCGCTGGTATCGCTCACGAAATTATCGGAGCAAATTCGCCAGCAAGGCATCGACGCAAATATTCGATTTTGGAATAGTTCCAAACCGGCAAAATAGAATCTCGATTACGCAGATCTTGTAGCTAATTCCGCTGATGACCTCAGAAGATTACGCATGCAATATGTTTTTATGATTATTTCCATTAACACAATGAAAACACATTCCCCGTTTTCTTCCATCTTCCATCCTACATCCATTGCTGTTCTGGCGGCATTGCGTTGCTCGCAAGTTGCTCCAAAAAAGAAGAGGACATGACGCCCGTTCAGCCCGGTGAAATGGTAACCTACACAGACCTCGTCTTTCACTTCAGCTTCAAAGCGCCGAAAGCATGGGTCGGCGGAATCGAGTCCCGGGAACCCGGACAACCTATTACTCTTCGCCCTCGACCGAAACGCGCTTTGCCAATCTTAACTCGAATGAGGGCGATTTGGGCGCGCGAGTTGAGGTCGGGGCGATGGAACACTCCACGAAAGAAAAGGGCCGCAGCCGAGTTCAAGCAGAGTTACGGTGGTGTGGCCTTCACCGGCCCCACGCCCGATACGCTCGGCGGACTTACCCGCAATTCGCCTGGATTACACCGTTGCCGGCGATCCGAACGGCCTCACCGGCTACCGAATCTTTGCCGATAAGGATTCGCTCGTCACCTATTTCGATGCCGCCACCTTTGGCCCGCAGCGCTATGAAAAAATACACGCCGGTTTTCGATCTTTCCGAGCAGTCCGTTCAGCCGGCGTTTACAATGAAGATTACGAATGGCAAAATCGATAGCGCTAGCCTTGCAATGCGATGATGCAGCAGATGGAACCATCCTCGACATTCTCAACGTACAATGGTTCCGGCTTCTCGATTCAATATCCCGATAATTTTTCGGCCTCGCCAATGTCCGGTGGCGTGGAAATTAAAGGCGAGCGCGCGGATGCAATGGTACGCGTCGATGCAAACACAATTCAAAAGGGAATCACACTCGATAAATATGTGAGCGATAATGCCCAGAAAACATACCATGGCGCCTGCGGTGCAAAAAACTACGGTTGGCGGACAGGCGGCACAGATGGTCAGCTATGGAACTTCCGCGGCGACGGCCCGAGCATATTTTATAATGGGCTAATCCAACAACGATTTATCGCATCACTGTCTCCTGGCCGAATGCGCTGGAATCAGCATTTCGGCCCGCGCTGGAAAAATCGGTGCAAAGTTTTCAATGCAAAATAGGACAGGCTTCGTCTGCCAAATGACTGGTGGGTAGGCTCTGCCTGCCCACTGCAGGATTCACGGACGGGCCAAATTCTTCCACAATTCTCCAGATAGGCCTGAAGGCCACGGCTCCAGTACAATCGACATGATCTGACTGAATTCCAACAAAAAATCGAGGAACTCTCCGCGCTCCCGCCGGAGGAGGTGAAGTTGCACCGCGATATCGGCGGTGAATGCCGCTCGCCGGCTGCGGCTTGGCTTGAATAAAGGCGAAGTTCGCGCGGCGGAGCCGGATGCGAATGCGCCCGGCGGATGGAAAGTCAATGCCTGGGTGAAGAAAGGAATTTTACTTGGATTTCGGCTTGGGAAGTTAACCGGGCTGAATTGTTGCCGTGCATGGTGCGGACGATTGGAATTTTTTCGATAAAGATACACTCCCCGTTCGCGGGTTCCACATCGAGGATAATGTCCGCATCGTTCCCGGCGGCAGCGCCGTACGCGATGGCGCGTATCTTGCGCCGGTCGTTATCCTCATGCCGCCATCGTACGTAAATATCGGCGCGTATATCGGAGCGGGAACGCTAATAGATTCCCACGCGCTCGTCGGAAGCTGCGCGCAGGTCGGCGAGCGCGTGCATGTCAGCGCAGCCGTCGCAAATTGGCGGCGTGCTCGAACCCGCCGGCGCGCTACCCGTAATTATTGAGGAGGAAGTGCTCCTCGGCGGCAATACCGGCGTGTACGAAGGCTGTATCGTAAAACGCCGCGCCGTGCTCGCCACCGGCGTAGTGCTCACCGGCTCGACCCCGATTTACGATTTAGTCAATGGCAAGATCCTCTCGCGATCATCTATTGAAGAGCCGCTTGTGGTTCCCGAAGGCGCAGTCGTGGTCGCGGGTTCCCGATCGGTTGGGCATAAATCCGATTTCGCTCGCGAATCCGGCGTCTCGCTTTACACGCCGGTCATCATCAAATACCGCGACGACAAGACGGATGCACGAACCGCGCTGGAATCGGCATTACGATAACCAACTATACTTCCGCCAATTCTGATTTCTCGAATTGAAGAATCCTTGCAGCCGCCTCCCGCAATTCGTCCTCTCGATGAACAATCTGCCAAATCTGATCTAAGAACCAGGGATCGATTTTCGTCGCCTCGTAAATCTCTTCGAGGGACATCCCAAGCTGGAAGGCATAACGAATGTTAAAGACCATATCCGAGCGGCGAAGGCCAAGCCGCTCGCGAATGGTTTGCGCGGCAAATCGCTTCTCGCTTTCCGTCATGTTGGGGATGTCGAATTCGTCCTTGCCATCGGCGCCTAAACCATAGCGTCCCTGCTCGATGGAGCGCAGCGCCTTTTGGAATGCTTCCTTGAACGTGCGGCCAATCGCCATCGCCTCCCCCACCGATTTCATCTGCACGCCAAGCTGGGAGGAACTTGCTTCCAGGCCCTTGAATTTTTCGAAATCCCAGCGGGGAATTTTTACAACACAATAGTCGATGACGGGCTCGAAAGAACTCGGTGTCTTTTTCGTGATGTCGTTCGGAATTTCGTCCAGCGTATAACCAATCGCAAGCTTCGCCGCGATTTTCGCGATTGGGAACCCGGTGGCTTTCGAAGCCAACGCGGAGGAGCGCGAAACGCGCGGATTCATCTCGATCACAAGCATCCGCCCATCCTTCGGATTCAGCGCGAACTGAATATTCGATCCGCCCGTCTCCACGCCAATCGCGCGAATGATCTTAATCGCCGCGTCGCGCATTTTTTGGTATTCTTTATCCGAAAGCGTTTGCGCGGGTGCGACAGTGATCGAATCGCCGGTATGAACGCCCATCGGATCGAGATTCTCGATAGAGCAAATGATAACGACATTATCGGCCATGTCGCGCATCACTTCCAGCTCGTATTCCTTCCAACCAATGACCGATTCCTCCACCAGCACGCGATGCACCGGCGATTGATCGAGGCCGTGCTGCACGATGTCGCGGAATTCCTGCAAGTTCCAGGCAATACCGCCGCCGGAACCGCCCATGGTAAAACTCGGACGAATGATCGCTGGGAACCCGACCAGGCCAATCAGTTCAACCGCTTCTTCCGCTGTGTTCACAAAGCCTCCGCGCGCCATTTCAAGCCCAATGGATTTCATCGTCTCCAGAAATTCCTCGCGATCCTCTGCGCGCTTGATGGCATCCGGCTTTGCGCCGATCAATTCCACATTATATTTGGTCAGGATGCCGCGCTCGGCGAGCGCCATCGCATTATTGAGTGCGGTCTGCCCGCCCATCGTGGGCAAAATCGCGTCGGGCCGTTCTTTGGCGATGATCGCTTCGATGTATTCCGGCGTGATCGGCTCAATATAAGTCGCGTCGGCAAATTCCGGGTCGGTCATAATCGTCGCCGGATTCGAGTTGACGAGAATGACGCGAAATCCCTCCTCCTTCAGGACCTTGCAGGCCTGCGTGCCGGAATAATCGAATTCGCACGCCTGCCCGATGACAATCGGGCCGGAGCCAATGATAAGGATGCTCTTAATATCAGTACGACGTGGCATATCGAGGCCCGTTAACACACGCGAAAGTGGTGGTGTGCCCTGAATAAAAAAGCTGCTTCGGATTCCCTGTTCCAACAGACTTTATAGTGCGTGTTGGATGCGTATTCATGAATTGCCTCTTCCGGAAGAAAAACCTGGGTTTGAAAAACTGGACTCGGCTGGAAACACTCTCTTGAGACGTACTCTCATATAATCATAAACAAATCTGTGGAAAACGCGAGTTCCCATTAGGTGCTGATTACTGCATCTATTGATCCTGCCACATTTGAGAGACCGCTCGTAGGTGCCCATTATGTTCGGTGATGCAGAAGATCTCAAAAATTCGAACGCCGGAACAAGGTGGGCTGCTATTGCCTTTAGCCCATAATGGCAATTACACCTTCGAAAAAAACACTCGACGATAAGGCGATCCTCTCGCTCTATCAGTCCGTGCTGCCCCACCTATATTTTAATCCGGAAAAATTAGATATCATCGGGGAGTTCGACAGGTGGCTGCGCGATTTTATCGACTTTCATTCCTTTCATGCGATGATGGATGACTCGCAGGAGCAAAGAGAGGGACGCAAAGTGAATACGACCTTTATACAGGGGCGAAATACGGAAGGTGCAGACGTTGGTCCACTGGTCTCATTTCAAATTTCCGGTTCACCGGATTCGAGCCCCTTCGAGACTGACGTGAAGGTAAGTTATGAGGAAGCAATAGCGATGGACAACAAGAGCTGGCCTGATCTTAAAGAAATTCATTATTTCCAGCTTCGCTCGAACGAAGCGCCGAAAATCGTGGTAGGATTTTTTCGCCGGGGGTCTGGGCGTTCCTTTACAGCAACAGAGCGGGAATTATTCGCACGACTGGAACCGCACATTCTTTTGGTGTTTCGATGCGCTCTCAGCCAACACGCTCAATCCCAGGCATTCCACTATTTCGATGGGTTTGCACGGTTGGCCTCACGGCTTGCCGAGGAACACAAGCTCTCTGCTTCGGAAATTCGATTAATTCCCGATCTCCTATTCGGATATTCGAATGAAGAAATCGCGGAACGGGAGTTTATTTCCGTTCCCACCGTCAAAAGCCATATCCAGCATATCCTGAAAAAGACGGGAACGAAAAATCGGCACGATCTCATCGGAAAATTTTTCACGTCTCCAGAGCATGTCCAGTTGTAATCATCCCTAAGGATGATTTTTGTTCCAAAACCTCGTTTTGTGTAACCTCACACCCGCTCGTGTGTTCTTCATGGCATGAAAAGACTTCTATTCGTGCTTTCGTTTTTGGTTTCTACTTCGACGGCGTATTCGCAAGATTGGATGCCAATTACATCCAAAACAGGCGTGCAGCCATATTATACGCCCTACTTTCTCAATGCGAACGTAGGGTTTACGTTCAATGCTGGAATCACTTGGGAAATGAGCTTCCTGTTTCTTCGTGTTCTTCGAGGGGACTACGGATCGCCCAAACTCGCTCGCACGACGAATGGCGGCTTAACGTGGTCAGCCCTTACTTTTTTCGACTCGTCCGGTTACTCAATTACGCAACTCTCATTCGTAAGTCTCACGCACGGATATGCTTCTGCTGTTCCGAATTACGATTTCAATCACGCGCCCGTGTCCGGAGGAATTTTCGAAACATCCGACCAAGGCGACCACTGGAAAAAAATTACGAGCGACGGACCTTCTTTCAGCAGCGTCTATGCAACGAATCATACAGTCTTCGCATCGGAATTCTTTCCATCGAAATCTGGAAATTTGGGTCAACCCATCGTTGGAGGGATACTGTATTCCCGAGACGACGGGAAAACCTGGGATTCGGTTACGAACGTGGCAGGTCTTACGTTGGGCGCTCAACCACAATTTCAGTTTATCTATGGGAACCGGGATAGCCTCGTTGCCACTATCTATTATACGAATAATACTGGCTCGAAAGGTAACAACGGCAAGACGTATCTCGTGTTTTCCACGGATCTCGGGAAGACCTGGAATTCGTCGCTACTCGATCAGGGCTATTTGTGGCCAATGGTATCTCTTCATATTTCTCCGCATTCCTGCCATATCGTTCGAGAGTTCGTCGACTACAATAGACATCTTGACACCTATAGTTTTTTAGAATCTTCACCACCTTACGATAGTTGGGGCTCTGGGTTAATGAACAAGGAAACAGGTGCGTGGATTGCTGGCGCTTCATGTGCGAGCTATGTAAGCGACGCAGCGGATGGTGGTCCCACTGAAGATGTGGATAGTTCCGTTTGCTTATTTCGATCCATTGATGGAGGTGTTTCATGGCTGCCAATACATAAAGAACATGGTAATAATCCATATTTTACAGAAATTGACGATGAGGACTTCCAAAATCTTTCTGTTGTGGGATATGGAGCGGTTGTGTATGCATTCGATTTCAACTTTTACACAGACTCGTCGCGGTTGTGGAAAACCACCGATGGCGGAGATGGAACCTTAAGTGCATCAGCCTTGGCCCCTCAATTTGCGTTGGGACATTCCCCCTTCGGCAGTTCCCAGGACACCTTGTTTCTTTCTTCTTGTTCGCCATCCAATGTAGAGGCTTACAATCAAAATATCGGCTGCTCCTTTGGGAAATTCGATAGCATTTCAATCGTTGGTCTTGATCCATCAGAGTATTCTATCATTTCCACCCATCATTGTGCCTGCCAGCCGATGTCAGATACTTCGTTCATTACTCTGCATCTCAATCAAACCGGCGCTCGCAATGTGACCCTCCATTATCATTTTACCGACGATGAATACAATCAACTCGATACGAGCACAAGCTTTACGATAATCGGTTCTTCGTCCAGTGGAACGTCGGGTCAGTTACACCGTGAAGCGGCATCGGCATATTTCGGCGGATTCGATTCTCTGACGCTTGCAGTCGATATTAACTCCAGTATTAATCTCGATTCGCTCTGGTCTTTTATTACCGATATGCAATTCTCCTATGGCTGGGATTCTTCGGTGGTGAGCTTCTCGTCGTATCTTGCTCCGGCCGGATGGCCTGTCGTCTCTACCACGCCCCACGGGAACTCGGTTGATATTTCGATTCATAATGCTTCCTCCGCGGCGACAAACCCGCTCGGTCTCGGTACGGCGATTTTCACGCCTAATAATTCCGGACTCGCTTCGAGTTGGGTAATGTTACCACAACTCCTGATCGTTGCCGGCGGGCAGACTATTTCTTTGTGCGTCGCGGAGAACGAAGATAGCCATTGGGCGGTAAAGACACTTGGCGCATCAAGCGGCGTCACGTTCTGTTCAAGTTCCTATGAAGGAGATGTACATTTATCCCAACCCTGCGGCCGAGGAAATTACGATTCAGATCCCCGCAGCCGGCGACAATCACGCGATATTTACTATTACCGATCCTCTTGGCCGCAGCTACACGGTGCCGCAGAATGGAAATGTGCTCGATATTTCTTCTCTCCCGGCGGGCGTTTATTTTGTGAGCGATGGCGTAAGCGGCGCGAAGTTCGTGAAGGAATAACGATAGGGATTACATTCCCTATGAACGGGAGTTTATTTCCGTTCCCACCGTCAAAAGCCATATCCAGCATATCCTGAAAAAAACCGGAACGAAGAGTCGGCACGATCTCGTCGGGAAGTTTTTCACCTAGCCAGACCATGTGCGGTTGTAATCATCCCTAAGGATGATTTTTCTCCCAAACCCGTGTTCCACTGTAACTTCATAACGGCCAGCGTGTTCTTTAGGGTATGAAACGGCTTCTATTCACGCTTTCGCTCATGCTCCTCGCTTCGGGTGTGTTTGCGCAGCATTGGCAACGGCTGACACAACCAGTATCGGTGCCCTCGATCTATGGTGCTCTGAAGGTTCCGTATTTTATCGATACGCTGAATGGATTTGTTTTTGATAGATGGGCTTATCTCGCCGCCGATTCACCGAACTTAACCAATGGAACCAACTTACAGAGGACAACGGACGGTGGAAAGAGCTGGCGGCAAATTACTTTCTTCGATGATTCGGGCCTGGCTGTTTCTCAAATGTGTTTTGTATCGAAAACAAAAGGCTATGCCTCGACTTTCAATCCAGGATACATTGCGGATACGGGGGGCGTTTTTGAAACCACCGACTTGGGCGATCATTGGCGACGCATAACTCCGCCGTATGCTTTCGTGGCTATTTACGCGGTTCGAGATAAAGTCTTTGCTATCAGGGATTCGGGTCAGTTATATGTAATAACTCATGACACCACCTTAGATTCCGTCACTACGATTGACGGCGCAGCAATTCCGGCTTCTTACTCTTTTTGTCCGCTGACCTTTGGTTATTATCCAACGATCGTTGGTAATAAGGATAGCCTTGTTATAGTGGGTCTATATGACTCGAGTTACGGAAATAAAAGGCTGCTTTATTCAACTGACTTAGGAACAGCTTGGCATTTTACGTCTGACAGTCTTTCAGGTTATTATGGCTACACTTTTTATTGCATTCCGCATACTTGCAATATAATTCAAGATTCCGCCGATGATACGGATCTAAAGGGCGTAAAAGGCCTGGATGGTGATTCGTACAGCTTCTATCAGGCTTCATTGCCTTTTTCAACTAGGACACCTTCCCTCCTGCACCGAGAAACCGGTGGATATGTAGCCGGCAATCCATGCGCATTGTATATAAGCGACGCCTGTGATGCGGGATACTTTCTCGCAAATGACTTAAATGATTCTACTGCAATCCTCCGTTCAACGGACCGAGGCGAATCATGGCAAAATCTGCCGAAAATAGCTGGTTTGACACCTGGTTTTAACGAACTCGATGATCTGGATTATCAAAATCTTTCAGTCGTTGGCCACGGGGCAGTCGTGTACGCAGATAGTTTCGGTGAGCAACGGCAGACAATCTATTATACGGCGAGTCTCTGGAAAACCACCGACGGCGGCGATGGGACTCTCTCCGCCGCTGCGCTTGCACCGGTAATGGCGCTGGCACACTTGCCATTCCCAAGCGAGACGGATACGCTTGATATTCCAAGTTGCGAAGCATCTCAAATGGTGGTAACCAATTCCAATATTGGCTGCTCTTACGCAACATTCGATAGCGCAACGATAGTTGGTCTCGATACGAGTGAGTATTCGGTAACCTCAACGCATTATTGCGGCTGCACGCATGTGCCGGATAGTTCCTTCATCACACTTGCGCCGGAACAGACGGGTATTCGCAATGTTACCGTGCATTTTCACTACACCGATGACGAGTACAATCAAATCGATACGAGCATTCAGTTTATTCTCAATGTTCAATCTGGCGGCACATCCGTTCCCATCACGCTCGCCTTCCAATCCTCCTCAATGAATGCTTCGCCGGGAGATACCATTTCGATTCCGATATACCTTTCTGGCTCGGCAACGCTCGGGGGAACGGCAATCTCGCTTCCGTTCACGATTGATACGAATATCTTGCTGCCCGTTGGGTTCCAGCCTGCCATTCCGGGGATGATAGTAGATACATCTTATTATTCGAACGGAACAGAAAACGTTTCGCTAACATCGGCGAACAATCTTGCGCTAAATGGTTCGACGCTCATTGGCTATCTGCGCTGCCTTGTCTATCTTACCGATACGCTCACGACAGCGATCGCGCTTCCCACAGCCACTCTCAATTCCGCAACCGTTCCCTGCGTTGCGCTTTCGCTCACGACGGATTCAATTGGAATCAATATCGTCGGCTGTGGAACGAAAACATTGCAGCAGTTTATGCTGACCGGCGAAGTGCCTTCTGTCATTCAGCGCATCGTTCCAAACCCAGCTGGGAATGAAATCACCATTGTTGTCGCCGGGAGCGGCGACTACAACACGTTCGTCATATCCGATCCTCTTGGCCGCAGCTACACGGTGCCGACCACCCCCCAGCCCCCTCCTTGGAAAGGAGGGGGAGTCGTTCTCGACATTTCTTCGCTTCCGGCAGGCGTTTATTTTGTGAGCGATGGCGTTAGCGGCGCGAGATTCGTGAAAGAATAGCGAGACTACGCTTTTTATCGCGAATGTGGCCTGGCCTCCGCTTCCCTTTGCGGAACTGCCTTCCCTGAAACAAGCTTTTGCATTTCTGCGCCACGCTCCGCCAATCCCGATCCATTGCCTGGGATGATCGACACGCCGCGGAGCCGCGCATACTGCACACTTTTATGATCGCTGAAGAATTTATCGAACCGAACCAACATCCCACCGATGAAGTACAGACAACCTCCCCGGAGGAGCCGTTGCCGCATTCCGAACCCGAAATAAGCCTGACGGAAACTGTTCAGCAGGCGATTTCGGAGGTTGCGGAATTCCAGGCAGCCGCCAATGCAAGCGCAAGCGAAGATGAAGGCTCCAGCGAAAATGATGCGACCCTTTCCTCCGAGCCTATTGGCGAGCAAGCCAATGAGGGCGGCCCACGCGAACACCGTTCGGATAAATGGGAACCGCTACGGTCCATTGCACGCGAGAGGGCGACGGTCGAGGCACGCGTCATCAAATGGCAGCGTAACGGGCTGGAAATGGAACTCGTGGATTCCCCGGTCGAGGGCGTGGCTTCGCTCAAGGCGTTCATGCCGAACGATAATATCGATCACGATCCGAACCGCAACATCGCAAATTATTTTGGCAAAACGCTGCCCGTAAAACTAACGAGCGTAAAAGCCGCTCCGAATGCGCCGGCGCCGACGATTACGGTCAGCCATCGTGCGGTCCTCAATGAAGAGGCGCGCAGCACGGGTACAGAAGCCGTGAAGCATCTGAAAGTTGGCGATGTGATCGAGGTCAAAGTGAAATCGTTCGATCATGACAATGTTCTGCTCGATATGGGCGCTGGCGTCGATGCCGTCATTCGCCTGCGCGATCTTTCCTGGCAGCCCATCGAGCATCCTTACGAGGTTGTGAAGCGCGGAGAAACAATTTCCGCAAAAGTGCTGGCGCTCGATCGCGGCCGCCGGCAGGTGCGCCTGGGCGTCCGGCAACTCACCCTCGATCCCGAACTCGCAAAGTATGAGGAGTATCAAGTCGGTCAATCGCACAAGGCTCGTGTGACGTCCATCGGGAACTTTGGCGCGGAAGTAGAACTCCCGAATGGGCTCGTGGCTTTTCTCCCCATCTCCGAAATTGCATGGCACCGCATTGGCACGGTGGCCGAATTACTTTCGCCGGGCGATGAAGTCGAGGTCAAGCTGCTTACGATCGACTCGCGGGACCGGCGCATCACCGTCAGCCGCAAGCAGCTTATCGAAGATCCGGCGCGTGTCATGGAAACCACGTTCAAGCTGGGAACGGATCATGCGGGGACGATTAAGGAGGTCAACCGAGGCGGTGTGATTGTGGAGCTCCAGCACGGCGCCGAGGGATTCGTTCCACGCCGAGAACTCTCGCACGACCGCATCGAGCGGCTGGAAGACGTGTTCAAAATTGGCAAACCGCTCGATGGTCTGCGCGTGATCGAATTCAATCGCAACGGTCGCCGAACGGATAATCGCGGCGTGCCGCAAATCACGCTCTCCCTGATTGCGGCGGAGCGCGAAGCCCAACGGACAACGCTCAAGGAATACCGCGCCACCAGCAAAGCCTCTCGCTACTCGCTCGCCGATTCCCTGGCCGCATTGAAGGAAAAGCTATCGCAGCAGGAAGCCGGGCAATCGTGAGGTAAAAGTCACGGCTGCAATGAATTAGATTCCCACTCCGCGGGTTTCTCAAAATATGATTCTTCCGATTTACACATTCGACCACCCGGTGTTGCGGCAGGAAACTTCCCAAATCGAGGAAGACAGTGCCGAATTGCAAAAGCTAATAAAGAACCTCATCGCCACCATGCGCAATGCGGAAGGGTTGGGGCTGGCCGCGAACCAAGTCGGGAAATCGCTTGCGCTCACCGTGATCGACCTGAAGCACGTTCCCGGCATGGAAGAGCAGGGTGAGCTCGTCCTGATCAATCCGGCACTGACCGGCACGGAGGGAGAATCAGTGTTTGAAGAAGGCTGCCTGAGCCTGCCCGGAATTCGGGAAGAAATTGTGAGGCCGGAAAAAATCGGCGTGAAATTCCTCGATCGGAAGTTGCGCGAGGTGGAACTGGAAGCCGATAAGATTTTGGCGCGCGTAATTCAGCACGAGATCGATCACCTTCACGGAAAATATTTTATCGACTATCTATCGCAGTTCAAACTTTCGCTGCTGAAGACCAAGCTCGGCAAGATGATGCGCGGGACCGTAGAGACGGAGTATCCCCTCGCACCGCCCTCGGGGCACCATGCGAAGCCCGCTGGACGAGTACGCAAGCTGGCGGGAATGTGAGTCGGCAAGGCCGAGCTTCTCCCCACACCCGGTATGAAATTTTCGCCGCCAATCTGTGTTACCGTGGCATTCCATGATAGATATTTCGCCCGCGCATACGCGATCATCCGAGCCGGCAATTGAAACGAAGCCAATAAGCATCGTTCAATACCAAGCCTCCGAGCACCAGGAACTCTGGGACCGATTTGTCGAGCGTTCGATGAATGGCACCGTTTTTCATTCCCAGCAATTTCTGGGGTACCATCCCGAGGGTCGGTTTAACCTTCACCATCTTCTCTTTTTCTATGGTTCGAAACTCGTCGCCGTGCTGCCGGGAGGATTGCGCGCTAATCGGATCTTCGAATCGCCGCTCGGGGCAAGCTACGGTTCATTCGCGACGGAAGATTTAAGCGCACAAATGGCACTCGATGTCGTCGAGGCGTTCGAAGACTATATTCTTCGCGCAGGAATCGGGGAAGTGTATCTCACCGCTGCGCCTGTGATATATCAACCGGTTCTCACACAGAATCTGGATTTTGCATTGCTCTACCGCGGCTATGCGTACCAGCGGCATTATATTTCGCACGCGATTGATTTGCGGCGGCCCGGCCAGCCGTTCGATCGCTTTCAGCCTGTTGCGCGCAAACATGTTCGGCATGTGATGAGGAACTTCCCCGATGTTTGGATCGAAGAATCGCAGCCGGATTCGCTTCGCGCGATGCTCCAAGAATTTTATCCTATCCTCCTCGAAAACAAAGCAAAATATAACGCGACGCCGACCCATTCGCTTGAGGAACTATTGCGAATCGAAGAATTACTGCCGGATTTTATGAAGTTGTTTCTCATTCGCAAGGGGCAGGAGCCGGTAGCCGGCTCGCTCCTGTTTCTTGCAAACGATCGTGTGACCCTCATCTTTTATCACATGCTTCGATACGCATTCGATTATTTGAAACCGATCTATCTTCTAATGGATCGCGTGACGCGGTGGTCCAAGGCGAATGGCTATCAGTTCGTGGATATTGGCGTTTCGCAGGATACGAGCGATGAAAATCCGATGACGCCGGCACTCAGCCTGATTCACTTCAAGGAGAAGTTCGATTCGCGCGGCGTGCTGCGCTCGACGCTCCACAAAGATTATCGCCAATAGCGTGAGAGAGCCGCTCGTGGGCAACCATTCGATCCTTCTGCTTTCGATGGGCGACCCAACGACGGATCGCCGCATGCAAAATTTCAGAACGATTATTCGAAGCAGAAGGATGGACCGTTGAAACGCTTTCCGTCCCTACTGCGGCATCGAGTGGGCCAAGTCGATTTTTGGAATATCGCCGGCAGCTTGGCCGCGCCGTTCGCCCGAAATCTGCTCAAGTGGTCATGGCGTGTGACCTCTATTCTCTTTCCGCCGCCGCATGGATGAAACGCCGCGGATATGCGCGCAGGCTGCTTTATGACGCGCGAGAAGTCTATACCGAATTGCCAACCGTCGCCCGCAAACCGATTGCAAAATGCGTTTGGCGAACGCTCGAACGTCGCGGTCTGCTCCACACGGATCTCATGATCGTAACCGCGCCGCATGATGTGCAAGCCATTTGTGATGTTCACAGTTTTTCGCCGCGTCCGGTCCTCGTGCGGAATCTTCCGTGGCGGAACGGAATACCGGCAAAGGATCGGGAGCTGCTCGTGCAGTTTGGAATTCCAGCGGAGGATCGAGTCGCCGTTTATATCGGAGGGATACAAGCCGGAAGAGCCCTTCGCCAAACGATCGAAGTATTTCGCGGCTTGCCGGACTATCATTTGCTTCTGATCGGTGATGGCGTGCTAAAAAAGACGTTGGAACTTGGTGCACCGCCGAATGTGCATTTTGCCGGCTCAATGCCGTCCCAAGAAACCCTTCAAACTCTTGCCGCGTGCGACGTTGGTGTTTCCATCATCGAGCGTGTTTCAAAAAGCTACGAACTGGCGCTTCCGAGCAAGCTCTTCGAATATATGATGTGCGGCATCCCCGTAGTTTCGAGCCGCCTGGAGCAGGTGCTTGATCTTTTCCGTGAGGAAGCTTGGATTACGTACGTCGATGAGAAGAATTCTGATTCGATCCGCGGTGGCATCGAAGCAGCGTTTACCAACGCCTCCATGAGCGAACTACGCGAACGAGAACGTTCCCTTGCCCTTTCGGAATATCACTTCGAGCACGATGCGCAGCAACTTCTCTCATTATTGGAAGGCATTCGCTGAATTTCCGTGGTCTATTTTTACCTCGTTCTCCAGCAGCTTATCGGAAGTACGACGCACTTAGTTGCGCAAAATGTCACGCAGTCAGTCGATCCGGGCCTGCTTCTGCTTTTTCGCTCGCTCGGCGCATCGTTCGTGTTTCTGCTTCTGCTGTTTGGTATGGAGCGCCGGTGGAATGTCTTCCATCGCATCGCGCGCGACGACTGGAGACGGATGATCCTCCTCGGATTGCTAAACGTCCCAATGAACCAGCTTCTCTATCTGCATGGGATCGAATATACTTCGCCTGCGAACAGTGCGCTGCTCTATTCTCTCACACCGGCGCTGGTATTCATCTTCAGTTCGATCTTTCGTAGCGAGCGTCCTTCGGGCCGCAAGGCACTCGGCATTGCACTGGCGTTTGCAGGGGCAGGAATTATTATGTTCGAACGCGGCGTCTCGCTCGGGCCCGAGCACATCACGGGAAATATTCTCATCTTCATGGCCGTTGTAGCGTGGTCGTTTTATACGTTGCTGGGCCGCCCGATGGTCTTAAAGTATGGCGCAGTCTATGTCGTAGCTGTTAATATGATAATCGGCGCGCTGCTCTACTTGCCGTTCGGGCTTCTCACATCGAACTTCGCGGCAGTCGCACACTTCTCCGCGTCATCTTGGACCGAGGTTGCGTATCTCGCGCTCATCTCATCGGTGCTAAATTATATCCTCTGGTACGCGGCATTAGGCAAACTGGAAGCGACGCGTGTCGCCATCTTCCAGAATCTTCAGCCGATCATCACGACCGCGCTGGCCATCTATTTCGAGGGTGCGGTGCTCACGCTGCAATTTGTTGGAGGTGGGGCGCTTGCGCTAATCGGCGTGCTCGTTGTGGAACTTGCTTAATTACCACCCAGTGATGGTTCCGCGCCGATATGAAGACCATGATCGAAGGTAATCGAGATTGGAAAGAGCCAGAAGAATTTCGGATCTGGATAGAATCGCCAGGCGGGTGCGGGAAAGTGCCAGTAGCCCAAAGAACGAAGAATAAAATTTACGAACCCGGAACTCAATGGTGGAATTATTCTATCGAGATCATAGTCCAACGCGAGATACCACGCTTTCTTACGAAGATCGAATCCATTTCCAGTCGGGCTCGCGTAATCGACGGAATTAATATCATACCCGCTCACGCCAGCGGCAAGATTCAACCACTTCGGCCAATACGGCTGAAGGTTCCGTGGCAGCATATTGTGAATATCCGCGCTAAGATAATAGGTTTGCCCGCCATAGTCTTCAATGGCATTGACGGTTTGGCCGGGGATGTCCGGCTGATCTTTCAGCACTTTGTTGGTTGGCGTGTAAAACCATTTATAGCGAAAGTTCCGGAGAATGGGAACGCGCTGATTGAGAAGATAAAAGGTCGCGCCAAGAATGTCGCTTTTGGCATCGCCTCGTGAGAAACCCCAGGCCTGCGCGTAACCATCCTCAATTTCGACATAATATTCCCACAGCGCACCGGAAAGCGCTCCGAAGGTCGAGGCCTGAGCACTATCCAATCCGGCCCATTGATAGGCCTGATCGAAGAAGTAGCAGCTATAATACGCGCCGAATGTGTGGCCGAATTTATCGAAATCTGCTTGATATGCCGGATCTTCAAAGACATGAAACGCCGACCGCTGCCCGGACCACCACGCCTGGTTCTGATAAATATGCAAAGCAACGATTGCGCCGACGAGCGAACCCGAGGCCACACCGACACGTGTCCAATTTACCTGCGCCCCTTTGGCAGTGTCGGCAATGCCGGTCGAATCGGACTGCGAACGCGCGTCACTGGCGTGGCAGCATAAGCAAAAAGCGACAAGGAGAATCGTGGATCGCATTGGAGGCTATCGTGGATTGAGAAAGCGAATTCCCGCAGTGATGCCGTAATACATTCCCGGACCCAAGCCGAGAAACAGTTCCGGCGTGGCAAGCACGGCGAGTTCGAACTGGGATGTATTCGAAAGCGGGAACAATTCCCCGATGCTGATTGGAAGGCTGACGGATACGCGGTCGGTGAAAGTATCGAAGCCCAGACCGGCTCGAACGTAATAGTGCGTTTGCGAATACCAGCCGCCTGCGCTAACCGACGGTTCCCATCGGCACGACGCGTTGAAGCCATAACTTTCGAACCGAGTATCCGAAAGCCCGAGTACGGCGAAGCTGCGATAAACGAGCATGAGCTCCGCTGACGCCGTCAGGCCGCGAGAGAGCGGTGCTTCGTAAAATGGATTGAGCGCCGGGCGTACGCCGCTCGTGAGCGGCGGCGCATCGAACGTGTTCTGGGTCGGCTGCGTCGAGTTCCAGAACGAATTGGCGACCATCCCCAATCGAACTCCGAAGGCATCTTCCAGCCTCAATGAAGTTTGAGCAGCGGCGGTAGCCGCCATGAGATTGGCCACGAGCGCAAGCGCGAAAGCCATCGTGGCCAGCGCGGAGAGTGGGCGAGAATAATTGGCAATCAACGCAGGATGAACGCAGCGCGCGCTAAAAGAATTTGCCTTCAAAAAAACGCTCACGAAATCTCCAATTCGTAGAGAACAGTGCGCCCCGGAACTTGCGGACGAGTTAAAACCAGAACCGCGCCGAGAGCACCTCGTTGGTGCTCCACACGCCTTGCTCCGGAGAATCGGGCGATAGGTACCCGCTCAAGGGGTTGCTGCCAACCGTAACGAGCGGCGCGCCGAAATCGTAGTGGATAAAATCGCACTCGCCTCCAATGCTGAAATGTTTCGAGACAAAATATTCGACCGAGAATGCGCCGCCAAGATAAAAAATCCCATAATGGGTATCGCTGTCATTGATTCCCGGCGATGCCTGATGCGTTTCATATTCGGAAGACATAATGCCAAGGCGCGCGCCAATCCCAAACTGAAAACTCGAATCGACCTGCCGTGTATAAAACACACCGAAGCCAGCGCGAACAATTTGTTGGTCGCTCGTTCGCAGAAACGTACTCGACATATCGGGCACTTGCTCCTGGTACGATTTGAAATATAACCCCAACTCCGGCTCGAATCGGATGTACGGTCCGAATTGCATCGGGACAAAACAATCGGTCATCCCCGCAGTTCCGAAGTGACCAAGGTCATCGCCGGGAACCGAAAAAGGCGAATAGCTGACACCAACACCAAAGCGAATGTCCTCCTCATGGGACGAGTCGGTCTGTGCGAGCGCAGCGCGAGCCACGGCGAAAAACAGCACAAGTGCGAGCAATATTTTCATTTGTGATACTTAAAATTTTGCGAACGGATAGGCAAGGTAAAAGTAGCTTCCTGTATATTTCCCTCCGCGCGTGATACGAACTTCAATGCCTGGCGCGGGAAGCTTGAAAAAGTCGAGCGTTTGCCGGAACCAATTCCAGCCCGGCGAACCGTCGGGGAGGATTTTTACCAAATCGTAGTCCAGCGCCAGCGTTATCACCCTCGTTTCACCGGGATCATCGAGATTTCGTGCGCCGTATCCGGCTGCTATGTTCAGCCAATTGGGCCAGAAGCTCCATCTGGTCAAGTCCTTGATATTGGCGCTAATCCAAAAGTTCCATGCACTGTAATCGTCGATCGGCGTTAGCGAGCCTGCCTTTGGCTCCCCACCAAACCACGAAGAGGGATAGTAATTAAATTTCGGCGAAAGGTCTTGCAAGACCCGGCTATATTGGGAGGCGGCAAAATAGATCACCCCGAGCGTTTGCGCGTACACCTCATAGGGGGAAAGCGAGAAATCGGAACCATATCCATCCAGGACTTCAACGTACGTTTGGTACCCCAACCCAGCGAGCGCGCCATAGATCGGTGCCAGTTTATAACTTACCCCAGCTGCGATAAGCGCTTGTTCCGAAGCATACGAGACGAAATACCCACCGCAAAAATGCCCTCCGTAATTTGCCGATAATGATTCATCAAAGTTATTTCGAATTCGGAACGATTGTCCTTGCCGCCAGAATGTTTCTTCCTGATAGTAATGCAGCGCGGCGAGAATACCAAAATACGTTCCAAGATAGGTATAGGCCGGAATGGGGTTGATCTTTGTGTAGCGTCGCGGCGGCTCGCCGGTGAGCGTGTACATCTGATGATCCGCCCAGCGGTACTCCAACCATGGAATATACTGGTTCGTATCTAACGCGCGGTTGCTAGCTAGCCCAGGTTTCACCGAATCCGCCTGCGCCGTTGCCCGATGGGCAAAAGCAAGCGACAGGAATGCAAACGCCACCGCGCAAGCGCCGGAAGGACGTGAAAGGGCGAGCATGGCGCGCAGCAACGATTCTGAACCGCAAAACATTTTTCCGTACTGGGTCAATTTTCAATCCATAAATTAAAAGTCGATGTCCCACGCCTGAGCGAAGGATTCAAGCGTAACCAGAGCGCTCGCATAGCCAGAGAGAGCCGCATAATATGCTTGATACACGCTGGCAAGCGTATTCTCGGCTATCAGCACATCCAGGAGTGAGGCGCCCCCGGCCTTGTAACTATATAGCCGCGCGGCCCACACCGTCTCGGCATCGTGGAGAAGGCTGGTCGAATATTGCTCGCATTGCTCGCGCGCAAGCTCGTATTGCGCGTAAGCTTGCCGGATCCTCGTCTCGTCCGTCAGTTTGAGCGCCGCTAACGAAACCTGCGATTGCTCGTAGTCGAATTCGGCAACATCTAAGGTTCCGCGATTCACGGCGGCCGAAATCGGTATCGGAATCGACACATTCACGCCAAGCACGCTTTGATTCGCGAACGGCGCGGGAAGCGCGGCGGTCGCGGCGGTGTTGGTATAACCAAGCCCAACCGTTACGTCCGGCCAGCGAAGCGCACGCGCCAGGTCGATCCCATACCGCGCGGATTCCGTTTGGTCGCTTGCGGCAACGATGTCCGATCGCGTGGTATCCGCGCGCGCAATCAGCTCGTCGAGTTGGAAGGAACGCTTGGGAACCACCAAATTGGTGGCCGGGCGATAGAGCGTATCGCGCCGCCCCATAAGCTGACCAAGCGCAATGAATGCGGTCTGCCTCGCAGCATCCGCTTGCAAAACCGCGCCGCGCGCTTGAATCGCATCCACGCGGGATTGGATGAAATCCGTGCGTGCCAAATCTCCGGCGCTCACGCGGTGCGCATTAATCTCGGCCAGATTAGCCAGGTTGTCGTATTCGCGCATCGCCTCATCGTGGTTGCTATCCGCGATCGCAGCGGAGATATAGGCTTGCGTGGCATTCGAGCGAAGTGTCCAGAAGAAATCCTGGGCCGTCGCCGCGGCCGCGCTCCGATTCGCTTCGGCAACTTCCACTCCCTTCGAAGAGTTTGCCGCCCAGCAGAATCGTCTGCGCGGCGCCGAAGCTGAGAACGTTTCCACCCTGTGAACCCGATGGCAAGCCGCTTGTAATGTCCTTCGAAAATGCCGCCGAGATGGCCGGATCGGGATAGATTTTCGCCACCTCGATCTCGGCTTGCGCGATCGAGATATTATATTTCTGGACTGCATAGTCCAAATTGTTAGCGAGCACTCCCGCGATAAAATCCTGGTAACTAATTCGTTCCGCATTCAACGTATCGAAGGCGTGCCACTGGACGAGCGAATCCAGCGCGCGGCTGCGAATCGTGCTATCGGCGCCTTGCGCCCATCCGATTTTCGCAACCGAAAGAAGGAGAATGCCGCAGAGTAGGTTTGTCGTGTGCTTCATACCGTTACCTCCTCTGCGGAAAGAATGGATTCGCCGGTGTTTTTATCCGGGAAGATGATGCGAAGCGCCGGAATTGCCACGAGCAGCATGAGAGGGCCGATGAGCATTCCGCCCACAATCACCGTCGCGAATGGCCGCTGAACCTGGCTGCCGATGCCCGTGCTGATGGCCGCCGGCAGAAGGCCAATGCAGGCCGATAGCGCCGTCATGAGTAATGGCCGAAGAAGACGCTTAGCCGAATGGTACATCGCTTCGCGCGGCTCACGGCCGGTCCGTCGGTCCTCTTTATAGTAACTCATGATTAAAATTCCCAGCATGACGGACACGCCGAAGAGCGAGATGAACCCCACCGCCGCCGAGATGCTGAAATGCTGGTGTGTCACATATAGCGCTATGATTCCGCCAACCATGGCCTGCGGAATCCCGGCCAGCGCCAGCAACGAATCACGAACGCTGTTAAACAAGCTATAAAGCAATCCTCCGATGAGCGCAAGGCTCACGAGCGAAATAATTTCCAGCCGGTTCTTCGCTGCTTCATAGTCCTGGAACTCACCAGCCCAAACATATCGGTAGCCGCTTGGCAGCGAGACGTGCGCCTTTATTCGTTGCTGGGCTTCCGCGACCGCGCCGGTAAGATCCCGGTCGCGCACGCTGAACTTAATCGGAATATACCGTTCGGTGCTTTCGTGATAAATCCACGCTGCGCCATTATTCAAGCTAATATCAGCGAGTTCACTCAGCGGGATGTACGCATTCGTTCCAGAAGACGTTGAAACAGCTACCTTGAGATTCTTGATCTGGTCAATATTATCGCGATATTCGCTTGGGTAGCGCACGACCACATCGAACTGCCGCTCGCCTTCGAGGACGGTCGTAGCAGTTGCGCCAGCCAGCGAGGCCTGTATTACAGCATTGATATCGCCCGTGTTTACGCCATAGCGTGCGGCTCTCGAGCGATCGATCGTGATGTTGAGGTTTGGCTGTCCCAAAACTGGAAAGATTCCCAAATCGGCAATACCCTGAACCTGCGCCATCTGGTCGTGCGCTTCGTTGGCGAGTGTTGTTAGCGTGTCTAAGTTTCGGTCCGACGATCTTGAGCGCGTTTTCCCCCTTCACGCCGGAAACCGCTTCCTCGATGTTATCCTGAATATATTGCGAGAAATTGAATACAACGCCCGGCAACTGGCGCTCAAAGTCCGCGCTGATGAGGTCGGTTAGCTTATCTTTGGTCATGCCCGGCGGCCATTCGTCCGCCGGTTTGAGCGGAGCAAAAAGTTCCACGTTGGAGAACGGCGAGGCATCCGAGCCATCATCCGGCCGGCCATGTTGCGAAGTTACGCTGATGATTTCGGGATACTTCATCAGAATTTCGCGCATCTGGCGCGCGGCCGATTCACCATCCTGCAGGGAGAGTGTGATCGGCATGGATGCACGAATCCAAAAGTTACCCTCCTCTAAGCGCGGCAAGAATTCCCCTCCGAGATTCGGCGCGACGAAGATAAATGTTGCGAGCACAATCGCGGCTTCGACACCGACAACCAGCCCCCGGTGATTCAGCGTAAAATGCAGCGCCGGATCGTAAAGCTTGTGCAGCATCCTTACGAGCCAGGTTTCCACCTCGTTCACATGCTTCGGCAGGATGTAGGCACAGAGGGCCGGTGAGATTGTAAATGTTGCCACGAGCGCGCCAGCCAGCGCGTAGCCGTAGGTGCGGGCCATCGGGCCAAAGATTTGCCCTTCCACGCCCGTCATCGTAAATAAGGGAACGAAAGCCGCCACCGTAATTAAAGCGGAGAAAAGCACCGCCTTATCGATCTCCATCGCGCTTACTAAAATGAGCCGCAGACGGTCCGTCCAATGCAGGGAATCATCCGTGTGACCGGGAGCAAGTTGAGTCGGATCATTGCCCCAATAGCCGGCCTTGAGCTTTTTGAGCAGCCCCTCCCGCTCGGCCGGATCGCGCGCAAAGTTCCGGAACGTATTTTCGACTAAGATTACCGCCGATTCGACGATAATTCCCAAATCGACCGCTCCGATCGAAAGCAAATTCGCGCTCTGCCCATCCAGCACCAAAATGATGACGGCGAAGAGAAGTGCGAACGGAATATTCAGCCCCACGATAATTGCACTCCGCAAATTGCCCAGGAATATCCATTGGATAAAAAAGACAAGAATAAGTCCGAAGATTAGATTGTGGAGCACCGTATTCGTCGTCACGGCGATGAGCGATCCGCGATCGTAGATGGGAACGACTTTGACTCCCGGCGGCAGGCTGCCATCGTGGTTCATGCCGTCGATCGCCGCGCGAACTTCGGGAAGCAACTGGTTCGTCTTTTCCGTTCGCCGCATAACGACGATGGCGGCGACTGCATCATCGGTAGAATCCATCCCAAAAATGCCGAGCCGCGGTTTGAACCCGACGGTTACCTTCCCGATATCTCTGACAAGGATCGGCGTTCCATTTTGCTGGCTCAGGACGACGTTTTCGATGTCACTTACGTTATAGCCTTTGGTAAGATCATCATCGCCTCCATCGTTGATGAGGCCAATGCCACGAATATTGATGGACTGCTGGCCGATGCGAATTTCACGGCCGCCGACATTGATGTTCGCATTTCCAAGCGCCGTGATAATCTGCGGAACTGTAATATTATCGGCCTGAAGCTTTTGAGGATCGGCTTCGAACATCGAATTCCTTCGTTGGTCCGCCCCAGCTATTTACTGCGGCGATGCCAGGAATGGTGAGCAGCCTCCGCGCGACGATCCAATCCTGCACCGTGCGAAGATTGGTAAGGCCGAAATGCGGCGGCCCGGTCACCTGGTAGCGCATGATCTCGTCCGTGCCGCTGTTTTCCTGAATGCTCGGCACCTGCCCGCCGGGCAGCGAGATATTTTGCTGCATGGCAGTAGAAGCCTGCGAAAAGGCGAAATCATAATCTATCCCATATTTAAATGTGACGCGCACGAACGACAAGCCATAAAACGAGGTCGAGCGAATCACGGAAATTCCCGGAGTCCGATACAGGGCGATTTCCATCGGGGTCGTATAGTAACGCTCCATTTCATCGGCCGAAAGGCCGGGAGCCTGTGCCGTAATTTCTAAAATTACCGGCGTGGGATTCGGATACGCCTCGATGTTAAGCTGCTGGTATGCGAAGTATCCCGCAATCGCAAAAAACGCGAGGCCAAAGAGAACTACTGCCCGATGGCTCAGGCAGAAGGCTACAATCGACTTTAACATGGCGAGTTCTCCTTATCCTTGCGTCTCGTTCATGTTGCTCAGGAACACGCCGCCGGAAGTGACGATGCGTTCTCCGGGTTCCAGGCCGTCCGTGATCTGGTAATCGCTATCCTCCTGCAGGCCAACCGTGACCGTCTTCCGAGTGAACGTATGCCCATCGCTCGTGACCCATGCGGACATGGTTCCATCGCCTTCGCGGACGATCGCGTCCGTCGGTACGGTGACGGCGCGCTGCGTCGTGCCGATAAAATGCGCGGTTCCGAACATCGCCGGGTGCAATTCGCCGTTCGGATTCGCAAGCGCGATTCGCACTTTGAATTTCCGCGTCACCGGATCGATCGATTGGCCGATGGACGCAAGCTGGCCCGTGAACATTTTTCCGCGATAGGTAATATATTCCACATCCACGCGCATTCCCGGCTTAATGCTGGTAATTTGCTCTTCGGGCACATCGGCAATGACCCAAATCGTTCCTGCCGGCGCGGCTTCCAGTTCCCTCGGGTTGATGCCCGAGGCGCGAAGCTTCGCGTCGTTATCGGCGAGCGTGGATTGCTGCGTGGCATAGTCCATCTCGGCATCCTGTAAATCGCGGCTGGCGGCAATGCCGTGGGCGTAAAGATCCTTCGCGCGTTGTAAGGCGAGCGAGGAATGCTCTACATTTGCAATTGCCGTGATGTATGCTGAGTAAGTATCCGTCAGATCTTGCGTCTCGAACAGGTCTAATTTCTTTCCCCCCACTTCGGAGGTTACGACGCTAACCAAATTATGCGCGGGCGCGGTTACATCTAATTGTAAGGCGGATTCGCGCACCGTTCCCACCTTGAATTGCGCGAGCTGCGGCGCGTTTGGCCGGAACGATACATCGTTCCCGTTCGGGCTAATGGTTACCGCATCTTCCGACGGATTCGTCGGGCTTTGCGCCTGGTCTTTCGAGCAGGCTTGTAGAAAAAGTGTTGCGCAGAGCGCGCCCATCATGACAATGGAAAATCTCTTAAACATATCGGTTGTCTGGCTAAAAACTAAATGAAAATTGAAGAAATGGTGAATGTGAACGGCCTTATGGTCTCGAGTGCTATTAGCACGCGAAAATCACCATGCGTCAGAATGCAAGAGAAATCAGCGAATAGGCGCAACGCGGAAACGAGTGCAAATCCACTCGGCGCCGATTGCTAATGGGAATTCGCTGATACGGGACGTCTAAATCTGCAGGCAGCCGAACGTGATCGTTCGATCTAAAACAGGGGCGGCGCGCTCATGGAGCGTGGCGGCCTCGGTGGGAGCGTAGGAACGAATATCGTAGGTTAACGTCGCGGTGGAATCGCCGGCGAGGGTGCCGGGGCTATCCTCGTCTTCAACGATGGTGGTTCCGCAAAAATTTTGGGCGCCATGCCGGGAGACGTTCGTCGGGCCGCCGTCGAACTTCGCAAGCTCGAAATAGTTAACATGGGGCGTTACAATATTTGGCGCGATGTTCGTGGAATCCGTGGCCGAATCGAGGATGTAGGGATTATCCTGGAACTGCACATCGCCCAGAATCGCCGCATACAGAATATTTACATTGATCGTGTCCGAAAAGAAGACGAGGATGTTCAATAGGGCTACAAAGCGCACAATATGTGCGGCCACGCGCGTCCGCCCGCGCAGTTCGCGGGCGCTCCCTCCGTAGGCAATATGACGAAAGGCTTGAATCATTCCTGGCTAAACTGACTGACGAGAACTTTGGGTTCGGTCAATTGGTTCCGGGCGTTTTCCCTCTTATTACTCTTTCTTCGCCGGCGCATCGTCATTGGCGCCCATGGTGTTCCCCGGTGTGGCCGCGCGATAATTCACTTCGAAAATTCTCGTCAAAGGAAAGCGACTTGTTCGTGGGAGGCATGGAAATCATCGTATCGATCGATTGGACGAACGGCCCTTCAATATGCACCCAATATTTTGTTGACGGCTTGAGCACGAGCAGGTATCGCCCGGAAGCGGAATTCGCGCTGCCCGCCGTGATCTCCTGAATGCCACACGTGGTGATCTCGCCGGAGGTATCGTTATCCGAAGATTCCCCGGCCTCGTGAATCGAAAGCCGCACGGTGGCTGGCTTCTGATCCGTCGTAAGCACGCAGCCCTTCATCACGCAAACGGGCCGCGAAAACTGCGCATAAGCGGCGCTACTGATGAAAAAGCACCCAATCAGGAAAGTGGCGAAGAAATTTTTACGAATAGAATTCATACTGGCGATTGATTTTGTGAAGAAACGCTAACTCCAAGCAAGCCTGCGGAGTTCAGGGAAAATACCTTCCTTCGGATTGGTGCGAGCTTTGATTTCCTTTGGTTAATAAATAGAATTACCATGACACTCAAGAAAATCTCAACGATGGTGGGCGCGGGCCTTGCGGCCGGAATTTTTGGTACAGCGGCGATGACGGTTTCGAGCACAATCGAAGCCCGGATGCGCGGCCGGCCGGATAGCACCGCACCAGGAAAGGTCGGCGGGAGCGTGCTGCACGTGAAACCGATCGATGAAGAAGGCGAAAAACGGCTTTCGATGGCGATGCACTGGGAGTACGGAATCAATTGGGGATTTTTGCTCCCGGTCCTCGATCGCTTCGGCGTTCGCGGCGTCGCCGTGGGCGCGCTCACGCAATTTGCGGCGGTCTGGGGCACTTCGCTCCTCATGCTGCCGGCAACGAAAACCTCACCACCTATCACCGAATGGGAACCCGAAGAAATTGCGATCGACATCATACACCACGCCATTTATGCGCTCGCCGCCAGCGCGGCCTATGCGGCATTTCGGGGCGAGGACAGTGGTGAAATCGGCGAAGTCGAAGACGAAACGGCAGCGGAAATGGATTTTGAATCAGAGGAATTGCCGCAGATGGTTTATTAAAGTGCTGGGTGCAAAGTGCTCGTGCATCGCATCTTCGAAGTTCACTTGGCGTAGCTCATATTATTCTTCCATTAACTTGACTCGTTTTCCACCCTCATTGTGTTTCATCGCGTAGCATTTAGTACTTAGCACTGAACAGGTGAACGCAATTATCATGGCGGGTGGATTTGGGACGCGGCTTCGGCCGCTCACGATGAATTTGCCCAAACCAATGGTTCCCATGATGAACCGGCCCATGATGGAGCATATCATCCGGCTCCTCACGAAGCATGGGATGACGGAGCTCACCTCGCTCCTCTATTACCATCCCGATGCGATTACCGCCTATTTTGGCGATGGCTCGGCGTTCGGCTGCTCGATGAATTACGTTCGTGCCGAAGCGGATTTCGGCACCGCCGGCAGTGTGCGGAATGCGACGGAGCAGCTCGAGATGAAGGAGCGCCTGCTCGTCATTTCCGGCGATATTCTCACCGATTTCGATCTCACCGCTGCAATCAAATTCCACGAACGCAAGAAGGCGCTGGCGACGATCGTCCTCACGCACGCGAAAAATCCGCTGCAATTCGGGATCGTTATGACGAACCAGGATTCGCTCATCACACGATTCCTGGAAAAACCCTCCTGGGGCGAAGTATTTTCGGATACGATCAACACGGGCATTTACATTCTGGAACCGGAAGCCTACAACGAAATTCCGTATAAGCGCGAGTTCGATTTCAGCAAGGATCTTTTTCCCGCATTGCTCAAAAAGCCTGGCGCGCTCGCCGGATATATTGCGGATGGATACTGGCGCGACGTTGGGAACCTCGCCGAATATCACGAAGCACACATGGACGCGCTGCTCGGCTTGGTCGATATGGAACTCACCGGCGAGCGACGGAACGGCGTCGTTCTGGAACAAGGCAGCGAGGTCGAGGGCGTCCGATTTCGCGGCGAGAATGTGGTCGGGCATGGAACCACAATCGAAAGTGGAGCCATCGTCACCAATTCGATCGTGGGTTCCGATTGCCGCATCGAGGCGGGTTCTATTGTGGAGAACTCCATCCTCTGGAATGGCACTCGTGTGGGCCGGAACGCGAGCCTGAGCCATGCCGTCGCCTGTTTCAACGTGTCCATCGGCGACCGCGCGACAATCGACGAGAACGTTTTTATCGGGGAAGGTTCCCAAGTCGCCGAAGCTGCACATATTTTGCCGAACGTGAAGCTCTGGCCCGGCAAGCGCGTCGAGGCCGGCGCCACGCTGCAAACCAGTCTTGTTTGGGAAGACCGTTGGAACCGGGAACTCTTCACGAACTCTCGCATTTCGGGAACTTCCAATATCGAACTGATTCCGGAATTTGCGGCGAAGGTCGGCGCGGCCTTGGGGGCGCAGGTTGGCATGGGCCGGCGCATCGTTGTCAGCCGGGATAGCGACCCGGGTTCCCGTGTGCTTTCGCGCGCACTCGTCGCGGGCCTGATGAGCGCCGGAGTCAGCGCCATCGACATGCAGCAAACGCCGATTCCCCTCACACGCCATCATCTTCGCGATGCGCGGCATTCCGGCGGCGTACACATCAGAAAAAATCCCATCGATCGCCGCCGCTCGGACATGATATTTTTCGATTCCGGCGGCTATGATTTGCCATCGAGTAAGGGCAAAGCCATCGAGCGATATTTTTTCGGTGAGGACTTTCCGCGCGCGCCGTTCGATCAGGTCGGAACCATCGAGTTCCCGGCGCACACGGGCGAAATTTATACGGCACGCTTCAAGGGCGCGCTCGATGTAGAACTTATCACCCGATCGCATTTCAAAATCGCGATCGACTACGCGAACGGCATCGCCTCCACGATCTTTCCGAATATTCTTGGCGCCTTCGGGTGCGAAGTGGTTTCGATCAATGCCTATTTGGAACCCTCCCGGCTGACGCGTGGCCGGGAGGAATTCGACCGCTCCACGCGGCATTTGGCCAATGTAGTGAAATCGCTCGGTTATCAGATCGGCTTTATTTTGGATTCCGGCGGCGAACGGGTGGGACTCGTCGATGAGGACGGCAACATTTATTTGAACAATCAACTGCTGACGCTCCTCACGAAGTTGTTTCTTGAAAGTTCCCAAAAGCGCGGGAAACCGGTAACCACAATTGCAGTTCCCGTTTCCGCTACATCGGAGGTAGAGGATTTGGCGAAGGAATACGGAGTGGAAATCGTCTATACGAAAAGTACCCACGCCGATATGATGCGCGCCGCGAGCGAAGACGGCATCATGTTCGTGGGTGGAACCCTGGGCGGCGCGATTTTCCCAGATTATTTCTTTGCCGTCGATGGATTGTTCACCGTCGCGAAAACGCTGGAGATGCTTGCCACGGTGGAAAAAAATCTCGGCGAAGTGGCGCGCGATATGCCACGCCACGCTCAAGCGCGCAAACAGGTCTTCTGCCCCACCGAAGAATTGGGACGAGTTATGCGCAATGCGATGGATTATTCCCGCGATATGAAAAAAGTTCTTATCGACGGAATCAAATTCTATCCGCACAACGATGGCGAAGCATGGGTGCTCGTCCTGCCCGAAAAGGAACGGCCCTACTGCACTATTCTCGTCGATGCCACGACCCAGCTTGAGGCCGAGGAACTTTCGAAAGAATACGCCGGCCGCGTCGAGGAGTGGCGCAAGGCGGGAGAGTGAGCATCGCCGGGCGGCCGGCCTGCGATGTAGTTACAATTCATTTGGCGAATGCAGGCCAGAAACGGCAATCGCGGGAACGAACTATTTATTCACTTTTCCACGATTTTTTGTGGATAACGTTACTTTCGCTGGCGGTACGATAAGAAGGCATTTTCCGCGGACACATACGATTCCTGAAGAAATCAGTAATAGTTCCAACGATCAAGGTCGACAGAGACGGTGAACTATCCTTGACATTTTCCGGTTACCGGCGCGCTTGTTGGCAGTGGGCGAGCATGGGAGGATGTTCTTCTTATGCTTTGTCCGGCGAAGAGTGACGGCGGAAGTAATTACGGACTTTCGGCGCTTCGCGAAATGGCGGTGATTGGAGAGCTTCTAACTCCTTTAATTGCAATTATATACTGCCAGCATATAAACAACAATCAACCAATGACACGCGAAGAAAAAACGCAAGTCGTTGCTGAACTGAAGGAAGTCATTGACCGCGCCAGCGGCATGTATTTCACCGATTTTGAAGGAATGACGGTGGAGCAAACGACGCGCCTGCGTTCGGAGCTCCGGAAGGCCGGCCTCTCCTTTAAGGTGGCGAAAAACACGCTAATCCGGCGCGCATTGGACGATTCCGGGCAACTGACCGATGAACTGAAGAAGGCACTCGTCCGTCAGACGGGCGTTGCATTCGGTTTCGACGATCCGGTAGCTCCGGCCCGCATCCTAAAGGACTTTATCGAGAAAAACCAGGATAAACCGAGCCTCAAGATTGCAATTCTCGAGGGCCAGGTTTATCCCGGCAAAGATCTCAAGAAAGTCGCCGCCCTGCCGACAAAAAAGGACGTAATGGCCTGCGATCGTCGGAAGCCTCGAATCTCCGATGCCGTGGCATAGTTGGCGTTTTGGGTGCATTGCAGCGGGATATCGTCTATCTTGTCGATGCAATCGAGAAGAAGAAGGCGGAAGCCGCAGCATGACGCGTAGGTCGGCGCTTCCAGCCCGACCAAATTCAGTTCAACAATCGACTTTAACTAATTACCGTAAATACAACCATGGCAGATATTAATGCAATCGTAGATCAGATCAGCGCATTGACGCTTGGCGAGGCCGCCGAGCTGAAAAAGGCGCTCGAAGATAAATTTGGCGTAACCGCTTCAGCCCCGATGATGATGGGGATGATGCCGGCCGCCGGTGGCGCCTCCGGCCGCCGCGGTCGAGGAAAAGACGGAATTCGATGTGGTGCTGGCGGATGCCGGCGCGCAGAAAATCAACGTCATCAAGGCCGTTCGCGAGGCCACCGGACTGGGTTTGAAAGAGGCCAAGGACATGGTCGATGGCGCGCCAAAGACCGTGAAGGAAGGTCTTTCGAAAGCCGATGCCGAAGCCCTCAAAAAGAAACTCGAGGACGCTGGCGCAAAAGTCGAAATGAAGTAATTCGGCTCAATTTTGAGGAATTAGACCGCCCCAGTGGAAACACCGGGGCGGTTCGTTTTTACGGTCTTCATCCGGGATGTGTGATTTTCGAGAATCCACAGTGTTCTCCTACGTTCGACAACTCTAATCTTTCCGAAACCATGAATAATTTTGCCAAAATGACACGATTCTTAGCAATTCTCGCGCTTTGCATAACGCTCGGTCCGAGCCTTCTTCGCGCCGATTCCTATTCCTACACGCCGGATACGGTTACGTTCTCGCCAACCGGACAGGATTCGATTACGGGCTACGTCCGGGTCGCATACACCGGGGATACTTCTGGCCCGGGCACGTACATCCACGCCTGGATTTCCTCCGGCGGCTCGTATTTCAGCGTTTCAGCGGATACAGTTCACATCACGGGGTACAATTACATCCGCATCGTCTATCACGTCCAGAGCGGCACGGTGACGGGCCAGCTCTCAATTTCGGACGACACTACCGCGCACACCGTCGTGCTTATTGGGCATCCGAATCCCCCACCGCCAGCTTTGACAGCGACAGGGCCTTGCTTCCCCTACATCCCAGAAGGCGGTGATACCTGCACTCATTTGACCCTCATCAATACAGGCAGCCATCCCGATACGCTTAATAGCATGAGCTGGAACCCATAACCCGAACGGAATTTTTACCTGGGATTCCACCTCGCTTCCCTACATACTAGGCACGGGCGATACCACTTACTGGACCTACTGCTTCCACGCTCCCGACAATACGAATACCAATTACGATACACTCCGTGTCTATTATGGAGCGGGAGATGCGTATGTCAGCCGGGTCGTGTATGGAATAGCAACCTCCTCGATCGGACTCGAAGGCCCGTATTTCACGAGCGATATTCCCTATGGCAGCGATTCGTGTGCGAGCATGAGAATTGTTAACAACAGCAGCGCTTCCGATACCATCCGAGGCATGACATGGGCGCACAACTCAAATGGAATTTTTACATGGGATTCCGTTTCGCTTCCTTACGTTTTGGCCGCGCACGATACGACTAACTGGACCTATTGCTTCCACGCTCCGGACAACACGACGGAGAATATCGATACGATCGTTCTTACGATCGGCAGCCAGTCCAATACGGTATCGCGTCTTATCGAGGCAGCGTCCGCTTCGCCTTCGGATAATGCGCTAACCTTGTCTGGCCCTTATTTCCCCCAGCTTGTTCCAGAAGGTGCGGACACCTGCATCAGCAGTTCAAGCGGTACCGGTGGTTATCCTTGCCGGCTCATCAACACCACCAGCAGCCCCGATACCATTGTGAGCCTCGATCTGGCTCCCGAGCCAAACAATCCATCCGGAATCTTTACATGGGATTCCGTCGCGCTTCCCTATATTCTGGGCGCGCACGATACCGCCACCTGGACCTTCTGTTTCCATGCGCCGGACAACACCAATACTTACGCCGATACGATCACCGTCCACTATGAGGACGCCTCCGGCCAACATTGGTTCGATTCCCGGTTCCTCGTAGCTCACGCAACCGATACTACCCCTCCGGATGGCGAATTACGTGCGGTAGGACCCTATTTCCCCGGAAACGTTCCCATGGGTGGCGATACTTGTATGAGCCATGGTTCCGTCTGGCCGCTGGTGCTGATCAATAGCGGCAGCAACGTCGACACCGTCAAGAGTTTTAGCTGGGCGCACGATCCCGGTTCGATCTTCTCGCTGGAAACTTCGGGAACCACATTCCCCTTCACGATCCCAGCCGGGGACACCATGTTCTGGACGGCGTGCTTCCACGCTCCGAGCGATACGGATATCCATTGGGATACGATCAATATCCTATACAGCGACGCCTACAATAACGATCGCCACGTCACGCGCGTCGTCTATGCCAAAGCGGTCGATACGACGATCAAGACCTGCTACGGCATGTATGCCGCTGCAGCTGCGGTAACGAATTATGGCGACACAAGCTATATTCACCTTTTCATCCACAATTATTTGGATTCCTCCACATCGCTGACGGCAATCCATATTTCAGGTACCGACGACGGCGCATTCCGCGTCGATTCTTCAGGGTTCCCGAACCCAATCGCATCGAACACCTACGATAGCGTGTGGCTGATGTTCATTCCAAATCGCACGACCGGCAGCACCGAGTATAGTGCCACGGCGACGTTATCCTTCACGACCAACGATACCGCGCATTGCCATTCCTCCTCCGTTTCGCTGGTGGGATACATGCCACAATCGTGCAGCGATACCGAAACCGTCGCGTTCGACACGACGGGTTCCAGCGATGTCTCGCTCTCCGGCGATTCCGGGCATTATTACGCGCACCGCGTTGATTTCGTCAATAATTCGAGCTCGACGGTCATCGTAACGGCCGTGCGATGGCTCAATTCAAGTTCCCACTTCCTCGTCGCGCAAGTCGTTCCGGCGCTGCCAGATACGCTGGTGCCAGGCGGTCGCATGGCCGTCATCGTGCATTTCTATGGCGATACGTCCGGGACAACATATTATGATACGCTCGCGCTGACGGTCTCCGGAGGTTTCGCAGCCCCCTTTGGCAAGAATTCTGCGCTTTCCTCGAACGGGGCCTATTATGTCAATTTCACCGGCCATTCGAACTCGGCACCGGCGACGGTAAGCCAGCCAATAACTCCGAATGCACCAACCCTATTGCTCTTCCCGAATCCAAGTTCCGGCATCGTGAATATGGAACTCGAAGGTGCAACAAACACGACCTTCAAACTTATCGATGTGCTCGGTAATATAATCGCTTCTCACAGAGGTACGAATGTGTGGCAATGGAATGCCGATGCGCTTGGCTTGCTAAAGGATGGTACGTACTTCATCCGCGCCTCGGACGGAAATGGGGTGACGACGAAGCGGTTGGTGCTCGAGAGATAGAAACGCGAGAGCTGGAACAAAAAAAGGGACGCACATTCGGTGCGTCCCTTTTTTCTTCTACTCAACTTCCGCTCAGCGATTCTTACTGCACTTTCAGAAGTTCCACATCAAAAATCAGCGTGGCATTCGGCGGGATGGTGGGCGGCATGCCACGCGGGCCGTACGCCAGATTGCCAGGGATGATCAGGCGCCGCTTGCCACCGACGTGCATTGACATCATTCCTTCATCCCATCCTGGAATAACCTGTCCGAACGCCAATCGCCGTCTGAAATGGCTGCACATGATGAAAATTCGGATCGACATTGGAATCGAACGTTTTGCCATCCGTCAATTTTCCAGTATAATTGACGGTAATAGTCTGTCCTTTTTTCGGCATCGGGCCTTTGCCTTTTTTGAGGTCGATGTATTTTAGTCCGGACGGCGTAGTCACGGTATCGCCGTGCTTCGTCATGCTCTCGGCGGGAGGAACGTTCGGCATGGCAGGCTGAGCGGACGCACTCGTTTCCGGTTGCGCGGCTTGCGGCTGCATGGCGGCCGTGGTTTCCGGCGTCGTGGGAACCGTGGTGGTTTGCGAGTAAGCCGTGGTATCCGTCGATTGTGAGTTCTCGGATTTAGCGCACCCTGTTATGGTTATAGTGCTCATGGTAACTATTCCGAACGCGGCGACAAAAAGTGTTCTTTTCATTGGTTTCGAATTCGTTTGGTTTCTGCGTGTTGGGCTTCGCCCAGTAGTTTTTGATAGCTGGTGTAACGATCGATCGAGATGGCATCATCCTCGACCGCCTGCCGAACTGCACAGCCCGGCTCGTGGATGTGCGAACAATTAGGAATGGCGCATCGCTCCTGAAATTTATGAAATTCTACGAACGCAAATTTCAGGTTCCCAGGATCGAGTTCGAAGTTTGCAAATTCGCGAACGCCGGGAGTATCGGCAATAAAGGTGGGTCTTGCCTCTGCGGCCCTTGCGACCTCACCATCGTCGTTATCCCTTGTACGTCGTGGGGTTTCGATCAGCGTTGAAGCCGAGGTCGTGTGGGCGCCCCGACGGAATTTTTTCTGAAGCGCACCCGTCTGCGCCGCTTCGCGCCCAAGTATGGCGTTGACGATAGAACTCTTTCCAACACCCGAATGACCCGCGAATACGCTCGTCTTCCCAGCAATTTCCTCCTTCAATTGTTCTATCCCCTTCCCTTCCGCCGCGGATAGAAGATACACCGGATACCCGATCTCGAGATAGAGGTCCCGGAAATAGAGCGACTCATCGAGTTCGTCGGGCGTCGCAAGATCGGCTTTGTTAATTGCGATAACAATTTCGAGGCCGCCATCCACGCCGGCAACGATATAGCGGTCGATGATGCCCGAGCGGAGCTTTGGCTCGTGAACGCTCGCGACGATGACAAGCAGGTCGATATTCGAGATGATAACCTGCTCGAACGCCATTTTCCTTCCCGCCGCGCGCCGCGAAAGTTTGGTGTGTCGAGCGAGTACTTCGTCGATGAGGTAACCCTGCTCGTGCTCCGCAATCTTCACCTCATCCCCAACCGCGACCAGCGTAGATTTTGGATTCGCCGACCGAGTTCCCTTATACGACCTGGCGCGAGCTTCCTTCCCATCCGCGAGGCGTATCACAAAAAAAACTCCCTCGCTCCGAATCACCCGCCCCGAAATTAGCTCAGTCTTACCTAACCCTGCACCCGATACCCGATACCCCACGCTCTGCTCCGGCTTGCGCGCCAATTTCCTGCGCGCGCGGGTCCGATCCGTGTGCGCGCCGCGGATTTGCTCACGAAGTAATTGCTCGTCGTCTTCCGGCATCGAATCGAATAAATGCAGTTCGTAGCAACCAAATTCGCCCGTTCATCATTCAATATTCATCATTCTTCATTCTCCATCTCGCCGGTTTTGGATCACGATGGCGCTCTGCGCCATTATTTACGTTCCCTCTCTTTTCTGGGCGCTCGGACTGGACCAAAATATTTTCGCCGAAGTTGGCTGGCTTCTCTTGCATGGCCAGAAGCTTTACGTGAACGCGTGGGATGTCAAGCCGCCGAATGTCTTCTATATCTATGCGCTCTTCGAGTGGATCTTCGGCCCACGTGCTTTCGCGGTTCGGATTTCCGATTATTTTTTTTCGTTGCTGGCTTGCGCGGCGGTGTATGCCGCTACGGCACGGCAAGCACCAATTATTTCGCGCTCGAATGCCACATGGATTCCGCCGCTCGCAGCGATTCTCCTCATCGCAACCCTACTGTCGCTCGGTCTTGCCGATACGGCACAGACCGAATCGTATTCTCTGGTTTTCATCATCGCGGCATCCGTTCTCGTGCAATCGCCGCGCATCCAAGGATTGAAACGCACAAGCACACTTCTTATTTTTCTCGCCGGGGTGCTTCTTGCGTTTGCAGCTTTTTTCAAAACCTCGAACGCCGTTTTCCTGATCGCGATCGCTGCGGAAGTCTGGCTCTATAATCGCGGGCGCCGGAAACGTGCAATAGTGCCGTTGCTTGCCGGCTTCGCAGCCTGGAGCATCCTGCAACTTGGTGTGCTCGCATTGCGCGGAAGCCTTGTCGAGTATATTCATATTGCTGTCGGAGTTATCCAATACCATCCAAGAGTTCCCGACGAGTTCCATCTTATCGCCTTTCCACGGGCACCATGGACGTACCTGGATATTTGGAGCCTGATTGCGCTCGCTGCGATTGCCATCGCAATCAAGCGGCGGCATCGCGCCTTTCTTCGCGCCGTACTTTCGCCACTAATCTTGTTTGCAGCCGGGATTATTGCGGTACTTATCCAGCGCAAGGGCTGGGGTTACCAATACGTCGTAATTCTTCCGGGCCTCACGAGGCTCTGTGCAATTTCTGCCGCGTATGTGTATAATTATTTTCGCATTCATGCCGCACGCGCGGCGAAACCCGCGACGGCGATGATTCTGCTTCTGACGATTTTCATCACGCCGAGCGCGCGGCGAAGGATTCGTTACACACGGGAGGCAGTGCAATCCATCACCCATCACGGCGAGTATCTCGCCTCGCTGGGTGCAAGGCAGAGCCTCTATTACCCGCCGTGTACAGATTCGCTTACCCAATATATCGAGCGCCACACGTCCCCCGCCGACAAAATATTTATTTTTGGCGAGGAACCTGGCGCCTATTGGCACACGAATCGGCAACCGGCATCGCGGTTCGTCTATTCGCTACTCTTCACAAGCGGAGTAATACCTTCGGCGGATCTGATCGCGATGCAGGATACTTTGATCGAAAACAAACCCGCGCTCATTGCCATCGAGCGCTACGATACGACGAGCTTTCGGGGCTACCCGGAAACGAGCCAATCGCTCGTTGAAAGCGATACACTCTACCGGCCGTTGAAGGAACTACTTTCGGCGTCCTATAAAATTAGCGATACGGTCTGCGAAAAATTCTTAATCTACGTCCGGCGATAGTCATTCTTGACAATCGTTGCAACGAATTTCACTCTGCGCGTTGTTACGTTGTCGATTTTTGAAAGGAACCTCTATGTACGACGAACGAATGATCCAGCCGATGCGCGAAGAAGTGACGCGGCTTGGAATTAAGGAAGCCCGCACTGCCAACGAAGTCGAAGATGCCGCAAAACAACCAGGCACGACCTTCATCTTTATCAATTCCGTGTGCGGCTGCGCCGCCGGGACCGCGCGGCCGGGACTTTCACTCGCCGCACAACACGGCACGCTGCCGGACCGCATGATCAGCGCCTTTGCCGGCAACGATGTCGAGGCGGTGAATTGCGCGCGCGGCTATTTCACCGGCTTCGCACCCAGTTCACCCGCGTTCGGCTTGCTCCGCGATGGCGAACTCGTCTGGATGCTCGAACGCTGGCAAATCGAAGGCCGCTCTGCGGGCGAGATCGGCCAAACGCTTACCCAGGCGTTCGATGAGTACTGCGGGGTTGGCGCAGCGGCGTAGCTCCGATTGGGGAAGAATTCAAACTTTTACCAACACCGCAATTAAGTGCGTGCCGCAGCCCAACGCCCCCGGCTGGCGGGAGGCTTCGAGTTCGATTTCCAAAAAGGCGCTCCAGAATTCGGCATCCCGCCAACGCCCTTCCAACACATCCTCGCTGGCATAGGCGAGAAAATTCGAGGCACTCATTGCAAGGACATCGCAGGAATGATTCCTCAGAATCTCGGATCGTTCCGAGGCCAGGAACATGCGGCAGCAGTGGCCGGTTGCGCTATAGCGCTCATCGAGTAAGCCGGTGCGCCACGGGTCGGCGAGGGCTTCGAAATCATTCTCATCCACCAGCCACGCGGCCTCCCGAAAAACTGCCTGAGCGACCCAAGCCGCGACATCACGCTGAAAAGAACGCGCCCGCCTTTCTTCGTCAAGCGTAGGATTTCGCCGGTTGCTTCGTCAACTCGGTCCAACGTATAGCTTAACGGGCCGCCGTAAGCAACGACGGCATCGAACGTGCCATCCTCGAACCGCGAGCGATCAACAATATCACATTGTACGCGCTCGCGCACGTGCGATTCAAATCCCGCCTCAGAAACTTTCTGCGTGTTTAATTCGAGCTGTGTACTCGAAATATCTCCGACGACAACGTCCGCTCCCAATCTTGCAAGCTCGACGGTAAACCGGCCCGGGCCAGCGCCAATATCCAGCACGGAATCGCCCGGCCTGATATGGCGATTGAGATCATGGGTGTGTATCGTCAGACTAACGCGCGTGGCGGCGTTACGCTGGAAGCGTTCCCGTTCACGCTCGGCGAGCGCACCGTAAAAGGCTTCGGTATGTGCGCGGTTGTATACCATTCTAGGATGGTAAGAGCGCGATAACCGTAGAAACAATTTTACGGTGAACTTCGAGCTTGAGCATCGCCTCCGCGGGATTGCGCAGCAACTCTTCGTGAGCAGTCAATATTCGGTCACAACGGACCTGGCTCCGCACGCGCAATGCGCCAAACTCGAAATCCGATTCTTCGAGGAATACTCCGTTCGGAAAAGGCGTCGGCTGGCTCGTAATTTCGACGAGCCAATATTCCGTGTCGTTTACCTTGTTGAGATCTACTGCGGGACGCCGTTTACCACCTGTTCCATCGGGATACGGAACGAGCAAAAACGTAATGGCCCCTACTGGTAATCTTTCCATGCTTCCTCTTCTTCCGGACTAAACCAATTTTTTGCGAGGGTCGGATAGCTGAGCATCAAGGCATCGTAATCTCGCTCCAACGGCTGGGATTTCAGAAATAAAAGAAACTCGACGACCCGATCTATAATGGGGTCGGGTTCAACCATCGCCTCGTTAGCCAAAAATTCTCGTTTGCTCATGCGGTTTTCAACGAGCGCGGCTGAAGGAATGGTTCTTCCGGCTGTCGCCTCAGAGGGTGTCAAGAACTGCTCAGGCCGGTTCCAGCTCCCGCAGCTTCGCCACCAGCGCATCGACATTCTTCTTTGCATCGCCAAACAACATGCGCGTGTTCTCTTTATAGAAGAGCGGATTGTCGATGCCGGCATAGCCGGAAGCCATTGAGCGCTTCATCACGACGGCGACTTTCGCTTTCCATACTTCAAGCACCGGCATTCCGGCGATGGGGCTTGTCGGGTCTTCGAGCGCGGCGGGATTGACGATGTCGTTCGCGCCAATGACCATCGCTACATCGGTCGTCGGGAAATCGTGGTTGATCTCATCCATCTCGAAGACAATATCGTAGGGAACGTTTGCTTCGGCGAGCAGGACGTTCATGTGTCCCGGCAATCGTCCGGCGACGGGATGGATTCCGAATCGCACGTTCACACCCGCATCGCGCAAAATCTTCACCATCTCGGCAAGCGAATGCTGCGCCTGCGCGACGGCCACGCCATAGCCGGGAACGATAATCACGCTCTTCGCATCAGAAAGCATTTCTGCCACATCATCCACGCTGGTTGGCGTTACCTCGCCCTGTGGCTGCGCGCCGGCAGCCGGGTGCGCTCCTTCGCCCGTACCGAATCCGCCCAAAATCACGCTGATAAACTTCCGGTTCATCGCCTTGCACATAATGAAGCTAAGAATCGCTCCCGAACTTCCGACGAGCGCGCCCGTCACGATGAGCAAATCGTTCGAGAGCATAAATCCTGCCGCGGCCGCTGCCCAGCCGGAGTAACTATTCAGCATCGAAACCACCACCGGCATATCTGCCCCGCCAATCGCCATCACGAGGTGAACGCCGATCACGCACGCGATGCCCGTCATAATGAGGAGCGGCGCAAGCCCCGCGCCCTCCGCGCTCGACATGAAGATCACCCCGAAAATGATCACCGCGACAATCATAGCCAGGTTAAAATAATGCCTGCCGGGAAGGAGCAACGGCTTGCCGGAAATCTTTGCACTCAATTTGCCGAAGGCGATGATCGAACCCGTGAAGGTTATCGCGCCGATGAAGACGCCGATGTAAATTTCGAGATTATGCGTTGTGAGATCGCCGCCCGTAAGCCCGTGCGTGCCGCCTAAGTAATTGCTCAGGCCGACGAGCACCGCCGCAGCACCCACGAAGCTATGCAACATCGCAACGAGTTCCGGCATCGAGGTCATCGCCACGCGGGAAGCCAGGATTCCTCCGATAAGAGCGCCGGGAAGCAGCGCGGCGATTAGGGGCAGGTAGCCGGTTACCGGAATGAGGAATGCCGTCGCGATGAGCGCGAGCAGCATGCCGATCATGCCATAAAGATTCCCGCGCCGGGACGTGGCATGCTGCGAGAGCCCGCTCAGGCTAAGGATAAAAAGCGCGATAGCTACAATGTAGCTGGTGGTTGCGAAACTTAGACTCATCTTATTTTCTAAACATTTTTAGCATTCGCTGCGTGACGAGGAAGCCGCCGAAGATATTGATGCTGGCCACGAACACGGCGATCATGCTAAGCACCAGCACCACCGTCGGAATTTGCCCGCCGAGTTGCAGCATCCCGCCCAAGATAATGATGCCGGAGATCGCGTTCGTTACGCTCATGAGCGGAGTGTGCAGCGCGGGAGTCACGTTCCAGATCACCTGCCAGCCGAGGAAGATGGCGAGCACGAATACCGTGAAGTGCTGCAAGAATGATTGCGGCGCACTCACGGCAAGTCCCAAGAGTATTACGATGGCGATCGCGAGCGTAACCGCCTGCCCGAGTTTCGATTTCTTCTTCGGCTCTTTTCCAATAACGGCTGCTGGTGCCGGTTTCGGTGGTGGCGGTGGCGCGGCAACCTTGGGTGGCGGCCACATTACTACCCCATTCTGCGCAACGATTGCGCCGCGCACGACCTCGTCTTCCAAATCGATATGGAATTTCGCTCCGCCGCCCATATCATCCAGGAGATGATAGAGGTTCATGCCATAAAGCTGGCTCGCTTGCGATGCCATGCGGCTCGGCAAATCGGTATAGCCAACGATGGAAACGCCGTTGTGGACGGCAACTTTTCCCGGCTCTGTCAATTCGCAGTTCCCGCCGTTCTCTGCCGCAAGATCGACGATGACGGAACCCTCCTTCATCGATTCCACCATTTCGCGCGTAACTAATTTCGGCGCGGGCCTGCCCGGAATGAGTGCAGTGGTAACGATAATATCGACATCCTTCGCCTGCTTTGCGAAGAGTTCCATCTCTGCCTTGATGAATTCGGGACTCATCTCCTTCGCATAGCCGCCCCCACCTTCGCCTGATTCCTGAATTTTCACTTCGAGGAATTCCGCGCCCATGCTTTGAATTTGCTCTTTGACCGAAGGCCGCACATCGAAGGCGCGCACAATAGCTCCCAATGATTTCCCCGCGCCGATCGCCGAAAGCCCCGCAACGCCCGCGCCAATCACGAGAATTTTCGCCGGGGGAATTTTTCCAGCTGCCGTGACTTGTCCTGTAAAAAATCGAGGGAAAAGATTCGCTGCCTCAATGATGGAACGATAGCCCGCGATATTTGCCATCGAAGAAAGAGCATCTTCTTTCTGCGCGCGGGTGATGCGCGGCACTTGGTCGATGGCAAACACATTCGCCTTCCGCGCCGCAAGCCGTTTTACGAGATCGCCGTTTTGGGCAGGCGCGATAAACGAAATCAGCGTCTGACCTTCGCGCAACAGTTCCACTTCCTCCTGCCCGGTGGACGGGTTCATCTCGGGCGCGCGGACTTTGAGGACGATGTCGGCCTTGCTCCAGACTTCAGGTGCATCATGTGCAACCTGGCAATTCGCCGCGGCATAGCGCGCGTCTGGGAAATCGGCGGTCTCGCCCGCGCCGCGCTCGATGAGAACGGCAAAGCCAAGCTTCTGCAGGCGCTGTGCGGTGTCCGGCGTAGCCGCCACGCGCCGTTCGCCAGCGTGAATTTCTTTGGGTACTCCTATGGTGAGCCGTTTTGGCTCCTGCCCATTCGCAGCCGGGGCATTGGTTAAGGGGGGTGCCGGAGGAGCGGGCACCGCGGTTGTCGTATCGCTCATTCGTTCAATTTAGGGTCGGAGAACGCACCACAGGTGCTATTTCTGCGCGACTTAAACGACGAAGGTGGCAAAATGGTTAGCGGAAATTAAAACGGAATGGATTTAAGCGAGCGAAAGCAGGGTTCTCAGGCTGAGTGAAATATCGTGAGATCGAATTTTTCGGGGTAGCAATTATTATGCTTCTCGCTTCCAGTAAGCTCTTCGGACAAGAGATTGGTGGTGTGTGGAGTCCGAAATCGGGCGCAGGTTTCACGGCACGGGCTGCATTTGGAAGCGCCGTGGCAAATGGGAAGATTTATACGCTCGGCGGGTACGACGGCGTAAACTTTCTGAATACTTTAGAAGTCTATGATCCTTCAACCGACACGTGGAACACGCCAACAACTAGCGGGAACTTCACTCCGCGCCGGGGGCTTTCGGCATGCGCCTATCAGGGAAAGATCTATACGTTCGGTGGATATAATAACGCGGGCACGCTGGATACCTTAGAAGTTCTCGATCTTGCCACGAATACATGGAGCACCCCCGTCACAAATGGCCACATGACGCCCCGCTGGCGCTCGACGGCAACCGTGGTGAACGATTCCATTTTTGTCATCGGAGGCTATAGTTCCTCCCTCGGAGCTATGGGCACGCTCGAAGTCTTCAACCCCGCGACGAATACCTGGAGCACGCCGGTGACATCGGGAGCCTTCGATGCTCGCTCGGATCATACGGCATCTGCGATTGACGGAAAAATTTATATTGCTGGCGGCGACGGCAGTAATGGATTTGAACCGCTGCAAGTATTCGATCCTGCCACGAACGAATGGAGCACACCCGTTACAACCGGAACCTTTACGCCGCGCAAAGGGCTCGCTGCAACCGTGCTTGACAATAAAATATTTACGTTTGGCGGAAAAGACAGCCTTAACTTCAATAACACAGTAGAAGTATTCGACCCGGGATCGAATAGATGGTTTACGCCGGTCACCACGGGTACGTTCACGCCGCGAGCGGGGCTCGCAATCGGACTTGTCGATGGTACGATGTATGCCGTCGGCGGAAATGCATCGGGCTTTCTCAATACGAATGAGGCGTTTGTGCCGGCCTTCGATGCTGTGCAGTCGAAATCCAATCAGCCAGGTGACGATATTGTGCTATCTCCAAACCCCACGGCGGGGAAAGTGCAAATTCAAAATGTACCGTCGAATGTGAAACGGGTTACCGTGCGTGATCTGCTGGATCGAACGGCTTTGGAACTGCCGGCTCCCATGTCAGCGGATTTTTCTTTGGACGTGACGGCTTTTCCGGCCGGCGTATATTATGTTCTATTTGAATCCGAAAGCGGAACTCGGATAGAGAAGCTTATCCGGCAATAGCATGATTACTCGCAGAAGTTTTATCGGGGGCGCGGCCGCGGCAGGAGTGGCTGCCGTATTCGGGCCTAAGGGGATTTCGATCCTCGCGAAGATCCGGAAAGCATCCCGTGCCGTTGACGATGAATGCGTTACATATTCCATCGGTAATCAGCGGCGGAACTCTAACGCTCGCGCCGGGAACAGCCGAGATATTTTCCGGATCGAGTTCAAATCTTTTGCTTATCAACAACTCGTTTCCAGCCCCAACTATAAAACTGAAAAAGGGCGACAATTTTGTAGCGACCGTTCAAAATAATCTCAGCGAGACCTCCATTCTTCACTGGCATGGCGTTCACGCGCCGGCAAACATGAATGGGCATCCCAAGGATGCCGTGGGCGCAGGCGGCTCGTATTCGGTGAATTTTCCGATCATTCAGCGCGCGAGCACGAATTTTTATCATGCTCATCCCGACATGACAACGGCGCGGCAAGTTTATATGGGGTTAGTGGGCATGTTTATTATTTCGGACGATCAGGAAACTGCGCTTGGACTTCCTTCGGACGATTTCGATATTCCGCTGCTCGTGACCGACAAACGATTCGACGCGAATGACCAGATCGCTTACAATCCCAACGATGAGGACATGAAGAGCGGCTGGATCGGAGATACCATGCTCGTCAACGGAACTCCGAATGCGTTTCTCACCGTCGCACCAACGCTATATCGATTTCGTTTAGTTAATGCATCGAATGCCCGATTTTTCAATGTCGGACTTTCGGACGCCTCGAACTTCACGATGATTGGGAACGATGGCGGTTTTTTACCGCGACCTTTAAGTCTCTCAAGCGCAATGTTCTCTCCTGCCGAGCGAATCGATATCCTCATTGATTTTTCGAGATACTCCCAAGGAGATACTGTAACGCTGCGAAGTCTTGCTTTTTCCAATCCCGACCCACCAAGTTCCTGCACCGTGCCGCAAGGCGCGCTCTTCGATCTGCTCCAGTTTCAAATTGGGAAAACTGGAACTTCTGGTGGCGCAATTCCATCTTCGCTTCCGGGGATAACTCCCATGAATCCCTCCGACGCCAAGCGCACGCGGACCTTTAGCTTCGGCGTGGAAGACCAGATCAATGGAAAGCTATATGACATTAATCGCATCGACGCTACGGTGCCCTTTGGCGATCTCGAAGAGTGGAAGATTGTAAGCCAAGGAGTCAATTCACACCCGGTTCATGTTCACGGCCTGCAATTTCAGGTGGTGGATCGCAATGGGAACCCTCCGGAGCCTTGGGAAGCGGGTTGGAAGGATGTAGTCCGGCTTTTGCCGCTCGATACGATTAACTTGCTCGTCCAATTTTCCGAATACACCGGAGAGTTTCTTATCCATTGCCATAAACTGGAACATGCCGATATGGGAATGATGTCGAATTTCGGTGTCGCTCTGGCAGATGTCGTTGAAGACCATCCCGCAGGCGCCCCGGCGATCGAAGTCTATCCTAATCCGTCTTCCGGACAGGCTCTCCTTTCCTTCCCGCCATTATTGAAGCAGGAAACTCTGCATTTAGTGGATGAAAAAGGAGTGGTTGTTTTAGAGAAGATCCTTACCCCGGGAACAGGATCGTTTACGGTTCAAACTCGAGCTATGCCTGCCGGCACTTACCGGATAGAGCTCGGGGATGACTGGGGAAGTCTGGCCGTGGCCCCTTAATATTTTTTGGTGCTCATTGCTGGTCGCCGACGATTAAGGGTAGAAAAGCGGTCACATTTTTTTGACATGGGGACGAAATTCGGGGTCGGATGGTTGAAGCTGTTCGAGATAAAATATGGCGGAAATGAGCGAAAAAGCAAAACTCCACACTAACGGAAAGGCGCCGGGAGCCTCTTCCACGATGCCGGTGCCCGCAAGGCTGGCGCCTGAACTGTTCGAGGATAGCGCCGAATATCAGGAGGCGTACCGGCTTTGGCAAGCGCGAGCGGCGGCAAGCCCGGACACAGGGATGGTCTTCACGACACTATCGGGCAAACCGGTGGAGTTGCTCTATTCTGCCGGTGGCGAGGACGCCATCCGCCACGATAATCCTTCCGGATTCCTGGAGGATATTGGGTTTCCTGGCGAGTTCCCCTATACGCGCGGCATCCATCCCAATGGGTATCGCGGAAAAATATGGACGATGCGGCAATTCGCCGGATTCGGTACTCCGGAAGACACGAACGAGCGATTCAAGTATCTTCTGGCGCATGGGCAGACCGGCCTTTCAACCGCCTTCGATCTTCCGACACTCATGGGCCGCGATGCGGACGATCCCTGGAGCGAAGGCGAAGTCGGGATTTGCGGCGTTGCGATTAGTTCCTTGAAGGATATGGAGACACTGTTCAGCGGAATTCCGCTGGGCGAGGTTTCGACTTCGATGACGATTAACTCCCCTGCGGCGATGATGTTCGCGTATTATCTTTGCGTTGCGGAAAAGCAGGGCGTGCCGTTTTCGAAATTGCGAGGAACCTTGCAGAATGATATTCTGAAAGAGTATATCGCGCAGAAGGAATTTATCTATCCGCCAGAACCCTCGATGCGGATTATCACGGACATGATCGAGTACGCTACCGTTGAAGTGCCGCAATGGAACCCTGTTTCCGTCTCCGGTTATCATATTCGCGAAGCCGGCTCGACGGCCGCGCAGGAGTTGGCTTTCACGTTAGCCGATGGATTCAGTTACATCGAACATTGTATTGCGCGCGGTATGGATGTGGATGAGTTTGCACCTCGCATCTCCTTCTTCTTTAATTCCCACATCGACTTTTTCGAGGAGATCGCGAAGCTCCGCGCCGCCCGTAGAATTTATGCGCGCCGAATGAAGGAAAAGTATGGCGCAAAGTCAGACAAATCGTTAAAATTAAGGTTCCACACCCAAACCGCCGGATGCTCACTCACTGCGCAGCAACCGGAAAACAATATCGTCCGCACGGCTTACGAAGCACTGGCCGGAGTCTTAGGCGGCACACAATCGCTTCATACGAATTCGATGGACGAAACGCTCGCGCTGCCCAGCGAGAAAGCGGTAAAGATCGCTTTGAGGACCCAGCAGATTTTAGCTTACGAAACAGGCGTGATTAATACGATCGATCCCCTCGGAGGGTCGTATTTCATCGAATCTGAAACCGATCGGCTGGAACGCGAGGCGAATACTTATTTCGATCAGATCGATTCCTTGGGCGGTGTAATTCCCGCCATTGAAGCAGGATTTTTCCAGCGTGAGATTGCGGATGCGGCCTATCGCTACCAACTCGAATTAGATAAGAAGGAGAAGTTTATCGTCGGCGTGAATGAATTTGTCGAAAAGGACGAGAAAGTCGATATTCCGATCCTCCAGATTTCGCCGGACGTGGAAAAGGCGCAGAAGAAAAAGCTCGCGGAAGTTCGGGCGCATCGTTCCCAATCAGCGGTGGAGGAATCTATCGAGGAAATTCGGGCGTCCGGCTTCGGCCATACGAATTTGATGCCCGTACTTATCAAAGCGGCACGGAACTATGTTACGCTCGGCGAAATGATCAACACGCTGAAAGTTCCTTTTGGAGAATATCAGGAGGCGGTGGTATTCTAGGACGGTGACTTCCAATCGCAACTCTTTTCGCCTTCCGAGATGGCTTGAATTTCTCTTGGGTGCGGTCGTCCTGTTGGAGGTTATCGCTCCATTCACAACGAGAACATTCGGAGTCGATGGTGGGCTGCATTTGAATTGGATTGGAGAGTTTACAAGATTGATTTCTTCGGGGACTTTGATCCCGCGTTGGGTACCAGAGGCGTTCGATGGGTTTGGTTCTTCCTGCTTCTATTTCTATCCACCCCTGACATTCTATCTTGCTGCGGCCCTCCGCTTTGCCACCGGCATAACGGAAGCAACGGTTCTCTTCCAACTGATCGGCCTGGGTGCAACGATCGCAAGCTTTATCACAGCGTGGATACTGCTTCGATCGATAGGATCCGGAAGATATCAGGCATTGATTGCATCGGCGCTCTATGGGGTAGCACCACTCCGAATTGCCGAACTCTATTCGCGCTCGGCGCTGCCCACGCATGTGTCGTATGCATTCATTCCTTTGGTCTGGATGGGGTTGATACGCATGGTTCAGCATCGGAGTCCTCAGAGCGGCAATATTGCCCTTGTTGGGATTTCCTTCGCAATGCTCGCCCTGACCAATGTTCCGATGACAATGGTTACCATGCTCTGCATAGGTTTCGCGGCCCTTATCACTTGGCGGCATATCGACCGGGTTGCAATTACGGAATTTGCTTTGGCAGTTCCAGTCGCAGTAGCACTATCCGCATTCCATTTTTTCGCGGTCCTTGCGGCGCGTCCTTTCGTCCACCTAGAAGATTTAATCGTGTACAACCCCCACTTTATTCTTCCCTCTATCCTGCATGGGGGCGATGCCCCGTCGGCCTATCAACTTTTTTTTCTCTACGGTGCTGTTGCAGTCATAGGGTTTGCATACTGGCGTCTCCGAAAGACGACGGAATTGCGGACGGAATCGACAACCGCCCGCATTGGGATAGGGCTTTTCCTGGTTATCTTTGCGCTCGCAATTCCTTCCATTAGCTTGCCGTTGTGGAGAATTCTTCCTCCACTCCAACTGATTCAATTTGACTGGAGATTTTATTCATATATCCTGCTTTTTGGAGTAGTAATAATCGGGATCGCCCGCTCCCGGGAAATGCAGTGGGCGGCACGCACCGTTGCAGGTTTGTGGACTGCAGGCGCACTCATTCCGGCGGTCATGGTTGTGTTGAATCTACATCTGTTCCCCCACTTTGCCCCGCCGCGGGTTGATCCTTCCGAGTACCGGCCAAGGTGGACCCTAGCGCGTGACGATTTCCCGGCTTCCATGGAGCCGCACGAGAACGATGCGGAGGCCGAGGCTTCTTTCGTGTCCGGAGAGTATGTATTTCTAACATCTAATCATCCCACCGAAGAGCGATTTTCTATCAACCTCTTTCAGAGCAGGCAGGTGACCTTTCATCAGTTTTACTGGCCATTCTGGCACTTATATGCCAAAGCCCACATGGTGCCAAGCCATCCGGACAGTATTGGACGTGCTGTTGCATCATTGCCCCCCGGCCACTATAGCGCGGAATGGCGACTCGAAAAGTCGCCAATCGAAAAAGCCGGCCTGTGGATCTCTTCCATCGCCTGGGCGGCAGTCATCCTCGCAGGCGCGATCGGACTGCTCCAGCATCTCGCATTCCGGCGGAAGAGAGCCGCGCTCCAACACCCGAGAGGGAACGCAATCGAATTCGATTCGACGCGCGTAAATGAACCGGTTGGTTCCGGAGCAATGAGGGATGGATAAGTCGCCGCGAATCATGACCGCCGTGCCACTTCGGCTTTCGAAAATATTCCAGGGTGTCTTCATCCTTGTCGTTGTACTCGAGCTTCTCGCCCCGTTCGTCGCTCGAACCAATGGAGTGGATGGACCGAGCCAGCTTAATCTGGAATCGCAATTCAACCGGCTGCTTGCGAGCGGCCTTTGGTTCCCTCAATGGGTTCCCAACGGTTTTCACGGCTTTGGTTCCCCAGCATTTTATTTCTATCCGCCACTCGCCTTTTATGCAACGGGGGTGCTGCAATTCCTTTTCGGCGCGGGGAATCCAAGCCTTCTATTTCAGGCGGTTGGGCTGCTTGCGACGATTGCCAGTTTTTTTACCGCTCGCCGGCTTCTTGCCGCTCTCAATGCACCCCGGAACCAGGCCGTGCTTGGCGCTGCCCTTTACGCCTTCGCGCCGTTTCGCATCGCCGAATTATACTCCCGATCCTCCCTTTCCTCGCATGTCGGCTATGTATTTCTTCCTCTGGTGTGGTGCGGCTTGATCGAGATGTTCCGCGACCAACCCTCCAAACAAAAGGGGACCCTACTCTTTGCTATTTCCTTCGCGCTTCTTTTGCTTACGAGCGTTCCGATTGCCGCGCTTACCATCGTTACTATGCTCGTGGCCTCCGCTGTGCTCTGGCGAACAATTCATACCCGGCCGCTCTTGCGCCTCACGGCTGGAACATTGCTAGCGATCGCGCTCGTGGCGGTTTATCTTACTTCCATCCTCTCGTATCGCACATACGTGCAATTAGGCTATCTTTCCAAGCTGCGGGAATTTTTTCTCGACGATCTCCTACATCGTAGAAATATTGGGGGGCTGTACCATTTGGCATTGATCTACGCCGGAATGGCTGCGATCGTGTTCGCCTATGCGCGTACCCGGCGACGCGGGGAACCTGTTTCGAATCGTGAAAGTGGTCTGTTTCGTCTTTCCATCGCGATAACTGCTCTGCTCATCCTCCTGGAATTACCTTTCATCGGCTGGCCGCTGCTAAGCTCGGCGCCACTGCTCGCATTAGTGCAGGGAACCTGGCGTTTTTATATTGATTTTGTTTTGCTTGGGGTCTGCGTGGTTGGAATTGCTCGAAGTGGCACGATGCGCAACGCCGCCCGGCTCATCCTTTGGATTTGGGTTTTGGGTGCGATCTTGCCCATCGCGCTTGTAGTGTTTCATCTTCATCTTTCTCCTCATGCAGAATCGGTAGCTGCGGATCCGCCCGAGTATGCCCCAATTTACACGCTGAGAAACCACGATGCACTCGAACACACACTCACGCAAGTTGCGGGAACACCCTTTGCACAGGCCTCCCATTCCGACCGAGACAGCATTCGAACTAACGATCCGCAAGCAGATCACAAAGACTTTCTCGTAAATTTTTCGATGCCGGATTCGACCACCTTTCATCGCTTCTATTGGCCGGCTTGGCACCTTTTCCGGGATGGAACTGAAATTCCTTCCCATCCCGATAGCATCGGCCGGGCCGTGGCAACCCTTCCGGCCGGGAATTATACTGCTACCTGGAAGCTTGAGCGCGCCCCGCTCGAAACCGCAGGGCTGTGGATTTCGGGGATATCCTGGGCCAGCGTGCTTATCTTTTTTGGAATAGGACTGGTACGGAGGCGTGTTAGAGCCGGAGCAAACTCATCGCCGTGATTTCTACCAAAGCCATTCTTCGCCTGATTCGCCCCAAGCAATGGACGAAAAACGTTTTCGTCTTCGCTGCACTGGTATTCTCAAAGGAATTATTATTGCCCGGCGCGGTCATGCTCTCGCTTCGGGCCTTTTTCGCTTTTTGTGCCACAGCGAGCTTCGTCTATGTAATGAATGACATCGCCGATCGGGATCGCGACCGGCTGCATCCGAAAAAGCGCTTTCGTCCGATCGCATCGGGCGAAATTACGGTTGGCGGTGGTTACAGCATCGCACTGCTGCTCCTCGCGATCGTCGCGGTTCTTTCGATCGGACTGGATTGGCGTTTTGTTCTCAGCATCGTTGTCTATCTTCTGATGAATTTGGCCTACAGCTTTTATCTCAAAGATGTCGTGCTGATCGATGTGTTCGTGATCGCAATCGGCTTCATGCTGCGCGTGGTTGGCGGTGCGTTCGTGCTCGAACGTCGCACGAAGTTCCTGGCTCATTCTGACAACAATGTTCCTTTCGCTCTTTCTTGCCATCGCAAAACGACGCGGTGAATTGGTTGCGCTTTCCTCCGACACGGAGCAGCGCGATGTGGGAATGCTTCCTACGCACACTCGAAAAGTCCTCGAGCACTACTCCATCGAATTTGCAGAGCAAATGACAACTATTTGCGCCGCAGGTTTTGTCTTCAGTTATGCCCTTTATACCGTCTCGGAGCGAACGGTGAAAATGTTCGGTACGGAAAACCTGATTTTCACAACGCCCTTCGTGCTGTATGGCGTTTTCCGTTATTTGTATTTGCTTCACAAAAAACAATTGGGTGAGAGCCCAACGGACATCGTGCTATCCGATATACCTACCCTCTTGAATTTCGTGGCGTATGCGGTTGCCATGCTGGCAATTATCTATTTCCTATGAGCGCGCGCAGGCCTTACGTCAGGGCCTCACAGAGAGTTCCGTTCGAGGCGTGGCTTGTCTTAATGGCTGTGCTCGTGCTCGGGACGTTCGCAATCGTTCAGCGAATTTTGCTCGATGGTCAAATTTCGAGTTATATCCATTTTATCGGAGTTCCACTTGATGATGTTTACATCCATGCACGCTTCGCCCAAAATCTTCTTCATGGATATTCGTATTCGTTCGATCCCGGCCACACACTGACCTCCGATACGTCCCCGCTGTGGGTATTACTACTTGCAGCAGGTGGAATAGTTACATCCCATCTGGAACTCGTTGCGATGGCGCTTTCGATGCTCGCGTATCTCGCAATCGGCCCCGGCGTCTATCGCGCGGCGCGCGATGTATTTGGCATCACGGAGTTTCACGCGCGCCTTGCGGGAATTGCGACTGTTCTTTCCTCTCGATTAGTTTGGAGCGGAATGAGCGGGATGGAAACCGCTTTCGCGGCGCTCCTCGCGCTTCTCGCAGTCGAAGAACACGCTCGATCGCGCGCACGCCGATGCCCACGACCGCGTGAAGCGATGTGGCTGGGGCTTGGAATTTTAGTGCGGCCTGAATTCATGTTCTTGGCACTGGTCCTGATTGGAGATTGGATCGTCTTTGCGATCAAAGAACGAAGCGGTTCTCTCATCTGGCCTTACGCGCGGAACTCTGCCGTTCTATTAGCCGCGATTGCCGCACCAGCTTTTTCGCTTCCACTCATCACTCGCGGAAGCCTCGTTTCCTTTTCAAGCGTCGTTCAGGGTGCGCGTATTTCTTTCCTTCCAAACGTTGCGTATCTTTGGTTCGCAGCGAAGGTGATTGCGAGCAATAATATTATTCTCTTTCTTGCCTTCGCTTGGGGAATATGGTCGCTTCGCAAGGAGAAACAGTTCCGACCGCTATTTATGCTTGCGATTGGTCTGCCACTTTTGCAAGCGTTCGTCGCGCCGCAATTCCGGCAGAGTGGACGATATTTTTTTTCGGTATTACCGCTTGTTATTCTCGGAGGAATGGCGGCTTGGAATAAGACGGGACGGGCGGGACGAATAATTCCCATTTTGATTATCCTGGCCGGCCTGGCAGAAACCGGAAGGTGGGCCATGATCTCGGCGGAATCTGTCCGCAACATCAATGACCAGCACCTCGCCGTTGTGAGCTGGCTACAGCAGAATATCCAGCCCGATGACACCCTGGCCATCGATGATGTTGGCGCAATCGGATATTTTTTGAATAGGCCGGTTATCGATCTTACCGGTCTCATGACGCCTTCGATTTGGGAACTGCACGAACATCAGGATTCCGTTTGGCGCACGGCGCGCGCGATGGGAGCGAATCTTTTTGTGATTTATCGGCGATTGAATCCTCCATTTTATGAGGAACACAAAGATTCCCTCGCACTCGAGTGTGATTTCCAGGTTCGCTTACCGCTTGCATCTGCCGCAGATACCGTGATGAGCATTTATCGTATAAAGGGACTTCATGGACGGTAGGGACAAGCGGCTTCGACTTCTCTTTGGATTTGGGCTTGCCGCGGCAACACTGGCAACGCGATTTCCAATTCGTGCGCGGACGTTTTTCGAATTCGATTCGATCAATTTCGCGGTTGGAACCTTTCGATTCGATCTCGCGCAGGTCACGCCGCAAATGCCGGGATACATTCTGCACGTGCTTTTCGGCAGACTGCTCTATGCCATCACGGGCGATTTGCATCTGGCCTACGTATGGGTGAGCATTTTGCTCTCGATTGGCTCGGTGCTCTTTCTTTGGCGTGCGGCTGCGGTTTTGCGCGGCGAGCGTGTTGGGATTATCGCCGCACTCCTTTGGCTGACGCTCCCGCTTTTTTGGTTCCATGGCGCTACCGACTCGATCTATACAGAGGAAGCATTTGGGGCAAGCGTGCTGCTGTATTTCGGCCTCAAGTGGCTTCGTTCTGAGCGACCGACATGGGAAGTGATTCTCTATTGCATTGTACTTTCACTTGCGACTGGCTCTCGGCAAACGAGCATTATCTTTTTTCTTCCCGCAACTATTTTCCTTTTCCTTAAACGCCGCCCATCAAATCGGATGGTAGCTTACGGATTGGCCGCGTTTGCGGTTCTAACGGCTGCCTGGCTCCACGAATTATTTCAGGAGGCGGGCGGAATCGCGAACTATCTCCAATTAGTCGAGTCCGAAGGAAACTTCAGAACACAATCCATGCTCTTCGGGAATAGTTGGCGAAGCCAATTCGATTTGATTGGTAAAGTCCTTTTCTATTTTGTAATCTCGTTAGGCCCAACATGGGCTTTAGTGCTTACGGTCGATGCCGTGTTCGCAAAACGTTCGATCGCATTCGTTCGGCACTATGCTCGAAACACGAAGGCGCAATTTGTATTTCTTGTTTCGGCGGTTCCGCTGGCATTTTATCTGGTCGTCTTTTTCATGAAGGCGGGATATTTGTTGAATGTGATGCCAAGCGCCATTCTCGTGAGAGCAGTGCTTCTCGATCAAACCGCGATCTGGCTGGCGGAAAGACTGAAGCGACGGTCGAGGGAAAAACTCCAACTTGCGCGTCCCATCATCACCAGAAACGTCGTATGGTTCACTTCCGCGATTGTGGCGCTGAACGTATTCTGGTTTTTCGTTCCGTGGCCGGGAACCGCGCAGCGAGTGTATGACAATGAAGATACGCGCAACTCCTTCGTTCATGGCGCACTGCACCGGTACGTGGATTCGGAATCGCCGATACTCACGCTCGCGAACCGCGCGTTCGAATACACGAACGTCTCTGGCATTCGCGCGGTCGATCGCCTAAACGATACGGTGCTCCGCGCGCTCGAAGCCAATCATGGGAATGATTCTGGCGAGGTCATGCTCGCTTCGTGGTGGTATCGCTGGAGCTATTTGTTGCTTCCGAACGCGACGATTTACGATTTAGAACTTAATCCGGATCACCCCGGATCACTTGATGCGCCGAACGACTCGCTTTGGGTGGGACGCTCGCATTCGATCTATCGCGTTTTTCTCGACCAACCTGGGGATTCGGTAATTCGCTTTCGCTCCTCCCATCCCGTCCTCCTTCTGTTGCGGCATGACCGGCCCGATTTTGACACCGTCGCAAGTCAAATCCATCTCGAACGGCTTCCATTGCCTGAATATCTCGATCTTTATAAAATCCTCGATTCCACCTTCACGCTCCGATGGCACCATCGCACTTTTATTTGCTCACAATAGCGGCCGGTCAGTGAGCGGGCGTCAATTTGGCGGAGACAAGATGCCTGCCAATACGATGGCGAGCCCGATTGCCACTAAGGTGAATCTCCTTCGGCGTGACATTAAGCACAGGGGCAGTCCGTCGAAGCCGCCCGCCAGCCCCCAAAAACCAGGAATCGCAATGAGGAGTCCAATGAATACAAGCCCGTTGCGAAGATACAGAATCATTGCAAGCAGCGAGAGAAGCATCACAGCAGTTCGCGATATGGCTTCCCTGTTGCTGATTGGGCCCGCGTTGAGCACTGGGATTTAATCGATTTACGCCTGCAGAAAAAGGCGATTCGTGAGTTCGCTTTCCAAAATGTTTTCGGGATCGAACCGCTGTTTCAGTTCTCGGAACCTCGCTAATGTCGCATCGCCAAGATATTGCCGGAAGGCTTCCGGAGTCAGCGTTGCATCCTTCGCCATGTAGAACCGGCCGCCTGCTTCGAGCACGAGTTGGTTTAGCTTCCCCGTGAGTTCCCAGAGCCGTTCGCGATTCTTTGGCGTCACCTTGAAATCGAGCGCGAGCGAAAAGCCATCGACCGCATGGGTGAGAAGGAACGAATCCGCCTTATGCTGCTTGAAGACGGCGAGGAACGGAACGATTCCACGCTGCTGGCAGGCCGCGATTTGCGCTCGGAACGTTTCTTCTGCACGTTCCTTCGGAATGAAGGATTGAAATTGTATGAGTCCGCCATTGCCGTACGATTTCTTCCAATCTGGAACGTAATCGAGCAAGAATGCAAAGGCCGCATGTGCTTGCCGCAATTGCTTCTTCGGACTCAGCTTTGCTGACCAGAATTTTGCCCAATTCACGAGCGCGACCCCCTGGCTATTTGTGAACGGCCGCATCATTCGCCAGACAACCGACTTCGGAATGATTCCTACTATGGTATCCGGCAGATTCTCATGATCGACCCGCAGCGTTTGCGTTGGAACGGGATCGACACCCTCAGCGAGATAATTCGCCTGATGTACGACCGCACGCCCCAGCGATGTTCCACGAGCGAACGCATCGATCCAGCCGACAAGATAATCGGCTTCCGGAATCTTCTTCTCGTACAACGCAAACAGCTCCCGCAAATTGTCGCAAACGAACACTTTCACATCCAGATCCCCGGAATATACGCGCTTCATCCGGAGCGTGATGGAAGTATAGCATCCCAGTGTGCCGAAACTTCCGATGATGGAATGGAACAGATCTGCATCCCGCTCACGCTCGACGTGAAGCATTTCTCCAGAACGCGGCAAGAAAATCGAATGCGAGCACGTGTTCGCCAATGGTTCCCACTTTAAAATTATTCTTGCCGTGGATATTCATAGCGAGCACTCCGCCCAACGTGGGAAACATCGTTCCCGGAACCACCGGAGGCCACCAGCCATCTTCGATCGAGTACTCCCACAACTGTTTAATCGTCACCCCCGGCTCGCAAGTGATGATACCGAGCTCCGCATCCCACGAGAGGATGCGGTTCATCCGTGTAAAGTCAATCGTCACATTCTCTCGCCCCAGAGCCGCATCGCCGTAACTTCGACCTGCGCCACGAAGCGTCACCCTCCGCCCCGCTGCACGCGCCACAACGAACGCATCCTTCAACTGTTCAATCGTGGAAGGGCGGTACACATACGCCGCCGAACCCACGGCGCCGCCCCACCCTTTTAAGAGTTCCAACCGATCGGCGGGCAATGGTCTGTGCCAAGTGAGGAGCGATGAATCCATACCGCTCTGGCCGTTTCCATTCATCATTTGGGGCGACATATCAAGCGTGGACCACCGATTGTCCTTGTTTGCTGTCTTAACTTCATCATTCATCATTCTACGTTACTCATTTATACTGGCAGCCGTCGAAATAGGAACGAGGGAATGATTTTTAGGATACCGGCGACGATCCGCCACCGGCCAGGAATATACGCCGTGTTCTTCCCACTCTGAATTGCTTGAAGGATTTCTTTGGCCGCTTCGTCTGCCGAAATAAGCCAAAGCAGTCCTGGCTTGGCTGAACCATCGCTGGTCCGCGTCATTGAGGTATCGATGAAGCCCGGCTTGATCGTCACGACGTGCACGCCGTGTCGCGAAAGCCGGTTGCGAAACGATTCCATGAGAGAAGTCAGCGCCGCTTTTGACGCGCCATACGCCGGGTTCCCGCGACGACCGCGTTCACCCGCGACGGAGGAAATCCCTACCATCGTTCCGGATTTCAACGATTCGAATCGCCGCGCGGCCTCGTCCAACCACGCGAACGCGCCGAGCACGTTCACCTCGATCACCTCGCGGTCCTTAGCGAACGCATACTCATTCTCCTCCATCTGCGGGAGCACGCCGGAAGCATAAATCACGAGATCGAGGCCGCCCAAATCGTGAGCAATCTGCTGGAACAGGGCCGGAACTTCATCATAGTGCGTTACATCGTGCGCGTAAACGAAGGCTCGCCCCGGGTACCCCGCAGCCAGCGCCTCCATCGGTTCCCGACGCCGCGCAATGAGCGCCACCGACGCGCCCGTCTTCAGCAATTGCTCCGCCAGTGCCCGCCCGATGCCCGTAGATGCCCCGATTACCATTGCCCGTTTTATCTTTCGCATTGACTCCCATAACGAAAGGCGGCCCAAAACGCGTTCGGCGAAGATTCCGGGATGCGTCCGGGATCATTTTCTTCGATTTTTGGCGGAGTCATTAAATGTTTCGTATTTTTGCAAAGTTTTTGTAATACGGTTTTTGGCCTTCCGTGTTTTTTGTAAAAAGTTACATCGGAGGTGCTCTGCTTTCTTGCTGTTTATCATATAAAATTACGGTTCCCGATATGAAATCCTCTTCTTTCGAGCTCGCTCGTTATAAATGCGCCGTTTTGGCTGCTTTGAGCAGCATTGCTTTCCTTTTTGGCGGGGTGCGTGCCCAATCGCGTATGTTCGGCGCCCGCGGTTTGGTGCTCGATGACGGCAGTGGTCATCTGATTACGATCCTTCCCCCGTCCGGACTCCTCGGAAGCTATATCTATACCCTGCCGCTTTCCCCCGGCGGCTCGATCACGTCCGGTTACGTGGCGGCGGGAATTGCTTCCGGCCAAACGCTTTATTGGAACGGGTCCTACTGGGCACCATCGAGCGTCCTGCTCAAGACCGCATCGGGTCTCTCGCTCACCGGAACGCTTGCCGCAAATGGCATCACAGGAACCAATGGACAGGTCCTCGAAATCAATGGCGCCGGAAACCCCGTCTGGTCCACGCTCACGAGCACAGGAACCGTAACCTCCGTCGCGCTCTCCGGTGGGACAACCGGCTTAACGACCTCCGGCGGTCCAATCACGGGCGCTGGAACGATCTCGCTTGGCGGAACGCTCGCCATTGCGAACGGTGGAACTGGCGGGACGACGCAAGCCTCCGCTCTCAATAATTTGCTGCCTATCCAAACCGGCAAAACAGGGTACGTGCTCGCCACCGATGGGTCGAACCCAAGTTGGACCGCACTATCGGGATTGGGAACGGTTACGAGCGTTGGCCTGGCTACCCCTTCCGAATTTACCGTTTCGAATTCGCCCATCACCGGCTCGGGAACCCTGACGCTTTCAAAGGCAAACGAATTGGCCAATACCGTGTGGGCCGGCCCCGTTACGGGGAGCAGCGCACAGCCAGGTTTTCGCGGGCTGGTCTCTGCGGATATTCCAGATAATGCTGCCAACACCTCCGGCAATGCCGCAACCTCGACGACGGCAGGCACCGCAACAAATTTCAGTGGCTCGCTTTCAGGCGATGTGACCGGCACGCAAGCGTCCACCGTCGTTTCTTCCGTCGGAGGTTCGTCGGCAGTGGATGTGCATTCGGCCGAGCTTGGGGCAAATGCCGCGACCGATGCGAATACCGCATCGACAATCGTGAAGCGGGATGCGTCCGGAAATTTCTCCGCGGGGACGATTACGGCGGATTTGAATGGCAATGCCGCAAGTGCAACGACGGCGGGATCGACAACCAATTTCAGCGGCTCACTTTCAGGCGATGTAACCGGTACGCAATCGTCCACCGTCGTTTCTTCCGTCGGTGGTTCGGCGGCGACCGACGTTCATTCTGCCGAAGTTTCAGCCAATGCAGCCACGGATGCGAATACAGGCTCGACAATCGTGAAGCGGGATGCGTCCGGAAATTTTTCCGCGGGGACGATTACGGCGGATTTGAATGGCAATGCCGCAAGTGCAACGACGGCGGGATCGACAACCAATTTCAGCGGCTCACTTTCAGGCGATGTAACCGGTACGCAATCGTCCACCGTCGTTTCTTCCGTCGGAGGTTCCACGGCGGCCAACGTTCATTCAGCGGAGCTTGCAGCCAATGCAGCCACGGATGCGAATACCGGCTCGACAATCGTGAAGCGCGATGCGTCCGGAAATTTCTCGGCTGGCACTATTACCGCAGATCTGAATGGCAATGCCGCAAGTGCAACGACAGCGGGATCGACAACCAATTTCAGCGGCTCACTTTCAGGCGATGTAACCGGTACGCAATCGTCCACCGTCGTTTCTTCCGTCGGAGGTTCGTCGGCGGCGGATGTGCATTCGGCCGAACTTGCGGCCAATGCCGCAACGGATGCGAATACAGTATCGACCATCGTGAAGCGGGATGCGTCCGGCAATTTCTCAGCCGGGACGATTACCGCAGATTTAAATGGCACCGCCACGAGTGCAACGACCGCAGGGTCAACAACCAATTTCAGCGGCTCGCTTTCAGGCGATGTAACCGGTACGCAATCGTCCACCGTCGTTTCTTCCGTCGGAGGTTCCACGGCGGCCAACGTTCATTCAGCGGAGTTTGCAGCCAATGCCGCGACCGATGCCAACACTGCTTCGTCCATCGTCAAGCGGGATGCGTCCGGCAATTTCTCGGCTGGCACTATTACCGCAGATCTGAATGGCAATGCCGCAAGTGCAACGACAGCGGGATCGACAACCGATTTCAGCGGATCGCTTTCGGGAGACGTGACGGGCACGCAAGCGTCCACCGTCGTTTCTTCCGTCGGAGGTTCGTCGGCAGTGGATGTGCATTCGGCCGAGCTTGGGGCCAATGCCGCGACCGATGCGAACACCGGCTCGACAATCGTGAAGCGCGATGCGTCCGGAAATTTCTCGGCTGGCACTATTACCGCAGATCTGAATGGCAATGCCGCAAGTGCAACGGCAGCGGGATCGACAACCAATTTCAGCGGCTCGCTTTCAGGCGATGTAACCGGTACGCAATCGTCCACCGTCGTTTCTTCCGTCGGAGGTTCCACGGCGGCCAACGTTCATTCAGCGGAGCTTGCAGCTAATGCAGCCACGGATGCGAATACAGTATCGACCATCGTCCAGCGCGATGCATCGGGCGATTTCTCGGCCGGCACGATCACTGCAACCCTGAACGGGAACGCGAGCAATGTTTCAGGAACGGTTGCAATTGCGCAAGGCGGGACTGGCCAAACCACTGCGAATGCGGCGCTGAATGCCTTTCTGCCCACGCAAGCTCTGAACAGCGGTAAGGTCCTCGAAACCGATGGCTCGAACACCTCCTGGCAGCCGATCGGCGGAACGGGCACTGTTACCTCCATCGGCGTTTCGGGCGGCACGACGGGGCTTACCACCTCCGGCGGGCCGGTCACGGGCAGTGGCACAATCACCTTCAATGGAACGCTGAATGAAACGCACGGTGGGACGAACCAGACCACCTTCTCCGCCGGCGATCTGCTATATGCTTCAGGAACCGATTTGCTCTCGAAGCTCGCGATCGGTAGCGCCGGCGAAGTATTAACAGTTTCAGGTGGCGTGCCGGTGTGGGCCGCGAACAGCGGAGGAAATCCTATGGTAACGCTCGGTGATATCATCTATGAGGATGCTACGCCAGCGGCTGCGCGGCTCGCAGGCAATGTCACGACAACAAAAAACTTCCTTTCGCAAACCGGAACCGGTACCGCCAGCGCGAACCCGGCATGGACGACGCTCTCAGCTTCCGATATCCCAGACAATAGCGCAAACACCACCGGCAGCGCCGCAAGTTTTACCGGCTCGCTTTCGGGAGATGTGACGGGAACGCAGAGCGCAACGGTGGTTGCCTCCGTCGGGGGTTCCACGGCCGCGGATGTGCATTCGGCCGAAGTTTCAGCCAACGCCGCCACAGATGCCAACACGGCATCCTCAATCGTGAAGCGCGATGCGTCCGGGAATTTTTCGGCGGGCACGATTACCGCAGATTTGAATGGCAATGCCGCAACTGCTACGAGTGCAGGATCGACAACCAATTTCAGCGGCTCGCTTTCGGGAGACGTGACGGGCACCCAATCTTCCACGGTTGTTTCTTCGGTCGGCGGTTCGTCGGCAGTGGATGTGCATTCGGCCGAGCTCGCGGCCAATGCCGCCACCGATGCCAACACCGCCTCGACAATCGTGAAGCGGGATGCGTCCGGCAATTTCTCAGCCGGGACGATCACCGCAGATTTGAATGGCAATGCCGCGACTGCTACGAGTGCAGGATCGACAACCAATTTCAGCGGCTCGCTTTCAGGAGATGTAACGGGCACCCAATCCTCCACCGTCGTTTCTTCCGTCGGGGGTTCTGCGGCCGCGGATGTGCATTCGGCCGAACTCGCGGCCAATGCTGCTACCGATGCGAACACCGCCTCGACAATCGTGAAGCGGGATGCGTCCGGCAATTTCTCAGCCGGGGCGATCACCGCAGATTTGAATGGCAATGCCACGAGTGCAACGACGGCGGGGTCAACAACCAATTTCAGCGGCTCACTTTCAGGCGATGTGACCGGCACGCAATCGTCCACCGTCGTTTCTTCCGTCGGTGGTTCGTCGGCGGCGGATGTGCATTCGGCCGAACTTGCGGCCAATGCCGCAACGGATGCGAATACCGCATCGACCATCGTGAAGCGGGATGCGTCCGGCAATTTCTCGGCTGGTACGATTACCGCAGATTTGAATGGCACCGCCACAAGTGCAACGACTGCGGGATCGACAACCAATTTCAGCGGCTCGCTTTCAGGAGATGTGACGGGCACCCAATCTTCCACCGTGGTCTCGAGCGTTGGCGGCTCGACGGCGGCGGATCTTCATGCGGCTGAAGTTTCGGCCAATGCCGCAACTGATGCGAATACTGCATCCTCCATCGTGAAGCGCGATGCGTCCGGCAATTTCTCGGCCGGGACGATCACCGCAGATTTGAATGGCAATGCCACAACTGCAACGACAGCAGGATCGACAACCAATTTCAGTGGCTCGCTTTCGGGAGACGTGACGGGCACGCAAGCGTCCACCGTCGTTTCTTCCGTCGGAGGTTCGTCGGCAGTGGATGTGCATTCGGCCGAGCTCGCGGCCAATGCCGCGACCGATGCCAACACCGCTTCGTCCATCGTCAAGCGGGATGCATCCGGGAATTTCTCGGCTGGCACTATTACCGCAGAACTGAATGGCAATGCCGCAACTGCTACGAGTGCAGGATCGACAACCAATTTCAGCGGCTCGCTTTCAGGCGATGTAACCGGTACGCAATCGTCCACCGTCGTTTCTTCCGTCGGGGGTTCTGCGGCCGCGGATGTGCATTCGGCCGAACTCGCGGCCAATGCTGCTACCGATGCGAACACCGCCTCGACAATCGTGAAGCGGGATGCGTCCGGCAATTTCTCAGCCGGGACGATCACCGCAGATTTGAATGGCAATGCCACGAGTGCAACGACGGCGGGGTCAACAACCAATTTCAGCGGCTCACTTTCAGGCGATGTGACCGGCACGCAATCGTCCACCGTCGTTTCTTCCGTCGGTGGTTCGTCGGCGGCGGATGTGCATTCGGCCGAACTTGCGGCCAATGCCGCAACGGATGCGAATACCGCATCGACCATCGTGAAGCGGGATGCGTCCGGCAATTTCTCGGCAGGTACGATAACTGCAGATTTGAATGGCAATGCCGCAAGTGCAACGACAGCAGGATCGACGACCGATTTCAGCGGCTCGCTTTCGGGAGACGTAACGGGCACCCAATCCTCCACCGTCGTTTCTTCCGTCGGGGGTTCTGCGGCCGCGGATGTGCATTCGGCCGAACTCGCGGCCAATGCTGCTACCGATGCGAACACCGCCTCGACAATCGTGAAGCGGGATGCGTCCGGCAATTTCTCAGCCGGGACGATCACCGCAGATTTGAATGGCAATGCCGCGACTGCTACGAGTGCAGGATCGACAACCAATTTCAGTGGCTCGCTTTCAGGAGATGTAACGGGCACGCAAGCGTCCACCGTCGTTTCTTCCGTCGGCGGCTCGACGGCCGCGGATGTGCATTCGGCCGAAGTTGAAGCAATCGCCGCGACGGATGCGAATACAGCATCGACCATCGTGAAGCGGGACGCGTCCGGAAATTTCTCCGCGGGGACGATAACTGCAGATTTGAATGGCACCGCCACAAGTGCAACGACAGCGGGGTCAACAACCAATTTCAGCGGCTCGCTTTCGGGAGATGTGACCGGCACGCAAGCGTCCACCGTCGTTTCTTCCGTCGGCGGCTCGACGGCCGCGGATGTGCATTCGGCCGAAGTTGCAGCAAACGCCGCGACGGATGCGAATACAGCATCGACCATCGTGAAGCGGGACGCGTCCGGAAATTTCTCAGCAGGGACGATAACTGCAGATTTGAATGGCACCGCCACAAGTGCAACGACAGCGGGGTCAACAACCAATTTCAGCGGCTCGCTTTCGGGAGACGTGACGGGCACCCAATCTTCCACTGTCGTTTCTTCCGTCGGGGGTTCGGCGGCGACCGATGTTCATTCTGCCGAAGTTTCAGCCAATGCGGCTACAGATGCGAATACAGGCTCGACAATCGTGAAGCGGGATGCGTCCGGGAATTTTTCGGCGGGGACGATTACGGCAGATTTAAATGGCAATGCCACAAGTGCAACGACATCAGGATCGACAACCAATTTCAGCGGCTCACTTTCGGGAGATGTGACTGGCACGCAGGGCGCAACTGTGGTCGCCTCCGTCGGGGGTTCGTCGGCAGTGGATGTGCATTCGGCCGAACTAGCGGCCAATGCCGCCACGGATGCGAATACAGCATCGACCATCGTGAAGCGGGATGCGTCCGGGAATTTTTCGGCGGGGACGATCACCGCAGATTTGAATGGCACCGCCACAAGTGCAACGACAGCGGGGTCAACAACCAATTTCAGCGGCTCGCTTTCAGGAGACGTGACGGGCACGCAATCGTCCACCGTCGTTTCTTCCGTTCGGAGGTTCGTCGGCAGTGGATGTGCATTCGTCCGAGCTCGCGGCCAATGCCGCGACCGATGCCAACACCGCTTCGGCCATCGTCAAGCGCGACGCGTCCGGAAATTTCTCGGCAGGTACGATTACGGCAGATTTGAATGGCAACGCCGCAAGTGCAACGACGGCGGGATCGACAACCAATTTCAGCGGCTCACTTTCGGGAGATGTGACTGGCACACAGGGCGCAGCTGTGGTCGCCTCCGTCGGGGGTTCGTCGGCAGTGGATGTGCATTCGGCCGAACTAGCGGCCAATGCGGCTACCGATGCGAACTCCGCCTCGACCATCGTGAAGCGGGATGCGTCCGGGAATTTTTCGGCGGGGACGATAACAGCGGCACTAAATGGCGACGCGAGCAACATATCGGGAACGGTTTCGATTGCCCACGGTGGCACAGGAGAAACGACGGCCAACGCCGCACTCAACGCACTCCTGCCCTCTCAAACTGGGAATTCAACCGAGGTACTCGAAACCGATGGAACAAACGCGTCCTGGCAGCCGGCTGGCAGCAGCAGCGGCTGGGGCTTTTCGGGCAATTCATTGGCGGGAACAGAAGTCTTAGGTTCCACGAACGCGGAACCGCTCACGATTGCAACCGACGACACCGAACGGATGCGCATCCTCGCCGGGGGTAACATTGGCATCGGCACGACTTCCCCTGCTACCGCGCTGGAAATCAAGAATGGGGATCTACTGCTTTCGAATGGCGGCACGGCGGGTCAGCTCGAATTCCAGGGTACGGGTTCGGGTGTTTCAACCTTCCAGGCAGATACGCAGGGCACGACCACGATTAACTATAAGCTGCCCACTGCACAGCCCAGCACGAACCAGGTACTGACGGCCACTACCGTTTCGGGGACTGGCCCCTACGCAGTTACCCTGAGCTGGGGTTCGTCCGGTGCACCACTTTTTGCCCGGCGCAGCACGGATACGGGATATGCCTCGGCGACTCCAGGCAACGATAACACGCTTTATCTCTCCCTGGCAGCAAACGCAACCTATACGTTCGAGGCGTTTCTGGCGTGTTCGGATTCCGAGCAGAAAAATATTACTGGCACGATTGGCTTCGTGGATTCTTCCGCCAGTTACCTAAAATTTGGGGCGAATTCTTCCGGCGGAGCCGCGCCGGGCCCAAGCGTTGGTAATGGTTCCGGTGGGACTGTCAGTGCTCTCTATCTCGAAAATGCCGGTGCAGGCGACCAGAATTTTATTTATGTAAAAGGCATCGTCGCGAATGGTTCTTCGGTCGGCAACCTGCACTTGCGGTGCGGCATTTCCAGCTCTGGTTCCGGCAAGTTCCTGCGGCTCTATGCCAATTCCTATCTTACTGCAACAAGAGTACAATAACGAATAATCTGTTTTGAATAGTGAAGAAAGTGTAGCCCTTATCACTGGCGCGGGCCGGGGCATTGGGCGGGCGATTGCGCTTCGGCTTTCGGATGCCGGATATGCGGTGGTGCTCGTTGCTCGGACGAGCGAGGAGATTACGGAACTCCGGAACGAAATCATTTCGCGCGGGCGCATCGCGGGTGACGTTCGAAGCGCGTACGCTACTCCGTGCGATATCACAATCGCAAGCGAAGTAAACGCACTGCGGGATGATATTGAAAGCGAGCTTGGCCCGCTTTCCATTCTCGTCAACAATGCCGGAGTTGCTCCCTCCTCGAAATTCGGAGACACGACGGACGTGATGTGGCGTGATACCTTCGCCGTGAACGTCGATGGCGCGTTTTATATGACTCGGGCATTCTTGCCCGGCCTGATTCAGCGTTCATCGCGGACGGATGTCATCTCTATTGGTTCCACCGCGTCGCTGGAAGGATTCCGATACACGGCGGCCTACACCGCATCGAAACACGCGTTGCTGGGAATGATGCGGGCGCTGGCGAAAGAGTATGAGAAATCGCCTGTTATTTTCAGCACAATCTGCCCGGGCTTCACGCGCACGCAAATCCTTGCCGAAGCGGTGCGGGCAAGAGTGGCCCACGGGGCATCGAGCGAGAAAGCGGAAGCGATGTTCGCCATGATGAATCGGGACGGCAGGATCATCGAGCCGGAGGAAGTAGCCGAGACCGTGCTTACTATTATTGGATCCGAGGACCTGGCATCTGGCCGAGCCTACTTTGCGAGCGATGGATCCCTTGAATCGGCGGATTAATATGACGGTTACAATTATTTTACCAATCGCTCACGAACTATTTCGCCACTCCCGTGGCTTATAAAAGGATTGCAAACTGAAGTTTGCGATCCTTCAAGAGGGAACAAAGAAAACCTGAGAAATCCATCATCCGACAAGTTTTTTGAAACTCACAAGGCACGCGAGCGCGCGGCGATTGTTACGCTTATCCGCTCGAGTGATGAAGAGACACGCGAAGCCGCTCTGGAGCACTTGAGCGAGCTTGCCTTGCTTGCCGATACGGCCGGCGCTGACGTCCTTTACCGCATGACGCAGGAGCGTGCCACCCCGGATGTGGCACTTTATCTCGGCAAAGGCAAAGTCGAAGAACTTAAACGACACTGCGCGGCGCTCGAAATCCAGCTTGCAATTTTCGATGACGAGTTGAGCCCCGTACAAGTCCGGAATCTGGAGCGTGAACTCAATATCAAGATCCTTGACCGCTCCAGCCTCATACTCGATATTTTTGCAAGCCGCGCGCGCACAAGCGAATCGAAAACGCAGATTGAACTGGCGCAGCTCGAATACTTGCTTCCGCGCTTGACGCGCGCCTGGACGCACTTATCGAAGCAACACGGCGGGATCGGAACAAAGGGTCCTGGCGAAACACAGATCGAAACGGATCGCCGCCTTGTGAAAACACGGATTTCGCGCCTAAAGGAAAAGTTGGGCGAAATTTCCCGCCAGCACGAAACCCGCCGCGGTGGCCGGAACGATGAACTTACGCGCGTCGCGCTCGTGGGCTATACGAACGCCGGGAAATCCTCTTTACTTAACGCCCTTGCGGCTGGTTCCAACGTCTTCGTCGAGAACCGGCTATTTGCCACCCTGGATGCAACGACGCGTGCGGTCAATTTCGCGCATGGCCGGCAGGCACTCGTAACGGATACGGTCGGATTTATTCGAAAGCTGCCACCAAAACTGATTGCTTCCTTCCGAACCACGCTTGCGGAAGTTCAGGAAGCTGATATCTTGCTGCACGTCGTCGGTATCGCGAGCGCCCAATTCGAAGAGCAGATTGCAGTTGTGGGTGAAACGCTGCGAGAGCTTGGATCCCACCTTAAACCGACGATCATGGTCTTCAATAAGCTCGATCTGTTGGAGGAAGACCGGAAATTCCTTATTTCAGAGCTTCGAGAACGCATATCCCCATGCGGTGTTCATTTCCGCCGAGCGCGGCATCGGAATCGAGCACTTGAAGAGTGAGATCGAGAAGGTTATCACCGAGTCCTCATTCGAACTCACGGTGGAAATTCCGATGGAGCATTACGATGTTGCGTCCCGACTGCATGAATTAGGCGAAGTTCGAGAGCGACTTTTCACCGATACCCATGTCCGACTTCGGCTTCGAGTGCACGTCCGGAATAAGGAGCGGGTCGAACGGCTACTGGCGACCGCGGCGTGAAGAGTCGAAAACGTACAATGTACCGCCTCATGATTCACGTTGTCTGATTTTGAGACAATATCAGACTTGGATCGTCATAATCAGTCAGGTTCATTCTGAAAAGCCGCAACAATGCTCAGAAATCGCCATTTTTTCGCGTTGGCATGATTCTTAATTAGTAACGAATCACGTTCGCCGAGTGCAGGACAATGCGAATCGAATCGAGGCTTCTTTGTGAGCGTCGCGACTTCGTAAGGGATTAGGGAATCGTTCTCTTTGCCGTTCGTCACTCAGTTATCGGATTTCGGGTGAGCAAGCCCGGGATGTGGAGTTCTTTAGCCTTAGACTGCCATAATTAAAGTAGCTGCCGCACGCACGTCTCTCGGATGTGTCTTGCCATGCGCCCATTTTTTCATCATTAACTTTCCACTGCGAAAGTGCCTAAAATCTCTTTTACAAAAAGAGCTTCTGGGGTTGGGCCTTTTTTAAAGGTCATTTACCCCTCGGTTTGCTTCCTTGCCGTTTTGGCGAGCGCAGCAATTCGCCCGGCCATTGCGCAAACGCGCGGCATCGGGGCAGGAGCGCTCGTCCTCGATGATAACCACACACATACCTTGATTTTTCAAACGCCGCAACCGGGCGATCCCGGTTATAATGCATGGGCAGCCACGGGACCTCTTTTCCTGCGCTTCCCCATTCCGCCAGTGAGCGGCGCGAACATGGGCTTCGTAGCTCCCGGTCCGCAGACAACGCTGGGCGGCACACAAGTGCTCGTGTGGAATGCTCCGGATTCCGGCGGCGGAACCGGCGGCGCACAAGGCGAATGGGTAGCCGAGCCGCTCAGCTCACTTGGAGTTTCCGGCGGCGCAATCACGGGATCCGGCAGCGTCGGGCATCTCGCTGGGTTCATCAGCGCGGATTCGGTGGGCAACGTTAACCTTTCTGGCGACGTGACAACAAGCGGCGGCACTGCTACCACGATTTCGAGCACCGGCGCGGCCGGAGTGACGGCAGGTACTCACATCGTCGCCGCAATCAATTCCGATGCTTCGACGGGTGCGGTTGACGCGGTCAATGGCGGGACGGGCCAGACTAACTACACGGCAGGTGATCTCTTGATCGCGAATTCCGCGACGAGCCTTGCACGGCTGCCCGTCGGGACTTCCGATCAGGTTCTGGGCGTGAGCGGCGGTTCTCCCGCGTGGGTGACGAATGGCGCAACAATTACTAATGCCACGAATACCTCCTACGTCAAAACCGACCAAGATAATTTTACACTCATGCCCTCTTCCACGTACATCCGCATTTCGGATACGAATGCCGGATCGATCGACATCACGGGCATCAACAGCGCCGGCATTGCTGATGGCCGCATGATCACGATAGCAAATGTCAGTTCGAGCGGAACGGAAACGATTACTATCACAGACCACAACGCGGGCTCCGCTCCGAACAATCAATTCGATCTTCCGGGTGGGCAACCAATCGTGCTCGGCCTAAAGGGTGCCGCAACGTTCATTTACGATGAGGCGCTCCAAAAATGGGAACTCGTCTCAACTAATTGACCAATTTTTACCGATCATTCATTCATTTCCTCCAGACCTAACTAATCTCATGAAAACCAAACTAACGTTTCTCGCCGTATTGCTCGCGTCCGCATCGTGGACGATGCTTGCCGTAACCTCCGCGAGATCTCAAACTTATAAGACCGATTTCAGCACGCAGCTTATATTGGCTGCCGGCGGTGTCGATCCCATCCACGCGCTGACGATCAAGGCCGCGCCGGGGACCACACCTTATACGCTCACCATGCCGGCATCGGTTGCTACCGGCGCGGGCTTCGTGCTCACCAGCGATGCATCTGGCAATCTCACCTGGACCGATCCCGCTCTGGGCGTGACGTTAGCCGGTGATATCACTGGTGCCGCCGGAGCAAATCACATAGCCAATACTGCTGGCAATGACATCGTCACAGCGTTGAATGATGCTCAGACAACCGATGCGCTAAACGTGCCGGTCGGCTTCACGGCCACAAGCCTCACTGCTGCAAGCGGTGGTGCGATCACAACGACGGGCGCGATCAACGGCGGCACCGGCGTATTTTCCAGCACCCTTTCGGCCGCTGGCCTGACGAGCACTGCAGGAGTCACAACATCAGGCGGCGCCGCGAATATCAGCACGACGGATGCCAGCGCTGTCAACCTCGGAACCGGCTCCTTCGCCAATGCAATCAGCATCGGTAACGGGAATGGATCCAGCGGAACCTACAGCACAACGACTGTCGCCGGACTCGTTAATTTCACCGGAGCGGTATCGCTCCCCTCTGGCTCACTTTCGGCCACTTCAATAGGACTCGCTCAAAATAACATCTTCGTCGGCAACTCGGGTGGCGATGCGGCTCCCCTCGCGCCGAGTAACAGTAGCGTTTTGGTTACCGATGCTAGCGGAAATGTAAGCTGGGGAACTTCGCTCCCGAGCGGACTCACCATTCCGGGCGCATCGATTTCGAATCCAACGTTCACCGGAACGATCACGCTTCCTACCAATTCCGTGACGAACGCTGATCTTCAAAATTCCAGCCTGACGGTAGCGGCCGGCTCCGGCCTTTCCGGCGGCGGCTCCGTGTCGCTCGGTGGAACCACAACGCTCGCGCTCGATATGACGAGTGCCAACTCATGGAGCGCGCTTCAGACCATGGGCGCGGGACTCACCGTCGCCGGCGGCGCAACAAATATTGCAACGACCGACGCGAGTGCAGTGAATATCGGCACGGGTGCCAACGCCAACGCGATCCACATCGGTAATGGCGATGGAGTAAGCTCGCCGTCCAGCACCACGACCCTTGCGGGCACGGTGAACTTCACCGGCGCGGTTTCCTTGCCGACCGGTTCGGTATCCGCTTCCTCGCTCAGTCTGGCGAACAATGATGTGCTCATCGGAAACGGGAGCGGCGGTGCGGACTCTGCACAATTGACGCAGGACCTAACCGTCGTCAACAGTGGTTCGCACGTTGCCACAGCGACGATCAACGGCTCTCACGCCACTACCTTTGCGGTTGCCAACAACGCTACTGTGGGCGGCACACTCCACGTGACCGGTCAAACCACGCTTGGAAGCTCCGCACTTTCTGCGGCGACACTCGCCGCGCCATCGGGCGCTGTGCTCGCTCTCGGGACTGCAAGTTCTTATTACATCCTTACCGATAACGGTTCGCCGGAGACCTACTCATCGATCACCGGAGCCAATCAAACCACCGGTCAGATGATCGTTATCGAGAACGCAAGCACGACACCGGGCGACTACCTCACGCTCACCAGCGGCGCCGGCCTTGCCCTCAATGGCGGGAATGTGATTCTTGCTGACGGCGGGACGATCTCCCTCATCTATGACGGTACGAACTGGCGCGCCATCGGGCAGTAAGTTCGAAAGGACGAGGAAATGAATTTTACCTGGGTGATAGGGTCGCGGCGTTATACGGGCGTCGCGGCCCGCCTCCGGGAAATCCTTGAGACTGCATCGGAGTTCTACCGTAGCCCATTAGAGTTCTTACCGTAGCAGGTTCCAAATGAGAGCAATGATACAAAAAATCACTTTCCTTACCTTGTTAGCAGCCGCAGCGTGTTTAGTGGGCCGTGTGCCGCGCGCCAATGCCCAAACGTATGAGAATGCACATCTCAGCTCGATCGTCCTGGCGGGAAATGGCACCGATCTCTCGCACACGCTCACGCTCCAGGCGCCATCGATCGGTTCCAGCTTTACCCTCAAATTACCAACCTCGAATAGTTTAGGAATTCTTTCGAACGATGGCAGCGGAAATCTTTCGTGGCTCTCGCTCGGACTTGGAAACCTTCCCTTGGGCTCAGCCAACCAATTCCTGGTCACGAATTCGCTTGGCCTCCTTGTGAGTTGGCAGGGACTCAACATCAGTTCACATCTTTCTGGCAATGGCGTCGGCACAGCTCTCGACATCGCAACCACGTATCCCGGCCAGACATCGATCACCACGCTCGGAACCATTACTAGCGGAACGTGGAATGGCTCGACTGTTACCGTGGGTCACGGCGGCACTGGTGCCACGAGCCTGACGAGCGGAGACCTACTGGTGGGTAACGGAACCAGTGCGATTTCCTCTGGACCAGCCTGGAACTCGGGCACCAGCACGCTTACGGGGAACATCACCGGCAATGCAGCGACGGCAACGAGCGCAACTTCTGCGACGACGACCGCGAACTTCAGCGGTTCGCTCGCAGGAGATATAACGGGAACGCAATCTGCAACGACGATTAACAATTCCTCGGCTGCCGGCGGGCATATCATTAGTGCCCTCACGGCGAGTGCGGGAACCCTAACGAATAATACGAGTGGGAACGCCGCAACAGCAACCTCCGCCACAAATTTCAGCGGCTCCTTGACAGGAGATGTATCCGGAACACAGAGTTTAACATCCGTTGTAAAGATGCGAGGCAACGCCATCCCTGCCGACGCAGCCGGCGCCTTGACCAACAATGGCGCTGGAACACTCTCATGGGCTCCGATTTTCTCGAACCCGATGACTTCCGCCGGGGACATGATCTATGGCGGCTCGAGTGGCGCTCCAACACGCCTCGCCGGAATCGCGACCGCCAACCACGTTCTCCTTTCTGGCGCAACCGCCGCGCCATCCTGGAGCACGGCCACGTATCCGGTGACGACTACTGTGAATCAGTTACTATACTCCAGCGCAAATAACGGCATCACGGGCCTCGCCACCTCGAATAGCGGTGTCCTGGTGACCTCCGCAACCGGGGTTCCGTCCATATCCGCGACGCTCCCTAGCGTCGGAATCGGAGTGGCGCCAACCTCGAATATGCTCGCCGTCGGCGGCAACATCGAGTTGACAAACGCCACGAACACTAAGATCACAACTTCGAGCAGCGATCTCGTTCTCGAACAAACGAGCGATGTTTACGGGACGACACGCCTTCACATTCAGAACCGGAATGGATCGAATTGTGCCCTCTTCGAGCAAGCGGGCAGTGTCAATCTCGCCGATTTCGGATTTGAGCCGGGCGCAACAGGAGTCCAGTCCAATCTCCGCTTGGAAGATCGAAACAGCTTCATCCGGAACACGGCCAATGACGGCGTGGGTGAGTTTCAATTTTACATGAACACGACTGGAGCTGGCGGAGGATCGCCAACGTATAATTTTTCGACCGGGGAAGCCGCAACCACGATCGAGGTTGGGAACGTGGGAATTGGAATGGTGAACCCGTCGCAAAAGCTTCAACTCAACAACGGTAATCTCTATCTTTCGAACACTGGGTCCGCCGATCAATTGCAGTTCCAAGGGACTGCTTCCGGCATTACCACTCTTCAGGCAGGAGCACAAGGCTCGTCGAATATCAATTATACGCTTCCGACCTCCGCGCCAGCATCGAACGGCTACGTGCTTTCGGCGACAACGGGCGGAGCAATGAGTTGGGTGGCAAATGGAAGCGGTGGTATGTCGAACCCGATGACAGCAGCAGGTGACATGATCTACTCCTCGAGCGGGTCAACCCCTGCACGCTTGGGAATTGGGACAACTGACAATTTCCTCGGGAGCAATGGAACGACGCCTGCGTGGACCAATCAGCTTTCGCTCGCAGGGATTGGAGCGACATCCACGGACGGATTAATCCTGGTGAATACATCTAACGCCTCAAGTGGAACGGCCTCTCAATACTCTCCACGCATTCGCCTATCAGGCGCAGCCTATCGTTCCGGGTCTAGCTCGGGAAGCCAGCAGCATAGCTGGATCATCGAGAACCAACCGGTGACGGCATCCGGCACCAACACGACAGCAAACCTAGTACTATCGGATTCGGGAGTCGGCGCGACTGGATACACCGTGGACGCACTGTTCACGAGTGGCGGAGGACTGACACTTGGGACCGCGTCCAACGAAACGGGTTCTCTTACGCTCAATAATGCTTTTGGTACCGCAACATCGTTTACTCCTTCCGCGTCTGCTTCAGGTGCAAGCTATACGCTTCCACCAGGACTTCCCAGCACAAGCGGATATGTTCTCTCATCCACCACGGGGGGAGTAATGAGTTGGGTGTCCAATGGAAGTTCGTCCGTCGGACCGGTTTCGAAGGCAAAAACGGGCACCACCTCTAACTCGTCGAGCTCAAGTTACGTAACTGATGGTGACATGGCAGGGATAGCCCTAAGCGCCAGTAGCACCTACACCGTTTCGGGAGCGTTTTATGTCGGGGCATCAAGCAGTTCAGCCGATGCTAAAATTGAATTCAACTACTCTGGCTCTCTAACCACCATGGATATTTATTCTAATCCCATAAACGCTACCACGGTGGGCTCGGTTGTCGCATGGACGGGCAGCGGATCCAGCCAAACAGTGACTATTAGCAGTTCCTCGAACAAGACGTGGGTTTTATATAGCGGAGTAATTCAAACGAGCTCAGCGGGCAACCTTTCCGTGGCATTCGAGCGGAGTGGAAGTTCCGGAACTATCACAATGGAGCCTGGGTCCAATATCACGTTAACTCAGAACTGATGGGCTATGTGGGCCTGCGTCCCGCGGCTCCCTCTCGTTATAACCAACAACGGAATTTCTCTCTTAACTAACGCAATAACATGCGCTATCAACTGATCTTTGCCTTGTTTTTAGCTTTTGGCGTCTCCTCGTGCGGCCGGGCTCCGTTTAATCTAACGATTCCTCCAACCGCAGCAACCCGAGCGGCGTTCGTCCAATACGTTGCCGAAAATGCTCCATCCGAGGATGCGTTCGTGGCGGTGCAGCGGCTGACCACCGATGCGATTCAAAGAAAGAATTGGGATTCGGCTTCGCATATATACCGTGCCTACGAGCCAAATTTTCCAGCAATGAAAGCCAGATTTGATACCATCATCGGCCTATTGAACGTGCCGGATCAAATTGTCAAAGTCACTGACCTGGGCGACAGTATTAATACGGTAGGTAACGATGCGTTTCTGCCGGTGATCACCGTCGATGACACAAAGCTCTACTTCTGCCAGGATAATCCCGGTACGAACGATGACGTCATCGTTTCCGACCATATCGCGACCGAAGGGCCGAAGCAATGGAGCAAAGCCCAACACGTGCCACCGCCGATTTTCACCACTCAAAGCGAGGCGCCGACGGGCGTTTCGCCGGAAGGAAGCCGGCTCCTGCTATTTGGGAATTATTTGATGACCGAAGGTGGCTCGGTCGTTCAGCATTCCGCACCGGGAACCCTTGCGGGCAAAGCGAATTTGTTTTATTCCGACAAACAGCCGAACGGCACATGGGGCCCGGTTAAGGCCTTTCCCTGGCCGATCAATTCCGGTTATTATGAGAGCGATGCCAAGCTTTCGAGCGACGGCAAGGAACTGTTTTTCGTTTCGGATCGTCCCGGCGCAATCGGCGGATTTCATCCAAAACCGCGCATGGGTGGAACCGGGGTATTTTATCACGGAAGCTTGTGGGGCAATACCGATATTTATGTTTCGCTCAAACAGCCGGATGGCTCTTGGGCTACTCCAATCAATCTTGGGCCCACCATCAACACCCCATTTGCGGAACGAACTCCATTCCTGCATCCCGATGGCAAGACCCTTTACTTTTCGTCTGAAGGTCATGCGGGGCTCGGAGGGCTCAATATTTATAAATCGACACGGCTGAGCGATACCTCGTGGACCGAGTGGAGCAGACCCGTAAATTTGGGCAAAGAAATTAACACCGCCGGGGCCGATTGGGGATACGTCCTCTCCACCGACGGCACCACCGCCTACTTAGCGGTCGCAGACAGGAAATCACATCTCTATACGATTCGGAGCATGACGATTCCGAAAGAAATTCGCCCTGATCCGGTTGTAACAATAGCTGGAACGGTCACGGACCAGTCTGGGAAGCCCCTCGCAGCCATCATCAAGTGGGACGATCTTGAAACCGGCAAGAACGTCGGGGAAATTTCGAGTGACCCCGTCACTGGCCATTTTTTTATCCCGCTTCCGAAAGGCCGGAACTACGGGTATTATGCCCAGAAGGATGGTTACTTCCCTGCCTCCATGAATGTCGATCTTCGCAAGCGGAGCGATCCTGATGACAGCGATCGCGCCGACACACTTTCGAATCTCAATGTGAAGATTGTTCTTTCCTGGATCAAAGCGCTCCAAGCCTCCGATTCCGCAATTCGGCTTAACAATATTTTCTTCAATTTTGACAAGGCGTCGCTGAAGCCGGAATCCTTCCCCGAGCTAAATCGCCTGGCTGCCATCCTCAAAATCGCTCCCGTCGTGCATGTTGAAATCGATGCGCATACTGATAACAAAGGCTCGCATCAATATAACTTGCAGCTTTCGAAACGGCGTGCGGAGTCCGTCGTCGAGTACCTCATCGGGCAAGGAATTGCCTCGGCACGACTGACCTCGCATGGGTTTGCGGAGACGCGCCCCATCGCGACGAACAGCACGGACGAAGGGCGGGCGCTTAATCGACGCGTGGAATTCCGGTTCCCGCGCGACAATGTAACTCCGGATGGGATCGCCGAGGATTCGGAATCCGCAAGCAATGCTCTCACGATACCGGAATCAGCCGCTCGAAGTGGTTCAGAATAAAAAAAACACCCCGCCAATTGGCGGGGTGTTCACGGATAACCGTGATAGGACCGGATCCCTCTGTCCTGATTTCTCAAATCTGCTGCTTTCTCCCGATGCGGCAGAAAATCGAATTTTCTTTCTATAATACGCTCGACTAATACTAAGTCCTGTTAAAAATTAAGATATTGAGATATAAATTAGAATATTTAAGCCTTGATATGCAATCAAGTGGCTCACACTTCGTGCCAGCCGGCCCTTTTTTGTCGGCGGAAAAGCGAACGTGAATTATTATTTTAGTCGCTCCACCATTTTCTCGTCGTAATTTTGCAGGAAACAATTGGTTCTCACCATTTAAACTTGAAGCAACCTTATGAAAATAACAGTCATTGGCGCCGGTAATGTAGGCGCAACTACCGCGCAGCGTATCGCGGATAAAGAACTCGCCGAAGAAGTAGTATTGGTCGATGTGGTCGATGGCGTACCGCAGGGCAAAGGCCTCGATATGTGGGAATCGGCCCCGGTCGAAGGCACAGATACCAAGCTCACCGGCACAAACGGCTATGACGAAACCGCCGGTTCGGAGATCGTGGTCATCACGGCCGGGCTAGCACGAAAACCGGGCATGTCGCGGGACGATCTGCTGGCGAAAAATGCGGAGATCGTGGGAGGCTGCGCCGAGCAAGCGGCCGCAAAAAGCCCGAACGCGATTTTTATCGTGGTTTCCAATCCGCTCGATGTGATGACCTACGTTACGATGAAACGAGCGAAGCTAAACCGTAATCGTGTGCTGGGTATGGCCGGCGTGCTCGATTCGGCGCGATTTCGTTCGTTCGTCGCGCTGGAACTTAACGTTTCGGTGGAAGATGTTACGGCGTTCGTGCTAGGCGGCCATGGCGATTCGATGGTGCCGCTCCCCCGCTTCTCGACGGTTGCCGGCATTCCGCTTCCAGAACTTATTCCGGCGAACCGGCTGGCCGAAATCGTCAAGCGTACGCGCGATGGCGGTATCGAAATTGTGAATTTTCTCAAAACGGGCAGCGCCTACTATGCACCAAGCGCAAGCGCGGTGCAGATGGTGGAAGCGATCGTGAAGAACAAACGCCGCATCCTTCCCTGCGCCGTATGGCTCGATGGGGAATACGGCCTGAAAGATACCGTGGCCGGAGTTCCCGTCAAGCTGGGCAAGAATGGCATGGAACAGATCATCGAAATTAAGCTTCAGCCGGATGAAGCCGCGGCTCTAAAGAAAAGCGCGGAGGACGTGAAAGAGAACCTCGCGAAAGTGAAATTCTAAGTTTGCAAACGGATTAGGAACGAAACTCTAATTGTTCGAGCGATCCACACTGCCGCTTCCGCTGATGCTGGTGTGGACGTCTGTTACCGGGCCTCAATAGCGCACTCCCCCGGATCCGCTGATTGAGGCATCGAGCCGGGACAGGACGTTCATCGCCGCATCGCCGGATCCCGATATATCGATCTTCGCTTCGTTCACGACGAGGCTATCGGTATGGAGATCGCCGGAACCGTCGATTTCCGCCGAGTGCGATTGAGCTGACCCGTTGAGCGTGATAGTTCCAGAACCCGCAATCGACGATTTCAACGCTTTCACGCTTAATCCCAGCGTATAGCTCCCCGATCCATCGAGCGTTAGGTTGAGGTCCGGCGAAACGATCGGCGTAGCCCCGCGAATATCCGAAGAACCATTGGACTCGATGGACCGATAATTCGGGCTCGAAATAGAAACGGTAATACTTTTCGAAGGCTGCAAATTGCCGGAGGACTCGATCGTAAGCTTCCCATCGGACACGGAAGTCTTAATGCGATCGAGCAGGTTCGTATCCGTCTCAATACGCACCTCCGTGATCGGCCCCTGCGTGAGCACGACATCATACGCGCCATCCAGTTCGACCGCCTGGAACTCCCCGGGCTTGCGAACGTCCGTTACCACCGTTCCATTGCCGTGGTACGTCGCGGGAATTAAAGCGGCAAGCTTCCCACAACTCGCGAAGAAAAGCGCGATGGTGGCGAGGCTAAAACAAGCAGCGAGCGATCTCTTCATAAAATACTCGTTGGTTAAAAAGTTATGTTCCCACTCCTTACGTCCCATTATGAACGCTGTTTCATGCCTTAAGTATCTTAATTTTCGAAGCGACCCATCCGAGGTGGTAAAGTAAGACTATAAAGTGGGGAATTTACCCAATCATATTTATGAACCTATTTTTGTTTCGTTTACTTTAAATTAATGCTTACCATGAAAACCACACGCACGCTCCTAAGTTGCTTTGCCTCTCTGCTTGTGGCCGCGAGTTCCCAAGCTCAGTTGCCCGCCGCTATCGTTCCAGCGAACCTCATCCTGCCGCAACTCCAGGAGCGCTATGTATCCCCGCTCGGATTGCCCCGTCCGGTTCCCCAATCGGTTCCGCGGGCCGTTACCATGCCAGAGGGAACGCTGTTCACCGTCGGGGAGACCGATACCAATTGGCAGGCGATTACGGCGGGCAGTCTGGACTCTGGCGTTGTGCACTCATTCACCGTCACCGTACATAATACATCCTCCAATCCGCAGTCAATTTATTTCCGGCGATACGAACAACTTCCTGTGGGTTGGTCCTCTAGCGTGTGCTGGGGGGTCAATTGTTATACCGCGGGTGATGATAGCGAGGCGTTTCTAATTGCAGCGGATAGTTCGGCTCAACTCATACTCAATTTCACGCCTGCCATATACGATGCGCCCGATAGCGGATCGGTTTGGCTTCGGGTTGGGCCGGTTGGTACCAGTACCGATACGGTGCAACTGCCCTTTTCAGGGACATTCGTTCCGGGCAATCCGCCGATTATATTCACGTGGAGCGGCACGCCGACATTTCGGAGGACCTATGTCGGTCCCGCAAGCGGAGGCTCTCAGTGGACACTGCAGAACCTCTTACAAAATCAATCGGGCCGCTCGGTTAACTATGCGCTCTCGATCGTAGATTCTCTTCCAACTGGTTGGTCGCTCGCCTTTCACGACACGCGGCAGCCGTCGAGTCCGAATAATCTTATGGATACGCTCGTCTCGGCGACAGGTTGGTAACCAATTTTGCCGGCGAATATCTCTACGATTCGGCCGGCAATACGAGCTACCAGCAGAAGCTTGCATTTAAGTTGACGACCCTTCCGACGATAACGCGGGAGGATTCGGCCGTCATATATTTGAGCGTCCATCCGGAAACCGCTAATCCTGCCGATTCGGCGAACTACCGCTTCGTTATGGATGTCATGCCATCAGCAGGCGTTGGCACTAATGTTCCGGATGATCGAGCCGGCATAGCTGTGACGAACGCATGGCCAAATCCACTCGTGAGTGAGGGAATCCTGCACCTGGAAATTCTGACGGACGCTTCTGGCCCCGCGAAGGCCGTTGTCTACGATGTCACTGGAACTCAGAAAGCCTCAATCGACTTGGGAACCCTTGCGGTTGGAACGAATGCGTTGCAGGTCGCTGCTCCCACCCTTGCCAGTGGCGAATATATGTTTCGTATTGAGCAGGATGGCTCGGCCTCTGAAGTCGTGAAGATCAATCTCGTCAAGTAAGCACGCGAACGAGGGAAGGTTTTCAAAGGCCGCCGAAGGTAGGAGAAAACACGCGGAAGTCGAGCCAAATATTACGCAACGGGAACTGAGTTGTCCACGCGTTATCCATGAAATTGCCGTGTTCATGCTCGTTCGAACCCAAAAGTGAAATGTGAACTATTCCATTATCTATTCCCGCTAATTCGCACATATTCAAGGATTTCCGGGGTTATCCACTTGTTCGCATTTGTTTACGAACAGCCCTGTTCCTAATTTCAGAGTTATACACCTAGTTATCGACAATCAAAATCGATTTTTTGCGCAACCGTTTTCCGGCCAACATTATCAAAGGTTAATGCTGTGGAAATGTAAGGCCGAGCTATGACTATCAAGCGTGCCGCACGCATCGAGCCGCTAGCGCCGCGATGGGTCAAGCCTTTCGCGAGATCATCACACGCTCGACAAAATGTTGAATTGCGGAATTGGCTTCGTCCGGCCGAGCCTGGCCAACCAAATGCTTGGTGCAAGGAATAATTACCTCATGCGCACCGGGCGTCGGACAGTGGATGATCTGATCGTACTGGCCATGCACGCGCACGTAGGGGACGTTTACGGAGCAGCCCGGCCACTCGACGAGTGCCCGGTACCCCTCGCGGAACAGGCCGCGCGCAAGCTCGTGATACATCACGCCGGCGAGTTTGATCTCGCGAGCCGAAAGCCCGCTCACCAATCGCATGACCGGCGCGACGAATATCTCCGCAGCGCGATAGACCCACAGCGGCAGCCACCAGCAAACATACTTCCCAAACAGGTAGGGAATTAATCTTATGTCCTGGGCGCGCATCGGTCCGCCAAGCAGAATGAGCCCGCGCACCCGCAGATACTTCGTGAGTTCCATCCCCACCGCCGAACCCAAAGAATAACCAGCGATAAAAAAGGGACGATTGAGATCGACCGTGTGGACATTCAAAATATGCGCGAAAAAGCGGTAGGAATAGTCGACGAGCGACTCCCCTTTCTCGAACGCAATGTAGTCCGGCGTGATGCACTCGTATGGCAGCGTTAGCTGCGAATGCGCCATCCGGTGATCCCCGCCTAAGCCAGGGAGAATGAGAAGCTGAATGGATTTCGGGTCGACAGGCACATTGATCAAACACGCGTGTGTACTGCGGAATTGCATTCCGCAACCCCTCCCTACCGCTCCACGATAAACCGGCGCGACGACACGAATCCATCCGGCGAAGTCACTTGCAGCAAATAAATCCCGTTCGGAAGCGGAGAGATGGAAAACTCAATCGCGTTCCCAGAACAATTCCCAGCTATTTCCGGAGCGCCCAATGAATTGAAAATCTGGTAGCGTCCCGCTTCGCCGCGCGGATTTTCGAGACGCACGCTGAGAACATTTTGCGCCGGATTGGGAGTCACACTTGCTATGCTGAAAACTGTTCCGCCCCGCATAAACCGCAGCAGCGTAGAATCCCCGCAGCCGGTGATGGCGATATTCACTGCGCCGAGATCTGTCGAAAGCGCGATGCAGCCCGCCCCGCTGGAATTAATGCTCGCACCCGCAAGCGAAATACTCGTTTCAAGCGTATCGGCAAGATAAACAACGCATCGTAGCGTACCGATCAAAGTCTTTCCCGAAATTGTCAAATCTTTAATTTGTAGTGGCACTGTAAGCATCGCCGACGATGCGCCCGTGCCTCCCCCGTATGTCAAGGAATCAACCGGACTACCGCCAAACGCCGGGATAAAACTCACGACCTTGAGCACGTTCGTATCGAGCGCAAATGGAAGTGAGATCGAAGTCGTATCCGCGAAGGCAACGGTGGAATCCGATGTGAGATAAACGGGAATCTCAATGGTGTCGCCAGCGTGAGCAACCATAGTGGACGATCCAAGCGTGAGACTGACCGGCACCGCAACTCCGCCCGCCTTCACATCGAGGACAACCGGAAGTGTGGTATCGATTTGATTATACTCATCATCCGTATAGTGAAAATGCACGGTTACGTTGCGGACGCCCGCATGCTTCGGAGTGAGAGTGATGAAGGAACTATCCGGCACGTGCGTGCAGCCGCAATAATGCGTGGAGGTTATGGAATATTCGCTTGGATCCAAACCAGCTATTGTCGCGCTATCGAACGTGGCCAAGGAGCAGCCAATATTGAAATTGGTTACCGCCATTTGGGACGCTTCGCAACTTGGAATGCTCAGCGTATCGTCCCCGCTCAAAAATGGCGCATGAGCCAGCGCCATTACCGGCGCGAGCGCGGCAGCGCTGAGGGTTCCGTTGCCACCGTCGGTGGTTTTCCAGAGACTACTTATACCAAATGAGCGACTAAAGAAAGACCATGGCAAGCTTCCTACATATACAACTGCTCCATAACCAACGACGGAAATGTTTTGCCAGTCGATATCGTCGATTTCAGTCATATTCGGCCCTGATAATTGATCCCCAACTCCGACCCATCTCGATCCGATGTTCGTTGAACGAAAAAGCGAGTACGCTGCTCCACTACTAAATATAGGAGTACCGGCATTAGAAATATACATTGCGCACGCATTCCCGGCAATCCAGGCACCAGTTTCAATCGAATCTATAGAGGTAAACCAAGAGCCAAAAGGTACGAGTTGAGTCTCCAAAAAGTTATACGTATCATTATAAAACGAGTTCGGTTTTTCAGCAAAGATAGAACAAGAATGTGGGGGAATAAAAAGTGATAAAAGACCATCGGGATAGTGAGTCTCAAGCGGTTGTGCTTGCCAATTTTGACCTAAATTCCTAGAATACACGAGATATGTGGAGAAGTCGCCCACATTCCCTTGAAATAGCACAGTTGCTACGATGCTGTCTTTATTACCATAGACGAATTGAAATTGCGGCGAAGAAATAGAACCGATCCCTTGTACAGAGGTGATTGAATCCCATGTGGCTCCATCATCACTCGAAAAAAGTATTTCTCCTGATACTAATCCATTATTAATTGCGGATGCAAAAAGCATCCCCTTCGTAGTATAAATCCCACTGAATTGATAGGAACCCATTGAAATTTTTCGCCAATTGCGACCTTGATCAAATGTTTCATAAATACCACCTTCCGGCTTTGCGCTGTCACCATCATAGCAGTAAGTGGCCGCATAGCCATGGTATTGATTTGTGAAATCAAGTTGAGCAAGAGAACACCCCACGCTGTCAAAAAACGGCATTGACTTCCAAGTTTCTCCGCCATCCATTGTGACAGCAAGATTGGGTTCAGAGCCGTCCAAAATTAACCCATTATCAATGCTGCTCATATAGTTACTACTAACCGCAGCGGAAAAAGTAAATCCAACCTCAGGATTTATAAAATACGAAGTAATCTGGCTACCAACCGAATATCCGTTATCCGGGGGAAGTAAACCGCACGGCGGCAGCGGGAGTTGTGTCCAATCCTGCCCCCACGCTCCCGAAGCGAGGACCAAAACCGGGAGCGTGAGAAGAAGCCGTCGCATTACGCATCAAGAACACGCGCGGCGGGCGAAAGTTACAGCGGCTTAGCGTGTGTAGTGCGGAATTGCATTCCGCAACCCCGGTGCGGAGTATAACTCCGCACTACACGCTCACTATGGGCAGTTCCATCATCCCCGCGCTCTCGCGGCGTTCGATGGTGGAGACAACGTGCGGGGTGAGATCGTAAAGCATCTCGCCGCCCGGGCATGCGTGGTGGCTCAACGCGGCCGCCCCCGCCTTGAAAAGGCGGGGGTTCCAAGTCGATGAGTTCTCCAAACAGCGTCGCACTATTCGAGCGGGTAACTTTTACTTGCGATATTCTCCCACCTCCGCATCCATTCGCGGGAAGACCACCATCTTGTTCGTATCGGTGCGGCCTTTCCATTCCGCTGCATTTTTTTTCGAACGGCCTTCGACGAGGACGAGGTGCTCGCGGCCAATCTCAGCCTGATTGCGCTCGCGTGGAGATCTCGTTTTGCAGCGCAATGATCTCCTGCAACCGGCGCGTTTTTTCTTCGATAGGAACATCGTCGGCTAGCGTATTCCATGCGCGCGTATTCGGGCGAGGGGAATAATTGAAGGTGTAGGCGCCATCGTATTCCACGTCGCGCATTACCTGCTTTCGTCATCTCATGGTCTTCAAGCGTTTCGGTGCAGAAGCCGACGATGATGTCGGTGGAAAGACTCCAACCACTCTCGGATGTCGGGGTAACCACCCTGCCCCCTCCTATTCCGCTTCGCTCCATAGGAGGGGGAGTTTGTTCTTCTGCTTTGCGAATCATCTCGATGATGGACAAATAATGCGCCCTCGTGTAGGTGCGGTTCATCAGCTTCAGGATGCGATCCGAGCCGGACTGAATCGGCAAGTGAATATACTTGCAGATGTTATCGTGCTCGGCCATCGTATCGACAAGCTTTTGGTCGAAATCCTGCGGATGGCTGGTGGTGTAGCGAGATGCAGGTTGGGGACTGCGCGAGCGCATGCGGCGAGGAGATCGGAAAAATCGTTGTAGTCTGCTGAGGGTATAGGGTTGAGGGCATAGGGTATAGTTTTCACTTCCGATTCCATACCCTGAACCCTATACGCTATACCCTTTCCCGCATCCCGGTACGAATTCACATTTTGCCCCAGCAGCGAAATCTCGCGAAAACCCTGTTGCTCCAGTTCCTTGCATTCATCGACAATGGAACGAATACTCCGCGAACGTTCCCGCCCACGCGTAAAGGGTACCACGCAAAACGTGCAAAACTTATCGCAGCCGCGCATGACGGAAATAAACGCGCTGATGCCTTCATTCCGAAAAGGCAGAATGTCATCGTAAGTTTCCGTGCGGGAAAGTTTGACCGCAATCTCCGGCGTGTGGGACGATTTGTCAAATCGCTCCCCACCACCGATGGATTCCACCAACGCCGGCAACTTCCGGTATTCATCCGGCCCAACGATGAGATCGACGATAGCTTCCCGAATCCTTCAGCAAATCTTTACGAAGATGCTCCGCCATGCAGCCGAGGACGCCAATGACCACCTCCGGATTTCGCTTTCTTGAGATTCTTCCAATGATCGAGCCGGTTCCAGATTTTTTCTTCCGCATTTTCGCGGATGGCGCAGGTATTCATAAAGGCAAGGTCGGCGCCTTCAAGCGCGGTCGTCGGCTCGTAGCCTGCCTGGTTAAGCACGGAAAGGACAACCTCCGTGTCCGCCACATTCATCTGGCAGCCATATGTTTCGATATAGACTTTCTTCATTCCTTGGGAGGCTAGAATTCGCGAAACGGAAGTCGGGTTCCGGAAATCGAATTCTAATTCGGCGCTTTTTTATGTTGATGTGAATACAACCCTGCAAGGCGAATACCATGAAACGACTCGACCGTTGCTCTTCGCATCGTTCCGCTCATTTCTTTACGGCACCTCACGGGCGGTAACGCATACGGATGCACTCTCGAAATTTCTCCGCCAGCTTCGCCGCGGCTTCGCTCGCCCAATCGCCGAAGACGGAGTTTTACGATGTCGATAGCGCGGCATTAGCGAGGGAGATTCGGTTCGGGCGGGCAAATCGAGATCGCGAATTTTCCGGGCAGCTATGCGGAATTCGTCACACTCGATTTGAAGCCCGCGCATTCGCCAGTCGATGCGATCGACGCAATTTTGGATCGGTTCCGGAAACGGCGCACGCCGGATAAGTGCTCCCGGTTCGAAGCATTTAGAGGAAAAGTGCTTGGCGAGCCGGACTCCCGAGTGTTTCTCACCACGTTTGACGGGAAACTACTGGTTTCGATCACGCGCGAGTCCGGTGAAATTTATGTATTTGGTCCGGCCAAGACCTCGGAAGCTCCCGGCTCGCATGTGTTTATTCGCCAGAGCGATCTCTTTTCCTATGGCGAGTTCCATCCCGATGAATTGTATCGCCGGCAGATATTCCGCAGCCAAATGCTCCGACGCCGGTTCCGGAACTCTTAGAAGAGGTACCAGGCGCTGGCTGAGATACGGCGCATTCGAAACTCCTTCAAGTCGATATTGCAGTAGAGGCGGATAGCGCTTTTATCATGCCGCGGGCGGCGATACGGCGCTTGTCCTCGGTTATATCGAATCGCTTTTGGCAATGCATCCAGCACGATATACGAGAGATGAAGTAAACATCACCTGGCATCTGACATGGGTGAAGCTATGGCCGAACCGGTGATCCATATAACGTCAATGGCAATGCGTATGGCCTTGGAAGATACGGTTCCCAATTATTGGCGATTGCACTACTCGGATGTGCCACGCGATTGCGCCCACGTGCTGACATCCATCGGCTACGGCGGCGGAGGATATCGGATATTATTCCATGTGCGACCCGAACTGGTCGTACAGCATGAGTTCGCCACAAACAGGACATCAGTACCCGACATTCGCTTTCACCTACGATGCCTATATCGTTGCCCATGAAATTGGACATAATTTCGGTCTGGTGCATACGCACCAGTGCTACTGGGATCCACCGATCGACACCTGTTATACGAAAGACGATACGATCTGGGGATTACGGCTTGGCGATGCCTGCGATAGCCTTCCCGTTATTCCGCATACCAATCCCGGCTCGATCATGAGTTATTGCGCCAATGCGAATTACGCGATCCACCATGATTCGATACAATATTATACCCTGCGATTGACCTTCACGCCCAAAGTGGATTCGGTGCTTCGAATGGATGCGGAAAACAGTGCTTGCCTACAAGCGCCGCCCGATAGCGCTTCAATTATCCTTCTCTCACCCGGTGGCGGCGTGACGCTCCCTGGCGATACCGCTATCTCAATTCTCTGGACCTATGCCCACGTAGATTCCATCTCGCTCGAATATTCCTCGGATGGTGGTTCGATCTGGAATCCAATTGCAAGCAATCTGAATGCGATGGCAGGACATGCAGCATGGCGGGTTCCGAACATCAACTCGCAACAGATGCTCGTACGCGCCTTCGATCCCTCGACTCCACGAATCGCGGACACCAGCCTTACGTTTTTTACCGTCGCGCGATCATCCTTGGTCCAAGGCACCTCGAATTTTGGAGCAGCCGACTTTATGCTCTCCCCTAACCCCGCTCGGGATGTGCTCACGCTCGAAGGTAGAACGCCCGGCGAACGGCTCAAATATTCGATCGTCAATGCTGCGGGAGTGATCGTCGCCTCAGGCGAAACATCGCTGAATGGCGCTTCCCAGGCGAATTTTCCCCTTGGATTGCTTCCGAGCGGAACGTATTACCTCGAAATCCTGTCTCCATCCATTCGGAATCTGTCGTTCACTCATCTACAATGACGAAACATCTTACCGTCCTCGCAGTTGCGGTATTCACACTCTTGCTCGTGGGCTCGGCGCAGGCGCAATTGCTGCGTATTGGCGCCGCCGATGGCTCCGTCGATTCGACTCTTTCGAAGTGGAAGATCGTTCCCAGCGATAACAACTCGAGCGACTCCGTCTGCCTCGGCGCAAAATGCTGGGATTTGGATGGACACTTGCTTTTTCACATCGATTCCGTCGAGCATACCTTGACGAAAGTGGATTGGTCCGCGTACATGCCGATTTCGCGACCCGAAGCGGAAGATATTGCGCAGAAGATCGCAAAAAATTTAGGCCAGCAGTGCGACCGCGCGCGCAACCATGACTGGGTCTATTGGATATGGGATAATGATGATTTGCATTATCTGCTTGCTTACGGTAATGGAACGATTCGTATGCTCGAATTCCAGGATCAAGGTTCCCTCGATGCCTGCATGTTCAATCATTGAAGTCTCTCTTGTTCGCACGAATCGGATCGATGGGACGGCTGGGACGAGTAGTATTTGCTTTTTTTGTAGCTGGCGGTTTAATTACTCCTGCTCGCGCACAGTATTGGCACGCTCTGCCGGCAATTTCCCAAAACGCCGATCAACCCGAAGCAGCATTTTCTAATGACGGAAAGAAAGTATTCTACTTGAATGGCAATGGCCAGGTAGAGAACATCTGGAGCGCGGTCGTCGCCGACAAGTGGGGCGGCATTATTGCAGGGGCAAAAAATCCGCCAGTCCAGATCACGAAATTCACCGATCGGGGCGTGGTTCGGTTCTTGCATCTCTTGGGCAGCCCGAGACGTGCTCTACATGCGCGCCACCGAAAATGGCGAGGATTATCATCTTTACCGCATCGCGGATGATGGTTCCGGCGCGGCACAGGATATTACCCCAAGCACCGAAGGCGTGACGAACGTTATCATCGGCGCATCTTACAACGGACGGTATGTTTACTACACGAGTAATTCCACAAACCGGGACAAGCTCGACGTTTATCGCTACGATACCCAGCAAAACACGAGCGAGGATGTGTTCCCAAACGATAAAGATTATGTGGCGCTTGCATGGTCCCGCGATCAAACAAAATTGTTGATGCAGAGCCCATCCGCTGGCCAGCTTTCGATTTACGACATGGAGACAACGGAACGGGATCCGGTCTCGCTGCCAAACTCCGACCAGCTCATCGAAGCCATTCTCCAACCCGTCAGCCAGGATCTAATCGTCCTCACGCGGGCGGGAAATGCTACGAGCGAGCATACCCGGCCGTTCGCCGGCGGAGCGTGGACGACCGTCCCCAGTGCCGGCACGGATTGGATTGATTTCTCACCGAGCGGAATCTACGAAATACTCCGATCAGGCACAAAGTGGGGCATCCTCGACCAAAAATCGCGGGAACCGCTGACTCTTCCCGCAGGAGCGACACCACTTTCTTTTGCACCAAAGGAAACGATGGTACTCTATTCGCTTCCGGGAACAGGCGGTGGATCAGAACTCTATCTCTACGACATCCCGAAAAAATCGGCAACGATGATTGCGATGGTACAATAATCTCTGCGATCCTGTTGTTTCTGTGCCGTAAATCTAACAGAACGGCAGTTAATCATTATGGATGCATTTCGTGTAACAGGCGGGAAACCGCTCACCGGCACCGTCCGCGTGAGTGGAACGAAGAATCTTATCTCCAAAGTGATGGTCGCTTCGATGCTAAGCAACGAGGCGAGCACGTTCACCAACGCGCCGGTGCGCCTGGGTGAGGTCGATATTACGGCGGATATCGCGCGTTCGCTCGGCAGCGAACTCGCGATGAGCCACGAGGCCAACGGCACGCTCACGATGCAAACCGCGTCGTTCGCGACGACCGTAGTTCCTCAGCGTTTTGCCGGGCTGAACCGGATCCCGATTCTGATGATCGGTCCGCTGCTGCATCGCACAGGAACCGCGTCTGTTCCAATGCCGGGCGGCGACCGAATTGGTCAGCGGCCCGTCAATTATCATATCGATGCGCTCGAACGGATGGGGGCGAAAATCGAGTATGTGGATAATTATTTCCACTGTTCGGCGGACAAGCTTTCGGGAACCACTATTTCACTTCCATTTCCATCGGTCGGGGCGACAGAAAACACGATCATGTCCGCCGTTCTGGCGCGTGGAACGACGATCATCGAAAACGCAGCCGTGGAACCGGAAATCGTGGAACTGATGCGCTTCCTGCAAAAAATGGGAGCGATTATCAATCTCGAAACGAACCGCCGCATTATCATCGAGGGGGTCGATCGCCTGAAAGGCGCACAGCAGCGCATCATGCCCGATCGCATCGAAGCCGCCTCCTTCGCCTGCGCCGCCATCGCTACAAAAGGCGACATCTTCATCGAGAATGCGCTGCAATCGACTATGATGACGTTCCTCAATAGCATCCGCCGCGCAGGTGCCGATTTCGATGTTACCGGAGGTGGGATACGTTTCTTCTACAAAGATACGCTCCGGCCACTGGCCCTCGAAACGGATGTTCATCCAGGCTTCATGACCGACTGGCAGCAACCCTGGGTCTTGCTCATGACGCAGGCTCACGGAATGTCGGTGGTGCATGAAACGGTCTATGAGAACCGGTTTGGTTATACGCGGGAACTACAAAAAATGGGCGCGCAAATCCAGCTCTACAAATCCTGTTTGGGCGGGAATCCGTGCCGCTTCAAGTCGCTGGCACATCCTCATTCGGTGGTCATTCTGGGCCCGACGAAGCTGAAAGGCAGCCAAATTTCAATCCCCGATCTTCGCGCGGGTTTTGTCTATCTTATCGCCGCCTCCCTGGCCGAGGGGGAATCAATTATCACCGGCATCCATCACGTCGAGCGCGGCTATGAGCGAATTCAAGAAAAGCTCGCGGGCATTGGAGTCGCCATTGAACGGATCTCGGTGGACGAGTGAATGGTCTGTAACTTTTGCCTCGTTCAGGTGTTGCTGTGTCACAGGCATGAACTTTTCCAATATACAATGAAAGACAGGACGGTATTCATTTCCACTATTGCTTTTTTTCGGATTGGTTTTCCTTTCCGGCGTCGCAACCACACGCGCGCAGACAAAGGTGGAACAGCGAAAAGTGTCCGTCGATAGTGCGACGGGCGTGAGAACAGGGACTGTCGATACCATCGTCAAAACGGAGGAGGACATCAGCCCTTACACGGAGATGATGAATATCAATCCGCTTAAGTTTCTTCTTGCCTACAATTTGAACTGGATACACAAGCTGAGCTCGAGTACAGCACTGGGTATTGGCGCCGAAATCGCAACCAATGTCGGGGACGCGATGAATACCGGGACGTCATGGGGCGTCCTCGGGGAGTTCCGATTTTATCCCAGCAAAAAATCGCTCCACGGATTCTACGTGCCTCCTAATTTTTCTTACACCCAAACGAGTAATGTTTATTCCTACATTGAGAACGGTGCCGGCAATTCTTTTTCCGGAAATGAAGGATACTATACGGAGCAAATGTTATCGCTCGGCATTCTGGCCGGCTGGCAATGGTTCCCGGCGACAAGTTTCTCGATGGGTTTCGCATTAGGAGCCGATGATTATATTCCCCTCAACCCAAAAACGGGCGAAGACTATGAGGATGTCAGCCTCCTGGGCGGGCTCACCGGAAAAGGCGCCTCGCCAACCCTACGGTTCGACTTGGGATATGCATGGTAGTTGACAAAGTTCCGAAGGTCATCGCCGAGTGAAGCTAATCCACTATTTCGTATTTTTTCTTCTCTTTTTAGCAATCACTAAGAAGTCTGTCGCACAGCCATATTGGACCATCGGCCCGAAGATCGGATACACGTTTGGAAACGGTGGAGGGTTCACGGGCGGCGTCGAAGTCAGCTATTTTCCATATCGGAATTTTTTGCCGGGCGGCTTCGGATATACCTTCGATCTGACCGCCTGGCCGAATCATAGAAGCGTCCATGTTGGCGCGGAGTTCGCTTCGTTGCTGGGGATCGATGTGGGGCCGACTGTCTTTCTGGACTCCGGGCGTGTCTCTGGCGGCGTGAGCATGATCCCCTGGATCGGCGCAGTGATCTACGGCTATTTCGAGTTAGATATTCCTTTCGGTCATGTCGCCTATCAGTCGGTGGGCGGTTATCTAAAATATCCCTTCCTGCCGCCGCCGCCCGCTTGGTAAGACAAGCGAATTCGCCGGGCGTCGCGGCGGAATTTTTTTAGTTCGCGAATGTTCATGTGTAGCGCGAATTTTTGCCACGCGCGCGTCGCTTCCGCCGACCGATTAGACCCTGCGCTTTATGGATACCGATCTACCTTTGACTACCCTTCACCGCGCACTCGCCAATCCCGCCGATTCTGCGTTAAATCGAAGCTCACAAATGCAGATCGAAGACGGCCAGCTCTTCTCGGAACTATTCGACGAACTGGGCGAGGCCGTTTTGATCTCGGATGCGAGCGGGCTTATCGTGCGCTCCAATCGCGCGGCAGAACGAATTCTCGGAGTGCCGGCAGAGGAATTGCGTTCACTTACCCATGACGATCCCATTTGGCAGGCGGTTCGTGAGGATGGATCGCTGGTTCCCATTTCTGAATTACCGGCGACGAAGGCCCTGCGGACGAAAAATCCAGTATCTAATATTGAAATTGGAGTGCTTCGCCCCGACGGCTCACTCGTTTGGATTCTCGAAAGCGCTGCGCCGATCTTGGATGAGGATGGCAATGTCACCGGAGTCATCGTGACCTTTCCGGATGTCACGCTTGCCGTGAAACAGCGGCAGGATCTCCGGGAACTAAACGAAAAGTATCTACTGGAGCGGGACCGCGCTAACGAAGCCAACCGCCTCAAGTCGGCCTTCCTGGCGAACATGTCCCACGAAATTCGGACCCCGATGACCGCCATTCTCGGCTTCTCGGAGGTTCTGACGACGGAATTAAGCGGTAAGATCGAGGAGCATCACGCGGCGTTCCTGCGCTCGATCAACGTCTCCGGGCGCCGTTTGCTCGCGCTGCTCAATGACATTCTCGACCTCTCGAAGATCGAAGCCGGTCATGTGGAAATGGAAAAAAATGAGTTGGATGTTGTGGCAGAGATCGAGGCCTGCGTCACTCCCCTTCGCTGGATTGCTCAGCAAAAATCGTTGGAACTGCGTATGGATCTCTATCCCGAACCCGTGCTTATTCGAGGCGATCGTCACCGGTTCGCGCAGATTATGACGAATTTGGTTAGCAACGGAATCAAGTTTACTCCGCAGGGTTCCGTTCGATTGCGTGTTTCGCTGGAAGGCAGTAGCGGGGCTGCTTCGAATGCGCCACCGCACGTGAAGGTGGAAGTCGAGGATACGGGCATTGGGATTAGTGAAGAGTTCCTTCCGAATATCTTCGAGGAGTTCCGCCAGGAACACTCCGGAATTACGAAAGAATTCGGTGGAACCGGGCTTGGCCTCGCCATCGCGGATCGGCTGATCACGCGGATGGGAGGCACGATCGAGGTGCGGTCACGCGTGAACGAGGGATCGGTATTTACCGTGCGGTTTCCCGTACTCGATGTCGGTCGGCTGCCGATCGCGCCCCCGAAGGAGATGGAAGATGAACTGATTCGGGAACACTCCACCCCAGCGAGCAAGAATACGAATGAGCGCGCACCCCTTATTCTGGTGGTCGAAGATAATCTCGAGACGCAGCGGTTAATAGGGGCATACCTGCGTGAAGGCTACCGGCTCTCGTTCGCCCAAGATTCAGACGAAGTCTCGAAGGCGATCCGTGCTGAAATTCCGGCGCTTATTCTCATGGATATTAACCTGCCGGGCCGCGATGGCCTTACGATCACGCGTGATATTCGTTCCGGCTCGCGGTGCCCAAACGTTCCCATCGTCGCGCTGACCGCTTTCGCGATGTCCGGGGACCGTGAGAAATGCAGAGAGGCTGGCTGCAACGATTACCTCTCCAAACCAGCGACTCGCCGTGAAGTCCGCGAAATGGCGGCGCGTTTCGCAAACGCCGAAGGCGGCGCACCGGCTTAACTATCGCGCCGTCGGTGTGGTAACCACAACGGTCACGGTTCTCGAATAAAATCGGCCTTCCGGAAGAGAATTATCGTAGAGGAGGCTGGAACGTCCCAAACCGCGGACATCCGCATCGCGCAGCCCAATGTATCGTTCCGTCGCTTGCGCCCGCGCTGCGGAAAGCGTTTGGTTGTATTCCGTTGAACCCATCCGATCGGTATAGCCCAAGATTTGCACTTTCGATCGATCCGAGACTCTCGCTTTTACGAAATCCGCAATGCGCCGGTTTGCGGAGCCAAGATCACTCCGATCGAAGTCGAATAAGATCAGGCTATAACGCGAGATAATGGTGTCCGTCGAGCCAACCCTGTGCTTATCGAGCAACGTAAAATGCCGAACGGGAACCGACACCTCCGTCGATTTCGCTTCGCGATTTTCGCTATCATCGACTACCAAAGTTGCGTGAATGGATTGCAATTTCGCGAGGTCGGATTCATGCTCCTGCGTCAAATCCCAATCCAGATGTGGCGTGAGCCCACCGCTACCCGAAAAATCCTTGACTTTGTTTGGTCCGTCCATGGACTGGACATCCCAATGGGCGACTCCGGCCGGCACGACCCCGCCAGGCAGATACCGAATCACCGGCGGCTTGGGAACGCGAGCAGTATCCGTGGTGAAAATCGGTTCCAAAATTTGCGGGACATTCGAGTACAGTTCCGCCCTGCGATTCTCCACTTCGCCATCGCTATCGCTCGCGTTCGATGGCTTTTCCGGCAGTCCTCGCGCTTCAACTTGCAATCGGGCAGGATCGATATTCCAAACCGTGTGCAAATATCGGGAAACCGCCTCACCACGCTCGCGGGAGAGTTCCCGAACCGCCGCATTCGTTTCCGTCTTGCCGGAGCATCCGACGATCGTTAGCCGGGCGTTTGGATATTCCTCCATGCGCTTGCCAATGATATTGAGAACTTCATAGTATAACGGGAGCGTCTCGTCATCGCTGAACCTTTTGAAATCGTAGGTTTGCGCCGCCGGTAGTGAGATCAGATTGTAGCGATCGGGAATCTTTGCAGAGCCGCTGTCGAAGAAAATATAATTCAGGAGGGGCCGGTATTGAGTGCGAATATAGTCTTCGATGACCAATTCTTTGAGCGGCACTTCCGTTTTGGCCGAATCGAGCGCCGTTACGCCGAGCGTTGCCGTGAGCGCCGGAGGTTTTGGAACGGCCGGCGGCGGCGGCGCAGGCACTGGGGGCGGAGGTGGCACGACCGGCGGTGGAATCGGCGCGAAGAGCCGATACTCGAGCGCGATACCGCCCGTGAGAGAACTCGCGCGCCAGTTCATACCGCTTACGAGTGGCGTGATTCCATAAGTTCCGAGCACTTCCGGAACGGCGAACACCGTTCCCGATGCATTGAGTGGCAGATGATACTGAAACCCGGCAGTCCCTCCGAGATAGAGCTTCTCGGCATTGGGCGTTGAGCCGGAAACATTATTTCGCACGCGCAGTCCATCTTCAAATGTGCCAAAATTGGGTTCCAGCAGCGTTTCTTTTTCCGTAAATGCATTCGAGACAATCCATCCAAACGTGGGGCCGGCAAGGATGTCGAGGCCAGGAAGAAATTGATATTTCGCGAGCGGTGTAAGATTCAGCATTCCGACCGAAGCCTGCACGGAGTGTTCGAATTCTCCCTGCGCCGAGTTCCCGCTCGCGTCGAGCACCGTCGTAAATTCATCGGTCTTCAGCGTGGCATTCAGTGTGGAATATCCCAAACGGAATTCCAATGCAAAGGGCGAAGCCGAAACGAAATCGTAAAACCCACCAATACCAAACCCGATGCCGCTGCCATTCTCATATCGCGGACAGCAGCTGGGGACCCCTGGGAGCGTCTGAAAATTCGCCGAGTGTAGATTAAGATTGCCATGCACATACGCACCGAACTGTGATGTCTCGATACGCGGCTGAGCAAGAACAACCGAATTCCAGAACAGCAGAGGAATGATTGCCGAAACTCGAACCGCAAAACGCGTTACCCGCCATCCGAAACCCGATGCCCGGCTCAATGGTACACCTCCATCTGCTGCGTGAAGACTTGCGTCGGCGTCCGAAGAACGAGATTGTACATTCCATCCGGAACTGCCGAGGCATCGAATGCGGCGTGGTAATCGCCCGGCTTGGCATCGCCGCTGGCGATAGTGAGAACCGTGCGGCCCAGCATGTCGAGCACTTCAAGCGTCGTCACGCCCGGTTCGGCAAGCGAATAATCAGCCACTGCAATTCCGCTAATCGGGTTCGGATGCACGCCGTTAATCGAGACCGCTCCGTTCGTCTCGAAGAGACGGTTCCCACCCGCCGGACAAACGCCGAGCAGCGTGAAATTCCCGCTGTCGAGCTTCGTCACGATAGGTTTGCCACTCGACCAGATCACTGTGTCGATCGAGATCGTCGTCTGCGTTGCATCGCCCAGAGCCGCGATAAATTCGATCTGGTCGAGGGTGTTGTTAGTAAGCTGGTTCGCAATCGTTCCGTGCTTCGTCACATAACGCTGGCCGTTGTTGAAGGTGGAGGATGTCGCGGGATCCTCCGGCTCTAAAAGCGATTGATCGTAGTGAATCGTGTATGTAAAATCCGTTGCGCGGGCCGCGCCAAGGTTTTGCGAAGCAATAATATTGATTGGCAGAATCACGTGATCGCCCGGTTTCGCCGAAATATCAGGCAGGCCAAGTTCGATGAAAGGCAACGTCGCAGGATTATCGATTTCGATCGAATCCGTTCCCGAGCAGCCATTCGCGTCGATGACTGTTACCGAATACATTCCCGCGGAATCGACGGAAATAGTGCTCGATGCAGCGCCGGTGGACCAGATATACGAGACGTACGGGACGGGCAGGGACAAAAGACTTGTGTCACCCACATTTGCAAGAACCAAATTCGTGGCATCGATTACCGGAGAGATCGGCGGGGCAACGGTAACCGACTGAGTTGCGCTATCCGAGCACTGGCCATTCGTTGCCACGAGTGAAATAGTCTGGGTTCCAGCATTATCCCACGTCACCGAAATCGAATCTCCGGCTCCCGATGCGGGTGTGCCGCCGGAAACATGCCAGATATAGGAATTGCCGGGTTGCGAGGGAATCGAATATTCCTCGGTGCTCCCGCTGCAAGTACTTAACGAGCCGGTAAATGTGGCGAGTGGTTGCGGAAGAACTTTGACATTCACCGTATCGGTGAATACGCAATTCCCTCTCGTGATTTGCACCGTGTAGTCCGTCGTTGAATCTGGTGCAACCATTGGTGAAGCACTCGATGGATTACTCATCGCCGTATTGGGGGACCAGAGATAGGAATCTCCGCCGGTGGCCGACATGGAAACGCTATCGCCCGCGCAAACCGAAAGGGAACGATTTAAAGCGGCGGGATAGATGTACGGTGTGTTAGATTCCGGCACCGTCAAAAGTCTATTAACATCGCGAGTTCCGTCTGAGGCACCGTAAGTACTATCCGGAGGAATATTAGTGCAATTTGTCACACGCCCTGCCTTCCCAAAGCTGGCATCAGACCAAAAGACAGCGCCGCTCGCACCTGCACCTGATTGCGAGCTGTAAACTCCTCCACCACCGCCGCCGCCTGGTCCGAAGCTATATGGGGTACTTTCAGCATTAACGGAGCCGCCATCACCACCAATTTCCAGCAGCCAAAAATTTCCAGCAAAATTGCTGTCCGCATCGAGAAGTATCGTTCCGCCCGCACCGCCGCCCCCGGCGCCATCGGAATATGCAGTATCTATTCCGCCATTGCTCTCGGGACTTCCGCCGTTTGCTTGAATCGTATCCGTACCGGCCACGATGCTATGGGCATGGAGAATAATAATTCCTCCACCATTGCCACCGCTGGTTCCCTGGTTATCATTCTCATGGCCGCCTCCGCCTCCGCCACCCATGAAAATTCTCGGCGGCCCGCTAAACGTTACCGCTTTTCCGGGTTCGCCCCCATTCGCAAGCAGGCCATATTCCTGCGCGTTGGTTTGATCGCCACCCCGCCCGCCCGCGCCACCATTGGCTCCTCCACCACCGCCTGAATTTTCGGCATTACCACCCCCCCCGCCATTTGCCGGCGCACCACGTCCGGCATCCGCATAATACGTATTTGGAGCATCTTCAGAAAAAATCCCATCCCCTTTGTAGCCGCCGTCTCCCGAAAGTCCGTTGAAAAAATAATCCAACACTGAATCATCAACCCGATTCGTCGCCCGGGACCACCCCAGAATCCGCAATTACTCGCGTCGACTTGTGCCTTGAGCGTCAGCGTGCCGCTGGCTTCCAGCGCCAATACTCCACCCGTGCCGGAAGCCGGATCCCACGGCAGCGGGCGCAACGTATCCACCACGGTAACATCAGTAAATTGGGGAATGCGAACGATCTGCACCGCGGCGTTTTGCGGATCGTAAGCATTCAACAGCTTATTCTGAAATCGGATCGTTGTAAGATCCGGGAAGGAGTCGATTGTCGCAACTTCGTATAACCCTGCGCTGCCTAATGATAGCACCGTTCCATAGGTCGCGGAATTCGATGTGTCAATGGTCGCACCCTGCATCTGAATGACAAGCACACGGTCGCCCACCGCGAAACCCGCCTCCGAGGCAACGGTCGCCGTATTCAAGCAGGTGTCAATCCCAATCACGTGCACGTACGTATTGATGACCCCCGATATATTCTGAGCGAGGAGTAAGGAATGGGCCAGAAGGATGATACAAGGAAGAAGCACACTCCAAATTGTCATTCCAGAGAAAGCGGAAGTCCGGACAGTCCGGAGGGAACCGAAGAGCAAGCCGAACCACAACGAACGTATATTCCCGCTTTCGCGGGAATGGTATTCGTCGGTTAGTGAATGGCTCGAAATTGAATTCAGAAAATCCATCGAGTCCGAAGCGGATGATCGATCATTCGCGTAATCCACGTTCTATTTGGATTTATTGACGATCATGTAGCCGATATGAATCTTATCGCTCGTCGAATAGTTCGAGGCACTGGTAGAGGTGGGAATCATTTTAACCCGAATCACGAATGAGCCGCTTGCCGTGTTATCGGCATTCACGATCCAGGCCGCGTCCTGAGGGTTCGGCGCGGTGCCATCATCGATCATCGCCACTACATTCGTGAGCACAATCGAGCCCGCTTCGCAGTAGCGATTGTTGATCGTCACCGAGCCCAAATCCTGAATCGTCCCAGCCGTTGGCGCCGACGTGGCAAGGTTTCCAGCGGCTCCCAAGCTAAGTTCCACCACGCCGCTTGGGCCTTCCTGCGTGTAGGCGGTGCCGGCGGTTGCGGGTTCGACATCCGAGCCGGTTCCCGGCGCTTCAGTTGTGCGGCCCATCGTGAATTCCCCGTCGTTTACTTGCAAGGCAACGTTCGTATTCCCGGCTCCGGTGTTGCCATTGCCAGTCGCGAGAACACCAATCGTTCCCGTGTTCGCGGTATTGGTATTGCTCGCATCGCCCCACAGTCCGATGGATTGATTCGTCGTGGAACCGGTTGCATTGCCCTCAATGGCTGCATATTCGTCATTTGTTCCGCTATAAACGCTCTGTACCAAATCTGCAGGCGTTGAGGTACCGATCCCAACCGCGCCCGCGCTCGTTACCCGCATTGCTTCCGTTGAGTTCGTCTCGATCACCAAGTCTTTGTTGTCTGTGGTACCGAGGAAATTCGTGCCTGGCGTCGTACCACTGTTGCCCGTGAGGCCCCACCCGCTACTTCCGCCTGATCCTGCTGTCCAAGCGAGCGCGACGCGATAAGGCGCTGTTCCTGCAATGCTACTCGCGGTGAGCACCTGGTTCGCGCTGGGAGGCGCAGTCGGGAGCGTGTACTCGATCGAGGTCGCCCCTTGCGCGCCAGCGCCTATGCTCAATGTGCCGGTCGATGTACCTTCGAATTGCACAAGATCCGGCCCACTCGCGCCAGTGCGCGACAGGAAGATGTTTCCGTTGGCCACGCTCAACCTCTGCGATGGCGAGCTTGTCCCTATACCTACGTCGCCCCATGTCGACACCCTCATCACCTCGGTTGCATCCGTTTTGATGACCAAATCCTCGTTGTCGGTTGTGCCGAGGAAGTTCGTGCCCGCAATCGTTCCGCTGTTGCCGTTTATACCCCAGCCCGTATCCGAAGTCCTGGTAGCCCAACCGAGTGCAACATTATATGGCCCTGTTCCCGCAATGCTCGTCGCTGCAAGAACCTGGTTCGAACTTGGCTGCGTGGTAGGCAATGTGTAATTGACTGTTGTTCCCCCCTGGGCACCTGCGAGGAAGTTGGAGTATCCAGTCGAGGTTCCCTGGAATTTCAAGGTGTCGGAGGCCGTCCCCGTGCGGCTCAGCGAAAGGTTACCGTTCGAGACGTCGAGTTTGTTCGATGGTGTCGAAGTTCCGATGCCGATGGCGCCTGCGCTCGTTACTCGCATCGCTTCTGTAGCGTTCGTCTTGAATACGAGGTCTTTGTTATCGGTGGTACCGAGGAAGTTCGTACCCGGTGTCGTTCCAGTATTACCCCATCGGCCCCAGCCGGTATCGCCCGTCGCCGGGGTCGTCCAGCTTAACGCCACGGCGTAAGGGCCGCTGCCGCTGATGCTCGTGGCCGCGAGATACTGATTCGCCGAAGGCTGACCGGTCGGCAGTGTGTAATTGATTGTTGTTGCTCCCTGAGCACCGGCAATGAAGTCGGAGCTTCCGGTCGAGGTTCCCTGGAATTTCAAGGTGTCGGAGGCCGTCCCCGTGCGGCTCAGCGAAAGGTTACCGTTCGAGATGTCGAGCTTGTTCGATGGTGTCGAAGTTCCGATGCCGATGGCGCCTGCGCTTGTTACCCGCATCGCTTCGGTGGCGTTGGTCTTGATGACGAGATCTTTGTTATCGGCGGTACCGAGGAAGTTCGTACCCGGTGTCGTTCCAGTATTACCCCATCGGCCCCAGCCGGTATCGCCCGTCGCCGGGGTCGTCCAGCTTAACGCCACGGCGTATGGGCCACCGCCGCTGATGCTCGTGGCCGCGAGATACTGATTCGCGGAAGGCTGACCGGTGGGCAGTGTGTAGTTGATTGTCGTTGCTCCCTGAACGCCGGCAATAAAGTTGGAGCTTCCGGTCGAGGTGCCCTGGAATTTCAAGGTATCTGTCGCCGACCCCGTACGGGATAACGAAAGGTTACCGTTCGAGATGTCGAGTTTGTTCGATGGTGTCGAAGTCCCGATGCCGATGGCGCCTGCGCTTGTTACCCGCATCGCTTCGGTGGCGTTGGTCTTGATGACGAGATCTTTGTTGTCGGTGGTACCGAGGAAGTTCGTACCCGGTGTCGTTCCGCTATTGCCCCATCGGCCCCAGCCGGTATCGCCCGTCGCCGGGGTCGTCCAGCTTAACGCCACGTTATACGGGCCACTGCCCGATATGCTTGTTGCGGCGAGAACCTGGTTTGTCGCGGGCTGCGAAATCGGGAGCGTGTAATCGATTGTCGTTGCTCCCTGAACGCCAGCAATAAAGTTGGAGCTTCCGGTCGAGGGTCCCCTGGAACTTCAATGTATCTGTCGCCGACCCGGTACGGGATAACGAAAGGTTACCATTCGAGATGTCGAGTTTGTTCGATGGTGTCGAAGTTCCGATGCCGATGGCGCCTGCGCTCGTTACTCGCATCGCTTCTGTTGCGTTCGTCTTGAATACGAGGTCTTTGTTATCGGTGGTACCGAGGAAGTTCGTACCCGGCGTCGTTCCAGTATTACCCCATCGGCCCCAGCCGGTATCGCCCGTCGCCGGGGTCGTCCAGCTTAACGCCACGTTATACGGGCCGCTGCCCGATATGCTTGTTGCGGCGAGAACCTGGTTTGTCGCGGGCTGCGAGCTCGGAAGCGTGTAATAGATATCCGCCGTTTGGCCCGCAGCCGCGAAGCTCGTAAAGTGCGTCGAAACTCCCGGAAAATTCACCCCACCGCTTTGCGCGCTGTAAAAGCGAAGCTCGCTCGCCGTGTTATTCGTGTTGCCCAGCCAGAGATTCACGTTGCCAAAGTAAGCCGTGTTGTTCCCCGTCACCGAGGCGCTGTCAGCAGAGCCGGTTCCAGCGTTGAATCCGAAGGAATTGTTCCCAGTCATGCGCAAGTAACCTCCGCCCACAATCGAACTCAGAGCACCCCCATCAAAATTATTTGTACCTCCGGATATTGTGCTAAAGGCTCCAGTCGTATGATTATACCTGCCACCTGAAATCGTGGAGTTATCGGCGCTCACCATGTTATTGGTTCCTCCACCAATCGTAGATGACGCTGATGGCATGACCGTATCTCCATAGCCCCCTGCGATGGTGCCATTCGTGCCGGCATTATAATTCAATCCTCCGCCACCAACTACACCATCCGCGCCTGTGACTGTATTTGATTCTCCGCCGGCAATTACACTTTTATCTGAGCTGATGGTGTTATTCTGACCGCCAGCCAGATTATCATAGTTGCCGGATGCGACTTGCGTCGCAAAGGTTCGAACTGCCTGGAAGTCGATGGAAGAAGTTCCACGTGTGTTACCACCCGCATCGCGCTGAACGCTGCCATTCGGATTTAAAATCAAGCTGTTGTTGACCGTTGCACCATTTTTGACGGCGATTTCTATAGCCTGGTTATCCGTCGTTCCCAAAAAGTTCGTGCCTGCTGTCGTCCCGCTGTTGCCGGTAAGGTTCCAACCGCCGCTGGTGCCGGCGGCCCATGCGAGCGTCACATTGTACGGTCCGCTTCCCGTAACCGTTGTAGCTGCGAGCACCTCGTTCGCCGCAGGCGCGCTGGAGGGAAGCGTGTAATTGATATCCGCCGTCTGGCCCGCGGCCGAGAAGCTCGTAAAGTAGGTCGAAGCTCCCGGAAAATTTACGCCGCCGTTTTGCGCGCCATAAAAGCGAAGCTCGCTCGCCGTGTTGTTCGTGTTGCCCAGCCAGAGATTGACATTGCCAAGGTAGGCCGTGTTGTTGGCCGTCACCGAGGCGCTGTCCGTCGAGCCCGATCCGGCATGAAAGCCGACGGAATTGTTCCCACTCATGTGTAAATAGCCGCCGCCAATGATCGCGGAGTTCGAGCCTCCAAGGAAATTGCTTTCGCCCGCGAGGATGCCCCCATTAATAGCGCTGGCTTGAATTTGATTGCCTTGCCCGCCCGCGATTGCGCCATTCTCATCATTCACGACGTTGTGGAAACCGCCACCGATAAAGCCGTCCGAATTTGTAATGGTGTCCGTTGAGCCGCCAGCAATCATGGAACGGTCGCCGCTCACCCTGTTCGCTTCGCCGGCTACGATGGCACTCATCTGGCCGGAAACGCTGCTCGAATAACTTGAAGTAATGTTGCTGTAATCGCCCGTGACCGTACCCAGGGCGCCACCGATATTGGATGCATAACTTGCCGCGATATGATTCGAATCGCCAAAGCCGATGAAGGACGCCGTATCGTTCGCAGCAATCGTGTTATTCGCGCCCCCGCCGACGAAGCTTGCTGCTGCCAACTGCGAGGGCTGGATACGTACCGCCTGTTGATTATTCGCGCGTATCGTGAATGGAACGTTATCGCTGGTGCCGAGGAAATCCGATCCATCCGTGGTACCGCTGTTACCGGTCAGGTTCCACGCACCGCCGCCGGTTGAGGTCCAGCCAAGTGTGACCGCATACGGCCCGCTGCCGGTAATATTCGTTGCGGCGAGAACTTGATCCGCGGTGGGCTGGGAGGTCGGAAGGGTGTAATTGATCGTTGTGGAACCTTGCGCGCCAGCCGCAAAAGTAGAAAGGCCCGTTGACGTACCCTGGAATCGAAGAGTGTCGGCACCGTACGTCCCAGTTCGAGAGAGCAATAGATTGCCGTTCTCGACATTTAGCAATTGACTGGGCGCGGAACTCCCAATTCCAACATAAGTTCCAGTACTGCCAAGGACGATCGCATTGTTCTCGGATACAACAGCGTTCGCGCCGATCGCTGCCGCATTTGTGAGGCCGTTCGATGAACTTGCACCAAATCCGATTAGCGTCAGGTACGAACCGCTGGTTACAAACTCCCCGGCATTAACGCCTAAGAAACTATTGTAATCGCCGTTTATCGACTCACCTGCGGATCGACCAAGCGCGGTGTTGGAGCCACCGCTGATATTCATCTCTCCGGCGGCAACACCAACAAACGAATTTCCGGTGCCTGACGTGGTATGGTTTCCCGCTAACGAACCCAGGAACGTGTTGTCATCGCCGCTTGCAATTTGAGTTCCGGCGTCATTCCCGAGGACTGTATTACGAATACCCGCATTACTCGTGTTTTCGGTCAAGCCAACAAAAACATTGGCTATGTTGTGCGAAGGCCCTGACCAAAGCCACGGCTCGTTCCCAATCTGATAGCTCGAATTTGCGTCGATGTTAATGTTTCCGGTGGCGTTCACGGCAAGTATTGTTCCACTGCTTCCGCTCGCATTCACCGAAATGCCGGTCGTATTGCCAGTGCCGGCCCCCGTGGCCGTGATTGTTAGTCCCGTGGCACTATAGTTACCTGATGTGCCTGCACTGGATGTAATCTCTGCGCCGGTAGCATTACCATTCGAAGCGCTCGCGGAATAACCAATGTTGTAGAGCGGCGTCGAGCGCGGCGTGAGGGTGGCCTGTAACGATGCCGGGCCGTAGATGACACCGGTCGCCATCGTTAGCGCAGTTGCCCATCCCATCGTCACATTATACGGCCCGCTGCCGGTAATACTCGTCGCGGCAAGCACCTGATCCGCGCTGGGCTGCGAGGTGGGAAGTGTGTAAGTGAGAGTCGCCGTTTGTGCGCCCGCGAGAAATGCCGAATATGTACGTGTGGAATAGGACGTGCTCGTACCCGGAGCATAGAACCGCAAAGCTCGCGCCGTGTTATCTGTATTACCGAGCCAAACATCCATGTTGCCGAAGTACGCAAGATTGGAGAAGCTGCTCAGATCGAGCACGTTCGGCAGCGCGGAGGTTCCTGGAACATTCACACCAAAACTGCTTCCACCAAGAGCAAGAGAATCCCCACCGGGAATGACCGAGTGATCTCCGGAAATACTACTCGCCTGACCACCGCCAATAGCACTGTATTTTGCCGAGTTGATGGTATTGCTATTGCCGCCGCCGATGAACGAAAAATCGCTGGTAGAATTGATCGCGTTATACCCACCGCCGGAGATCGCGGCAAATTGACCGGAATTAATCCGATTATCGCGCCCACCCGAAACGGTCCCATAGTCGCTCGCAATTTCGTTCTCGTCGCCGCTGGAACCACCGCCGGCGATGGTCGCACCGTTTACACCGCTGGAGACGGTGTTACCCTGATATCCTCCAATAATGTTCGGGCTCGCGTCCATTGGTTCAAATCGCATCACGCGTTTGGAACCGCGAGAACTCGCGTCGGAATTATAGATGTGTATCTCGAACGGCTGATTGTCCGCCGTTCCGATATAATTCGTTCCGGCAGTTGTTCCGCTGTTGCCGGCCAGACCCCAGGCGGAATCGGTGACATTTTCGTTTTGCCATCCGAGCGTCACATTATACGGCCCACTTCCCGTAATATTCGTTGCTGCAAGGACTTGATTCGCCCCCGGCTGCGAGGCGGGAAGCGTGTAATTGAAATCCGCGGTTTGGCCTGCGGCCGCGAAGCTCGTATAATGCGTCGAAGCGCCCGGAAAATTTACGCCGCCGTTCTGTGCGCCATAGAAGCGAAGCTGGCTCGCCGTGTTATTGGTATTTCCCAGCCAGAGATTGGCATTTCCAAAGTAGGCCGTATTGTTCGCCGTCACCGAGGCGCTGTCAGTAGAGCCGGTTCCCGCATGGAACCCGAAGGAATTGTTCCCCGTCATGCGCAAATAACCTCCACCAACAATCGAACTCAGAGAACCGCCATTGAAATTATTTGTACCGCCGGATATTGCACTATATGCCCCCGTCGCGTGATTATAGCTGCCTCCTGAAATCGTGGAATAGTTAGCGCTTGCGAGGTTATTCGTTCCTCCACCGATCGTCGATGAAGTCGATGAGAGAACGGTATCTCCGTATCCGCCGGCGATGGTACCATTCGTGCCGGCGTTATAATTCAATCCTCCGCCGCCGATGACGCCGTCCCCGCCGGTGACCGTATTTGTTTCTCCGCCGGCAATGACGCCCTTGTCTGAGCTGATGGTGTTATTCTGACCCCCTGCGAGATTGTCATAATTACCGGATGCGACTTGCGTCGCGCTGGTGCGCGTGGTCTGAAGGTCGATGGAAGAAGTTCCACGCGTATTGCCACTCGCATCGCGCTGCATGCTTCCATTCGGATTCAGGGTCAAACTATTGTTGACCGCCGTCCCGTTTTTGACGAGGATCTCCATCGCTTGATTATCCGTGGTTCCCAAAAAGTTGGTTCCTGGTGTCGTTCCGCTGTTTCCGGCAACATTCCACGCGAAGGCAGTATCCGAGGTCGTCCATCCCAGCGCAACATTAAACGGCCCGGTGCCGCTGACATTTGTTGCTGTGAGAACTTGCCTGGCGATGGGCTGTGAGGTCGGGAGTGTGTAATTGATTGTCGCGGATTGCGCACCGGCAAGAAATGCGGAATACAGGCGCGTGGAATAATTCACGTTCGTGCCCGGTGCATAGAAGCGAATCGCTCGGGCGGAATTATCGAGATTGCCCAGCCACAGATCCATATCGCCCAAATAGGCGAGATTCGACGCACCGGAAAGATCAACGGGATTTCCGCTCCCATTCACATTCACGCCGAAGGAATTCGCTCCGAGGTGAAGGTTCTCTCCTCCGGGAATCGCAGAATACTTCCCTGCGGTATTTCCTGCACCGCTAACGGCGGCGGCCGTATCATTGGCCAGATTGCCGATGCCGCCGCTGACCGTCGAGTATGCACCTGTCGCTTGGTTGGAGGAGCCTCCGCCAACCGCGGCGCCAGCGCCGCTCGCTGTATTGCCGGTGCCGCCAAGCACGGAGGAATAAATCCCGCTTGCGGTATTACTGCCACCGCCGGCAACGGTAGCGTGGCTCGCATCCTGCGCGGAACCGGAATTATTCCCGGCGCGATTTTGCGAGCCGCCGCCCACGACGCCAAAATCATCGCTGACGGTATTGTTGAAGCCATTCAGACCGCCGCCGGATATCGTTGCGCCCGCGGCGCCGGGTGTTACATAATTTCCCTGATACCCCGCGATGATATTCGCGCTTGTGGCATTCGGTTCAAAGCGAAGCACACGCTTCGAGCCATGCCCGGCCGCGTCCGCATTATCGACATGTATCTCGAATGGAGCGTTATCTGTGGTTCCAAGAAAATTTGTTAGCGGATTCGTTCCGGAATTTCCTGCCAGAGTCCAGGCGGTCGAGCCCGTGTCGGAAATCGTTATCGTTCCAGCGTTTTGCACGATGGAAATCCCCGCGCCGCTCGCCAGTTGTGATGTCGAAAGCACGCCTGTCTCGTTGGAAACGACGACACCCTCCGTCCATCCCTTCACGCGGACCTGCCCGCTTCCGGGGCTCATCGTAATATTGTCTGCGCCGGTTCCATCCCCTAAATTTGTTGAGCCGTTAATTGCGGTGTTGCCATTCGAATCGCTCGTCATGCTGGGGTTTTCCACCCAATTCACTCCGTTCCAGCGGAGTGTCGAATTGAGAATCGTTCCGTGGGCAGGGCCACCCGTCAAGCTGATTGAATTATTGGAAATAGAAATACCTTGTCCAGCAACATAGTGGTCCGTGCTGTCATTTGCGACGGCCCACGCGCTTCCATTCCATTTCAGGATTTGCCCCTTCGTCGCGCCGGCCTGCGCAAGCTTTTCGGGAGTTACCGCGCTGTTGGCAATCTTTGGGGTCGTTATTCCGCTATCGGCCACACCAACCGCGACATTGGGCCCCGTCCCATTCGCAATCGAAATCGTTTTATCGTTGCTGGTGATAGACTGGATGCCCGCCGGGGTCGCCGATTTCGCATGAATGATAATATTGTTGCCGTTTTCGGTGACGGTCGTGATGCTATCGCCGGTGATTCGGAGCGGTCCGGCAAGTTCATTGATGCTCGTGACGACGCCCTTCGCTCCGGGCGCGAGGCCCTCGGCCACCTGGGCAGTTCCCGATGTGATCGCATACGGCGCGGCATCGAGCGATACGCGTGGCGTTAATTCCGAGTTCCCGTCGATGCTGACGCCGAGATAATACGGCGCATCGAACGTAAGCGTTGCCGGAATCGGCGTTATAGAGCCAATTTCGATATTGAACATGCCGTTCGCAATCGTAACCTGGTGCGACTCCTGATAAAGCGGCGTGCCGCTGGTTGGCGAGTCGTACAGGGCGACGGTAATGAGATGCTCACCGCTCGCGGCCGCGCCATTATTAGTAAGTACGCCTTGATAGCTGATGGTGCGCGGAACCTGCGCGTGCGCCGAGATCGCGAGCAAGCACATAGCGGCCAGCGGCAGGAGCAGGCCGATCAGAGTACTGCGGCGCGCGAGCGTACCGCCTGGCCTCGAAATCGAAGGCCGGAACTGTGGCAAGCTAACGGGAGCGATCGCCGCCCGAGCCGTAGAACGAAAACCAGCGCCGCGTGCTCTCGCACAAATAATTCCCAGGTATCGCGCAACGTCAGTGCGCCGAATCGTCGATAGGGCAAACCGGATCCCGGGCGTGGGAACCTTTATATTTTTCTTAATCATGGCATTACTAAACTATCGTCACAGGTGCTAATTTTTTAGCACCAGTCCTAAACTATCTTCTCGAATCCTAAACTATGCTTCCGAGTTGGCAAACTCGGTTCATTGTCTCAAAGTCAGACAATGATCGCTTCAACTTTCTCGCTCACCGCGGGGAGGGCAAAATACCCGCAACGAAACGAGCCTCTAATTCTGAAGCATGAGCAGTAGGGGTTATGCTCAAGCTTCGCGTTAATCTTTAGACATGCAATGCGAGAGAATTATTCGAACCAGGATGGAAAAATCGCAATATTTTCGAATAATTCGAAATTAGGGCTTTCCAAAATCATACACGTGTCCGGAAATGAGACACTCAATTTCCAAAAACGGACCGTAGAGCAGCCTCTATTCTCAATATTGGACACTATTCACTAATAGCGTACAAAAATAGTACACTTTTGGGAAGGCATCACAAAATGAAACGATCAAAGTTCGAAACGGGAAATACGTTACTTCGGAACGTGACACAAGGATGAGGACTGAATCGCGTGACGGACGAACTCCATCTTTGCTCCGGCCGTTGCCTGCGGAATGAATAATCGCGCATTCGCGGGCGAAACCGACACCTCGATTCTGGAAATCTCGCCGCGGGTTAGGATTCCAATGGCGGAAATTCGAATTGCCTTCACCCGTTCCGGAGGGCCGGGCGGACAGCATGTCAACAAAACATCGACGCAGGCTGAACTCGCGTTCGATCTCGCACATTCCCCTTCTATTCCGCAGGATGATCGCGCATGGATGCTGACTCGACTAAGTTCGAAGCTCGATACGGATGGCATTATCCACCTTAGTTCTCAGGAATTCCGCAGCCAGCTTCGCAATAAGAAAGCGGCGATCGAAAAACTGCGCGTGATGCTCGCTCGCGCGCTCGTTCGTCCGAAAGCACGGAAGAAAGTAAAGCCATCGAAATCCGCTCGCGAAAAGCGGCTTCAGTCCAAGAAAATTGCGGGAGAAAAGAAAAAGCGGCGGTCGGAACGGTTTACCGGGTGACGTTGCGGAGTTGCCCGGTAGTCCTCAAAACTGCTTCAGCCACGCTCGGGCTTCTCGCGGACGCCGAAAAACGAGTTTCTCCACATCTTCGTGCGTTTCGAGTAGGCGCGGAAACATTTTCTTTCGCTTCCAATAGGTTTGGAAGACCCAGAGAATGATGCTCTCTTTCGAGAACGTGAGCCGCAGCGTTTCCCGATTTCCGTTCCACAACGGTTTACGTGAAAGGAGCCGGTATGCGGTGCGCCGCAGCACACGCGCGAGCACAATGCGAAACGGATAATCGAGCCATACAATAAGATCCGCCTTGTGAAGAATCCGCACAAAATTCATATAGTTACCATCCGCGATCCATCGCTCGCGTTCCAGCGCGGCATAAACGCGTTCCGGAAAATCCGGTGGATTGGTCCAGTTGGGGCCATGATAAATCGCGTCTATTTCGATATGCTCGATGCCGGTCGCATGGGCGAGCGTGCGCGAGAAGTGTGTCTTTCCTGAGGCCGACGAACCGATAACACAAATTCGTTTATGTGGAAAGTCGCTCATGGAACTAATTCTGTCGCGCGCTGCATATAGCCTTCGAATTCTTCGTCTTTTAAGGCTGCTTGGTTATCGTTCCATGAGCCGGTGATGACGTACCACTCTCCGGATTTCGCTTCAAGCAGGAACGAAAGATTCAGCACTCCCGGCTCCGAGCCGCCTTTGTAGCCGACGTAGGGCCATTTCGATTTATCGATCGAAAGGCCGGGATTGACCTCCAGAATGTTCCGCACAAAACTTCCTTCGCCCGATGCGGAGTGTTCGCGAATGTAGTTTAGCAAATTGGCAATATCGCGTGGCGAAGCAAACCATTCGAGCTGTTCGATCATCATCACGCCATCCCCAAAGTGAATGCTATCGCGTGGATAATCGGCCACGCTCCGCGAAAGAAAGTTTTCCTTCGCACTCGCGGAAAGCTTCAAATATTCTTTGCCAAGAGTTGCATTGTTCGATTTAAGTTTAAACATCTCGAGCGTTGTCAGAAACGGAATATCGCGAGCCGCATGAGTATTGCCCGTCTCGCGCAGCATACGTTCGATGCTCTTGCGACCGAGGGTACGAATGAGCAAATCCGCGGCTGTATTATCGCTGATGGAGATCATGAGCGTCGCGGCCGTCGCAAGCGTCACAGGCGAACGATTCGGCCAATTCTGCATTTCGCCCGAAGGAAGCGAACCGAGGGATGAATCAAAATTAATAACATCGTTCCAGTGCCGCTTGCCCTCGTTGATCTCTTTTAGAAGCGCGGCCAGCACGTATAGCTTGAATGCGGAGCCCAATGCGAGAGCGGAATCGGGGTTCCAGGATGCAATGGGCTCGATGCCGTTTACAATAAGTTTTGCAGCAAGGAAGCCACTGTGGCCGGTAAGTTTACTAAATTTCGCTGTCAAATCCGCAAGCGTTTTGATCTGCGGCGTCGCGGCGCTAAGCAGCAAACCGTCGATAAGATACGGTGTGTTTTGGGACACGCTCACCTGCAAATCGACAGTAAACCCTTTCGAAAGGACCATTCTTACCTTTGCGCTCCACGCGTGGGAGGAATTGAGATAACTCCAGTGCACCACGCTGCCATATTTCGTGAAATATTCGGAGTAGATTGCTGTCAATTGCTCGGGAGGAGCTTCGTTCAAAAAACGTAGAACTAAACAATGTATCGTAACCGCCAGGCGCGGCGTTGAATAGTTGTATGCTCTGGTCAATCCGCCTGGCGAGTTCACGAGCAGGTTGCGCCCTAATACTGCCAGCGGCCAACAACAGGATGAGGATTAAATGATTTCTTTTCATGGTTTAGGATTAGATTCGATACAAATTACATTAAAAACTCGTTCGAAGGCGCGCGTGTAACGCTCACGAATTTCCCCCATTGGAATTTCCCTGCCGAGAACTGTTTTCAAACTCGTTACGCCGCGATCCGAAATACCGCAGGGAACGATATGCTGAAAGTAGGAAAGGTCGGTGTTAATATTAAATGCAAAACCGTGCATCACGCACCAACGCGAAGCATGAACACCGATGGCACAAATTTTCTCTTCATTCCCGGCTTCGCCCACCCACACGCCGGTTCTTTTGGGAACCCGGAGTGCGGCAATACCATACGTTCCGAGCACCTGAATGACCGTCTCTTCAAGCGCGCGCAGATACCATCCTAAATCTTCCTTGAAATGCGCGAGATTTAGAATGGGATAGCCGACAAGCTGTCCCGGCCCGTGATAAGTAACATCCCCTCCGCGCTCGATCTCGAACTTTTCGGCGCCGATCTCGTGAAGGTTTTCGTCGGTTAACAGAAAATTCGCGAGGTCCGCCCCACGGCCAAAGGTATAAACATGTGGATGCTCGACGAGAATTAGCGTGTCCTCAGCGCGGCCTGCAACGACCTCGCGAAAGATCTCGCGCTGAAGATTCCAGGCCTCCTGATACGGGGTAAGTCCGAGCTGAACGAGTTTCAATATCCGAATTTTCCTTTACGTTATCCACCCAAACTGCAAAATGGAAGTTTTTATTTCCGGCATCTCTTTCGTCCGCCAAAAGATTTTCTTGCTACGTATGATTATGATGGCGCGACTCGCCAAGGCCAGCCAAAGGCTCGGCATGAAATTAAATGAACTTCTTTACATCTTACAGGATTTTCATCAAGTCTAAATTTCTTAGACAAGCTAATTTCGCCTCACCCCACTGAGGAAAATTGCGAACTGATCGTGATCTTCTCGATGGGGTGATTACCTAATCATTCTTTATGAAGGCTAACTTTCAATGAAATCTGTCCTTGCGATCTCATGTGCTTTTCTCATTGCAACCTCTTTGAGTGGCTGCTTCTCGATGAATCTTACCGCGACCCCGGCCAGCGAAGCAATTTCCCTGTCCAACAAGCCGGAGGGTACCATCATCAAGCATTTCGTCATTACCAAGACCATTCATCATCTTATCTATGGACTGATCACCCTCAATGACGCTCAACTTGGCCAGGAGATAGACGATGAGATAAAGGCCGACGGAGGGACCAGCGCCGTGAACGTAAAAGTCTCTTACGACCTCCCGTTTATTTATGGACTCGTTAACTTGATTACTTTTGAAATATATAACCCATTCGAATTAACCGTCGAAGGCGACGTGGTGAAGTAATCCCTCTCGGATTGCATCTCGCGATTGGGTAGTTGGGTGAGGGATTTTCCATCCTCCGCTCCGTCGCACCACGCCGGACGATACCTTCACACCCGACGGGTGGTCTATTACCAGAGACCCCATGCCGGGTGCGAATGTATTGATGCGGCTATCCTGCCAAGCGTGTCTTCACAGGCTCGGAACGTTACCCGATGTGACCGTCCCGAAGCCAGATTCCGCGCGTGACATCAATCGTAAAAGTATCGACCGTGCCGTTGCCGCTGGTGCGTGTTATTGTGAGCGTCGCGGTGCCATCGCCATTGAAAATAATCGCGACTTGCCGCTCGAAGGTATTGCCCTTGGGGCCCGTGGCTTTGAAATCGCTCGCGGCATTTCCAAGCAGGTATGCGACATCCTCGTCCCAAACATCATCATGCGCCTCGACGAGAATATCATTCGTCCAGCTCATCGTAAAGGAATGCGTGAGCGTATTGCCGCTTGCGAGCTTCGTGGCTTGTCCCGCGCGCGAAAGCGTGCCGTTGAGCGTGGCAGAATCAGGTTCCGCGATCAGATTCGAAATCGTCCATGTGCCACGCGAGGAATCGACGAGGCTCACGCGAGGCGTGGTGATCGAATGCTGGCCTACCGAGGTGATCACAACGCTATCGGTCTGCCCCTTGATAAAGTGCGGCATTGGGTTCCCACTCCCGTCGTAGAAGGTCCAAGTATGCGTCCACGTTCCGGAATAGCCGTAGCCGTTCTTTATTTTGGAGCGCGTGACGGTCGCTGTATGTACGGTGGATGTATCCGAAAGTGTGTGATCGACTCCATCCGCAATCACCTGGCCTTTCGCGAGCGTCATCGCATCGACGAAGACCATTCCCGCGCCGCCGGAACTGGTGCCAACCGACGCCGCGAGTACATCCGCCGCGTCACGGGAGTTCGATGCCTGCTGCGCGTCGGTGAGGGCAGCTTCGCTTTGCGGTGCGGTACTTTGCGTCGCGCAGCTTCCAAGCCCAAGGGCCAACGTGGCGAAAAGCCCAAGCGCGATGCAACGAATGGCACCGCTTCTCCAATAAGTTGTAAGGATCGGTAGATTATTGAGATTATTCATTGACGGGAAATGGATAAGTTGATGGTTCGAATGCTACGATTTATGGAGGTAAGAGAATGCGCCTGATCGGAAAGTTTAACCGGAACTGAATGAATAAAAATTCGCTTGTAAATCACTGCTTTTTCTTCGAATGTATTAGAATGTGCTCGTGAGGCGGATTGTCGTCGCCGATAACGCGTCTCGCAGTACTGATGCTATTCACTTTTTCACTCGATTCTTATGTCGCACAAACTTGGTTTTACTCGCGCAAGCTTGTTAATGGGCCTCGCGGCCGGAGCATTTACGATAGCAAGCTGCAATCAGTCGGGCGCGCCTGGCTCTCAGTCCTCACCGCCGCCGGGCGTTATTGTTCCCGCCGCGAATTATCATGCCGATTGGTCGCACCAGCCGGCGTTTGTTCAGAATGCGATTGCGGTACAGGGCCGGCACGAGGCCGATCTGCTTAGTATCCCCGGCGTCATCGGCGATGGGGTTGGGCTGGACAAAGCCAATCCTAACGCTGCCGTGATTCTCGTATTCACGGAACATCCCGGCGCCGCCGGCATTCCGGGATCAATCGAGGGGCTGAATACGCGCACAGAAATGGTGGGAACCGTTGCGGCCTACGGCTATACCGGCAACTACCGTTCCCCGTTGCCCGCAGGCGTGAGTGTGGGAGACAACGACGAATGTGCCGCCGGCTCGATTGGCGCGCTCGTGACTACGAATCGGCTGACGAGCCACGGAAGCTATTCCGGTACCTATGAAGCGAGTGGATCGAGGAGCGACAAGATTAATGTCTATAGCGCAGGCTATACCTGGCCCTCGACGGTGAATGGCGGTACACCGGCCTTCATGCTCAGTTGCAATCACGTTTTTGCCAATGAGAATTCGGCTACCAGCGCAGATCAGCAGGATCAACCGGGACGCTACGATAATGGCTGCAATACCGGGAACGGTGTGGGCAAGCTCTACGCATGGAATTACATTGACAACCGGCACAATAACTACTACGATGCTGCCCTCGCAGAATGCAATCCGGGTCTTTCCGGCGGATGGCACCCGACGATGTCACCCGATCAGCAATACACGCCGACCAACACGGTCGTTTCGCCGAGCACCGGGATGTCCGTCCAGAAAGTCGGCCGCACCACTGGATATACGAGCGGCACGATTGCGGGTATTAACGTGACGATAACGGTTCAATACACTCACTTCCGCGCTACGTTCGTCGATCAGATTTACGTTGCCTCCGGAACCTTCATTGAAGCCGGGGATAGCGGCTCGATGATGGTCGATGCGAATGGTAATCCGGTGGGTTTGAATTTCGCCGGTTCGAGTTCCGCATCTTTTGCGAATCGAATGGACCATATTGCCCATGATTTCGGCCTTTCATTCGTGACTTCCTCATTCTAAGGAGCAGTTTTAACAACAAAATGGCCTTCGCTGAATGGCGAGGGCCATTTATATTCACTCGGCTAAGCAATACCGATGAAACGGGTACATTGGCTACTCCTCGTCGCACTCGTTGCGTCCTGCGCGCCGAAGGGACATGACAGTTCGATCGCTTTCAGCCAATCCGTCTCCTCAGATTCCGTGAAGCGGATCTCCAAAGTCCTTGCCGAGCATGCAGAGGAATGGATGGCCATTCCTGGCGTCACCGGAACCGGCGAAACGCAAAAAGCGGGATCGCCTGCCGTCCTCATCCTTGTCGATTCGCTCACCGAACGCTTACGCTCCCGATTGCCCGACAGCGTTGAAGGTTATCTGGTGGTTATTCACGAAACCGGGACGATACACGCTCTGCCAGCAAGATAATAAGCCTGGAATTATGGCACCCGGCTAATTTTCAGCATAGGCACCCAAAAATCAAAACGGGCAACGAGGCATCGCGCCATCGTTACCCGTTGATCGAAACTTATTAGCGCGGTTTACTGCGCCGGGGCATTCGTGGCGCTCGGCGCGGCAGCGGTCTGAAGCTGCGGCTGAACCGCTGCCACGACGGACTGCGGAATTGGCGCATAATAGAGCGCTTCGTTATCTTTCTGGCCCGTGGTCACGACCCAATTCATAAACTTCTTTACCTGATCGGCTTTCGGGCCGTTCGGGAAAAACATCAGCCAGCTAAAGCCAGTGATGGGATAGCCTTGCGGGGCGCTGGTGTTCGTAATGAACTGTAACATGTTCTCGGGCATCGGAAACGCTTTCGATGCTTCCGTCGCAGACGCAACGCTCGGCGTAATGAAGTTGCCCGAGGAATTCTCCATATCGCTGAAAGGAATGCTGTTTTCCATCGCATACGCGAGTTCGATATAGCCAATCGAATTCTCATGCTGTTTCAGCACGCCGGCAACGCCTTCGTTGCCTTTGCCGCCGATACCGACGGGCCACTTGACTTCCTTTCCCTCGCCAACGGTGCTCTTCCAATCGGGGCTGACCTTCGAAAGGTAATCGCTGAAAATCGCCGTTGTGCCAGAGCCATCCGAACGGTGGACCGTAAAAATTGCGGCATGCGGAAGCTTTTTACCGGGGTTCATTTTCTTGATTTGCGGATCGTCCCACATTTTGATCTTGCCGAGATAAATATTCGCGAGTACGGGGCCGCTCATGTGAAGCCCACTCTGCATCCCGCCAACATTATAGGAAACGCACACGGCGCCGATCACGTCCGGTACCTGAATGACCGGATCCTTCGCGCGGGCGAGTTCGTCCGGGTTCATGGGCGCATCCGATGCACCAATATCGACCGTATGATCGATCAGGTCATTGATTCCGGCGCCGGAGCCGACCGATTGATAATTGACGGCGACTCCGGTTTCCTTCGTATATTCAGGAGCCCAGTGGGTCATGATTGGATTGACGAAGGTCGAGCCGGCGCCGGTCAGGCTAGTGCTCGATGCCGCGGTGGTAGCAGTCGCCGTCGAATCGGTGCCGGCTTCTGATTGCTTGCTCGAGCATCCCGCGAGCAGCGCAGCCGATACTGCGAGTGCTCCGAAGATCGCTCCGCTGCGGAGCGACGAGCCAAAAAGTGCGTGAGATTTTTTCATGCTGTTGATGTTAGATTTGAGTTAACTCGTGAAAGGGTGTAAAAACTTTTTCGAAATTGGAACGGATGAGGACGAGGGATTTTCCGACGTTTTCTCCTCGCCACAATCCCTCGTCCTTCATGCGTTCATCTAAGCTAAGAGGTGGTGCTTAAAATTTTGCCCAGAGCGAAAGGCGTAATACAGTGATCGCTGCATAGTCGAGTCCAAGATGATCCTTGTCCGAGAAGGAGTTGATCTCGAGGTTTGGATCGATGTGTACATTCGCGTCGGATTCCGGAATCCAGTCCAAGCCCGCTGTAATGAAATTCTCCTTGCGGCCAAGAATGTTGTCATTCGCATTCTTGTCAGGATCCCACATATCGTACCGGGCGAAGATATTGAGGGCTTTCTCAATGATTTGGGCGTGTGCGAAGATCGAAAGCGCGGTCGCCTGAACGTCAGCGCCTGCCTTCGCCTTGCTCTGGCCGTTTAGGTTGTGCATCGCATAGACGATGCCCACGGTGAATGGTGAGGAAGTATAGGCAAGCGCGCCTTTGAGGAGGGAGTTCGATTGACCGATGCCAGGGCCCACCGTCGTCTTCCCATTCGCAAAATCCGAATCGGTGATGGTGCTCGTCGTGTATGGCAACTGCACGTAGTCACCCGTAATATCGAGGACGAGGTGTTGGTCGAGGAACTTTCCAGTCAACTGGCCGGCAATAACTTTATCTTTAATGGTTTCAACTTTCGAGCTATTATTGAAGTTGACCAGCGAAACCGAATATCCAAAATCTTTTTCCTTATCAAAATTTCCCTGAACCTGGACGCCGAGGTCATTCGAGCCGGTCTCGGTCGCGCCCCGCATATCGAGAATCGACTTCTCGTCGCCGCGGAAGCCCCAAAGCCCTTCATCCGCCGAAAACATATTCATCGCCTGCTGCCCGAAGATTACGTTTGCCATCGGAATCCAGCCACCGAAAGTAAGGCTCGCCTCCTTTGCGTAAAAGCCGCTCTTTCCATCGGAAAGCACATCCCCATTTGAATAGGCGCTTTCATGCTCGATCAAAACTTTCGCGGTGATGTCCTTCGAGTAGTAGTAGTTGGCTCCGAACTGCACGCGGCGCATATCGAAGGCCTGATAAGACTTCGTGTTATCGGTGTTACCCGTAGCTCCGGCCGCTCCGGTTTTATTGGACGGCTCGTAGTAGAACTTGCCGGTGGGGCCGTTATAGCCTGACCCCGATACGGTATCGGCACTGAGCATGTTATAATAATCGGCGAAGAATTGCCCGTTGAACGACCAATGCGGTTTGAATTCCGGCTGCTGATCGGTCTGGGCGGAGGCCGTGCCTAAGAACCCGACGGAAAGCACTGCTAAAGCTAAAACAGGTAGGAGTTTTTTCATAAGTGATGATTAAAAGGCGTTATTCCCCTGCCGATTACCCCCGGCAAAGGCGTCACGATCGTTCGAAATTAGAGCGAGATTACGAAATATTGATTTGCATCTCGTTTATGCTGCAAAATTACGGCGAGGACTGTTATGGTATTGTTACCACAATGTTAAGCGAGGGATAAAGTTCGTACGGCATTCGTCCGCTTTATTCCGTGGTCCTGCCACGTGTTGCGAAGCGAGCTGCGATGGAAAGTACCAGAATAATTAAGATCAAGATGATCGCCGCTGCCAGGGCGAGATGGTGGAGATTGTCATACGGCGAGACCGCATAGTTAAAGATATTTAGCGGCAGGGCGTCGATCGGGCGGTCGAGCTTCACATTGAACGTGAGGTTGCCAAAAGCCGTGAACAGAAGTGGCGCCGTTTCCCCGGCAATGCGAGCAAGCGCAAGCAGAATGCCCGTAATAATTCCACCACGCGCCGCCGGCAGGATAACGGAGAGTGTCGTCCTCCACTGCGAAGCGCCCAGCGCGAGCGAAGCATCGCGCAGCGTGACCGGGACTAATCGAAGGATTTCCTCCGTCGTTCGCATGACGGTCGGGATCATGAGGAAACCGAGGGCTACACCACCGGCAAAAGCCGAAAAGGCATGGCCCGGATTCATTTCGGCCTCCGGAAGCACCACCATCAGATACGCGAACAGGCCCATAACCACGCTCGGGATGGAATTCATCACGTCCGTAAAAAAGCGAAGGGTCCTGGAAAACGGTGTATCCGTTTCCAATTGATAGACACCACCAAGAATGCCGATGGGCAATCCGATGACGGATGCGACAGACATGAGAATGAGCGTACCGACGATGCCGTTGAGTAAACCGCCGCCCTTTTCACCCATGGGAACCGGCCCCTTCGTAAACACCGAAAGGTTCAGTGCCCCGATCCCCCCGACCAGCAAATATACCAGCACCAGCACGAGCGCCACCACCGACAAAAGCGCCGCCGCCGCCGCAATGCCTGCCATCAATGCCGAGAGTGACCGGCGAAACCGTGAGCGGCGCGACGGCCGCAACAGCGTGGCCTTCGACTCAGAAGGGGTGGATGGGTCGGATGTCATTATTTATTCAAATCCTGCGCGGTGTAATAAATGAGCAATTTTGCGGCCGCATTCACCAACAGTGTAATGAGAAAGAGGCACAAGCCAATTTCGATCAACGCGGAACGATAGAGTCCCGAAGCTTCGGTCAATTCATTTGCAATCACACTCGCAAGCGTATATCCGGAACTAAACAAATTCGGTTTGAAGACCGGCGCGTTCCCGATTACCATCGTTACCGCCATAGTCTCGCCTAATGCACGCCCGAACCCGAGCATCACGGCTCCAATAATTCCGGCCCGAGCATACGGCAGCACCACGCCTTTGATCGTCTCCCATCGTGTAGCCCCTAAGGCATACGATGCTTCGCGGACTGTTCTCGGAATCGCGTGAAGAATATCGCGAGAGACAGCAGTAATATACGGCAGCACCATAATGGAAAGAATGATGGAAGCCGAAAGCATGTCGTAGCCGTTGGGTGTATCACCGAATATGGGTAGCTTTGCAAGTGGTCCGCTTGCGATCGGCGTTTCAATGTACTTTACGATCCAGGGCTGAAGCTCGAATAAGCCCCACAATCCATAGACCACACTGGGAATCGCGGCCAGCAGTTCGACCATGAAGGACATGGGACGCTCGAGCCAGCCGGGCGAAATTTCTGAAAGGAAGATCGCGGTGAAGACTCCAACCGGAATGGCGATCACGAGCGCCCATAGCGAGGAATAAAGGGTTCCGAGAATAAACGGGAGCGCCCCAAAAATTTGCCGACTCGGATCCCAATCGCTGGTCACAAAGAAAGTGAACCCAAACTTCGAGATGGATTGTCGGGAACCCATTGTAAGTTCGAAGATCGTTCCGCCGATGATAAGCAACACGCTTATGGCCGCGGCCGCGAGGATCCACTTATATATCTTGTCCCCGATATTTTTCTTGGTCGACCATGCGCGCCCCGTCCCGCCGGCGGGCGTTAATGTTTCGAATACTGCTGCTTCCATTGACATCGCACCGTATTAGGTGAGATTCGCGTAAGTCCGTTTCGTTTTAGGGATTATGAAATTGTTAATTCGTCTTTCATCGGGAAGCAGTGAAGGCGCGTACCGGACAACAAAAGGCCTAAACGGATTTTCCACCTAAGGAACGACAGCATCATGCATTTGGAGGCCACTCTCAATGATTGCCACAACTTCCTCTATAGGAAGCGTGCGCGGGCGGAAGCGAGACCGCGCAAGGTGCACCGCTTCTTCCAGCGTTCCGACTTTCCCGCGAAGACAGAGCCAAACGTGGTACCCCAACCGGTTGCGATCGTTCTCCTCGATCGTGGGAACCTGCGCAACCGCTGCATAGGCTTTGCGCGCGAGTTCGTTATCATGCTCTTTGGAAATGTGAAGAGACATTACTTCGAAATTGAAATTTTTTGGATGGCCTTTACGGAACCCGAACTGGCGGAAAGAATATAATTCCCACTCGGAAGCCCGGCTATAGATAAGCTTAGGTCGAGGTGGTTTGTTGTCATCGATTGCTCTAAGCGCTTAATTATTCGTCCCTTCTCGTCGCTGAGTGTCACGGAAACCATTCCCATCACATGGGGCGCATCGAGCGAGATTTCAAGCAGATCCTGGGTATCGGGATTCGGGAAGGCACGAAGGGTGAGGCCGCCTGTAGCCGCGAGAGGCGCGACGCTTGCCACCACCTGGGTCACCCGGATGATGCGCATCACAAGCAAGCCATCGGGATCGAATATCGCGCTGTCGGGTGCAGAGCCATAATTAACACTCGAGGCGCTCGTTTGTGTAGAATCCATCCAGAGCACGGTATCTCGCTGGAACCCATTTATCCAGCCAAAATGCACTGGAATCGGCATTCGGAAATACGGTGTCGCAGCATTATTTCTCGCCTGCTGGAACGTGATGCTCGCGCCATTCGCGGTTTTCGACCATACGATTGTATCCTTCGGATATCCGGTTCCGAAAACCCAGGGTTTAAAGAACCATCCCAAATCCTGGCCGGATATCGTATCAAAATCATTCCAAAGGTCATAGCTGGTAACGGTGGTGTATGCGTGGCGATCGCCGTAGAAACGAACCGCTTCAAAAAATATGGAATCGCCGAGAAATTGCCGCAGCATTCCGAGCACCGCGGCGCCTTTTTCGTATATCGTGCTGTAGGGATAGTTATTCGAGTGATTGTCCGCCGTCGCCGCGCCGAATAGCGGCAGTGTGCTTCCCCGTGCATCTATCGCATTGGTGTGCTCGCGGCTCAGATATTTTTCTCGGCCAAACAATCGTTCCAGAACCAGCGATTCGCAAAAATGGGCGAAGCCTTCGTTCAGCCAGGCGTCGTCGAAGGTTTTGCACGTCAAACGGTCGCCCCACCACATGTGGGAAAGTTCGTGAACCGCGGTCGTCCCATTCACGGAGGTATCCATCGCCATAAATGCGGAATCGCCTTCGAGAACACCGGTGTCGAGCGAGATCATCGTCTGGTGTTCCATGGAGCCAATCGGCGTCACCACGTACCCGACTTTTTCAAATGGATACGGCGCAAAGAGCGAATCGTAAAACGCAAGAATGGGCGCCACGCGAGCGCGCATTTCATTCGATGCCCTCTCGCTATCACTTGCAAGCGCATACACTTCGAACGGAACAGCCAGCGCATTCGGAATATTCTGCTCCGTGAGTGGGCCCGTCGCAAAAGTTAGCAGATAGGTTGCAATCGGATGACTCTCATGCCAGTGCATGATGCGCGTAGCTCTTGGGGTCAACACATTCGAGATGAGAAGACCGTTGGAGGCAGTAATATCGCTCGCGGGAGTGATAAAGGTGAAATCGACCGAATCGGCTTTATCATCCGGCAGATCATAGCACGGCAGCCAGTGCCGCGTGCAGCCGGTATATTGTGTTTGGAACCCAACGCCCATCGCAAACATGAGGCTATCCTCGTCCGTAACGCCGCCCCATTTGTAGGAATCCTGCTCCGGAGTTCCCTTGCCATGATAATAGGTGGTAACGGTAAATGGCGCGCCGTGGCCAAGATTCGCGATGACCTGATAGGCCCCGCTCGAACTATCGTCGAACATGGCAGTACTATCGAACGTAAACGAGGCGCGGCTGCCATTGACGAAAACGCTGTCGATCGTCAGAAACTTTGCGTACTGCAACACACCGCCGATGGATGCCGTATCATCCATACGCGCCTGCATCGTGACTTCGCCAAAAAGGGAATCGACCGCCGGTTCGAGCGTGACCGTGGCGTTGTAAGAGATGACGTCGTAGCCTTTTGCAGGCTGGGCGAATGCATGGAACGAAGGCGGCAGAATGAGCGCGAGAGCGATGACTCCCGCGCGATAGGTAATACCTGCTTCGCGAAACCTGTTTTTCACAAACGTACCGAACTGATAAGCGGCATGGAGAAGTTCTAATCAATCCTAATGGCTGAACTCGCACCTCCCCTCGAAAAAGGGCTCATACTCCATCCTTCCTCGAAAGGACGAACAGAGATCGATGTTCGCACATCAGCGTTGCCGCGCGCGCAAACCGTGCCGTTGCCCGCGCACATCATCGCAGCGAGTGAAGAGATGCGGGAAATCGTATCGGTGGTACGTGCTATCGCGCCGACGGCGATCACGGTGCTGCTCATCGGCGAAAGCGGGACGGGCAAGGAAGTATTTGCGGAACTTATCCATGATTTGAGCGAACGTAAAGGGCCGTTCGTTACCGTCAATTGCGGCGCGATTCCGGAAGGGCTGATCGAATCGGAACTATTCGGGCACGAGAAAGGCTCGTTTACTGGCGCCGTAAGCCAGCGCAAAGGATTTTTTGAGGCCGCGCAGGATGGAACCCTTTTCCTGGATGAGATTGGCGAAATGCCCTTGCCATTGCAAGTAAAATTGCTCCGAGTGCTCGAAACCGGAACTGTTACGCGCGTGGGTTCCACGGTTTTACAAAAGACGAACGCACGCATTATCGCGGCGACGAACCGCGATCTCGAATTGGATGTCCGCGCCGGCACGTTTCGCTCCGATCTCTATTATCGGCTCCGCGCGGTGATGCTTCGGATTCCCCCGCTGCGCAACCGGCGGGATGATATTCCCTTTCTCATCGAGACGATGCTCCAGGAATTCGTCCGCAAGCACGGAATTCGCGAGATGCCGCAACTCGAACCGGAGGCAATCCAGTTGCTCATCCACCACGAGTGGCGGGGAAATATTCGGGAACTTCGAAATACGCTGGAGCAGCTCGTTGTGCTCGTCTGCGCGATGGCGAACGGGCGTCGCTGCATCATATCCGCGAGGGATGTTCAGCGCGCGCTCTCGGATGGGGCGAGTGGCTGGGATGGAGAGCGGTTCGATCGGCCGCTTCCCGCACCAGCCGCACGGAGGGAAAATCCGCAATCGGAGCGAGAATTAATCTATCGCGCGCTTATAGAATTGCGGTCGGAGATGTCCGAAATCAAAGAACTATTACAGGAGCGTGGAATTACGATTCCTTCCGCGCGCGTCTTGCCTGCCACGCGCAATAGTTCGGAGGACGGTGTCGCAGCGGAGAAACCGATAAAATCGTTGGAAAAGCTTGAGACTGAAGCCATCGAGCAAGCTCTGGACTACTATCAGGGCAACCGCCGCCATGCCGCGAAAGCGCTTGGCATCAGTGAGCGGTCGCTCTACAGGAAGTTGAAGGAGAAAGGAATGGAACAAGGATGAGGTATGAAGTATGAAGTATGAAAAAGGAATTCTTTTTTCCTGGAGGAGGATGAAGCTCCCTTTCATCCTTCATATTTCATACTTCATGCTTCTTCTCGGAGGCTGCTACTCCTTCACTGGCGCGAGCATTCCGACATGGATTCACACCATCGGCATTCCGCTCGTCGAGGATAACTCGGGATTCGGCCAATCGGCGGTCAGGCAGGATCTGACAAATCAACTCATTCAGAAATTTACGAGCGAAGGATCGTTGCAAGTCGCAAATCGTTCCGTCTCCAACGCCGTGATCGAAGTATCGATCCCTCCCGCTGGCATCACCGATGAACCGGTGAGCGTGCAGGTGAACGCCGTAGTAACCACGAAGCGAATCTCAATGCGCGCTCATGGGATTTACCGTGACCAAAAAAAGCAAAAGCTGTTTTGGGAACGAGACTTCTCCGAAACTGCGGATTACCCCATCACGGGCGGCCTCTCAGCCCAGCAGACCGCCATCGCTCAGGCGGAGGACAAACTTTCGCAGGATATTCTGCTGGCAGTCATTTCGAATTGGTAGCCGTGGATGGGAAGCTTCTGCTTCACGATGAGCGGTGTGATCCCGGTGGGGCTCGAACCCACGACCCTCTGATTAAAAGTCAGAATGCTCTACCACTGAGCTACGAGATCCGGCGTACAGGGATGAATCAACGAGGAGATATATCACCCAGCCCTCGCTCATCGATCACGCAAGCGCACGCAAACGAGGAAACCCGCAGCAAAAATCCCCTCGACGGCACTTTTCCCCGAGCGCGCTCGAATACCTCGGTAATTTAGCACTTTAGCGTGTACCAAGGCGTTTCAGGCACCGCATGAAAGTATTGGTTACTGGGGCTTCGGGTTTTGTCGGTTCACATATAGCCGATAAGCTGCTTGAATCGGGGCATGATGTGCGGGCGCTGCTTCGGGCAAATTCGAGCGAGGCGTGGCTCCATGGCAAGCCGGTCGAAATCGTGCGCGCCAATCTGGAGAACTTAGAATCGCTGCGCGGTCCGGTCGAAAGCGTCGATGCCATTGTCCACGTCGGCGGCGTAACAGCGGCTAAGAATCGGCAGGGTTTTTTCGATGGGAACCTGCTCCCAACGCGAAATTTGCTCGAAGCGGCACGACGGTACAATCCCAATCTTGCCCGCTTCGTCTTCTGTTCCAGCCAGACCGCTGCCGGTCCTTCGCTCGATGGCCAGCCCGTGACGGAACTCACACCACCGCATCCTATTACCACCTACGGTAAATCCAAGCGCGCTGCCGAGGAAGAATGCGAGCGCGCCCGCCAGGATTTTCCGGTAACCATTCTACGCCTCGCCGCGATCTACGGGCCTCGCGACACCGCGATCCTCACTTTTTTTCAAACGGTCGATAAGGGGCTCCGGCCGCTGATTGGAATGAAGGATAAATGGATTAATCTCGCGCACGTCTCCAACGCCGCTAACGCCGCGCTGCTTGCGGTTGAAAAAGATGAAGCAAAAAATCAAACCTATTTTATCGGCGGCGAAAAGCACTATACCTGGCGCGAAATAAGCGAGATGACCGCGGAAATCCTGAAGCGGCGTGGGCTGACGGTGAAGCTCCCGCATGCCGTCGTTTTCACCGTTGCCGGACTCTCCGAATTTTTCTCGATGTTTCGTTCCAAGCCCAGCGTCCTCAACTGGGAAAAAGGCCGCGATATGGTGCAGGCCAATTGGACCTGCAGCGTGGAAAAAGCCACGCGCGAAATTGGTTACCACCAGCAAGTCTCCCTCGAAGATGGCATCCGCGATACCGTCGAATGGTATCGAACGAATGGGTGGATGTGATGGGCGATTATGAAGTATGGATTATAAAGTGTGCAATGGCTGGGAATAGAGTTCTTTTTAGGGTCGCAGCTTCGCGGATTATTGCAATAATTCAAGTTGGGATTGCCCTTTTCATACTGGATGCTTCAAACTTCATACTTTCAGCACACGCGCAGGATTTGGAAATGCGGCGGACGAACAGCCTAGGGAACTGGGTTGCGTATCTGAATAACAATGGTTCCCTCTTTAACCAAAGCGATTCGGATCATTCTTCGAAACTTGGATTTGGCGCGGGTGGACTTTGGACAGGGCTGGGCCGGTACGATACCCTCGTCTTTGGCGCAGGATTGTGGATCGGCGGGCTACGGAATCGTTCCGACACGATCGAGCCACATTCGGAATTCTCATACGATCCAAATACCGCGCAATCGGAATTCGCGGCTGGAAGCTTTATATACGATGGCGCGGCGACGGATACGTCGCAAGCCGGGCGGGATAGATACCGCATCTATCGTTCGGATGACCTCGTTGGGCCGGCGTGGCCAGTGCGGCTCATCGCGGGAAAGGCGGCGTATGTCGATGATCCCACGCAGCGCACTGCCGCTGGGCCAAAAGCCGTCGTCGGCGATGAGGATATGTTTCTCGTCTATAAAGATTCCGATCCCGATAGCATCGCCGATCCCTTTGGATTGGAAATACGGACGACAGCAAGTTTCTGGCGAAGCGGAATGCTTGAAAATGTCACGCTCGTTAGGAACGAAATTATTTATTCGGGAACCGACACCATTTTCGATCCCGTGGTCGCTCTGGCGCTCGATGGGGACATTAACAATCCCGATGATGATCGCACCAAAGGCGTGCATGACGAAGCAACGACGGCGTCTGTCTTTTTCACCACTAATAGTTCTACCGATCCCCTGCTCGGCGTTATCGCGCTCGGGGGACAATACGGAACGCACCGCGAGCAGGAAGGAATTACCTCGCTTCGATATTGGGATCTAAATGAAGACCCCGCCACCGATTCGGAACGATATACATTCCTTACAGCGCCGCATTGGGACACGGCGCTCACAGCACCCGGAGATGCGCGCGTCCTGATTTCAAGCCTTTCGCAAACGTCAATCGTTCCCGGCGATACCCTCGATTTCGATTATGCGATTTATGCGGAACCACCGAATGGCCCGGCGTTTAGCGCAGGCGATTCGGCCACGATGCTTGGCATCGCGCGGACTCTTTCCAGCGACTACCGCACCGGCGAGTTCCAGCCCTCTTCGGTACTCAGCCGCCCGAAGTCGGCTGAAAATTGGGTTTATCCGAATCCCGCAAACACCCGGCTGAATTTCTCCGGCGGAATCATTCCGGTTGAGCTTTATGATGCTTTAGGTAGAAAAATCACGGTCTCGGAGGCCGCGGAAGCCGGTAGCGGGTATTTCAACGTCCAAAATCTCGAACCCGGAGTTTATTTCGTCCGGAGCGGGAATCAAATCCAACCCTTCGAGGTTCAACACTGAGGTATTGGTAGAAACACAGAAAGTCCGATGTCCGATTTTCGGACACAGGTTGCATCAATTCTCATAATCGGACAATGGTAGCTTTATAGAACAGGTAAAATCCGACGATTTTGGGCAATTTCCCGCTTGGCACGATATTTATTTATTTCAAGGTTTTGGCAAACTAAACTATAGACTCCACCTGAAGCTAATTAAAGCTTCTCACAACGAGCGCCGGGAGGGCAAACCCGGCGCTCTGTTTTTTTTATATGGGCCAAAATCGAACTTCTTTTGCCAGAATCCGGTGTTATAGGTTTATGCAACTCAAGCCCGTAGCCGCGGCCATTCTGTTCTTTCTGCTTCCCCTCGCAAGCAACGCCCAGACTCCAGTTCAGCCTTCGATCCGGCCTTATAGCCTCGCTTCCTACCATTTAACCATGGATTGGCGGCCAGTTTTCCAGAATCGGACCACCATTTTCAGCGGGCATAACCAGATCGAAGTTCAGGTTGTCGGGGCTACGCAGGCCATCGTGCTCGATGCCGCCGAAATGGTGATCGACTCGGTTTCAATCAATGGCAAGCTCGTTCCCACGCCGATTGCCGTGGGCGATACGGTTTCGATTCCCCTGACGCAAGCCGAGCAGCAGATTGGGACCATGTTATCGCTCGATGTTTATTATACCCGCACGTCGGCGGAGGATGATGGGATGTATTTTTATCCGAGCGGAACCTTCGCCGGTTTTGGCCCTTCGCACGATTCGGTTTTCATCACGGAAGATGTTGCCTATACCATGAGCGAACCCAACGATGCCCGGAAATGGATGCCCTGCAACGATGCACCCTATTACAAGGCGAATTCTGCGATCAGCATTATCGTTCCGAAGGGGCACTCCGCGCAATCGAATGGAACCCTCCAGTCCGTCGATACGAATCATGCCGATGGCTCGCTCACATTCAATTGGGTAAGCGACCGGCCAATTGCAACTTATCTCATGTGTGGAGATGCCAGTACCTGGGCCACGTGGCGGGACTATTATCATCGCATTTCGAATCCGAGTGACAGCGTCTCCGTCATCTATTTTGCGTGGCCGTCGGATTCTTCCTCGAACGATACGACCGGCCTCACCTACAATGCTCGCTACGCCTTCCGCAACACCCCGAGAATGATCGCGAACGATTCCCGATTGTTCGGGGAATATCCCTTCAAGCAATACGGGCAAGTCCCGCTCGAACCGTTTGGATTTGGCGGGATGGAGCATCAAACCATGACATCGATCGGGCGCTACATCCTTCGAGGGCAGGATGAGGATGTGATTGCGCACGAGCTGTTCCACCAATGGTTTGGCGACAAAACCACCTGCGAAACATGGGCCGATATTTGGCTCAACGAAGGCTTCGCCACGCTCGGCGAGGCGCTCTGGGAAGAGTACGCACATGGCCTGGCCGCTTACGACAACGTCATCTTAGGATACGCGAGTGATTTTCTGAACCCTGGCAGCTACTACCGCAATTATATTCCGACCTATAATCCCCCCGTGGATTCAATGTTCGATCAGTACGTACCCGTCGTCTATTGGAAGCCCGGCTGTATGCTGCACATGCTTCGCCGGGCTTTGAATAACGATACGCTCTTCTTTAATACGCTCCGCGATTATTCCAGCGCCTTCGCCTACACCACCGCAAATACATTCCAGTTCCGCGATTTCATCGCGCAACGAGATAGCGCCCTATCCCCTATCGATCTTAAAGATTTTATCAATGAATGGATTTTCCAGCCGGATTATCCGATTTATAATATTCAATGGTGGTTGACGAACGGAACCATGCTTTCGGTTCGGGTCGATCAATCGCAGGATTCGACCGACCATTACACGATGCCGCTGCGCTTCTTTGCGATTCAGGGTCAGGATACGACGGACCTGGTTTTCATAGATAATGCGCGCAGCCAAACCTTTACCGCGCAACTGCCCCACGCCATAGGTGCACTCATCTTCGATCAGGAAGCGATTCCGATTTCGCAATACACAATCACACACAGTGCGAATCAGGCGGTAACACAAACGTCCACGGTCTCGGAACCCCTGCGCGTTTTCCAGGAGGCGGGTGCGCTGAAACTAACCTACTCGCCCATCGTTAGCACTGGCGCGGTGCTTGATATACTCGATGCGCTCGGCCGAACCGTGAGTGAACTATCGCTCAGCCATGGTAGCGCATTATCGGTAATGCGGGCCGGCGACTTCGCGAGCGGCGATTACTTCGCCATACTCCACGACGGCGCAAGAAACCAGACGGTGAAATTTCAGTGGGAGAAATAATTTTATAGAAGATGGAACTCATGGTACAGACTGCGAAAAAAATAACCGGCACACTCGCAATGCTTGCAATTGCAAGCCTGGTATTATCGAATGTCGCAAGCGCGGAGGTGAACTTCCGCAACATCTCATTTGCCGAAGCGAAGCAGGCCGCTGCGACGGAGCATAAGGTTGTCATGATCGATTTTTACACCACGTGGTGCGGCTGGTGCAAAGTGCTCGACAAGAATACCTATACGGATGCCGCGGTTACCAAGCTGACCGATTCGAAATTTGTCTGCGTGAAGATCGACGCGGAAAAGGGCGAGGGCATTGAGCTTTCGAAGAAATATCAGGTGTCAGGCTATCCAACGATCGTCTTTTTCGACGAAGGCGGGAAGGAAATTGACCGCGTGGTGGGCTACGAAGATCCAGGCCGCTTCGCCCGCTCGCTCGAAGTGGCAGCACAGGGAGGCTCGAAGGCGATCTTAGGGCAAGTCGAAAGCGTAACGCCTACGACCGATTCGCGAAAATGGCTCATCGCTGCAAATTATTATGCACAGCAGAAAGAGAATGACAAGTCGCTCGCCGCATTCAACAAAGTTCTCACACTCGATCCGCAGAATAAATACGGCAATAATGCGGAGGCGTTATTTGGCGTCGGGTTCCTTTCTTCGGGCGATGCTCAGGAACGAATATTAGATTCCGCACTGCGCGTGTTCCCGGATGAGATGGATGCCGACCAGGCGAACATGCTGCTCATCCAGCGCGATTTCAAAGCGAAGAATCCGGATCTCGCCTCGCGCCGAATCGACGAGTGGGCTGTAAAGCATCCGAACGATGGCGCGATGTTCAATTTCTTCGCATGGACGGCCGCCCAGCATGATGAGGCCCTCGATCATGCGGAGGAATATGTCAAGCGCGCAATCCAGCTCGCGCCAACACCCGAAGAAAAAGCCAGCGCCGTCGATACCCACGCGGAGATTCTCTTCGCCCAAGGAAGAGCGGCGGATGCCTCGAAAATGGAAGCAGGTGCGATAGCAATGATCGACCCCGTCAAAGACACGAAGCTTATGAACGAGCTCAATGGCCAGAAAGCGAAGTTCGATCAGGCGGCGTCGGGAACTGCTGCCGCAAAGAATTAGTGATGTCTAGATGGAAGCGTGAGCCTCCATCTATTGGGAAGCTGATGCTCCCCGGTAAACACCAAAGAGTATGCGCCGGAATGTAATTCTTTCCCCTTCCCTGCTCTCCGCAAACTTCGCCGATCTCGCCACGAGCGTGCGCGCAGCCGAACGCGGCGGCGCCGAATGGCTGCACATCGACGTGATGGATGGACATTTCGTTCCTAATATAACCGTTGGGCCCGTCATCGTCGAGGCGCTTCGGCCCGTCTCCAAGCTCACGCTCGATGTCCACCTGATGATCGAGCACCCGGACGATTACATCCCGCAATTCGTCACAGCGGGCGCCGATTTGATAACGGTGCATCTCGAAGCTTGTGTCCATTTGAATCGGACAGTTGCGCACATCCAGTCCCTTGGCGTGAAGGCTGGCGTCGCGGTAAATCCGGCTACGCCGCTCGGCTTACTGGAAGAGATTTTGCCGGATATCGATTTGGTGCTGCTCATGAGTGTGAATCCCGGATTTTCCGGGCAACCGTTTCTGGATTCACTTTACCGCCGTGCGAGAACACTGCGGAACTGGGCGCAACGAGAAGGCTACCAATTCCTGATCGAAGCAGATGGCGGAATCAAGCTCGACAACATCGCTGAGGTCTATGAGGCGGGCGTCGATGCCATCGTCTCCGGCTCGGGCGTGTTCGATACCGCCGACCCGGCCGAAACGCTTCGCCAGATGCGCCGCGCTTGCGAAGCAACACAGGTTATGGCGGTTTAAGCATTGGTTCGCAAGGGTTTCACAGCCATCAATTAAATGGAATTCTTTTCCGAATTTCCCGTTGGAGCAGCGCATTCGTTTCCAAGCTCGGTTAGCCCAATTGAAGAATTTCGTCTCTTTCGCCAGGATGAGCGCAGATATTTTTGTTAGTTATTCCCGGCAGGACCGCGACCGCGTTCTTGCGATCACGCGCCGCCTCGAAGCGGCCGGCATCTCCGTTTGGATCGATCAAGGTGGTATCGATGGAGCAACCTTCTGGGGCGAGGAGATCGTCAATGCCATCGAAGGCTTCGAAGATGCTGCTTCTTATGGCTTCAGAGAATTCGATTGGTTCTGAGAATGTGGCCAAAGAGGTGATGCTCATCTCGGAAAAAAAGCGACCTATCCTTCCCATCCATCTCGAACCGGTCACCATCCCTGCGGTGCTGAAATACCCGCTTGCCGGCATCCAGCATATTGAATATTTCCGTGGCGACGAAGAAGAAAATTTCCGTACGATCATGCGCGCGCTCCAGCGCGCGGGGGTCGAACCGAGAGTTTCTTCTCCTCTGTCGGGAGAGGGTCCGCAAAACGATTTGGCCGAAAGCCCGACTGGGATGACCGCCGCACACTCGATGCACAGCACGGAAGTGCCGCTTTCGCCCGGCGCTTTAGCCGTGCTGCCTTTCGAAAATATCAGCCCCGAAAAAGAGACCGACTATTTCGCCGATGGCCTGACTGAAGAACTAATTACCAGCCTTTCGACGCTTTCGGAAGTCGAAGTCGTCTCGCGCATCGTTTCGATGCAGTACAAAGGGACGAAGAAGGAGGTCAAAACGATCGGTCGGGAACTTAATGTCCGATACATCATCGCCGGCACGATTCGCAAGTTGGGAGAGAACCTCCGCATCTCCGCACATTTGGTCGATGCCGAAACCAACCGCCAGGTTTGGGCGCAAACTTATAAAGGCAAGCTCGACGACATCTTCGACATCCAGGAGCAGGTTGGCCAGCAAATCGCCGAATCGCTGAAGCTAAAGCTTTCGCTCAAGGAAAAGGTTGGGCTGACGAAGCGGGCGACTGTCAATGCACAGGGTTATGATCTCTATTTAAGAGGTAAAGAATATTTATATCAGCTCACGAAGCGGAGTGTGGAGTATTCGATCCAACTCTTCGAGAAGGCCATTGAACTCGACCCGCGGTATGCGGCAGCTTACGCTGCGTGTTCCAATGCCTACGGCTTGTTATACACCTGGTTTAGCCAGAAGGATATCTTCAAGCATCGCGCGCAAGAACTGGGAATGAAAGCGCTCATGTATGACAACGATTCGGCCGATGCATACTCCTCTCTTTCTCTTTCCTACTTCATTCGCCACGATTATGAGGAGGCGATCTCGGCGGGCAATAAAGCGATCACGTTAGACCCCGATAATTTCCTTCCCTATTGGATCGTTGGCAGAGTCTATTACACAACCGGTAACTATGCACAGGCGGAGCGCCTCTTTCTTCATGCGCTTAAGATGGAGCCGGGGTTTTATTCCACGTACAACGATCTCGAACTTATTTACAATGCCAACGGACGAGAATCCGATGCTGCGGACATGCGAGATCGCTTACTGAATCTCTTGCCCACCCATTCTGTTGAAATATCCCGATGATAATCGGGCCAGAGTGTTTTTTGCCGCAAGGCTGGCAAAAGCTGGCAGAATTGATGAGGCAAGGTCCGAGTCGAATCAAGCCATTCGTTTGAGCGGGGATGACCCGTTAATGCTCTACAATGTTGCGTGCGTCTATGCTCAATTAGGAGACGTCCCTGAAGCCGTTGGATCGCTCCGCGCAGCAATCGCTGCCGGCCATTCAAATTTTGACTGGGTCAAACACGATTCCGATCTCGATCCCATTCGCGAGGACCCCGAATATATTGAACTGATGAAGGATAAATGATTCCTCGTGCGTAGCCTTCAGTGAATGCGCTTCCACGGAACAGGCTCCGCTCGCTGGCTGTTAGCGGGTGCCCGGATTTCCGGGACGATCGCTTATGCGAACAAGCCCGAGTGGTGAAATTGGTAGACACGCTGTGTTCAGGGCGCAGTAGTCGTGAGGCTGTGCGAGTTCGAGTCTCGCCTCGGGCACCTTGGGGAAATTCTGAAGTATGGATTATGAATTATGAAGGATTCGTGCTTTTTTCACACTTCATACCCGACGCTTCATACTTTTATCTTCCACTGTGTTGAATTCGCTACGCGAGCCATCGAACGATAAGCTACAGGCCGCATGGATTTCGCTGGTAGTGACGGCGGTGCTTGTGGCGGCGAAGCTTGCGGTCGGGCTTGCGACGGGTTCCCTTGCAATCCTTTCCTTAGCCGCTGAATCTGGCATCGATCTCGCCGCGGTCCTCATCACGGTTTTAGCGGTGCGAGTAAGTTCCATTCCCCCGGATGCTGACCATCCGTACGGCCACGGCAAATTCGAAAGCCTCTCGGCGCTAGCGCAAGGTCTCCTGCTGCTCGGCGCGACGGTTTGGATCGTACTTCATGCATCCACGCATCTCGTTGCCAGAATGAATGAGGTTATCGTAAATGGCTGGAGCTTTGGGGTACTGGCGTTTTCCGTTGCTCTGGATGCCTGGCGAGGCCAGTTCCTGCGTGGTGCCGGAAAAGAGCATCGTTCCGCCTCACTGGAAGCGAGTGCCATTCACTTCCTGACCGATGCGCTCTCTGCGGTTGTTGCCGCGATTGCCTTGCTCCTGGTGAAATTTGCAAACGTTCCCGAAGCAGATGATTGGGCGGCAATTGTCGTTGGAGGATTCGTCGCTTATCTCAGTATCCGTATCATCCTGCGTGCAGTCGATGGCCTGACCGACCGCTACACCCGGACCGGTGATTACGACCGGCTGCGCGCCCTCGTCGAGCGAACGCCCGGTGTCGAACGCGTGACGGACATGCGAATGCGCACCGCGGGCCCAACGACATTTGTAGAAGTCAGCATTCTGCTGAGCCGCGTGCTGCCGCTTTCTGCGATCGAGCGTATCGTGGCGGATGCGGAACACACCATCCAGTATTCGTTTCCTCACGCCGAGGTAACCGTTCACTGGCGGCCCACCCGGACGAAAAATGAGCGGCCTTTTGAGACGGTGAAAATGGTGATCGCGGAACACGGATTACTGCCGCATAATACGGAACTTTCCCGAATGCAGAAAGGCACGATTGAACTCGATTATCATCTGGAATTTCGCCCCGGTGAATCGCTCGAAGATGCAGCGGCGGTTTCCGATCATATCCAGACCCGCATTCACGAGGAGCTGCCGCAAGTGGGGCCGATATTCGTCCATCTCGAAGAGGAGCGAAGCGACCTCGCTCTGCCGAAAATCGAAGAAGCGGCACGCACGGAACTGATTAACACAATTTCTGACGCTGTGAAACATTCCAACCCATCCATTCAAGGCGTTCGCGATACTCACCTTTTCCGCGACGAACTGGATCAGAATGTGAAACTCGTCATCACCGTGGAACTTCCGCGCGAGCTTTCACTCCGTGATGCTCACGAAATCGTTACCGACGCGGAAACCCGGCTCAAGAAGGAATTCCCTGAGTTAACAAGAATTGTAATTCAGGCAAAACCGGCGTATCGTTAGCTGGATTTTCATCCAATATCATTCCCACCGTTCCTCCTTCTTCCGCTTCCGACGGTTTCATGTCGTATTTTTGTAGTGGAAAGTTCAAGAACATATTTTTACACATCCTCTAAACATCCTCCATGAGTATCGACGCAAAGAAACTGAAAGCGCCAATTTCGGGCGAAAAAATCACGATGAAATCCACTGGCCTTCAGGTGCCGGAGCACCCGATCATCCCTTTCATCGAAGGCGATGGCACCGGCCCGGATATCTGGGCCGCTTCGCGCCGCGTGTTCGACGCGGCCGTCGCGAAGGCGTATAACGGCGCGCGCAAGATCGAATGGTACGAGGTCTTCGCCGGCGAGAAGGCCAATGAGATCTATGGTGAGGGAACCTGGCTGCCCACCGAAACGCTGGACGCCATGCGCGAGTATCTCATCGGCATCAAAGGGCCGCTCACCACGCCCATCGGCGGCGGCATTACGAGCCTGAATGTGGCGCTCCGGCAGCAGCTCGATCTCTATGTCTGCCTACGTCCGGTGCGGTGGTTTACGGGAGTTCCCTCGCCGGTGAAGCGTCCGGAACTCGTCGATATGGTTATCTTCCGCGAGAACACGGAGGATATCTATGCCGGCATCGAATGGCCCGCCGGAAGCGAGGAAGCGAACATGATTCTTGGCTTCATCGAAAAAGAATTCCCGAAGGCATTCGCCAAAATCCGATTTGGAACGAAAGCGAAAGTCGAGGATTGGTCGAAGAAGACAGGACTGCAAGCGATTCCCAATCCGCCACACGTAGGAATCGGCATTAAGCCGGTGAGCCAGGAAGGTTCCGAGCGATTAATTGCGGCAGCGATTGATTACGCGCTCCGGGAACACCGGAAATCGGTAACCATTGTCCACAAAGGGAACATTATGAAATTCACCGAAGGCGCGTTCCGCGATTGGGGATATAAAGCGGCGAAGGAACGATTCGGCGAGAAAGTTTTCACCTGGATGGAGTGGGAGGACGAGAAAAAAGCCTTCGGCGAAGACCGCGCCAACGATTTGCAGAAGAAGCGCCTGGCCGAAGGCGCGCTGCTTATCAAAGATGCGATCGCGGATATTACGCTTCAGCAAGTGCTCACGCGCCCGAACGAGTTCGATGTCATCGCCACGCTGAACCTGAACGGCGATTATCTATCGGACGCGCTCGCCGCGCAGGTGGGCGGCATTGGCATCGCGCCGGGAGCGAATATCAATTACGTCACCGGCGCCGCCATCTTCGAAGCCACGCACGGCACCGCGCCGAAATATGCGGGACTGGATAAGGTCAATCCTGGTTCCGTCGTGCTTTCCGGCGAGATGATGCTGCGCTACATGGGCTGGGGCGAGGCGGCGGATTTAATTATCCGCGGACTCGAATCGGCGATTCATTCCAAAAACGTCACCTACGATTTCGCCCGCCAAATGGATGGCGCGCACGAGGTGAAGACGAGCGAGTTCGGGGAGGAGATCATTAAGCGGATGTAAACCGGGATTACGCTGATTTTTGCTGATTTCGCAGAGCATTGTTTGAGGTCACAAATTGTGACCTCAAAGGGACGCGGCGGACGCCGCTACCTTCCCTACGCCTTCACCGAGCAGGGCGTGGCAATGCTGAGCAGCGTGCTGCGTAGCCAGCGGGCGGTGCAGGTGAATATCGAAATCATGCGGGCGTTCGTCCGGCTGCGGGATATGCTGGCTTCCGAAATCGACCTGAACGAGCGGCTCGAAACGCTGGAACTTCGCGTGAACGACCAGTTCACCATCGTCTTCGAAATGATCGATAAACTCTCGGAGCGCGCTGAGAAGCCAGGCCGGATGATTGGGTTTAATATTGAGGCGGAACAGTTACCGCAATTCCATTTTCTCGTCCTTCACCACGCCGCCGATTTCGGTGTGCATGATGTAAGTGCCTTTGGGGTAGCCGGTCATGTCATACACCCATTCGTGCCATTTGCCTTTGTGAAGCGGGCCGTCGAGGATTTTTTTGAGCAGCCGGCCATCCGCATAACGGAGTTCCAGTTCCGCCTGCGTGCACGGCGGGTTGAACGGCCTGCCGTTCGTATTGAGCGCCTCGGGCGCATCCTTCGGAAGGTAGAAGCGGAGCGGGAGATAAGTGGTTTTGGGATCGACAGATGGATCGTTGCTTTGCCATGAAGCAGGCGTTCGATATAGCTCTATCACAGCGGGGCCCATAGTTCCACCAGGTCCATGCCAGCGATAGACCGCAAGCCTTGACCCATCGGGGCTCAGTTCGAAATCTGATACTTTCGCATCTCCCAAACAAATTCTCTTCGTAGCACCCGTCTTTAAATTGAGCAAGGAAATTCCGGAATCATTCCCATAAACTGCGGAAAAGAGAAGGTATCGATCGTTCATTGGAAACTGTGCTTCGTAAGCACCTTTTGCAGCAAAGCATAACTTAAGCGACGCATTCTGAAGCTCTCCAAACCCTTCCATCGCCTTCCGCCGATACGGTTGCAATCCATTTTTTATCGTGCGACACAGCCCCGGCGGCAACTCCGAAATTAAGGCCAGCCGGAAATATGAGGCTTGAGTCGCCGGTTCGCAAATCAAATATCTTCGCCGTGTTGTTCTTGCTCCAGTAATCCATATATGCAAAAACTTTATGGTCGCCTGCGGAAAGTGCGCGCAAATAACCCTTAAGAAATGACGCATCGCTTGCACGATTCGATGGCTCTGCGCCTGCCCAACCAATTCTTTTCCAATTCTTGCCGCCGAAGGAATAAAGGTCCCTTTGATCGCGCATTAATAGAGTTTGTTCATCCTTCCCGAAGCCCGCAAAAACTAGGGTATTACAAGTCAGGTAGGTAACTTTATGCAATTCCGCGTCTAAAATCATTAACGTGCCTCCATCACCAAGCAAAAGTTGGTTCTTATTGCCCGGTATGACATTGAGCACTCTCATAAAGTTACTCAATCTGATCCCCCAGCCATACTCGGGATGCGAAGGAGTAGTAATGACGAGAGTGTCTTCACCGCGTGGAGTTCCATAGTCGATGAGTTGCTCCAGCCACATTGCATACCGGCTAGCAAGGTATTTGCCATTGCCCAACAGGATGGCGGATTTTGCACGCGAAGTCTTGCCAACGAGCGGACTCCATTGAGCTATTTTGGGAATAATGATGCTCGGCGGTTGCAATTTGGATGAATCCCAAGTTCCATCCGAAAATACTTGTGGTAAAAAAGAAGTTTTTGGCCGTGGAATAAAAACACTTTCGCCCTTGACTTCAGGAGTTATCCATTTATCAACGCTATCCGAAAGAGTTTTTATTCGCGAGAGCGAACGCGCATTGTAAACAAACGCCTGCCCGCCCCATTGTGCGATGACCTCACTTCCGTTTGAGGTAAACCATATTCCATAAGGAGGTTCCCAACCAGAATACATCGAAGAGCGATACGATGCCGGAATTGCTGGAAGCTGCGTGGTTGAAATGGTGGAAAAATCACTGCTCATCCGAACCGAAAGTACACCGGAATCTGTCAGTATGGCAATCAGCGACCCATCACGTGAAAGCGACCACTTCGCCTTATTTATAATGGCCGCATTCACCGCACTTGCTTTGCCAGTTTGAACATCGACGCGGATTTCAAATCCGCCGGTAGCAGAAGGTGCTTCGGGATCCCATCGGCGGTTCGTCCCTGCAAATGAAGGCGAGAGCAGCACCAACACGGCATCATTCGGCACGAATGACATTTGGTTCCAGGAATGGTGAGGAATTTCTATCGTCCTCACAAACTCCCCTTTTTTCAAATCCCAAAATTTAATCTCATAATTATTTGCCAGCGCGAGGATCGTTCCCGAATGCGAAAAGGCATGGGCTGTCACGCCGGATATGGCTTCGTTCCGCCAGAGAAGATGCAGCGAATCCGCGGGTTGCGCTCGCAAGCGCACCGGAAGCACGGCCAATGCCGCGAGAATAGCAACCCCAAAGATTGTTCGCATAACGTTCGCGAGAAAATTCCTTCTGTTTTAACGAACACGTAAAAATGCCATAAGTTGCTCATCCTTCGTGGACCATGTTGTGACCTTAAGCACTTGCCTCGCGTTCTCGTGCACATGAAATCCCGCAAAGACCTGACCCAAGAATCCGGCGTTGCACGCCGCGAATGGGAATTTTTGCTATCCGCCATACCCAAAATGGCAAACTCTTCGTTGCCCGAACCCTGGATTTAGACAGGAACTGCGGGTCACGGCACTTCCACTGTGCCTCCGGCGTTAGATTGGTTTGGACGAAAAACAATGTCAACCTTAGATTTAAAAGCCTACGAGATATTTAGGAGCAAGCTTGGCGAAAAAGAAGCCGAGATTGTGATCGAATATTTCGAATCGAAAGCGAACCAAAAGTTCGTTGAAAAGAAGGAACGTCCTTGCTACGAAGCAGGACATTGCGGAGTTGCGAGCAGACCTTGAAGGCAAAATCGCACTATCTAAAGTCGATATGATCAAATGGATGGTCGGGCTTTGGATCGCGCAGATGGCGGCTATTGTGGGTCTCTATCTTACGCGGTGAATGCGCTGCACGCAGGTGGCCGCAAGTTGAGCATGTTCCACTGTGCGGTTCTTCTCCCAATGAAATCCCGCAAAGACCTGATCAACGGTCACAAACTGCGGAAGCCGCGGAAGAAAATTTTTGCCATTCGCAATACCCAAAACGGCAAGCTCTACGTTGCGCGCAACGGATTTAGACAAAATCTGGAACGCCGAGCAATTCAAGCTGGATGCTGGCGGTCAACCAAACCGCGCGCTGCAAGCGGATTGGAACGAATTCGGCGCCAGCAATTTCGCATTAGAAGTGCTTCACGAGCTGAAGCATTCTGACGAACCCTCCGTCGATATGAAGAGCGAACTCCTCGCGCTGGAACAACTTACCATTGAAGACATGCAGCCATCTATAGAGAAAGGCTACCACCGAAAAGCGCAAACAACATCTTGAAAACGTTTTCTCATAATTTCGAATCACCTATTCAGAAAGCAATATTATTATGAACAAAAAATTCATAGTAGCCTAAAACAGCGATTAAGAGCCATAGTTCATGAAGCACAAACGCGCGCGCGGAGAATTTATAGTTTTCTTCTTCTCTTTGAATCGACCAAAAAAAGGCGGCCCTATTAGCCGCCTCTCGGAATTTCTGGATTTTCTGGAACTGGGGGGTTTGGAATGGTAAAAACGCGCGCGCTAATGTTCCAGCGCCCAGACGATAATATTCGTCCCGATTCGGAAGGCTTCCTCGCGCTTCGCCTCGGGGTCGCCGTGGACTTCGGGATCGTCCCAACCATCGCTCGGATTGGCTTGATAGGTATAGAATACGCAGAGGCGGCCGTTATCGAACAAACCGAAGCCCTGGGCGGGTTTGCCATCGTGATAGTGAGTTTTCGGCATGCCGTTCGGGAAATCGAAATGGCAATGATAAAGGCCATAGGAGAACGGCAGTTCCACCAAATTCTGTTCGGGGAAGACTCGTTTCAATTGCGGACGGATGGTGGTATCGAGGCCGTAATCGTCATCAATATAGAGAAACCCTCCGGCGTCGCAATAGGCCCGCAGGCGCTTGACTTCAGTTTCAGTAAAATCGACGCGGCCGTGACCGGTCATAAAAATAAAGGGATAATTGAAAATATCGTCGCTCGCCACATCAACCCACGCATATTTCGGATCTACGTCGATATTCGTATTTTTTGCAAGGAACCTCAGCATGTTCGGTTCCTCGGACTGGCCGTTGTACCAATCGCTTCCACCCGGATATTTCAGGCGCGCAATGACAAATTTGGAACTCGTCCGGTTAATGGACGTGGGAAATTCTTGAGCGTTGGCAGAGGATGGCGGGGAAAGGATCAGCAATGATCCGGCCGCCCACCACGCAGTGGCAAGGGTAACGCCAAGAAAATATTTGATAAATCGTGCGACCATGAACCAAGAGGTTAACCAAGAACCGACTGCGGATAGTGCCGTAGATGAGCCAGTTACCGCAATGAAAAATGGGTCATCCGGCGGAGCTGCTCGGGCTGGACGCACCGACCGACGCGGCACACGGCTACGCGGCACCGAGTTACACCTCTCGCATGCTGCGGGAATTTATATCCTTTTTATGCTGGCGATATATTGGCCGGTGTTTTTCGGGCAGCGATTCTTCTGGGAGGATATTTTCATCCAGGAGTATCCGATTCGAGAATTCTGCTTCTATATGGTCCGCTGGGTTCACGCCCTCCCGTTTTGGAATCCGTATTCCTGGGCATGGTCACCGCTCTTGGCCGATGCGCAGAGTGGGTTTTGGTATCCTACGAATCTATTGCAAGTAGCGATTACGTGGCTTTTCGCTCCCAATGCGATTCACCTTCCCGTTATCGTTCCAGAAACAATGACGCTCCTTCACATGCCTCTGGGGGCGCTGGGCATGTTCGTGCTATCAAAAAAGGAATTTCGATTGAGCGGAATTGCAGCACTTGTTGCCGGACTGTGCTGGGGCTTTGGCGTGCAGATGGCCGCAGTACAAAATCATTCGATGTTCGTCATCCAGCTTTCACTCCTACCGTGGGAAACGGTACTCCTCATGAGGTCATGGAAATCCTGGCGCTCGGCGATTTGGCTTGGATTGCTTTTCGGCATCAGCTTTTTTGCCGGACAGCCGCAGGCGTTTTTTTATATTGCAATATTCTTTGGGGCTTTTACGCTTGCCGAATCGATGCGCGTTTGGCATGGAACGCACACATCAGGTCCGGCGATTCGTCCATTCGGACTCGTGGGTCTCGCGCTGGTGATTGCGGTCGGCGTCTCGGCGATACAACTATTGCCCACATCGGAATTGGTCGGCCTCTCCGCCAGGCAGCATCTAAGTTTCGAGGAAGCGAGTTATGGAGGATTAGAGCCTGATCAAGCCATTAATTTTTTCGTTCCAAAGTTTTTTGGGGAATATCCCGGATTTACAATTCCCAAAAGTCCGACGGTAAACGATCATTTCTCGTATTGGGAAGCCAGCTTTTATTGGGGAGCCGTCGCGGAAGTTTTTGCATTCTTCGGGGTTGTGAGTGGATGGGACGAACGCCGGAGTGGAAATCCGCAAACACGGTATCTTTTTTTCTTCGTCCTGTTTTCGGTCCTCTGCGTAGCGTATGGGACGGGCGAAGGGCTCTATTTCCAGTGGCCCTTTTGGCGATTCCTGCCATTCTTTTCTCATCTTCGCGCACCAAACCGGATGGTCTGGTTCGTTTGGTTCGTCGGAACCATTCTAACAGCAATCGGCCTCGACACCATGATCCGGAAATGGGATAAGATTCGTCGGTATCGAACGCTTTTTCTTTGGACGGCAGGTCTATTCGTTTTCCTGAATATTCTTGCGATTACTGGCATTTTTGATCGCGCCTACCATGTGATCCGGCCCGCTTATGATGTGCGGACGGGGCTGTGGCCGTTGTTGCTTCCGGGCCTGATTGTCAGTGTGCTAAGCCTGTTGTTCTTTGTCGCTGTCATCCGGCATTCGGTCGCTCCCGAAACAGCGCTTTTACTCGCAGCAATTCTTATCGCTGTGGATCTTTATTACAATGATTTTACCTGGCATCGGAACACGCTCAATCCGGAGACGCTGGTCCAGCAAGCGCCTGGCATTCGCGCAATTCAGCAATTTCACCTTGCGGATAACGGGAATCATTCCAAATTACTGATCCTTGGACCGGATTCAACTCTTCAGAGAGATGGTGGGCTCGGGATGTTCCTGCGCGTGCCGGTCGAATATGCGTTTGACAGTAGCCGACTTCTCGCGTTAAATCCGCTACTCCTCGACCGAATAATCCCGCCCATTCGCGATTCGTCCGTAGGATGGAAATCACCGGAATCCACTCCGCGATCCTGCGGGGAGGCAATCCAGTTTCCTTACCACATTCATTACCGTTTGTTAGACTCTATCACGAGTGGGCGGTAGCTTCTGGAATCGGCGCAACGGAATTACTGAACGATTCGAGGCTCGATTTTCAAAACCGAATAGTGCTGGATCGTTCGCCAATTTTTTCTTCAGACCACGATAGTGATGCGCGCGACACCGCAGTGGTACAATTCTATTCGGAAAATCGAATTCGCATTCACGTGCAAGCATCTCAGCCGTCTGTGCTATTCGTAAACGACTTGTGGTTTCCTGTCTGGCGAGCAACGGTCGATGGAACGGAAACGAAAATTCTTCGGGCATTCGTGTCGCTCCGCGGAATTCCCGTGAGTGCAGGAATGCACACCGTGGATTTGCAGTACGAAAGCTCCAGCTTCGCACTCGGATGGAAGATCACGCTGTCATCTCTCTGCGTCGCCTTCATCATCTTAGGCTTCGGAGGCCGGCCCAAGGAAGCGGCGGTCCAATAAACGCTGATTTTGAAATGTTTAGCCCTTTCTCGATGCACCCTCGGCAGGATTCTCTTCGGCGAATCCGGAATTGCGTTAATTGGAAGCATGCGCTTGGTATCTATTTTTTCTTACTATTCCTAATTTACCGGCCGGTCTTTTTCGGGCAGCAATTTTTTTGGGAGGATTTTTTCATCCAGGAATATCCGATTCGAGAATTCTGCTTCTATATGGTCCGCTGGGTTCACGCCCTCCCGTTTTGGAATCCGTATTCCTGGGCATGGTCACCGCTCTTGGCCGATGCGCAAAGCGGATTTTGGTATCCCACCAATCTGTTACAGATAGGCATAACCTGGCTTTTTGCGCCAAGCGCTATTCATTTGCCGGTCATCGTTCCCGAAACGATGACGCTCTTACATCTGCCGCTGGCGGCGTTGGGAGTATTCGTTTTGGCGAACAAGCAATTCCGGGTGACCGGCATTGCGGCGCTCATCGCCGGTCTGTGCTGGGGTTTTGGCGTTCGCATGGTGGCGGAGCAAAACCATGCGATGGAAATCATCCAGCTTGCGCTGCTGCCGTGGGAAACGCTGCTACTAATGCGATCGTGGAAATCATGGCGCTCGGCGATTTGGCTGGGCCTGGTTTTCGGAGTCAGCTTTTTTGCGGGCCAGCCGCAAACTTTTTTCTATATCGCGATTTTTTTTGGTTCCTTCACGCTCGCCGAAGCTCTGCGGCTCCGGAAGAAGAGCGATCTCGCCGTGGCTGCAAAGCCAATCCTCTTCGCGAGTCTTGCAATGATTATTGCCGTTGGCGTTTCGTGCATACAACTATTACCAAGCTTGGAACTCGTACGCCTTTCCGCTCGCGAACACCTTTCGTTCCACGAGGCCAGCGCGGCCGGATTGTACGTGGGCCAATTTATCGACTTTTTCGTTCCGAAGTTCTTTGGGGAATATCCCGGATTTGGCTTTGCCACCACCGCGCTGCGCTTCAACCATCCTTCTTATTGGGAAGCAACATTTTACTGGAGCGCGCTCGCGGAAATTCTCGCGGGTTTTGGCCTAATCTACTATTGGAAACAGCGTGGCTCGGATAATCCCAAAGCCAGGTACCTCACCTTCTTCACCGTATTTTCGCTGCTGTGTATTGCGTATGGCATGGGAAGCCATTTCGGTTCCAATGGTGGTTCTGGCGGTTCCTGCCGATCTTAAGCCACCTTCGCGCCCCCAATCGAATGATCTGGTTCGTGTGGTTCCTTGGAACCATCCTTACCGGCATCGGTCTCGAATGCCGTCCTGGAACACCGGGGCGAATTACACGCCTACCGGCCGTTCTTGCTCATTTCGAGCGGTCTATTCCTTGCACTCAATGTGCTTGCGATCATCGGTGCGCTGAACATCCTGTTTGACTTCCCCGCCGTACGTAACGGGCTGGAAGCATTGCTGATGCCATCGTTGATCGTGAGCATCGCGGTCGCAGCGTTCATCATTTTGCTCCTCTCGCGAACGCTCCCAAATCAAATGCTGCTCGCTGGAATCGTTCTGCTTATCGCCGGCGATTTGTATTATAATGATTATACCTGGTTTCGAAATACGCTGAATCCCGAAACGGTTCTGGCGCAGGATTCCAGCATGGTAACTATTCAGCAGTTTCGGTTGCACCACTCGGCGGATCATTCGAAGCTCGTTGTGCTTCTCAGCGATTCGGCGCAAAAAATCCGCTCCGGGCTGGCGATGTTCCTGCGCCTGCCTATCGAATACGCCAACGATCCCGACAGCCTGCTCCGCCTCAATCCGCTTCGCCTCAATAATGCCATGCCGCCCATCCGGGAATCTATGCGAAGAATGGAAATCATGGGCGTTAAGGCGGCTCTCGTTGACGATTCGGTCCAAGTCCCCTATCCCAATGCGCTGCCATTCGTGAAGCTCTATCAAGATCGGGACATAGCCGCGGGAACCCACGCTTCGGAACTCCTCAACGATTCGAATTTCGATTACCAAAATCGAATCCTGATCGATCGTTCCCCGAATTGGTCCTCGAATCGCGATACCGGAACTATTGACACCGCAACTCTCCAAATCTATTCGGAGAACCATCTGCGTATCCGCGTCGCAGCCTCACGGCCTTCCGTGCTATTTGTGAACGATTTATGGTACCCCGCCTGGCGCGCCACGGTCGATGGTAAGGAAACCAAAGTTCTTCGTGCATTCACCTCCCTGCGCGCAGTTCCCGTAAACGCCGGAATTCACATCGTCGATCTGCGCTATGATGATGCCGCATTCAATCTGGGATGGAAAATCACGCTCGGAACGATTCTGCTTTCGCTCCTCGCACTTGGCTTGGGCAGAAAACAGAAGAACCTCGGTCATCCCGAGGCCCTTCCGAGCTAAAGTAAGGTGAGACTTACTTATAGAGTGCAGGTAAGACCTGCAGTTCCAAAAACCTAAACACCATCTGGTACAAGAATGGTTTTAACCGTCATAGTTCCATCGTTACCAATTTTTTCTTGACCTGCGAAATGTGCCATGTGATATTGATCTCCTTCGGGCAGGCTTCAACGCAATTGAATATGGTGTGGCACCGCCAAACGCCATCCGGCGAGTCCATCGCCGACATGTGCTCTTCCGGCGCTTCGTCCCGCGAATCGAACGCGAAGCGGAAGCCTTTCAGGATCGCGGCGGGGCCGAGATAGTTCTCGTTCGACCACAGCGATGGGCAGCTCGTCGTGCAGCAGGCGCACATGATGCACTTGGTGGGTTCCATCAAAAGTTCCGCATCGGCTTGCGACTGCAGCCGCTCCATCTGCGGGGCCGGCGTTTCGGTGATGAGCCACGGTTTCACCATCTCGTACTTGCGGAAAAAATCGCTTTGATCGACCGCCAAATCCTTGATGATCGGCAAAAACGGCAGCGGCTCGATGACGATCGGCTTGTTCGCGTTCACGTCCTTCAGCAGCTTCGCGCACGCCAGCGCGTTCCGGCCGTTGATGCGCATCCCGTCCGAGCCGCACATGCCGTGCGCGCACGAGCGGCGAAACGTAAGAGTTCCATCGAGCGTCCATTTTATCTCGTGCAGCGCATCTAAAATGCGGAACGTCGGATCGAGATCGGTGAGCGTGTAATCCTTGAAATACGGCTTCGCGTCCTTCTCCGGATTGTAGCGTTGAATGCGAAAAGTTGCGGTCATTGTGTTCAAAAACGAAAAATCGAATGGTTAGATTGCAACGAACGAAGTGTCTCCGCTGAACTTCTCACCTCCCGCTTGCCGGAGGGGCCGGTGGAGGGTGCGTCAATCCTAAATTTTAGTCGATTTGTTGAAATCATTAGACTTACAGTCTTTTTTTTGAATTTATAATTCATAAAGGCACCCGTTTTCTCGAAAACTATTCTGCGAAGCGTATTGAGTTTTCCTGTCATTCGCAATTGAAACGAACATCCCGAATGGGTGCCCATCATTGCACTGCAAATATAAGCAATCCAAAAGCCGAAGTCAAGGGATTTCGAAAAAAAATTGTCTGAACCACGATTTGTGGGATTATTTGGATTATTGAGATTTGGATTCTCAGCGCCGGAGGCACGCCGTATTCGTAGCAGGGCGGCGTAAGCCCCCGGTTAGCGGTTCATTGTTAATTCCCAGAGTCCCGGAGGGACGAAGCCCACCAATGGTGCACAATATGCCCTCGAATTTTCCCGCGTCCTCCGTTCGGCGGGATCGCGAAACGATTAACGTCATTACCGTCGCCGAATCCGAGATCGAACGCCTGCGCCCCGACGAAGTGTGGCACGCCCGCCATATCGAGGCCGTAGCGTATGAAAGTCCTTCGGCCTCACCTGGGAAGATTGCGCCGAGATGCTGAACGAGCTCGGCTACGAGGCTCATGTGGACGTGATCGCAGCTTAATTCCCGATGAATCTCAAGTCCCGATCGGATACAGCGCAGGAAAAATGACAGGCACTGCCTCCATCGGAAAATTCAATCGTAACGGCGAAAGCTTTGTCTCGGACGTGACCAATCCAAGATTTGTAAGCTCACCATTAATGCGATTGGCGCTCCGGTCAGACTTGCCCGTGATGCGGGGAACTTCGGAGCGAGAAACCTCGCCGCGCAGAAATATTTCCGCTAACACAAATTTTGCAGTCTCATCGAGCTTACCTCGCATGGATTGCAACTCGACATATTGATACAACCGGTCGAGCACGTTGTCGATATCGAGCAGCGAAGACATGAATTGCACCTGATCGATCGCAACATCCAAAATAAACTCAGCGAATTGTATCAGACCGCGCTCCGAGAGATTCCCTCTTCCATCGTAATCGTTGTAACGTTTTTCGTCCGCTGCGGCGAGCATCCGATAATAGTCGTCCCGTTTTCGCGCAAGTCCTCGCGAAAGATTCCATAAACCATTGCCATCAATATCCAACCGCATCAAAAACAAATGAGTGTAAAGCCGGACAACGCGTCCGTTCCCATCTAAAAAGGGATGAATCCACGCGAGCCGGTGATGCGAAAGCGCCGCCGCAATAATGAGTTGAAGCGACGAAAGCGTTGCAGGATCGTACACCTCTTCGAACCGTTCCAGAAATCGGGGAACCCTCGAATGATCCGGAGGAAGATTTGTCCCTACCTGAACATTATCGTTCCGAAGCTCGCCCGGCACAACCGGCAGTTCTTTTCCCGAAGTAGAGCGGACCGTTCGGAATTCGGCGGGAAGCTTCTCATAAAAACTTCGAATGGATCGAACGCAGAAAGTCTGCGGAACTGATATTGATCGTGGAATCGGTTCGAACAAGCGCCTCGAAATGTTCCTGCACCTCAATATGTGCCGTGCCTAATTCCTGTAAGGCCCGCTTGTGCGGATTGGCAGAATAGTCATGCTTCTGCGCGCGTTCAAGATCGAGTGGATGTGTTACATTCCCCTCGATCAGGTTAGAGTAATAGCTATTCATGACCCGAAGCAACCTCGCAATCTGACGGCTCGTGATCGGATGAAGACTCCCCGACAGCTTTTGGGACAATTTCAAGAGCGTAACGGACTTTTCCTCCAAAGCAGCCAGCGAGGATTCCGATGGCCACATCGGCTCCATCGCGGAAATCGTGCTGTAAAACTCCACCTTTTTGGCGGAGTTTTTGGCGGAGTTTTTGGCGGACTTCATTGCACCCTATTATTGCTAAAGATGAAGCAAAAACTCCATAATGCTAATTTCCCAGCAATGATTCCAAACGATGATTTTGGCGGAGTTATTTGCCTTACATGGGAAGATTGCGCCGAAATCCTCGACGAAATCGGCTACGAGGCGAAGGTGGACGTGATTGCGGGCCGATGTGACGGCCAGTACCCAATCCAAAAGCCAACGTCAAGCGGAACGTCGAACGAGGACGCTTGACCTAAGCACTATAATGTCACGAGCGCTTTATTTGAAAGAGTCCATCGGTAGCAGGATTTATGAGTGTAGGATCAAGCCCCGATGCAGCTTCATAATAAGATTTTGCTTCGTCAAGAAGAAACATTGATCTCAAAACTAGAAATACCCAAAAGTTGTACTCTGCATTCACCGGATCCAACTCAACTGCTCGTTTCAAAAAAATAAAGGCTTCAGGACTATGATTAGCTGAGATAGCATCATGACCATTGCGCCTGAATAATAAACGTCCGAGATTATGATTGAAAATCGGGTTCATTGGTTGTAAATCAACCGCTTTACGAAAATGTTTTTCAGCAATAGCTTGATCATTGTCGATATTCATTGCATGTATTCCCAGCGATTCGTGTACATTCGGGTCATCAGGGTGCCTCAATAGAAGTTGATTCAAAACCCGTTTTGCTTCATCGTGCTCTTTGAAACGAAAGTCAAGCAAAGTTGCGTAATTGATATATGGTTCGAGTTCATCTGGTTCGCTTGCAAGCACTGCTTGCAAAAGTTCTTTCGCAAGCTTAAAGTCGGGCAAATTGAGAGAATGATCCAAAAGTAAGGTAGCAAAATTATTGATAACAGCCAAATGATTTGGCATTAATTCCAATGCTTTTTCGAAGCTCTTTCGAGCCTCAACGTAATCCTTTAAGTCACGATATTGAAGTACTCCTAAATTGTAATATGCGACGCCAAAATCGGGACGAATCTTAATAGCGGCCTTGTACGCAGCCGCTGCTTCATCAAAATGCATCGCTCTTCCCTGTAAAACACCATAATTAACCTGTAAGGACGCGTTGTCAGGATGTTCCGCAAGTTTATCAGCCAGAATTGAAATACCCAATCTTATATCCCCGCGTTCGGCGTTGGCTTGTGCTTCGGCGTAATCAATTTCAATCAAATTTGGGTACTTTCTTCGAAGGCGTTTTAATTCAACCAATTGTTGTTCTAAGTCACGATTTAAACGTACTTTCAAAACATCGCTGACACCTTGAGAACTGTCTATTCCGAGATACTCTAAAATTGCTCTGTAGCCGGAAGACTCGGCATCACTTATCTTCTCAATTTTCATTCCCACTATCCGCGATATGAACCTGTCTACATTATTACGAATATGTGTAACCTTTTTGATTCGCTCAAATGTAGCGTCGGAGTTCGCGACATTCTCCATCTTCTTGTTTTCTTCGTTGAGACTGCGGACGCGCGCTTCCCAGTAGGCCACAATTTGAACGACATAATCAGCATCGAACAGGCATGTTCCGTCAACATAAACAGGAAGTATTTTACGTTCAAAGTTCGGATCGTCGAGAAGTGTCAGAGCCTCATGCATACAGTTCTCGGAACGAAAGTATGCATCACTCAAAATAGCGACAGCATGCTCATGCTCCCCTATTGAACGCATGTAAGTGGTAAGGTTGGCCTTATATGGGAGTCGTGTATCTCGAACAACCTCAATACCAAGGCTTGAAAATCGCCCTTCAATGCGATCTGCAGCATCCCTGTCTGACCATGCGTATGTGAGAAACATTTTCATTCAAGATTCGATAGATTTAGTTCCGTGACCGGGACCTCTGCCGGGGTCACTGTTGCAAAATTTGGAGCGATTTTTTTGGGAGCGCTTCTACTAATGTCAGGAGCGCGGCGGCGGCGCCTTGCGGGCGGCGGCGGCCCTGCTCCCAGTTCCGCACGGTCGCGACCGGCACTGGCACGGGAATCGTGCCGCTATGTCTCGTTACGCCGCCGCCGCATAATGCCGCACCTGAAATAGCTCATCTGCCTGGAGCGGTTCGAGCGAAGACTCTGGAAGCGTCAGCACATCCACCGATTCGCCGAGCGCGTTAAACACTTCGCGTACGTAGCCGCCCTTTTCAAACCGGTCGGCAATTGTAGCAATATCACCCTTACGTAAATGATGCTCCGGTACATCCTCAGCAAGCGCACCCTGGCTATATAAAGCGAATTTCATCGTGGTATTTTATATCCTCATCATCACCCTACCGTCTCGAACGGGTTCCAGGCCGCCGCTCCGTTATCGGTTTTTGGGAAGCCATTCTACTTTCACGCCGCGACTTTCGAGAATTTGGAACTCCGGATCGCCGGTCAAAACAGGAATACTCCGTTCCATGGCAAGCGCGGCAGCAAAGCAATCGGCATAGGAAATCCCACCCAGACTCTTGAATCGCGCTGCTTGCAGAACTTGTTCCATCGTGGGAACGACGATCTCAATCGGGAATTGATTGACGAGAGCAAGCGCATCGACCGCAGCCTCTTCGCCATGTTCGTTGATCGCACCATAAAATACTTCCCCGTAGTTAATCGCGCTCATGACATGGAGAATATTTCCATCGAGTGACTCATCGATAATGGACCGGACGATTTCCCATCCATTCTGCTTTTCTAATAAGACCAGAATTGGAAAGCAATCGAAGACGAATGGCATATTACTTCCCGTGCTCACGGTCTTTCGCTCGCTCGGCCATCACAAAGTCGAGCGCTTTTCCTTCGGTACCAAGAAATCCGACCGCTTTTTCCAGCGCCAGTTTCGAGAGTGGTTTCAGGACAATTTTTTCCGCTGTTTCATCGATGGCAAATTTTGTATCCGTAGAAAAGTGACGCCGGAGCCGAATGTCCTCCGGAATAAGCACATAACCGCTGGCATTCATTGCTGTGATTCTCATAAAGCTCCCAACGAGGAATTCTAATAATGGGTTTCTTTTAGGTCCTCACCACCACCGGCATCCGCACCTGCACGGGTTCCAACCCTCCTCGGCGGAGGCCATGCACGCGCTCGGGGCTGTGAAGTTCCAGGCCGGGCTTTACGCGCGCTTCGAACTCGTCGCGGAAGCGTTCGATGGTGAAATAGACGGGCCAGGCGGCGGCTTCGCCTAGAGCGCAGATCGTTCGGCCTTCGATGTTTTTCGCGACATCATACAGCAATTCGATATCGCCTTCTCGGGCCATGCTTTGTTCGAATCGGCGGAGCATTTTGACGCAGCCATCCGGTTCCCTCCCGGCAGGGCGTGCATTGCCCGCAGGACTCATGCTGGTAGAATTTTGCAATGCGCGTAAGCACGTGAACGATATCCGTATCCTCGTCCATCACCATAATGCCGGCAGTTCCGATAGCAGAGCCAGCCTCCTTCAAGATGCTCGTTATCCATGCAGGACGCCCTCGATCTTGTCACCGCGCAGAGGCGGCATGGAGGAACCGCCGGGAATAATCATCTTGATCTTCTTATTCCCTGGAACTCCGCCCGCGTAGTTTATAGATAATATCCAGTTAGTAAAGTACCCGTTGGAAGTTCGTAAACGCCCGGGCGGTTCACATGGCCGCTGATCCCATACAGAATCGTTCCGGGCTGCTTGGGATCGCCAATTCTCGAATAGGCTTCGCCGCCCATCTTGATGATGGCGGGTATGTTCGTCATCGTCTCGATATTATTGATGGTGGTCGGCATTTGCCAAAGCCCGGCATTCGCGGGGAACGGCGGCTTGAAACGCGGATAGCCGCGCTTGCCTTCGAGCGAATCCATCATCGCCGTCTCTTCGCCGACGATATAGGCTCCCGCGCCTTTGTGTACCGTAATATCGACCGAATATTCCACGCCCTCGCCGCTCGGACGAAAATGTTCCCGCATCCGATCGCCGATGAAGCCCTTCGCATACGCCTCGGCCACCGCGCGCTCGACCATCTTTACCCACTGCGCATACTCCCCACGGATATAGACATAGGCATGATCGATCTGCATCGCATAGCAGCCGATGAGGATGCCCTCGATCATCTGGTGCGGATTGAACTCGAAAATCTGGCGGTCCTTGAAGGAGCCGGGTTCCGATTCATCGCCGTTAATGAGGAAGTATTTCTTCTTTTCCTTCCCTTTCGGCATGAAGCTCCATTTCATTCCCGTCGGGAACGCGGCGCCGCCGCGTCCGCGCAGGCCGGACTTTTTCACTTCGTCGATGACGGCTGCGGGCGCCATCGAATACGCTTTGCGCATCGCTTCGCCATAGCCACCGTTGGTGAGATAGACATCGATATTCCGAAGATTCGGAATGTCGGGAAGGATTAGTTTCGGGGTGTCAGGCATTTATCTCTAAACTTTTGCAAATTTAATTCAGCCGATTCTCGAATCGTCGCGAGAAAGACTCAAAACAAATTCTCGAGTATATAATTCAGCGCAGAACTTGAATCCTACAAAGAAAAAGCCCACGGCATTGGTAGTGCCGTGGGCTCTCGGTGAGAAAAACAGCGGGTGGTAAGTCCGCCGGGATGATCGCTCATCCTTGGTTGTTGCTTTCTAAAACACGGACGCTGTGAGGGCATCCGCGCAGCGCGGTTGCAGTGCGCTGCCTCTCTTGAGTACATTCTGGCGCGCTAAGGCTGGTACTTCCCGCGCGCCAAGCGGTGAGAGAGTGTATGGTTGCTTCACCCGCACGAGGTGCGGGTCTGGGTTGCATATTGCCCTTAGGCAAAACTTTTTCATTGCTCGTGTTAGATTAATACCGCCGACCGCGCCGCTTTATCGAAACCCCATCGTGTGAGGTCCGGCACGTCAATGTTCGACTCGCCTACGATGTAGAAGCGGTAGCCGCCAAAATTCACATTGTCTGAAAGCATGAGGACGCCCTCCGCTTTCACTGAGCTCGTAGCTCCTGAAAAATTAAAATCGCCAAGATCGCCGATGGCTGATGCACCAAAACTTACTTGCCGGGCACCGGTAAAATTCGGACCCTCGAAAAGGGTCGCACGAGATGGCCGGTTCGATCCCTGCCGCATCGGCGGACCCGAAAGATTCGCGCCATACGGCGTATTCGCCACGAAACCTACGCCGAACGGACCCGGTTGATACTCCTCCTCCGGATGGCGGAACTGATAGATCGTCCGGTTGATCTCCTCGAACGCCGAAGCGAGGTACGTCTGGCTACCCCAGTCCTCGAAAGCGTCTCTCGAGTCGAAAAGCTGCACCAAGTTAGGTTCCATTACGGCTGTTCCCGCCACGATCACCGGCTCCTGCACCACGGCTAAAAAATGCTTGAATTGCGAGAGCGTGAGCACGTTCCCGTCGAAAATGAAATGTGGGCCCCCATCGGCCGCCGGGGGCGGTCGGTAGGATTTGAGCTCGATTTCCTCTGTTGTCGGTGGCCGATATAAGTATGCGTTCATCGCTGGTTGCCTTTTTTAAGTCTCGTTACTGGTACTAACGTCGTTTCCTGATGGTTTCACACGGAAGAGGTCAAAACCTCATAATTTCGCCCGTATTATCCCGACAAAAAACTGATATACAAAATTACGGCATTCCCACCTTAATGTAAAGCACAAAAATATACCTAATTTCACAAACTTTCAAAGAACGATGAAAACGAGTGAAGGCCGTTCGCAAATCGCGAGCGACCTCCCCTCTAAAAATCTTTCCCTGCGCTAAATACCGATAGGCAAATGACTTAGCGCCAATTTTTCAAACTGCCATGCAACACAAAGTGGCCCAAAGTGGGCCCTTGTGGGGAGAAGTACTATAAAACTAATCCCTAAATCTCGCGCCGAGGCTCGAAATTTTATTTAAACTTTCTGCCGGAAGGCTATGGTAGCCGTTTAGCTCAATTCGCCGCCGCCAGGCATCGTTCCGAAACCAACAGCCGCGCCTCCAGCCATCTGCCAAATAATTTGCACATTACCGTTTGGTGATGGGACTACCATATTCGCCCCGGCCGGGACGAACGCCCCGAAGATCGAGACACCGACGACCGCATCATTATTAATGTTGGTCGGTACGGTTTGGCCTGGCGCCATTACCACCGGGATTTGGGCACCCGAGCGCATATTGAGCGTCGCGTTTTCCTGGTATGCGGTGTGGTTCGTGCTTGTAAACATGAACGATGTGGCATAAATAGAAAGGATGCCGAAAAGGACGGCGACTGCCACTGTGGATAACTTCTTTGAAGTTGTTAACATCGTAAAACCCTTATTTATTAGCTTAGAAAAACGTAAGTACCGAAATCGCAACCTTCTCTGGCGGATCGAACCGCGGGTAGAGCAGGAAACTCGTTGCTCGCCAATGTCCTGATGTCGTATCAGAGGAATGATCCTAAGAAGATAGTCAAGAACTTTGCAAGCTAGGAGCTGTAATCTGAAATCCCGCATTTGCAACAGATGCAACGCGGATGCAACCACCAAGGAACGGTGTGAAGCCGTTCTGTATTATCTCTTTGTTCGCGATTCTGCAACCAGCAAAAACGCTAAAATTCGCTCAAAAAGCGAAAAAATTCAACCGACCGCTCAACATCAAGAATGATGAGTCGATCAAGCTTATCCCTTGTCGTTATTGATTAATGCAACCTAATACTGACAGAGATTAGTCCGAAGAAAGCGTTACCTCGGGCTGAAAAATTCCAAATCTCCACATTAAGGAACTACCTATCCCGTAATGCGGAATTTACCTCTGTTCTTAATTCTTGTGCAACCAAAAATTATGTACCAATGGAGTACTGCCGTACCAGGGTAGTTCTCCGCACGGTTAGACGCTCAAGCCTATTGCCACATTGTGCGATCATTAGCGCTACGGGCATTGTCCATAAGAAGCGTGGAGAAACTTCGCCATTTAGCCCAAACACCCACCCAACTCGAAAGGCGTCGGCTGCTCTGCGCCTGAAGGAATCTAAGCATCATTATCGGTAATGCAACTCTGCCCCTCTTCCCGGGCGTTCTAGGTAGAACCTAAGCTATGAAGTATTTCTCGGAGTTTTACCGCATTCTTGAAAAATTTCACGAACCCCGGATCGAAACCGTCGATCGGGAGTTTCGAGGCCGCAAGAAAAGTAAGGAATTCCGGCTGTATGAGGGAATCGGCTCCGGCCTGTTTCCAAACGATAGCGCCGCGGCCGGAACGCTCTATGAATTCGCCAGGCCCGACGCACCGAAATTCAGCTCGCTAAAAAATCGTCTCAAGGTGCGAATGCTCAATTCACTTTTCCACCTGAACCTAAAGCGAGCGGGTTTCTCGGACGCCGCGCAGGCTTTCTATATCGCTCATCGGCGAATGTTTATGGTTGTCATGCTCAATGGCCTCGGTGCGAGCACAGCCGCAAGGCGAATGGCCGAGACAACGCTCGACCTGGCGAACCGCTATGAATTGACGAATGTGGCGCTGGAAATGGCACGTTTACTCAGGCAGTATGCGAGCGATATGGGCCACACGAAACAATTCGACTATTATAATGGAATGCTCAAGAGTCTCCTGGCAAGGTACTCGGATGAATTAGAATCGACCGAATATTTTGAAAGAATAAATTCAATATTTAATCGGGAGGCTGGCGGCCGTATCCATTACGCCGAGGAATTTCAAGGATATGAGGCAAATCTTCGCGGTAAACTCAACCCGGCGAGTAGTTACAATTTTCAGCTTCACTACCATCGCGTGAGAACGTTGGCAGCATTGTCCTCAGGAATTGCTTCCGAGGTAATCAAAGGATCGAGGGCCGGCATCGAATTCCTTGAGTTCGAAGCCTGATAAATTACAAAAAGCGAGAATTGCGGACTTCTGGTTCTATCAACTGGTGAGTCATCTGGGGACACATGATTACGAGCTTGCGCAGGAGGCCGCCAACCAATGCGCTTTGTTTTACAACGAAGGCTCGAATAGCTGGTTCGCGTATGCCGAAGCGAAGTTCTTGCTCTTGATGAACACGCTTAAGATAGGGGAAGCCGAGGACTTTTTCCGAAACGTCACTAGCCACGAGCGATTTGCCTATCAATCCGAAATCTCGCGCCAGCACTGGGACATCTTCAGGTTTTACCTGACTTACGCCCAGCTTCACCCCGAAGACAAAGAGCACTCTAAAATTCCGGAGGCAGCGCGGCTGAATTACGACATTCTCCTAAAGAGCCGCGAGACCCGGCGGGACAAGGTGGGTATGAACATGCTCATTCGGTTCGCCCACGCCCTCTATCTCATAGATTACCGGAAATATGGCGAGATGGATAATGTTATGCGCGATCTCGACCATTACCGGAATCAGCACACGGACGCTTTCGAAGACTGAGCAAAGCTCTTTGTTCGCGGGGCTGTTGCGCACGATGGTGAAGCAATCGTATCGCTATCGGGATTGTGTTACTCATGGCAAAGGCCGGTATGAAAAGCTCAAGACCAGGAAATTCGAAATCATCGATCTCGATCAGGAAATCCAGGTGCTGCCGTACACGTGGCTTTGGGACCGGATACTCGAACGCCTCAAAGAGAACGAGCGAATCACCCGATAGTTGACAGCCGCTCGCAATGAGATTCGCTGGGATGATGTTGTTAGCATGTTATGAGGCCTACCCGCGCCGAAATTAGTGCCCAGGATTTTCTATCTAATCTGCAATTCGTTCGAAAGCAGATTGGCGAGCGTGCGCGCATCATGCCAATTGTAAAGGCGAATGCGTATGGCCACGGCCTCGATATTATAGCGAAAGCTGCGATAAAGAGCGAAGAAGTCGATGCCTTCGGCGTTGCCACCGAGGAAGAGGGTGCGCGGCTCCGGCGCTTGACGAACCTGCCCATCCTCGTGCTAACGGGCGCCGCGCCCGACGAAATCGACGGCTTCCTCGAACATCAGCTTGATTTTACCCTGAGCGATTCTGGGTCGCTCGAAGCTATCGCCGCTCGCGCTTCAGCAGGGGGAATCCGCGCCCGCGTTCATCTGAAAGTAGATACCGGAATGAGGCGCATGGGCATCGAACCGGGAGCGACACTTCCCTTCCTTCATGCAATCGAACGTGTAAGCGATTCGGTGGAACTTGCCGGAATATCGACCCATTTCGCTACCAGCGATGAAATCGATCAGACCTTCTTTCGCAAACAGCTCGCCACGTTCGAAGCCGTCGTTCGAGAAGCTCATGGAGCGGGATTCCATATCCCGCTCGTCCATGCTGCCAACAGCGGCGCAATTTTGCAGGCGCCGAAGGAATCGGCATTCGATATGGTTCGGCCGGGAATTATCCTGTATGGGTACGCGCCCAGTTCTGAATTGCAGGTGAAATTCGGCGCGGAACTTTCCCCGTGCCTCGCCCTCGTGAGTTCGGTGGTGCTGGTAAAAGAGATTGCTGAAGGCGAAGGGGTAAGCTACAACCTCCGCTGGCAAGCCGAACGCGCGACGCGCATTGCCACGGTTCCCATCGGCTACGGAGATGGATACCCGCGCCTGCTCACGAACCGAGTGAACGCGGTAATTCGTGGAAAGGAATATCCCGTCGTCGGAACGATATGCATGGATCAGGTTATGCTCGATGTGGGCGAGAGCGACATCCGCATTGGCGACCGCGTGGAATTTATCGAGGCCACCCGCGATGGGATTAACGCGTGGCGGCTCGCCGAAACCATCGGTACCATTCCCTATGAGATCTTAACCGGCATCGCTGCCCGCGTCCCGAGGATTGCCGTTTGAACGCGCCGATCGTGCTTCTCGCCCTATCGCGCCAAAACGATTCGCCGCATCAAATGCTGTCCGGTATTGGTCTGGAGCGAGACGAAATAGGTTCCATCCGGCAGCGCGGAAAGATCGAGCGGTTCTTCGAGACCGAGGAGGATCTGGGATTGAAATACGATCTTGCCCGCGACGTTGATCACGGAAATCTCGGAATTGCCGTCGATCCCGGGGGTGGAGAGGGTAAAGCGTCCCGACGTGGATGGGTTCGGGAATAGCTCCAAATTGGCGGCACTGACTTGCTTACCGTTCACTGCGGCGGCAGCAATGTTCAGCGTATCGACTCTTAAGTTCCAGTGATCGCCGGCATCGTTCGTCCCATTCAAATTCACAGCGTTACATGCGATGAAAATATGAGTCATGCCGGTTTTCAAAGGAGCGGTATAGTTGAACAACCAAACGGCGGAATCGCCGGGGGATGAAAAGACTCTCGGTGAAGTGTGCGTGAGTTCGCCTCCACTATAGCTCACGAACTGGAGCCCAGAGTTGGAGCCATCTACGGCGAGTTTCCCTCCGTTATCGACCGATATATCGCAACCCGCGGCATGCTCCGCCGGGTTCGCTACTGACAATCGGAACGCGTAGGTTTGGCCGGCGACAATTTGCGACGAACCAGTCGAAATTGAGATTGCTGTATTGGCTGACTGGCTGCCATGGCAACCGCCACCGCCACAACCGGACTTCGAGTAGCCGATGATTCCAGAGGAGGTACCGGAAGCCTCATGTACGGCGTAGGTAGCGACAGTAAAAATGGCAAGAATAACGAGTGCGGCATTTCGAATGCGCAAAAATCCGTGAGATAATTTCATTTGACCGAGCTTTGATAGGAGGAGAGACACGATTTGGTGTGTTCCAAATACAGTCTAAGTTTATAACTCCGCTCTCAATGCCTTATAACACATCGCGCACGCGCATCATTTCGTGAAGCAAGCTCGGAAATGGTGAACTTATCCGCTCTGAATTTTGCTATGTGCCCGCAATTCAAAGCCCGGATTATGAGGAATCATACGAAGGGCATAATATCCACCAGCGCTGTTGGGCACTGCTCACAAGGAGTGACGTAAGTGTGCAACGCTGAAAGAACACAATGGCAGAACTCACGATTAGCGCGCAAAAGCGCGAAAAATTAGGCGGCTCGACCGCAAACCAATTACGCCTGAAAGGCCGCGTGCCAGGCCTCGTCTATGGTCACGGCGAGGCGAGCATTCCGTTCCATGTAAAAGAGCTGGACCTCCGTCCGCTGATTTATACCCACGAAACGCACACGGTGAGCCTCGAATCTCGATGGCCAGCCGATGCGCTGCATCCTCCGCGAGGTTCAGTTCCATCCCGTCACCGACCGGGTGAGCCATATCGATCTAATCCTGATTCGCGCCGGTGAGAAAATCAAGATCGACGTTCCTGTAAAGCTTATCGGCACCGCCGCCGGTGCAAAAGATGGGGGCATCCTCGATTTTGTGCTCCACAAGCTTTCGATCGAAGTGCTGCCCGATGCAATCCCAGAGCATATCGATTTGGACGTAAGCAATCTCAAGATTGGCCATTCGTTCCATGTGAGCGATCTTCCGGCGAATCCTGCTTACACTTTTTCTGCCGATCCGCACGCGGTTATTGTAACCGTCGCGCCGCCAAAGGCCGCCGAGGAAGTGGCACCGTCGCCGGAGACGGTGATCACCGAGCCAGAGCAGATCAAGGCCAAGGGCAAGAAGGAAGAGGAAGAAGGCGCAGCCCCTGAGAAGAAGGGGTAATGTGGCTTTTTGCCGGACTCGGGAATATTGGCCGCGAGTACGAAGGTACGCGGCATAATATCGGCTTTGTAGTAGTGGATCTGGTGGAGCGTTCGCTGGAACGTTCCACCGGCTGGCGCGCCGGCAAAGGCGAGTATTATTTCGCCAAGGGCTTCCGGAAGAACGAGGATGTGTTGCTCGTTAAGCCGACGACCTACATGAATCTCTCCGGTCGCGCCGTTCGGGATGCGATGCAGTTTTATAAAGTTCCTCCGGAAGAGATCGCCGTCATATCGGATGATATTGCTTTGCCTTTGGGAACGCTTCGGCTGCGCACGGGCGGCTCCGATGGCGGACACAATGGGCTATCTTCCGTCATCTATGAATTGGGAACCCAGGATTTTGCTCGGCTCCGCTGCGGTATCGGCGCCGATTTTCGCAAGGGCGAGCAGGTGCGCTTTGTGCTTTCGCGCTTCAAGCCGGATGAAATCAAAGCGGCGGAAGAAATGATCGAGCGCGCGGCACAGGCGTGCTTCGAAATTGTGGGCTCGGGAATCTCGAAGGCGATGAACGCGGTGAATCCGAAAGCGCAAGGGTAGCGGCTAAAAATCTATTTTTCGAATTTCAGATGCGGCCGATTTTTTCTTCGTATTTTGGGATGTTGAATTTCAATTAATTCCTAAAAACCATGAAACTTTCTACCGCTACCCAACGAAACACGGCTCGACGGCTCGCCTTCGTTTTAGGATTGCTCTTCCTTATTAGTACCGCAACCACGGGTACGGCGAATGCCCAAACCTGGACCTACAACGAGATCACCGAAAACGGGGACACTATCGTGCATACCTATCCGCCGCCAGATAGTCTCTACCTTCATGACCGGATCATTCTAAAGTTCCACAACGGAACGCTGAATCCCGATTCGATTTGTTTTGATTGCAGCGACATCGTTCAAATGAGAGCACATCAAAAAGGCACGCAACCGCTGACGGGTACGGACAGCGAACAATACTATTGGACCTGTTTAGAAATTGTTCGCGCACAACAACTTTCATTAAACATTATCAGGGATACCACACTCCGAAATACCCTATTAAGCTACGGCGGCGCATACCTTACGCGAATGACGACGGCGACGCCTTGCGAGGATACTTTAAGCATCACCCGCCGCGGCGACACGATCCCGATGGATCACTACGATTGGATGGTGCTGCATTTAGATAACGACACGAGTGTCGTCTCCACGCTGTATTATCTCTTGTTAGCTCATCCCTCTTCCCTCGACGTTGCCGGGTTCGATATTATCGGTCATTCTGGAAGTATTACGCCGTGCGATCCAGAATATACGGCGGGAAATCAGACGTGTCTCGACAACATCGGAATGCCAACGGCATGGACGTACAGCGTCGGTTCTTCAAGCATACAAATCGCGGTTATCGATCAAGGCATTAATTACAATCTATGCGAAATGGGTGCTGGAATTGGTACTGGTTTCCACGTAGTTGCAGGAATGGATGAAAATGCTCCGCCCCCGCCCAAGGGTAACGAAACCGGAGGATACACACCAGGCGGAATAGATGCTCACGGCGCTCCCTCACCACTTACTCCGTATGTTGATGCAAACCACGGTACAGGCGTAGCGTCCATAATCGCTGCCCTAACAAACAATGTTGGTTGCGGAACCGCCACGGACTGGGGAATGGCGGGCGTCGCCGGTGGCTGGGGAACCGACGCATGCTCTGGTGGAGGGAAAAGCGGGACCGGTGTGAGCCTCGTTGGCTATCGCGCTGGTTCTGGCGGCTCAGTTGCTTATGACGAAGTTGAAGACGCAATTCTTGACGCAGTAGGGAAATCAACCAGCCCTAAACATCCCCACTATGGAGGTGGTGTCAATATTCTGAATTACTCTAATTGGGGCGGTAGTAACTCTGATGACCCGACCATGCGCACGAACATTGCTGAAGCGGCTCGACAAGGCGCAGTCTTCGTTGCTATTAAGGGCAACGGTTATTCCAGCGACCGTAGCTATCCTTCCGATTATGATCCCATGAAGGACATCATTGCCGTGGGCGCTTCCAATGTTGGGAATTATGCATGGGAGTCCTATTCGAATACGAACGATTATGTAGATATACTCGCTCCCGGTGGTGATCCAACTGGTCCGAGCCAAATTGAAATGCTGCAATCCGACGCATCGGGCAATGAAACCCTCGGATGGGATTATGGAACTTCCTTCGCGGCACCGCAAGTAAGCGGCGTGCTCGGCTTAATGATGAGTTATTACCCTTCGATTCCCAACTCCGTCACACCGTACACCGAGGATTGGGAAGGGATGCTGGAGTCCTCGGCAAATAACGCAGAAGGGTCTGTAGATTATACAACCAAAATAGGTTGGGGCTTCCTCCGTGCTGACAAAATGTTTACGATGCTTGACCCGAACATCGGCACCTACCGGCTATTCCATTACACAATCACCGGTTCGAATCTTGAAACGCCGGCGGACTGGGATGCCTTAGACTGGCAGACAGGAACGAACGCGGTCACGCTCGATGATATTGATTATACCGGAAGCCTTGGGAGCGGGAAGTATGAATATAAGGTTCGCGAGATCAAGGGTTCCATCCACTACGCGTCCTCCATTGACCGGACGACAAAAGAAGTGTATGTTTGGGGAACGGGTGGTGGCTCGTCATCAGCTATGCAGTATGGTTGGATGCCCGGGAACACAGTGGTAGAAGAACCTTGGGCGGAGGTGACCGATGCCGAAGGCGGTGACGGAACTTATCCTAAGATTAACCGTCCCGGAATTCGCCATGGATTCTCGGACTTCGTGCATGCTCACACCTATCAATACCGGATTACCACGGACGGCGGAACGACCTGGACGGACTTTCCGCAAGATGCCGATCTTGGAATTAACGTAACTGTTTTTGGAAGTTCATCCGTACCGGCTGGCGTTAAAGCATTTGAAAAGGAAGATGGTAACCTTTCCGTCTATCCTTCCATTGCTTCTTCAGTAATGTCGGTCCATTCGTCATCGACCGAACGTGGAGTGTTCGAAGTTTTCGATATCTTGGGACGCACCGTCATGGAACAAAATGTAACCGCCGGACATGGCGATTTCCAAATCGAAACTGGGAACTTCACAGACGGTTTCTATACATGCCTTTTGGAAACTCCAACGAAATCACATACCGCAAAATTTTTAGTTCGCCATTAATTTATGAAGTTTGCCGTTTTATTAGCTGTGAGCGCTGCCTCGCTCACAGCCTCCATGGGTTTGAATGCAGGCGCTTTTGCACAGCAGCGGGATTCCTGTTGCTGCCCGCTGCCACTCGGGGATACGACACCCGGGTTGGGACGTCGTATTCCACCATACGCAGACCTTTTTCCTGAGGTCTCACCGGACGGGAAGCATTTAGCCATTATCGACGGGGAGTACGATTCCGCATGGGTCATCGATCTAACGACGTTGGAACGAAAGCCTATAATTATTCACACCGGCCTTCCGCAGGTCATTCAGGGTTTTATTGACCTTGCATGGTGTCCTTACGATCCCGACCTTCTGGCTGTCTGCGTTAATCTTCAAGATACCTTCTATTCGGGTCGATCTTGGGATGGGAATATTTATACATATCGTCTTTCCAGTGGGGAGTGCCATCGCATTACTCCGGAAATCTTTGGGTCATATGGCGACTCACTTGGGCCATTGAATTTTCAATCGTGGCGGATGGGCTCTTCAATGTCGAGTGATACCTTCGAGATAACTTCGGCAGGAATTGACGATGATTCCGAGGAATTTTATATTCCTCAAACGCAAAAAATCTTTCGTACTCCCTGGTATGGATTGCTACAAACTTACGCGGAATCCAGGAGCGGAAAGCATTACGTTCTTGGGAACTATCATTGGGATACCGATTATTTACTCGATGGCGACACATTGCATCTACTCGATTCTATTCAGCGGTTGGATTGGGCCAGTTTTTCACCGAATGAGAAGCTTCTGGCTCTTAGTGTTAGCCCCAATGGCCAAGGTCCGCCGGCGGATACCGTTTTCCCGCAGGTGTGGGTGCTCAACTTGGACTCACTCAACGCGCCTCCAATCGTGATCAATTTTCAGAAATCGTTTTGCATGTATTCCTTCTGGGGAATCGATGCGGAATTTACCACTGATTCGACGCTCGCAGTCTCGATGCACAAAGACGGCGATCTTTCTTCTCCTCTTTGGGAAATCACGCTCGATGGCAGGATTAAGCGTCAACTAACGTTTTTGCCAGAATTGCCCGAAACGGTTCAACAACCCAAAAGTACGAAGAGCTTTCGCGTTTTCCCGAATCCGGCTACCGATGAACTCCAAATTCTTGGTGGCCCGGTTGGAACCGCGCGGCTCTTTGACCTTATGGGGCGGGAGTGTGCGGAAGCGTGGGATGACGGTTCTGGCACCGCCCTGCGTGTTGCGCCTCTCGGAGATGGAACATATTTCCTCCGTATTGGCAGCCGGTCGGCGAAGGTCAAAATCGAGCACTGAGTCAATTTCATTCCCGCACCGGGTTCTTCGCCGCAATGCGGGCTTGGGCGCGGTCCCGGGCCTGGCGGGCGCGCTCGTAGTCGATGGTGCCGTCCATCGGGTGCTGCAATCGTTCCTGGGCGCGCGCAAGCGCTCGCTCGGCGCGCGGTGCGTCGATGGTCTCGACACGCTCCGCGGAACTCGCGAGAACCGTCGCGGCATTTTCGTGAAATTCCAGGAATCCGCCGCCTAAAAGATATTTCGTTTCCGAACTCGCCGGTTTCCAATTAAAGATACCCGGTACGAGCGCCGAGACGATTGGCGCGTGATTGAACATGATCGTAAACGGCCCGAGCGCGCCGGGAGCAGTGAATTCTTCAACCTCGCCCTCGAAAATCGAGCGGTCCGGCGTTACAACTTGTAGTTTGAGAGATTTCGCCATGGATTAATCGGCGCCTATTAACTCCGAATGATTTAAATAGTTCGCAACAAAATTTTCGCGGATGGCGGCCGCGCTTTCTTCAATGGATATAGTGCGGCCAAAGACATCGGAAAGTGTAGCCGTCTCGCGTGCTAGTGTGAGGCGAAGCGCATCGCGCGATGCTTCCGCGAGTGCGAGCAATTCAGGCAGAAGAAGATGATCCCGATTCAACAAGATCGAGCCGTGTTGTAGCACGACATCCCCAAACCGGCGCTGCGCGGAGCCAATCACTTTTTTTCCTTCCCACGTTACCTCGTGCCGAGCCGCACTGGCGAAGCAAGCTACGGGGAGCACAGTTTTCTGGTCGCCGCTGCGCGGGGTAACCGTCAGCGAACCAACGTCGCGCATGGATGGGAGTGCAGCAAGGGACGAAAGCAGTGCCGTCACAATTCGATTATGCACGACGTATAGACCCTCCGACGGCGTGGCGCGGGTGATCACCGCGTAGGTTAGTTCGTTTTTGTGGAGCACGGCGCGCCCCCCGGTGGGGCGGCGGACGACATCGACCCCACACTCCCGGCAGGCCTCCAAATTAATCGACTCCTCGCGTTGTTGATAACCGATCGAAACAGCGGCGGGCAGCCAGGAATAAAGACGCAGCACCCCGGGAAGCGTAACGTCGCGGGTTCGCTCGCGAGCCAACTCCTCATCGCGCTCCATGTGGTGCGCGCCAGTCCGCTCGAAATCTTCTTCGATCTGCCAATTGGCGTCGTTCATCGGCTCATCCTTTGCTTAATGATTCACCACTCCCCGCTGCTTTATCACGGTGCGGAGATTTTTCTTCGTAAATTTGTGCTCAAACGATGAAAGCATACAGAATAAATCTCACCACCGGTTTCGCGCTCGTGGCGCTCGGCCTGACTCTCCTGCCTCGGTGCGCGATATCTCAGATCGTTCGCGATACGACGCATTGGAACGACGAAGAGCTTTACCAGGAGAGGCCGACCCGACAACTTCGTTTTTTTCCGTGGGCGGCGGAATCTTAGGCGCATACTTCATTCCCGATCTCACGGCCTTCAACGCGAATGTTGCGCAGCCATTCGTGGGAATGAATTATAAGCCGCAAGTCTGGATGATCGGCGGGCAGGGCTTTATCACGATACCGTGGGTGAAGAACCTCCGCCTCGGCGGCATGGGCTTTGGCGGCACGAGCACCGATTGCGGATGCACGCAGCAATACCATCACGAAGGACAGCATCGCGGTAAATCGTTACCTTACCTATTCAAGTTGGGTATGGCGCGCTCACGATCGACTACGTTTTGCCACTTCGCACTAGCCATTTTCACATCGTTCCGGGCATCGCGCTCGGCTATGGAACAGTGAATATTTTTGCGCGGCAGGCCGCAAATCGCATCGATTTCAATATTAACGACGAATTTGGCGGTGCGGTCCCAGATAATGTTTATACTACCCATACCTACACCTCGACATTTCTTTCTTTAGATGCCGCAATTGCAATTCGAGTATTCCCCGATCGGATTATTAATGTTCCGGCTTACCGCCGCCTACCAGGGAACGTCAATGGGAACCTGGACGGTCGATCAGGGGTCTCGCTTGGAAATACCGGCAATCTGGAGCGGAATCAAGGGCTCTGGGTTCGTCCTGGGCCTCGGAGCGTTTTTGGGATTATTTCAATAGCGCTTTTACCCGTAACCTTTAGGTTACGGCGTAATGGCCGCATGAATTTTAGAGATTATATAGATTGAATTTCTCGAATGACGAGCGCCTCCGAATTCCTGGATTGGTTGATTTAGAATAATTGTTAACAGCAGCGTAGCCGATTTCTAATTTCACTAATCTCGAAAATTTTCCCAAAATCCAGGTTCAGACCATCATGGCAGAAAAAGAAACACAATTTTACGAGGGCAAAGCCAAAAAACTTTTCACCGTCAAAGGGCATCCGGACGAAGTCATTCAGGAATTCAAAGATGATGCGACGGCCTTCAATGCGCTGAAGCGTGGAAGCTGGGCGCATAAAGGCGAAGTGAATTGCGCTATGTCCAGCGCGCTTTTCAAAATGCTCGAAGCAAGCGGGATCCACACGCATTTCATCGAGCAGCTTTCCCCCGTCGATATGCTCTGTCAAGCGGCTTGAAATCGTTCCGCTCGAAGTGATCGTGCGCAATATTGCGGCCGGCTCGTTTGTCGAAGCGATATGGCGTCGAAGAGGGCCGTGAGTTCAAGCATCCCACATTCGAATTCTCCTATAAGGATGATCGCCCTTGGCGATCCACTCATTAACGATAGCCATGCCCTCGCGATGGAACTCGCTACGGAAGACGAGATCGATCACATTCGTTACACTGCGCTTAAGATTAACGACATTCTCCGGGAATTTTTCCGGGAGCGAGGAATTATCTTAGTCGATTTCAAGCTCGAATTTGGCCGGCACAAAGGCGAAATTCTTGCTCGGCGATGAAATCTCGCCCGACACCTGCCGTTTCTGGGATGCCAAGACGCGCAAAAAACTTGACAAGGACCGTTTCCGCCAGGATTTAGGCGGCGTTGAGGAAGCATATGCCGAAATGCTCAAGCGTGTGACCGAACCGGTTTGATTTTCTCTGTTCTCAAGAAACGATTGTTCTATGGATCATTCGAATGTTACTACTTCCTTCGACCTTGCCGGACGCAGAATCGAGCGGCACTTAGGTATCGTTCGCGGCATCGTCGTTCGTTCGCGCTCAATTGTCGGCTCCCTCGGCGCCACGATCCAAACGATTTTTGGCGGCAATATTTCGCTCTATTCCCAACTATGCGAAAAGGCGCGCGAGGATGCCTATGACCTCATGCTGTCACACGCCGAACAGCTCGGCGCGGACGCGATCATCGGCGTGCGGTATGATGCGACGGAAATCATGAGCGGCGTGACGGAAGTTCTTTGTTACGGAACCGCTGTAAAAATTAGTCAGCTATAATTCGAATTAACTCGTTACGGAACGGACGTACTAACGGCGATTGCGGTTATTGTAATCGTTCTACTGGGGCTTGCCATCTGGACGCCAGAGCTTTGGCTTAAGATCGTTCTCATCTTCGTCGCGCTTTTTCTGGGAGGCTTTTCGCTAAACTTTTTTCGCGACCCGGAAAGAAGCGTTGCCGCGAATGGCCGGGAAATCGAGCACCTCGTCGTTTCGCCTGCCGATGGCAAAATCGTTGAAATCACCGAGACGGAAGAACCGGAATTTCTGAAGATGTCATGCACGCGCATTTCAATCTTTATGTCCCCGCTCGACGTGCATGTTAATCGTTCGCCAATCGCCGGACGGGTCGAGTTTTTCCGCTACGTGAAAGGCGAATTTATGGTTGCCCATGCGCCGGAAGCCACGCACCGAAACGAGCGAACGCTAATTGGCCTCGCGAGTGGGAAGCGCCGGATTTTGTTGGCGCAAGTTGCTGGCTACATCGCGCGGAGAATTATTTGCGAAGCGAAAGTCGGCGATCTGCTTAAAGCTGGCGAGCGATTCGGAATGATCAAATTTGGTTCCAGAGTCGATATTTATATTCCGACGGGGGCAAAATTGCTCGTCCGCTCTGGCGAAATCGTTCGTGCCGGAGAAACAGTATTGGCCGAAGTTTAGTAGTAATGAGTACTGAGCAACGAGTACCGGGTAAAGAGCGTTGGAGAAAATTCGGACATAGCATTTCCGCACTTAGCACTTCAACATTTTCGTGAGTAAACGCCGGCGCGCGCGATCGATCATACCGAGCTTGTTTACCGTGATGAACCTCTTCAGCGGGTTCGTCGCGATCAAGACCGCATTCGTCGATGCGAATTTTATATCCGCCGGCTGGTTTATCGTCTTAGGTGGTATCTTCGACATGCTCGATGGCATGATGGCGCGGCTCACGCACACCTCCAGCGAGTTTGGGGTGGAACTCGATTCCATCGCCGATGTCGTAACCTTCGGCGTGGCACCCAGCGCGATTCTCTATAAAGCGTTTTTTTTTCAGTTCCCCGGGACCGGGCTACTGTTAGCAGCCCTTCCGGCCATCTGCGGCGCAATCCGCCTCGCCCGGTTCAATGTGCAATTGGTCGGATTCGATAAGGATTATTTCCGCGGTCTGCCAATCCCCTCTTCCGCGATTCTCATCATTTCCTATGTGATGTTCCATCACCTCAGCCTGCCGGCTTCGGATCGGCTTTCGGATCCCTGGATGTGGATCGTGACAGTCGGCGCCTCGCTCATGATGGTCAGCACCGTGAAGTACGACGTGGTTCCAAAGCCTTCGAAGCGGCAGATCATGGCGCACCCCATTAAATTTGGGATTTATTTTGCGGGTCTAATTCTGGCTGTTGCCACCCGCGGCCGCGCGATCTTCCCGTTGTTCGCCCTTTTCGTGGTGTATGGAATCCTTCGCTCGCTCTACCATCGAATTCTCCGATTTCTTCGCGAGCGGCGCGCTTCGGCCTTGCTGGACGAGGAGGCACTCCGGAATGAAGACGAATCGACGTTTGGAATATAATCGTCTTTGTAGCCATGACCTTTGGGTCACGGTCACACATGCCTTTCCGCTTCAAACGATAAGCGCCTGTTCGAGTTCCACAATGAGTTCCATCATTACGGCGCGAAGCTGAAGCTGGAGTTTGACGCGGCGCATCGCGCGATCGACCGAGCTAATCGCTGCAATAATGCGCTTAGGTTCCCCTAAGTTAGCCACGAACTTTGTAAGATCTTGCAGTTGATCGCGGTTGATGATCTCGGCTTCTGCCTTCGTTGAAAGTGCGAGCGCATCCCGCAGCCAAAGCAGGAGAAGCGTCAGCCGCTGCTCGACGGCCTGTCGTTTCTCCAAAAATTTTCCACCGGAGCGGGGAAGGAACTTATCGATCTCGATTTGTGCCTTTCTTCGGCTTCGCGAAAGGCCCATGCGCAGGAATGCCACAATTTCCGAACGCATCTGCTTCACATCCTCGCCCATCATCGCTCGGGCACGCGCATAGCTGCCTGCCGCTAAACGAGCGAGAAAATCGGCGTCCGCCTCCGCGAGAGATTCCCGTTCCATGAGTGCCACGCGAATAGCTTCCACCGAAAGCACCTCGAACCGCACCTCCTGCACCCGCGAACGCACCGTTGGCAGCAGCGCGTTGGCGTTGGAACTTGTCAGGATAAGCAGGGTATCGGAATGCGGCTCTTCCAAAGTCTTGAGGAAAGCATTCTGCGCTTGCTCGTTCATCTTGTGCGCTTCGCTCAAAATGACCACGCGCCGTTTCGCGCCGGCGAGGCTGCGTGAAAGCGAAAGCCGGAGTTCCCGAATCTGCCCGATATGGATTGCGGTCGCACGGGGAATCTCAATCCGGTAGTAGGGATCGGCGGCTTTTGCGGCGCGCTCTTCGCGAACGATAGCAACATCCTCTTCTTTTAGTTCCGCCTCGTCATCGTCGGTTTTTTTTGGAAGTGCGTGAACGAATTGCAACGCAGGCGATGCGAAGCTCGCAATCGCGACACAGCTTGGGCATTCATCGCAGGCCTCCTTTCGGCTTTCCGAAGTGGGATTCGTACAATTCAGTGCTTTTGCAAGCTCGATTGCGCTAGCGTCTTTGCCGGTTCCTTCCGGCCCGGAAAAAAGGTACGCGCCGGGCAATTTCCTGCTCGCTATTGCTTGCTCGAGAATATGCTTTACCCTCACCTGCCCAATGACATTGGTCCACATTGCCGTTTCAAACCCGCTCTGTCAGGCAAATAAGTCCTTGGATAGCGCTCGTGGCGCTTTTTTTCGAGATTCGATGTTTCTGGCATCATGCGCCTGAATGATTTCCAGCGAAAATCGCTCCGCGAGGCAGTCGGCGAGTTCCTCCCCGATGCGAAAGTGCCTCTCTATGGCTCTCGAACCGATGATTCCAAGCGTGGGGGCGATATCGACCTCGTTATTCTAACCGATCGGGATGTAGATCTTCGGACGCGCGCTAAAATTGAAGCCCGAATATGGGAAAAGGATTGGAGAGCAGAAAATTGATGTGATCTTCGAGAAACCGGAAAAGCTTGGTACATTTGGAAAAATCGTCATGCCACAAGCCATTCCGCTATGAATAATTCGGTTCTCTTAAAAACGAAGCTTCGGGAAAACGTTGGAACGCTCGGGAAGTTGGAAACAAATCTCACCGAATCCGTGGAGATTTGCCGTAAATTGAATTTCAACGAGTTAACACCGGAATCGCGCCGCGAGATTGAAGCACTGACTGCCCGATTCGAACGGGCCCAGGATTATTTCGTTACAAAAGTTCTCCGCACTATCGATCTCCTCGAAGGAGAGGAAGGAACGATCATCGACGTATTGAACCGCTCCGAAAAAAGGAATGGGATCGAGTCCACCGAATTCTTTCTCGAAATGCGGCGGCTCCGAAACAAGATCGCGCATGAATATGCCGGCTATGGCCCGGAGGACATTGCGAAGGATGTATTGAACTTTGTCCCCTCGCTTCTTGCCGCGTATCGACATGCCCGCGAATACGCGAAACGCCCGGAATTTCGATTGGATGATTGAAATAAACGTCTATTTCCTCACCACCATAATCTTCCCCACCTTGAGCGTACCATCGACATGGAGCGCGTATAGATATTCGCCGCTCGGAACTAAGGATTGATTATCGTCCCGGCCATCCCATACCGCGTTCCAGCTCCCCTTGAAAGGAATCGCGGGGACTTTCGTCGAACGAACTTCTTCCATTCGAAGATTCATAATATTCATCACCACTGAAATCGGCGGAAACGGATTTGTCGAAGCGAGAATGTAAGCTTCAGACAAACCATCGGAGACAAATGGATTGGGGTGAACATCGAGACCAGCCTCGGGAACGAAAGGTGTAAAGCAAATTTCGCTGTCGCAATAAGCCGATGGCGAATCCGGCGTAACTGTTGGCGGGAATGCGAGTGATGCGAATTCGATCGAGCCATCGGACTCGAGGGCGCGATCCGTATCCCGGGCAAGAATTTCGATGCAGGTATCCGGCCCAACTCCGGCATCCCAAAAGTGTAACGTAAGCGCATCGGTAACGAATCCGGTCGTGGAACCCAACGCAAGGGTTCCCACCGCAATGGTATCCAGCGGCAATACCGTAGCGTCGGGCAGAAGCGACTGGCCGTTAAAGCGCCAGCTTGTCTGCATCAGCTCGGTTCCAAAATTTTGATACTCCTGGCATAAGGAACTTCCATAATCGCGACGCAGCACTTCATCCATACACGTGATGGGATCGGTAGAACTATCGCGGTAATACTCCCAGATTTTCCGCACTATGCTCGTATCCTCGAACCGATGCGTGAGATACGCGAATAATAAGAACTGCCCGTATTGGCCGATCTCCGTTGGAATATCCAGCCGCCGGTCAAGCGCCGATAAATAATACGGCACATATTGCAGATAATCCTTCACGTTCGGCGTCGAAAGCCATTCCATCCAAACGGCGGACATTTCCTGAAAATAGACGTAGTCCGCCGGCGGGTAGCCGTATCCCGAAAACTGAGTTACATGGAAGAACTCGTGAAAGATGGTGATGCGAAGGGCATCATAGCCATGCGTAGCATAAATGCTGCTCGAAAACGCATTATCGACGACGCTATAGGCGCGCCACCGTTCGTTCCCATCCGGCGCATTCGAAAGTTCACCACCTTCGAGGATGCGGGTTTCGCCGTAAGCCTCGTCGCCGCTATGTTCAGGCGCCAGGACAAAAGCGTAGTGCCCGTAAATCGTCGGCACGGGCGGCGTGTAGCCGAGAACTCCCATTTCGAAAGCATACGCACTATCAGCTTCTAAGGCAGCGCGTTGGGCGTATGTGATTGTGGTATTGCTATCGGGATCTGTGTTGCGGGAATCGAAATAGATCATGTACCGGCCGGATGGGCTGGCCACTGAATCATCGAAGTTCGTTGGAAAAGCCCACCCGGTCTGCTGCGGGATTTTCCCTTTCGGATTTTTGGTGGTCGCTCGCGCAATTTCCGGATTGGCACACTTTATCGGATGAGTAGGTGTTTGTTGCCCAGAGACGATGCTTGTCGCGCCGAGGCACGCCAAAATCGTCAGGAAGAGAGCAAAATATCGTGGATGCACTGTCAGCCTGTCAGGTATCAAAACTTAAATTACATTAATGTCTTATGACCAGGTGTAATTCCCGGGCGGCTTTAGTGTTATTATAATAGAGGAAGCTGCGCTGCCTGATTGGCCGCGAAATTTGTTGGAACATTCGTGTGGCACAATCGTTGAAATTTTTATAGGAAAAGGAAGAACACACCATGGCTACAGAAGGAAATTTTTCAAACAGAGTCCAGGACGTCATTCGCCTCTCGCGTGAAGAGGCCATTCGCCTGGGCCATGATTACATCGGAACGGAACACTTGCTCCTGGGCATCATCCGCGAGGGCGAGGGTATTGCCGTTAAAATTTTACGCAACTTAGGAGCCGATCTTTACAAAATCAAGAAGGCGATCGAGGATACGGTCCGCTCCAGTGGCTCCACGCTCACGATCGGCCAAATTCCGCTTACGAAGCAAGCCGAGAAGGTGCTGAAAATCACCTATCTCGAAGCGAAGCTTTATAAAAGCGACGTGATTGGCACCGAGCACCTGCTCCTCTCGCTATTGCGCGATGAGGATAACATCGCTGCGCAAATCCTGAATCAATTCAACGTGACGTACGATGCGGTGCGTGCCGAACTCGACAATATCATCTCCGGCCGGCCTACCTCGCCCCCCAAAACCGCGCAGACCGAGAAAAAACCCGAGCGCACAAAAACCCCCGTGCTCGATAATTTTGGCCGCGACCTTACCAAAATGGCCGCGGATGATAAGCTCGATCCCATCGTGGGACGCGAGAAGGAAATCGAACGTGTTTCGCAGGTGCTTTCGCGCCGAAAGAAAAACAATCCGGTTCTGATTGGCGAACCCGGTGTCGGCAAGACCGCTATTGCCGAAGGCTTGGCACTTCGCATTATTCAAAAGAAAGTGCCGCGTATTCTCTACGAGAAGCGCGTGGTCACGCTCGATTTGGCCGCTTTGGTCGCCGGGACGAAATATCGCGGACAGTTCGAAGAGCGAATGAAAGCCGTGATGAATGAGCTGGAGAAGGCGAAGGACGTCATCCTCTTCATCGACGAATTGCACACCATCGTTGGCGCGGGCGGAGCCTCGGGTTCCTCGATGCCTCGAATATGTTCAAACCGGCGCTCGCGCGCGGCGACATTCAGTGCATCGGCGCCACCACGCTCGATGAATACCGCCAATACATCGAAAAGGATGGCGCTTTAGATCGCCGGTTCCAGAAGATTATTGTCGATCCGCCCAGCGTCGATCAGACGATCACGATTTTGAATAATATCAAATCGAAATACGAAGAACACCACAGCGTAAAATATTCTGAGAAAGCGATAGAGCAGGCCGTGAAGCTTGCCGACCGCTACATCACCGATCGCTTCCTGCCGGATAAAGCCATCGACGTGCTCAATGAAGCCGGCAGCCGTGTGCATTTGGCGAACGTCCATGCTCCGAAGAATATCGAGGAGCTGGAAAAGAAAATCGAGGACGTGAAGAACGAGAAAAATCTCGTCGTCAAAACGCAAAACTTCGAAGAAGCTGCACGGCTGCGCGATCTGGAAAAGAAATATCAGTCGGATTTGGAGAACGCGCTTGCCGATTGGGAAGCCGAAAGCGGCGCACAGGTCTATGACGTTTCCGAGGATGACATCGCCGATGTCGTTGCGATGATGACGGGCATTCCCGTCAACAAAGTGGCCGAAAGTGAATCGGCGAAATTGCTGAACATGCAGGAATCGCTGCGCGGATCGGTCGTTGGTCAGGACGAAGCCATCGAAAAGCTTTCGAAGGCCATTCGCCGCGCCAGAGCCGGTCTCAAGGACCCGAATCGCCCCATTGGCAGCTTCGTATTCTTAGGCCCGACCGGCGTCGGAAAAACCGAGCTTGCCAAATCGCTTGCCCGCTATCTATTCGATACCGAGGAATCGCTCATTCGTATCGATATGTCCGAATACATGGAGAAATTTGCCGTCAGCCGGTTGGTTGGCGCGCCTCCGGGATATGTCGGTTATGAAGAGGGCGGACAGCTTACGGAGAAGGTTCGCCGCAAGCCGTATTCCGTCGTGCTGTTGGATGAAATCGAGAAGGCACATCCGGACGTGTTCAACATCCTGCTGCAAGTGCTCGATGATGGCCAGCTTACGGATTCGCTCGGACGCCGCGTCGATTTTAAGAATACGATCGTCATCATGACTTCGAACGTGGGAACCCGCGAAATCAAGAAACAGGCGCGAATTGGCTTTGGCGAATCCGCCGGCGGCGATGAGCACGAGAAGATGAGGGAACAGGTCGATGAGTCGATGAAACGGCTCTTCAACCCCGAATTCCTCAATCGTATCGACGATACGATCGTCTTCCGCCATCTCGAAAAATCGGACATCAAGCAGATCATCCAAATCAGCCTGAACAAGCTGCTCAAGCGCGTTCACGAGATGGGCGTGGATGTTCAGCTTACCGAGCGCGCGCTCGATTTCCTGGCGGACAAAGGCTATGACAAAACGTATGGCGCCCGCCCACTCAAGCGCGCAATACAAAAATATGTTGAGGATCCGATCGCCGAGGAAATCCTGAAAGGCACGGTGAAAGATGGAACACTCGTGAAGGTTGATCTTGCCGCAAACGGTGCGGAACTGCTCTTTACCGTTGAAGCGAAAGCAACGCAAGACGGCGTAGCGCCGGTTTCCAAACCGACCGCTTCCATCGACGACGTGATGAAGGAAGCCGGCATCACCGGCCCGCCGGAGGAAGTAGATCACCAGCCGGAGCATCACGAAGCGGAGCATGGCGATGGCAGTGAATCGGCGACGGCATAAATGTTATTTAACCTGAGCGAAAGTGCGAAAACGGTTGTATATCGACACTTCCATCGTTGGCGGATACTTTGATGACGAGTTCAAGGAAACGACAGTCCAATTATTTGAGCATCTCGCGGAAGGAAAGATCATTTTTGTTCTCTCCGACTTGCTTGAACTCGAGTTGGAAAGGGCGCCCCGAAAAGTTCGGGAGCTTTTACTTCCGTTCCCTGAGCAATCCTTCGAACGTGTGCTGCTTTCGAATGAGGCTATTGAACTTGCAGATCGATACATCGAAGAGCGGGTCGTTGGCAAGACCAGCCTGGGGGTGATTGCAGACACATTGCAATCGCAACCATTGCCAAAGTGGATGTATTAGTCAGTTGGAATTTCAAGCACATCGTCAATCTCGACCGGATTCGAGGATACAATTCCGTGAATTTACGTTTGGGATATCCGATGCTTGAAATTCGAAGTCCAAGAGAATTAACCGATGACGAAAGCTAAGAAAAAAACGAAGTCGTTCGATGCCGTCAAAATGATGCGTCAGATTCGCGATAAGATTACCGCGGAAACGCAGGACATGACCTTCGAGCAACTGAAAAAATACATGGCGCAACAACGAAAAGCGACTCGTTTCAAGCCTGCTGGTCATTAAATCCACTTAGGCCGATGAAATATGAACTATACAAAGAGATCGCATTAGCCGTCGATATTCCCGAGCATCACTTCAAGAAAGGGGATATCGCCACGGTTGTGGATTATCTCACAGCCCAGGATAATGGCGAACCGGGTCTCGCGCTGGAGTTTTTCAACACACTCGGCGATACGGTGAACGTACTTTTCGTTCCAGAGTCTTCCGTGGAACCGCTCGCCGCCGATGAAATTTGGCACGCGCGGCATCTTGCGGAAGCAGCGTGATGAAGGAAGCCGGCATCGCCCCGCCACCCGAAGAGGAGCACCACGAAGCGGAGCACCATGCGGGGAATGGGGCGGCGGTGTAAAAAATTACAGTTCGATTTCAAAAAGCGGACACGCGAATGCGTGTCCGTTTTTATTAGGCACCCTCTCTCGATCCCACTTGTTTGCTTCGCATAATTAGTTTATCCTATGGCAAACAGCCCTTTCAAAAAGCGAAGTAAGACTCCCTCCCCTACTTTTGAGACAAAATTTACGAGCGCAGCAATGAAGCTTGCATCTCAGTTCTTAGAGAGTGACGCGATTCATCATAGTCTTTCTAAAGGAGAGCAGCGAGAGGAACCTGTGCGAAATTTTCTTCTTTCTAGTTTACCTGATACTTTTGGCCTCACAAAAGGCGAAGCTATTGACTTAGACGGAAAGCATAGCCGCCAAATTGATATTTTAATTTATAATAGAATACGAGATTTTGCAATGATCGGCAATGACTTTTCTATTATGCCGATAGAATCAGTATTGGCTACAATTGAAGTAAAAAGTTTATTGAATCGAACTGAGGCTGAGAAAACTCTTCGTGCAGCATTCGAATTACGATCGATGAAACCCTTTAGGAAGCCTTTTTTAAAAAGGAGCAGAGGAGCAGAAGCACAAGGTTGTCGGTTATTTCAAACTGTTTTTGCATACGGAAGTGACTTAAAAAAAGAAGGATGGGCACAATCGGAATATTCAAGAATACAAGGACTTGCCAATGAGATGAAATTAGATCCCACGATAATTGATCGTATTTATGTTGTGAATCGGGGAATTATAAACTGCGAAAACGGAAACGCAGCCGAAGATGACGGAGATTCTGCTCGGTCACTTATGTACTTTTACATGCATCTACTCAACTTTCTTTCACGCGAAGATGGTCGTCGTAGAAGAGCTCCGTATCTGGATTATGCTGGTCGGCTTACGCAGGGCTGGAAAAGATTAAGCATCAAAATGCTTATAATTTTTTTCTGCCTCGCTGCCTCGTTAAGCGCCACATGTAGGGCTCAGGGGCTTTTTAATGCATGCACTTCTCTTGATGAGATTATTTCGTCACCAAACCTAAATGTATCACAGACCCAGGTTCCGCTTGTGTTGATTGAAAGGGTAATGGCAATGTGGCGAAATTTGCCGACTGATTCAGGATATTACCCCTTTAAACTTTTCTACCGAATAGAGTCAATCTACCCCAAAGGGAATCCTGTCAATGTTCTTGCAACAAAATACTTGAAGGATATTGAAAGTATCTCTTGTTTTCCCGATGCCTATTTAGACTTGATGCTGGATGCTCGAACGGATAAGGAGAGGTTACGAATATTTAGTGATATAAATGCTCGTTTACAGGGTTACTACCCTCTTTGCCCTCGGAAAAATTTTATCGGGGAAAAATTGGGTTTGATCTCTGAAAATTTTCCAGAAGCACGGAGGAATCACAATTCTTCATATGGTTTTATTGCGCAAGTTATTTGTGACCCACGATATTCGCAATATCTTAATGTTGACTCATTAATTGCATGTTTAGGAATTGATATCGAAGATGGTTCCTCGTACCAAAATTGGAACTATGGGCTTTCGGGCACCTACCTATTTCCTATTATTTACTTTCACAGTTCAACTAAACTTTTATACTATCAATACATCGTGGATGTGTTTGAACGAAGTTTGCATCAGATGGAACAAGGCAAAGGGGAAGAACCCCTTCTTCGAAGATTGCTTAGGCGCATTCAATCTTTGTTCGAATCTTAGCTACTTTACTGATCATATGGATGATCCTAAATGGAGTTGGTATGCAAATAGAGGTTCATCACCAAATTTGATCGATTACCTTTACGAGAACAGAGCCGACCCCGAATATGGCGAGATCATTAATCGTTACTTCGAATGCGTTCGCAAATATTATACACATTTGTTTAATGTTAACCCCACTGTTGTAGCAGATCAAATTCCACCGGTAGCCGATTGGCAGCCTCTCTTCAAGTTCAGGGATAAAATACTACCAGCATTTCTCGATATGACCAACCATATTCCGGGTGGTTTTTATCACTCCTTTTACGCAACGCGGCTCAATATTATTATTAGTAAGTTGTCTGAAAAATAGAATTCAACTTTCCAAATCCCTCAAACGTCCCCGCGATACTTTATGGGGCCGCCCGGGATGAAACTGGCAGCTATCTCCCCAGAAAATACTCCTTGAACTCCACTAATTCTTTCTGCTCCTCTGCGACATAATGCGAGAATAATTTATCTCCCAAGTGTGACCGAAGCGCCGAAATCCCAACATCAATAAGACGAAGCCCGCTCTCGGAAAGGAATACATTGTCGTACGGTTCTCCGTGTTCGGTCGGCGGACGCTTAATATCGTGATGAACAAAACCGGCGGCGTGAAGGGAACGTATTTCATCGGCGAAGACATCGAAAAATAATTCTCTTTTCTCCACCTCGTAACTGCGGTAATCGAGTGGATAAAGCCGTTCCATGACAATCATTTCGGATGATGCGGGTTCGTAATAATCGCGTCGCCGGAACTTCACAACAAGATCGTTTATGCGATTGGCAAATTTCATTTTTTCAGCCTCCGAGCCAATATCCGATCGCGTATCGGCCGCGAACAACTTTCCGCATTCCGATGCGGAGAGCGCAGTCACCGTGTTGTTGTTTCCCGAAGAGAGTTTTTTTGGATAGTACTTCTTCATAGGATTAGAAACGCTCATTGCCAACGATTTGTACCCCAGATCGTTGTTTTTGAACATTCCCTGAACATTCGTGTTTTCGGACTTACATGACTTCCAAAGAAATTCGCAAAAGCTTCCTCGAATTTTTTCGAGGCGCGGGGACACGAGATCGTCCCCAGCGCGCCGGTGATCCCGCATGGCGATAAAACGCTGCTCTTTACCAACGCCGGGATGAATCAGTTCAAGGACGTTTTCCTGGGTGAGGGCAGCAGGGCCTACACCCGCGCGGCCGATACGCAAAAAGTTATTCGCGTGAGTGGCAAGCACAATGATTTGGAAGAGGTCGGGCACGATACCTATCATCACACCTTCTTCGAGATGCTGGGCAATTGGTCCTTCGGGGATTATTACAAGAAGGAAGCCATCGCATGGGCATGGGAATTATTGACTGGTGTTTGGAAGCTCGATAAATCGCGCCTCTATGCGACGGTCTATGAATCGGACGATGAATCGTTCCAGCTTTGGAAGGATGTCACCGATATCGATCCCACGCATATTCTCCGCTTTGGCGCGAAAGATAATTTCTGGGAAATGGGCGAAACGGGGCCGTGCGGGCCGTGTTCGGAAATCCATTACGATTACACTCCCGGCAAAACCGGCGGGAACATTGTGAATTCGGGCGATCCTGCTGTGATCGAGATTTGGAACCTTGTTTTCATCCAGTACAATCGCAATCCCGATGGCTCGCTGGAAGAGCTGCCGATGAAGCATGTCGATACCGGTATGGGCTTCGAGCGGGTGTGCGCTGTGCTGCAAAATAAAGGTTCCAATTATGATACGGATGTTTTTCAGCCTTATATTCAGTGGTTGAGCAAAAAGACCAATCGGGCGTATGGGTCGGATGAGAAGAGCGATATTGCCATGCGCGTCATTGCCGACCACGTTCGCACCCTTGTTGCCGCCATCGCCGATGGCGCGCTGCCCGGTAAAGAAGGGCGCGGTTATGTGCTTCGCCGAATTTTGCGGCGGGCGGTGCGCTATGGCCGCAATCTTGGCTTTCAGGAACCGTTCCTCTTCGACCTTTCCACCGTTGTTGCCGAGCAGATGGGCCACGTCTTCCCCGAAATGTCGCGACCGGCTCGATCTCGTTCGCAAAGTGATTCAATCGGAAGAAGAAAGCTTCCTCGTCACGCTCGATCGCGGCTTGGCATTATTCGAAGAGATCGCAAGAAAGATAGAAAATTCAGAATCGCCGGTTATTTCCGGCGAGGATGCGTTCAGGCTGTACGATACCTTTGGGTTCCCAATTGACTTAACGCAAATTTTAGCGCGCGAACGAGGGCTTTCGGTGGATATGCCGCGCTTTGAAGAATTGCTAAAGGAGCAGAAAGAGCGATCCTTGCGCGTCCATGCTTCGAAGAAGCAAGTAATCAGCGCGAAGACTGAACGTCACAGATATTGATTCCGAATTTACCGGGTACGATGGATTTCGAAGATACCGGTCGTACAATGGATGTCGAAGGAGCAACTGTTATTCTCGACCGTACTCCTTTTTATGCGGAATCGGGAGGGCAGGTAGCTGACACCGGCGTGCTGGTGATAGAAGGCGATTCCATGGAAAGTAACGGATGTGCGAAAGGCTGGAACAGCAATCGTGCACATCTTTGATGACGAAGCGGAAGAGTTTGACGGCTTGGAAGGACTCGGAAGTCCATGCCACCGTCGATCGCCCCCGCCGCATCGACATCATGCGGAACCATTCGGCAACGCACTTGATGCACGCGGCGCTGAGGAAAGTTCTGGGCGAGCACGTGCATCAGGCCGGTTCGCTCGTCACGCCCGATCATTTGCGCTTCGATTTCAGCCATTATCAAAAAGTAACGCCCGAGGAATTGCGAGAAATCGAAGCGATGGTGAACGAGAAAATCAGAGAGACGATAAAACTTATTCATCATCGCAACATTCCGTTCGAAGAAGCGAAAAAGATGGGAGCGCTCATGTTCTTTGGGGATAAGTATGGCGCGCGCGTGAACGTCGTCGATTTCGGTCCGTTCTCCCGCGAGTTTTGCGGCGGCACGCACGTCGCGAATACGGCGGAGATCGGCCTGTTCAAATTCACAAGCGAATCCTCCATTGCCAGCGGCGTTCGGCGGATCGAGGCCGTTACGGGCCGCGGCGTCGAGCATTGGCTTTTGCACAGGAAGGGAAATTGTCGGAGCTGGGCCGGGAATTCGAATCGCTTCTGGCCGAACGGCAGAAGCTGGAAAAGGAGCTGGCCAAACTCCGCATCGAAGCGCGCCGCGAAGAAATGCGCAGTCTTGCATCGGAAGCTCATCCGATAGACGGAACGAATATTCGCCTTCTTGCCGCTGAAGTCTTAGCAAAAGATTCTGCCGAGCTTCAATCGCTCGGTGAAATGCTCCGAGACATCGCCGAGTTCTGGAGTAGTCGTCCTCCTTGGCGCAAAGCTTGCGGATGACAAAGTATCGCTCGTCGCAACGGTTTCGGATGATCTCGTAAAAGAAAAGAAACTGAAAGCGGGCGAACTCATCGGTAAGGTCGCCGAGATCGTTGGCGGACGCGGCGGCGGGCGCCCGCAGCTCGCGCAGGCAGGCGGGAAATATCCCGAACGCCTCGGCGAAGCTTTGCAGAGCGTCGAGAATATCGTGCGAAAAGCTTTGGGAATTTGAATTCTCATTTTCGTAGCTCGTTATTGGCCTTTAGGTCGCTTCTTATTCAAACTTGAAATTTTTTAAACACATATCGCTTCGCGCATGGCTTGCGGCACTAACACCGCTCGTGCTCGTGGCGACTGTTTTCGTCCTGTCGGGTGCGCGCCGGGCGAACCTGCACTAGGTTTTCAACCGCGCGACGGATAATCCCGCCAGTGCCGCCATGCGCTGGGATTATACGGATACTTCCGCTTATCCCATGCGCGTAACCTTCACGGGGTATAGCGGCGACACCGCGCGAGCCCTGAATAATCTTCGCGATCAGCTTTCAACTATTCTGGATAACGGCTCGCGGGCTACGGTCACTGCGAAAGTGATTTTTTTCGAACCGAACGATTCCGTGCATCCCATTTATTCGCTAAATCCGGACGAAAGTGTTCTACCTGCGTCGAACGAAAAGCTTTTTACCGCGTCGGCGACGCTATGGGCGCTCGGATCGAAATACGCATTTACAACGAAGCTTGACCTTGCGCCGGATGCCAGACTTGATGGTTCCAACGTGGTCGGAAATCTTTATCTTCGCCCGAGTGGCGACCCGACCTTAAATCGACCGACCTCGATGATCTCGCCAATCCAACTGCGCGCGAAGGGCATCCGCACGATTCGAGGCGATATCATCAGCGATCTCGATGGCGAAAATCCGCTCACCGAGCAGGCGAAAACGTATATGGCATCCCAGCAGAGCGGGGATATTACTGCGCAGGATTCTATTGTTGCGAAAACGGGACGATCGCCAGCGCGGACACTTCGGAGGATCCTCATCCGCCAGCACAGACAGTTCTGAAGAGGACGATGCGGATATGGAGGCCGGCGCGCTTTCTTCCTTCCCAAATTTTTCGCTCGAGCGGAATATCGTCGTCGGTGACGGTCGCTGGCGGCCGCGCGAAGGGAACTCGCGCCAGCGTTATCGTCTATCCCGCCATCGCCTCCGTGGTGGTTTCGAATCATGTGAATTCGAGTGCGCCGGCCTACTTATCGCGTGCGCCACATAGGCCGCGCGGCGGCACCGCCGAACGATCCGCAGCATGTACCGCGGTGTGATGACACTTCGCGTAAATTCCACGGGCGGGCCGATGGACCCGCAGCAGGTAATAACGATTTCGGCGAAATACCCGCCCGTTCGCAGCGAACCTATAGCATCCACGTTGAAAAATGTACCGCTTGCCATGGCGGCACTAATGAAATGGCATCTCGAACGCGATGGCATTTCTGCCACTGGCCAGCCACGCGTCGATCGCGCGCCGGCCGGTCGCGTCTTAGAAACGTTGGGCGAAAAAAGTACAAGCTTGGTGGATCTTCTCGAATATATGAATAAGCGAAGCGATAATTATTTGGCGGAAAGCATGTTTCGAAAGCTTTCGACAATCGCGCAGGTGGCCGCTTACTCTCCGGACGACCGCACGAGGGAACTCATGCGCTCGTGGCTCAAGGTCTGCAACGTCAATGGAACGGCCTGCACGTTCATCGACGGCTCCGGGCTTTCCAAGGAGGACCGCGTGACGGCAAACACCGGTGGTCGATCTGCTCGCGGCGATTCGCCAGCGTGGGATGTTCCCGCTCTTTACTCACACTCTCTCTGTAGCCGGCTACGATGGCACGCTTCGCCATCGCATGGTTGGCACATCCGCACAATACAACGCCCACGGAAAAACGGGAACGCTTAATTTGTTACCGTCCTCGGGGGATACGTCACGACCGGCGATGGCCAGCTTGCCGCCTACTTCCTTACCATGCAAAACTTTCGCAACGGCCCATGGGCCTACCGCCGCGAACAGGATAAGGTGGTCGAGGCCCTTGCCAATTTCAAATACGCGAATTACCAGAATGCAGCAGCGGAAAACTGAGTCCGCGCCTTGATTTATGCCTGACCCCGAAAAAACTTTCGTATTTTTGCGTTGTTGCAAACCCAAAAGAAATTGTTCTTTTGGAAAACCTAATAAGTTGAAAGGTTTTCGCTCATGAAACGGGGTAGCTTTCTTCTTGTACTTCTTTCTTTCTTCGTTACATTATCGCCGTCGTTCCCACAAACCCGAAAAACTGCTTCACCACTGGGTGGCGAAACTTGGTCGACGGGCGCTGTGCTGCCCGATGGACAAGAGGGTATGACAAGCGCGGTCGTCAACGGGAAGATTTATGTGATGGGAGGGGACGCTGGGAACCCTTCTGATAATCAAATCTATGATCCGGGAACCAATAACTGGTCCAAGGGTGCCTCGCTGCCATTTGAAGAAGATGACATGACGAGCGCGGTCTTTGAAGGAAAGATTTATGTGTTCGGGGGAAACTTTGGAGGCAACTACCAAAAAAATCAAATCTACGATCCTGCCACCGATACTGGTCCACGGGCACCGAATTGACTTATGGGCAAGCAGGCATGACGAGTGCTCTCGTCAACGGGAAGATTTACGTTATCGGAGGCCAATTCCCGCCTTTTAACCAAAATCAAATTTATGATCCCGTGGCAAACACTTGGTCGACCGGCGCTGTGCTCCCGATACCACAATATGCCATGACGAGCGCGGTCGTAAACGGGAAGATTTATGTAATCGGGGGAAACCATGAAGGTAGCCACGACAACAATCAAATTTACGACCCGGGAACCGATAGTTGGTCCACGGGCGCCACATTGCCGGTTGGACAAGCCGCTATGACAAGCGCAGTCGTCAACGGAAAGATTTATGTGATTGGCGGAGCCTATTCGTCCAGTAATAACAATCAAATTTATGATCCGGTGGCAAACACTTGGTCCACGGGTGCCCCGCTGCCTGTTCCTCAATCGAATATGACGAGCGCCGTAGTCAACGGGAAGATTTATGTAATCGGTGGATTTAATGGTACCCATAACAACAATCAAATCTACACGCCCGCGTCGCAAAGCGGCGTCGGCACACAAGCACCCTCATTCCAAAATTCGTTAACGGTCAGTCCGGATCCCGTGCGAGGATACACGTGCATCACATGGCAGCCCTTATCGACCGAACGAGTTACGATTCGATTGCTCGATATACTCGGCCGAAAAGTTTTCGAAGATGCTCGCACATCGACGGGCGCGTTAGAAGCAATTCACGTTTCCATCCCACTACTCCCGCCCGGCGCGTATGAGTTGGAACTCGAACAATCAGGAAACATTTGGAGGACGCAGGTTATTCTCGAACAATAGTTTTAGAGCGATTTCGCAACGGCCCGTGGAAATACCGCCGCGAGCAGGATAGAGTGGTGGAAGCGCTCGCCAATTTCAACTCTGCAGATTACCAGAATGCAGCAGCATATTCGCGAAATTAAGACTGATAGAAAGCATTCAGCGCCGCGCTCCTCGCCGATGAAACTAAACTTTACATGGTCTGGAAGTACTACTCGAACAAAAAAGAGCTGCAGAATGTCGCGCTTTCACTCGAGGAATATCCAGTGCTCCAGCAAGTCGATAAAGAGCATCGGCTTGATTTTTGTGACGGCTATCCGCTCGACGAGGCCGAAATCCACGAGCTGGAACTTCCGAACCTCGACCAGCATCTCCGCGGCCTAGACACACCTGTAAAAATTACGGTGATCCGCGGAACATAGCTGTGTGGCGCCACGCCATTATAAATGGATCGCCTGGCCCTCGGCGACACTGGCGGCTTCCATGACGGCTTCGGACCACGTCGGATGTGGATGGATCGTCTTTGTAAGCGAAAGCCCAGTCGCACCATGCGCGCGACCGACAACAATCTCCTCGATCATCTCCGCCGCTTCATGCCCAATGATGTGCGCGCCAAGAATCTCATCGTATTTCGTTCCAATCACAAGCTTTACGAAACCATCGGTCTCGCCCATTGCGCGGGCCTTGCCTAATGCAGTGAATGGGAACTTGCCGATCTTGTATTCGATTCCGGTGGCTTTTGCATCGCGCTCCGTCAGGCCGGTGCTCGCAACCTGCGGCTGGCAGTAAGTGCAACCGGGGATGTTATCGTAATCGAGAGAGTGCGGATGAAGCCCGGCGAGATGCTCGGCGGCAATAATTCCCTCGTGCGTCGCAACGTGGGCGAGCCAGGGTGGGCCGGCTACATCGCCAATCGCGTAGATTCCCGGAACCGGCGTCCGCATATACTCATCAACGTCGATAAAGCCTTTGGTCATTTTAATTCCAAGCTTTTCCAGGCCGATATTTTCTGTATTACCCTGCACGCCGATGGCGACAAGCACGCATTCGGCTTCAAGCGTCTGCTTTTTGCCATCTTCGGATTCGATCTCAACTTTTGTCCCGTTCTTTTCCAACTTCACGCCGGTCACTTTGTGCGTCGTAAAGAATTGATATCCCTGCCGTTTATAGATCTTTTCGAGTTCCACGGAAACTTCCGTATCTTCGACGGGAAGGATATTCGGCATCATCTCGACCACCGACACTTTTGTTCCGAAGCTTTTATAGAAATAGGCGAATTCCATCCCAATCGCACCGGCGCCGATGATCGTCATCGATTCGGGAATATGATCCATAATCATCGCCTCTGTGGAGGAGAGAACCTGCTTTCCATCGGGCTTCAGATTGGGAAGCTGTTTCGCGCGCGCCCCGGTAGCAATCACGATATTTTGGGCGGTGACCGTACGCTTCTTGCCCTCTGTATCCGTGACTTCAATGGAATTGCTTCCCGTGAGCACGCCAAACCCCTTGATCGTCTCGACTTTATTTTTACGGAACAAAAATTCGATCCCCTTTACAACGCGGTCGGATACGTCGCGCGAGCGTTTGATGACGCGTGTGAAATCGACCCGGAGGTTATCGTAGGCAAGTCCCCATTCCTCCGGAGCGATTTGCATGGTGTGATAAATTTCCGCATTTTTGAGAAGCGCCTTCGTCGGAATGCAGCCCCAGTTAAGGCAAATCCCGCCGAGCCGGTCGCGCTCGATGCACGCGACTTTTTTTCCAAGCTGCGCGGAACGAATTGCCGCCGGGTACCCGCCAGGCCCGCCGCCGAGCACGATCACATCATAATCGAACGAAGCCATGATATTGATTTCAAAAAGTGATGAATGACGAAAAAACGTCCCAATATGGGACAATACTCTAAAATCCTGTACGAAAATACGACATTCTCCGAACTTGATTTCTTCTTCGAAGAATATTATCTCTTATTTACGCGAAAAAAGGAGAATTGTTTAGAACTTTCCTGCACGTTCTTTCGTCTCATTTCAGACGGGAAAATCCTTACCGGTATTTTTCAGCGAAGGTTTGTAGTGTTTAGAAACCCCATCTACGTATTGGGCTTGATTGCGATTGCATCCTGCATGTCGTTTTCGGGTCGCGCCGTTGCGCAGGAGGGCCACTATGCCTCGTCGTATCTTGCTCCGGCGATGCCGGATGGTTCCTTGAGCCCCCTCTCATACGTACTGCGTCCGATCGCACCGCCCGAGGGGCTCGTCATCGAAATGTCCGTCGCGCCACCTGTAAATGTTCCCACGAATCCGTACGATTTGGGCAAGTACGGCCGCATCACCGTGGATTATAGCGCGGTTGGCTCGTTCGAGGGTTCGGATCTCGGGGTCTCGGCGCAAGCGCTGCACGTGGCACACCACCTTCTTTTTTATTCCGCAGGGCTTTCCTGCGATATCAACGAGGATGGCATGTTCCTGTTTACCGTTGGCCTGGCGCATTATCAAACGGGCAACAGCCGGCTGGAACCATTCGTCGATGCACCCTTCATGCGGCTCCGGTTTCAATCGTCACAAAACTATATTTTCGGCTACTCCGAAATCGAAACGACGATGCACTTCCGGCAATATCTTTCCGGAATGGCCGGCCTTGGCATCCGGCTGTCTCCAATGGTCCGCATCATTGGCGGCCTGCACCATACCGAGTTCGTCATGCCCAGCGAGCACACGGTCACGATGGTAAACGGATTGGAAGGCATTATAAGCTGGGGCATGTAGGCCGTCAGCGATTTCGCTCCGGCCGCATCGCGGGAAAGAGCACAACATCCCGAATCGATTCCTCGCCGGTAAGTACCATCGTGAGCCGGTCGATGCCAAAACCAAGGCCAGCCATTGGCGGCATTCCATATTCGAGCGCCCGGAGAAAATCTTCGTCAAACACCATCGCTTCTTCATCGCCCTTAGAGCGCAGCCGCGCCTGTTCCTCGAAGCGCGCGCGCTGATTGAGCGGATCGTTCAATTCGCTGAAGGCATTGGTGATCTCATGCCCATTGACGAAAAGTTCGAATCGTTCCACCAAGCCGGGTTTCGTCCGGTGCGATTTTGCCAGCGGCGACATCGAAAGCGGATGATCGGTGATAAACGTTGGCTCGATCAGATGATGCTCCACTCTGGCCGAAAATATTTCGTCAATTATTTTTCCAGCACCGGATCCGCGTTCGAGCGGTACGCCAAGCTCTTTCGCCGTGATCCAAAGCTCATCCTCGTTCATTTGGCTGATGTCACGACCGGTGTATTCGAGGACGGAATCGAGCATGGAGAGGCGCCGAAAAGGTGGGTTAAATTCCGGTGCGCCGGGAGCCGCGCCCACCACGCGGCGGACCTCCACAAATAAGTCTTCGGTGAAGGCCATCATCCACTCGTAATCTTTATAGGCGATGTAGATTTCCGCCATCGTGAATTCGGGGCTGTGGTTTTTGTCCATGCCCTCATTGCGGAAATCTTTCGCGATCTCATACACTCCTTCGGCCAGCCCGCCAACGATAAGGCGCTTGAGATAAAGCTCGTCCGCGATGCGGAGGAAGAGATCGAAATCCAGCGCGTTGTGGTGCGTGACAAAGGGCCGCGCATTCGCCCCGCCATAAATTGGTTGCAGAATCGGCGTTTCGACTTCGAGATAGCCGCGCTCATCGAAAAATCTTCGGATCGTCGAAATGATTTTCGCGCGTGTCCGAAAAGTTTTGCGAATGTCGGAATTGACGATAAGATCGACGTACCGCTGCCGGTATCGAAGCTCCTTATCCGAGAACGCATCGTGCCGGATGGTTTCGCCCGTCACGGGATCGGTTTCTTCCTTGACCACCGGCAGCGGACGAATCGCTTTCGCAAGAATTTCGAAGCTCTCGACGTGCAGCGTAATTTCCCCGGTGCGCGTGCGGAAAATAAATCCGCTTCGCGCCGAGAATATCCCCGATGTCAAGCAGGCGAAGTAAATCGTATCGCTCGCCAAGCTCATTCGATTTAAAATAAATCTGGATCTTCCCGGCTTCGTCCTGAATATGTGCGAATGTAGCTTTTCCCATCCGGCGAATCCCCATGATGCGCCCAGCGATGCTCGCCGAAGCGTGAAGATCCGGATTTGCTTCATCAAACAGCGCAACTGCTTCATCCGAAAAGCGCGTTCGCTCGAAGGAATAGGGATAGGGTTCAACGCCCGCCGCGCGCAGCTCGGCGAGCGAGTTCCGGCGCTCGCGCTCCTGATCGGTAAGCGCCTCGGGCCGGTCGGCTTGTTCAATGTGCCGCAGCGCGTCCTTGATTTCTTCGGAGTGTTCGGTTGGTGGGGTATGAGTGCTCATTCGGGGTGAAAATTGCTGGCTCCTAAACTGGCAATTAGTGATATCTCATTCCCGTGAAAGCTGGAATAGCGCGCGATAGTTACTCCCCGGGACTCGGCCCGAGCGACGGGAACCGGTAACGAATATGATAAAAGCGCGTAACATCCCGGCCAATCTTCTTCAAAATTCGCTTGAGCGCGCGCTGATTGGGCGCATCGCGCACGAGGAAATACGCGCCGCCGCACTGCTGGGCAAGCCACGGTAGCCGGCCTTCATCTTCCACGCGATAATTAATCGCAAAGAGCCGAATGCGCGAATTCGCAAGAAGTTCCGCGAGCGATTCGACCAACGTTCGGCTTGCATTGTCCTGCCCATCGGTAACGACGAGCAGCACATCGTTTCGGGAAATCGAGTCATGCTCGCGGCGGTCGTCGATATTGGTTATCGCTGCGAGGATGGCATCGTAAAGCGGCGTGAACTGCGTGCGAATCGTATCGTAAAAATGCCAGAACGAACGAAGCGATGCTCGATCGGCGGTAAATCCATCCTTATTGGATTGAGCTATAAAGGTAGAATGCTCCGCTGTGTATAATTCCCACGGGTTCCGGTCGCGGGTGTCGAAGGTGATTGCCTGGCCGACGAGTCCGGGAGGTTGATCTGCCAAAATCGAGTCGCAATAGTGCGAGAGAGTGTCGTAGGAATGAAACATCGAGCCGGAATTATCGAGCACGAAGCTCAGCGCGAGCCGAGTGAGGTATTTTGCGCCACTGGAATCGACGGAGAGCACTTCGGCCATTCGACGATCGCTGACAACCCGGACATCCCTTTTCGAAAGAGCTGGCGCATTCGTATCGCTCCCGGACACTTCGATCCATGCGTCGTTCCAATTTGCGCTATCTACTTGAATCAGTGCGGAAGTTGAATCCACCAGCGAAATCGAAATCGTCTGAGCGGAAACAGATTGAGCTCGGCCCGCGAGACAAAAAACGACGAAAAAAAGATATTGAATGGCTCTCAGGGAAGACTGGATTCCCGCGTTCGCGGGAGTGACAGGCTCCGCTAGCGTAATTCGTATTTCGCAATTCGTAATTATTTCCGCAGCCATCCAAGAGGATTTTGCTGGTTTTTTCCATTCCAGACTTCGAAGTGAATAAGCGGTGTGCCGGAATCGTTTTCTCCACTTGTACCGATCTCAGTGCCGGCGGAAAGATGCTCCCCGGCTTTCACGCGAACGCCGCGAAGATTGGCATAGACGGTGTGCAGGCCGCCGGCGTGTTGCAGCACAATAATCGTTCCGAAGCTTGGCAGCGATGAGACGAGCGCAACAATGCCCTGCGCGGCAGCTTTTACCGCAGAGCCCTGGCGGGCCGCAATATCGATACCTAAGTTCATGGTCACCGTATTGAGATCGGCATTGCGATGCTCGCCAAAGCCTTCGAGGATACGGTGCGAGGCTCCGGGCCATTCGAGCGAATGCGACCCGCTCGCGGGGCCAAGGGAGGCTTCCCTTTCGCGCTCGCGCCGTTCCGCGGTCCGTCCGGTTCTTCGCGCCGAGGCACGTGCGGCCGAGCGGGCTTTTGCTTCGCGAATCACCAGGTTCGCAATCAATCCTTCGAGCCGCTGCTCGCTGGCCTTTCGGGCGGCAATCAATTTTAGCAAGCGCGCCTTGTTCGCCTGGATCTGCGCAAGCTGCACTGACTCCTCGGCCTTCTGCTCCTGGATTGTTCCGGCTTCGTTCTGATGTTCGCCAATCTGCTCCTGGGCGCTCGCAATAGTTCCCGCCAGTTCGCTGCTCGATGCCGCAAGCGCCTGCTTCATCGAATCGAGCCGGCTGCGATTCATCGCATGAGCACGCGCGATAAGCTCTGTGTAGTACGCCATCCGGACCGGATCCTCCGGCTGCGGAACCAGCAGCAATTCATTGGCATTCACCGGCGTGAGCGCACCTTCTATATAAAGCTGCCGGCTGCTTCGCGCATAAGCGTCCTTCAGAGTATCGAGGGTGTTGGCCGTAACATGCAGGGACTTATCGACTTCCCGCTTCGTGCCCTGAAGTGCGCTGGCCTGCACCTCGAGCCCGGCGATGATCGCTTTGAGTGTTGCCGTTCGTTTGTCGAAGGCGCGAATGTTCTGCTGCGATTTTCGCTCCCGCTTTTCGTGTTCATTTAACTCGGACTCATACTTGGCGATCTCCTGTTGCAATTTGTGAAGGGTGCGTTCCTTTGCGGATTTCTCTGCTTGAAGCCGCGAGGGAACGGAATGCCGCCGATGGGAGCTGCGATGCTGTGCAGCCCTCGTGCCCGCGGCAAAAATTAGCATCACGCCCGCCAGAGTAATTTTTAACAAGGTCCGGAGTTTGGAAGAATGGCGCCGCTCCCTTCGCGGAGTGCACCCTGATTCGAGACTCCGTAACGCAGCCATGAGCGAAGTCGTCTCCCACATTAAGCGTGCAAAGCCGTTTGGCATTGTCCTGCTTTTTGCTGTGCTTACTCTGACGGGTGTCCAGTCGGCGTGCGCGCGAACGACGTGGAAGCTAATCCATCAATTCGACCGATCCATCGGCTGCGGGTATTTTTTCGATGAAGAACATGGGCTGATCGGGTCCGGGGTGCGCTGGGGCGGCGGCGGCGCCGGTCCGGCATGTGCCATCTACAAAACGACGGACGGAGGCGTAACCTGGACGACGTCTGCAGATTCCCACTACGATTTACGGCGCGGTCACCTCCATTAATATGATGGATTCCCTTACCGGCTTCGCGAGCATTTTCTCCTCGGCGGATTATAGTCTAAACGGGACGTTCGGCCGTTCTGCGCTCTGGAAAACGACGGATGGCGGGGATACCTGGTTCGATCCGTTCCATCTCGATCACGTCCTCACCAGTGTGTATGCGCAAAACGGGTTGATAATTATTACGAAATGGGATCGGGCGGAATATAGCTCACCGAACATCGTGCCGCCCGATCTCTCCGGCGGGAATTATTCCTACGATAATGGCAAAACGTGGACGCCGGACTTTGTGCGCTGTAACGATGTCGCATTTTCGGATAGTTTGAACGGCGTCATTACGGAGATGAATTTTTTCACGGGCGGCTCGAATTTTTGGGTTACCACCGATGCCGGGCGAACGTGGGAACCGACGAGCACCCAGTATGAGGCTTGGGCCGTCCATGCCGTGCGTGACCAACAAATGTATTTTTGCGCCAATGAATCGCAATACTACCTCCCGCATACTGCGATCAATTGGTCCACCGATAGCGGCTTTACCTGGAGCCAGCGCGCCTATTTCCCTGTCATGCACTTCACCGGTGATATTGAGGGCGTGGGAAATACCTTGTATTTTCAAACCGATTCAACGAACTACGGCGATATCTATCAAACCGGGCTTTATCGTTCCGATGATTTGGGCGCAACGTGGCACTGGATCGGCGGCCCGACCAACAGCCGCGATACGCGGTTTGTCGTAACCGGATGCCAGGGTCAGGTCGTGTATGCCTTCGATGGCCTTGGCGGCGTGTGGAAAACGACAGATGGCGGCGACGGAAGTTTGGGGCCCTCCATCGCCTTCGATTCGGACACGATCCGATGGCTGCCGAATCCCTGCGGGGACACGCTGAACTTCGAGGCGTTGTGTTCGAGCTGCATTCCAGTCTCAATTGATTCAGCGAATATCTTCTTTGGAACGGAAGTAACGCCACTCGGAGAACCGGGAACACTTCCCTCTTCGCTCGAGCAAAATGACAGCGCAAGAATTTCGGTCGCATACTCCCCCACGAAAAGCGGCCAACAAGCAACCTTCATCCGCGTTTTTGCACATTCCGGCGAGGAAAACTTTTATCGTGATGTCACCATCATTACCACGAATGCCGTCACTGACGCGATTGTCCTTTCGAAGGACACCGATACGATAAGTGTGGGCGGCTGCAATTCCGCGATGGATAGTGTGGATGTTTTCGATGCCGCGTGTCCCGGCCTCGTGCTCGATTCGGTCGCGATGCCAGCCGGCGACGTTGCACTGATTACTGCCATTCCCGCTGCGGTCCCGGATTCGGTACCACTCCGGCTTTCGTTTTTGTATCAGCCCGATAGCGCGGAAATCGAGATCGTTCACGCACATCTTTATGCGCATATCGGCTTGCGCACGTTTGATACGATCGTTACGCTCGAACTTCACTCCACGATTGCGCCACCCGCATTCGCGCTGGATAGCGCTGCCCTATCCATCTCCACGAATTTTTGCCATTCCAAAAGCGAAATTCTTCATATCATGGCGCTAAGCTGCGATAGCGTTTGGATCGATTCCATTATATCCTCGAATCCGAAATTCATCGTGGCTGGTGAAGACTCGGCCTTGGAGGGCCACATTGGCGATAGCCTGCTGGTTGGATTCGAGCCTGATTCCGCCGGGATGCAATCTGGAACGATTCGAATCGCGGCACATTCCCGATTCCAGACATTCGATACTACCCTTTCGGTCACAGGAACGAATAATGCGCTTACGCAATCGGTAATTCTTTCGCAGCCAGCGCTTGCCATTGCCTCCGTGTATTGCCAACCACTCGCCGATACGATATCGCTGGGCAATCACTGTTGCGATTCGCTCTTCCTCAATTCCATCCAAGTTAGCGACGATAGCGAGATAAGTATTAGCTTCAATTCCACGCTCCTGCCACTCGCGAGCGACGCCGGATTGCCGATTCGCATAGTCTTCGAACCGGAGGATGGCCGCTCGAAAACGAGTACCGTTCGTCTGTTTATGCACACCCCGTCACGCACAATCGACACGGTCCTCACTCTTACCACGACCAATACCATTCCAATGCAACCGCTCGCGCTTTCGAGCGATTCGCTCTATCTGTTCACGAAATATTGTCAGCCCATTTCGATGCCGCTCGTCGTCGCCGATAGTGGCTGCGAGATTATTACGGTGGATTCTGAAACTTTGCTTGAAGATTCATCCGCCGAGTTTACATTGGCCAACAGCATCGAATCGATCCCATCGAATGGCGAAGATACAATACGCGTTCAGTTCACGCCGAACAGCGCGGGAACATTCGCGGCAAGGCTGAAAATCTATCTGCATGAAGGCGCGCGTGCAGCCGATACGACGCTTTCCATTGCCGGCAAAAACCTGACGGCGCCGGTTCCATTTATTCCCTCGCTGCCATCCCAGGGATCGGGAACGGTTCTCGCTATCCCAATCATGCTCGAACCCACAACAGATACGTTTTCGATTCGGCGATATGCTTTCCATCTTTCATTCAATACCGATTTGTTGACGCCGAACGATCTCTCGTTCGCCAATACCTCCTCGAACCAGTACGTGAACTATACCTTTACGGCGGAGCCCGGTAGCGGCTGTTCGGGCGAGGTTTGGCTCGCCGATACGATTTCGGACACCTCGCAGCTTTCGCTGCCACTGGTTTTCGTCCTCACGTCGGTTTCGCTCACGAACGATACCGAAACGATGGTGACGCTGGATTCCTTTGCGACGGACCGCGAGCCGGGTATGGAACTGTGCAGCATTCCGGAGCAACCGTTCCATCTTGCGTTGCAGTGTGGCGATCCGTTGCTACTCGACCAGATGAATAGCCAACCGCTTTCCTTCGTTTTCATAGCGGTCGGGCCAAACCCAAGTTCGGCTGGGAACTGGAATATTAATTATCGGGTGAGTGGCGGGGCACAAGTGCTCGCGCTCGATGTCGTCAATGTTGCCGGCGAATCGGTGTATCGTTCCTCGACGCTTGGAACCGCGGGCACGCACTCGCTGACAGTTCCCGTTCCTTCAAATGCAGGCACCTATTTTGTTACGCTGCGCAGCGCATGGGAGCGTCGCACGCTGACAGCGACAGTCCTCCGCTAATCGGCCAGCACTGTTCCTATCGGCGACGATAGAGGACGAGTGGCTCCGCGCCAAATGAATCCGCGATGACGCTATCGAGAACGAAGTCATCCAATAAATGATGATCGAACAGATTTTCATAGCCGCCGAAATCTCCTTTAAAATCGAGAATATACGTTACCGAGTTCCGTGTAATGTATTTCCCCAGCGTTCCCGACCGAAGTGCCGTGAGGGCATCGCTATTCACAACGCCATCCAGATCAACGATGCTTCCCGTTCGAGCAAAATATCCGTAATATCCCGAGTTGAATGAGGCAATCTTCTCATGTGATGAAAGATTTTTAGCAATGGGAATGCCAGATTGCAGGATTACCGCTTGGGAACGATATTGTTCGTTCCCAAAAAGCAGAAATTGTAGAAGGATTACTATTCCGGCAAGCACCCAGCGCCCGCTCGCTCGCGCCTCTGTTTTGCCGGCGTTGGCGCCAATGCTTACGCCAAAAGCGATCAGAAAAAGAGGAAGGAATGCTTCGATATACCAGTCTCGAATGAACCCACGGAAAAAGGAGTGATAGAGCAGCAATAAAACGCCCCCGAGCATTAACCGATAGAGGCCGCGCTCCTCATGCGAGAGTGTTGTTCTTCGAAGGACGATGGCATAGCCAACGGTCAAAAGCGGCAAGCCGAACGCCACATACCAGAAGGGCTTCAGCGCATTTCGAATGGCTGGAAAAAAGAGATGGCCAAAAATAAACGTTCCATAAAGCGCGTGAAGTTTGCGAAACGCGAGCATCGGAACGGCCTCGCCGCTCGATTGGACGATCGTTCCAAAGGTGAACTGGTTCCACAGCATCCAGGGGGCGATCACTGCACATGCCACGAGCAGCGCAACGAGCATTCGCTTCCATTCAGAATTCCAGCGGGTTACGAGTAACACAAGGCTGATCGGGATGAGGACGATGAAACTATCGGTTCTTGCAAGGAGTAGAAATCCTGTTACTATTCCGAGAAGAATCCACGGCATCCAGCGAGGATCCTTCTCAACACGAAGAAAGGCACGGAACCAAAGCACGAAAAAGAGCCCGGCGAGTGTGGTTTCCATTCCGTTGATTCCGCGCAAGAGCGCAAGCGCGCTTGCGGCATATATGGCTGCGGAAATTCCGGCGGCCGTGTGCCGGTTGGATTCCCGCGCATTCGGCAGGCAATCGTACACCGTCGCGCCAATAAGCCACACAATCCCTGCATCGAGCACGCTCTGCGCAAGCATCACGGCATGTATGGAACCCCATTTCGAGAGATTGAACAGAAAAACCGGCGCAAGCGCGAATAGCCACAAGGGATGCATCCCGTTCGTCGGATGGATGCCATCGAACGAAATTCCATGGCCATGAGCAAGATTTCTGGCGATCGTGAAATAGTAGAGCGCATCGTCCGGCAGCCGCATGGTTACAAGTTGAAATACATGGCCGCGAAAATAGAACCACGCCCCAATACGCAGCATGAGCGCTGCGAGAACAATCGAGAAAAGCCAGCGTTTCTTATGCATTATCCTCTTGGATGGAATGTCCGGTGTACTTCCTGCAAATACGCGCGATCGATGTGGGTGTAAATTTCCGTGGTGGAAATATCGGCATGGCCAAGCATTTCCTGTACGATGCGAAGATCGGCGCCGCCTTCAAGCAAATGCGTGGCGAAGGAATGCCGGAAGGTGTGTGGCGAGAGCGGCCTTTCGACACGAGCCTGGGCCGCATATTCGCGCACAAGGTTCCATACCGACATTCGCGAGAGCGCCCTGCCACGTTCCTGATTCAAAAATACCGCGTCCGTCCTTCGGTCTGCGCGCAAGAAAAGCGGGCGAACTCTCGAGAGGTAGTTATCCATTGCCTCGCGCGCCATTTTGCCGATCGGAACGATGCGCTCTTTGCTTCCTTTGCCGAATAGTTTCACTAATCCATCTTTCAGAAATAGCTGTGACATTCGAAGTCCGGTTGCCTCGGAAACACGAGCACCGGAAGCGTAGAGGAATTCAAGCAGCGCACGGTCACGAACACCTTTCGACGTGGCGAGATCGGGCGCGGCAAGGATGGCTTCCATTTCCGCAATGGAAAGCACTTCCGGCAGCGCGCGGCGTGGCGGTTTCAATTCGAGGTTCTCCGTAGGGTCGGAAAGAATCATCCGTTCCGTGAGCAGGAACTTATAAAATCCTCGCAATCCGCTCACGATGCGTACCATGCTCGTGCGGGCTAATCCGATTTCACCAAGTTCCCGGATAAAATGCTCGACATCCCGCGAGGAAGCATTGTTCGCGCGAATGGATGGCTTTAGATTATCTTTGGAACGAAGGTACCCCTCGAACTTTTCGATGTCGTGCCGGTAGGCTTCGAGCGAGTTCGCCGACAAGCCGCGTTCGAGGCGAAGATAATTCAAGTACAAATCGAGCGGCGCCGCGGCCGGGAGCATCGCAGGCAATGCCTCCGCGCCACGTGGAGAACCTTCGATCCCAAGGCTTGCCAGTGTGCGTTTGGAACGTTTGGGGGAAGGTATTTCGGGATGCACGTTATGCTTACGCGGGCGCGAAGAATGGTTCTGCGCCGGCGGGTTGCGGAACAGCGGGATATGCAATACGTGGATGATGCAGTCCGGAAAGATGGCGAGCGAATACTGCGCGGACGACCGCAAAATCGCGCACGGTGATATCGGCATGATCGAATTGCCCCTGATCGAACCGTGTGCGAATAAGCTGTGCAACGGCCGCCTCAATCGATTCCGCCGACAAATCCTCGCCCTTTTGCGCCAGAGACCGCGAGATCGCCTCCGAAGCATCCGCCAGCATGACGATCACGGCTTCGCGCGAATTTGGTAGCGGACCCGGATACCGGAACTCGTCTTCATTCACCATCCCACTCCCTGCGGCTTCCATGACGGCTCGCTGGTAAAAGAACGAGATCGGGAGGGTTCCGTGGTGCATCGGAATAAAGTCGATAATGCGTTCCGGCAGATCATGCGCGCGAGCGAGCACGATCCCTTGCTCGACATGGCTGCGGACGCGCTCCGCGCTTTCCGCTGCACTTAGTTCTTCATGGATATTTCCCGCCTCCGCCGATTGATTTTCAACAAAGTTTTGCGGATCGGTCAGTTTTCCGACGTCGTGGAAATATGCTCCCACTTTTGCGAGGGAGGCGTTCGCGCCGATCGCAATTGCGGCATTTTCGGCAAGCTGGGCCACCATCATGGTATGCTGATACGTTCCCGGCGCGCGCAGAGCAAGTTCTCGAAGCAGCGGATGATTGATATTGTCGAATTCCGTGAGGCGCAAATCGCTGACCGTATCGAATGTCATTTCGACCACATAGAGGATTCCAAGCGTGAGAACGGGCGAAACCAGCGCATTGCCCAATGCCGCGATAAGTTCGTAGCCCACATCCCGAAGCGGCGTCCCTTGCTCGAGCGAGAGCGCGGCAATCGCAACGACGTAGCCAAAAAAGATGTACCCCGTGCTGGTGAACAGTTGGGAACGCTTGCGCAAATCTCGAACCGTATAGGCAGCAAACGCACCAGAACAAAGGCTGGCGAGGGCAATGGCGTAATCATTCCCTCGAATCCCGGCGACAATCAGCGCCGCCGCGACCGTCCCGTAAAATCCTGTGCGGCTATCGAAGAGCACGGTCAGCAGCATCGAGGCCACCGGAATTAAAATGAGATACTGGAGCGGAAAATCGACCGGAATCCATACCGAGAAATAAGCCATCAACGCCGGCAAATACATCACCAGCGCAAGAAGCAGTATTTGCGCGTTATCTTTGTAAATTTTCCGCCGGATGAACTTGAGGTAGAGCACGAGCAGGAGCACGATGAGCGCTGCATGGCCGACCGTCCCGGCAAATCGGCCCACGCCGGCAACCACCCCGCCGCGGTCGAGCCGCGCTTTCGAGAGACTTTCGAGCGAGGCCTTGATTTTCGGCGTGATGATCTGTCCCCGCGATACGATGGTCTCGCCTTCGATCACGATGCCATCGGTTCGAGGAACCCGCTGTATAATCGCCCGTCGGCTGGACTCCGTGAGTGTGGGACTATACGAGACCGTGGCAACCAGAGCGGAGTCGGATAACTTAGCAAGCGGCGGAACGATTGTGGGCGAGCGTTTCAAGCGGGCTTCGAGCGTCGCGTAAATCCGATTCAATGCGCTCTGAAGCGGCAGCAGTGAATCGCGCGAAAGAATGGATTCTGCCGTCGGATGTAGCCGAAGCGCGAAGTATTTTTCCGCGCTCGTTCCATGGGTCGCCAGGATTTGTTCCTCTCCGTTGGCCGTCAGGAGACTCGTCGATTCGATAGATTCGAGTTCACGAACCACGACCGTTTCGAGTTCTATCAGCGCGTGCTCTCGGCGTTCGAACTGCCCCTTGCTTCCCATCGTCGCGAACTGAGAGAGCGCGGCCCATTCCACTTCTGAGAGCCCAAGCGCCTTCGCGGAATCCGCCAGGAGTTCCTGCCCCAACGAATCCTGTCGAGCCTCCGAAAGGAGAACGATAAGCCGATCCCACGAAGTACGAGCGGAAACGATGCTGCGCTCGGCGGCCGAGGTATCCGGCAGAAAGACGGGATAGAATTCGTCCGAAATAGCCTTGACGGTATCTTCGGAATAACGAATGCCATCCTTATAAATTGGGAACGTGAACGGTGCCGTGACGTCCTCGTTGGTCCAGAGCGAGCCGATGGAATATCCGGAAAGCGTCGTGGTATGAGCATTCGGAAAGAGCACGGCGACCGCGAGCGTGAGTGCAATGCCAATTGACCACCGCAACGCCTTCGAACGGCGCCAGCCAGGCCGGGCAATACGCCTGCGCAGCGACCGAATGAATGCCCTGCCTCGATGGCGCGACACGCGGTGATCCTTCATGGATCATCCAACTCCACGAGCGCCAAAAAAGTTAAGCTAAGCGCTATCCGTTAGGAGGGTCTCCCGGAGCCTGAAAGAAAAAACGATGACTTTGCGGTGGCAGCAAATTCGAACGAACGAATCAGTAATCCTCTTCTTCGTCTTCTTCCAATTCCTCCTCGTCCCAATCATCGTCCTCGAAGTCTTCGTCCAGTTCCTCTGGTTCCTCGGTCTCGGGGGTATCCTCTTCGGCATCGTCGTCGCTATCCTCGGCATCGTCCTCTTCATCGAGGTCATCCAGGTCGTCATCGTCGTCATCGTCCTCATCCTCGTCGTCCTCATCTTCCTCGTCGCTGAAATCTTGTTCGAGATCGTCGATATCATCGAGATCGTGATCCTCCTCTTCGTCCTCGTCTTCACCCAGGTCAGCATGAAGTAAGCTCATATCTTCGAGTTCAAGTGGTGTCTCAGGGGTCATCATAATATTGGTTAAAGCTGCGGCCCCAAAGGAGCCTCCCGCCGCGATCGCGCCCAATCGAATATCCTGGGCGCTTGGCGCTTCGGGGCCAAGGGGTTCCGTGTGATTGAACGTGTGATTGTGAATTCCCGCTTCCAGACGTTTTTCTTCCTTGCGGTCGAAATTCGTTGCGGGCGATTTAGTTAACATTTGAAATCCCGGCTCTTCTGGCTCATCCGCGTCCCGGTCGTATTCATAATACTCCGTCTCCTCCGGAAATTCGGGATCGAGAAAGAATTTCCGCCGTGACTGGATCGCTTCTTCGACCGAGTCATAGATCGGAAACATGCGATCGAGTTGAGTCAGTTCAAGCAGTTTGCGAATGGAGTCATTCAGGCCGGCGAGCCGAAGTTCGCCATCGACGATCCGCATCTGGCGCTGACCGAGCAGCAGCGCCGAGAGCACCGCACTATCTACCTGATCGACTTCCGTAAAATCGACGATCAAGGAATTGATCTCCGATTGAGCCAGCAGCAGGAACTCGGCTTTAAGCTCGCCCGCATTGCGGGAGTCGAGCCGGCGTTCCTTCGGCCGAAAGATGGTTTTAAACTGGTGATTCTCGTCGATTGTAAAATCCATGATTAATATCTCCGTTCCGATAATTTTGGCACCGTAGCAAGGTTCGCGAGCGAGTGTTCAGCACTTCGCGTGCCGCACAATTGCCGGACTGGCCCTTCAGGTAGAACGCTGATTTGCGCATCCATTTTGCTTATCCGAATCCGTCCCTTCGCGATTGCCACCCTGCGAAACTACTAAATTTTTTGCCGCCGCGCACAAAAAACCTTTTCCGCAAAGTTATTTTGCCGCTTTTTGGTGAACTCTCTTCGAATTGCTTATATTACCAAAAGCGTATGAAAAAAGAATCAAAAATCGAGGGCTGCCACGCATGACAGCAACCGAAGAAGTCTTGAAACAATGGCGATCGGATCGCCCACCTCTCGTGTGGGTGTTGCATGGGGAAGAAGAATTCCTTCGCGGTGAGCTCCTGCGCTCGGCCCCGGAACTCTTCGTGCCGGACGAATCCACCCGCTCCTTCAACTGCGATGTGCTCTACGGCGCGGAAACCTCGATGGATCAAGTAATTACCATCGCCCGTTCTTACCCAATGATGGCCACGCGGCGGCTGGTGCTCGTCCGCGATGCCGATCGTGTGCTACGTGCCAGGCCTGCTGGCACATCCGGTGCCTCCTCGAAGAAGAAAAAGCAAACCGAGGATCCGCTCTTAGCGTATCTCGCGCAGCCGAATCCGGATGCAGTCCTTATTTTCGATCTTGAAAAATTTGGTGCGCGCAATCAATCCCCATTCCGCGAGTTGAGCGAAAAAGCTCGTGTGGTGGAGTTCCCAATTCTGAAAGAGTCTGAAGTGATCGATTGGGCGCGTGCCCGGGCGAAGGCGCTCGGATATTCGCTTTCCTCTGACGCGGGGCGGCTCCTCGCCGCATATTTGGGAACCCCACTCCGGCTTCACGCCAACGAAATCGAAAAACTTGCCACCTACTGTGGCGCTCGCAAGGAAATTACCGTCAAGGACGTTGAGCAAGTAGTGGGTGCTTCTCGCGAGAACAATGTTTTCGAGCTAACGAAGGCGATCGGTGCTGGCAACAAGCCCCTCGCCACCGAAATCATGCTTCGTATCCTCGGGCAGGGAAAAGACCAGAGGCAATTTCTCTTCGTGATGCTGAATCGCTTCATCGAGCAGCTTCTCATCGCGCGCGAACTTTCTGCAAGCGGTCAGAATGAGCGCACGATTGCCGAATCGCTCGAACTCCGCGGCGGCGCGGCGTATTTCGCAAAGGAGATTATTCAGCAAGCCCGACGCTATACGCGAGAACGGCTGGACGCCGCTCTGCGCACGCTCGTCGAAGCGGAGGCACAAACTCGCGGCCGCCATGCGAACGACGAGTTGCTCATGGAGCGGGTCCTCCTCGGAATTATGCCGTGAAAAGAGAGGTCACAAAAAAATGACCTACGCCGCGTTGAAACTTGCCAGCCAATTCCTCTGTAATAGTGACATCAATTTAATAGTATGTAAGGATGAAGGAATTCATCGGAAAGGATGAAGGCTGAGGGATGCAGCGTGAAGGAAAAGGATTTATCTCATTCGGTCGACTAAGATCTATCTACCTATCGGGACATAATGCACGCCGGTTTGGGCTTGCGTTTTTCGGCTATTTCCTTCTTTTTAATTTTCCCTTCATCTTTCATCCCTCATCCTTATTCCTTTCCTCGGAATCCTGCATTTTTTATCCTTTCGCCGTGATCCTTTCTTCCGTGCAAGCCCAAACACTGGATGTTTCCACGCGCGCGTCGCTTTCGGATATTCTGAACAAGCCGCTCAGCCCGCGTGCTGCGGCGTTGGGAAATGCCGTCGTTGCCCTGCCGGACGATCCGAATACGATTTTCAGCAACCCCGCCGCCATTTCGAGCGTCACGGTCGAGGATTCTTCACGGATGAACAACGTCTCACTGAGTTACTCGCACTATGTACTGGATTTGAACGAGGGCGCGGTGGTCTATGAGCATCCGGTTCCCGAAGGCGTGCTCTTCGCCGGCAATTTTGCGGCGGGCGTACAGTATTTTTCTGGCGGCACTTCCATCGAGTCGAACTCCGTTGGTGAACAGCTGGGAACGTTCCATACGGGCGATGTCGCGTTGGTACTCGCTTACTCCAGCACCGCCTCAAATGGCTTGCACTATGGCGTCGGTCTAAAGGCTGTAAGTTCGAGCCTTGTTGCCGGCTCCTCCGTGCAGGATTACAGCGCCACGTGGATGGCCGCCGATCTCGGCCTGTATTATGCGTGGGAAAAGGAACGCATGACTTTTGGCTTTTCCGTGCTGAATCTCGGAACGGAGCTGGGAACCTACGATGGCATCGGCGAACCAGTCGCGCCGAACGTGCAGTTCGGGGCAACGGTTCGCCCACAGCATTTGCCGCTGCTACTGCTTCTTTCGTTCCAGAATCTGACGCGCGACCGCGAAGGGCATAATCTCTTTTATGCTTTCGATGATTTTTCCGTGGGCGGCGAATTTACGATGGGCAAGGTGATTCGGCTGCGTTTTGGTTACCAAAATGAGCTGCGCCATGAGTTGAACGTTCCCACCGGCAATGGCTTCGGAGGGTTCTCCGGTGGGCTCGGTCTGCACATAAAACGGTACGACATTGACTTCGCCATCGATGACGAAAGCCCGGATTTCTCACCCTTCGTTCGATTCGGGTTGAGAACGGCGTTATAGGCGACTCCGCTCTGAAAAGACCTTCACGGAACTGCCTTTGATTTACATAGGTTACTGCGACACAATTAGATCGCGGGGTGGAGCAGTGGTAGCTCGTCGGGCTCATAACCCGAAGGTCGTGGGTTCAAGTCCCACCCCCGCTACGAAAAAAGCCTGACATTGTCAGGCTTTTCTTTTTGCGATGCAAGTTCCCACGATCTTTTACGATGGCTACTGCCCGTTCTGCAACGCCGTGGTCCGTATGCTTGGGCGCTTGGACCGCGTCGGAGGGCTGCGGTTCGAACCGATGCAAAGTGAGGTTGGCCGTGATGCCGTCCAGCGGCATAGCCGACTTCGAGAGGTTGATTCTGCCTTTCTCATCGAGCGTAATGAGAACGGCATCGAGCGCGTGTCCGTTGAGTCCCAATTATTTTCGCGCCTGCTCCAATATATCCCCTGGCCGGGAAAGCTTCTGTTATTGCCATTCAGTATGGTTCCCAAGAAGATCGGCGATCGGATTTATAGGGTTATCGCAAGGAATCGAACGCGAATTTTCGGAAGGTTTGAATCCTGTTCGGTTCCGCCCGCCGACATGCACCGTTGATTCCGGCGTCTGTCTGCCTTACTCTGCCGATTCCGCTGAGACAGTCGCGGCATGTAACTTTTCTTCGGTTACAAACCCCTCGAAGGTCGCGGAGATCCGGCGCGTGCGATCGATGACGAAGGTCGTCGGGACGCGATCGATTCCGCCGTAGGTAAATCCAAAATCCGGAGTGCCAACCAGAACTTCGAACGGAAGATCATGGGACTGCACGAAGGAGTCAATTCGGAGAACGGCCTGGCCTCCGCGCACGACTTCCTTCATCGCAACGGCGATGATCAGGGCATTCGTGTCTTCCGCATCGAGGGAGTCCAATATATCCAACTGATCGACGGATGGCAAAAAAGAGGTGCTAAAAAAAGTTAACACGACCACCTTATTGTAATAATCATTCATCTCCCTCACCGCCCCCGTCTGATTCCACCAGGCAAAATTCGTGGCTCGGTCCGCAGGTGAAATTCGATCCCAGTATTTTATTTGCGAGACGGTGCGAAGATAATTCGGCCCGATCGTATCGGGTTTAACGTTGGCGGGAATGTAGAGCGTGCGCATCGCGCTGGTTGAACAACTTTGAAACGACGCCATGCCAACGACAGTCGCAAGAAGTAGAACGACGGCCCCGATAACGTAGCGTGCGCCGCGCATTAAATTTTTCCTTCGAGCATGCGCGCAAGCGCCGCGCGCGCGCGATGCAAATGTACCTTCACGGTTCCCATCGGGAGTTTCAGGACGCGCGCGATCTCCTCGTATTCCATGTCATCGTTATGCCGCAACCGGATAATCCGCCGGTAATTTTCCGGAAGCTGATCGATTGCTTCCTCGATAAGCTGGGTGCGCTCGCTCGCAAGCAGAACGTCGTCGGGAACCCAAGAAGTATCGCTGATCTCGTACTCCTTCGGTTCTTCCTCCGCGTGGCGGCCCGTTGATGATGTGGGTGGCGCGCTGATCGAAAAGGCGTTCAATTTTCGGCGGCGCAGATAATCGATCGCGTGGTTCGTCGCGATGCGGTACAACCATGTCGAAAACGCATATTCCTCCGAGTAGGAATTGAGGTGCAGCATCGCCTTGGTGAGCGCTTCCTGCACAAGATCCTCGATTTCATCCGAGGAGGCGCTACGCACCATCGGGCGAATGAGCCGTTCGACGCCATGCTTGTGCCGCTTGACCAAATCGTTATAGGCAAGCTGATCGCCGGCGCGGGCACGCTGCACGAGAAGCTTATCTTCAATCTGCTTTTGCGAGGCGGGTGGCTTGCCATCAGGTGGCGTCGCTGTCTCCGGTGCTAATTCTGCTTTCGCCGGCGACTCCGTCGCGGGAGCCGGATGCTTTTCGGAAACGGCCACTCGCTCGGCACGCTCGTGCGCCGAGTTCGTGCGATTGGATGCCTCCGGTTTATGTGCGCGGGGACTCAAGTATGCTTCAACTTCTAGAACGACGGAGTGATTCGCTAAATAACATCGATATTCTCCAGCCCCCCATAAATTTCATACCATGGACGCGCGGCCCTATGAACGATTTCGTTGAGTCGCTCGATATTCTCGACACCGCGGCCAGCCAGCCATGCTTCGAGTGCCGTGGAGCCTTGCTGACCATAGATCGGCACGCCATCCTGCCAGGTCGCACGCCCACAGAGCACTCCGGAAAATCCTGAACTCGCTTCCCCCGCGAGTTCCAATGTCTCGCGAAACATGTCATCTGTCACTCCAGCGCTAAGATAAATAAAAGGCTTGTGGGCCGCCTCACCCGATTCACGAAATAACCGTTTTGCTTCCTCGCGCGTGCAGGCTGCTTCGCCGCCACCGAACGATGTCGTTCCAGATACGAATTTCATATTCACCGGCACTTCCACCTTCAGGACATCGACGCCATATCGTTCCCCAGAAAATTCCTTCATGTACGCCATGACATAGCTGGGTTTCTTGCGGGCGAATTCAATTCCCTTCTCATCCAACGCATCGTCATACGCGAGCACCTCGAGAAAAAATGGCAGATCGACAGCCCTGCATTCTGCGCCAATGCGCTCGATGAAAGCGTGCTTAACTCGGTTCGTATGCTCAGCGTCGAATGGATTATAATAAAGGAGAATTTTCACCGCATCGGCGCCCGCTTCGCTGAGGCGGTAGGCGCTCCACTCGTCGAGTAAATCGGGCAGGCGACCTTCCTTTGTCGCATCGTAGCCGGTTTTTTCGTAAGAGAGTAGAATTCCGGTTCCCGGCGCGGCTGCCTTAACGGCGGGAAGGCCATACTCGGGATCCATGAGGAGCGCGGTAGCATGCGGCGTAAGCACCTTCGAAACCGAAACTTTGAACTGTGTTAGTTCCTCATCTGTGGCTTCGCGGCCCTGGGCTTTGCCGATCGCTTTCTTGAGCGAGCCGCGCTGATCCATCGCCGCGGCGGCGATAATTCCATCCGAGCCTGCACACGCCTGGATACCCTGAAATTTTCCTTTGGTGATAGTAAGTGTTGGCATTAACGATATTTTAAGATTAACAAACAGAATGCAAAAACGGTTGGTTGCCGGGGTTCCACTCATCGAACGGCTCTTGCGCAATGAGGGAGGGGTGGAGCAGCATCTGCTCACTTTGTCAGAATCACAAACTCAATTCGGCGATTGAGCTGGCGCCCGGCGTCGGTGGCATTAGAGGCGATCGGACGGGAGGACCCATAAGCCGAGGTTTCGAGTCGGTCCGGCGCAATGCCCGATTGCATCAGGTACCGCTTGACGGCAACCGCGCGCTCTTCCGAGAGCTTCATGTTCATCTCGGCGCTCCCGGTCGAATCGGCGTGGCCCTCGATTCGAATACGCATCGCGGGCCGCACGTGCATCAGACGCACGACGCGCTCGAGTTCAGGAACGAATTCATTGGCCAAGGCGGATTGGCTTGGGGCGAATTTCAAATCGTCGAAGACGAAACGGCGGCCCGGTTCCATAGCCAAGAGCTTGCGCGTTGCGAGTTCGGCGTGGTCATCGGCGCGAAGGAGGGAAATGCGAACAGAATCGGGAGCCAGTGTCGATTCCGAAAGATACTTGAGCGAGTACAAGCTGGTAATATTATCGGCAAGGCCGGAGACCGCGGTGGCAAAATCCTTCCCAAGATCGAAGCTCGTGCCGTCCGTCGCGGCGGCCATCGCGTGATATTCCGGGTAATATTGAGGCGTAACTGTGAGCAGGCGAATCTCGTGATCGTAGAGCCAATCGCCCATAGTACCCAACGTAAAGTTGGTAGTTCCATCTCCGTTTTCGCCTTGCTGATGGCACTGCGCGTCCGTGACGAGCACCGCCAGTTTGATCGCGATCGGGCGGAAAGGCATATCGTTCATAGCATACAATCCTTCTAGTGCGTTCTCTTTCGGGTCCCCGCCGCCCACCGTCCGAATTGCACCGACCCATTTTTCGAATTGCCCGACATCGTTCGTGAGGGTAGGACTTTTCCATTCCACGATATCGCTAAAGAGGATTAATCCGAGCCGATAGTCGAAGCCATGCTCGACCAGGGTCTGGGCAAAATGGTTGACATTATCTTTCACGGTTCCGATCACGTCTCCCATAGAGGCAGTCTTATCGATCACGAAGACGATGTCGATAGGAACCCGGTCCCCTCCGTTGACCAAGTCGAGCGAAAGGATGGGCCGTTCGGCGCCATTCTCCACGACGCGCATGTCGTCCTTCTTGAGGGTGGGAACAAAGCGATTGCGGCTATCAAGCGCGGAAAAGATCACGCCCATTTGGGGAAAATGAGTGATGTCGATATTCTTGATGATGATGCGAACATCGCTCCCATTGGCTGCAAGCACCGGCCGCTTCCGCGCATCGCGAAGCTTCTCAAGGTTGAGACCCCGCCTGCCCATAGAGTTGAACAGAACTGAGGGTGGCAAATAGAAAAACCAGAAACAGGCGAAATCGCATCCGATGCATCATACGAAGGGACGGCCAATGGGATTCGTGAAATCCGCAACTACCGGAACTGATCGGGGTGTCTCCGAGCCTGTAAAATAGTCATCGCTGCCCTGGTTGAGCATGCTTTGTAAGTTCGACAATCGTTTTATTTTTCTGGAATCGCAATCCTCGGCGAAGTTCTAATGCGCGGGATTTTGAATTCAGCCACTCTGCAATGCGGACGGTTTCCGACGAGGAAATTGAAACGGCCCAAACGCTTCAGCAATCCATGCTTCGAGTACGGCATGAAGCTCGAAACTCCGAAGCCGCTTTAATCCGACCAGAGAAAGCCCCTGCTCTTCTCGTAGTTCCGCAAGCGTTTTGACTGCGAGACCCTCCAGAAATTTAGATAATTCCCGCATTCGTTCCGCGAGCGCTGCAATCGCGCGGACGGGCGAGCGGTCGGGCCAGGTTTCCACGAGCGCCGGCATCACCTTATGCCGCACGCGGTTGCGTGGAACGAAAGATCGTCGTTCGAGGCATCGTGCATCGGAGTGAGATGAGAATTCTGAACATATTCGAGAATTTCTTCCTCGTGAATGCTAAGCCATGGGCGAAGTAACCATGCAGAACCAAGTTTACGCTTCGGTGGAATCCCGGCTAATCCGCGCACACCCGCGCCGCGGACGAGATGCATCAGAACGGTTTCCGCCTGATCGTTGGCCGTGTGCGCAGTCAGGACAAAATCGAAGCCGTGCGTTTGCACTAATTCTTCGAAAAACGCGTAGCGTTGTTTGCGCGCAGTTTCCTCGATCCCCTTTTTTTCCCTTTTGGCCACGTTCATCGTATCCATGCGTTTGACTTCGATGGGAACGTTCCAATTCCGGCAGTATTCGCGCACCACTTCTTCCTCGAGTTGCGCCGCTTCTTTTCGTATGCCGTGATTCACATGTGCCACAGTCATCTCGCCGAATGCCCCGCTCCGCCGCATCGACTGCAGCACATGCGTCAGCGCCAGTGAATCCGGGCCGCCACTTACGGCGACGAGCAAGCGGGAGTCACCGCTCACTCCGAGATGCTTAAGCCTCTCACGCGTTTTTGCCACAATGGGTGCGCGGGTATCGGCTATCGGGTATCGGTTATAGAAAGAATGGCTTTGCATTTCTTCCCCACCCGATAACCCACAATCCACACCCGATCCCCGCTCCTCAAAATTCCCCATAATTATTTTCCGTCCGTGTAATTTGATGTCCTGCAATTGCGGTGCCTTAATGCGAATGGTCAGGTTGAATCCAGAGATGGGCGAACCCGGCGGGCGGTAGGAAAAATCCATGATCCAGCAATGCAAATCGCGATGCACATCGAGTTCAGGAATAATTATCTTCCTATTGATTAAATCGTACGATGCCGACGTGCTGAACGACCAGTTGACGGTGAGCGGCAAGGAAAACACCACATTCGCTCCAAAATTGCGCTCCAGAGAACCGCCGGTTCCGGTGTAGCTTTGCCCATAAGAAAGTCCGTAGGAAATATTCCATTTGGGACGAAAGGGCACATCGATATAGGTTCCCGGGTAATATCCACCGAAAAATAAGGCGCGTTCGTCCTCCGGTGTATTAATGTTGAAAGAGCCGGCGCAGGGAATCGTAATTTTGGTTCCCCTCCACGGTGGTGGGTGCGGAGATGCTTCCGTTTAGGCTCGCCGAAACCGTTTGGGGACGAATAATTCCCTCGTGCAGGCTCAGAAGCGAGGCGTTCGTGGAGTCTCCGCCATAATAATTGGCTGGATAAAAGGAGAAACTGGCGTTCCCGCTCAGGCTGAATAACGTTCCAATGGAAGAACTGGCATTCACCGAAAGCGGGACTGAGCAACTTGGAAACGAGATTGTAGCCAGTTCCCAAACCAAGGTTGAACAACTTTACCTTATCGACATAGCTCGAATCCTTCGTCACCTGCCGCTCGATCTTCGCTTCAAAATTATTCGCTGAGATTCATGGACATCGTCGCCGATTTCCCCTGCCCGACAATGCTACCGTTCGGTTCTCCATTGAAAATATTGTAGTAATAATATTGTCCCGTTAGTGGATCCCACACCGGCTTACTATAGTTTTGAGAAGAAAGATCAGGCTGATAGACAAGGCTGACTTGCGGCTGAATCGTATGCCGAATCGCCTGAATTCCGAAGGCGCCAATGTTCGCGATACCATAGAGCGTCGTCGAAATCGAGACGCTCGCATTGAAATTAAAAAGATTCTCAAAGCTATGACCTGTCGTCGTATCATATTCGACGCTGGAATCAATGGATTTCCCGGTTGAATCACGAGCATAGACGATGCGTCGGATTACTCAAATAATGTTCCCGCACAAGCCATGCATCCGCCATGCCGAGGCTTGGCGTAATCGTGAAATATCCCGAGCTTCGGCGAAATGCTGATCGAGGGCGTGTGCAGCATACTGTACGTTTCCGAATTCGAATAGCGAGAGGTATCGGTAAAAGAACCAGGCGTGCTTGTACTTCGGCTCAGATCGTGGCTGGCATTGAAGTTATAGCCGATACCGAGCGTCTGCAAACCGAGCGCCCGCCAAAATGGGCTTAACTGACTGCCGTCGGACGATTGGAACGGGAACCAAGTCGTTTTCGAAATATTGAGCTGCGGGCTGTTCTCCTGAAAGGTTCCATCGAGCAGACTTTGCGCGCGGCTATAATTGATTCCCAATGAAACTCCTGCATCCGGCCAACTTGTGCTAAAGGCAGCGTTGGAGGCAACCTGCTGCGTGTAATACGTCTGTTCGTTAGTGGCATTGTTTTGATAATAGCCCCCGGCTGAACTCACACTCTGAAAATTCAAATTTGCGGAGAGCGAAGTATTATATCCCAACAGAAAATTTGGGATGCTTGCCTGCACAAGCCAGTCCCGCGTGTAAGGATCACCGCTCGAAAACCTGGTTTCGCCGTACCCCGCTTCAATCGAAGCGGGCGCATTTAGCACATAGCGCCGCATCCATTCGGTTTGGAAGTCGATATTATATCCGCCGACTGTGTAGATATCGGTTTGGATTCGGGAATCGAGATAATCGCTCCAAACGTCGTAATAGCCCAAATGCGTAAGGCCGTAACCACGGCCGCCCTGCGTTTGGTAACTCGGCGGAATAAGCCCCGAATGCCGCCCCGTCTCATGATCTGGAAAGACCGCGAATGGCAGCATGAAAATGGGAACATCCGCCACGTACAAGAAGACGGGAGCCGCGAAAATCTGCCCGCCCATGGTGACCTTCATTTCCGGCGATGAAAAATAGTAATGGGGATTGGGAAGATCGCAGGTGGTATAGCGCCCATTTTGCACGAAAAGCGTTTTCGGCGCCACTTGCTTGATTTTTTCGCCGTAGTAAAATCCACCCTCCATTTCCGTGGTGCCGAGCTGGACGGTTCCCTCCTTCGTTTGGAAATTATAGACGATAATTTCACCTTCATATACGGTTGCGCCCTCCGTAAGCTTCGGCGCACCGCGATTTTTTGCGCGCGTAGTATCGCGCGTCATCGCACGATTAAAGGTGACCTGCGCGTTCATCACCGAGTCGATATTGTGGCTGTAGGCCGTGAGCGTATTTTTCTGAAAATCCATGACGATGGTGTGCGCATCGAGTTCCCGATCCTGGAACTCGACAACCGCGTTCCCAACGAGCGTCATTTTGCGAGCATCAATATCGAACGCCGTCGAATCTTGCGCAGTGTAACGAACGATGGTGTCGATATCGCCCTTCATTGTATCGCGCGCAATGTAAAGCGAATCCGGCAGCTCGAGGCCGGGGCGGATTTCTTTGAGTTTGGGAAGTGTGGTGTCGGCGGGCGGGGCGGTCGTTTGGGCAAAAAGCTTCCCTGTAACGCAGGCGACCCAGAGGACGCCAACGACCCAAAGGCCGTGCTTGCATAAGGCAATCATGCGTACTGGGGCTTAACCTTGTACGGAATTGGGTCTTCAACTCCGGCCTCGGCAAATCCGCGCAGTCGGAGCGCACAGCTATCGCATGCGCCGCAGGCCGCGTCTTCCGATTGATAGCACGACCATGTCACCTCGATCGGCGCGCGAAGCCGGATCGATTCGCGAACGATCTCGCTCTTTTTAAGATGAACCACCGGCGTCACGATGCGAATTCGGGTATTCGGCTTCGTTCCCAAATCGATAGCGCGCTCGAATGCGTCGAAAAACGTGCGGCGGCAATCGGGGTAGCCGGAAGAATCCTCCTCGACTGCGCCGATATAAATCGCATCTGCTCCAGTTGCTTCCGCCCAGCTCGCAGCGACTGCGAGAAAATTCCCATTCCGAAACGGCACATAGGAGCTGGGAATTTCTTTGGATGCAAGATTCGCTTTGGTAACATTCATCGTCTCATCGGTAAGGCTCGATCCCCCGATCGCACGCAAAAATTCGATATCCACGACCATCCGTTCGCGAATTCCCAGCGCATCGCAAACTTCGTTAAAGGCGCGCAGTTCCCGTCGCTCCGTCCGGTGCCGGTAATTCAGGTGAAGGGCAGCCACTTGGGACGGCTCGCGCGCTGCAATGGCCGCCGTGAGCGTCGAATCCATACCACCGGAGAGTAAAACGATTGCGCGCAATGATGAATCAGGAATTATGAAGTAGTAAGGTTTGGAGAATGAGTGAGGAATTTCAAAACCAAATTCATAATCCCTAATTCATAATTGCCCCCACACCTCGGCGGAAGTTCGTTCCGTCTCCTGGATACGCACGCGGAGCTCGCGCAAATGTTTCATGGCAGAAAAAAGCTTTGCAAAGCGTTCGAAGAACCATTGGGCGATGTTTTCCGCGGTGGTCGGAAAGTCCACATAGGCGGCCTTCAACCCGGACGATTTCAGGAAATCGGCGATGAGATTATCTGAACGGTCGCAGAGAAACGCGTGATCCACTTCCGCTATCAACGGATCGACGATTCCTTTCAGCACAAAATAATCGAGCACCATCCCCCGCTCATCGGGCTCCCCGGTAAGTTCCACCCACATCCGGTAAGAATGGCCATGCACGTTCCGGCAACCGCCTGTGTGCTCCGGCAGCCGGTGCGCCATTTCCCAGCGGAAGTCTTTGGAGATTTTGGTTAACATTCTTTTTGCCAGTCCTATCGGTCTGATCGGACGGATGGGTCTGAGTTACTGAATAGCCTTTCCCAACTTTTTCACTCTGATTCTCTCCGAGTGCGGCAGCTTGTCCTCTCCCTTGGTGTACTTTGCCACCACGCTCGAGTGCAGGCCGCCGCGAGTGGAAAATTCGCCGGTTACTTCCATCCAGCGCGGTTGGGTAGCGGTTACCAAATCCTCCAAAATCTCGTTGACAGCGGCTTCATAAAAAATCCCGCGATTGCGAAAGCAGAGGAAGTAATATTTCAGCGCCTTGAGTTCCACGCACAATTTATCGGGAACAAAGATGACCGTGATCTCGCCAAAATCCGGCAGGCCCGTTACCGGGCAGACTGCAGTGAATTCCGGATTCGCGTGCGTGATCACATAATCCCGCTCCGGGTATGGATTGGAAAATACGATAAGTTCCGACTTTTGAGATTTTATACTCCTCTTGTTACTCCCGGCCATAGTAATTTGTGCAACTGAATTTGTACTCGAACGGGCAAACGATCTTCTAAAATCCATTCCGCCAAATCCGTAGGATTGGAACCCGGCATGACCGGCGAAAAGAGAACGGTTCCTACTCGCGACGCCAGATCGTATTTCCAGACCTGCGCGCGCGCCCATTCGTAATCCTCGCGGGAACCGATCACGAACTTCACTTCGTCGTGCTCCGTGAGATTCTCGATATTCTCATGCCGGTTCCGCTTCATCATGCCCGAGGACGGCGTTTTGAGATCGACGATGCGCTTCACCTTCGCATCGACTCGCGAAATATCCACATGCCCACCCGTTTCGATCATCACATCATAATCGGCTGCGAGCAATGTACCTATCAATGAATAAACTCCCTCCTGTTCCAGCGGCTCTCCGCCGGTGAGTTCCACCAATTTGCAGTGATATTGTTCGATCGATTGCAGAATGGCTCCAACCGACTTGTCCTCGCCTTCGTAAAACGCATATTCGGTATCGCAATAGGTGCAGCGAAGTCCGCAGCCGGTCATGCGAATAAAAACGCACGGCTCGCCTGCGCGCGAGGACTCGCCCTGAATGGAATAAAACGTTTCATTCACGCGAAGCACGCCCACGCGCTGCTTATCGGCGAGCGTCAGAGCGAGAATTTTCTCTTCGGTTTCCAGAATTTCCGGCATGCAAAACTGCAAACGTGTTCGTGGCCGAATAGTGTCCCGAAAACGATCGAATATTCTTCCAAACGGCCATCGCTGGCGCCCATTCGCGGCAAAACGCGAGGGCCCGGCGAATCGCCAGGCCCTCTTGTGGGAACCGCCGCGTGTGGCGCGTTCCAGTTAGTTATCGCAAGAGCAGCCGCAGTGCGATTGGCACGCACCGGGAGAGCACTGCGTTCCGCACGTGCAATGGCAGCAGGCGGTCGTTGCATTTGTCAGCGGCGCTGGCGCCGGTCCGGCCGCAAAGCTCGTCGCCGAAACCATGAACAGAATACCCGCGATCAAAACCAAAAGTTTTTTCATATCTTTCGTTGTAAAAAAGTTAAAGAATGCGTTCCAGGAACGCCGTAAGTGTTGGCGGTGAAACGTGGTAGAAGCGGAAGCGAATCGCGTCTAAATGCGAAGGACGATCTGTTCCTGCGCAATGCCAAATGGGGGGCTGAGTGGGTGACCAGGAACGAGCGGCAACCCTGGGTTCTTCGGAACTAATTCACTTTGCGGAGGGAAGCATACCGCGATCTGCGTCAATCCGGGATCAGAGGGTTCGAGGGCTTTCGCGTTCGTCTCGACGATATGGCGATCGGTTATGACCTTGCAACAAGAGGCGGGTTGTGCAGCGTGGCATGTGCGCTCGCATGCTTTCCGGCCAATGCACTGATAATGCGTCGTCGTGAAGCCCGTCGAAGCAATGCCGATCGCTGCAATCACCAAAACCGAAAGGAGCCGGGTGCGCATGTCTTAGAATTCAAAGTGGGCGCTAAGTTGATCTGCCCAAAGTGGAAACAAATGTAAATCTATAATTCATTCCTTAGTGCGCGATCCAAACCTTCTTCAGCTCCTGAATTCCCGCGCCGGAGATGCGCAGGAAGTACACGCCGCTCGGAACATCGGCCACGTTCAGTGTGATCTCGCGCCCGCCAGCTTCAACCGGCATTTGCCACGATCGGATGGCGCGGCCGAGGGGATCCAGCAAGGTAGTGGAAAACCGTTCGGAAAAGGAGGCTGGGAATTTAAGATTGAGCCACCCTGGGGCTTGTGAAACTATAATTCCCGCATCGATTGAGTTCGGCGCAACGCTACGTAGTGGCTTTGAGTATAGAATTAACTCCCCCGACCAATTCTCTTGATCAAGAGCCGTTGCAGGATCCGCCTGCATATTTCTTCCTCCTAGGTCTGCAAACCAGCCAAGAGCAGGCACGAAGTTCATCCACGAATCGTACCACGGCGATGGATTTCCGTAATTAGCTGGCGCAGTAGCAAGCAAGACGGAGCTTAATGTATCGCCTTGATACATAGCGGTTGTATCGTTCCCAACATTAAGTACATAAGCCCACATACTATCATGGGGCGCAAGCGTTCCTGTCGTAATAGAAGACTGCAAAATGCTCGGAGGTTCAAAAGCAATATAGGATGTGTCGCTAAAATGCGTCGGATTAACGGTGTCGCTGGGACTCGGAATCTGACCGGAATGCCGGAAATGCGAAGCGATATCCTCATTCTTTGTTACAATTACATCTGAGTGAAGTGAATCCAAGGACTCTTCGGCTATCACTGTAAACAGGACGGTATCACTTCCGAAAAGTTCCTGGTCTTCACCGCAAGGACAATAGTACTCGAAAGCGCATAAAAATCGATCCCCCACATTCGGCATCCATTGCCGCAAATCCTGCGCGCGCAGCGGCGTGCCGAGCATAGCTAACGCAAGGCTCCCGAAGACGAGGAAGCCAGCGAACCGGCATAAGAGAATTGGCCGCATGGAGAATCTAAAAAGAGATGAAGCCCGTTGCCTAAAGAACCCCGAAAGTCCCGGAAAGTTACAGCAAACATTAATGCAGGATTGACTTAACTCATTTCCGCAAATGGCCGCTCGCCGGGTTTCAGCACGGGCACAAACCACGGCCGCGAATCGAGCGAGGCGACGCGGCGCTCCTCCACCTCCGGGCCGTTGCCTTCCGGTGCGGCCATATCCAGCGCGCTCCAAAGACTGGCGGGAAATAGCTTCACCCTGCCCGGACACAACCACCCAAACACCCTCAGCGCCGAGGCGAGCAAAATCTTATCGTCCCCCATTTTTTGCACGAGCCGTTCCCAACCCAGTTCACCCTTCGTAGCGTAAAGAAGATTAAAGACATCGAACCAATCGCAGCGCGTGCGCTCCATGATGTAGAGCTTATTCATAATGAGCTCCTCAGCCGGAAGTACAACGTATGAGTTTCCTCGTAGCAAAAGCTTCGTTTCGCCATTAAAATAATCTTCGTCGATGGGCCGCACGTAATTCGCCATCGCCCATATCAGATCGGCGATGCAGCCATCGCGTGTGGAACGATAAATCCAGCCGCGATCGTATGGGAGCGTCGCGTAATAATCGCTAGCGCCGATATTGGTTACCGCGTCGATAAAATCCTGCTTGAATTCCACGGGGACGTAAAGGTCGATGTCCTTGCTGTTCCGGTAATGCCCGCAATAGACCGCCCACGCGAGCGCGCCGCCAATGGCAAACGGCTTGCCGGTGCTTCGCGCGGCCGCGAAGACATCGTCATAAAACGCCCACTGCTCCTCCGGCACGCGATCGAGACCTCTGATTGTGCCCGCGTCGATCTCCATAATAGATGAGGTTTGTAGCTATCCGTGTGCCATTGGTCGGGCTGGAAGCGCCGACCTACGCGACATTCAAAATGCCTGCATCAACAGCGAGGTCTCCATTTCTTCGGGCGTGAGGCCGCCGTGGGAGCCATAGAACTTTTGCTCGAAGCGGCCTTTTTCGTACCACCATACCGATTCCCCGGCGTAAGGCAAGATTACTAAATCCCCCACTCTTCCGAGAAATGCAGAAGATGGCGGCGCGGAACCGAAGAATCCTTGCTCGATGAGGTCGTCCGTCCGGTGAATTTCGGCGCGGCCATGCAATTTTTTCGCGAGCATTTCACGAGCTTCGTTAATGTGCCCTTCTTTGATATGCAGGAACATATCGCGCGAGGAACCGGCCGGCGCGATGAGTTCCCCACGCCGGTTCCGGCGAATCAGCGGCAGAAGTTCCCGCATCGTCTCGTTCAGGTATATCGTTGTCGCGGGATCGATTCCTATGTGCGCATGGTCCGCCGTCATCATAAACAGCGATTTGCCTTTGCGTGCTTGCATTGCGGGAACAAGGAACGTTTCGAGCATCCAAAGTACGGATTGAATCTCGGCATCGAGCTGACCGGCATCGGGCCCATGCTCGTGGCAAACCGAATCGATCTTATCGTAATAAAGAAAATAATAGGTTCGCTCTTTCTGGCGCTTAATTAGTTCCGAAAGCGTGATAATCGCCTCCGGCAGGCTTCGATACGGCACGAGCTGGGCGCCTGCGGTCACGACTTCGGTATAAGGCGAGTGCGTATATTGATGATCCTGAAACACATACGATTTCACACCATGATTCGCCAGGTCGAAATAGATTGTATCGGTCGGAAACAGCCGGAGCGGATCGGCGCCGGCTTTGAGCAGTGTATCGCGTTCCTTATCACCCGCGAAGGAAAAGAGCAGCGGCGAAATCACGGCATCGAGCGACGGCTCATAATAATACCACTCGTAAATACCGCTTTGGCCAACGGGAAGGCCGGTGTGGATCGTCGTTACATGCGCCGCCGTCGTGGATGGGAACTGCGAGCTTATTTTCGAAATCAGGCCCTCGTTCCCGATGCGCTTCAAAAAAGGCTGTTCCAAATAGCGATCGACAAAACACCAGCCGAAAGCGTCGATGAAGAAAAGAACGACGGTATCGTACTTCGTCCGCAAATCTTCCCGCGGGCCGAATGGAATTCCCAAATGATGCATGGGATGCTCCCTTCCGCTCCCCACCGCCTTTTCAAGGCGGGGGCCGGGGGGTGGTTCGTGCGCGGCTTCGCCGGTCAGAAGGGAGCGAATCGTTTGCGGGAGCTGCGCAAACGCATAGCCCTCGTAAAGCGGCTTACGAAAATGCTCGCCAAAGCGACTGGCCTCGATGGCTCGAATGGATTCCTCGTCAATCATCGACTGTGATTTATGTGATTAGAATGATTGTTATGATCACCTTTCAGATAATCCAAAATCATCCCAATTCTCATATTACCTTGCTGAATATTGAACGCAATCGTCTCATAAAACCGCTCACCACCTTCAAAATCGGTGGGCCGGCGCGGGAATTCGTGGAGCTTGCCGGTGCGGCTGAGCTTCCCGATGCGCTCGGGTATGCCGAGGCGCACGGCCTCGCCACGCATATTTTAGGCGGTGGCAGCAACATGCTCGTGAGTGACGCGGGCTTCGATGGCTTGGTCATCCATCTCGCCAATAAGGGAATCGAGCGGAATGGGAACGTTCTTCGAATCGCGTCCGGCGAAATTTGGGATGATGTTGTGGCGTTCGCGGTACGGAACGAACTTTGGGGCATCGAAAATCTTTCGCGCATTCCGGGGCAAGCCGGCTCGGTCGCCGTGCAAAACGTCGGCGCGTATGGCCGCGAGACGAAAGACGTGCTTGTAAATGTCGAAGTCTTCGACCGCGAAACGAAATCGTTCCGAATGCTTTCGAATGTGGAATGCGGTTTCTCCTATCGCAAAAGCATTTTTAATACAACGGAAAAAGGCCGGTATGTTATTTTATATACAACGATTAAGCTTTCCGAAAAACCAGAAAGAAATATATCGTATCCCGATGTAAAAGAATGGTTTGACGGTAACGCGGAAGCATCCCTCATGGACATTCGCGAAGCAATCATTGCCATCCGCGATAGAAAATTCCCGTTCCCAGCAGAATCGATCGAAGGGAATGCAGGCTCCTTCTTCAAAAACACCCAGTTAACACCGGAACAATTCGATGTGCTCGAAAAGAATTTCGCCAAAAATCTTCCCGGCCATCTTGAACGACTGCACCATTATAAACCGAATCCCCTAAACCCTAAACCCTATACCCTATACCCTATCCGAGTTCCCACCGCCTTCCTGCTCGAAGCCTGCGGACTCAAAGGCTTTCGCCGCGGCGATGTCCAGCTTAATCCGACGCAGCCCGTCATCGTGCTGAATGTGACGGGCGAAGCGAGCGCGGATGAGGTGCTCTCGGTGGTGCATGAAGTCCGCACCATTGTCCACGAAAAAACCGGCCTGCACCTCTTGACCGAGCCGGAACTAATCGGGTTTGGCGCAGAGGAACTTCGTGGATATGGATTTCATGAGGATGAGATTGAACGTTATATTGTGAAGGGATGAATGGCTTTCCTAAAGAATAAATTAATTTTTCTGACTTTTCTTGACTTCCTATAAAAAATGTTGTATGTTGGCAAGAGGGTTACGACCGATCCACCCAACGGCGCCAAGATTGACCCCGCCACGGCTCCCTCCCAATTGAGTGGACACGTAATGATTTCATCACTTTTTTCGGAGGACTTACGGGACGTTTTGGTACTCAACAATTAAAGCAGCGCGCGGCATTCATGATCGCACCATTGCATCATCGGCAGGTGCTTAAACTTCTTCTTGCGATTTGTTTTGCGGCCGCTTTCGCTCCGGGCGCAAGTGCCCAAGTCTCGTATAACTTCCCGCAATCGCGCAGTAGTTTGGCAGACGATATTCCGCTTGCCGGAGCGCCAGTGAGCCTCACGATGGATTGTCTGGCCGCGAATGGATACGGGCAGTGGACCTCTTCGAGTTCCACCACCGATGCTCACCTGCTTTCCAACAAGCTCACGACGACTGCAACGGGGACGGAGTCCGGCGTGCTCTCCTCGACGCCGTTCACGTTTTATGGAACCGACGTTTTCCCGACGACCGAAGTGATGAAGGCGGCGGCAAATCTTCAGGGGAACGTTCGATACGTTTGGCTTCAACGCGAGGCAACAACCGATGAATTTTACATTCGAAGGATTCGATCCCGGAAGCACGGGAGTCGATATTAGCTTCTCGTCCCTGCCCACGAGTACCAGCATCGTGAAAGCCGGGGCGGCGCTTGGGATTCCCCAACCGATTATGGCGACCCATCATGTCGTCAGCACGACGGACGAAACAAATCCTTTAGACCGCTTCGATATCGCAATCGACGCGAATTTTCTTTATATTGTTTGGGAAGAAAAAAATGCGAGCGGCGCATTAGTGGTTTGGTCAATGGTCGTTAAACTCTCCGATGGAACGCCGCAGCTTCTCCCAACGCTGGTTACGACCGCGGCGGGACTTGGCAGCACGGGGCGCCGGCCAACGGTCGCCGTCGATATTCGTCATTCGAGTACGACGACGGAAGCGCCCTTCGATGTTGCCTATATGGACGCCATACCTGCCGGCAATGTTATTTGGAGACAATGGAATCCAGCGGGTGGAGCGTTTTTGCCCGCCGCGTCTATCCCGCATGCCATCGCCGGCACGGCGGACACCTGGTCCGATCCAACCCATGCACGAATACTCGACGCCAGTCAGGCTGGTGTAACCCCATCAACCGCGAACCAGCGCGGAGTCTATCTTATCGCGGATACCCATGTTGATATCAACCAAAAACAAAAGGGGATCACCGGACTTCTCGGTTTAAGTTTATTTTTAGACCGCATCGTCTCCGGCTTGGCCCAAACGCCCGTGGAGTATTGCGATGGGGTGTTAAATAACAGCCATCCGGGGCCGATTGATTTACCGAACCCGCCAAACTCGAACCTTTATCCTGTTGTCGATGAGCCACTATGGTCCTTCACCAATCCTTACGAGGGCGCGAATGCGGGCAGCACGAATCCCGCCGTGAATTTCACGGAATTTCATTCGCTCTACCGGCTGGACCGCAGTTCCGTTTGTACCAGTGCTAACGGCGAAGATCCACTCCTGATTATCCGGACGAGCGTCGTTGCAACGGCGTTTTGCGTGAGCGAAGCCAACGGCACGACCTTCCTGGACGATCCGGTTGCAAATGCGAACGGCATTACGCAATTTTGTGGCGCCGTGAACCAAATGGGAATTCATGTCCACTGGATAAGTTCCTCCGACCATTTCTATGCCCGCGACCGCCGCGAGTTCGATCAGGACATCGAAGAGAATACACTGATGACGGAGACGTGCATAGTTCATTCCCCCTGTGCGTTCACAAAGAGTTACCTTGTGCTCTATTCCGATCCATCGACTTCAGGTGCATCAGGTTATACCGGATCGGGGTATCTTAGTATCACGAATGGCGCGAAACTCGCTATTAATCCTTCAGGAGGCGGTGGAGATTTTATCGATCTTGGCGCGTTTGCGATTAATTTTGACGGGACGGCGGGAGATATTATTGAAATTGATGCAAATGACCAAATGGATTTTTATGGGAACGCGCATAGCGGTATTTCTGGAGCAGGGGAATTTAAGATAACTGGTTCTGGAGAGACCATGGAAAGCAGTAGCTATGGGAACTGGCCCGTTGACATCTCCTCTCCCGCTAAACTCAATATCCATGGCGGAACAAACTTCGAAGTTGGTGTATCGGGGAATTCCGATTACTTCACGTGCTCCGATGCAATCATTCATTTCAAGTTCGAAACCAACATTGTTACTGGCACGGGATCCGCGGCGGGCGAGATGACCCTCAACGATCACTCAGGATTTACGAAGTGCTGGATCTATTCCGACGAGGCCGACGAATCACACAGCCCCACGGCCATTCGAATCGGCGCTAATGGGTATGCGGCTTCTGGAACCGGCAACGCGGACTACAATGCTTCTTCACCGACCTTTGCGACGGATACCTTCGAGCAATGTGTTTTTTATGGGGGAACGGGCGAGTACCCTGCAACCATGGAAATCTCAGATCCAAATGTCGCGCCTAACGAGCTGCTGGTGGATAATGGCTGGGTGGGCGGCTGGTCCTTTACGGGTGGTAACTTTCTGTACTGGCCGATCGTCTTTACGAATGTCACGTTTTACCAGGTCATACAAAACGGACTCGATATTAATTATTCGAGTACGCCCCCTCAGGCCAATACCAAGCTTTACTCGCTTCTGGTTGATGGCTGTGGCTTCCAGGGGTATGGTGATTTTACTCATTTCCCGAATCCGGATGGAATTAAAGTAGAAAATGCTCCGGACATCGGCATGGATGATGGCCTACGAGAGTCGATCACTATTACCGGTAATACCTTCGAGGCAACAAACTATTTTGAGCCGGCCGGCGGGGTCGAGGCGGCCATTCATTTCAGTAATACAACCGGCGATATTGGCTACAACCAAATCTACGGTGTCAAGCATCAGCGTGGAATTTGGAACGAAAGTTCGACGGAGACGAGCCATCCAAACACGTGGTCATTTATTTGCAGCAACACGATTTCCGCACTGACGAATGCGGCAGCCGCAGGTATCTCCACCGATCATTATACTGGATATGCAAAGCTAAATACTGTTTCAGACTGTGCTTTGGGCCATGTAAGTGGTAGTTTTGATGCAGGCCATATCGTTTTTTCGAGTTACAACGGAAACTCTGGTGCAGGACTTGCGTCTTCTTCCAGCAGCGCTATGGACTTAACCGGCGTTCACCACACCGGGGGGGGGGACGTTGCGGCTTTCGATACTATCAGTAATAACGGGGGTGGTTCCCAAATTACACTCGCTGGTACTTCGGTCGTTTTTCTCGGGCAAGCTGGTCCCGGTTCGGGATCTTGGTCAGTATTTGGCGAAAATGATATCGAGAAAGGATCCGCGAGTTCACCGACATTATTGAGCTCCTCGGAAACAATCAATCCCAGCTTGGGAAATGTAGATAATAATTTCTGGGGTAACAGCTCCATTCAACCGGAATCGGTTTCACCAAATGGGAGCAATTGGAATACGTCCGCTCTGAGTGAAGTGACGGCAAGCAACATAGACTACACAGCGACGAATCATTTATCCAGCGCCCCATTTATTACTGGAATCTCGTGCTCGGAGGGGCTTTTTACGAAACAGATCGGGCCTATTCCTTTATCGGATATCCATTATGATACTTCCAGCCGATGTGATAATGTGCTTCGTCAGGGGGCTCTACTCCAAAATGACGGTCAGTGGGAGCCAAGTTACGATAGCCTTGCCCTATTCCTTCAGATATGCTCGTACGATAGCAACTCTCAAATTGGCGCACAACCTTGGAGGGCTTTTGTCACTATCAATGGCTCTGCTTCCGCTTTACTGAGTCAGCGAGGATTCGGCGCGAAGTACTTAGCTTTCCTCAAACAAGTGCTCTATAATAATCCCGATACGTTGTGGTATTGTAACGATGTAGAAGCAATGCTGACCGCCGAACAATCCAATGAAGCGGCGCAGCTTGCCGAACTCAAATATATTATCGATAGCCGTAAATGCCAGGGCTTCACCGACTGGCAAACGTATTACAATGCAGCCTCGCATTGGATGCATCAGGCATGGCTCGATTCAATCGTGCTCGATTATGAACGCGACTCTATCTACGGGGGATATCAGTGGTGGGTCGATAGCATGGTGAACAAGGATACACTTACGAATCCTTATGATTCCACTATTCCATCGCTCGAGCAGGAAGACCTTCAAATTCTTCTCGGCCCCCAGAATATCGTGCAAGGGCCGAGTTCCCCTGTAGCTTCACCGGCACTCGTAAGCGCGCGTTCTGTTGGATAACCCCGTCTCCGATGAAATCGGCATTTCCTTCACCATGGGCCGGGAAGCGCTGGTAACGATGGAGCTTCGGGATATTCTGGGGCGGAGCATTCCGATCTCCTACGCGAAATACCAGCTCACACAGGCGGGCGAGCATGAAGCGTCCATTCCGGAGCCAAATCTCCCGCCGGGAACGTATTATCTTCGAATATCCACGGATGATGGCGATGTGATTACTCTAAAAATCGTAAAAGAATAACCCGTTTTCGAACTGGTTTCAAAGCCCCTCCGAAATTTCGGCGGGGCTTTTTTATTATCCCTCACGAATTCCGGGTTTTCGGGGAACTCGGGCAAAAGCGTAAAATAATCTAACGGTTTATGAAAACGCATTGCACACGCACAACAAATATTTCATTAAATTGAAACCTTCTTGAAGCCCTTGGTATTCCAAGGGCTTCAGATAGCTTTTAATATAAATTCCTGAACTACTCCATGCCGCAAACGCGCTCGAAGAAGACCAACCGCTCCAGGTCTGCGCCTGCTCGAACTCCGGCAAGAAAGAAAAGTAAGCCGAGTGCGTTTCCAAAAATCGAAGCAGCCTGGTCACGTAGCGAACCATATCTGAAAATTGGTTTTGCTATTCTGGCTGCCCTCGTTTCGCTACTTATTTATAGTTCCACCGTTTCTTCCAACGGTTTCGCCAGCTTTCCACTCGATGATTCCTGGATTCATCTAACATTTGCGCGCACGCTTGCCACGACTGGCCGGTTTGCGTTTGGCGCTCTAAATCATGCGACTTCCGGTTCGACATCCCCTCTCTTCACCTTTCTCGAAGCTGTTTTCTTTATTTTCATCAAAGATGAATTCGCTGTTGCGCTCATTCCTTTGGTACTTGCTTATAGCGCCGCAGCGTGGCTCTTTTTTTCTCTTATCCGGAAATATACGAGCACGCCGTGGCTTCCGACGGTTGGAACTTTATTGTTTCTTGCCATGCCATCGCTTGCGGTGCTCCCAAGCTGGGGTATGGAAACGGCATTTGTGATTGCGCTTCTTTTGTGGGCGATGCTGGAGTATCGAAAAGAACATTGGGTTTTAGTCGGCCTTGCGCTGGGACTCGCACTTTGGGCAAGACCCGATACGGTCGTTTTGGATATAGCCATCGGAATCGATTTTATAATAACACGTAAACTATTTCCATCCAAACCAAATTACAAAGCGATCTTAACATTTGTTGGATTGGCCGGTGCTTACGTAATTTTCAATTACGCATTATCTGGAACTCCGTTGCCAAACACCTTCTATGCGAAGCTTGCCTATTATGGTGGAAATGCCAAAAATTTTTGGCCACCGCTTTGGTCATTGGTCTCCGGTAACGGAAGAATAACTGCCCTTCTCCTGGCCGCGTTGGGCGCCATTGGAATGCTCATGGAAAAAAAGCGAGGCAACTTTGCACTTTTTCTTTATCCGATTGGACTGATCGCATTGTACCGCTGGAAGCTTCCAGTGCTTTTTCAGAATGGGCGTTATCTCATTCCCATTCTTCCATTTATTTTATTACTTTCGGTGATTGGCGCGAATCAGATTGCTCGATGGTTCACAAAGGATCAATCGTTCGCTTTTAGTTTGATAATGCTCATGGTCGGTGCTGCTTTTGTCGGTGAATTAACCGGCTTTGGCACCCAAATCGACACACTCACCTCTGATGATGCTTACATTCATCATTTGCAGGTTACCGCAGCAGAGTGGTGTTCAGAGCACCTGCCAGTGAATGCGATCATAACCACGCATGATATTGGGGCCTTCGGATTTTATTCCGGTAGAAGGATTGTCGATCTTGTAGGTTTGGCCGATCCAGGAATGATTAAATATTTGCGCGAACCGGGCAATATACTGGCGCTACGAAGACGCGGCGTAACATACGCTGCGCTACTCGACAATTGGTATGAGATACCCAATGAAAACACGGTATTCGTTGACGCTCATCCGGGAAGCGAAATTATGCGCGTTTATCACTTCACCGACTCGACGCGCTTCACAACCGGCAAGGTGCTTCCCATCCACAAATATCTTTATCAAGTGCTGGAAGGCGCGGCAGATCCCAGCAGTCTCGATCAGGCGATGCGGGAATCCCTGATGTATGAACCGAACAATGCGCTCACGTACACCTTAGGTGGTGAGGTCCTGATGAAATTCGGAAAGCAGGCTGCGGCAGATTCAGCATTCGACAAGGCCTTGCTGCTATTTCCGAATTCCAATCGCGCGCGGCATGATTTGGCCCAAGCTGCTTCGCGCCAGAGGTAAATTTCATTTTGTAAATGGACGCCCCAAATGGTTGGTATTTCAATTTACTAAACCGTTTACCGCTCATCGTTAGCTCGCCTTGTGCCTTCGGAAAAAGTGATGAAATTATGAACAAAAAATTCATAATGTGCCAAAACGCGCTGGAATCGCCATTATTCATGAAGCACAAACGCGCGTGTAGTTGTATCTTAGTTTTCTCGTTTCTACTGTCGGGCATAAAAAAACGGTCAGATCTGAGAATTTCTGGATATTCGGGAACTCGCGGCAAAAGCGTAAAATAATCTTACGGTTTATGAAAACGCATTGCACACGCACAACAAATATTCCATCGCATTGCACACGCACAACAAATTTTCCATCTCGGAAAGAAATGGATGGAAATTTGATTGCATCGTGTTATCACGCCAATGGCCGATCTAAAAGAACACGAATTTGCCTCACCGCTCCGCTCGAAAGTATTGGCGGGCGCGATCATATTGGTATTTCTCGGATTCGTGGTGCGCTTCGTGCAGCTTCAGATCGTCGAGGGCGCGGCGCTTTCGGGGCAGGCGATCGCGCAGGGGCTGAAGAAAGTCGAGCAAACGCCGGTGCGCGGCACGATTTACGATCGCTTCGGCCGCGTCATTGCCGCAAGCGTTCCGGCATTCAGCATCGCCATCACGCCGCAGGATTTTGCGCCGTATCGCGAGCAGACGCTGCCGTTCATAGCGCAAATTTTGGGCGTCGATACGAATTTTATCCTGAATAAAATAAATCTGGGTGGCTATTATACGCGGTTCCAGCCCGTCAAAATTTGGAACGATGCCGACCCGCGCATCATCGCGCAAATCGAAGAAAATCACGACAAATTGCCCGGAGTCGATGTCGTTACCGAATCGAAGCGCGATTATATCGCACCCATTCGAGCTTCGCATCTTCTCGGCTACATGAAGGAAATTTCCCCAGCCAAGTTGGACGAGCTCGATACGACCGCCGATAGCGATTACTACCATCCCGGCGATATCGTGGGAACCACCGGGCTCGAACAAGTTTATGAGGATGAGCTTCGCGGCGTCAAGGGCTACGATTTTCTGGCGGTGGATGCGAAGGGCCAGCGGCAATCGCGTTTGAATCAGGGCATTACGGATATCCCCAGCGTCGATGGAGAACCCATTCAGCTTGGCCTCGATATTGACTTGCAGGAGTATGCCGAGCAACTGCTCGATCCGTACCATGGCGCCGTCGTCGTGATGGATCCGAATAATGGCGATATTCTGGCGCTCGTTTCCAAACCAGATTTCGATTTGGATCTTTTTTCAGGAAAGACGACGAAAAAGGAATATCAGGATGTGATGCTCGATCCGGCGCACCCGCTCTACGATCGCGCCACGCAATCGCGTTATCCTCCGGGATCGACCTGGAAACTCATGATGGCTTCGGCGATGCTGAATACGCGTGATATTCCCTGGGATTTCAAGCTGGATTGCCCCGGCTCCTTCACCTACGGTGACCACACCTACCACGATGATGCTGCCCATGGCTGGGTCAATGTGCACCGGGCCATTGTTGTCTCCTGCGATGTGTTTTTCTATCACATGATTTTGCGTCTGGGAATCGATTCGATGTACCGCTACGCACGCCTATTCGGTTTCGATCAGGCGACTGGCGTCGATATTGGCCATGAAGGCAGTGGATTCATTCCCAACACGAAGCGAATGAATCGAATGTACCCTCGGGGGTGGACACTGGGATACGTCGTCAGCCAGGGTATCGGGCAGGGGGAAATTGGAGTGACTCCGATTCAGCAGGCGGCCTACGTTTCGACGTTTGCAAACCACGGCGTGTGGGTGCAACCCCACGCCGCGCGGGCCATTTACAACGAGCGCACGGGTAAATGGGATACCGTCGCCTATAAATCGCGCAAACTCCCGATTCCGGATACCATCATCAATTATGTGCGCGACGCGATGCTCGGAGTAACTACGGAACCCGGCGGAACGGCGTATGGAGAAAAAATTCCTAATTCGAACATCCAGATTGCCGGGAAAACAGGAACCGCGCAGAATCCCCACGGAAAAAATCATGCGTGGTTCGATGCCTTCGCTCCGTTCGACCATCCGCGGATTGCCGTTGCCGTGATCGTTGAAAATGTTGGCTTTGGATCCACCTACGCTGCTCCGATTGCGCGGAAGCTCATCGAATATTACCTCACCGGCAAACGCGAAGATCCCCCTCCGGCAATCCTACCGAACACCCCTGCGTACGAAGCTGAAAAGGAAAAGAAATACGGTGCTCCGGCAAACCCCGCGAAACACGCCGCAACGGAAGTGCATGGCGTGAGGGCTAGCGCGGGAAGCGAGGAAATCAATATCGTGGAACTCAAGCGTAAATTGGGCAAGGCGACCGCCGCGGCGAAGTTGCCCGCAACTGCTCGGTAAGCATGAAGTGGAACCGTCAGGCCGTTCCCAGTTCCTCTCCGCTCAGCCGGCGCAACTTTGGCGAGGCAAGTGCAACCGAACCTACCGTCACGAGCGACATTACTCCGCCAAATACCACCGATGGAACGAGGCCCAGTAACTTCGCCGCCAGGCCCGATTCGAAGGCACCGATTTCGTTCGATGTACCGATAAACATCGAATTGATCGCCGCTACACGTCCGCGCATTTCGTCCGGTGTTAGGATTTGAATGACGGTCGAACGGATAATTACGCTGACACTATCAGTCGCGCCGTAGAGCACGAGAAGGGCGAGCGAAAGGTAGATATTCGTCGTGATCGCGAAGAGAATAATCGTGATGCCAAACATCGCGACGGTAAGCAGAATCTGCTTACCTACGCCGCCGCGCAGGCGGTAATGTGCAAATACCACGGATACGAGCACCGCGCCCACCGATGGCGCCGCCTGCAGAATTCCCAAACCTTGCGCGCCGACGTGGAAGATCTCACTCGCATAGACCGGCAGCATTGCAACGGCGCCACCAAACAATACGGCAAAAAGATCGAGTGAAATCGATCCCAATATCGGTTGATTGCGGAACACGAATTTCCATCCGGCGACGATACTTTGCACGCTGGATTCCTCCCGAATTCTGGGCTCGAATGGCCGGGCCGGGATGAGAAAAACGAAGAATGCAGCCGCTGCGGTTAGCAAGACATCTACCGCGTAAGCCGCCGGAATGCTTGCAAATCCTGCGATAAGACCCCCAATGGTCGGACCGAGAATCGCCCCTGTCTGCCAGGTGGAACTATTCCAGGCCGCACCATTTGCATATAGTTCCTTCGGCAGCAACTCGGCATTATAAGCAAAGGACGCAGGACTGAGAAATCCGGACGCAGCGCCGGCGATGAAGATCATGACATAAATCGGCCAGAGACCGCTACTTGGATACCACGCTCCAATAAAAAAGGAAAGTGCAAGCAAACCACCGGAAGAAAAAATCAACGCCGCGCGGGACATGATCACCAACCGGCGGCGTTCCATCACATCCGCGATATGGCCAGCGAAGAGTGCAACAATCAGCGCCGGAATTGCTTCGACTAGACCGGCGATCCCGATCGGCAGCGGATCGTGCGCCAGGCCGTAAACTTGATAACGAACAACGACGACCTCCATCTGGCTTGCAATTGTAATCGCAAGCCGCGTTGCAAGCAAAATACGAAAATCGCGGATTCGTAGCGCCGCATACGGGTCATGCCGCGCGGCGGCTCCTTTCGTATCAGTTTGGGCCACGTCGGGACGGTCAACCGAGGAAGTGCACCTTGACGATATTCGTATGGCTCACCTGGAAGATCGGATGGCCGGCGGTAATGACAATCCAACCGCTGTTGCCGACCAGCCCTTTTTTCTGAACGTCTCGCACCATATATTCGAGCGTTTCGTCGAAGGACATCACCGATTCGAGCTTCATCGGAACCACACCATGATAGAACGCCATGCGGCGCAACGCCACATCTTCGGTGGACATGCCGATCACAAGCTTCGAGTACCGATACTTGGCAACGAAGCGTGCGCTGCGGCCCGAAAGCGTGGCGCAAACGATCGCTTGCGCATCGACTTCCTCGGCGAGCACGCAGGCGGCACGTGCCACAGAATCCGTGGCGTATTCGCGTTCGTCACTCGGCAGCACGAAATCGCGCTCTGTGCGAACATAGCCACTCCGTTCGGCGGCGAGCACGATTTCGCGCATGGTCGCATACGGATTCTACCGGATAGCTTCCCGCGCCAGTTTCGGCCGAGAGCATTACACAGTCCGAGCCATCGAAGACGGCATTTGCCACATCGCTGGCTTCGGCGCGTGTTGGCCGCGCATGCACAATCATCGATTCCAGCATTTGCGTCGCGGTAATGACCGGAATGCCGCGTGCGTTGGCAAGATCGACGATACGCTTTTGAATCGGCGGCACCCGTTCGAGCGGCATTTCGACGCCCAAATCGCCGCGCGCAACCATGATCATGTCGGTAACGGAAAGAATATCTTTGATATTCTCGACCGCTTCCGGTTTTTCGATCTTGGCGATAATGGGAGTTGTCGCATCGTCGAATTCGGTCTCGAGAAAATCGCGGAGGTCTCGAATGTCTTCTGCGCGCCGGACAAAGCTCAAGGCCAGCGCATCGACTCCGACGGTCTGAATCGCAAACCGAACGATTTCCTTATCGTGATCGGTAAGCGTGGGAATCCGAAGGATCGTTGCCGGAAAATTAATTCCCTTGTGGCTTTTGAGAATCCCTCCCGTCCGGACAGTCGCGATAAGTTCCGTTTCGGAGACGATGGACTTTGACGACGAGTTCGATTGCCCCATCATCGAGCAACACGGGATGTCCGGGCCGAACGTCGGCACCTAAATATGGATAGCTCGTCGTGATACGCGAGGCGGTAGAGGGAACTTCAGGATCGTATGCGAGCGCGACATCGGTACCGGCAGTGAGCAGTACGCCATTCGGATCGGAAACATCGCCCGTTCGAATTTTCGGGCCGGGAAGATCGGCGAAAATGGCGATGTATTCGCCTAATCGCTCGGCGACGGCGCGAACTTTCGTGGCAATTTCAAGGTGGGTTTCGAAGGTAGCATGAGAAAAATTCAGGCGGGCGATGTCCATCCCCGCGAGAATAAGCTTTTCGATGATTTCTTCCGTCGCGCTGGAAGGACCTAGCGTCGCGATGATTTTCGTTTTAGGTTGCAGCATGCGTTGAAGTACAAAGTAAGAAGTATGAAGTATGAAATGGCGGACGTTGGTGCCCTTCATACTTCATACTTCATCCTTCATACCTTTTGCAAGTGGGCAATACGGGATTCGAACCTGTGACCTCTTCCATGTCAAGGAAGCGCGCTAACCAACTGCGCCAATTGCCCGGTCGTGGCTCCGAACCTTCGAAGCGCCGAACCAACAGAAGGCGCAGCACTCGCGGTTCCGTGCCGAAGATTAAGATTAAGTCTCGAAGAACGCAATCAACGCATCCTACGATAACGGTCACGCAGAACAATACTAACCTGCTTCGGGAATGACAATTGTCCCCGAACTCGTTACTCGGTACTCATCACTCGTTACGAACACTGTGGCCAACATATCACCTTCTCAGCAATTACTCGAAAAGATCGTATCGCTCGCCAAGCGGCGGGGGTTTGTCTTTCAATCGTCCGAAATTTATGGTGGCCTTAATGGCTGCTGGGATTATGGCCCGCTCGGTGTCGAGATGCTGCGGAACCTGAAGGAAGCATGGTGGCGCGCGATGACTTCGCGCGGCGATATCGAGGGCCTCGACGCCTCCATCCTTATGCACCCGCGCGTGTGGGAAGCGTCCGGCCACGTGCAGAATTTCTCGGACCCCATGGTCGATTGCCGAGAGTGCAAATCGCGCTATCGCGTCGATCACCTGTTTGCCGAGATGTCGGAGAAAAAGCTGAAGGCAATTGCGAAAACGCTCGCGCTCGAATCGGCGAGCTTTCGAAAGAGCAGCTTGCCGAAACTATCACCGGCGTGATGGAACAAAATGATGCGATCTTCGCAAATTTGGTTGAGCAGGAATTAATTCCCTGCCCGAATTGCGGCAGAACGAAATCGCTTACGGCTCCGCGCAATTTCAACCTGATGTTCGAGACGTATATCGGCCCGGTGAAGGATGCGGCAAACGCCATCTATCTTGCGTCCCGAAACGGCGCAGGGAATTTTCGTGAATTTTATGAACGTTTGGCAATCGGCGCGGCAAAAAATTCCGTTCGGGATTTGCCAGATCGGGAAATCGTTCCGAAACGAGATCAACACGAAAAATTTTCTCTTCCGCACCAGAGAGTTCGAACAAATGGAGATGCAATTCTTCTGCAAATCGGGCAGTGACGAGAACTTATTCGAATCCTGGCGCGAAACCCGCTGGAACTGGTGGCGCTCGCTCGGAATGCCGGAGCAAAAACTCCGCTTTCGCCCACATGAGAAGCTCGCGCATTACGCGAAGGCCGCGGGCGACATCGAATTCGAGTTCCCATTCGGCTTCGGCGAAATCGAAGGCATCCACAACCGCACCGATTTCGATTTAACGCGCCACCAGGAATTTTCCGGCAAGAGCATGCAAATCCTGGACGATGAGACGAAAGCGAAATACACCCCGTATGTGATCGAAACCGCCGCAGGCGCATCGCGCGGATTCATGGCGTTCCTCTGCAATGCTTACGAGGAAGAGACTGTGAATGGCGAACAGCGCGTAGTGCTCAGGCTGCATCCGTTCCTCGCTCCACTGAAAGTTGCCGTGCTGCCGCTTGTTAATAAGGACGGAATGCCGGAACTCGCCCAGGCCCTCGATCGCGATCTGCGAAAATCCATGCGATCCTTCTACGATGATTCCGGCGCCGTAGGCCGACGTTACCGCCGCATGGATGAAGCCGGCACACCCTTCGCCGTCACGATTGATTCCGATACGCTGCAAGACCAAACCGTCACGATTCGGGAGCGCGATTCAATGCAGCAAGTGCGCGTGGCGATGGGGCAGGTGAAAGGATATATTCAGGAAAGAATATCGAATCCTATCTCATCCTGAGAACCTCGCTGCAATCGCGCTAACTCCGGTAGAGAAAACATGCCGTGTCTATATTTTTCAATGACTTACAGACTTTTTTTTGAATTTGTAATTCATAAATCTATTCGTAAAGAAAACATAGGTTACGCGGTGGGGTTGCAATTAATGCTCTGAATTTTCAATGAACAAAAGCCTTCCTCGAGGCATGGGCGAATAGGTGCCCATATAAGGCCCCACTAAAATACGACAAAAATTCGTGATGTTACAAAAATCGGATATTTTTTTCCACGGGGTCGGGCGAACGGTCTCATAATCCAGCCTCGGCGACGGGTGAAAGTTTCTCGAGTGTTGCGCGTGCAGTCCGCGTGGAACATCCTTCCCCAATATCGGTGTTGGCCGTTCATGACGCTTAACATCGATCATATCGTCTCCGATCCGGATACTTGCTTTGGCAAGCCCCGCATTGCCGGCACGCGCTTCGCCGTAAAGGATGTGGTTGCGTATCACTATTTTCAGAAAATGTCCGTCGAGGAGATCGCGGCCGATTGGAACTTACCCATTGCCGCGGTGTACGCCGCTCTCGCCTATTATCACGACCATAAAAAGGAAATTGACCGTGTGTTCGAAGAAGAAGACGCGCTCATTCGGGACTTGAAGTCTGGAAGACTTACACTTCAGGATGCGTTTCAAGCGCGATAACGTTGGCACGCATAACGCCAATCCGCTTCCACTTAGACGAAAATGTTAGTCTCAAAATTGCCAGCGGAATGCGCCTGCAGGGGCTCGATGTCACCACGACTTAGGAAGCAGGGCTTCTGAGAGCTACCGATGAGAAGCAATTTGAATATGCTCAACTTGAACGCCGTGTCATTATTACGCAGGACGCCGATTTTCTTCGAATCGCAGCCCGTAATTCCGACCACGCGGGAATTCTGTTTTACTCAACCCGCCACACTTCGATCGGGGAAGTTATTTTAGAGGCCATCTCGCTAAGCCATTCCGGCGAGGATTTGGATGGAATGGTAAAGTACATCTAACATAGGGTCGCCACGCTCGCCGCGCACTTCGTGCGAGAAGGAATTAGCAGCGATCTTCTCCCGATCGGGTAACTTTTAGAAAAATTGATTATTAATAATTAATTCCTGCACTTACCCCGCCCTCCTCGTGCTCCGCTAGGCTGGCGCGCGGCGGGCTTTGGGCGCGACGCGGCGGGAACGTTTCACGGGCGGCCATTCGTCGCCTTTCAGCGGCGGGCGGTCGCGTCGGTCACCCATACACCAAAACCTTCCCAATTTCCGGGAGCGTTTCGTGCCCATGCTCTAATTCGCGCTCGATGCTTTCGAGCTTCCGGACGGTCGCGCGGTCGAAATAACGTTCCCCGCATTGCGTACACACGAGCGCATCGACGGTGACATAGACAATGTCATCGCCAATGTGCAATTCCTCGCGGACGCTCCGCGGCTCGATGGTGTCACCGTGGCAGATGACACACTTCATTTGCTTCGCCTCTTCTTGTACGCTATCCATAATTTCGGGTTTGGATGATAAACCGTAATGACGGTGATTCGTTCGAATTCCGCATTGTAACCGAGCACCGCGTGAATTGGTCTGCCATTCGAGTTCCTGCCAGATACGAGGCAACTTGGCAGCGGAAACGAACTCGGGTAGTGCTCGATGATTTCTCCACTCATCAACGCCTCGAAGATGTCGTCATCGTAGATGCGGCCATATTCGTCCTGTTTCATTTCGTCGAGGGCGTGATCGCTGTAGCGAACACGCCCTCGTTCGAAACACGCTCGAAGCGACGCAATCTCTATTTCCATTGCCATTTAACTGCACCCGCTCGTCGTGCCGCAATCGTCGCAGCGGTTTTAGTTACCCACCTCCATCGCGTGCTCCTGCGCTTGCATGAGTTGGTAGAGATAATCGGGCGCAATGTCGGCGCAGTTTGGCCAGACGATGGTGCTCAAATCCGGTTCCACGCGCACCTTCCGGAATTCGTTCACATCTTTAAGCGGCTCGAAGAACCTTCCATAAAGTTCACCGGAGAGATCGACAACGCCGGTCGCTCCATCGCTGAATGTGAGTTCCAGCGAGTACGCGGAAAGATATCGGACAGCAGTAACGTATGGCATATCAGATTAACCCTTCGATCTTCGAAATCGGTTCATCGTTCTGGAGTGCGTTCCAGTTCGCCATCAATCCTTCCCGATGTTCCGACGCCCATTCCAGAACGAGCGCGTGCGCCCGTTTGGAAGGTGGCCGTTAATAAGTTCCAAATCCTCGATGCGATATTTTGCCAGGTGCTCGCCATAACGCGCATGGAAATGCGGCCTTCCATGGTCATGAATGTACATCGTTATCACGATACCGAAGAATCTGCTTACTTCTGGCATGATCATTTTACGAGCACCCGCTCGTTGTCCCGCAATCGTCCCAGCTTATGCCGCCGCCCTCTCGTCCGCTTCGCTGTCGCGCAGCGGGCCTTGGGCGCGGCACGGCGGGCGGGCCGATCATCTCTGGAGGCCGTGCGTTTTGGCGGCTAGTCCCGCCTTCCAGCGGCGGGCGGTCGCGTTCGTGCGATTTTCCTGAATAATAAGTTCGGTTCCGGGTGAAGCGAAGGCCATACTGAACAATCGGTCACCGAAAGAATTCAATTTTTGCGTCGCTGCGTGTGTTATCTTTTCGTGCTGACTCGCCGCAATATTCTGATCGCTCTTGCCGCCGTGCTTGCGCTCCTCGCCTTTTTGTGGTGGGATGTCGCACGCGGACTTCCGAGCCAGGAGGAACTCGAGGCGCCGCATCCCGATATTGCCACGCGCATTATCTCCACGGACGGGGAACCCATCGACCAGTTCTTCGTCAAGAATCGAACAAATATCCATCTTCGCAATGTCCCTCCATTCCTCATCAAGGCGCTGATTGCCACCGAAGACCGCAACTTTTATCATCACTGGGGCATCGACGTGTGGGGCAACGTGCGCGCGTTTTTAACCGACCTCGCCAGCCTTCGCGCGCGCGAAGGCGCTTCGACCATTACGCAGCAGCTTGCGCGGAACCTTTATTTGAATCAGAAAAAAACGCTGATTCGCAAGCTGCGTGAAGCGATTACGGCCGTGCAAATCGAGCGGACGCACACGAAGAACGAAATTCTCGAAATGTATTTGAATGTCACTTTCTTCGGGCGCGGAGCGTATGGCATTCAGGCGGCAAGCCAGGCGTATTTCGGCAAAGATGTCAATCGGCTGAGCCCCGCCCAGAGCGCGTTCCTGGTTGGGCTACTCAAAGGCCCGGCCGATTACGATCCAGACCAGAATTACGACCGCGCGATCGCACGTCGCAATACCGTAGTCGATAATACCGTAGCCGCAGGATTCACAAAAGTGGCGGATGCGGAAAAAATCAAGAAAGTTCCGCTCAAGGTGAAGCCGTACATGGGCTATCAGGGCATCGCGCCCCATTTTGCAGAGATGGTTCGCCAGGAACTTCAGAACATGCCGGAACTTAAGGGCTACGATATTTATCGCGATGGCTTACTTGTTTATACGACGCTCAATGCCGCGATGCAGCGCGCCGCAAACCGTGCCGTCACCGAGCACATTTCGGATTTTCAGAAGAACGTGGTCGATCGAAGCTGGAACTGGGCGCGGCATCGGGCGCTCCTGGATTCTGTGCTAATGAAAGCCGTCCGCAACACGCCTGAGTACCACGCCGCGGATTCGCCCGATTCGCAAGCTCAGGTGGCGAAGCGATTCTACGCGAATAAAGATTTTGTCGATAGTCTAAAACAGCAGGAGCTACAATTGCAAGCCGGTCTCGTCTGTATCGATCAATCCACTGGTCAAATTGTCGCGATGGTCGGCGCTTCGAATTATAAGGAAGAACGTTATGGCTTAAATCACGCTACGCAAATTTACCGGCAGCCGGGTTCTTCCTTCAAGCCAATCGTCTATGCCTCTGCCTTCGAGCGTGGTGCCACGCCGGAATCGAACGTATCGAACGAGCCGATTTCCATCGGCACCTGGCATCCGCAGAATTTCGCCGGCGAAGCCGAGGGCGGCTCGGTAACCATTCGCTATGCGCTGGAACAATCGGTGAATCTCGCCGCCGTTCATACGATTCAGGAACTCACTTCGGTTACCGATGTCATCAAACTTGCGAAGGACATGGGAATCGAATCCTACATTCCCCCCTACCCTTCGATTGCGTTGGGAACCGCCGATATCAGCCCGCTCGAAATGACGAGCGCCTACACGACCTTCGCCAACGATGGCATTCGCCCCACGCCGTACTCCATCATCCGCGTCGAAGACCGGAACGGAAAAATTCTTTATCAGCACAAGCCGCAATTCAATTATGTCCTGCAACCGCAAATATGCCATGAAATCACCTCCGCGCTTGAAGATGTGATCTTGTATGGAACGGGACGCCGTGTGCTGAATTATTTTCGCTACCCGGCTGCTGGGAAGACGGGAACCACTCAGAATTATGCCGACGCGTGGTTCATTGGCTATACGCCGGAGTTCACAGCGGGTGTGTGGGTCGGTTTCGATGACCGGCGCGTTACCTTCACCGGCGCAAATGGGCAAGGTGGCCGCGCTGCGGCGCCAATCTGGGGGAAATTTATGAAATATTCGTACGATGCCCTGCACACGCCCATCGAATATTTCAACACGAGCTACCCGGGCGAGCCGGTTCCCATCGACACCACGTCGAAAAGCGATACACTTGCCAACTCCCCGAAAATATCGAGGATTACTACCATGCGCGCCCCGGTAGAATACTAATCGCGGCGGCAAATAGCGAGAATTCATGTAACCCGCGCCATGTTCTGCGTTCTTGCTTCGTCAGCTTCCGCCAGCGCGGAAACTTTCTATGCTTCCAAAGAGATACCATTTCCGGCTTTTAACACAAATTTAATCTTATGAAATCTTGCTTTCGATTTCTCTTCTTACTCGCTGTCACGATCCTCGCCGGGCCGGCGCTACGCTCCGCCGCTCAGGGAGGCGTCAGTTCGGCCGGCACGGACTATTGGCTCGGCTTCATGCCAAATGGATCGGGATCTGGCAATCAAAGCGTCTTCGAGGAGATTTACATTTGCAGTGGAACCGCAAATAAGGTGACGATCAACATTGCGGGCTCGAGCAGTAAAACCATCGTAATGACCGCCGGGCAGATCTATGACTATCAGTTGAGTAATTACATGACGTACATTCCGGAGGTTGCCACGGATAACGCGATTCACATTACGAGCACGAATCCCATCACGGTCTATGGCTATTCCGCATGGGGTGATCCGCAAGGTATTGGCGACAGCCCCGATGGGTTTCTTGCATTGCCACTACAGGCCTATGGAACCGAGTACTACACGATGAATTTTCCGGATAATGGGGTGTTCGGCCAAAATCCATTTATGCCAGGAGAATTCCTGATAACCTCGCCGTATGATGACAACCAGATTACCGTTACTCCGGCCTGCCAGACAAAAAACGGCGATCCGCCGAACCGGCCCATCAATTTCACACTTCGCCAAGGCCAAACCTACCTCGTGCAATCGGCAGCAACCGCCTGGGGCCAAAACGATCTGACCGGTTCGCTGATTGTGAGTTCGAAACCGATTTCCGTGCTGACGGGACATCAAATTTCTTCGGTCCCCAGCGACGAATGCTGCTCTGCGGACAATCTCTTTGAAATGATTCCCTCGGTCGATCGTTGGGGAACCCAATATTTCGACGAGCCAATGGCCGGAAAAACCGTCGATGGTGATTATCTCCGCCTCTTATCGGCGGAGAATGGTAACCAAATTAACTACATCGGCCCAAACTTCGGGCTACACACAATGTTTCTCGACTCGGGCGAGTACCAGGATATTCAAACGAATACCGATCCCTTAGTCATGACCTCGGTCAATCACAAGCGCTTTATCGTCGCACAGTATTCCTATTCGCAGGGCTTCGATGGCGATCCGGGTTTTTCCGATCCATGGATGGTCCTTTTTACGCCCCAGGAACAATTCGAGAAGGAGATGATCTTCCGCACCCCCACTCCCGACAAAGGCGCCTTCACCAATTATCTTACGGTGATCTGCCAATGGGATTCGATGGGGAAAATTACGATAAATGGTTTACCACTGAGCGCCTTTCCGGCCGTCGGGCAGACGACTTTTATTGGAACCAATCCGCAAATGGGCGCGCGGCGAGTCTTTCTCGATTCCAAACCCTATAATTATGTTGCGAAGGGGCCGGTGCCATTTGCCATGTATCAATATGGTTTCTCTGATTACACTGGCTATGGCTGGCCCACAGGGTTTGCGCAGCATCTGATTTCTCCCGACACCTTGCCACCCCTTGCACAAACGCTCGACAGCAATTGCGGCGATTACACAATCCGCTATGTGGAGCCTCGCCGAATGACGAACGGATTTTCGTTTGATGACACCCGTATCGCAGAGATCTCGCTCATCACAGCCGTGGGCGACAGCCGCTGGCCAACTCCCTCCTTTAACTACACCCTCGCGCCCGACCCGAATTTCATTCCGGGCGACAGCGTCTATAATGCAGTATTGACCGTAAACGACCCGACGCAGGACGCCTACGCGGCCGTTTTCGCCGTCGATCTGGCCGGTAACGATACGGTCTATCAATATTATTATTATGCGCCGAAGGTTTCGTTTACCCCTGCGGCGCCCTATAATTTCGGAACTATCTTGGCCGGGACGGATAGCTGCATGAGCGTTACAATCAATAATGTGCAGAAAGCGGGCGCGTTCAACGCGCAAACTGCGCGAGTTGGTGGCTTTGCCAAAGGCGGGACATTTAGCGTCAGCCCGGCAACACTTTCGCCAATCGACAGTGGCAAATCCCTGACGCTGAATCTCTGCTTCCATGCCACGGATACCGGCGTTGTTTCGCTCGATAGCTTGTACGTTACTTCTGAATGCGTGAACTTCGCGAAGCCGGTTATGGGAACCGCGGTTACACCGCTCATTTATGCGAAGGATCTCGCCTTTGGCGAAGTCGATAGCGGCAAGGAACTCTGCAAGCCGCTCACGATCGAAAATCCCGGTAAGTGGCCGCTCACGATAACGCGGCAGGATTTGGTGAATAACGGCAATTTCTCGGTCGATCCCAACCAGACCTTCCCGATCGTCATTCCGCCCGGCGGCCGAACCACGATTAATTACTGCTTCCATCCGCAATCGTGGGGAAGCTTCAATACGGTGGTAACCTTTTTGAACGAAAATCCATCGCCCTTCGAACATTCGATTAAGGATACCGCGCTCCTTACGGGAATCGCCGAGCCAGCAGGCGCACAGCTAACATCCTATCTGAAAGATTTCACGATCGGCTGCAATGATACAACGCTCTATGATACAGTGTACGATAATCTTCCCGCGAATCTCTCCATCGACTCCGTAGGATTGACCGGTCCGGATGCGTCGCTCTTTAGCATTATCAACGTGGGTAATCCGTGGCCCTTCACACTTAAGGGAGATAGCGTGCCTCCCTTCATCTATTTGCAAATCTTGTTCAATCCGACGAAAAATGGACTCGATCTTACTCCGCATACCGCGAAACTTCAGGTGCGTATAGGGTCGTCCGATGCAGTTGGCCCAGAGCCCGTGCTTACTATTCAAGCACAGCTCGTGACTCCGATCGTGCAACTTTCCTCGAACGCTATCGATCTGGGAACGACGCTAATCAATCAGCCTACTCCGCCACAAACGTTTACCATTCGTAACGCGGGTAATGCTCCACTTAACGTCGGCTCGTACAATCTTGGCGGTGCCGATGCCGGATCGTTCACCTTTATGCCCGCGCCACCTTTTACGATTGCCCCGGGGGATTCGCAAGTCGTAACGGTAACAGGCGTGAACGCAGTGCAAGGTTCGTACTCCGCCACGTTTGGCATTAATGCTTCTTGCAACAGCGTCGCAGGTACGGTTGCCTTGGCGACGAGTAGTGTTTTAGCGACTGCACATGGCACGAATCATCCGGTGACGTATGCAGGCGGCTGCGAATCGAATATTCAAACTGCGGGATTTGCAAATTTGAATACGAATGATGCGGACACTGTCGTCGGCGTTATTATTACTGGCGCAAATGGATGGATCGATACCACGGATTTTAGCCTTACGACATCGTTTCAGCCAACCCCTGTGCCACCGGGTGATTCGATCACCATTCCGGTCGAATTCCTTCCCGCTCTCATGACGGATACCGGCGTTCGCGAAGCGGCGATTGTATTCTTCGTCGAAGGGAAAAAAGCGGACGGAACCTATGGGATCGACACCGTAGTGAAAGAGCTCGTCGGCATCGGCGCCATCGTTTCGCGCGAGGTTGGCATTGGGAGCATCTCCGCGAACGTGGCTTCGCCGCTGGATACTCATTCGATTCCCGCGGGTTCGGTCAGCATTCCGGTTATGGTAAATACCCCAATCGATGCCAATGCACCGACCAACGGATCGAAAGAGGTATATGGATATAAATTCGACATAAGCTGGAAACGCGATGCATTCGAATTTAAGGGCGGAGTCACTCCCGCAGGCGTGAACGTATCTGCGGCATCGTACGATGCGGCCACCGAAATGGAGACGCGGCACGTCACGTTCGAATCACCCGCGCCGCTGACCGGTGTAACCACGTTGGCAACACTCGATGTCGAATCCATGCTCAGCAAGCAGGATACGACCGGCGTCACGATTTCGAATATTGCGTGGCTGGATAGGGACACGAATGCGCTGTGCTATGTAACCGATTCCTCCTTCAATGGAACACAGGTGCTCGATCCTGTCTGCGGTTCGGCTACGCTGACGGATTTCATGATCAAAGGATCGATTTCGATCGACGGTATTCAACCGAATCCGGTGGGAACCTCCGCGCAGATCGGCTATAGTCTGGCCGGCGCGCGAGCAATTTCGATGAATATTTATGACGAACTTGGCAACGACGTGAAAACCCTGATCGACGACGAGCCTGCCACCGAAGGCGCACACACCATCCAATTCAATACGGACGGACTGCCTTCGGGAACCTATTACTGCCGGATGACGGATGGGCATTTCGTGACCAATCGCCAGTTCGAAATCCAGAAATAGCCCAATTTGACAAAAGCGCAATGGTGTGCCATCGGAAGTTCACTGCCGATGGCACACGAATTTTTTCATGACCGCTCATCGGGCTTAAGCCCGCTCCCCTGCGCTGCCTTCACCGCCAATTCATCGCAGCGTTCATTCTCCGGGTTTCCGGCGTGTCCTTTCGTCCAACGAAACTCGATGTTATGTTCCTGAAGCTTCGGAAGCAATCGCTGCCAAAGGTCGATATTCATCACGGGCTTTTTATCCGCTTTGCGCCACCCTTTGCGTTGCCAGTTTACCAACCATCCCTTTAGTACAGCGTTTACAACATATTCCGAATCGGAATAAAGAGTCACGTCGCAGGGCCGCTTCAGCGCTTCAAGCGCGGCGATGACGGCTCGGAGTTCCATCCGGTTATTCGTGGTATTCTGAAATCCTTCCGATATTTCGCGCCGCCGTCCTGAACTATCCAGAAGCACAACGCCATACCCACCCGGCCCCGGATTTCCGGAACAGGCGCCGTCGGTGTAAATCGTAATATGCGGTTTGCTCATGGTAGAATAGGCTTTAGACTGTCAGAAGAATGCGGGCAGGCTTTAGCAAGCCCATTAATATAATAGGGGGATTCAAGCGAAAGCCAGAAATGTATCGCCGTCACATTGGGTGAACGGAGCGCAGCGTAATCTTCGTAATTTCCGGCGGGCAATTTAGCCGGATCGGAATACCGACCACCCCAATGCCGCGCGAAACATACATCTGCGTTTTCGATTGGGATTGCTGCGGCAAGTAAAGCCCGTTTGAATATCGCGAGGCTAGCGACGTGAATGCGATTGCCGTTTGCCCAATACGGGCCAGGACAATTTGTCCGCCATGCGTATGACCGGCAAGAATGAGGCCCACATTCGTCTTTGCGAAATCTTCAAACTGATAGGGTTTGTGGCAGAGCAAGATGCTCGCCGCATTGTCCGGAACCCCGCGCCACGCGGCCTCAATATGCTGAGCGGGTTTGCCTTCAACATAAGATGAGATCGTTCTCGAATCATTATCATCGACTCCGATAAGCCAAAGCGACTGCCCATCGATGGTGATGGTTGCATTCTCATTTCGCAGAAGCTTGAAACCAACCGCTTCCACGGCGCGACTGACTTTATCGATTCCGGCATAATAATCATGGTTCCCAGTGCAGGCATAGACGCCGAACGGGGCCCGGAGTCCGGCCATTGCGTCTGCGAAGGGGTGAACTTCCTCGGCCTCGGAGGTAACGAAATCGCCAGGGATGACGATAATATCGCTGCGCAGCTCGTTTACAATCGCTACGATTTTGTTCAATTCCCGAAGCCCCATAAATGGGCCGGAGTGTATATCGCTCAGGAACGTGATCGTTTTGCCGTCGAATGCTTTGGGGAGATTGGGAAGGGCAAATTCGCGGTGTGTGATTTCGATGTCGTCGCGCTGCGCAATTCCACGGGTGAAACTCGTAAGCGCCAACCCGCTCATGCCGAGAATGCTGGAGTGCAAAAACACACGGCGCGATATGCCGTGCGTTTCTACTTCCGGTGGAAGGATTGCTTCAGGGGTGGGTTCTTCGCTCATCGATTATTCCGGCGCGACCTCCAAGATCAGTTCCTCGTCTTCCAGGATGCGCGATTTTCTGATTCGCTCCACTCGATCCCGCGTCCAAGCCAATCCCAAACGTTCCCTCCGCCGCCACAGCGAAAATGGAACAAGCACGATCGCCCACACCATCATCAGTGCTTGCCAAATCGAGAACGGATACAGCAGGATCCGCGTGAGCGTCGTGTGCTCACCGTGAATCATCCAGCGAAGATAAATAAAGGCGAATGGCAAATCCATTGCGATAAACAGCACGATTGCAATCCGGACAAGCATCGTTCCGAACCTCGGAAAATCTCGGAGCAAAACACGCTTGAAATTCCCAAACACATACCGGTGCAGCCCCGCAGAAACGAGGAGCACGAAGAAAAAGGCGAGATGCTGCGCTGTTTTAGATGGCATTCTGGCTCTCGGATAACCGATTTCGGCGCGTCTCTGTTCGCGTACCTGCGATGAATAAATTGTAGCCATCACCAAAAAGCTCACCCGAACGATAAATCACATCGCCGTCATCTAATGACCGCGGCCGAAGTGGCATGGGATGAAAAAAAGCCCAGTCGTGTTGCCCATTCGATGACTGACGAGCAGGACCACGCCCCGCCCGAGCACGACGAAACCGCGCCGCTTCACGCATCGCTTCACGCACCGGTTCACGCACCGCGCCGCTTCCGGCTGCGCGGATGCCTGCTGGCGGCGCTGATTGCGGTGGTGGCAATTATCCTCTTTATCATCTTGCTCGATACGGTGATTATGCCCCTCTATGTACAGCGAGGCTCGGTAGCCACCGTACCGGCCGTGGTCGGCGATCTGGCGGATACCGCCGTTGCGGTTCTCCACCGGGCCGGCTACGCCCCGATCGAATACGAAACCCGCCTCGACGATAAAGTGCCGAAAGGAACGATTATTCGCGAAACGCCCGAATCCGGCGAAGAAACCAAGCCCGGCCGGAAAGTCTATCTCATTATCTCCGGCGGTAAAGAAATGGCGGTCGTGCCGAACCTGCTCGGAAAATCTTTGCGAGATGCCAAAATGGAGCTGATCAAGGAAAACATGTCCATCGGCCGTGTGGACTATGCCTATTCCGACAGCGCCACCAACGGAACCATTTTTCTTCAATCTCCCGGCCCGAATGCGAACGTTTCCGCCAGCACCCTTGTGAGCGTCACCGTTTCGCAAGGCCCGCTCCTGGGCCGCGTGGCGGTTCCCGATCTCAAAGATATTTCACTTTCCGATGCCATCGCCAAATTAAACGGCGTCGGACTCGCCGTGGGCAAAGTCAATTACCAGAATGGGGAACCCGAGAAACCAGGTGCTCGATCAATATCCGGCTTCCGGGGAACTCGTAAATCAAGGCGCATCCGTAGATCTTTTCGTTGCACGGGGCGGATCGCCGCCGACAAATTTGCCGTAAGTTACACAATTCTCCTTGCCGCAACTTACACAATTCTCTCCCATGCTTTGTTTGGGCACAGATGCCCGAAACCTACGATTTTGCAATTAGCTGGCTATGGGAATATGACGAATCCTTCGTTCTGGCGCTGGAAGCCGAAGCCCAGCAGCGTCGCGGTTTGGATACATACCAGATTCGGGAGCATAATGTAACCCAAACCCTCGATCTGGTTCGCCGGCGGGCGCTGCGATTTCGGCTATTTCTGGATCGAGGCTTCGATGTCGACCCCCGGTTCGAACAGCTTGGCAAGCTGATTCTCGCTCAGGGCGGACACGTTGTCAATTCCTATGCACGCACCATCGAGGCCACAGACAAGGCCACGATGCACCTCGAATTCCTCTCTGCCGGACTTCACGTGCCCTTCACCATCATCATTTCCCCTTTTGCCGAACGCGAAGAAATTGGCCTTACCGTCGCGGATTTGGCGCATTTGGGCCGCCCTTTCATCATCAAACCGGCCAATACCACCGGCGGCGGAATCGGCGTCGTAACCGGCGCGGAAACCCTCCTCGATGTTATCGTAGCCCGCAAGGAATTCGGCCGCGATAAGTACCTGCTCCAGGAGCATATCGTTCCTCGGGAGATCGCCGGACGCCGATGCTGGTTCCGATGCTTTTTCGTCTATGGAAAGGTCTTTTTGGCCTGGTGGGACGATTTAACCCACATTTACGATCTCATAACCCCCGACGAGGAGCATTTCTATAAGCTCCGGCCGCTCCGCCGAATTATGCGGACAATCGCCCGCGTTTCCGGACTCCACTTCTTCTCCAGCGAAATCGCCCTCCGCCAGGCCACGCCTTACGAAATCTCGAGGTTTATTGTCATAGATTACGTAAATGACATGTGCGACATGCGCTCCCGAGAAGAAGCCGCCGATGGACTGCCAATCTCCCTCCGCGCCGGAATCGTCGCTCGGCTCGCGCTCGAAGCCAAAAAAATCGCAGGCAGCACATAGCTTTCGGCTCGCCTTTGCGTTTGGTTTTAATGGAGGCACCCATTTCCTGAAAGATAATTCTTTGGGAAATAGGTGCCAATTGTGTGTGTGCAAGTTCATAATTCATTGAAAACTATCTAATTCTTCTAAAATCGCCAATTCGCCTCCGGCCATTCATGAACCGATGTTTTGTTTTCAATGAGCCATGTAAGCCGCTTGCAAATAGCAAACGGGTGCCTATAAATGACTCTACGAATATAATACTTTTGCAATACCTTGCGTTTCGAATTCCCAAACATTTAATCTTGCGGGCACCCGTGGTCAATATGACGCGGGAACCCGCTTCATCGGTGCGAATTAGTTGTAGCCACCGGTTTCAAACGTGGGAGAGGATTTTCGATCCTGCTCCGTTAGGAGCATAATATTTGTAGCCGCCGGTTTCAACCGGCGGAACGGAACGTTTTGTAGACGCCGAAGCTCCAGAGGAGCGCAATAGCGAATGATAACGCGAACGGCGAATATGCGGCTCCTATGGAGCGCGGGGTTCCGGTGGCTGCCCGAACCGCCGGTTGAAACCGGCGGCTACAACTATTGCACTCCTACGGAGTGGGGAACCATGTCCGGCACCGAACGCGCCCGGTTCCCGGATTTATCTTCGGGGAGGGCAACGTTTAAGCAAGCGGCGCTGGAGGACGTGAGCGCGGAGCAAGGAAGGATTTTCGAACCTGCTCCGTTAGGAGCATAATATTTGTAGCCGCCGGTTTCAACCGGCGGAATGGAACGTTTTGTAGACGCCGAAGCTCCAGAGGAGCGCAATAGCGAATGATAACGCGAACGGCGAATATGCGGCTCCTATGGAGCGCGGGGTTCCGGTGGCTGCCCGAACCGCCGGTTGAAACCGGCGGCTACAACTATTGCACTCCTACGGAGTGGGGAACCATGTCCGGCACCGAACGCGCCCGGTTCCCGGATTTATCTTTGGGGAGGGCAACGTTTAAGCAAGCGGCGCTGGAGGACGTGAGCGCGGAGCAAGGAAGGATTTTCGAACCTGCTCCGTTAGGAGCATAATATTTGTAGCCGCCGGTTTCAACCGGCGGAACGGAACGTTTTTTATCAGTCAAGCTCCAGAGGAGCGAAATATTTTATTTTGACACAATTGGGGAATACTCGGCTCCTACGAAGCGCGGGGCTTTGCCGGCTACCAATTCCGCCGGTTGAAACCGGCGGCTACAACTATTTCACTCCTACGGAGTGGCCGGGAACCATTACCGGCACCGAACGCGCCCGGTTCCCGGATTTATCTTTGGGGCGGGCAACGTTTAAGAGTGCCGCTGTCGAGGATATGAGCTGGGAACAGGAAAAATTATTGTGACCCAGTCAAAATCCAAATGCGGACAATAAAAGGATGCCGTTACCGGAAAACATTAGGAAAGAAGGAATGAGCTACGCTTACATCGCCGCCTTAGCATCTAGGCTCGGTTTCGAGTGCCTCCATCCTAAGTTTGATTATGATAGCGTAGATATTCTTCTGAAAACGAGCGGTAAAATTCGCCCCGACTCACGCCGGAAAGGGCCCCCGTTAAACATACAGTGCAAGGCTACAGCGTTAGAGCTGCCGGCCGGGACGTCAGATATTAATTTCAGCCTTCCAATCCAAAATTATAACCACTTAATAGACACAGAGGAAACGATTGATAGAATACTAGTCGTCCTACTGTTGCCGAAGGATCCTACTCTTTGGCTGACCCATAGCACTGACGCCTTAATTTCACGCACGTGTGCTTATTGGATGACACTACGTGGCCTGGCACCGAGCACAAACAAAACGAAAAAGCGAATTAAAATTCCACGCAACAATGTGCTGACTCCCGATGCCTTAGAATCAATCTTGTACACGATTTCGATGTTTGAGGAGGTGCGAAATGGTTGACGTCAGTCGGGTGATGCGCTCAATTAAAATTGAAGATTTCGATCTCTATCTTCGTGCTTGCGGGTGGGGGTCTGAGTTCGAAAATGGCAGGATAAAGACATATTGGAATCCGAAGCATGATTCCGTCGAAATCGTGCTTCCCCAAAAGCAGCTGGCCAGTGACTACGAACTCGCGGTAGGGTTAGCGGTAGAATTGCTTGCAGCAACTGAGGCTCGTGATGAACGAGACATAATTGCGCAGGTTCTTCATCCGCGTCATGACATTCTTCGCTTTCGTGTTGCATCAGAGGATAACAAAGACGGTACATTAGATTTAGTGTCCGGCCTTGACCTTTTCAGCGGCGTGGAAAATGCAGTGCTGAGTTCGGCTCGGTCCGTGCTACGTCCGCAACCCTACTATACATCACTTAAGGTAGGTAATGCTGAGAGGCTATTGAACGCTTGCAGGCTTGGGCAGACCCAAGAAGGTAGTTATATCGTGACCGTTCTCGTACCGCTTCAGCTTCCTGCAGAAGCCAGTGACAACGATGAAGCACTTTTTAAAGAAGGAAGCACTACGAGCTTTTCAAGAAGAGTAACTATGAACCTCTTAGATAGCGCGGGTGAGTTATGCATTAGCGATGCATTTGCGGAAAGCACGGACGTACCAATAAAAATAAGTTCCAATTTATGCGAGGCTTTAGAAACTATGCATCCGAGCGAGGTTCCTACGTCACTTACAATACGCTCAATATGGTCGCCTTTAGAGCCTGTTCTGGGAAACACGCCATCGTCAGTTGAAATTAGAGACGAAGTTTTTCCAAAAATTAGGAACCTTGCAGTTCGATTGCGTCCTACATTCTTACCAAAGGTGTCCAATTACTTAGGAAAAGTTGAAGTCCTAAAGGGAAAAGAGAACGATCAAAATCTCATGGAGGGTGAGATTGTTATTGCATTTTTAGAAGAGGGTAACGAAACTAGACGCGCACATCTCAAGCTTTCAACCCACGATTACGAACTGGCGTGTGACGCTCATAAGAAGGCTTTACACGTGGAAGTAAGCGGCACATTATTGAGAAACCGCACTCATTACTATATTCAAAATTATAGCAACTTTCGGGTCATAGGCAGTGCTCAAACAGAGCTTTTGACATAATCCGATAGCGCCCGAGGTGGGTGAGTTCCTGGTTTTAATCGCTGCGCGTCGTCGTACTCGCACCCCAGCATGAAGCCCGCCCCGGCGGGGCCGCTTGCGGCGGGGCGGCCCGCGGCGGCGGGTGGGTAACGGTATTTAATTCCCTCACCCTCCCCCGGCCTCCCGGCTCCGGTCGTGGCCAGGCACTCCCGCGCGCGGGAGGGAGAAAAAATCGTTATGGTTCCCATCCGTGCTCGCGGGCGGGAAGCGCGGCGCGTCGAACCGCCTTGCTCGCAGCATGGCAGGTAGGAACGATCCCATGCCGAGCCTTTTTATACGAGCCATGCAAAACCATTCGATCATACGCCGGCCCATGCCGGGTGAATATCCGCTGGAATTCGAGCAATACATGCAATTAGTTCCATCGGACGATCTCCTCGCCTATTTCGATACGCAGAACAATAGTGTGGCAACGTTCGCCGCGCAGCTAACCGAGGAACAATTACTGTCTCGTTACGCGGAGGGGAAATGGTCGGTCAAGGACATCTTCCAGCATGTGATCGACTGCGAGCGCATCTATAGTTACCGCGCGCTCCGCATTGCCCGCGCCGACGCGACCCCACTCCCCGGCTTCGAGGAAAACGATTACGCCCGCACCGCCCACGCCGATCGCCGCGCGATTGCGGAGATCGTCGCGGAATATAATTCCGTCCGTGCCGCGACCGTGGAACTCTTCAAAAGCCTCGACGCAGAAATGCTCGATCGTATCGGTAGTGCAAATAATTCCGCGCGTTCCGTCCGCGCCATCGGCTACAGCGCCGCCGGCCACGAGATTCATCATTTGAATGTGATAAAAGAGCGGTATTTGTAGGCGTAATATGCTCCCGTAACGGGTCCCTCGTCCCATTTGCGTACGTTCTAATTCTTACTGTAGTAGTAAAAATTTTACGTCCGAGTGTTACGGACTGTCCCACGGCGTTGAGAGAGTTCTCAAACCGCCGCCGATTCGCCATCTTTTTTGGAAATATCCATTTGGCACGAGAGTTCGCCAAAGATTGCAGAATCACAAAAATCTTTGTATTATGAAAACCTTCCTGACATACCTGTTCTTAATCCTTGCGCTCTCTGTTAGTTCATCGCTTTTACGCGCTCAAGGCTCCTGGAGCATCGGTCCTACCCTGCCGTGGCCGTTTGTGGGCGGGAGTGCCTGTACCTTGGATGGAAAAATTTACACGTGCGGTTGCGACGCCGGCTCCGCGATCCCATATTACTATTTTCAGACTAATGTCTTCGATCCATCGACTAATACCTGGAGTGCCGGACCGTCGATGGATACGGGGCTTGCCTACGGAGCGGCCTGTGCTCTGAACGGAAAAATCTATGAGATTGGAGAGAGCACGACCTCCGAACGCGGTACCTTGACCGGCCCGGTGGATCTCGAGATATTCGATCTTGCGAGCAATAAATGGAGCCTGGGGCCTTCATTGCCGACGCAACGAATCGATTTTACTGCCAGTGTTTTAAACGGAAAAATTTACGTAATAGGTGGGGAAACCGAACCTGACACAGCCGGGTATTCCGAGAGTTTTCCTTCTTCGTCAGTCGAGATCTTCGATCCTTCGACCAATAGCTGGAGTGAAGGCCCTCCGATGCCGACAGCGCGAAGCGGGCTTACTTCCAGTGTCGTCAACGGAAAAATTTATGCCATTGGGGGCGAGGCCGTCACCACGATAACAAACACCTACTATTCGGGGGTCGAAATCTTCGACAACGCGACGAATAGTTGGAGCACCGGAACTTCCTTGCCGACGGCAATCTACGGCATGGGCAGCGGTGTGATCAACGGAAAAATTTATCTGATCGGAGGATTCGCTCCTGCGACGGGTTTGGAATCGACGGTCTATGTGTTCGATCCATCGACCAATAGCTGGGATACCGCCGCTCCGATGCCGACGCCGAGTGAACAACTCGCTTCCAGCGTCCTGAACGGAAAAATTTACGCGATGGGGGGGTACAACGGCATGTTTAACTCAAGCGCTGTCCAGGTGTTCGATCCGGGTTCTTCCGGTGTGCAGACCTCACAAAATGCAAGTTCATCCATCCGACTCGGCACTCACCCCAATCCTGCCTCAACGACCACAACGATCGAATTTAATCTCCCAGAAACAGTACCCGCAAGCATTGATATATTCAATTCACTTGGGCAAAAAATGAAGAGTGTATTTAATCAGGTGCAGTCTGCTGGTTCACACTCAGTTACCGTCGATCTGAGTGGTCTGCCTGATGGAATTTATTATTATCGCATTCAGGCCGGCGAGCAGCTTGAGACGAAGAGCTTATCAATTGAAAATTAATCAAATTATTGAATTATGAAAACTTCCAAGATATTTTACCTCATTCTATTCTTTTCGCTGCCTATTAGCCCATCGCTGCTTCGCGCGCAGGAGTCTGGCCCGTGGAGCACGGCTGCTTCCATGCCTGCTGTGCTCGCTGGTATGTCTTCAGGCGCATTGAACGGAAAAATTTACGTCTTCGGTGGGACTGCTGACGCCACCTACTACTTCAACACGACTTACGTATTTGACCCCGTGGCAAATAGCTGGGCGACCGGGGCTCCGGTTGACACCGGAACCGTCGGTATGGGTGCATGCACCCTCAACGGGAAAATATATAAGATCGGCGGCCATGGTGCAAATTTGCACAGGCTGGCATATTTGGAAGTATTCGACCCTTCGTCGAATACCTGGAGTTATGGGCCTTCGATGCCGACGGCGCGCACTGATCTAACCGCTTGTGCACTGAACGGAAAAATCTATGCGATAGGTGGGAACAATAATCTTACGCTTGATATCTCGACCGTTGAAGTTTTCGATCCGTCAACAAATGCATGGAGCACGGCTCCTTCAGTGCCCACAGTGCGCAGCTTCCTGACCTCGGCGGTAGTAAACGGGAAGCTTTACGCAATCGGTGGTAGCAGTACTGCTGGCGGCATTATGTCCGTGGTAGAGATATTCGATCCTTCGACAAATAGCTGGAGCACCGGCCCTTCGCTGCCGACGGCATGCAGCGGTATGACATCCGATGTAGTAAACGGAAAAATCTATGTGATAGGTGGAGGTAATAACACAGGAGTATTAGGGAATGTCCAGATATTCGATCCAGTTGCAAATAGCTGGAGCGCTGGCGCTCCGATGCTAACGGCACGCACTTCTCTCGCTTCAAGCGTCGTAAACGGAAAGATTTACGCGATCGGTGGCAGTGCGCAGTATGGGAATGCGCAGTCGGTAGTCGAGGTCTTCGATGCGGGGGCCTCCGGTGTGGAAACTTCACTAAACTCGAGCGGCCAATCCATCCTTATTGGCAGTTTCCCAAACCCTGCCGCTGATGGAGCCACCATCGAATATAATCTTCCCGAACCCGGCCCAGCGAAATTGGAACTCTTCAATGCGATTGGAGAAAAAGTAACGACGGTGTTCAACGAGGTGCAGTCTGCCGGCGAGCATTCGGTTTCTATCGATCTGCGTGACGTGCCCGCCGGAGCTTATTACGCTCGTATGCAGTGCGGCGAGCGGATCGAGATACAACCGTTAGCCATCGAGAAATAGGCAACGTCCCAGGCCCTGCCGGGATAGTTGCGCGCAGGGCGTTGAAGTTACGAAAGGCGTAATGGTATATTGTTTGCAAAAATGATCCCGCGGTTTGGGAGCGTCCCTCGGCGGCAAGGTTCCGGGTATCCCTTCGGGTGCCGCGTCGATTTTCAGCACTACGCTTTCCCGCTTTTCGTTGAAATCGGGACTTCATGCAACTCCAGCTTCTCATCGGCGCCGGGCTTTTGCTTGCCGCGATCGTATTCAGCCGCGTTAGCTCCCGCTTGAGTGTTCCGGCGCTCGTCGTGTTTTTGTTCGTCGGAATTATTGCCGGGCCACAGGGGCTCGGCCTTTCGATCGATCATCCCCACGTCATCGAACTGCTTGCGACGATCGCCCTCATCAATATCCTCTTCGATGGTGGTCTGGAAACGGAGTGGAATGCACTAAAGCCCGTGCTGGGCTCAGGGCTCTTACTCGCGACGGTTGGCCTCCTAATTAGCGCTGCGCTCGTTGCCGCAGCCGTGCGCTATCTTTTCGATACGTCGTGGCTTGTGGGCCTGCTCTTTGGCGGCATCATCAGTTGCACCGATCCGGCGGCGGTGTTTTCTATACTTCGTTCCCGCGATCTCTCGCTCAAGCCCGGCCTTGCCGCGCGTGCGGAACTCGAATCCGCACTGAACGATCCGATGGCCGTGTTCCTGGCGCTCTCGCTCATCACGCTGATAAAAACGCCGGGCGCATCGCTCCTGTCATTAGTTCCTACATTTTTTCTCCAGATGGGAATCGGCGCGGCCCTTGGCGCGGTGATGGGCCGCCTTATTCCGTGGATCATCAACACGCTGAACCTCGAACAGCAGGGCCTCTATCCCCCGCTTACCCTCGCGCTTGCCACGCTGACGTATGGGATTGCAAGCGTTGCCGGCGGCAGCGGATTTCTGGCGGCATACATCGCCGGGGTGGTTGCGAATACACAACGGTTTTACCACAAGCGCAGCCTCGTCCGGTTCCATTCCGGATTTTCCTGGCTCTTGCAGATCGTTATGTTCCTTGCGCTCGGATTATTGCTGCATCCAAAGGAACTATTGCCGATCGCAGGGCTGGGAATTCTGGTAAGTGCGTTCCTTATCTTCATCGCGCGGCCCGCCAGCATTTTTTCGACGCTCGCCTTCTCGAAGATTTCCGCAGCCGAAAAATGGATGACCTCCTGGCTCGGGCTTCGCGGCGCGGTCCCGATTATTCTTGCAACGCTCACGCTCTATTCGGGAGTTGCGGCATCGACGCTGATCTTCAATCTTGTGTTCTTTGTCGTGCTGCTTTCGGTGCTCGTGCAGGGAACCTCACTCGCTCAAGTTGCGAGAAAGCTTCATGTTTCAGAACCGCTTACGGCGGCACAAGTGCAGAAGGCGCGTTCCGGCGCCATTGTGGCTGGCGAGGCGAAGCTTACGGAAGTAATCGTACCGGAGCAATCGCCGATAATCGACCAGACCATAATGGAACTCGACCTGGACGGCGATTCAATCGTCATGCTCATGCATCGCAACGGCGCGACAATCATTCCCACGGGCCGCACCCGAATCGAGGCGGGTGATGTCCTCGTCTTCCTCGCCGAGGATGCCGGATTGGAACGATTGAATCAGGTTATGCAACTTCCCCGAACCACTACCTAACCGGCAGGCTATCGACATTGACTGGCATCATGCTCGCCGGGGTGTTGCACCCTTCGGGACCGTTATCGATCGCGCCATAGACTACATTGATGGTTGGCTGCACTTTGTGGATTTCGGCCGATGCGGTGTCCGGGAACGAAAGGCCGTAATATATCTCATTGAGATTCGGCGCCGTATCGCCAAGGATGTAGCTATACTGCGCATTCGACGTAATCGAATCGGGAACCGGAATCGGCGATTTGAAGAGCACGACCTGCCCCGCGGGAACGTGCTTCAGGATATCGAAGCCCCCTCCATTGTAGCGAAGCTGGAGCGTATAATCATCATCCTGCGTGCCGGTGTTTTGAATTGCGAAGGTATAGATCGGGTAATACGCAGAGTCCGGAACGCTCGAGCCCGAATTCAACTGGCCGAGAAGGTCGATGTCCCGCCCGGAGGTCTCCTGAAACATCGAGTTGACGACGTAGGGCTGCGAATCCTTATGCCCGGGCTCGCAGCATGCGGCCAGCTCGGCCGCGAGGACGGCCGCGCACACCACCGTGAGAAGAAAAGATTTGAGCATTACATGAAAACCCGTAAGCCCCGCGAAAAATGCGCCAATTGCAGAAATCGTATCGCTCTCGCCGGTGTTTCCTGCCGCATGTAATACGGCACTATGGAATTAAAAGAAAAAAGCGTTCTTGTTCTCGGGGGTTTTGGCCTTGTTGGCCAGGCGGTCATCAAGCGGATGATGAATGGCGGCAATGTGCCATCCCACATCGTCATTACCTCACTTCAGAAAGCGGAAGCGGAATCCGCGGTTGAATATTTTCAATCGCTTTATAAAGACTCCGAAACCACGTTCGAGCCATTTTGGGGCAATCTTTTTGTGCGCGAAGCCTGGAAGGATTTGCCGCGCGAGGCCGTCCTTGCCGATGCGGAAATGCGCGAGCAGGTTATCGGAGATATTTTGGGCGACCTCACCGAGGCGGTGGTGAAATCGAACACGCTTTACAGCGCGATCGAATGGGCGCGGCCGGATGCCATCGTCGATTGCATTAACACCTCGACCGCATTCGCGTACCAGGATTTATTCACAATGGGCCAGCGGGTTCGCGCCGCGCTCAAGGCTGGGTTGCAGGAATCTCCGGAACTCGTCGAGCGGCTGCTTGCGAGCCTCTATATTCCGCAGCTCATCCGGCATGTGCAGATTCTCCACCGTGCTCTAATCGACTTTAAGGTTTGCGCGTATCTCAAAGTGGGAACAAGCGGTACGGGCGGAATGGGCCTCAACATTCCGTTCACGCATTCAGAGGAACGCCCATCGCGAATGCTGCTGGCCAAATCATCGCTGGCGGGCGCACACTCGCTGCTACTTTTCCTCATGGCACGGACGCCGCGGACGGCGGAAATCGTAAAAGAAATCAAGCCGACGGCCACGATCGCGTGGAAGGAAATTGCCTACGGCCCGATCCGCAAAGGCGGCAAGCCAATCGAGTTGGAAGAGGTGTCGATGGAGGATGCCGAAGTGCTTGGCCGCAAGCTCAAGCTTGCCAAACCCTCCTCCAGGACATCGGGTAAATTTTTGGAAGCTGTCTATATCGATACCGGCGAGAATGGAATTTTTTCCAAAGGCGAATTCGAAACGATTAGCGCCCTGGGGCAAATGGAGATGGTGACGCCGGAAGAAATCGCGGAGAATGTCTATCGAGAACTCGTGGGAGCGAGCACCGGAAAAGACATCATCGCCGCGCTCGATGCTTCGACGATGGGCCCGACGTATCGGGCCGGATACCTTCGGGAATCCGCCCTCCGCATGATGACCGCACTCGAGTTGCAAAGCGGCACACCGAGCATCGCCTTTGAAATGCTCGGCCCGCCGCGGCTGGCGAAGTTGCTCTTCGAGGCTCATCTCCTGAAGCGCATTGGGAGAGATTTTGCAGGCGTACTCAATCTTCCCGGCGATATCCTTTCGGAAAAAGCCGAGGCAATCGTTGCGGAAGATTCCAGGCTTCGGAGTACGATTGTTTCTATCGGCATCCCAATTTTGCTCGCCGATGGCAAGAGACTTGTTCGCGGAACGCAGATAAAAATCCCGCCGCGCAGATGGGAAGCCACCGAGGCCGATACCGTCGAACTAAACGATGAGCGGCTCGACGCCTGGGCGCGCGATGGATGGGTCGATCTTCGTCCGGATAATATGGACCGGTGGAGAACGCGGTTCGAAGAGATCATGGCCGAGGCCGGCGAACGTGGGAACGTAACCGGCTCCGAGCCGGATCGCTCCCTCGCGTACTGGAACAATTTCGAATCGATCGAAGAAGGCCGCCTCGCGGCATGGATTTTTTCTGCCGAAGAAGGTGGGGAGCGTATTAAACGTTAGAGCACGTGTAGGGACAAGCTCCAGCTTGTCCCGCGGCTTCCTCGGGTGCCGGGCAAGCTGGAGTTTGTCCTTACGCACGGGTGGGATTAATTTTTGCCTATTTTTCCGGCAATTAATTTTTTGCAATCAGGGTTTCCACTTGCAGAATGTCGTATATTCGTAATAAATCAATGAAGCGAATTCTGGTTCTGGCTGGTATTGCGGCGATTGTTACTCTCGCCGGATTCGATTTTGCCTCCGGCGTTGACTCCTTCACTGCGCGGCCCGATGGCGATGGGATTACACTCGAATGGCATTCCGAAGTCGAAGCCGGAATTAGCCGCTACTCGGTACAACGCGCCGATATTAACTCGCCCGACAATTTTCAGGACGTTGGCGATGTTTCGGCGACGGGTAACTACAGCTATTACAAGTTCCACGATTCGCCGACCAGCTCGATCGGCATCGCCGCGCAGGGCAGCGGCAGCGTCGTTCCGTCATCGGAGGCCTATCGTTATCGCCTCGAAATCAACCTCACGAGTGGCGACATTAGTTACTCCCAAACCGTCAACGTCACCAAGCCTTCCAGCGGCGTCCGCCGCACCTGGGGTATGATCAAAGAGATGTTCCACTAGTTATAGTGGCGCGGGCGTTCTCGCCCGCGATGCGGACTTTTAGTCCGCAGCCATTCTCCCAAAGGAGCCGGACTAAAAGTCCTTTACACAGCCGAGAATGGCTGTGCCACTACAATCTAAGGAACGGCGGGATTCATTCGGTAGTTTATTCCGGTGAAAGGTTATTGGCTTTGTTCACCAGGAAAATACCACTCGGATTCGCCGTTTTGATCGCGGTCGTTTGCGCTCTGGCCATGAGCGCACAGAATTCCTTTGCGCAGTTCAATAAAGCGAATCTCGCAACGAAGCTCGGGATGGATTCGACCATCTTCACCATGAAGCTGGATACCAAAAAAGACCCGAAACCGGGGCAGAGCTTCAAACTGACGATCCACGTCACGCCGGGCCGGGAGTGGCATGTCTATAGTTCGAAAATGTCGAGCGATGGCGGGCTGACACCGCTCATGCTGAAAGTTCCGCCGGAACTATCTCAGTATTTCGAAATTACGAAGGTTGAGGAATCCGGCAACATGCACACGAGCTACGACTCGAACTTCATGGCCGTCACGATGGCGCATTATACGCCGTTCGATGTTATCGCAACGGTGAAGGTGTTGAAAAAATCGGATGGCGAAATCCCCTTCTATCTGCTCGTTCATTATCAAACCTGCACGGAAACGATGTGCATGCCCCCGCGCACCTTCGCGGTTCCGATGACGATTATCGGGCAGGAACCGATCAAGCTGAACATCGCGGGATTCTATTCCCCGTTGCAACGTATTCTTAATGCAGGATGAAAGCTACACTTACATATTGCCTGCTCGTTGCGGCGCTGCTATTCGGCAGCGTGGCTATTTCCTTTGCTAAGCCCGTACGGCTGGAGACCAAATTTTCAACCGATTCCACGACTTTTACGGTTAAGGTTGAACCTGGCCAAGTACCTACTGCAGGAAAATCGTTTAACGTGCTGGTCCACGTAAATTTCAAGTACCCATGGCATGTCTATAGTTCCCGAATGTCAGATGAAGGCGGAAGCACTCCTCTCTCTCGCAATCCCTCCTGACATTTCCGATTTCTTCGCGCTTACCAGTATTTCCGAAACCGGCCTTGTAAAGACATGGTACGATTCCAATTTTATGGCGGTCCAAAAGGCGCATTTCAAGCCGTTTGATGTCATTGCCACCATTAAAGTCAAGCGTAATTCAACCGTCGCGGTTCCGTTCCATCTTTATGTCCACTATCAAACGTGCGACACGACCATGTGCCAATTGCCTCGCTGGTTTGAAGTTCCAATGACGGTGCTAAACCAAAAGCCGTTGGAACTTCATATCGCTTACGGCACGCCAGACACTTCGACTGCTCCCCTCGCATCCGCCGATACTTTCGGCAATTCGGCGCTACACAAAGATTCCTCAGTCAGCATGGGGCAATCTTCGGGCGGGGCGCCGAGTCAGCCGCCGAGCGGCGGGCAACCGCCCGCGGCAATCAAAAGCGCGAGTGTAACGGCGATAGCGGATAGTTCCCTCTGGCAATTTATTCTCGCCGCTGCGGGATTCGGCTTACTTGCATTGCTCACGCCGTGCGTGTTCCCGATGGTGCCGATCACGGTCAGCTTTTTCACAAAGCGCAACGCCGGCTCGAAAAAAGAAGCGGCGAAAGATGCGTTTTTCTATGCCGGCGGCATCGTCGTTACGTTCATCGTTTTGGGGTTCCTGCTTTCGCTCATCGCAGGCCCGGCGGGCATCAACGAATTTGCGGCTAACCCGTGGGCGAACCTGATTATCGCAGCGATCTTCGTCGCCTTCGCGCTGAATCTGTTCGGCTTATTCGAGATCGGAGTTCCCTCTTCGGTGCTCTCGAAGCTGAACATGACGGCGCAGCGCTCGAAGAACCGGATGTTCTCGGTAGTCCTCATGGGCTTCGTGTTTTCACTCACGAGCTTTACCTGCACGGTGCCGTTCGTGGGAACGCTGATGGTCGCCTTCTCGCGCGGCGCGTGGTTTGTGCCACTCATCGGGATGCTCGTGTTCGCAAGCATTTTCGCCGCGCCGTTTTTCCTGCTGGCGCTATTCCCGAATGCGATGAAATCGCTCCCGCGCTCGGGAACCTGGATGAATAACGTGAAGGTGGTGATGGGCTTCCTGGAAATCGCGGCGGCGCTGAAATTTTTCTCGAATGTCGATTTGATTTGGGCGTGGCATTTCTTCTCGCGGGATCTCGTGCTCGCTGCATGGATAGCCATCGCCATCATAACGACAGTCTATTTGTTGGGCCGTTTCCAGCTTTCGCACGATACTCCCGTCGAACAAATCGGTGCCATTCGCGTCCTCATGGCGGTAACGTTCCTGGCAATCGGAATTTATCTTTACACCGGGCTCAATGGCCACCCACTCGGGCAGCTTGATGGGTTCCTGCCGCCAACCGATAATGGCGGAGGCATGGTGGAAGCCGCTTCGATGGTTCCTTCTCCGAATGCGGGAACTGCGGGGACATCAATTTCGCAATCTGCGGAACAATGGATTCCATCCTACACTACCGCGCTCGCTGAAGCAAAGAAAACGGGCAAGAATATTTTTATCGACTTCACCGGCTATACCTGCACCAATTGCCGCGCGATGGAGGCCACCGTCTTCAGCCGGCAGGACGTAAAGCAGATTTTCCACAACTTCGTGCTGGCCCGGCTTTACACCGATAATGGCACTCCGCTGAACGATTCCAATCGCGACTTGGAAGAAAACCGCTTCAACACAATTGCGCTTCCCTTCTATGTGATTGTCTCTCCGGACGATAAGCCGCTCGCGACGTTCCCCGGCTTCACGCGCGACGCTGAGTCGTTCAAGAGTTTCCTCGCGCTGCAAAAATCGGCGGGCGGGCCAAGCGTGGCGATGCTGCAACCCTGAACCTGGATTATACGCGGATTGGATGGATCTTCTGGATTACTATGGGGCGAATGATAGAGCTATCCCCCATGCGCGCCGCAAGTGTGGTACTCTTCCCTGAGACTTTATGACATTTTGTGTCAGGATTTTAGATGGGCTTAGCTGAATAGCGAAATTATCTTCAATCCCTGAACACGCGAAAGAGGCGAATATGGTTTTTCTCCGGTGATGAATTCATCGGCATTGAGGATTCGCCCCGCTGTTACGTGAAGTGCGTCCAATGAACCTAACCCATACTGCTGGGCCAACACCAAAGCAGAATAGAGAGCATATTCTGTAGGCTGAAACCAATCATTGACGGAATCAAAGAATGTTTGATAAAATTTCACTTCGGCAAATCGTTGGTAATAGATGGCCTTCGGTAGCACTTCCATCCGTACGAAAAGGCTCGAAATGAATTCTCTATTCGGCTCCGGAAGAATTTGCTGTGCAAGAAGGGATTGCTGCGAAACCCCTCTTGCCGCATCAATAAGAACATTCGAATCGAGAAATGTTCTAATCAAAGTAACGCTCTCTTCGCTGTTCTGCACGTTCTTTTGCGATTTCCTCCTCGGTCAGTAACGGAATGCCCGATTCCTCGATCTCTTTACGAATCGCTAGCAACTTTCGGCCAAGTTCCGAAATATTCTTAGGTGGATTCGCGGCGAGCGCACTCGTTCGTGGGGATTTGGCTGGATGTATGGCCTCCTCGACTTTTCGAGATGTTCGATGAGTATCCACCATCCGAGGTTTTGGTTTTGTGTTTTTTTCTTTTACCGCCATATCAATTCAACGCCCGAAACCGCTCCTTCGGTTCGTTCCGGGACAAAGCGGGCCAAAATTGCGTTCGGAATTGGGCAGAATGCCAGACCTCGCTCCTAATCGTGATGTTACAGCCTCAAGCCGCTTTAGCGCGCGCCTTCGCACCGCGCAGGCGCGTCCCATCTTAACGGACGGCTCGATGGCGGCCATGCTGCATGCCGAAGGACTCAGCGATGCGCTCATCGAACGCTACAATCTTACGCAGCCAATTGCTGTGGAGCACGTTCATCGCAGTTTTGCCGAAGCGGGCGCGGAACTTCTGATGACGAACACGGAACATGCGAATCCGCTCACGCTCGCGCGGCATCATATCGCGGAGAAGGCGTATGAGATCAACCGGAAGGGCGTGTGGCTTGCGCGCGCGGTGGCAAGTGACTTTGGATCGCTCGTCGCGGCAGCAGTTGGGCCGGTCGGGAAATTTCTCGCTCCTATCGGGCCGCTCTCGCACGAAGAGGTTCGCCGCGCCTTTCGCGAACAGCTTCTTGCGCTCGCCGATGGCGCGCCGGATGCGATTATTCTCAAAAGCTTTATCGATTTAACCGAACTCGAAATCGCGATCGAGGAGGCCCAATCCGTGGCGCCGGAACTTCCGATTATCGCACAGAAAACATTCCCGGAGGACGGGGCATTGCTCGCCACCGATTTTGCAAGAAAGGTTGCTGAGCGTCTAATCGCTCACGGGGTAGCCGCGATTGGAACGAATGGGACCGTCGGGCCCAACCGGATGCTCTCGATCATTGAAGCATTTGCGGTTCCCGGAATTCCCATCAGCGCGCAGCCGGATATCGGGATTCCCACCCTCGTGGATGGCCGCGCCATCTATCATGCGACACCTGAATACGTTGGCGAAAGCACCCGGCGATTGGTGGAAGCGGGCGTTTCGATCATTGGTGCGTGCGGCGGTGCAACGCCGGAACATATTCGCGCCATCGCGAATGCGATTAGAGACGTTCCGGCCGGGGAAATTGCGCCGCCCAAAATCTCCGTGAAATCGGAGCAGCGCAATGGCAAAGCATCCCCCTCCGAGGAGCAGTTTTCCAAGTTCAAGCGCAATCTCGGCAAGAAATTTCTTGCAACCGTCGAACTCGATGTGCCACGCGGCCTGGATATGTCGAGCGTAACGCAAGGGGCATCGTTCCTGGCACGCGCGGGCATCGACGCCGTAAATATCTCGGACGGCGCGCGCGCGCGTTTGAGAATGAGTTCCCTTACGCTTGGCCATATCGTGCAATCTAAATGCGGCATCGAGGCAATTACGCATTTGGCATGCCGCGACCGGAATATGGTCGGCCTGCAATCCGAATTACTCGGCGCCGATGCGCTTGGCGTGCGCAATATCCTTTGCGTAACCGGCGACCCGGCGCAGATTGGCGATTATCCGTATGCCACGAGCGTCTATGATATTGATTCTATCGGCCTCATCCGCGCTGTTAAGTCCATGAACGATGGGTGCGATCTTATGGGCAACCCGATCGCGGGCGGCGCAATAAACTGCACGCACTTCCTCATCGCCTGTGGCGCAAATCCGCTCGCGGACGATATGGAACGTGAAGCCTTGCGTTTGGAACGAAAAATCGCGGAAGGCTGCGAAGTTATTTTCACCCAGCCGCTCTTCGAAATGAGGGCGCTGGAACGATTCCTTGAAATCATTCGACCCTTCCAAGGAAACGCGAAGCTCATGCTCGGGATTCTTCCGCTCCGCAGCATACGCCACGCGGAATTTCTGCACTATGAAGTTCCTGGCATGTCAATTCCGGATTGGATCCACCATCGCATCTCGAACCGGCCAACCGTCGAGGCGCAAAGCGCGGAAGGTGTTGCGATTTGCGTAGAATTTCTGAAGGAAGCGAAACCCCTCGTGAGTGGAGTGTATCTCATGCCGCCGTTCAAACGGTACCAGATGGCAGTCGATATCTTGGAGAAGATCGGATGAGCGCCCCGCGCGTAGGAATCGTTCTCGTGAACTGGAATAGTTACGCGGATACTTCGGCGTGCCTGCGCTCACTTGCGAATATTTCGTATCCGAACGCCCAAACCATCGTGGTCGATAACGGATCGAAGGACGATTCCGCCAATCGTCTTCAAGCAGAATTCCCCAGCGTAACGTTTATCCGTTCCGAGGAAAACACCGGCTTTACCGGAGGAAACAATCTTGGCATCGAGCATTCCTTGGGTACCGCATGCGAGTATGTTCTGCTGCTGAATAACGACACATTCGTCCTTCCCGATTTTCTGGAACCGCTTGTTGCGCGAATGGAATCAAATGCCACAACCGCGGCCGTCAGCGGCAAAATTTACTACGCGCCCCAAACGCGCAACGGCGAAGATCGCATCATTTGGTATGCCGGCTGTTACCGCAAGTGGCACATGGGCTATCACCATTATGGCGTCGAGGAAAGGGATAACGGGCAGTTCGATCAACCGCGCGAAATTCCTTATGCTTCCGGCTGCCTGATGCTGTTAAGAAGCAGCGCGATTCGCAAAATCGGGATGCTCTCGCCCGAGTATTTTATTTATTGGGAGGAAGCCGACTGGTGCCACCGCGCGCGCGATGCCGGCTACCGCTGCATGTACGAGCCGAAGAGCGTGATCTATCATAATTTTGCCAGCGCCCCATTGGGGTACGAAACGCCCTTTCACATGTACATGCAGTACCGGAACTCTTTTATTTATGCGAAGAAGCATTACCGCGGGATGGAATCGTTGCGGTATTGGCTGTTTTATCCGATTTATATTCTGTACCGTTTCGTGCTCGATCTTCGCGCAAAAAATCCGCGCTCGGCGAAGGCCATCGTTTGGGGAATCCTCGATTACTTTCGCGGCTTTCGTGGCAAGCAAGGGCTTGCCGAACGCGGCTTTCTCAAGACCTGATTTATCTAAGATTTGCCCCGTATTCATCATTCAACACATTCAACCCTTCCATTCATGCCAACTTCCCTCGTGACCGGCGCGGCCGGATTTATTGGTTCCCATCTCGTCGATGCCCTGCTCGAACGCGGGCACCATGTTGTCGCGCTGGACGATCTCTCCGGCGGCTTTGTCGATAATGTGAGTCCAAGCGCGACGTTCGTCGAGGCAAGCTGCGTCGATCATGCCGTGATCTCTCGGTTGTTCGAGGAACGCAAGTTCGATTACGTTTTTCATCTCGCAGCCTACGCCGCCGAAGGGCTTTCGCACTTTATCAAGCGATTCAATTATACGAATAATGTCATCGGCACCGTAAATCTCATCAACGAAGCCGTCAATCACAACGTCAAGCGATTTATTTTCACGAGTTCCATCGCCGTGTATGGCAAGAATCAGCTTCCGATGCAGGAAGAGTTAACGCCCGCGCCCGAAGATTCTTACGGTGTCGCAAAATATGCCGTGGAACTCGATCTCAAAGCTTCGCACGAAATGTTCGGGCTGGATTACGTAATCTTCCGTCCACACAACGTCTATGGCGAGCGGCAAAACACGGGCGATAAATATCGCAATGTCATCGGCATTTTTATGAACCAAATGCTCGCGAGTCAACCCTTCACGATTTTTGGCGATGGCGAGCAGAAGCGAGCCTTCTCCTACATCGGCGACATCGCGCCCATCCTCGCCGAAAGCGCCACGCACGCTGGCGCTCGGAACGAAATATTTAACATTGGGGCCGATGCGGTTTACACCGTAAACAAGCTTGCGACTGAAGTGATGAAGGCAATGGGCGGCACCGCCGAAATCAAGCACCTTCCAGCCCGGAACGAAGTGGTCGATGCCTGGAGCGATCATTCCAAAGTGCAGCGCATCTTCGGCAAGCAGCCGGAAACGCCACTCTCCGAAGGACTTCGCCACATGGCGGAGTGGGTTCGCCAAACCGGCCCAAGAAAATCCAAGCCGTTCGAGGGCATTGAGATCGAAAAGAATTTGCCACCGAGCTGGAGGGCGTAATTACTGCCCCGCCCCGTGGCAATTCTTGTACTTCTTCCCACTGCCGCAGGGGCAGGGATCGTTCCGGCCCACTTTTGGGCCCGTGCGAACGGTTTGCGGCACCGGGCGCGGTGGCGGAACGTCGGACTGGCCATTCGATTGAATGCTGGAACCGGCCGCGGCTTTGGTGGCAACGCCCTGGCTTCGCCGCGCCGGAGCGTTCGGCATCAGGCGGCGTCCGCCGGTTTGCGCGGGAACCATCTGGCCCGTGCGCTGATCCTGTACCATCGGATAAAGTTTGAACGCGAGTTCCAGCACGCCGTCGCGGATGAGCGTAAGGAGTTCCTCGAACATCCGGTAGCCTTCCTGCTTGTACTCGACGAGCGGATCCTTCTGCCCGTATGCGCGCAGGCCGATACCTTCTTTTAGCTCGTCCATCTCGCGGAGATGGTCGCGCCATTTTTCGTCGATCACGCGCAGCCAGGCAAATCGCTCGAGCTGCGCCATATTCTGCGAGCCAACCTGCTCCTCTTTGCGCTGATAGAATTGCTTCGCTTCAGCGATCAGCTTTTCGGAAACGCCGTCCTCGCCGATCTGTGCGAATTCCTCTCGCGACAGTTGCGCATCGACCATGAAGCGCGTGCGGCATTCGTCCTGCAGCTTCTCCATCTCGCCAGCGTGGTAATGGAGTACGGTCAATTCCTTCACCGACTGTTCCAGATATTCGAGAATATCGTCTTTCAACCGCTCGCCATACAGCGCTTCGCGCCGGCGCTCGTAAATGACTTCGCGCTGCGAATTCATCACATCGTCATAGTCGAGCAATCGCTTGCGCGTTGCAAAATTATTCTCTTCGACTTTCTTTTGCGCGCGCTCCACCGACTTGGTAATCATCGAGTGCTTGATCACCTCGCCCTCCTGCAATCCTAACTTTTGCATGATGCCCGCGATCTTATCCGAGCCGAACAGGCGCATCAAATCGTCTTCGAGTGAGAGATAAAATTGCGTGGATCCCGGATCGCCCTGGCGACCGGAACGGCCGCGTAGCTGGCGGTCGATGCGGCGCGATTCATGGCGTTCCGTTCCCAAAATGTGCAGGCCGCCGGCTTCGCGCACGCCAGGGCCGAGCTTGATGTCCGTGCCACGGCCCGCCATGTTCGTCGCAATCGTAATCGCGCCGGTGGTTCCCGCATGGGAGACAATCTCCGCCTCCCGCGCATGCTGCTTTGCATTCAATACGTTATGCGGTACGCCGGAGCGCTTGAGCAATTTCGAAATTGTTTCAGACACTTCAACGCTGGTGGTTCCCACCAGCACCGGCCGGCCCTGATTGCGGAGTTCCTGAATCTCCTCGATCACCGCATTGAATTTTTCGCGCTTCGTGCGATAGACCATATCGTCCCGATCCTCGCGCACCACCGGCACGTTCGTTGGAATAACGACAACATCGAGCTTGTAAATCTGGAAAAATTCACCGGCCTCGGTTTCGGCGGTCCCCGTCATTCCCGAAAGCTTTTTATAAAGCCGGAAATAGTTCTGGAGCGTTATCGTCGCAAGCGTTTGCGTATCGCGCTCGACGGTAACATTTTCTTTTGCCTCGATCGCCTGATGCAATCCTTCCGAATAGCGGCGGCCCGCAAGGATGCGGCCCGTAAATTCATCGACAATAAGAACTTTTCCCTCCTGCACCACATAATCGACGTCCTTTTCGTAGATCGAATAGGCGCGCAAAAGCTGGGAAATCGTGTGAAGCCGGTCGGAACGATCGGCATAAAGAAGATGGATTTCATCTTTTCGCTTGCGACGTTCTTCCTCGGGAAGATCTGTCAAGCTCGGAAAGTTCCGTCGTAATATCGGGAAGGATAAACAGATCCTTATCGCCGCCGGCGGCGAGGAAATCGCGGCCTTTATCCGTAAGGTCTATATTATGATTTTTTTCTTCGACGATAAAATACAACGGATCGTCGAGGAGGTGCATATTGCGCGATTGATCGCGCATGAACTCGAGCTCGGTTTGCTGCTGGAGCTTCAGCAAATCGCCATCGGCCGTAAGCTTGAGCAGCCGCTTGTTCTTCGGCATCCCATGATTGACGCGGGCAAGTTGCTCACCAGCCTGCTTCCGCTTCGCGGGGTCATCCGATTTCAGGAGTTCCTCCGCCTCCGTCATAAATGTGGCACAAAGCGACTTCTGCGCATTCACAATGCGCTCGACGATGGGCTTCATCTCATCGAATTTGTGCTCCCCGCTCTCGACCGGGCCAGAAATGATAAGCGGCGTGCGAGCCTCGTCGATCAGCACCGAATCGACCTCATCGACGACCGCATAATAATGCGGCCGCTGCACCATCTCTTCGACATTCTGCACCATATTGTCGCGCAGGTAGTCGAAGCCAAATTCGTTATTCGTTCCGTAGGTAATGTCAGCCTGGTACGCCGGTTTGCGTTCCCACGGCTGCATGTGCTGCAAAATCACGCCGACGGTAAGCCCGAGGAATTCGTAGATCTTCCCCATCCATTGCGAATCGCGCTGCGCAAGATAATCATTGACCGTCACCAAGTGCACGCCACGCCCGGCCAGTGCGTTCAAATAAACCGGCATGGTGGCGACGAGCGTTTTGCCCTCGCCTGTAGCCATCTCCGCAATCTTTCCCTCGTGCAAAACAACGCCGCCGATTAGCTGCACATCGAATGGAATCATATCCCATTTGATCTCCTGGCCCGCGACCGTGAACGTTTGGCCAACCAAACGGCGGCAGGCATCTTTCACCACGGCGAATGCTTCGGGCATGATCTCGTCGAGCACTTCTTTCGTCAGCTCGTCGAGTTCTTTGCTGATATCGCCCAATCGTTCGATGATTTGCTCGCGCTCTTCGTGCGGAACATCCTCTTTCAGGCGCTCGCGAAGCTCTTTTGCTTCGTCCTCGATCTCGCCGGTAACTTCTTTTATGCGCCCGCGAAATTCGGCGGTTTTTCCGCGAAGCTCGTCATCGGTGAGATCGTGCAGCGACTCGTAAATCGCGTTGATCTCATCGACCATTGGCGCGAGCCGCTCCACATCCTTCGATTTCTTAGAGCCAAAAACTTTTTCGAAAAATTCAAGCATGGAATTACTTATCTCACAGCAAATGCCTTTTTTGATTCAATTTCGGCATTTTGCAATTTAATTAGCGCAAAAACGCATTTGTGCTTCATGAAGGCACCCGTTTTCTTGAAAACAGGTGCCTATTCGTTAGAACAGCGAGTTCCCTTAGATTCCCCTTTTTATCAAAAGAAAAAGGGACGGAAAACGTCCCCACTCGTTTGAACCGGTTGTGAACACCAAAACGGTCGTAATCCTTCCAGGTTTCGTGGGGCATCCGCTTTCGCTCGCGCAGGCGAATTATTCGACGATGATTCCCACCCTCGCAACCTGCCGGTTCAAGCAAAGCACACATTCGTATATGCCCGGCGCGAGGGTTTGCGGCTTCAGCCACGGGAAGGAATGCTCGCCCTGGCTTTTTGCCATGAGGAGTATGAGCACCAGCCTACCGCTACTCAATATTTTTCAGCAATGCTCGAATTTCGGCGTCGGAAATCGACACTCGTTGTGATTTGTCGTAAATGGTGAGCAGATAAACGACCTTCCCTTCAACGTACACATACGTGATAACGCGAGCGCCCGTCGATTTCCCGCGACCTTTCGATGTAATAGCCAAGCGTACCTTGTAGCAATTGTGGCCAATCGCCGTTCCGAGTTTCGGGTTTTCTTGCAACGCGGCACCAAGATCGGCTAAATCCAGGAAAAGGAACGATACATTTTGGCTAACCCTTTCGATCCGCGATCAAAATTGGGAGTGGTTCGGACGCGATACGCCATGGAACTTATAGTTTTTTAACAGTTCCTTCCATTCCGGGAGTTCAATTTCGCCACGCTTGTCGCGGTTAACGTCCTCCACGGCATTACGTATCCCACGGATGATTTCTGCCTTCTCCGGCGTCAGCCGAAGCGTTTTCGCCCGAATGTTGCGCATCGGTTCGAAAAAAAACGGCGCCCGCGAATCTGCTACCTCGACCAGTACCTTCATAGAATGATTAACCCGCTATGGCTCGATAATCATTCCCGCCCTCTCAACGTGCCCACTCACGCGCACGATGCACTCGTACATGCCCGGCGGAACATTAGCGGGCCTCACCCATTGGAAGGAATGCTCGCCCGCGCCAATTTCTCCGGCAAACACTCGCGAAACCTCGATGCCAAGTTGATTGACGATAGAGACGGTTGCAAAGCCACTCTCCTTCGCCGTGATGTTAATCGTGGTGGAATTGGTGAAAGGGTTTGGATAATTAGAGAGAGATTCGTCGCTTGCTGGTTGCGTCGCGACGGAACTAATGCCGAAATCGGAAAGCGGGCGGCGCCAGACACCCAGGTACGAGTATCCACCCAAAAGATAGGTTCCGGCGATGTATAACGAGTACATTGCTCGAAGGGGAACAACGGCACTATCGGGCAATCCGAGATTTGCAGAAACCCACGAAACTCCCATATCTGTGGAAACGAAAACGCCTTTGTCTGTTCCTGCAAAAAGGTTCAATTGATAGGAACACAACGCATTGACGCTGCTATCGGCCATTTGGGACGGCGTCGAAAACCAACTGGAGCCAGAATCGGAAGAGTAATAAATAGCAGATCCAATTCCTGCATAAAGCAACCCGCTCCCACCTGACATGGCGGAAACATTCGCATTTTGCGGTAAGCCCGTATTGGAGGGAGTCCATGTCATCCCATCGTTGGATCGTACGATGCCGTCATTCTTTACCGAGGCAAAGACTTCTGAACCTAATGCAAAGAGGCTGAGGATATAGGAATCTGAAATGCCTGCATTCGCAGCGGTCCAGTGCATTCCTAAATCTGTAGATCGATAGACTCCCGCATCCTGAACACCCGCGTATAAGCTTGCCCGAGACGCACAAAGTGCTGTGACCTCGACATCTCCCGAAGAGTTATTGCTTGGAAGCCCATTGTTTTCCTTAGTCCAGGATACTCCATCGTCAGTGGAACGAATAATACCAAATAAACACCCGGCAAAGGCGTTCGAACCGATAGCGCAAAGTGAATTAATACCTAAGTTGAGGATATCAATCGTGCTGGACGCGGTCCAGTCCCCTCCACCATCACTTGATACATCGGCGTCAGCGAGCAATGTTCCGGCAAAAAGATAGTCTCCATTTGAAACGAAGCACGTAACCCGATCATTAGCATAGCCGGCGTTTGCGGGAACCCAGTTCGTACCGTTGTTGGTGGAACGAAAGAAACCCAACTCGGTTGAGCCAATCAAATATGGTCCAACGGAATCGAGAGCGTAAAGAAACTTATAATACGTCAGCCCATTGTTTTCAACCGACCAATTCTTTCCACTATTGGACGAGCGAAACACTCCGCTATCCGTAGCGACAAATAGCGCATTGTCGATCGAGACAAACCCATACGCGACGGAGATAAAGGAATAGAGCTTTGACCAATTAATACCTTGATCCGTGGAGCGATATAAATCGGTTCCAGCGGTCGCATAAACGTCCGTGCCGACGCTAGTCAGAGAATTGACATCGGTTAGACCGGTCAGGCCCGTTTTCGCCGGCGACCATGATTTTCCACTATCCAAGGAATATAAGTAATTTAGGCTGCTGTACTCGGCTTCGACTTCGAGAATGTTGCTTCCCGATCTTTCCAGTTGATGCACAAAAGGCAGAGGATACTTGATCGAAGAATCTTGCGCGGTCCACGTTATCCCTTGATCGGAGGAAAGAAAGACGCCTTTGTCTGTACCCGCCAAAATGAGTGAGTTCCAACTCGTGAAGGAAGTAACGTTGCGTCCGACGAGCCCGGAAAGGGCCCATGCATTGCCGCTATCGGAGGATCGATACAGCCCGTATTCTGTAACTGCAAAGACATTGTTACCATGAGACGCTATCTTTTGAATGGTGGATGGGAGCGTGCCTAGTGGGCGCCAACTTTTTCCACTGTCCAACGACCTATAAAGTTCTCGATCATGACCGCCATAGAGTACCGTGTTTGCGAAGCTCGCAAAGTTGGCTACTTGTCCGTGAGGCCAGTTCGCCGGTGTCCATTGCGACCGACCCTCCCGCGCCGCAAGCAAGGCTGGAATTATGAGCGCGATGGCAACAACGCGATGGATGATCGTCCGCATGCAACAAAAATACGATATTTTCATCCCCGTCGCTCGAAAACCCGCTGGGACGGAACCGCACCCAGCCGTGTTAGCGAAGTATGGCTACGAAAACGCAAAAGCGGGAAAGCGTGAGCGAGGAGCACACGCCGCGCCCCAAAAAGCAGCCTCGACGCGCGGCACCGAAGATAGAGCGGCCCTTTAAACGAGTGCCGCTCTCGGTTCAGGATTATCTCGAAGGGCTTACGGCAATCGGCCGCGCCATTCCGCCGGAACTGCGCGAGAACATCCCGACCGATCTTTCGAAAAACGTGGATCATTACTTGTACGGCGTTCCGAAAGACGGAGCGTGAAGACTTATTTTATAGATACCAGCTACTGGCTGGGACGGTCGGATCCATCCGATCAACTTCATTCGCGCGCGGTTGAGGTTGGAAGAGAGATTGGGAAGGATATTCGTTTGATTACAACAGAGCTTGTCCTCGTGGAATGGCTCGACTCCACGTCGCGATTTGGGAAAGTTGCTCGCCAGGAAGTCGCTCACCAAATACTGCGAATGGATGATACGGACGATGTGCGAATCATTCCGCAGAATGAGTACATGTTTCGTTCCGGCCTTATGGACTTCGGGCGCTTTGCCTATTAAGAATGGAGCTTTACCGATTGCACCTCTTTTCATGTGATGCGAAATTGGGATATTCGCGACGCGCTCACCTACGATCATCACTTCGAGCAAGCCGGCTTTCGCGCGCTGCTTAGGACCTAGCCCTGCCGAATTCGTATAAAAAAATCCCGCTTGCCACGGCAACATTCAGCGAATCCACACCCTCGGCCATCGGGATGCGCACAAGGACATCGCAAGCCGCCGCAATCTCCGGGCGAAGTCCCCAACCTTCGGAACCGAACACCAAAACAGCGCTTCTTTCTCGCGAGATGTGCGCAAGTTCCAAACTATCGTTTGAGAGCGTTGCGCCGATCAGCTGGATCGGTCTGATTTCTTCGAGGGCCGTAGCTAAATCCTTCACGCGAATAATCTCCACATCAACAATCGTTCCCATCGAGACGCGGACGGAGCGCCGAAGCCAGGGATTGCAACTTGTCTCATCCACGATGACGGCCTTCGCGCCGAAGGCCGCGGCGTTGCGGATGATCCCACCCATATTCTCCGCATCGGCGATGCCATCGAGCGCGATGGCAACCCACGGCGATTGCCACTCCGTCATCGCCTCGACCATGCTCCGGCTTTCGGGAATGCGGACAGCCAGCATTGCGCCCTGATGCAAATGATAGCCGATAATTTGCTCCATTTCATCTTTCGACGCAAGAAATATCTCCGTCGGATCACTCCTCTTTTTCGAAGATCGCTCGAAAGTTTTCGAAATGCTCCTCCGTCATCAAGGCGGATGGGACGATGAACGGGCTTTCCAACACTTTGAGGGCAATTTTCTCACTTTCGGCGATAAATAGCCCCTTTTCGAAATGTCCGCCTTTGCCTTTGAGCGAGCGGAAATCCGCAATGTCTTCCGGATTGTAATTCAATATCAGGCGATATGGCATCGTTCGTTGAACACACCGGGTGCGGAATTCATGTCATAGTATGCCTCAAGAAACATATTATTGGCAACTTTTTTAAGGCCCAACGGGGTTTAACCACTCCTTAAAATTACGTTAATACAAGCCCCAGAATTATGAGAATGCAATCGAAAGAAAAGGAATTGCTGCCCGGCTCGGAAGAGCCGCACATTCGGATCGCCACGCCGCTTAGCCGGCTGCAGGTTTCGCTGATTCAGGAATCGCTGCGCGAGACCGGATGGAAGCACTCCGATTATTTTGTCGGTTCGACCTCACCCAGCGGCGTTCGTCCGCAATATAAAATGACCGTCTTCCAGGCGAAGGTTGGCCTCAAGCGGAGCGAGATCGTCCAGAAGTTGCAGGGCATTGTGGGCAAATTCAAAGAAGAAAAGGTTTAACCTTTTCTGGCATTTCGATTTGACGTGGGCATCCGGAACTCTCCGCACGCCGTGCGCGATACCCATTCGTAATGGGTGCATCCGCTTCACTATCCTCTTCGATTTCGGTTCGCTCGGCTTCTCTCGAATCGGGTGGGACATTGTCGGTTGCGGGGTCTAACGGTACGATTTCCTCCGCCAAATTCCGGCTGGCCTCGATTGATGCTTTGCGTGGCATTGCCGCGCTTATGGTCGCCGGATACCATGTGTGGGGGCATTATGGCGTCTATCCATTTCCATCCCTCGGCGTCGTTCCCTGGACGCAATCTGCCGGCATTTTTTCGTATCTCGTTTCGCCGCTGCGGTGGGGCTACCTTGGCGTAGGGTTATTTCTCGTCCTTAGCGGATTTTGCATTCACCTGCCTTTCGCGCGAAAACGTGCTGAGGCTGGCGGTTACAATTTCGACTGGCGAAAATTTTATCTTCGGAGGTTGTGGCGGCTCTATCCTGCTTACGGCGCTTCCGTGATCGGAACGTTTATTCTGCTTCTACTGGTGTCGCATGGCTCGAATTTCGTCAAAGCTGTTCCCTCCGTCGCGGATCTTTTTGCGCATCTAACACTCACGCATGGTTACCTCGACCGCTATTTTTATGGTATTGTCGATGTTTATTGGTCGCTTGCATTAGAGTTTCAACTCTATCTCGCTTATCCGATTTTCCTCTATTTGTTTCGCAAGGCAGGACTTAGCCGGTCCATCGCATTCCTTACCATTGGTTCACTCGCGTGGCGGCTTGTGGCGATGAACGTATTTCATTCACAACTCATCAGCGTAGCCTGGACCGGCCCGTATGCTTTGATGGGCTGCGTCTTCGCTCGAATGCCGGAATGGCTCTTTGGCGCATGGCTGGCGGAGTGGTTCGTGAGCGGCGCGAGCCATCGGGCGCGACGGCTTCCGCTTGCCGCCGCTTCCGGCGGGATTCTATTGGCAGGCATTCTTTCCACACTTGCTCAACCGCTATGGCTTTTTACGGATACGCTTTTCGGATTAGGATTCGGGTTTCTCATCGCCACCGCGATCACAAGCAGAAAAAGAGCAACCACCCGAACGCCGTCAGCCGCGTATCGAGGGCTCGTCTGGGCGGGAACGATAAGCTATTCGCTCTATCTTTTCCACATGCAATTTTCATGGTTTGCTAATCCATGGATTCGAGAGATTCCCAGTCCCACACTGCAATTCCTTCTTCGCGGGATTGTTTTGGCGCTTTCGATTCCGATCATCGCGCTCATCTTCCGGTTCGTTGAAGCGCCGTTTCTCTCTGCTCCCCGCTTCGGAACGAAATTATTCATGATTTACCGAAGGATAGGCCGCGGGCTTGGCATGAAATCGGATATATCTCCAATAGTCCAACTCGAAAGCGCAGCTTAATTGCAGAATTAAATTTTCCGCGCACCTCCCGGAGTTCTGGGCCAAATGGAGACGAATATGACAATCATTGCCCAATTGAATTCCTTATCGGACGCCTACGCCGGCATGGCGGCGTTGCGGACAAATGCCATTCCGCCTGCACTTTCGAAGCAAGGCGATTATCTTTTCATTAGCGTGGATGACGATTTCGCTCCGTCCGCGCGCGAAATTCTTTCGGGCGACGGACGCTTTGAACAGGCCGTCAATACCAAAAGCGTCGGTAACCTTTCCATCCCGCCCGGATTTGAAGATTGTAATGGGTAAGATCTGATCGTGAATTCTGCCAACTTTAGAGTATTGCGGGGATTTATTCTGAGAGCACTATACGGTTCCAAAAACTAAATTTAGCCCAACGTTAACGGCCGTAGTGCCGGTTACGTTTTTCGGCATTCGACTTCCACAGTATCCAGCACAACGCCTGCGGAAACGCCCGGTTTTCGCACCCGAACAATGACTTCGCGGGCTTGGAACCGCGCGAGCAGTTCCGTCGCCATCGCATCGGCGAGCGATTCGAGCAAATGATAACGGTTCGCAGTGCTGATCGCCACCACCACCTCCTGAAGCTTCACATAGTCGATGGTATCGGCAAGATCGTCGCTCGTAACGGCACGGTCCACATCAGCCAATAGTTCCACATCGATCTCGAAACGGGCGCCATGCTCTCGCTCGTGCGCATGGGCGCCGTGGTAAGCGTAAATCTGAATATTTTTTAAACGAATCCACATGATACAAACTTACGGCATTGGCATCATCGAAACCCAAATTCTTTCCAACGCGAATCGACGCGGCGAACGATTTCCTCCGGCATCACGCACGGATTCGGGTAGCCCGGCTTCCACGTCGCGTCGATGCCCATGATTCCCTCATAGACCGGGCTGATTCCGGCGAGCGAAGTTTTGGTAAAGCAGACATCGCGCGCCGCATCGAAGCGCGTAAATATTCCCCAAATGATTTCCAGATCGCTATCTAAGATTACATCCTCGCTTACCGCAGCCACGATTTTCGTTCCGCTGGGAAGTTTTGCGATGTTGCCTTCCGATATAAGGCGCTGAACAATTTCGAATCCTTCCGCATTTCCCATCCCAAGCTTAACCACCAGCAGAGTTCCTTCCAGCAGCCGCCATTCCCGAATTCGGCTGTCGAGGTTCTTCACGTCCTCGGAAGCGGTTCCCGCTCGTGCGAACAATGGGCTGGGAACCCGCGGTGGATACGCGCCCCCGCTCGATGTGGCCGAAAGCTTTTCCGTCGCGTCCAGCAGCATTTTGCTTCCCAAGTTCATCGTGTAGCTCGTGAAGTCGAGCGTATCCATCGCGGTATTCGTGAGAAGCTGGAAATCGTAGTGGGGATCGAAATGATCGCGGATGGCACGAAGCAGCGCGCGAAAGCTACGATTATCGACGTTCTCGCTAACCGCAATACCACACTTTGTCAGGGAAAGCTGCCCATCCGAAACCACGCCGAGCACGGCTTTCATCGCTTCTTTGGCATAACGCTGTCGCGTACGAATGCCAAGCAGATTGTGGAACCCCGCTTCGTAAAAGGCCCACACATCATGCACTTCGGGATGCGTAAGTCGCACGAGCGGACCCAAAATAAGCTGCCCGGCATCGCCCAACCACTTATCCTCCATCGGCGGCTTGCCAACGACCGTCGCCGCGAAAATGGCCTTCGACAAATGGGTGATTGCGCTGATGTGAAAGATGGGGAACATTCCCGCGTGCGAGTAATGTCCGAAGTGATCGCCGAACGGCCCTTCGAGCCTGCGCTCGGATGGCGGAACCGTTCCCTCGATTAAAAACTCGGCATTCGTCGGAACGTCGATAGAAATGGAAAGTCCCCGGCGCATAGGCGTGGCACGCCCGCGAAGAAATCCGGCGAAAAGCACTTCGTCCAAGCCCTCCGGCAGCGGCGCAATCGTTGCCAGCAAAAGTGCGGGATCGGTTCCCACCGCGACCGCGACCTCGAGCGGCTTCCCCATCGCGTCCGCCTTATGATAATGAAACCCGCCGCCTTTCTGGATTTGCCAGTGCATCCCCGTTTCGGCCGGCCCGAACACTTGCATCCGGTACATCCCGAGGTTTCGCTTTTTCGTCTCCGGATCGTACGTGAAGACTTGCGGCAGCGTAATAAACTTTCCGGCATCTTCCGGCCAGGTTTGAAGAATGGGAAGTAAATCCAGCTCCGTCTTGTCGAACGAATGGCGAGGTTCTTCCGGATTAGTATGGCGCACGCGTGCGGCAAGGATCCGCCGCCAGAGTGGGCGCGCGGAACGCCACGCGGCTCGCGGTTTGGGCGGCATTAATCGTTCCGCGAAATGCACGAGTTGCTCGCCCAGAACGCCCGGGGTCTTCGCCAAGCGCGATGGAAAGCCGGCGATCGCTCGCGAGCACATTCATCGCAAGCGGGAACCGCGAGCCGTTGATGCGCTCGAACAGTAGTGCCTTCCGGCCTTCGGCAAGCGCCCGAATCGCAATCTGCGGCACTTCCAGAATGGGATCGACTTCCGCGGTAATGCGGTGCAGTTCCCCAACATGCTCCAAATGTGTCAGGAATTGCGAAAGCGTATCGAAGCCGCGTTGCTCGCGAGTGGGCATACTATTCCAATTCCTCCGAGCGCCATCCTTTGCCAAGTGTGACACCGAGATGGGAAAGAACTTTATTTACAAAACCCTGCACATATTCTTCGACGTTTGCCGGAACGAAATAAAGCGGAGGAGAAATCGGCATAACAATCACGCCGGCCGCCGAAAGGTCTGCAAGCTGCCGTAAGGTAACCGTAGAAAGCGGCGTCTCTCGAATACAAAGAATTATTTTTCGCCGCTCCTTCATGCACACGGCTGCGGTGCGCGTGATAAGTGTATCGCCAATTCCGGATGCGATTTTGCCAATGGTGCTCGTCGAAGCCGGTAAAATGACGAGCGCATCTAAATTATTCGTTCCAGATGCCAGCGGCGCGGTAAGATCGGAGTCGGCGAATACTTTCTTGCACAGCGGCGTAATCTCGGCGATGGGATCCGCGAGCTTAAGTTCATCCTTCATGACCGCCTTTCCCCATTTGGATGCGATCACAAATTTCTCATGTGGACATCGTTTGAGGAAATCCATCGCATACACGGCCCCGCTCGAGCCCGTGATGCCCACCGCAATTCGTATCGGGCGCTCCGTCATGCCAGCGACACCCCCGCGATAACGAAAAGCAAAACCACGAAGCCAACCACCGCATTGATCTTAAAAAATGCAAGCTGCACATCGGCGGAACGCTTTTGTTCGAGATAGAGCAGGAGTCCGGATATCAGAAGCAACGCGCCTGCAATCATGCTTCCACGAAACGCAACCAGGTACACCGCGACGAGCAAGAGGAACGAAAGAAAATGAATAACTCCGGAAAGCTGGAGCGCTCGCGCGGAACCGAATCGTGCCGGAAGCGAAAATAATCCTTCCCTCTTATCGAACGCCTCGTCCGAAGTGGAATAAATAATATCGAAGCCGGAGGCCCACAGCCACGTAAACAGCGAGAGCAAAATTGCCGGGACTGCTCCCGCCAGCGTTGGCCGAACAGCAAAATACGCTCCCAATGGCCCTAACGCCAGCGAAGCGCCGAGCCCAAAGTGCGAGAATACCGTGAATCGCTTCATATAGGGATACATCCCGAAAACCAGAAGCGGAATCGGAGAAAGCAGAAGGCATAACGAATTAAGCGAAGCCGCACAGGCAAGATAGAGCAGCAGCGCCGCAATGAGAACCATCCATGCTTCGCGCAGCTTCATTCGGCCAGTAGGAAGTTCCCTACCCGAGGTGCGTGGATTTTTCGCGTCGATCTTGCGATCGACGATCCGGTTCATCGCAAAACCAATCGTCCGGGCGCCTGTGGCCGCGCCAAGGATAAGCAGCGCCGGGCCAATAATCGAGTGTCCCTGCAATCCATCCAATCGATTCGCGTGCAGCCCCAGCGCCATGCCAGCATAGATCGTCGGCAGCGAGAAAAGGGTATGCTCGATTTTAACGAAGGAGAAGAATTTTTTCATTGCAACTAGATCATTGCATTTCCGCGGCATCCGCGAGCAGGCGCAGTGCATTCAGATAGCCCTGCGGCCCGCGGCCCATAATTATGCGAACATTCTCGAGCCCTTCAAACACCGTATGCCGCCGAAATTCTTCCCGCTTCGTGAGATCCGTCAGGTGAACTTCAACCATCGGCTTCGCCACGGCCGCCACAGCATCGCGAAGCGACCACGAATAGTGTGCAAGCGCGCCGGGGTTCATAATGATGGCATCCAACCAGACGCGATCCGCATGGATCGCATCGATAAGCGCGCCCTCGTGGTTGGATTGAAAGAATTTCAGTTCCACCTGAAATTTCCGTGCTTCGACTTGAAGCATCAGATTCACATCGTCGAGCGTCGCGCGGCCATAGATTTCCGGCTCGCGTTCGCCGAGCAAATTCAAATTCGGGCCGTGTAAGACTAGGATATTCATGGGAGAGTGAGCATATAGTCGATCGCGCGCCGGGCATCCGCATCGGAAATTTCGGTCGCAAACGCTTCACCGATCGCTCGAAGCAAGATAACGCGATTTTTGCCTTTTTTATCTCGCCCGAATGAGGTATAAATTAGATCGGCATTAGGTTCACGATCGATAGCCACTGGAATGCTCGCGAGCACCACTTCGATTTCGTTCCACTCATCCTCATTAAGATAGCCGAGTTCCTTCGAAAGCCACGCAGCCGCGCGCATTCCTAACAGGACCGCTTCCCCATGCCGGAGCGACTCGAAATTCGTGGAAGCTTCGAGCGCATGACCGAACGTGTGGCCGAAGTTGAGCCGTTCGCGAACGCCATGTTTGCGTTCGAACTCATCGGCTTCCACATACTTCAACTTCTCCTGAATCGACTCGAGAATGACCTCCTCATACGCTGCATCGACACCTCGAACGAGTCTTCGAATCTGTTTCGAATGCTTGCCCCACATTGCTGAATTCCCAATCAGCGCATATTTGAAAACCTCCGCAAGTCCGGCCAAACGCTCACGCTTCGGAAGTGTTTTGAGAAACAGCGGATCGACCAGTACGGCCTGCGGCGCATAAAACGTTCCGATGGAATTTTTTCGCCCAAAATGATCGATGCCGGTTTTACCGCCTACAGCGGCATCGGCCTGAGCGATAAGTGTGGTAGGGATATGCAGCACTGGCAATCCGCGATGGTAGAGGCTCGCCGCGAAGCCGGCTATATCCGTTACCACTCCTCCGCCGAAGGCAACGACGAGCGTATCTTTCCGCGTGGCGCAATTGTCATTCAATCGCTGCAGGATTCGCATCGCGGCATCGAGAGTTTTGCTTTCTTCCCCACCCTCGATCGTCACTTGGGTAATTGCGATATCTTTTAGTTCCGCTCCCAGTTTCTTTCGAAGTTCCGGCCAGTGCAGTCGCTCGATCTCAGAATCCATAACAATCGCGAGCCGCCCGAGGCTTCGATCGCGGACGAGATGACACAGTTCGCGAGCGGCGATCCCGCTGCCAAGCGCAATCGGATAATCACCAAGCGCGCTATGAGCAAGTAGCGTGCGATGCTTGGAAGCCAAAACGACTTTGAACGACATTTGATCGAGCGCCGTGATGAGTTCCTCCGCCAACTCCTCTGAAGACCGCTCCTTGGCGTGAGCATTTCTCAGCACAAAATGAAGAATCGCTTGTTCGTAATATGGCCGCCGGGCATCGAGGAGTTCCGATAGCTTTTGGCGAAGTTCCTCCTCTGAGGCGGCACGAAACATGGGGCGGTCATGGCCGCGCAGAATATCTTTGAGTACATTCCTGGCCGCCTCGCGCACCGTGACATCGATCCAGATCGGAATTCCGGAGCCGCGCATGATCGCGCGATTCAGCGGGCTGCTAACAAGACCCCCACCCGTCGCAATGACGCGCGGGTTGTCATTCCGCGATGCAGTAGCGAGGAGCGCCGCCGTTTCCAGTTCCCGAAATGCTGCTTCGCCTTTCGAAGAAAATATGTTGGCGATCGACTCCCCGGCCGCCTGTTCAATTTCCGCATCCAAATCGAGGAACGAATATCCCTCCAGCCGGTCTGCCAGAACACGGCCGATCGCCGATTTGCCGGCGCCCGGCAGCCCGATAAGATAGAGATTTCGATTATGCCAGGTCATGCCTTCGGGGCGACAATTCGGGGGCCGCGCCTGCGGATGGAAACTCGCTCCTTGATTTCGGTAATCGTATCCCCGCCGAATGTTTCCAATAGTTCGCTCGCAATGGTGAGCGCCACTACGTTTTGCACAATAACGGCGAGCGCGGGAACCGCGCAAACATCACTGCGCTCGATATGCGCGTCGTGTGGCTCGCCGGTCGCAAGATCGACGGATGGCAGCGGCCGCATGAGCGTGGAAATCGGTTTCATCGCCGCGCGGAGGACGATTCGTTCTCCGTTGGACATTCCACCTTCAATGCCACCGGCATTGTTCGCGCCGCGAACAAGCAATCCATCGCGGAGCAAAATGGAATCATGCGTTACGGAACCAAACCGAGCGGCCGCTTCCATTCCTAATCCAACCTCAACCGCTTTTACTGCTTGAATGCTCATAATGGCCTGCGCCAGCAGGCCATCCAACTTTCGATCCCAGTGCGCGTGGCTTCCGATTCCCGCGGGCACATTGCGAACGACACATTCGACAACGCCGCCCACGCTATCTCCATTCGCTCTTGCCTGGTCGATGATTTCGATCATGCGCCGCTCGGCGTCGAGATCGAAACAACGCAACTGGCTCTGGGTCAGCACGTCCTTCAATGAAAATACATCCTCCGCGACCGGGGATTCGATTCCGCCAATCGATTTCACACACGCGATGGATTCGATCGCCAACTCCTGCAACAATGTGGAAGCAATCGCTCCCACCGCAACCCGCATGGCCGTTTCGCGAGCACTCGCGCGTTCGAAAATATTTCGAAGATCGCTTGTGGAACCATATTTCATTGCGCCGGCAAGATCGGCGTGGCCTGGACGGGGAATCGTTACCGCAGGAATATCGGCATCCGAAGGCGCAACCGGCATACGTTCCTTCCATCGCGGCCAATCTTTGTTTTCGATGAGGAGCGCGATCGGGGCGCCTGTCGTCGCACCATTCCTCACGCCGGAAATAATGCGCGCAGCATCCCGCTCGATCTGCTGGCGATGGCCACGGCCATAACCTTTCTGCCGCTCCCGAAGAATGGGATCGATATCTCGCTCAGCCACGAGCGAAAGCCCGGCCGGCATTCCTTCCAGAATCCCAACGAGCATTTCCCCGTGCGATTCTCCGGCCGTCAAATATCGAAGGCGTCCCATCGAGGTGTGAGTAATTTAGAACATGACGCGTGCAGCGTTTGAAATTCTTCCATCGAGAGCACCGATTCCTTCGCTTCGCGCCCCGTCATCCAAAAATATTGCGAGAGGGCGGCTTGTTCGATGAGCATGCCCAAACCATCCAGCGTCCGGGCCCCCGCCTGGGCCGCTCGCTCGAGGAAGTGCGTTCGCAGCGGGTTATAAACCAAGTCCGCCGCGATGTCCTTCGGTTCCCAAGGGAAATCCGCCAGCAACGATTCGCTGCTGCGTTGCCCCACCGGCGTTGCCTGAACAATAAGCTGTGGTCTGGAATCCCTATGAAATTCGTCCAGGGTCACCGCTCGGATCCCAAAGAGATTGGCGGCTCGTCGCGCTTCCCGCAGGTTCCTGGCCGCGAAAGTACGCTGCCACCATCCCAGATTCCACACCGCAAACATCACAACCCGCGCGGCGGCTCCAGCGCCTAAAATCGTGAGCGAATAGTCCCGATCGAAGATGTTAGAAAAGGATTTTTGCAGCGCAAACCGGAAGCCATCCCCATCCGTAGAAATAATTCTTCGCGGCCGGGTGCAGGCAATGGTATTCGCGGAACGAAAGTGCCGGACGGTTTCGGCACGCTGCCCACTCAGGTTGGAAGCGATAAATTTGTAAGGGAACGTGATGTTGAATCCCGTAAAATGTTCGCGCCGGCCTTCCTTAATCACGGCACGAAATGCGCGCTCGTCCTGGCACTCTATCTTCGAATACTCGATCGCATCGAAGTCACTGGGCACTTTTGTTCGAAGAATTTCGAATAGCTCGCAATGGACTTCCGGCGAGATGCTATGCGTGAGCGAGCGCCCCAGCAATGCCGCTTTAAGAACGCTCATCTGGTAACCTCAATCGTTTCTTTGCCAACGATGCGAGAAAGATGTTCGAAATAGTCAGGATAGGAAACGGCGACCGCTTCCGCGTCCGCCAATTCGCAAGGCGCGTCGGCGGCAAGCGCTGCAAGGCTAAAGGCCATCGCGAGCCGGTGGTCACCGCCGTGGTTGATTCTTGCGTTTTTTAAGATCCGCTCGGGTTCACCCTGAATAATAATTCCATCTTCCAATTCCTCCACCTCGGCGCCAAATGCTTCGAACTGCCACGCAACAAGCGCAATCCGATCCGCCTCTTTCACCCGCAGCTCGCTGGCGCCGCGAATGGAACTTTCGCCTGCCGCGAAGAGTGCGATCACCATCAATGTCGGCAATTCGTCGATGAGGAGGGGGACGTCTCGCCCGTCGATCTGAAATGGCTGAAGCGTTCCGGCACGGCGGTCTCCGAATACAGTTAGGTTCCCACGCGGCTCGTTCCATTCCTCGGTAACGTTCTCGGCTTCGAGTTCCACACCCATCAGCGTGAGCAGTTCCAAAAATCGCGTGCGGCTTGGATTGAGCGATACGTCTTGAATGACAAGGCGGTGTTTCAAGAGAATCGATGCCGCGATCATAAACGCAGCGCTGGATGGGTCGCCGGGAACCTCATATTCCCATTCTTCTGGAACTTGTAGAGTGGTATCTGGCCGGAGGCGAATTTCTCCTTCCGGTTCGATTGCCCAGCCAAATGCCGCCATCATTCGTTCGGTGTGATCGCGGCTTTTCGCAGGTTCGCGAATGGTGGTGATGCCATCGGCAAACATCCCAGCGAAGAGTGCCGCTGTTTTCATTTGCGCCGAGGCAACGGGAAGGATAATATTCGCTCCGTGCAAATGAGTTCCCTCCATTGCAACCGGCAGTGTCCCATTCGTTCCGGCCTGAATTTTAGCGCCCATCTGCGAGAGAATATCGGCAAGGCGTTTCATAGGCCGCTTCGAAAGGGAACTATCGCCCGTTAGGGTGCTTGCAAATGGCTGGCCGGCAAGCAGGCCCATCAGTAATCGAGCGGTCGTTCCAGAATTCGCGCAATTGATCGCATGGGTCGGCGCGCGGTAGCCGCGAAGCCCCACTCCCTGCAAATTTATTTCGTGGTCCCCAATATCGACCGGCACGCCGAGCGATTCAAGCGCCAGAACGGTTGCAATGATGTCGTGCGAAATGGAGTTTGGGCCCAGGATGGGAATTCGAATAGCAGAAGTGGTCAGCGATCCCAGAAAGAGCAGCCGATGCAGGATGGACTTATCGGGCGGCATCCGAAGCGTGATGGGATCATCGCTTGGAGGCGTTTTCTCGGCAGGAGAAATTCGAACAATCATGCGAATCAGGCGCTCGCTGAAAGTTCTTCGATCGCCGGTTGCTTCACGCGCGGCAAGACGCCGAGCAAACCGAGCGCTTCACGCGCAGCATTCTGCTCGGCCTCCTTTTTCGAACGCCCGCTGCCAGTGCCATGGCGCTGGCCGCCGACCATCACATCGACGGAGAAGGTGCGCGCGTGGTTCGGGCCTTCTTCACTCACTGTAACATAACGCGGCGAGGCCAATTTCTTCGATTGCACGAATTCGAGCAGCATCGACTTGTAATTTTTGTCCGAGAGCATCAGTTCATCGCGCCGGGTGTGCGTAATGATATGCCGATAGATAAAATCCCGCGCCGCCGTCATCCCGCCATCGAGATAGATCGCGGCGATCACCGCTTCGTAGGCATCCGCAAGGAGCGTAGCGGAACCGCGCTTGAGCGCAGCATCGGCGGAAGTGGAGAGCAGAAGAAATTTTTCGAGATCGATATCCTGCGCGTGTTCCACGAGCGCTACTCCCGAGACCAATCGCGAGCGGAGCTTCGTCAAATCCCCTTCCGCAAGCGATTCGAATTCGCCATACAGGTACTCAGCAATAACGAGATTCAGAATCGAATCGCCAAGAAATTCCAGCCGCTCGTTGGATTTGAGTGCCGGATACTGCGCGAATTGTAAATAGGAACGGTGCGTGACCGCCTGCAAAAAATACGCTCGGTGCTTGATCGTATAGCCGATCTTTCGTTCCAGCTCGTCAAAATCGTGGGCATCGAGCAGTCGGCGCGCCGTGCCTGGGACCAATTCATGGGTCGGCGTTTGAGAAAGCGATTCGCGGCGTTCGAGCCTGTCATCGAGCCGTTCTCTGCGTGCTTTCCCGATCTCACGATAACGGTCGATACGACCGCGAAGACGATGAAGCAATCCACGTCGAGTATTGAAACTGTTTCCAGATTGAGAGGCCGGTTCGGGAGGAATGGAATCGTTCAAAGAGGTTACCAAAAAAACCTACTCCGCGTATCGTTGGAACACGAGCGTTGCATTATGCCCGCCAAAGCCAAAGCCGTTGCTCATCGCAGCGTCGATCTTCATCCGCCGAGCGGCATTAGGAACATAATCCAAGTCGCACGCGGGATCGGGGAATTCGTAGTTAATGGTGGGCGGCGCAATCTGATCGTGGATCGCCATCACCGTGGCTATCGCTTCCACCGCTCCCGCTGCGCCGAGCAAATGCCCCGTCATCGACTTTGTTGAACTAATCGCAATTTTCCGAGCGTGTTCACCGAAGGCAACTTTGATCGCATCGGACTCACTGATATCGCCGAGCGGCGTGGAAGTTCCGTGGACATTGATGTAGGCAATATCCTCAGGAACCAAACCGGCGGATTCCACGGCCATCTTCATCGAGCGCACGGCCCCCTCGCCGCCCGGGGCCGGCGCGGTAATATGATACGCATCGGCGGAAAGGCCGAAGCCCACCAGTTCAGCATAGATTCTCGCACCGCGCGCGCTGGCATAATCCAAATCTTCGAGGACGATCGACGCGCCGCCTTCGCCCATGACGAAGCCATCGCGCTTAAGATCGAACGGGCGGCTCGCTTTTTCGGGCGCATCGTTCCGCGTCGAGAGTGCCTTACTCGCGTTGAAACCACCCACCCCCATCGGACAAATGACAGCCTCCGAACCCCCGGCGACAATGACATCCGCCAAACCCCGATCGATCAGCATTGCCGCGTCGATGATCGCGTTGTTGCTCGTCGCGCAGGCGCTTGTCGTTGCGTAATTGGGACCTTTCGAGCCCATGCCGCATCGAGATATAACCCGCGCAAATATCGCGAAATGAGCATGGGAACAAAAAAAGGCGAAATACGATGCGGACCGCCCGTTTCGTAAAGCGTTTCCTGCTGCCGCTGGTATGTCCACATGCCGCCAATGCCGGAACCAAAAACGACGCCAACACGCGTTTTATCCATCGAATCCTCGGCCCATCCTGCGTCCTTTATCGCCATATCGGCAGCAGCGACGCCGAACTGCGTGAAGAGGTCCATCCGATTGATCGTCTTTCGATCGATAAAATCGAGCGGATTGAACCCCTTCACTTCGCAGGCAAATTTCGTATCGTAATCGGATGCATCGAAGCGCGTGATCGGCGCGGCGCCCGAGCGCCCGCTCACGAGGCCTTCCCAATAACTGGAAAGGTCGAGCCCGAGCGGCGTGACCGCGCCCATTCCGGTAACGACGATTCTTCGGCGTCCTGCCTGCGGCATCGCTGGAATTACTTTTTCCCGTTAATATAAGTGATCGCGTCCCCCACGGTCTGAATCTTCTCCGCGTCCTCGTCAGGAATTTGAAGATTGAATGCCTTCTCGAATTCCATCACGAGTTCCACCGTGTCGAGCGAATCCGCGCCGAGATCGTTGGTGAACGAGGCGGCCGGAGTTACCTGCGAGTCCTCAACGCCAAGTTTGCTGACGATGATTTCTTTAACTTTCGATTCTACGTTTTGATCTGCCATTGGTAAAAAGTGCTAAATGTGCTGTAGTGCTATATTAAAATTCTTAGACGCTTGCGTTTCAAACGCCACATTCTTAATTCGTAGTTACATCGTCATTCCGCCATCGACGACGATGACCTGCCCCGTGATGTAATCCGCCGCCTCCGATGCGAGAAATCCCACCGCGCGCGCGACATCCTTCGGAGTTCCCACTCGTTTGAGTGGCACCTGCGAAAGCATCGCCGCGCGCTGCGCTTCGTTCAGTTTGGCGGTCATATCGGTCTCGATAAATCCAGGCGCAACCGCATTGACCGTAATCCCACGCGAGGCAATTTCCTTCGCAATCGACTTCGTAAAGCCAATAACGCCGGCCTTGGAGGCCGAATAATTCGCCTGCCCCGCATTGCCCGTGAGCGCCACAACACTCGCAATGTTAATTATCTTCCCGCTTTTTTGGGTCATCATCGGCCGGATGGCCGCTTTTGTCACATTAAAAACGCCCTTCAGGTTCGTATCGAGCACCGCGTCCCAGTCCGCTTCGGACATTCGGAGGAGCAGTCCGTCGCGGGTAATTCCGGCATTATTGACCAAAACATCGATCCGGCCATGCTCGGCAACAATTTTCTCGATCGCGGCTTGCGCTGCAGCACCATCGGTGACATCGAGTTTATCATAGGCGATGCGAGACCCCTTAAGTGACGCAGCTTTTTCGTTGACTTCTTTCGCGAAGGCGATTGCGTCATCTCCGATAGCGTAGTCTAAGAAAACAACGAAGAAGCGATGGTTCAGCTCCTCTACTATGGCGCGGCCAATCCCGCGCGCTCCGCCGGTAACGACAGCCACACGCTTCGTCACCTGACTTTCCGGCCAGGAGGCCTTCATATAATCTGGCTTTTCTTCGCTCATACGCTGATCTGAATAAGATGATCGCGCGCTGCCGATAATCGTTCGCCCTCGAATCGTTCCCGGTTGGCCTGGTAATACTCTTCGAGCCGGGCGAATTCGCTCTCGCCTAAGAAATATTGAAGTTCCTCACGCATCGATTCATAGACGGAGTGGACATACTCCCCGCTTCCTGTTGGGCCGCAATAATTCAAGTCCTCGGAATGGCCATCATCATAAGTAAGAACGCCTTCGACCACGGTAACCGGAAACAGAATGCAATATTCCGGCTTCCATGCCCAGCGATGAAGCCCAGCATTTACCGCCGCGACTTGAATCGAACAAAAATGGCGCTTATCCAAAAACACGCAGCCTTCGGTGTAGCCGGAAATGCCGCCATCGCGCTGGTGAACTTCCGTTCCCTCCGCCCGGCCGGATGGGAAATCGGGATCGTCGATGATTTCACCATCGAACCAAGTTTCGGTATCGCGATCCTGGGTTTCATCCATCGCTGCGGCAATCTCCACGGCGTGGCGAAGAATTTCATCGCGCTCGCCTAAATCGGCATAGACGCCGGAGTGGCAGCAACCACCGCCGCATTTCGAAATGTCGCAATAGTGGACAAACCCCTGTGTAAAAATTATTTCGTCCACGCGCAGGCCACGCACGGTTATCGGCGCAATGCGGCTGTCAGGGATTTCGGATTCCACGGCAGCGGAAGAGGATGGTATGTCGGGCATTTGTCCTTTAAGCGGCTAAAACAGCGGGGCGTTCCACGCCGCGAACTTTGACATCTCGATATTGTTCGTGTGATCAGTCCCTGCAACACTTTTCCCGGCCCATATTCGATAAATTCCCGAATGCCAAAATCATACATATTGCGAACGGATTGTTCCCAGAGAACAGGCGAAGTCAATTGCTCGACAAGAAGGCGGCGAATATCTTCCGCATCGCCCACGGGCTCCGCGGTCACATTGCTGAAAACGGGAATCCCCGTCTCCGAAAATTCGGTGGATTGCAATGCTTCCCGCAGCCCATCGGCGGCATATTGCATGAGCGGCGAGTGAAATGCGCCAGAAACCGGCAGCTCCTTCGCGATCCGAACGCCCACCGCTTTCGCGCGGCGCATTACTTCCTGGACTCCGAAATTCGACCCTGAAATTACAATTTGCCCGGGTGAATTAAAATTCGCAGGACGCACAATGCTTCCTGTCTCGGTCTCAACTTCTTCACACATTTTAGCAAGCGCCATATTCTCCATTCCAATGATCGCCGCCATCGTTCCCGTGGAGCGCCGGCCCGCTTCGGCCATGAGCGTGCCACGCAAGTGAACCAGTTGCAAGGCGTCCCTAAAATCCAATGCTCCCGCGGCAGTCAGCGCCGTGTATTCGCCGAGCGAATGACCGGCAGCGGCTTGCGGCTGCGAGAATTCTGCGTGATCGCTCATGCTTTCGCATTCGAGGGCAATCATTGAGTGCAAAAAAATCGCGGGCTGGGTAAAATCGGTTTGGCGAAGCGTTTCCTCCGGTCCTTCGAGCATCACTTTCGATAGATGGATGTGGAGCAAATCATCCGCTTCCTGCATCATCGCTTTGGCGCGCGGGAACGCCTCGGCGAATTCTTTCGCCATGCCCACATATTGCGAGCCTTGTCCGGGAAATACGTAAGCGATCATCAATAAAAAGAGCCGGTGTTTTTAACCGGCTCTATTCTAAAACGTTATGGTTTGCGAGCAAGGTTCCACTTTCGACGATCCCACTGGTAGGGCGGGAAGAGCCTGGACATTGTGAGAACGAAATCATGCCAGAACCGGTTTTCTTTTAAACCGCCGACGACGAGTAGATTGTCGGGCCCGCCGCTGGTCTTCACTAAAAACCAATTTGTACTATGCATAATTCAAAGTTCGGTTTATGGTTGGTCTTCTTTGTGGTCATTGCGGTGATGCCCTCGGTTGCCCTTGCGCAAACATGCGACTGCAGCAAGATCATTGTGGTCTGTCAGGCACCGGTACAACCGAATGATCCATGCGCCGGGCTTTCCACGGGATCATGCGGTTCATGCACCTGCACATACATCGAAATGATGAATACGAGCGCATGCACGGTTGATTCCATTGATATCTCCGCGGGTGAAGGAGCATGCTCCAACTATTGTGGCTACCTCAAGGATGAGGCAGGTGCGATGATGGGGGATCCTTGCTACGACCATAGCATGTATAATGGCGTGTGGGACGAGACACCCCCGCGACCTGCTACATGCAAGTCTATGCCGCCGACACGTTTCAAACCCCACAGCGGCCCCCCACCCCAAGACCCAATGATGCCATCTCCGGCATGCTCGTCGAATTTTATTATCAAGGTTTGCTCGACCACGCCTGGAACAACCTACACGATAACCCTCTATTTCCATAATGATGGGACATGCACAAAGACTTGTACCTTCTAACGCGACGGAAACTCATGCTTTTTGGAAATGCGTTGCGGTGGCCATTTGCTATTCTATGGTTGCTAATGGCCTCTGGAAATTGCTTCGCTCAAATTCCCGGGCACTGGGAATTGGCGGATAGCGTGCTCGGGTGGAAACCGATAGATATGCAATTCGCCGATGCATTGCATGGAATCATCTTGGCCGATTCGATGAATGGCTATCCCCCCACCTCCAATATTGCGATACGAACGGAAGATGGTGGGCATACGTGGGAACTCATCGTTCCCGATAGCGTCGGCGTGGGAAGTGGATACTATCATCCCTACTTCCAACGAAATTCTCAACACTCCTTCACCATGCCCTCGGCAGCCGACGCCTATGACCTCAACAGCAACGGGCTGTATGGGCACGTCTTTGCCACGCATGACAGCGGACGCCATTGGGAGGATTATGATAAGCCATTTACGCCGGGAATCTTCGAGGCATGGTTTCGAATGTTCGATCCCACCGATGGGTGGGCGATTGACGTGACGCGGGGAAGCGGAGTCCCAGTGGCGAAGACCAATGATTCCGCAAGAACATTCTCCGGCGTTGGCTACAACGATCCCATCGACAACCGAATTCAGGATGCGGTTTTTTTAGATTCTCTGAACTTCTGGGTTTCGTATTCGGACGGCGAGATGCTACACACAACCGATGGCGGAATCAGTTTTTGCGGCAATCCCAACTTGTTCGTGTGTGGCGATACCATCCTGCCGGAAATTGACACGATTTTCGATTTTACCACTCGATATTCCGGTGGAATTCTTGTCGTCGATACTAATCAGGCGTTTCTATTGGGAACGATAACACCGACGAACAATCCGAACAACCTCTATGTTTTGATCAATCGAAGTGGTCCGTCGGATACGGCCTATCCGTTTCACTCCAACTTTAATCTCGACTATCTCGAGACCAGGGATGGAGGCACAAGCTGGATTGCCGATTCCTCGTTCGGCTCTCCGCGTATCCACCAGCTTTGCACCACCGGCCCGAATACGCTTTGGGCCGTGGTTGGCAGCTTTCCATTCTATGTTTATACAAGTAGTGCTTATGGAGACAATTATCTCTATGATGGGTTCGACACACTTGCCTATTCGCCGGATGACGGGAAGACATGGTATTGAGATACTATGATTATTCCCGCAAGCTATCATTTGCCCCAAATGATCTGGCCGGATGCGACGCATGGGTACATGACGGCTCTGCGGGATAGCATGCTTCTCATCTATCGGTTTGTGCCGGAACCCGGTTCGGTTTCAAACGCATCAAGCTCTCCGCAACAGCCCATCCGCATCCTGCAATCCCCGGTTTCGGAGACACTCTCGTTCGTGGGTGATTTTACAGGAACAGCCCTTATAAGCATCACGGATGTTTTGGGCCGCACACAAGTCCAGGATTCGAGGGAACTTACCTTGGGCATTCCGATCGATCTGTCGGTTGCCGATGTACCACCGGGCGCTTACATGCTCACGGTTCAATTGAGCGAAGGATTTTCGTTCGCCCAGTTTATCAAGAATTGACTAATAGGCCCACTTCACCAATATCGAACCCCAGGTGTAACCCGCTCCGAAACTTGCGAGCACGAGATTATCGCCCTTCTTCACTTTCCCGGCGGCCCACCATTCGCTGAGGCACATTGGAATCGTAGCAGAGGTAGTGTTGCCGTATTTATCGATATTGACCATCACTTTGTCCTTCGTCAGCCCCATCCGCTCGCGGGCGGCTTCCAAAATTCGCAGATTCGCCTGATGCGGAACTAAATATGCTATGTCATCGGCCGTGAGGCCATTTCGCTCCATAATTAGCGCGGAGGCTTCCGCCATATCGACGACGGCACGCTTGAATACCGCTTTGCCATCCTGGTATATATAGTGCCAGCCTTTATCGACCGTCTCATGCGTGGCGGGATTGAGGCTTCCGCCGCCTTTCATATAAAGGAATTCGCGACCGGTTCCATCGACTCTGAAGGTAACTATCTAAAATGCCAAATCCTTCTTCAGCAGGTTCCAGAATTACGGCGCCGCCAGCATCGCCGAAGAGAACGCAGGTGTTCCGATCGTTATAGTTTACAATGGCGCTCATTTTATCCGCGCCAATGAGAAGCACACGATCGTACGCGCCGGATTCGATAAAGCGAGACGCGGTTTCAAGGCCAAACAAAAATCCGCAGCACGCCGCATTGATATCGAATCCCCAGCAATTTTTCGCGCCGAGCTTATCCTGAATGATGCACGCGGTGGGCGGGAATGGCATATCCGGCGTGACGGTGCAGCAGATGATTAGCTGAATATCGTCCGGCGTCCATCCGCGGCGTTCGAGGGCGAGGCGCGCGGCGTTTACGCCCAAATCGCTCACGCCGCCGATGCGCAAGATGTGCCGCTCTTTAATTCCCGTGCGCGTTGTGATCCATTCGTTCGGAGGTATCGAGATAGGAGGCGAAATAATCGTTATCGAGTATTTCGTCCGGCACCCAATGTCCGACGGCGGTGATGGCGGCGCGGCGCGTTGATGATTGTATATTTGTATCTGCCACTTCTTTTAAATGTCAAGCCCCTACAGTTTCCGCCTTGAGCGATTTCGTAATTCGTTCCACGACCCGCTTGCGAACCATTTCTTCCGCTTTCAGAATCATATTGCGAATGGCTTTCGGCGTGGAGCGGCCGTGGCCGATGATGGTTACGCCGCGCACGCCAAGCAGCGGCACGCCGCCAAATTCCTGATAATCGAAATCCTTCAGCGATTCGCGTAATACTGACGCCGCAATGCCCGCTTTTATTTTATGGAAAAATCCTTTTTCGGAATAGCTCCGCAAGCGGCCACGCAAAACCGGGATCATACTCTCCGCGAGCTTCAGCATTACGTTCCCCACGAAGCCATCGCAGACGATAATATCGACGGTCGATTTCAGTACATCACCACCCTCGACATTCCCGACGAAGTTCACTCCGGCACTTTCCAAAAGCGGCGTGGCCTCGAAGACAAGTTCGTTCCCTTTCGTCCGCTCTTCGCCCACGCTGAGCAAGCCCACTTTCGGTCGAGTAATTCCGAAAAGCTGTTCGGCATAAATCGATCCCATGATCGCGTATTCTCTGAGATGGATTGCTTTCGAATCGACGGTAGCGCCGACATCGAAAACAAGTGTGGAGCCGCCATCGGGCCGTGGGAATTGGGAACCGATCGTCGGGCGGCTGATCCCGGGAATTCTTCCAAGCAACAGCGTCGCGCCGCTCATGACGGCACCCGTATTTCCAGCGCTGACAAAGGCTTGCGCGTTTCCGTTACGAACAAGGTCGAACCCTTTTACGATAGAAGAATCCTTCTTCTGCCGCAGCGCGGCGACCGGCTCGTCGTGCATATCGATGACCTGCGAGGCGCCGACCACCTCGAGCGCCTGGTTTCCTGCGGCGCCGATTCGCGAAAGTTCCTTCTCGATTTCCTCTCGCACACCGGCGAGCAGCACTTTGATTCTTCCCGGCGCCGCCTGAACCGCTTCGAGCGCCCCTTCCACTTCGTTCCGTGGAGAAAAGTCCCCGCCCATCGCATCGAGCACAATGCGGATGGGCGCGGAACTGGATACGGGAGGATCAGGAATCAAGGTATCGAGAATCTGAAAAATAGTGAAGCGAATCACCGAGTCATCCGCGGGAGAAGATTCGTAGGAGCGAGAATCGAATTACTCGCTTTTCGGCTTCACAACCGAACGGCCCTTGTAAAAGCCGCAGCTTGCGCATGCGGTGTGGTGAAGTTTCGGCGAACCACAATTCGGGCAGGTGCCGAACGACGGCGCTTCGAGCTTGTAGTGCGTGCGGCGCTTATCGCGGCGCGTGCGAGAATTTCTATGTGTTGGATTAGGCATGGTGTTTTTTCAATGTGGCGAGCCGCCGATGGCGATTTCGCCGATTCCTCTAAATTTTACTTAATTATTCCTTACCGGATTTTCTTCGGCGCGCAAACGTTCCCTCAGCCCTTTGAGTGCCGCAAGCGCGCCGATTTCTTCGCCCGTTTCGCTGCAGTTGCATGATTCGAGATTCCGGTTCTTCCCGCACGTTGGGCACAAGCCCTTGCAATTCGAGCGGCATAGATGCTTCATCGGAATGGCGAGAATGAGCGCATCGCGAACGTCCGGCAGCAAATCTAGCTCCGAAGTGCCAACCGGATCGTAGGTTTGAACATCGGGGTCGCCGGCAGGTTGTCCGAGATTCTCTGGCACGAAATGAAGCTTGAGCGGAGCCGATATCACGCTTCGAAAAGGCTCGGCGCAACGGGTGCATTCAAAAGCGCCTTCGGCCGAAACAATCGCATTGAGATCCAAACGATCTCCCTCACGATGTACTATGCCTTCGATTGAAGCGGAGTCCGAGAACGCAGCAAAATCGAGTTCCGAGGCATCGAATTTCAAGCAAACTGGCGAATCGCCATGCGGAAGCCCTCGGATGCGAAATCGGATACCCTTCGAATGGCGATGATCGATCCATTCCTTCTCTTGATTTTCTGCCTCTCGCGCGGCCGATACCATTCGTGCTCCCTCCTACAAAATTTCAAAAGCCCACCGGATTTCCGGTGGGCCGAAGTGAGGAACGCTAAAATCCGGAAAGGAGTGCCGAGAATCAGAGCCGGGATTTCGCTGATCTTAAATCATTTCGCTGATGGATTCTCAGGATTTTTCGGATTAAATAAATCAGTACAATCCAGGTTTAGATCAGCGAAATCAGAAATAAATCAGCATCATCCTGGATCAAAAATGCCAGCCAAATTCGAGGGTGGGACCAACCAGGCCGCAGGTTTCCTTCGTAACGGCACCCGCTGCAAGCGAGGTTGCGTAGTGCTTATAGAACGCTTGCTGGTGTGAAATGGATTGCGCAAGATCGTGAGAGTACCACATCCCTTCGATTCCGCCGGAGACTGTAAGCTCCCGCCATGGCTCGAAATGTACCATCAGGCTGGCCCGATCGTAGAATGTGGAGTAGCCGCTCGAAGAGCCGATCCCCGAATACATAAAGCCCACCAAGGCATCGACCGGAACGCCTAACGGATCGAGCGTAATGCCGGCATCGAGGCCAATAAGGGTGGTTGATACCGGCGTGGAGTTCTCCGGAGTGGAAATTATCATCCCTTTCGATGGATCCGCCGGGTATTTGGGAGTGGCCTGGGCCGACCGCTCGATAGAATTGAGCTGGCCCATCGAAGCGGCGCCGATAAAGTAGCCCATCTTCCAGCCGAACCGGAATTCACTCAAAGTCGTAACCGGGGCATTTGTAGCCTCCGGCGCTGGGCCAAGGCCGAAGCGAACGCTTATCGTTCCACGATCCTCCGCAATTGGCGGAGGAATCGCATCGGGCCACACCGGCTCAGCGCTCGGGATATTCTTTGGTGCTTCGGCGCTGACGGCGGTGGCCGGGTCACGCGGCGCCGTAAAGGAAATGGCCGGCATCAATGCTACACCGGGCTGATTTCCTACTGTATTCTGCTGAACTTGGCCAAGCGGGGCCACCGGACCGATCAACCCGATCGGTTCGGCAAGCGATGCCTCAGTTGCGCGATGAACAGCAAGCGGAGAGGCAACATGCGCCACGCTCGCCATCGCCATATCATATTGCTGCGCTGGAGCAACTGGCATTGCCAAATGCCTCGAAATAACGCGGGTTGCGGCAATCTCTTCGGGATGCGTCCGGAGCCCGAGCGCGGAGCCAAAAACATAATACGCCCCGGCACCAAGGATGAACGACACAAGTGAAGCCGTAAGAAGCGAAATGGCACCAAAACGCCATCCGGACGAGAAGCCCGCGACGCCGCCGGCCGTGGCCGCGCCGATTCCTTCCGCGACGCCATCGGCAATGCGCGAGGAAACGAACTCCGGTGCGCGTGTTAAAATATCTCCGGCATCGACGGGCGCGGAATACCCCATCTCACTCAGTTGGTCGAACAACCGGCTTGTAAGGCGATCGGGAACATTGAACTGTTCTTCGCGGGCAAGCGAACTCGTCATTTGGCGCAAATTAATATGCGCGCGCAGCACCTCGCGCCGTTCAGGCGATACGGCTAAGGTATGCAGCAACTCTTCCTCGTCCGGCGTGGCAAGCCGTCCGTCGAGGAAATCGAGTATTCTATCTTCACCGATATTCATAGTACGAAATCGTTAGCAAACAAAATCAGGCGGTATCCCCCATGCCGGATATATCGAAGGCGCGTGCCAATTCTTCCCGCATCGCCCGCCGCGCGCGGAAGAGCCGGATTTTAGCATTCTGCTTCGTTATTCCCAGGGTCTCGGCAATGCGGTCGAGCGTAAGCCCATTAAACTCCGAGAGCACGAAAACTTCACGCATCAAAATCGGCAGCTTCTCGACGGAACGAATCACATGCTGCATTACGTCATCCCGCGATGGCCGGTCGAAGTTCTCCTGCGTCGCGGGCGTAATGAAGCCTTCGATCAAATCCGTATCGACATTCAATTCCTCAATGGAAAGCGCGGGATTTTTTTTCCGAAGCTCGCTGATCGCCGTGTTATGCGCAGTCCGGAACAGCCATCCGGAAACGGATCCATCCTGCGTGACATGGAACCGTTCCCTGTTCCGGAAGAGCTGAATCCATACGTCCTGAAACAAATCATCGACAATGGATGGAACCCCGAAGAGCAAAAGCTTGAGGTAGCTATAAATCCGGTCGGCATAGCGGCCATAGAGCATCGTAAACGCCGCGTCCTCGCCATGCTGAAATGCCCGCCATAGCTCTTCATCCGCGATAAGCTCATGCGTTACCGCGGATTCGCCTTTGGCGGGTGCATGCTTTACGGACGCGCCCTTAACCTTCATTTCCGGCTTAAGCTTTAATGTAAGCATTCAGAAGCAGCTATTCCCATAGTATAGAACGCCTGCGACCCCCTCCGGTTACAAATTATTTTTAGATTTCTTTGGGATTGGGCTCCCATTCCACATCGCTCACCCCGGCAAGCTGGTTAGCACGCCGAGCCAGCTCAAACAGCAAATCCGAGAGACGATTCAAGAAAATGACATCGTGCGGGCCTATTTCTTCGAGCAAACCAAGACTCACGAGCGTGCGTTCGGCCCGCCGGCAAACGGTGCGCGCCAGATGAAATCGTGCGGCAAGCTCCGAGCCGCCGGGAAGAATGAATCGCTTGAGCGGCGGCAACTTCGCATCCTGTTCGTCGATGGCGTGCTCGAGTGCGGTGACATCCTCCGCCTCGATGCGCGGAATCGCATAATTGGAACGCGTATCGAGCGGGGTTGCGAGATCGGCGCCAAGCACAAAGAGGCGCTGCTGGATGGTTTGGAGGAAGCTCCTTAGCCAGTCGTACTCGCAAGCCGCGCCGCAGAGGCCGATTGTCGAATTCAGCTCATCGACGGTTCCATAAGCTTCGATGCGCGCAGAATTTTTCGGAACCCGCCTTCCGCCGAAGAGGCCGGTGGTGCCATCGTCGCCCGTTTTCGTGTAAATTTTGGTTGACATCAGGCAAGGAACCGATAGATAACAGTCGGGGAACCATACCGCCGGTCCAGCGCGCGGCGGCGCATGATGGCTCCTCCCCCGCGAATCGCGATCGTTTGCACGAGAGCCGGACGGTGCATCTCCCGCCGCTCGATTTCCGCCATCGCCAGCACCGGCGCGGAAGTCAGCAAATAAACGAGCATCGCAACGCGAAGCAATATTCCACGAATTCGCATGTTATTAGTGGCAACGCGGGGGGAAGAAGCTGGATTCCGCGGATTTAAGTAAAAAAGCCACTCCAACGGGAGTGGCTTTTCTTGCAACCAAAGCAACCTACCTCTCACACTGACCCTGCGGTCACACTTCGTCCTATTTCACAATCGAAAAAGATTTCGCAAGCGATAAATTCGCGCCACTCAGCCGACAGAGATACCCGCCGCTCGCCAACGAATTGACCGGCAGGCGCGATTGGTTCCAGCCCGGATTTGCGGAAATGTGCGGGAGAGAAGCTACCAAGCGCCCGAGGTCATCGTACACTTCGATGCGTGCGTTACGAAGGGGCGATAGTAGGTTGTACGAAGCAGTCACTGAATTCGTTCCGGGATCGAGAAGAACCTCTAGGAAATCAGTGCTTCGGGGCGTTTCTTCACTAACACTACTGCTTGCCTTTTTCACGCGAGCGAAGTAGCTGAAATTAACGGCAACATCGCTATCCGACGGCCAATGTCCTAACGAATCGGAATAGCTATCGGTCGTATCGTTCCAGCCCCAGACATCGTATTGCGCTGTTTCCAGCGTTATCTTCAGGTTTGAAGGCGCGAAAATTCCATCCACTAGCGAATCCGGGTCGCTCCCGAGGCCATTTATTACCTTCGTCCAGCCAGTCTCGAAATTCGGCTCATCAGCAAAGCTCCAGCCGCTGGGATTTCCCGCGCCACCGCTTCGGCCCCATACGAAAGCAGGACACGTATCCGAATTTTCGAGGCTGTCGGGTATTATATAAAGGTAGGTGAGGGCGCGTGACCGTACTTTATAGCCAAACATAATGCTCTCAGGAAGATACTTTGCAAGTACGGCAAAGCTATCGTCCAAGTCTATATCCTGCCAAGGCGGACTGAATTGAAATCCACCTACAAACGATCCCCAGGTGCCCGTGTCAAGCAAGGTTACCCCAACCTCTCGGCGATGAAAGAGGTGATATCCGGCGTCCGGCGCGGAGTTTTCATCAGTATCAAGCATTTGAAAAGCATGCCCGATGTCCAAATGTCCGTAACCATTGTGGGGAACCCAGGCATGGCTTAATTCGGGATGAGCAAGGCGCTGGGTATCACCTCGCCAGGCGGAGGCTTTCAAGATATTTTGGACATCTTCCGGCTCGATATGCTTATAGGCGGTATCACCATAATCGCTGTGAACGTAATGCGAGAGCAGTAGCGCAGCGCTTCCGCTCACGTTCGCTGCCGCCGAGGACGTGCCGCCGTAAGGTCCATACGTGAATGGCGAGCTTGGCGTCAATCTTCGCGTCGTGTAATTCAAGACATAGGAATTATCTCCGCCCAAGGGGTCACCGCCGCCGGCCGGAGCGATAACATCGAGAGTGTGACCAAAGTCGGATTGTTGAATTTTCTCACGATCGGTTGCATTCGTGCTTCCGCCAACACAAATCAACCATGGATCGTCTGGCAGGTCCGAAGGATAATTGCGTAGATTGGACACCCCGGAGTCCATCTCATATGCTGAGGCGACAAATGTTACACCATTCAGATACGCGTAATTAACTGACGCAGGAATGAATTCTGCAGGGGCTTGGTCGTTACCGGTATCGGCTGCCGGCCACCCTTCTGAGCAATTGATAACATTAACACCCAATCCAAACGGCGTGTTTGGACTTCGCGAGGACGATTCAAAAATACTACTCACCCACCCGACTGTCCCGTCGGTATTTACATTGTCTACATAGCCCGCCAGCGTCACGCCGCGCCCTTGCGATACCTTATCAGGAGGCAGGGTTCCGTGCCCGCCAGCAATACCGGCAACCGACGTGTCGAATGGCGAAGTACCGCCAATTATGTTGTTTGAGAGTGCTCCAATGATGCCAGCCATCGCAGTGCCATGATCAGCAACCCTCGCATACACGGAATCGTCTCCACTTGGCGGCGACCCGAAATCCCAAACCGCCATCCACTTATGCCCAATACCAACCACGCTATCACCGAAATCGGGATGCCGGTAATCCACACCCCAATCTGCGATTTCCACGCTTATCGAAGTGTCTCCTGTCTCATGATTCCAAGCGGTATCCGCTTGAATCATTCGAATGGCCCGCTGATAACCCAGCGTGTAATAAACGTCCGAACGGCTGGCCATCGAGAACTCCACCGCTATAGGTGGGTTCGGCGATGGCAATATCTTTTGGGAACTCCCAGGTAAGTAGGTAGGCAAGATACAATGGATTTACGGTGCTGTCGAAGTTCAGGACCATGTAGCATGGAAGATCGGAGGGGATCGTATCGCCGTTTCGGGTGATGGTTAGCGTATCAAGTGGGCTTGCGGCGGTGAGGCGCTTCAACCAGTGGCCGCCTTGAGCGATCAGAAAATTCCGAAGGTTCGTGTCCGTAACGATATTACTCGTGCTATCGAACCAGAAGCGATCCGAAAACAGCAATGAACGCAACGCTGGAAAGAAGCCGCGCGGCTGGTCGAGGCCATCGAACGGGCCTCCGCCGCCGCTAAACGGTTGCGCGCCTTTTTGTATTGCGCGGTGTCCATAAAAGAATTCCCAATACGTATGGCTCAAAATTCCAGAATCGAGAACACCGGGCCGGAACCTGATTACAAGCGTGGCTGGTACCATCAGCGTGTCCGGTGGCCTTCGTGTCCACACCTGTTTCCCCGTTGCTAACGTGACGAGATAATGCGTCGTGTCCGCTGGTATTGGCGCTGGTACTGGTGGAAAGGGCTGCGCGTAGAGTGCGAAAGCCGTCAGAACGAAAACGAAGCAAGCCACCAGCGCTAGCTTCCAGGTACACATCGAATATTTCATCGTTTTCTCTCCTGTGAATGTGGATCAAAAAGACCCGGTAAAATATGATTTTCCGAGAATTCATCAAATCTCGGACTTACAAATATAACACATTTTTTACATCCATACCGAAAATTCATTGCTGCCATAGGCAGCGCGACTCGCAATGAATTCCAGCCAGCGCCATTATTATGTTGTGAATATTCTTAAGGTCGTGGGACAAAACATTCGCCAACTGCGCGAATCTAAAGGTTTTTCTCAAGAAGAGCTCGCCGTGAAAGCGGGGCTAAGACGCTCATACATCGGTAATATAGAACGTGGGGATCGTAATCTAACCGTCGTTAGCCTCAATAGAATTGCGATGGCTCTAAATGTACACCCCATAACCCTTTTGATACCGAGCACGCTTCGGTACGACTAGAATTGCTCAATGAGTTCCTCTGCTGTTGGCAGCGTGCAAAACCGGGAATTAGTCATTGATATTTCTGTTTGTAGTAGCCGGTTATGACCATGACAAAGAGCAAATTTCGTAGTAATGGGCTGATCGCAATATTTTGCATCATCCCCACGTTCATTCCATCCGCTGCGATCGCTCAATGGGTTAAGTCGACGACCCCTTATAACGATTACACCTTCGGGAGCCTCGCCATTATGGGCAATACGCTAATTGCTGATTGCGGTGGGGAACTATTTCGCTCCACGGATTTGGGAAATACTTGGCTCGACGCGAATGATGGGATTGAATACACTTCCGATGCTACGACGCTTTTTCCTTTTGGCCCAGATCTTTTTGCTCTTACAGGGTTCAATATCGGTGTGGCTTTTAGCGATGATACGGCGCAGAGTTGGGTGCCTCGAAATAATCACGGTTTCGTGACAGGAGGGCCTGCAATGGTTTCTATCGGCGATACACTGATTCTTAGTTCTTCTCAAGGCCTTTGGCGGTCTTTAGACACGGGCGGAAGTTGGCATGCTCTACCTTGCGATTTTGACACGACTCCGAACACTGCGCATTTTGGCCCGGACACAGGCGTTCGTTCTCTAGCTGAAAGCGGCGGGTATATCTTTGCGGGATGTTTTTTAGGTGGAATTTTTCGATCTAGTGACGGCGGGAACACGTGGAAGAATGTTCTGTATTTACTAGGACGACAAAACCCTGTGCTAAGTTTGGCTGCCTTTGGGGAGGACATTTACGCTGGCACTGCTGCAACAGGCATTTTTCGTTCTTCCAGACTACGGAACTACCTGGGATTCATCCAATACTGGTATTCCATCGACCACCCGAACAGTTCAAGCTTTATTAGCTACGCCCGAAGGCATTTTTGCCGGGCTGCATGTCGGGGGTGGTGTATGGAAATCATTTGATAGCGGAATATCTTGGGTCAATTTCACGGATGGAATGCCCGGTGCAAGTATAGAGTGTTTGGATACGGGCTTGGGTTACCTCTTTGCCGGTGGTATGTATGGTCTCTATCGTCGTCCGCTCTCCGATTTATCGGCGGTGAAGGAAGTTCCATCTTCAGAGCAAATCGCCGCGCAAGCCTATCCCAATCCATTCCCAACATCAACGACGATTCATTTCACTGCATCCGCGCCCGGTTTCGCGCGGGTGAGCGTCGTGAATCTGCTGGGCGTCGAAGTGGCGCGTCTCTTCGAGGGCGAGCTTTCGGCGGGCGCTCATTCCTTCACTTGGAATGCGGCGGACGCGTCGGCGGGAACGTATTTTTGCCTCATTCGCAAGGCTTCGGGTTCCGAGCAGGTGGTGAGCATAAAGCATGAGTAGCCCAAATTGAGTTGGGACATAACCACTCCCCCATCTGTTACACGCCACCTTTGGATAGCCAAAGTAATATAGAACGATGATAAACGAGATCACTCCAACGCAAGTCGCCGATCTGCGGGCACGCCTCGCGGAGCTTGGCGACTCTCTTTGACCTCGCTCCCAAAGAGCGCCGGATCGACGCGCTCGAAACCGAATCCGGTGGGTCGCAATTCTGGGACGATCCCAAGCATGCCCAGAAGACCATGCAGGAACTTGCGCGCCTAAAAAAAGAGCGCGAAGATTTCCAAAAGCTGAAAGCCCGCGTCGATGACATCGAGGAACTCGTGGAATTCGCACGCGCCGATGAATCGCTCGCCGAGCAGGTGCTCCATGAATTTTCGCAGCTCGTCGATGACCTGACGGCGCAGGAAGTGGCTGTCATGCTCGGTAAGCCGGACGATACGAAGGATTCGATTCTGACAATCAACGCCGGCCAGGGCGGCACCGAAGCCTGCGACTGGGCCGAAATGCTCGAACGCATGTACACGCGCTGGGGCGAGCGCAATGGCTACAAAGTTCGCCTGCTGGATGAGCAGCCCGGCGACGCGGCGGGAATTAAAAGCGCCACGCTGGAACTCGATGGCGAAAATGCGTTCGGCTATCTCAAAACCGAGAACGGCGTTCACCGGCTCGTCCGCATTTCGCCGTTCGATGCCAATGCGCGGAGGCATACCAGCTTCGCGAGCGTCTATGCTTATCCCGTGATCGAAGAGGATAACACGGAAATCGTCATCAATCCGGCGCTTCTTCAGCGCGATACGTATCGTTCCGGCGGCAAAGGCGGACAGAATGTGAACAAAGTCGAGACGGCCGTGCGTCTTACTTATAAATACACGGACTCCGTCGGCAATCCGCACACGGTGATCGCCGCGTGCCAGGAGGAACGTTCCCAGCTTCAAAATGGCGATCGCGCAATGAAAATGCTGAAATCCCGAATTGCCGCGGTCGAGCGCGAAAATGAAGAAGCGCGGCTGGCCGCCATCGAAGGCTCGAAGAAAAAGATCTCGTGGGGTTCCCAAATTCGTTCCTATGTCTTCCAGCCTTATACGATGGTGAAAGACCACCGCACGAAAGTCGCGAAGACGAACGTGCAAGCCGTCATGGATGGCGACATCACCGAATTTATGAAAGCCTATTTGCTCTATGAGGGCGGCAAGCTTCAGGTGAGCGAGGGAGCGGAGGAAGAAATCTAAGGATTCCAGAGAATGCATATCATCACCCACAAACGATTGCTAGAATTCTGCCTCATCCATCCCGAAGCTTTGCGAAGCATGGATGAATAGTATCGCAAAGCGAAGCGAGCGGAATGGCGGAACTTTGCTGAGATTAGATCACTCTTCGGTTCCGCTGACCAGGTGGGTGACTATATCGTCTTTAATGTCGGTGGCAACAAATTTCGAATAGTGACGAAGGTCGGCTATCGAAACCAAAGGGTCTTTATTAGGGCCTGTTTAACACATGGGGAAAACGATGAAGGCAAATGGAAAGACTAAAGCGAAGGAGCCACTCGGTGAACTGACGGCGTGGGTGCAGGCTCCTCACGTGATACGCGTTCCATCGAACGAAGCGGAATACGACGAATTGGTTGCAATTTTGGATCAGTTGCTTGACTCGACCAACGTCAATGCAGACACGCCTGCTGCGGCCCTCGTCGATGTGATCGGATCTCTTATTGAGCAATACGAGGACAAGCACGTTCCTGAATTGTCATCGATTCTGGATAAGAAGAAACCACAACGACTCTTCAAGGGCACGCGCTTGCCGCTTCGAGCCCGAGCGAAGTCGTAAGGCTGTTCGTCGCGTTGAACCTTTAGCGGAGGACCTCCGCCTTCTTTTTCCGTCCCCGTTTCTGACGGGGCAGCAGCCGATTTTTAAGCGTTGCCGGCGCAAGCTGCTCCATCAAATACGCTTTCGCAATTTTTAATGCATCTTTCCGAGCGCAGGGAATATCCGGAATAATTCCCACGCCTTCCCAATTGCTTTTGGTGAAGGGGCTAATCGTTTCCGCGAACGGTAGCGAGAGCACGAACGTCCCATCGATAACGTGCCGCTTGGAAGGATGCGCGCCGCCGCGGGTATGTTCTCCAATAATCGTTGCGCGCTTCATCTTTTGCAGTGTATATGCGAATTCCTCGGCCGCCGAAAATGTATGCGCGCCAACAAGCACGCACACCGGCTTATCGGCAAGCGGACGGTACGGCCCATTCGTTTCATGCGGGAGCTTTTCCCAAGTCCAGCTTTCGCGCGGTGCGAGATTGAGGCGGTAACGATAGACAACGAGTAATTTAGGTTCCGGCGGCAAGAGATAGGTTGTGGCCAATGCGACGGAGGAACCATCCCCGCCCTTGTTGCCACGCAGGTCGAGGATGAGCGCACGAGCATTAGCCGCCATGAGAAACGCGTGGCCGATTTCGCGAATCACCTCCGCGCCGTTCGCGGAATTGGTCGAAGGGAACCGGCTGATCTTGATAACCGCGATTCCCTCATCCAAAACACTCATGCTCGCGATGGGCGGCGGGTCCGGCCACGGATCGCTTTTCATGCGAACGCCGAGCGTGAGGTGAACATCGTGCGTTATGTCAGCCATGTCGCGCGAAAGCATCGCCGCGAATTTGTGATCCGTCTTCGCCGTCGCGTATTCCGAGGTGTTCGCGCGCAAGCGCTCGACAAGTTCACGCGCCTTGTCGGCAAAAACGTATTGCTCCTCGATGAGCTCGATCGTTCGGCTGAGTACGGTTTCGCGTAGCATCCGCAAATCCAAACAGGGCGCGCGGCTACAATGTTGCGCGAGACGCCAATGGAAGCGGCGTCTTCACCTGGCAAGAGCCTGAGCCGACAATTTTTATCTGTAACGTTTTGCGGTTTCGTGAGTTATTCGTGTACCGGCCTCTGCCGAAATATGCAAAATATCGAGGATTCTTCTGCTATGAAAAAGTTATCCCGTTTCGTTCCGTGCTTCATTTCGCTCATCGCGCTCACGTGTGCTTCGTGCAGCGCGCCGAATACTACGACTGTCGTTAACTCGCTCGCTCCCGTAATCACAAGTTTCTCGCCGGATACGGTGTGGACCTTTAATAACCTCACCATTCACGGAGCTAACTTTGGGTACGATCCCCAGAATGTGCTTGTCCACATCGACACCGTGCTTGCGCAGCTACAAAGCACTGACGATACGGTCCTAACGGTTGCTGTCCCTGAAAACGCGCGAACCGGACTCGTCCATGTGTGGTCCTACGAGCAAACGGCGACCTCCGCGAAACCGCTCGTCGTAAATTATTCGTTCCGTCCTCATACCTTTTCGACCGATAGTGTCCCGGAAGGCGGTTCGTTTTCGATTCCGGGTACGGGCATGAATAATTATCGAGGGAACTTGAGTCTTTACCTCAATGAAACTGTGCTCCCGATCGACTCGGTGTTTTCGAATCGGATCGTCTCTCATGTGATTCCAAATTGCTTCTCCGGTGGCATTGCGATTTCAGACTCTGCAAAAGGTTATTTTCCCGGCACACTCATCGTGACACGTCCTTCGGCATGGAAAACACTCTCGGAGATTTGGGATAATCTCACTATAGAAGAGTTCCATCATCGCACCGGCATCGACGACGGGCATCCAATCGACTCCTCCTGGCAAACGACCGTCACCTATTCGCGACAGATCGACTCGAATATAGCGGGAACACCATTTGCAAGAACGGCGCAAGGAGTGGACTATTCTCTGACTCAGCCCAATAATACTGATAATCCATTGGTCCAAATCACATGGGATACGGTGCGCCAAACGGCGCAGGTGAGCTTTCACAAATACTCGTACATACCAACTACAACCTTTCATTCTGGAGATACACTTTGGTTCGAGAATGGTGATTCCCGGGAAGCATTCTTGCCCATTGATGGGGACATAGAGTTTTCGCTTCCGGGATTTGGTTATCAGATTAACGAAGATTCCACCAATGCCAGTGGGATCGTAAACTGGCAGGAAACGACCATCACAACCATTACCTCCGGTTCCTTCAATTTGATATTCAAGCAGTGACGCGGCGACACTATTGGCCCCGCTAAACCGGAAGCGGATGCGAGCTTTCCGCGCCCGCTGGGGCGGAAACGGATTTTTTAGTGAGGCGGCTGCGGAGTTGCCGTAATTTTGCTGCTCTGCGTGAAGTTATTCGTATTTTTGCAAGGTGACTATTGAAGAAGAAGCCGGATTAGAACTGCTCGCTTGCAAACCAGCGCGCGTTCGACAAGGAGATTTTAATCCAAAGGCCAAAATCCCTTATGGATGCACGGTGAAGCATCTTGAGGCATCGATGAATGATTTCATCGACTTCCTCGGGTTCATCAATTCACAACTGAATAGCAGGGATTTATCACGCCTTGAAACCATGCTTATGCCTGCTAACTTTAGCAGCATGGTCGGTGAGTTTATGGCAGCATCGCTCCCAAAATATTGTCCTTCAATTGTACGAAACCGGTATCACAACGGGCATCCCGACCTTGTTCCTGTTGGTGTGTTCACGAACGATGCGGTACAACATGCGGATAAAGGAATCGAGATTAAAGCGTCGCGTTATTTGAGCGGCTGGCAAGGGCATAGTGCGGAAAGCATTTGGCTTATGGTATTCGTCTTTGACAGCAATCGACCAGTCGATAAAGCAGGTGAAAAAGCTCCGATACCATTCAAATTCGTTAAGGTCGTTGGAGCGAAATTAACTGTGCAAGATTGGCAATTTAGCGGGCGAAGCGAAACGAGCCGGCGTACTATCACCGCTTCCGTGAAACCATCCGGCGCGCAAAAGATGGAAGCGAACTGGCTATATCGAGAGCCTACGCAAAAGCTTCTTGAAGCATAAAACCGGCTGATGCGGTTTTTATTCGCGTGAGAAGCGGTATGGCTGTCTTTGCCATCTGATAATAATCAAGGTAACGCTCGACGCCAATACCCACGACCCCTATGGCCTCACATGCCGCTAAAGTAGAACCTGATCCCATGAAGGGATCGAGAATAATTCCCTCACCAAGCGGGAGAGCGGCATGCACAACCTGTCTTAAAAACGATTGTGGTTTCAGACTGGGATGCTCGGCGATGAGCTTCTCGCGTTGTGGAGTTCGTTCATTCTGAATCACATCGCTAAATGGAAGTCCATCTCGCCGTCGCTGAAGTCCGCCCGTTCCAAACTCTCGCAGGCATTGGCTTACGGTGTAACCCTCCGGCATCGGCTTCCGCAGAATACCCCACGGTTCGAAACATCCACGTGGTAACGAGCAGACATTTGGGAACTCCTCTTCGGCATTCTTCGGACGATCGCCACCGCGAAGCGTGCGGACAAGCCTGATAAGCTCGCCTCTGAATTCGAAGCCAGCTTTGGTGAGAGCACCAAAGACGAGTTGGCTCAAGTGCGCATTCGTGGCAATGAAAACATGACCGCCAGGACGCAAGACGCGGATCGCAAGCTTACCCCACTCGAAGAAGAATTCCTCCAGATTTTTTCGTTCGGCCTTATTCAGAGCGGTAAAGCGTGGGAGCGGCGCCCGTTCATGCCCATCGAAGCATGGCGGAATACGCCACACCCCGCCGTTGCCGTTCGCCCGCTTTTCGAGTTGATCGAAATGATATTCCTTCACGCCATACGGCGGGTCGGTAACGATGGCATGAATACTCGAGGGTGGTATGCGCCCCATCCACTCGAACGAATCCGCGTGGATGATTGTGGAGTTCCCGATTTCGTCGTGTTGGTAGTCTAAAGTGTATTCCCGCATGCGCTCCTCCCGATAGGTGCCCATCAAATTTAGTACAATATAATACATTAGCGGGCGGTTCCAAAAAAATCGGGGGAACGAGGATTAGGTGCCCGAAACGTTTAACGCGGTTATGAAGAGCACCCTCTACCCGTTTGAAATTCAATGCTTCGTTTGTAATAAACATGCGCGCAGTCGCACCGATCCAAAACGCCTGACACTTCCACATTCTGTTGAATGTGATTTTTGCGGCCGCTACGAAATCGCGGGTGATGCATCGGTCAGACCGCGAACTACGCCGTTTGCCCAAATTTATCTCTTATCCAGCGCGATTCGGTACAACAGCGAACGTGGAAGGGATGTAATAATCACGATGGCTAATGAGGCTGAAATAATCGCATCCTTCCCGCAGCCTCGCAACATTTTTGAAAAGATCGATCTTTGTCTGGATTATCTCTCGCTGCCGAAGTATGCCTTCGAAGAAAACCATTTGTTTATCGACCCAACATTAATTTCATGGTTCAGTGCGGAATCGGGATCGGAACTCGGAAGGCTCCGTCATCTGATGCTCGAGATTGGCTACTGCGAAATTGCTTATGGGGATGGAATGCACCTAACCGCCGATGGATGGAAGCGAATTCTTTCTCTTAAAGAAGGTCGCTCGGAATCGGCGCAGGTATTTGTCGCGATGTGGTTCGATCCTCAAATGGATAGCGCTTGGAGATTAGGTATTCAGGGGCCATTGACTAAATTGAATTTCAGACCCCTTCGAATTGATAGGAAGGAACACAATGAAATGATCGATGACCAAATTATCGCTGAGATTCGTGCCAGCACTGCTTTAATTGCTGATTTTACCGGTGAGCGAGCTGGGGTATACTTCGAAGCTGGTTTTGCGCGGGGTCTTGGAAAGCCGGTCATTTGGACGTGCAGGAACGATTATCAGGCAAAGTTACACTTCGATACACGTCAGTTTAATCATATTATTTGGGATTCTCATGAAGATCTTGCATTCAAATTGACCAATTGAGTCCGCGCTACCCTCCCTTTACCACGCCCTTCAAATCCTGCCCCATAGGTGCCCGCAATATTAAGTCTCCCAAAAACCCGAAAATCCCGCGCTGCAATGCCGGGAATTCTCACGCGGAGCGAAAGGCTAAGCGGGTATGTATGCAATTCCGGTTACGATAGATGACGGCTTGGTTCGGCTGCTGCCAATGCGCGGCTGGCGAAGAAGACGCGCTCGTGACTTCGCATTCGAAAAGCCAACACAGTCATATTTGTTTGTAACACATACTCATTTTATTGTGTTATATAAAAATGGATGGTTATATTCGTTAATGGTTCCTGTAGTTTTCAAAATGACAGTCTTTCTGATGAGGAAGGGGTAGTTCATGAAAACGCTTCCAACACGCACAACAAAATTCCTTGACCTTTTCTTTCATAGAGAATTTAAGCACTGGATCTAAGGCGTCCCGAACCGTATGCTCGATAATAGCGTTTGGCGGCGGCAATCTTTGGAGTACCGGGGTAACCAGGAACGAGTACCGAGTATTGCTACCACGTTAGAATTTTATTGAGCATGAACGAAGGAGAGATCGTACAAGTAATCGGGCCGGTCATCGATGTAGATTTTTCGGGAGCGAGCCGCGACGGCGCCGCAACCAATGGCAGCACCAACGGTGAGGCGAGCATGAGCGATCGTGCTTCAAAATTGCCGAGAATCCTAAATGCACTCCGGATTCCTCGCAAGAATATCGAAGGCCAGGATGACGAGCTGATCTGCGAAGTTCAGCAGCATCTCGGCGAGGACCGCGTCCGCGCCGTGGCAATGGATACGACGGATGGCCTGGTTCGCGGCATGAAGGCCTACGATATGGGCGCTCCGATTTCTGTTCCGGTTGGACCGAACTCGCTCGGGCGGCTTATCAATGTTATCGGCAAGACGATCGACGGCGGCGAGCAGATTAAGAGCGAGTTTTCCTGGCCGATCCACCGGGATGCACCGGACTTCGAAGACCTTTCGACCAGTTCCGAAATGCTCGAGACGGGCATCAAGGTTATCGACCTTTTGGAACCATATTCCAAGGGCGGAAAAACCGGATTGTTTGGCGGCGCCGGCGTCGGCAAGACGGTGGTGATTATGGAGTTAATCCATAACATCGCGATGCACCACGGCGGTTATTCGGTGTTTGGCGGTGTCGGCGAGCGGACTCGCGAAGGAAACGATCTCTATCAGGAAATGTCCGAGGGCGGCGTTCTGGACAAAACGGTGCTCGTCTTCGGCCAAATGAATGAGCCGCCCGGAGCGCGGCAGCGGGTGGGGCTAACAGCCCTTACCTTTGCCGAATATTTTCGCGACGTCGAGGGCAAAGATGTTCTGCTCTTCATTGACAATATTTTTCGATTTACCCAAGCGGGTTCCGAAGTGTCGGCTCTGCTGGGTAGAATGCCGAGCGCGGTCGGGTACCAGCCAACCCTGGCGAGCGAAATGGGCAGCCTCCAGGAACGAATCACTTCGACCAAGAAAGGTTCCATCACGTCGATCCAGGCAATTTACGTTCCGGCGGATGATCTGACCGATCCCGCGCCGGCCACCGCCTTCGCCCACTTGGATGCAACGACGACGCTTTCGCGGCAAATATCCGAGCTGGGCATTTATCCGGCCGTCGATCCGCTCGATTCGACGAGCCGAATTCTTTCCGCCGACATTTTGGGCGACGAGCATTATGATGTAGCCCGCGGCGTGCAGAAAATTCTGCAGCAGTATAAAGATTTGCAGGATATTATCAATATTCTCGGCATGGATGAATTGTTCGGACGAGGACAAAGTCGTCGTCAACCGAGCGCGGCGCGTACAAAAGTTCCTTTCGCAGCCCTTCTTCGTTGCGGAGCAATTCACTGGCCTCAAGGGACGGTATGTGAAGCTCGAAGATACGATCCGGAGCTTCAAAGCGGTGCTGGCCGGCGAATACGATCACCTTCCGGAGAATGCGTTCTACATGGTGGGTACCATCGAGGAAGCCGTCGAAAAGGCGAAAACGCTGGCAGGGTAAGTTAAGAAATTTGACTTCCGGGGAATCACCGGAAGAAAATCGAAAAATCACCGTCAATATTCTTTACTCGCTTATTTCTCAGAAATTCGTGAATTGCGGAAATTGATATGAATTGGTGAATTCGGCAAGTTGGCAGAGTTGTGGTAAAGAAAGCGGCTATGTTCGAAGTCCGCATTCATGGTCGGGGTGGGCAGGGCGTAGTCACTGCGGCCGAATTGCTTTCTATCGCCGCGTTTCGAGAGGGCCGGCATGCCCAGGCATTCCCGAGCTTTGGTTCGGAACGGGACCGGTGCGCCGGTCACGGCTTTTTGCCGCATTGACGACAAGCCGATTCGTTCCCGCGAGCCGATTGCTGAGCCGGATGCCCTCATCATTCAGGACCCTACCCTCCTCGCGATGCCGGGAATTTTTAACGGATTGAAGCACGATGGATTCGTGCTGATAAACTCCAGCAAAGTTCCACCCGAACTGCCGTTAAGCGGCATCGGGCACCGGCTCCCCGCCGGACATTCTGATTACGGTTCCCGCCACGGAACTGGCTTTGAAATTTATCGGCCGCCCAATCCCGAATGCGGCTCTCCTGGGCGCATTCGCCACGCTGACCGGAATCGTGGATCTTGAGGCAATTGAGAAAGCAATTCGGGAGAAATTTAAGAAGGATCTTGCGGATAAGAATGTGCAGGCGGCGAATGCCGCGAGCGAATTTGCCAAGAGAGAGCAAGCGGATGAAGCCACCGTGTTGAAGAATGAGGAACTCGAAACGGCTAAACTGGCGGAGGAAATTTGCTAAAACAAATGGAAGGATCGCGTGCGATTGCCGAGGCGGTGGCAATGTGCAGACCACAGGTCGTTTGCGCCTACCCGATTACTCCTCAGACGCATATCGTTGAAGCTCTGGGCGAAATGGTTCGCACCGGGGAACTTCCCGATTGTGAGTTCATCAACGTCGAAAGCGAATTCGCCGCGATGAGCTTGGCTATCGGCTCCTCGGCGGGCGGCGTCCGGTCCTACACGGCAACATCGAGCCAAGGTCTTCTCTTTATGACCGAAGCCGTCTATAATGCGAGCGGTATGGGGCTGCCCATCGTGATGACGCTTGGGAACCGCGCTATTGGCGCGCCGATCAATATCTGGAACGACCATTCCGATGCGATGGCCCTCCGGGACTCTGGATGGGTCATGCTTTTCGCCGAAACCAATCAGGAAGCGCTCGATCTCCATATTCAGGCGTTTCGAATTGCCGAGCAAGTGGGAACTCCGGTTATGGTCTGCGTCGATGGATTCATCCTTACGCATGCTTACGAGCAGATCGACATTCCGGATGCCGCGCTCGTCGCGGAATTCGTTGGGCCGTTTAGGCCCGCGTACACGCTCGATCCGGAGCATCCGGTGACGGCCGGCGCACTCGTCGGGCCGGAAGCATTTACGGAGGTGCGCTATCTTGCGCACCACACGCAACTCGAGGCACTTCGCTTCGTTCCCGATATTGCCGACGAGTTTTCAAAGAAATTCGGACGCAGTTCCGGCGGATATTTCCACCCTTATGGGGTGGAGAGCGCGGAGACCGTCATCGTGGCGATGGGTTCCGTAATCGGCACGGCGCAGGATGTGGCGGAGGAACTCCGCGAAGCCGGGCATTCCCTCGGTGTGATGGCAATCACCTGTTTCCGTCCCTTCCCCTTCGCCGAAGTGCGCGAGGCATTGCTGCATGCGCACCGCGTGATCGTAATCGATCGGAGCATTACGGCCGGCATGGGCGGGCCTCTTTCTGCGGACATTCGGCTTAGTTTAGAAAATAGAATGATTCCCGTCCACACGATCGTCGCCGGCCTCGGTGGCCGTCCGATCACGAAAGCATCGCTCAAGAAGATTTTGGAGCGTGCACCCCTTGGCGAATTACCTGAGATTACTTTCCTCGATTTGAACTGGGATATGGTTAAGAACGAGTTAGGAGCGGAGATCGCATGACGGAAACGAAAGTAAAATTTTACCAGACCGGCACATTTACAGCCGGCAATCGCTTGCTCGATAACGAACTCCGCACCGTCCAAGCTTCACGCGAACGATCGAATGCGCTCACTTGCGGCCATCGCGCCTGCCAGGGCTGCGGTGAGGCACTCGGCGCACGCTATGCACTCGATGCCGCAATTCGGGCGACGGATGGAAAAATTATTGCCGTCAATGCGACGGGCTGCCTGGAAGTATTTTCGACGCCTTATCCGGAAACGTCGTGGCAAATTCCGTGGATTCATTCCGTCTTTGGCAATGCGGCGGCCGTGGCCTCCGGCGTAGCGGCGGCCTTGCGGCGCGAAGGCAAGGAGGATATTCGCGTCGTGGCGCAGGGCGGCGATGGCGGCACGACCGATATCGGCTTCGGCTGCCTCAGCGGAATGTTCGACCGCAATGACGATGTGCTCTACATTTGTTATGACAATCAGGGCTACATGAATACCGGGATCCAGCGTTCCAGCGCCACGCCACCCGCTGCCCGAACGGCGACGACACCAGCCTTGGGAAAAAGCCCCGGCAATTCGTTCGGTATCGGGAAATTCCTTCCCGCCATCGCAATGGCACACGAGATTCCTTATGTGGCAACGGCAAGCGTTGCCGATCTCCACGACCTGGAAGCGAAAGTGACAAAAGCGATGGCAATTCGGGGCGCGCGGTACATTCATATTTTCGTTCCATGTCCACTCGGTTGGGCGTATGCCACAAAAGACACGATCCACGTGGCCCGCCTTGCGGTGGAATCCGGCGTGTGGCCGCTCTTCGAAGCAGAGCATGGCGAGGTGGTTCGTTCGAATCCGATTCGCAAACAAGTGCCCGTCGAGGAGTATCTTCTGCCACAGGGACGATTCGCCCATCTCTTCAAACCGAAGCGCGACGAAGAGCGGATTGCGGCCCTGCAACATTTGGCGAACAAGAATATCGAGCGCTACCACCTTATTCGCACTGAGGAGGCGTTCGCATGAGCAGGCACTTCGCAATATCGTTACCAGTAGGTTCCAGCCTCGATAATCATACCGGCGCATGGCGAACCGAGCGGCCGGAATATGTTGACCTGCTTCCGCCGTGCAACAATGCCTGCCCTGCTGGCGAGAATATCCAGAATTGGCTCTACCATGCCGAGGAAGGCGATTATCGCCGGGCGTGGGAAGAGATCATGCGGAACAATCCTCTGCCTGCGATCATGGGGCGGGCGTGTTATCATCCTTGCGAGACATCCTGTAATCGCGCAACGGTCGATAGTGCGGTCAACATTCACGCGGTAGAGCGATTCTTAGGCGATAAAGCGATCGCCGAAGGATGGCGGGTTTCAATCACCGCCGAACCGTCAGGTAAGCGGGTGCTGGTTGTTGGATCTGGGCCCAGCGGGCTTTCCACCGCATACCACCTGGCACGGTTGGGCCATGCGGTAACTATCGTTGAAGCGGAACATCGGCCGGGAGGAATGATGCGATATGGCATCCCCGAATATCGGCTGCCGCGAAAGGTAGTCGATGCCGAAATCAATCGCATTCTTGGCCTCGGCGTAACGCTCCGGCTGAACGAAAAAGTAGAGGATATTCCGGCGATGATGAAGAAGGACGGCTTCGATGCTGCATTCATCGCAATCGGCGCGCAGCTTTCGAAACGGGTCGATATTCCTTCCCCGGATGCCGGGCGCATCCTCAATGCACTTGGAATGCTGAAAGACTCGGAGAACAAACCGAGTAACAATCAACCGGCCCTTGGCAGGAAGGTAATCGTCTATGGCGGCGGCAATACCGCGCTCGATGTCGCGCGCACGGCGCAGCGCCTCGGGAATGAAACGGTCGTAGTGTACCGCCGGACGCAGGCACAAATGCCGGCGCACGATTTTGAAGTTGAAGAAGCCATCGAGGAAGGAATACAATTTCGCTGGCTCGAAACGATCAAGCATCTGAGCGATGAAACGATCACCGTCGAGAAGATGGCGCTCGACGACAATGGTTACCCGCAACCCACCGGCGAGTTCGAAGTCATCGCCGGGGACGCCGTCGTTCTTGCGCTCGGGCAAAATGTGGATACCAGCGTGATCGACCGGATCCCGGGAATCGAGCACGGCAACGATGGTGTCGTAAAGGTCGGCACTAATATGATGACGGGTTACCCCGGCATATTCGCGGGCGGCGATATGGTACCCTCCGAGCGAACAATTACCATTGCAGTTGGTCATGGAAAGAAAGCCGCGCGAAATATCGACGCGTACATTCGCGGCGCGAATGAACCATCGGCACAGAAGCATCCACTCGCGACGCCAGAAAAGCTCAACACCTGGTACTATTCCGACGCCGGCAAAACCGTTCAGCCCACCCTCGATATGCTCCGCAGGCGCACGACCTTCGAAGAAGTATTCAGCGGTTTAGATGAGACGAACGCCCTGTTCGAGGCTCGGCGCTGCATGTCCTGCGGCAATTGCTTTGAATGCGATAATTGCTTCGCCTCGTGCCCGGATAACGCGATTCTGAAACTGCCAACGCACCTCGGCATGGAGCCCGGCCTGGGCCGCTTCCGCATCAACTATGATTACTGCAAAGGCTGCGGCATCTGCGTCGCCGAGTGCCCCGCCGGCGCGATCGAGATGGTGGCGGAAGTGATTTAGATCCTACTCAGCGCGTCCTGCGTGCGGTTTGAATAAAACCGAATCGCCCGCTCCGCCAGCCGAGGGCTGACTTCGAACCGCTCGCAAATTTCCATCGGTGTCGCGCATCCTTCGAGGGAGGGAATCAGCACGGCCACCGCAAACTCGTCGGCGCGGCGCTCTTCCCGCGAATGAAGTGCGCCTTCGGTGGAAAAGCGATGCTCGAAGTGTTCGCTCCGCTGCACCGCATTCGGCGAGTGGAAGAGATGGTAATACTCATGCCAGAATACTTCTCTTTCGGGAATTCCCGAATTCGTATTGATCACGATCGAACGAACTGGTTCCCGTTCCCAGGCTCCCCAAACGCGAACAGGCTCTTCGGGATGCGCGAGGCTTTCAACAAATACAGGACGCTGGGCATACTCAATATAGGCAAAGCCCGCTTCCCGGTTCCCAGGCCCACTCGTTCGAACGAGCACGATGCCGCTCTTCGATGCGACGTCCTCGATCTTTCGAGGATCGAATGCAATACGAATTTCCAGCGCAAGTTCCAAAATGCTTCCCCGCCTAACAGGAGTTGAGGCAAAAATCGACTTCGATGCAGGATTCATCGCGAGCCGCGGAACTAATATAACCCTTTGACCGCGTCGTTTCTTCGGCGGACTTCGGCCCGAATCACCTGGAGGGATCGCCGAACCCACTCGTACGTCTCTTTATCCGGGTGCTCCCCATTCAGAAAGCGGATCATTGCCGATTCGCTGGAGAGCACATCGTCGATGCTGACCGATTCGGGCTGCTTGGACGGATCTTTCCGCACGACAACCTGCTCGAACGGCACGCCGAGTACCTCCACGATTCGCCGCAGTGTATGATCGGTGACGCCGGATTCGTCATTTTCAATGCGGCTCAAGTGGGCTTGGGTTACCTTCGCGTTCTGCGCCAGAAAGCCTTGCTTCATCCCGCGTTCCTCACGAACGCGGCGTAGTCGTTGTCCTTGGGTCTCCACCGTAGTAATTAAATTAATTTGGAAGAAATAAAATACTACATAATTTTTTCATCACAAGTTTCCATTTTATACTAATTTCTCAGGAGCAATACGATAAACCCCATGAAATAATGCGCCCGTGCAAACGTTGATTTGGCGAGCGGAATGCTACACCCGGATCGGCCTCTCGAAGGGGTACCTATTTCCTGAAAGCTAATTCTTCGGGAAATAGAAGCCTGCCCTGAGCTTGTCGAATGGTGCCGATCGTGTGTGTGTAAATTCATAATTCATTGAAAACTATCTAAATCGTGCAATTTAGCCATTTTGGGTTCCAGCCTTCATGAACCGATGCCTTTGTTTTCAAAGAGCAAGCATTCTATCGTGCTAAAAGAAATAGGTGCTCATAGAGGTCGCTGCTAATATAATCTATTTAGATGGCAATGTCAAGTGATTTCGAAATTATTTCCGAAATTTTCTTGACGGGACGTTCCCCAGCCCCAGCGGGGCGATACAGTTGTAGCCCCGGGTGTAGCCAGCATCGCCCACGACGCGAGCGGAACCCGGGGTTAGCGGTTTTTTTAAGAGCCAGAGTCCCGAAGGGACGGCATATTTTCTCGAACGACCTCAGCAATCGCCTCAATTTTTTCTAAGAGTTCATTCTCATAAGAATCCTCGGTCTCACCGCTACGGAAAATCATCGCTTGGGCCTCCATGCGTTCATTGTTTAGATAACTTGGTTCCTCTGAAAAACGCCGCTCAATCGCAGCTACAAGGATGTTCCAGTGAACAATCAGGGATCGAAGGCGTGTACGTATATCATGGCCCCAAAAGGCTTCTGCCTCCTCAATGAGCGCCCACAGATTATTTGAGACTTTTCTAACGCGCCGAGTTCGCTGGCGATACACATACAACATTGTACGACGATGCCTTTCGCCCCGCTGCTCCAGTATTTCGGGTTCTTCATTTTCAAAAAGTAACATGTCGTCATTCTTTGGATATTCATTCCCACTAATTAAACCGGAACGAACCTGCTCCACGAGGGTGCGAAAGTGATTAAGAGATGTTAGAATGCGGCGCGCAAGATCAAATTCCACCTTTTCTCGTAATTGCTTTCGCCAAATTCGAAGGCCAAATGCGACACCGATAATTGCTGCAATCGCTGTCGCGATTGCGGCTAAAGCCATCACTATGTCTCGAACATTCGTCAGACACGAATCACATCCCGGACAATTCATACAGCTTCCTTTCTTTTCTTCTTCTTGTTTTCTACCCCCATCAGCGGCGTAACCAATTTCTGATACTCCTCGAATAAAAACGCGACGCGTTCGGCTTCGCTCGCGAATTGGCGCTTGCCGTATGCCGCATCGACGGCTTTATCGAGAGCGTGGTGTGCTTTTACGAGCGCGGGAGGCATCGTGAGCGGATCGTAGAGATCGGCGAGCGAGGAATTTGGGAACTGCTTCCGCACCGCCAGCACGCCCTCCGCCGCCTGCTCGATCGCCTCTTTTTGCTTCGGCGTTGCATTCAAGGGCCATGGGAAGTTATTATAAACCATGCTTCCAGAATAACGATAACGGCTTTCGAGGCGGCCAGCGACGGTTCTTAGCCATGCCATATGCATTGTTGATTGTAGTACTCCAAAAATATATTTACTTGGCTTGGCTATGAGATAGTTAGTGTTACTGGAAATGATATTAGGATTCACGAAGCCAATTGGCACAAACGGGCGACGTTCAGATGAAACTTCGGGAATTAAAATATATTCGTGTTCTGGCTGAGAAACGAAAAAGAATCTTCCTGGCGTCTCAGCGGCTTTTCGAGTGGGTTCTGCCGTGCTCGCAAGTCGAAACTGTCTTACAGCATCGACCCTTCTCATAACATTTGGCATTGAGCGAAGCTCGGAGGGTGGTATTCCGTCAAGCCATAAACACCATCGTGGATTGCCATTCAAAAATTCTTCTGATCCAATATATCGCTTTAGGTATTTACGAGCTTTTGGCTCGACTGATAAAAGCGCATCTCTTTCCGCATCAGTAAGTATTAAATTGCCGCCATCTGATGGTTTGCTTCCACATCGTGTTTCCGGAACAGGGCACAAGGGAGTTTGTTGCTTGAAAACAAAAGCATCTGGCCCTTCTATAAGATAAGGGCTGATATTAGTAACGATTCTTTCGTGAGGATCACCCTTGGGTGAAGCATAATCGAAAAGGCGCTTTGTTTTCGGCTCAAAAGGAGCTAATCCCACTATCACACATTGAACAGTCGCCATCTTTTTCGCTTCATTAGACCATTGGAATGTACGATGTGCAAACATAATCTTGAGGCCACTCTTAAAAAGGTAAGTCCATAGAAGCGGCACTTGCTCCCCTTGCGTTATCGAATTTGTCGCCACGAACGCAAAGCATATCTTCGTATCTCGAACAAATTCAGAGGCTTTTACAAACCAACAGGCAACAAAATCCAGGTCAGAGCCGCTCTTGATAGAGTGCATGATTAAATTTTGATCTTCTCTTTGGGCCTTAGATTGGTAATGCTTTCCTCCAAAAGGTGGATTTCCCAAAATATAACTCAATTCCGTTTTCGGCACAACGGTATTCCAATCAATTCTCAGCGCATTGCCATTGACAATTGTGGCCGAAGTAACAAGCGGAATACGCGCGAAATGCTGGCCGAATTTGCGGCTGGCACTGGAATTCATTTGATGATCGACAAGCCACATGGCCACTTGGGCAATTTGCGCGGGCCATTCTTCTATCTCAATGCCGTAAAATTGATCGACGTTCAGTTGAATGAGATTTTTTACGTCGAGTTCGAGCTGTCCCATTGCATCCAGCTCCTTCAATATCTTATGTTCCAGCTTTCGGAGTTCGCGGTAGGTGATAACAAGAAAATTCCCACATCCGCAGGCGGGATCGAGGAACTTTAGTGTTCGCAATTTCGCATGAAAATCTTTTAGCTTATTTGCGCTCTTTTTTATTTTGTTGAATTCGTCCCAAAGATCGTCTAAGAATAACGGCTTGATGAGCTTTAGGATATTTTTTTCGCTGGTGTAATGCGCGCCAATGTTTCGCCGCGCGTCCTTATTCATAATGGACTGAAACAACGCTCCGAAAATAGCGGGGCTTATTTCTGACCAATCGAAGGCGCAGCATTCGAGAAGCTGCTTGCGCATCTTGGCAGTGAAATCCGCAGTGCGCAATTGCTTTTGAAATAAGAGGCCATTAATATAAGGAAATTGAGCAAGTTGTTCATCTAAGCTCTTCAGCCGATCCTTCTCTTTCTCATTCAGGATTTCAAAAAGGTGATTTAATACCCTCGCCAGATCTTTGCCATCTTCGCTGCTTCGTTGTGCAATGTAATCTCTAAAAATCCCTTGTGGCTCGAAGATGCCAGTATTATCGGCGAAGAGGCAGAAGAGCAATCGCACTAAGAGGACTTCGAGATCATGTCCGGTATATTTGATTTCATTTTTCAGCTCATCGTGGAGCTTTCCCATGAGTTCCGCGGCGTCGATATCCGCTTTGCTCAGTTCCTCGACGATTTGGGGTCTATAGCCGGCAATAAGGCTAAAGAGCTTGGTGTTTTTGTGGAGGTCCTTGAGTTTAAATTCAAATACTTTTTCCGCATCCCGGAACATATCTTCTCGAACTTCGGGATCGAGATCGAAGAGCTTGAATCGCTCGAAGTCGCACACGAGAATATACCTTGGAATTTCAGCGTCTTTGAGCTCGTGAAAATAACCTCGCGCTTGCTCCAATGCTTTTTCTAAATCCTTCCCGCGCGATTTCATCTCGACCATCAACATTCCGGGCCAAAATAAATCAACGCGCCCTAAACTCCCATCGAATTTTTTAGCATTCATTTCGAAGACCGCAACTTTTTTACGGTCCACGCCGAAGACATTCAAGAAATCATTCAGGAACGATTGGGATTCAGCGTGTTCGCTTTGCTCCTCGGCATACTTGCGGGAGAAGGCGATGGCGCGGTCGCGGATTTCATTCCAAGCTAAAGGCATCGAGTAAGATTGAACGGCGCAAATGGGTGAGTGGTTGCGGGGAAATATCCCGTCCCTTCGGGCCTCCGGCTCTTTAAAAAACCGCTAACCCGGGGTTCCCCTACATCGCTCGAAAAATGCGCCGGGTTACCCGGGACTATGCAAGCGTAATGCTAAAAAGCGTGTAGCTCGACGAGACTGTTATTCTCGTCGAGCTACACGAATTTTCTCGAAAGGTCGGGCCGAAAGCGCCGACCTACGCGACCGCCACGCGCTCTCTTCGGAGCGGGCGTTCCGGGACGGAGGGAATTTCCTCCGCGCCCATCCAGCCATCGGAGCCAAAGTTCGCTTTACTGAACTCCTCCTTCGGCATGACAATGAGTTCCCGGAATTTCGGCAACCCGGTTCCGGCAGGAATCAGATGGCCGACGATGACATTTTCCTTGAGTCCCAGCAAATGATCCACCTTCGCATGGATGGAAGCATCGGTGAGCACTTTCGTCGTCTCCTGGAAGGAAGCGGCGGAAATAAAGCTCTCCGTTTGCAGCGCGGCCTGGGTAATGCCCAGCAGCACTGGCTCGCCATAAACCGGCTCGGCCGGGCGCGCTTCCGGTGGAATTTTGTCCTTCTTCTTTAGTTCGCCGGCCACTTCTTTGAACCTCTTCTTATCGGCCATTTGCCCGATCTTCAACTTCGAATCGCCCCGCTTTGTGATAAAGACGGAGTTCTTCAGAAGATCGTTTTCCTCGGCAACTTTTGCTTTATCCACTTCATCGTTGACGAGCAGGAGCGAATCGCCGGAACGCGGTAATGCGAACTTTCGAAAGCATTTGCCGCACAATAACTTCAATATGCTTATCGGAAATCTTCACACCCTGCATGCGATACACTTCCTGAATCTCATTGACGAGATATTGCTGCACTTCGGCAACGCCTTTGATCGCAAGAATATCGTGCGGATCGATGGCGCCATCGGAAAGACGTTCGCCCGAACGAACGGTATCGCCTTCCTGGACAAGGATGTGCTTACCGAACGGAATCGTATATTCCCGGCGGTCCGTGCCATCGTGAGATGTCACTACAACGACACGCGAGCCGCGGCGCGGCTTCTCGAAGTGGACCGTGCCATCAATTTCGGAAACCGTCGCGGGATCGCTTGGTGAGCGAGCCTCGAAGAGTTCCGTAACGCGCGGAAGTCCGCCCGTAATATCGCGCTGTTTTCCGCTTTCGCGGGCAATTTTCACCAGGACGGTTCCGGCCTCGATGTCGCCGGCATTTTGCACCTGCAAGAATCGCATTGCTCGGAATGATATAGTTGATAATGATGTGGCCGTCCGGTCCAACGATATCGATGGTGGGCGATTTCGTCCGGTCGCGCGAGTCGATGGTGCGCGTTTGCAAGTTGCCAGTCAGTTCATCAGCCACCTGACGGTACGTCACGTTTTCGATGAAGTCCTTGAAGCGAATCGTGCCGGCATGCTCCGAAATAATGACCGCATTATACGGATCCCATTCGTAGAGCATCTCGCCCTTCGTCACCTTTTGGCCGTTCGTAACGAGAATCTGGGAACCATACGGCACTTCGAATTTGCCAATCACGCGGTTATCCTCATCGAGCACATTTAGCACGCCCGAACGGGAAAGCACGATGAGCTGGCCATCGGCATCCGTGATAACTTTCATATCCTCGTACTGCACGGTGCCATCGAATTTCGAAGTCACCTGCGATTGCGAGGCAATAAGCGATGCCGCGCCACCCGTGTGGAATGTGCGAAGCGTAAGCTGCGTACCCGGCTCGCCAATGGATTGCGCAGCAATAATTCCTACCGCTTCGCCCATTTCGACGAGCTTATGCGTTGTAAGATTGCGGCCATAGCATTGCGCGCATACCCCCTGCCGCGATCTCGCAGGTGAGCACGGAGCGAATCAGCACGGTTTCGATTGAGGTGGCAGAGATTCTCGCCGCGACTTCTTCGTCTATCATTCCGCCGGCTTCCAAGAATAACTTCTTGCGAGAGCGGATCGATAATATGATCGAGCGTAACACGGCCCAAAATTCGCTCCGCGAGTGGTTCCTTCACGTCCTCGCCCTCTTTGAGCGCGCTGACGGGAATGCCGCGAATTGTTCCGCAATCGAATTGCGAGATGATCGCGTCCTGCGCCGCATCGATCAGGCGCCGCGTGAGGTAACCGGCATCCGCCGTTTCAAGCGCGGTATCGGCCAAGCCTTTGCGCGCGCCGTGCGTGGAAATAAAGTATTCGAGGATCGAAAGCCCTTCGTGGAAGTTCGAAATAATCGGGTTCTCGATAAGTTCGCCCGTTTGTCCAGAAAGCGATTTTTGAGGTTTGGCCATCAGTCCGCGCATTCCTGCAAGCTGACGCACCTGCTCCTTGGAACCGCGAGCGCCAGAATCTACCATCATATAAAGCGGATTAAAGCCATCGCGATCGTGCATCAGCGTATCGAAGAGCTTGTCTGCCGTGCGATTTGTAGCGCGGGTCCAGATATCGATCACCTTGTTGTACTTCTCGCCAGAGGTGATGAAGCCGTTCAAGTATTTATCGACGACATCATCGACTTGTTTCTGGGCTTTCGCAATAATTTCATCCTTCTCTTTGGGAACGATAATATCCGAAAGCGCCACCGAAAGTCCGCCGCGCATGGCGTAGCCAAAACCGAGATCTTTGAGCTTATCGAGGAATTCCACCGTCTTTAAATTACCGACGGTACGGAAGGTCATAGCCAAAATCTGGCGCAGGCGCTTCTTCGTGAGCAATTCGTTCAAATAACCGAGTTCCTTCGGAACAATTTGATTGAAGATGACGCGCCCCGTCGTCGTCTCGATCATTTTGCCATCGATGCGAACGTTGATCTTCGCATGAAGATCGAGCCGGCCAAGATTGTACGCGATAATAGCTTCTTTGGCAGAGGAGAACCGCATTCCCTCGCCCTTCACGCCGACGCGATGCTTGGTGAGGTAATACGCGCCCAAAACCATGTCCTGGCTGGGAACCGCAATCGGTTCGCCGTTTTGCGGCGAGATGATATTGTGCGACGAGAGCATGAGCACCGCGCACTCGAGCTGTGCCTCATAGGAAAGCGGCACGTGGACGGCCATCTGATCGCCATCGAAATCGGCGTTGAATGCCGTGCAAACGAGTGGATGGATTTGGAGCGCGCGCCCCTCGACCAATCGCGGCTGGAACGCCTGAATGCCAAGCCGATGCAGCGTTGGCGCGCGGTTAAGCATGATCGGATGCCCATCGATGATGGATTCCAGAATGTCCCATACATCGGTCGTCTTCTTTTCGACGTATTTCTTCGCGGATTTTACCGTTTTGGTAATTCCGCGCTCGATGAGTTTGCGAATGATAAACGGCTTGAAAAGTTCTACCGCCATCTCTTTCGGCAGCCCGCATTCGTGCAATTTCAGTTCGGGCCCGACGACGATAACGGAACGGCCGGAATAATCGACGCGCTTGCCAAGCAAATTCTGCCGGAAGCGTCCCTGCTTGCCTTTGAGCGTATCCGAGAGCGATTTGAGCGCGCGGCTCGTATCCGAACGCACGGCCGAAACGCGGCGAGAATTATCGAGACAGCGAATCGACCGCTTCCTGCAACATGCGTTTCTCGTTGCGCAAAATTACCTCCGGCGCCTTGATATCCATCAGGCGCTTGAGGCGATTATTGCGAATGATCACGCGGCGATAGAGATCGTTCAAATCGCTCGTGGCGAAACGGCCGCCTTCGAGCGGCACCAGCGGGCGCAAGTTCCGGCGGAAGAATCGGAACGATGTCGATGACCATCCACTCCGGACGGTTCTCCGGCTTGCCTTCTTCTTCGCGGAATGCCTCGATGGTGCGGAGGCGCTTGAGCGCATCCTGGCGCTTAAGCTGGGAAGTTTCCTCGCGCGCGGCACGGCGAAGATCGAGCGAGAGCGCTTCGATATCGATGCGCTTCAGGAGTTCCTTCACGGCCGCGCCGCCGATGAGCGCAATGAACTTATTCGGATCGTCATTCGGCAAATCCTGATTGCCCGGCGGAAGTGAATCGAGAATGCGGAAGTATTCTTCTTCCGTAAGAAGATGGCGCGCGGGAAGACCCGTCGGCCCCGGATTCACGACAGCATACGATTCGTAATAAACGATCTTTTCGAGATCCTTCGTCGGAAGCCCGAGCAGATGCCCGACTTTGTTCGGCAGCGATCGGAAATACCAGATATGGACGACCGGAACGGCAAGCTGGATATGTCCGAAGCGCTCGCGGCGAACCGATTTCGTCGTAACTTCGACGCCGCAACGGTCGCAAATAATGCCTTTGTAGCGAATGCGTTTGTATTTTCCGCAATAGCATTCCCAATCGCGCGTTGGCCCGAAGATTTTCTCGCAAAAGAGTCCATCTTTTTCCGGGCGGTACGAGCGGTAGTTGATCGTCTCCGGCTTCGTGACTTCGCCATGACTCCGGTTAAGGATCGATTCCGGACTCGAAAGCCCAACCGAAATCGTGGCAAAATTGTGAAGCGATATTTCCTGCGGCAGCATGTAAGCCATAATGTCTCCTAAATTATTTTTCTAAAAAACTTTTCTACTTTGTAGTGGGCGGGTTTCCCGCCCTTCTTCATCATGCCGTTCCCACCCCTTCCCCCAGGTGCGGAGAACCGTGCCGCTACTTTTAATCGATTCTGACTTCCAGTCCCAATCCCTGCAGTTCCCGAATGAGCACGCTGAAGCTCTCCGGCACGCTCGGCTCCGGCATGTTCTCGCCTTTGACGATTGCCTCATAGACTTTCGAGCGGCCGGGCACATCGTCCGACTTCACCGTCAGGATCTCCTGGAGCACGTGCGCGGCGCCATAAGCTTCAAGCGCCCACACTTCCATCTCTCCGAAGCGCTGTCCGCCAAACTGCGCCTTTCCACCCAGCGGCTGCTGCGTAATGAGCGAATAGGGTCCGATGGAGCGCGCATGAATTTTATCATCGACCAAGTGCGAGAGCTTCATCATATAGATTTCGCCCACAGTAACGCGCTGATCGAATTTCTCGCCCGATCGCCCGTCGTAAAGTTCCGTTCGCGCATCCGCATCGAGGTCCGCGGTTCCCAAATACGATTGCACATCGTTCCAGTGCGCACCGTCGAAAATCGGGGTCTCGAAACTCACGCCCAACTTGCGTGCGGCGAAGCCGAGCGCCGTCTCATAAAGCTGGCCGATATTCATACGGCTTGGAACTCCAAGCGGGTTGAGCACGATATCGACGGGCGTTCCATCGGCGAGGAATGGCATATCCTGGATGGGAACGATCTTCGCCACGACACCCTTGTTGCCGTGGCGTCCCGCCATCTTATCGCCAACCGAAAGCTTACGCTTCTTCGCGACATACACCTTCGCCATCTGCATGATACCAGGCTGAAGCTCATCGCCCAACCCGACTTTCGAGCGTTCGCGGCGGACATCCGCATCGATATCTTCGCGCTTTACCCAATAACCTTCATAAATCCTGCGCACCTGATTCATCTTGCGGCGGTCTTCGATCCAATCGGTGCTGACGGAAAGCTTTTCCAGATCGTCGAGCCGTGTATTGAAGGTCTCCTGCTTTGAAGCTGACGCCGGAACGAATCATCGTTGCCCCCGTCCAAATCGCGCACACCGACCGAAGTTTCGCCATCGAGCACTTTCACGAGCTTCTCGGCGAGCTTGCGGTTTGCATCGTCCAGTTCGTCTTTATAGGTCTTTTCGATATGATCGATGCGCCGCTTCTCTTCGCGCTTCTCTTCGCCTTCTTTCTTGATTCCCTTGCGCGAAAAAAGCTTGGTATCGACGACGACGCCTTTAATTCCCGGCGGCGCTTTCATCGAAGCATCCTTCACATCGCCGGCTTTGTCGCCAAAGATGGCGCGGAGCAGTTTCTCCTCCGGTGTGGGATCCGTCTCACCTTTCGGTGTAATTTTTCCGATGAGGATGTCCCCTTCTTTTACTTCCGCACCCGTGCGAATGACGCCGGTCTCATCCAAATCTTTCGTCGCTTCTTCGGAAACGTTCGGAATTTCTCGCGTCAGTTCCTCCTCGCCCCGCTTCGTATCGCGGACGTGAAGCTCGAATTCCTCGATATGAATCGAGGTATAAATATCTTCCGAGACGACGCGTTCGGAAATGACAATCGCGTCTTCGAAATTATATCCGCGCCAGGGCATGAACGCCACCAGCACATTCCTTCCGAGGGCGAGCTCGCCGCGATCGGTCGAGGAGGAATCGGCGAGGACTTCGCCTTTTTTCACACGCTGCCCCTGCCGCACGGTTGGCCGCTGCGTGATGCAGGTGTCCTGGTTCGTGCGATAGAATTTCGTAAGCTTGTACTCGCGATGACGGCGGTCATCGAAGCTCGCAAGGATCTCATCGCGGCTGCCCTCATCATCATAAACCATGACGATACGGTCCGATTCGACGAAATCGACGACACCGTCGCGCTCCGCCACTAAAATGGCTCGGCTATCACGCGCTATCTTGCCTTCGAAGCCCGTCGCCACGAGGGGCGCCTCCTGCCGAAGAAGCGGCACAGCCTGTCGCTGCATGTTCGACCCCATGAGCGCGCGATTGGCATCGTCGTGCTCGAGGAAGGGCACGAGCGCCGCGGCCGCCGAAACGATCTGGGATGGTGCAACATCCATATACTGCACCTTATCGGGACCAATGACGATGAAATCGCCATACTGACGCGCGCTTACGCGATCGACAGCGAAATGCCCTTTCTCATCGAGGGGCTCGTTCGCCTGCGCGATAATTTTATCTTCCTCATCGTCGGCGCTCAAAAAGGTAATCTCACTCGAGACCTTGCCGTTCTTAACGATGCGGTATGGCGTTTCCAGGAACCCGAATTCATTTACGCGTGAATAGACTGCAAGCGAGGAAATAAGACCGATGTTCGGACCTTCTGGTGTTTCAATCGGGCAGAGACGGCCATAGTGCGTGTAATGCACGTCGCGAACTTCGAAACCGGCGCGCTCACGTGTCAGGCCGCCGGGTCCGAGCGCGGACATGCGGCGTTTGTGTGTCATCTCGGCCAGCGGATTCGTCTGATCCATGAACTGCGAAAGCTGGTTTGTGCCGAAGAAAGTATTGATGACGCTCGTGACCGTGCGAGCATTAACAAGATCGGCAGGGCCGACTTTTTCATCGTGAATGGACATGCGCTCGCGGATCGTCCGCGCCATACGCGAAAGACCGATATTGAATTGCTGCGCAAGCTGCTCGCCCACGGTGCGGACGCGGCGGTTCCCGAGATGATCGATATCATCGACCGCCGCTTTACCAAGCTGAAGCTGGATGAGATATTTCAGAATCTCGATAATATCTTCTTTCGTCAGCGTGGTAATCTCGTTCGGGATTGCAGGGCCATTCGGATGAAGCTTTTGGTTAAGCCGAATGCGCCCAACTAGGCCCAGATCGTATCGCTTCTGATTGAAGAAGAGCTTCTCGAGCAGGCTTCGGGCCGCCTCCATATCCGGCGCTTCGGAGGCGCGCATGACGCGATAGATCGCCTCGAACGCATCGTCCGTCGAACGCGAAGGATCCTTGGCAATCGTGTTCAGAATGACGGCGCCGCCGGTACCTTCCAGATCCATGAACTTAATCTTCTTGATGCCACTTGCGCGAAGACGCTCAATATGCTCTTCCAGGAACGTAGAATCTTTCGAGAGAAAAATCTCGCCCGTGTTCATATCGATGACGTCCGCGGCGACGAGCTTGCCAATGTGCTCCTTCAAATCCGCCGATTTTACATCGACATCCTGAATGAGCCCAAAGAGCTGCAAAATTTCTTCATCGCTCGACCATCCGAGCGCGCGAAGCAGCATCGTAACCGGGAATTTTTTCTTCCGGTCGATATACGCCCAAAGCACGTTATTGATATCGGTTGTGAATTCCACCCAGCTTCCGCGGAACGGAATAACGCGGCCGGAAAAAATCGTCGTGCCGTTTGGATGAAGGCTCTCGGCGAAGAATACGCCCGGCGAGCGGTGTAGCTGCGAAACGACGACGCGCTCCGCGCCATTGATGATAAACGTTCCGCGCTCCGTCATCATCGGCAGGTTTCCAAGGAACACTTCCTGCTCGACCGTCTCGACAAAATCCTCGGATTTTTCTTCCTGATTCTTGGAAGAGAGCCGCAGGCGCGTCTTGAGCGGAACCGAAAAGGTGAGGCCGCGATCGAGGCACTCCTGCACGGTGTAGCGGGGCTTCTCTAAGCGATAATCGAGATATTCGAGCACGAACGTCTCACGACTATCGACGATGGGGAAGTTGAGCTGGAAGGTCGATTCCAGCCCGGTGGCCAGACGTTCGGCGATGGGCACACCCTCCTGCAGGAATTCGTGGAACGATTTTACCTGCACGTCCAACAGATCCGGCAGTTCGTAATCGCGAGGAATTTTGGAAAAAGAGATACGCCCGCCTTCAATAACGTGCGCGCTGCCCAGGAGCGGGGTTCCATTGGTAGTCTTCGTTGCTCGTGCCATAAAATTTGGATGAATGATCAGATGCTGAAACTTTTTCTAGAAGCGAATACTATAATATAGACGATGGCCTTTGCACAAGGCGCTTGCGTGCGACAGCCGCGCGTTTGAAATGCTGCCGCGGAAAACGGCGCCGAACGAATCGACGATCGGCGCGGCAATGCGCGTTATGGCTCTCGAAAAATTGGTGCGGGAGGATTCTCGCTGCCCACTAATTTACTTCCACAAATGCAACCGGGAGGACGGCCGGAACACACACCCTGTGACAAAAAGAGCAAAAAGGCTGCGCGAGGACGAGCGGCGCCCGTCCTATCGAGAAAGTATTGAATCAATGTCGTCGTTTCCTTTAGTCTGACGCTGAACTCCTGTCAACCTCCTCCCTGACCTTGGGAGATTGTTAGCCTGAATTCAAACGAATCAAACGGTGATGCAGTTTTTGCCACGGTGTTGACAATGACTTTGCCAACGGTGGCCCGAACGTACCTCTGCCGCGCGGATGATCGCTCATCTTTCGAGGTGGATACAGTTTTAATTCGCTCCCCTCTTTTTTTTCGCGCGTGACGGAAACGGTTAACAATTCCGAAAAATTCCGCTAAAAAATGTATTGTTTATCATTTTTTATTTTTTCTCTATCCCAGACGCGTCCGTATGACCACGGTAGTAATGACATCCAGGTCACACCGCTCCAGATCGGTTAATACTCGAAGACGACCGAAATGTAGGCGCCTTCCGAACTTTCACTCGAATGGGCGGAGGGCCACGCATTCCCCAGCGCCGAGCGCAACCGGTTCATGAGTGGCGCAGCTGCGGCCTTCGGATTGGCGGATATGGAAATCTTCGGATTAAGAACGAGCAGTGACTGCATTCGCTGAAGGAGCAGCTCCAGGACGCGGCCGCCGCCGGAATATCGAGCGTAATTTCCGGAAAGCAGAAACCGTGACTCATACTTAGCGATAACGCTCGTTGCGCTCGCCGAATCGGCGGGCGGAAACACGAGTGTATCTCGCGCGAGTGAGGAACCTGCTCGCAATTCCGCAACAAGGCGATTGGTGTCGTTACTCCGGAGCCGGACGAGTCCGTTCGGCCAGGAAGAATCTTCATCGAGATTGACCGCTTGAATCGGTTCTGCAGAATCTGCGGGAAGCAGCCGGGAAAAGAGCCGTTCATCGGCACTCCATACCTCCAAGGAACCGCCGCGTGCTGACGAGATCATGATTGAGAGATGCGGCAGGTGATACGATTTATCGATCCATTGTGTTACTTTTGGCGATGCGTTCGGAGCATCGACCATCGTATATTCGGTAACGTGAACTTCCTCGCGCTCGAGCGGAGGGTTCCCTCTGGCCTCCGAGCCATTGACGAGAAAGTGGACACTTGGGCGAACGGATGTTGGCTTCGGGGGAAATAGGGTGGGCAGAGGGACGACAGATGAGGGAGGATTGATTGAAGCAGTCCCATTTATTATTTCTGTGTCAATGGAGCGTCTCTCGCGCGTTCGTGGTGAGTATGTTAGCGAGAGCCCGATGCTCCAGGCATTAGAGCCTGCATCCAAATTTGGCGTAAGATCAATATGCGTGGTGATTTCCGGACGGATTGAAAAATCCGGGAGATCCCATGCGATCCCGGCAAAAAGTCCGGCATGTGTCGCGGCCGACGCGGAATCCGGTGGCGTAATATTCGTTCCGGCCGTATTCGTTTCCGATATGTTCCTCACAATCGCCTGCGAAATCCAGGGGCCGGCACTGATAGAGAGTTGGGCGAGGTTCCAATTAGCGCCAGCTTCGAGCAGGAGCTTTGCTTCACTGCCCGTGACCGAAAAATTGGAGGCATCGAAATGGCCGGTGGTGTAAACCCCTGCTATCCGTCCCATCAGACCGATTGGTGCTGCAAGAAGGCCAGGAATCAAAAACTCCGCTCCGACTCCGTATGATTCGCTGATGCTGCTCGTTGCCGTAGCTGTGGCGCTAAACGGGTTGAGCACGCCCGGCGCGCGATTGATGAAAAGCGGGGAACCGAAATCGAAGGAAGCAACCGGCGAAACCGCAAGCTGCGCGCGAGCGGCAAGCGCAAAGAAAAGCAAGGGTAATGGAAGCAGAAGGGATTTCACTTGTGCAAAGATACGAACTTCAAACGCGGAAAAACCAAAAGCCCGCGGACGAGAGGTACGCGGGCTTTCGAAAAATAGTGGACTTCGGTTATTTGGTGCGTTGCGCGATGCTCCCGTTCGCTCCGAACAATACCGCGTGCGTGGGGCTTGAATATTCGATATCGAGCCAGCGGTTGCTGCCGGCAGTGGTCTGATTCCAGCTATTCCCCATATCGGTCGATTCCACGATGGTGCCATTGAAGCCGACGGCAGTTACCGCCAATCCGGAGCTTGCAATTCCATCGATCGCGGGTGAAACGGACTTGATCGTCTGCCACGAACGACCGCCATCGTCTGTGCGAAGAATGAATCCATGCTGATCATCGGCAAGCGATGTCGCCGCTGCAAAACCGGTGGTGGAATTGAGGAACGTGCAATGCGTAATGATTGAATTCGGCTGATCCGTCGTGCCGGCACTCCATGTCGCACCACCATCGGCGGTCCAGTAATCGACGCCGAAGCGGCCCATCGCAACCCCGTCCGAGCCAGCAACGCCGAATCCAATGTTGGTAAAACCGATGGTGTAAATTCCACCGTTGGTGGAAAAAACCGAGTTCCAGGTCTTGCCAGCATCCGTACTGCGGTAGATCGAGCCAGAGGGTCCCCCGTATGCATCAGCGGTTCCCATCAAACCGTCGTGATCGTTCGTGAAATAGAGCGAGCGAATAAGTTCCGATCCCGAGATACTGCTTGCATCGATCGGCTGCCAGGAGTTTCCACCATCGAAGGTATAAGAAATATCACGCTGATCGCCAACGGCAATGCCCGTCGAGGCGTCGAAGAAGGAGACGCCATAGATCACGCCCGGACCGCTCGAAGTCGTCAGCGCCGGCGCGGGAGAGCGCAAATCCCACGTGGTTCCGCTGTCATTCGAGGCGAGGAACGTGCCGTTCGAGCCGGCCACGAACCCCGTTTTGCCATCGACGAACTGCCCAACGACGAGGTTGTCGGAGGTGCCGGTGGTGCCGATAGTCCAATCACCCGATGAGGGCGGGTTAGGCGGATTAGTGGTATTATTTCGGCAGCTTGCCGCGCCAAGCAGCAATGCGGCCGCGGCAATAATGCGAATGTGTTTGTTCTGAATCATAAGGAATTATTGTGAAAAAGTGACTTAGGGTTAAAATACTTAAAGGATTACTTATCGCGTATGTCGATATTGCCATTTACGCCGAAGAGCACGACGTGATGCTCCGTGGAGTACCGAACATCGAACCAGCGGCCCGAACCGGCGAAGCTCTTGGACCACGTCGCGCCGCCATCGGTCGATTCGATGATCACCCCGCCATTTCCAACGGCGGTAATCGTTCCATTTCCATTATTAGCGATGCCATTTAGCGAAAAGTTCGTCATCGTCACCGTGTGCCAGGTATGGCCGGCATCGTCCGTACGAAGTACGAATCCGTTTGTATCGGACAGATCCGAGCCGACGGCAAAGCCCGTCGTCGCACTTGTGAAAGTGCTTCGGCTGATAAGCGAGTTGGGTTTATCGGTTGAACCGGCGTTCCAGGACGTTCCTCCATTGGCAGTCCAATAGGCGACACCGAATCGTCCGAGTGCAACGCCATTCATATTATTCGTAGCCGAACTGAAATCAATGTCATAAATTCCCCCGTTGGTGGTGATGATGGGGTTCCACGTTTGACCACCGTCGGTGCTTCGGCAGATGGAGCCGGAGGGCTGCTCGAATGCGTCCGCGGTCCCGACGAAGCCCGTCAGGCTATTCGTAAAATATAGCGAGCGCACGAGATCACTTTGCGGCACATTGCTGGCATCCATGGAAATCCATGACATTCCGCCGTCCATCGTCTCCGAAATATCACGCTGGTCGGCGGCCACAAAGCCGGTCGTCGCACTCAGGAACGAAAGGCCGTAAATGCTGCCGGGACCGTTCGAGGTTGCAAGCGCCGGCGCGGGAGCTTCCTGATTCCAGGTATTCCCGGCATCCGTCGTTTTGAGAATCACGCCGTTTTCACCACCCACATAACTCGCGGTCGAATTAACGAACTGCCCGATGACGAGGTTATCGCTCGTTCCCCCACTCACCGGCGTCCATACGGTATCGGTTGCCGGTGGCGTGGTTACAGTATCGCTATGCTCGTACCAGCCGCCTTCGTGGAAGCGGGCTCCAACCCAATCCGGTGTAACCGCGCTGTGCCGAATGAGAATGTCATCGACGAGAATGCCATAGTATCCAAGCCACAGTGAATAGTAGATTCCCTTATTGGCTGTCATCACTGCGAGATCACTCGTTGTGGCTAGCAATGCGCTATCGATGTAGACCGAGAGGTTCGTATGAGCCTTAACGACAAGCGTCAACAAGTGCCACTGACCTGGCTGATTTCCTGAATCGGAAACACGCGTAGAAGGTGCTGAGAAACTCTCTGTCAACCGATTATTCGAGGAATCTGAATTGGTGATTTCGATCAATCCGCCACTAGCCTCGATCTGTGCTCCTGTTGGCAAACCAACGACCAAAGGAAGCGTGCTATTATCGAAGAGCTGCACCCAGGCGCTGAGCGTGTAGGAATCATCGGAGGTAAATTTCAGGTCCGTGGTATTTGCGACCTCGATCGGGCCGTGCGAGGTGAGCGGGATCATTCCGAAACGGTCGATGCCATTCGTCGTGATCGTCGAAGTCGAAATCCGGCCATCATGGCCATGGCCGGTTACATCCTTTCCATCGACGAGCGGATGTGGGTAATACGCAATGGTGTCCGAACCGGTTGGCGGTGCATTCGGCGGTCCCGTCAGATGGTCGCGGCAGCTTGCGAGCGCCAGGAGCGAGACGGCGGCGAAAATGGAGATCAGTCGAAGTTTCAGCATAATTTGGTCGTCAGAAAAAGTTAAGATACTTGGAAGACGTTCTTCGCGGCGAAAACCTGACATCGCCAGTGGCCCAGCCCCGTCCCGGCAGTGCTGCTCCCCGGGGGTGTATTGTCAGGATTTTATCTGTCGCAACGTCTTACGATTGGATTTCTTAGGCGAGTGAGCGGGTTCAAGCAAGCGTGACGGAGCTTCCAAACACATTCGGGAGATTTTTAGCCGGGGATGACGCGGCCTTTGCGGAGCTTTACCGCGAAGTGAATCCGCCGCTTTCGGCATATTGTCATACCCTCACGCCGGGCAATGCCGAGGACTTGATGCAGGAACTCTGGGAGCGGGTCATCGCGATGAGAAACCGGCCGAATCCCGCCGCTCCGCGCGAAGTTGCTTCGCCCCTCGCATTTCTTTTCAGAATGCTGAAGAATCTTGCGATCGACGAGCACCGGCGGTGTAAAAGCGAAATGCTGCGAGAAGGCGATGAGACTGTTCTGACCGAACGGTCCGATGGAACCTATGAAGAGCAGCAATCATCGTCGCTTGAAGCAATCATTCTCGAAGCCTTCGCGAAATTGGGCGATGAGGATAAAGAAATCCTGGCACTGAATATTTACAGCGGCTACAAATTCGGTGAGATCGCCGAGATGCTTGGCCTGACAAACGATGCCGTTTGGCAGCGCGCTTCGCGTCCTCGAGTTCGTATGCGGAAGATCGTCGAACTGGAGGCCTGCCGGACGGGAGTTGCGTTACCCGCTCTCCAGAAATCTGCTCGAAAAAAGGAAATTGTATGAAAGAAGAACCAATGGATCGAATAATCGAAACAACACTTGCCAAAGATGCCGAGCGGCTCCGCGCAACCTTCGCCACTGTGCCAAATGCACGCATCGCATCGTTACTGGCTCTCTCGAATGCGCCGAAGGGATTGCTGGCCTCATTCTCGGCGAAAGTCCTCCTTGTAGCGGGGACGGCGCTCGTGGCTGGCGCAACGGCATATTTCTGGCCGAAACCATCGGTCACGCACGCTCCCGCGGTTGCCGGAAAGGTTAACACCGCCGGAACGGCGGAAACGAGCACCATTCACGTTCAAAATTCCACCGAAATGGCGCCCGCTAACTTTTCGCAGGTTCCCACAAAACCAGGCATGCTAAAGGCTCCGCCGAACTGGCTTCAACTCAATGAAGGCAAAGGAAAGAGCGTCAAAACAATAACGAATAGCCACTACCAGCCGCCGCTCAAGTAATCCGCTTCCCTGGCTGCGCACTACGCATACCCTTATAAAAGAACAGCCGGAGCTTTTCTGCTCCGGCTGCAAAATCAACAATTCTGCGCGCGCTTACTTGAATACGGCGGCCAGGTGCGACGCTTCGCCTAAAACTTTGTACGCTTCCTGATACTGCTTATCGTCTTCAAGCAGAATTTTGTAGCGCACATCGTTTCCATAAATATGGCGCCCAATCTCCGCTCGCAGCACTATGGCCAGCCAGGGCTTATCGATGTTGAATTGCTCCATGTTTACATCGATCTTCTTCGCCTTAGCACGATCCAGGATGTCATTGAACATCGCATCCGTGATCTGGAAGTTTTTGATGAAATAGTTTCCGTCGCCCTCTTTTTCGATCTGCTGGATATGCTCCGCAACGTAGTCTTCCGTGAAATCATTGAGCACGCCGGCCGCCCAGATTTTCTTCGTGGCCTGCTGGATCGTATCGTTGGCTACGATGTAATCCGGCGTAATTCCGCCACCACCATAGACCGTCCGTCCGGAGGCGGTCTTAAATTTCGGGCGACTCGTATCGCGGCCATTGAGGTCGTACGTGTGCGCGTAATTATCGACATCGTCGTCGTCGTCTTCTTTCGCTGCTGCGACGGCCGTCGCGTCTTTCACATAATGGCCATTGACGTACGGTTTCTGAATGCAGCGACCACTTGGCGTGTAGTACCGCGAAATCGTGAGCCGAACCGCGCTTCCATCGGGAAGTGGATACTGCCGTTGCACGAGGCCTTTGCCAAATAACGTCTGCCCGACAACAAGCGCACGATCCAAATCCTGCAGTGCACCGGTAACGATTTCGCTCGCGGAAGCCGAGCCATTATCGACGAGCACGACAAGCGGTGTTTTCTCGAACTCATCGCCCGGATGGGACGTGAGTACGTCATCGAAATCGTGATCGCGGCCTTTCGTGTAAACAATCGTCTTGTTGCCGCCAATGAACTCATCGGCGATGCGCACAGCTTGCTCCATATAGCCACCCGGATTGCCGCGCAAATCGAGAACGAGCCGCTGCATGCCCTGCGATTTGAGGTCGTTGAGGGCCGTCATCAGTTCATCATAGGTTGTTCCGGCAAAGCGCCCCACATCGACGTAGCCCGTCGTCGGATCCACCATGAAGTGCGCCATGACACTCGAGATCGGTATCACATCGCGCGTAATCGTAAAATTGATCGGCTTCGCTTCACCATAGCGCTCGACGCCAACGTCAACCTTCGTTCCCTTTGGCCCGCGAAGATTCTTGCGGACATCATCCTCCTTCATTCCAACGGCAGTCTTGCCGTCGATCGAAACGATCTTATCGCCGGCGCGAATGCCAAGCAGATCGCTCGGGCCGCCAGGAACCGGCGCATCGACGGTGATCGTATCCTGAATAATCGTAAAGGTAACGCCAATCCCCTGGAATTGACCGTCGAATTCTTCAGCCTGCTCCAACACGCTCTGCGGCGGCAGATAGATCGTATGCGGATCGAGCGTCCCCAACATGCCCACGATAGCGGCATCGTTCAGCTTTCCCAAATCGACTTTATCGACATAGTAGTGCTGAACCATGCTCATGACATCGTTATATTTTTCGAGTTGTTGGGTGATAGGGTCATCGCTAAAAGCACGCTCGATGCGAGCGCCCATGAGGGAGCTCACAACAACCAAAACAGCACCCGTGAGCGCGAGGCGGCGGCGATTATAGAAGAGTTTTTGCATAATAACGAGAAATCGGTAACTTACCTGTGATAATAAAATCCAAACCTAGTCGCGCACAGGTCGTGGCGCGCATAAATTCGTACGCTTCGAGTCCCGGCGGAGTTTCGAGCAAGGCGTGTGCCGAAAATGAATGATTTGAAACCAATCACTCAACATACGGCTCTTTCTCGAAAGTTCACTATCGACTCCGAGGAAGCAACCGAGAAATTTCCGGGTGCGTGCGCTTGCGAGGCTTAATTCTTAGTAACTTTTATAACCACGAGGCATACGAATTGCTCCTCAGATAATCATGCCTCAGCCACAACCAATCCCCTACCCAGCCCCGAGCCATCCAACGCCGGATAATCCGATGCATCCTCTGCCACAGCCACCGGCTCCGCCGAACCCCGGACAGCCGGGAACCATCCCTGACCCCACGCCGCTGCCACCGCCCATCAACCCGATGCCGCAGCCGCAGCCCGCGCCGCCGCCCATGCAGGGTACGGGGTATAGGGTATAGGGTATGGATTTTTATTTTTCACCAAGTTTCTTAATCATTACAAAAAGCATCTTGCCGACCGATTGAGTGAGCTCCCACGCTCGGCTCGCCTCCGCTTTGGTAATAAATTTAAGCCGTCCTGCAATGATTATTTGCGTTTCTACTTCACAGAGCGATCCCTGCGCAATCGAGAGGCGGTGTAAGTAATCGCCGCGATGTTTCCGGCCATAACCCTCAGGGATATTCGATGCAATCGACACACTGGCTCGACGAATCTGAATCGTTAGCCCGAATTGCTCGCTTTTCGGAAAATTTGCGCTTAAGGTATAAACCTCGGTGACAAGATCTATCGCCTGCTTCCAAACCTCAAGGTCGCGATACGATTGAAGTGCCATAACTATACCCTAACCCCTATACCCTAAACCCTACCCGTCGGGGCGACACGATTCGAACGTGCGACCCCCTGCTCCCAAAGCAGGTGCGCTACCAACTGCGCCACGCCCCGAAATTCAAGTGCTAAAGTGCTGAAGTGCTAAGTGCTTCGGAACTTTGGCCCGCGTATAACTGGTAAAGGCCGCGTTGAGTTCGGAGTTGGTCAATGGCTCACAATCACCTGCTCCCGATACACCTTTTCCTTGGAGGCCGCTTCGAGATAATAAATGCCCGATGGAACCGAGGCAGTATTCAACGTGAGGTAACCTTCCCCATCGGCTGGAACTTCCATCACAGGGTTCCCAAGAATATTGTAAAGCGTCACACTTTCGATCGCATTATTCGCTAAAGACACATTGGTTGCACCATCGGCCGGATTGGGATAAACGCGAAGCTCCGCCGCAACCGGAGTTTCGGAAACGCCAGCGGCCACGCCCTCGCCGAGGAGGATGAGGAGGGTAGAATCTTTTTGGATGGGGTCGTAAATATAGACTGAATCGATATACTTCCCAACTTCGGTTGGTTCGAAAAAAGCAGAAGATTCCCCACTACCAAACGGACATGAACCAACATGATAAGGTGTCACGGAGTCTTCCCAAGCGAATGGTGCTGTCATGTGGCGGATGCCTAACTTGCGAAAAATGCTTCCAGGAGTATCGATTGAGATGCCTATATATTGAGACTTTATCGTTCCAAGAGTCACCGGACCAAAATCTACTGAATCGGCACTCAAATGCACCTTCCCTCTTATGCTCGGATTGTAAATCCACAGGTTTATGCCGAACCAAACGGGCAGTCCGGCGTTTGCCCAAAGTCCCGGCATTCCAACTGCACATAGCGTCGATGTGTCCCATACGCTATCCAAATAAACCTTTATTTTCACGGTCGTAGAGGTCTCTCCATAATTGTCAACGTAGATGACTCCGGGATCAGTGACGATTCCAGGATTATGCCCGAAGGTGACGGAGTAAGGTTGTTGCCCCCTGTCGAGCAAGGTTGTGAACACGGTTGTGAAGCTCAACACCGAATCCGCCCCTAAGGAATCGACGTAACTCGCCGAACTCGGATTGAAACCCAGATTCTGCGAAAACCCTTCTCTCGACGCTATCAGCAATAGAATTACCGATAGTGAGAAACCTAAACGATTTTTCATACCTCATCAAACACGAATAAGCGAGATACGTTGACAGCTCCCAGGTCAATCTTGAGTGCCTACCGTCTGAACCGGGATTTTTGGGATGAATGGGATTTTTGGGATGTTATCCGCCACTTCTACACCACCCCGATGAACCGACGCAAGCTCCTTCAGTTGATTCTCAATAATCCTCGGAACGTCCGTTTCGATGATCTCGTCCGAGTTGTGGAGGGATTCGGCTTTCGTCTGGATCGAATCTCCGGCAGCCATCACATCTACAAGCTTACCGGCATTTCGCAACTTATCAATCTCCAAAACGTTGGAGGAATGGCGAAATCCTATCAGGTAAAACAATTTTTGGAGATCGTCGAGGAATATAATTTACGACTGGAAGATCGATGAAAGATTACCACATCAATATTTTTTATAGTGAAGACGATCAGGGATACATTGCCGATCTTCCTGACCTCAAGCATTGCTCCGCCTTCGGCGCAACACCGGAACTTGCCTTGCGTGAGGTCGAGCAAGCCAAGTCCGCGTGGCTTGCTGCCGCCCGCGCCAACAACCTGCCCATCCCGGAACCGCGATACCGGCCAATCATCTATCAGGTAGCCGCATAGTGAGCTCTCCCTTCCTCGATAAATATGAACCCGTGATCGGCTTGGAGGTTCACGCGCAGATGCTGACGCGCTCGAAGGCATTCTGCTCGTGCTCCACCGACTTTGGCGCGCCGCCGAACAGCCATACGTGCCCCACCTGCCTCGGCCATCCCGGCTCGCTGCCGGCGCTGAATGAGAATTTGGTGCGATTTATTGTCCGCATGGGCCTTGCCACGAATTGCCGGATACGCGAGCGATCCATTTTCGCCCGCAAGAACTATTTCTATCCCGATCTTCCGAAAGGTTACCAAATCTCGCAGTATGAGACTCCGATTTGCCACGATGGATTCGTCGATGTGGAATTGACACCCTCCCCCGACCCCTCCCGCAAGCGGGAGGGGAGTATTATGAAGCGGATTGGAATTACCCGCATTCACATGGAGGAGGATGCCGGAAAATCCATCCATGACTTTGGCGCGGAGACGCTCGTTGATCTCAACCGCGCCGGCGTACCGCTCATCGAAATCGTGAGCGAGCCGGACATGCGTTCGAGCGACGAAGCGTACGCGTATCTCACCACGATCAAATCCATCGTGACCTATCTTGGTATTTGCGATGGCAATATGGAGGAAGGTTCCCTTCGCTGCGATGCGAATGTGTCCGTGCGGTTGCGCGGCGCGGAAAAATTCGGGCAGAAGACGGAAGTGAAAAATCTGAACAGTTTCCGCAACGTCCAGCGCGCTATAGAAGCGGAGATTGCGCGACAAATTGATGTTCTTGAGCGCGGCGAAAAGGTGATTCACCAAACGATGCAGTTCGATGAAGGCAAAGGCACCACACGCCCGATGCGCACGAAGGAAGAAGCGCACGATTATCGCTACTTCCCCGAACCGGATTTGCTTCCCGTCACTGTCTCGAAAACATATTTGGAATCAATCCGCTTGGAAATTCCGGAACTTCAGCGCGCCCGCCGCGACCGCTTCGTTTCGGAATACAAACTCCCTGCTTACGACGCTGGCGTGCTGACTGTCGAAAAGACGGTCGCCGATTTTTTCGAAACATCTGTGGAAAGCCTTACATCCAAATCGGATGAGGCTATAAAAGCGATTTCGAATTTTATCATGGGCGATGTAATGCGGCTCATGTCCGAGCGGAAGGAAACGATTGGTGAAATAAAGCTTCAGCCACATTATCTTTCGGAACTTATAGGACTGATTCAGGATAAAACGATTTCGAATAAGATCGCGAAGGATATTTTTCCCGATCTGTTGGGAAGCAAAGATTCTCCAAAACAAATCGTCGAATCGCGCGGGCTTGTGCAGGTAACCGATACGAACGCGCTTCGCCAGACCAGTACTCGAAATTATTGCAAAAAACCAAACGCAGCTTGGCCAATACAAAGCCGGCAAAACAAATCTTTTCGGCTTCTTCGTCGGCCAGGTAATGAAGGCTTCGCAAGGCAAGGCGAATCCGGGCATGGTGAATGAATTGATGAAAGAGGAATTGGAGAAGGCATGAGGATCAATGAGAGGATAAATAAAATGAGCAACGGGAAATTGCTTCTTATTGCCTTTGGAGGAGTAATAATTGCATCCGTTTTATACGGAGTACTTCTCTTCGTTTTAGGTATTGGAATTCTTGGGTATGAAAACAGCAAGGGTCCAACGTGGGCTCGCGGAATTGTTGCTGACGAGTCCACGCACCTTCCACTATCGGATGTTTATTTCGGAGAACAACCACCCCCTCGTGATTCTAATGGTCACGTGCTCGGCGGAGATGAGACGGATAGTACCGGCGCGTTTTCAGGGTCTGACATTTTTAGTTCACACCTCGCCCTCTATTTTACCAAGGATGGGTATCAAACAAAGACCGTCGATTTTAAAGGTGTCAGAAACGGCGACATATACGACACAATATCGCTTCGAAAAAAACTACTGAATTGACCAAAACGACTTTGAACCAATTCTTTTCGATACTGTTCATAGTTTTATGTTTGTATATGGACATTATGACGGCCACCAGATTCAGCTCGATGAGCCAGTGAACTGGAAGCCAAATACGAAGGTTCCGCATCGAAAATCCCGACGAAACAGAGGAGGAATTTCGACAAGATTGGGCCGCCTTAGCGCGACATCATGCCGGAAAATTGTTTGAGCGCGACGAACAGGAGTCAGCAGAGCCGGAATACGGGCTGGAACTCTTGAAATGGCGCAATCCACTGAAACACTGATAATGCCGCCGGTCAAAATCGGGGAACGTCATTCTTGCCGAATTCCCGATTGGGCGAGGCCAAAGCAAGCGTCGACCAGGGATCGTTCTCAAAATTGTTCCTCCTTTTGGAGATCTTCTCACTTGTGGAGTAAGCAGGCAGCTTGGCCAATATGTCTCTGAATTAGACGATGTGATCTGTGCTATGGATGATGATTTTTCTCAGAGCGGCTTGCAATTCGATTCTCTCATTCGATTGGGCTATATCACAACCGTTGTGGCGAAAGAAATCGATGGCATAATGGGAAACATTTCGCCAAACCGCTAACGTCTGATTCAAGAGCGACTTGCAACCTATCTTACAAAATGAATTCAACATCCAAACTCATCGTCGGTAATTGGAAAATGCACGGCACGCTGAAAGAGACGCGGAAGCAGCTTTTTTCACTCACGGAGCAAGTGGGAACCGTTCCTGGCATGGTCGAGATCGTGATGTGCCCGCCGTTCACGGCGCTTTCCACGGCGAAGCAGGCCTTGGAGGGTTCCCGCATCAAACTGGGCGCGCAGAATTGCTATTTGGGACGCGAAGGCGCGTTTACCGGCGAGATTTCTCCAGCCATGCTCGTGGATTTGGGCTGCGAATATGTCATCCTGGGCCATAGCGAACGCCGACAATATTTTGGCGAAACGGATGCACTCGTCACCCGCAAGCTTCGCTCGGCGTTGGATAATGCACTGAAGCCGATTGTCTGCATCGGTGAAACGGAAGCCGAGCGATTGAACGACGCAACCGAATCCGTGCTGCTCCGTCAACTCGCCGAAAGCCTCGCTTCGATCGATGCGGCCGATGCCGCGAACGTAACGATTGCATACGAGCCGGTGTGGGCCATCGGGACCGGCAATACCGCTACTCCGAATCAGGCGCAGCAGGTACACCACTTCATCCGCGCGGAACTTCGAAAAGAAATTTGGCACGCTTGCTGAAGATATGCGAATTCTTTACGGCGGCTCGATCAAGCCCGATAACGCGGCTGCCTTGCACGCGCAACGGGACATCGATGGCGGTTTAGTTGGCGGCGCTTCGCTCAATGCCGCGTCGTTCCTCGCGATTATTGCGGCAGCAGCTTAGTTCCAACTCATGCGTATCTATTTCATTGGTATCTGCGGCTCAGCAATGGGCAACGCCGCACTCATGATGCGGGAACTCGGGCACGAAGTGCTTGGCTCGGATGACAAGATTTATCCCCCGATGTCACTCTTGCTCGAGCAGCGCGGCATTAAAATACTTCCTGGTTATGTGGGCGAGAATTTGAATACGACCGTCGATCTCGTTGTAATAGGCAATGCAATGTCGCGCGGCAATGAGGAAGTCGAGACGGCCCTGGAGCGCCGACTTCCGTTCGTTTCGATGGCGGAACTTGTCAAGCACGAGGTCATTCAAGGAAAGACCTCGATCGTGATATCCGGCACGCATGGAAAATCAACGACCGCTTCGCTTATGGCGTGGACGCTCGAAGCGAGCAAACGGGAACCATCCTTCCTCATCGGCGGCGTTCCGGAAAATTTCGGCGCGGGCTACCAAGCGCGACCATCGAGCGATTATGTCGTGCTCGAAGGCGATGAATACGATACTGCATTTTTTGATAAGCGCTCGAAATTTCTCCATTATTTGCCCACCACACTCATCATCAACAATATCGAATTCGATCACGCCGATATTTTTAGTTCTATCGAGGAGATAAAACTCGCATTTACGCGGCTCACACTATTAGTTCCGCGGAATGGTTTAATCATTGCGAATGCGGACGATGCGAACGTGATGGAAGTCGTGCGAGACTCATTTGCTCCGGTTCTGACCTTCGGAATTTCCGAAGATGCAAACGTTCGGGCAGAAGATATTCGGTATTCCGATCATTCTTCGAGCTTCTCCATTCGTTCCAATGGGCTTCCGGAAGCGATGCTGGAAATTCCGCTCCTGGGAGAATTCAATATTCGCAATGCGCTTGCGGTTACCATTGCGGCGCATCATCATGGATTGAATTATGAAGAAATTCAGCGTGCGTTTTCGTCGTTCAAGAGCATCAAGCGGCGCTTGGAATTCAAAGGCGAATTCAGCGGGGTTCTTGTATATGACGATTTTGCGCATCATCCGACCGCCATTCGTGCTACCCTCCGAGCGCTCCGGCAGAAGCATCCGCAGGAGCGCGTCATCGCAATGTTCGAACCACGCTCGAACACTACGCGGCGCAATGTATTCCAACGCGAACTCGCCGAATGTTTCGATGATGCAAACGTGGTATTCATTTCGCAAATTGCTCGGCTGAATTTACTGAAGCCGGAAGAGCGGCTCGACCCCGAAAAAGTGATGGACGATTTGCGCGCTCGCGGAAAAGAAGCATACTACTTACCGGATGCCGCCTCCATCGCCAAAAAGGTTGCGGAGATTGCAAAGCCGGGCGACGTTGCGATTGTAATGAGCAATGGCAATTTCGGCGGCATCCACGATTTACTTAAAACAGCACTTATAACTCGATGACGATTACCACGACCACCGAAACCGTCCGCGCCGGCGACGGAGAAATGAACCTTTTTATTGCGCGGCCGGAATCCGCGCAGGCGCCAGCACTGCTCGTCATTCAGGAAGCATTCGGCGTGAACGATTATATCAAGGATGTTTCGCAGCGGTTTGCTGAGCAGGGCTACCTCGCCGTGGCTCCGGAACTGTTCCATCGCACCGCACCGCCAGGATTCACCGCGCCCTATGGCGGAGATTTTTCCGCGCTCGCTCCGCATTTTCAGGCACTCACACCTGAGCACCTTATTGAAGATGTGCTTGCCGCGCACGAGTGGATCGTTCAGGATAAACAGTGGGATAGAATCCATGCGGGATCCATCGGGTTTTGCTTAGGCGGGCGCGCCTCGCTCATTGCGAACGCCACGCTGCCGCTTCAAGCCGCCGTTTCGTTCTATGGCGGCGCCCCGCCGAATCTCGAAGAGACCATTCGCAAACAGCATGGCCCCGTGCTTTTTTTCTGGGGCGGCCTCGATCAGCATTTGACGGCGGACATTCGCCGAGGTGTCGTTGACGCCATGACAACCGAAGGCAAGCAGTTTATTAACGTGGAAATTTCGGATGCTAACCATGGCTTCTTTCGGGATGTGTGGCCACAAGTCTATAATCCCAACGCAGCTCGGCAGGCATGGGCACTTACACTTTCGTTCCTTGCGACGTATTTGAAGGGGTAATCGCTTCAGAATGATCGTATCATTTACTGCTTCAGAACGGTTGTTCGGTCCAATCATTATCTTGAAGCGGCCGAACCGGACGCCTGTCTCTTGAATTCTGATCTACAGCGCATTCTCCTCGTCCGTTTAGGCGGCATTGGCGATGTCCTCTGCACCCTGCCGGCCGTAGAAGCCATTCGCGCTGGGTTCCCAAATGCGTTCATCGGGTATGCGGTGGAAGAACCCGCGTATGATTTAGTGAATGGTCATCCCGCCATAGACAAGGTGCATTTATTTCGGCGGCGGCATTTAGTTAAGGAATGCGAAAGTCCCGCGAACTGGCCTCACGTCATTAGGCAAATTCGGAGCTACCGGCGAGAACTGCGGGCGGAGCGATATGACCTCGCGCTCGATTTTCAGCGCAATTTCAAAGGTGCAATGCACACGCTCGCAAGCGGTGCGAAGCGTAAGATTGGATTTACGAAACCGACGGCACGGGAATTCAATCATTGGTTTTACCGCGAGCATATCGATGCCACTGTGCCCGAGCATTGGGTGGATAAGTTTCTTGCTATGGCAAATGCAGTCGGCGGCAAACCGGAGGCCACGCGCTACCGCCTTCCAGATGCACCGGAAAGTCGGGAACGGGTTCGAGCATTTCTTGCTGAGAATCATATCGAATCGTTTGTTGCCATGCACCCATCCACCAGTAGCTTCGATCCAGCGCGGCGCTGGGAACCGGAACGATTCAGTGCATTGGCCCGGCAACTCTGGGAAACGATAGGATTGCGAACCATCGTGACGTGGGGTCCCGGCGAGCGGGAAACTGCGGAACAAGTTGTTCATTCGAGTGGCGGACATGCCTTTCTTGGATTCGAAAGTAAATCACTGCTCGATCTAGCGGAATTATACCGACACGCCCGTCTATACGTCGGTCTCGACACAGGCCCAATGCACCTTGCCACGGCCGTAGGTCTCCCAAGCGTCGTATTATTTGGTTCCGGCGATCCAAACGCGTATGGGCCGCGCAGCACCGGCAGCAAAGTTGTTGCGAACTACAAGAGCGCCCAACTTGCGCCGATGGAGAGCATCACCGTCGAACAAGTCATGCGCGCGATAGAACAAGTACTCGCCAGCCAATCCTGATGCCGCGACTTTTCTTTGCCATAGAAACACCACCTCCCCTCAAGAAGGAGTTGGTTGCGATTCAGAATAAACTCGCAGACCGACTGCGGGCACTCCATCCCACTCCCGATTTCAAACCCGAGCGGCTTATTAATTCCCATTGCACGATTCGATTCCTGGGCAATGTCAATGAAGCAAAAGTAGATGCCCTGTCGAGTTCTGTCTCGCAAGCACTTGCTGAGGCGCACATTCCTTCCTTCGAATGCGCGCTGGCGGATTGTGGTGTTTTTTCCAACCCGCGACAAGCAAGGGTAATTTGGGTCGGCATCCAACCCGAAGAACCGTTTCAACGAATTCAACAGGCCGTCGATCCCGGACTCTCGGCAGCGAACATCCCCGTCGAGGCGGAGCATTCGTTCCATCCGCACCTCACACTCGTCCGGTTTCGCGAGCCGTATCGCCTTCCAAACGATTTCGAGTTCCCGAGTCTCACGTGCGCTTCCCCAACTGCTGTCATTTCGGAAGTTCGGCTCATTGAAAGTAAAACTTTGGCTGGAGGAGCAATCCACACGGTTCGGGCAAGCTTTGCTCTTGGCCGTTGATCTCCATCCCCGAACTGACTTCTCGTTTACAATTGTTGAATTTGTTCAATAAACCTTATCAAGTTCGGTATGGATACGCGTTCTTCAATATTCAAGCGGACAGGGCGGGCCGTACCTTACCTATTGCTTCTCCTTGCCGTGTACCTGATTGCCAATGCCTGCGCGGGCCCACAATCAACTTCGGGAGAATGGCTCGGCAGCGTTTTGGTAGATAGCCTCCCGCCGGCAACCGCAAGGCTGCACATCCACGCAACATGCATAAAACCTAATTCGGACGCCACGGGGGAGCAGGTTATGACCGAAGACTCAATTCCCCTGCTCTTCTACCAGATTCAAACCCACGATGTGAGCAATGGTAAGGATTATTTCGGTAAATATTCCTCCAATTATAACACGATTGGCCGCAACTATGCCGAGGGAAGCTGGAACATTGATTCGGCGTTCGTGGACGATGGTACGGGCGGCGCATGGGAAGGTAAAGTGTTAAGCATTCCGTCGCAGCAACTTCCCACCTACAACGATACTCTGGATTTCACTCGCTAACCGCTATGGATATCTATAAATTATTCATGGCTTCGGCCATCGGCGTGGGCGCGCTGGTGTGGTGGTACGAGCAACGGAAGCTTACGCCTCTTGCCTATCTTGCCTTCATCTGCGCCGTTGTCATTCCCGGCCAACTCTTCGGTAACTTATTTGCGGCCTTCGAGCACCCGGGATTTTCCGTAATGGCAATGCTTCGGGGCGCGTATGGCGCGAATATCATCGGTGGCGCTATTGGCGGGGCGCTCGTCACGGTTGGCCTACTCGCAATACCATCGCTCCGGAAGCGATTTGGAACTCCGCTGGAAGTACTCGATCAAGCGGCGCTTTTTGTGCCGCTGTCAATGGCGGTGGGGCGCATCGGCTGCTTCGCCTCAGGGGATGGTTGCTATGGCCCGCCAACCTCGCTGCCGTGGGGCGTGACCTTCGCTCATGGAACGGTTCCCACGACCATGCCCGTCCATCCGACGATGCTGTATGACGCAGTCTTGCTTTTTATATTCTTCGTCATCTTCAATCGTCATTATCGAGGGCAATACCACTCGCTCCCGCCGCGAATTCCAACCGCACTCTTTCTAATTTTTTACGGCGTAGAACGATTTTCAAGCGAATTTCTCCGGCTGAATCCAAAATATGACGGCCTCTCGCAGGCGCAATGGTTCTGTATCCCGATGCTTATTGTAGGTCTGGCGTTATGGCTTAATGAGAATCAAAAATCAACAGCCGTTAGTTAAATATCATGCCTCGCACGCTCATTCTTGCCTCGCAATCGCCTCGCCGCGCATCGCTTATTCGGCTGCTCGGAATTAAACATGTCACCATGCAGCCAGCGAATCTGGACGAGACGATGGATCCGGATCTCAGCCCTGCGGAAAATGTTGAACGACTAGCTTTGCATAAAGCGAGGTATGTGGCAGAAGAGCACTCCGGCGAGCACAGCGTTGTTCTTGGCGCGGATACGACGGTCGTCATTGCCGATGACGTGCTCGAAAAACCGCTCGATGCGAACGACGCCGAGCGGATGCTCATCACTTTAAGCGGCGAAACGCACACGGTTTATACCGGCGTGGCGCTCTTCAACACCGCGACAAAACGTGAGCGCTCTTTCGTCGAAGCGACGGATGTTACGTTTCGCCCGCTTTCTATTGCTGAAATTCGTGGCTATATTGCTACCGGCTCGCCGATGGATAAGGCCGGAGCCTATGGGATTCAGGAAGATTTCGGCGCCGTGTTCGTGCGCCGCATCGAGGGCGATTATTATAATGTCGTTGGCCTGCCGCTGTGCCGGCTATATATGGCACTGAAAGAATTCGCGCCCGAGCTTTTTACCGACATTTAATATGGAAGGGCCGCGTTCTGGTGTAAAATTTGAGGAGCCTGGTTCATGCAGAATTTACAAATCGCAATCTAATCATTTGCGAACTCCACTCCTACAATCATCAAGTCACACCCATTATGAAATTCAACAAAGCATTTTCCGGATTTTCGGTAAACAACATTCAGGAGGCGAAGAAATTTTACAAGGAAACACTGGGCTTCGATGTCGAGGAAAAAGATTCCGGCCTCAAGATGCAAATGGATGGAAGCAAAATCTTCGTGTATGAAAAACCGGATCACACACCGGCCACTTTCACCATTCTCAATTTCCCGGTTGAGAATATTGAGCAGGCCGTCGAGGACCTTTCCAAACGCGGGGTTCGCTTCGAACAGTATGACGGCCAGCTGAAAACCGACGCGAAGGGCATCCACCGGCAGGACGGAATGAATGTCGCGTGGTTCAAGGATCCGGCCGGGAATTATCTTTCGCTCGTGAACGGCGAAATGTAATTTCGCGGAATCACTTCGGGAGCTTCGGGCTTTTCTTGCTGATTATAAGCCGCAAGAAATGAGCGTCGCATTCGCAAAACGAAAATCCACCCCGCATGATCGCTCATCCGGCGAGCTATGGCTTTTGCTCTCTCCGTGGCTCATCACGCTCGTCCTTTTCTGGGGCTGGCCGCTGCTTTATGCGCTGTATCTCTCGTTCACGAAATATTACACGCTGACCAATAAAACAGTCTGGATCGGTCTCGCGAATTACACCAAGCTCGCGCACGATCCGGCCTTTTGGCAGGCCGCGCTGAATACCTTCGTCTTCGTGATCGGAACGATTCCCTTCACGATGGCCTTCGCGCTTTTTTTCGCCGCGTTGCTCACGCGTGTGGAACGGCTCCAGCATTTTTACCGCTCCGCGCTGTTTTTGCCAAGCGTAACATCGCTCGTTGTTATCGCGCTAATTTATACGAACCTCTACGCATCGGGCGGCTATATCAATCTCCTGTTTCACATGGTTGGAATGCTCGGCCCGAAGAACGGCTGGCTGCTCACGCCCAATCTTGCGTTGCCCGCCATTATGGCAATGGATATTTGGATTTCCATCGGCTACTACGCCGTGCTGTTCCTCGCCGCGATGCAAAGTGTTCCCAACGATTTTTACGAAGTCGCCGAACTCGAAGGCACTTCGAAGTGGAGACAGTTTTTTGCAATCACACTGCCCGTCATTCAGCCCACACTCTTGTTTGCATTGGTACTCAATACCATCAAAAGCTTCCAGGTCTTCACAGAAATTTATGTGATGACGCGCGGCGGCCCGCTTGGCCGAACGAGCACGCTGGTGTATCAGGTGTATTCGAATGCCTTCGAATCCGCGGATACCATGGGCTACGCCTGCGCCATTGCGTATGTGCTGTTTTTTGTAATTGCCTTGTTCTCCATAGTCGAAAATAAGTTTATCAATCGCACTGCTTAATAATGGCCTACGCACCTGTTGCCCCAAGAACGATTCGCACTCCGGCGCCACAAGCCGCGCCCGCGCATCCGGGGAGGGACCTCATTGAATTGCGCGACATCGGCATGACCTTCGTCACGCCGAATGGCAAACCGCTGCCCGTCCTCGAGCATATCAATCTTACCGTCGCCGAAAACGAATTTGTCTGCATCCTGGGCGCGTCGGGTTCCGGAAAATCGACTATCCTTCGCATCATGACAGGGCTGCTAAAACCCACCCTGGGCACCGTAACAGTCGATGGCAAACCACTACGCGGCAACAACCCTTATACGGCGATCGTGTTTCAGTCCTTCGCGCTGCTCCCCTGGCTGACGGTCGAAGAGAACATCAGCCTCGGCCTGGATGCACTTCATGCACCGCGTGAAGAAGTGAAGGAAAAAGTAAAGCACGCGATCGATAGCGTGGGCCTCGAAGGTTTCGAGGAAGCCTACCCAAAGGAACTTTCCGGCGGAATGAAGCAGCGGGTTGGCATTGCGCGCGCCCTCGTCGTCGAGCCGCGCATCTTGTGCATGGATGAACCGTTCAGTGCGCTCAATGCGCTGACCGCGGAGAATCTTCGTACCGAAGTACTCGATCTGTTTCATGCCGATGGCAATTCTGCGAGGTCGTCGCCGCTCAGTTCCGTTGTTATGGTTACGCACTCGATTGATGAAGCCGTCGAGATGGGCTCCCGCATCGTCGTGCTCGATGCACACCCGGGCCGCATCAAAGCGGAATTCGCAAATCCCCTCCCCTATCCGCGCGATTCCCGCTCACAGGAATACATCGATCTTTCGAACCGCATTCACGCACTCATTACCAACGCAGTGCTGCCATTTACAGAGGAACCCAAGGCCGTCACAAAAACGGAAATCATTCCTGCCGCCAATATCGGCGAAATCCTCGGCTTGCTCGAACTTCTCGCCGAAGCCGGTGGCCGCATGGACGCCGGGGAACTCGCAGAAGCTGCCAGCCGCCGCTTCAATGAAACGCTCCAGATCATCAAAGCGGCCGAACTCCTCTTCTTCGTGGAGTCGCCCGGCCAGGATGTCGTCATTACGCCGCTTGGGAAGGAATTTGTCGAAGCCGATATCAACGATCAAAAGAAATTGCTGAACAAGCAGCTCCGCGGGCTGCGGACCTTCCAGGTGCTGCTCAATACGCTCCACCAGAATGAAGGCGAAGTTCCCTACGAAGTCCTTACGGAAGATTACGCAACGCGCCTGCCATACGAGGATCCTGGGCAGATTCTCGATACCGTCATCGACTGGGGCCGCTTCGCCGAACTCATCGGATTCCGGCCGAAAGACGATGTGGTCTATCTTGACATTGGCGAACCGACGGGAGAATAACTGAAGATTCGCATATTCCGTAGTTTTGCGAGCGCCAGAATAGATAGAATGATTCTTTTTTCCACTTTCACTATTGCCGCCATCGCCGTGCTGGGCTTCCTGGCGCTGTTGGGATTTGTTTTCTACTTAGCCGCAAAGAATGGCTGGACGCGGAACGGATATTTTCGAATTCCGGCGGTTATTTTGATTGTCTTCGGGCTATTTTTAGCCTTTCAGGCGCTCGGCAATGGCATTACGCTCGGGGTGGTCGGTATCCATATCGAACATCATCCGCTTGCGGCGCTGTCGATCAACGGACTCGCGGAAATCGTGGTAATGATCGGGGGCGCTGCGCTAATTTCCAAGGGCTCAGGCCAAAATCTGCGAGCGATATTTCGATTGGAAGGAATTTCCGAAACGCCGGCGGCGCCGTACCTCCTTGCAGTTCCCATCATTCTTGCGGCGCAATATGCGGGCGAGGCGGTCTCCGCCGTGTGGGAGCGCGGCTGGGAATTATTCCCGTTCTTCTATCATATCATCAACCAGTACGAAACCGCCAGCGATAAGGCGATGCAAGGATTGGTTACCGCAACCGGCCCGCTGGAGCCTTATGCTCATCCTTCTTTTCGTCGCCATCGTCCCGGCCTTAGCGGAGGAGACGATGTTTCGCGGCTTTGCGCAATCGAACATCGAGCGCAGCGGCCGATGGCATGCACGGCCCGTGACTGCACTGCTGGTGGCTTCGTTCCTTTTTGCACTCGTTCACGCAAGTTTGTTTAAACTGCCGGGCCTATTTGTACTCGGCCTGACAATCGGATGGATGACCTATCGCACGAATAATTTGTTTGTCGGCGGAATCGGCCACGCCGTCAATAATGGATTTATCGTCGCGGCGCTCTACTTCAATCCCGAGGCATCGTCGAGCGCGACATCGAGCATGGTGGGAACGGAAAATATCTCGGTAGGCGATGCCTTTGGACTATTGGCGCTTTCGCTCCCCGCGCTCGCGCTACTCCTCTATTGGTTTTGGCGCTCAACCACGCAGCTTACCGCACGCGGCAATGCAGAGCGAGAAGTCCAGCAGAAATTGTGGCCCCCCATGTCTCCGCCCGCGGAGAGCGACCCCAATCATATCAATTCCATCCAGCCATCATGAGTAATCTCACAAAACGCATCCTCGTCGCAGTCATCGCAATTCCGATTATCGTCTATGTGGCGTTCATGCCGTTTAGCCTGCTTGGGCTGACGCTTATCGTTGCGCTCTTCGCCGTCCACGAATTTTATGGCCTTGCCAAAATGAAAGGGTTCATTCCACAAATAAAAATTGGTCTTGTCCTCACGGGGCTTATCGTAATTTCTTTCGCCCACGCGGAAATTTTGCGGGCCGCGCTCGGTCTTGGGATGCACGCGGAAATTGCGACCCTCACGATTTTCTTCCTGCCGATCGTCATGATCGTCGGAGTTATTGCAGTCCTGACGGTAGAATTATTCAAAGGGTATCCGAATCCGGTCGCGCAGGTTTCGATCACACTCGCCGGGGCAGCGTATATTGGTTTTGGCCTCGGCGGTTTTTACGGAATCCGCGAAGCGCTCTCCGGGGTATCGGGAGAATCGACGCAAGGCCCGATCTTTCTCATCACGACGCTCGCCTCGATCTGGATTTGCGACAGCGCCGCGTTCGCGGTGGGCCGAAAAATGGGCCGCCATAAAATCGCCGAGCGCGTCAGCCCGCACAAAACGTGGGAAGGCGGGATCGTGGGTTTCATCACGGCAGTGATCGTGTGGCTCCTCGCGCGGGCCTATATTGGCGGCCTCGAAGAAGTGTCGATCTCGACTGCCATCGCGATGGGAATCATTGTTGGAGTAATCGGGCAAATTGGAGATTTTGCCGAATCCATGCTGAAACGCGATGCCGGTGTGAAAGATAGTTCCACACTCATCCCCGGCCATGGGGGCGTTCTCGACCGGATCGATTCCATCTTATTCGTCGCTCCGTGTGCGTACCTGTGGCTGCATCTCTTCGGCGTGTGAGTGTGTAGGTGCAAGCTCCAGCTTGCACCGGATTGAGGGAAGCTGGAGCTTCCCTCTACACCCGCTATTCGAAAAATTCCGCGTGCAGCCGCTTCACGATGCGATTCGCCGCATCATCGCCAACCACCAGGCTGATTGCGCTCTGGGAACCACCGTAGGAGATCATTTCGCAATTCGTTTTACCGAGCGCCCGGAATATCCGCCCCGCTATGCCTGATTGTTCACTCAATCCGGTTCCCACGAGCGTAACGAGCGCACGGTCCATTTCGACTTCGAGGGTCCCTAATCCTTCGCACGCCTCGCGCAGCGCCGGTATCGAAGCGAGATCGCCAAATACGTACAATGCGGAATCGAGGGACACTGAAACGGCCATCGGGATTTCGCGGGACTCCGTTAATGCTTCCCAAACCCTCCGGGTGGCATGGGCATCCGGCTGGGAACTGGCTGCGCGGATTCGTGCAATCACCACGGCGCGCTTAATCGCAATCCCGGTCATGGGCCGCTGTTCTTCCGTTTCTTCGACAATAATCGTTCCGGCTCGTTCCGGCTCTTTGGAAGATAGCACGCGCACCGGAATTCCTTTTTCGACGGCCGGCCATATCGTTTCAGGATGAAGAACCTTCGCGCCGAAGAATGCAAGTTCGCTCGCTTCTCGGAACGAAATCCGCTCGATCGTCCAGGCCTGCGGAGCAAGGCGAGGATCGCAGGTCAGGATACCGGCGACATCGGTCCAGATTTGAATTTCCGCCGCGCCGAGCGCCACTCCCATGATCGCGGCGGAGAAATCGGAACCGCCGCGGCCAATCGTCGTAACATCGCCGGCAAGCGTGCGGCCAATAAATCCCTGCGTAACACCGGACGCCCCCTTTGCCAGCGCGGAACGAATCCGCTTCATGCGCCGCTCGATTTCTTCGGATAAAGGACGAGCCGCGGTAAACTCGTTCGAGGTCAGAAAAAAATCGCGCGCATCGTAGAGATTGGCGGCGATTCCCTCGTCCTTCAGGGGCTTCGAAAGCGCGGCCTGGAAGATCGAAGAGGAGGCCCGCTCCCCCATCGACTGCACCTGGTCGCGGCTGCGCGGAGTGAGTTCCCGGAGGAGATTGATGCCCCGAACGAGCGTGCGAAGCTCCTCCCAGAGCAAATGCAACCGCTGCTGCGTATGCGCAATCAGCGTATCTTCGGCGAGCAGTTCCCGCGCAATGCGCGCATGTCGTGCCTCCAATTGATCGACGGAAGCCAGCGCCTCCGCCGGATTTTCCTTCAGCGACAGTTCCGCAACCCGAATCAGCGCATTCGTGACGCCCGAGCAGGCGGAGAGCACCACGAGCGGCCGTGTCCGCCGCGTAATGCCGCGCTCGCGGACAATCTCGATTGCGCGAGCCATTGCCGCCGCATCTTCCACGGAGGTCCCGCCAAATTTCTGAACGATGATTTTGTACAAGTGCTTTAGCGAATTAGGAGTGAGGAATTAGGAATTGAGAATTAAGATTCCTCATTCCTCATGCCTAATTCTTCATTTCTACTTGCAGGAGGATTATTCCTTCACCAACTTCACCATAGTGGCGCTGGCATTCTTGCCAGCGACGATGCGCGCGTAATAAATTCCCGCCGGAAGCTTCGAGAGATCGACTTGCATTTCTCCCTCGCCCTTTGGGAGAGGGTGGGGTGAGGGCAGTTCGCGTACCACTTCCCCCAGCACATTCAGGACCGTTACGCTCACCTCGCCCGGCTCCGACAAGGAGAACGAAAGCGTTACCCGGCCCGTGGCGGGATTGGGCGCGGCGCTAGCTGTGAAGGAAGCATCTGGTGCCCGCGAGGAGACGCCGGATTGCGGCCAGGTTTCTTCCCATAAGCCGCCATCCTCCACAAATCCATCCAAATAAGTCTTTGCAGCAAGTGTTCTGCCGTACTTGGCATAAAAGCGAAAGCTTGGGTTTCCCACATTCGTAGGACCGCCATCATAAAACCAAGTTACTCCCTGGTCGGTCGATACATACATTCCGGTATCCGTCTGAATATATAGCCGCGATAGATCGCCCTGAATTGCACCCCAGCTAGAAGGCGCGATGGAAAGAAAACCATCGGTGGTATCCTGAAACGGGCCAAAATCTTTTAGAACCATCCATGTCGTTCCGTAGTCATCGCTCCGCCGAATGAGCATCTCGCCAGATTCAACCTCAAAGCAGGTCGATGAACCCGGTATGGCCAGCGGCTGATAACAGCCATAATACCCCTGCCCTCGTTTTGTGCCGGCCGAAAAAGTAAGACTGAGACGCTCCCATGTGATTCCGCCGTCGGTAGTTCGCATGAGTTCACGAGCTGATTCGAAACTGTTGCTATTATCAAAGGCTGATGCAATTCCTATAGAGTCGTTAAAGAATGAAAACCCATCGCTATATAACGGGACCAATATCTTCCAGGTTGTGCCATCGTCGGTTGAATAAAGCGTTCCACCCCAAATGCTATCGCCGAGTGTATCTACTACACTAAGCAAGAGGCGTTTCGTCAGCGGAATATAGCATAGTGTCTCTGCACCATACAGTGTGTGAGGGACTGAGAGTCGTTTCCAGGTCACGCCTCCATCTGTTGTACGATAACATGCGTCCCCAGAGGTTCCATAGTCGTTTATCACAGAAAACCACCCCGTCATGCTATCTTTGAAGCAAATATCCGTGACGTAATAATCAAGGTAACTTTGCCCACTGTCCCATACCGACTTCCAATGTTGCCCTGCATCGGTCGTTCTAAAGAGTTCCGATTCCGTTCCAACAAAGCCGATTTGCTGAGGGCCAGACTGGCCAAGAAAAAGGATTGCTGTAACATACTCACCTGTTTCTCCGGAAAGGCAGCCTGGACAGGGGCCAATAAAATCGGCAATTTCATTCCATTGGGCCATTGCGGCTTGGCTCGAAAAAAGAAGGAGAAGAAGAAGAAATAAATATTTTTTCCGCATGACATATCAAAAAGAATCCCGGAACGGCAGGAACCGTTCCGGGGTGATTTGAATCGCCTAGTAAACTGTGTAGCCTAATGTTGTAAAGTAGGAACCGACGGTCACCGTAATATAATAGGTTCCGGAAATAAGCGGAGCCGTGATGGGGAGCCGATCCCATACCTGCCCATCGGAAGTGAATGTGCTCGGAGGGCCTACGGCCGATCCGCCCGATGTATAAACCTGCGCGGTGATAGTCGATCCGGTTCCACAGTAATGAACAAGAATCGAAACATCATCCGAACCGGGCTCCGAAGGATTTTCGTACGGTCCCATGGAGTAGAAGCATGTGTCGGGAGGCGGAACGACGCCACCGCCCGTTCCGGTTGCAACCGTCGTATCGCCGTAAGTCGGATAGATATCATACGCTGTTTCTCGTTCGAAGCTTACGTCCTGATCGGAATCGGGAACGTTAGTAAAGTCCCCCAGCACCCTCAGCATTACGGTATCGTTTGCGGTCCCGGCGTTTGCGATGTGGACGGTAACCGGATTGAACCAGAGATTCGCGGAAGGATTAGAGATCGCGGTCACAACGGTGTCGATTGAGGGTTTAAATTGTGACAAAAAGAAGCGGAGGGGCTTTGCAGGAGTCCGGGCGCCAGTGAATTGAAGAATGCGAAGCCCGGCCAATATAAGAACTTCTCGGCAAAAGTCAAGTGAAATTTGATTACTAATGCTTAATTATTTCACATCGTCGAAAATTCCAATTTTGAGGAACTCCGGTAGTATTATAAACGCCTAAAACTCAATATGTCGAAAACGAGCGGATTTCGACGATATTCATGAAGCACAAACGCGCGCGCGCAGCAAAAAGTCGAATAACAGGAAACCACTCGGTTACGCATTCGGTTAGAGGAAACATGCGACGCGATGTTTTTCAGGCGATTGCCGATCCAACGCGGCGGGCTATCGTGAGCCTGCTTGCGGTGCAAACCTTGACGGTGAGTGGCATCGCGGAGCATTTTAACATTTCGCGGCCCGCGATCTCCAAGCAGATTAGAATCCTGGAGGAATGCGGCCTGGTATCTATCACCGAGCAGGGCCGGGAACATTATTGCGAAGCGACATTGGAAAAGCTGAATGAAGTTACCGACTGGGCGGGCCGCTATCGCCAACTGTGGGAAGAGCGGTTCGACGGGCTGGAACAATATTTAGCGGAACTACAGGCAAAAGAAAAATCCCATGACAAAACAATCTGATTTCAGCGTAAGCATCGCACCCAAAGAAGCTATTATGACGCGGATATTCGATGCGCCGCGGGAACTTGTGTTCGACGCCTTCACCAAGCCGGAGCATTTGGAGCAGTGGTTCGGGCCGCATGGATTTCGAATTACCGCCGAAACCGATCCGCGCCAAGGCGGCGCATTCCGCATCGTGATGCACGGGACGGATGCGCAGCCGCCGGAGTTCCAGTGAGATTACCCGATGACAGGAATTTATAAAGAGTTCCGGCGTCCGGAGAAGATCGTCTTCACAAATAATCTGGAAGAGCATTCGGAACAATGGAAAGTGGAATTAAAGAAAAAATGCGGAACTGTGAGCGATGACGCCCTCGAATCCCTTGCGACTGTGACCTTCGAAGACGTAAACGGCAAAACGAAAGTAACGCTTCATTCCACGTTCGCAACGGATGCGATTCGCGATGGTTACATCGAACAAGGCATGAACGAAGGCTGGCGCGAAAGCTTCAACCGGCTGGCGGCGCACGTCGAAAAGCAATAATAATAATAATCACAAATGCGGATGAAAAGCTGGGAGCGAAATTCCCGAGGAGAATGGTACGTGATCGTGCAGATCTCCCTCATGATCGGCGTGTTCCTGGCGGCGAAGTGGGATGGGAAATCGCTGCACGATCGGTGGACGAGCGCGCAAGCGATTCTCGGCGGGATATTGTTCCTGGCCGGCATGGTATTCGCGGGCTTGGGCACTTTGGCGCTCGGACGAAACCTATCTCCGTTTCCAAAACCGCTGGATGATTCGCAGCTCGTTGCACGTGGCGCTTACGCCGTCGTGCGGCATCCCATTTATTGCGGAATTATATTTCTTGCGTTCGGCTGGAGTGTCGCTTGGGAGAGCCTGCTGGCCCTAATTGCATCAGCTATTCTCTTCCTCTTTTTTGATTCCAAAGCGCGCCGTGAAGAACGATGGCTCGAAGAGAAATTTGCCAATTACACCGCGTACAAAAAGCGCGTGAAAAAATTAATTCCATTCGTCTATTAGAGCAAAATGATGAGAGAGCTAACAGCGGACCTATTAATTTCGCTCGACGGATTCGCCTCGGGCGCGGATCAGCCCGCATTTTTCGGTTACTTCGGTCCGGAACTCGGGAACTGGATAAGCGAGCATCTTAACCAGCCTCAAGTCATTATCATGCGGCGCCTGACTTATCAGGCTCTGGCTGGGTTCTCAGCGCCCGCCTCGGATGAACCCAGCCAAGGAATGACACGGCTTCGAAAGCTGGTGTTTTCACGTACACTCCAGGAACCTCTTGACTGGAAAAACACACTCGTGATCAGTGGTTCTGCCGAGGACGAGATCAGGATGTTTAAGCAGCAACCCGGAGACCCGCTCCGATCTATCGGCAGCATCAAATTGGTGAAAAGCGCTGATGCGCGCTGGCCTCGTGGAGCGTCTCCGGCTTATGATATTTCCGCTCATTCTTGGCAACGCTGGGAGGAAACCGATTTTTGAAAGATATGCGCTTGAACAACTCAAACTAATCAATACGAAAATTCTGGATTCGAGAATCGTCCTTTTGGAATATGGGCCGATTAAAAGCGGAACGTAACTCTTTTAGAATATTTATCGAAACCCTAATCATACAACCGGACATAATCACAAAACAAGATGAGAAAAATCATTTTTGTAATGCTTGCTTCGCTCGACGGATTCTTCGAGGGGCCGAATCGTGAACTCGACTGGCACAACGTTGGACCGGACTGGAACGATCAGGCATTTGCGCTTTTCGAGGAAGTTGACACGATGCTATTTGGCCGCGTTACGTTTGAGATGATGGCAGCATACTGGCCGACCGCAACGGATGACCCGATCTCTGTTAAAATGAATGGTCTTCCGAAAATTGTCTTTTCGCGCACGCTTAAGTCGGTGGATTGGGAAAATTCCCGAATTGTTAGCCAGGATGCCGAGGGTGAAGTCAGAAAACTGAAAGAGCTTCCCGGAAAGAATATGGTAATCTTCGGCAGCTCGGACCTAGCTGTGTCGCTAATGCGCGAAAACCTGATCGACGACTTTCGGATTGTCGTAACCCCGATAGTTTTAGGAAATGGAAAGCCACTATTTGAAGGCTTTAACACTCGGTACAAACTTAAACTTCTTAAATCAAAAACATTTCAATCGGGGCATGTGATGCTGTATTATCAGCCCGAGTGAAATACATTTTACAACTCGTAACAAATTACAATCATGTCAGAAAAAAACAAACTAACGGTCACTGCCGAACCCGGCAAGCACGAAGCCGTCATGACGCGCGAATTCGATGCACCGAGGGAACTCGTTTTTCAAACCATCTTCGGCGCCGAAGACATCCCACACTGGTGGGGCCAGGGCACCGTTGTCGAAAAATTCGATACCAAGCCAGGCGGTCTTTGGTCGGTTAAGGCTCAGGGCAATGGATACGAATACCGAATGCATGGCGTCTTCCACGAAGTAAAATCGCCGGAGAAGGTTATTCGCACGTTCGAATACATGCCCGGCAAAGTGGTGCTCGAAACGACGACCTTCGAGGACAAAGCCGGCCGCACCGCCATGAGCCTTCAGAGCGTCTATCAATCCGTCGAAGACCGCGACTGGGTCGTTAAAAACGGCATGGAAAAAGGCGCGAACTGGACGTATGACAGACTGGAAGAAGTGCTGAAATCTAAAAAATAAATCTGATTCCCTCGAAACGCGAATGATCTATCGTGCGCCGGTAATTCGGCTTCATTGCCTGGGTGGTGGTCTGGTTTCCCGCTTTCATGGGAACGACATTGTACGGAAGCATTAACAAATCAAAACACATTATGACTAAGCGAGATAAAATCATCTATTGGATTGCCACGCTCTGGCTTGCGTTAGGGATGGTTGCAACCGGAGGGGGACAATTATTCAAAATGCGAGCCGGACAAGGCGGGGTAGATATGATTACCCATTTGGGCTATCCTATCTACCTGATTACAATACTCGGCATCTGGAAACTTTTGGGAGTGATCGCAGTGCTCATTCCTAAATTTCCATTACTGAAGGAGTGGGCCTACGCAGGCTTCTTCTTTGTCACGACGGGTGCGATTTGTTCACATCTCGCATCGGGCGATTCCGCGGACACCACACTTCCCGCGTTGCTATTGCTCATTCTGGCTGTAGCATCGTGGTATTTCCGACCTGCGGGTAGAAAAGTCAGTTCAATTAAGGCATAAATATTCATCCGCATATCCATACAAAATAAAATGGGAAAAGCAAAAAAAGTCGCACAGACTACCGGTAAGAAAGTCGAGGAGAAATCCACCCACGGATTCACGGCCGAGGAACGAGCCGCGATGAAGGCGCGCGTCAAGGAACTGAAATCGGCCGAGCGCAAGGGTAAGGCCGATGGAGAAGCCGAAGTGCTCGCAAAGATCGCCGAGATGAATGAATCGGATCAAAAAATAGCTAAGAAGCTCCATGCAATCGTGAAAGCCAGCGCGCCAAATCTTGCGCCGACAACATGGTACGGAATGCCGGCGTATGCCAAAGATGGAAAGGTCGTGTGTTTCTTCCAGGACTCCAAGAAGTTCAAAACGAGATACGCGACCTTAGGTTTTAGCGACCGGGCGAACCTCGATGAAGGCGGAATGTGGCCAAACAGCTATGCGCTGAATGAGCTGACAGCCGCTGAAGAAGCAAGGATCAGAGCGCTCGTGAAGAAGGCGGTGAGCTGAGGACGCATTTTGCCGCTGGGAAATTTTACTCGTCTGTTGCTTGCGGGACGACGCTTACGAGCAGGAGCGCCTTTTCGTCTGCAAATAGACGGGTGGCTTCCGCTCGAACTTCTTCAATTGTAAGCCGCGCGATTTTTTCGACATCACGCTCGATGGGTTGGTAGCCGCCGAAGTAGAGCATGTTTTGCGCAGAACGCATCATGCGGTTCGTTACCGATTCCATTGGTAGGACGAGTGAGCCGATAAGTTGCTCTTTGGCTCTACCCAATTCTACTGCGGAGATGGGCCGCGTGATGAGTCCGCGCGCGATGCGCCGCATTTCGCTCGTGGCGCGCTTTCGGTTGTCGATTGCGGTCGCAATGTAGAGGCCAACCGTTCCCGCCGCTTCGAAAGGCGCATAAAACGCAGTCGCATCATAGGCAAGCCCGAGCTCTTCCCGCAGGCGAAGATTGAGGCGGCTGCTCATCCCCGCTCCAGCAATCGTAATGAGGGCGTTGATCGCCAGAATGCCGCCGTGAATGCACGCCCGGCGCGCGGCGTCCGAGAATGATATGGGCCTGCTGGCCGGATGCACGCGGGAAATGCCGTTCCAGTTCCGTGAGCCGTGGGAAACGGACTGGCGCGACGGCTCGCCTTCGAAGATGCGGAGGGACGTGGCGCATCGCAAGGCTCACCGCGCGGAATAAGTCCTCGTGCGAGTGGGATCCGCTCGCTACAATGACGATATCGCTTGCACGATAATGCTTGTGATGGAAGGCTTGCAGAGATTTTCGGTTAAATCGTGCGACGGAACTCGCGGTGCCAGTGATGGGCCGCGCCAGCGGATTCGCACCAAATACTTCCCGCTCGAATAACTCAAAGATTAGTTCATCCGGCTCATCTTCCAAGCCGTTGATCTCCTCGATGATGACGGCCTTTTCGTTCTCGATATCGGTGTTCGAAAACTTGGGCCTCACCGCTAGATCGAACAGCACGGAAACCGATTCTTCAAGATGCGTGGTGCGCGTCCAGGTATAAAAGCACGTGTGCTCCTTGGTGGTGAATGCGTTGAGATAGCCGCCGCGCGATTCGATGGAGCGCATTATTTCCCGCATCGTTCGCCCGGCGGTTCCCTTAAAAACGACATGCTCAATAAAATGCGCGATGCCGTTGTTCCGTGCATTCTCGTTCCTCGATCCCACGCTCACCCACAATCCCAGCGCGAGAGAGGATGCGCCAGCCGCTCGTTCGCTGAGGACGCGCAGACCGTTTGGATATGTGCGCAGAGCAACATCCACTGGCGCAATCTCTTCGGGTAGCAAGTAGCGTGAAATTGCGCTTCGCGAAGCGGAGCGCCTGGACAAGGGCGAACGAAAAGTTTGCGTAATGTTCAAATGACTGGAATGGTTAGAAGCCTGAGGGAACACGAGCGAAGCCGAAATTATCCTGATGTGGAAATCGGGCAAACTCCAACTTACGCTGGAACTGCCTCCTTCGATTCTCTCTTTGATAAATGGTCCAATCTTATTTCATTTTTACACGGATGGAAATCGCACTCGCCTCGAATAATATTGCGAAAACGTATGGTTCCGGCTCCAAGGGAGTTCATGCCTTGCGAGGCGTGAGTCTTTCCGTTGCGCCGGGTGAGATATTCGGCCTTCTCGGAAAAAATGGCGCGGGAAAAACCACATTCATCAAGTGCGTACTCGGTATCGTCTTCTTAAACAGTGGGGATGGAACGGTTTTGGGCTACCCGTTCGGAATCTACCGAGGCAAAGGCACGCCTCGGCTATTTGCCGGAGAACCACCGCTACCCCCTCTATCTTACGGGAGAGCAGGTGCTCGCATACTTTGGGAAGCTTTCCGGGCTTGGGCAGCCGCTGCTTGGCCAGCGCATCGACGAGACGCTGAAGATCGTTGGGATGGCGGAATGGCGGAAGACCAAAGTTCGGAAGTATTCGAAGGGCATGATGCAGCGCCTCGGCCTTGCGCAGGCGCTCATCAATGACCCGCAGCTTATCATGCTCGATGAGCCTACAAATGGCGTCGATCCTGTGGGTCGCAAGGAAATTCGGGAAGTGCTGCTGCAGTTGAAACACGAAGGCAAAACGATATTCTTAAATTCCCACCTGCTAAGCGAAGTGGAACGAATATCCGATCGTGTAGCCATCATGGATCATGGTACGATCGTGAAGGAAGGCTCGATCGACGATCTTACTCGGGCCGAAAACATGTACGAAGTTCGCGTGGCCAATTCAAGCCCTGAGATATTAGCGGCGCTTGGAGCCAACCTTGTGAAATCCGACGGCTTCGCGCTCGAATTACGATACGCGTCCCCCGAAGACCTGAACCGCGCAATGGACTCGCTGAGAGCGGCCGGAGGGGTTATCGAAAGCATGACGCCGAAAAAATCGTCGCTCGAGGATGTATTCGTCGATCTCATCAAAACAAGTGAGGTTACGCACTAATATGAAATTCATAGCGATCATCGAAGCCACGATCCGCGAAGGCATCGCACGGAAGACGATCCTCGGCATGTTCATCGTCTCGACGGTAACTATTATCGTCGCCATTTTGCTTTTTCAACTCTCTGCGGTTCAGCAGGGGCTGCTCTCGCCGGTCCATTCTACGCACATGCATGTTAATAATAACAGCATCTCGAATGGCGCCGGGGCGGTTAGCCTGGCAGGCGTGAGCGTCCTCGACATGGTCTGGATGGGCATCTCCTCAGTCTTGCTATTTATTTGCGTATTTCTCGGCGTGTTTGTTACCGCGGGATTTGTCACCTCCATCATGGAAAAGGGCTCGATCGATCTTTTGCTATCGAAACCCGTTTCGCGGTGGGTCTATATTGCCGGACGCTATGCGGGTGCGGTGCTGATTATCCTGGCGGAAGTAGCTTATCTCATTTTCGGGCTGTGGCTTGTGGCCGGATTTTCACTCGGCACGTGGAGCCCGTCATTTTTGGGAAGCATTCTCATAATCACACTGGCGTTTGCCGGCGTCTATAGTCTCGTCACGCTGTTTGGCGTGCTTACCCGGAGCAGTTGGTTTGCAATTATTATTGGGCTGGCACTCTATATCATCGGCAGCGTGGTTATCCCGCTGGGGCAATTTTTGGACAAGTTGATGAATGGCGAGCCCAGCGGTGGCATGCTCTCCACAGTAGGAACGGTTTTGCATTGGATGGTGCCCTCCCAGGAAATGAGTCGCGCGATCGCGGACGTCCTCCTCCGCCAATCGGTCGAGGCCGGTCCACTCTTCGTTACGCTCGGGCTCTGCGTCGCATACGTGGCATTAAGCTGCCTCGCGTTTTCAAGGAAGGAATTTTAGGAATTGGGGGCAGTATCCCGGCGAACGCGGGTTCTTTTTATCCCACCTATGCGCGAAACTCTTTTCGTGTCTTAACGTTTGCTCACTCTACACGGCGAACGAAGCATTCGAAAGCCGCTTCTCGGAATCGCTTCTTCGTGGCTCTCTTCTATAATATCGGTTTACGCGTATCGACGATTTCTACGATTTCTGAATCACAAGCTGTAATTTGCGGTTAAGTTAAGCGAGCCACCCATCCGTGGCCGAATCGCTGTTCTTAGCTATCTATTCAAGGTCAGACCGTAGTCCTTTCGAGGAATCGTGAGGCTCCGGAATATCAGAAATGGAGATCGTCCGTATGCCGGATACATTAGCTTCCTCCAATACGCGTTTTTCCGCGTTCGCACATTGCGTTCGCGCCTTCGCCTTCGCTTTGGCTGGCGCGGGAGTGCTCATCCTTGACGCCGGATTAATTCATGCGCAGCCGCAGCCGGCAAGCTATCAGGTTCTGTCTGTCGCGCCCGGCGAGGTCGTCGTTCGCATCCAGCCGCGGTATTCCACGCAAACGGTGTATGATACGTCGGGTTACTCCTACACCGCCATGAACTTTTCGGGCGGCGTGTTCACGGATTCCGCCGGAACGCAGGGGATCGAGCGGCTGCGCCTCATGTTGCTCGCGCCCAATCGTGAGCCGGCGCGGATTCAGATCGTGAATCAGTCCCTCGAAGTGCTTCCGAATGTCGATCTCGCGCCGGTTCCCTCGCCGGTGCGCAACGGAGGCAAAGTCGATGGCGATCTGCTCCAACGATATATCGTGGGCGACGCCTACTACACTTCCCCAGCGGCCAATCTGTTCAAAGCGGGACCCGTGGAACTCTTCCGCACTGCGTTTGCTGAGCAGATTACCATCTCGCCGATCCAATACGATCCTGCCACGCGGAGCGTGACGCGCATAAAATCGCTCACCCTTCGCATCCAATTTTCGGGGACGAACGCCCCAACCGCTAACTCGTCTGCCACTTCCATTTCTCCCGAAGAAGCCAGCACGTTCCGCGCCATATTCCTGAATGGCTCGGTTTCCACACTTTATACCTGTGCTTTCGATCAACATGCAGGGCTTTGGGCTGCGAGTGCTGGATGGAACAAGAGCACCGCTCCGCTTAACGCCACCGCATCTGGGGGCCAGTGGCTGGAAGTTACGACGACTTCCGAGGGAATTTACCATATCACCGCTCAGGACCTTTCCAATGCAGGCATTTCGGGATCGGTCGATCCGAACTCGATCGAATTACTTGGCTTTGGCGGTGCAATGCTTGATGAATCCATCACGGCAACCACCGGCGAGTGGAGCGAACGTCCAATAGAAGTTCATACGAATGGTTCCTCCTTCCAGGATCTCAATTTTTACGCTCCCGGCGTCAGTGTGTGGAAGTATTATCGGAGTAACGCCAGCACCGACGGTCTAACCCACACACTGAATCCCTACACCTCCTCGGGTCATTTTTTGCTGCACGTGGGCGGAACAGCGGTAGCAGCCGTTCAGCGCATCGTCGTCAATTCGGACTCTCTGAACGGGCCTGCAGCCCAAGCATCGACTGTGCTTACTGCGACGGTGCATGAAGTCGATCGCACCATGGAAAATCCGAACATTGGTCGCGAAATGCTCGACCAGCCGATTCCTCGCGCCGATCAGCCGCCGCTCACCATCACGCTCAATGCGCCCGGATTCGTGGGTGGTTCTTCCATCCTGCGCGTGGCCTGGGACGGTGCTATCGGCCAATACCAAGGTTCGGATTCGGGCTTTGTAGCAGTTCAGATGAACGGTCAAACCTTGGGGAATATCAGCGGAATCGCGAACACCGGCGATGGCTTCGACCGCAACTGGAACAAATCCTTCACCCTTGGGCCCTCTGTTCAGCCGCCGTTCAGTTTGGGGCTGTCCTTTACGAGTTCCAGCGTGACTGCTACCTCAACGCTGGATTTCGTGGAACTCTTGTATCAACGGTCCCTCAATATCGGTTCTCTATCGATTCCGTTTATGCTCCTCGATACGGACGCGGCCCTGCAGTACAATTTTGTCGATGCTTCAGGCGGCGAAGTGTGGGATGTAACCGATGTTTGGAACCCCCACGTCGTTGCAACGGCGAGTGCGAATTCGATTGACGTGAGCCTTCAAGGCCAGTCCGGCACGATGAGGAAGTTTATCGCATTTTCGGGGCAATCGCTCCTCACACCCGCGCTTACCGCGATTTCCGCCCCGAGCCTTCGGAACAGTGTGTGCCAAACCGGGGCGACAGAAATCATCGTGGCACCTCAGGACTTTCTGGCACAAGCGGATTCGCTTGCCGCGCTTCGAGAAGAGGGCGGCGAGGCTACCGAGCCGATGTCCGCCGCAGTCGTTACGATGCAGGATATTTACAGGGAGTTCGGCTATGGCAACAGCGATATCGTGGCGCTTCGGGATTTTATGGCTTATACGTTCCGCCACGCCAAAACGCGGCCGAGTTATCTGACCCTGCTGGGTGCCGGTCACTGCGATTACCAAAATCGCGAAACCTCCGCCCCCGAATGGATCCCGGCCTACGAGAACGTCCAGAGCGATCCTTATCCCGAGGATGATTTCTTCGTGGACCTCATACCGGATAACCCGGCGAATTTCCTTACGCTCGCCGTTGGCCGCGTGTCGGCACGGAATGGGGATGACGCATGGGCCTATGTCAATAAAGTCCGAGAGTATGAACACTCCTCTGACGCGGGCTCCTGGCGGTCGCTTGCGACCTTCCTCGCCGACGATCATTGGGATCCAGAGGAACCGGGAGACGTCGATGCCCTCACGCATTTTTTAGACACTCAAAATGAGATCACGCATTTGCAGGATCGCGTGCTGGTTCACAAGATTTATGAAGAGAGTTATCCCACCGTCATTGACGCGCTGGGGCTTCACCGGAAGCCGCAGGTTAATACCGACATTATCACTGCCTTCAATTCGGGAACGGTGCTCTTCTCCTTTGTCGGCCATGGAAACCCGGATGTATGGACGCACGAATATGTGCTGAACGTTCCCTCTTCGATCGACGCAATGACGAACTTCAACCGGCTCGCGTACGTAACGACTGCTACTTGTGACTTCAGCGAGGATGACGATTTCAATGTCTTCTCCGGAGGAGAACAATTCCTGATGAACCCGAATGGGGGCGCGATCGGCCTTCTGGGAACCTCCCGTTCTGTCACCAGCCAGGAGCAACTGGTCCAGTCTTTCTACCAGACACTGTTTCAAGGCGATTCCGGGCACGGAACCTCGACGGTCGGGCAGGCACTGATCGCCGGCAAGGCCAACGGTAACTTGTGGTATTTCTTTTATCTCCTCGGCGATCCGGCGCAACGGTTGCTCTTGCCAAAAATGTACGTTACCTTTGATTCGCTAAACGGTTCCCAGTTTTCGGCTGTCGATACGGTAAAGGTCGCGGCCCTCTCGGAAGCGCAAGTCTCCGGCAGCATTCGTCAGGCCGGAACCGACGCGCCAGTCGATTCCTCCTTTAATGGGACGGTGTCGGTCACGCTATACGATACGCCGACCAAGGTAATTGCGGTCAGCACATTTCCAACTGCGCCGTCTGTCACGGATATTTACAACATCGAAGGCCCAATCCTTTTTAGCGGTACTGCAAGTGTTACGAACGGACGCTTCAGCATCAAGTTCATCGTGCCCCGGGATATAAAGCTCGATTCCGGTTTCGCAACACTTTCCGGGTATGCGTCTTCCAGCCAGGATAGCCGGACCGCCCTTGGCGATAACAAGAGCATCGAACTTACGGCGGATACCGCACTTGCAAGTGTAGGTTCTACAGGCCCTTCCCTGAAACTCTGGATTGGAAGCAGAACCTTCCAAAGCGGCGACGAGGTTTCGTGCCACACTACTGCGATCGTCGATGTCGCCGATCAGTTCGGGCTTAATACCTCCAATGCGAGCATCGGACATAGTTTCATCGCGTGGGTCGATGATGCGATGGATTCCGCTATCGACATGGCGAGTACGTACGTCTCGAAGCCAAACCGCTTCGATTCTGGCACGAGCGTTCACACGATCGAGCTCCCGGCCGGGCACCACACGCTGCATGTGCGTGCCTTCGATACGTATGATAATCCGAGTTCCGCAAGCGTAGATTTTGTTGCAGCGAACGGTGCTCCTTACGAAATCTACGATGTGACGGCGATTCCAAACCCCGTTCAGGATCAAACGACATTCAGTTTCGTGCAACCCGGCCAGGCGGGAAGCTTGGTGAACGTAACGCTTTCGATTTACGCAAGCACTGGTGCACTCGTCCGCGTCCTGACTGCTACCTCGCGCGAAAGCAATATAGCAATACCGTGGGATGGCCGCGACGCCAGCGGAACCACCGTGGCAAATGGCGCGTACTTCTTTAGCGTGAACGTGCAGGATGTAACCGATGGCACCTCCTCCATCGCCTCCGGAAAGTGCGTCGTCGAACGATAACCCCGCCGTAGAATAAGTTAATACCCTTTATGATTACGATTACCAGAACTCCGATCGATTTGAATAGAAAACAGATTAAGCTTACGCCCGTGCTCGCCCTCCTTGCTCTATCGTTTGCGCTGTCGCTGACGATGGCCATGCCGCGGGCAAGCCAGGCGCAGATCACCTCTACAGCGGTGCCATTCATGCTCATCGCGCCGGACGCACGCGCCAGTGGCATGGGCGATGAGGGAACCGGCCTGCCGGAAGGCACAGGCGCAATTTATTACAATCCAGCGGGCCTGGCCTTCCAGGATGGACGCGATGTTACGCTTACGCATTCGCAGTGGCTGCCGCAATTCAACCAGCCCGACCTCTTTTACGATTATCTCGACTTCAAATGGAACGACGACCAAAAATTCGGCGGAACGATCGCCGCGAGCATCGTCTTCCTAAATCTCGGAACGTTTCTCTATACCACCGAAACATCGCCGACGCCAATCGCCACGTTCCATTCCTTCGAATACGCAGTTACAGCGGCCTACGCCACCAAGCTTTCGAACGATTGGGGATTTGGTGGAAGCCTTCGCTATATTCAATCCACGCTATCCACCCTGCACGTGGCGAACGAGCAATCGAACGGTGTCGGCGAATCGGTGTCGTTCGATCTCTCCGCGCTTTGGAAGCCGGATTCCACTTATGTCGATGGCATCGCCAATGCGCTCGAAGTGGGATTTATTTTGGCCGACGTGGGACCGAAGATCAAGTACGTCGATGCCCTGCAAGCCGACCCGCTCCCGACCGAGCTTCGCGTCGGCGCGTCGTACAAGCTTTATAGCGATGAGTACAACGAACTCACCGTCGCCTCCGACGTCGGCAAGCTCCTTGTTCATCGCGATTCGGGCGCCATCACAGCCGACCCGCTGCCAAAATCGCTAATTACCTCATGGGACGACAGCACCTCACATTCCTTCATGTGGTCCAGCGGCGTTGAGTATTGGTACGATCAGCTTCTGGCGCTTCGCGCAGGTTATTACACGGAAGGCTCGGCTGTCGGCGGCAGAAATTACCTGACCTTCGGCGCTGGCCTCCGCTACGACGCGTATCAATTCGACTTTAGTTACATCGACGCGCTCGTCTCCGATAGCCCACTCGCGAATACGCTACGATTTACATTGGGTATCAAATTTTAGATTCGCGAAAGATCAGATTCTGAACAAGTTATTCAATTCCGTCAGTGCGAGGAGCATTTGGCGACCGAGGAAAGTCAAATGTGACGACGCAATCCCCACACGCGGGAATTGCGTCGCCGCATGATACCGCCTCCCGTCGAATCATGCTCCTCGCAATGACGGCTCCCGGGCGAATATCCTCACTCGCGCTTCTCATCACTTACTTCCTATTTGTCCCGCCGGCCAAGGGACAATTTCTGTCTCCCCGACTAAAATTCGAAAGTGATAATCCTGTCCTTACCCGCTATATTTTTGCAGCTGAACCGATGATTATGCACGATACGGTTCCGTTAGTCCGTTCCTCCACAGCCGTGGCATCGCAGAATATACCCGGGCACAAAAGCCCGTTCCTCGCAGCCGCGCTTTCGCTCGTGATTCCCGGGTTGGGTGAGTACTACGTTGGCGATCACATCTGGCGCGGAATGATTTTCACTGGGTTCGAAGCCGGGCTATGGATCGGAATGATACATTGGCAAAATGAGTACAACACAGCGCAAAATAACTTTTATGCCTATAGCGATGCCCATTTTTGCGTATCTCGGTATGGTGGACATATCGATTCATTGCTCATCACTGATAGCGCCACAGCCTACGCACACATTACGCCATGCAATTGGCGAGCAATCGGACGTTCCGCTTGGGACTCCCTCAACATGGCGGAAGCCGAATTAGACAGCCTAAGTACCTCGAATCCCCAGCTTGGCGATTGGAATCATCGTATTATCTACCCTTATGATGACATGCAACAATATTACGAAGAAATTTCGAAGTACGATCAATTCACGTCGGGTTGGGACCTGCTTGCAAGTTATAATACGGCGTCGTCCCTGCGCGCCTACGCACAACACGAGTCCGATATTTCCCGCAATTTTCTTTTTGGAATTTTTCTTAACCACGCGCTTTCTGCAATCGACGCCGCGCTCTTGGCGCGCGATCACAACACCGCGCTCGAACTGCACGGCAGCCTGCTTCTGCAACCATACCCCGATGGCACCCTGGGCATAATTCCCACCGCGAATATCGAGTATCGATTTTAGAAGCGGTGCCGCTGTCCCCGATTACGAACGCTTACGATTAGTCCCAAAATCGAGAGTACCAAGAGTGCAAGCAGGCCGTAAAACGCAACCTTCATCCGCATAAACGGAAAATGCGGGCTAAATCGGTCTTCAACGACGAGCAGGCGGTCGTGGGAACCGAGCATGATCGTCCGCACCCCGCGCGCTTCGCGCAATGGCAGACCATCGAAAAGCGGCGCAGCGAACGCCGTAAGCCAGCCATAGCGATGGGCGTAGCGCCACGCAAAATTATTATTCTCATGCAGCATCGCACCGGGCGCAAGAAATGTTAGTTCGGCAACTATCTGGGAATCCGGCCTCTCCCGCGACGTATCTGAATAGCGAACCAAATGAACGCGCCCGGGATAGGCGAGCAACGTTTCCCGAAGCTGGCGGGCGCCAATGGGAACCGAATCGCCAAGCGTGTAAAAGCAATGATAATAAGGATCGATGGCCTTCCATCGCTGCGAGCTGCTGTCGAATACTTCGATTAGATTGTGGCCATCGCCGCCGAGCTCGGAGGAACCATTAAAATCCCAGAGCCGTGTTGGAGCGCCACGGCGGGCCAGAATCTGCGCACACGCAATATCGACGTTGTAGCAGTGCATTCGATCTCCACGCTCCAGGCGAGCAAGGCAGGTATCCGGGTCGTCCAACGCAGGAAGCGCGTCGCCAGCCAGGAGGGGGTAGGCACGATCAAATTGGTGGAGCGTTGCGACATCCGAGGAAAACGACGGAGCGTTGGTGATCGAAGCATGAGGCAAAAATTGAAATGAACCGGGCAGAACAGAGGACGAGTCGAACGTCTCGAACGAACCCACAATAAGCCGGAGGCGATGCTGCGATGAAAGCAACACCGCAATCAAGAGCGCCGAGATTAAGGCGGTTCCCATGAACCACCACTTTGAACGCGCTGAACGCGAGCCACGCATACGGAATTGTAATCGCTTAGATTATAGGCGTAATAGCAAACTGTGCCTGCGAGTGCAGGCGATTGTAGGACAGCACCGCGCGCAATCCGGTTCCCTTAGCCAATATGCAAATACGATTCGGCATCTCGGTAAAGCCTCAGAAATTCCTCCCTCGTGGCGGCGTTGGGCGGCGTTCGGAGCTGCGGGTCGGCGGCGATCACCGCTTCCGCATCCCGCATCGTTTGCTCGACGATGGCGGCATCCACGGTTAAATCCGCAAGGCGCAAACGGACGCGACCCGATTGCTTCAGCCCGAGGCACCTCGCCAGTACCACGAATTTGCATATCCACTTTCGCGATCTCGAAGCCATCGGAGGTGGCGACGAGTGTCCGCAATCGTTCCATGGCAATTGAGGCTTGCTCGATTTCATCGCTGGTTTGCATTCCTTCCCCCGGCGCTAATTTTTCGCTGGCGACGAGCACGCAGACGGAATCCCCACTCCCCCGCCCCACCCGCCCTCGGAGCTGATGCAGTTGGGCCAAACCGAAACGCTCGGCGTGCTCAATAATCATCACCGTTGCATTCGGAACATCGACGCCGACTTCGATAACGGTGGTCGCGATTCAGGACTTCGAATTCTCTGTCTCGAAATTTCCGCATTACATCCCGCTTTTCGTTGGATGACATTTTCCCATGCACCAATCCTACCCGAAGATGTTTGAATTCGTGGGCGCTCAAATACTCATACGCTGCTTCCGCAGCTTCGGAATCGACTTTCTGTGATTTCTGGCGAAGCGGATAAACCATAAACACCTGCTCGCCCCGCTCTTCGATTCGGCGAATCGCCGCCTTATAAATCTGGGGATGGTCGTGCTCGAAAAAGAGCATCGTCTTGATCGGTTTCCTTCCTGGCGGCAGTTCCCGAATTGTGCTCACCTCCATATCGCCATAGAGGGTAAGCGCGAGGGTGCGAGGAATGGGTGTTGCGGTCATGAGCAGAACGTCGGGAGTAGCCGCGGAAGGAGAGTGAACCTGGATGCGGAACATGTCATGCTCGAATTCCTCGGCACTTGCCACATCTTCGCTCTTTTCGATTAGCGCCTTCCGCTGCGCGACACCAAAGCGGTGCTGCTCGTCCGTCACGACGAAACCGAGCCGCTGGAATTTCACCGATTTCTGAAAGAGTGCGTGAGTTCCAACCGCGATATGTGTTTCGCCGCTTGCGATCGCATCCAAAGTTTGTTTTCGTTCCTTCTTACCTTGTCCACCGATGAGAAGTGTGGTTTGAATGCTCGTGGAGGCTAAAATTTTAGCAAGCGTATCGTAATGTTGGGCGGCCAAAACTTCAGTGGGCGCCATAAACGCGCATTGGTAACCATTCTCGATTGCCGCGAGCATGGCCAGCAGCGCCACGATTGTCTTGCCGCTGCCGACATCGCCTTGCAATAGGCGGTTCATCGGGTAGGTTCGACTCCCCTCCTTCGACATATCGTGCAGAATTTCCCGGAGAGAAGTTATCTGACCAGCCGTCAAGCTATATGGCAGCGAATGAAGAACCTCCTCCGCAACCCCTTCCTCCTTCAATGCTAGAGAATCGTTGGTTGAAAGTGCCGTCATCAATCGGGAAACGCCATATTTGATTACGCCCTTCGCACTGGCGCGGATCCGCTCACGCTCCATGGCCAGCCGAAGCTGCATAAAGAATAGTTCCTCATACTTCAGCCGGTGCCGCGCAAGCTGAACCTGCTCCGGACTCGTGGGCCAATGAACTTCGTAGATGGACTGATGCCGCGAGGCAAGACGGTGGAGTTCCAGAAGGTTGACAGGCAGGATTTCCTCGAGGAGACCATCCGTTTCACATTGCTCCACTGCTACGTGGATGAGATCCCGAAACGGCTTGTCCGTAATGCCTGCCTTACGCAAAGCGGGCGACAGATAATAAAGGGGCAAAACTTTCCCGCGCACAAATTCTTCTGGATTCGCCAGATGCTCAATGAACGGCGGTTGAACAATTTGTAAAACGTTCCGGTATTCGCCTACGAACCCTGCTGCGATATATTCTTCGTCGTTTCGAAACTGTTTCGATCGCCATTCGGGATAATCGAAATATACAAGTTGCAGCACACCGCCAGAATCATCTTTGAGCAAAATGGTCGCACGGCCGCGTCGGTGGCCGGGAATATAGGCCGAAGAAATAACCTTCCCGCGCACGCTCACGGGCTGACGCAAATACCGCCGCACCTCTCGAAGCGGAACAAGTTCCCGCGCATCGAGATAGCGGCCCGGAAAATGGAACGCCAAATCTTCCGGCGTTTCGAATCCCGATTTGAGAAGCGCCTCCGCGCGCTTGGCCGTCATGCCCTTCATTTTGCGAAGCGCTTGGGATGCGGCCATTGGCGCCGAAGTTTTTTCGGTGATCACCGTTTCATTCGTTCTTCGCTTTGCCACAATCGGAGGGTAACAGATAATTGCATCCTTTTGTAGCCGGTTTTAGGTTCGGCGAAGAAGACTTAAGAGACTCCGACGACCTGAAATCGCTCTTTTCGTCCTGGGAGCCCATTAAGTCCCTCACCAAAGGAGCTTGACCGCTTGATTTTTCGTTAGACCCTATCTCACCACCGAATTCCGTGCAGCTCCGCGATAAATTACTGAGCCTCTTTCGAAGCACATCCCGGCGAACTCTTCAAGACGAATGAGATCTCGAAGATGCTCGCCATTAAATCCACCAGCCCAGAATATCAAAGCCTTCGGGAAACGCTGGACAGCTTGGTGAGCGAAGGGGCAACGGTGCGCGAAACCCGCCGCCGATATGGCCGGCCTCACCCGCAGCGAAGGGAAATCGAAGGCGAGCTTCGCATTCAGCCGACGGGGAATGGAATCGTTACACCGACGGCAGATTTCGATATTGGCGATACAGTCCTCATCCGCGCGCGAAATGTAGGAACCGCGCTGGATCGCGATTTTGTCCGCGTTCATCTCTTCGCTGCAAGGAAGGGTGAGCGGCCGCAGGGCGAAATTGCGGAGGTGCTTCGAAAAGCTACCCACCGCGTAGCGGGGATGCTGACGAAAACGCGTCAGGGATTTTTTGTCCGGCCCGAGAGCGGAACGGTGAAACGCGATATTTTCGTGGCACGGAAAGATTTGCACGGCGCGCACGAAGGCGACCGCGTAACCATCGAGCTCTATGAGTGGACCGACGATTATCTCCAGCCGGAAGGCTTTGTCATCAGCAAGTTGGAACCGCCCACCGTGCATGGGTTCACGAACGATTCCATTATTACGGAAATGGATTTGCCGGAACGGTTCCCGGCGGCGATCCTCAAGGAAGCGGATCGGCTGCCAGAGATAATTCCAGAGTCGGAAATCGAGAAACGGTTCGATATGCGCGGAGAAACCATCGTCACGATCGATCCGGAAGATGCGAAAGATTTCGACGACGCGGTTTCACTTAAATCAAACAAGGACGGCTCTCTGACGCTCGGCGTTCACATTGCGGACGTCAGTCATTACGTTCGCGAGGGCACCGCGCTGGATGTCGAGGCGCTCGAACGCGGCACAAGCGTCTATCTCGTCGGTGGGGTCATTCCGATGCTGCCCGAACGGATTTCGAATGAGCTCTGCTCCCTCCGCCCCGATGAAGACAAACTGGCCTACTCCGTTTTTTTGAAAATAGATCCCAACACTGGACGGGCACTATCCGCGGAGATGCGAAAGACGGTCATTCGCAGCGTGATGCGTTTCACGTATGAAGAAGCGGAGCAGCGCATTACCAGCGGCCGCGGAAAGCATGCGAAGTTGTTGCGTGAGATGAGGCGACTCTCAAATCTGATGTATGATCTTCGCCGCGAAGCCGGCTCCATCGACTTCGAATCCGAAGAGTTCCGATTCCGATTCGAGAATGGGGAACCGGTGGAATCCGTGCGCAAAGAGCGGCTGGGTTCCATGCGCATGATCGAGGACTTTATGCTTGCCGCCAATCGCGCGGTTGCGGAATTCATCGCACGGAAGGCAAAGCATGGTTCTGAGCGCCCGTTTCTCTACCGCATCCATGCAGAACCCGATCCGGCAAAGGTGCGCGAAGTAGCGCAGTTGGCAAAAACAATAGGATACAAACTGAACGCTGAAAATCCAACACCGAAAGCAATACAGAATTTTCTCGAATCGCTAAAGGGCAAGCCGGAAGAACACTTGCTCAATCAGCTGATGCTCCGCGCGATGGCGAAAGCAGTTTACGCGGAACACAATGTTGGCCATTTCGGGCTTGCATTTCTGCACTATACGCATTTTACTTCGCCGATACGCCGCTATCCCGACCTCCTCGTACACCGGATGCTCTTCGAATATCAACGGCCCGGCGGAATGAACCGCGAGCGCGAGCATCATTACTACACGCTGCTGCCGGAGATTGCAAACCAAACCAGTGCGATGGAACGCCGTGCAACCGATGCGGAGCGCGCGTCGGCAAAACTTGCGCAGATTCACATCCTGAAGAATAAGCTTGGCGAAGAATTTGACGGCGTAATCTCAGGCGTCACGCATTTTGGAATTTTTGTCGAACTCGCCTCCGGCGCGGAAGGATTGATTCATATCCGCAATCTTCCCGGATACTACGAATTCGACGAGTCCCGCTTCACACTCACCGAACGGCCCGGGCGCTTCGGTCCGAAGAGCGAAGGGAAACAGTTCCATCTCGGGCAAACACTACGTGTGCAACTCGTGAAAGTGAGCGAAGAAAAACGGCAGGTCGATTTCCGGCTGGCGGAAGAATCGGGAGACGAGTTTGGTACACCCGAGGAAGGTGAAAAATTTCGCCGTCCTAAGCCACATCACGAGCGCGTTGCCGGCGCACCTCGAAAAGCGCAACGCCGGCGGCCACGCTCGCATTGAGCGACGCAGTTTTACCCGCAAGTGGGATCGATGCGAGTACTTCGCATCGTTCTCTCACCAAGTGGTGCAGGCCATTCCCTTCGCTGCCAACAACGAGACAGATCGGCCCCAGGAGAGTGATACCGTATAACGTTTTGTCTGCCTCGCCCGCAAGCCCGATGCAAGCAACACCGAATTCGTCCTGCAATCGGCGAATTGTTTCGGCAAGGTTCCCATATTTCACGATGGGCAAATGATTCGCCGCACCGGCGCTGGCTTTATAGACAGCGGGTGTGAGAACCGCGCCGCGTTTGGGCAGCAAAATCGCAGTTGCGGCGGCGGCCTCCGCGGAACGTATGATGGCGCCCATATTATGTGGGTCCTCGATCCCATCGAGCGCGATGAGAAGTGGATTCGGGTTTCCGCCGAGCACATCCTCCAATTCCTGGTAGCCGCGCTGAGCAAGGAGAATGATGACGCCTTGCGAATCCGTGCCAGCTGAGGCGCGGCGTTCGAGTTCTCGAAATTTCGCCCGGTCAAGTTCGGTGTGTGCAATCCGGGTGGAGCGTAATAGATGTAGAATCTCCCCGATTTGTGGCCCGTGAATGCCATGCGCGAGATAGACTTTCTCGATGCGCACACGTGAAGCTTCATCGCGCAATAGCTCCAAGGCCGCGCGCCGACCCGCCACATAACCTTGCTCTGTATCCATTATCCGATCACCTCCAACTCTGGCATTCGAGGTTGCTCACCGAAGAGGGAAATTAGGCGATCTATCGCAGCCTCGACGGTCGGGCAATACTCGAGCTTATCTAACCACGGAGCAAATTGCTGGTCCGAATTAGCATACGACAGAAACTCCTTCCAGCTTTCACCGATCAATAGCAGTGGCTTCCGCTCGATAAATCCCTTCGTCATATAATCCCATGCCATCGCCACTTCAGCAAGGGCTCCTGTGGAGTTCCCGATGGCGCACCAGGCATCGGGAAGGTCCAGAAGTTCCATGAGGCGATCGGTGGCACTCTTCACGCGTATTTCACGGCTAAGGAATGAATTTGCCTCCCGGCCTCTCACATAATAAACTTCCGCGGTTACGCCAATCACCGCGCCGCCCGCCTCGCGGGCGCCTTTCGAAGCGGCTTCCATGACGCCGTCGTAGCCGCCGGTAACCGCGGCAAATCCGGCTGCGGCAAGCAAGTGGCCAAGTCGCTCGGCATCATCATAGAGCCGCTCCCCTGCCAGACATTTCGCCGGCCCGAATACTGCCACCAATTTTTTCATCAGTCGAGAAAAGCCCAGGTTACATCCAAGCGCCAATGGAACCCATCCCGCGGATAGAGTGAAACATTATAATACGGTGCGCCAAGAATATTCAGAAACTCCATATTCACCTGGGCGCGACGGTCCACCTCGGCCGTGAGAATGATATCGAACGCGGCCTGCGGCGCAAACAATCGCGGGTCAATCGTGCCAAGCGGCACAATGCCGGAAGGAAGCTCTGTGTAACTCAGCCCGCGATAGACAAAATAGTCCGATGCCGGATCGTACGAAAGCTGTGGATCGAGCGTGCTGTAATACCGGACGCGCGGACCAACCGCGAAACGGAGGTTGCCCTCAGCCGGAGCGTTCTCATAATAGATGCCGGCGAACCCAAAGAAACGGTTCGGGAGGCTACTATCGAGCGAAGGGGTAAGCGTATACGCGCTGTTTGGAACTGTTTTCGGGAAATAGGTTACCGATGTCGAAAAGTGAAAGCGCCCTAGATAGGCATCCGCAGCGAGTGTGTAGGATTGAGAGTGCATATCCGCCCCGGAAAAGCTCGGCGCCGTTCGGAACGTGTCGTTCGGCACCGTGTAAATTATCCCTTCCGGTTCGTGGCGATCGAGGAAACCGGCATGAAGGGCCAGACTGTCTTCACTCGCAAATGGGAACCGCGCATCGAACCACGCGCCCAGATTACGGAGTTGATACGTGGTGGTTGGCGAGGGACTAAGGACAGCACGATCCTTCGCATAGTTATAGCTGGCCGAAAACGAAATCGCATTCGTAAGGCCGATCGAACCCGAGAGTCCCGCCGAGGGCAGCACTGCGGCGGAAATCGGACCGTCGCTAATCGAGAGATTCGACTCGACGGTACGAGCAAATCCAAACAGAGAGACGCGAAGTGCGGTTTTGAGTGCGAGTGAATCGCTTACCGTTGCTGAGAGTCGCGATTCGGTTTGCGGGGCAGTGCCAATGTAAATTGGGTCGCGCGTGCTCCGGTCAGCAGTCCCTTGCAGATGGGCGCTTGTAAGGAAATCGCCAATGGAAAGTGTGAGCGGCTGATCGAGCGAGGCACCCAATCTGGTTCCCACCGCCACGCTCTGAATGAAAGTTGGAAAGGCGCTATCCGGCGAAAGGATGCGACGGGATTCATAGCTGTAAAATCCGGCGAGCTTGGTTCGTTGCTCCGCTAGCAAGGGTATCTGCAACTCTGCCAATCCATCCGCGCGCACGCGGTGATCGAAGGTGTTGATGTCATGCACCTGCGCGCTCACCTGATTGAATTCATCGTTGGAATCTATGGCCGATACTCCGCCGTTCAGTCCGCTAAAGGCGGTCGTGTACTGGCCCCACAATAGAAAGTCGAGCGTTTTGGCTTGCGCAACCGGCGTCGCGAAAAATGAATCGAGCTTCGCTGGCGTCATCGTGCTATCCTGCGGAACCTTCGCCAAATAGTGATCGACGCTCATCTGCCCGCGCACACTCCACACATCCGTGCGGGGATTGAAGGTCAAGTCATAAGGTACTGGCGTGCTTCCGGAGGCATGGCGGTGAATTCCGAAGGCGAAATTCGTCGCCTCCGATGCATTGATGCTGAAAACACCATCAAAATTGGAATTATCGTGCGATAAATCCTGCGTGTAATGGATACGCGAATAGGGTACCGGTGCGCGAAACCGCTCAATCGTAAAATTCACCATGTCGCTTACGGCAAAATCGGTTCCCCCACGCGCGGCGCCTTCGGCCGCGCTGTTCAAGTCGATCGAGGAAAAATCGTCGAGCGGGTAATAATCCGCTAGAGTTACGCCGTTGAGCAGGCTGTTCATTGGAAGCACGCCATCCGTCAAAGTCGAAGAAATATCTTCTGACGTGCGCGAAGTCATGACGAACGATTCGCGTCCATACCCTTCATCGCTTAATACAAGCGGGAATGGACCCCCAGATTCTTCTAGCAATTCCGGCAGCGTATTCGGTGAGCCATAATAGCGTTCAGCTTCATTGGTGAAAAAGAGATCGCCGCCATGCCTCTCCACTTGCGGCCGCCGCCATAAACCGGCCGGCGACGGAGTGCTCGAAAGCGTCGTGTCGTTCCGAGGGCTACTATCGGCCTTACGCAGCGAGGCGCGGCTGGTATCCAGCGGCGGGGGCGTAACGAGCACCCCGGAAGCGGCTCCTTGCGCACGCGCGCAATTCGCGGCGAAGCCGCACATCAAAAGAAGGAGTAGCGTTTGGCGCAAGAGATATTATTCGAATCCCACAAAACGAGTCTGACCGCGTTAAGTGTTCTCATAATCATAATGCCGCTCGAAACCCCGTACGCCAAACCCTCTACCCCATACCCGATTCGCGTCGCTATCTTTGGCTCGACAGGCTCCATCGGCGTGAATACTCTCAATGTGATTCGCCGGCATCCGGAGCGATTCGCGGTCACCACGCTGGCGGCAAACCGGAATATCGAAATACTCGAAAAACAAGTCTCGGAATTTCATCCGGAGGCTGTCGCAATGGCGGATGAAACCGTGGCGGGTGACTTTCGCGCGCTCGGAACGAAATGCGAAGTGCTCACTGGCGCGGACGGTCTTCGCGAACTGGCACGCCGCGGAAACTATGATATATTTATCGGCGCACTCACCGGCTTTGCGGGGTTTCCGTCGACGCTCGAAGCGATCAAGCTTGGCAAACGCATTGCGCTTGCCAATAAAGAGACGCTCGTCGTTGCGGGGGAACTGCTCATGCCACTCGCGGCACGTTCGGGAAGCGCTATCATTCCCATCGACTCGGAGCATTCTGCTGTCTATCAATGCCTCGTGGGCGAACCGAACCATAGCATTCGGCGCATCATTCTGACAGCGAGCGGCGGTCCGTTTCGCACGCTCGCAATAGATAAGTTCTCGTCGATTACGCCGGAGGCTGCACTCCAGCATCCGAATTGGAAGATGGGCCGCAAGATTACAATCGATAGCGCCACGCTGATGAATAAGGGCCTCGAAATCATCGAGGCAAAATGGCTCTTCGGTGTCCCTCTGCCAAAAATCCATGTTCTCGTGCATCCGCAGTCGATAGTGCACTCACTTGTCGAATTTATTGATGGGAGTATGAAGGCACAACTTGGAATGCCGGATATGCGCCTGCCGATCCAGTATGCACTCATGGCACCCGAACGGCTCGCAGAGTCTTACGAGCAACTCGACCTTACGCACACTCCCCCGCTCGAATTTTTCGCGCCCGATTTAGATCAGTTCCCATCACTGAGACTCGCACGTGAAGCCGGCGAGCGCGGCGGGCTTTACCCCTGCGTACTAAATGCCGCAAACGAGGTAGCCGTGGGCGCATTTCTGGATGGACGAATCGGATTCAACGATATTCCCGCACTTGTCCGTGATGCACTGGCGCAAGCATCACCGAACGCCGCTGAGCCTTTGCTCGCATCGAGTGAAAGTGAAATCGCCGCGTCACTCGAACGAATTTATGCCGTTGATCGGGAAACGCGACGCATGGGGGTTGTGGCTCTTGCAGATTGATTATTTTATAAACTTATGAGAATCTTCCCACCTCATGCCGAAGGCTTCGGCCACTCCCTGATATACAATCGTTCCATCAATCACATTGAGGCCGAGGCGTAGCTCCCTGTTTCGCGAGATTGCCGGTTCGTAACCTTCTTTGGCAAGTTGCACCGCATACGGAAGCGGGGCATTGGTGAGTGCAATCGTTGAGGTCATCGGCACGGCACCAGGCATGTTGGCCACACAATAGTGAACCACGCCATCGACGACGTACGTCGGATCCTCATGCGTCGTTGGATGGCACGTCTCGATGCAGCCGCCCTGATCGACCGACACATCGACCACAACGGAACCTTCCTTCATATCTTTCAACATTTCGCGTGATGGGCTCTTTGACCTTCATAATCATGTCGGCCGATTGAGAGACGGATTTCGCGTCCGGAAGCAGTTCGGCTCCGGCGGCGAGGTAGTCTTCATTTTTGAAACCGGAACCAATCCCTGCGTTCGTCTCGACCAATACGTTGTGCCCATATGTCTTCAGTATTTCCGAACCGCTCGGGGTGAGGGCCACGCGATTCTCATTCCGCTTAATTTCCTTTAGTACGCCTATTTTCATCGGTTCAAATAATGTTAGAGAAATTCGATCGCCGGAGGCTCGCCCGACGTAAAGCATGAGTCGCGGGCATTTTGTCCACGATATTTATGCGGTAACTTTGCTGCGAACTATTCTTTGGGTCGCCGGGTTTCCGCGCTTGTCGTAGTTTGCCGCCATGAAGAGCCCTGGAATTTTTATCAGCTATTCTCGCGATGATGAGAAGCAGGCGCTGCACCTGCTTTCGATTCTCCGACGCGAAGGATACTCCGTGTGGATCGATCAGGAAGCCATAGCAGGCGCCTCGATCTGGTCCGATGAAATCGTGCAGAACATCAAGCAGAGCGACATATTTATCGCCTTGCTATCCGCTTCTTCAACGGCTTCTGCCAACGTTTCGAAAGAAATTGCGTTAGCGGCCGAACACGGCAAGATTATTCTGCCCATTGAAATTGGCAAGGTAACGCTTCCCGGTGCGCTCGAATATGCGCTTGCCGGCATCCAGAGAACAAATGTTCACGATGAGGTAGCCATTCTCCGCGCGATCCGAAGCCAGGTTGCACGATTAGAAGGGGCAGTGGCAGATTCCGCACTGCTCGCCGATGCGCAAAGCCGATCCCAACGTATTCGACCTGTCATATTCGTGGGCAGCATCATGGCAGTGCTCCTCGCCGGAGGACTGTTTCTATTCCTTCGGCCCGCCCCAATTCCTGCGGAGGCCGGCGAGGCCGTCGCGGTCCTGCCGTTCCAGACGCTCAATCTCGACCGCGATAGCACTCATAATTTGGATATTTTCTCCGATCAGCTCCTTGCCCGGTTGGCTTCGCTCAAGGCGCTCAGGATCGTCGCGCTTTCTACCTCCTCTGCGTATAAAAATTCGCAACTCAACGCGCTCGCCATCGCGCGGGAACTGAATGCCCGCTTCGTCGTGGCTGGGATGGTACGGAAATCTCACAATGTCGATTTTGTATCGGCCCGAATCGTGGACACCAAGGAAGGCGGCGAAGTATGGGAAGAATCCTATAGCGGCAACAACCGGGATTTGTTCTCGATTCGTGAGAGGGTTTCGGCAGCAATCACGGGATTTCTAAATACCGAGACCAGCGATGAGGTTCGAATCCGGGACGCCGAAAGCAATTTGGCCGTGCATTCCCGCTCGGCAAATGCCTATGCCAAACTGGCTACTCTGCTCATCGGAACGGACGAAGCACGCAGCCTCGATCTTTTCCAACATGCCATCCAACTCGATTCTAGCAATTTGGAGTACTATATCGAAGCAGGCATCGTTGCCGAGCGCTGCGACGCAGATTCGAGGCAATTTGGCGTGGTTGCCCTGGACTTATGCCAACGGAGCATGGCGCAGCATCCGGATAGTCTCGACCTTACGAGAAGTTATGCAGTCGCTCTCGACCTTTCGGGCGAACGACCACGTGCCGAAGCCGTCTATGATTCGCTCCTGCACCTCTATCCGATGGACAAGAGTTTGAATTATAATGCTGCCTGTTGTTACGCAAAGCAAGGCACCGCCGATACGGCGGTGAGTATTCTTCAAAAACTCTTCACCTTCGCACCAGGAAAGCGGGCGGAAGTCGAGGCCGATCCCGATTTCAATAATATTCGTTCCTTCCCTGGATACCAAACGCTGATGTACGGCACCGATCACTGAAGAAAAGCTCCCGCGCTGTTACCAAATTACCGATCCCACCGCACGATTCAGATTATACTCGCTTAGTTCCAAATTGTACGTTAGCTGGGCTTGCTGAAGCTCCGCCTGTTCGAGCGCGCTTTGGGCCGTGAGGACATCTAAATTGGTGGCAGCGCCGTTCTGATACCGAACTTGGGCCACGTTATACGCTTGCTGCGCCTGATCAATCTGCGTTTTTGCGAGATCGAGCCGTGAGCGACTGGACTGGAGGTCCGCAAGCGCCTGCTCGATATCACTTTGCACGCCGCGCTTCTCTTCCTCGGTACTGGCTTGCGCGGCGTGATATTCGGCCTGGGCCTCATCCACCTGCGCGTGCGTTCTGCCGCCATCGAAGATGGGAACGTGTAGGCTCACCGTTCCAGCCCAATTAAGCTTGGGGTCGGTGAGGTTCGGAAGATAGCCATCTTTTACGCCACCCGTGACATTGGTAGTGAGCAGCGGATCGTTATTGTTCCGAGCTGCTACGACCTGCAGTTGAGCGGTGTTCTCGGCATCCTGTGCATTGATAAGTTCGGGACGCTGTTTCTCGGCAAGAGAAAGGAGCGAATCCTCCTGTTCGGGCAAGGCCTGGGCGGCCGGCGGCTCAGTCACCGCCACATTCGCTCCCGGGGGCATCCCAAGCAGGCGTCGAAACATGGCGACTTGCTTGCTTCGCGTCGATTGCATATCCGCAATTTCGCTTTGTGTGGCGGAGATGCGTGCCTCGATATTGAGCGCGTCGAGCGAGGTCGCGGTTCCTTGCTGCTCGCGCTTTTTCGCATCGCCCAAGTTCCCCTCGAGCACATTTACCTGCTGCTCCTCCACGCTGATACCCCTATCGGTGGTGAGAATGGCGTAGTAGCTCTGCGTCGTTTGGTAGGCCGCTTGCGCGCGAGCTGCATCAAGATTATCGGTTGCGCTTTTTATGCCACTCTCCGCCACATCGTATTCGGCTTGGAACCTTCCGAACGACCACAGCGGCTGTTGTAGGGTGAAGGAACCATTATAATTATTGTTCGGCTCCGTGCTGAACGTCTCACTGTGCCCATTGATCGGGATCGAGAGCGAAATCACAGGGTCGATGCGAGTGTAGCTCGCATCGCCCGCAAATTGTGGATACGCATAGCTTTCGGTTTCGCGATAGCGCGCCTTGGCTTCATCGACCCCCGCCACGCCTTGCATGAGCACGGTGGAATTTTGGATGGCTCGATGGATCGCATCCGACAACGAGAGATGAAGCGTATCATTCTTTTGCGCCCGCGCATCTGAGGTGAGGCACACAAGAGCGATTATGATAATTCCAAAATTTCGATACTGGTGGTTCATGATTGTTCCAAGTCTATTTCTTCGGGTAACGACGAGTTCCTCGCTCCAACATTGTTTCAATGCGCCGCTGCCGCTTCCGCGCTTACTGGCGCGTCGCCCTTGCGAATCGTGAGAATCAGCGGCAGGCACGCCACGAAGAAAATGGTAACTAAAATAAATATATCGAGAAAACTTTTGACCATGGATTGGCGGACGACGATACCTCCGAGCGCTTTGATCGCCTGCTGCCGTGCGACGCCGGGCAAGGCGCCTTTCGACATAAATCCATGAACTAGCTGGTACATGCGTATCTGCGTTGCCGTGCTATACTGCGTAACATGAGAAATTAGCCCCATGCGATTCGCCATAAGCCGACGATCAAGGTAGGTATTGACGATCGCGATTCCGAACGAACCGCCAAGCTGGCGCATCATATTATTCATCGCCACGCCCTGCGGAATATCACGAGGCGAGAGGCCAGAGACTGCGAGCACGGTGATAGGAATGAAACAGAAGGGCAGACCAATCCCGCGGACGACCAGCGGCCAGAAAAACGTCCAGTACCCAGCATCGAGATTAATCCGGGAAAGTTCGAACGTAAAAAGCGCCGTCAACGAAAAGCCGATGAAGATCATAAGCTGCGGAGACATTCCTTTTTGCTGGATGCGCCCCACCCATGGGAGCACGAACATCGTGACCAAGGCACCAGGAAGCAGCAATAAGCCCGTGTGCATTGCATCGTAGCCCAACAATTGCTGCGCAAAGATCGGAATGATAAAGACGGACGCGAATAATCCGAACCCAATGACGAACGTAAGAAAGGCGCAAAAAGCAAGCGTTCTACTCTTGAGAACGTGAAGCTCCACGACGGGATGCTCGGTCGTGAGTTCCCGCCAGATAAATAAGACAAGGCCAAGTACGGCGGTGACTGCCAGAACGACGATGGTGCGGGATGAGAACCAATCCTCTGACTCCCCGCGCTCAAGCACGTATTGCATGGAACCGATTCCCACGATGAGCAGAAGAATTCCCGTCCAGTCAATCGCCCCGACTTTTCGCTCGTGTTTCGGTTCCTTCACGTAGGTCCATGACAGAATCGCGGCGATGATGCCAATTGGGACATTGACAAAAAAGATCCACGGCCAGTGAAGCGTATCGATGATCCAACCTCCGAGCGTCGGCCCAATCGTCGGGCCAATGACGACACCTAAACCGAAAATGCCGGCCGCCACCGGGCGTTCTTCAATGGTGAACGTATCGAAGAGGATGGATTGAGATGTGGAAAGCAACGCGCCGCCGCCTAGGCCCTGAATAAATCGAAAGATAACGATTTCAATCAGCGAGTGCGAGTTCCCACAAAAAAACGAGGCCGCTGTGAACAGCAAGATCGAAAATACATAATAATTCCGCCTCCCAAAGAGGCCGGCCAGAAAGCTCGTCATCGGAATGACGATAACGTTCGCGATGGCGTAGGACGTGATGACCCATGCAACATCCTCGAACGTCGCCCCTAAGGATGCGCTCAGATCCGTGATCGCCACGTTGACAATCGACGTATCGATCAGCTCGATCACCGCCGCCGAAACGACGGTGATGACGATGATCCATTTGCGAAATCCTTGTTCGGCCATTCTTCGTAGCCGTGCCCTTTAGGTCACGGCGAATCTAAAATTGAGTCACAGTGCGCCGTGACCTAAAATTCACGGCAACACTTACCTTCCGGTGTTGATGGTGATGTCCACGCTCATGCCGGGGCGGAGCGGGGTTTTGGAATAATTATCCCGATCAACCAAAATCTTGACGGGCACGCGTTGAGTCACTTTAATAAAATTCCCTGTGGAATTATCCGGTGGCAGGAGCGAAAATTTTGCTCCCGTGGCGGGCGAGATCGACTGCACAACGCCATGAAATGTCGAATCGGGATACGCATCGACGGTGAAGAAGGCAGTTTCGCCGGGATGAATATCACTCATCTGCGTTTCCTTGAAATTGGCGGATATCCATACATCGCTGGGCGTTACCGCCATGAGCGGCTGGCCCGGTTGAATGTATTCGCCGATCTCGACATTCTTTTCCGCGACCGTTCCTGTTATGGGCGTCGTAATTGTTGCATAAGATAGCTGGAGATTCGCGTTATCGAGATCGGCCTGTCTTTGCTTCACCTGTGCTTGGGCAATCCCGACCTGCGCCCGGGCGGCGGCAGCCTGATCGCTTGCACCTTTTACTTGTGTTTCGGTGGCATCGGCGGTCGCTTTGACGGCATCGAATCGCTGCTGCGTCATTGCCTGGCCGGCAAGCAGGCCTCGTGCGCGGGCAAGGTCATCCGAGGCGTTCTTGCTGTGAACTGCTGCGATGGCAACGTTCGCTTGCGCGGCTTCGGCGGCAGATTGCGCGCTCTTTACGGCTGCCTGGGCATTATCCAGCGCGGCTTGTGCGGCTTCGACCTTTAGCTTTATATCGCTTGCATCGAGTGTTACCAGCACGGCATTCGAATCGACATGGTCGTTATCGCTTACCCAAACATCGCGCACGTACCCGGCGACGCGCGGAATGATCGGGCTGATATCGACATCGATCTGGGCGTCGTCGGTCTCTTCGTGAACTTTATTATATTGAATGATATGCCATCCATAGAGAGCGCCGGCGATGAGAATCGCCCCGAAGACAAAAGGCAACGCCTTTCGAAAGAGGCTCTTCTCTTTTGGTTGGGCTCCGCGCGGCTGTTCGCGATTGCCATGTGTGCGCTCATTGCCATTCTGTGGCGCCTCTTCTTGCTGCCATCCGCCCGTGCCGGGGGGCGTGGATTTTTCTGGTTCGGTTTTCGTCTCAGGCATTCCGATTTGAGATAAATGATATTGACGGTGAAAGGAGATTTTTATTGCCTTCCGCAATTATGTACCGTTGACGGCGGTGTTTTCATTGAGGGCGACCGTTCGCGCGACCGTTCGTGCGCACTGGCGTGCGAACGATTTCCGTTTTGCGTCGCAGAGAATTCCTTCGAACAGCACGGTAACAATATTCTGAAATACCTCCTGCGACGTACATGGCAGCTCGACGAGTGCATGCGGGGTCATAAGCGACTCCACGGCCGCCGTGTGCATTCGAACGATAACCTCTTGCGGAATATCCGCGCGGAAATAGCCGAGTTCGATTCCCTCTTCGAGCAGCGTCTCGAATTTCTTGAGCCGCGCCTTTTTATGCTCCTGTATTTCGCGCCATACTTCCGGAGCGTGCACCGCAATATCGCGAACGAATATCGGGGAGACGCGCTGCTGCTGCGTGCCCATGATGGCAAGCACTTGTTGGAGCTTCTCCGGAAAGGCAAGGGTGCGATCAGCCAGTACCCGCTCAATGCGCTTTGTCGATTCCTTGAGCTTCGGCAATACCACGGCACGAAGTATGTCTTCCTTCGTTACGAATTCGCGATAGAGCGTTTTTTTGCTAATGCCGATGGCTCCGGCAATCTCGCTGGCCGAGACTTTGGAATAGCCATGGTCTAAAAATAAGGTGCGAGCCGCCTCGCCAATACGCGTTCGAAGCGCCTCATCGTGCTCAGCCGCCGTCCGAGTTTCTGCCATGAAGAGCTATGGAAACCCAAAATGGGCGAATTGGTTTCCGCATTTTGCAATTCGACCTTTTTATTCGAGGTCCAGGCGGCCATTTCCCGATTGCAAAAGCGTTTAAGGAAATCATATCGTAATACAAATATAACAGTTCCCTATTTTTGAACTGCGACGATGCGATGGAATGCGCTGTTTTGGTTACCATGCCCAGGTTGCCATCTTAACATCATGCGAATTGCACATCTCTCCGATTCCCACATTAATTTAAAGTTCCACCCACAACATTTGCCACGGCTTCGCCGAGCGTTAGAGGATGCGCTCGATCGAAGCGGGGCCGATCACATTATCATTACCGGCGACCTGACAAGCAACGCCGAGCCTCGCGATCTTCGCACAGTTCGTCGGCTTTTTGAATCGCTGGGAATCATGCGGAGCAGCAAACTCACGGTTATCGTTGGAAACCACGATATTTTCGGCGGACCGCATTTGGCCGAGGAGGTGCTATCGTTTCCGGAACGATGCCGGTCGCTCGATTACGCGGAGAAGCTCGCAATCTTCCAGGACACCTTCGCCGAACTCTTTGCTGACACGATCACGATGAGCCAGCAGGGATACCCATTCCTGAAACGCATACAGGAGGTATGTTTGATGGGATTTAATTCGATAGCGGAACATTCGAATTTACAGAATCCGGTTGGCTCGAATGGAACGATTGCGAGCGCCGCGCAAGAGCACGCGCGCGCGCTCACACAGCATCATGCCTGGCGCACCGCGCAAACGCGCATCGCGCTCCTGCACCATCACACCTTTCGGCCGAAAGACGTTTCGCACCTCGAAGTTGCAGATGGATTTTCAGAAAGCGGTATCGCCAACAGGCTCGAACAGCTCACTCTGAAGTTGTACGGAAAGCGACAACTTTTTAAACTCCTAAAGTTTGCCAACGTCGATGTCCTCTTGCACGGTCACATTCATTTTACCGGGGCGTACACGCGCGAGGACATCCCCTGCCTGAATGGCGCGGGAGCAGTGTTCCCGGTTTTCCGCGGCGGGGGATATTTTTACAACCTCATCCACGTGGAAGGAACCAAGCGGGAATTTTCCGCTATCCGCGTCGGACAAAAGTTAACACATCCGCTATTGGAAAATAATATTGCGGTAACGTCGGAGCGCTAATTTTGCGGTTTTGAGAAAGGAGAAAACGATATGAGTAAGGCGACATTCTGGATTCTTCTTACGCTCACGATCGTACTCGTGTTTGCGTTTGGATGGGGCGGGCCGGCCATTCGGTTCCCGCTCGCGCTCGGCCTGATAAGAATTGCGTTTTTCGTTACCGAGCAAGTGTGGGCACGGGTTCGCGCTTAGGGTACTTCTTCATCCAGGTAACCTGACGTTTGGCGTATTGCCGGGTATGAAAGATGGTCTTCGAGCGTGCCTCTTCAAGCGTTAACTCGCCAGTTAGAACATCGAATAGTTCTCTGTAGCCGTGCGCCCGCATCGCGGGCATCTCGCGCGTAATGCCGTGTTTCATGAGCGACTTCGCTTCCCCCATCCAACCCGCCACGAGCATCACATCTACACGAGCTTCGATCCTCCGCCACAACTCATCGCGCGGAACATCGAGTACCCGGAATTCGGGGGAATATTCAAAGCGTTCTGGCTGCCGCTTACGCGCTTCTCCGAGGGCCTCACCGGTGGCATAGTAATGTACCCACGCGCGTTCCAGCCGAAGTGGATTGCGTTCACGGCGAATCTGTAGATACAGTTCCGGATCAATTTCACGAAGCCGCTCGTGCATTGTGTCGAATCCTGAAGTCTCGATTTCCATTTGAGCGCGTTCGCGTGTCTGAGACATCCGCATATCCGAAATATTGAGTGAGGGCAACCCCATGAAGAGTGCATCGATGTACAAACCTGTGCCACCCACCACGATCGGCTGCTTTCCGCGTGCCCTGATCGCTCGGATGACGGAGCGCGCCCGCAAACTGTAATCCGCGGCACTAAACGATTCGCTCGGTTCCAGAATGTCGATGAGGTGGTGCGGAATTTCGTTCCGAGCATCCATTGAAGGCTTGGCGGTGCCAATGTTGAAGCCGCGATAAATCAGCGAAGCATCCGCGTTAACAATTTCGATAGATGGGTTTGCTCGCGCTTCCCGGAGTGCCATTTCCGTCTTCCCGGAAGCGGTTGGGCCAGTTATCACGAGAATGGAGTTAGGAGAAGGTTCCATCCTTTCTATTATGGCTCCTCGACGATCAATTCGATCGGGCAGTGATCGCTGCCCATCACGGTGGGATGGATAGACGCGCCGGTCACCCGCGACATCAGGCCATCGGTAACCATAAAATAGTCGATGCGCCAACCAATGTTGCGCTCGCGGCTGTTTCGGAAATTATCCCAATAAGTATACTGCTCCGGTTCCCGGTGGAACGTGCGGTAGGCATCGATATATCCCATATCGGTGATCTTATCGAGCCAGGCACGCTCCTCCGGTAAAAATCCTGACTGTTTCGACCACTCGGTAGGCCGTGCAACGTCGATCTCTTGATGCGCCGTATTAAAATCACCGCAAATAATCAGTTCCCGGCCGTCCGAGCGAAGTTCCTGCCATTGATCGAGGAGGTGATCGTAAAAATCGAGCTTGTACCGCACACGATCGGGGCCGCGACCACCGTTAGGAAAGTAAATATTGTAGAGAATAAAATCGCCATAGTCGGCGGAGAGAACGCGGCCTTCGCAATCGAAGCGGGTTGCGCCGCACCCCAGCCCAATCTGTTTCGGAGTAGGCTTAGTATAAATGGCCACGCCAGAGTAACCCTTTTTCTCGGCACTCACAAAATGCGAGGTATAACCTTCAATAGAGGTAAGCTCCGGATCCAGCTGTCCGGGCGAAGCCTTCGTCTCCTGCAAGCACAAGGCATCGGGGCGTTCGCGACTTACGAAATCGAGAAATCCCTTTCGCTGCGCGGCGCGGATGCCGTTTACATTCCAACATAAAATACGCATTTACGCAACTCGCAACTACTTCGAGTGTGCCTTATTATACTTCCAAACCGCCGCCAAAAGCTGGAGGCTATTCGTGCGCGGATCGACATCGTGAAACGTTTCGACGATCTTGCCATCCTTGCCGATGAGGAATGTCCAGCGCGCGTCATATTTATTAAAGGCGATGGGAACTCCATATTTGATCGCAATCGCACGATCGGTATCGACCAACAGCGGGAAGTTTAATTTATCTTCCTTCGTAAATTTTTCGTGCGAAGAGCGATCCTGAAGTGAAACGCCGAGAATCACGGTGTTCGCTTTCGTAAATTTCTCCTGTTGATCACGAAACGTACACGCTTCGATCGAGCAGCCCCTGGAGAGGTCGGCCGGATAAAAATAGAGCACCACATTTTCCTTTCCGCGGTACTGGTGCAGCGAAATATGGGACCCGTTAGTTGTCTCGGCTGTGAAATCGGGTGCCTTATCGCCCGCTTTCAAAGCCACATCGCCACCCGACAGCATGGCAGTCAATAGGAATGCTAAGATGATTTTCATAATAATGATGTCTTTTGGTAGAGGAGTCGACCAGCGAACGGTTTGCTCAGTTCGTTCCAGAAATTGAGGCCAAATCTTGTTGGAGTTGCGCGCTGTGCATGCGAGTATCTACCTTATGATAGGCACGCAGAATTTTGCCATCCTTGCCGATAAGGAAAGTCCATCGATTCGGCTGGTGGCCGTCGATCGGCACACCGTAAGCGTTGCAAATCGCCCTATTGGAATCCACCAGCAGCGGAAAATTCAAATGCTCTTTTTCAGTAAACTGCTGATGCTTCTCGCGCGAGTCTAAGGAAACACCGAGAATGACGGCATTCGCGGTAGCGAATTTATCGCGATCGTCGCGAAAGTTTTGCGCTTCGATCGTGCAGCCGCTCGTCATATCCTCCGGATAAAAATAGAGGACAACGTTCGACTTGCCACGAAAATCGTGGAGCGATATTTTCGCTCCGTCGGTTGATTCGGCGGTGAAGTCCGGGGCGGTATCGCCAGCTTTCAGTTCAACTTCGGATACTGTAGTTGTTTCTGACATTCTGATTAGACAAGAAATATTGAAAGGTCTTTTAACGAGAAATTGTGGCGCGCAATTCCAGCTCAGCAATTGTTTGTTATCGAATGAGGGTCTCATCAAATGGCCAAGCTCATCCGATGGTTCGAGACAAATGCCTGAGTGCGTTTCTGATGTCTGAATGATGGTGCTGCGCGGCGAAACGAGCCAGTGCCAGCGTTCATGTTGCGGAAATTCTCCGATGGGTCCGGCATCGGTTCCTCCGACGCAAATTTTCGGAATTAGCGCCAGGTGTCGTTCGATTTCCTCGATATCGACATGTGGGAAGAGCGCGAGTAGGCGCCCGTGGTCCAACTCAACTCGAGCTTCTAAAAATCGGATCGTTCGAGCGAAAAGAATAATGCCGGCATTGATAAATTCCGCGCGTTCTACGCGCGGTACAATCCGAACGACGACATAATCATACGAAGTTTGCTCGGGCACGGATCGCCTCCTGTTCAAAAATAGTGGATGAAGCTGACCGCTGGACAAGGAAATCCACATACGCTTCGCGGTGCGCGGCGGCATTCGGAAACAATGGTTCTAGATCTAGCCACTCATCGGGAATAAGTTGGATGATGGAATGAAGCAATTCGAAAGTCAGCAGCGGCAGAAATTTCGATCCGGCGCCGGCAATATCGCCTGCAAAAGGAAGGAGCACGTGGTCCTTAATGGCGCCGAACGGGCTTTCGAATTTACTCGCTGCCGTCTCCCACTGATGGTGAAAGAAAAGCGATGCACCGTGGTCGATCAGATATAATTTTTTATGCCACATCAGCATATTCGGATTGCGCGCGGTGCGATCGACGTTCATAACCAACGCATCGAACCATACAATCGCGGATGCCAATTCCGGATCGATCTTGTTTACCATTGGATCGAAAGTAATCGAGCCGGGAAGATAGTCCATCGCAAAATTAAGCCCGGCGCTCGCTTCAATCAATGTGCGAATTTCGTAATCGGGTTCGTTGCGGCCCAACACGGAACCAAGTTCCATAAACGCCAGCCGTGGTATGGGCAGCCCGAGTGCGCGACCGATTTCTCCGGCGAGAAGTTCAGCAATCAGTGCCTTCCTTCCCTGCCCGGCGCCGCGAAATTTCAGCACATATAGACCATCATCATCCGCCTCGACGAGCGCGGGGAGCGAGCCGCCCTCTCGGAGCGGCGTCACGTATCGCGTGGCCTGAAGGGTTTCGAGCATGGCAAAGAAACAGGATTGGCGTGACTCCTGCTAATATTCGTAGAAGCCCCGTCCAGTCTTTTTTCCAAGCCAATTGGCTTCGACCATCTTCTGCTGAATTAGATGTGGCCGAAAACGCGACTCCTCAAAAAATTGATGATAGACGGATTCGGTGACGGCAAGGTTTACATCGATCCCAATCAAATCCATAAGCTGGAACGGCCCCATCGCAAAGCCATTGGATTTCATAATGCGGTCGATCTGCTCATGCGCGGCAATGCCATCGCCCAGCATACGGAATGCTTCACCATAAAAATTCCGGGCAACCCGATTGACGATAAATCCCGGCGTATCTTTCGCGAGGACTGGAACTTTGCCGATCTGCTTGATATAGCCTTCGGCGCGGTACATCACATCGTCGGTCGTTTCCTGCCCGCGCACGATTTCGACGAGCTTCATGATATGCGCCGGATTGAAAAAGTGCAGTCCGAGCACGCGCTCGGGCCGCCTGCGTCGCACTCGCGATCGCTGTGATGGAAAGCGAAGATGTGTTGGTCGCAAAAAGACACTCTTCCCCGCACATGTCGCTAAGCTTTGCGAAGAGCTCCTGTTTCGTTTGAAGCTTTTCGATCGCGGCCTCGATCACAAGATCGGCCGGTCTTCAAATGATCGAAATGTGTCGTCGTGCGAATGCGAACGGCCGCGGCATTCGCGTCCGGGTGCTTAAGCTTTCCGCGCTCGATGGATTTATCCATCATCACCCCAATATTCTTATAAGCACGCTGAAGGAACCCGTCCGAAATATCGTAGAGCACGACGTCATATCCCAGCAAGCGCGGAAGAGAGCGCAATGCCGGTTCCCATGGTGCCGGCGCCGATAATCCCAATGGTGGTCATAATTTATCTCCCGGAATATTCCGGTCTTTTCTTTTCCTTAAATGCCTCGACGGCATTCGTATAATCCTCCGTGCGTCCGGCGGCTTCCTGCATAAAGACTTCGTAGTCTAAGCGCTCGTCAAGCGAAACGGCGGCGGCGCGATCCATCATGCGTTTGATGTAGCCATAGGCTTTAGTCGGCCCAGAGGCAAAAGTGTGCGCAATGTTCTTTGTTTCGGCTTCCAATTCTGCGAGCGGGAACGAACTTATTCGCCAAATTAAGTTCCAATGCCTTTTGTGCGGAAATATCTTCCCCCAACGCGGCGAGTTCAAAGGCTTTCGCCACGCCACAATTTTTGACAAGAAACCAACTGGAACCGGAATCCGGAACTAAACCTATTCGTACGAAAACTTCAATGAGCTTCGCGCTGTCGGCCATCATGCGATAATCGCAGGCCAGCGCGAGTGATGCTCCCGCGCCGGCGGCAACGCCATTGACCGAAGCAATGACCGGCTTCGGCAATTTTCGAATCGCGCGGATGATCGGATTATATCTTCGCTCCAGCGAATCGCGGAGCGAGCGTTTGCCGCTCCCGGTGGGTGCATCTTTCAAATCTTGCCCGGAACAAAACGCTTTGCCAGCGCCCGATAGGACGACGACGCGAATCTCATCACTCTTCGCGGCTTCTTTGAAGGCATTCGAGCAGGTCACTCGTCAGCTGCTCGTTGAAGGCGTTATAGACTTCCGGGCGGTTCAGCGTGATGGTGAAGATGCCGCCGGAAAGGGTGGTGATAACCGTTTGATACTCGGACATAGCTTTATTTCCCCTTCCACCCCGCCTTCCGTTTCTCGATAAAGGCGCTCATTCCCTCCCGCATATCTTCAGAGGCGAAGAGCAGATAGAAATTCTTTCGCTCGTATTCCAGGCCGGTTTCGATCGTTGTATCGAAAGATTTCAGTATCGCTTCTTTCGCAAGGCGAACGGCAATGGGAGGACGCTCGGCGATTTCTCGCGCAAGGCGCTGGGCTTCTTCGAGATAAAATTCGACTGGAACCACTTTATTCACCAATCCCGCCTTCATCGCTTCTTCAGCGGTGATTTGCCGGCCGGTCAATACCATTTCCATCGCCAATCCCTTGCCGACGGCGCGTGTAAGCCGCTGCGTCCCGCCCGCGCCGGGCATGACACCGATCAGGATTTCGGGCTGGCCGATGCGCGCCGTTTCGCTAGCAATGATAATATCACAATGCATCATGAGTTCGCACCCACCGCCTAATGCAAACCCGGAAACAGCAGCGATGAGCGGCTTCTTCAGCTTGCGGATTCGATCCCACTTCGCGAATTGATCGCGGGCGAGCATTTCTATCGCGGAAGCATCCGCCATTTCTTTGATGTCCGCACCGGCAGCGAATGCCTTCTCGTTGCCGTGCAGTACGACGGCGCGCACGCCCTCATCATGATCGAGCATTTCGAGGCATTCGACAAGCTCTGCCATGAGCTCGGTGTTCAGGGCATTGAGAACTTTCGGCCGATTAAGCTGCACAGTGGCGACCAAGCCTTCACGTGTGAGAATAAGATTCTTGTATTGTGACATGATGCAAAATTACGCACAATCAAGCAGCCATTCTATGGGCAACAAAAAATCGCACTGCCGCGCAATCCCTTTGATCGCTGCTCACCATCAAGTCCCTTCTATCTGCGGTCTCTTCCGCCACTTAGCAGTGTAAGAAGCATGAGAAAGAGATTGAGAAAATCGAGATAGAGGCTCAACGCTGCAAGCGTTGGCGGAACTTCATGCGCCCGGTGGAGGATCCGCGAGGTATCAACCAAAATAAAGCCCGAAAAAATGATCACACCGACGATCGAAAGTCCAAGATCGAGGGTCGTGGATTGCACGAAGAAGTTGATGACCATGATGCCAATCAGCATGAAAAGGCCGATGGTCAGGCTCGCTCCGAGGTAGCTGAAGTCCTTCTTCGAAACAAAGGTATAGAGGGTGAGTCCGCCGAAAATCGAGCCAGAGAGCAGGAGGGCATCGTAAATCGTTCCGGTGCTCGTGCCGCGAATGTAGCCGTGGGCGATGGCGTAAAGCATCGGCGCTACGAAGAGGCCGCTGATAAACGTGGCCACCGAAAGGGTGGGAACCGCTCGAGAAGGGTTATTCGCGCTTCGCGAGGCGAACCAGATCGAGCCGAAAAAGGCGATGATGCCGATGAATGGAGCATTCGAGAAGGAGAATGCGAGGCCAGTATTCATTGCGATGAGCGTACCAGCAATGGCGCTCGCGACGGCAATCGCAAAGTAAGAATAGACCTTACGAATGTAAGCTAATCGCGCTTCGCCAACTAACTCGAGCGCCTCCGGCGTAAACGAATAAACAGGATTTCCGATGTTTTCCATAAACCCTAAAACGAAATTCCGGGCGGTCAGTTTCAAACCCGGATGACGACCGGGATTCGGCTGATTTGGATGGATTGCGCTGAATAAATACTTAAGATTAGTCGAGTTTCACGGAATCCCCGGCACCGACTGGCACCGCCTTGAAACCAACGAGTTTTGCCAGTAGATGCTGCGTGAGCAGCGGGTCGTCATCCAAAAAATGCCGGGAAGCTTGTCGTGCATGTTGAATTTGCATTGGATCGATTTCGGCGAAAATCAGATCCTCGTCGAAAAATTTGCCACAAGCGATGCACTGGCCGGAGGGTGCAACGAGTTCGGACCCGCCCCAGAAATTCACCCCATCCTCGACGCCAACCCGATTCACAAATGCCACGTAACATCCGAGGAGTCGGGCGTAGGAGGCGTGATGCTCGCGATTAATCGTATAAATTTCTGGAGTAGCGGAGCGTGCAGCAAGCTCGCCGGTTTCCAATCGCGTCGGGCTGGCGGCAATGGTTACAAGGAGCTGCGCGCCACCGAGTGCCTGGATATACGGCAATGAAGGGTGCCACAAATCCTCGCAGACAAGCAACCCGACAGAGCCGAGACGTTCCGAAGCAAATGATTCCGCTTTGCGGCCTGCCGTGAAATAGCGGCCTTCTTCGAAAATGCCATAAGTTGGAAGATATACTTTCCGATGCGTATGCCGCACTTCGCCATGCTCGAATAGAAACGCGGCATTATAGACCGCGCCACGTGCATCCCGTTCCACGGCTCCGGCGATAATCGTGATTTTTTTGCTCAACTCCTTGAGCGCCGAGTATGTCGTTTCTTCCAAGCCGACCGCGCATTCGAAATTGAGATCGCGGAGGGTATAGCCGGTTAACGAAAGTTCCGGAAAAATTATCGCCGTTGCGCCGCCCGCGATTGCGCGCTCGCACCATTCGGCGTGGAGTTTAACATTGCGCTCGATATTGCCGAGTGTGGGAGCGATTTGTGCCAGCGCAATCCGGGCCGGTTTCAGAAGCATTTCTTTAGCGGAGTACATTAAGACACTAGGAACATCAGTTCGGGCCGGATGAAATCCTGAGCGGCCAAAAGGGGTCTCGAAGGAGACAAAATTTCGAAATTCTTTAGTAACGCTTTGGAAATGCTTATTTTTGTAGCCTTATGAAATCAAAAATCGCCTCTTTTTCTTTTGCACTTCTCTTTTTCGCACTTTCCACGCCGCTTCGGGCACAGTATTCTTCATCCTGGTGGGGCGTTCGCCTCGGAGCTAACTTCGCAAGTGAGGGCCTCGATAGCCTCCCCGCCAGCACTACAACGGGAATGAAAACAGGCGTGATCGGCGGCTTGGCTTATGACCATTGGTTCAATGATACGTGGGGCGTGGATATCTCCGCCCTATACGACCAGAAGGGAGTGAGTGAACAGTACAGTCCGAGTGCCGCGATCCGCTCGAGCGCTCTGATTGGGCGAAACGATACACCTGCGATCGTCTATTCGGGTAACGATAATTATACCCTAAACTACATCGAGGTTCCCGTTGTCGTCAAATTCTCATTCGGGATGGGTGATATTCGCCCGTATATCGATGCCGGGCCGTCCTTTGGCTTTCTTTTAGGTGCATCGGAATCGGCAGATGGCTCTGTGGTGCCAGTGTCGGATTTGAAATCCTATCTCAACTCGGTCGATGTCTCGGTTTATGTTGGCCTGGGAATCGCCGACGAACTTTACCACGGCCCAATGATTACGTTCGACGCCGGATATGCCGCGGGGCTGACAAAGATTTATAAGAGTACTGCAAGCCCCGACGCACTCACCAGGCTTGCCACGAATGGCAAAACATTCCCTATCCCGATTGATCCGACATCGGCGAAATCAGGAGACATTCGTGTTCTCCTTGGTGTGATGTGGCCGATTGGTGGAACCTATTGAAATCGCCTCCCGGCAATCCTTGCGAAACTAATTGGGGATAGCCCATCTTTTGTAATCGATGCGCTATCTCCTTTATCTCCTCGTTCTTCTTGGAACCTTTGTTGCGGCGGCAGAGACGCCTGCCCAGACGGTAAAACACGAATCCGAGGGCCGGAAAATCGTGCAGCAGGCTTACACGTTCCAGAACAAGTTGCTCGATAGCACGGCAACAATTGACCAGGTGATTCACCGGTGGAGCGTAACCGCCGCGAATCCGGCGGTGCGAAAAGATCCCGACGCGCAAGCCATTGCTTACGGCTGCGAGGGATTGCTCGAAATCCAGAAGGGCGAATCCCACAAAGCCGATTCTCTTCTCAAAAAGGCACTGCCGCTCTTTCGCTTGCGCGAATCGAAAGCGCCGATTCTCGTTTCCTACGCGGAATTCGAGCGCGGCATTCATCACAATGCCGACGCCATGCGAGCCGACGAGGAGATCGTGAAAACCATGGATTCGATCCCGGAGCTGGACGAAATCCCCTTCTACCACGAGTCCGGGTATGCGCCGTATGCGTATGCAATCGATGCATCCTTCGCCATGGCAAATATTGCTAAAGCCGATACGAGCGAGCGCAAAAAAGCGATCGAATTACTCACCGCAACGCTAAAGCGCCATCCGCAGGATGCGCTCGGAGTGATGGACGTTACCGCACTCCATGAGCTTCACGCGCTGAGCGACGAGGAGTTCAAGTTCAAAATCGAATTTATGTGCGCACGGGAACCGAATCTGCGACCCGTCGCCGATTTGTTTCAGCAAAAGTTCTCGACCGCGCCCTAAGAAGCGTAGGCCGCAGCTCCTGCTTGTCCACACCCAAGGGACAGGCTCGAATTTGTCCGTGCCCTCCGATATCAATGTTGAATGATCAGCTTTTTTGAGGCGGCCATGCCGTTGGCGTACTGCGCTCTGGCAAGATAGACCCCGTTCGGTATATCCTTCACCCATAGCAGCGCATTGTTCGTTTGTGTCGCAAGATCGAACGATCGGACGATTCGGCCGGTGGCATCATAAAGTATAACGCGCCGGGCGGGACGATCGAACGATAGCGTGACATTATCCGAGGCCGGATTCGGATAAAACTGAATGCCGGAAGCGGCGAGGAGACTTGGCTCCGAAACCGAGGCGGAAGCGACGCCAGACGCGGTCATTTCTTTTTCGGTGCCGCCGACAGTATCCGTTCCCGCAATGGGCACCGTGACATACGAACGTGGTAAGACTGTCTTGATAATCCCAATCCCTTGTACCAGCCATTCTGACTCCGTAGTGGAAAATTGGGAGATGGTTTGACCGCCGTAGCTTATGGTGGCGTGTCCCGTCAGATCGAATCGCTGAGCATTCGTGTATGGAGTAGGAGCAGAGGGTACGGTTACAGATTCCTGACCGACGTACTTACCCGTAAAAATGACCTGTACATTGGCAATGGAATACGTAGTGTTGATCGTGTCGATAGTATATTCCGCGTTCCCGGCGCTCGTCATAAACTCCGTTACCCATCTGTTGGGAGGTGTGGCACCGGGCGAGAGCGTCGCACCCAGCACTTGCTGAGTCAGCTGCGCATCCGCAAAGGCTTGCAAATCTCCCGCTGCGTTGAAACGGTAATGCACCTTCGTGACCACCGAGATATTGTCGCTATCCTCGGAGGTATCGATTACCGAAGCGACACCACTCGAATTCCAGAAATTTTCGTTGATCGAGTCCACTGAGTAAGAAGAATGGCTATGCTGAATGCCGAGCGATGTCGTATCGTACTCGTTGTATTCGACATACTGCCCCATGTTAAGTGGCATTAGGTCCGAAACCTTCGGCTGCGCTCTGAGCACGCGTGCGAATGGGAATGATAATAAGGCCGCCGCAAAGAAAAAGCAGATCGATTTCATGTGATCCTCCAATTATTTAAGAAGAAGTGACGCGCGGTAAACGCTTAGGCCGGGAAATGAATTCTAAAATAATGGCTGATCGAATGCCGCACGTCAATACTACTTGCTGTGTTGGAAGACGCTTGCATGCACGGTAGTAATCCAGAAAATCCATCTAATCCGCGTAATCCAGATTTTTGGAGCTGATGCCTTACGAACTCTTTCTCGCCCGCCGATATGCTTTTTTCGAAGCGACGGGAAAATTTTATTACCATCATCAGTATTCTTTCAATCGTCGGCCTGGCGGTCGGGACGGCGGCGTTGATTATCGTGCTTTCGGTCTTCAACGGATTTTCATCGGTAGTGACAAACATCTATGTGAGCTTCGATCCGCATGTTCGCATTACGGCTTTGGTGGATTCGAGCGCCTCCGGGCCCGCCGTCATCACGAACGCCGATAGCTTACTGCGCCTTGTAAAACGAGTTCCCAGCATCACATCCGCCGGCGAAGCAGTGAGCGGAAAGGCCGTGCTCGTGCATTACACGCTGCCGGAAGTCGTCAATCTTACCGGAATTTCGGATTCGGATGCGCGCGCCGTTTCGGGACTGGGCAAAAGCATTCAATCAGGCAAACTCGAACTCGATTCGAACAGCATCGTGCTCGGCCAAATTTTAGCGGATCAACTGGCGGTCCAGCTTGGGGATACGCTCGAAGTCTATAGTCCCTCCGGTTTGGAACGAATTCTCACGGAGCCTGTCATGCCACGGATGCGCACACTTCGCGTAACCGGCATTTTTGCTGCCAACAACAAGGACTACGATGCCCAAAATGCTTACACCGGCCCGGGAGCCGCTCGGGAGCTTTTTGGTATTCCGGCGAATGCGGCGACGAATATTGACATTCGAACAAGAGACGTGAGGGACGCAAACGATGTAAGGGACGCACTGGCTCATGCCATTGGCCCTAATTACGTAGCGCAATCGTGGTACGATCTGCACACGGAACTTTACTCAGTAATGCAAATCGAGCGGTGGGTGGCGTATATTATTTTGTTTCTGATTGTGGGCGTCGCGGCGTTCAGCATTTTTAGTTCTCTCACGCTCACCGTCTTCGAGAAACAACGCGATATTGGGTTGCTGCGTGCTCTTGGAAGTTCCACAACCGGGATCCGCAAAATCTATTTCTGGCAAGGAACCCTCGTGGGCGTGCTGGGAACGCTTATCGGCTGCCTCGTGGGGCTCGTCGTCGTTATTCTTCAACAGCGCTTCGGTTTTTTTCCTCTCGATTCCACGGTTTATATTATCCCCTCGCTTCCGGTCGAGCTGCGGTGGCAAGATTTCGTTTCCGTGGGCACCGGCGCGATCGCCCTCACGATGCTGTGCTCGCTATTTCCTTCCCGGCGCGCGGCGGAGGTGGATCCCGCCATTGCGCTGCGGTGGGAATAGTCGTTTCTTTTCCTGCAGATCGGTCCAATCAGATTGACTGAGCCGATCTGCTTCCATGGGTCGCTTTCCTACCGGTTCCCGAGATTATCGTCATCCAATGGGCGTCGAGGCCTACGCGGTGCCTGCCGGCCCCTCATAGCCGGATGTGCGCGGCTGGCGCGGTTGAATATTCGTTGAATAGACGGTTGGCTCACGTTGTTCGCGTGGCTGGCGTGGTTTGCCATATCCGGTTCCCCCCCCATACGGCTGGTAACCGCCCTGCTGTCTCGGGCGTCCTTGTCCAAAAGGCCGACCCTGGCCTGGCTGTCCGCCCTGCGGGCCGCCTTGCTGTCCGCCACGTGGCGCATAGCCCTGCCCGCGACCGCCCTGCGGTTGGCCGCCCCATTGCCGATTAGCTGGTCTTGGCCTTGCTGAACCCTGACCGAAGCCACGGCCTTGCTGCTGACCGCCACTGAGGCCACGTCCGCCTCCGCGCTCGCCTCCACGCTCGCCTCCGCGCTCGCCATAAGGCTGTCCTTGCCGCTGGCCGTATGACGGCCCACCCTGCCGTTGGCCATAAGCTTGGGCTCCCTGCCTTTGGCCGTAAGGCTGGCTTTGCCGCTGGCCATAAGGCTGACTTTGCCGCTGACCATAAGGTTGACCAGAGGGCTGGCCCTGACGCCGGCCAAATTGTTGCGGGCCACGCTGCTTTGGACGGATTCCGCCTGGGCCCGCCGGTCGTGGTTTCCAGCCGCCTTGCTTCGGCCCGTCGGGTACCGTGCTTTGGCGCAAACCTACCACCCTGCGGTTTGAAACCTCCGGCTTTTGCTTTCGCGCCGTATTTTCGTCCCACTTTTTCAGCTGGAACGAATACACGTTTGCCCTTTTCTTTATCGTATTTCTTTTGCGCATGCTTCCGCTGCGGCTTTTGCACTTTTCGGGGCTTCCGTTCTGGTGGAACGACGGCGAGCCACTCTGTTTCGACTAATCGCGCCTGTTCGCGCGCGGGGGCCTCGATAAATTGGAACGTGTCCACGCCGGCAATACGATCGGCAATTTGTTTTCCGCTCCAGAATGCGGAGGCGATGGAACTTTGTCCCGCGATGTAATCGCCTGCAAGATAGAGCGGGGATTTGAATTCGTCTTCCTTGATCGTATCGATTGTAAATGGCGAGGACGAAAGAAATGCTGCCGGCCAGCGCTGGATTTCGCCATAAATAATATCCGGCAGCGCCACATCGAGCACTTCCTCGAACACGCGCTCGACAGCCACGAAGGTCTCTTTATCGCTCTTGAGCACATATTCGCGGCTGATTTCCGCGCCAAGCTGCAGCACGAACGCCATTTCGTTCTTGCGAATCCCAAGCGGGCGGCGGAGGCTTTCTTGTGAAAGCCAGAAGATTGGCGCGGTAATGTCGTCGGTAAAGAGCGAAACGAACGGCTCACGGAAATTTTATTTTCGTCGTGCCGAACATCGCGCCGATCATCGGCTCGTAATTAACATCGTTGAAAAGATCGGTGATGCGCTTGACTTTCTTGTTTTTCGCGGCATGCGGCAGCAGCATGGCCAGGGCGTAGGGCGCCGGGAGCGCAATGACGAGCCCGTCCGAAGGCATGGTTTCGCCCCTCTGGTTTCGAAGCGGTATAGCCAGATTTCTCGAAAACGATATCGCTGACGCGCGTGTGCGTGCGAACGGGGATGTCTTTCACGAGCGCATCGGCAAAGACGCCCATGCCACCATCGAGGTAATACCAATTAGGAACTTCCACCTGGTGCGCCGTTTCGATCGAGCGCCCATCGAAGCGAAAAATCGGTGCGGGAAATGGCTTTGCGATTTGCAATATGCCGCGCTCGATCGCTACGGCGCGAAGAAGCGCCCGGGCGTCCGTTTCAAGCTGGTTCGCGCTTAGCGGGCTGAGGTCTATGCGTTGGGCGCCCGCATCCATCGTCCGGTAGCCGACATTCCGTGTCGAAGCGCGGCCGCCTAGACCTCGGGACCATTCGAGCAGTGTGACGTCCTTGCCGGCGCGATGGAGGAAATATGCGGCGGAAAGTCCGGAAAAGCCGCCGCCAATAATCGTAATCATCGGATATTTTACCTTGAAAAGTGTGAGCTTTTAGTTAGTTAAAACAGCCCTGTCAAAAGCGGGCCACTCGTATCAATTTGGGCCGGAAATAAGGGCCCACGGCTGAGAATCAGTTGTTTTTTGAAAAAGAGCAGATCGAAGAGAAGGCGTGACATGCCCCGTTGACCTCCTCGATCCCGTGAACAAAAATTGGTCTTATGTCAAATGGAAGGTTGTACCTTCGGGTGGCAGCGTCTCCGGTTTTGTCAATCCGTGTGATTCCGCTTCTCGAATGCGATGCGCAACCTTGCGCCGCTTTGCGGCCAGCCCGTAGCGACTGTATCAGGGATGAAAAAAAGCACGCACTCGTGTGAGGTCCAAGTATTTCGACGAAGTGTGATTTCGCCGTTTGTTACAAATCCCGTTCCGCGCGAAGGAGTTCCGATAATCGCTGGAAAAGTTTGCCCGGAACGATGAATTTTTGTCTGTCGGCGTAATTCGGTTTTGCATGTTCGAATGTTTGGGGAAAAATTTCGTTTCAATTTGCCACCATGTTTCTCGCCTCGTTTAGCAAGAAGGAACAGCGAATACTTCTCCTTCTCTCACTCACTACGTTCCTGATTCGGATACCTCTATTGATCCGAAGTCATGCAGAATTAGCCGTGTTTCCCTATGGCGATGATGCATATTACATTTTTTCCATCGCGAAACAGCTCGCGCTATGGCACGGACCGAGCGTCGATGGTATTCATCTCACAAACGGCTTTCAGCCGCTGATCGCGCTGATCTATACGCCGACCTTCTGGCTCTCCGGCGGAGATCCCTGGTTTGCCGTTCGTTGGAGCTTCGTGCTTGGTGGCTTCATCGCCGCGCTGTTCGTCTGGGCGATTGCCCTGCTCGTCCGAACAATCGAACGCTCGCCGGCATCGGGAACCTTCAGTACGTCAGTCGTTGCCGCCGCAATCTGGACCTTCAGCTATCCCTGCTTTTTGCAAATGACGAACGGCCTGGAAACCGGGCTGGCATCGCTGCTGATCGTCGTTTCGCTAACGCTTTATGCGAAATGCTCTGAACCATCAGCAGAGACGAATGGGACATCCGCGACGAAGATTCACCAGAAGCCGTGGCTGCTTGGTGTCGTCCTGGGCTTTGCCGTGCTTGCGAGAATCGACGCAGCAATCTTGGTCGCGATTGTCGTTTTTTTGTTTTTCGCTCAACGGCGATTCCGCGATGGAGTGGTCACAGGCTTACTTGCATTCCTCATCAGCCTCCCGTGGTGGCTTTTCAATTGGACTTATTTCGGAAGTCTCATGCCAGAAAGCGGGCAGGCCGAAAATATCTGGCCGCTGCCTCCGCATGAAAACATCTATCGCGCCGTCCAATCCTTATCGGATATTCTGTCGCTCGTATTTTACTTGCCTGATTCAATCCGGTTTCCTCTTCGAGTCCTCTGGCTGATAATTCTAGTCGCCGGAATTTCGATCGTCACCATCAAAACGAAATTGTTCTGGCAGGCTCGCATGCAGCTTCGAATCTCCGCGCTCGTTCCGCTAATTCTTTTTTCCGTGGTGCTGATCTTTTATTATACTTTCTTCTTTCGAGCACCCCATTTTCTACCAAGATACCTTCAGCCTGCACGCATCCTATGGTCGATTTTTTTTGCTGCGGGCTTATCAATCCTGTGGAGAAATCACAGGATCCGCGGTGTGATCGTTCTTGTTGCGGTTCTTGCCGTTGCGTTTTTTGCCCAGCGAACCGTGCAAAATTCGTATCAAACCCAAAGCGATTTATACAGGACAGGACTGTGGGCAGCGGCGCACCCTCAGGAAAAAATTGGGATGCTGCAATCCGGCGTTGCAAGTTTTGTTGCGCCGAACGTAATTAATTTAGATGGCAAAGTTAACGAAGCGGCGTTGCGGGCACACCAGCAGGGACACCTTCCTGAGTATCTTCGAGGCGAGCATCTCACAGTCATTGCCGACGATAAACCATTCATCGAAGATATCGCGGCGATCGCGCGGAAGGATAGCCTCCGCTTCGATTCGATTGGGATAATTGGCCGAGTTGAGTTGATGAAGCTTCGCACTGCCACTAAGTGAGGCAATCGGTTATGGATTTTTTAGCCGGGCTTCTCGGTTTCGCGCTTACGATGGTGCTCATTATTCCTTCGATTCCGATCGTACACGGCGTGTGCGGGGCGCAGATTGCGATACCGGCGCATGAATCCTTTCATGCGAAGCGCGAAATTTATTCGCAGAGTCCGATCGATCGCGCTCGGCTGCTCCGCAAGGAAAATGCGAAGATGGTCCATCTGGAATTCCTTGATCGCGCGCCGTGGGAATCCTCCTGTTTGGGATTGATCCGCGAGATCCACGAGGCCGTCGATATCCCGATCGGGATCTCCCTTTCGGAACCTCCGCGCAGGGAGCTTGATTGCGAGCAAATTTTCGAGGCGGGTGCCTACCGAATCTTTCTTCCCATTGAGACTCCGGAATCGCTTTTCATCCCCTATTGCGCGACCTTCTCTTCCCGCAAGATTATACCGAAAGTCGAATTGTCTTTTCCATTCGAAGAAAAACTTCCGGAGTACCGCGCCCGCGGCATCGAACGCGTAGGGGTCGAAATTTCCCGAAGCGATGCCCTCGAAGCGGGAGTCCTCGACTGGCAGCGCCTGGAAGCAGTCAGCACCGTTGCTGGTGCCGCCGGCGTTCGTCTTACCGCCATGCACGGCGTGCGCGGATACCCGGAACTGAAACACTTGCAGGATATTAATCCTTCTCTGGATTCGCTCATACTATGCCGCGCGCTCAATGAGAATCGGTTCCCGTGCCAGCTTATCTGGCGAGAAGTTGAGGCCGTCGCCGCCTTCGAGGAAAACCCCGCGAGCAACCTATGGCGCAACCCGCTCGAAGGAAAACCACACATCTGAGACCGGATTTTAGTTGCGCCGTTCGAAGATCGAAAAATGGCCGATAGTCGTGTCCGCTTTATAGTGCGAAAATAGGGATATTTCAAGTTCCGGCCATTGGAGCAAGGCCTCGTAGGAGTCGGACGCACTGCCCGTAATAGAAGGCCGCGCATCGCCAAACTCCACAATCCAATACTTCGGCTTCGAGCGATCGAGTTGGCGCACCAAGGTATCCTTCCATTCGTGCGGGGTGAACGATGTACGTAAAGGCGTTGCGGTCAGGCAGATTGTTTGCGGGAGCCGGTTCGCCAGGAAATATATTGCGACATCATTTCCCCAGAAAAAAAGCTGGTCCTGTTTCGTCATGCTCCGGTCAAGATAACGTGCAACTTCTCGCTGTTCCTCTGCAAAATAATCGGGAACTCGTCTCTGCACTTCGGAAGCGGCGTTCTGGCTGTGAAGCGCTAGACAGGACCACGGAATTGTCTGGGTGAAAATTCGGGGGAGTGGAGAAAGCACAAGCGCGATAAGGACGCCAACGACGGAGACGACAGCACGGCGCGTTGTATTAACGCTCACCTTTTTCGCCAAAAAAATTATCGCACCTGCCATAAACGGTGTCACCGCCCAGACCGCGCGTGTATATTGGTATGGAAACTCGATTTTCCGCTCGAGGAGAATTCCGAACAACTGCAAAACGGAAGTAATCGCGAGTAACCTGAAGATTCGATCTTCAGGGCAAGCGTGTTTGCGACGTAACCACCACACGAAGCCTGCAATCCCGAACAAGGTGAGTGCAATGGACGTTGAATAGACAATTCGCTCCGGAAAAATAACAAGAATTACCTCCAGCCACGAGCGCTGATTCGGAACGAGGGCCGCGTAGTCAGAAAGCCACCCCAATGATTGAAGAAGTCGGCCCGCTGCTCCAGCTCGCCACAGCGCTCCCACACCGAGGAGGATCCCCGCTCCCGCGGAGCCAGTAAAGCCAAGAACGAATCGTAACTTGTGTCCGGACCACTCACGCGGCTCAGAGAGGATAAAGAGCAACGCCGCGGCCCCGCCGAGAACCAATGTGAACTTTAGCGCCAATAGAACGATAGATGCAGAGCCGGCAAGCACACCATAGAGGAGCGTTCGTCTCGATGACTTTCCCGCACGCAAGGTGGTGTCCAGCAGCAGGAGGGAGGGCAGGGTAGCAAAGCTCTCCGCTTGAGCCGTCATCCAAAAACCCGAACCGGCATATAGGATAACCGTCAGTGATACCGCCAAGAGCGCATAATCGGCTGGGAAATATCGCCGAAGAATTCGAAAAAAATAATAGGCGGTGACAAGTTGCCAGGTTAGGTCGAAGGCATGGATGGACCACTCATCCCGCCCAAATATCGCAATCGCCGAGGCATAGAGGTAATAGATAAGCGGAGGTTTCGTATCCAGAAAATCGCGATATGGGACGGCGCCATGCAAAATCATGTCTCCGGCCGTGCTGAAAACCGCCTGGTCGTATCCGAAGGGATAGGCGAGCGTAGCCAGAAGCATCACGCTGGCAACAACCGCGAGCGCAAGGACCCATGGTGCTTGCGAACTCCGCAATTTTTGAGAACCGGGCGGCTGAGTCACCTCGCAAAAATACGACGAATAAATGGCGTTCGAGTCGATTTCAAAGATTGGTTATTCTCTTTTGTAATCGTTTCCCAAAAGTGTCCGATTTTGAGACGGGCTCAAAACAGTTGTACAAAAATGAGAATACACCGCCTTGAATAGCCCAATTCTGGCAAACCGGTGTCTGATTTGCAGACACGTGTATGATTTTGGAAAGATCGAATCTCGAATTCATCGAAAAAACCATGATTTTTTACAGTTGCCGCGAATAATTCCTTCGCACTACGTGTCTTAAAGTTACCTACCGCATGAACACAACCTTTTATGCTCATGCTTCAGGCGGAGACCATAGTTTAGATACGGGAAATTTGCCCTCCCGGTGCCAAGCCAGAAAATCGGGGATGGCCTGAAATAGAAGGGAATCCACGTTAGAGGAATCTGGCCTCTCCGAACAGAATGGAGCGGATTTTCGACTTTTCGAAAATCCGCTCTTTCGCATTATGCCACTTCCAGTGTTACACCGAATGCCTCTTCGAGCATGTCCTTTTTCTTCTCGATGGCCCACAACTCATGTTCGCAACGGCGTTTGTTAGCTATGGTGAGGCGAATTCGATCGCCACGCAACGTGGCCTTGAAATTCTTGATGCGCGATTCGTGGCTGCGATCCATCGCATCGGCGAGCCGGAGAATTCCTCCCAACATCCACACTTTTCCCTGATCTTCAAGCGGCAGCGCGTTAAAATAAACATGCTGCGGTTTCGGATAAGCTCGCCGGTGATAGCGCGCAATATTCGCGATCACCTGACGCTCGGAGTCGGTAAAGCCAGTGAGTTCGGAGTTCAATATCAGATAGAGGGAATGCTTATGATGCGATTCGGCCGAAATCGCATACCCTATGTCATGGAGGATCGCCGCGGCCACGAGAAGCGTCCGGTCATGTGATTTGAGGCCGTGCAGCGAACGCAACTGATCGAAAAGTTTCTGCGCAATCTTCGAAACCTGTTTGCCATGTGCCGCTTCGTAACCAAACCGCTCGCCAAGGGCTTCCGCGCCGGCGAGATGCGAATCGAGTTCAGCCGGTTTGCGCAGCTGGGCTCGAGAGGATTCCGCAAAACGATCGAAAAGCACTCCTTCGCGCAAACCCCATTCACAGGTGCGAATCCGATTGATCCTGAAGGCGCGCATGGTTTGCTCGAGGATCGCGCCACCGGCCACGATAATCTCTGCGCGCTGGTCGCTGATGCCGGGAATTTTCCTTCGTTCTGCAATCGGGATGGACGCAAGATGCTCGTTGAACGCGGTGAGTTCGCCGCGCGTCATTGTGACGCTCGGCATGAGACCGGTTCGCGCTTTTTCACCCGATTCGGACTCGTTATCGGGATAGGCTATGGATTGGAATGCGGCGCCAAGCGAAAGTATCGTTCCGGAGGTTCCCGTCACCATACTCCATTTCGAGCCTTTCATCTCGCGAACGGGCCGTTCGAGCGCGGCTTCAATCTCCCTTTTCAAGGCAGTGAGTTCCTTGGACTTCGGCGGGTCGTTCGTAAGAAACCGTTCCGTAAGCCGCACCGCGCCAATGCGAATCGACTGAAGTTGCGTCGCCTTTCCGCCATGCATGAATGACAGCTCCGTCGAGCCGCCGCCGATATCGATATTGAGGAGTCCAGGAACTGGCCGAACACGGGGAGAGTGGCTTGCGCACTCGTGCGACGCCGCCAACCCGATCAATCGTGCTTCTTCGAGGCCGGAGAGCACCTCCACGCGAAGTCCAGTACGGCTTTCGACTTCTCGAATAAATCCGGTTTCGTTATCGGCTTCGCGCACCGAGGCAGTGGCAACGACAACTACCTCTTCCGCACCAAGGCTTTGCGCCAATGTTTTAAAGACACCGAGCGTCCGAATTGCCTTAACAATTGCTTCGCTTGACAGATGGCCTTTGAGCAGCGTCTCATGCCCCAACCGCACCATGGACTTTTCCCGCCGGAGCGGAAGCAACTCCCCACGCGCCGTGAGTTCGGCCACGAGCAGCTTGATCGAGTTCGAGCCAATATCTATCGAAGCAACGCGCATAAGTAGTGCCCACAGGCTGACCCCTATACTACAACGAAGGAACGCTTTTCATTCGCTTCGTGGGAGGTTGCGTGTGCACAATCTCTTCCGCATTCGAAGCCAGAGGAACTTCTTCTTCGGTCTTTTCCGGACCGGGAGTAACCCCGATGACCCCCGTGATTGCACGGCGAAGATCTGCGGAAACGCGTCCGATGGAACGCGAAGCCCTAATAACTTTGAAACCATATTCCGTGGTCATGCGGTCGAACTCAGCAAGCAATTTCGATTGATACGAGACAAAGCTCTCGTAAAAATCTTCGCCAAAGCCAACATCCATTCCCGATTCCCAATAATCGAATCCCTTGCCGGTCTCGAGCCAACGCATGACAAGATCGGAAATGGAATCGATGCGAAGATAAAAAATCGCATCGGGAATAAGCGCAATTTTATAGACATCGCGCACCCAGTCGGGATCCATCCCACGCACCACGGCACGGGCGATCGCCGAATAAATATAGCGATCGGTCAGCACGATAAATCCGGCTTTGAGCGCGGGAATGATTTCGTTATCGAGCCGGTCCGCAAAATCGGTCGCATAAAAAAGCTGCATCGTGAGTTTGCCGAGCGTATGTCCGCTTTTGGCTTCTTTAATGCCACGCCCCGCCAGCTCCGATCGCGTCATACCCGTATCGGCTACCGCATAGCCTTGCGCTTCAAGCCAGGTTCGAAGTTCGGCGATGTGCGTCGAGCGGCCAACGCCATCCGTGCCTTCGATTACAATCAGCTTTCCGGGATAGGGTCGAAGATCGACATCGGGAAGCGGCGTCCCGTAAAAACGCATGGGTGTCATATCAGAATTTCTTCAATCCTTTCAAATGCGGCTTAATGATGCGGCGCATCTCCTGCTGCTGACGAATAATGGCACGCGAAGCATCGATGACCGTAAGGCCAAATTCATCGACCATCCTATCATACTCCTCGAGGATTTTCCCTTGAAAAATCTTGAAAACTTTCTTCCGGTTCGTCCGAAAAATTTGCGATCCAATCCAGCTTCGTAATATTTCAGTTCCGGCCGGCCCGAAAGAATTCGTTCCAACGCGACTTCGAGCGGCGCGCGGAAAAAGAACCTCACCGTCGGCTCGACGGCAAAGCGATAAACCTGCCGAACCCACAAGGGATCGCAGCCGCGCACGACATCCCTCGCAAACGCCGTGTAAATATAGCGATCGGCCAAGACAATCGCGCCGGCTTTGAGCGGAGGGATAATATCGCGCTCGGTGCGATCGGCGAAATCGGTCGCATGCAAGCAGAGAAAACGTCGCGGGGGTAAATAGCGTTTTTTTCTTCGCGCGTTTCGTCGTCTCCACGCACAAGCGGTGAAGAATTCCATTCGGAAAAGATCACCGGATAGCCCTTCACTTTTCAGCCACTGATAGAGCAGCGCAAGTTGCGTGGACTTCCCACTTCCATCCGTGCCTTCGACAACGAACAGCCGGCCCGGAAAGCTGTGATTACCATAAGAGATCATACGAGTGTGCAAATCTTAGGAAATTTCGAGAATAGCTTCGTTCAACAAAGCTGCCGTTACTCTCGGATGTTAAATAATTGTTAACAAACTATGCTTCGGCGATGGATCTTGTGCGCTTCATCCATTTCCGATGTTTTTTCTCCGTCGCGCGAGCCCAGGTCTCAGGGAATTGATTGCGAGCTTTCGCTTCGGCCTTTTTTTCTCCCTTAATCAGGTTCCGAATGCCCGGCGCGTGGCTCGATCGCAGTTCCAGAAGCTGTTCGAGCGTTTGCGTAGCCACCACCGAATCCTGATGTTCGCCGAGCACATCTTGCAACTTTTTCATGCGCTTCACAAATTTGTCGGCCTCACCTTGATCGGCGTCACTCAAATCCTGCCGAAGCATTTCCGCAGCATATCGAACCCTTTTTCCCGATTTTCGAACGTGATGATATTTCAAGGATCGCCATCCGGCTTCACTTTGCGAGCATCTCGTACCAGCTTCTGCCACGCATTCCGCAGTTCCGGCAATAGTACATCGACTGCAGGCTCCCCGGCTTGGAGCGCGACCTCGGGTGACAGTGCGCCCGCCTGCAGCCGTTCGAGAAGTGAATCGAATCGCCCGCTCTTTAGTCCTTCGCCCATCACGGCCTGTGCCTCACGATGGCGCGAGGCTAATATGCGTTGGACGTAAATCATCGCGCGCCTGTCCCGAGGCTTCGCCGCCGTGCGAATACGCTCACGAAGCACATCGAGATCGCGGACGGTTCCCAAAAGATGCGCCACCCAGCGAAGTTCCGCCTCGAGTTCGGCCGCCCATTGCTCATCCATGATATCCGCGAAAATTCGCAGGACGGCACGCAGCCTTCGGGTTCCCACTCGAATCTGGTGGATCGGCTCGGCTTCGAGTTTTAGCGCCCGCGCGTGGTATTTGTTCAGCGCTGCGAGCGATTCCTCGCAACCGGCGCGGATGACATCCGTAGCGGAACGAACTTGCGCTTGTTTCGAATTTTGCACGCCCTGAAAACAACTCTATAGTTCCACACAATCCGCATTTTGGCCTTCAATGAAAGATTTAATATTGGAAACTCTGCATTCAAAGCGGGATATTCCCATGCTTCTTCCACGGATTCGTATCCTGCTTTGTGCCGCAAGCATTTTCATCGCGCGGATGAGGCGAATCCGCGTTTCGGCTGGCTCGATTACATCATCCACGTAACCGCGCTCGGCGGCGATGAAGGGATTGGCGAAGCGCTCCCGGTACTCGTTCGTCAGTTCTTCTTCGCGGGCTTTGGCGGCTTGACTCCGCCTGCCGCGCGAGCTTCTGCAATTTCTTTCTTGAAGATAATTTCCACGGCGCCTTTCGGCCCCATCACGGCAATTTCCGCGGTTGGCCACGCGTAATTGATATCGCCGCGAATATGCTTGGAGTTCATAACGTCATAGGCTCCGCCATACGCTTTCCGAGTGATGACCGTAACTTTGGGAACCGTTGCTTCGGCCAAGCGCATAGAGCAATTTCGCCCCATGCCGGATGATGCCGCGCCACTCCTGATCGGTGCCGGGAAGGAAACCGGGAACATCTTCGAAGACGACGAGTGGGATATTGAATGCATCGCAAAAGCGGACGAAGCGCGCGCCCTTCGTAGCGGAATCAATATCGAGCACGCCAGCCATCGAAAGCGGCTGGTTCGCAACAATGCCGACCGATTCCCCATCCAACCGAGCGAAGCCGACGAGGATATTCGTCGCAAACCGCTCGTGGACTTCGAAAAAACTTTCGCGATCCACGATTTCCACAATCACCGCTCGCATATCATATGGCCTGATTGGATTGCTCGCGGCACATGATATTGGCTAACCGGTCGCAAACTCGCGTAGGATCGTCCCCGTACAAATACTCGGGGAGCTTTTTCTTTATTATTTTGCGGAAGATAGGTCACAGCCTGCGAATTCCATCCAGGCATTCCAACTCGTTCGTCATCGCAAAATGCGCAACGCCGGATTTCGAAGCATGGGTATCCGCGCCGCCCAATTCTTCACTGGATACATCTTCATGCGTCACCGTTTTCGTAACGTTCGGCCCGGTCACGAACATGTAACTGGTGCCCTCTGCCATAAAAACAAAATCGGTGATGGCCGGCGAATAAACCGCGCCGCCGGCGCATGGGCCAAGCACTGCGGAAATTTGTGGTACAACTCCGGAAGCAAGCGTATTCAAAAAAAAAATATCCGCATACCCACCGAGCGAAACGACTCCTTCCTGAATCCGCGCGCCACCGGAATCATTCAGTCCAATAATTGGCGCGCCGTTTCGCATCGCCATCTCCATGACTTTCACGATTTTCTCAGCATGCGCTTCCGAAAGCGAGCCGCCAAACACCGTGAAATCCTGACTGAAAACATAAACGAATCGGCCATGAATTTTTCCGCAGCCGGTCACCACGCCATCGCCGAGTGGCCGATTCTTTTCGAGACCGAAATCTTTCGACCGATGCCGGGCGAACATATCGAACTCCTCGAAGGAATTCTCATCGAGCAAAATGGCAAGACGCTCCCGTGCGGTGAGTTTGCCTTTTTTATGCTGCTCGTCGAGCCGCTTCTGGCCACCGCCGAGCAACGCTTCGGCTCGATAGTGGATGAGGAGGTCGTTTGTATTCATTGCGAGAAAACCGAGAACTTATTGCTGACGTCGCATTGAAGGAACCATTCGAGATGGCAACCGTATCGCCTACACTGCCTATCGTGACGGCCTGGAACGAGCCAACGAGCGTTGGCGATGTTTGCGTAATGATCACGGTGCAACTTCCCTCTGCGGCGTCTCCGCTGAACGAAAGGTTGCCTTGATATTCCGTATAGGAAACGGTAACCGCGTTATCCCTGGAAGAAGATACCGCATAGGAAGCCAGATTTTCGACAGGAACCGTGATACTAATATCGTCGCCGAAATGGGCATCCGAAGGCACATTATCTTGCGCGTGTATAAAATAATCGGAACCAGAACCGGTAATCGAAAATTGAGTTCCAGATTGCGCCAGAAATTCCGTTCCATCCAGAAACGTCGCGGACATCGTGCCCTCGTTCTGCATGGGCTGCGTAATCGTTCCGTTGCAGCCCGCGGCAAGCAGGACGAACATGAAAGCCCCGGCCAGCGCGTAATTCGAAAATCGCATTGTTCTCATCTAGTCAATAATTCCCCCGCCAACCAGATCATCACCTTCGTAAAACGCGACGGACTGCCCCGGCGTGATCGCGCGGCGCGGCTCCTCAAAAACCACCTGCACCCGATCCACACCAAGCGGAATCACCGTGGCACTTGCTCCCTCATCCTTGTAACGAATCTTCGCTGTGACTCGCATACCCTCGCGCGGCAGGGAATTATACTTGATGAGATTCATGCTGTGCGCGGTGAGTTCCTTCGAAAATAAATCTTCATCATCCCCGAGCAGAACGCGGTTCCCAACCACATCGAGGCCCGTAACATACAGCGGCGCCGGATGCGTGGGAATGCTAAGCCCCAATCCCTTGCGCTGGCCGATCGTGTAAAACGGTACGCCCTCATGCTGGCCCACGAGTTCCCCATTCAATACAAAATCTCCTGCCGCAGCCAGGGAACCAATATCATTCGACCGTCTCTCGCAGGAACCGGCGGTAATCATTATCGGTAACGAAACAAATCTCGTAACTTTCCTGCTTTTTCTCCAGCCCCAAACCGTGCTTTTCGGCGACTACACGCGCTTGGGCCTTTGTATAATTCTGGAGCGGGAACTTCGTCCGCTGCAAATGCTCCTGCCGGACTGACCACAGTGCATAGGTCTGGTCTTTCGCGGAATCCGCGGCGCGGGAAATCAGCATTCTGCCATCCAGTTCCCAAAGTCTCGCATAATGCCCGGTCGCGATAAATTCACAACCCAAAGCATCTCGCCTTGCGGAGCATCGCTGCCCACTTTATTTCACGGTTGCACCGAACACACGGATTCGGCGTCTGGCCGGCAAGATACGTCTCCTTAAAATAGCTGATTACTTCCCTGCCAAATTCCTCCGTCATATCGCTGACGTAATGTGGGAACCCCAACTTCGCAGCCACACGCCGCGCGTCGTTTATGCCATCTAAAGAGCAGCAGGACGTATCGCGTGGCGCAGTGCTTCCAGCCTGCGAATTCCCGCCAACATCCTCGTACTTGTAGGTCTTGATGGTCATGCCGATCACGTCGTGGCCCTCCTCACGGAGCAGCGCCGCCGCGACCGAGGAATCCACGCCTCCGCTCATCCCTAACAAGACCTTCGCCATAACGCGCGAACAACGCGCGCGTTTTCGCGTTCGTTCAATTCGGGCTGAATTTGCTTTCCAGAAGACAAAACCATCGCCGCAAATTTGCGCGCGCGCATTTGTGCTTCATGAACTATGGCTAAAGTAGCGCGTTTTCGCCATTCCGAGTTATCCACATTCCGCACGAAGCCCGAGTTCCGTCAAACTCACTTTTTTGATAAATTCCCCTATTTTTCATTTCCAATCCCTTAGGCGTGCAGCTTTTTAGAATTCCAACGTGCCGAGCGATGAAATTGTCGTACGGCTGCCCACGAACGAAATCGAAAATGTGGAAATCCTCTTCTACTTGGTAGCGCCGGAAGCAAACCTACGATTTTATCCTGCCGGTGCTTGCCGAGTTGAGGCTCGGGGCGTAATCGCACAAAACCTTACTTCAGAAGATGGAGTTTAGGGTTCCCCGATGCAAATCGAATATTCCAAACACGCCCGCGATGCAATCATCGAGCGAGAAATCGATCCCGAGTGGATCATGCATACATTAGATAATCCGGTTCGAACCGAACCGGATGCCGAGGATCCTGGCCTCACTCATTTCCTTGCGCGAATCCCCGAAAACGGAAACAGAGTATTGCGGGTTATATTGAACGACACCGTTACACCACCACTTGTGGTATCGGCATTTTTCGACCGGCGTCTAAAGAAAAAATTATGAGACTCAAAATCGACCGCGAATCCGATGCGCTCTACCTGCGACTCGACGAATCTAAAATTGTGGATTCCGAAGAGGTCACGCCGGGCGTGGTGCTCGATTTTAACGAGCAGGAGCAAGTTGTTGGGATCGAGATCCTGCGCCTTTCGAAGCGCGTCTCGAGCGAAAGCCTCTCGAAGGTTTCGCTGGAAACAGCGTAGAGAAGATTATTATGGACGCGCGACTGACATTCCATTACGACCGCACCGGAGACATTCTCTACATCAATAAGTGCGAGCCCTATCTCGGCCAGGAATCCGAGATGCACGACGATGAAATCGTCGTGCGGCTCAATCCGCAAACGAATGCCGTGGAAAATCTCGAAATTCTCTTTTTCAGCAAGCGAATGGAACAGTCGAACGATTGGAGCATTCCCGTGCTCGCCGATTTGAGGCTGGCGGCGTAACTCTCGGAGGGAACTGCTCGCACCTGGATTTTCTTACCTTCATTCTTATCCTCGAATCCGGGATGTTGTAAAATCAGGAAAGTTCCGAAAGAGATAGCATGGGTTCCTTAATCCAAACTTGCGGCGAACTTTTTCATTGCATCAACCACAGACTTTTTGTCGCTGCTCGAAATTCGACCGAGTAGCGTCAATACATTCGCTTGGTTGGTCGTGGTCATTTTTAGCAAACGGGCTGCCGAAGGAACATTCAGGCCCTCAAGCTTCCAATCTGCAAGCGTAATGTCGGTCGATAGCTTGGATTTTTTGCTGCTGATACGCACGATGAGCAGATCGGCATGCGGGTCTTGCGCAAGAACGAGGCCGGGGCGGCGCTTTTCCGCATTCCGGTCCGCGAACGGGAAATCGACGAGGACGCTGTCCCCGAAACGGTAGGTCATTTTTTAAAGAAGATCGTAAGCAGAATCGGTATCCGCATCGTCCTGGAAGAAATTTTCGAGGCCAAGACGCATCCAGTCCCGATCGGATTGCGCTTCGCGGGCTTCTGCGAACGGCATGACGACAACAGCCACCTTCTCACCTTTCTTGAACGGAAGGGTCAGCTCGATCTTCCCTTCACTGCCAATAATCGCTTCTGTATGATAGGAATGCATAGCGATTTAAACGAGAGACGCCCCGATGAAGTGCCGCCGTTGCCTGCATCCTCACCCGCATTCCAGACCGTATGAAAAACGGGAACGTTCCGATAATTTTCTCCGCCCCGCGAACGCTTGCCCTCGACATGATCGGGGGCGCTTTTCGAGCGAAAGCCTTTCGAAGGTTTCGATGGAAACGGCGTAACGAAGCCGAAAACGTGGAAATCCTCTTCTACTCCAAGCGCCTGAAGCAGAGCAACGATTCTATCCTGCCGTTGCTTGTCGATTTGAGGTTGGCATTGTAAATTAGTGCCCGGTGCATTACCTGTTCAGGAACGGGCACCTCTCAAGACGCTATCACGTTTCGAATGAGCAAAAACTCACTATCCATGAAGGAAATCATCGTTTCCATACTCTTCGCCACGCTCACCCTAGCGAGCGCGGGTTCCATGCGCGCACAGTGGAAACCCACTGCCGACTTGTCGGTCGGGCGATTCACCGCCTTTACGGCCGATAGCCAGCGCAATGTATTTGCCGTGGCCAACGGCCGAATCTATTTCAACGATGAGCCGTGGGCAGATCTAACTGATGCAACTGTGCTGATCTCCTGTTCGGATCTCACCGGAACAACTTACACCCTCGTTTCGACTTTGAACCACGGAGTTTTTAGAACTTCCGGCGATCTGCCCTGGAAAGCTGACGATAGTGGATTAGCTCTCTCTGGCGTTCAAGGCTTTGCATCGCTGCCCGGTCCCTTCCGGGGAAGCTTCATCTATGCGGGAACTGAAGGCAACGGCGTGTACGTCTCTTATGACTATGGTGCCAGTTGGACTCCTTCAAACACCGGCATCGAGACATTCAATATCTTTTCTCTCGGCGGAAGCGGCGCGACGCTGCTTGCCGGAACTTATTTAGGGATGTACCGTTCCAGCGACCGAGGTGCAACGTGGCAACAGTCCAATACAGGGATCACGTTTACGCACCACATTGCCTTCTTGTCGAACATCAATTCCATCGTTACGATGGACAATAAGTTTTTTATTGGGCTCTCCACTCTCCCCTATCCTGGCTCATTGGATCCAGGCGGAGTTTTTGTTTCCAGTGACGATGGTCAAAGCTGGGCGAAGATCGTTAACGGTCTTGCCGATACCAATGTCAACGCGCTGGTCGCTGTTGGCAACAAACTATTCGCCGCGACCACGAGCGGTGTGTTCGTTACGACGGATGAAGGGGCGAACTGGGAATTGACGAATAATAATCTCCCTGCCGAAGCTGTGTATAGCTTGTTTTATCACGAGCAATCGCTTTTTGCCGGTTCCCAGGCCGGGCTTTATGAATCGCTCGAATGAAGGAAATTCCTGGACTCCTCACCGCGTGCAAAGCGGGGCCAATACCCTTCAACTCGGGGCCCTCGCTGCCTCCTCAACGTCGTTATTCGTTGGTGTAGGGTTTGACTCTAAAAGCGAAAGCTCATGCGGCGTCTTTAAATCGACCGACGACGGAGCTACATGGTTCGCTTCGAGCAACGGTTTGCCTCCCCTCTCGTATGTTGACGACTTTGCGGTGCTCGGATCGAAAATTGTCTGTTCCTTAGGCTGTAACGATTCTGCTTCCACTGCTGGGGGTCTATTCATTTCCAGCGATGATGGAACAACGTGGCAACGCGATACGGCATGGCCTCAAACAGACTCCATCGCTTCAGACCTCGTAGCTGTTCAGGGGGTGCTTTTTGCCCAGGGTGAAAACTTGAATACGTTTCCCGGGCAGACATATCGTTCAGCCGATACTGGAGCAAGCTGGCGGAATATAGATATTTATTGGACTTATGACCCAGAGCCGACTAGCTTTAATTCCTGCGCAAATGTTGGCTCAATCTGGTTTGCAGGCGTAGGTGGTTCCTCAATCGGAATTCTAAGCAAACCCTCGCAGGGTCCCCCGACATTTGCGCTGTATCGGTCTACAGATAGTGGCTATTTCTGGGAAGTATATGACACGGTTTGGGCCGATAATGTGGTTGTTATTGGCGATACGATTTATGCGGCTGGTTACCTTCAGTATCATGCTGTTGGCTACATGCATGTATCGACGGATGCGGGAAAATCATGGTACATCATGGATACAAGCGGACTCGGATATCCGATCAGCTTAATGGGAATTTTTTATCCCCTCGATCTGGAAGACCATTTATTGTTAGGAAATCATGGCCCGCATCTGTGGGATGGACATAAATCCCAGTGGGTTGATATCGGACAGGGATTGAATCCCAATTCCTCAATTGCAAACATTGCTGTCCTCCACAATAAAGTCTTTGCTATCGCTGACGGAGGCATTTGGTATCGCCCGCTCTCCGAAATACTCGGCCCGCAAAACGCAGTGCAAGAAATGCCCCAAAAGAACGAGGAACAGTTTCACATTTATCCCAATCCACTTTCACAATCGTTGACAATCTCTTTCACGTCGGAAGTGAGCGGCCATGCGGATGTCTCCATCTTCAATCCCCTCGGCACCGAAGTCGCAAAAATATTTTCCGGCGAGGTGACAGCAGGAGAACAAACTTTCCAGTGGGTTCCCAAGGGATTGCCGGATGGCGTGTACGAATGCGTCGTCAGAATGAATGGAGGGATGCAGGAACTGCCAATGGACCTGATGCGGTGAGCGCTCGGAATTAATGGAACACCGCATGTTCGAAGGTGTCCGGGAGACGGCATAGAACATCAAACGCCGAGCCGATTTCCCACTGGGCACTTTTCAGAATTAAACCTGGTTCATTGAGACCGTGATGCTTCCGAAACGTATTTTCACCTTCCTCGTGAGCGCGATGATGTTAGCGTCCGCGAATTCTCTGGGGGCGCAGTGGAGAATGACAACAGGGTGGAATAATTCCGTTAATACTCCACCTCCTGTGTCATTCGCAGCCGATGGCGATACCATTCTTGCAAGTGGTCATGACGACAATAATTATTTTCTCATGACCGGGATACTCTTTTCAACCAATCTGGGATCGAGTTGGCATCAAATTGCCTTCTCCGATCGGAGCATATCTATCCTTTCGGCCATAGGCCCAGATCTACTCGTAAACATATTGGGTAGTTCCAGCCTCCTTTTTTCGAGCGACTTTGGCCAGCACTGGGTTCAGTCAACTTTTGATGGCCTTCCCGACACAGGACTAAACAAAGTATCTATCCAAAACCTGATAGCGTCAGATACTCAACTTACTATACTCGCGAGCGGGATTGAAGGACCGGCTTTCTACCGTTCGACGGATCACGGCCTGACATGGGAGACAATAAAGACTACAGGGGTACCAAGTCAAACGTACGATTTTAGCGGAATATTTGCGTTGAGTGGCCATCGTTTAGTTCTTCCTCTTTTAGAGCAAGACTCTGTCCATTTTTACATTTCAAATGACGATGGATTTAATTGGGTAAGTCAGCCGGGGTATATTCATTGCACCGCCTTTTGTGGTCTCGTCGAAATTGGCGATCAGCTTTTCTTTGCTTCTGACAGTGGTCTTTCTGCTTCGAGTGATTCGTGCAAGAGTTGGGTTCCTACGATTTTTCATCGTGCAGCAAGGTCACTTTTCGCCGTGGGTAATACCCTTTTTGTCAGCGTTGGAAATTACAACCCTTATCGCACCGAAGGTGGAATCTTTTACTCTACAGATTTGGGAAACGATTGGCTCGATGGGAATCGGGGATTCGATAGTTCGGATCACTATGCAGATATTACAGGCGTTGAGTTGGCCGTTTCAGGACAAACAATATTCGCAACGCCCTCCAGTGAACCCGGTACATTCAATACCGGTGGCGTATGGCGCCGCCCGCTGTCGGACTTTGGAATTACTGCTTCGGTAGCAACGACAAGTCTTTTTGATCATGACCTTTCCGTCTCCCCCAATCCTCTCTCGCAATCGACAAGGATATCATTCTCGTCCCCAAGAAGCGGCTACGCCGAAATCTCAATTGTGAATCTCCTCGGCGCCGAAGTCGCACGCATATTTTCAGGCGAGCTGGCAGCCGGAGAGCACCGCTTCCCCTGGGAACCCGCCGGCCTGCCCGATGGCCTGTACGAATGCCTCGTTCGCAAGAACGGGGGCGTGGAGGCGCTGCCGGTTCTGCTATTAAGGTAAAACACATTACTCGCGGGTTAGCACCCGCGAACCCGGCGTGCATATCTTGGCGTTTCAACCAGAGCGTCAATGTCACTAATTGAATGAGGTTCCTTATGCAACGTATTCTCCTGCTCACTGCTATTTTGTGTGCGTTCACGACAGCGCATGCTCAGCCGCTCGTGCTGGTTCCCAGTCCGCTTATCATTCCTCAGAAGTTCGAACAGTATTATGATTCCGCAGAAACGGTGTATCTTCCGGCCGGATTTTCCGCGACAGTATTTTACACTGGAACGTTATCCGGTCCGAGATTCCTGGCGCTGGATCCCGATGGGAATGTTTGCGTCGCCGATCAAGGCGCGAACACCGTGGTTGAATTACCGGACACGAATAACGATGGTGTTGCCGATACCGCCCTCACCATCGCTACGGGAACCGACGGCGCCGAGAGCATTGCGTTTCATCAGGGCGACCTCTTCGCCGCGGCCTCGACCCAAACGTATAAGTACACCGATCCGGATGCGAATGGCCTGTTTACAACGCAGGAACTGTTTATTCAGGGCGTGGACGCTTCGGCCCAGGGCAGCGATGACCACACCTCTCGGACGATTCTCTTCAACGATCATTCTCGCTCGGTGTTCCTGAGCGTGGGATCTCCGTGCGACGCCTGCCGGGAACTCAATACCATGCGCGGTTCGGTCGTACAATACGATACGAATGGAGCCAATCCTACCCTGTATGCTTCGGGGCTGCGCAACGCGGTTGGTTTGGCGATGGATAGTTCCTACAATTTGTGGGCGACCGTCGCAGAGCGGAACAACCAGGGGGCGGATGTTCCCGGCGAGCTGATTACCATGATCGAACCCGGCGCGTTTTATGGCTGGCCGCTGGCCTACGGCAATCACGTGTGGGACAATTTCGAGATCGATTCCGAATATCAGGCGATGCTTCCGATTACACACGAAGATTCCGTGCGTGTTGCCGGAATGCGAGTTCCCGAAGCCACTCTCGCGGCGCATTCCACTCCGCTGGGCATCGCCTTCTATCGCGATACAACACTGCCACCGAACTTTGATAATTCGTTCTTCGTCGCCGTGCATGGCTCCTACGATGGCACGGACGGGCGGTTAGTTGCGAACGGTTCCAAAATCGTGCTCCTGCAAAACACGAATGGAGTGTGGGCCACGCAGGATTTCTGCACCGGTTTCCTAACCGACTCCATAAACTACCTTCGCTGGGCGCGGCCGTGCGGAATTATTCTCGACCGTCACGGCAATATCTTTTTCTCCTCGGATTTTGGCTCCACGCATTCCACCCCGGCGGTGTTCCGGATTAGTTACGATGCTAACAGTGCCGTTCATCCCAACTCGACAGCGGCGCAATTATCGCTCTCTCCGAATCCAACGCCCGGCATTGTTTACGTTTCGGGAATTCCGGCGAACATCGAGTCCATCGTCGTTGTGAATCTGCTTGGAGAGCAAGTACTGGAAGTGGCCGATCCCCGCGGCCCCGATTATTCACTGGATCTCACCGCGCTTCCGGCAGGAACCTATTTCGTGCGCTTCGAGATGCCGGAGGGTTCCGTGATGAAAAAGGTGGTGCGCGAATAATTGGGAGCCGCTCAATTAGAGTAGCAGCGAACTGGCTGGACAGTTGTTCAAAGTGTATGATCGTCAACTTACCGGAGTACCAGTATGCTCCCTTCCCGGCTCGTCGTTCCGTAGGACGAAACGAATCGGATGGTGTAGAAATAACTTCCCGAAGGAGATATGCTCAAATCAAGCGAGCAGGGCTTCGTTTCGCCGGCATTCAGTGGCACGCTTTGCTCCGAAACCTTCCTTCCCAGCGCATCGAATACTTGGGTAGTAGCGATGCCATCGACCGCGCTCGTTAGCAAATAGCGAGCGATTCCCTGTTCCGCGCTCAGGGGATTGGGAGTCGGAATTGTCGAGAGGAGGAGATCGCGCCCCGCGACCCGCTCGAATGAGCAAGCTATCCCCGCATCCCATGCTGAGCGTGGCCGAAACCGCCGAACCACCCGTAGCAAGCGCGCAATTCGAATAGGCCGAATCGCCGCCATTTAAAAGCACGGAATCGAGTTGCAGCGCATATTCGATCGAATCCGTGAGCAAAGGTTCCAGCCAGAGTTGCACGATCGGCGTCGCCGGATCGAGGGAGTTCCCGTTAGCATTCGAGACGGAAAAATCTTCTCTGGCGATTCGATTCGCAACCCACGGTCCCGATGTATTCAACAGAAGGCCCGGAGCCGCGGTGATGGAATCGAATGTGAAATCATTATCGGGAAGCGTGAACCTTCCGGAGATCGAAGTCAGCCCCTTGCCCGCATCCACCGCGCGGTCGGGATAAACACCTGACGTAAACGACTGTCCCGCCGTGAGCTGGCCCGGCATTCGCAGCAGGAAATCCACGGTATCAACAGCAGGAACGAATGATTGTACCGGGATTCGCCGCACCGAATCGCTATTCGTTCCCGTAATGACGACAACGGTATCATAGACCACGCCGGGATGGGAACCGTCGAAGGTAAGGTGCAGAGAGTCGAATGCGCCGGGCGCGAGCGTGATCGGAGGCGAAAAGCCGGTGCCGAACACGTTGTAGCCTTCGTTCCACTGTGAAAGGGTCCAGCCCAGCACGCTCACAGGACCGCAACCAGTATTGGTGTACGCAATTTCGGTATCGTGCGTCTCGCATGGCGCGATCGTTCCTAGATCGATGGGGGTGGTATCGAGCGCGAGGGTTCGCGCAGCGGCAGTGATGGTTTCTTCAACCGGAAGCACAAAGGGATGCACCGCGCCATCGGAGTCGATATAGCTTGTGAGGAAACTTCCCGAATAAGATCCCGCTGTGGTGTCGCTCGAAATAAGCGTAATTTGTACCGAGTCGCCGGGCGGCAAGAGCGTCGTTGGATTCGCGCCCAGCTTCCAAAAGCCCGGGACGTTCGCAAGCACCTTGAACCCGCTCGCAAAATTCAGCGTGTCACAGCCGGGATTGAAAAGATAAAATGATGTCGTGTCCGGCGGATCGCATTCTGAGCGCGTGGTGATAATGGAATCCTCCACGTTCGACGATGCAAGGCTGGCCTTGCCTGCGGTTCCACGACCGGTAAGCGTAAGCGTGTCAATGACTTCACGCCCGTTTACGGTTAGGACAATAATTGCCTGCCCGGTATCGTTGGTTTTCGAGTTCGGGGCATATTGAATTCGAAGTCCGTCGCTCGTACCGGAATCGAGAGATAGTGGCACGGAATCCAACAACTCGAAAGGCGGCGAGACGCTCACGCTATCGATCGCGGCGTCGCAAAAGGTTTCGTTGCTCAAAACAATCTCTGTATCGGCGGGCGAGCATACTGAAACAGTTCCGAACGCGATCCCATTGGGATAGCTCACGGTGCCCGCCGCTTTCCCCGAGCCAATAAAGGTTACCGTATCGGTGACCCGGCTGCCATTGACCGTGAGCATGAAGATAGCACGAGCGGTATCGGGGTAAAGCGCGTCCGGCGTAAATTGCAGTCTAACTTTCGCCGTTGCCCCGATTCCGAGCGTATCGGGCAATGGTGTGAGCAATACGAATGGTGGAGTCACAATCGCGCTGTCGATCGAGGCCGTGTCGCAGGTCTTGTTGGTGAACGAGAGGATGGTATCGAGGTATGAGCAGAGGGAAGCATTCCCAACATTGAGCATGCGCGGATATTGCATTGCGCCCGACGCCTTTCCCGTTCCGGTGAACGTGAGCGTGTCTTCGACCAGCGAATCGCCCACCGTCATTGTAATAATGGCGAGCCCGGTATCTGTAGAAATTGTTGTGGGCGCATACCGGAGTCGGATACTGCCGCTTGCCCCGGAGAGTATCCGAAGCGGCAATTGCGTTGCGAGCAGAAACGGTGGTGTCACGCGAACACTATCGACGAGCACGGTGTCGCACGTCTTGTTATCCAGTGCTATCGAGCTATCGAGTGGCGAGCAAATCGAAACATCGCCGAAGCTAAGCGAGCGGGCATAATGCAGGACGCCCCCCGCGGTTCCCATGCCTGTCAGCACAATCGTTCGCGTCAGAGTTGTATCGAGATACTGGTAGGTCACGGTTATCGTGTCCTGCACAATGCCAACGGTCTGCGGATGGAATCGAACCTTGAACTTTTCATAACTATAGCCCGGAATATAAATTGGGAACGTAATCGGCTGGCCAGCCGAACTAAGCACCGTCCAATCGGGACCGCTCCTCGAAATATTCGTTATCGTTATGGGCACGCAGCTCGAATCTCCGATGGTAACTGTGCTGTCCTGGGCAAGGCAGGTCGGAAGCGAATCGAACGCGTAGGAACTCGGCGCAACGAGCGCGGCGGCGTTCGCAACCGGAAATATTATCTGGAGATCCCGCTCCAGCGTGTCACCGCACTCAAGATAATAGATTCGCGCGCGGATGGTATCCGACGGATTCGGAATTAGCGGTGTAAATTCGAGTGAAAGGAGCGAATCCCCTCCGGAGAGTTGCGCGGGCGGAGTGAGAAGATATTGAAGGTCGCCCGGGATCGAAATGTTAAGTGAAAAGGGTCTGCCCGCGAGCAAATTCGCGCGCGTCGCGCCCTGCAATTGCAGTTGCAAAGGGCTGAAAAGAACCTCGATCTTTGCCAGCACGAGTCCGTCCTGCGGGAGGAGAAGCGAATCGAGGCCGACCGCCACGTTAAGTGCCTCACACAGCGACGGAGGAGAGTTCGAAAGGACAAATTGCCTGCGAAGGGAATCTTGCGACGGAGAAATGGCAAGAGATACGTCCCGCCCCGTGACGAGTTCCGAGTCATCGCCGCAAATCGAAATTCCATCAAAACCGATGGATGTACTCGCCGTCGTACGCCAGCCCTCGAAAACAAAACGGAAGAGATTGCTTCCTGCAATGAGCGGAGTCCCGCGAACCGTAATGGTAATCCTGCCCGGAGTAGAAGTATCGACTGTGTACGAAGCATTATCCGGAATGTCGGCTGGGATGATTTCGAGGAGATGAACTTTGGAAGGATCGTATCGAACGCTGACGGTAAAAATCAGCATCCCTTCGGAAGCGAGGATTGGGGGCTCAACCGAAGCCGTCACATCGAAATCCGAACAGGTCCTGGCGGAATCCGCCTGAAGCAGAAGAACATGGGACGCGGTGTCATGCGGGACTTCTGTTCCCACGGTTCCCGCCATAAAGGAATAGGCATCGGCAACATAGAATCCGGCCGGGACGGCAAAAACCGGATCGGGCGAAACAATTCGATGGAGACCCATCATGACCGGTGGATTAATCGCACTATACCGAGAGCCGTTGATGACCGAAGAATTGCCCCATTGTGAGAGAACTTTGCCATCGAGCGTTGCGCTGCCAAGGTCGGCGGTTGGACAAATGATCGGCACCGAATGGCTGAAAAAATAAGGCGGAGTATTCCACAAGAGCGTGTCAGCATAAGCCGCAGTATCCAGGACGCCGACAAGCGAGGGATCTCCGGAACCGGAATCGCAGTAGGAGAAACTCCGTGTCAGTTGCTGCGCTTCGACCGGGAACGGATCGCCCACGCCATCGACCACATGAATCTCCGCGGTCCTCGAAAAAGTATCGACCAGCCGGCCATGAATCGAAGAAATCGAAGCTGCATTGATGTGCGCGGTAAAATCCTGACTGCTTGTGAGGACGACGACGCCTCCAGTATCGTTCAGGTCTAGAGGCTGGGCGAAAAAATGGGAACCCCACCATTTTCGCCCGATCAGTTCGTCCATGAGCTCGTTACATGCTTCCACCTTGAGCGGGGTATATCCACAGGTGAGCCCCGAAATAACACTCACCGGCTTGGTAGCGGAAATCCGCGATCCCGAGAGCGACGGGTCCGAGGGCGAATCCGTCGTATCGGCTTTCACGATATAACATTCCCCACGATTGAGAATCACGGTAAAGGGAACGCTATCCGGCTGGTTCAGAAGTGTGCGAACGGAAGGCGTTATCGTGAGCCGCGTCGAATCGGTACTCGCGGTTACAATGAATTCGGCCGCGTCATGCTCGCCAATATCATCCCATATTCCCCATCCGAATGCCACATAGCTCGTGTCCAGAGCGGAGTCGGGGAGAATCTGCGTCGCTTCGCCGCCGTATTGAACGTAATCATGCAGTACGAGATTGACGGGTTCCGTGGTATGGACGAGCAACCCCTTCCTCGTTTTCCCGAGATCGTTCAGATGCATCAGATTCATCGGAAGATCGATGATCGTTGGCGCGCCGGGAGCGAAACTGAAATCCTGCACGTAGCCCGAGGGCGATGCTATAATCCCGCAGCCGGAATAAGCACTGACCACCGTGAGTGTGAGGCTCGTTTGCTGAAGGTACCCGAGACTATCCGAAAAGCTATATGGCCCCTCCATAATACCGAAACTAAACGATTGGCCCGCTCGGGGAAGCACGGCCTGTGCGCATGCGGCATTCGGCACAACGATAGTTCCCGCGAGAAGCAGGAACGCAAAAAAGCGCGAGAGGAACGATTGTAACATATTCAGGAAGCAGCTTGCCACCGTTCCAACCTTTTTCAAGCCGGAAGGGTGTCCCCGGAATCATCGCGGAAGACCGAGGAATCCGCACATCCTCACATCGCTAACAAGACCTTCCCCATGCCGCGCGCGCAAAAGGCGCGTTTTCGAGCCCGCTCAACGCGAGCAAGTATTCGCTTTCCGATAGACACAAATTCATCTGGATTAGTGCGCGCGCGTTTGTGCTTCATGAATAACGCCATAATTAGCCCGTTTTGGCCAGTCGCTTTCGTGATGAATAACATTGCGGCGAAGTTCCACTATTCCCGAAAATCTTAAATGATTCGCAAATCGAGAATGGTACTCAGAAAAATTAGGAGAGCGGCGTAATTTCGGCCTAGTGTTGCACCGAGATTTTCACCGACTTTCCCATAATATCGTTAATTACCCGCGCGAAGTAATTTCCATCCGGAAGCTTCGAGCAGTCCAGCGTTAGGCAGAGGCCAAGCTCCGCTTCCGGCGTGGCGTTGTAAAGGCTAGAGATACCATCATCGGAAGTAGCGGACTGAACTTGGAACCAATTCGTCATGTCCGGGTTCTGAACCGGCCCGTCCCAACCCGGGTCAACGGGATCAGCGGGAGACTGCTCCCCATCCAGAGTGTAAACGTCGGTTCGCCCCATCGTTATCTCCCATGCCATCGGGCATTTCATTTTATAAAGTGCCCATTGCCAACCAAGCTCGTGAAAATCTTTTCTCCACCATCCCGCTCCAAAAACTTCATTCGAGGAAGCGCCCGGAACCATTCCAAGATCGCTCGGAATGGAACTTGTTGGTGCGGGCTTGCTAAAATAGGCCTAACGAAGGGAACTGTGCAGAGATCCTTAAGGGCTGAGTCAATATCGACGTATCCATTGAAGCTCAGCAAAAACTCATTTTAGGTAATCATGCCGCTGTCGCCAATTTGCGGGTGCTCTTTGCGAAACGTTATAGTTCCATACTTCAATTGGATGCCCTCAAGGGCGCTCATGATCGCCGAATAGGTAGTATCAATTCCGCTGACGCCAACGGACAATACAGAATCTTCTGAAACCGAATCGAGCGGAATGACGTGGTAACTAAAAAACATTCCAAAATAACCTTTGGCAAAAAGATGCTCGTACGTCGATGACCCGGTCGCCGTGTCCACGCGAACGGAATCGGGATTATAATACTGGCTCCCGTAAACCGTTTGATAAAGCGGGTACGTGGAAGGCTGGGCTTCAATTTCGGAGGCTATTACAAATAGAAAGAGAACGACAGAGATTGCTCGAAGCATGGCTGCATCTACAAATTTAGTTTAATCCTTTGAATAGTTTTAGAAGTCGAGTTCCGATCGCCAGCACAGAAGTTCCCGTCGGCAACGCATTGAGATCAAGTTCCCCGTCCCGTGAGAGAATTCCTTCTTGCACGGTACGCCCGATCTCATCGTATAAGGTGTATCGCGTAGAACTGAGTGTCCCTGCGATTCGAAAACGGGAACCACTCTCATAAATGGCACTTACATCCGCCTCAATGCTGAGGCCAGAGGGGGTAACGAATGAGGTGACCGTCGGCCGCATGAAGCCGGCTCGGATGAGCGGGCCGGTAAGAATCGCCAACACCGTATCTGCTGGCGAATAATTCCCAGTGAAGAGAATAAATTCATTTGAAGTGTACATGTTCGAGTCCGCGATCTGGGGATGTTCCTTAACTAAGTATGCTCCTCCAAAGCGGGCGATAATCGTGTCGAAAGTCGCTCGTACCGTTGGATAGGCGGTGTCAATGGAAGACCACGGAGCGATAAGCACGCTGTCGCTTGAAACAGAATCGAGTGAAATGACGTGGTATGTGAAAATCAAAACATATCGTTTCCCAAACATCTCCAAAGAAGAAGGATCACCTATGATCTCGCCACCCACCGTGGCGCCGCACGTGTCAACCATAACACTATCGGGGTTATCAACAAGGCTATCCGGAACCCATGGCCATACAGCATGCTGATATAATTCCAGACACGAATCCACCCCCTGCGCCCGTGCGCGCTCGGCAACCCGCGGCGCTTGGGCGGCGAGGAGAAGGAAAGCAGCTAAAATAACGGTTCGTTTCATAAGCAAAGCCCTCGAAAAACCGAACACCCGCAAAACGCTCTACTATGAAGACCCATGAGATGGCAAAAGGTTACAGCAAAATCACAAATATTTTCAATAAGCAAATATCAAGCCCTTCGTTAATTACTTGTCATTTATGGATTTTAAGCGAATAAGATTCCCAACACTTTATTGTGTCCGAGATCAAACTCCGAACCAGTACATCCTTGCGGAGGGCAGATTTTAAATTTGCTGGGCTGAAGTTAGTGAAAGACCGCAACTTCGAGACGCACAATTCGTTCCCCATATTGCACAACGACCTTTAGTTCATCGGCGAGTCTCACATTCGAAAGTGTTAGTTCCCGGAGTTTCATGTTCGTCATGCGTTGCTGCTTTTCGAGCCGTTCGATTCGGACATCGAGCCGTTCGAGACCCGTATTCATCTGCTCCATTTCATGGCGCATTCCTCGCTGCTCGTCCAGCATTTCGGTCAGCAGTTCAACGATTCGTGGGTCATCCATATAAAAGAAAACAGATCTACCCTCGAAACGTTCGAGATGAGAGGACAGTCGCGTCGCCTACGATTATGCTCCTATAGTCATACACAACGCAATTCGCATAGTGCCCGAGACCGGACTCGAACCGGTACGTCCTTGCGAACGGCAGATTTTGAGTCTGCTGCGGCTACCAATTACGCCACTCGGGCTCTTGTCTGAACAGTCTACTTTCCTATAGAGAGAACTTTTAGTTCCAACGCTCCGGCCGGAACTTTCACTTGTACCGACTCTCCAACTTTTTTATTGAACAACGCTTTGCCGATGGGAGAAGCGACGGAAATGCGTCCGCCCTCGAAATCGGCTTCTTCAGCGGAAACGAGTTGGTAACTATTTTCCTTCCCCGTCTTCGTATTTAACACGGTCACGCGGGACATAATGCCGGCTCTATCCGTGGCGATCGCGCTTTCGTCGATAATGGCAACGCGCGCGAGCACTTCTTCCATTTTTCGAATGCGCAGTTCGAGCAATCCCTGCTCCTCGCGTGCGGCGTCGTATTCGGCGTTCTCGGAAAGATCCCCCTGCGCGCGCGCCTCGGCGATCCGTCCTGCGATATCGCGCCGCCCATGAAACTTGAGTTTGCGAACTTCCTCTTCGATTTCGCTTAACCGCTGCTTCGTTACGTAAATTTTGGGTTGGTCCATATCTTTTGCATTCCGTGCGCCGGCTTCGCAGACGGCGCTATCAAATAAAAGGAGAAGGCATCCGGATGATCGCTCATCCTGGGGATACCTTCTCGTTTGAAAAAACTATCCGTTTGTTCGAGTGCTAAAGCGTTTGGATGGTCGAATGTGTTCCCGAAAAATACCTCGTCTTAAACGCATCGGCCCAGTCGATAAATGTTCCTTGCGCAATACTTTCTCGGGCTTCGCATACAAGCTGCTCGTAAAACGCCACATTGTGCATCGTGGCAAGCGTGAGCCCCAGGATTTCGTTCGCGTTGAACAAATGCGCGAGATACGCTTTGGAGAAATTCTGTGAGGCATAGCAATTCGTCTCGATGTCGATAGGACGAAAATCTCGCTTCCATTTCGCGTTACGAATATTGATCTTGCCATCGCGCGTGAAGAGCTGACCATTGCGGGCGTTGCGCGTCGGCAGTACGCAATCGAACAGATCGACGCCGCGGGCGATCGATTCGATAAGGTCTATCGGGGTTCCCACGCCCATCAAATAGCGAGGTTTATGCGCGGGCAGAATATCGGTAACCCAATCCGTCACCTCGTACATCACTTCATTTGGCTCCCCGACCGCGAGGCCGCCGATGGCATAACCTTCCGCGCCCAGTTCCACCAATGCTTTGGCGCAAGCTTCTCTTAAATCCCGATGTGTTCCACCCTGCACAATGAGAAAAAGCGACTGCTCGTATCCATGCTGCAGGGAAGTATTCGCAAACCGTTCCATCGCGCGGCTTGCCCAGTGAAGCGTTCGTTCCACCGCGCGCTCGATCACGTCGCGCGGAGCTTGCGAGGGCGGGCATTCGTCGAAGACCATCATAATATCCGGGCCGATGGCGCGCTCGATGTCAATCACTTTTTCGGGAGTAAAAAAATGCGCCGAGCCATCCAAATGGCTCTTGAACTGGACGCCATCGTCTGTCGTCTTTCTGAGATCGGCAAGCGAATAAACCTGGTAGCCGCCGGAATCGGTAAGGACGCTCCCTGGCCAATTCGCAAACCGGTGAATGCCACCGGCTTCGGCAATCACTTCCGTTCCAGGCCGCAGATAAAGATGATACGCATTCGCGAGCACCATGCGCGCGCCGGTTTCCCATACGTCGCGTGCGGTGAGCGCCTTGACCGTGGCATTCGTTCCCACCGGCATGAAGGCTGGAGTGAGGAGTTTGCCATGGGCGGTTTGGAGCATTCCGGCTCGGGCTTTGCTGCGGGTGTCGGTAGTCTTTAGTTCGAAATTCATCCACTTTTATGGTTTGTCGCCGGGAGTATACTCCTGGCGCCCCACCATAATTTTAAATTGTATCAGAGAGGTTCGACCGCAATTTCCCTCTGTGCGATTGCCCGCTCGCGGGGATCGTTGGTGGCGATAAAAACAATGGCGCCGCGGCGGGCGTAGTCCCGCGCGCGAGCAAGCACGATTTCGGTTCCCGCTTCATCCAGATTGGAGGTGGGTTCATCCAGCAAGAGCACGGCCGGCTTGCAGGCAAAAGCCATTGCGCAGCGAACGCGCTGTTTCATACCGGAACTATAAGCGCGGAGGGACCGGTCGCTGCGGGCAATTTTCGAGTCAAGTCCGAAGCTATCCAATAAATCCAAGGCGGTTTCGCGAACCATCGCAAAGCCTTTGAGCGAGGCAACAAATTCGACATGCTCCGCCGCCGTCAGTTCGTCATACAGTTCCAAATAAGGAGCAACATAGCCAAGCCGGACGCGAATGCCATCGTGATCGAGCTTCGTTCCGCCGAGTTGCCATGCGCATGTTCCTTTCGAGGGCGATAAAACGTTCCCAATGACTTTTAGTAAGGTGCTTTTGCCCGCGCCATTTTGTCCGGTAATCGCGATCAGATCCCCGGTCGAAGCTTGGAACGAAACGGGCTTGAAGATAGGCCGCTGGGTAAACCGCTTCTGGACGGCATCAGCCACGATTTGAAGATTCTCGCCAGACATTAACCGCCCTCTTCCCCTCGCTGAATCCCAGCAGTATCACTATTTTTCGGACTGTGTCATTTCCTTCCGCTTCTCGAGGCGATGCTCACGGCGAGCAGCGGCGCCATCGTAGCGGCGTTTTTCTTCGTCCGTTTGGGGAACGAGTTCTGCGACATGGACGGCATGACCAAACTCGTCAATCGCGACGAACGTGAGATATGCGGTGCTTACATGGCGAACGTCGCCCGTCCGAAAATTTTCGACATCCGCATGAACGCCCACTTCCATCGACGTGCGGAACGCCCGGTTGACACTCGCCCTCAGGCGCACCACCTGCCCGAGTTTTACCGGCAGGAGGAATGACATTTCGTCCACACTCGCTGTAACAGAGACGTATCCCGAATGCTTTTGGGCGGCGAGCGCTGCAGCAATATCGACCCAGTGCATGAGCCGCCCGCCAAGAAGGTTCCCAAGCTGATTCGTATCGTTCGGAAGAACGAGTTCCGTCATTTCCACGTGCGAAGCGGAGGGAGTTTTTGCCGAGCCGGAAGGGTGTAGAGCGGCCATTAGGGGGTCGGTAGTTTAGAATGGAGAGCCTGAGCGCGCTTTCGTTCTGCAGTCGTTGCGGACGACAAATACTTCGTGTCGAACGCATCCAGCGCGGTCCGGGCATCGTCTAATTTCTTCTGGTCGAAGTCGATTTCGGCAACACGCAGCTCGGCTTCCGGAGCCGGCGGCGAATCGTAAAAATTATCGAGCACGCGCTGATAATATATCTTTGCGGATTTCGGATTGTCCAGCTTTTCATATTCCTTGGCCGCCAGGAGATATTTGTCGGCAAGGCGTCCGCGGATTTCCTTGATTCGATTTTGGGCGCTATCGAGAAGCGTAGGCGGCGCCGTTGGAAAATCATGTAGAAAATTTTGAAATTCCGTGAGTGCAAGGATGGTGTATGTTTGGTCGAGTTCCGGACGTGCCGCGGTTTGAAAATAACTTTCGCCCACCATATACTGCGCGCGCGGCGCGAAGTCCGACGAAGGATAGTTCCGGCGCACAGCGCGAAAATCGACGGCGGCACCGGCATACATATATTGATCGTAGCGGGCCATCGCTTCGAGGTACGTCGCCTCCGCGGCCATCGGCGAGGCCGGGGCCTGAATGCGAACCTGATCGAACGTACTGATGGCCGTTAGCCAATCCTGCTTGGCAAAATCCGCCTTGCCTTCGGCAAACAGTTGCTCGGCGGAACCTTGCGGAGTCGGCGTTTTCGTCATTTCGTCGGAACCTCCGCCACACCCCCAGAGCGAGAATAAGGTTCCGGAGATACAAAATAGAATAAGGAGATACTTCAAAATGGAATCGATCTGCGAATTAAAGATGGATTAACTTCGAATGAGAAAAAAGAGTGCGACAATGGCGATACCACCGAGCACGACGAGCGCCGGCTCGGCAATGCTCGACCAAAACGAAGAGGCAGGCTCCTGCTCCAAGGCTACGTAGCGGTCGCCGTTTGTTTCGAGAAGTGCTCGATCGCCCGGTGTTAGCAATATATCGAAAGAATGCTCAATCGACCATCGCTGCACGAGCGAGCTGCCCATTGTCAGAAAAGTCCCGCTCGCGTTCAGCAGAATCGGTGTGGCCTTCGCGGTGTCAGGCTTCTTAAAGTCCGTTATCGCAACGGTGGCCGATAGCGCGTTAACTTGCGCGAGTGTCGTCGAACTCTGCAAATGTGGCACCGCGGCTATAAAAATCTGGAGCCCGCCATCCGCCGCAAGCGCGAATGGCTTGCCTCCCGCCTCTTTCGAGAGCATTGCTCCAAGCTGAGCAGCCACCGTGCTATCGAGATGGCTTAATCCCTGCGCCCGGCAAAAGATTGGGAACCCAAGGAGAACGAAGACGGAGGAATGAAGAATGACGAAACCAAGCAAAACTATTTTTACAAGCTTCATCATTCCTCATTCAAACATTCATCATTCACTTTTAGCCATATATGCCGCGAAGCCGCAGCGTCCGGGCTACCTTGTCGATCGCGAGAATATAAGATGCCAGGCGTAGCGGAACGTTGTGCCGCTGCGACATTTCATAGACGCGGTCGAACGCCTGATTCATCGTTTCCTGAAGGCGTTCGTTGACGACTTCGAGCGTCCAATGGTAACCCATGCGGTTTTGCACCCACTCGAAGTAGCTTACGGTCACGCCGCCGGCATTGGCCAGAATATCGGGCACGACGATTATGCCTTTCGATTCCAAAATCGGATCGGCGCCAGCCGTTGTCGGCCCATTGGCACCTTCGACGATGAGCTTCGCCTGAATCTGTTCGGCATTTCGCTTGGTGATGCGATCCTCGCGGGCCGCGGGAACCAGCACGTCGCAGTCGAGCGTAAGGAGTTGCTCGTTCGTGATCTTCTCGCCGCCCTTCCAGCCATCCAGAAGATGGTCGTGCGTTTCGGAGTACCGGATGGCATCGGCCACATCGATTCCACCATCATTATGATATGCGCCGGAAATATCGGAAATCCCGATAATACTCGCGCCTTCGGCAGCAAGCAATTCTGCCGAAATCGATCCCACGTTCCCAAAGCCTTCCACCGCGACGGTTGCGCTCGCCGGCTTGATGCCGATCTTCTCCATTGCGCGAAGCGCCGAGTGCATCACACCGCGGCCTGTCGCCTCACGACGGCCCTTGCTGCCACCCAGGACGAGCGGCTTGCCGGTTACGACTCCGGGTTCCGTCCGCTTGACGTGCATCGAATAGGTATCGAGGATCCACGCCATAATCTGCTCGTTCGTGTTCACATCCGGCGCGGGAATATCGCGATCGGGCCCGAAGACATCGAGCATATTCGCTGTGAAGCGGCGGGTAATTTTTTCGATTTGCGCCATCGAGAGGTGCCGCGGGTCGCAGCGAACGCCACCTTTTGCTCCGCCGAACGGAATATCGACCACCGCGCACTTCCATGTCATCCATGCTGCAAGAGCTTTTACTTCGTCGAGATTGACATCGGGTGCATAACGGATTCCGCCTTTGCTGGGGCCCAAAATATCGTTATGGATTACGCGGTAACCTTCGAACACTTCGATCGAGCCATCATCCATTTTGATGGGAATCGAAACGATCACAGATTTAACCGGTGTCTTGAGGTACTCATAAATGCCGGGTTCGAGCGAGAGGATTTCGGCCGCGCGATCGAAGCGCTGCATCATGGATTCCAACGGATTGTCTCGATCGACAATCGGAGCCGGTTCTTTATAGATTGAAGGGGCAATCGTGGGCGTTGCCGATTTCGGGGAGGCCGATTTCGGGGAGGCCGGGTTCGAGGAAACCGGTTTCGGAGAAGCCGGATTCGGCGAAGCCGCGATGCTGCCATTCTGAGGGAGGTCTTTCGTAACAGTAGCCATGCGTCAAGTTTGTTAAATGTACGTTTTCCGGGTTCCAGCCCAGGGCTGTTACCGCGGATTCTTAATTAAACCGGACGCATAACACCGGCAGGGCAACTTTCTTTCCTGTAATTTGCGCTCGATTTCCAGCGCCTATGGTGCCTTGACGAACGGCTTCGAAACACATTCCGCCCTCGTCCAGAGGCGAAGTTCGTACATGCCTGGAGCGAGCGAAGAAATATCTACATCGCCTTGGGAACCGTGAAGCGAAGTGAGCGGGCATTCGATCGTGCCGCCGAGAATATTCACCGCATCGCAGCGAACGATCGGTTCCGAAGCGCCAAGCTCGAAATGCAGCGTATTCGCAGCTGGGTTTGGAGATAGTTCCAATGCCGGAGGCACCGGAAGTACCATTGACGAAACGCCCAGCGCCAGCGGCGGGCCGATATATTTTAGGACATAGCCAACGGTGGAATCCATGCCAAACAGCCTGCCGGCCGTGACGGTATCGTTCCCGACCGCCCAGCCGTGGCGGGCATCGGTGAAGGTGGTGCCCACGATCGACAAGCCATTTGCGCTCGTTGAATCTATTTTCCAATGAAGGCCCGCGTCATAGCTTACAGCAAGCCATTCCGCAGGGTCTCTTTGATTCGGCCCCGATTTGATGGATATCCACTGGGCGTTTCCGATCACCGATCCCTGTAACGTATTCGCGGGCGTGCTATCGATCTGCCACGTTGCGCCTTCATCCGTCGTGAAGTAATTTGGATAGAGCCAAATCGCTTTTGAAATCGGATCCGTCGAGGCACCGAGCCAGCGAGGTACATTCGGCAACGCCGTGAAATGGAAAGTCCAGTTCTGCCCGCCGTCAGTCGTTCCCCACGTATAAAACCCGCTTATCTGGTGATCTACTCCCTGATTATCCACGGTATCCGTCAACATCGCCATACCATGCAGGCTATCAGCCCAATAAATATCCTGCGCATAATACCTAAGTTGGCAGCACCAAGTCTTCGCGGAGTCTTCCGTTTTCAGGACCGACTGAATCACATCTTGCCCATAGCCACTCGACGCCGAGTACATGTACCAATGCCAAAATGCGTTCCCGGGACTGACGTTCCCGGTGCTCGTCGGGTACGAACGCCTGGCCCAGGAGGCGCCGGAATCGAAACTATACATGTCAACAAAGTCGAGAAACAGAGCATTTCGAGTCGGCGCGCACAATTTTGATTCTCCATTTACCGGAAGAAGGCCCGACGTGTCTCCGGCCGGTAAATTCTTCAAATCTATTTCATGCCAGGCCGTTCCACCATCTGACGTACGGAAAATAACCTCATTCGTGCTGTAATTCCTGGATAAACCACCTAGAACGTACCCGACTTCGCTATCCACAAATACCACCTGCTGAACCTCGAAAAAACTATCGATTGCGACGCGTTGCCATTGGCCCTGAACCGATTGAGCGCGCACCAGCGATGGCACGGCGAGTAAGATGACTAAGATGGAAGCTTTCATTGAGATATCGCTTAAGGCGCCTTGATGAACGCCTTAGAAAAGCAGCCCGCGCACGTCCAGAGGCGAAGTTCATACATGCCCGGCGCGAGGGAGGAAATATCTACATCGCCTTGGGAACCGTGAAGCGAAGTGAGCGGGCATTCGATCGTGCCGCCGAGAATATTCACCGCATCGCAGCGAACGATCGTTTCCGAAGCGTCGAGCTCGAAATGCAGCGTATTTTCAGCAGGGTTTGGAGATAGTTCCAAAAGCGGAGCCGGAGGAGGAGAATTTTCCGAAACTCCATCCGCGAGAGGAGGGCCGACATATTTTAGGATGTAGGCAACCGTGGAATCATTAGGCGCAGCAGCGGGGTTGTAGTGGAATGTATCGTTCCCGATTGCCCAGCCATGCCGCGCGTCGGTGAAAGTAATGCCCCTGATATCCAAACCCTTAGCGCTTGTCGAGTCTACCGCCCAGTGAATGCCATCATAGCTTGACGCGATCCGACAGGCTGGGCTCGACGCCCCACCGGTATCAATCGCGGCCCACCTGGCGGTGCCGATTACCGCCCCGGCCCGAACGCTTCCTAGCGTAAAGCTGTCAACCTTCCAAGTTGAACCCTCGTCCGAGGTTAAGTAATCGGGATAAAGCCAGATTGATTCCGTATTTTGGCCAGTCGCAGCCCCATTCCAAGTGGGCGCCTCGCCCAGCGCCGTGTAATGAAAGGCCCAATTCTCCCCACCATCAGTCGTCCCCCAGCAGTAAAACCCATTGATCGAATGGTCATTGCCGTAACTGTCGGTCGTGTCGTAATACCCGTAAAAACCACGAAGGCTATCCGCCCAGTAGAAATATGGCGCATAATACACGAACTCACGCCAGGATCGCGCGGAGTCGTCCGTTCTCATCATCAGCCCCTGCGGGCCTTCCCCATATCCGCTTGCAGGAGAGAACATCTGCCACCCGGTGGCTGCGTCATAGCCTCCGGTCGGATAGGACAGGTACGTCCAGGTTGCGCCGGAGTCAAAACTGCAAAGATTCCCGCCGCCGATGAACAGGTCTCGTCGGGTCGGGGCGGATAGGGAGGGTTTCACGAGAGCATGCAATTGCTGTGTTGGAATCCCGTCCGCATCCAGTGGAACGATCTTTTTCCAAGAGATTCCACCGTCGGAAGTTCGAAAAACGATTTCGCGGCTGAGAGTTGTCGGGCTTAGTGTGATGCCGATCACATACCCCACGTCGCTATCAGCGAAGATTAGCTGTTGGACGGAGAAAAAGCTGTCGAGCGCGACCCGTTGCCATTGGCCTTGAACCGATTGAGCGCGCACCAGCGATGGCAGCGCGAGAAAGATGACTAAGATGGAAGCTTTCATTGAGATATCGCTTAAGGCGCCTTGATGAACGCCTTAGAAAAGCAGCCCGCATGCGTCCAGAGGCGAAGTTCATACATGCCCGGCGCGAGGGAGGAAATATCTACATCCCCTTGGGAACTGTTCAGCGCCGTAAGGGGGCGCTCGATTGTCCCACCGAGGGTGGTTACGAGATCGCAGCGAATAATGCTCTCCGCCGCGCCAAGCTCGAAATGCAGCGAATTCCCAGCAGGATTTGGGGATAGTTCCAGAACCGGAGGTGACGGAGAATCCGTTGGGGTGACCGCAAGCGGAGGGCCGACATATTTCAAAATGTACGCCGTGGTCGAGTCGGTGAATGGGAAACCCGCCGTGCTGGTATCGTTCCCGATGGCCCAGCCGTGCGAAGCATCAGTGAAGTCCATGGCAATAATATTCAAGCCCTCCGCGCTTGTCGAATCGATGTCCCAACGCTTTTCATCGCTCGAAAATGCGAGCCATTCCGAAGGATGATAACGTGTGAGGGTATCGCCGCTGGCGAGCGCCAGCCAAAGCTGGGTGCCATAGCCGACAATCGCCTTGATCCGGCCTCGGAAGAAGGTGTCCATCATCCAAGTTGCCCCCATATCCGCCGTGCTGAACGTGGAGTAGGGGCTGATGTTGCTCAGGTAAAGTGCACCGATCGAATAATTCGGATAAAAATAAAACAGGTCGGATCCGGCAATTGGGGCGACATCGAGAGGAGCCAGAATCGAAGGCAAAACAGTGGAATTGAACACCCAATTCTGCCCACCGTCGGTCGTTCCCCAGCCGTAAAAGCCTTGGATCGTCTGATCGGTCCCCGTATCATCGAAGGTATCCGTTAAACCAGCAAGCCCGTGCAAGCTGTCAGACCAATATTCGTATTGCGCGTAATCCTTGATTTGGCAACAATAGCTTTTCAAGGTATCGACCGTCTTCAGGATGTGAATCGGGGCGAGTTCCTGCGCATAACCACTTGAACCGGAGTACATGTACAAATAGAGACCGGTCGCACGCTCGGCCCATGTATTGCCCGAATCGGAGCTGTAATAGATATTGGGGTACTCGGGACCACCGCCAAAAAAGATTTGCTCAGGTGTCGGAGCTAGAAGATTAGGCCCGTTGACATATTCCAATCGCGATGTGGTGTCCAGAGACGTATCGACGTAGATTTTAGACCAGGACGAACCGCCATCGGAAGTGCGATAGAGGACGGCTTTGTAGGGATAGTTGATCTCCGAGCAAAGCACATAACCAACGGACGTGTCAACGAATGTCACGCGCTGTACTCGAATGAATTCCCCGAGTTTTATCCGGGTCCAGCGGGGCTGAGCCAGAAGAAGTTCCGGGATTGTGCAAAGCAAGACCACTATAAATTTCATTCCTTATCCTCCCCTATTGATCACAGCAGTTCGTAGACGGGTGGATGTCATCGCAGAAATTGGGAACGTTTTCTGGATCAATCACGACCGATGTACCGTCGTTGAAGGTGATGACCCAATTACACTTCCTGCAGGCGTGGCAGATCGTCACGAATAGCCAGTGATTCGACCCTAAATAGAGAAAGGACTCGCAATGTCGCGGGAACAAAATGCGCGAATGGTACCCTCGCATGCCACGGTTTCTTGCTCGGCTTGCTTCAGGAAGGCAAGCCGTGATTATCAGCATCCCAATAAGGGAAGCGCGAGACGTAAAGAAAAGCATTCACCGAGGGAAGAGCTTTTTTTTTGTAAGGGTTCCGCAATATTAAAATATTTTGGGAGACCCGAAATTTAGAAAACTACCCTCGCAACGAAAATGGGACAAAAAATTAAGAGCTTTCCCTATTCTTTTTTCCACGAAGCTTTCCACTCTTCTTTTTTGGACTTCCAGTCTGCCTTCGCTTGCTGGCGTTCTTCGGGCGTCATGGTTTGCCACTTCTGCCACCATTCGCTGCCCCAAGGTCCACAAACGTTCGAGCCATTCGGGCCTTTTACTGCTTCATCGAAGTTCCAGCCGCGCTTGCGCCATCGCCAGGGCGCACCCCATTTTTTCCAGTGCCAAATGCCGTGCATAAGCCCCCGGCGGCCACGGATGCCAACTAAGACGCGTGTGAGAACAAGCAGTCCAACTGCCTGCCAATAATCCAAAACCGGCCCGTGAAACAACACTGGAATGAGTGCATTCCAGAGCAGCATCACGATCCATCCCAGTAAAAAAATTGCAATAATAAACATGGTTCCATTCCTTTCAAAGGGCGCCCGCCGCGGCGGGCCATGCGCCCCAACATCACACCCGATTGGGGCTATCTCTCTCTATCTCAAATATTTCAGCTTCTTTCGAAGTGCGAGGACGGCGTAGCGTTTCCGAGCCAGCAAGGTATTTAAGTTCTCGCCGGTCATTTCCTGAATCTCGTTGAAGGAAAATCCGTCGAGCTCGTGCATGATAAAAACTTCCCGTTGTTTTTCGGGAATTGTTTCCAGCGCATCCATAAGCGCGAACCAGATTTCCCCGCGTGCTAATTCCGTCTCTCCATTCGCGTCTTCCGAAACAGCCGCAGCAGCGATCGCATCGGTCATTGGTTCCGGCTTGCGTTTCCGGTACCAGTCGATCACCCGATTCCGCGCCGCATGGTATAGCCACGCGCCCAGGTCCTCGATCACTTCCGAAGCATCGACGGCACGAACGAGCTGATAAAACACGTCCTGCACGATGTCCTCAGCAATATCGAGATCGCGCACCTTCGAGCGGACGAACTTGAGCACGGCGCGACGCCGCTCATCGAGCATCGCTCCGGCCCGCGGCCCGGTCAGATCATTGACGGTCAATACTGCTGCGCCCATCTTCGGCTTCATAGACGAACCCGTGTGGGGATTATTGTAAGGAATGTTCGAACCATAATTTCGTCACGCTTCAGGACGGTTATAAGATTCAAATGGTTAAAAGTTTCTGACCGGACATAAATTCATGAACGTCCCGTGGGAAAAAATGTAGAAAAATGTGGACTTCTGGAATTTTTCTTTGTCCATTACGTTTCCGGAAGCACAACACTTTTGAAAGCGGTTTGCGAATTGCTAGTTATTATTCCAATCAGTAGATGTAGCAAATTGCAAACAGCATGTTTTCTAATTAACTTCCTGGAATGAACGGGGAACAGCGAAAAGTGCGTTACAGCTTTGGAGAATCAGTCTTTTATAAAAATAGGAGAATGGATAAAGCATGAACGAAACAACCAAAAATTTACGTCATCGAGCTCGCGGCCGGTCGAGCTTATTCGGACTGCTTGCCACAGTCCTCGTTGCTGGCGCTTTAGCAATGGCGGGCTGCGCGAGCGCGCCGAATACCACGCGCACCGCGCAGATCAGTAAAAATCCGCCCAGCGATGCCTTTGCCGTGCTCGATTCACAGGCCCAGGCTGGCACCATCGACCCTCAGCTCATTAACGAGAGAGTCGATGCCGCCCGCCAGGAATGGCTTCGTGCACTCGTTGCACAGCAGAAGAATCAGAAGACGGATGTGGTGAGCCATTTCGAAAGCGCCATCGACATCCTGAATCACCTCATCACGTATCCAGGAGTCGATACGAATCAAGATTTCCAGGATGTTTCGAAGAGCGTGATTGCGGATTATCAGAAGTACGTCGCCAATATCGACTCGCTTCCGCCAAATGCTTCGATGTTCGCTTTCCGGGAGCGCTTCAATGAAGACATGGCGAAGATGTCCGCGAAGAACATTCCGCCGCCGCCGCCCAGCGCGCTCAATGGGCCGATACCGCTCACGATGAATACGCAAGTCGAGCAAACGATTGCCTATTTCACCGAAGGCAATGGGCGGCCCTTCATGGAAAAATGGCTGACCCGCACGGGCAAATACTTCCCGATGATGAAGAAGATCCTTACGCAGGAGGGCGTGCCGACCGAGCTTGCGAGCCTCGCCATGATCGAAAGCGGACTTAATCCTTCCGCCGTTAGCTGGGCGCGCGCCGTTGGAATGTGGCAGTTTATTGACGAAACGGGCGCGCGCTATGGCCTGCATAGTAATTGGTGGTACGACATGCGGCGAGATCCCGTTGCCGCCACCGATGCGGCCGCGCGACACCTTCGTGATTTGCACGATCAGCTCGGAGATTGGTACCTTGCGCTCGCTGCATATAATGCCGGCATTAATCGCGTGCGCCAGGCCGAGGCCGAAGCGGGTTCCAATAATTTCTGGGACATTGCGGCATTTCTTCCGAGAGAGACGCAGAATTACGTACCGCTTTACATCGCAGCGACACTCATTTCGCTCGATCCAAAGCAATATGGATTCAACGACATTACCTACGATCAGCCGCTCAACTTCGATACGGTGCACGTACACGAAGCGATCGACTTGAACGCGCTTGCCAAAGCCGCCGGCGTGAGCGAGATCGAAGTGAAGGAACTAAATCCGGAACTGCTTCAGCCATCCACACCGCCAATGGAACTATGCAGTCCGAATGGTTATTGCCTACGCCTGCCGGCCGGTTCATCGACGAATTTTTACGAACGGCTCGCGGCGATTCCCACGGCCGAGCGGCGGCCGTGGTTGGTGCATAACGTTAGCCGGCATGAGACGATGCGCACGATCGCGCGAATGTACGGCATCGATCCGGAACAGCTTGCGGCATATAATGACATGTCTGTCCGCGAGCGGGTACGCCCTGGCGAGCGGCTCCGAGTTCCAATGTCAGTCATGGCGCCACAATTGGCGAGCGGCCAGAGTGCGACGACCCAGACGCCGGTGCGCGAAACGATCCCGGCAACAAGGGCGGTACAGGAACTCGTGCGCTATCGCGTCCGTCGCGGGCAAACCCTGGCGAGTGTAGCGCGTGCCACCGGAGTTTCCGAAAACTCGATACGGAACTGGAACCATCTTTCACGGCGTGCCCACCTGCGCAAGGGTGAGACGCTCAAGATTTACGAGACGCGCATGGTAGCCGCCTCGCGACCGCACGCATCGATGGCTTCCGCTGCCAATAGTTCGAACGGAATGGCGCAATATCATACCGTGCGCGCGGGCGAAACGCTGACCCGAATCGCGCACAACTTTGCAACCACGCCGGGTCAACTCTCCGAATGGAATGATGGCCTCACGGCCGATGGCCTCCAGGCGGGCATGAAAATTCGGATAACCCCGCCGCAATCCGAGGAGACCGCCTCTGCCGGTTCGCATGAGGCCACAGCTCCGGCACACGCCTCCCCGCGCGCGCGGATTGCCCAGGCACGAGCGGTCACTTATCGCGTCCGCCCGGGCGATACACTTTACGCTATCTCAGAGCGGTTCGATGTCGAAATCGCAGATTTAAAGCACGCGAACCACCTTCGGAGTTCGATGCTGACGGCCGGGCAACGGCTAACCATTCCGCAATAAATTGTTACGAACAAATTGATTCCATCTCCGAAAGCCGAAAATATTTTCGGCTTTCGTCCGTTATGGGGAACCAGTTCCGCGCGCATTTCCTTTCGTTGCCGCTCATTTCGTGAAGCGAAGCCGTTACTCAGGGATGGGCGCCGGCCGGCGTAGCTCAGTTGGTAGAGCAGCTGATTTGTAATCAGCAGGTCGTCGGTTCAAGTCCGTCCGCCGGCTCAATTTCGGGGCAGATACTCAAGTGGCCAACGAGGACAGACTGTAAATCTGTTGATGTAACGTCTACGAAGGTTCGAATCCTTCTCTGCCCACACGTCAATTAAAAATTTAGAATTAAGAACGAAGTAACAGCGTTCGACGCGATAATTCTTAATTCTTAAATGACTTGCTCACGTAGCTCAGTTGGTAGAGCACGTCCTTGGTAAGGACGAGGTCACCGGTTCAATCCCGGTCGTGAGCTCTCAAGCCGTGACCCTTCCTCCCCGGCGTTTTCGGTACCCGCCTCACCAAAAATCATGATTGAAACTCCGCGTCTCCTGCTTCGCGAGTATGCGTCGGTCGATGATCCCAACCTCCATTCCATTTTATCCGATGCGTTGACCATGCGTTTCTGGCCACGCCCTTTTTCGGAATCGGATACTCAGAGCTGGGTCGGACGAGCGATCGCATCTTATTCGATGAATGGATTCGGACGCTGGGCCGTGTTGCTACGCGAATCGGGCGAGCAGATCGGCGATGCGGGCCTGATGCGCACGGAAGTAAATGGCAAGACGGAAACGGATCTCGGTTACATTATCCACGCCGATTATTGGAAGCAAGGGTTTGGACTGGAAGCCGCGCGTGCCGCGCTGAACTCTGGTTTTGAATCGGGTGAGCGGCGGATCATCGCTAATATGGCACATGATAACGTTGCCTCCGAGCGAGTGGCGCAGCGGCTGGGCATGGTGAAAGAGCTCGAATTTCGGAATGTCCGGAACAGGGATATTCTCACCTTCTTGTATGTGTTCCCGGATGTCACTTAAGGTGTGAGGGACTTTAGGCTCCGCGGGGACTCCTTCGATCTCGCCTAAGCACTCAGCACTTAGCACTTTAGTCCGGTGTTACATTTCCCAAAGCTCGCCCGTATGAGGTCGCTTGAGAAGCGCGGCACGCTTTCTGAAAAGACATGGGGTAGAAAATGGCGGAATCTATTCTTCGGTGAGCGATAGTTGTAGGTTTCGTAAGGTTATGGACAGAGTTCAAGTAGAGATTTTAGGAATATCGACCAGCCCATCCACGAGCGGCGCGTATGCGCTGATTCTTCGCGAGACGGCGGGTCAGCGTCGCATTCCAATCATTATCGGGGGCTTCGAGGCGCAAGCCATTGCGCTCGAAATGGAAGGAATTAAGCCGCCCAGACCGCTCACCCACGATCTCATCAAAACGCTCGTCGAAACCTTAGGCGGCGCCATCACCGAAGTTTCGATTCACGAATTGCATGACGGGACATTCTTCGCCAGTCTTAGACTTTCCGATGACCAGGAGATTGACGCGCGCCCCAGCGATGCCATCGCCCTTGCCATTCGGTTCAGCGTTCCCATTTGGGTAGCCGAGAGCGTAATGAACGAAGCCGGATTCCTTCCTGAGGAGGGCGAAGAGGAAATTGAGGAGGAAGAGGAAGATGAAGTCAGCCTTGCCGACCGACTCGCCGGAAAATCAGAGGAGAAACCGGCCAAACCTGCGAAGCCACTCACCCACTTAGACCAGCTCAATCAACAGCTTGCCGAGGCCATCCGCAAGGAGGAATACGAACGCGCCGCCAAACTGCGCGACGATATTCAAAAATTGCAGGTGGAACGAAAATGAACCTGGATTTGGCGGATTGTAAAACTAATTTCACTGATCGATTTTCACGATTTCGAGGATTTAATTAGGTCCCTCGAAGTCGTTTTTGTCCGTGGCGAGCTAGGTGAGCCGATACCACTTCCCGACTTCCGGCGCGCTGACGGTCATGGCTGGGAACGTTTCGAGGATGAGTTCCCCAAAGGCCGCAATGGATCTTTCATCGCCGTGCGTAAGCGCCACATGCTTCGGCTGAAGGCGCCGGACGATCTCTAATAGTTCCTCTCGCCGGGCATGCGCGCTGAAGCGGAACCGCTCGATCCGGCAGCGCACCGAAACATCCCGCTTCATGGAGCCAAAGCGAATGCGCGTATCGCGCTCCGCGTGCGAGACGGTATAGCCCGGTGTGCGCGGGTCCGTGTAGCCTACGAAGCAAATGCTAAAATGCGGATGGCGCAACCAGCGCTGGGCAAGGAGGTAGCTCGAGGTGCCATCCTGCATCATTCCGCTTGCAGCGAGGACGATACTCGGTTCGCGAAAATAGTTACCCCCGAAGAGGAACGGGCGTCGCGGCAGTTCCTGCTGCTCGATGTCGGACGTTTTATCGACATCGTTCGTGCGCGAGCGGCTCGTGAGGAACGCATCATACACTTCGCTCACTTTTCGGCCCATGCCGCCTGTATAGATGGGCACATCGCGGATCTTCCCCTGCCGTTTGGCATCGCCGATCATTGCCAGCATTTCCTGCAATTTACCCAGCGCAAAGACGGGAATAAGCACGGACCCGCCGGCGACTAACGTTTCGTTAATCGTTTGGATTAGCCGTTCCAGTTCCTTTTCACGCGAATGCGTGAGGTAGGCATCCACAATGCCGTTTGTCGATTCAGAAACCAGCACGTCGATTGGGCCTTCCGGTAGCTGCGCGCCCGCGACGAGGCGCTGCTCGTGAAGCGAGGTATCGCCGGTATGGAATATTTTCGTTCCGTTATATTCAATGAGCACGCCGGCCGCGCCTAAAATGTGGCCGCTCGGGTAATAGGTAACTTTTGTAGATTCGCCAAGCACTTTCGAGGTTCCGAGTTCGAGCGGCTCCAGTTTCGAGAGCACGCCGGGCAACGCAACTACCGAATAATTCGGAAGCGCATCGATCACCTCCTGTGTGTGCTGCTTCGGCAAGAGGCTCGCCGAGTTTAGCAGCATGATCCTCGCAAGCTCGATCGTTTCTCGCGTCGCAAGAACGGGAACATCAGGATATTTTTGGAGCACGTAAGGAACGCCGCCCAAATGATCGGTATGCGCGTGAGTAACAAGGAAATGATCGACCGGCTTGGAACCAAGCGCCTCAATTGCGGGAAACGCGGCCCAGCCGGTCTTCTCTGGATGAAGACCCGCGTCGATTAAAATGCCCTGCCCATCGAGGCTGTAATAGAAGCTATTCGCCCCGATCTCGCGCCCGCCACCGAGCGCCATGAACGTGATGTCCGCCAAAACGAATTGTTCCACGGATGATCGCTCATCCGGATTGGTGAATGGATTGCGCAAAGAGGGCTTCGTGGCACGAAGGCTCGTGCCTGTCACCTCAACCGCAATTTCTACAGGCGAGACAATAACGATGTCTCTTAATTAAACGAGAACAGCCCGACGCTTGCGAACAGTTCAGTGCTTCCCCGACGAACGGAGCGGCAACAAGAAATGTCTTATTGAACATGGATGAGACTTCCTTTGCACGGCGCTCGAGCAGAGCGGCGCTGCTGCGCGGCGAGTTCCGTTCGCCGGGAACGGGCGGCGGATCGAGCGCGTGGAAGCGCTTGCTCTTCCTGCTGATGCTCGCCGTTCAGGCGGTTGGATATGTTGTGCTCGTAAAAGCGCGCTACGAGGGCCAAGGGCTCGCGCCGAACTACTTCCGCCTGACGACGATGAGTGATGTGCTTTCGATTCTCTTTTTCGGTCTTCTTGGGCTGCTTTTGCTGGTGGGAATTTTTCGTCCCGCTCGAATTGGCAAGGGCCGAACCTTCGCTGCTGCCTTCCTGAGTGCGGCATTGCTCTGGCTCGATCTTGGGGTCCGCCGCACGCCACCCGACGATTTCGCACCACTGGCGGCGCTCGCTCTTATTGCCGCAATGATCGCGCTGGCCGCAACGCTGATGACGCGCTCGCACCGATGGCTGCCGGCCGCGCCACGCTTGTGGCAAATTATCCGGAACGCGATTGTGCTGGCCGTGATCATGGTGCTCTATGCGTTTTGGTATGCATTTTTTTTCCCGACTTATTCCAATCTTGCGGAAATCAAATCGTTCAATGCCGATGCAGGGGTGATTTTTGGAGCGGCGGTCTGGAGGCAGCACGGGCTGGGCGACCGGCCGAGCCCAACCCTGCGAGAGCGGATCGACCTGGGCTATGAATTGCTCTCCGCTCATGCCATACCGCGTCTTGTCGCAACGGGTGCCAGCGCGCCGGGGGAACTCGCCGAAGCCGAAATTGCAAAGCGGGAACTTGTCAAGCGCGGCGTCGATCCTTCGAATATCATCGAAGAAGATCAATCCCACTCCACATTCGAACAAGTTCGCTACCTCCATGATGAGTTATCCCAAAAGCAAGGCTGGCAGCGGTTCGTGATCGTGAGCGACCAATATCATCTTGCGCGTGTCTGCGAGATGTGCAAATTCATCGGCCTTCAGGCAATCGGCAGTCCATCGCATATTCAACAGCCGTTCGGCGATATTCTCTATTACCGGGTTCGCGAGAGTATGGCACTGCTGGAATATTGGCTGCTGGGGCGCTGAGGGTGCTGGTGGTTTCGAGGTGCAGAAGCGACGCGAACGGCTTAAACCGCCCGCAGAAACCGGATGAGGAATCTTGCTATTTGTGCGATTTTCAGTTTTCTTCAAAAATAATTTCGTATGTTTGGGGTTATAAGTTGCAATGGTCATGAAATTGCTGGGCACATCCTCTGCGTTCTTCTGCCTGATGCTGGTTGGCCTGTGCGGGAACCTTCACGCGCAGGTCTCATCTTCGGGCACGGATTACTGGCTCGGCTTCATGCCGAACGGGGATCCGGGCACGACCGATGTGCGCGAGGAACTGTTTATCGCCAGTGCCACAGCGAACACCGTCACCATCGACTTGTTAGGAATCGGAACCCGAATCATCACGATCGGCGCCGGGCAAGTGGCGGATGAGGATGTTAGTGGCTCAATAACGTCCATTCCCGAAACGCCAACCACGAACGCTATCCACATTACCAGCACAAATCCAATTGCCGTTTATGGCTATTCGGATTGGACCAACAATGAGCCTGGCAGCATCGGCGGTTCTCCGGACGGCTATCTCGGATTACCGACGACCGCATACGGAACGAAATATTATACCGTCAATTTCCCTGACAATTTAGTGTTCGGTCATTGCCCTGGCGAGTTCCTCGTCATCTCGCCGTATGATAGCAATGTGGTAACGATTGCTCCTGCAGCCCGAACCAAAACCGGACGCTTTCCCAAAGCGCCCTGGTCCGTCACGCTCGCGAAAGGGCAAACATACCTCGTGCAATCACCCGGGACGAACCAAGGCCAGAATGATCTCACCGGCTCGCTTATTACTAGCACCAAACCCATTTCAGTGCTCACCGGACACCAGATTACTTCCGTTCCCAGCGTTGGTGCTACGTCGGCGGATTACTTGATAGAAATGGCGCCTTCCGTCGATAAATGGGGGACGCAATATTTCGATATGCCAATGGCGGGGCATCCCAAATCGGGCGACTATATCCGCGTTGTTTCGGGTGAAGATAGCAACCAGATTACGTATAATGGAAACGGGCCGCTCCTGCTGAATTCCGGGCAGTATCACGATCTTCCCCAGCAGACTGTACCGATGGTCTTCACTTCAACGAACGGCAAGCCATTTATCGTCGCACAATACTCTTATTCGCAAGGCTACAATAACGATTCCGGCGCTTCCGATCCGTGGATGCTTCTGTTTACTCCGCAGGAGCAGTTCGAAACGTCGATGATGTTTCGTACTCCAACGCCGAGCCACGATACGTTCACGAACTACGTAACGTTCGTATCGCAGAACGCTTCCCTTTCCCAAATTACTGTGAATGGGCAATTGGTTGGTTCATACCAGATTGCCGGCCAAGCATCGTTTCCGAACACCAACCCGCCGATGGGGGCAATTACGATAATTCTTCCCAGCAGCACACGCAATTTTACGGCATCCGGCCCGGCGCCTTTTGGCGCCTATCAATATGGCTTTTCGGATTTTGAAGGCTATGGCTGGCCCGCGGGCATGTCGCAGAAGGAAGTTGCGTGTTCCGCAACGCTTTCGGAAACGAACCCCGTCCATTTCTGCGCGGGTGATAGCAAAACTATCTACGCCTTCCCCACCGGACTTAGCTATCAATGGGAACGGAATGATTCGTTGCTCGCCAATGTGGCCGATTCGCTCACCGTCACCGAATCGGGCACGTACCAGGTCATCATTACATCGGCGAAAGGCTGTTTAGATAGCGCGAGCGTGCATGCAACCAAAGATCCGCCTCCTCAGGCCAGTATTATTCCGGGTGACTCGCTGGCTGAACTTTGCTCCGGGTCGAGCCTTACGTTATCCGCGTCGGGCGGCATATCCTACCTCTGGAATACCGGCGATACCACATCTTCCATTACGGTTTCAAATAATGGTTCCTATTTCGTAACCGTCGCGGATTCGAACGGCTGCTCGGCAACCTCGAATGCAGTTGTTGCGACGGTGCTCCCCATGCCGGATTACACCGTCATGCCATTAGGCGACACGGCAATTTGCGCGGATTCTGGAATGCTCTTCGTTCGGCAGATTCACCTGCACAATAATCTGGGCGTTTCGCAAAAGTTATTCACGCACCTAAATTCCTCGGCCTTTTTCGGAATCCCGAGCACCATTGTGCTCGGGCCGGGCGCGGATTCGGTGATCACCGATTCGCTCATTTCCGATGGAACGGGGCAACTCTACGCGACCACGTGCTACTTCCAGGATACCTGCGGCTTACTCGTCGATTCAGCGTCCCTCCGAGTTGATGCGCTCGATAGTCGGCAGCCAATTACGCTGGATTTGCCTGCCTCGGGCGTCGGCGTAGTTCCCGGCGATACAGTTGGAATTCCTTTGCACCTAAGCTGGATTTGGTCCTGCGTATCGAAATTGCATTTTGCGGTTCGTTACGAATCGCAAATGATCAAGCGGCTTCCGCTCCCATCCTCGGAAATTTCGCTCAATTCGAGTAGCGCGTCCGGGCAAACGATCACGGATTTCTATTCGTTGCTGCCGAATGCGGACACGGGAACGATTGGCGAGCTGTTATTCGAATCCTTTCTTACACTCCAGGATTCCACGCCGCTTACGCTCTCCATTCTCAATTATGGGGATTCTTGCCTGCCGTGCATTACCTCAGCGGCGACTGGTGGCAGTTCAGTACGTATCATCTTCGGCTGCGGGGATAGAACTCTCCAGAGCTTCATGGCGAACGGCATGATCCTCATTGGCCGCATCGTCCCCAATCCCGCCGTGGGCGAATTCACGGCTTCATTTCAGAAGCCGAATGGCTGGCCTATCCACTACGAAATCGCCGACGCATTGGGCCGCATTTTGGCAAGTGGCGAAACGGAGCAAAATACGCTCTCGCTCTCAACGCGCGACCTTCCTTCCGGGATGTTGATTCTTCGCGCGGAAACCGGCGGCTTTGCGCAAGCGAGGCCATTCGTCGTCTTGAAGTAGCCTTAAGAACAAGAAAGGATCTTTGAGGGGAACCTCATAGGCGTTTTTCGCCCCTAAATGTCCCGAAGTCCTCCAGCCGTAGCGCCGGATAAGGCCCAAATCACGATGATAAGTTTCTAAAAGAATTGGCCGAATTTCAACAATTTTTGCAAAAGACTTGCTTTTGACTAAAAAATCTCGTATTTTAGTGCATAGGAATTCTTTGGGAATCGCCAAATTTCGCGGGTTCTCGGAAGATCAGCACTACTAATCATTCAGTTCTTATTACTTTAGGAGGCCACCCATGAACCGTTACAAGGAATTGCAGGATTTGCTCGCCACGTTCGAAAAGGACTTCGAGAAATTCTACGACAAGCAGAATAAATCGGCTGGCACACGCGTGCGCAAGGCGATGAACGACTTGAAAAAGAAGGCGCAGGAAATCCGCAAGGAAGTCCAGGAAATGAAGACGGCAGAGCCTGCCAGCGCGTAAGGCGGCTTAAGCCGAACCGTTTCTACGAATCTCCGCTTCGCATTTTCTCGGCCCCGATCGCGATCCTAATTTTCCGGCGCGATCCCGGGCCGGTTTTTATATTTGAAAAAAGTATGGCAAAATTCCTCCTTTTCATGCTCGCCGCTACGTTCGCTCGCTCCGCCGAGGCCCAAAAGCTGGTGTATCCCGTGACCCGGCAGTGCGATCAAGTCGATACCTTTTTTGGAACCCGCGTTGCCGATCCATATCGCTGGCTGGAAAATACAGACTCGGCGGATGTTCACTCATGGGTGCAGTCGCAAAACGAGGTGACCGAAAGTTACCTTTCGAGGATTCCATATAGGGCAAAACTTCGAATGCGCCTCGAAGAGCTTTTTAACTACCCACGGATCAGCGCGCCGCATAAAGTTGGCGATTACTATTTCTTCTTCAAGAATAATGGCTTACAAAATCAGGCGGTGCTCTTCCGCCAGCATGGATTGAATGGCTCTCCGGAAGTATTTCTCGATCCCAACACACTCTCTTCCGATGGCACCGCGGCAATCGGCGCAATGAATTTTTCGAATGACGATCGCTATCTCGCCTATAGCGTCCATAAATCCGGCTCGGACTGGCAGGAAATTTTCGTGAAAGAGGTCGCTACCGGCAGGCAACTAAATGATCATATAGAATGGGTGCGTTATAGCTCACCGGAATGGTTCAAGGACGGCTTCTTCTATGGCCGGTACGACAAACCGATTTCCGGGCAATACACGGCGTCGAGCGATTTCCAGAAAATCTATTACCACAAAGTCGGCACGCCGCAATCGGCGGATTCGCTGATTTACCAAGACAGTACCAATAAAGAACGGACCTTCGATGTCAGCGCGACGGAAGACGAGAAATATTTGCTGCTATCCATTAACGAAGGCGCAAAAATTGGCGGTCTGATTTATTGGAAAGCGGCGGACGAACTCGCCTCCGAATTCAAGCCGCTCGTAAGCGAATTTGGACACAATGTAGGCATCGTCGATAATATCGGAAATAAATTCCTGATGGTAACCGACGAGGATGCTCCCACGAATCGCTTGGTTCTCGTCGATCCAGCTCGGCCGCATGATTATGAGACCGTCATCCCCACAAAGAAGGAGACGTTGCAGGACGTCGAGTTTGTTGGTGGCAAGCTCATCGCGACCTATATGAAGGATGCTTCGAACCACGTCGATATTTACGATGTGAATGGGAACCTGGAAAAAGAAATCCACCTGCCTGGCATCGGCTCGGTTTATGGTTTTACCGGGAAGCGGAAGGATACCACGGTTTTCTATACCTTTTCGGGATTCACCACACCAACCACGATTTACCGTTACGACCTGAAGCGGGATGTTTCCACGCTTTTCCATAAAACCCAGGTTCCCTTCAATGTCAACGACTTTGTGACCGATCAAGTATTCTATTCCAGTAAGGATGGGACACGCATTCCAATGTTCATCGTCCACAAAAAAGGAATGAAGCTCAATGGCCGAAATCCGACGAAGCTCTATGCGTATGGCGGATTCAACATCAGCCTGACGCCCTATTTTAGCCCATCGCTCATTGCATTTTTAGAGCGTGGCGGCGTCTTCGCCGAGCCGAACATTCGCGGCGGCGGCGAATATGGAAAAGCCTGGCACGAAGCCGGAATGAAGCTTCATAAGCAAAACGTCTTCGATGATTTCATTGCCGCCGCGGAATATCTTTTCAAAGAAAAATATACTTCGCCCGCGAAGCTTGCGATCGAAGGAGCTTCGAATGGGGGCCTGCTTATTGGAGCCGTAATGTGCCAGCGTCCCGATCTCTGTAAAGTCGCACTGCCGGAGGTGGGGGTGATGGATATGCTGCGCTATCATAAGTTTACGATCGGGTGGGAGTGGGCGTCGGAGTATGGAACGAGTGCTGATTCCACGGATTTTTTCAACCTCTACAAATATTCGCCTTTGCAGAACCTGAAGCCCGGTGTGGACTACCCCGCGACTCTGGTTTCGACGGCCGATCATGATGACCGGGTCGTCCCGGGGCATTCGTTCAAGTTTATCGCAACGTTACAGCACGATCAGGCTGGAGCGAATCCCACGCTTATCGCCATCGAAACGAAAGCCGGTCACGGAGGAGGAAAGCCACTAACGAAGATCATCAACGAAGATGCGGATCATCTGGCATTCACCCTTTACAACCTCGGGGTGAAGGTGGAATGAAACGAATCGAGAGGCCAAAGATGGCGCGCCACTTCAAAAGGGCAGGCTGTCTTCACGCGGCTCGTTCGCCTCGAAGTTTTCAGCCCCAAGGAAATAATAGTTTCGTCGCCGTTCGATTTCGCTAGTCGTTCGCGGCGTGGAGTGGCAGCAACTTCCGACCATGACCGCCCCCTGTTTCATCCATTCCATTGCACACATGGCAACTTGCTCATCGCTCGAAGCGAGCAAGTTCCAGGAGCCATCATCCCGCTTTTCCGAGACATTCGGGTAGCATCCGAACCATATTCCAACTCGCTTTGCCGCTTTGGCAAAAAGCGGCAGGGCGTCCATCGTTACACTCACGGGCGCGCAATTGAGTGAAACCAAATGGGCGCCGCCTTCTTTCAAACGCTGGACGGCATAATCGAGTGGCGTTCCATCCAGCATCGAGTCCCCGTCTTTGGGAACCAGCGAAACCCAAACATACTTCGAGCTCTCTGCCTTCGCAGCTTCGAGAGCGCAGAGCGCCTCGCGCAGCGTATTCATGGTTTCGATGAGAATGATATCGACGCGGGCTTCGTCCAGCCAGCGTGCCATAACGCGATGCTCTTCCACAAGGGCGGCGTCGCTCGCGGGAACTAACTCCGGCGAAAAGCAATCCTCGACCGGCGCGATCGAGCCGGCGATCTGTTGACCTCGATCTTTCATACGCCGTGCCTTGCGAGCAATGCGGACGGCCTTCTTCGTGAGTTCCTCGGCATCCAGGCCGGTATCTTTCAACGCGCGGGGATTCGTGCGAAACGTGTTCGCGGTCAGAATGTCGGCCCCATCCCAAAGGTATTCCCGGTGCACGCGAAAAATTAAATCTGCGTTCGAAACGAGCCCGCGCGCCGTCCAGCTTTTGCCACTGGTGTTGACCCCTCGTCCTTCCAGTTCCGTTCCCAATGCGCCATCGAGCACCAGTGACCTCACGTGGAATGCATTATCGAGATCGCGTTTCATCGAATTGCTAACGCCGATCAGCGGCAAATCATTTTGACGACTTTAGCGCCGTGAAAAGGCAAAATTCAGTATTCGATACACCAATTTTGCAACCAGATACGTTGCATGACGAGCTTTCGGATCGGGCGAAAGCTCCACAACGTCAAAGCCGATGATGTCCTTGCCCGCCCGATTCAGCTCGCGAAAGATCTCCATCGTTTCGTTCCAAAGGAACCCATCCGGTTCCGGCGTACCGGTCGAGGGCATAATCGAAGGATCGAAATAATCGACATCGAAGGTAATATAGACTTTTTGCGTTGGCAGCGCGGCCGCAACGGCCCGTTGCCACTTTGCTCCGTGTTCCACTCTACGAATTTGCGTAGCATAAAACGTTTGAATGCCAACCTTTCTTCTGTACTCGAACTCCGCCTTTTCCTGAGCGCGAATGCCCACCTGCACCACGCGCTTCATCGGGAACCCTCGATCCGCAACGCGCGCCATAAAGCAGGCGTGGCTATATGGCGTCCCGGAATATTCCATTCGCAGATCCGAATGCGCATCGAAATGAAGCACCGAGATATTTGGATCGCTTGCATAATGCGCCATGATCGGCGCGGTGGAAATCGTGTGCTCGCCGCCTAAGGTGACCACAAACTTCCCATTTGCAATTTCTTTTGCCACGGCCCGCTCCAAATAATCGAGCATGGCCTTGCCCGCTCGCTTCCCAAAATCGAGCGGCGGGAGCGTGGCAATGCCCACCTCGAAGCATAGTTCCCGAAACAGCTCATCGTCTAAGAATTCCACGTAATGCGAGGCTTCAATAATCGCGGCCGGCCCTTTGGCTGTGCCGCCGCCATAGCTCACAGTTTTTTCATAGGGTGCGGAAAGAATCGCGATGCTACTCGAATCGTACGAACTCAATTCTTTCGGCAATGCAAGAAAATTTTTTGACGTGGGCAGAGCTTTCATTCTTTTTATTTTTCAATGATCGTATCGTGAAGCCAGTGCCGATCGTCCGTTTTCGGATAGTCGGTTGTGTAATGCAGGCCCCGGCTTTCCTTCCGTCGTAAGGCGGAGCGCACGATGAGCAGCGCGACTTCGGCGGTGTTCCGCAACTCGAGCAATGGGACGGTCACTTTGGTCTTGCGATAATAATCTTCGATCTCTTTTCGAATAAGTTTAATTCGGCGGAGCGCTCGTTCGAGGCGGTAATTACTGCGGACGATGCCTACATAATCCCACATCAGTTGCTGGACTTCGGAATGATCGTGCGAAATATAAATCCATTCTTCCGCATTCTCCGTACCGGATTCATCCCATTCGAGCAGGCGAACGTTCTTCTGCTTTAATTTCTCGCGGTGCATTCGCGCCCCTAAATGTTCCGCCGCGCGCCGCGCCCACACGAGCGCCTCGAGTAGCGAATTACTCGCCAACCGGTTCGCACCATGCACGCCCGTCATGGAACTTTCGCCGGCGACGTACAGCCGGTCGATGTTCGTCGTCCCGTCTAAGCTCGCCACGACGCCTCCGCAGCTATAGTGCGCCGCCGGCACCACGGGGATCGGTTCCCGCGTAATATCGAATCCAAGCTCTTTGCAACGTTCGCAAATGCTTGGGAACTCATTGCGAACGGCGGCCGATGAAAGATGCGAAACATCGAGATAGACGAAGGCATCGCCGCGGCGTTTCAGCTCCGCGTCGATCGCGCGGGCCACGATATCGCGAGGGGCAAGTTCCTTTCTCTTGGGATCGTATTGCGTCATAAATCGCTCGCCGGCCTGATTGAGAAGAATGCCGCCCGCGCCGCGGACGGCCTCGCTAATCAGGAACGATTTCGCTTCGGGCGCATAGAGCGAGGTCGGATGGAACTGAATAAATTCCATATTCCCGATCTTCGCTCCTGCGCGATAGGCCATTGCAATTCCATCGCCGGTCGCAATGAGCGGGTTCGTCGTGTGAAGATACACCTGCCCCACCCCACCGGTTGCCAGCATCACCGAAGTATGTGCCCGGCAAATCTCCACGCGGCCGGTTGCCTCGTCGAGGATATAAGCACCATAGCAACTCAACTTTTGGTCGCGGCCATCCTCCGCCTTCCTGGATTTTCGCTGGTGATCCGTTAGCAATTCCACCGCAAAATGGTTCTCAAGAATTGTAATTTTCGGATGCTCCAGAACCGCGTGCAGCAACGCACGTTCGAGTTCCCGACCCGTAAAATCACGCGCATGGACGATGCGATTTAGCGAATGGCCCCCTTCGCGCCCCAAATCCAACGCGCCGCTCTTCATGCGAGTAAAGAGCGCGCCAATCTCGACTAAATCGCGGATTCGTTCCGGCCCTTCGCGCACGAGCACTCGAACCGCATCTTCATGGCAAAGCCCCGCGCCCGCAACGAGCGTGTCCTGCACGTGCGATTCGAGCGTGTCGCCCTCTGCAACGACACTCGCAATACCCCCCTGGGCATAATTCGTGTTCGATTCCGATCGTTCTTTTTTCGTCACGATAAGAACGCGCAAGCCGCTCTTCTCCGCAACCGAGAGCGCGAAAAAAAGACCGGCCGAGCCGGAGCCAAGCACAAGAACGTCCGTTTCCATCATCCGAAGCGGGAACAACACTCGAAAACCAAAAAGCCCTTCCATAATCGGAAGGGCTTCGTGAAAAGGTCTCCACCTGCGAAATCAAAAATATACATCGAGATGTACACTTCCTCCGGTCGCGAGCGATATGAAGGAGGAACCTTGGGCGTCGGAACGTCGAGCCATCGGAAGTTATCGAGGAACTGGTTGAATGGAAGCCAAGCGACATTTCGCCACCCACGCACAGCCCCCGCGTGAAGAACCAGTCAAATCCGGCCAAGGCGGCAACACCAAACGTCGAGGCCGAAGTCTTCATCTCCGCATTCCCGCTCCCGCCATTATCGAACGAACTGCTGCCAAAGCTCACGATCCCGCCGACATAGGGCGAGGTAGAATAAAGCGGCCGAAAATGCTTCTGAATTCCCGCAGCGATCCCAAAATTGGTTGTACTCGGCTTTGCGCTCACCGTGCTCGGCGTACTATCGCTGCCACTTGCAGTATTTAGGCCGGCAAGAATGAATAGTGCCATGTCATCAGAAATGAAATACTTCATTCCAACGCCACCCGTTGAGAAACCGGCAATACCCGGCCCCGCGAAACCAAAATTCCCAAGACCGCCCAGCTGAAAGATCATAGCGGCGCTGCCTTGTGCGGTTAATGGCTTTATGATGTTATTGTCCGTATTGTCTTGCGCGAACAAACTCCGCGAAAGACCACAGGTAAAGACAAGTACGAATGCTAAAGCAGCGAGCTTCGAAAAAAGAGCGACCCATAATGTTACCTCCGATTGATGATGGTTAAAAAACTCAGCGTCGCGATTCAGTGCGAACCACTTGGCCGGAGGCAATGCATTTCCTTACATACCTCAGACACAAAAATAGGAAATTCGGAGGAACATGTCAAGAAATATTATGAAATTGTTAATAACTTCATCTCCGAACTCAGTAACCAGCCGTAATCGCCCGGCTCACGATGCACCGCGCGAAATGCTCCACGCAGAAGTTCCCCACGATACAACTTGCCAAGGCTTCGAGAGACCGGGATTCAGGCGGCCTTGAATCCTTTTGGCGTGTTCTCGAGCGCAATTACACCTTCCGTCGGATCGTGCTCCAAAAAAAACTTCCATCCGTCTTCAAATGCTTCGGGCAAGAGTGTGCGCTTCTCTTCGAGTGTGGTGAGCGGGAAGTTATCGTAGCCCATAATCCAGGGAAGATTGATGTGTGCTTTGGTCGGGAAAAGATCGGCGCAGAAAAAGAGATGGTTCGCATCGCCATCTGAAATAAGGGGTAGTTGCTGTGCGCGTGTGTGGCCGTTGAAAATGCGAAGCTCGATCCCGGGAAAAATTTCGCCGGGGCCATCCAGCTCCTCCATCATTCCGTTCGCCAGGATGGCATCCCAATCTTGCTTTAGGTAGCTGGCGCGGTCTTTCTCAGTCGGATTCCGCGCCCAGTTCAAATTTTCCTTTTGCACGAAGATTTTCGCATTCGGAAACGTCGGGACAAGTTCCCCGGACTCGGTTTTGGTTACCATGCCACCGCAATGATCGAAATGCAGATGGGTCTGAATAACGTGCGTGATCGCTTCGGGTTTTATGCCCTGCTCGGCGAGCGAATTCAAGAGCGTCCATTTCGAATGATCGAGCTTATAAATGGCGCACGTCTTCTCATCGTACTTGTCGCCCATTCCGGTATCGACAAGAATATTCTTGCCGTCGCCCTGAATGAGCAGGCAGCGCAGAGCCATATCAATCCGATTCTGGTCGTCCGCGGGATTCGTTCGATTCCACAGATTCTTGGGAACTACGCCAAACATCGCGCCGCCATCCAACGCGAAGCGTCCGGTTTCGAGCGGAATTAATTTGTATGGGCCTATCTGCATCGGGGCTATCTCTTCCGCGCCGGATCGACTTCATCCAGCCACTTCACCTTCTCGCGAAGCGTTTCTTTCGACTCGACCCAGTTCGGATCCGGAATGCAGCAATCGACAGGGCACACAGCGGCGCACTGCGGTTCATCGTGGAAGGTTTCACACTCGGTGCATTTATCCGGCACGATATAAAAATAATCGGAGGAATAGAATCCCACGGCCCCACTTGGCGCCGGATCGGTGGGGCCGAAATTCTGGCCGCCCAGCGTCCAGTTCGCGGCGCCTTCGTAGATTGCATTGTTTGGGCACTCCGGTTCGCATGCACCACAATTGATGCATTCAGTCGTGATCATGATGGCCATAAAATCGCAGTTCCTTCTAATAATGACAAGAAATTCGCCGGCGATGGCGAGCGAGCGGCAATACTAACGTTCGTTAGTTTCGCGCCGGGTTGGTTAACAGCAGTGGTGCGATAAGAGTTTTCTTGGTTGGATAAAAATGTAGTAAGGGAACGCGAAAAGTAATAGAGCCGTTAACTCCGCGCTAATATAATCCGGGCCTATAGCTCAGTTGGTTAGAGCGTCCGCCTGATAAGCGGGAGGTCAGTGGTTCAACTCCACTTAGGCCCACAGTTTTCCAAAGTCCGGGCCCGTAGCTCATCTGGTAGAGCGGTAGATTTGCATTCTACAGGTAAGGGGTTCGAGTCCCCTCGGGTTCACAAGCCTGTTCTCAGACCGGAACTGCTCCGCGTTTTCGAACGATCTTCGATACCCAAAATCTTTTCATCCACTTTGCAAAATGCGTCGGCCGCTCGACGGCAGCGCGCCAGGTGAGTCCGATGCCGATCGCCAGCAGAATCAAATCGCCGCCCCACATGCCCCAGAATGGTGTGATGACTCCCCGATCGGCGAGTTTCTCGCCGCCGATGAGAAAGACCCAATAGAGCACGAAGAACCCGATCGAAAGCCCGGTCCCCGCGCCGACGCCGCTCCGTTTGGCCAATGCGCCCAGCGGCACGCCAATAAGCGCGAAGATGATGCAGGATGCCGGGATCGCATATTTTTTGTGCGTCTCGACCAAATAATTATTCAAATCGTCCTGCGTTTCGGAAATGCTCGCCTCGTCATTTTGGATATTCATGTGCCACGGTGCGAAGGCGTTGCGCATTTGTTCGCCCGTCGTCATGATGTGAAGTCCTTTTGGCGGCGGCGCAGCATTGTGTGCTGGAGAAGCCTCCGAAGTTAGTTCCTTGGCAAATGCGGCGAGATGCCCTCTCAGCGAACTGGTTTCCTTCGCTTTCGCTCCTTCATCCGCATGAACGCGAATGAGCAGATCGTGCGCCGAAAGCTCGCGGCCGCTCCGCTCGGATTCGCCCTCGTGCATGAAATCATAGCCGCTGGCAGGAACTTTCACAATATATTCACCGAAATGTCCGCGCCGGTAATCCATTGGCTGCTGCGCGGTGACCTCGTGCAATTCGCCGTCATAGAGCGTCAGCACAATATTGCGAAAATCCGGCGTGAAGGCCACGTGCCCGCTCTTTGCCGTGATCACTCGCGACATGCTCGGTGTGGAGTGATCGTAAATTGTAATCTCCCCCAAATCATTGGTCTTCGCATTCGCGGTTCGTGCGAGGATAGAATATCCGGGAATTTCTTCATCGGTCGTGAATGTGCCGGGATCGATAATCAGCGATGGCTTTTTTTGATTGATATCCATCATCAGATCTTTTGCCTTGTGGTTCGCGTCCGGCAGAATGATATTATTGAACTGGAGATCGAATACGGCCACCAGCGCGCTGAGCACGAGCATTGGAAAAATCATCCGGCCCAAACTAACTCCGGCGGCTTTCATCGCAGTCAGTTCATTCGCCGAGGCCATCGAGCCGAACGCCATTACTCCGGCGACCAATACCGCCATCGGCACCGCGAGCACGACCATCCATGCCAAGTTGAAGACGATGAGTTCCACGATCGTCCAGAAGCTAAGCCCGCGCCCGACGATCCGGTCGATAAAGCGCATCAGGAACTGCAGCAGGAAGACGAACATTATCACCGAAAGCGCCATAATAAATGGCCCCACCGCCTCGCGGACGATGTAATCCCATACGAGAATCGACCGCTTCCCCCAATGGTAAAGCTGCTCGCGCTTCGTTGACGTTTCGGCTTCCACGGCTATGTTAACGGCAAAGCCCGCAGGTGGTTTCCAAAACTCAATTCTCGGTTGGGGAACCCTCCCGAATTATTTCTCATTTATACCTTCGTTATTTTTCATGGATTCTAATGACTAACCTTCAACCCCTTGTTTCGATAGTTTTTGCTATTGCCATTATGAGCCTTACCGTTTGGGGCTGCTCCAGTAATTTAACTTCCCCACCCAAGCCGTTGCCTTCGGTTCCGACCGTGGGCAGCACACTCACGCAGGTTTACTTCACCCCCGGCGATTCTGAGGCGACGGTCCTAACGGTCGATTCAGCGACGATTACCGATCCAAACAGCAGCGGCGCCAAAGTAATAACGCTCGTCGAAAGCACCATTGGTCAGGAGGATTCGACCTACCAATCCTTCGAGCCCGATGGAGATATTGCATTGAGTGGGCAGGTTTGGCGGCCAGATGGAACCTTCTCCGTTATTCCGTTCGCAACGGCCTCGACAATCCACACTTCTTACGTTGGCGCTGCGGGCGAGGTAGATCTCTATGCGATGAATAACGGCGCAGGCAGTTTGTATCCTCTCAATGGCGCATCCTATTCCACCGATAGCGCGACCGTTCTCCAAATCATTGCTTCCAACACGACTCAGTTCCATTATACCTACATTCCGTCTCTTGGCATCGTAAGCCGGATGGTTGAACAGCCCAGCGCCTCAAGCGACCAGGACGGCATCTCGGTATGGATCATCGCGTACGCGCCAAAATAAATCTCGGCACCAACCCGGCCGCTTTCGACGGAGGCTCTCCGTTTTGCACGGTGCTTATCGGTTCGCCGCCTCGCTCAATTCCGGCAACTGCGCGACGAATTTCGGCTTCGGTATCTCCGTCTTGGCGCGAATGTGATCGATAACGCCATCGGCTTCCTCTTTCGTGACCTTTTCGAAGAATGTCTCATTCACGGCCATCATCGGCGCGCCGCCGCAGGCGCCCATACACTCGACTTCTTCGATCGAGAACATACCGTCGGGCGTGCTCGTCAGATTTTCGATCCCAAGCTTCGCTTTCATTTCCGCGAGCAGTGTTTCACCGCCGCGCAACATACAGCTAACGTTCGTACAGACCTGAACGTGGAATTTTCCCATCGGCCGATCGAAGAACATCGTATAAAAGCTGACGACCCCCTGTACGTGGCTTTTGGCAACCTGGCAGATCGCAGCGGCTTCTTCCATCGCATCGCTATCGATCCAGCCTCGCTTTTCCTGAATGCGCCAGAGCACCGGCAAGAGCGTGGCCGCCGGCTGAGGATAGCGCTTCTGAAGCGCGGCGATCTCCTGAAGTTCGGTATCGGAAAATATTGGCATGATGACCAAACAGAAATTTCTGGCAGGTGGCTCCCTTGATTCTAATGCACAATAACCGCCTTTTCGAGCGTTTCATTGCCCTTCTCGTCGCGAAGTACGACCCAGTAGTTACCGGATGCAAGGCCCTCGGTCGAAACAGGAATCTCATGAAGTCCTTCTTCTAACACGACGTTTTGGCTACGAAGGATCGAGCCGAGATTATCCAGCAGTTCGATCGACATGGTTTCATGCTTAAATGCGAGGACCTCGCAATTCATCGCATTCGCCGTCGGATTCGGAACCATATACTGCACACTAAATTCTTTTACACCCGCAGTCAGCGAAGGAATGTCCACTGGCAATTCGTAAAATCCTGTGGCAAAAATGGTGTCGCCGCTGCTGGGATCCATCGTGGCAAGCGGTGCGCGCTCGCCTCCGGCCGCGGCATCGTAGGTGATCCGCCAGTCATGATTCAAAGTGATGGAATCATTCCGTAAGCCGATTTGGAGACGGCTTGCCTCGCTCGGCGAGATTCGGAACCAGACAAGCGAGGTATCGAGAGGAATGCCATCCTCCTGGATTCCGAAGTATTGATCGGGGCGCACCGTTACAAGATCGGCAGGTTTGCCGTTGCGTGTCCAGCCGAGCGAGAAACAGTAGCGGCCACGAATGCTTCCATCGGTAATGGAATCCAATTGCGCTATCGTATCGGGCATGAGCGGTGGATACATCGCCGTATCAATTCCATACAACTCTTTCAAGACCGCCGCGGCGAACATGCGCCCGACCGCCTGATACGTAGCAACGGTATAGTGAAAGGCGCTATCCCACAACGGCCGGCCAATTGCAGTTCCCACCAGTGTCGAAGGCGGGAGCAGTCTTTGCGCCTCGCGGACCTCTGGATACGAGCCGGCGTTCGTAGAGTGTCCAGAAAATCCGGAAATTTGCAAATGAAATACGGCAAACGTATCCGCAAGATCGGCCATGAAATCCTGCATGAGCGAGGCAAATTGAACGCGATACACATTGGGATCGATGAGTGCGTGGCTTTGGCCATCCGCCTCGCCTTGAATCCAAGTGAGTTCTTCGAGTTCGGAGCCAGCGTGACGAAATCGGTCGATCGCATCCGGATACATCGTGTCGCCCGGATCCGGCGAGTTTTTTAGCCATCGCCCGGAACCAACGGTAGCCGTGAGCCCGGTGCCCCCAACCGCGGTATTCACGATTCCAATCGGTAGCGTATCTCCAATCGAGGCATAGAGAATATTTGCCATTTCAATCCAGGGACCCTGCGCGATTCCGCCCGTTGGTTCCGTGGCAGGCTGCCAGGCAGAATCATTCGTCAGCATTCGAATGTCGCCCTTCGCAACGGCGACAAATTCCCCGGGAGGCGGCCATACCCATCCGACCGCGTTCGATTGCCCGGCAACGCCGATAATGTGACCCGGCGTAAGCCCAGGAATAATACCCTGCGTATCCGAAGCCGTTATCCCCGTTCGCCAATAGATCGAATAATCCCGATGCGATTTGGGAACGGTCAGGATCGTATCGACGATCCCGTTACGCACGCTAATTGGGAACCAGCCTTCCTCCGGGCTGGTGGTATCGATATCGGAACCTAATTTCACGCTAAAACTCGAATATCCCGAAATCGTTATGTGAAGTCGCAAATCGGCATGATCGCCACGCACCTGCAGAATGCCCAAAGGGAGCGGCGAGGTGAAGGCAACCTGGGCGTTGCCGGCAGCAAGAGGTATAATACTAAAACAGACCGCTAGAATCGACTTCATACCAATTCCTCGATAGTTATGGCTCCGGTAGGTGCACAATATTCGTAGCCCGGTGCGTATGCGCCGGGAAGTGGTTTCAAATGAGTGTTCCCGGAGGAAGCATTTCAAACAGTTTCGCCCTTTTTTGTTCCATATAAGCTATTTGAACTTCCAAGCTTTCTATTTTTGTCCGCTCTTTCTCGATTATTGCGTTAGGTGCCTTGTCGAGAAACTTCTCATCTCTCAGTTTATTCGAACTGGCAGTCCGAAGCTCACGCAATCGTTCAAGTTCAATTTCGAGAGAGCTTATCTCACTAAAAATCTCGTGAGGTTCCTTTCGAGCTCTTTTGATATCTATAAATACATTATCCTCTAAAACGCGGCCGGCATAATCTTCAGGAAGGACGGTCGGCCTCATTGAAAGTTCAATTATCTCCAGAGCTTCCGCTCGACAAAGTCTTTCAATAATCGGACGGGCCGATTCAAGTGAAGCTGCTATGCTTTCGGTCTTTGTTTGAAGGATTAATTGAATTCCCGAAGATGGAGTATAACCTTCTTCGGTTCTAAGATTCCGCACCGTTTCGATAACTCGTTGTAGAAGAATAAATTCCTCTTCGGCTGCATCATCAATCTTCCCTTCATCCGGCGTAATATAATCATCGCGCCCCAACAGCACGTTCTCCGGCTCGCCGGTGAGCGCGTGCCAAAGTTCCTCGGTCACGAATGGCATGATGGGGTGCAGCATCCGCAAAATGCCTTCCAGAATTTCCACCGCAAGTGGAATCGAATCCGGCTGGATTTTTACGATTTCGAGATACCAATCGCAGTAATCGCCCCAGATGAAATCGTAGAGAACTTTTGTTACTTCGTTGATTTCGAATTTGTCGAACGCAGCTCGGACATCGCGCGCCGCCCGATTGGCACGCGAAAGAATCCACTGATCAGCCAGGTTTGAAAGGGGATCCGTGGACTTCTCCAAGATCCGATGCCCGATACCCGATGCCGGCTTTTCGCGGCTAGAAAGAAGTTCCGTATCCTCGGATTCAAATTCGGTGTTAGGATGCGCGGCTTGATATTCCTCCCGCTTCATCAGCACGAAGCGCGTCGCGTTCCAGAGCTTATTCGCAAAGTTCCGGCCGAATTCGCAGGATTCTTCGGCGAAGCGAACATCCTGGCCCATCGGCGCGAGATAGAGCAGCGAAAATCGGACCGCATCCGTGCCGTATTTCGCGATGAGATCGAGCGGGTCCGGCGAGTTCCCAAGCGACTTCGAAAGCTTGCGTCCCTGCTGGTCGCGAATGATATTGTGGAAATACACATCGCGGAATGGGATGAGATCGCGAAGCTCGGTGCGCTGGGAACCATCCGCAAGCGGAATCGAGGGCATGAATTCGATTCCCGCCATAATCATCCTCGCTACCCAGAAGAAAATAATATCCGCGCCGGTGGAAAGCAGCGAAGTTGGATAAAATGCGATGAGATCGGGATTCGCCTCTGGCCAGCCGAATGTCGCAAACGGCCAAAGCCATGATGAGAACCATGTATCGAGCACGTCGGGGTCTTGCAGGAGCGGGCCATCGTACCCTGCGGCTTTTGCTTTTTCTTGAGCTTCCGTTTCGTTCCGGCCAACGAAAATCTCGCCCGTCTCCGAATACCACGCTGGAATGCGGTGTCCCCACCAAAGCTGGCGGGAGATGCACCAATCGCGGATATTCAACATCCAATGGCGATAGGTATTCACCCATCGTTCCGGATGGAACTTAATAAGGCCATCCTCAACCACCTTTAAGGCTGGTTCTGCGAGCGGCTTCATCCGCACAAACCATTGATCGGAAAGATATGGCTCGACCATCTCGCCGCCGCGCTCGGAATAGCCAACGGAGTGCGTATAATTTTCGATCTTGTCAACCAAGCCCAAAAGCTGCATCTCCTCGACTACTTGCTTCCGCGCATCGAAGCGATCCAGCCCCGCAAAACGCCCGCCGTTTTCATTGATGACGCCGTGCGTATCCATCACATTGATTTGGGGTAAATCGTGGCGCAGGCCGATTTCGAAATCGTTCGGATCGTGCGCCGGGGTGATCTTCACACAACCGGTTCCAAATTCTTTTTCGACATAGCCATCCATGATGATCGGAATTTCCCGGTTCATCAGCGGCAGTATCAGCGTGCGACCAACAAGGCGCTTATAGCGATCGTCTTCGGGATTGACGGCCACCGCAACATCGCCGAGCATCGTCTCCGGGCGAGTGGTGGCAATCGTAACATATTCGGGCTGATCGTCGCGGGAACCGACTATCGGATATTTGAAATAATAAAGCTTCCCTTCGGTCTCTTTGTGAATTACCTCCTCATCGGAAAGCGCTGACTGCGCGAGCGGCGACCAATTGATGATCCGTTTGCCGCGATAAATCAGTCCTTTCTCGTAGAGCCGCACGAACGCTTCGATCACGGAAGCATAATAGTTCTCGTCCATCGTAAAGCGCGTGCGGCGCCAATCGCAGGAACAGCCCAGGGCGCGGAGCTGCTGAAGGATGAGATCACCGTATTTCTCACGCCACTGCCAGACGCGCTCCAGGAATTTTTCGCGGCCAAGATCGTGGCGCGTTATACCTTCCGCGCGCATTTCGCGCTCGATTTTAGTTTGCGTGGCAATTCCGGCATGATCGGTTCCCGGCATCCAGAGCGCCTCGTGGCCGAGCATCCGATGCAGACGCACATACACATCCTGAATCGTATTATTCAGCGCGTGGCCCATGTGCAATATGCCGGTGACGTTCGGTGGCGGAATAACGACCGTGAACGGTGGCTTATCGAGGGCGCGGCGGCCCGTTTCGTCCTGCGGATTCAGTTCCGGACGGTTCGCGTCGAAGAGATGGTTTCGCTCCCACGTTTCGTACCACCGTTTTTCAACGGCTTGCGGTGAGTAGGCTTTTGGTAATGGTTCTGGCATTCGTTCTGAACCTTGATTTTAAGAGATTAAAATGATTAATCACGTAATAACTATAATCCGATCTCAAAAATCTCTTTAATCTCTTAAAATCAGGGTTCAGACAAGAAAAACATTCGTAATTTTGCACCCATGCCATCCATAATTTCCGAACTCCACGCCGCGCGCCGCCAAATGCTCGAGGGCAAAGCACGCCAGGCATTAGATGCCATCTCTGGGTTTGACACGCCCTTCGCTTCGCTCTCCATCGTGCGTGGCGAATGCTATTACGTGCTCGGCGAGTGGAGCGCCGCAATCCACGAATTCGAAGAAGCGTTACGCCTTTCGCCAAATTCACCACGCCCAGCAATCCTGCTCGAACTTTCGGTGGAGATGATGGAACTCGAAAAAACGATTCGGCCTGCCGCGTCTATCGAACAATTGCTCGGAGTGCCGAATGAATCCGAAGTTGTCCCTCCACTTCCGAAGATTTCTCTGCCCCGGGATAGCGCCATGGAATCGTTGGATGTTCCCACGACGTTGGATGAAATCGGCTTGGTAAGCGAAACCTTAGCCGATGTGATGATCGAGCAAGGGAAATTCGATGAGGCGCGAAAAGTGTATATCCAGCTTTCGCGGCTGAACCCGGATCGCTATGAACACTTTCGCGCCCGCATCCGCCAATTAGACGACCGAATTTAACAATGACCACCTTCTCACAACGGTACGACGCGACGATTCGCAACCTGGAACAAACCCTCGCGGCATTGATCGATGCCGGCCAGGAATTCGATTTCACCCGCTCAGGTGATGTGCTCACTATCGAGTTCGAGAATGGCGAAAAGATCGTCATCACGCCGCAATCGCCGATGGAGCAGCTTTGGATTTCCGCCAATTATGCGGGACACCGCTTCAACTGGTTGGAGGATCGCGGCGTTCTGGTTGGATGAGAAAAGCGGCACCGCGCTGGGTTCCTTCCTCTCTGGCGCGCTCTCGCAGGAACTTGGCGGCGAAGTGAGCCTTGAATAAATCAACCCTATTGTAGCGAGGGAGGGATTCGAACCCACGACCTGCGGATTATGATTCCGACGCTCTAACCGACTGAGCTACCTCGCCGAACTAAACCCGACATTCTTTCGGAATGTTGGAGCGGCTGAACGTAATTCCAAACCAACGTAGTTCCATATGACCGATCATCCGAAAACGGCTGAATGACACATCCTTCACTCGAATTTCTCGAACGCGCTCCGAAGACGGCGAGCGACACCTCACCACTGCTTATTCTCTTGCATGGCCGCGGCGCGTATGCGAAAACGATTTTTTCGATCGAGGGCCTGCTCGACCCGCGCTTTCATATCCTTGCGATTCAGGCACCGTACTCGTCGGCCATCGGCGGTTTCGAATGGTTCCACCCAATGCCGGAAGCGGGTTTGAATGAGATCGAGGACGCCGAGCGCTTCGAGGAAGTGGAAGGAATGCTCACGGATGACCTTTCATGCCACATTCAACGAACGCATTTGGAGTCCGCCCCGCTGTTTCTCTGGGGGTTCAGCCAAGGTGCGGCAATGTCGCTCATTCTGGGATTACGCGGCGTGGTGAAGCCCACCGGCATCGTACCTATGTCCGGGTTTCTTCCGAGGCCGATCAAGCAATGGGGAAAATGGAACACACACGTTCGCGTCCTGCTTGCGCATGGCTCGCAAGATGAGGTGCTCGCCACCGGATCATCCAAAAGTGCGCAGACGTTTTTGCAATCTATCGGGGTTCCCACGGACTATTATGAGTACAAGGGACGGCATAAGATGACGCTGGAATCTATCGCCTTCGTGAATAATTGGTTGTTACAATTATAGGGACGTGCTGAATCCCTCCCCCATATTTGTGATGGAAAAACACGCGTATGATTTCAATTTGCGGCTGGAGGATCCGGTGAGCACGCACGCCGTGCAGTTTCGGATGGTTCCCTGGGGCGCGCGCGTGCTCGATGTAGGCTGCCACACGGGAATATTGGGCAGCGCACTCCGCGAGCAAAAGCATTGTGATGTTACGGGCCTCGATTCTGATGCGCAAGCACTTGCCGCCGCCGCGACGCGGCTGGATAGAACGGTGGAAGCAGACTTGGATGACCCCGATTGGGTTGCACGTCTCCTCAATCAGGGTATTGACAATTTTGACACCATCGTGTTTGGCGATGTCATCGAGCACACTCGGGAACCACGCGCAATTCTCGAAGCCGCACGCACGTTGCTTTCGAGGAACGGAAGGATTATCGTCAGCCTGCCGAATATCGCGAATCTCCGTATTCGGATGAGGCTTCTCTTCGGAAAATTCGATTATTCGGATTCGGGAATTTTAGATAAATCCCATCTCCGGTTTTTTACGCTTCGCACCGCGCGCCGGCTTGTACAAAAGGCCGGCTACAAAATCGAACGCGAGGCCTACTCCGGCTATTCGCTGCCGCGTTGGCTGATCGACATGTTCCCGCGCCTCTTCGCGGTCAATATCATTCTGATTGCACGGCCAAACATTGGAACGGAGTAGCGCCGGCTTCTCTTCATTATAAGTGGTGAATCTCGCCCACACGATCGGGAAGCGTTTTGGCAAGCTGCGGAGGATGTTTTCGCGCACCGTTCGGGGCACATGGAAACTATTGTGGCCGGAGAGCTTGAGGCGAATTCCGCCGCCATCGGTAAAGTTCCGTCGCTTCCTGATTTCGCTGTTCGTCATTGCCGGCGTCTCCTCGCTGTGCACCGGCCTGATGCGCCTGACCGGCGGCGATGCAAGCACGGATGCCTGGAGCGTTCCTGCGACCGACCTTCGCATCCAGACCCGACTTACCTCGATCGCCAGATCCCTCGATTCCGCGCGGGAGTGGCTTTCGGATGATCCTGACGTTGTCGCTGCGCTCGCCGGCCAGAGTAATGCGGAACTATTTGCGTTACTCAACCAGCGCATGCATGATTTCGCGCTGCGCCTGCCGGATAGCACGCTCTTCTTCGATTTGCCATCGGGTCCCGTCGAGGCAAATCGCGGCTACGCCGTCTATTCTGCCAACGGAACCCTGCTCGCCTGGAATACCCCGCTCGCCGCCACCTTCGGTTTCGATACCGTCCTTACCGAAGCGATGCGCTTGCCCAGCCACGACCGCGGGGTAATTCTCGAAAATGGTGCGATTTATGCCAACCTCATCTCGATACGAAAGCTCGTTTCAAAAGATGGGCAACCGGAAGCGTTCATCGCGATTAAGCAGCAATTAGCGACGAAACAACCGCTCGCGGTAAGCCCGTCAACCTCCTTCATCGATGACCTGAAGGTCGAAGCCGAGCGGCCCATTACTATCACGTTTGGCGGACGGTCCCGCACGATTCGAACTGATAAGCAATGGGTTCGCGAAGACCTTTTCGCCTCGCCTGGCGATCCGGCCAGCTTTGTCGGCACGCTCTCCATTGGCCAGTTCCCGGAGCGAGTCCCTTCTCTTAGCTACCAAATTCTGCACAGCGTTTGGACGCTCGCGCTGGCGTTGGCTCTGTTTACGTTCTTGGTCTGGCTGATAACCACGCTGGCGGATGTGCTCTCGGTGTCACACTCCGGCAGTGCTCGTATCGCCTTTTCAGTGCTTGCACTTTCTGCGCTCGTTGTGGTGAGGCTCGCCCTCACGTTTCTGGGAATCGACGCAAAATTGTTCATAATGAGTTCCCATAATTCGCAGGCGTTCGCGTCCGCATGGGGATTTGGGATCGTCCAGAACCCGGTCGAACTATTCATTACGTCTCTTTTTGCCACTGCGGCGGCGGTGATGATCTGGATTATTTGGATACCGCAGGAACGCCTGATCCGCGATGAGCGAGAAGCGCGCGACCAACCTGTGGCCCGCGTGACCAGCGCTCGATCCACAAATTCGTTCGCATTATTCGGCATCGCCGCCCTTTCGGTGATTGTCGTTCAGTTGCTGATCGGCGGATTAGGCACGGTCACGGAAAATATTATTCGCAACAGCTCGATCCGATACCTGACAATTGATCGCGTTCTGCCGGCGCCGGGCACATTGCTCATGCTGCTGGCTTTTCTTGGAATCGGCGTAACGTATCTCTTCCTTGCCGCGCTGTTTATCACCTTTGGGTTGCGCGCTAGCACGCGGCTTTCCTCCCGATATCTGGGCGTCTGGCAGCGCCTGACGATTGGTGCGCTGCTCATGGTTCTTCTTCTTGTGCCGTCCGTTTGGCTGTTCGATCAATGGGGATTCGCCGATACGAGCCTCTACTATAGAGCCGCACTATCGGCGCTGACCTTTTTAGTAAGTCTGCCTATTCTCATTATCGACGCATGGGTTCCCGATCCGATGGGGCAGGGACAATCGTTCCTCTATCGCCTGCCGCGTTCGAGCCGTTCGATTCTTTTTATTCTTGGCGTGAGCGCCATCGTAATGAGTCCGCTCATTGCAACGAAACAATTGATAGGGGATGAGAACGCCGCCGAGCGATTGGTCGTGGAAAACGCGGAAATCGATACGCCGGCACTGCAGAGAACCGCTCTTCAGTTGCTGGCGATCGCCGCGTCCCACCTGGAAAATTGGCGCGCGAGCGGCGCCGACACTTCGACCTTGCGGGACGAAGGGTTCCTCATTTGGATGGATGGCATGAAGGGACATCCGCTGTGGAATGCAATTGTCGATGTCTTTAACGCATCCGGCACGCGCGAGTCCCAATTTGCCACATTAGGAGCCTCCGGCGAACTGGACCGCCTCCATCCTCGAATCGATTCCGAGCTGACGATAATGCTCCGATCGGATTCGAGCGCATCAGCACTTCATCTCATCGAATCGTTTACGAGTTCCGGTGCTCCGGCGATCATCGGCGGCCTTCAAATTCCGGATACCTTTGGCGCCGCCACCGCCGCAAAATCTTCTGCAAAGCAACCAGCAATGGCAGAGGGCGCTCATCCGGCTCGAAAACCGCTCATCGTTGTTGTTTCACTCTGGAGTGAACTTCCGGCATTGGCCGTTACGCGCGAAAATATTTCGCTGCTGCCCGGATGGACAAACGCAGCATCACACGCCGAGTCCGAGCGCGGATTTATCGTCGCCCAATACCGCCCGAATATGCGGCGCCTCACCAATAGTCCCGCCCTCGATGTTCCGACTACAGTTCCCGCCCCGGCGCAAAGCGTCCTACGATACAACCGTAGTATTTGGATGAAAATGCGCATCGGCGATAACGAGTATCAAACACTTTACTATCGCGCGAGGGGCACTGGAGCTGGCGGGACACCGACTGTTGTTTCGGTGAGTGTTCCGGAACCATCCTACCAACGCACGCTGGAATTCGCGTTGCGCCTGAATGCCATCGGCCTGCTCTATGGCGCGCTCATCGTGATCCTCCTGCTCGTCGCGCGACAGTTTTCCACGCGGCGTATCCGCTTTACGCTGCATTTTCGCGACCGCATTTTTCTGATTGTGCTTGTCATCGCGCTTGTCCCGCTCGTCGTGGTAACGAATGTGACCCGCAATCTTCTTGCCGAGCGCGCACAGGTCGAAGAGCAAGATCGACTTTCGCGCGATGCGGTCGTCATCAAGGACCGGATGGCGCGTACCATCGAACAGACTTCCCCTGCACCGACCAATGGCGGCCTGGAAGCGCAGGTCGATTACCTTTCGCAAATTATAGGCCGGGATTTCAGTGTCTATGATGCCCACGGCCGCCTGAAAGCGAGTAGCCGTCCCGAACTTTATGAATCCTCGCTCCTGGCCTCGACGTTGAATTCGACGGCCGTCCGCGAAATCATTTTCGGGAATCGTTCCTTCTTTACGGAACCCGTACAAATCGGTTCCAGCTCCTACGATGTCGGCTATCAGCCGGTAACGAGTGCGGATGGCTCGCGCTTGCTTGCCGTGCTCGCGCTGGCGACGATGGACGAGCAGCCGCGCATCGAAGCGGAGATCGCGCGGACGACGAGCTTTATTTATGGCACGTTCGCCGCTTTAGGCTTGGTGCTGCTTGGAATTGGCGCGTTATTCGCCGCCCGTGTCGCCTCGCCCATCCTGGAACTTATTCGCGCCACCGAGAAGGTTGCACAAGGCAAGCTGGAAACCTCAATTCCTGTAAAACGCGAAGATGAAATCGGTGACCTCATGCGGGCTTTCAACACGATGACACGAGAGCTCGAGCGGAGCCGGGAGATCGTCGCGCAAACCGAGCGGGAACTTGCGTGGAAGGAAATGGCGCGGCAAGTGGCCCATGAAATCAAGAATCCGCTTACGCCGATGAAGCTCTCCGTGCAGCACCTGGAACACGCGCACGAAGCGAAAGACCCAAACTTCAATACCATCTTCCGCCGCGTCATCCGTACCATGCGCGAGCAGATCGAACGTCCTGACACGTATCGCCACGGAATTTGCGCATTTCGGCGCGATGCCGCGCCGGCGGTGGGGGGCGGTGGATATTCGCAAAGTTGCAGACAGCGCCGTCGCGCTCTTCGATGCGGAGCGCAGCCGCATTCGGTTTATTGTCGATGTTCCGAAGGATTTGCCGCGCGTGCACTCCGATGAAGAAGAGCTTCGACGCGCCTTTGTGAACCTTCTTCGAAATTCGGTGCAGGCCATCGAAGGATGGGGCGTTATCGTCGTGCGCGCTCGAAGCGCGCAGGGCATGATCAACATCCGACTCCGCGACACCGGCTTTGGGATGCCGGAGGAAACCTTGAAGCGCGTTTTCGATCCCAACTTTTCCACCAAAACCAGCGGCATGGGCCTCGGCCTCGCGATTGTAAAGAAAACCGTTACCGATATGGCCGGGACGATTCGCGTGGAAAGCACCCCCGGCCACGGAACCACATTTTTTATCGACTTGCCAGCGCGAGCCGATTTAGGAGAGGAAAGCTAACGTTCCTTCGCCGTCAATCCTACGATCGTTCCTGCGCCGATAGCTGTTTTATCGTAAGGGCAAGCAGGAGTACGCTGCTTAAGACAAAATATTCGGAAAATTCAGGATGTTCCGCCACATCCCGGCTGAGTACGCGCACGATCCGCTCGATTGAGCACTCCCGTCGTTCCAACGTCGTGCGCGCCGCTGTTTTCCACGATTCCGGAATCGAATCCGCAAGGCTATAGAGCAATTCGAAAAGCCGATCGACCCGCTGAGCACGCTTGGAGGTCTCGTCGGTTAGAACGAGATTCGCCGCGTGATTAACGGCCTCGGAATAATTCGCGTAATGATAATACATAAAGGATCTCCCTGAGGAATTCGCTCATATTAAGGCGATTCCATTTGTAATCTTTGTGAAGCTATAGACACATGGAAGGGGCGCCGCGTGACAGGTTTGTGTACCCGATCGATAATTTGCCCGCTTGAAATTATGGTTAGGGTTCATTTTGCGACCCAAATCAATTGAATAAACGGACCGAACCTCCGAACGAAGTCATTTTTGGAGGCGTTCATTTGGACGGTATGGACCTCGTTCGCCGCGTTCCGCGCGCATTCGCTTTTACATTCCTACTCGGACTTGGGCTCGCCCTTGTGGCACCGGGCTGCATGTGGTGGCACAATTTCTCGACCTATTTTAATACGGTCTATCTCGCCAACCAGCACATCGAGGCCTACGAGGCCCAGCAACAGGCCGTGAAGACCATGAGCCCGAATGGCGCGATCGCGCTTCAGCAGCATCGATGGCTCGATGAGGAATATTTTATTCGCCAGCGCGATCTGAACTCGGACGAAACGCCGACACCCATCACCCCATCGTTCTCTCAATCGCTCAGCGCTACCACTGAAATCCACAACGTACATCTCGATTCCGCCATTATATTGGGATCGAAAGTGTTGGCCGATAAAAAAGGGACGAAGTATCTCGAAGACGCACTCTTCATCGTCGGCAAGGCCGAATTTTATAAAAATAATTTCGCCGATGCCCAGCGAAAATTCCTCGAACTGCTATCGCATTTTCCAAATACCAAATTTGGCTCACAGGTGCAAGTATTTCTTGCACGATCGATGCTGCTCAATCACGACCGCGATACGGCCCGGCTCGCCCTCCAACAGGGACTGAAAATGAGCGAAGCCTCGGGCGATAAAGCAGCAACCGCAAGCGTCCATCGTGCATTTGCAGAGCTTATTTACGCGGTGAATCCGGATTCCCTTAGTGCGATTGCGGATCAGCTACGGCTGGCGGAAGATGCCCTTTCGGGCGAGGATTTGGCACGGCTGGCGAATGAGGAAGGCGCCGTCGATTTTTTAAATGGCGACTGGCCCCACGCCGAAACGGCCTTCGACCGCACCATAAAAAATGCGAAGGATAATTGGCTCAAGGGGGAAGCGCACATTGCTCATGCGCTCACGTTGCGCGAAAGCGGCGATTTTGCGGGCGCCCGTCGGGAACTCGCATCGCTCATCGACCGAGCCGAGTATAGTTCGTCTCAGCCTTCGGCACGCTACGAACTCGTTTATACGGACGAGCTGATCGATCGCGCGGCCGTTCACAACGATCTCCGATCTCCCGAGTTTCGCGAGACCTACCATCCCGATTTGGTGCGCGAATATTTCTCGCTGGATACCCTGTATCGTAATACGAGCGCGCTTATTCTTGCTCGCTCGCGATTTCGCGAGGCGGAACTGTTCCGCCAGATGGGACTGTACGATTCCGCCGCGCGTGAGGCCGCTGTGCTCACCGGCACGCATGATTTTTCTTCGCTTGCAATGAATGAATATGTTTCGAGCTTTGCCAGTTCGCTGGCAAGCTTCGATCGGTGGCAGAAAGAGCTGGCTCACGTCGATACGGTGATTGAAACGCTAAGTAATCACTCGGCCGAACGCGGGAAGTCCAGTGCCGTTTCCGGCCAGAATCAAGCGGACGCCATTCATCTGAAAGCGATGCAGCAAGTGCTCGGCAATCGCTGGAACCCGGCACGGCCCGTGCCGCTTACAGCCCGTGATTCAATCGAACTTCGCGCCGTCGAGGCTCGTCTGAAAGCCGAGGCGCCACCCGAACTCGTTATCACCGACACCGCGAAATTTGTGGACAGCTTGCACGCGGTGCAGGCGAATGCCCATTTTGAATTGGGCCATGCCTATCAGACCTTTGACGAAATCCCGAAAGCGCGCGCGGAATATGAGCTGGCCGCCGGAACCGACATGGGAGCCACGGATACCGCGAAGACCGCCCTGCGCGCTCAAACGCTCTACGCATGGATGGAACTCGAACATCAGCAAAAAAACCAGCAGGTTTTCGATTCGCTCCTCCATGAATTGCTGACCCATTATGGGCAAACCATGTACGCGGGCGAGGCGCGGTTGGTCTATAATAATTCGGTGAAAAATTCGCCGGGGGAACTCGCTTATTTGGCCGCGTATCATACGATGGAATCTCAGGGGCTGGAAGCAGCCAAGCCGGCCCTGCTCCATGTTGCGGAATCATTCCCAGAAGAAGATGTGGCTCCGCGATCGTTCTATGCCATCGGCGAGCAATACGAAGAAGCGGAAAAATACGACAGCTCGCTCGCCTATTACCGAATCGTGATCGATAAGTACCCTTATTCGCAATATGCCGTGGCGCTTCGCCCGAGGCTGGCACTTGCGAACACACCGGACTTACCGGAAGCACTGCCGCGCCATGTTAACCCATTGCTCGAGCAGGGAGGTCGAACTGTTCCCAACCGTGAACCGCCTGGCGTGCATCAAAACCCCGGAACGCCCCCAGTCACTGCTGGCCAACAGCCGCCCAACGGAACGCAACCGCCGCCCAACGGGACGCAACTGCCGCCGAACGGATTGCAGCCTCCGCCGAGCGGGTTCCAGCCGCCGTCGAACGGGGTACCTCCGCAGCCGCCGCCGCTTCCGCCGGGTGTTCCGATGCGGCCTTTGCCGCCGGGTTTGCATCTTCCACCAGGCGCCCCAGTGCCTCCGGGATTTTACGCGCCGCAAGATAGCACTGGGTCGCATCATTAATTCAACGGATGGAACCTTCTTCCACGCTCTCCCCCATCACGCGCCGGCATGAACTTGCTCCAGGGCTCGTCACCCTGCGGTTTTACAATTCGCATGTGGCGCGGAATACAAGAGCCGGTCAATTCGTGAACGTGCTTCCCAAGGCCGGCTTTCTCGATCCACTTTTGCGTCGCCCGTTTTCTCTCTATTGGACCGAGGGAGAGGAAGCTGAAATTATCGTGCAGGCGCATGGCCGAGGCACCGGCATCCTTGCTGAGGCTCGCGAAGGTGAATCGCTGGATATTTTAGGCCCGCTTGGAAGGCCGTGGATGATCGACTCGAATGATTACCAAACTGCGGTGCTTTTAATCGGCGGCGTCGGCGTGGCATCCATGCCGCTCCTCACTCGCGCGTTGGAACGGAAGGAGGTTCCCATCCAAACTTTTTATGGTGCGCGAACATCCGCGCTCATTGCCCGGGAACGGCTCGTGAATCTTCTGATAGCGACGGACGATGGTTCCGAAGGTTTTCGCGGCTCAAATGTCATGCTTGTGCGCGCGGCGCTGGAGGAAGGCCGGCTGGAAGCACCGAAGCTATTCGCCTGCGGCCCAACGGGCATGATGCGCGCCGCTCAATCGCTTGCCGCAGAATTCGGGGTTCCCTGCGAGATTAGCTTAGAAACCGAAATGGCTTGCGGAATCGGCATCTGCCAAGGCTGCCCGGTGCTGAACGAGGAATCAATTTTTCGCGCAACGGGCCGCCGCTATCGCCTCGTTTGTACCGATGGGCCATCGTTTCGTGCGGAGGAAGTCGTCTTATGATGGGCGGCAACAAGAGGCCGGAAATGAACGGACGCTCGTCGCCCAACATGCGCGTCCGCTTGGGCAATGTGGAATTCAAGAATCCCATCCTGGTGGCAAGCGGCACGTTCGGGTATGGCGCCGAGGCGAAACAGTGGTGCGACATCGCCGAGCTGGGCGGCGTGGTAACGAAATCCGTAAGCTGGAAGCCGCGAATGGGAAATCCCCCGCATCGGATCATTGAGACCGCGAGTGGAATGCTGAATTCGATTGGGTTGGCGAACGTCGGCGTGCATACATTCGTGAAGGAGAAACTTCCCTACCTGGCTCAGTTCGATACGAAAATCATTGCGAATATTGCCGCGTCCTCGGCGGAAGAATATCGGGATGTGCTCGAACACATCGAAGCCAATGCCGTCGATAATCTCGCGGGCTACGAGATCAACATTAGCTGCCCGAATGTAAAAGATGGAGGGCTCTCCTTTGGCACGAACATTGAGCGAACGGAAGAGCTAACTACGCTGCTACGTGCTTCGACGAAGCGGTTGCTCATCATCAAGCTCACGCCCAATGTAACGAGCGTCGCGCCGTTCGCGCAGGCGTGTGAGCGCGCCGGCGCCGATGCCATCAGTCTTATCAACACGCTCGTTGGAATGTCCATCGATATTTACACGCGCGAGCCTCGTTTGAACACGGTAACCGGTGGCCTTTCGGGTCCGGCGGTAAAGCCAATCGCGCTCGCCCAGGTCTATCAGGCGCGAAAGGCGTGCTCGATTCCGATAATCGGAATCGGAGGAATCGTTACCGCTGAGGATGCCGCGGAATTCCTGATCGCCGGTGCGGATATGGTGCAAGTTGGAACCGCAAATTTTGTCTATCCCGATGCCGGCGTTCGCGTAGCGAATGGCTTGGTGGAATATTTGCAAAAGCAAAAGCTTTCGAACGTTTCCGAACTTGTGAATTCGCTACGTGTAAGGTCGGAGCTGAAGGCAGCAGGGTGGTAAGGAGTTGTAAGATTTCAGGACAGAGAATGAAGAGCGAAACGCGGCCGATGGCGTGCGGATTGTGCGATAATTCGAGCAATGGTGAAAAATAAATTTGGCACACTCGCCATCGGGGCGCTCATCGGCCTTGGTTCTCTCATCGCGTTCGTAATTATCGATCGTTGGAACGCAGCGGAATACGCCGAGGCGGTTTCGAAAATCCACGTCCCTGCCCCGCCACCATCCGGCGCAAAAGGTATTGCCGACCTTCAGATTCCCCAAGCAGTAACGCTCTTTGGTGAAAACATCCCGCTGGATCATTGGTACATCCGTGAGGAATTCGAGCGGGAATTTTATTATAATTGGAATAATGCCAGCGGGTTGCTGCTCTGGTGGCAGCGATCCGGGAAGTATTTTCCCACGATCGAGGAAATGCTGCACCGGGCAGGACTGCCGGATGATTTGAAATACCTCGCCGTCGCGGAAAGTGGACTTGCCAACGTCCAATCATCGGCGAATGCGAACGGATTTTGGCAATTCATTCCAGGCACAGCGAAGCGGTTCGGGCTTCGGATCGATGATCTTATCGACGAACGCCTCGATTTCACAAAAGCAACCGAAGCGGCCATCGCCTATTTTCGCTATATGAAATCCATGCTTCCCACCTGGACGCTCGTCGCCGCCGGCTACAACATGGGCGAGGATAACGTCCTCGAAGCCTTACAATGGCAGCACGCGCAAAGCTATTGGGATCTTTATGTGAACGACCAAACCATGCGGTACGTCTTTCGGATCGCGGCGATTAAGGAACTTATGTCGCACAGTCAAACCTACGGCCTCGATTTTGCGAAGCTAACGCCGTACCGGGTTCCCGAAGTGAAGTATGTTACCGTTCATGGCCCGATCGCCTCGATCGCGGACTGGGCATTCACGGAGGGATTCCTGTATAAAGATGTAAAAGTGCTGAATCCCTGGCTTATTGGCCGCGCTATTCCTGCGGGCATTTTCAGGATCGCACTTCCCGCAACGGATGACGACCGCGCCAGCGTGAAGTAATCGGTCAGAAACTTGCTTCGACTACCAGCGCTCCTCCATAACTGGGCGAAAATGCGCTGATGTTGTAAAACAGCAGCGCTCCAATTCCGGCGCCGATGCCCCACAGGCGGATAGGCTCGTAGATCGCTTGAAATTGAATCGGAAACCCGACCGAATACTCAAACGCCGGCGGGGGATAAGGAAAAAGCGGTTCACCTCGCCGTCCATAGGGCCTCCAGTTCTCCTGATACGCATTGAAGCTCACGCCGGCGGAAAGCGTGGTGTGCATACCGTCCGATGGTCCTTGATAGTGCGGCAAGACAGCATCGAACGAAATCCCATACATCAGATCGAATTCATCATAGTTCCGCCTCGGAAGTACGGTCGTGATATTGTTATCGCTCGCAACGAATCCCGCGGTTAGTTCGCTGATCCCGGACTGATAACTCGCATTCCCGATAAACGAAGAAGGGGTAAGTCCGCCCACGCCAGCATTTCCGCCATAGCCGAAGATAATGCGAAAGGGCGCAGCCTCAGGCTGGACATAGCGAGGAACTCCGACGGAATGCGATTCACCAACGCCTTGCGCGTGCAATCGCGCCACCGAAAGAAACGAAACGATGAAAATACCAACCACGAGTGCTATCTTCGTTCGAGGAGTACCAAGAGGGAAAAGCCGTTGCATCTTCGGAATTTATAGCAAAAAAAGAACCCGCTCCGTTTCCCGATTTGGGATTTCGAACGCGGGTTCTTTGCGGGAAGACCAATCTTACCCCGAATATGATGTGGCAGGTTGGATGCCAGCTTTGCTTCGAAAGTTTAACGCGCGGGCGCTGCTGCTTCCATTTTTTGCGTCGCAGACCGTTCTTTGCGAGCTTCCCGCGCGAGTACAAGTTCGATGAGCGCCAGGATGAAAGCAGCCCACAGGAAGGATTGCCACAGCTCCACACCGTAACGCGATTGCTCGACTGTTTTGGCAAGATGCCGATCCCCTTCCAATAAGTCGATAATTGCTGGCTTTGGGTTTGCCATTCGTGCGGCAAAATATTTCTGCATGACGCCGGGTGTCGCCTCCCGAAGATCCGATTCGTCACTCTGTATATTTACGGCGAACGCAGCAATCGCCTCCCGAGCTTCGGCGTCGCGGAATACGGAGTAGTTGCCCGCGACGGGCGCCGCGTCCATACCGTAGCTCGGGTATACCATCCGGGGCGGCGGTCACGTGGGCAATGGAACTCGATCCATCCGGCGCCTGAACGAGGACAGTCGCGCCCGCCTGCAACCCAGCGAGCGCCGGAAGCCGAACGTCGAACGGTTCCGTGGTTACAAAATTTTCCGGTTGATTCTCGTCGAGCCGGGAATGAACCGAACTAATGTATGCCGCTGTGCGGCGCACGAGTGGAAGGAAAATTCCCTTCTGCGGAAAATCGCTGTAGGCGAGCGTCGGTGGAGTGCCATAAAGTAGAAGATCCCCTTTGCCCAATTGCGACTCCACAAGGAACGGCGAGCCATTCGATAGCTTGATGAGCGGGAGTCCGGCATTGCCTTCAAGATCGTACGATTCGAAGATCTTCGGTGAGGATATCCCCTGGAGCTGGGAACCGTTCGCGGGCGGCGCCTCGAACATGCCGGAAAAAAACGGGTTCGCAAATTCCAGTGAGGCGAAGCTGAGGTAATGCGCCTGATCGTTCGGAGTTCCTTCCTTGCGCGTAATTTTGGGCAACGCCAGTGCGGTAAGATCATCATTGATCGCGGCAATATTCGCATCTGGCAGAAGAAAAATCGCCGCACCGTTGCCAGTCTGGACGAACCGTTTAATCGCGTCGAGATCGGGTGGCGCAAGCGCGTTCGGGCCGAGGCCCAGCACAATGCCATCATAATGGCCGGCATTCGTGGAAAGGCTGCGAAGCTCGCTTGTCGGTTCAATTTCGAGAACGAACGGTGCGGCAACCACGCTCTGCGACAGGGTCTGTTCCAGCGCGAGCTTGATGAATTGGGCGTTCGCGGGGTCATCCATAAAAATCCCGATGCGTCGTGTGAGCGGAACCGTCACGATTGCGTATCGAGCATTATCGAACGGAAGCGCATCCGGCTCCAACTCCCCAGTAACTTTTATGATGCCGGAACCGCGTGCGGGGCCGTCGATGGGAACTCGTTCCGTTTCGCCGCCGGCAATCGATGCGATGGTTTGCTGGGCCACTCGCTCGCCGTTGTAAAATAAGGATAGCACGACATTTTGCACGGCTTCCGATGTTGTATTACGCACCCACGCTTCGAACGCCACCGGCCGGCCTGGCTCGAAAATCGTGGTTTGGGAGGCCAGTGAATCGAGTGAAAGGTTCCGGCCCGCAAGATGCTCACCCTGCCCGAAGCGCATTGTGAAGAGGCGCGTCGCAGCATCGAATAGCTTCGGGGCGTGCGTGCTGTCCGTCGTGGCATCCATTCCGGTTTCGGCATCGCGGAGATTCCGCGCCTGATCGTCCGATAAAAGATAGACTTCCTTGTTGACGTTATGCGATTCCGAGAGAATGCTGCTCGCAAGCCGCATTCCATCGGCCAGCGCAGCGGGCCGGTCGGCCAGCGGAATAGTATTGATGGCGTTCAGGACTTCCGCTCGTGAATGCAGCGGGTGATAAGCCGCCCCACGGGTGATCGAGGCGAGCGGAATCACGGTCGCATCGTCACCATCTTCGATAACGCTGGCAATCGCGGAGGCGGCGGTTTTGGCTTGCTTCAGAAGCTCGCCATGATCGTCCGAGCGGGACATACTCGCCGAATTATCGACGAGAAAGATCATCGAGGTGTTGGCATGCGAAGAACCGAAAAAGCTTCCCATGTAGCCCTTGAGCGCAGGCCGTGCAAAAGCGAGCACGAGCGCTGTAATTAACAGGGTGCGCACAATGAGGAGCAAAATCTGCCGAATTTTGACCGCTCGCATCGAGGTCTTTTCCAATTTTTGGAGAAACCGAAGCGAACTGAATTCCACGCGTCGCGATTTTTTTCGCGCGAACAAATGGAAGAGGACCGGCAGGCTCGCCGCCGCAAGACCAGAGAGGAAAAATGGATTGAGAAATGTCATACGACCACGTTCAATGGTCAACAGCAATCGGGACTACTTTCGTCTCCCCGGAACGCGATGTGAAACGGAAGTAATAGGCACCGCTCGAAAGCCCGATGGTCGGAATCGGAGTTGAAGGGAACGATAGGCTCCCGGAGCGAATGGGCTTGCCCGTTTGATCGAAGAGCATCCAGTCCCCCAATTCGTTGGCATGAATCGTTACTTCCGGTCCGGCAGGATTTGGAGCAAGCTGCACTTCAAACTGCGATGGGGGAACTTGGAGTTCGTTCCAACCGGAATCGGGAAAATCGGTGCTTGCTCCTGCGCCATCTGAGAGTGTAATTCGATAATAAAGCTGGCCGCCGGCCGGGAGATCCGGAACCGTGCCGGAATAGATCAGCGAATCGGCCGCAAGCGCCAGTGGAACGATGTGCAAGTTCCCGTCGATACTGAAATAATATTGTATCGAAATCGACGTAATTCCAAACTGATCCGCGGCGCCGACGCAGACATGTATTTGGGAGTCGGCCGAAATACTCATCAAATGCTCGACGGGCCCAAGTTCCAGCGCGGCGGCGTATGCATTGAGCCTTCCCCAACCGTACGCGGTATCCGGGTGCGCGGCATTCGATCCGGTAACCATTATTGCGCGCCGGATTTGCTGCGCAGTCGCCCCCGGGTGCGCCTCTTCGATGAGGCAGCACGCGCCGCTCGTGAGCGGGGTCGCGTAGCTGGTTCCACTCGCGTCCGAGGTAAAGGTGCCATCTCGGTGTTGTGCAAAACAGTTTACGCCCGGCGCGCAAATATCTGGCTTAAGGCGGCCATCGTAGGTCGGTCCGCGCGCGGAAAAGCCGGCGATTGAATCGTTCACATCGAGCGCCCCAACCGCGAGGATGCTATCTGCATCGGCCGGCGCCTCTTCGTATGGGTAGGTGGAATCCGCACCGTTATTTCCCATCGCGGTCACCACGAGGACGCCAAGTTTCGCCGCGCGCTCCACGGCCTGCGTACAAATGGCCGTGTGGCCATTCATATCGGCGTAGGAATAACTATGCTGGCCCGAATCGAAAGTAAAATAGCCGAGGGAACTCGACGTGATTTCCACGCCGCGCGCTTCGAAATCTTCGAGCGCGGCGGCATAATTGTCCTCTTCGATATTGCGTTCGCTATTAATGTCCTCGGTATGGGCGAGCATGACCGAGCACCGGTACGCCGGGCCGATGAGCGTGTCCGGCAAATATCCCATCGCGGTGGACATCGTCGTGGTGCCGTGGTCATCCTGAGGATTAACGGTACTGCTGTCCTGAAAAACATAATCATGCTCGAAAAGCACATTGCTCTTGTCGAGTGAAGACACACCAGACCAGTTAAATCCAACATCGAGCATTCCCAACCGCACCCCCGCGCCATCGAAGCCCATCGCCTGCAGCGGCCACACGTTAATGCGATCGAGTTCCGGTTGGGAACCCCCGTATTCATAGATAACGGGATCATAGCCGCAGCCAGAATCGGAGAGCGCCAGATCAGGCGTAGGCGGCGCCAACATACTCGATGGATGAGCCGCATTTGCGGGATGTAACAGGGCACTGGGTTCCACTGAAAGCACCTGCGCATGACCAACCGGGCGAATGCTCCGAACGAAGTCGATTCCCTGAAGCACTTCTAACTGCGAAGATGTAAGATCGGCGCTGATCGCATTCCCCCACTTGTAACTGACAATCGGCACGATTCCCAGCGCGCGAAGCGAATCGAGATAGCGCGGACAGATCGGGGCATCTGCGAGCGAAATCGTGGCGAGTGGCGCTTCGTGCATCGCCCGCGCGCGGCGGAGGAGGCACGCTGCAGAAAGCGACTGGCGGGTAGCCTCGAAAATTGGGTTCCCCGGAACGAACTTCTTCGCCGAGATGCCCTTATCGCGAACGATAATCCAGTACCGGGATTGAGAGCGCGCTCGCGAAGGATACGCGCAAAGAAAGAGTATCGCCAACACCCAAATCGTCCGGTGGGACCGATCAGTCGCGATCGGTGGGATCAGCCTGATTGGTCAATTGGGAATTGTGCATTGGCTTGCAATACTGGAGCAAAACCTTAACTCAAAGCTATTCCACAATCAGCCGCTCGACCATCTGCACGCTCGAAAGCCCCTCCGCTTCGGCATTAAAGTTGGTGATAATACGGTGGCGCAGCACGGGCAGTGCCAGGGCACGAACGTCCTCGATGGAGGGCGTGTAGCGGCCTTGCAACACGGAACGAACTTTGGCTCCCAACACGAGATATTGCGAGGCCCGCGGCCCTGCGCCATAGCTCACATATTTCGAAATAAAATCCGGCGTGCCGGTGCGCTTCGGCCGTGTGCGCCCAGCGAGACGAACGGCATAAGAAATCACATTATCGGCGACGGGAACGGTTCGAACCAAATCCTGAAACGCGATAATCTCTTTCGCATCCATCACTTTCGAAAGCACGGCGCCGTACTCGCTCGTGGTCGTCCGGACAATTTCGATTTCCTCGCTCTCAGTGGGATAATCGAGCCACAAATTGAACATGAAGCGATCGAGCTGCGCTTCCGGCAGGGGATAGGTTCCTTCCTGCTCGATGGGATTTTGCGTGGCAAGCACAAAAAATGGTTCCGCAAGCGTATAGGTGGTGTTCGCCGCCGTCACGCGATGCTCCTGCATGGCTTCGAGCAGCGCGGCCTGCGTTTTGGAGGCGTGCGGTTGATCTCATCCGCCAAGAATAATATTGGCAAAGACCGGCCCGCGAATAAATCGAAATTCCTTGCCGCCCGGTCGAGAGATTTTGTTCGAGAATTTCCGTTCCCGTAATATCCGTGGGCATCAGATCGGGGGTAAATTGAATGCGGCTGAAGGAGAGATGCAGTACATCCGCCAGCGTCCGGATCAGCAGCGTTTTTGCAAGACCAGGGACGCCAACGAGCAGACAATGCCCGCGCGCCAGCAGCGCGATCATGAGCTGATCGATCACCGCTTCCTGCCCGATAATTATTTTCGCCACTTCGCGCTTGAGCGCTTGAAATTTCTGCACGAGATCGGCGGCGGACTTCCAGTTCCCGCCCGTTCGTGCTGACCTTGGGCTTCAATTCTGCTGTTACATTCGCCATTAAAAATTCCAATCAAAATACGATTCCGATCGGAAGAACTGACTACCTGAAATGATTGAAATTGCAAAGTACAATCCATTATTATATCGTAACCGGCGTTTCGATCACGGCGGCTTCCTCGTCGAAGACACGGACCGGGCCGAACTCACCCATTCCGCTCCTCGATCGCCTGCACATTTCCACTTGCGGCAATGACGAGTTCGTTGGGATGAAGATATTCCCTTGCGACCCGATAGAGATCGACGGTGGAAAGCGCCGAAAGTTTCCCGCGATACGTATCCCAATAATCTCGTTCAAGGCCATAGAGCGCAATGGTTGCCACGCGGCCAGCAACTTGCTGCGGCGTTTCGATTTGAAGCGGAAAACTGCCGATCATATAATCCTTCACCATACGGAGTTCCTCTTCCTGGACCGGCTCGGCCACAATGCGTGCGATCTCACTCACAATTTCTTCGCTCGCGCGGACGGTAACTTCGGTGCGAACTTCGGTCGGAGACCGCAAATGGTCCGGCCGCCATCCGGGTATCGAAAAAGCTGCGCGCACCATACGTATAGCCATGTTTCTCACGAAGATTGAGATTGATGCGCGAATTAAAATATCCGCCGAGCAGCGTATTCATCGCCGAAAGTGCGACAAAATCCGGTGTATTGCGCGGAATGCCGACATGCCCGACCCGGAGCGCCGATTGTACCGCGCCCTCCCGATGCACAAGGCCAACTTGGGTTCGCGCGGTAAGATCGGCGTCGCCGAAACTGGCGGCAATTTCGCGCGCCGTGCCAGACCAGGAACCCAACTCGCGTTCCAACAGCGTTTTGAAACTGGTCGGGCTGAACATCGCCAGCCGCAATCAGGAAAGAATTTGCCGGTGTCACAAACTCCTTCGCATAGCTCGTGATATCCCCCGGTTGTGCATTTCCCCAATGGAATGCTCCGTGCCAATATTTCATGGCCGTACGGATGCGAGGGAAAAACCATGTTTCGAAAAAATCATATCGGCCAGGAACCCGGCATCGGATTTCGCTTGCCGAATCCCGGCAAGGCGCAAGAGCCGCACACGTTCGAGTTCCTCGTCCGGAAAGGTTGCATTCTGCGCAATATCGGCGAGCAAGTTCACGGCAAGATCGAGATACTTGCTTAAGCACACTAACGTTTACCGTAATCGTATCCCAACCCGCCATAGCCGTAAGCGAACCTCCGACAAAATCGATCTCATCGGCAATTTGCGTGGCCGACCGGTTGGCGGTTCCCTTCGTCAACAAATCTGCAACGGTCGCAGCGAGGCCCTCACGATGCCGCGGATCGAATGCGGCGCCGCCACGAATATAAAGCGAGAGTGAAACGATGGGCTGCTCGTTATTTTGCACCGTCCACACATCGAGGCCGTTGGGAAGCATTCCCTCCTCGTAGGGCGGGAACGATACTTTCGGCAAGCGGGCCGGGTTTCGGCGGAATGGAGCGGTCTAGGGTAGTTGCGGGCATAGGTCATTAGGTGGTTTCTTCCAATGGGAACTGGCTCGTTCACGTGATAAATAAGCGTGCAGCGGTTGGTGGAACGAAGATAACGGTTCGCGGCCGCACGCCGAACATCTTCGGAGTGATTTCGCCGTATTCCTGTAATATGGTATTGACGCGATTGGCGTCATTAAAAAAAACTGCGGCATGCGCCAATTGGTCGGCTTTTCCTTGCACGGTCACGCCGGGTTGCAATCGTTCTGGATTCCATTCTATTCTTGGCCTTGGCGAGTTCCCGCTCGGTCACGCCTTGGTGCGCAACGTCTGCAAGTGACTTCTTTCAGCGCCGCTTCGAGCTTCACCGTGCTGCCTTCCGGCTCGTTGTGAAGCGCATAGATGTACAGCAGTCCGGGCATTTCGCGGCCATCGACGAACGCGGTTACTTCGGATGCGATTTGTAAGTCGTACACTAATTTACGATAAAGCCGGCTGCTTTCGCCACTCGACAAAATATCCGTCAGCAGATCGAGCGCTAAAAATTCGCGGGAGCCTTCTGGCGGAATCCGGTAGGCATAGAAAACGGCGGGAAGCGGCACGGGTTCCGAATCCACAAGCTCCCGGCGCTCTTCGAGAATGTCCGGGTCGTCGAAGGGCGGCTGAACAATCGGTGGCGCAAGATTAGGAATGCCTTCAAAATAATAGCGAATTCGTTCCAATCCCTGCGCGGGATCGAAATCGCCCGCCACGACGAGCACTGCATTCGAGGGCACATAAAACCGCTCGAAGAAATTGCGAACATCGGCGAGCGTGGCGGCGTCGATCGTTTCCATGTCACCGATCACTGCCCACCAATAAGGATATTGCTTATATGCGAGCCGGTTCATGCGGATCGTGAGCGAGCCGTAAGGCGTGTTATCGTGCCGCTCCCGCTTTTCCTCCTTCACGACTTGCTTCTGCGTCGCAAGCCCGATCTCCGACGTGGCAAATTCGAGCATACGGTCGCTTTCCAACCACAGCCCGAGATCCAATTGGTGCGCCGGAAGCACCTCGTAATAATTCGTTTTATCCTCGGTCGTATAGGCATTATCGTGGCCGCCGGCCTGGGTAATATATTCGTCGAATTTGCCGCGCGGCACGTGGCGGGAACCATCGAACAGCAAATGCTCGAATAAATGCGCGAATCCGCGCCGCGAAAGTTCCTCGTTCTTGCTGCCGACGTGATAGGCGATATTCACGCAAACGACAGCGGAGGAATGATCTTCGTGCAATATCACGCGAAGGCCATTGGCAAGGCGGTGCTCTTTGAAGGAGATGTGGCCCGAAGGGATTGATCCTTCGAGTGCGGTGGAAGTCGGCATCGGGTTATTTCGCTCGGGGAATGACGTGGCAGACTATGGACTTTTGTCGGTCAAGATACTGGTTAGCAGCCTGATGGATTTCCTCCGCGGTCACGGAACGAAACATCCCGATTTCCCGATTCGCCATCCCCGTGTCGCCGGTGTAGCACCGGGTGCGCTGCAGCCGGTCCGCGCGAGGGCCAAGCTGCGTGGATGGCATCAGGCACTGCATCTCGGCTCGATTCTGCAATTTCGTGAGCTCAGCCTCCCCAATTGGGTTCGCCCGCAGTTTATCGACTTCGCCCCAAATCGCATCCTCCACTTCTGCTGTCGAATGGCCGGGCTGCACGCGAGCCTGGAACATAATGGGAACCGATTTCTCGAACCAGGCCGTCATCGAATCGACCGACTGCGCGATCTCCCGGCGATAGACCAGTTCCTGATAAAGCCGGCTGCTCCGGCTGGAATCCAGCGCCAACCCGAGAAGTTCGAGCACAAACATGTCACGCTCATAGGCAGCCGGACCCTGAAAGGCAATATCCACTTCGGAAAGCTTAATTGAGTCATCCATCGTAAACCGAACAGGCTCGGTAACCGGGCTAATCTTGTACGGGCCGCGGCGGACGGGATCGCCCTTCGGAATCGGGGCAAAGTAGCGATCGACGAGACGCCGCGCCTGCGGCTCATCAAAATCCCCGACGATCGCGAGCGAGCAGTTATTCGGCTTGTAAAATTCGTGGTGGAACGCAAGACAATCTTCGATACTCGCCTGATCCAGGTGCTCCATCGATCCGATCGTGGTGGTATGATACGTGCCAGCCGGCCAGAGGCGGCTAACGACATTCTCCCACACGGTCCCGTACGGGCGGTTGTCGTAACGCTGGCGCCGTTCTTCCTTGACCACATCCCGCTGGTTCTCGAAATTCTCCTTCGTCACATCGAGCGCGAGCATCCGGTCACTTTCGAGCCAGAGTGCCATCTCCAAATGCGAAGCGGGAAGCGTCTCGAAATAATTCGTTCGATCGGCACTCGTGGTCGCGTTCAGGCTTCCACCGGCTTGTTGAATATACTTGAAGTGCCCGGCCTTCGGGACGTGCATGGAACCCTGGAACATCATGTGCTCGAAGAGATGTGCGAAGCCGGTGCGCGCAGGCGGATCGTCCTTGGCACCGACATGGTACCACAAATTGGTTACCACGAGCGGGACGCTCCGGCTAGCGGAGAGGATAATGTGCATCCCGTTATCGAGATCATACTCGCTAAAAGGAATCGCATACGCATCTTCGGCAAGCGAATTACCGCGATTAGTTGTGGGCATCAGATTGATTTCGTTTGGTGTCATTGCGAGTCAGAATCACGGAGCCAAGCGATTCCGACGAAGCAACCCTTCGGTTTCAAACGAGGATTGCGTCGTCGAATAATGCTCCCTTCGGTCGCATCACTCTCCGCGCAATGACCGGAAAATGATCGGAACAGAGGTTCCATCAATAATACGATGCAAGATCGTGAACATCGACATAAATCGAATTCCGCGCCTTCGCAAACCACTGCTGCAACTCCTGCGATTGTTTCCACTGAAGCGCTGCGGCTTCGAGGTCGTGATAGTCCTCGTCGAGAGAAAGCTTGTGGGCGGGAATCTTGCGAATAAGTTTTACAATCTGAAATCCGGTCCGATTCTGGGAATAGCCGATATGAATCGGTTGTGAAATCTGACCAGGCTGGAGCGAGTCGATCACCGCTCGTTGTTCGGGCCCCAAATCTTCCAAATGGATTTTCCCGAGGGAACCGCCGAAGGGCCGCGTTTCCGCATCGTCGGAATGCGCTTCGGCAAGCTTGGTGAAATCCGCACCAGCGAGCGCGCTATCGCGAAGCATTTCGAGCGTGTCCCGCGCCCCGGCTTCATCGAGCGCGTTGACTTCCGGCTTTAATAGAATATGCGCAACGTGAATCTCCTCACCGCGCCGTTCGAGCAGTTTGATGATCTCGAAACCTTGTGGGGTTTCCACCACACCGGATATTTCACCGGGCTTTAGCTTGAAAGCCGCTTCCTCGAAGGCGGGCAGGAACGTTCCACGTGGATAGAATGCGCCCAAGTCCCCTCCGGATGCCGCCGATTCATCCTGCGAATACCGCCGCGCCATCGTCGCGAAATCGGCACCATGCTGAAGCGAATCGAGAATCGCTTCCGCCGTCTTGCGGGCATGCTCCTTTTGATCGGCGTGTGGAGTAACGAGCTTCACGATCGTCGCAAGCTCCACTTCTTCGCTCACAGGAGGGAGCGTATCTTTGTAAAGATTATAAAACTGCTCGACCACCGAACGCGGTACGCTTGTGAGCATCGGAACGACTTTGGACCGCTCCTGCTGAACGATGAGAGCCTCCCGGGTCTGTTCACGGTCCTCCGGCGATGCTTTCAGCTCCGCAATGGACTTCCCGAATGCCTTTTCGACGGCCGCTTCGCTCCCGAATTGCTGGACATAATTCTTGATCGTCTGATCGAGTTGCTGATCTATTTCCTGCTCGCTGACGGTCACGGAATCGGCATCGGCCTGCGCAAGCAGGAGCTTCTCGTCAATTTCCTGATTCAGAATTTGCTTGCGAAGCGCCATCACCGTGTCGGGAGAAGCGCTTCCGCCGCCGCGCTCCATGAGATAGACTTGCACCTGTGCGTCGATCGACGATTTGAATATCGGGTACTTCCCCACCACCGCAACAACGGCGTCCAAATCCTGCCCCTGCTTCGGTGCGAATTGGGCAAGCGCCGTGGCGGCAAAACTGGCGACGAGGAGGATGGATAGAGCGACTCTTTTTATCATTATCTTTTGAGAGAAGTAATCTAAGCAGATCCCCCGCAAAATAATTTCGGAATTCTTACTACTTCGAGAGCCCGGAGGCCGAAGCGATGAACAGGGCACAAAAAAAGCGAGCGCTCAATGAGCGCCCGTTCTTTACCTATCTTCTATGACTGGCTAATACTACTGCTTCACGAATTCGGTTTCAATCGTAATCTTCACCTCATCACCGACCACGACACCACCGGCTTCGAGCGCGACGTTCCAGCCGAGGCCAAAGTCCTTCCGGTTGATCTTCGTCGAGCCGGTGAATCCGACGCGCGTTCCGCCCCAGGGATCTTTCACCTCCTGAGTACGCTCAACAGTAAGCACAACCTCGCGCGTTACTCCGTGCATGGTGAGATCGCCCTTCACGAGAAGTTCATCGTCATTTTTGTGCTGCCACTGCGTCGAGTGGAAGGTTAGCTCCGGGAATTTTTCGATGTCGAAAAAATCCGGGCTTTTCAGATGCGCATCGCGCTTTTCGTCACGGGTTTCGACCGAACCGGCCTGAATCGCAACGCTTACAGCGCTATTCTCAATGTGGAGCGGGTCATAAACCAGCGAGCCGGAAAGCTCGCTGAAATGCCCGCGAACGTTCGAGACCATGAGATGCCGAACGCTGAATTCCGCGGTGGAATGGCTTTTATCGAGGTTCCAATTCGAAAGTTCGGAGCCTGAAAAGTCATTAGAATCGCTTAAAATCGCTGTTTTTTGTTCAAGTGTGTCAAGTGCCATAAAATCCTCCAAAAGAAGTTGTTGAAACAACTAATACGCCGAAGAATAATACTTGTTTCAACAAGCTAATGCGATTCCAAAACGCGCGAATAGAAGCCACAGTGACAGAAAGGGACGTATTTGCTCGGAGAATAAGGAACCGGACTCGGTACTCGGTACTCATAGTGCTCCCTGGGGGGCTCGAACCCCCGACCCACTGATTAAGAGTCAGTTGCTCTACCAACTGAGCTAAGGAAGCGGCCCTTAAATGCCGCGGGAATTCAGTAGGTTCCGCGTTCCACTATTGCCCGCATAAAATCTCATCCACCACACGATAAGCAAAGTCCAGATCGTGCGGCGTGGCAGCGTAGGGCGGTAGAAAATAAATGGTATCGCCAAGCGGCCGAAGCAGCAGCCCCTTTTCCAGCGCGCGCGCTCCCCACTCGAGCGATTTTTGGCTGAGATAGCCAACGCTCTCCTTTGGCTGGAACGCCGCAATTGTCCCGATCTGCCGAAAATGGAAATCATGTTTTTCCGCGAGCTTCGGCCGATGGAGCAAATGCGCTTTCGCTATAGCTCCGATGCGTTCGAAAACCGGCTCGTCTTCAAAAATTTCGAGCGAGGCCAAGGCAGCCGCTGCGCTGATCGGGTTCCCCGTATAGCTATGTCCGTGAAAAAACGTTCGGCTTCGATCGTCGCTCAGGAATGCCTCGAATATTTTCGAGGACGCCATCGTCACGCCCATCGGCAGGAAGCCGCCAGTAATGCCTTTCGAGAGCGTCATGAGATCTGGCTTCTTCACGGCCTGATCGGAGGCGAACATCGTTCCGGTTCGGCCAAAACCGGTGAGGACCTCATCCGCTATCGTGAGAATACCGAATTCCTTCGCAATACGGAGCGCTTCTTCGAGCACGGTGGGCCGCCACATTAACATTCCGCCGGAGCCGAGCAATAGCGGCTCGTAAATAAACGCGGCGACGGTGTTTCGTTTTGCAGAATCTCGTAATTCGTGCAAAAATATTTCCTCCCCGTCAGACAGATCGGTCTGATCGGAATCGTTCGGTGGTTCAGGAAACGGCAGCCGCGACACGGAGAACAGCAGTTCGTCGAATGGCGCGGTAAATGCGCTGCGGGCACTTACGGCCATAGCGCCGAAGGTGTCGCCGTGGTAAGCGTGCTCGATCGCAAGTATTTCCGTGCGCTTCTCGCCCATTAGCCGCCAATACTGAAGGCACATTTTGATCGCAGCTTCGACTGCCGTTGAGCCATCGTCGCTGAAGAATACTTTGTCGAGGCCCGTGGGCGTTATCGCCACAAGTTTTTTCGCCAGCCGTGCCGCTGGTTCGTGTGTGAATCCCGCGAAGATGACTTGCTCCAATTTCGCGGCCTGCTCCGCGATTGCCCGGGCGATTTTCGGATGCGCATGACCGTGCAGCGTAACCCACCAGGAACTAATTGCGTCGAAGATTTTTCTGCCGTCGGATAAATACAGATACGCGCCCTCGCCACGCTCTACGCCAATCGCGTGCGGAACGAGCTGCATCTGTGTGTAGGGATGCCAAATGTAGCGTGAGTCGTATTCAATCCAAGAACCTGGATTGTGCTGAGTGGATGGATTCACGGGATTGCTATTGGAGAAAAGAATTTTTTGTTAAGGCGCCAAGTGATGTTTCAAATACGCGCCGCAAGGAGCTTTCATCGAATTGCGAAAGGATTGGAATACTTCCCATCACAGGCACCTCGCCGTAATGCTCGATGGCGTCCTCATTCGAGATATTTCGTTTCCCGATTAGAACGCATCCGACCACTGGTATTTCCCGATTTCGTAGGGCTTCGAGGGAAAGCAAGGTGTGATTTATGGTTCCAAGACCGGAACGGCACGCTAAGAGCACCGGGAGGTTCCACATTTTGAAAATATCGATGTAAAGCAAATCACGGGTTAGGGGCACGAGGAGTCCGCCCGCGCCTTCGATGATGAGCGGAGAAATTTCCGGCAGCCGTAGCTTCTCCTTTTCGATTTGGATGCCATCTATTTTCGCGGCGGCATGAGGCGAAAGCGGCTGCGAAAAAAAATATGCTTCGGGAAGTATTCGCTCCGGCGAGCAGCCGGAACGAATTCGAACGGTTTCGCTATCCGCGCCATCCTCCATGCCGGATTGAATCGGCTTCCAATAGGAATATTCCGGCATGCCTGCCATGAGGATCGAGCACAGCAGTGTTTTGCCGATCCCCGTATCGGTTCCGGAAACGATAAAGCTCTTCATGCGAATTCGGATTCGACTTCGGCGATTGCTTCCACGGCGTGGTTTAATTCTTCGTCCGTATGCCGCAGACTGATGTTCATTCGCAGCCGCGCGGTTCCTTCGGGAACGGTCGGCGGACGCACGGCCGGCACGACGAATCCCCGTTCTACCAACACGCGAGCGGCACGAACGGCATCGGCATCCGCGCCGATGCCGATCGAAATAATCGGCGTGGTACTTTCGGGAACGATCCATTGCCGCAGCGATTCTCGCAATCGGCTTCTCACAAAAATGGATCGCTCCCGAAGTTTTTGCACGAGTGACGCGCCGTTCGATTCCAACTTCCCTACTGCGTTTATGATCTGGAGCGGTACGATGGGCGGAAGTGCCGTCGTATAGATAAATGGGCGCGCTTTATTCACCAAATATTCCGTAACGAGCCGGCTGGCTGCCACAAATGCGCCCGCCGCTGCCAATGCTTTGCCGCAGGTGTGAAGCGTGATTATATTTGGCTCCCTTCCGATAGCGCTGGTAACCATTCCTTCGCCGTGCTCGCCAAGAACGCCCGTGGCATGCGCTTCATCGACAATCAGGATTGCATCATGTTCATTCGCAACTTCCGCAAGCTCCGTCACATTGGCAATATCGCCATCCATCGAATACACGCTTTCGAAGACGACGAATATCTGGCCCGATGCAGGTTCTCTGTGGGCGAACAATCTGCTAAGATCGTCCGCGGAATTATGCGCAAATCTTCGGCTTTTCGCGAGTGAGGAATGAACGCCATCATAGATGCTGGCGTGGGATCGTTCGTCGTAAAAAATATAATCGTGGCGCGTGGGAAGCGTGGTGAGGAGCGCCATGTTTGCATCGTAGCCGGAATTGAAAAGAAGCGCCGCTTCCGCGCCGGTGAACCCCGCAAACTTTTTTTCCGCCGCAAGATGCTCGGCATGATGTCCGGGCAGCAGGCGCGAGGCCGAGGAAGAAAGTGCTCCGGTTCGCATCGCTTCAACAGCCGCGGCTTTTAATTCAGGGTTGTTCGCAAAGCCCAAATAATCATTCGATCCGAAGTCGATACCAGAGTATCTTTGGAGTGAGCGAATGCGGCCTTTCTCACGAAGCGCGTTCAACTCCGCTCCCAATTTTTGGAACCAGGCTTCCGACACAGCCATCCTCAGCCGAGTTCCTGCGCGGGCGCAACCGCGGTTTCGAGACCTAATTTTTCGAAGAGCCGGTAATCTGCATCCGGCTCGGGATTCGGCGTGGTGAGCAATTTATCGCCTAAAAAAATGGAATTCGCTCCCGCAAGGAATGCCAATGTTTGCGCTTCTTCGGAAAGCCGTAAACGCCCGGCGCTAAGGCGCACGCGCGCCTTCGGAATCAGGATTCGCGCGCAGGCAATGGTTCGAACGAACGAAAATGTATCGATCGGTTCCTGCTCTTCGAGCGGAGTTCCCGGTACCGCAACGAGCGCATTGATGGGAACGCTTTCCGGCTGCGGGTCGAGCGAGGCCAGCGTGAACAGGAACCGGATTCGATCGTCGTCGCTCTCCCCCATGCCGATAATGCCGCCACAGCAAACCGTAATTCCCGCTTGGCGCACATGCTGGATGGTGTTCAGCCGGTCGTCATAATCGCGAGTCTGAATAATCTCAGAATAAAATTCCCGCGAGGTATCGAGGTTATGATTGTAGGCGAAAAGGCCGGCGTCTTTTAATTTCTGCGCCTGGCTTTCGGTGAGCATTCCGAGCGTCGCGCAGGCTTCGAGGCCCATCGCGTTCACGCCGCGTACCATTTCGAGGACTTCATCGAAATCCCGGTTATCGCGCACCTCGCGCCATGCCGCGCCCATGCAGAAGCGCGTGGCACCATTGGCCTTGGCATTGCGCGCGGCTTCGAGCACGTCTGCGGCGCGCATCAATTTCTCGACCTTCAAATCCGTGTGATACCGCGCAGCTTGCGGGCAATAGGCGCAATCCTCCGGGCAGCCGCCGGTTTTTACCGAAAGCAGCGTGCAGCGTTGAATGTCATCGTAATTGTGATTCGCCGCATGGACGCGGCTTGCCTGCGCGACGAGGCGCAGAAACGGTGTATGGTATAATTCCCGAACGTAATCGATAGTCACACCCGGTTAACAGCGGAGAAAGTAGAATAATCACTCCCCGTGGGCATTTCTTATCCGATGCGCGAATGGATGTTAAATTAAGAGCACGAGGGTCGGAAACTAAATGGTTTCGACATGCGGGTACGACAATATTCGCCTGTCTACCGTCAGGAGCTTTGCACTATGAATTCTCGCGGTCGCGACGATGATGGAGTCGGCAGGATCGCGATGAAATTCACCGGGCAAGTGGTTCGCTTCTATCGCGACTTGAGGAGTCAGACCTAAAAGCCGTATTCCGCTTGCATTCAGCGCTCCTTCAAACCATTCCGGCATAGGCCGGTGTAACGTGAGCCGCCGTTGCGACACAAGCTTCGTGATTTCCCAGCAGGAGATTGCGCTTACCCCAATGTCCGATGCTTCGGCTTGCTCAAGCAATGCTCGATGAGCGCGGCTCAAGCGGCTATCGTTGTGGATCGACCAGATCCACACATGGGTATCAAGCAGAAGCATCGTTTGTTGCTTCCCAATCCTCCGCTGGCGCGGCGGGTTCGAATGGATCGATATACTCTATAGGAACACCGGCAAGGGGCGTTCGGAAGATCTGACCCCGCTTCGTAACTTTCGGCTCCACGGTCACTTCAACTTCATCACCAACTCGAAAAGGCAATCCTGTGATGACAAGCGCGCCATTTTGTGAAATTTTCGATGTCGTATGGTATGCTTGCATAATCGCCTTGTGAAATAACCCATTACGAAGCAGCGTAGTTCAAACACTTACTGCTATTTTCCGCTCCCCCAGCGTCAGCCCCCGGCCCAGGCGATCGACAGAGCTGATTCCGCATTTTTTGCCTTATTGCGGACTCAAATAAACCGTTTCCCCGTAATTCCTGCAATCGCCGATTTGGAGGTGAATGGTCTTCGTTTGGTAGCCATCTTTCGAGATCGTTATAATGTAAGTATCCGGGCTTGGAAGATTGTGCTCGCTGTAGTAATAGCCGCCATCCGTCGTCGTTCCGGTCGCGAAATTATCGCTGTGGCCATCGATGCGCACGGTGACGCTTGCGCCCGTTACATTCATATCCTGATGGAGCGAATCGAGGACATGCAGGGTGATCGAGGCGGAATCGCACGTCGCGTTGGCAGAGATGGGAGCAAGCGTTTTCGAGAAAGTCTGTGAATCGTTGCACGTCATTTCGAAATCGAATGTCGAAGTAGTGAAGTGCGCTGCCGTTATGGAGCAGAGGTAATTTCCCGGGCATAAACCATCGAAGCGTGCGATGCCATTGCTCGTGACTGCGGTTTTGCTGAAGCCCGTCGTCCGGTTGGTGATCGCGAAGGTTGCACCGGAAATGATTTCACCATTCGCAGAATCGAGGGCGGTAATTTCCAAAATGCCGTGACAGCAGGAATCCCCGGAATTCGTATTCTCGGGATCAAGGACGTGATGGGGCGTCTGCGAACCATTGCAACCCATCGAGTCAAGATGGAACGTCGCGGTTTGATAGCCATCCTTCGAGACGACGAGATGATAATTGCCGGGGCAGAGTCCGTCCCACACAGTGCCGCTTGTGCTCATCGCTTTCGTGGAAACAAGTTGGTCGTTCTCATAGAGGCTGGCCAAGCCACCATCCAGCGCATGACCGGTGGCGGAATCGGTCATCGTTAGTGTGATGCGGCCGTGGCAACAACCGGTGTCGTTCAGGGTCGTCGTATCGGTTGGTCCGGTTGGCGAGCCGTGGCGGCAGGAAGATGTGGAAAGCGAAAGGATGACAAGCGCCGAAACGGCGAGAAACGTCGAAAATCGAATGAATTTCATGGAATTGAAAGATTGAATTTCTCAGATAACACCTCGAATGGCGAAAAGTCACAGTTCGCCGGGGGGATTCTCAAACAAAAGTTTGCGTTACATAGCCAATGCAAATAAAATTCGGAACTGACGGCTGGCGCGATGTGATCGCGGAAAATTACACTTTCGAGAACGTTCATCGTGTTGCGCGTGGAACAGCACTTTATTTCAAGAAGCATCCGAAGGCAGATGCCGGCGTAATCGTCGGCTACGATGGCCGGTTCCTCGGGCGAGAGTTTGCCGAGCTAACTGCGCGGGTTCTAGCATCTGAGGGCGTTAAAGCGTTCATTGCGAAGACGGTTGTTTCGACGCCCGCAACCTCACTCGCCATTGTGAAGAAAAAACTTGCGGGAGGCGTGATGATTACAGCCTCGCACAATCCGGCGCAGTATAACGGCTTCAAAATCAAAGGGGATTACGGCGGCTCGGCCTTGCCGGAAGCGATCGATGAAATCGAGCGCGTAACGAATAGCGCGGAGAACACCCGGAAAATTGCCGAGGACCGAAATGCGAATTCCCTGCCCTCTTTCGCAGATTTTTCGAAACAAAACAAGATCGAAGAGATTGACGCGAAAGCGATTTACATTAAAGAGCTTGCGAAACTTGTAAAGCTCGACCGCATCAAACGCGCGAAGCTGCGCGTGGCGTACGATCCGATGTATGGCGCGGGAGTTGGGAACCTCGAATTGCTGCTTCCAAATGCAACGATCTTGCACAACGTATGGAATCCCGGCTTTGGGCACACGCGCCCCGAGCCGCTGCCGGATACGACGAGGGAGTTGGCAAAATATATCGTGGAAAACCGGCTGGACATTGGCCTCGTCACCGATGGCGATGCGGACCGCATCGGTGCCGTCGATGAGCGCGGCGAGTTCTTCAGTTCTCAAATGATTCTCTGCCTGTTACTGCAATATCTTGTGAAAGTGCGGAAAGAATCGGGACTCGTCGTCGTGAGCCAATCCGTGACGAGCATGGTCGATCAAATGGGCGCGAAATACGGCCTCGAAGTGGTCCGGACGCCCGTAGGTTTCAAATACATCACAGATTATATGCTGAAGGGCGGCGTCCTGATTGGCGGCGAGGAATCGGGTGGCATCGGCATCCCCTCGCTCCACATTCCGGAACGCGATGGGCTTTTCAACGGCCTCCTGCTCTGCGAGATTTGTGCGCACGCGAAAAAGCCGCTCAGCGAAATGGTAGCCGATCTGGAAACAGAATTCGGCCCGCATAAATATGACCGCTATGATTTCCACACCACCGATGAAAAAAAGCAGCAAGTCCTAGCGCGCGCGAAAGCTGGATTTTCGGAAATCGCCGGATTTAAGGTGCTGAACACCATTACCATGGATGGCTATAAATTCGAGCTCTCGAAGGGCGCGTGGTTCATGCTGCGTGCCTCGGGAACGGAACCGCTGCTGCGGTACTACGCCGAGGCTCCAACAATGGCGATGGTGAAACGGATACTCAACTTCGCAAAGTCAGAACTATGATTCATGTGATTCGAGTGATTATTTTGATTTGAAATTGAGGAAATGAATGACCTGTTGTGTTTGTCTAATTCTTGGTATCTTCATGTTTCAATCAAATGAATCACAAAAATCATAGTTCAAACGGTGAACCTTTGCGCGCGCGGATGAGTATGTAATAATATATGATGACACCGGAAACCCTAGCTTACGTGCTGCTCGCATTGCTCGGACTTGCGCTCGTTCTGTATCTTCCTTTTACGAAAGCGGCGCTCGATTGAAACCGAACTCTCCGTTGAGCGAGAACGAAACGCCCGGCTTGATGAAGCAAATAAACGGATACCAGGGCTTGATGAACAAAAGCAGCGGCAATCTGAAGCCATTCTTGTTCTCGAACGCAAAATCGCAACTCTGGACATGACAGCGAAAGAGGTTCCTACGTTAAAGGGAGTAATTATTGAAACGGAGAAAACTTCACGCGCTTTGCAAGATGAGAATGCCACACTGAAAGCCGAAAAAAAGGCAATGGAACTATGGTATGAAAAAGCCAAATCAGAATTTACCGGAATGTTTGCTGAACTCAGTAGTGATGCGCTACGAAAAAATAGCGGTTCTTTTTTCGATCTTGCGCGGGAGTCATTTGGAAAATATCAGGAAGCGGCCAAAGGGGATCTGGAAAAACGGCAGCAGGCGATTGATGCGCTTGTTAAGCCGGTTGGTGATACGTTGAAAAGCTTTGGGGAACGAGTTCGAGAATTGGAACTAAAACGAGAGGGGGCATATAGCACCCTCTCGGAACAAGTTCGCTCACTCGCCGACGGACAAACGCAATTGCGTTCTGAAACATCGAATTTAGTGCGCGCCCTCCGAACCCCTCAAACTCGCGGGCGATGGGGCGAAATACAATTACGCCGCGTCGCAGAGATGGCTGGGATGCTAAAATATTGCGACTTTCGCGAGCAAGTGACCGAATCAACAGAGGAAGGAGACAGAAAACCAGATATGATTATCCGGCTGCCAGGCGGAAAGAATGTGATAGTTGATTCTAAAATGGTTTTTGACGCTTTTTCCGATGCAATTAATGAGACCGATGAAACGATCCGATCGGCCAAACTAAAACAGCACGCACAACAAGTCCGAAGCAGAATCAAGGATTTATCCAGCAAATCGTATTGGGCTCAATTCCAGCCTACTCCCGAATTCGTAGTTCTTTTCCTTCCCGGCGAGTCGCTTCTCTATGCCGCGCTCGAACAAGACCCAAAGCTTATCGAGGATGGCATCACGGACTATGTAATTTTAGCGACACCAACAACATTGATTGCTATGTTGAAAGCAATTTATTATGGCTGGCGGCAAGAGAGCATTGCTGGCGCTGCTCGGGAAATTAGCGACCTCGGATCGGAACTTTATAAGCGGCTTGCAGTCGCTGTTGAGCATTTCGACAAACTTGGAACGCATTTAAATCAAGCCGTAACCTTTTATAACAAAAGCGTCGGTTCATTAGAACGTAACGTTCTAACAACCGCTCGAAATCTAAAGGAAAAAGGAATATCTACAGGAGACAAAGAACTCAACGAACTTCAACAAATTGAAAGTAACGCGCGTTTTGTTGAAAAAGCTGAACTCCGCCAGCATGAGCTACTCGCCGCTGGATCTGACGGGAAACTTCCAGAACCCGTTTAGCTTTGCTATCCCTTCGCCGTTCCTCGGCAGCCGAATCGTAAACGTACTTCCGCTGTCTTTTTCGCTTTCCACCGCAATAGTTCCAACCATCCGTTCCACCAGTTGCTTGGCGATGTGAAGTCTCCAGACTTTGCCACTAATTCTCACTGCCGCTTGTTTTCGCGACTCGAAAACTGCAAAAATCATTGGAAATGCCGAAGAATAGAAAAAATACAGGTCAGGAAACGGCCACCACAGGGCCAGAGGTGGCGATCGTTCCAAAGGTTCCAACAAATGGATCCTCCACAAATGGAGCGGCCGCCAACGGAGCTGCCACGAAGGGAGCACGCCTGCAATCGGATGGTTCGCTCAATACCACCCCGACTGCGGAAACCGCGGCGGAAATCGAAATCCTCGCCGAGGCCGTTGCGCCGCAAATTGCGCCTATCTCGCTTAAGCGCATGCCAAATGGCGCGGAGCTTCGTGGTCCCGCCGCCGACGGCGCGCGATCCTTTAAAGGCACATTCGAGCAGGCCGGCGTCGATCGCGAGACTCTTCTTGCGTGGTTTCGCCTAATGGACTTAGGCCGCATCACCGATACCGCCGCCGCCAATTATCTGAAAAAGGCGATGGGCTGGAGTTATCATGCGCCCTGCGCGGGACATGAGGGCATTCAGCTTGCCATCGGCGTAAGCTTTCGCGCGAAGAAGGATTATCTTTTTCCCTACTACCGCGATCTCATGACATGCCTTGCGGCGGGACTCACGGTAGAAGAAATAGTTCTCAACGGACTTTCAAAGGATACCGATGTGGCCGGCGGCGGACGGCACATGTCCAACCACTTTGCGAAGATGTCGATGCATATCGAAACGCATTCTTCGCTCACGGATAATCAGGCGCAGCACACGGCCGGCTGTGCGCGGGCGCTTAAGTATTACAAGCTCGGCGCAGTTTCGATCTTTTCCGGCGGCGAGTCCGGAACGAGCGAGGGATTCTTTTATGAGGCCGTCAATGGCTCGACGCGCGAGCAGATTCCCGCGATTTTCGTCATTCAGAATAACAAGTATGGCATTTCTGTGCCGGTTTCGGAGCAATCGGCGAACCATCGTGTGGCCGATAATTTCCGCGGATTCAATAATTTGCTCATCACTTATTGCGACGGCACGGACGTAATTGATAGTTACCGCGCCATGCAGGAAGCCTACGAATGGTGTTTGAGTGGACGCGGCGCGGCGATGGTTCACGCCGATTGCGTCCGCATCGGTTCCCATTCCAATTCCGACCGGCAGGAACTTTATCGCTCACCGGAGGAACTGGAAGCGGTGAAGCTGCGCGATCCCGTCATCCGCTTCCGCGATTGGCTTATCAAAAATGAGGTCGCAACAAGCGAGGAACTCCACGCGATTCACGAGGAGAACCAAAAATTCTTCCGCGAATCCGCCGACAAAGCCGAAGGCGCTCCGCCCGCAGATGCGACGACGGTGCTCGATTTCGTCATCGCATCCAACGATGTCGTTTCGAGCGCGCCTTACACCAAACAGCCGGAGGACGCTGGCGAGAAATTCTATCCGTTCACCACGCCCAAAGGCAAGACGGAAGGCATTCAGTTTATTGAAGGAATTAACGAGACGCTGAAAGAGGAATTTCGCATTAATCCGAATACCTTTTTGTGGGGCGAGGACGTGGCCTCGAAAAACAAGGGCGGCGTCTTCAATGTGACGAAAGGAATGCAGCAGGAATTCGGCCACGAGCGCGTTTTCAATGCGCCGATCGCCGAGGATTTTATCGTCGGTTCGGCGGATGGATTTTGCCGCGTCGATCCCGATCATATTTGGCTTTGCATCGAGGGCGCGGAATTCGCCGATTATTTCTGGCCTGCGATGGAAAGCTTTATCGAGCTTTCACACGCTTATTGGCGCACGCGCGGACAGTATGAGCCGAATATTGTGATTCGAATCGCTTCCGGCGGCTATATCGGCGGCGGGTTGTATCATTCCCAGAATTTGGAAGGAATGTTCACGACGATTCCCGGCGTGCGGGTCGTCCAGCCTTGCTTTGCGGACGATGCCCAGGGCCTGCTTCGCTCGGCGATGCGCACGCGCGGCGTTACGGTTTATCTCGAGCCGAAATATCTTTACTACCACCCAATGGCGAAGGCCGAGCCGCTTAAAGAGAACGAGCTTATCTCCTTTGGTAAAGCCAGGTTACGACGTTCCGGTAACGATATTTCGATTATCACTTATGGCACGGCAACGCACTTCTCACTTCAAGCCGCCGAGCAGCTTGCGCAAGAGCAAGGCATTCAGGCGGACGTGCTCGATCTCCGCTCCCTCTACCCACTCGATTTGGATTCGATCCTGAAATCGGTCGAGCGCACCGGAAAAGCGCTCGTCGTCCATGAGGATAAAGTCACCGGCGGTTTTGGCGGCGAGCTTTCCGCGCTGATCAGCGAGCATGCGTTTCAGTCGCTGGATGCGCCAATCACGCGCGTCGGCTCGGCATTCGTGCCCGTCGGCTTCGCCAAGCCGCTGGAGGATGCCATCCTGCCAAACCCCGCGAAGATCAAAGAAGCGGCGGAGCGGCTGGCGCGGTGGTAATGAGAACTATATTGCATAATCCATCATTGGCTACTGTATGAAGCTCAATTTCGATGAATTGGTAGATGAATTAGAAGATCGTTCATTCGAAGATCTTGAACGGATTGCGGAGCTTGCGCGGCAATATGCCATTAATCTGCGGCGCGCGGAAATTGCCGAGAATATTCGTGCGGGAAGAGAAGAATGGCGCTCCGGCAAGCTCGTTGCCACCGACGACATCGACGAACTCATGCGCTCGCTCGATGCAGTGGAATGAAAATAATCTTTACTTCTGCGTTCAAGCGCGCTTTGAAGAAGCAAATTCGGCGCGATCCGGAACTGGATGCTATCTTCCGTAAAAAAGTAGCGATCTTTCAGAATGATCCGTATGAATCCTCCCTCCAAACCCATAAATTGAAAGGCAATCTAGCAGGGTCGCTGGCATTTAGCTTAACCTTCAAACTGCGAGTCGTTTTCGAATTTACTGAGGAAGGCTACGCACAATTCTCGGATATTGGAACGCACGATCAGGTTTATTGAAAAAGGAGCGGCTGGCGCGGTGGTAATCGCGCTCCCAAGTGCCGAAGGCACGAAGTACCCGCAGCCCAGGGTGCAGCGAAGCGAAACCCTGGGTCACGAACCCGAAAAGACGTTATTAGCCCTGTAATGGCGGAGTTACCCCAGCGGCGAGACTTCGTCCCTTCAGGACGATGGGAAACTGCCAACTGAAAGTTTTTCCCCGAGTTTGAAACTGTTTTCCCGTTCCGAAGTATATTCCGCCCCAAATTAAAAAAACCTATAATATTATGATGAAACAGTACCGACAGGGCGATGTCCTGCTCCTCGAAATTTCCGAACAGGAATTTCGCACGAGCAATATGACCTTGAGCACAGACGGAATCGTTGCATTCGGCGAGGCGACCGGCCACAGCCATGCGCTCGACACCGAAGCGGCAACCGTTTATATTGAAAAGAACAATCTAGGGCTTGCGGTCAATGAGCTTGGGATGCTCGTCGAAGTGCGGGCGGAATCCGCCGTCCTCCGCCACGATGAGCACGCGCCCATCGCAATCCCGCGGGGCTTCTACCGCCGCATCATCCAGTGGGAATATACACCAGAGCGACCCCGATTCGTAGCGGACTAAGCGATGAGCACTCGAAAGGATCGGCAGCCCAAAAAACCTTTGGGACGGCTTACCCAGGAGCTGGAAGAACGGATTCCGTATTACCGGATGAAGTGGCGGAGCCTTGCCTTCGCCACGCAGCCGATTCGCCACGCGGAAGCCGAGGATTTGGTGCGAAGAACCTACCGGGCATTCGGGAAAACTCCGCCGGAACGTTTCGTTTGGGCTGGCTCGCCCGCGGAGGCGCTCGCGGCCGCGGCATTATTGGAATCGACAGTAGCAGAGAGATGGTGGCTGCATGATAATCCTTACAATGATTGGCATGCACTCGAAGACATCGATAGCTTTCTGGACAGACACGACAGGGACAGGATGATCGCGCTCTTGCGTGACCCCTGGGTTGAAAACCTGAATGCTTTCCTGCTCTCAACCGGCGAACTAGGCTTGATACCCTTTTGGAGTAAGAGTTGGAAGCTTGCCCGGAGCCGGCTCGAGCAGCAGGGCGGCGTTTATCTCAGCGATGGAACCATTCGCACGGAGTACCAGTGGGTTGGAGGACGCCTGAGGGCATGGCGCGGGGCAGAATACGGTGCCTTTGCCGCATGTGAGGTCCTGAACGAGGTCGCTGGCCATCCGGTGAAACGCGAGACGCGGCTGCTTGCCCGGCTCATGCAGCATTTCGGACCGTTTTATTATGCAGCGAACAATGTGGCCGTGCTTATCGAACGGCCAACCTATATTGCATTAGACGAGGCGGGCCGCGTCCACCATGATTTTTCGCCCGCCGTTAACTATCGGGGCGGTATAAAAATCTATGCATGGCACGGGGTTGCCGTGCCGCCGCACGTCATTACGGCGCCACGCACCATCGAGGTTCACGAAATCGAGCGCGAGCGGAACTCTGAAGTCCGGCGCGTGATGATCGAGCGCATGGGTTGGGAACGTTATCTCCACAGGTCCAACGCGATGGTTCTCGATGAATGCGAACGCGGCACCTTGCTGGTTCTGCCGCATCAGCCGCAGCCGCGGGATGAGGCATTGCGGATGCTTCGCGTCCAAAATTCCACGCCGGAGCCGGATGGCACTCGAAAGAACTATTTCATCCGCGTGCCGCCAACGGTCATGACCGCAAAAGAAGCCGTCGCTTGGACGTTCGGGATGACGGAAAAAGATTATGCACCGCTTAACGAAACCTAAATTAAAACATGACAGGTAAGGAAGGAAATCCTCATAATGATGAAAACTCTTACGCAGTAGCAAGGGAACTTCAAAAAGAAGTAGATGCCAGAAAACGCAAAGAGAACGAAAAAACGATTACCGATTCCGATACAAACACGATCGTCGTCTCGGCGCTGCTCGAGACGAAGTTCCCACGCATCTTCGGCAAGTTGAAAGCCATCGTCGAAACGAGCGGCGAGAAATTCCACGCATTGCCAGAAACCCACGACATCTGGTGCCGAGATTATTTCCCTATCCAGAGGAAGCGGGATAGCTTTGTGAAATATAAATACGACCCTGATTATCTCAAGAATGATCCGCAGCTTATCACGCGAGAAATCGACTTTGATTTTGGCGAAGCCGATGTCACGGAAATGCAGTTAACTCTTGATGGCGGGAACCTGATGAAAGGCCTGGACTTCGTACTGCTTACTGAGAAAGTATTTAGCGAAAATAACGCTCGCGAGGAACGCGAGAAACGGCGTGTTGCCGCAATCATCAAAGCGTTTTTCGGCGAACCGTTCTTCTTCCCGGTCGAGCCGTATGATCCCATTGGACATATCGACGGCGAGGTCATGCTCGTGGATAAAACGCTGTTTGTAAACGATTACTCCGAATATCTCAAAGATAAGCAATACGCGAAATTTGCGAAGGAACTTAAAAGGGTCGTGGGCACAATGATGGCGCAGGGCCTCATCTCACGCGTCGTGGAACTTCCCTATACGCTTCTCGAACCGGAAAACGAACTATCCTGCGTGGGTTGCTATGTGAACTTTCTTCATTTTGGCAAAACCATTATCCTGCCGCGCTACAGCGCACTCAGCGATCCGCGCGCGCTCGAAATCATGGAGGCCGCGCTGCCGGAGTTCACCATCCACACCATCGAATGCACCGATCTCGCCCGCGATGGCGGCGCGCTGCACTGCGTGACGGCGGGGATTTTTGCATAATTTGGCAGCGTTAAACAAATCCTAATAACTAACCAAAGGAGAGTAAATATGTCAGACAAGTACGACAATCTTTATTTTGTGCGTCACACCGGCTTTGGTCACTCCGTAGCCGACGATCTTAAACGAGACGGTGTCATTGGGATTTGCTACGACGACGAACGCGGACTTCGAGGCCTCGATCCCTCCAACTACGAAGGCCGTGACAGGGCAGCGGTTGAGAGGTTTCTGAGGTTAGGTGAAACCGGCGGTTTTGTAATCGCGAGCTACGACGGCTCGTTGGTTCTCGGGCGTGCAAATGGTCCCGTAGCCGTGAAGGACTACTCGGGTTTCAGTATGAAGCTACTTAATTTTAATAAAATCGTTGACATTTCTCTCCAAGATGCGCCATTGCTTTATGCTCTTTTGCCCCGGCAAGCGACTTTTACGGAATCGTATCTGGTCGGCGAAATTTTTAAAGCGGTGAATGGTGGTGGTCCTTCCACATGGGGATGGCTCGGAGCTACGGGACTTGAGGTCCTATGTTCTGAGTGGCTTAGGTCGACCCGGCGAGTAGATCATTTCTTGACACCAATCGGTCGGACCCCTGAAAGATGTGGATATTGTGGGAATCAAAGACGAGCGAATGGTACTTGCCCAAGTAACAGGTTCCCCTCGGAAGAGCTCGGCGTTTAAAGTGGAAACATTACAAAGCCACAAAGACCCGAATTCTGACCTCTATTTCTTTTGCGATTTTCCGCCTGATGATTACGAATCTTTCTCTGATGGCGTTCATTGGAAGGCAATCGCGGAGGTGTTCTCTGAAATAAAGACGATTTCCCCAAGGCTTTTAGAGGAGTTGCTAAAACCTGCGGAAGTGCTTAGAGTGCCCTCTTCTTTTCCCAACTAATAGAATTCATGTCAAAGCAACGCAACACGAAAAAGCGCGAAGCTAAGTTGAAATTCCCCGCCGCACCGGCGGGGCTGGATGGCGTCCTGCTGACGCCGGAACGGACGGGCCTGCCGATGAATATTTTCATTTCCCGCCGGCCAAAGGGCGCGAGGGGAACGGAGCCATTCATCCTTGTCGATAGCAAGTAGAAAGGTGGAGAGATTATGAACAAAAAATTCATAATAGCTTAAAACAGCGCAACTAAGCCACAGTTCATGAAGCACAAACGGGCGCGCGGAGGATTTATAGTTTTCTTGATTTTTTAACGGGCGAAAAAAAAGCGGCATTTTCAGCCGCCTCTCAGAATTTCTGGATTTTGGGGAACTGTGGTTTGGGTGCCGTGAAAATGCGCGCGCGGTTGTAGTTGGAAAGAATAACGCGGAGCCAAATTCCCCTCTCTGCCGTTCCACTGGCTTAACAAATCTAACGAATGCCATTACTCGAAGTTAAGCATCTCAAAACCTATTTTTTCACGGACGACGGCGTCGCCAAATCGGTCGATGACGTAAGCTATACGGTGGGTCGCCGGGAAACGCTGGGCGTGGTCGGCGAATCCGGCTGCGGCAAGTCGGTCACGGCGCTTTCGATCATGCGGCTCATTCCCGATCCGCCGGGCAAGACTGTTGGCGGTGAAGTCCTGTTCGACGGCAAGGATTTGCTGAAGCTTCCGGAAGAAGAAATGCGGAAGATTCGAGGGAACCGGATCGGAATGATTTTCCAGGAGCCGATGACCTCGCTAAACCCCGTCTTTACGATTGGAAACCAGATCGAGGAATCGGTGCTGCTGCACCAAAAGGTTACCAAAGCGGAAGCGCGGGAACGGGCCATCGAAATGCTGCGCTTAGTCGGAATTCCGGCGCCGGAGCAGCGCTACGGGGAATATCCGCACCAGCTTTCGGGCGGGATGCGGCAGCGGGTGATGATCGCCATCGCCCTTTCCTGCAGCCCGCAAATTCTGATCGCCGACGAGCCGACGACGGCGCTCGATGTTACGGTGCAAGCGCAAATTTTGGAACTCATCGATCGCCTGCAGGATGAACTCGGCATGGGCGTTATCCTAATCACGCACGATCTTGGGGTGATTGCGGAGACTGCGGATAAAGTTGCGGTGATGTATGCCTCGCATATCGTTGAATATGCGGCAGTCGATGAGATTTTCCATAATCCGATTCATCCTTACACGGTAGGCTTGCTCGGCTCGATTCCGAAGCTGAATGTGGAGTCCGATCGGCTGATGACCATCGAGGGAACCGTTCCCTCGCCAGTAAATTTTCCGGTGGGCTGTAATTTCAACACCCGTTGCGCCTGGGCGACGGAGATTTGCTTTAAGGACGAGCCGGCGCTCATCGAGCACGAGCCGGGACATTCCTCGGCCTGCCACCATTGGGATAAAGTGAAGGTGGAGCGGCCAGCGGATTTGGTGGAGGCATAGGAGGTGGCTCAAGCGGAGGCAGCGGCGACCTCGATCTTCCTCCTCCATGCCGAGTACGAAGATGTAACCTTTCAGGGTGAGACGGCCATCGGCCTGGATCTTCGCGACCGCAAATTCATCGGCTGTACTTTTGAACGCTGTCAGATCAGTTCGGTGAAGATCGATGGCGCGGTGCTTCAGGCAACGTTTTCGGGGTGTAAAATTGAGGGAATCAATTTCTTCACCGCCAAGCGGTCACTCCTTACTTTGGGTTTCGACTCGTGCCTGATTCGGCATTCGTCGTTTGCGGAACTGAAATTGCGTGCGGCGCGCTTCGCTGGCTGCCAGTTCCAGAACGTGGATTTTTCGGATGCCGATCTTTCCGGCGCCGATTCTTCTAATTCTACTTTCGAGGACTGCATTTTCCGGAACACGAACCTAACCAAGGCCAACTTCGTCGATGCCTCGGGCTATAGTTTTGACCCCACGCAGAACAAGATTCGCGGTGCTAGATTTTCGGTGCCGGCGGTATTGGGCCTGCTCGCACCGTTTGATATCGAAATTGGTTACTAAGCGCGCATGAAACCTACGCTAAAATCCAAACTGGCGCATGTTCCGGCTCGGGGCATGTTAGTTTTTTTCGTCACCGTGCTGATCGTCGGATACTACCATCGCGGCTACGTTTTCGCGGTTTGGATACTCGGATGGTCGTCCTTCTTTGCGCTCAAGCTTGCGTTTGCTGTCAAGAAGCGAGTCGAGGAGAAGCAGGCACAGATGCGCGGAAGGTCCGCCGCTGAACTTTCCCTCCCGTCGAATGATTAGGCAACCGGTAAAATTTTGAAGCGATGATTAAAGTAGCTCGAACTCTCTTTCTATTCACCTTTTTTTCAGGTCTGCTGCCTGCGATCGTGTTTGCGAAGCCGCGCGCCGATTCAGTCCAGATTCTGGACAACATGAAGTTCAACGTAAAAACGGTGAAAGGCGAGGAAGTGAGCTTCGCGAGTTTTCTGGGCAAGGGACCGCTGCTGGTCAATTTCTGGGCGCTCTGGTGCGAGCCATGCAAGCAGGAGATGAAAGCGTTCAAAGTTCTATCGGATAAGTTCAAGGAGGAAGGCGTAACGATGGTTGCGGTCAATACCGATCAGGTTCGTTCCCTCGCCAAAGTTCGAGCCTACGTAGCCACGCAGCGGCTTGATTTTCCGGTTCTGCTCGACCCGGATGGCGATATTGCCCGCGATATTTTTTCGATGGAGGCTCTGCCATACAGCTTGATTCTCATGCCCGATGGAACGGTCTATCAAAAGCACATCGGCTACACCGCCGGGGATGAGCATGAAACCGAGAAGGAACTTCTCGATCTGATCGCCAAACTCAAGAAGTAATCCGCCGGTTGCTTCGCACCTGCCGAATTTCCGATTCCATTCGCTTTCGATCCGTAATGTCCGTTGCGATACAATCGAAACCCACAACTTCACCCTCATGGATCTGAATCGTTGATTTTATGGCGAGCCAGATCTCCCTTCCATCCTTCCTTCGGAATGGGGCCTCGAGGTACGAATACGGCGTCCGCGAAAGAAACTGCCGGAAGAAGTGGCGCTTCGCACGCTCCTGCTGATCGGCGGGAAGTAAATCCGTAAACCGATATTGGGAATAGTCCACGTCGCCATATCCGCTAAGTTCCCGAATGTACGGATTGGCATAGGTGAATCGCCCTTCGCGTGTCCGTGCTGAAGATTGCTTCCGAGGCATGCTCGACCAAGCGGCGGTAGCGTTCTTCGGAGCGTTCGAGCGCAAGAACGGTCTGCATTCGGCTCGTGATATCGGACGTTGTTACGGCGAGCAGTTCGCGTGTAATCGGGACGTAGAGCGAATGAAGCCATCGCGCTTTGTCGAGCGAAGAGGATTCGACCTCATATTCCTCCTGCGCGGCTTTGCCGGATTCCAGAATACTGGCATGCTTTTCGACAAGCTCTTCCGGCCGTTCGCTGGGAAGAATTTCGGATATCTTGCGGCCAGGAAGTTCCTCGGATATCCAGTGTAAGCAGGTCCGCGGCGCGGCGATTTACGTAGTCGATCACGAAATCGACAATGCGCCTGTCACCCACTAGGGGTGCGTTGCGGACGGCGCGCAAGAGGAAAAACGCATCTGGGCTATTTTCAACGATGCTCCGGAAGCGCTGTTCACTATCGCGCAGGCGGGCTTCGGTTTCTTTTAGTTCCGTAACATCGCGCGCTATGGAAATGACCGAATGGATTTTCGTTTGAACTTGACCGGGTTCCCCTGTACGTTCTGGCGCCAACCGAACGTGGTAACGCCGCACTCCCCGTAATGTGTGGTATTCCATTTCCGTCGAGCCACCGCGCCCGCTCTCAAATACATCTCGAACGGCGCGTTCCCACGGGGCGTAAATTTCCTCTTCAACTCCGATATCTTCGAAATGCCGGCCCACCAATGCTTGCGGAATGACGCCGAGTACTTGTTCGACCGCCGGATTGGCGTATAGGATGCTCAGATCCGGAGCATAGCGAAGGATAACATCCGGCGTGTTTTCAAGCAATGCGCGAAATTCCTGCTCGCGCAATTCAGCTTGCTTTTGGTTCTCTCGGAGTTCCGTAACATCGCGAAACACCACAACGGCGCCGACCAGGGCGTTGACAGGGCCGACGGGAATTATAGATAGCTCGATCGGATACTCGACGCGAAGCTTCGATTGCAAACACAATAGCGCCTTCGGCTGGAACGGCTTCTTTTCCCGCAACACGCTTTCAACTGGGCGCTCAACCGGCTTGCCATCCATTTCATTCGTAACACGAAAAACTTGCTCGACCGGAAGTCCCACGGCGCTCTGTTTTAGCCAGCCGGTCAGAGATTCGGCGCGACGGTTCATCAGGGTTATCTGGCCGTGGGAATCGGTCACGATGATCGCATCGTCAATGGAAAGCAGTGTGGTCTGAAGTAAGTCACGACTTCGCTCGGCTTCGTCAACGGCATCGCTCAATCGCTGAACGAAGCGGCGGGTCTGTCGGCGCGCATTCAGCCCGATGATAACTCCAACCAGAATGCTGGCAAGGGCAATCAGCACGATGAGATATATAGTGCCGCGTCGAAACTTCTCGGTGCGCGACCGATAGAGCTGCGCCTCCAGGTAAGTGAAGGCCCGGAATTGCGCGCGGATAGCTTCGCTTGTCCTTGTACGAAAGAGCAGGGCCGAGTCTCGCCCGGCAGTATTCATGGTGCTCATTGTTTGCGGCGAAGCCTCCTGCACCCATTGGCGAGCGGAGGACTCCCAGACCCAATACTTCTGCATGATGGAATCCAACCGCCGTACTTGCGAAGGATTATCGATTACAAGAATGTGCAACTGCTGGAACAGCGAATCCACGGTCTGCTCACTATCATAGAATTGGCTGAGATAAATCGGTTGCGACGTGAGTAAATACCTGAGCAGAGCGGACTCCTGAAATTGAATCTGCCGGTTAGTCTCATTCGCATGCGTGATAACGTTTGAAGTGTGTTCCACCCACGTACTGGCGGTGAGCATTCGTTCGAGCTGCCACCCCAGCACCGCCGCATAAACGATGCTTAGCACAATCGGCATCAGCATGAGGCGGTTCAGCCCGCGTGTGATTTGCTTTCGTTCCAATTAGAATAGTGGGTAATGAATAACGACGACTGTTAAAGGAACAGGCCATCTCCATACCTCGTTTCGAGCTTCCTTGAAACGAGTACGGGAAGCCTGACTCCGCATCGGAAGACTTCCGTGCTCCACTTTCCAATATTCATTATCCGCTAACAATCGTGCACTTTCCGATTTCCGACCCGATTCTCTTCGCTATTGGCTCCGTCGCTGATGAAGCGAAAATGGAGGCCTATGTCGTCGGCGGCTACGTGCGGGATGAACTCCTCGAACGTCCGGAACGAAAAGACATCGACATCACCGTCATTGGCGATGGCGTGGGCTTCGCATCGCTCCTGGCCAGCGAATTCGAGGGCGCGCGCCTTGCAGTTTATGAGCAATTCCGCACGGCCGCGCTACAGATTGGCGATCACACAATTGAAATCGTCGGCGCAAGGAAGGAATCGTACCGCAAAACCAGCCGGAACCCAATCACGGAATCGGGCACGCTGGAAGACGATCTCTCCCGTCGCGATTTTACCATCAATGCGCTGGCCGTCTCGCTCAACGAATCGTCGTTCGGCGAACTGATCGACCGCTTCGGCGGTGTGGAAGACTTGAAGCATCACACGCTTCGCACGCCGCTCGAACCGGAGCAGACATTCTCCGACGATCCGCTTCGCATGATGCGCGCCGCGCGTTTTGCCGCGCAGTTGGGTTTTCGCGTCGATGGCTATCGCGCTGGACGCCATGAGCCACATGGCCGAGCGCATCACAATCATCTCGCAGGAACGAATCACCGAAGAGTTCCTGAAGATCATGGAAGCGCCGACGCCTTCGGACGGAATTAAAATTCTTTTCGAGACTGGATTGCTTCACTTCGTCTTTCCCGAGGTTGAGGAACTTGCCGGCGCGGAACTGCGAACCGTCGGGGAACAGGAGTATGCTCACAAGGATGTCTTCAAGCATACGATGCAGGTCGTCGATAACATGGCGGCCATGACGGATGACGTATGGCTTCGCTTTGCCGCGCTCCTGCACGATATTGCGAAGCCGCGCACCAAACAGTTCCGAAGCGGCATTGGCTGGACATTTTACGGTCACGACGTTTTGGGCGCCCGCTGGGTCGAAAAAATGTTTCGGCGAATGAAGCTTCCCGTCGAAGCCGGACGCCGGGTTTCGAAACTCGTTCGCCTGCACATGCGGCCCATGGGCCTGGTCGATGAAGGCGTGACGGATTCCGCGGTTCGGCGGTTGCTCTTCGAAGCCGGCGAGGTTACGGACGATCTCCTAACTCTTTGCCGTGCCGACATCACTTCCAAAAACCCTAAACTCGTTAGCCGTTACCAAAAGAACTACGACGTCGTCGCGGAAAAAATGACCTTGGTCGAGGAGAAGGACCAGATGCGTGCCTTCCAATCGCCCGTTCGTGGCGAGGAGATCATGGCGATTTGCGAGATTCCGCCTTCGAAAACGGTCGGTATCCTGAAATACGCGATCGAAGAAGCGATCCTGGATGGAATCATTCCCAACGAGCGGGAGGCCGCCCGCGAATTCCTGCTAAAAATCAAGGACGAGATCCTTGCCGAGCATCCGGTTAAGGACTTTGAAAAGAATCGCCGAGATTAGGAGAGGTATCCAAATACTATCGCCGGAAAGGCGCCGTTGCGTTCCGAACAACCGCCTCTTGCGGAGCTTGCTTTCGCCGTTCGCGCCGTGCACGGCGCGTGAGCCACCGGTGGCCGAGCGCACACACGGCTACCCAGCCAAAACCGAGGAATAACCCTGCGAGCACATCCGTCGGCCAATGCACGCCGAGATAAAGGCGACTGAGGGCCACCATCGCCGCAACGATCGCACACAGCAGGCCGAGGAACCATCTCCAAATTTGCCGAGGACCCAACGAAACAATCCACCACGCCACAAATCCCCAGACGGCGAAGGAGGTTAGGGAATGACCGCTGGGGAAGCTGTAGCTCGTCTCCTTTACAAGCGGCGGAAAGACTTGCGGACGAAGCTGATGAAAAAATATCTTGAAGATGAGCACCATCACTGTTGCGCCAAGGATGACTGCGACATACATTCCGATATCGACATATTGCCTCAAGAGCACCAGGGTTCCGATGACGACGAGCGAAATAAAGATAATTCCATACGTCGAACCGAAGAAGGTAAGATCGAACGCGACTCGATCGAGCAACGGGCTTCGTAGCGCATGAATTTGGAGGAGAATCGCGCGATTATCAACACCGAATTCGTTTTCGGTAACCTCATCGGCAAGCCAGCCAAATAAATAAGCGAAGGCCGCGCCGATGGCAAGTGCGATAGCGTAATACGACGTTATTATCGTGAGCAGCGTCCTCGCACGTGCGCCGGGAAGCCGTTCGAGGGGATTATGGGGAGTTTGAAATGTGCTCATGTGTTAGGGGTAATGAAGTCTCATGCAACGGAGCCAGCGTTGAACAAAAATGTCAAAACATTCCAATCCGGGCGGCTCCCTAGATAGAAAGACTTTCTCGTCCCCCGGCTCGGATATTGATGAGGCAATACACAACATGCGCACCATCGTCCATCTTTCCGATATTCACTTTGGCAAGATCGACCGGCGAACGATCAAACCGCTTCTCGCCGCGGTTCATCGGGCGCAGCCGGACCTCGTTATCGTGAGCGGCGATCTTACTCAACAGGCGAAGATGCGAGAATTTGAAGAAGCCCGCCGATTTCTGGATTCCCTGCCCCATCCGCAAATTGTCGTTCCAGGCAATCACGATATTCCAATCTGGAACCCCTTCAAACGCTTCACTCGACCCCTCGGGCGTTTCAAACGGTGTATCACATCCAACCTGTATCCGATGTATGCCGATGAGGAACTCACAGTGGCCGGAATTAATACAGCGCGGTCGCGCAGCACGAAATATGGCCATATCAATCGCGCGCAGCTGGCATTCGTGAAAAAACAATTGTGCCCAATCTCGAGCGATCAAATTAAAATTCTCGTCACGCATCATCCATTTGATTTACCGGAAGGATACGAGGACAAGCGCCAGCTCGTCAACCGCGCCGGGCGGGCGATGAAGGTACTTGCCGAGTGCGGAGTCGATGTGCTGCTGGCCGGGCACCTGCACCGCATTTTCGCGCGAGATACTGCCGAACGATACAAGATCGAAGGCTACTCCGCACTCGTCATCCAGGCTGGTACAGCCACATCGTGGCGCTCCTCTCGCGAAGCCAATTCCTTCAACATTATCGAGTGTAATGCGTGCAACATCGATGTTTCACGTATGCTTTGGAATTCCGAGGAGGGCGATTTCGAGAGAACCGCCGAAGAGCAATTCGAGCATACGGGAACCGGATGGAGCAGACTCGGCAGCAAGTAACGCGACTTCCAAAATTTTCGTTAAACGCATTAGATTATGCTTTCGCGGTTCGCACTTGGCATTGGTTTTCTAATTTTCCTGCTCGCCGTCGGGATGCTGCTACTCGGCATTCACTGGATGTCGGCGACCGTGCCGGACTACACCGGCAGTGCGCGCGTCTCCGGGATCAGCGGCAGCGTGACCATCGATCGCGATGCGTACGCGATCCCACATATCCACGCCGCTACCGAAAATGATGCTTATTTCGGCCTGGGCTATGCGATGGCGCAGGATCGGCTGTTCCAAATGGAGCTGGAACGGCGTCTCGGTGAAGGACGCATGTCGGAACTCTTCGGCAGGCAGTCGTTCCCACTCGATGCATGGGCACGGACGGTTGGCTTCTCGCGCATCGCCCGCGCGATGTGGCAAAAGTCCGGTCTGCACACTCGAGACGTGCTCTCCGCCTATTGCGCCGGCATCAATGCATATCTTCACGACCACCGGATGCATCTGGGCTTCGAGTTCGACGCACTTGGATTAGTTCCAGACAACTGGCAGCCGAAAGATTGCCTCGTTATCGGCCGCCTGATGTCCTGGGAGATGAATTTTTCGGCACTCACCGATGCGGCCTTCGCTGATGTTTCGCTCGCGCTCGATAGCGCGCACCTGCGTGCTCTCTTCCCATTTTATCCCGCAAACGGGGCGACAGTACTGGGCGGTGCGAATCCGGATATGTTCGTTTCGAATTATCTCGCGGCTCCGCCAGCGGCTCTGCGTATCGCAAGCATATGGAAGCAAGCTGCGATTCCCACCAATATCGGAGTTTCGAAAGCCGCCGCCCCCGCACATGCAAAGCCTGCGGTTCCTCCAAAGCCAGCGGCCAAACCAACGGTTAAGCTGCCCGCAAGGCCGCCAATTAAATTGCCGGGACTCCCAAAACCAAAGCCTCCACACCGAATCGGAACGAATGGCTTGCTGCATTCGGAGTTTGCAGCGATTCTGGGGAACGCCAGCCTGTTCGATAGCGCTGCTGGCGCCTATCTTGGCGGGGGATCGAATTCGTTCGCCGTTGCACCGGCGCGGACGAAAAGCGGCGCGGCGATCCTCGAAAACGATACTCATCTTCAACTTGGCACGCCCTCCCGATGGTACCTTGCCCATCTCACGACCGATGATGGAATGAACGTGGCAGGCTTTCTCATCCCTGGCTTGCCAGTGATTCTTTCCGGCCGCACGCCTGATCTCGCATGGGGCATTACTTCAGGCATGGCGGACGAGTGCGACTACTTTATCCAAAAACTCGATTCAACCCACACGAAATATATTCTTCCCAACGGGACATCGAAATCGTTCGATATTATTCACGATACCATTCTCATGCGCGACACGGTCCGCGCAAGCGATAACTCCACAATCGACCCGCTTCGCCGAGTTCCCATCTCTATCGCGCTAACGGTGAATGGCCCGGTGATGACGGCAATGCACCCCGATAGCTTCCTGCGAGCGTTCCGGCAGGATACTCGCGCGGGTGGCATTCCCTCGAATTCCAATTTCAACCGGCCCTTGCAACCCATCACCATGATGTGGAATGGTTCCTTCGCGCTTACGGACGAGTTAGCGGGCTGGCTTGCCCTGCCACATGCCACATCGGTTGCACAGGCCCGCGCCGGAATGAGCGATTTTGCAACGCCGTGCCTGAACCTTTGCCTTGCGGATGAAAATGGGAACATTGGTTACCAATATGTTGGCCGTTTGCCGCGCCGTGCCGGAAGCGATGCGCGCCTGCTGCTTCCGCGCGATGGAACAAATCCAGCCGACGCGTGGCAGGGCTTTATTTATATGCGCGATCTGCCCGGCACCCAAAATCCCGCCGGCGGATATATCGCATCGGCAAATAACCCACCCACGCCGCCTGGTTCGATCATGTTCGGACTCGATTGGGAACCCGATTCGCGTGCCGACCGCATCAGTGAACTTATCCAAACTGACGCCGCCAAGTTCACCGATACAATGGCGCAAACGATCCAGACCGACATCGTCAGCCCATTCGACCTCAAACGCGTGCTTCCCTATTTGCTCGATCTGTTTCCGAACAGAAACCCGCCGAGCATCGCGCCCGATAGCACTGCCGCGTTTCGGATGGACTCGATGCGGCTCTATTGGAAAGAAGATTCCCTGCGTTATCACACGACCCTTACAGACAGCGCGATGAAGCTTGTTCATGCGCAGGATTCCGGATGGCTCATCCAACATCGGCCATCCACAGATGACGCTTTACCTTCCGGCGAAGGTGGCGTCAAGGCACTCGATCCGTTTACCGCGCAGGTCCTGCTTTATCTTCGGAACTGGGATGGTGGAATGCGGGCGGATGAGATCGCTCCCACAATTTTTTCAGTATTTATGAATCGGCTCCTCTTCAACATTTTCCGAACGGAACTCGGAACGGAACGGTATGCCGAATTCATAAATTTGGGCAACATCACACTAGAAACGCTCGCGAATCTTCTGCCTGATACGAATAATGTGTGGTGGAATCAACCGGGATGGATTGCCGCCAAGCCAGCCACGACCGCCAACCTTCGGGACGTGGCCGCTTCCGATAGCGCTGCTAAACCAGCGCATACATTGTCCATCGGAGCGTCGGTGCGCGATTCCATCGTGATGCGCTCGTTCCATGAGTCGCTGCGAATTCTTGCGGCCACCTTCGGCCCCGATATTCGGACGTGGCAGTGGGGCCGGCTGCACACGCTCACGTTCCGGCATCCGTTCGACAAAGCCGGAAGGTTGATCGCCCGACTCGTCGATATTCCCGCGGGCTCGATGTCCGGCGGTCCGACGACGGTCGTGCAGGGAACTTATTTTTATTGGAACCCCTACCAAATGCAAATCGGGCCCTCGATGAGAATGGTTACCGATATGAGCGAACCGGTCTTGTATGGCGTATTACCCACCGGCAATTCCGAAGCCATTTTCGGCGATCACTACAAGGATATGCTGCCACTCTATAAATCCGGTGCGCTCGTTCGGATTTCACTTACGGAGACCAACCCCAATTGGCAGAGATTCGAATTGCTTACCGAGTGACGGGCTGTAGAGAATCCCTAAGTTGACGGCTCAATACCGTTGGCAGCGGCTTCTCGATGGCCTCGCGCGGATTGACTCGAGGCGGGACCGGCGGCCAGCTTGTGACGGAATCGGGCCACGCCCGTGTCGGATAGCGAATGGAGTGCGACACGATATCTGGTGTAGCGATACGGAATTCTTCGACGAGGTGTTCATTCAAATGGCTCGCAGTATGGCGAACATCCGAAAGTTCCGATAGCTTCAGCGCGACATAGCCAAAAATTCCCACGGCGATCATGCCCAAATTGATTCCAAAACTGGGTTTGCCTTCGGCAAAGCGCACCGCACCCACCGCTCCGAGTGCGAGCGATGCTGCGCGAGCGGCCGAATAAAGGATTCCGGTTCCCATTTGATCGACATACGCCTCGCCGGCCACCGGCAACATGCTAAATGTCATGCCCCAGTCATAGGAATAAAGTTCCTGGTGATACGCTTCCACGCGGCCGCGGTAATTCGCGACGGAATCGCGCCAGGCCTTATTCAGATAGCTCGCCGTATCCTGGGCAAACAATTTACAACAAGGGACGAATACGCCAACAACGACGAAAAAGGCAAGAGCTTTGCCATTTCGTCCTGGGTGTCCCTTTTGTGCCTTGGACATAGGAAGTATTTTCAGCCAATTCCCTGCCAGACTCAGCGGCGGCGCTTCGGCGCGGCCTTCTTTGGCTTGGCCACGGCTTTCCGGCGTGCGGGGACGGCTTTCTTCACCGGCTTTGCGATTTTGGCCGATTTTTTAGCGATCGCTGGTTTGGCTGTGCTGGCCCGGCCTGCCTTTTTTGCAGCCCTTGATCTTTTTATACCGTTTGCATTTTTGGCGATTTTCGCCGTTGGCTTCGCCGCTTTTGATACCGGCTCCGCTTTTTTACCGACAACCGTAATGGGGGCATATCCCATCTGCCTCATCGCTTGCTTCGCCAGCCTGGAAGCTTCTTTGTGAACCACGAGAGTTGGCACGGAGGCTTTCTTCTTCGATGCTCCGGCAAGGGCGTTCACCACAGTTTCCCCGATGATGGCGGGGCTATCGACCACAATGATTCCATTCTCGCGCATGGCATTCATCTTCTCTTCCGCGGTGCCCTTGCCGCCGGCGATGATCGCTCCGGCATGGCCCATTCGGCGTCCGGGCGGCGCGGTGCGGCCGGCGATAAAGCCGACGACCGGTTTGCCGAAATGCGCGCCAATCCACGCGGCGGCTTCCTCTTCCGCTGTGCCGCCGATTTCGCCGATCATTACGACCGCATCCGTATCCTCATCGGCGGCGAAGAGTTTGATGGCGTCGATAAAGCGGGTTCCCACGATCGGATCTCCGCCGATGCCGATGGCGGTCGATTGGCCGAGCCCGGCATCGGTAAGTTGCTTCACCGCTTCGTAGGTGAGGGTTCCCGAACGCGAAATAATTCCCACCCGGCCTTCGCGGTGAATGAAGCCAGGCATGATGCCAATCTTTGCTTTACCGGGCGAGATCACGCCGGGGCAATTCGGCCCGATGAGGTGTGTCTTCGTAGTGCGAACCTTATTATAAACCGGAATCATATCTCGAACCGGAATGCCCTCCGTAATGCAGACGACGAGCGGCAATTCGCTATCGACGGATTCCAAAATCGCATCGGCGGCAAACGCGGGCGGAACGAAAATACACGCGGCGTTCGCACCGGTTTCGCGAACCGCATCGGCGACGGTGTTAAAGACAGGCACGCCTTCGTGAATGCTGCCGCCCTTGCCCGGGGTTACGCCCGCCACAACCTTCGTTCCGTACTCCAGCATCTGCTTTGTGTGGAAAGAGCCTTCGCTGCCCGTGATTCCCTGCACCAACAGCCGTGTTTTCTTATCTACTAATACACTCATTATTGTTTGACCCGTGAATTACAGGATTAAGGGATCGATACTGGCTTCTATCGCCATCCGAAAATCCAATTTCGCAAAAGTATTTGCTACAAAAATACGAAGAAAAGGCGCGGCGACCTGCGCAACCGACGAAAAAGCTTTGCTTGCAACGTTGGAACTTCCAATAATCGAAACCGAGTTCCATCTTTTCCTTTGTCGTCTATTTTGCGATCTCTTTCTTCGTCTGTCTGCTTTCTCATTTCGTTCCTCGCGATTTCAGCGAGCGGATGCCACACCGTTGTGCCCTCCAATGTGCCCTCCAAACTTATCATCCGTTCGAATAGAGCGCCTGCAGAAGTCCAGAGCATCTACCGTTTCAAGGAAGAACAAGACGGACGTTTTGCAGTGTGGATTGTGGACGGAAATAAAGTGCGCGATTCCGTGTATCACGAATGGCTCTATGGCGGAAATGGCGAGCGGTACCGGTTCAATCCGCCGAACGAGATTTGGATCGATAATGATATTAGCTGCCAGGAATACCGTTACACCCTCGCGCATGAGCTGCGCGAGCGGCACCTCATGGCGCACTTCGCCTGGACGTACAACGACGCGCACGATTCCGCGCTCGAGCTCGAAGACAATCTTCGCCTCGCAGATTCAGTTGAATGCGCGCAGCATGAGAAGGGACTTGGGCCCGTACCGCCGATCGACTGCGATAGTCTAAAAGAACTCGCCCGCCTGCCAGACCGCATCAAACTCTCGCACGTTTATCTCCTGCATTTCGAGAATGTCGAGGATAGCATCGAAGTGTGGATCGTCGATGGCAACGTAGTGCGGCGCGATATTTTTCCGGACTTTGGATTCAGTGGCAATGATAAAGCGTATTACTTCATTCCCCCACGAGAGATCTGGCTGGACAATTCGATGTCCTGCGAAGATGTAAAGTTTTCCCTCCTAACTGAGACGAAAGAGCGCAGCTTGATGTCGAATGGCCTCGGCTACGACAGTGCCTATGAACTCGCTCTTCACGCTGCGCTACACGAAATGCACGCGCTCTACGGCGTTGCGGCCACCCACGCCCCCATTATTGCACCCACCCCGCCCGATCGCGATACGGGCACGGGCGATGAGGGCACGATGAAAGTCCTGGCGCACGTGAAATCCGTGGCGCATCCTTGAAGCAGCTCCCTCGAAATTCAGCAGGGGCAAAAAAAAACCGGGCGCTTCTTACGCCCGGCTTCTACCATTTTAATACCGGCAAGTACCGGTCAAAAAGACTGAATCCCGCCTCGCAGATTAACGCGCACGATTATGCGACCGAGTGAAAGCAACCAATTAAATTGACCCCGGCAAGCCGGAAGCCATTATTACACACGGGGCGGTGTTACATCAGTTACTTCTCATTACAAAAATACGAAACCAGAAACGCAAAGTCAAGTTTTTTCGAAGTTTATTTTCATCTTTCTGCTTGAAAGACATCCGAAATCAAAGCATGAAGCTGTATATTTTTCTTACATTGGCGATCTTTGTGACGATTCCGGCCATGGCTGGGCCCATTATCCCGACCCGAGGATTCCTCATCGCCCCGGCTTGGTCTTCCCAAACCGATACAACTTCGATATTAGGGCACGGCAGCTATTGGGCGCAGGTTCAGCGCGGCTTGAAGAGCGATAGCGAGCGCTGGGCATGGGAGATCACAATGGGCGCCATATTTGAAATAGCCCGATGGAATGGAAACCGTTCCCTCTTCGCCTTCACTGGAATGGAACTCACCGCCGATCTCAACGATGCTATCGACTTTCGCCCGCGCGGCGCGTTTTGGCACGAAGGGCTGGTCTATGCCGCGCACGAAAATCCCGCGTTCGATTGGCAGCTCGGCCTCATCTACACGTGCCGGCACGACATCGACAATGGCGACCCGGGACAATACAGCAATGTCGGCGGCGAGCGGACGCTGATTTATGGCTCACTCTCGGGTAAAGCGATCTGGAAAAGCGACAAGCTGTTCGGCCTCTATATTCCCACAACGGCATGGCTGCATGGCGATGCCTATCTTGTTGGCGAAGACTATCGGTTGCCGCGAACCGACGCGTTTCGTGGCACCGATTTTCAGGAGATCGCGTGGTCCGTGGGCCCGGCATTCCAATCCCGGCTTGTGCAATGGAAACAAAGTTCCGTCTATTTCGAACTCAACACCGATTTCACAGCATTCGGGAACGATACCGGATTCTTCTCGCGCTTTCGTTCCATTTCCACGCTCACCTTCGACGATCATGCCGAATTGGGCTTCGAATTTCACGGCGCCGCCAGCCGAATGCAGCTTTATGCCGGGTGGGAACAGTGGCAGGATGACGGCGAGACCCCGATTCCTCGAAATGCGCGCTATGCGCTGCTCGGCATTCGGGTGACGGGCATTGATATGATGGCATTTTAAGCCATTTTCGAACTTAATCGCCGCAAAATTTCGTTACGGCCCCGCAACCAAATTTCCTCCAGCATGGGCCTCTTTTCGAAATCCTCCTCTTCCGAATTTACCGAATCCGATATTCTCGATGCGCTTCGCACCGTGAACGATCCCGATCTCCACAAGGACATCGTAAGCCTCGGCATGATCCGAGATGTTGCGATCAGCGGCAACGATGTCAGCTTTACGTTCGAACTTACTACCCCTTCGTGCCCGGTTCGCGATGAACTTCAGAATGCTGCGCAATCCGCGGTGGAACGAATTGTGGGCGCACGGAATGTGAAAGTGAATATGGCTTCCCGCGTCGCGCAGGCGCCACACAAGCCGCAGGGAGAAGTATTGCAAGGGGTAAAAAATACGATTGCGGTCGCATCCGGCAAGGGTGGCGTCGGAAAATCGACCGTGGCGGCGAACCTGGCCGTCCAGCTTGCCCGCGATGGCGCCAAAGTTGGCTTGCTCGATGCCGATATCTACGGGCCGAGCATCCCGATCATGTTTGGCCTCGAAAACGCAAAGCCGGCTGCGCGGCAAGTGGCAGAAAACAAAGTAAAAATGATTCCGCTCGAAGCCGAAGGCGTGAAGATTATGTCCATTGGTTTTTTGGTTGATCCCGATCAGGCCGTCGTTTGGCGCGGACCTATGGCTTCCGGTGCGCTCAAGCAATTCATGACCGATGTCGATTGGGGCGACCTCGATTATCTCCTCTTCGACCTTCCGCCCGGAACCGGGGACATTCAGCTTACGCTCGTGCAATCCATTGCGCTCACCGGTGCCGTAATCGTTACCACTCCGCAGGATGTGGCCTTGGCCGATGCGCGCAAAGGCATTCGGATGTTCGAAAAAGTTCACGTGCCGGTGCTCGGCATCGTGGAGAACATGAGCTATTTTATCTGCTCGCATTGCGGCGAGCGGGAAGAAATTTTTTCGCATGGCGGCGGCGAGCGAGCGGCGCGGAATTTCGAAGTTCCATTCCTGGGAGAGCTGCCGCTCGTAACGGCCGTGCGCGAAGGTGGAGATACCGGGCACCCCATCGTAGCATCGGAACCCGATTCCCCGGCAAGCAAAGCATTCGCCAATATTGCGTGCGAGATGGCGCGACAGGTTTCCATCCTCGCGTTCGCGCCGGAACACCAGCCGGTACAGATTGAACTGTAATCATGGAAACGAACGGCCTACCCTCGTCCGACGGCCAGATGAGCGACATCGAGCGCCGAGTTCGTCTGGCGCTCGAGCATGTGAGACCCTACCTTCGCGTAGATGGCGGCGGTGTGGAGCTCGTTCGAATCGATATGGAGGCGCGTGTTGCCGAAGTGTGCCTCCTCGGTGCGTGCCGGAACTGTTCCCTTGTCTCTATGACGCTGCGCGCCGGCATCGAACGCGCCGTCCTGCACGAAGCCCCGGAACTAAAACGCATCGAAGCTGTCTCTCGTCCCGATCTCGATGCGCTCTTCGAGATTAAGATGAATTGAGGGACTATTCCCTATTCCGCTTTCCCGCTCTCGCGGCCTCTTCAACTTCAGACTTGAGTTTCTTATAGTAGCCAAGCTGCTGCTCGAAGTAAGTTTTGTCTTTCGGTCCGGCGAGTGCCAGGGCGGTGGTTTCATCCTGGACAGCTTCGCTGTAATGGTGCATGCGTCCATCGATCATGGCACGGGTATCGTAGTAATCGGGATCGTCGTGCTTTTGGGCCATCGCCTCGTTTATAAGCGCCCACGCGTGGGAAGTATCCTGCGAATAATTCGCAAGCTGCCAGGCATATTCGTTCAGAAGATCGGGATCGCGGTGGCCGGTGAAGGCCATGATGCGCTCATACATCGCGGCAACGCTATCGTGCTTTTTCACCATCGTGAAATGCTTGAGCAAACCCTTAAGCAGGCTATATTCGAGGGCGCTATCGTTGGCGCTGGTTCCCAGCGAGCCGATCAGCGCCTCGATCGGGCCGGTGTTGCCCTCCACCCCGAGCCGAAGCCAGGCATAGCGGGTTGCGGCGGCGCGGGCGATGACCGGAACATCAATCCGCTTTGCGAGGACCGAGAGATGATACAGCACACTATCGTACTTGGAACGCTCTTCGAGCATCGCGATCAGATGCTCCCGCTTGTCAACAGAGTTCGTATCGCCGCGCCAAAACGCCGAGTCGGCGCTGCCGATCGTGTTGCGGTTGGCGAGGATGTCCCCTAGACGCGTTTCGAGTTGCGCCGCTGTCATCTTCTCCGGGAAGACAATTCGATCAATTTCCTTCTTATCGGTTCCGATGACAATCATACATGGGCGGACCGAAATCATGTAATCCTTCTCCAATCCCGATAGCCGCCAGCCAAGGTTTCGAAGGCTGTCCATTCCGACGATGGGGGGCGGATCGGTCGCGAAATCGTTCATCGCCGGCTCGAAATGGCTTCGAATATAGGATTGAAGCGGCTTGCTGGCCAGCACTTCCTTCGCCAGTTTGATGCTGGTGGGTGCAATCAAATCGAGATCGAAAGCGAGGGTAGGCTTCCCGGTTTTCTCTGAGGTGAGAACAGCATCATCCCACATCATCTGAAATGGGAACTCGTAGTGGAGCTTGGGTGTGGTGCTGGAATATGGGCCGGTCAGCGATTTCGTCGGGCCGGATTGTGCATACAAGGTTGGCGCCGTCAACAGCCCGCATGCGGCAAGAATGGATAAAATGAGGTTTCTCAGAGGTATTTTTAGAATTGTGATATTCCAAGAACACATGAAGGGCGCTGGGGTTTCCCTCTAAGCCCGGCTGCCCGATGTTATTCTTTTTTCACCCTCTCAATCATCTCCTGCGTAAACCCGGCCTTCCGCAAATTCTCCTCGCTGGCGATGGCGTTGTGAATGAGATGCAGGAGTTCGGTCGTCATGCCCATACTGCTATAACCGCCATCATGAAAGAGATTTTGCATGGTAACTTTGCGAGTGAGATCGCTTAGGAGGGTGACGACGTAATCGGCGCATTCCTCCGCCGTCGGATTTTCCAGCGGCGAAAGCAAATTGGCGAATTCGAAAATTTTATCGAAGTCAACAATTCCGGTCCCTGCGCGCGTTGGCGTAGGCGATTGGCTCACGGTATTTACGCGAATCTTCTTTTCTCCTAATCGCGCGCCATAGCTGCGCGTGATGGATTCGAGGAGCGCCTTCGCATCCGCCATATCGGAATAGGTGGTGAACGTTCGTTCTGCGGCAATATAGGAAAGCGCAACGATGCTCGCGCCATCGGCCAGCGCATTACCCTCAAGCGCGCCGTGAATCAGGCGATGCAGCGAGAGGCCGCTCACATCGAGCGTCTTGAGGAACCAATCGTAATTGGCCTTTTCGTATTTCAATCCTTTGCGAATATTCTGCGACATCCCGACCGAGTGGACGAAAAAGTCGAGCGGGCCGAGCCTCTCCTTCGCCTCGGCAAAGCAGGCATCGATTTCCTTGCTGTTCGAGACATCACACTGAATGAGCGGCGCATTGCCCACGAGCTTCGCAAGTTCCGCAGGCTGGCCGACGCGCAGCGCGACCGCGACGTTGCTGATCGCCAGTCGCGCGCCCTCGCGGTGCGCGGCCAACGCAATCTGCCAGCCCAAGCTCGTTTCATCAAGCGGGCCAAAAATAATGCCCTTTTTACCTTTGAGTAATCCGTAAGAGGTTTGCGACATAGTAATGATTACAAAAATACGGAATCTACGCCCCCCGCATCAATGCTGGGAACCAAATTCGTGGAGGACGAGCCCCGTGAGCAACTTTGGATAAAAGTAGGTCGTTTTTTGCGGCATAAATCCGCCGCGCTCAACGACGCGCTGCATCTCCGATGGGCGAACCGCGCGCAAATAGAACACGACATTCCACTCGCGCGATTCTTCCATTTCGTCCACTTCACGAAACGTGTGGGGAAAAAGAATGTTGCGCCGAGTGTCAATCTCCGCTCGAGTCATGGCAAGGAGCGGAACGAAGATTTCCTCCTCAATACGTGAAGCGGGAAGATCAACGGAATCTCGTTCGCGCGGTGTTGCATCGCGAATAAGCATCCATTTAGGATCTTCCGGGAACTCAATCAGTGTGAGGGCGGAATCATCGCGATCCAGCTCGGCGATGCCTTCTTCACGGGAGGCAAATGGAATAAGTTCGAAACCTTCCGCAAGCTTTTGGAGAAATCGAAATTGATCGACACTTTGCAGATCGTGGAGAAGCCGGTGCGTTGGAAGTATGACGGTTCCCTCTGAATGCAAATTGGCGAGGAAGACCATCATATATTCGCTCCCACGAATTTCCGGGTGAAGCCGGTGAAATTCCATCGCCGTTTCGTAGCGATGGTGACCATCGGCAATGATAACCGGAGTACTCGAGACGAGGTGAGCAATTCGGCTTTCCGCCGCCTCATCCGACAATCGCCACAGAAGATGCCGCACGGTGTCTCCACTTGGTAACGATTCTTCAAGATCGGCAAGCGGCGCAAGCGGCGTTGCAATTTCGAGCGTTTCATCGAAGAGAAAGCTTGCATCAGAAACGAGGCCGAAGATCGGCGAGATATTCGCCAGGGTGTGTTCCATCAGCGCAAGGCGGTCCTGCTTGGGCCGCACATGCGTGCGCTCGTGCGGCAGAACTTCGCCGGCGGAATAGGGAGTGAGCTTCAATCGCCCGATGACACCGGAGCGCGATACTTCCCCACCATTCGGCACAGAAAAGATTTGCCGATACACGAAGAATGCCGGCTTTTCCTCGCGCCGCAAAATCCCGGCGTGTTTCCATTCGCGAAAGTACTTCGCTGAGCATTCATAGGGTTCCAGATCGCGATTCCACTCGATGCGAATAATATTATGCGGATCGCGGGCGTAAAGAATATCGCGGTATTCTTCAGAGATCACATCGTAGGGCGGCGAAGTAACGCTTTCGATTTGTACTCGAGAAGGATTGTAGCGCGTGGCGCGGAAAGGAAGGAATTCTGGCATAGGCCCCAATGTGAGAGAATCATATCATTACTCATGGTAACCAAACTCGGCAAGTGCCTGCTTATTTTGGCGCCAGTCGCGATTGGTCTTCACATGAAGTTCGAGGTAAACAGGCATCCCTAAAAAGCGTTCGATGGCGCGGCGGGCGTTCGTGCCGAGCAATTTCAGCGCCTCGCCATTTCGGCCGATTAGGATTGCCTTCTGCGAATCGCGTTCAACGATCACATTCGCGCTGATATACCACTTCCCTGCTGTTCGCTCCTTGTATTCCTCGATTTGCACTTCTGTCGAATACGGAATTTCTTCCTTGAATTTCTGGAAAATCGCCTCGCGGATGAATTCGCTCGCGAAGAATCGGTCATTTTGGTCGCTAAGTTGTTCGGGATCGAATAATCGTTCAGCAACCGGAATGTATTTGCGAAGCGTGGCGACTATCTCCTTCAAATTGTAGCCCGTCTTCGCCGAGAATGGAACGATTTCAGCAAATTCATTCCGTTCCCCATACGCTTGCAGAATCGGCAGAATCGCTTTCTTGTCTTTCAAAAGGTCAGTCTTCGAAAGGGCGAGAATTATCGGCTTTCCGGCCGCTGCCTTTACATATTCATTCCATGCTTCCGGCAGCGCGCGATCCGGCGCGAGATTCGCTTCCGCGAGAACGAGGATCACATCCGCATCGCCGAAGGAACGGCGTACATCCTTCAGCATGGCCCTATGCAGAAGCGTGGTGGGGCGTGGCATGATGCCTGGAGTATCGAGAAAGACGATTTGCTCCGCCAGCGAGGAATAAATTCCGAGCACCCGCTTGCGCGTCGTTTGCGGCTTGCGCGTAACAATGGATAGTTTCGTTCCGAGCAGTGCGTTCAACAGCGTGGATTTCCCGGCATTGGGAACTCCAGCAATCGCACCGTAGCCGGCTTTGAATTCAATTATTCCCAATGCGTAATTTGAAATTCGTAATTGATTACGGCTGGCTCATCCTTGCCACGGTTCGCCGATGCATGCTCTTTATCGCTCGCTCGGGCGTCTCGGTTTTATACAGCGCCTTTGAAACTTCGTCTTCGATGATCGCTTCAACATCCAGCCACTGCGGAATAACCGGAGTCATCTTCGCGTGAGCGAGCTGCGCGGCGAACACGCTGCCTTCGCGCCGATGGAGATAGAACGTGTTCGATTGCGATTTGATGTCCGCCGGATATTCGTTGACATCTCGCGCGAACGACAGCTCATTATCGGGCCGTGTAATATAGGCGAGAAACAATTTTGCTTGCGGCTTCATAACGCTCGCGGAATTAATTGCGAGATACTCCCCGCCCGCAAACGATTCGCCGGTATCTATATCGTTTCCAGGAAATGGCATCGCGTGCCAGCGGAAGGAAGCTTTCGCAAGTGCCGGCAAAAGCCAGGACCCACTGAACCAAATGCCAAGCGTCCCACGAACAAAGGCATCATCCAGATTCTTTTGGGTTTCCAGTCTTCCATCATTCAACTGATCGACGTAGAACTTAAGCGCTACGATATTTTGTGGCTCATCCATCGTGGGTTTGTCCGAGCTATCGAACAGCGCGCCGCCATTTGACCACACATAAGGCAAGAATTTTTTGTAAAGCCGATGTTCGTCGGGGCCATTGACGCCAATGCCTTCACCGGGATGGACTTGGTTAATGGCTTGCGCCCAGGATTGCATGGTTCGCCAGTTCCACGGACGAGCTGTATCTGCCTTACTTGCCCCAAGAAGATCATCGTTGATAAAAATGACTCTCGTATCCAGCAGCCACGGGACGGCATAATAGCGGCCAGTCCACTCGCCCGGGGGCCAGCGCGTAAGCCGGCGCATGGTCAGAAACGCGGGAGAATCGCGGAATCGGAACCGAGTTCCTGAAGCACCCCGCTTGAGGAAAATTGCGCGACCCAATCGCTGCCAAGTTCCAGCACATCCGGGGCGGTTTCGGAATTAAAGCCGGCCATGAGCTTCGTCTTACCATCGGCCCAGCTTAATTCCTCGGTCTCGATTCGGATGTTCGGATATTCACGATGGAAACCGGCGATCAGCGAATCCATCGCCGCCCGCTCGAGTTGGCTCCGACCAGAAATTCGAAAAGCGTAGGACGCCTGGCTCGATGCCGCGGTTGCAACCAGCAAGAACTGCGAGACATAAAAGGTGAAGGTAGGTTCTGCGCGCAGTCAAAGGCCAGCTTGTAATGCAACACTCTTCGAGGGCTGCGAAATTAATCCGGGGTGCTATTTCTGTGTGAACGAAATGAAACTGATCAGCGCGGTGATGATGACCATGACATTCGTAATGATGCCGATCGCCTGATAAAACACATCGAGCGCACGGCCGCTGACGATGATGGTATCGCCCGGTTCGAGGAGCGGGATTTTGGGAGAGATCGCCATCATCGCGATACGCTTCGAGATTATAGATCTGGACGCGCTGCTGAGCCGCCGTATCGGCGTGAACGACGCGGATATCGACGAGCCTTGCCTGCGCCGTCGGGCCGCCGGCGAAGCTTAATAGTTCCACAAGCGATGTGGAACCAGGCACGCGATAATGCCCCGGCGAGCCGACAAATCCCCAGAGGTTCACGTCGATTTGAATTTCGCCACCGCGCATGACATTGAAGATCGGCATGTTCGGCGTCGTCGGGTTAAGCGGCTGGCTGGCACCCAGACCTGGCTGGCCGCCCATGCCGCCCCCGCTGCCCCGTTGAGCGAATGCGGAATGGCTTGCGGGCCCAAAGGCCAAAACAGCAAGCATCGCGCCAAGAAAAAATATAACTCGATTTATCCGTCCCACAATGGTTCCAACGAACAGGTGATTAAATTACGGCACCACAGTAAACGCCATCCACGTCGAAGAAGAGCCGCCATACGGTAGCAGCACCTTGACACGCCATTGATACTGCACGCCCGCAAGGAGCGGCGGGGCGGTCAATGGGTATTGCTCGATCGCAGAACTTTCGAAATCATACACGACCGTATCCCAGACCGAACGCATAATCGTCAAGCCGTTGAAGGATTATTTGGTAGTGGCCGATAGCGTTCGGGTCCTCCCAAGCGAAGGCCGCCGGGGACCCGTGCAAGGCGTCCACGCCAAATGGCGAGTTAAGTTCCACCCGCTTCGCATAGGTAAACGAAGTGGAGCGATCCACGTGGGTTGGCTTGCTAAATGTTAACGTATTATTCGGAGAACGATAATAGGCCTGAAGCTGATAATAGTAGGTTGCTCCGGGACTAATTCCCGTCGTGTCCTGGTAAGAGGTCGGAAGTGGGTCGATAAGCTGGTTCGTCGTTTCAAGTTGAGCGATGGTAACACGGTTCACGAGCAATCCATCCGCGCTAATCGTATCATCGGGATGGAACGATAAAGCCTATAGCCGCTTGTATTGCCGGTGGTGTCTGCGTACCATTCGATGTCGATCGCATCCCGCGAGCCGGCATCTGCATAGATGCGGTGATCGATGGGATTCGGCGGCATCGTGCTATCGACGAACGCGGGCTCAGGCGGCGTAATCGTCGGCACGGTGGGCGCGCTGCATCCGGCGATGAGAGCGATTGCCATGCTCCCGCACCATTGCATCGGCTTATTTATCCTTCGCATCTTTCATAAATAGATTATCGAGATCGAACCCGAAGCTTAAACGATGTTCCGGTCCGATGCATCGTCGATAGCCAAAGAATAGTTCACATCGACCTTATTATGCCAATCGAATCCTGCCCCGGTCGTGAATTCACCCTGATCGAGCCCCGCCCGCAGCGAAATATCGGAATCATAAATAATTTCCAGGCCGAACCGCGGCTGGGCCCGTTCCCACATTACAAAATCGGAGGCAAAGGTCGCTTGGGTACTGATTCCGGCGAACGGTTGGGTGTAGGATATCCCGCCATAGACATGCATGGGAACGATCTGCGTTTGCTGAGTGCTCCACGCAAGCCGGGTTCCCGAAATATCTGTAACGGAACCGCCGATCGAGACCTTCCCGAGGACTGAATCCTGCAAAAATTCCCCGAGTGAAAAGCGCAGCATGGCACCGGCATCGACGCCAATCCCATTCGCGGTGCCAAACGTGCCGATTGCCTGATGGATGATTTTGAAATTCATGCCGATGGGAACTTCAATTTTCTCTTTATAATAAAGCCAGCCCCAATCGATTGTAAATTTGTTGTCGCGCGCAAGACTTAGTACGAAGGCATCTTCATTGTCGCTGAAATAATCCGGAGCGCCGGAATAAATTTCCTCGACCATTTGCGCGCGCTCATCCGTCACGCTGATGTTCGTCAAATCCGGCGTGTGATTCAAATTCCCGACGGAGAGCCGCACCCAATTGACCGCGAGCGACATATCTTTCATCGGATACGTAAGACCCAACTGGTAAAAATCGGCGAGCGAATTTCCCGGTGTTCCATATTCGGCGGAATACATCAGGCCGACAAGTCGGTCGGGGAGAAGCGAAACGCCCGCCGGGTTCCAGTGAAACGCGGATTCATCGTTGGCGATCGGCGTGAACGCTCCGCCCATCGAAAGCGCACGGGAACCCACCGGGAATTTGCAGAAATTCACCGGCGTATTTTACATCCTGAGCATACGTTTTACACGCCAGAACAACCAGAACCGTCACCGCGAGTGAGCATGATTCGACCGAAGCGAGAAGATGCGACGAAGCAATCCATCGCTGAACACCAACGGACGCTTCGTCGCGATTGCTCGGCTTCGCCTTGCAATCCCTCCTCGCAATAACGTAAGAACGGAATATCATTTTATCGAAGCCTTGCAAATTTGCCCTTAATTTCCTGCGATGAGGTCGCGGTGTTCACCGTAAGCCGGATAGAAATACACGCCGTTCGCGCATTCGGAGCCGCCATCGTCCCGGCCATCCCACCAGACTTCGTGATATCCCAGGCTGGTGGGCATGCCGGTGCCGCCCTTCAGGAATCCGAACGTGCGCGTCGGATCGTCCGATGGATAGGCCATCGTCCGAATCCGCCGTCCGGCGACCGTATAAATATCCAGGCTTACCGATTGCGCGAATGCGATACCGCGAATTTGGTAAGCGATAAACATATAGTCCCGCGTGAACGGATTTGGAAAGGATCCCAGCACATCGACGCCGAACGAATTCGAGACATGCGACCGCAAGTTCTTTCGGCGGCGCGTTGCGAATTGCCGTTATCGTCGGTAGCCTGAATGGTGATGGAGTGCGCGCCGAGCCGAAAGCGTTGGAACCATCGCAAGATTAATGGTCGTCGAGCGTTCGGCTGGAATCCAGGATCGTAAATTCCGATTGCTGCAGTACCCGGTTGTCGATCTTCACGACCGTTTTGCCTGGCGTCACGTCGATGCCATTCGCATCCTGAATCACAGCATCAATATGCGGCTGCGGCGGAACTTCTCCATTGTTTGTAAAGACCTGTCCCTCCACCGAAAGATCGACGATGGGCGGCACTTTATCCGTATTATAGGCAATTGCGAACGTTCCCGAGATTCGTGATTTGCGCGGTCAAGCGGTCCGGCGAGGTGCGAGAGGTGGCAAGGATCGTCCATAGCTCGAACGATCATCCAGCCGATACAGAAACAGACTATCGTTTGCGTGAAGCTTCGATGAGCGAATCGTTCAGAGTTCAACTTCATCGAAAGCGTTGCCGGCGATTGTTTCGATGGGAGGAGCGGAATCGCTCCGAAAGAATCGCTTACAATGCGAGAGGCTCGTATATCGCTTGCCGCTATCGGAGTACATGGGTAGGAAATGGATATCCGGCTGGACGGGATTGCAGCGGCCCATATTGCCGATTCAGCCGAACGAACGTACCATGCCACATTCCCTTCCGCGCCAGGCGGCAAACTGAGAATTACCTCATCGTTGCTAAAGATGTGCCGCCGCCGGGCGTGGAACCATCCAGAGTTGTTCCAATGAACTTCTGATAGGCAGCAGCCCCAAATGGATAGCCCAACGGAATTGTAGAATCGTTGTAACAATGCTGTCTCTCAGATTGAGCGGCGCGTGTGCGCGAACCGGCGCCACCGCAAAGACGAGCATGGCCGAATCGAGCGAAGTGTCTTTGATCGGGATCGTTATGAGCGAATCTCCGTGCGCAGGAATATTGCTGAAAGGCGCGCTTCGCGATAAGCGTGGGCGTTCCGGAACGAATATTAAGCAGCGAAGCGGTTCCATGAAACACCGGCGACGATCCCCAATTGTACACCCGCTCCTGCCAGGCGAGGCCCTGCAGGAGTGGAAACAAATTCCCGTTGAGCGCCCGATGGTAATTATCTTTCACAGCAGAAGGGTCGCTCGCGGCGCCAACAATGATGGAAATCGAGTCCGAAGTTACCGTATCCGGCGATGCGATGAGCGTTACGCTCGCGATCACTCGATCTCCGGCGTTGAGATCGCTCGCGGGAATAGTTACGTGATACAGATCGCCGAGAGGCGTCATAGGGGTGGGCGGAAGGGCGCGCTGGGAAACAACTCCGCCCGGATTCTGGGAATAGATATTGACATTTGCCACCACGCTCACAATCGGATTCGGCGTTTGGACTGCGGCGCTGAAATCGAGCGGGACAGCGACGGCAAGCGGCTTCGGTTCAAAATCCAGTCCCGTCACGCGAGAGTTCGTGATGGTTACATCCTCGCTTGCCGCGGCATAACGGTTGGAAGTTTTATCATAGACGATGGCACGAATCGAGCCATCCGCAATCGAGGTACTGGGAACCGTTGCGTTGTATTTGAATGCGCCATTTGAAACAGGGATATTATCCACGCTTGAAGGGGGCACGAGCGGACTATGATGCTCGTTCACGAGTTCGATCCGCGCGGTTCCCCGCTGGATGGAGCTCGTTCCGGTAAGGGTTACCGTTCCCGTCGGCTGGAGGACGCGGCTCGAGAGTATGAGCGCCGCCTGGTCGGTCGGAGGTTGCGCGGCAAGGAGAGGATCGCCCAGGAAATGATACGCGTACATCAGCGTTGGCGGAATGAGATCTCCCGAGAGACCTTCGAGCAGATAGTCGATTTTGCCATCGGTAATTCGTTCCGCGAGCGAACCGCCAACGGAGTCGTACAAGCGCGGAATCACTGCGGCGGCCGAGATGCGCATCGTTTTGTTCCCATCCAAAACTCGTTGTGCCCAGCGCGGCGATGGAACCCGTTCCCGTCAGATTTTGCAAGCTGTTCAAGATACCCAAAACGCCGCTGCCATCGTAGGTTGCGGTGTAACACGTCATGCTAAGTATCACCGGAAAGCGTCCCGGATTCTGAAAGCCGCCGACATCTTCATTAGTGAGAAACGGCCCGCCGCCCAATGAATCGTTGATGGGATCGTCCCAGATTGCCGCGCCGCCATGACCAAAATAGGCGATAAGCCCAAGCCCGTTGTTTACATCATCGAACAGCGTATTGGGCAAGCCATGATACGGTGAACGGGGAACCGTGGATTCGCGGAGCACGCTCACCCGCGGCGGCAACTCCCCATCGAGAATCGTTTCGATGTCATTATCGAAACTTCCGCCCGCGCCGATAAACAGAGCATTGTCCTTCCAATCGCCAGGTGCGTATGAATCGGCTTCGTAGGCTTCCACCTTCGCTACGTAGGCAGCATCAGTTTTTGTGTCCTGCGACGCCAGCCGCCCGAGGAAAAGATCGGGTATGAGATCGTTCCCATCGACCATTGCATACCATTCGTCCGCGGCAACATCTCCTTCGAGATAGGCCTGAATGTAGGGAGCGGGAACCTGATCCGGCGGATAGTACACCTGCGGGTCATCCGTGCCGGGGTGTGTAACGCCAACTAAGAGCACATATTTGGGCGGATCCTGCCAATACCGATAGGCGTAGGTCAGGAATGATTTGATCGCATTCGGGGACCGACTGCCAAAGTTGAACTCATCATAGATACTGGCTACATCGATTACTTTCGTAGTAACGTGATTGTGGCTCGCACGGTAATCGGCCAGGTCTTCAACCGCCGTGCGAGCGTTGTTGTTGCCTTTCGGCAGATGATCGCGATTGGTGATGATAAGATACTCGCCCTGGTTGGCGGGCGAGCGCAAATTCGCAAAATCGTCCTTCGCATATTTATATGGCGTGAGCTTCTCAGAATCGAGAACAGCAATAAACTCATCCGCGCCGCTCGCGATGTTCACTTGAAAGATCGCCGTGGAACTTCGTGCCACATTGGGATTGGAAGTAATAACCACGTTTGTAATTTTGGAAACGCCTCGTCGATACACGGAAATATCAGTGTTGCTGAAATTTTGGAGGGTGAATTGGTAGAGCCCGGGTGCGGAATAGGGCGGCGCATGGAACGTAAGTGCGTCTTGATACGAGTAATACATGCGGTCGTAGCCAATGTCGATCCAGTTAATGGCGAAGCTGCAACCGCGCACGCTGGTTTGCTTTTGTTGCGTGAAGGTGATCGCGATGGGATCGATTCCGCCTGTTGTATCGCCATGCTGCACGCCGAACAAGCGGTCCGGGGGAACATCGGAAACGACTTGTGATGGTGTGTCGGTCGAGAGGAATTTTAGTGTCTGGCTGTCCCAGATGCCGTGCAGGATATCCTGCTGGTTCACGGCGACCATGCAATCGTCCTCATTGGGAACATTCGGCAGCGGGTTGCCTTTGGAATCGGTGGAACCCGGGTCGAGATGCGAAATGCCATGCAGCGCCACGCGAATATTTGCGGGACGGCCCGCGCGAACATCTGGGAACGGAATAACAGTATTCGCCGTGTAGCTCGACGGATAAACTCCACCGGTGGAAACGATCGCCATGAAATTGTGATCGGTTAGATCGCTCCGCTCGTCGAGATCCGTGATATCGAGCGGGTCGAAGCCGGACGCTGGATTATCTTCGACGTGAATCGTGGAATAGAACGAGCTATCCCGTAAATCGACATAAAAACTGTCCCGAGGATACGGAGAGCGATTTGCCGTCCGAATCTCTCCGGATTCCTCGACCATTCGCGTCACGCCGCCGGCCGGAACCGGCGAACCGTGCGTGCCCCAGAACGAGAAAATAGATGTTATCTTTCGTGTCGGGATCGAAATAAAAATCCCCGTGGGTGCCAGGGCCCGGATAGCGCTGCTGCTCGCCATAGAATTCAAAATAATCATCGGTGTGAAAATGTCCATCGTTGTGGTTATCGCTCACGTACACGGCAACTTGCTGGTTCTTATTGACGATGCGCAGGGTAGCCGGGTCGATGATGGAAGGATCGATTCCGAAATTTTTGAGATCGCTGAAGGTGATGTGATAGATTCCATCCTGGCGAACATACAGGCGGTACACGCTCCCATCATCCGCTTGAATACCCGGGAACTGGGCGACGTCGGAATCCGAAAGCGCGTGCATCCCCTTGCCGCCGCCGTTAGCCGACGCAAGGCGGGATTTGAACGCCGAATTCGAAACGAGGAACGGCTCGCTCAAATCGGTTAGAGGAAGTGTGGAGATACCCGTTGGGTCCGTGATTTTCACAACAATCGTGCGAGCGGCACGAATGGAATTCGGCCCGCCGTCGAGGATGCCGATCTCAAGCCGCGAAATTCCGGCTGCTCGCATCTGGCCGATATACGAAAGCGCCGCGTAACCAATGCCATGATGAGTGGCCACAATGGGTTGCGCGCGGATTACTTCGCTGCCACGTTTTCCATTCTCGGCCACATCCATCGTCAGCGAACGCGAGAGTTGAATTCCGCTGGCATTCACGGTTACGTCACGATGGGATAGAATCGTGACGATTGCCGCGCTGGAAGCCCGGATAGGAACTACAATCGGCGCAAGCGGGTCGCCATCCTCGATCTGGCCGCCAATCGGACGGAGGCTTAATATTCCGCGAACCGTATCGAAGGAAGGAGCCGGAAGCGTAACCTCGAGCGTTTGGGCATTCAGGGTATGCGATAGTTCCTTAACGCTAAACTCGGAACTCGAAGCTCCGGATGGAACCTGCGCAAGAATCGGAGAAGCGAAGCCATTGGTCACGATCAGCCAAAGGCCCATCGCGACGGCAAACGAACTATGGCGCGAGATGCGCCGGCGCGCGAAGCGCAGCCTCGAATTCAAGGCGATTTCGTCAGTATAGCGGATTGCGAACCCGGGTAACGGGGCAGCGGCGCCCGGGAATCGGAGCTGGAAACGCCATTGGGGTTCCAAGCTCCGTCAGTATTACACAAAAATCAGGAGAGTTCGGTTCACGAGGAAGTGTGAACTTATCGAACGGCAAGCCGTTGGAGCACGATCATTCGTTCCCTGACCCACTCCCAGGTATAAATCGTAACGAGCGCAAGCACCCCGCCGGCGAAGACATCGATGACATAATGAAATCGTAAATAAACCGTTGCGAAGATAAGACTCGAACCAATGACGCAAAGCACCCACCGGAACCGGGAGCGTAATTGAAAGGCAAGAATGAGCGTGAGCAGCGTCATATCCGTGTGTCCGCTTGGAAATGCATCCCGCGTTACGTGGCGAAGGATTTCGGCCATTGGCATTCCGGGAAGAATTCCCTCCCCGCCATTGGTGATAGCGCGAAATGGTCTGGTGAGCCACAGGCCAGGTAAATCCTTCGAACAAATCGGCAAAATTATGGAGCGTGAATCGCGGCCCGATCGCCGGGAGGAAAAAGTAGCAGACATAAGAGAGAAGAAATCCATACACGATAACGAAAACAACCTGCTCCAATTGTCGCGCGCCGAGGTTTTCGCGATGAACGTTCGGACCCTTGCGCTCACGCAAATACATCTCAATCGCAAGCGTGATCGGGAGAAAGTAGAACATGCTGTAGCAAATCATGAGATATTCCGTCAGTGCCGGCCACTTCGGGAAATGCGCGAACAGCCACCAAGTTGGGTTGACGCCAAAAATGAGACGGTCGGCAGCGATCAGTATGTCGTCGAAATCCCGGCCATGCAGCGGATAAGAAATCATTCCTGCGATTCGGAAATACCACCAGATCATAGGAAATAGATAGACAAGCCGGATGCGGCGCGGCCAACGTGCCTTCGGACCTGCCACAACAGACCAATAGCTTAGGCCACCAATAAGGACAGCGGAGAGAAATGTCTGCAGCAGAATTTCGGGCCACTGGGTAACCCGTTCGGCAGCGATAAGGGAAATTATATCGAAGACAAACCCGAAAACCAATATCAGAATTTCATGGGGAGCAAGCTCACAGAATACTCAGAGAGAAGCGCAACCATCCGCCCAACTGGCTTTCGCTCGGCGACACGTCGCTTTGCGGCACGAACATCCCTATCGACAAGCGCTTCCGATTCCATGACGCGCCTCCAACACCATTTCTGCGGAGTAGGCTCCACAAATTTTGGAAAGATTACGGAAGGAAAGCAACGCGTCCCGTTTGGAGAAGTCGAAAAAACGGCATGCGCTAAAGTGCCTCGCGTCCGGCGTCGCCTTCGATCGCAAAATGCAAGGCAAGGAAATCCGGAATCGTAAGCGCTTCCGCCCGTGCTTCCAAGAAGTTGGAGACAACGCCGGCTTCGAGTTGCCGCGCGGTTTCCGGTGAGACTATTGCTTTCAAATTGTTGCGGATTGTCTTCCTTCGCATTGCGAACAAGCCGCGAACGAGCTTGCGGAATGCATTCTCATCAAAATCAGCCGGTCTCGGAATACCGGTGCGGGTAAAATAATCGCCCTCGAAGTCGATTCGTATGAGCGCCGAATCGACGTTGGGAACCGGCCGGAATGCGCCCGCCGGAACCTTGAATAGATACGAGACTTCTCCAAAAAAATTGGCGAGCACGGTCGGAATTCCATATTCTTTCGTGCACGGATGAGCCGTAAGCCTCTCCGCAACTTCTTTTTGCACGAGCATCACCGCATTGAGAACGGTCGAGCGTTCCTCGATCAATTTGAAAATAATCGGCGAAGTAATGTAGTAGGGAATATTTCCGATCACGCGGAGTTTTTGGCCTTCCGCCGCCGCAATCGAAGTCAAATTTGTTTCGAGAAAATCCTGTTCGATGAGGCGAATGCGGCAACCCTCAGTTTGGAACATGGCGCGCAGTTCGGGGATCGCACGCGCGTCCAGCTCGAACGCGATGAGCCTTTTTAAGGGACCGGCAAGGAGTTCGCGCGTGAGCAGGCCCGTGCCCGGACCGATTTCGACGATTACGTCATCGGGTTTCGGCGCGAGCGCGGCCACAATCCGCCGGTGATGCTTCGGATCGACCAAGAAATGCTGGCCTAACGATTTTTTTGCGGAGAGATGGAACATTAGTGCACCTGAGAACATAACAAAGGACTAATTAAGCACGCTACCCCTTTTCCCCGTGACTCGCCTCTTGAACGACCGCAACCAGAATCTCATCGTCGCGCTCGGCATCCCGATGCTCGCCCTGACGATCACGAGGCCACTCGGGTTCGACAATGCCATGTATCAAACAATGGCTCTCGATATTTTGCGCTATGGCAGAATTCCTTACATCGGAACCTGGGATCAAAATTTTCCCGGCATCGTCTATATTCACTATCTCGCAATTCTTCTCTTCGGCAGCTCTGATTTTTCGATTCGATTTTTCGATGTGACCGTCCAGCTTTTATTCGCGATTTATCTGTATCGCTTTTGGTCCCGGTGGCTCCGCCCTCAAACCGCCGCCCTTGCCAGCATACTCTATATCGCCTATTATGTCAGTGGCGGCGGACTGCTTCTGGCGGAGCGCGATGTCTATGTTGGAATGCTCATCGTGGTCAGCTTCGATTTCATCCTTCGCGCCCGCGAAACGCAAAAGTTCCAGAGCGTATTTATTCTTTTGGCAGGCCTCGTCCAGGGATTGAATCTCGTGCTTCGGCCCACCGCGGCAGTTCCCATCGCGATTCTGGCCGCTGGCATCGGGCTTACGAGGGAAGGAAAATTCGCCTTCGGCACATGGCCTCGCGTACTCCTCTTTTTGGTTGCTTCGTCCGTTCCGCTCGCCATCATTCTTGCGTATTATGCTGGCATTACTGGAGGACTCGAAGAATTTTATTTGGCGACAATTCGGTGGAACCTCGATCTGTATGTGAAAGGCGATAGCGGCCTTCTTCGGCTAGGACTTCAGTTCATTCGACGCGCGTTCCTTGTTCCGTTTACGATCTACGGCCTCTTCAAATGGCGAAACGTCGCGGTATTTTTCGGCCATTTGGCAACCAGATGGGAAAAATTAATTTACGCTTCGCTGGCGATATCCGCGCTACTAATTGCGCTGATCATGCGCAAATATTTCGATTATCATTTTGCTCCCTTCTACCTTCTCCTCATGCCGCTGGCCGCGCTTGGCATCGAGCAGTTTGCATCTCGATTTCGCAGGCCACTACAACACCACTATGCGGTGGTGCTTGCGGTGTATGCCGCGACGTTTCTAGCGTATGTTCCAAGGGGTCCACTTGCGTATGGATTGGCGATGACAATAAGGCAAAATCCCGTGGATCTGAGCTACGAGGCGCAATATCCGAATCCCTATTGGGGCGCGAAAGCAGAGTGGGCTGTCGAGCGGTATCTGAATGCGCCGGCCAACCATGCGGGTCGCGTGGAAATATGTTCTTTCACAACGAACCTTCAATTGCACCTAGGTCGAGAAGCGGCCGGAAGATATATTCAGCTCCTCGCGCTAGCTTATCGCACAAGCTTTGAGGAAGCCGGTCCTCCCCACTATACCGAATATCAAATGCGATGGCAGCGGGACTATATTGACTCCCTAAGCACGCTAAAGCCACGGTTCATTGTCTTGGCGCGCAACACACACTTTATCTATTTCGATGATGTTTATGGCGATTTTCTTCGATACCTTCCCGGCTTCGATAGTCTGCTCGCCACATGCTACCGGTACGACACCAGCTTCGGCGGTTATCAAATTTTTCGGATTCGAACGGACTCCTCCATTCGGAAAGTACCCTCAGTAAATGCGGCGGAAGCGGTTAGAGGAATCAAAGGTCAAGAGCAATGAGGAACCATTGTGGACATCCACTTCGATGGACCTCGCCCCTTCGGCCGACATGGCTCGAATAATATCGGTGAAGTTTGCTGTTGAACTCGAATCGCCGGTTTGCAGCACGAGATCGCGCCGTTCCGATCCTGGTTCGGAACTCGGATAGAGCACCATGGAACTGCCGACCGGAACCGAGACGAAGTATTTTCGCGACTCAAGCGAATCTACGGTAAGTCCTCGAAAACCTTTTGCCCGATCGAGAGTATAAACATCGACCGCCGTCCAGGAATCGATGCGCACACCCTGCTCCGATCCAGTATTTTTGTTATAGGCGCTTAGACGATCTGCCTCCGCACGCCTCACCAGTGCATCCTCACCAAGCAGAATGACGGATGCGCTTCCCAATTTTGCCGGCGACGCAAGGATGCCAAGCGTGAGCGGACGTTCGGCATTCTGCGAAAGAATTTCAGTCAGATTATTTTTCAGGTGATCGCGAAGCGCCGTGCCTTCGCGCCAGGCGGACTGTGCCGCGAGCGCACGATAGACATGAAACGCTCCCAGCGAAACGAAAAGAAGGAGCATGACACGTTTGGCGCGCATGGAAGCAATGCGATTTACCGCGAGAACAATAATGGCAATCAGCCCGATCGACGGAAGATAAAGCCGCCATCGTTCGAATGTGAGAAAAAGGATACTTCCGGTTAATAGTGTAAAAACTATTGGTCGAAAGAAGGGCCGGGAGGAATTTGGATTGTTTCCCCTGGCAATTATCCAGACAAAAAGAATAATTGAGATGGCGCCCAGCAATAGTGCCATCGCTCGATAGTGCGCGAGAATTGCGGTCGCCTGGGAAAGATCGAGCGGCAACACAAAATAACCCAGCGAGTATGCCCCATTCCGCAAAAACGCCATAGCCGAGCGCGCCCCGCCTGTGGTGAGCGGCTGGCTCGAAAGGATCGGCGCCGTAAAATGCGAACGATAAAAATAAAACGCAATGAAAATTGCGAGATATGGCGTAAAGGATAAAACTTGCCACTTCCATTTGTTTTTGTCCGTTGCTTCGCGCGATGAAACCAATGGAATAAATGGAAGGATCAAGACCGCAATTTCCTTCGAGAGCAGTGCGAGAGCAAAGCAAATAAGTGAGGCGACCCTGATTCCGCGATGATAACAGAGGAGCGTTAGCATTACGAAAATCGCCGCAAGCATATCTGCGCGGGCCGTATTGACAAGGAGGTTATATTCGTGCGAAGCGACAAGCCCAAATGCGAGCGCCACCACAAGAGCTTCTTTTTCACGCATGCGAAAAACATCTCGCGCAAAATAAAAAACCAGGAGCGTCGCAATGAGATGCAGCAAGAGGTTCGTGAGATGAAATGCGGCGCCACTCCAACCGAAGAGAAGAAAATCGAGCGCCATTGTCAGATTCGCGACGGGACGGAAATAACTCGGATTCGCATCGGGTTGAATGAAGGGACGGAAAATATCGCTTGGGTGCGCAATGGGCGCGAGGGAAGGAATGTATTGGTAATCGTCGGAATTCAGCCCGATGCCAGCCACGCCGGCCCAAAGGACGGCGGTTAAGACTAGTATCGAAAACAGTACGAGATTGCGCGATTGGCGGGTCATGAAGAATACTATAGTAAAATCTTTCCGGCAATTCTTGCCTCGTGATCAAGCAACCACCGTTTGCGCCACAGTCCACCGGCATAACCGGTGAGCGAGCCTTCGCTCCCAATAATGCGATGACATGGAATAACGATTGCGATCGGATTCAAACCATTGGCCCGGCCCACGGCGCGAATCGCTTTCGGGTTATGCAGCGTGTTGGCAATATCGGAATAGGAACATGTGGAAGCATAAGGAACCTTTATCAACGCATCCCATACGTTTCGTTCGAAATTGGTTCCTTCCGGCGCAATCGGAAGAGAAAAGTGTTGCAATTCACCTCCGAAATAGGCGCGAAGTTGTTCGATAGCGGAATCCGTGATAGAGGACTTTTTCGGCGCCCCGAACGAAGGCGAAGAAAAAGAAATCGCGCGAATCGCCCCATTCCCTGCTTCCACGCAAAGAACGCCGAGCGGAGTTTCGAGAGAATCGAAGAATATTTCCATCCTTTGGCCATAGAACTCTCTTGGAATGGATGCCGTTTCCAAAGCACGTCGTGCTTTGACCGACAGCTTGCCGCGACGCGGGATCATCTCTGGTGATTCCATTAAATAAGAGCTAAAGCGTGCGTTTTCATAGATTAACCTCCTTTCTAAGGCGCCATCGGTTGAAAGACAGATGGCGTTTTTTTATTTATGAACATAAAACGTTTGACACACGAACGTCCGCTCGTTTTCGACGGCGCGACGGGGACAAACCTGCAATCGCAAAATCTCACACCGGACGATTTCGGCGGAGAACCACTCGCCGGCTGCAACGAATATCTTATTCGTTCCAGGCCGGGCGCGGTCGAGCGCGTTCATTCCGATTATCTGGCCGCCGGCGCCGACATTATCGAGACGGATACGTTCGGCTCGTCTTCGATCGTCCTGGCGGAGTATGGCCTTGAAACGATTGCCTATGAGCTTTCGAAAGAAGGCGCGCAGATTGCGAAACGGATGGCAAACCAATTCTCTACGAAGGAAAAGCCGCGTTACGTGGCCGGATCCATTGGGCCGACAACGAAGCTTCCTTCGCTTGGGCATATCACATTCGATGTCATGCGCGAATCTTATTACGAGCAGATGGCCGGCCTGCTCGATGGGGGCACGGATCTTTTCATCATCGAAACGTGCCAGGATTTGCTGCAAATCAAGGCCGCACTCGCAGCGGCGCAGGATTTATTTCGCGATAAGCGAACAAAACTTCCCGTTATTACGTCCGTCACGATCGAGACGATGGGAACGATGCTGATGGGAACCGAAATTGCCGCCGCGCTTACCGCGCTCGAGCCGTACGATGTTATTTCCGCAATCGGGATGAACTGCGCCACGGGCCCGAAGGAGATGGAAGAAAATGTTCGCTATCTCACGCAGACCTCGCCGCTACCCGTCTTTTGCATGCCGAATGCGGGACTTCCGGAAAATATCGGCGGTGTAGCGCACTATCATCTCACGCCGGAGGAGCTTGAGCATTACATGACGCATTTCGTGAATGATCTCGGAGTCGCAATAATCGGCGGCTGCTGCGGCACGACGGACGAGCATATCAAGAAGCTTTCCGAGTTTGCCGCGCGTGGGCGGCCAGCGACACGTACGATCGAGTGGACTCCTTCGGCAGCTTCGATTTATTCCTCCGTCCCGATGCACGTCGATCCGGCGCCGGTCATTATCGGCGAGCGGTGCAATACGAACGGCTCGAAGAAATTCCGGGATCTGTTGCTGAAGGAAGAGTGGGATACCGCCGTCTCAATGGCGAAGGAACAAATCAAAGAGGGTGCGCATATGCTCGATCTCTGCGTCGCTTATGTGGGCCGCGATGAGGTACGAGACATGCACGAAGTCATCACGCGGATGAATACGGCGGTTACCGTGCCGCTGGTGATCGACTCCACAGAATATCCGGTGATCGAAGAGGCGCTGAAGCATTATGCGGGACGCGCCATCGTCAACTCAATTAATTTGGAAGATGGCGAGGAGCGGATGAAGCACGTTCTGCCGCTGTGCAAGAAATATGGCGCTGCGGTCATCGCGCTCACCATCGACGAAGATGGCATGGCAAAAACGCGCGAGAAAAAATTCCAAATCGCCGAGCGCATCATCGACTTATCTATAAATAAATATGGAATGCGCGAAGAAGACTTGATTTTCGATACACTCACGTTCACGCTCGGCTCGGGCGATGAGGAATTCCGCAAAGCCGGGATCGAAACCATCGAAGCCATTCGGCTAATCAAACAAGCGCACCCGAAGTGCAAAACGATTCTGGGCGTTTCGAATATTTCCTTCGGACTCAATCCGCACTCACGGCATGTACTGAATTCGGTTTTCTTGAGTTACGCGATCGAAGCTGGCCTCGACATGGCGATCGTCCATGCGGCGAAGATCATGCCGCTCCACAAAATCGACGAACGCGGCCGGGAACTCGCCAAGCAGATTATTTATGATGAGCGGGTGTTCGAGGAAATGGCGGTGGCGGCATAGTCCTTCAATACCTATAACTAAAAGTCAGACTCACGTCATTGCGTGTAACAGCGTCGTCCGTGATATTCGCGCTGGCGGCATCGCCTTCAGGCGTAGTGTCGTTATAGATCGCATGATTCGTGTGATACGTGGAGTGCATGATTGAGGCTTCGAGCGATATCCATTTGCTGAGATCGAACGCGAGTCCACCGGAAATCGCGGATGTGCCGTAATTTGTGGGATCGCCTTTCCATGGCGAAGGCTCGAAGTTATATCCGGCGCGCACGCTGACTCCGAGGAATTTATATTCCGCGCCCAACTGATATGAAAGCACGCCTCGCAAATCCGCCTGAATAGAATCATTCAAGGCGCTCATGTCGAACGTGCCATTCGAGAACTGAATCTGCGACATATCGGCGTAACTCATTCCCAGCGCGGCGGTAAGTCCGAGCAAGTGAATGGATGCTCCCACGCCGATGCGAATCGGCGTCGTGATATCGTACTCCTGCGCATAAACGGGAAGATCACTGGCAAAATCCGAAGAAAGCGCGCCGTTGGTTCCGAACGAGGCCGTTCCCGTTTGCGTGGAACTTTCGCGTACGTGCATCCACTCCGGCGTTTCGAACGTTAGCCCAAAATCGACGATGCTTCGTCGAACCTGAAGCCCAAATTTCAAGCTTCCGCCGCTCTGATCCTGATGGAGAGAGGTTTGGACATTGGCCTGCTGGAACTTATCTGGCGGCAGGGAACCAGTATCGTGCGCAAAAATGCCATTCACGTCTGTTTCCTGGTAATTCATCGAATAATCGTAGGAACCGAAGAGGACGTTCACCGTCGCACCGAGGGAGACACCTTCGGCAATATCGACTCCCCCGCCGATGCGAAGGGCGTCCAGCCCGCCGGATTCGGTCACTGTTCCCGATTGCCGAATCCCCCCACCGGCCGCTATCGCGCTGTCGGTGAACGGGGTCGTAAGTGTATAGGCGCCGGAATTCGGAACGCCGTAGGTTAGCCCTAGTGCGTAAGCAAGATTATAATTGGCCAGGTAGTCGCTATTCGTCATGCTGAACGGATTCGTGTGGGTATCCTGCAAAAATCCGTTGGTGTTAAAATAGGAGGAGTTAGGATTGACGGCATCAAAACCATAGGTTGCCGTGTAATCCCGTGAGCGGTCATACGAAATGCCGATGGCGAAATGCCCTTGCGTGACAGGAAACGGTGCCGCAATTCCAAGCGTGGAAAACGAGGTCGCGTCAAGAGACTGGTCGGATGCATTGCCGAGGAATTGCGCAGTCGAGCCATGATTGCGGTCGAATAGCGAAGCCGTAATTTCGCGCTCGGCGAGTGGCGCGATCGCGGCGGGATTCGCTTCGAGCGCATCGACGCCCGTGGCGGCGGAGATGAGGCTTCCGCCCATGGCAAATCCGCGAGAGCCACTTGGCAGCGGCTGCATGGAAAGTTCCAACGCCTCCGCAAGCTGCGCCTGCGCGGAGCGGACAACAACCATCGAGGACATCGTGAAGAGAAGAACTGCGAGGAGTGGTTTCCAGCGATTCATCGTAATTAGTCGCGAAGCATGTGTAAGTTCTATAGCCAAATCTTAGTGTGAGGATAGACGAGCGGACGACGCAGCCGGTTTAAGTGGAATGCTGTTTATCGTCCGCCCAAATCCACTAGATCCGAATCGGGTGAGCTGTCATCAGCAGTAGATCGATTCTACCGCCCGCGTGCTTCGCCTCCGCCTCCAGCACGACCTGCCGAACCGCCTCCGCCGCCAGAGGATCTCCCACTTTCCGCCGGAGCGGAACTGCGCTCCGGTGGCGAATAGCTTCTTTCGGGTGGGGAGTAGCTTCGGGCGGATGGAGCATCGTTACGAGCCGGCGCATTATAACTCCCATTGTTGCCGCCGGACCTCGTGGAGGGCGCATAGCCGCGTGAGGATGAGCCGTTGCCACGGTACGATGGCGAATAGCCGCGATAGGCCGACGAGCCACTGTATCCAGCCGAACGGCGGACAACAACCATTTGGCGTCCGGCGCGCGACATGGTAGTAACCGTTTGACCGTTATCCATTCGGCGAACGACGATCGGATGAGAGTTCGAAGAAGTACTTGCGAGCGCCGATGCCGCAACCGCGCGACCATTGACGTTCGATGCAGGCGCGGTGGAATTTCCCAACGGCTCGCTTTGCGCCGCTGTGGTTCGCACCGAGGCTGCATCCGGGCTGAGTACATGCACGGGAGCATTGCGATCTTCGGCCGAGCGGAGCACATCCGCCGCCTGCGACTGCGCGACATTCGATTTCAACGCATTGTCTTCCGCAAAATTCGATCGCGCGATTCCCGTCGATGGCGGAGTGGAATTCGCAATGATCCCTCCCGGCGTCGTCACACGCCCCGAGGCTTGCCCGGCACGAAGTTCCCCGCCAACGCGGCCTGGCTGGATATTACTATAGGCATATCCACCGCCGTAAAAACCGTTATGGAAATGATGGTAACCAAATCCACCGTAGTAATGCGGGCGGTAGTAGCCGTAGGAGTAAAACGGCGAGTAGGCATCATAGAGCGGTGGATAAGCCCCGAAGTAGCCATACGGCGAGTACCAATCGGAATAATAGTTCGGAGTGTAATAATACGGCCACCACGGGCTGTACCAGGATTGATAGTATGGCCAGCCTACGCCGACGCTGAATCCCCACGAGGGACCCCAATAGCTATCCCAATAAGAAGCGGAACCGTATCCGGAACCATAATAATTATTGACGATCGTGCCCGCGTTTTCATTGGGCGCGATGCCTTCGGCGAGTCCGTCGGCCTGCGGGGATGCGGCGGCCTGATGTTCGTCGATAAACATTGTATCGCCATGCATCGTCGTGTCGTAAGTGACGAGCGGCTTCGAAAGCGCCGCATTTCCGCGCATGGTATCGGAATACACCGGGCGTGGATAGTAGGTGTAATAGCCTCCACCGCCCGTGGCAAGATGGGTGTAGCAGCCGGTGAAAATCGATCCGAGAAGAAGGAGTGGTATCGCGAGAAAGAAAGCTGGGAACCAAAACTTCGGTTTCATAGCTCGTAAGAAATAATCATGTAAAATGCCGTTCAGGTTTTTTCGATGCTCATGGCAAGGCGGATGTTCTTAATCCCTTGCCTCATTTTCCTTTACTGTGTAACGCAAAACCATGCGCGAAGTGACCTGAAAATAACTATAAATAGCGTTAATTCGCATTAATAGCTTGAACGAAATTTCATCCGTCCGCACGGCCCGCAAGCCAAATCACGGCGCCGTAGCATTATGCCGTTCGACATTCTGCTTCGCGTGGTTCGCGGCGCGAACGCTATCGCCATTCAGGACGGTATAGCCCGCCGGAATTTCGAAGAGCGTCTCTTCCGGCGCGACTTCAGAAACATCCGTTAGTTCCCCGCTCACGACCGTTTGGCCATTCATTTTCGTCTCGAACTTTACGGGAATCTTTCCCGCAATCGGGCGGAGCATTCCGAAGACTTCATCGAGCCCGCCAGTTCCCTCGGTTCCACGACCCAGAAACGCGTCCCGTACCACGTCGAAGGCTTGAAGCTTTGCATCGGAGGAGAGCCAAATATCTGAAGAGAACTTTCCCTTTCCGGCGCGGTATTCTTCCGCATCGAGGCCGTGCATCGTCTCGTGGTTGCCGGTTGGCTGCGGCAGCAGTGCGGCCAGCGAATCGAAAAGACCTGTGCGCGAGCGGAGCGAGTCGTCGATACGTTCCCGCATCGTATCGAGGGAACGAAGGTTGAATACCATCGCCTGATGCGTCGGCAGCAGCATGGTCATGGTACGGGCATCGCGGTCGATAATCGAATGCATCGTAATCATCCCGCCCAGCATAGACATGTCATAGGCCACCTTGTTGGCGCGGACATAAACCTTCAGCCCGATATTCGCCAGCGCACCGGCGGCAGCGGACATCGTAGCCGCACCCTCGCCGGTATCGGCGCCGCCATTCATCAGCATCCCGATGCCGGGCAGATGAATGGCTTCTGTAATCGTTCCCTCGAAGGGCTTGGCCGGCATCTCTCCGCGTTCCGCACAGGAGATTAGAAAAAAAGGAACGATCGAAAGGATCAGAAAGGAAAGTGAACGCTTCATGGGCGATAAGTTTAGGGGTAGAACGCTCCTGCGTGGTTGAAGTTTCCCCGATTCCGGCGCAAGTTCCGAAATACCTGCTTCGGCGGCCGAGAGGGCTCTCCTGAAAAAGGGCAGCAGGAGACAAGCGTATAGCCCAAGCCCCCTACCGCATGCGCACCATGCCGACTTCCTCCACCCGCCCATTCATGCGAATAACACACTCGTACATCCCATCGGGCGCGGCGGGATCGCTCCATAGAAATTGGTGCTCGCCGGGCGCAAGCTCGCCGGAGAAGAGGCGCGCGACTTCCGTTCCTAGAGGATTCACGATGGAGACGTCGGCATAGCCGGCGTTCTCGGAATTGAATGAGATTGTGGTGGATTGGGAAAAGGGATTGGGGTAATTGCGAATAGTTACTCCGTTCGGCTGTGGCTCGCTTACCGAGCTGATGCCGAAATCGGAAAGGGGGCGGCGCCAGATACCGCTTCCCCAAGAGGCTGCATACAGGTCCGGTCCCAAAACGGTTAGGGAGCGAATCTGCTTATTAGTTAGACCATCGCTAACATCCAACCATGTCAGGCCGCGATCCATGGAAAGAAAAATTCCTTGCGAAATTGTAGCTGCAAAGATATTTCCCGAAACAGGGAGAAGGCAATTTGCCGCGCCGCTAAGCGCAGTTGTGTCCCATGTTTGGCCAAAGTCCGTGGATATAAAAACACCCTGCCCGTACGTTGAAGCAAAAAGCTCCGAATCAATGGATGCGAGCGATGCAACCGTGGCATTCTGCCCGACCTTCGAGAACGTCCATGCCGTATCTGTCCGCACAGATCGAAATACCCCCCAAGCAGCGCCTGCAAAAAGGTTACTTCCAACGGTATCAAAGCACCAGATGTCCGGGGAGACACCAGTCCCGGCAGTATCCACCACCCAGGAAGTTCCACTGTCCATGGAACGAAACAACTCCTGCGTGCTGCCGGCGTATAGTGTTGTGCCACGAAGGACAACCGTCTTCACTTCCAGGTTCGAGATTCCGGAGTCCGTTGGAACCCAATCCATTCCGCCATCACTAGAGCGGAACATCCCCCCGCCATAAGAAGCGGCGAAAACCATAGGTCCAGCGCTCGCGAAGTTCTCGACAAAACTGTAGGTTAACCCGCTTCCAGATGGAGCCCACGTAGCGCCACCATCCGTGGAGCGGAACGCGCCGCTTGTACTTCCGGCCAACAGCACGGAGCCATCCACATTTACGGACGTAGTATTGACGAATCCCAATCCTCCTCCGGTCTCGGTCCAACTCCTACCGTCGTCGCCGGACCGGAAGACGCCGTTCGTCGCTGTTCCTGCGTACAGGTACTTGCCTGCCACAAAGAGCGCATTGATGGCGCTCCATGAAAATACAGACTCCAATTGCCAGGTTGTGCCAGTGTCACTTGATCTATACAGGGCACCAGTCGAGGTTCCGGCAAACACTGTGTCGCCAATTACGATAAGTGCACCGATGTCGGGATGGGGTGGCAATCCGGAATCGACTGGACTCCACGACCCTAAGGCGTTAGATCGGAATAATCCACTTTGGGCAGTGACAGCAAAAACAGTGTGACCCATCCGTGCGAGGCACGTTATCCCATCATTCACAAGCCCATCACCCTGCCACGAAAGTCCGCTATCGGTCGAGATATGAACCCCTTGCATGCCGATGAGAACCGCGGAATCCATCGGTAAGATTGAAGTGACAGGGAGCGGCGGCAATTGATCCTGAAGTGACTCCCACTGAAAGGCTCCGCTCTTCAGGCGAAAGATTCCCTGTTCCGTGCCGGCGTAAACGTACGTGCCGTATCTCTGCAACGCAAGCACGGTAGAATCGGTCAAGCCTGAATCAAGCACCATCCAGCTTTGCCCGCCATCCGTTGATCGAACGATGCCGGTTCCGGCAACGCCAAGAAACAGAGTGCTATCCTCCGCGAGGATGGCAGTGACTCCCGCTTTCGGCAGTCCATTCGTATCCGCAATCCAGTTTTCCCCGTTATTCGAGGAAAGAAAGAGGCCAGTGTTCGCTCCGGCAAAGAGATGCGGTGCTGAGGTACCAAGACTAAAGACTTCCCCACCATATGGCCCATTCGTTTGCATCCACTGCGCGCGCACATCCCGCCCGCCCATCGCCGCGAGCGCGGCGCCGAGCGTAATCGCGAGAAGCCGTTTCGGGAGCATGGTCATTACGCATGATTCAAACGGCGGCGTGGTGCAAACGTGCCCGCGCGGGAGGGGAAATCGGGAAGCAGCGCTTCCCGGCACACACCAGTTATGTCCTCACCGGGTCATCCGCCATGATCTCCTGGTACGTTTGTGAGGAAAGTTCCACTTCCTGCGGCGATTCGATCAGCCGTTTCTTTTTCCAATCGCCTTTGGCATAGACGAGGACTGTGATAATTCCCATGACGACATTCGATATCGGAATCGACCACCAGATGCCGTCGATGCCCATCGCGGTATGCTTCGAAAGCACATACGCAATTGGGAACTGGAGCACCCATTGCGAGACGAGCGTTAGCGTCATCGTCATGACCATATTGCCGGCGGCGCGGAGGACGCCGAAGAGGCAAAACTGCAGGCCAATCAATCCCCATGAAAGGGACATAATGCTAAGGAAATAGCCGCCGGCTTCAATAACGTTCGCATCGGTCGGAACGAAAAAGGCGACGATTTGCCGTCCGGTGAAAAAGACGATGACGCCAAATACTTCGAGAGCGATAAACCCAATAAAGGAACCAAGTTTTGCGATGCGCGCCGCGCGGTCCATATTGCCTGCACCGATGTTTTGTCCCACGAGCGTGGCGATAGCCATAGAAAGTCCCATCGCAGGAATCATTACTACCATGAGCACATTCGATCCCATGCCATACGCGGCAAGGCTGACTGTTCCAAAGCTCGTGATAAGAAAGGTCATTACCGTAAGCCCGAGCGCGCGGGCGGACTGCTCGATCGAAGCCGGAAGCCCAAGAAAAAAGGCGCGCTTGATATATGCCCAGTCCGGCCGAAGATCGTTAAGGTGAAGATGCACATGATACTTTCCGCGTAACAGAATCGTGATGCCGATGATGGCGGCGATGCTTTGCGTTCCCACGGTTGCGATCGCGGCTCCCGCGACTCCGTGCCCGGCAATGGGCCCGTAGCCGTAAATGAACAGCGGATCGAGCCCGAAATTCAGGATTACGGTTCCCAGCACGATGTAAACCGGAAGCTTCACTTCGCCCACGCCGCGCAGGATCGACTGGAACATGAAGAAGGCAAAATTAAAAACCATTCCGACGAACGAAACGCGCATGAATGCCAGCGCGCCGCCATAAACTTCCGGCGCAACGCCGATGGTGCGCAAAAACAGCGGCGAAAGCGCGTAGCCGGCCACGCCGAGCACAATCGAGATGAGCACGATCATCACGATCGTCTGCGCGGCCACGTGATCGACGCTCGCGTGATCCTTCGCTCCGAAATACTGCGCGATGAGCGTCGAACCGGCAATGGCAAATCCGATCCCGAGGGAGATGGAAAGGAACATCACTGGGAACGATACCGAAACCGCCGCGACCGCATTCCCTCCTAATCTTCCGACCCAAAAGGCGTCGATAAGCTGATACATCGCCTGCAGCACATTTGCAAGGATAAGCGGAACGGCAAGCGTAACGAGCGAGCGAAAGATCGGGCCTTCGACGAGCTGCGCATGGCGCGCGTGACGATTAGCAAGATTTGATGGTGGCGGCATATAATTAGAACCGTCGTAAAGCGAAAAATCAACAGAAAAGCTTCCTCAGTATAAGGGATTCATCTGAATGGTGCTCGCGTTTTTCACATATCCTTGAGTTGCTTTTTGCCGTTCGAGTTATGAGAACCTTCCGCTGAACGGTATCCTATTCAATTTGTTGAGTATCGCTTTTGTGACCGAACTATTCCGCAGCTATCCGTTCCTTCCATGACTCGCGCCGCGCTCCGAACGACCGGACTTCGCATTCTTGCACTGCTTGCGATTTATGCGGTCCTCCTGCCGATGCCGATTAATGACGATAATGGCTATTGGCAATGGATGGCCTATAATCTTCTTCACCTTGGCAAGTGGCCCTATGTGCAGAGCTGGGATCACAGTTTCCCCGGGCCACTTTTGATTCATGTTCCGGTGATGGCACTGCTGGGAAGTTCCGATCTGGCATTCCGAACGGCAGACATTCTACTCGCATTGGTATTTTGTTGGATTCTCTACCGGCTGCTGAGAAAATGGTTTAGCGACTCTACGGCCTGGCTTTCCGTTCTTGTTTATGCGCTGTATTACACGCGTAGCGGTCCCTCCGTCGCCGGCGAAAAGGATGTCTTTGCAACATTGTTCGTATTCGCCAGCACGTCTCTTCTCGTAAGAGCGAGGCATGCGAGTTCCCAGGCGGTCCGCCGTTTCCGGGGAAGGAATATTCGGCTGGCTCTCGCAGGTGTGCTTTTCGGCTGCGCGGCCCTGATCAAACCAATGTATGGACTCTTCGCTCTTCCACTCGTGCTATTCCTTCCGGACCTTCGCAAGGTGAAAGCGTTAGCTATCCTTGCGATTTTCGCGATCGTTCCATTGGCGTGTTCGATCTTCCTCGTCGCACTCCGCCCCGGTGGGCTTGAGGCCTATTGGACCGCGACCATCCTCTTCAACCGGGACGTTTATGTTACGATTTCACGCCCATTCCCACGATTTTTAAAGTGGTTGATTTCTCCGAAAGTCTATGCCATCCCGATGGTTGCGGGGCTGATCGCACTTCTTGCCGGCCGCCGGTTTCGGTTCCAACGAGTTCCCGCGCGAAACATTCGGATGATCTATTTCACGTTTATCGCGATTGCCCTGTTCACGATACTGATTCAGCGGAAGTATTACTCGTATCATTTTGTGACCCTCGTCGCGCTTCTGACTCCGTTTGCGGCTCACGGAATTGAATCGATGGTGGATTGGGCCGCGTCACTGCGGTTCATTCCACGCCGCACCGCGTGGATCGCGCTGATTTCATTCCTGTGTTTGCTTTCCTTGCCCTATGAAGATTTGATCCGCGAGTTCCGGCATCGCACTCCTTCCGAAACGCTGATAGAAGTACTCCGGGCAACCTATCGCACCGCGGCCTATCCCGACACCTCGGACGCCCCGACGCTCGATTATTTTTCGACACCGGACCGCAAGAATGCAACGCTCGAAGTCGCCTCGTTCGATCCGCGGCTTCGGTTTCGACTCGCGCGTCCGATCATGAGCCGATATCCTACGCTCGAAGCGCTTGGCTTCCGGCTCAATCGGAACGATCCGCATTCCTTCACAAGCTATCAGGATCGCTGGCGGCAAGCTTATATCGATTCGCTCGAGACTCGGCGTCCAGAGTATTTTATCCTCTCACGTGCGCCCGAAGCGGAGTATCTCAAAGACCCCTATGCCGATGTGCTCCATTACCTTCCGGGTTTTGACAGCGTTCTCACCGCGAATTACCGGCTGGATACGGTTATTGGTACGAACGAGATTTACCTGCTAAGAAAGTAGCTCCTCCTATTTTCCGAGCCTCATCCCGCAAGCGTGGCCATAGGAATCATAATGGTGTTCAGCCGTGCCGAAGCCATAGGAATAGACCGCAATTGGTTCCGAACAGTGCACCAAGTGACGACCCTCGCGTAACTCGACGGTGAGAATCTCATATTCTCCGCCCGGGGCAAGACGGTCAGTTGGCGAGGCGAGCAGGACCGCAGTGCTGCCCGCCGTTACAGGGAGACCGTCCATCCGAAGTTCGCCGCGCGCGGATTTTGGAACCACAATGTTAAGATAATTTTCGAACGTGCCGCCGGCGATCGAAGTGGTTGTTACTTCCGGGATAAACCGATCGTTCGGAATGACGAAGAGCATAAACGGATCGCCAACGGCAACGCGGTCGGCATTGGAACTCGTTGCGTACTGTGCGACCAGCACCGGTTTTGACGCACCGAGTCTGGCATCGCTCGACAGCGTGTCACACTCGTAAAATGCGCCTTTCGAGAGCGTTGCAACGTGGCGGCCATCGAGCGATACGTCCGTTGAATCGGAGCCGGCAATGACACGCGCGACGTAAAAATCCTTCCTTTCGAATTTGGTGAGAATAAACTCGCGGCCCCAATCGCATTCCGGCGGTTCCATTTCGAGGAGCATGTCACAGAAGTGGGCGTTCGGCGGCACCTGGGCGCAACGGTGCCCGGTGAAAAACGCGACGGGCTTGTTGGCACTAAAGATGGTTCCGGTCAGATCATCCGCGACAATGGGATAAGCTCCCTGAATCTGAAACGCTTCGCCTCGGTCGAGTGCGAATTCAACGTTCCGCCCCTTGGGCAATCCATTCCACGTCGCGGCCGTAAGCTTCGCTTGAATGAGCGTATTATCTTCCGTCGCAAGGATCGTGGCCTGCGTTGTGAATGGCTCCTGCTCGTGGTTCAGTGTAAAATATCCAGCCACGGCATATCGCATTCCGAGCAAGTTCGTTGGTATCGCTGAGTAACTATCGGTGCTGGCCGGCCGATGTGAAACCACATAAACCATGATATCGCGGTCGCTCGTGATATGCAGCGATTTTGGTTCGGTTCGTTCCGATGACGTGAGTTCGAGTTCCGTATCGAGACTGATTTCGACCACGGAGCCACTTTCGACGGAAAACGGCCTACTGCTGGAATCGAGCCGGTTCTCGATCGTGCCCGTGGCGCGCGCTTCGGCGGTTATATAGAGCGAGAGAGAAAGCGGATTACTTTCTTCATCCGAATTCTGCGGTAAGCAAATCCAGAAATCCCGGCCGCGGCAGCCCTGAGCTTGGGCGGCCTGGATACTCAATAGAAGAAAAAGAATGGTGGCGAAAGTCCTTTGCATGAGCTGGAAAACGAGACTTTGAGGGAGCATGAACGCAAGAAATACGTTCGAAGTGCGCCTCACTATCAGGATGAGGTGTAACTTTGTGGCGCGATCGTGGTTCTTTATCAACGGCACAATACGAACATCATGCGCTCGGGTATTTTTGCAGTGGTACTATTCCTCGTTTCGCTCGCACCGTTTCAGCGGGCGAGCGGGCAGCTTCTCGAGAAGCAGTGGCAGAGCTTGGGCGCATTCCCGAGCGGTGTCGAGTGCGTTTATTTTCTCGATCTTCCCGGCCCCCCGCGCATCGGCTTCTTAGGCAGCGGCGGGACGCTTTTTCGCACCAGCAATGGCGGGGCGTCGTGGGTTCCTGTCCTAACCAACGCCAACATTTTCCCGTCCGATTTTACCTTCGAAAATGCCGACACGGGCTGGTTCGCGAATTTCCTTCCCGTGGGTTCGCCCGTCTATGAAACGACAGATGGAGGACTCACGTGGGCTGCGCTCGCGGCTCCGGCACCCTACCCTACTTCGATTTATTATAATCGATCCGACGGCCTTTTGCTATTAAGTTCCTGGGAGGAGCCCCCGCAGCCTGGAACAGTATCCATATCCAGTGATGGCGGTTCGAACTGGAGCATCGTGGCTAAGAATGCCCCATTCAACGGTTTCGCATTTATGAACGGCGATAGCGGCGTCGTAACGGAGAAGGAGAATGGCCTCCTGCGAACCACCGATGGCGGCCATTCCTGGATCGGCGCCGCCTCCTTCCCCAGTGAGACGTGGCAACCCGATCCGGATACGATTCGCCGCCTTATCTGGGCCGCTTCGGAACGCGGGCCCAATGCCTCCGGCGTAGGACTTCGGCCGCCAGGCACCGCGGTGCTTTTCAAATCGACGGATTTCGGAAACACGGTTCCAGTCGTTGGTGTCATCCCCTCGATCACGGGAACGATGTGCGAAGGTTCCTGCGGCGCGCTTTACCTGCAAGCCGAAAGTTACGACTCTATTCGTCTTCAGAGCATGCTGCAATCGAGCGATGGAATAAGTTGGACGCCGCTCTTCGATAGCAAAGGCCAGCCTGGACCGATCAATGTTGAAGATACCCGATTTTACGTAAAAGGCGATTACATTTTTGCCGGCGGCACCGTGCCCGGTGACGATAGTATCCGCCTGTGGCGCTATGTCGCCGATTCGACGAGATTCGGCGATGAGCCGTTCACGATTCCGAAAATCTCGACGAACAATTTTCATATTGTTTCGACTTCATGCCTCGGTCTCGATTCCGCGCTGTATTTGATCTATTATAACGATTGCATTCCCGCGATTCTCGTTTCGGCACAATTAGCAGATACTTCCCGCTTTGCGCTCCTGCTGCGCGATACACTTCCCCACGAAGCGAGCGGGTTTTATCCCATCACGGTGGAACATCTTCCAAATGGCCGCTCTTCGGATACGACGGAACTTTATATCCATGCTTATGCGGATGGGCAAGATATTTTCGATACCGTGCTGGTAACAGCGGACGTCCTCGGCGCCCAAATCGCTGCACCGTTCGATATTGTCGCCAATGGCGTGAAGAATGCGTGGGTGGCTGGCGGCGATACCACGGTCTTTACGATTCGCCTTACAGATTCGCTCCCGGCCTCGCTCGGGCTCGATTCCATCGCATTTACGACGAACTTCAATGGGAATGTTCTCTCCTTCGATTCCGTGGCCGCGATTCTTCCCTGGTCGCTGATTCGAGAATCCCACTCGGGGGGAACGGAAATGCTCACGCTTGCGCCGCCAACCGGCATGACCGCGGAACCCGATACCGCCATCGCACGGATTTTCTACACCGCGGACGTTGCGCCGAATGCTTCAACGAATTACATTATTTCCGATATTCGCCTGAACGATGCTTCTTTCGAAGCCTGCGCGGGCGCGGCTTCCCTGCCACAACCGCCGACGGTAACGGTTGTGGGATGCGGAGATACCGTTCTTCGAAACACGATGGCGGGGCGCCCGATCATTCAGCTACTCGGCATCGAACGCGTGAACGGGAACCCGGAAATTGCGATCCAATGCACGGAAGTGGCTCCATTGGATGTGGAACTATACAACGAGATCGGAGAGCCGGTGCAGAATACCCCTTTTACCGCACTCGGGGGCAAGCAAACGATACCGATTCCCACAAGTTGCCTTGCGAGCGGGCTCTACATTATTGCGCTGCGCACCGGTTCGCTGTATCTCGGCTCCGAGCCGTTCGTCCTCAGCCGGTAGCCGTGTAGAGGGAAGCTTTAGCTTCCCTCTACCAAGATGCAAGCTGGAGCTTGCATCTACACCCCTCTCGGTTATCGAGCGATCACCAATTTCTTCGTAATCACCTGGCCATCGGCTTCGAGCCGGAGATAATAGGTTCCGGACGCGAGCCCACTGGCATCGAGCGTGTAGTCATGCTCACCAGCAGGGAGCACCGCGCGCTCGATAACCTTCGCCGTTTGCCCGAGCACGTTCAGCAGCACCATATTCACATTGCCGGTGGCGCCGGTCGTGAGCGAAATATTCGTCTCGTCGCGAATCGGATTCGGCGCGACTGCGAGCGTAACCGGCGTTTGCGCCGCCGGCGGCAGCACCGCATTCGACTCGGTACACATAAGCTTGGAATCCACCTCCGAAATGGATGCGGGAGTGTGGATCGTGCGCACTCTCACGATAAACGGTACATTCGCCGTTTCACCAGCGTAGTTGGCGGTGAAGGAGAGCGAGGTCGATTCGCTAATCTGGCTGCCGGTGATTATGGCGCTATCCCCGCTGATGACTGGCGTGGACCACGGATGAGCGACGGTTGCGCCGGCAACCATTACGCCCGCCGTTTGGGGTATCACTTCGATAGAATCGATGGGCGTAGTCCCCTGATTCACGATTCGAATTAAGTCGCTGCAGGTCGCCGTATCCAAGTGATGGATGACGCTATCAGGAATCAGGGGCGGCGTGCAGCCGGGAATCGAAATGGTCGTATCCGTAATCGTATTATCAGTTTGCGCCTCTTTAGAAATGACTTCGAGCGGCCAGGATGCGCCCGGGGTCGCTGGGTCAATACAGAAATAAAATGTATCCGTGGCGCCCGTTTTAAGGCCGGTGCCACCGCCGGCGGTAAACTGCACCGATTCATTCCCTATCCCCGTGTTCGTCGCCCAGTTCAAATTGCTCGAAAACGACGCGGGATCGAAGGAGCCACCGGCTGGCTTCATCACGAGCGTGACCGCATGGAGATTCGAGGCCGGAGTATGGGAATCCTGCAGGCGAACCCGGTAACAGCAATCGCCTTCTTTATCGACGATGACGTTGTCGGATGTCGGAGGCGGACCGCTCGCACAGTGGATGATAACATCCCCGCTCGAAATGGCATTCGGGCCGCTGGAATCGGTCCAATGCACCGTTACATTTTCACCCGGATTGGGATCGCTAATCGAAGCAAGGAAACCCTGCCCGTAATCCTGAGCCGTACTCGTTCCGCCCGGCTGGCCGTCGTTTGCGGAGTCACCCGAAAGAAACACGAGAAGCGGCGTACCTACTCCAGCGAATCCCCAAGCTAAAGATGGATTCGTCGCATCGTTCCAGGTGACACCTGCCGGGGAAGTTATTTGCAAACGAAGGGCGGTAACTCGTGAAACGGAATGCACGCCTTGCCCCGAGTGGAAATTGAACAGATTGAAATTGAAATTGCATTCGCGCGGATTCGAAGCTGAGAGCGTGTCCGGCGAAGGATTTTCACTGCCAACACACGGAGCAACGCGAAGCGAAGCTGCCGTATCCCACGTCGTATCGCGCTCAAGTATCCCGCTGCCGTTATACGCCGTCCAGACAAATGGGATGGAGTACGGGGTCGTACTCAATTGCGCACTCATGCCAATCACAAAACCGCCGAGGCTGGCACCGGAGTTAATCGCATTACTCGATGTCGTGAAATCCACCGCATCCTCCGAAACATCCTGAATCGACCACCCGGCGGGGGCCTTGATTTCGGAAGGCCGCATGGTGGCCGGGGTGTTGGGGTAAATCTGGAAAACCATGTGATCGATCGCATCGCCCAATTGATTGCGGTTGTGAACCATAAGATTAATCGACGGGTCGCAATCGGGAGCGGGGAGGACGGTCGAAGTTGCTGTTACCGTATCGAGTGGATAATAGCTTTGCCAAGCTGTTGGAATGACTTCGAATTGGCCGGAAGAAATCGGGCTGAACTTGGAGCAGTCATTCGACTGGAATAATGCAGTCCAATGAATGACAACGGCTGAGTCCTCAATGAGCGGAGAATTCGGATCTCCATCCGGCGCCGTCAGTCCGAATACAAAAAAGGAGTCCTTTTGCCCACGCTGAATACTAACTCCTGATGAGTTGCACCACCAAACACTATCATTGTGAACCAGACCGCCAAATGTGGTCCAAAAATATTGTGACGAGGCTGGGTTCTCTGTGCTAGTTACGTTGGGATCGAAACGATCGTTCGGGTACAGCGTGGTATCGATCGTAAGTAAAATCGTGGTGACTCCACTCAAGCCTTGCCCTGCACGGTTGAAGCTAAGATGCCAGGCAGTGTTTCCGGCAAGTGGATCCACGCTGACATAGACGGAATCCTGCGCGGTTTGCGCCTGCGCCGGGCGGCTCTGGAAAAGCATTGCAACGCCGAGGAGAAGAAGCGGGAGTATGGTTCGTGCGGTTTTCATGGTTCGCGGTTATTCTAAAAAGCTAAAAAATCAAAGTTACCGTGGAAGGGCGTTAGTAACAATCCCTCCCGTGCCGGTTTGTTACACCCGGCACTGCAAAAATACGCGATTTTTTCGCGATGGTTAAATTATTGACATTCATGTAACCATGAAGCGGCGAAATGAATTCGGCTCAAGCCCCCCGCATTGTTGGCGATGTTCCCACGGATTGAAAAGGCGGTGGAGCCTCGGCAAAATAAAAAAGCCACACGGCAGGATTGCTCCCGGTGTGGCTTTATACATCGCGCGCGTAACACTCTGCTTATTACCTATAAGGTGCGAATCTTATTTCGGTCAAACAAGCCGGATGAATCCCTGGCACTGCCGAAGCAACATGCTCACGGACCGCAACCGATTTGCTCTATGGAATAGAGACGGAAATTAAGACTCCGGATCTATCGCATACGAGTGTCCCGCACGATCATTCACCTTTTGTAACAACAGACTTCGCGCCAAGTTCACGGATTTTGAAAAAAATTCGAGAGGAAAAAGCTGTAATAAATCGCGCACCTTGAACTGTTGTGGCCATAATTAAAAAGTATATGTCAACTTCAAATCTCTCAGAACACGTTATCGGATTCGGAACTATGTCGTTGTGCATCACCGCCGACAGGCCGAGCGAGAGCGAATCCATCCGAATGATCGAAGAATTGATCGATAACGATGGCCTCACATTTATCGACACGGCCGACAGCTACTGCCTGAATGAAGACGAATTCGGTTATGGCGAGCGCATCGTGGCAAAGTTCGCAGGCGATCCTCGCCTTACGATTGCAACCAAAGGCGGCTTCACTCGGCCAGATGGGGAATGGATTCCACGCGGAGATCCTGCATATCTTCGTTCCGCGTGCGAAGCCAGCCTTCCGCGGCTGGGCATCGATGCTATCGAACTCTACCAATTTCACACGCCGGATGACGACGTTCCCTACGAGGAGAGCATCGGGGAACTCGTTCGCTTGCGCGAGGAAGGTAAAATAAAAAATATCGGCGTTTCGAATGCCTCGCTTGAACAGCTTACGCTTGCAAAAGGGATAGCGAATGTTCGCTCCATTCAGAATCCGCTCTCAATTCTTTTCTACAGTGCCGAGAGTATCGAGGAGTATGATTCAATCCTTCGATATTGCGAAGCCAATGCGATTACGTTTATTGCCTATGCTCCACTCGGCGGGTTTCACAATCCGTATGTTTTGCCCACAGTCTCCCAGGAATTAAATGCCTTGGCCGAAAGCCTGAAGATTACCGTCTATCAACTCGCGCTCCTCACGCTTCGCGCGCTATCCTCTTCCATCCTTCCCATCCCCGGCTCGAAATCGAAAGAACATATCGTGGAGAACCTCGCAATCAAGAATCTTGCGCTATCGGCTGAATCCCTCGCCAAAATTGCCGCGATTATGGAATTGCCGGAGGGGCACAGATTTTATGCGAAGAAGTGAGTAATAATGTTGCAACTTAATTACTGCGTATCCGAATTTAGTAATAACTAAAATATTTTGCAATATGGCACAACAGAAGAAACCGAAACGAGGCCGTCCGCGAATGCGGGAAACCACCACGACGTTTGGAATGAAACTAAGTCCGCGCGAGCGGGAGCTAATCCGTCGCCGCGCCGCACGTGCCGGGAAGAGTGCTTCACGGTATCTCCTTGATTTGGTTGCTAAGGACTCCGAAGCGATGCAGCCGGTGAGGCAGGCACCGAGCGCCATTGAACTTATGCAGCTTCCGGCAGAGGACCGGAGGAAACTTTTATCCCAGCAGGCAAAAATTGCTGCGCCTTATTACCGGAACGATCCCGATCTCAATTTCGAAATTTACGACGACATTTTAGAATATTGATGTCCCCAGTACTTCCAGATTACGGAGAAATTTGGCTTGTCGATTTTCGGCCTACAATGGGAGCGGAAATTTCCAAAGTGAGGCCCGCCGCTGTTGTCTCCATTGCCGAGGCGGGAATTCTACCCCTCAAAATGGTTGTGCCGATCACCGATTGGAAGGAGCATTATTCTCAATTATCGTGGTTCACGAAACTTCAGCCCGTGGGCACAAACGGCCTTTCCAAAGTGAGCGGAGCAAACGCATTTCAATGCAAGTCTATTTCTCTTCTCCGATTTCAAAAGCAAATCGGAACTTTGAAGCCCCTTGAAATGAAAAATATCGTGGCCGGCATCGAGGCGTGTATAACGCTATAGTCTTCGGGAAGGGGGCCGAGCATTGAACGATCACCGGAATTACTGGTTGTCTTTGAATCATTGTGAAAATAAAATGAAAATACCTCTGTGAAACGCATTGTAGCTCAAACCCTGCTCCTTTACCTGGCTTGCTGTGTGTATTTCTTTTACACGAATCCAGCAAAGCTTATTCCCCATGCACTTATAGGACTTATTTTGCCTGTTTTATATTTTCTCGGCAGGGTTTTATATCGCAACGTTTCAACTCAATAGATTTCAGCATCATTAAGGGAGAAGTTTTGTCCTTCTTTTTGTTTGGCATCCGTGAATGCCCGAATTCAACATCACTTCCGACCTCCTCTACCGCGCCAAGCGCGATGGCTTCTCCAACCGCCAGCTTGCCGAAATTTTTCACGTAAGCGAGAGCGACGTGCGAAACCGTCGCATCGAGCTTGGCCTCACGCCTGTATTTAAAACCGTCGATACCTGCGCTGCGGAATTTTCGGCGGAGACGCCGTATCATTATTCGACTTATGAAGAGGAGAACGAATCGGTCCGATCGCCGAAGAAAAAGATTGTGATTCTTGGCGGCGGGCCGAACCGTATCGGGCAAGGGATCGAATTCGATTATTGTTGCGTCCATGCCGCGCTCGCGCTCGAAGAAGAGGGCTTCGAGACGATCATGATCAACTGCAATCCCGAGACCGTCTCCACCGATTACGATACATGCGACAAGCTGTATTTCGAGCCGCTCACGTTCGAGGATGTGATGAACGTGCTGGACTGCGAGCAGCCGGACGGCGTCATCGTTACCTTCGGCGGACAAACGCCGCTCAAGCTCGCCAAATCGCTCGAAGCCGCCGGCGTCCCGATTCTGGGAACCTCGCCGGACATGATCAACGTCGCCGAAGACCGCAAGCGCTTTGGGGAACTTATCGACCGCCTCAAAATCAAATGTCCGCCGTATGGAACGGCGTTCGAGACCGATGAGGCCGTTCGCGTGGCCGAGCGCGTCGGGTTTCCGGTGCTCGTGCGGCCCAGCTATGTCTTAGGCGGACGCGCGATGGAAATTTGCTACCGGCCCGATGCCATTGCCGAATATATGGAGAATGCTCGCGGCGTCAGCCCCAGCCATCCCATTTTGATCGACCGATTTTTGGAAGATGCGTATGAATTCGACGTCGATGCCGTGCGCGATAAAACGGGAACCGTAATTATCGGCGGCGTCATGCAGCATATCGAAGAGGCTGGGATTCATTCCGGCGATTCTTCGAGCGTCATTCCGCCCTATTATATCTCGGAAAAAAATTACGGTGTTATCACAAAATACACGCGCATGTTGGCGGAGGGATTGCAAGTGGTCGGCCTCATCAATGTGCAATTCGCGCTGAAGGATGATGTCGTGTACGTGCTCGAAGTTAATCCCCGTGCGAGCCGCACGGTGCCGTTTGTATCGAAAGCAACCGGAAGGCCGCTTGCGAAGATCGCGGCGAAAGTAATGGTTGGTCGAACGCTAAAAGAATTAGGAGTGAAAGATTTCGAACGGCAAACGCCGTTCGTCGCCATTAAAGAATCGGTGTTCCCGTTCGAGAAATTTCCGCGCGTGAGGATGTTTCTTGGCCCGGAAATGCGCTCCACAGGCGAGGTGATGGGCGTGGGAACCGATTTCGGCGAAGCAATCCTGAAATCACACATTGGCGCGAGCATGAAGCTGCCAGCGGAGGGAACGCTATTCGTATCGCTGCGCGATCAGGATAAGCGCGCGCGCTCCACGGAAGTCATTCGAGGATTTTTCGATCTCGGTTTCAACATCATCGCGACGAGCGGGACCGCCAAGTTCCTTCGCGAGCATGGCATTCCGGCAGAAGCCATCCGCAAAGTAAGCGAGGGCCGCCCCAATATCGTCGATGCGATAAAAAATCATGACGTGCAGATCGTCATCAATACGCCGAGTGGTGAAATTTCGCGTATCGCCGAATACCAGATCGGCTGGGCGGCCATCGAGCACAAAATTCCATTCATCACCACGCTCTCGGCAGCCGCGAGTGTGGTTTCGGCAATTAGTTCCATGCGCAAGGGCGAACGAACCGTAAGGAGCGTGCAGGAATTGCATCAAGCGCTGGTTTAATGCAACCCCGTCCGGCCGCTCACTCTTTTACGAACTTCGCGCGTTCCCGGTCGTCGATGAGAAAATAAATCCCATTAGGAAGTTTTGAAATATCGAGAAGGAGAGGGCCGTCTTCGGGCATCTGAACACGCATCCGTTCTCGACCAAGGGCATCGGTAACACGAACCGGCGCAAGCCGGTAATCGAAATTCACCGTTATGCTTTCGCCGGACGGGTTCGGCCAGACCTGAGCGATTCCAATTGTGTTTGGAGCGGGGACGCTAACGTCGGCGGATGCAAGGGTGCCGCGAATAATTAAACCTGGTCCGAAAGCCAGTGGAGGCTCTTGCACCACGGCCAATACAACGCCCGGTGCCGGACGAACAATGGAATTCACGGCAGTGAATTGAAAGAAGGGGCCATTCAGCCCGCCATTCGTGAAGGTAGGAACAGAATCCGATACCCACGATTGCCCATTGTCGGAACTGAAGAGAATGGAGTTCGGCATTGTAACGCTTCGGCCCGCGAACAATGTATCGTCAGAGATTGCCGACATGCAATCCACCGTCTGCCCCTGCGGAAGTTCGGATTGAGACCATGTACGACCTGCATTGCTCGTACGAACGATTAGACCCGACGATGCCGAATCGTGACCATAGCCAATAATGGTATCTCCCTCTGTCCAGTCGGACCACCACAATTGCAAATAAAGGTTGCTCGCATTCGGAACGGGCGACGTGGAATCCATCGCAGCCCAATTATTCGAAGTGCGATAAAGAACGCCGGTCATACTATTGAAAACGGCAAATTTCCCAGCGCCATAGCAGTGGCAATTTCCGGAACCCAAGCCGCTATAAGGCCCGAGCGTCCAATGTAAGCCACCATCCGAAGTTGTCCCACACCGGTCCCCGAACCCGATTATTCCATTCATGGGATCGTGAAAATGAACGCCCCGGATGGAGCCAATGGAGTACGGCGGAGGGCTTGTCTGCAGCGACCACGTTACACCCCCGTCGAATGTTCGAAAAATGTGGCCGGAATCGCCCACGGCAACAACATTCAAAGAATCAATTTGCTGCATCGCAAATACAAACTGATAGCCCGGTGGCACGCTGTACCCAGGATATTCCCACAGGTTGTGCCATGTAAGCCCACCATCGTCACTGCGAAGGAATTCATATACATTCTCAATATTTATTCCCGATTCTCGGCCTGCGTAAACGATCGCGGTGCAGTGGTTTCCATTGCACGCCAGAAGATAGGGCGAATAATGTTGCGTAGTGTCGTCCGATTGGTCAAAAACGGTTTGCCACGTGTATTGCGCACGAGCGCTACTGGTTATGGTAAGCAGTAGCGCGGTAAAAAAGATTGATCGCGAAAAATGATTTGCCATTGACAGAGCTCTAAGATTACCAGTCGCCACATGGTAGGTGGTAGCAAGCGAGAGGCGTCATCTCAAAGATGTCCACAGCCTCCTCAATGCAGCCGTCCGAATAGTCACTTGCGTAGCTACAATCGCTGATTTGCTCTTGGTAGCATTCGCATGCCGGATTGTATCCAAAACAAATGGAGCAGGTCTTCGTGCAAAGTCCAGAACCACACTGAAGATAACCTCCGATGCCTAAAGGGCTCCCGGGGAAATGGATTGGATTTGGGTCATATTTCCAGCAGTTATTGGCGGAAACCGCGACCACGGTGCCGTTTAAAGGTCCACCGCATAGAGGTAGAGACGAAATCGATTGATAAAGCTGACCGGCCACGGCGCCCATCAGCTGATCAAGCGTCATGTCTCTGCAGCCACTTTCGACTTGCACGTAATCAATTATATACTCGTAAGTGATCGAGCTACCAACGGTAACCTCGCGGAAGCAATAATCCACATCAATTTGGCAACCTGAATATAAGGTCCAAAGACTGTTTGCTTCGTACCAGCATCCATTGCCATCGTCGGGCGGGCAATTGTTCGAAGGGCACTGCGCAAACGCGCTGCCAGAGATCGTCATGCACGCAAAAACAACTAAAATGAGGGATTTCATTCCGGTTCCTCCTACAAAGAATCAAGCATTGCCTACTCTTTTTTACGATTTTCGGCATATTCGTTCAAGCGAAAGCTCTGGGCGCGAGATTAGACACGCTTATTGTTATTACGCCTCAGCCATCCCAAAAGTCAACGCAACACTGAAATTATTTTAAATTTTCATTGAGGAACTTTTGGATGCGCTTAACCCGCATGTGCAACGTGGTTCGGTGAATGCCTTTTAGTTCCGCGATTTCTGTAATCGAAAGGCCGGAGATATGCAAGCGCAATAGTTCCGCGTCTTGCTCATCGAGCAAGGCAAGCGCGGCGTGCTCTAAATCCTCGTCTTCAAACTTGATGCGCCAATTGTCAATCGCTTCCACCTTACCGGCGTCTTCCAGTTCCCGGAATTTTTTTCCGAAGCGCCACACATCCTGAATGCAGTTTCTGCCTACCTTTCGCATCCACCTTCGTGCATGAAGCAGGCTCTGAAACGTTGGCGGCTTATCCAGCACCTTTTCCGCCATCGCAATAATGGCGTCGTCGATGTCTTCATGGCGGGGTTGTGGGCGCATTCGTCGGAGACCCGCGCGTAGCCATCGCGTTTCATCCTCCCAATGTTCGAAAATTTCGAGCACAATCTTATTAGGCCCGTCTAAAGACTGCGGGCTGCGGGCTGCGGGCTGCGGGCTGCGGGCTGCGGGCTGCGGGCTGCGGGCTGCGGGGAATCATCGTTTTTCACCTTAGTTCCTTTTCCTCAATTAAAAGTTAGATTTTAACCGCTCAGAGCTATGCTCTAATAACACGCGAGCAAGCATTTTGTTACATGTTTTGTTGAACAAGCCAAAGCATCAGTACCATGTACAAAATCATTGACCAAGTCGACGTTACCAACCAGCGCGTTTTTCTTCGCGTGGATTTTAACGTGCCGCTCACGAAAGAAGCGCCGTACACCATCACGGACGACACCCGCATCCGCGCCGCGCTGCCGACCATCGAGGAGCTACAACAACGCGGCGCGAAGCTTATCATCGCGAGCCATCTCGGAAGACCCAAAGGCAAACCGGATGAGAAATATTCGCTTCGGCCGGTGTTCGAGCATTTGAAATCGCTCGTGAAGGGCAACGTGAGCTTCGCGAAGGATTGCATCGGTCCCGAAGTGGAAAAGATGGCGGCGGAACTTAAACCCGGCGATATTCTCCTGCTCGAAAATCTCCGGTTCCATCCTGAAGAGGAGAAAAACGATCCCGCTTTCTCGCAGGCGCTGGCAAAGCTGGCGGATGTGTATGTCGATGATGCCTTCGGCGCGGCGCACCGTGCCCACGCTTCTATCGAAGGTATTACGCATTACGTATCGGTGAAAGCCGCGGGCTATTTAATGGAGAAGGAACTGAAATATCTCGGCGGAGTCCTGACAAATCCTGCGCATCCTTTTATCGCGATTATCGGCGGCGCCAAGATTTCCGGAAAGATCGACGTGATTCAAAATCTTTTAAAGAAAGCCGAAAAAGTTTTGATCGGCGGCGGAATGACCTACACCTTCCTCAAAGCCGAAGGCAAAGAAATTGGGAACTCAATTGTCGAAGATGACAAAGTCGATTTAGCGAAGTCATTACTCGAAAAATCGAAAGATCGCTTGCTCCTGCCGGTCGATTCCGTTGTCGCAAAAGAATTTAAGAATGATTCCGAATTTAAGACCGTATCTCAGGACGCCATTCCCAAAGATTGGCAGGGCGTCGATATTGGCCCGGAGACGATAAAACTTTTCACGGACGAAATCGCGAAAGCGAAAACGATTGTCTGGAACGGCCCGATGGGTGTGTTCGAAATGCCAAACTTTGCGACGGGAACCCTCGCCATTGCAAATGCGATGGCCGATGCCACCGCGCGTGGCGCAACGACCATTGTTGGCGGCGGCGATAGCGTCGCGGCACTCGAACAAGCGCATCTCGCGGATAAAATGTCCCACGTCTCTACCGGCGGCGGCGCGAGCCTGGAATTTTTGGAAGGAAAAACTCTGCCTGGCGTGGCGGCGCTGGAGGATTAAGTTTCACACTCGGATCCTACCTTCCCGTTAGCGTGGCAGGGACTCGTGAAAACAGTTCTTTGCAAGTTCCAACACCCGTTCGAGCGCCGGTGTCATGCCTTTGAAGGGATGTTCCGCGCCGAATGTGTGGCCGGTCTGGGGAATTAGTTGCACGGTGGTTAACGGGCATTCAGCCGCTTGGGCAATGGATTCGGCTTCTTCAGGCTTCGTGGTTAAATCCTGTTCACCGGCCACGAGGAGGAGCGGCTTTTGAAAGTGCGCAATTCGTTTGGCGGCGGCGAGAATATCGAGCCGCTCCCGGTTTCGTTCCAGATCTTCGAGCAGATCGACATTTAGCCGCATCACCTGCTTCGTTCGGTGATTCAGCACCTCGAAGTACCCAAGTTCTCGCCATTTTGCTTTCTGCCGCTCGCTATACCGATTGAAATTACTGACCGGCGAGAGCGCCATCACGGCTCGCACGAGCCGGTCTTCCCCACCGGCCAGAATTGCCATCGCAGCTCCGCGCGAATGCCCCATAAGGCCGATCGCATTCGGATCGAGTTCTTCTGGCGGGAGTGGAACGGAATTTAATTCCGAAAGCGCGCGCACGACATCTCCCACTTCATCAAGTTCTCGCGTAAAGGTGTTACGCGCGAAGCGATCGAGTTCCGTAAAGTTCAGCAAGTCGTCGCCAATGCCGTTCTGAGAAAAATTGAAGGCAATCGTGATGAATCCGGCGCGCGCAAGTTCCACCATCATGGCGGGAAACGGGCCCCAGTCCTTGAAGCCTTTGAAGCCGTGAAGGAAAACGATCGCAGGCTTTGCCGTGCCGGTCTTCTCGTAGCGTAAATCGGCACGGAGGATTTCACCTTCGCGGGAATAGAGATGGAAACGCTCGTGAATCATGGTGTGGCCACGCGTTCAAATGTATATTGCCCGCTCTCCGTATGATCCACGCGCACGGTATCGCCTTGCGAAATTTCACTGGATAATAATTTCATCGAAAGTGGATCGACAATGGCCTTTTGTATCACGCGTTTGAGTGGGCGCGCGCCATAGGCGGGATCGTAGCCGCTTTTCGCGAGCCAGTCCCGCGCATCGTTGGTTACTTCGAGGTGGATGCCATTCTTCTCCGTCATCTCTATCACGCGGCGAAGCTGAATATCGACGATCTTTCGAATATCGCTCTCCGAAATTGGCTGGAACATGACGATCTCATCGACACGATTCAGGAATTCGGGCCGGATCGTTTTGCGAAGTTCCGCGAGCAGGAGGGTTTTCAGGTTCCCAAGTATCCGATCCTTATTCTCCTCCGTCATTTTCTGCATCTGCTCCGTAATGAGATTGGAACCGATGTTGGAAGTCATGATGATGATCGTATTCTTGAAATCGACGGTGCGGCCCTGCGAATCTGTGAGGCGGCCATCATCCAGAACTTGCAGCAAAATATTGAACACATCGGGATGCGCTTTTTCGATTTCATCCAACAACACGACGCTATATGGCCGGCGGCGCACGGCTTCGGTAAGCTGCCCGCCCTCTTCATATCCCACATATCCGGGCGGCGCGCCAACGAGGCGCGAAACCGAAAATTTCTCCATGTATTCGGACATGTCGATGCGGACCATCGCATGCTCATCGTCGAATAAAAATACCGCAAGGGAGCGAGCGAGTTCAGTTTTGCCCACGCCGGTGGAACCCAGGAAAATAAAGCTCCCAATCGGGCGATTGCGGTCATGCATCCCGGCGCGGGAGCGGCGAATCGCATTCGACACAGCAGTCACCGCCTCATCCTGCCCGACGACCCGCTCATGCAGCCGATCTTCCATTTTCAGCAGCTTCTCGCGCTCGCTTTCGAGCATCCGCGCGACCGGAATTCCCGTCCACTTCGCCACCACTTCGGCAATATCTTCCGGACCCACGACTTCCTTCAGCATCTGATGATCCTTCTGAAGTTTTTCAAGCTCGTCCTGCTTTTTCTTCAGATCATTTTCGACCTGGGGAATTGTTCCATAACGGATCTCGGCGACTTTCCCCAAATCGCCCTGCCGCTCGGTTTGCTCGGCCTGAATGCGAAGCTGCTCGATCTCCTCGCGCTCGAGAGCGAATACCTTTGATGAGACTCTTTTCGTGCTCCCAATGGGAACGCAATTGCGTGCGCTTCTCCTGAAGCTCGGCAAGCTCTTTCTCGATTTCCTTAAGCCGCGTCGCCGTGGCCTGACTGACGGTGGTAGCCATCGTATGCAATAAAAATTTTGTGGGACTGCATAAACGTGAAAATCCGGGCAAACGTTGCCAGCGCTGTTTCATTTTCGCGACGCCCCCCAAAAAATGTCGTATCTTTGCAACCCAACCATGAAACATTCCCCCTCGCCGGAAGCCTTCACGGCGCACGGCGCACGGCGCACGGCGCACGGCGCACGGCGCACGGCACGCAGAGCGCGGCACGCAGAGCGCGGCATAGCGTTTAGAACTGCCATCGCGTTGGCGTGTCTCGCGTTCATCCCCAGCGCCCGGGCCCAATATCCGCCGGCGGAGGATTCTGCGGAGGATTCTTCAGCCCAGGCGACAATCGAGCGGCTGTACTGGGATCATGTTGAAGGATTTTGTATTGCCGATTCTATCGGCAACGATATTTACATTGGGAGCCGGGAACACCTCTTTCACACCTCGGACGCTGGGAGAACGTGGAAGAAGCTCGGGCAGCTGCCGCAGGTCAACCTGATCAAAGAGATAATTCCCATCAACCCCCGGATAATTTTCGTCAATGCTTCGAAAGGATTCACGGGAGAAGCATTTGTTAGCCACGATTCCGGACGAACGTTCTGCCCTTGCGTTGTCTCAACCGGCGGCGGCGCTTGCGCGTGGTTCCTGCGTGACGAGGGCGTGGTTTATGTCGCCGCCCAAACGCCATTCTGCATTATGGAATCGAAGGATAGCGGCACAACATGGAGCGAGGCCAGCCTTCCGATCGACACGCTAAAGAATCCTCGCATTTGTTCTCTGCTCGTCGAAAAACGAGGCGGGCGAACGAAATTTTTCGTCTCCACTTCCGCACAGGCAACCATTTATGAAACTTCAAGCCTCGGCGGTAAATGGCACAAATGCTTTGTCGATGCATGGGGAAATTGGAACCGGGAACTGCCACTGATCACGATCTGGGGGAACCGGCTCGTCGCCTGCGTGGCAAGCGGGCCGAACGGCTCGAAACAAGAGATTTATCTATCGGAGAACGACGGAAAATCCTGGCGCGGAATAAACTGTCCGTTCGAGATTTGGGGCGTCGGTGTGAACGCATCGGATAGTAAAACCATGTGGATCGGCAATTTTGGATCATGGATAAAATCAGACAAGATCCCGGCATTGCAATATTCGAAGGATAACGGGCGCTCCTGGACTGCAGTGAAGGGCTGCAAGGCCAAATGGTTTTGGCAGCTTGAAGAGCTTTCAAACCATTCGCTTTATGCTGCAACGGATTATGGCCTGATTCGCGTCAAACTTAATGATTAATTCACAACAATTTTCACAAAGCGCGGCACGGAGTGGTTACGGCTCCCGCAGCGTTTAACTCTTTCAATCGGTTCCGGAACTCGTAGCCGGCTTTGGAACCGCGTTTCGCTTCATCGTTTATGCTTAAATTCATTTCGATTCGATTCGCCGCACTCGCGGCAGCGTTTGTACTGGTCTATTTGCTCGGAATCTCTCGGAACGCAATCGCCCAGCCCCCACCCCCGCCTTGCGCAAGCTGCTTACAGGCCGTGTGCGATCGGAACCCTTCGCTCTGCAACTGCGATAGCACGGACACCGCCTGTTATACTTGGGCGTTGTTAAATACCTGCGATTCATGCATCGAAAGCATCATAGTGTCAACGAAGAACGGTGCGCCGTTTTCCTCCTGCTGCGCCGTGATAGAGAACCCGACGCGCTCCGGCTGGGCTGCAAATCAGGTCAGCCCGAATATGGTGGACTTTTACGACACCTCGGGGAACTGCTTGGCCGCGGGGCAGTCGCTTCAGGTAACAACCTGCGGGATTACACCTGGCATTCAAATCCAGCTGCAGTGGTCACCGGCCGATTCGGGCTGTGTCAATTATGGACAAGGTGAACTCACGCTCGCACCACCGAAGGGCTGCAAATGAAAAGACCTTCGGCTTGCGTTCTTCTCGCCATCGCTATTTTAGCGACGGCGAATGAAGTGTACTCGCAAAATATTCCCGGACGCTGGGTAAAGGTAGCGCTTCCGATGGTTGGGGCGCCGGGGAATGATAATACTTTGGATTTTGGCTTCGTTGACAGCCTCAACGGCGTATGGGTGTCAGGGGGCGGGGTGGTCGGCTCAACGGTTGTTGGCGGACGGACATGGCAGCTTGATTCGGTCCTCACCACCCCAGCACTAAATATGAATAAGCGCAGTCTAAATGCTCTCTCATGTACCGGCCCGCGACGCGGCTTCTACCATAGCGGCGCCTTGACACTTTCGATTCTCCCCGGAGGGACCGGGATCGAATCGCCACCCGAGCCAAATCAGGTGAACGATGGAGCCTATTTTACACTCGCTGAAAAAATGTATGACACCGCTTATGGATTCCGCTTGGTGGAATACGTCAGCACCCACGATCTGAGCGAGTTCGATGACAGCGTTGCTATTCTCGTCACGCATGATGGTTGGCGAAGCTCTGACCTTTATGGTTCGCCTTACATTATAGCGGGAGACACGAGCTACCTTGAACACCATTATCAGCCGATGAACATTGGTTACATCGTCGATAGCAACGATGTCTGGACCGCGCTGGGGCGCAACGTGATCCCGAGCGGATCGAAAATTGTTAACGAACCGAAGGTGATACTCCACACGACCAGTGGCGGCGCAACATGGCTTGCTTCGGATGCATTCGATAGCGCGAACTACCAGCCGTGGGTTTTGGATTTTTCAGTCAATCCTACCACGCGGGAAGTATTCTGCTTTGGAACGAATAGTGCAGCCGACTGTGCCTATTCAAGCGATTACGGTACCACGTGGCGTGTCGATTCCACCTTCGGAAATGGCCTCTGGCGGCTGGCCAATCCGGCGCACGGTGTTTTATGGGCGATCATTGGATCAGGAGCCGAAGCCATCGTTCCTGAATTCCCCCTGATCCACAGCGAAGGCTTTGCGAGCAAGCTTGCCTATAGTTCCGATAATGGCGCGCATTGGCTGATCGACTCGACCACCTTTATCGACGATTCGTTGGAAGAAATGCACTTCCTCAATGCGCGGCATGGTTGGATTGCCTCCTGGAGCCACGATAGCCTGTTTATGTGGTACTACGATGCCAGCAGCTCCGGCGTGGCGAAGCATTCTCCCGGAAGCTCGGGCCAGTTCGCGATTTATCCGAATCCGGCCCGGAGTTCCATAACGGTGAGTGGCGCACCGTCCGCGCTGACGATCACGGATGCCCTCGGTCGAATCTGGAATTGCCCGGTGAGCGGCCAGCGGGTCGATGTTTCTCAGCTTCCGGCGGGTATCTATTTCATCTGCGGTGGCAGGCGACGCACGCCGTTCGCGAAGGAATAGCACATTCCAGAACGTTAGCGGAACTATGCGCGCGGTTAAATTGATAACGCGAGGCCACAATTGGTTCGTGGACGAACGTTCGACCACGAACTACCTGGAGAGGTGCAGGAGTGGTTTAACTGGGTCGCCTGGAAAGCGGCTGTACGTTAATCGCGTACCGAGAGTTCGAATCTCTCCCTCTCCGCTTGGGTAGGGTATAGGGTATCGAGTCCCGTTACTCTTTGCTTGTAACTGATTATTATTCGGTGGGTGTATAGACATCCACCTTGTTGAATACCTGCGCGGTATCCTGCCCTCCCATTGCGTAAATTTTGTCCGCAACAACGGCCGCGGAAAGATACGAACGCGGAGTAAACGTTCCAACTGCGGCCGGCGTGCTCCATGCGTTCGTCGCCGGATCGAAAACCTGAACGAGATCCTGTGTCAGCGGATTACGAACATCCGGTGTGCCACCGATGATATAAATTTTACCATCGACGACTCCCGCCGCATGAAGCAGGCGCGCGGTAAAGTTACCTTTTGTGGCCAGCGTTGACCAATGATCGGTGCGCGGGTCGAACATTTGTACAATTCCCAAAACACGCTGCCCACGTGCACCCTGATCGTTGAATCCACCGACAACATAGATTTTTCCACCGATGACGCTCGCCGTGAATGCGCCGTGCGGCAGAAACGTCCCGGAGGTTTTTGGAGAGCTCCACACCCGCGTTCGAGGATCGAATACTTCGAAGGTGTTCATATCGCCGGGAGACTTTGCATCGTAACCGCCCATAGTATAAATCTTCCCTCCGATTACGCAGACGCAAAGATTATTTCGAGGCGTAAAATGGCCGGTCGTTTTGGGAGTGCTCCAGGTGCTCGTCGTGGGATCGAATATCTCTACCGCATTGCTCATATTGGAGGGCCGCTCGGTCCGAGTGCGCCGCCCATGACGTAGATTTTATCGCCGATCACACACGAAGCCAGGCTGGCGCGCGGTGTGAAGTGGCCGCGCGTTGTGAGCGTCGTCCAGCGATTCGCAGCGGGATCGAAAGCCTGAACGGTTGGCAGGAGCGTGCTATCGCCATAGCCGCCGATGACATAGATCTTGCCATGCACTACGCTCGATGTAAACCAGCATCGCGGCGCGAAGCCTTCCGATGATGCATCACTCCACGTCCCCGAACGCAATTGTGAAAAGGCGGTGCCCAAGCCAAGCACCGCAAGGGCCGCGATAAGGAACCTTATTTTACGAATCTGTCTCATGGATTGTCTCCGGTTTGTGCCGGACTCGGACCGGCACGAATGTTACAACGGATTTTAAGCCCGTTGCAATTCCTTCTTTCCCGGAGCGAACGGCTGTGGCGAATTACCGATTGGCCCAACCCGTGCTCGCGAAGTGAAAGCGGAAACGTTTGAATCTGAATCGATGAGATCGAGACGATTTTTGAGATCGGGGGGCACGGATAGACTGGAACTCAATCGGCGGATTTTCATTTCTCATCATTCTAATTTTCCCCACATCGTATTAATTGAAATCCCATGAAGCATTCTACGATTCCCTTTGCGTTTTTTGTATCGATGGCGATGGCCTTTTCCGCGTGTAGCTCCAACACCGCTCCATCGACCGTAACGGGGGGCAAAGCGATCGTCATGACGGCCACGGTCAATGGCCAGGCGTGGTCCGGCAGCACGCCAGACACCGGCTCCTTTGAGGGATATCATGATTTTGTCGCTGATGACAGCCTCTCGTTTGACCACTACGAGCTTATCGTGATTAACTACAAGCAAACGGATACCGGAACCTATCCGATTAGCGATACCGGTACTTCCTGCTTTGCCCAGTACGAAGAGGAGAAAACCCTCCCGTTGTTCTATACATCCTACTCCAATTCGGGCACCATCCATTTCACAAGGCTAGATCCCTCTCGCGTGACGGGAACCTTTAGTTTTACCGCGATCGATGAGTTCGGTGACACCGTGAAAATCACGAACGGAACGTTCGACGTGCCGCTATAGCATTTACTCCGCGAGCAATTGCCGCAACTGCTCGCGATCCTGCGTGAGCAAATCCGAATCCGCCGCTAATTTTTTCGGCCAGTCGCGAACATCATCGCCGGTACGGAGGGAGCGAAGCATTGTGGCGTAGTTCAGCCGCTCAATGCCGCCGCCAGACTTTGGGACTTCACGCACCTGATATGTGATTTTCAGGTCGTCCTTCGCATGATCGGCGAGGAAGAGATCGGTCTCGGGTTCGGTCATGATCAAATTCATCGTCATTTGATCGGATGCGTCGCGCAAGAAAAGGCGGTCCGTATGATTTTTGTTGAAGCTGACAAAGTTGCCGCGCGTGGTGACGGTCGTGATGAGTGTGCCGCGAATGGAATCGGCGTAAGTAGGATCGTGAACCGGTTGCTGAAGAAATGCCGCAAAAAGAAGCGAGGTAAGGAGTAGCATGATGGTTTTAAACGCATAGCCGCCGCCCGTAAGTGCCGAAGGCATGAAATTCCCGCCCGCTGGGAGTCCTAAGGAATTCTTATTTAGGTTTTTAGCTTTCCAATTCGTTCTTCATAGTGTAATTCAGATTTGGAAGGAAACCATGTCATGTCGAACTTCTCGAAGTCATTATTACCCGTCGGAACGATCCTGCGCTTGGGAACGATCCTGAGTTGCGGAGCGATCTTAAGCTTTAATTCCTGTAGGTCTCTTCCCACGTCGCCGGAAACCGCAAGCATTGATGGACAAGTAATTCTCGCCGGACCTTGGTTTGAGGAGCCTAAGCCGCCTTATAGTGGTGTCCAGGTCAAGATCGAAGGGACAAATTTTACGGCTGTCTCTGACGACAGCGGCTATTACTCGTTTACGGGAGTTCCCACGGGAACTTACAATGTCTCTTTCACGAAGGCGGGCTATGGAGAGGTGAGATGGATGTCCGTGACGGTTACGGGTGGAGGGAATGCACCGCTGATTTGGCAATCCGGTCCGTATGAGTTCGCGCCGAACTTCAATGTGCCTACGACGCAGATTTTGTTCCAAATCCCGAACCTGATTGCAACGCTTGGCTCTGTGTATTTCAAAGATACAACGGTTGTGCAGTATGGACCCGCTACTGCACTTATCGCACGGGGAACGGTAACTCCCGATCCCTCGATCCCACAATCCAACGATGCGATGGTCCTCTTCGTATCACATACATCCGACGTATCCGATGTTCCCGGCCATTATAATGCCTCTTACTGGAGATGGGAGGGGATGCTCAGCGGGACGTATCCGCTCTATCCTGTCGATACAACAACGGACAATTTCACGTTTGCTGTGCCTCAAGGCTACTTGACTAACTTCAAATCAGGCGATTCTATTTATGTTGCAGCTTATGGTACGTCAGCATACTATGGAAATGTAGGCGGCGATTACTTCAACCCAATTTTGCAGCAGGTCGTCTTTACAGCCATCAACGGAACGCCTTCGCCGGTGATGGGGACGGTGGTGCCGTAACGTTCCCACTCCCAAAGTGCCGAAGGCACGAAGTACCCGCAGCCCAGGGCGCGGCGAAGCGGAACCCTGGGTTTGGATTGCGGTTGGGAATTATTAGCCCTGAAAGGGCGATGTACTCCCTCCTTCCAGGACTCCGGGAACCTAAACGCAACGCCTACCCCGCATTCCGCTTTGCTCCATGCTGGGCTGCGAGTTTTACGCCGCCTTGCGCCAATAGATGGGTAGGCTTGCGACGGCGAGCGATTCGTTGATGCGGTCGATTACGGAGCCGTCGATGCGCGAGAAATCGACTCCGGCGCGAATGAGTTCGGTGATGCGCGCCATGATCTGCTTCGGTCGCATCGGGAATGGCAAGCGAAAGGTATCCGCTCGCGATTTCGGGATCGAGAAGTTCCCGCTCCAGCACATCGTCTAATGTCCGGTAGCGTTCTTCTTTCGAGTCAGATATTCGTTCCATAAAATTTCTGCTTGTTTAATAGCTTTATCCTGATCGCCTTTATCCGCGCCAGTTAGGAGCACAACAATGGTATTACCATCGCGTCCATAATAGGCCCGAAAACCTTGCTGTATATGAAAGCGAAGTTCAAAAAGGCCTTTAACTCCCTGAATAGGTTTTATATCTCCAAAGTTCCCTTGCCGCACACGGCTCAGTCGATCGAGAACGGCAGTCCGTTGCGGTTTCGTCAGTCCGTTCATCCATTCAAGAAACGGTTCTCGGCCTCGGAGAATCGCGATAAAAATGAACGTCCTGTTCCAGGGCTTCCACTGTGAGATAACATTTGAATTACGGAAATCCTCTTTCCCAAATTCGACTCAAAAAGTTGGAGCGAGCGTGTCATTCCCGCAAAAGATTTGCCCCGAGCTGGTCGGGGGGAATCTATAAAATTTTTCCCGATCCCGAAACCTTTCGGCATTTTTATAGTTTCTTAAACGGTGGTGTGATAGGCACCAATTTACTTTAAGAAAACCAAATCAACCAAAAACCATGAAAAATGTCGATATTTTAGCGATTAGGTCGGAGAGTCTTGACGATGTATTCGATGGGCCGGTGGAGGCACCGAAGGACGTGCTCATTTCCTTCGAGAGCGACGGCGACCGGTTAGAGGCAAAAAACGAGACGCTTACGCTCGTGCTCGACCGCGATATTCACCGCTCAATTGACCACGCCTCCGCACTGGCCGTGCATCTTGCCGCAAAATATCCGGCGCGGACGGTCTTGCTTATCAATACCTACGCGAGCCGGGGACTTCTTCAGAAAACGCTGATGGATGGGCTCGTCGGCGCGAAGGTGGAACTTCCTTCAAAATGGAAATATCGCGGAGGGATTCCGAACGATGCACAGATTTCGGAGCCGGGCCGGGCAACGCTTCCGAAGAATATTCGCATCCTGAGCTGTCCGTTTGCGACGCTCACGCCGCGCCTTATCGACATGGAACTCACGGCACACCACGCCGACATCGTCGTGCTGAACTCGTTCGAGTTTGCGTCGCTCTCGTCCTACGCGAAGTCGATGCTCGCGGCGGGGCTTGTTACGCTGCAAATCAACCGCAAGCTTTCGCTGATGGTCTATACGCAGGACCGTCACCGCGGGCTTTCGACCTACTCGATAGGCCGGGGCGCGATCGGAATGCTGGCTCCGTTCGCCGCCGCGATTTGGAGAATATTCGGGGATAGTTAATCCAGATTTTCAAACGCGCTCGGCATTTGGATTATAGGTAACGATCCATGCGGACTTTATGCGGTGCGTTCATGAACAACAAATTCAAAAAAAAGCCCGTAAGTTCTTTGAAATCAACAAATCGGCACTTTTGAGAAGCGTATTTTGTGCCTTTCATTGGCGGAAGAAACGATTCCTTCTATCCGGCTCGTTAGCGCCGCGCCGAGCAGAACCATCACAAATAACTGGGAAATATATTAAGGAATCGTAATGTCAGAGCAGCAAACCATACACACAAGAGATGATATCAGGAATATTGCCATTATTGCGCACGTCGATCATGGCAAGACGACGCTTGTCGATCAGATGCTGCGGCAATCCGGCACGTTTCGCTCCAACGAGCACCTCACCGACCGCGTCATGGATTCGAACGATCTTGAACGCGAAAAAGGCATCACGATCATGGCGAAAAACACCTCGGTTCACTGGGGTGGGAAGAAAATAAACATTGTCGATACGCCCGGCCACGCCGATTTCGGCGGCGAGGTCGAGCGCATATTGAAGATGGTCGATGGCGTTTTGCTCTTAGTCGATGCAGCCGAAGGCTGCCTGCCGCAAACGAAATTCGTTCTGAAAAAGAGCCTGGAACTGCATCTCAAGCCGATTGTCGTCATCAACAAGATCGACCGGAAGGATGCGCGGCCAAAGGAAGTATTGGATGAAGTATTCGAGCTTTTTATGTCGCTCGGTGCAACGTATGAGCAGTTGGAGTTCCCAATTGTTTATGCCGTTGGCAAAGCGGGGCTTGCAGGACTCACGCTCCCCGCGGCGGAGAAAATCACGGATGAAATGACCGATCTTGCGCCGATGTTCCGTATGATCATAGATTTCGTTCCGCCGCCGCCGGGCGAAACGGAAGGCGCATTCCAAATGCTCGTGGCCAACGTGGATTGGTCGGATTATCTTGGCCGCCTGGCGGTGGGCAGAATTTTCCGCGGCAAAGTGCATCCCGGCGAATGGATTACGCTTATTCGGCATGACGGAACCATTGAAAAGGCGAAGATCGCGAAGCTCTTTACGTTCGAAGGTTTGAAGCGAGTCGAAGCGGAGGAAGCCGCGGCCGGAGAAATCGTCCAGCTTGCGGGATTGGAAGATGTTCACATCGGCGAGACGATCACCGATCCGGAGCACGCCGTTGCGCTGCCCATCATCAACGTCGATGAGCCGACGATTTCGATGAATTTCGTGGTGAACGATTCCCCGCTTGCCGGCCGCGAGGGAAAATTTGTTACCAGCCGGCATCTTCGGGAGCGGCTGATGCGGGAACTTCGCAAGAACATCTCCATCCGTGTTGAAGATATTTCGCCGGATACATTTAAGGTGGCGGCACGCGGAGAACTTCAGCTTGCCATCCTCATCGAGACGATGCGGCGAGAAGGCTATGAATTTGCGGTCTCCAAGCCGGAAGTCATCATGCAGGAAATGGATGGTGACACGATGGAACCGATCGAGCAAGTCGTGATCGACGTGCCGGATGAATATGTCGGCGCGGTCATCGAGGCATTGGGAACCCGGAAAGGACAGATGGTGAACATGTCCACGCTGAACGGTCAGGCACATATCGAATATCACATTCCGAGCCGCGGCATGATCGGCTTTCGCGGTGAGTTCCTGACCATGACGCGCGGCAACGGGCTGCTCAATCAGTTGTTCTATGATTACGAATCGTACAAGGGGCCAATCGCAGGCCGGATGCGCGGGGCTCTCGTTTCGTTAGAGGATGGCGATACCACCCCCTACGCAATGGAAGGCTTGCAGGAACGATCGGTCTTTTTCGTTCCACCGGGAACCAAGGTTTATCGTGGAATGATTGTTGGGGAAAATTCCCGCGAGGACGATATGATCGTGAACGTCACGAAGAAGAAGCATCTGACCAATATGCGGGCTTCCGGTTCCGATGGCGCCGTTCAGCTCAATACGCCGCGCCTGATGTCGCTGGAACAGCAGATCGAGTGGCTTTCGGATGACGAGTTCCTGGAAGTGACTCCGGAATCGACGCGGTTCCGCAAAAAGATATTGGATGCGACGGAACGATTCCGCACGAAGAAGCGGACGGAGCAGATGGCGGCGGCTTAAACCCCAAACTGCTGCAAATGATGATCGGTATGCTTATAGCCAAGCTTGCCATCTTGTTCGGCGGTAAGCTTCCCAAAAATAGCATGGATGGGCCACTCGGTTGCATCCCGGCGGGAACTGACTCGTTCCAGCAAGTCTCGGAACCGAATCTTCTCGGCTTCAATATCATAGGTTCCTTCGGAGATGAGGGGCGGAGTCGTCTTTCCCTTGCCACGTGGAATCGGCATCGGAGAGAATGTAAGCAGCCTCATCACGGCGGCTTTGAGGTTACTGCCATGATAGGGCGAATTGATCTCGCCCAAATACGTTTGAAATGCTCCATTGATATGATGGAGCCCCTGCTCGGGACGCATTTTGCCGAAGACCCTTGGCGAATTCGGCGCCAGTTTGTTAACTCAATTAATTAGCTCCGTGCGGATGGCGGGATCAAAAATAGTCTTCATGACTTTTGGAAATATTGAATATGAATTAAAATCAAAATGCGGATTAAAGATTCCTTTCCGTTACCCCGCCTTCCAGGGGAAGCGATGAACTGTCCATTGCCCAATGGAGTGCCGCTTCCTCTTCAGGAATGCGGACCAATAGGAGCATGAGAGCATTAAGCGCGGTAATGATGAAGCATGTAAGATACAATCCGAAGAGGAGTGGGATGGAGAAGAGTTCCATGGCTACGGCAACATAAATCGGGTGGCGCAGGAATCGAAATGGGCCCCGCGTAACGAGGATCTCCCCGGGAACTGCGACGATGCGTGCCGTCCAGCGGCTCCCCATCGCCAGACGCGCCCAGAGGCGTAGGAGTTGAGCGAAGATGAAAATCGCAAGAGGCAATGGCCAGAATGGGACGAGCGGGGCGCCACGAAGGATGAACTCGACGACTAAGCCGACGAAAAAAGCCACATGCATTGCAACGATCAATGGATAATGCGCCGCACCAAATTCGCGTCCACCCGCTTCCATCAGGCGGCGAGAGTTCCGGTTTGCGGAACGCAGCTCCGCCAGCCGTTCGAAGACAAGCAGGAAGAAGAGAAATGCGAATCCAAACCAGTGAGTCATCACCATCGAAGCAATACTAATTCGGAGCTAAAGCCCGGGCCGAGCGCGGAAGCAAGTCCGTAATCGCCGGAACCGTCCCGCGTTTCACGGAGGATCCTTTCCATGATAAAAAAGACAGTCGCACTCGACATATTACCGAAATTTCTCAGCACTTCGTGCGGGATCTGGAGTTCGCCATGCCGCAAATCAAGCGCCTCTGCATAAGCTTCCAATACTTTCGCTCCGCCAGGATGCGCGATGTAGTGCTTAATGTTTGGAGCCTCGAGTCCATGCACTTCTAATAGTTCCGAGATATTATCCCGAACGAGTGACGTGACGATCGAAGGAATATCGCGCGAAAGCACGATGTTAAATCCCTCGCTCGTAATGCGCCAGCCCATGACATCCAGCGAATTCGGATAGGTCGTAGAAAGTGTTCCCAAAATAGCGGGCTGCGCAAGATCGTGCTTCGGGCGCGGAACCTCATCGCCCGCAACGAGGCAGGCGGCGGCACCATCGGCAAACAGCGCGGCTGCAATAATATTACTCTTGGAGCGGTTGCCCCATTGATAGGTCAGGCTGCAAAGCTCAATACTCACGACAAGCGCCCGGTGGGTTGGAAACGCGCGAACGTATTCGCTGGCTCGCGCAATGCCGGCCACGCCCGCGGCGCAGCCCAATCCCCAGATCGGAACGCGCTTGATGTGCGGGTTAAGACGAATGCGATTGAATAGCCGCGCGTCGATTGAGGGCGTGGATAGCCCGGTGGTTGAAACGAAATAAATCGCATCGAAATCTTCGGTCGAGATGCTGCATTGAACGGCCAAGCGTGTTACCACCTCCTCGGCAAGCGCAAGTGAAACTTCAATATACCGGTCGTTCGCCTCCGTAAACGTGTGTGGATGAAAGAACCAGTCGATCTCGGTTGCAAAATGGCGGCGGTCGATAAGCGCGTTATCGAAGACGGGAAGCAGGCGCCGAACCTCACCGCCAAAAAGTTGCTCGGCGAAGCGTTTGGCATCCCGCTGTTCGAGGGTGGCGGGCGGCGTGGTGGTTGTCACTCCAGCGATGTAAGGCATGTGCAGATACTCCGTTGAGATAGACACAAAAGTGAGAATGCCAGATTCATTCCAAATTGTCCGAGCCCAGACTTTACCAGATGAGAGGATTTACTTGCATTCAGGTCGGGAAATAATCCCGCGTAGGTGAGAATTCTCGATGTCGGGTGCGTATTCAGTCAAATCCTTCAGGCATTTTCTCCACCATCCGCTTCACCTCCTCGTATTCCGGTGTGCCGGCAAGCTGGGCGATACCTTCGTCGCTGTCGTCCGTCAGGAATTCCTTCAGAGCGCGGATATTCTTAAATCCCGCTTCGATCGCCTTACGAAAGGTGGCGAGCGCTTCCGGCTTATCGCCCAACACCCCAAACAGGCAGGCCGTATTGTAGAGCGCGCTGCCATCCCGGAGGTTCTTTAGTTCCAGGGCCGCAGCGCGGGCATCGTCCTTTCGGCCACTCCGGAAAAGCAGGGACGCATATTGTTGCTGGCTATCTTCATCGTCCGGATGGAGCTTGAGATGCCGCTCTTCAACCGGAAGAGCCATGAGTGCATATTTTGTACATTTATCGCCGTTCGATGGGTCATCCTCTTTCCCCGCGCTGCACGCGAGAACAAGATTGGACAGGGCCGCTCGGTCGTCCGGCTTAATCCGGACCGCTTCTTCAAAAGGAGCGGCGGCTTTGGCCAGTTGGCCGGTATTGCCATAGAAAAATCCGAGCGAGAAATGGCTAAGAAAATTACCGGGCGCCTTTCGAATGAATTCCCGCGCGGTTGATTCCGCCTCCGCGAGTTTGCCCTGATGCATATAGATCGCCGAAAGTGGAAGATAGACTGCATCCAAATCGGGCTTTAGCCGCAAGGCCTCTTTGCAGAGCGATTCCGCTTCCACAAGCAGTGCAGGATTGCGGTCATAGGCGCGATAAAGATTCGTGCTTGCGTTGGCGTTGCTTGCATAAGCAAGTGCAAATCCGGGATCGTGGCGGGTGGCGTCCGTAAAGAGCTGAACCGCTAGTTGAAATCCCTCCTTGGTTTGGCGGAGAAAATACTCCGTTGCTTTAAGATACAGTTCATACGCCTCCGCATTTTCCGTTCCGCGCTCGGCAAGCTTTTTCTTTTCCTCCGAGGTGAGATGAAGCTTGAGGCCATCGACCACCTTTTTTGCAACGGCTTCCTGAATATCGAAAATATCCTTCATCTCGCCGCGCAGAGAATCCTGCCAGAGATGATCGCCAGTTTCGATGTCTAACAGCCGAGAACTAATTTTGATCTGCTCGCCGAATTTGCGAACATCGCCCTGCACGAAGTAGCGAACTTGCATCGTCGCGGCATAAACGGTAAGCTGGCCCTTATAGCTCTTGAATTCCTTCGTTGCCTGCGCGTCGCAGAGATGCAGCGCCTTCACATTTGATAGCGCATTGATAAGTTCCGAAACGATTCCATCGGCAAACCACTGATTGTCCATCGAAGGCGATAAATCTTCGAATGGCAGAATCATCAGCGATTTCTTGCCGTCCGTTTCTTTCACGATTTTCGGAGCCTGCGGCGCGCCAGTGGCTTCGAGGCCAAGCTTCGAGAGCGCGCGGATGATGGCGTCGATGTTGGTCATCGCGGTGCGCTGGATGCCGGCGAGATGGTACGCTAAATCCCTGCTTAATGCGACCGGCTCCAAATCCAGGGGAAGAATTTTCTTTTTTCGTTCCGAGGCCAGCGCCACTTCCTTCTGGACGTTCGTGGACTGTGTGGACGCGGTGGACAGCAATACGAGGAACGCTTTGCAGCCATCTATCGCATCGACGATTTCGCCGGACCACAACGTCGCCACGTCGATACCCTGCTTATCGATCCAGCACGAAAGCCCGGCACTGCCGAGCATCTCCGCAAGCAGTTCCGCCTGCGCGGAATCTTTACGGGAGTAGGAGATGAAGATTTCAGGCATGTTTTGGTAGGCGCACCCTTCAATGTACGGCGAACGTGACATTGCCGAACACTCGTCGTGACGCAAAAGTCACGGTTATAGGGAGATTAAACACCATCCGGGATTCATCGCGAAGCAGGTTTGCGTTAAGGGGCCGATCATGACATTTGGTAAAGAAATACGCAGCGAATGGCTGTTAGATGAAGACGTGATTTTTCTCAATCACGGTTCTTTCGGGGCTTGTCCGCGCTCGGTGTTGGCCGTGCAGCGGGAGTGGCAATCGCGCATGGAAGCGGAACCCGTTCGCTTCATGACTCGTGAATTGCCGCAGCAATTGGAGGCGGCAAGAGCAGAACTCGCTGGCTTCGTCGGCTCACATGCGGAGGATCTGGTTTTTGTCCACAATGCGACGGATGGCGCGAATGCCGTGCTTCGTTCGCTGCTTCCCCAATTCAAACCGGGCGACGAACTGCTCACAACGAGCCAAGCCTACCGAGCTATCCGGCAAACAATGCTCTATGTTGCGGAACTGTGCGGAGCTACAGTGGTCGATGCTGTGGTTCCCTTCCCGATCGCGAGTGCGCAGGAAGTCACCGATGCCATTGCTCGGGCAATCACACCGCGGACCGCCTTCGCCGTAGTCGATCACATCACGAGCCCGACCGGGCTTGTCTTTCCCATTACCGAAATCATCGCACTCTTTAAAGAGCGCGGCATACCGGTGCTCGTAGATGGCGCCCACGCGCCCGGACAGATCGACTTAGACCTCAATACACTCGGCGCCGATTATTACGTTGGGAACTGCCACAAATGGCTCTATGCCCCAAAGGGCGCGGCGATGTTATGGGTGGATAAGAAGCATCCGCGCAAAATCCATCCAACCGTTATCTCGCATTTCCTCGGCGGAGGCTTCCAGAACGGAATTCAACTGGACGGGAACTCTGGACCCGACGGCCTGGCTCGCCATTCCGGCCGGAATAGCGTTCCACCGAACGCTCGCCGCTCAAGGAAGCCGGGAATATACGCGAAGGATGCTCCTCAATGCACGCCGCGCGATCTCTCGCGCGCTCGATCTGCCGCTTGCCGCTCCGGAAGAGATGCTTGCCAACCTCTGTACATTTCCAATGCCAGGCGATCCGGATGCGACCGAGGAACGCGTTCAGCAATTACATGACAGTCTCTTCAATGAGTACCGAATCGAAGTTCCCGCCATGAATGCGAATGGGAAGCTCTATCTCCGAATTTCCTCGCAGGTGTATAATGACACATCGGATTTCGAAGCGCTGAAGGCGGCATTGGTGGAGATCGGCGGTGTGGGAAGGATCGCATGAACCGTGATTGATGAGATGAGTAGGGTCACTCCCTCGAAAGTATTACCCTCGCGCACTCGCGTGCAACTGAAAGGTTACCGCAGCAACAGGGTCTGGGTTCCCGCGTCCTCAGCATGAGCGATCATCCTGCTTCAGCCAAGCTCTCCACCATCCGCTTCACCTCCTCATACTCCGGCGTCCCGGCAAGCTGGGCGATGCCGTCGTCTTCATCCGTCAGGAATGCCTTCAATGCCTGCGTATTCCTATATCCTGCTTCGATCGCCTTGCGAAACGTGGCGAGCGCTTCCGGCTTATCGCCCAGCCTTTCAAACAGGCAGGCCGTGTTGTAGAGCGACATGCCATCCCGCGCATTCTTTAGATTCATCGCTTCCAGGCGGGCGTCATCCCACCGGCCAGCCCAGGAAAGCAGGTTTGCATAAAGAACATGGTAAGCTTCATCGTCCAGATGAAGTTTGAGATGCCGCTCGAAATGTGGCAATGCGACGTGTGCCCATTTCGAGCATTTCTCCGTTTCCTTGGCTGCGTCGCATTGATTAACGAGCCCGAACAGGCCCGGGCAATTGCCCGGCTTCAGCCGAACCGATTCTTCATACGGTGCAATGGCGTTGGAATACTGGCCGGTTTCCGCGTAGAAAAATCCGAGCGAAAAATGGCTCATGAAATTATCGGGAGCCTTGCGAATGTATTCTCGTGCGGCGGCTTCCGCTTCCGCCAGCTTGCCCTGAAGCATATAGACCTGTGCGAGCGGATGATAGACTGCCACCAGATCGGGCTTTAGAAGCAGCGCATCTTGGCAGAGCGATTCCGCTTCCACAAGAAGCGCGGGATCGCGATCATAAGTGCGATACAGCGCCGAAAGCGCGTTGGCCCTCGCCTGATATGCATTCGAATACCCGGGATCGAGCTGGATGGCCTCCGAAACGAGCTTCGCTGCAAGCTCGAACCCTTCCTTGGTTTGGCGAGCAAAATACTCACCGGCTTTAAGAAAAAGTTCATAGGCTTCGGTATTTTCCGTTCCGCGCTCGGTAAGCTTTTTCTTTTCATCGGAGGTGAGAACGAGGTTGAGGCCCTTTACCACTTCGCTCGCCACTTTTTCTTGAATATCGAAAATCTCCTCCATTGTTCCGCGCAACGAATGTTGCCAGAGATGATCGCCCGTATCTATATCGAGCAGGCGGGCGTTGATCTTGATCTGATCGCCAAATTTTCGCACATCGCCCTGTATAAAATAACGGATTTGCATCGTCGCGGCGTAGGTGGCGAGTTGCCCTTTGTAGGATTTAAATTCCTTCGTGGCCTGCGCGTCAGAAAGATGCAGCGATTTGATATTCGAAAGCGATTGGATAAGTTCCGAAACAATGCCATCGGCGAACCATTGGTTATCCATGGAAGGAGATAAATCTTCGAACGGCAGGATCATCAGCGATTTTTTGCCATCGGTTTCCTTCACAATCTTCGGAGCTTGCGGCGCGCCGGTGGCTTCCAATCCCAGTTTGCCGAGCGCCCGGATGATCGAGTCGATGTTCGTCATCGAAGTCCGCTGCAACCCGGCCAGATGATATTGCAAATCTTCGCTGAGGGCAACCGGCTCTAAATCCAAAGGAAGGATTTTCTTTTTCTTTTCCGATGCTAACGAGACTTCTTTATGGACGTTCGTGGACTCATTCGACGAAGGCGAAATCAGCACAACGAATGCTTTGCATCCATCGATGGCCTGCACGATTTCCTTTGACCAGCTCATGGCCGCCTCGATGCCGGAATGATCGATCCAGAACGGAAAGCCCAGCGGAAGCGAGCATCTCCGTGAGCAGTTCGGCCTGCGCGCGGTCTTGGGAGGAGTAGGAGATGAAGATGTCAGGCATGGAATACAAAAATACGATAACTTCGGCGAGAGGAAAGGTTTTCAACGAGAGAAAATGGCGCCATTCGCTTCGCCATGATTTCGAGGGAGAGGCACATGAACTTGATTTCAACGAATAACGGGAAGACTCCGCCAGTAAGATTATTTAACTTATGCAGCAATATATTGCCATTTGCACCTAGTAACAAATCGAAGATTTTTCTAGCGAATTCATTCCGGTTCATCGAATGGCTCGAAATGAGCGGCTTTTCAGACCTTCAATATGAATAACAGAGTGCGGTTGCGAATAGATGAGCTGCGGTACACCCCTTGCTCGATTCCGGAGAAGCTTTCGATCTGTGCCGATGGTATGGATCGACATCTCAATTTGATAGATCATTTTATTTAACAACAATGCAACATAATCACTCAGGACTCTTGACGGCGGCCCGTATCGCTCTCGTGATTCTGGCCTTCTCATTCACCGGTGGCTGTAGCAGCTCGAGCAGCCCTTCAAACAACAATACAACGGCTCCAACAGTGGTGATTCCTAATGTCGGAACGAACTGGAAATATTACTTCGCACTGACGGACACAACCGGTCATACGTATTCGATCGGCGATACGGTCACCCGCGTTATCGCCGCCACGAATTATGAGTATCAGGGTTTTAATGATGTCGTCATGATCGTCGAAACGTATAAAAGAGCCGGCATAATGGATACATCCTACATCCGCTATCTGAGCACAGGAGATATTTCGCGAGCGACGGATGCATCCTTCCTTCCGGAATTCAAAACGTGGTTCACCATCCCATATTACACTCATGCTTTGCAACTGGCTCCGCTTGGAACGACCGCTTCCGGCGTCCACGATACCGCCACCTTTAGCTCGAGTTGGCTCCGTCAGGAAACGGAAACCGCCGGTGGAGTCGCGTACCAAGCAAGCGTAATATCCTCGGCGATTTGGCAGCATCTTACCTCAGCCGGGAAGGACAGCACGTTCAATCTTGCAGTTACGGCCGCTTTTATTCCTCAATACGGAATATACGGAGACAATGCAACCACCTCAGAAACCATCGATGGAACTCGCAAGGATATCGGCAAATGGACTCTCGTCGGCGTTACAATTAAATAGAAGGTAGTCCGCTAAAGTTTTACACATCCATCCGCAGCCAGGCTCGAGCTGTTTCCCATCTGCTCGGCTTGTTCGGAATCCTTGCGGGAATAGGAGATGAAAATGTCAGGCATAACATGCAAAAATACGGATAAACGGAACTCCCGGCCCCGAATCCTGTTATCCACACTTCTATTCGCGAGCGGAGACGGAAAACTCCGCGAAAAGCATGAGCAATCATGCGTATTTAGTCACCAATAAACGAATTGACAATGGCATTTTCTAATCCTCGCCCCGCAGCAGGGGCGAATAAGAATCGCAAGCGCGTAGGCCGGGGCGAAGGCTCGGGCCACGGAAAGACCTCGACGCGCGGGTCCAACGGAGCAGGGTCGCGCTCCGGCAATCGATATAAAGCCGGATTTGAAGGCGGCCAAATGCCGCTGGCCCGCCGGGTACCGAAATTTGGCTTCCACCCGCCACACCGCACCGAATACCAGATCGTAAATTTGGGCACGCTCGAAGTGTGCGCCACAAATGGGCGACTTGCCAAGAATGAGACGATCACACCGGAAGTGCTTTGGCAAGCCGGCCTCATCAATCGCCAAGGAATGCCGGTCAAGATTTTGGGCGATGGTGAGCTGACCGGCAAGATCAGCGTCGAAGCGCACAAAATATCGAAATCGGCCCTGGAAAAGATCGAAAAGGTAGGTGGCACCGCCAAACAAATACTCGCAACCGCATGACTTTGTAGCCATGACTTTGAAGCCGTGACTTTTGAGTCACGGCGCTTTACGCTTCGCGACGGTGACCAGTAGGTCACGGCTACAACTCAAGAAAATTACGCTCCGCGGCTGTGACCTAAGGGTTTCGGCTGCAAATCAAAAAAGCATTATGAGCAGGTTAACCGATAGTTTTAGAAACATTTTTAAGATCGAGGAGCTGAAGGACCGTATCATCTTCACGCTGATATGCCTCATCGCCTGTCGTCTCGGAGCGCACATTACGCTACCGGGCGTTGATTACACCGAATTGTCGAAGAATATGGCCTCGGGCAACTCGCTCTTCGGCTTGTACGATCTCTTCGTGGGCGGCGCATTCAAGAACGCCGCCATCTTCGGCCTGGGAATCATGCCGTACATCTCGTCCTCGATCATCATTCAGCTCCTGGGCGCGGTCGTCCCGTATTTCCAGAAGCTGCAAAAAGAGGGCGAAGATGGGAACAAAAAAATTACGCAGCTAACGCGCTATGGCACAGTGCTCGTCTCGCTTGGCCAAGCCGCGGGTATGGCCATTTATCTCCAGAAGGAAAATGTAGTCGCTGCCGGAGTAAGTCCTTTTTTCTTTATCATCACGACGATCATCTGTCTTACTGCCGGATGCGTACTCATGATGTGGCTTGGCGAGCAGATCACCGAGCGCGGCATCGGTAACGGCATATCGCTCATCATTTTTATCGGCATTATCGCGCGATTCCCGAATGCGATCATCACCGAGTTTTCGATGGTGCAGTCCGGCCAGCATAATCTCATTGTCGAATTGGTACTGTGGGCATTTTTTGTCGCAATTGTCGCGTTCGTTGTGCTGCTAACACAAGGGATTCGTAAAGTTCCGGTACAATATGCGAAGCGCGTCATCGGGAGGAAAGTCTATGGTGGCGTAACGCAGCACATCCCAATGCGCGTGAACACGGCGGGCGTTATGCCGATCATTTTCGCACAGTCGATTCTGTTCATCCCGACGACAATCGCACAGTTTTTCCAAGGCTCGAACTTCGGCGATTTTCTGCTGAAATTCTTCGATTATCGTTCGGTTGGATATTCGGTGGTGTTCGCGATCATGATCGTATTCTTCACCTATTTTTATACTGCGATTGCGTTCAATCCGCGCGATGTTGCGGACACGATGAAGAAGCAGGGCGGATTCATTCCCGGCGTCCGCCCCGGCAAGCACACCTCGGATTACATCGATAATATTCTGACACACATTACTTTGCCGGGTGCGATCTTCCTGGCAATCGTGGCAATCATTCCGGCGTTCGTGAGTTATCTCGGCGTCGCCAGCACCTTCGCCCAGTTCTTTGGCGGAACGAGCCTGCTAATTATGGTTGGTGTGGCACTCGATACGTTGCAGCAAATCGAATCGCATCTGACCATGCGGAATTACGAAGGGCTGATGAAAGCCGGCCGCGTCAAGGGGCGGACGGGGATCGCTGGTTACTAATTTCGCGTGACGCGTTTAATTAAATCCGAAGCGGAGATCGCGAAAATGCGCGCGGCTTCGCATATCGTTGCGGAGTGTTTGAACCACATCGAAACGCTCGTCCTACCCGGCGTTACGCCGGTGGAGTTGAATTCCGAGGTGGAACGATTTATCACCGCCCGGGGAGCGTATCCGGCATTCAAAGGATATAAGGTTAAGCGCCAGAAGTTCGAATATGCCGCCTGCATCTCGGTTAATAACGCGGTGGTGCATGGCATCCCTTCACGGGAACCGCTCAGGTCAGGAGATATTGTTTCGGTCGATTGCGGTGCGGAAAAAGATGGTTGGTTCGGCGATGGCGCGTGGACGTTTGCAGTTGGTGAAATCGCTCCCGAGACCGCGAAGCTCATGCAAATCACCCGCGAATCCTTATTGCTCGGCGTGGCGCGCGCGCGCGTGGGCGGACGCCTTTTCGATATTTCCGAAGCCATTCAGGATTACTGCGAAGCGCAAGGCTACGGCATCGTAAGGGATCTCGTCGGTCACGGCATCGGCAGCCATTTGCACGAGGATCCGCAAGTTCCCAATTATGTTCCCGGCCCCTCCGAGGGATTTACCAATATCGAACTGGTTGAAGGCATGACTTTCGCCATCGAGCCAATGATCAATATGGGAACCGCAAAGGTAAAAACCGCAAAGGACAAATGGACTGTCCTCACCGCCGATGGCAAACCCAGCGCCCATTTCGAGCACACCATCGTCGTGCGAAGAGGCGGAGGAGAGATTTTGACGAAGTAGCGGTTGTTCTAAAATGCGGCCCCGAAAGCCAACATCGTTCCTGCTGTTGATGGCGCTTACTGCGCTCATTTTTGGCTTCAACACCTACCGTACGGTGACCCTCCAAAACAATATCTCGCTCGATTTCGTGAACTACCGGCAGTTCGTCGAGCCGATGAAGCACGGGATCATCACCAAACCGCACTTTCTCTATCCACTCTTGGTGGCAATCTGGACTTCGGTTTTCCCCGGCTTTAGCATTGCCGCGGCAGGTGGCATTATCGTTATTTTCTTCCAACTGGTTCTCGCGTATATCCTGTGGCGCTTCTGGGAAGGGGAACTGCAAAATCAGTCCACTGGAGCGCTGCCGATCTTGCTTACACTCGTCGCCATGATCGTCGCTCCGGTGACGCTGTTCGTTCCCGATCATCACGAATATTTTGGCTATATCCTCATCGCGGATTATCATAACCCTCCGAGCATGATCTGCCGCCCGCTCGCCCTACTAAACTTCCTGATCTTTGCGAGGGTGATTGTTACAAATTCCACGACCGTGCGTCGCACGTTGCTGTGTGCCGCGACACTCGTGATTGCAGCACTGATGAAACCGAATTATGCGCTTATCGCTGTTCCCGTGGCAGCCATTTTCGCCCTGGAGAGCCTGATTCGTAAACAGTATGATACGCTGAAATTCATTATTCTTGGCATGTTGCTACCGGGGATTCTGGTTCTGGGTTGGCAGTTCACATTTACCTATTTTTCGCCTCACTCGGAAGTTACCCAATCCCATGTTATTTTCGATCCACTTGCAGCGTATGGATTTTTTTCTAAATTTCTCTATACAAAAGCATTCCTTTCGATTCTCTTCCCGCTTTCGACGCTCGTCGTATTTTGGAAGCAAGCTATCCGCGACCGGTTCTATCTAGCAGCGTTTTTCTTCTTTCTTGTGGGAGCCGCGCAAGCCTATCTCCTGGCCGAATCCGGCGATCGTCTCTATATGGGGAATTTTCTCTGGTCTGCGGAGTTAGGGTTATTTCTATGGTTTATCGCCTCGATGCGCCTTGTGTTGCACCGTCTGATTTCGAGGGCCGGCGCCCGGCGCTGGCAACCAGCTACCCTTGCCGTGACCGTAGTGTTTTCGCTCCATGTGATAAGCGGAGTGCTTTGGTATTTCCACGAGGCGCTGCGACCCGGATCGTTTTGGTAATTTCCGACACCGAATGAATATCCCATCCCGCATAGCTGTCGGATTTCTGCTCGCGCTCACCATCCTCGTGCTCGTGATCAACGTGCGGTCGCTGTACACGACGCCGGTTGCGAATACATGGGTGTGGTGGAGCGGCGATGAAACGCAGTCGATGGTAGAAGAACGTTCCCTTCTCGAAACCGGACTCTATACCTACCGGTACATGAACGATAACACGGTCGCGCATGGCTCAGGAATATTAAAGGGAAGCGTATGGCTCGTTTCTCTTCTCTATGCCGGACCGACTCTCCTCACGGATGTGAATTTCGTCTCGGGTCGGGCGGACGGTTAACGCCCTGCTTGGATTGCTCCTACTGGCATTGGTCTATTGGGCGAGCCGCAGGTTTGGGGCGAGGCCGGTGATCGCCTTGGGCGGAGTTTTCCTCCTCGCCTCTTCCACCTGTTATTTTGTCATGAGCCACACCGCGCGCCCCGATATTCCGGTCGGCATTGCAAATCTCCTTCTGCTCGCGGGCGTCGCGATAGCCGGTGGGAACCCGCGGAGTGTGGCCCGAACGCGAGACCATCTCTATGCTGCCGGGGCCGTTTTCGGTGCTGCATTGCTGGTAAGCCTGCATGTGCCGATAGATTGCACCATTCCTGTTCTCTTCATACTATGGCGCGCGAAGATTCTTCGCAACATCACGGATTTCCTTCGCTTCGTGGCCGGGTTCTTAATGATCTTCGTTCCACTCACAGCGATCTATCTTGCCGCGTCCGGAGCGTTCAGCCTGCTCGGATTCTTTTCACCCGATTCCGCCATGCTCCCGATCAACAGCATTTTCCGCGGGCGTTCGGACCTCAGTAATATTGTTCTGCGATACTTTTTTGCGCGGGAATGGATCCCATATTATCTCACCGCTGGAATTGTCGTAGGGGCGCTACTACTGATAACCACGGGTTCCCGCCCAAAGCGCGCCGGGTTCCGATTAACAAACGCGCAGCGTCTTTGGCTGGAGGCACTGCCGTTATTCGTGCTTTCTACTGTGATCCTCGAAGCGAGGCTTCCCCGCTATCTCATTTTCGTGCTTCCGGTGTTCACGGTTACGCTGGCATTCCTTACGGAGGGAATTTGGAGCATGCTCCGCGCGCCGCGGTGGAGAATGGGACTCGCGGTCTCCTCCGGCGTGCTTTTCGTGATTATCACGTGGCAGAGCACGCAAACCTTTCGGTCCATGGAAGCCGTTGGGAACCAGATTACCGCAAACAATGCGAGCGTTTCCAAACAAGTTTACGCCGCGATTCTAAATGATTCCCGCCGTACCAGCGGGAGCGAAAACCCTGGCAAGCTAAAGACCATGCTTTCCACTCCGGCCCTCCTGAACCTTGCGACGATGGCTCACATCGACCCATACACCGCATTCTTCAACTACCCGGACACTGCGCGCGCCCTTGCTCTGCATAACTTACGCGTGCGCGGAATCCAGTATATCGTAAAAACCACATCGTCTTTGATCCGCGATACGTATGAGGACGACGAGCCGCTCGAAGGCATTTCGCCGTCGGCCTTAACTCCGATCTTCCAAACCTGCGCGATCGTTTCTGATATTGGGCGGAATTACTCGCCGGATATGTGCATTGGAACGGACACAATCCGCGTATATGCGGTGCGGTAAGGCGGAGGAGCACGATAAACGCTTAGCTGATCCCTGCAGAACCCGCCATTGCGCCTTCTCCATTCGGAAGGACAAATACTGCTCTCTTGTATGGAAAATATTTCTTCAGTTTCAAAAAGTGCTTCTCTAAAACGTTCCACGAAATTACTGCGGCACCGATGGAAAGCGCAAACTCCACGACGATAAAATAGACGTTCTCGATGAAGTTCCAGGATGGGGGAAGGTTTCGAAACAATGCGGGAACTGGAAGTGACGAACCGACCCAAGTGCAGATCGCTTCGTTGAAAATGTAGATCGCATAGCTATACTTGCCAGCCCTGCGAAGCCACTTTAGGTTCAGCACGCGACGCCATATATTAGCATCGGGCATAATAGCTCGCAACACGATAAAGCCGAACACGAAAGCTAATGCTGTCATGTAAGTGCACTGGACAAAAGCTGGAAAAAGAAAGAAATTGAATATGAATTCCTGATTACCAAGCCAGAAACAGTAGATCGCGAAGAGCAAGGCACCGGAGAATAGGAGCAGTCTGTCGAGAGTTTTGAACCATCTGCGCTGGCTCCATTCTTCCAAAGCGCCGATTCCTCGTTCTCGTATCACAACGGAAAGCAGTGCACCTGCCAAAAGTCCATCGAGATGGCAAAGGGTGAACATGTAGGTGAAGGTTCCCGGAAAGCCGGCTACGATTGTGGCGGCACGTAGAAACGGAAATGCCAGCAGCGCGAACACAATCCCGGTCTTGAGCGTCGGGCGACTGAATAGCCAAATAACCAGGGGCCAGACCAAATAGAATTGCTCCTCGATTGCCAAGGTCCATAATTGGGCAATACTGGTGTCGGGCCAGCCAAATTTGGCCGTATAAAAATTTCCTGCGTAGCACCATTCCCACGGCTCGGCCGCAAGTGTTTTAGCTGGAAGATGAGCACCCAGCATGGGAACGATGAAATAGGTACCAGCCAAAAATAAGTAATAGAGTGGGAATATCCTCGCGAACCTGCGCCCATAAAAGGCAGTGAAGTAATTGGTCGAGTTCCTGGTATTGAGCAAGATGTTCGTGATAAGAAAGCCCGACAAAACGAAGAAGAGATCGACGCCAATCCAAAGCGGGCTTGTTGCACGCAGATACCCTTTGGCGAAAACATTACTTACAGGGTACGACGCCGCCGCATGGAACGCAACGATCATCAGCGCCGCAAGGCCGCGAAGCCCATCGAGCGCGGGGAAGTGCTTCTCACGAACGGACGGAGTGCTTTGCAAATTAAATAAATTCCCCGGTGGGGGACAAAAAGCGGCGCAAAGTTGTAACACACGAATGCCAAAACGGTTTCATACCAATATGCCTGAGGTTGCCGCGGCACACCACCACTATCCTGCCCTCGATGGCCTTCGCGGTCTCGCGGCCCTGTTGATTGTCTGGCATCATTTCCTGCAACTCACGCCCATCCATGGATTTTGGCTAGCCCACCTGGCGCCATGGTTTGCATTCTCATGGGTCGGGGTCGATCTTTTTTTCGTGCTCTCCGGATTTCTGATAACCGGCATCCTCGCGGACGCGAAATTCAAGCAACACTACTTTCGCTCGTTCTATGCAAGAAGAGTCCTCCGGATATTTCCGCTATATTACGCCGTTCTCTTCATGGTCCTCGTGATCCTCCCTTCACTCGGAATCAAAACTGGCATTTCGCCCCAATCCCATATCTATTTCTGGACGTACACGAGCAATTTTTACTTTGCGAACACGGGTTGGTATGCTCATTATCTTTCGCATCTTTGGACGCTTGCGATTGAAGAACAATTCTACATCTTCTGGCCCATAGTAATCTTTCTTGTGCCTCTCAATAGGCTTCAAAAGGTTCTTCCATTGATGTTTTTATCGGTTACCGTGTTGCGGGCCATCCTTTACTCTATGGGATTTAATTTTGTCTGGCTACACCTTGTCACTTTCACCCATTGCGATGGTCTAGTTCTGGGCTCTTACCTTGCCCTTGCCATTCGCAGCACCGATTCGCGGGCATTGCAAGGTTTGCGTCCCAACAAGTTGACGGCTCTCTTCTTCGTATTCCTTGCCTCATTTATTTTGAACGAAGGCGGCTTTTTCTATCACGCGCTAATGGTTCCGATCGTGCTCATCGCCAGCAATTTAATCATTCTGCCGATACTGGCAATTCTATTCGTTTGGCTGATTTATGAAGCAACGACGCGCACGTGCGGCATTGTTTTCCGAATTTTTTCGCAACGGGTTCTTCGGTGGTTTGGCAAGTATAGTTACGCGCTCTATATTTTGCACGTTCCTATTGCGTTTTTGATTCTGCAAGGGAATTTGCGATGGCTTTCTCCGCACCGCCAATTAGCACAATTGGAACTGGTTGCAGCGTACTTTGGAACATGTATTCTCGCTGCGTTCCTAAGCTGGCATCTCTTCGAGAAGCATTTTCTGAAGCTGAAGCGGTATTTTCGAGCGGAGAACGCCGATGTTACAGCAGTTTTTTCGCCGCAAGAGTCTTGATTTCCCGCTTCGTTCTTTGCGATCAGAAAAGATTCCGCGATTTCGCGAGCCACACGGGATCGGGTCAATTAATTCTATAAATTCTTGGGAATCCGTGTAGTGCGAAGAGTGGAATTCACAACTTCTTCCCACAACTTGAAAAAATGGGGCGTTATCGTTAAATTATTTTCCGCACAGTAGTTAAGAAATAAATCGAGGCAACGATACCGCGCCGCAGAATCCCGCGGTAAATTGCACAATTCCGCGGAGGTGGGGAAGGAATCCTCGGCAAGGGGCATGGTGAAACTAAATGGATGAGGTTTGCCAAAACCATGCCGAAGGCCCGGCCGAATTCGCGGCCAGCTCGAATAAACAAAAAATGCCGAAATCCGCACGGATTTCGGCAGTACTAAAAATTAGAGGGATTATTCCCTATTCCCCAGCCACCATGATCTTATTCGTTACTGAGCCGAAGCTGGCACTTTGGACCGTGCATAGATATGCGCCCGGAGCCACGAGGTTGCCGGTAGCGTCGCGAGCATCCCAGGAGAGTGTGTGCGGGCCGCCATCCTCCGCATGATCGAGCAGCGTGCGTACAAGGGTCCCATCGATCGAATAAATTCGAACCGTGACGTTATCCAGGGCGGGAAGCTCGAAATTCATATTTATCGTTCCCGACGCGCCGTTCAGCACGTACGGATTCGGGTAGGGCTGCGAAAAATAAATCCCGTCGCCGCCGTAGTGTAGTTCGACTTGATTCGTATATTCCTCCGAACCATCGGCGTTGACTTCGTGCACGCGGTAAAGATAGGTTCCAGGTGTCGTCGTATTATCGGCGAAGGCATAATCATGGCGGCCCGAAGATTCGCCTGCACCCCCAACCGAGCCGATATTTTGGAACGCCTCGCCATCTACCGACCGCTGGACGAAGAATTCCGCCCCCGCCGGCTCGCCTTCTACATACCAGGCTAGCACCGCTCCCGCAGTTTCTTTCGCGACCGAGAGTGAAGTACGTTCCACCGCATCGGTAGCCAAAGTTGTTTCCCAGATTCCTCGGCCAAAGGTTCCAATGCGCATCGTTGTTTTATTCGCCGCAATCTCGACATCGCGGACGGGAAACAGTCCGGGGCTCATCAACGACCAGTGCTGACCTTGATCGCTCGTCATAAATAGGCCGAAATCCGTCCCGGCATACCAAGTGTGCAGCGGATCCATGGAGTCAATCGCAATCGACATGACGTTGCACGCGGCGTTCGTGCCCGCGCCGGGAATGTTGGCGCCTGACGATCCGGAAACGTCGGTCCAAGATTTACCACTATCATCGGACATCATGACTTTCTTGGTAGAAAGTTCCAAACTGACGACGATAAATTTAGGATCGTGATCGTTGGCTCGAATCGAAGTTACTACTCCGCCATTTACCGGGAACGTTCGCTTGACCCAGCTCACTCCAAAATTGGTCGAAGCCCAGAAATTATTTCCTCCGCCCGCCGCATAAATCAGGTTCGCGTCCCAGTTTGGTAGGCCGATGGCGCTGCAATCATAGACATCATCCGATGTCCGGCTAAATCCGACAGAAGGATTCAGTTTCGTCCACGTGGAACCGCTGTTGGTACTCTGCCACAAATGTCCGCGGCCCACATAGAGTATTGAAGATGAAGGTACGCCCGAATGGGCAGCCGGGGACATCGCAAACGGAACATCCCATGAACTATCGTCATGCCACCCAGCGGCCGGTGCGATCGCAGCCCAACTGCTGAGTCCCTGATAAATCAGACCGTCCGGTCCTTCACCATAGACGATACCCGAGTTTTGCAGACTGGCGAGCGGTTGAATGGCATCGCCCAAGCGGTCGCCAGGAAAAGTTTTGGGGTCTGCGCCTTGTTTAATATCCCACAAGCCTTGATCCTGCGCGCCAGCCCAGGTGAGGCTGTTATCGTTTGCCTTCAAATTTATATGGTAGATCCGGTTGGTAACCATATTGTGCGAATGGAGTATCCATCCCCCTTTCGAAATATCATTTGAGCCCGCCTCATAATTCACATACAGGCCGCCGTCATCGCCATCATAGACGATCGAGGAATTGACCGGACTGATGGCAAAGGAATGATGATCGACGTGCGGATACCCGTCACCCCCGGAAGAATGGTCGTAATCGCTAAAGTAGATCTTTTGCGCGGAGGTCGAACTATTTATCAGGTCGGCGTCGGTGCCGGTATAGCGGTAGCCCATGACGCCATCGATATAGAGCGTGTCGTTGGTCACCGAATTCGGCGTGACGGTCAACACCAGATCGTACCATCCCTGGGCATTGACCGTTGGATTGAAGAGATCGCCGATTTGGCTTTCGATCTTTAGCGAATCCCACGTAGTTCCCGCATCCGTGCTAAGATAAAGATGAACCTGGGAACCGCCACCGTCCGTCACGAGTGCAAACACTTTGTTCGGCGCCATGGCCGGCGAGGCAAGCGCGGAGCGGCCAATATTCGTGATGAAATTGCTCGACGACGTTGTCTTCGTCCATGTTGCGCCATCGTTCACCGACTTATAAATTCCCGCCGTGCTGGACGCGTAGAGCACACTGTTCGGCGCCGGAGTAGCGATCATATTCCATACGAGCCCACCAACGGAACTGACCTGAGTCCAGGTCGATCCGGCATCGGTGGAACGGAACAAGATGTTTTTGTCAAAGGAAGATGCAAGGATCACGTTGTGGTCGGAGGGATCGACGAGCACCTTGACATAGCTGGCGCCTCCATTCGGAATTGTGACAGGCTCGAAGTTTGCCCCGCCATCCGTCGAGCGGTAAAGCCCGCTTCCCGCGTATGGCGGGATTCCGTTCTCGCAATGACCCGTGCCAACATAAAAAGTGTCGGGATTGACGGGATCGATCGCGATCGTATTGACGGAAAGATTTGGAAGCGAGTTATCGGTGAGCGGTAGCCAACTCGCGCCGGTATCCAGCGACTTCCAAACTCCGCCATCGCCACCGGCATACATAATATTGGGATGCTGCGGATCGAACTCGATCGCGCGGGTAATTCCGGCCGATGGAACCGGATTCGTACTCGTATCCGAAGGCGTCAGCCCGATGCTCGTCCAGCTATTAGAAAGAATGCTTTGGGGCGTCGTGCTCTTCAAGTTCCGTTCGCGAAGCATATCGCCGCGGGCTTCTTCGAAGGCCTGGCGGTAGGCATCGTTATCGACGACCCCGGAGCTCCCGGCGTGCCGCGCGAATTCATAAAATTCCCGCGCGAATGGCATCGAACTTCGCATAGAAGCCGGAAGCTGGTTGATGGCGCCATACGCGCCGGAATCCCAGGGAACCACAATTGGCGAGGGGAGCGATTCCCCACCGTCGTTTGCAGTATGATCCTGAGCACGAAGGAATCCGGGAATGCTTACGAGCGTCGCAATTGCGAGTGAAAGAACGAACGATTGAAATCTAAACATCGCGTACAGATCTGGCGGAAAATGAGATGAGAACGCGGTAAACAAACAGCTCCGCGCCTCTAAATGTAAGCGCAGAGAACATGAAAATGATTCACTACGGTTGCACCGCGCTCTCGTTCCGAAGCTTAGAGTTCCGAAATCGCATTCAAACTCAGCGAGCCAATATCCGGATCCCACACTTGTCAGATTGGGAAGGTGGCGAGAACCATGGCGCGGAAGATTATTCGCAATTGAAAAAGCTACTTTCTCCAAGACAACCTAATGATCGGCGGATAGCTACCAAGGTTGCGAAAGTCGCTTAGTTTGGCCAGTTACCGGAACTAAAAAGTTATCGATATATCCACGATTTTTCATGGATAAACGTTTATTTCGTTTCCTTCACCACCCACACCTGCCCGACGTGTACTTCATCGGCGGCCAGCGTATCCTGCCCAATTGCGCGCGGGACGACGTGCCGGTCCTTCGGTCGCAACAACACCGGCGGATCAATTTCCCTTAGTTCGGTATCGACTTTCCCCTGCGTCACGCTAATCAATTGGTATCGGATACGCCGAATGGTATCGTTCCCGAAATTTTCATAGAAGACCGTGAGATAGGGTTTGCCATTATCGAAGTCTTTTTGTGCCGTAATCTCGAGGGCCCGGGGATTTAACCCAGCGGTCCTTCTGCACCTTACAACCTCCAAGGATAAGCAAGGCGGCCATGACCAAAAAAAAAGTCAGTTTCATAGTATTTTTCTAAAGCGTTGCAAGAACGGCACCAAAAATACGAAATATTTTTGCTGGCGGAATCATTTTGGCGAAACAAAGCTTTGAACGAGCCGTCTTTCCCCCGGCCTCACTGCCCCCGGTGATGATCGCCTCGGCGAAGAACATCAAGGGTGAAGACTTCGAATCCAATAACCTTTTAGAAAGTATAACGAACACCATCATGAGAACACTCGCTCAGGGCGCTGCGCTCGCCGCCATCATGGCAATCGGAATGTCTGCTGGTTCTGCCTACGCTCAAAAAATTGGCGTTGTCGATATCAATGCCGTTGTAACCACCCTTCCGGAATATCAGGCCGCCAATGCAAAAGTTCAGGCGCTGACAAAACAGGACGAAGATAGCCTCCAGAACGATGCGGACGCAGTATCAGGCGGCTGCCCAAACGGCGCAGAAGCTCGGCGAAACCGCAACCCCGGAATTCAAGGCGAAAGAAGCAGCCATGCTCGATAGCATGCAGACCGTTTATGGTAAGTTTCAGGAAGACAAATTCGGGCAGCAGGGTGAGATAGCGCAGGAGCAGTCCAATCTCATGAAGCCCATCACGGATAAGCTCCAAAACGCGCTCGCCTCCTATGCGAAGAAGGAGCGTCTCGAGATCATTCTGCCAAAGACCGCGACCGTTTACGATGACGTCACCATCGACTATACTACGAAATTCCAGGATTACCTTAAGGCGCAGGCCGCGAAGCAATAGCTCCTGCCGGCCTCTCCCGCACCCTGGCGGTTCTGCTTCCTAAGAAGAGAAGCAAAAACCGGGGATTGTTTTAAGCGCGGCTCGCTTTATAAAGTGGCCGCGCTTTGCATTTTGTAAACGCGGCGCCGAACCATTATTTACGGAATTTTTTATGCGAATCTCCTCTCGAATTTCGTTTCTTCTTTTCGCCACCCTCCTCATTTCTATCCCGGCCTTCGCGCAACCGGCGCGCATCGCCTATATCGACGCCGATAAGCTGCTGAAGCTCATGCCCCAGGCCACAGACGCCAAGGCTCGAATGGATCAGCTTTCCCAAGCATGGACGAAAGAGGCCGAGGACATGCAAGCCGAAATCGATCGCAAGCAGGCGGATTTCGACCGGCGCAAACTCATCATGACCGATGCCGAGCGCAGCGCGACGGCACTCGATATCGCCAATCTCAAAAAACGGCACGATGATTATTTGCAGCAAAAATTTGGGCCGAACGGCGGCGAACTCTTCCAGCAGGAAGCGCAGATCATGGGGCCGGCCTACGATAAACTCACACAAGCGATCAAAGAAGTGGCCGAGGAAGGAAGCTACGACTACGTGATCGACCGAAGTTCGAAGGACGTCATCCTGCTCTATACGAATTCGAAATTTGACATCACGCTTCCGGTTGCACGCAAGCTCGGAATCGAATCCTCGATCCTATCGGCTCCGCTCGTTCCGGCGCTGAATAAATCCGGGACCCTGCCCAACAACCAGGCGCCGCGCGAGCCCAATAATGGAATGCAGCCGAACGCAACGTTCCCGCAGGTTCCAACCGCGGGCAGCACGCCGCAGCAGCCAACACAGCCCGGGTTCAATTCCGGCGGGTATAACCCGAACCAAATACCGCCGCCCGCCGGCAAACCGAACGAGCCGACCCATTGAGCGGGAACCACTAAATATTCAGTTCCCCGGAAAAAACGGTTGCCGCATCGCCGGTTACTCTGACCCGATCCACATCGACATCGAGTTCCATCCGGCCCGCTCGCCCGATGCGTAAATCGGTCAATGTTCCCTTGTCGAGTCTGGAGAGCCAAAACGGCGCGAGCAGACAATGCGCAAAACTTGCGATAGGATCATCTTCGTGCGCCTCCGAAATGTAAAACGTCCGGCTCACGAAATCGGGTGGATCCGAGTTGCCGGAGAGCGCGGCATCCGGTGAACTGGTGAGAATCAGTCCGCGCATCCCCATCGCCTGCAGAAAGCGGAAATCCGGCCGCAGCTTCCGCAGCGCAGACTCCGACGAAACCTGGACGAGGTAATCCTCGCCGCGCCGCCCAACAAACTCCGGCGCCGGATCGACGCCCTGCAAAATTTCTTCCGGTGGGTCCGAGAGCGGCTGCAGAAGCATGTGCGGAAACGTAACTTCAATACGTTCACCCTCTTGCGAAGCAGGAATCATTCCGCCGTGAGTAAAGAAGGCGATCGGCCGGCGCGGATCGGCAAGATCGTGGGTAAGGAGCACATGCGCGGCCGCCAGCGTGGCCAGCGCGGAAAGCTCGACTTCAGTCCCGCCCGCCATTGTACGAAGGTGAAAACGATTGGGGTTCTTCTGAATCAGGAAAGCGGACTCAGGCGTCCGCATGGCGAGAGAAATATCGCGCATCCACGCGCGCTCCCGAGGCTCCTCCAGCAGACAGACCGTAACAGGCACGCCCGTGAGCGGCTTGGAAGAAAGCGTATCGACTCGAAAAATTCGATTTGGCATCCGGGCAGTAAACAGCGAATGAGCGGATGAACACACCCGTCGCGAGCTTCGTTTTTCAAACGAGCGGAACAATCTCGCCCCGCGAAGGTTTTACCCCGCGCAATTTGGAATCAGGATTAACTCTCCATTCTTAATTCTGAACTCTTAATTGCCCAAGAGGCCCCTTCAACTAGTGGTTAGGTCACCACCCTTTCACGGTGGCAGCACGGGTTCGAGTCCCGTAGGGGTCACTCACAACTACGAATGAAGAATTAAGAGTGAAGAATCAGGAATCCTGATTCTTCTTCTTCAATCCCATTAGCGTAAGACCACCTTCACCATCTGGGCCTCATCCCCGCTCACGATGCGCGCATAATAAATGCCCGCCGGAAGCTTCGAAGAGATCGACTTGCATTTCTCCCTCGCCCTTTGGGAGAGGGTGGGGTGAGGGCAGTTCGCGTACCACTTCCCCCAGCACATTCAGAACCGTTACGCTCACCTCTCCCGGCGCCGGCAGGGAGAACGAAAGCGTTACCTGTCCCGTGGCGGGATTGGGAGAGGCGCTGGCGGTGAAGGAAGCGTTTGGTGCCGGCGCCGGAACGCCCGATTGCGGCCAGGTTTCTTCCAAAGACCTTCACCCTGATACAGGACCGGCGCCGTGGTACTTGCACCGGCAATAGTTACGCCATTCGCGCAATAAAACGTTTGGCCGCCCTGGCCATCCGGGCTGTAGGCTGGGCTTCCCGGCTCCAGATTCCAGTTTACCCCTTCATCGGTAGAAACATACATCCCCCAGTCGGTAAGAATGTAAAGGTGCGCAAGAGAACCACCTATCATGCCATCTCCGTATGGCGCAATATCGTTCCAATGGGAGTCTTGCATTGAGACAAAATCATAGATTTTCATCCATGTCTTCCCAAAATCGTCGCTACGGGAAATGATAGTTTGGCCAGCGTCACATGAAAAGGAGATTGATGTTCCGGGTATTGTTAATGGCTCGTGGCTATACGGCGCAATTACCGAGTCCCAAGTTAGCCCTCCATCTGTAGTACGAACTAGCCATGTACTGGTGTCAATGAAAGCGTCAGGATATGCCGCAGCTATTCCATTGGAATCATCGAAGAATGAGATACCCCCAGTCGCCATATTTGTTAGCCACTTCCAATGGTTACCCAAATCCACGGAAGATAGCATGCCACTATCGGTAGAGAGGAACAGTGTGTTGCTATTACTTCTGTAATAGATTGCATTACTACCAAAAATGGTACCCGGAATCGCAATCGCATTCCAACTATTTCCGCCGTCCGTAGTCTTATAACATCCGGTGCCAGCTAAATAACCGGAACTACTAAACACGGAAAACCACCCCGTTAAACTATCTTTGAAAGTCATCCCGGTAACGCTAAATGGTTCATTCCAGATCTTTGCCCATGTGCCGCCGCCGTCAGTTGTTTTCCATAACCCAACTTCCGTTCCCGCAAAGCCGATTCTGGGGGGGCCGGGGAGATCGAGGAAATAGACGCAAGTTACCGGCTCGTCCGCGCTTGTTCCGTAGGCGTGACCCGGAAGATCGGCTATTTTTCGCCACTGCGCAGGAGCAGTGGAACTAAAAAAGATTAAAATTGAAAATAATATAACGCGACGCATAGCCATCTCCTTAAAAGCGCGTAGGTCGAGCGTCCTCGCTCGACGCTTCGAGGTTGCTGAGAAGTAGAGCGAGACTTATTCGTCCAGACCCCTCCCTCTTCACCGCCGCGAGTTCGAGATAGCCGGAGAAGGTCGAGCGAGGACGCTCGACCTACGCACTTAAATTTTCGCATACTCTTATTCCTTCGCCACTTTCAACACTCGCTTTCCGGCTTCGGTTTGGATGCGCGCATAATAAATTCCCGCCGGAAGCCCTGCCAGCGATAGCGTGATGGAATGATTCCCAGTCGCCATCTCCTCCGGTCCCATCGTGGGCGATGGCAGGAGCCCGGTTCCCGGAACCCGCTGCCCCAGCACATTCAGCACCGTTACGCTCACCTCTCCCGGCGCCGGCAGGGAGAACGAAAGCGTTACCTGTCCCGTGGCGGGATTGGGAGAGGCGCTGGCGGTGAAGGAAGCGTTTGGTGCCGGCGCCGGAACGCCCGATTGCGGCCAGGTTTCTTCCCAAAGGCTGCTCGTGGATATTTCATAAGGCGTAATTGTGTCAGGGGCCGAACTCCCCGCAAAGGTCACGCCGTTTGCGGCAAAAAAGTGATCACCAATAAAGCCATCGAAATCAAAGTTGAAGCCTGGTCCACCATCGTCAATCCAAGTCACCCCCGAATCCGTGGAGACATAAATGCTGGACTCGTTCTGAACGTACAAGCGCGAAAAATTGCCGGCAATGTAGCCCGTCCACAAATGATTGGCGGGCAATGTACCAACCTGGCGCCAGGTCCTGCCAAAGTCATCACTGCGAAATATGACTCCCTGACCGTTGGCTGCTGTACCGAAGCAGGTCGAGCTCCCAGGCATCGCGAGTGCTTCGTAGGAACCGCTTGCAATGGGGATTCCGGAAGCAGAGGTATCCCAGCTCAAGCCTCCATCACTGGTTACGAGGTAGAGGAGACCCGTCGATGAATCATGCTCAATATCGGAAGCGCCAACGGCAGAAATAATTCCATGCAGCGAGTCCGAGAAGGAAAATCTGTCCGCTGAATATGGCAGTGAATCGGGCCAGGTGTTTCCCAGGTCCGTAGAAATTCTAATTTTGGTGTAGCAACTCAAAAAAAGTAGACCAGAAGCATTCTCGTAGGCAATACCAAATGAACCAAAGGTACTATAGGGATAGGTGTCGCTTGGCACTTGCAACAAGTACCAATTCTTACCCCCGTCGGTTGTTCGGTAGCACTTCTCGTCAGGACTATAACCATTAAAAACCGATATCCACCCTGTAAGACTATCCTTGAAACAAATACCAGAAACGTAGGCATGAGAGTAAGTAACTCCTGTGTCCCAAACAGCGGCCCATGTATTCCCACCGTCGCTTGTCCGCCACAATGATGACTCAGTGCCCACGAAGCCGATACGCGGTGGCCCCGGCAAATCCAAAAAATAGATGCATGTGATCGGTTCACTAACCGGTGTATCAAGCTGGCCGTTTTCCGAAGCCCTGAAATCCGCAACCTTCCGCCATTGTGCGTGTAAAGCAGAAACGCTCAATAGTAAAATAATCGATAAAATAAGATACTTCATTGCGGTAGTAAATTCCGGGAACGATCTGTTGATCGATCCCGGGATTGAATTTTAGAGAACGGAATAACCGAGGGTAGTAAAGTAACTGCCAACCGTAACAGTTATGTAATAGGACCCGGAAATTCCGGGCGCATTGATGGGAAGTTCGTCCCACATTTGTCCGTCCGAGTTATAGGTCGATGGCGGGCCAATGGGAACTCCCATCGAGTTATACACCTGCGCCGTAATGGTTGAGCCACTCGCGCAATAATGAACGAGGATTGATACGTCATTGGCTCCCGGATCGGAAGGGTTCGAATATGGGCCAGCTGCCGCGAAGCAAGTATCTGGCGGAGGAATGATGCCACCGCCCGTTCCAATGGCTAACGTGGTGTCGCCATACGTCGGATACGTATCGTACGCTGTTTCTCGTTCGAAGCTCACGTCCTGCGCGGAATCTGGAACGTTTGTGAAATCCCCCAGGACCCTCAGCATTACCGTATCGTTTGTGGTGCCGGCGTTTGCGATGTGGACCGTAACCGGATTGAACCAGAGATTCGCGGAAGGATTAGAGATCGCAGTCACAACGGTGTCCATTGAGAGTATAAATTGTGACAAAACGAAGCGGAGGGGCTTTGCAGGAGTCCGGGCGCCAGTGACTTGAAAAATGCGAAGCGCAACAAAATACAAACTTTTGAACCGAAAGTCAAGCTCAACCATAAAATCATTAGTATTTTAACCAAAAACCTGGTTTTTACGGAACTCCGGGCATGTTCATGAATTTAGTTCATGAAAGCGCACTGCACACACGCACAACATAAATCATATAGAAATGTATTCGGGCGGAGCGAGCGCACGTGCAGACACAAAGCGGGACGAAAAAGGGCGTAAATCAGCTAAATTTTCGAACTACACCGCAAGCAGGCTGTTTTCGCCGTATTTTTGTAGCTCTCGAAAGAAATTTTAGTATGTCATACGAGCGGCGAACAATAATGGCGGGCGAACTCCGGTCGGAGCACATCGGGCGGCGCGTGGTGCTGAACGGGTGGGTCGATGGCGTCCGGGATATGGGCGGCCTCATTTTTTTTGAAGTTCGGGACACGGTCCGGAAAAGTGCAGTGTGTGGTGCCGACACAGCATAAATTCAGGGACGCAAATGACGCAAGCGACAGTACGGATGAATCGCGGAGACAAATGCATGAAATTTCGCGAAGACTGCGGAATGAATATGTCCTTTCTGTCACTGGAGTCGTTTCCGCCCGAAGCAACATTAACCCCAAGATAGTTACCGGCGAGGTGGAAATCATTGCGGATTCGATTCAGATTCTTAATAGTTCCGACGTTCCCCCCTTCGAAGTGAAGGAAGATACAAATGCCAACGAGGATTTGCGTTTGAAATACCGCTATCTCGATCTTCGGCGGCCAAGCTTGCAAAAGAATCTCGCGGTTCGCCACAAGATCGTAAAGACGATTCGCGATTATTTCGACGCGCGCGGATTTTACGAGATCGAAACGCCCATCCTGATGAAGGCCACTCCGGAAGGCGCGCGGGATTTTTTGGTTCCCTCACGGATTCATCCGGGATCGTTTTATGCGCTGCCGCAATCGCCGCAGCTCTATAAACAAGTGCTGATGATCGCTGGCTTCGACCGCTATTTCCAGATCGCCCGATGTTTCCGCGATGAGGATTTGCGCGCCGATCGCCAGCCGGAATTTACTCAGCTCGATGTCGAGATGAGCTTTCCGACTGAAGAACTCGTCTATGAAGTGATGGAGACTTGCCTGGCGCAGGTATGGTCGAATCTGGGACTGACATTGCCCTCACCGTTTGTGCAATTAAGTTACCAGGAAGCGATGTCTCGATTCGGAACGGATAAGCCGGATTTGCGCTACGGCCTTGAAATCCAGACGCTGACGGAAATGCTGCGTGGCAAGACTGATTTCAGCGTATTCAATGCGGTGCTCGAAAAGCGGCAAGGCGTTATTGCGGCCGTTGTCGCGGCTGGCGGAGCGGGGTGGTCGAGGAAGCAATTGGATTCTCTCACCGATCTGGCAAAAGTCTATGGCGCCGGCGGATTGGTATGGATTAAAGTTAGCGATGATGGCTTTGATTCGGGCGCGAAGAAGTTTTTGACCGAAGAAATCCTGCGGAATATCTCGACGGTCTGCGGCGCGCAGCCGGGCGACCTTATTCTCGTGGCATCCCATGCGAAGTGGGAACGGGCTTATACAATTTTGGGAGCATTGCGCATCGAACTGGCGAAGCGATTGGAACTCTTGAAGGGAAAAGAATTCGAATTTGCTCCCGCATGGATCACAAATTTCCCGATGTTTGAAGAGGACGAGGAAACGGGAACATTCACCTTCAAGCATCATCCGTTCACTTCGCCAGACGTGCGGGATTGGCAGCACCGCTCGAAAGGCCTGGGCGAAGTTCGGGCCCGGGCCTACGACATCGTAATTAATGGCTACGAATTAGGTTCCGGCTCGATTCGTATCCACGACCGGAAAATGCAGGAGGAAGTTTTCGATTTGCTCGGACTTACGAAAGAGGAGCAGATCGAGAAATTCGGATTTATCCTCGAAGCGTTCCAATACGGCGCGCCGCCCCATGGTGGAATGGCCCTTGGCATCGACCGGATTGTGATGCTCTGCTGCCGAACGGATAATATTCGGGATGTCATCGCTTTCCCCAAAACGACGAGCATGCAGAACCTAATGGATGGCTCGCCCTCGGGCGTCGAAGAGCGGCAGCTTCGAGAGTTGAAAATTTCGGTCACTTCCACGCCTCTGCAAAAAGCTGGACTTTAGGGAACGGGTCGATTGTTATCCTGAACGCGTGAGGTCACTTTTCGTCATAACCTTTCTTCTGATCGCAACCGGCGTGTTCGCCCAAACGGGATCGAGCGTCGGAACTCAGGATACATCAATCACGCAGGATACGACGCTCCGCCCACGATGGGGCACGTATATCGTCGGCATCTTTCCTTCCCCGGCTCCGGTATTCCAGCCGATTACAGTGCAAACCTTTAATTTGGATCCGGTCGAAATTTCAGTTCGCGTTTATGATGTCATCGGTCGCTTGATGCTCGAACTGCTTCCGAAGCAAATGCGGGCGGGCGGCTTGCAAACGTTTACTATTTCGCCGTTCCTGCTTGCGTCCGGTGAATACTTGGTGAAGCTCGAAACTTACACGGCATCTGACGCCGTCGATATTGTTGACGAGGCTCATTTCCTGATCGTTCACTGATGCATCATCATTACCGGATGAATCGGCTGCTCCTCCTCTTTCTGGTGCTCAGTGGTTCACTGATGTCCAGTGTTCCGGTGCAACCTGTCCACGCTCAAGACTCCGGAATTAAACAAAACGACCCACCACCGAATTTCGAAGATTCGCGGGGCAAGGAGTTCTGGCTCGCCTTTCCGCAGAATGCCATTATCGAGGAAAACCGAGTCCTGACACTCAAACTTTTTATCACGAGCGATCAGGATACGAAAGGTGTGGTATCGGTGCCGGGCCTCAATGAACGCATCCCCTTTTCGCTCAAGGCCACGGATATCGATACGATCGACATCGATACCGTTGTGGAACTCCGCACCAGCGAGCTCCCACAGCCGCTCGGGGTCCATGTCGTTGCCGATCACGATTGCGCCGTCTTCGGTCTTTCACATCGCCCGGCGAGCACCGATTCGTATTTAGCGTTTCCGGTTAAAGTATTGGGAACCACGTACCGCGCCGTTGGATATTATCCGCTTCAAAATGGGCCGGAGAGTTTCACCTCTGAATTCGCTATCGTGGGAACAGAGGATAACACCGTGATTACGATTTCGCTTACCGCCGACACGCGCGGTGGACATCATGCGGGGGAAACCTTTTCCGTTATACTGCAGAAGGGCGACACGTATCTCGTCCAGGGTTCCCAGACCATTGGCCGCCCGAGCGACCTCACCGGTACGCTGGTTACCGCGACGAAACCGATCAGCTTTTTTATCGGCCACACTTGTGCGCAAGTTCCAACCGATGTGGAATTTTGCGATCAACTGCTCGAAATGGAGCCGCCCATCCCAAGCTGGGGCCGGCAGTTTTATGTGGGACGCTTCGAGGATAAAGAGCAGTATGTCATTCGCGTGGTCGCCAGCCAGGATAATACGGATGTATTCGTGAACAATGCACGCGTGGCCACGCTCAAGGCCGGCGAATTTTACGAGAACAATCACGAGGTGGAAAATACATTCGTTACGGCTTCGAAGCCTGTGCTCGTGGCCGAATATGCTCAGAGTTCCAACGCCGACACGGTCAAAATTGGCGATCCCTTCATGCTGCTCGTCACGCCGACCGAGCAATTTGTAAATTATTATCGCTTCGCTACCCCGATTTCCGGCGAGTGGTATCACTTTATCAATCTCGTCGTTCCGCTCGATGCTGAAGCCTCACTCCGCGTCGATGGACGCCCCGTCCCGGTACGTTACTTCCACCCAATCGGCATTTCGCGGTACGGCATCGCGCAATATGAGATTGGCTTTGGCTCCCACTCGGTATCGTGCGATCGTCCGTTTGGGTTGTACTCGTATGGCTTCGGCGTTCGCGGGAGCAACTACGATTCGTATGGCAATGATGGCGGCCAGTTAGTGAAAACCGTGCCGCTCGAAAAAGATACTACCCCTCCGGAACTTGATCTTCTCTCGACCGATGGCACGCGGTCGCTCGGCCTGATCACTCGCGACGATCGCCTCTTCAATGCCGGCCTCTCAACCATTACAGTAATTGATAGTGACAATTTCGAATCACCCCTCAATATCCCAAATTTCGATATAGGCACTCCGGAAGTTCCATTGCTCTTTCATGTGTATGACACAGGTTCCTGCGGATTTATGAGCATCAAGTTGATGGACGCCGCCGGGAACGCGTCCTATTGGGTTATTTGCAGAACCCTTACTTCCGGCGGATGGACCTATTCCCTATCCGAAGGCCGCGATAATATTTGTCCCAGTTGCCGACAGGCGACCGTGCAATTTATCACCACCCCATCGCTGACGGTTTCCGACGTTAGCTTCGCGCCGTCGAGTTACTTGCCCGGCCCGCCAGCATTCGATCAATTTTCGACGCGGCTTTCCGGCGGGTTCCAGGGCTTATACATTTTCCCAGTCAATAAAACGATTCAGATTGCCGGCGGGGTCGGGTTTTCCAATTTCACCGGAGCTGCAGTTGGGACGCGCACCGGCTTTGTTACCGATTCCATCGAATATGGCGATACCGCCGGTTCCCAACTATCGAAGCTAATCGAAAATTATACCGCCGAGGCATCCTTCAGTTACCTGACGCTCAACGGTGGAATTTACTACTACCCGGTTCCCGATTATTTTTATATTTACACCGGGATCGCGGCAGGATTTCTCATCACGAATAGTTACATCGAAACCCGGGACATTCTCTTCCCAACGACCCTCACCGATTCCACTGGCCGTTCGACGGGTTCCAGATCGCTTACCATCGCTTCCGGCTCGTTCCCAAGTCCTACGACGTTCCATATCGCGTTGGAACTGTCCCCCGGCTTCGAATTCAAGCTCAGCCAGAATATTGCGCTGCTAGCGGGCGCCTACATGAATCTCCCCTTTTTCGATGCGGTGAGCGGTCTGAACTGGCATCTGACCACCTTCGGAACTCGTATTGGGCTGCAATACCGGCGGTAAGTTGTAACTTCCGTCCCGTTCCCGTGTTTTGTTACTTTAGCTCTCAAGATGGTAAGACTTCGAAAACTTCTAACCATTAGTGGTGCTTTGCTTTTCCTGCTTGGCGCAACGCGCAATGGCGCCGCGCAATGGGTCCGCACGAACGGACCGCAGGTGAGCGTTCACGTTAGTAGAAATGTAATCGTGCTCGGCACATCCGGCACGAACATTTTATCGGCCACTGGGGACGACAGCCTGTTTATTTCCGCCGATAACGGAGCGACGTGGCGCGCACTCACAACCCCGTGGAACAGCCGGGTGATGTTTTTCGCTATGAGCGGCAACGAGCTTTTCGTTATTACCGCAGGCGGAATCTTTTTCAGTTCGGATAACGGCACAAATTGGACTTCCACGACGAATGGCCCGCCGACCAACGAAATTTATTCCTTCGCCGCAAGCGGCGGCAACAGCTTTGCCGGCACGATCAACGGGGTCGTTTATCATTCCAGCGACAATGGCCTGAATTGGGCGACAGAGGATGCTGGGATTCCGAATTCGACCGTCACGGCCCTTGCGACAATTGGAACGAAAGTGCTGGCCGGTACACAATATGGAGGGGTGTTTTCATCGACCGATACAGGGATGACATGGAATCCATCCGGTACTGGATTGACAGGCGTAGGCGCAAGTGCATTCGGCGTGAATGGCCCATCGGTTTTTGCAGAGACGGACCAAGGCGTGTTTCTTTCGACCGATAGCGGAGCATCGTGGGCGCCAGCGAACACTGGATTGCCAGGCAACGCCATCTTCGAATTTGCCGCAAGCGAAACGAACGAGTTCGCGGCCACGCTAAACGCCGGGTTATTTCTTACGACCAATAACGGAACTTCCTGGGCAGAAGTGAACAACGGATTGCCAAATGCGAATATCCGTTCCCTCGTCGCGAATGGCACAAGATTGTTTACTGCAATGTCCAACGGGAACATTTATCTCTTTACTACGAACGGCTCCGCATGGTCGCCAGTCGAGATGGGATATGACACAACTGCCTATGCTCCGGTGCAGGTGCTCCTTACCTCCGGCGGCAACCTGTTGACGGGCGCATTTAACGTCGGCTATGGAGTATTCTTATCGACGAATGATGGAGATAGTTGGCGGCCGGATGGCCTTGATTCGAACAGCATCTTTGCCATTGCTGAAATTGGGGAGAATCTTTTTGTGGGAGTCGATGCCGGGCTTTTTCTATCGACCAATAATGGCTCGGTCTGGACGTCCCTCAATGCCGGATTCCCGTTACAATATGGCGAAACCTATACACCGGAGGTAGTTGGCTTTGCTACGAAGGGCTCCGATCTCTTTGCCGCCACGAGTGCCACGGATGGTCGTGGCGGAGTCTTTCTGACAACGAATAACGGCTCGGAGTGGACTCAAGTCCTTCCGAGCGAGTGGGCCGAGACCATTGAAGAAACTAGTGCGGGGCTATTGGTCGATGCCAGCACAAACAAGTTAGGCGAGGGAGTATTTCTCTCTACGGATGACGGAACTAATTGGACATTGGCCAATACTGGCTTGCCAAGCACCATAAACGCGTTTGCATCCATTGGCCCTACACTGTTCGCGGGTACGCCATCGAATGGTGTGTATTTTTCTTCCAACGGCGGCGCATCCTGGCTTCCAGTCGCTCCAAATTCGACGCCATCAGAACGTTGAATCGCTGCTGGCAGTTGGTACAAACTTGTTTGCAGGAACCCAATCAGGCGTTTACTTCTCTACGAACTCCGGCGCGAACTGGAGCGCAGGGAATAGCGGTCTCATCGCGAACATTCCCGCTCTTGCATCGCAAAATGGATACCTTTTTGCTGGAACGAATTCGGCCGGAGTTTGGCGGCGCTTGATTTCCGAGATGCTTAGCCCAGCCGGCATTTCCCGTCCCCGTTCGCAGGTCTGTTCTATTATCGCCTATCCGAATCCGTTCGAATCCTCTATCAGGATAAATAGTGAAGCCGCCAAAAGCGGCCCCGCGCAAATTGTGATTGTGAATGCGCTGGGAACTCAAGTCGCGCAGTTGTTTAGCGGCACGACTGAGGCTGGAGAGCGATCATTCATCTGGGATGCACACGCATTCCCACCTGGCACGTATTGGTGCGAATTCCGAAAAGGCAGTCAGATTAGCAGAACGGCGATTACACTCGAACGGTAGTTCTATTTATCCCAGCGCCTTCTCAATCCTCCCCGTCACCTCGTTAATCGTTCCCAGGCCATCCGCGAGGTGGACGCCGCGGCTTTGTTCGTAATACGCTTTGACCGGTTCGGTTTGCGCGTAATAGACTTCGAGGCGGTGGCGAATCGTCTCGGCGGTATCGTCCTTGCGACCTTGTTCGAGGCCACGGCGTACCATGCGGTCAATCAGTTCCTGCTCCGGCGCGGTGAGCATGATGATTTGGACGCTCGAAATTTTTAGCTCGCGAAATAGCGCATCGAGCGCGCGCGCTTGTTCGAGTGTGCGCGGGAACCCATCAAGCAGGAACCCATGCTTGCCTTCGGACAGTTGTTCCAGTACCTCGCGCATCAGGCCGATGATAATATCGTCGGGAACCAACCCGCCGGATTCGACGAAGGTTTGCGCTGTGCGGCCGAGCGGGGTGCCTTCGGCGATGGCGGCGCGAAGAATATCGCCCGTCGAAATGTGCAGTAAATTATGCGCGGCAGCCAGCCGCATGGCTTGTGTGCCCTTGCCCACGCCGGGCGGGCCAAAAAGGATTATATTCACTATTTGTTTAGAAGTTGAATAGCTTGGCAAACATCAAAAATGGGAAATCATCGTTCCAAAATGTGAAGAATCATATTCCAGAACTATTGTTCCATAAACCGTAATGTCGCGTCGAATGCTCTTTTTTCTTATCCTCGTCATTTTGGTTTTCCCGGTGTGGGGTCGGTTACGGGCTCAACCGAGCCAAACAGTCCATCTCACGATCTCCGACCGCTATCTTGCCAAGGCTGATTCCAACATCGTAATCTCGCAATTCCTGGTCGATGCTCTAAAGAACCCGACGCCATTTTTTAGTGAATGCATTGAGTATGATAAGAACATCGTTGAGTTTATCGACGTCACAAACGGCGAACAAACTCCACTGCCAGGCTGGACGATCACAAAAACGGTCACGACGCCGGGCTTCGTACAAATCAGCGCTATTTCCAACGGCGCTCCACTCGTCGATTCGGGCGAAATCCTTCGGATGATTTTCCATGTGGTCGATACGGCAAGGCCGTTCCAGACCAATATATTTCTCGATTCGGCGGTAGTGCTTGGCGCTGGAACCATTGCTATTTCAGATACCGGAATGCTTCGCGTCATCGATGCATGCACGCCAATTGTCGTGGAGGGTGGTGCGCCGACTGCGATGATTGCACAAATGTTTCCAAATCCTGCTTCACGTTCCATAATGATTTCCTACAGCCTCCCGGCCGCCGCACGGTCCGTCGATCTGCGCGTCTTCGATGCTTCGGGAACACTCATTCGCACGGTTGAGAATGGCGCGAAGCCTGGTGGTTGGGACAAACTTTCCCTCAATATCTCCAACATCCCGAATGGGATTTATTTTTATGACTTGCAGGCCGATAATTCCCGCCTGGTTCAGCCGATGCTCGTTTCGCATTAGGCATGAAATTTCCGTAACAGATGGTCCGAAACCGAATGATACCTCCCGCAAGTTGCCTGTGATAACTGCTATGCGATCCGAACCCCTTATTTGTCTGGCCAGCCCAATGCGAGCGATAGCTCTTGCGCTGTTCGCGATGGTTGCGTTTCTGGCGGCCTCTTCGCTTGCGAACGCTCAAAGCGGCAGCCAGCCGCAAATGAGCGCTGCCGAGTTCCAGGAAAAGCTGCGGTACGCCCAGGTGTACGAGGAAAATCGCGATGCCACTAACGCGGCTCGAGTTTACGCGGAACTGTTCGCCGTCGATCCCAGCGACGCCAACGTATTCGATGGTTACATTCGCGCACTGATCGCGCTCCGAAGGTATGACGTTGCGGAAACTATTGTGAACCAACGCCTCAAGACGGATCACTCGCTCAATGTCATCCTGCTCTCGGCGCGGCTGGAGGCATGGATGGATAAGCGTCAACAGGCGTTGGCTACGTTTCAGAGCGCTGAGAATTCGGTGAATGCGCGCGACTGCTCCTCGCTCTTTCCCATCGTCTATGCAATGATGGATGTTTCCTACAATCAAGATGCCCTGGATTTGCTTGATCGAATGCGGCAACAATCTGTGAATGACATGGATATTTGTTCGAGCGAAATTGCCGGGCTCTATCTGCGCTTAGGCGACTTCAACCGCGCATCGAAGGAGTTTATTTCGATTCTGAAATCTGGGGAAGGAAACGTCGGCATGGTAGAGCAACGGCTTGCGGAGTACATTACCGATTCGCTTTCACGGCTCTCCGTGCTGGGCCCCCTCGAACAGGAACTTCTCACCGCTACGAGCGATAAATCTGCCGCGAACAGTCCCCAATCCGCGCCCGGCATTCGCGCCGATCTGCGGCTCCTGGCATGGCTCTATGGAGAGAAACGAAATTATTCGGAGGCTCTGAATACCATTTTGCGCCTGGACGATCTCGAAAAAGTACACCAATGGGGCGAAGGCGCGGAACTATTACAATTCGCTGAACGCGCCCGCTCGGAGGGTGCCCTCAATGTTGCTGCGCGCGCCTATACCGAGGCCTCGCGAAGGCTAGGCACTGCCAGCGGCGAGGCATACTACGCGGCGGACGCCCAGTTAGGCGCGCTGAAGACGTGGGAAGCATATTTCGATTCCCGATCCGTCTCGGACAATGATTCCTTGCTTCAAGATTCCATCTCTAATCTCGTCAGGGAATATGAGAGATTTGCATCCCAATCCCAGGAAAGCGATTTTGCACTCAATGCGCTGGTCCATGCTGCCACCTTGGCCTATCACCGCCTCCACGATGTGGATCGCGCCACGAAGGATTTCGAGACGGCTTTGAATCGCGCACCCGCTGGCCTGACCGATCCCGTTCAGAAAGCTGCGTTTGGATTAGTCGATCTGGCATACGCGTCGGAGAACTTTCCACTTGCACAGCAACGTATGTCACAGATAGCGAAAATGCTACGCGAGTACCACACCGCAAATCCGCGCGACATCCTCGACCATCTGCTTTACGAGCAGGGCCTTGGTGAATACTACCAGGCGCATTTCGATACCGCACTCATCCTTCTCGATTCCGTCTCAAACGATGCCGCCAGCGATTATGCGAACGACGCCATATCACTCGAAGGAATTATTCAGGAAAGTAACACGCCATTCTATCGCTCGTCGCTCACGCTGTTTGCCAAAGGAGCACTCGATGAGCAAGCTCACCGCTGGAAAAATGCTGAGGCCGCTTATCGCGCCATCATCGACTCCGAAACGAATCCCCCACTCGCCGATGACGCCGTTCTTCGCAGCGCAACCGCCCTTGTGGAACTAAACAGGCCCGCAGATGCCCTCGCCGAGCTCGATTCGATGCAAATGAAAATGCTGACAAGCCCGCTGCTGGACCAAGCCGCGTTCCGCGAAGCGGAAATCACGGAACGAAATCTTCACGATAACGCACGCGCCGAAAAACTCTATCAGGATTTCCTCGAACGCTACCCCAATTCCACATACGTCGACGAAGCTCGCGATCGTGCCCGTAAACTGCGGGGCGACGCCTTCTGAGGGAACTGTTATCGCCCAGCAGTAGCAGCTCCCTCGTCCGGAACCTCCCAGGCGATTTACGTTCCCGCCGCGTAATCCATCGAATACGCAAGCTGCTCTTCCGTCAGCGCGTCGATCGAAGTGCCGATGGTTTCGAGCTTGAGGGCGGCGAGTTCCTGATCCTGCTCGACCGGGATGTCATAAACCAAACCGCGCTCCATTATCTCTTCGCCTTTATCCACTCTCGCAAGGCGAAGCTGACTCAAAAATTGATTCGCAAAACTCATGTCCATTACCTCGGAAGGATGGCCCTCGGCGGCGGCGAGATTGACCAAGACGGCCTTGCGCGAGAAGATAGACGCGGCGGTTCCCACTCAGGAGATATTCCTCGCAATTCGCGCGGATGGTGCGGTGCGTCGCCGAGCGCTCTTCGAGTTCCGGGATATTGATTTCGCAATCGTAGTGGCCGGTGTTGGCGACGATGGCGCCATCCTTCAGCATTTCAAAATGGCGTCCGACGATCACGTCCTTCACGCCGGTTGCGGTGATGAAGATGTCGCCGATTTTCGCGGCTTCATCCATCGGCATAACGCGCATTCCTTCGAGCGTCGCTTTGAGCGCGGCAGTCGGCTTCACCTCGGTGATAATCACATTCGCTCCCATGCCTTTGGCGCGCATCGCAACGCCTTTGCCGCAATGTCCGTAGCCGGCCACGACCAAGTTCTTGCCCGCAAGCAACACACTCGTCGCGCGGATCACGCCATCGAGCGTCGATTGGCCGGTGCCATAGACGTTATCGAAATCCCATTTCGTCTCGGCATCGTTCACGGCAATAACGGGATAGCGGAGCTTTCCATCGGCCGACATCGAACGAAGGCGATGCACGCCGGTCGTCGTCTCTTCCGTTCCGCCGATAATCTCTTCCAAAAGCTGCGGGAACTTGTTGTGGACCGTAAAGATCAAATCCGCGCCATCGTCCAGCGTAAGATTCGGGATGGAAATCCAGCGACCGCTCGATGCACCAGTAAAATTCCTCGACATTCATGCCGTACCACGCATAAATCTCGACGCCCTCTTTGGCTAAAGCGGCGGCGACTTCATCGTTCGTGGAAAGGGGATTGCAGCCCGACCACGTGACCTGCGCACCGGCTGCGCGAAGCGTCTCGATCAGCACGGCCGTCTCCTTCGTGACGTGCAGGCATCCGGCGATGCGGTATCCGGCAAGCGGCTTCGTCTTCGAATACGTTTCGCGGAGCTTCATCAGCACCGGCATGCGGCTTTCGGCCCATTCGATCTGCCGGCGGCCGGCATCGGCAAGTTTCAAATCGCGAACTTTATACTGACCTTCTTTATGATCCATAATCTTTCTATTTATTTCCCCCGCCTTTTCAAGGCGGGGGTTAGGGGGTGGTTGGTTGCGCGGCAAGAACAGGCCAGATGGATGAGAGGGTTTCCCAAAACTGTCTGAACTATGATTCTTGTGATTTATTTGATTGAAGCATGATTTTCGGGTGCGGACATCAAGGCTGATGACCTCATGGATTCAATCGCAAGAATCACACAGATTATAGTTCCGAAATACTCACCGCATCAGAACCAGCCCCGCCTCCACCACCCGCCCATTCATTCGAACGACGCACTCATACATACCATCGGGCGCGGCGGGATCGCTCCATTGAAATTGGTGCTCGCCGGGCGCAAGCTCGCCGGAGAAGAGGCGCGCGACTTCCTCCCTGTGCATTTATACAACCCTTGTTGAAATGGCACTAAGTTAACTATTAAAGAGTTCAATTAGTATGTTCAGAGAAGCCGAAAGCCTTATTCAGGATGCTCTCCAACTACCGGACGAAGAGCGGCTCCGAGTGGCCGAGCGATTATTCGAAAGTGTGCGGGAAGAAAAAGTTATGAGTGCATGGCTTGACGAAGCGGAGCGAAGAAAGGCTGCGTGGGATGCCGGACTCGTTCAAGGAATCGATGGCGCCGATATCATCCGCGGACTCCGAACGCGTGCCGGCAAATGAAGCTCCGCGTCGATCCTGCCGCGCTCGAAGAGTTAGCGCAGGCCGAGGAATATACGACAAGAGAATTCGGTGAGTTTGTGGCGAATGCGTTTCGGCTTGCGGTCGCGGATGCGCTGGAAGAGATCACCGAGTTCCCTGAGCGCTTCGCTCCCATTCGGAAGACGATTCGCGCGAAAATATTACGCCCATATCCCTTTTCTATTATTTATGAGGAGGTCGCGGATACCGTGAGAGTCTATGCGATCGCTCACGCAAAGCGAAAACCTTTTTATTGGCAAGATCGAACGTGATCTTGTCGTCACCGCAGGCGCACAATCCCCGCCTGCTCCACCCGCCCATTCATCCGAACGACGCACTCATACATCCCATCGGGCGCGGCGGGGTCGCTCCATCGAAACTGGTGCTCGCCGGGCGCAAGCTCGCCGGAGAAGAGGCGCGCGACTTCCGTTCCCAACGGATTCACAATGGTGACATCGGCATAACCGGCGGTTTCGGAATTGAACGAGATCGTGGTGGATTGGGAGAATGGATTCGGATAGATGAAGACACTTTCTTGCGCAATCGGCTTCTCCGCGATGCCACTACTCTCAATCAAATCGGAAATGGCAAAGCGGGAAATATTACCCCACCAAGTTCCAGCAACGAGATAATTCCCAGACACTGCCAACGCTGTAACATCTGTATCAAGAAGCGCTACGTTGCTCCATGTCTCGCCGGTATCGCTCGAAACGAATATGCCGTGATGCGACGTACCAGTAAACAAATGGGAACCGGATTGTGCAAATGCCATCGCATCCACCGCTAGCTTGTTAACCCAGGTTCTTCCAGAATCGGAAGAGACGAGGATACCGCTCGGGAGAGAGCCAAATGCGCCAACGATTAACTTCGAGCCCATTGTTGCAATTGCCATAACGCCTCTTGAGTCTGGCCCAATATTCATCCACGTCGCGCCGTTGTCCGTGGATCTGAATATGCCTTTTGTGCCAGGATAACTATTTTCTCCGGCAAAAATATCAGACCCGTTTGATGCGATGGAGTAGAATGTTGTCAGATCGGTTGTATCAATGAAGACCCTCTGCCAGTTTGCTCCATGATCTATTGATCGGAATACACCGTCCTCGGCAGCAAACACTATGGAGTCTTTGACGCAGAAAGCCATCGCACCCTCCAAACCTTTGGTCGGCGTCCAGGTCTTGCCAAAATCCTGGGTGTAACCTCCGGGTGACGCAATCAAATTACCGCCCGATGATGCCAGCGCATATACACTAGTGCGCTTAAGCCCGATACCTTGCCAACTCGCACCATGGTCTGTTGAACGCAACACCCCATCGTAGGATGGCTCACGAGAGGCCTGGGGACCAGCATCTATTCCTGCATAAACATCTTCTCCAACCGAGGTAAGTGTATTCACCGAGAGCACCCACTGCCCGCGCGCATCCCGCCCGCCCATCCCCGCGAGCGCGGCGACGAGCGTAATCGCAAAAAGCCGTTTCGGGAGCATGGTCATTACGCATGATTCAAACGGCGGCGTGGCGCAAACGTGCCCGCGGGGGAGGGTAAATCGGAATGCCTAATGCATTCGCACAATCCCCGCCTGCTCCACCCGCCCATTCATCCGCACAACGTCCGCCGCGGCGGATACATTCCATCGGGCGCGGCGGGATCGCTCCAGCTAAATTGGTGCTCGCCAGGCGCAAGCTCGCCGGAGAAGAGGCGCGCGCCTTCCGTTCCGAACGGATTCACGATGGAGACAGCGGCATAGCTGGCAGTTTTATGCTATCCGCCCAATTCGGCCTCGACCGGAGATCGAATGTCCACAAACCGGAATGCCAGACCGAATTTTGATTGAAGCAAATCGAATAAATTTTTAGACCTCGCGTCGCTCGTCAAAAAGATCGAAGCGCGTTCGATATCGGCCTGAGCAAAAAGATTGCAATCGTTCGGTATAATTCTGCGCTCGCTCACGATGACGCCCGAATCAAATGCGTGTCTTGCGAACGCTCTGGCGCGGGCAGCATGGAACGAATTGAAGGAGACGATATCGACATTCGAGAACGGCAGCTCGTCGATCTTGCCTCGGACGCAGTATTCCGCAATCGCGATGGACGAAAGCATCAGGACATGCTCATTCTTCACCAAAAACTCGAAATATTTCCTCGCGTTGGAGTGTAACGGGTCGCGATCGTTCAATAAACGGATGAAGAACGACGTGTCACCGAATGCCCGAAACGGTTCGTTAGGCATCCGGACAGCCCCGAATTCCTCTTAACCAGCGGTCGGGATCGTCGATGGATTGCCAGGAAGAACGAGCTTTTTCGATGAGTGAATCAAGGTAGTGGGCATCGAAGCGTTTGGATTTCGTCTCGCTGTTTGCTTCCGAGGAGCGGGCACTATCATGGAGAAGTTCCGACTGGAGACGCCGAATAACTCGTTCCCGTTCGTGCGAAGATAACGCATGAAACGCGGTGAGAAATACTTCCGCCGTGGATTCGGAATTTGACATGAAATACGTAACGTCAAAAGGCAAAAATGGTTGCCCCAAAAGAGACGGCTACCTAATTCGCACCATCCCCGCCTCCTCCACCCGCCCATTCATCCGAACGACGCACTCGTACATCCCATCCGGCACGGCGGGATCGCTCCAGATGAATTGGTGCGCGCCGGGCGCAAGCTCGCCGGAGAAGAGGCGAGCGACTTCCGTTCCCAGCGGATTTACGATGGTGACATCGGCATAACCGCTGGCTGGCGAGGAGAAGGAGATCGTGGTGGATTGGGAGAACGGATTCGGATAATTGCGAATAGTTACCGCTGTTGGCTGCGGCTCGCTTACCGCGCTGATGCCGAAATCGGAGAGGGGTCGGCGCCAGATGCCGGAACCGGCAGTTGCAGCGAAAAGAAATCCATCCTGAGAGGCCAAACCTTGAATTGCCGTATTAGTTAGTCCAGAAGATACGGCTTTCCAGCTATTTCCATTGTTGGTAGAAATATATACCCCGAATTCCGAACCGGCGAACAGAGCCCCATCAACGCTTAGAAGCGAAGAAACACCACCTCCGAACGAAGATTCGTCGGATGGCAAGCCGTTGCTCACGTTGGTCCAGGATAATCCACTATCCGACGAGATGAAAACCTCATCCACATCGAATCCAGCAAACAAGTTAGTTCCAACAGTCAAGAAGCAATTTATTCCATGAAAAGCTTTTTGATTAAACTTCATTTGGAGCCAGGGGCCAAAATTCGATGAAGAAAACAGTCCGAACTCATCTTTTAACCCCACGAACACATTGGATCCGATGCCTGTAATCGCGGCTCCATAGGCGGTGGGAACTGGAAGACCGGCGCTGTCTGAAATCCATGATTGACCGTTATCAGTAGAATAAAATACGATCCCTGAATGATCGGTACAAGTCCACAGAGTGTTCCCGGATCTCGTTAAGTCAAAAACATCGCAAAGTGGTAGCCCCACACTATCAATAGTCCAGTTCAGACCCCCATTTCTCGAAGAAAAGACACTCCCTCCACACGCATACACGTTGTCACTATCCACGAAAAATTTTCGAACATTTTCGTATCCCGTAATTAAACCGGAATCCTCTGAAAGCCATGATGTCCCATCATCGGTAGAAGTAGAGATTCCATTTTGAGTTCCTACAAATAACGTCTTTTGATCGGAAGCAATGGTTTGGTTCGCTATAGCTATCAATCCGGAATCGGAGGAAACCCATGTGCTCCCCGAATCGGAAGAGCGGGAAATTCCCTCACCGGCTCCAAGCACAAGATTACCGGAGATTGCAAGAATATTGAATGCTACGCCTGGGGTTTCCCGTCTCCACGTCAAACCTGCGTCAGAGGAAACATAAATTCCCTCGCCTGTGGAGACATAAATATTCGATCCTTTTAATGTGAAGGCAGAAATATCGGGGAACGTGTCAGTTACTGGCCATGTCAATCCACTATCATTTGAAAACAGCAAAAAACCAGCAGCGGAGGCAATAAAATTCGAACCGTTTGAGATAAGAGAGCTCATTTCTACCGAACCTAATTCACCATTCATTTTAGACCAACTCTTTCCATAATTTGTCGAAAGAAATGTTCCCATACCGGGGACGCCAGCAAAAAGATTTTGGCCAGCCATAAACAGAGAACTAAAATAAAGGTTTTCGTTTGTATTGGAATCAGAAAGCCAGCTTACACCAGCATTCGTTGAGCGGTAAACATTTCCATCGGGACATGTAAAGAGATTCGAGCCGTTACCTACCAATGAAACAGTTTCAAAATTTGAGGGCAATCCGGAATCGGCTTCAACCCATTTGGCTCCGTCATTTGACGTGACAAAAACGTGTTCACCGCAAGACGTAAAAATTTTCGAATTGCTTAAAAGAATTGCATTTACTGCTGGAGGTGAGTTAAGATTTTGCCAGTGCAACCCGCTGTCCAGCGATCTAAAAACCCCTCCACTCGATCCGGCATACACCGTATCGCCGGCAAGGGCAAGGCAAGTTACTCGCCCCCCCAAAGGCCCATTCGTTTGCACCCACTGCGCACGCACATCCCGCCCGCCCATCGCCGCGAGCGCGGCGCCGAGCGTAATTGCGAGAAGCCGTTTCGGGAGCATGTTCATTACGCATGATTCAAACGGCGGCGCGGCGCAAACGTGCCCGCGCGGGAGGGTAAATCGGAGTGCCTCATACTCGCCGAACTATCCTTCACCCCGTGCGTTGTAGTGGTTATGAATTTTTTAGTTACCGTGGATGACCAGTTAGGCCCGTCGTTTCTCGAATTGATGAAGAACGTTCGGCGCGTGAAAATCGAGCGAATTTCTCCGGAGAAGAAACGGCTGGTCCGAGAGATCAAGCAGTCGATCGAAGAAGTGAACGCAGCCGAACGCGGCGAAATATCCTTGCGACCCGCGCGAGCATTACTTCGTGAGCTATAATGTAACTACAACGTCGGCGTTCGACCGTCAGGCCAAGGTACTGGCCAAAAAGTATCGTTCCCTGAAAAAAAAAATCTCGAAGAGCTGTGGCATTAGTGCCGAAGGCACGCAGTACCCATAGCCCAGGGTGGAGCGAAGCGGAACCCTGGGTCGCGATGAGATCGGGAATTATTAGCCCTGAAAGGGCGATGTTTATTCGGCGGGAGTACTCCGTCCTTTCAGGACTTTGATCATTTAATTCCCATTCTTACCCAGGGTTCCGCTCCGCTTCACCCTGGGCTGCGAATACTTCGTCGCTACGCGACTATCGAAGGCGCACCATACCGACTGCCTGCCCGCCCATTCATCCGCACGACGCATTCGTACATCCTCGCTTTAGATCAATGGAACGAAATTCCAAATAGTGCGTTTAAAAAATCGGGTTGTAACCCAACCTTCACTCAACAACAACAACAACAACAACAACATAACAATAACAACAACATGAATACTTGGAAAACCGGGGACACCGTCAAGCTAAAATCTGGCGGCCCCATCATGACCGTGCGAGAAAAAGAGCATGAAAGCGATAACATGATCACCGATTGGTTTGAAGGTCCGACGCCGAGGAGCGGCTCCTACAATCCGGACCAACTGATGAAAATTACAATGCTCTCTCGTGAAGCTCTCACGGGTATTGTGAAACGGTAGTATTAAGAGACACCGTGTAGTTCGTCGGGAGCAAACACCCGACGAACTACACGGTTCCGAAAGAGTCACCGCATTCGCACCATCCCCGCTTGCTCCACCCGCCCATTCATTCGCACGACGCACCCATACATCCCATCGGGCGCGGCGGGATCGCGCCATTGAAATTGGTGCGCGCCGGGCGCAAGCTCGCCGGAGAAGAGGCGCGCGACTTCCGTTCCCAGCGGGTTTACGATGGTGACATCGGCATAGCCGGCGGTTTCGGAATTGAACGAGATTGTGGTGGATTGCGAGAAGGGATTCGGATAATTACGAATAGTTACCGCGACCGGCTGCGGCTCGCTTACCGCGCTAATGCCGAAATCGGAGAGGGGACGGCGCCAGACGCTCGCCGATAGGGTGCCGGCAAAAATGTAAGGTGGGAAGATGAAGAGTTGAGGAACTATCAAAGCCTTTAAGCCTTCATTGATGGCTGACCAGGTGTCACCATAGTCTGACGAGTGGAACACGCCGATGCCTTCTTGTCCAAGTTGATCGATTCCCTCATCTGTCGAAAGAAAGACGTCCTGATGGCTTGAAACGATTGAGCTAACAGCAAACGATCCGATTGAAGCATCCGGAAAGTTCGAGGGGCGAAGCCATTGGCTGTCGCTTATCTTCTTGCGCCAAAATCCTTCTCCGAAGCTAAGATATCCCGGGCCTGTCCCGGCAAACAGATAATCATTATCAACGGCGAAGCTATAGTTGTTGCCACCAAAGCCGAGTCCCGACCATGTTGCACCACTGTCGGTGGAGTGAAGAATGTCACCCCCGGTTTCGTATTCCCTCCACGGCGCATAAAGCTCGGTGCCATGCGAGATGAGGCAAACCACCTCGAACGATGAACTCCCGGTTCCCCGCGTGACCCAATGGTTGCCAGTGTCGGTGGAAATCACGATTTGACCAAGCTTATCAATCGCGATCAGGCACGAACCGATTGCCGTGGCTATTTCAGAGATTGTATCTCCTCTGCTCGCCCACGTAATCCCCAGATCAGTCGAAGCGTAGCATGGCCGCTCTACCGAAAAGGCACAGAGAGTCGTCCCAATGGGAACAAGTGTAGCGACGGATAGCGAATCGATTCCATTGTTGGCGGGAGTGAATGTCTTCCCGCTGTCATCCGACCGGTAAACGCCTTGTTCATCAACTCCCACGAATAGGTGGGAACCGATCGAAGCAAAAGCTGTGACCGGGAGGTTATCGATCCCGGTGTTGCTGCTTGTCCAATGCAAACCATAATCGGTTGTTCGCACAATTCCATCCAGTGCGGTTCCCGCAAGGATGTAGTTGCCTGATCTAAGAAACGATTGAACCTTCATGGAAGAAACTTTGGTCCAGCTTGTGCCTGAGTCCAAAGAGCGGAATAGACCGAACACGGTGCCGGCAAAGAGTATGGTACTATCTTGAAAAAGTGAGGTAATTACTTTGTTTGGCCCTTCGTTTCCGATTGGTGGCAGTCCGACCGACAAGGTATCCCATGTAATTCCATTATCGATCGAGCGATAAATTTTGTCGAAAAAATAACTTCCCGCAAAAATGTTATTACCCTCGAAGGCAAGTGATTGGACGCGGTCATTGATGGAATCGACAATGCCAATATCCGTCCAGGTCTTGCCGCTATCGGTCGAGCGGGAAAGACCGGCGGAAATCCCACTGCCAACATAAATATCGCTCCCCTTTACCATCAGACACCGTACGTCAGCTTGGCCGATCGTTTCCCAGGTGGCACCCTGATCCGATGTTCGGTATAAGACACCGTTTGAGCCAAGAATTAGATATCGTCCAAGAACTGCCAAGGGGTCTTGCTTATAGAAGTGGGCGTCAGGGTTAGTGAGTCCCGTCCAGGTTAACCCGGAATCGGTTGAAAAATAAACGCTGTCGCTGGCGACGAAAATAATCGAATCCCTTATGGCAATACCGTCGATATCGGTATTGGTCGTTCCGAGTACGCGGCTCCAACTTGCGCCGTCATTCGACGACCGATATAATGTTCCACCGCTCGTTCCGGCAAAGATGTACCGGCCCATCGCTGTGAGTTTCAAAATAGAACCGCCTTCTGGCCCGACGGGAACCCACTGCGCGCGCACATCCCGCCCGCCCATCGCCGCGAGCGCGGCGCCGAGCGTAATCGCGAGAAGCCGTTTCGGGAGCATGGTCATTACGCATGATTCAAACGGCGGCGCGGCGCAATAGTGCCCGCGGGGGAAGGGGAATTCGGAGTGATCTATCGAAAGAAGAAGAATTCGCAAACCTTGTCGTTTGCGAGCGGTTTGAGTTCACTTTGATCGGAGGTGACAAAAATTCCACCGATGCTCCGCGCGTATGCGACCCCAATCGCATCGGCAAAGGAAAGCCGGCGATAGTGCGCTTTGAGCATTCCCGCAAATTTCCAAATGGTGGGACGTGTCCCTTCATGGATATAAATTCCCATAGCAAGGATGGTTCGGATTGCTTGATTTGCGGTATCGGGATCGGCGGCAAGCAAGAAGTCATAATAGACTTCGCACAAATTCAAAGCATGAATGGAAGGAGTAGTCCGAGGGTGTTCCAGTAAATCGAGAATTTCGGCGTTGCCTTTTTCCCCTCGCAGCAGTGCGATGGCGGCACAGGCATCGAGGACACATTTCATCGTGCGGCGTGACGACGAAGCCGTTTTTGCTCCTCGATGTCAATTTCTCCGCGCTTTCGCTCCACGAAGGCATCGACACTGGTCGGAACCCACGCAAATTTGCCGACGAGTGCCCTCATGCGCTTCATTCGTTCCGCCTGGGTGAGGGTTCGGTTCACTTTTTGTGTATGTGCTTTAACCGGCATAGATATAAAATCGCTTTTTGTCCATTTACGTTCGCTCCGAAAGCCGCCCGTTTGTATTATACCCACTGCGCCCGCCCATCGCCGCGAGCGCGGCGACGAGTGTAATTGCGAGAAGCCGTTTCGGGAGCATGGTCATTACGCATGATTCAAACGGCAGCGCGGCGCAAACCTGCCCGCGCGGGAGGGGGCAAAACGGCGCGCCAACACGCGATGCTCACTCCCTGTGAAGATACTTCACGGCTTCTTCACCTGCTACCCATCCGGTGGAATAGGCGGCCTGGAGATTGTAGCCGCCGATTTCCCCCGCAACGTCCAGCATTTCGCCGGCGAAAAAAAGTCCCGGACGAATCCTCGACATCATAGTTTTGGGATCGACTTCATCTAAGGCCACTCCGCCCGAAGTTACTTCGCCGCGTTCCAATGGAATTTCGGAAATCGCGCCAAATGGGTAACGCGTGAGCGCCGCTCCGAGGCGCACGCGCTCTTCGCGAGTCAGCGCATTCCATCGGCGCTCGCTCGGAATATCTGCTTGCGCAAGAATATGCGGCACAAAGGAATTGGGAAGTATTTCCTCGAGCCATCGGCTAACCTGCTGCTGCGTGCGAGATTGTTGCTCCTCGATCAGCAGTTCGCGTACCGCGCGTTCTTCTTTTCCGAGAAGATTGGCTTGGATGGAGATCGAACCGCCTTCCGATAATATCGCCGCCGCATTGCTAATCGCTAATACTGCGGGTCCGGAAAGACCCCGATGCGTGAGAAGAATATCTCCTCGGGCTCTCGCTAACATTTTTTCTTCGGAGGATTGAGGCTGGGTTCGTGTCAAATACAGTTCCGCGTTCCGGAACGATATTCCAATGATATCCTGACTCGGTGGCAGCTTCAAATAAAGGGGCGCAAGCGCCGCTCTCACGGGAATGATCGAATGCCCGAGTTTTTCCGCATAGTTGATCCCATCCCCCGTCGTGCCGGTTTTCGAATAACTCGTTCCTCCGGTTGCAAGGATGAGCGCGTCGGCGATAAAGACTTGGCCATTAAACGAAATCTTCCATTCGTTCCCTTCGGGTTCCACCGATTCGATGCGCGATTTTGTGTGAACCATTACGCCTTCGGCATCCAGTTCTTGCTCGAATGCAGCCAGCACATCGTCCGCGCGGCCCGAATCGGGAAAGATGCGCCCATTCTCTCGCGCATGGCAGCCCACCTGGTGCCGATCGAGTAATGCAAGCACGTCCTCATTCGTATAGCGATACAGGGCATGCCGCAGGAACCGCTGTTCTTTTACGCGCGGGAACCCTTCGCGCAGGATGGTTTCGACTGGTCCTGCATGAGTGATATTGCACTTGCCACCGCCCGAAATGAGAATTTTAATTCCAAGCCTGGGATTCCGTTCGCAAAGATGAGCCTGAACCGATCTGCCGGCACGCCTCGCCGCACGCTGCACCGCTAGCGCCGCGAAGATACCACCCGCGCCGCCGCCAACAATTGCAATGGATTGCTCCGCTTTGAAATCCGCCATTCCGCAGGAGCTAAAATCAATACACGCTATCCGGTTCCAAGAAAGGTGAGGGACGCGCGCGGGCAGTCCAATACAATTTGTTTAGCGAGAAACAATAATTCCCGCGCGCTGCACTCGCCCATTCATCCGAACGAGGCACTCGTACACCCCATTGGTCACGGCGGGATCGCTCCAACTAAATTGGTGCTCGCCGGGCGCAAGTTCGCCCGAGAAGAGGCGCGCGACTTCCGTTCCCAACGCATTCACGATGATGACATTGACATAACCAGCCGTTTCGGAATTGACCGAGATGGTGGTGGATTGGGAGGACGGATTCGGGTAGGTCAGAACCGACGGCATCGAAGCCGCAGGGGCTTCGGCAACCGAGGATTGAGGAATCATTTCGGAAAGCGGCCGGCGCCAAACCCCGGAATCCGTGGCCGCGAAAAGATCGGAGTCGCTGGCCGCTAATCCGGTCACATTGGCGTTCTCGATCCCACTGCTCACATCGGACCAGTTCGAGCCGTTATCGACCGAGAGATAGACTCCTCCCTGAAAGCCCGCAAACAGGTTTTCGCCGCTGGAGGCGAGGGAACTAATATACACATCCGATGGCAGCCCGTTGTCCACAGCAGTCCAACTCGTTCCGCGATCGGTGGACAGAAAAACGCCGGCACCGCTCGCGGCCATGAAAAGATTGGATCCGTTAGTGGCCAACACCTCGTTGAGTGAATCCGGCAGGCCACCCGAAATATTTGTCCAGTGCGCACCACTGTCGGTCGAACGGTGAATCCGGTATTTGTAGATCGGCGAGTTCGTGATCGAATCAGGATAGGCAAAGGAGGTCACGGCAAAGAGATCCGTGCCAAGCGAAGCAAGGCTAACGATCGAGGAATCCCGCAATCCTCCGCTACGCCAGCTTCCTCCGAAGTCTGTCGAAAGAAAAATACCCGAATCTACCGTTGCCGCGACAAGATTAGTTCCGCTCGTGATGAGCAGGAACGCGCTGTCAAGCAACCCGTTGTCGGACGCCATTCGCCATCCCTGTGTATTGTCAGAGGTAATATAAATCCCTCCACCAGCCGCATAAATATTTGTGTCCATCACCGCGAATTGCTGAAAATTCGACTGGCTGACACCCACGTTCGCCGGAATCCAGCTTGCACCCTTGTCGTCCGAACGAAAGACGCCCTGTTCCGTCATACTAAAGAGATGCTCCCCGCTCGCAGCGACATTCCTCGAATACAAATAGGGTAACCCGAGGCTCTTCCAGACCCAGTTAGTTCCCACATCGGCAGACCGATACACACCCCCGCCATTCGTGCCTGCATACAGGCCTGCTCCGCTCACGATTAGCGACAGAATGTCCGTATTGAACAGGCCGTGGCCGGCGGTCGGGCTCCAGGTTGCGCTATAATTGTTCGAGAGCACGACGCCGGATAGAGTTCCAGCAATCAGAGTCGTGTCGCTGGCGATGAGGCAGGAAATTCCGCGAAGTGATCCGGAATCCGCGGCGAGTGCCCAACTCAGGCCGCCGTTCGTCGAGAGCAGAATCCCTTCCCTTGTGCTTCCGAATACATTGGTTCCAATGCTTGCAAATCCGGTGACCGCTATTTCGTTTGCGGCGTAAGCTTGCGTCCATGTTTGCCCGGTATCTTGCGACGTGTAAATATCGCCTTCATAGGGAGCGAACAAAAGGGTCGAGCCTGCGACCCACACGGTTCCCAACGGATCGTCCAATCCATTGCTCGCGGGTACCCAATTGGAACCATTGTCGGTCGAGCGCAAAACACCAAAATCGGTGGATACGAAGAGATTCGAGCCGAGTACGGCGAAGGAACCGACGCTTGTATCCGCAAGTCCGGCCGGCTGCCAGCTTTCGCCTTTATCCGTCGAGCGAAACGCCCCTCCCGGAAAGCTCGTCCCCGTGAGGAGTGCAGAACCACTGCGAACCAAAGCACCTACGGGATAGTACTGCCCGTATTCATCCGTTTGCAGACCAGTACTCGCTACAAACCAGGAGGCACCGCTATCGGCAGAGCGGAATACACCGATTTGGGTCGCAGCAAAGAGATCGGTGCCACTTTGGACCAACGCTGAAACAGCGCCGCCATTAGGTCCGCTCGTCTGCATCCACTGCGCGCACGCACTTCGCTCGCCGATCACGATGAGAGCGGCGACGAGAGTAATCGCGAAAAGCCGTCTTGGGAGCAAAGTCATTACGCGCCTTCAAACGGAGGCGCGGCGCAAAAGTGCCCGTGAGGCAAATCAGCGAGCCCATCTAATATACTTCCAACCGCTAAACTTGACGCGTCAATAACTGCAAGCCACATTACTGTAGCTACGCCTCTTAATCCCGGCGCACTTTATCCGGATTCGGTGTTAAGCGCCGCACATGGCCAAATCCAAACCAACGAACGAGCCTCCGGCAAAGAAGGAACTTACGCGCCAGCGGCGCGCGCCCGCAATTCCGCCAAAAGAAGAGCGGCCCACCCTTTCGCCTTCCACCGAGCCGGTGCGCGAAGTGCCGGAGTGGGTTCCGGTGCTCGCATTGCGCGATGTCGTCATCTATCCGTATATGATTTTTCCTGTGCTTGTCGGGCGGGAATCTTCACTTGGCTCGGTGACCGCGGCGATCGGGCGGGAACGATACCTGTTCCTGGTCGCTCAGCGCGATGCCACCCAGGAAGAACCGAAAACGGATGAACTCTATCAATTCGGCACGCTCGCGAAAGTCGTGCGCATCATCCGGCTTCCGAACGGGCTGATGAAAGTGCTCGTCGATGGTCTCGAACAAGCGATGGCGACGGAATACACGTTCGTCGATACCCACCTCGAAGCGCGAGTTTCTGTGCTTCGTCCAAACGAAGTTGCGCCCGCGGAAATGGAAGCTCTGACGCGGCACGCCGGAGAACTTTTCAAACGCTACGTGCGGGAATCACGCGTGGTTCCGCAGGAGGTGCTCATGGCGTTCGAGAATATTGCCGATCCTCGCCGGCGCCTCTTTTACATTGCCGCACACCTTACGAAAGATTTGGAGAGCAAGCAGCACATCCTCGAAATCACCGATCTGCGCGATCAGTATTTGCATCTCACCGCTTTGCTCGCGACGGAACTCGATATTCTGAAAATCGAGCAGGAGATCGACGAGAAAGTGCAATCGACGATCCAGAAATCTCAGCGCAAGTATTTCTTAGCGGAGCAAATTCGCGTATTGCAGGAAGAGCTTGGCGAAGCGATCGACGAGCAGCATCCGGAGTTTGGGAAATTAGTCGAGCAATTGAACGCCGCCGGCCTTCCCGAGCAAGCCCGCGCCCGCGCCGATGAAGAATTAGAACGCCTGAAGAAGCAGCCGCCCATGTCGCCGGAAGGTTCCGTTATTCGAACGTATCTCGAATGGCTGGCACAAGTTCCCTGGAAAAAGCGGACGCTCGATCATCTGAACATCGAGCATGTGCGGGAGGTACTCGAGCGCGATCATTACGGCCTCGAAAAGCCGAAGGAACGAATTTTGGAGCATATCGCCGTGCTGAATTTGGTCGAAAAAATGCGCGGGCAAATTCTTTGCCTGGTCGGTCCGCCGGGCGTAGGGAAAACCTCCCTCGCCCGCTCGATTGCGAGCGCCTTGGGCCGCGAGTTCGTCCGCATTTCCTTAGGCGGCGTGCGCGATGAAGCGGAAATTCGCGGGCACCGGAGAACCTATATTGGTTCCCTCCCCGGAAAGATCGTTCAGTCGATGAAGCGCGTGGGTGTCGTAAATCCGCTCATGCTGCTGGATGAAGTCGATAAGATGTCGATGGATTTTCGCGGCGATCCGAGCTCGGCACTCCTTGAAGTGCTTGACCCGGAGCAGAATCACACATTCACCGATCATTATCTCGAAGTCGATTACGATCTGAGCAACGTATTTTTCGTTACAACGGCAAACGTTCGATATAATATCCCGCTCCCGCTCGCGGATCGGATGGAAATCATCGAACTGCCCGGATATCTCGAACACGAGAAATTGGAGATCGCGAAACGGCATGTCATTCCCAACCAACTTCGCGCCCACGGATTACCAGCCGAAAGTGTAACGTTCGAAGATGCCGCGATTCTGCGCATCATTCGGCAATACACCGAAGAAGCCGGAGTGCGGAGCTTGGTGCGGCAAATTGCCCGCGTATGCCGTAAGGTGGCGCGGGAAATAGTTACGAAAGCCTATCAATCAGCTCCGGCCATTGCTGAAATTTCCGCCAATGGGCAAGCCACTGCAGAGCCGGTGTCCGTCGAAGTTGGAGAGCACGATATCCTGAGACTCGAAGAAAATGGCGAAGCCGAACAAATGGATGACCGATCATCCACAAAAGAAATCGAAAATCAGGAAAAACCGCGCGAGCCGCTGCATGTTCCCGAAGGGTTCCACGCGGCGATCACGGCAAAATCGCTCGATGACTATCTCGGGGTTCCCAAACACATGATTTCGAAGAGCGAGCTCGGACCGAAGATCGGCGCCGTGATGGGCCTCGCATGGACCAGCACCGGCGGCGATGTTTTGCCGGTCGAAACTGTCCTCGTCGATGGTTCCGAACGGCTCACGCTAACCGGGCAACTCGGCGATGTGATGAAAGAATCGGCGCAGGCGGCGCTCACCTTCATTCGCGCGCGCTACCGGGAGCTAAAGGTTCCGCGCGATTTCACGAGGCATAAGGAAATACACGTTCACTTGCCAGAAGGCGCCATCCCGAAAGATGGCCCGAGTGCCGGCATAACCCTGATGATGGCAATCATCTCCGCCGCAACCGGTAAACCCGTTCGTGGCGATTTGGCGATGACCGGAGAGATCACGCTACGCGGCAACGTGCTCCCCATCGGCGGATTGCAGGAAAAATTGCTTGCGGCCAAGCGAGCAGGAATTAAAGCGGTCATCATTCCCGAAGATAACCGCCTCTCGCTTTCCGAAATACCTGCCGCCATCGTGGAAGGGCTGAATATCATCTCGGTAAAATCGGTGGATCAGGCCATCCCCATCGTTTTCGACCTCGCGACGCCGGCGGCCCAGCTAAAAGCTAAACCATTCGAGGAACGAAAAGAGGTGGCGCGTCCGGCGCGGAAAAAGAGAAAAACGAAACCGCAAACGGTTAAAGGACGGGCCGGAAGACGGAGAGTGTAACGGTGAGCTTCCGAAGAAGTCCTGTCGATAATAGCGCAAGGCAACTAATTCTTGCTAACCGCTGTATTCTGACTCTATGAAGAGCTCGAACGGTTATGAGGGCACGATGCCCGTCGTCCTGTTTCAGGAGGATGGAATTTGGTACGCCCACTGCGCGGCGCTTGAAATAACCGGATATGGTCACACGTCGGAAGAGGCGAAGCAGTCCTTCAGAGATAATGGTAAACGAATTTTTCCGATATGCATCGGAAGAGGGCACGCTTAGAACAGAACTGGCTCGCTTAGGCTGGCACGTAGCCAGCCACACCCCACCTCCCTTTGGAACGCTTATAGAAAGAGATGAAACGCTCCGGAACCTCTTCGACACAAAGCCAGTGCGCACTATCCTCGAGCCAATCCCGGCCTATAGCTGATGGCCCTTCGGCTTTCAAATATTTCTCTCTCTGATTTCAGGAAGTTTCTGCGAAGCACGGGCTGCGAGTGCATCCGCACGGATGGCGGCCACGAAATTTGGGCACGAAACGGAATGCAAAGATCAATTGTCCTTCAATCGCACATCAGCCCCGTGCCGGAACGCATTCTCCGGCAATCCCTTGCGAATCTGGGAATTTCCAGGAACGAATTCGAGGAAGCTATGAGGCGCGGATAGCGAGTGGTTTAAGATGCTATAATCATCGGGAATGCGAAGCCCCTCCTCGAAGGTTTGACATCATTATATCATTTAACTTTTTTCTTACAACATACTCATGCGAAACTCCACAGCAACCGCCGAATGGAACGGCGTACTCAAAAGCGGCAAGGGCGAAATGCACCTTTCCAACCAAATTTTCCCATTCACCTTTAATTCCCGCATGGAAGGCGGCGCTGGTTCCAGCCCGGAAGAGATGCTTGCCTCCGCGCTCGCCGGTTGCTACTCGATGGCACTTTCCGCCGATCTCGAAAAGGCTGGCTTTCCTCCGCAGCAAATCAAAACTTCGGCCAAAACGCATTTCGATAACGCCTCCGGAAAATGGACGGTCGAGACGATGGATCTCGATGTCCAGGCCAGCGTGCCCGGGATCGACGATGCGAAATTCCAGGAGATCGCACAAGCCACAAACGGCGCCTGTCCCGTCTCGCGCGCACTTACGGGCGTCAAGATCAATGTGAGCGCGAAGTTAGTTTAATAAACGCCGAATATTTTCGCCGTGTGGCTGCGGGAGCTAGCTCCCGCAGCCGCACGGTTTTTTTTCGTAATTTTGCTGCATGTCAAAGCAGCGAGATACGAAAAAACCGTCCAAGCCATCGGATTCCATCGAATCCATCCTTGCGGAGAAGCGGCTGTTCAAGCCGTCCAAAGCGTTCGCGTCTAAAGCGCGCATCGGCACGATGGCGGCGTATGAGCGCATGTACCGCGCCTCCATAAAAGATCCCGAGAAATTCTTTGCGAAGCAGGCGGAGGAACTTCATTGGTTCAAGCCGTGGAAAAAAGTTCTTCAGTGGAAAGCGCCGAATGCCAAATGGTTCTTGGGCGGGAAGATCAATGCCTGCTATAATTGCCTCGACCGTCATTTGGAGGGCCCGCGAAAAAATAAAGCTGCAATTATTTGGGAAGGCGAAGATTTTTCGCAGCGCACGCTCACCTATCAGCAGCTTCATCGCGAAGTCTCGAAGTGCGCGAATGTGCTGAAATCCTTTGGAGTGAAGGCAGGCGATCGCGTGGCGATCTATATGGGCATGACGCCGGAGCTTGCCATTGCCGTGCTTGCCTGCGCGCGCATCGGCGCAACGCATACCGTCATCTTCGGCGGATTTTCATCGGAAGCCATCCGCGACCGCGTGAACGATTGCGAGGCGAAAGTTATCATCACGGCCGATGGCGCATTCCGTCGTGGTCAGGTTGTGGAACTGAAGAAAAATGTCGATCAGGCATTGCGCGCGGAAGCCATGCGAATCGATGGGCAGGAGCAGCCCTATGGGGGATGTCCCAGCGTAGAAAAAGTTCTCGTGCTTCGGCGCACGGGTAACCAAGTCGATATGTTCCCCGGCCGCGATATTTGGTGGCACGAAGGAATGGCCGAAGCGAGCACAAACTGCCCCGCCGCACAGTTGGATAGCGAGCATCCGCTTTATATTCTCTACACTTCCGGCACGACGGGCAAGCCGAAAGGCATCGTTCATACGACCGCCGGATATATGCTCGGCACGCACCTGACGATGAAATATATTTTCGATATACGCGACGAAGATATTTTCTGGTGTTCCGCGGATGTCGGTTGGGTGACCGGTCACAGCTACATTATCTATGGCCCGCTTTCGAATGGCGCAACCGTCGTGATGTACGAAGGCGCGCCGACCTATCCCGCGCCGGACCGATTTTGGGATATTATTGAAAGGCACTGCGTCTCCATCTTCTATACCGCGCCAACGGCGATCCGCGCCTTCATACGGTCGGGGAACGAATATCCGGAGAAGCACGACATGAGTTCCCTTCGGCTGTTGGGAACCGTCGGCGAGCCGATCAACCCGGAAGCATGGATGTGGTATCACAAAATCATTGGGAAGGGGAAATGCCCGATCGTCGATACCTGGTGGCAAACGGAGACGGGCGCGATCATGATTTCGCCGATTCCCGGCGCAACTCCGACGACGCCCGGCTCGGCCACGCTGCCATTTTTCGGCGTCGAACCGGAAGTGGTTCGAAAAGATGGCACGCCGTGCAAGCCAAACGAAGGCGGCTATCTGGTTATCAAAAAGCCGTGGCCTTCCATGCTGCGGGGGATTTATAAAGACCCGGAACGATTCCAAAAGCAATATTTTGGCGAATACCCGGGCATTTACTTCACCGGCGATGGCGCGCGGCGCGACAAGAATGGTTATTTCTGGATCATGGGCCGCGTCGATGACGTGCTCAACGTGAGCGGCCACAGGTTGGGAACGATGGAAGTCGAAAGCGCGCTTGTTGGGAACCAAGCCGTCGCGGAAGCGGCCGTGGTGGGACGGCCGGATGAGATCAAAGGTTCCGCGCTCGTCGCGTTCGTCACACTCAAGCAAGGTTGGCAGCCGGATGAAACCCTGAAAGACAAGCTTCGGCAATTTGTCTCCGAAGCCATTGGCCCCATCGCGAAGCCGGACGACATCCGCTTCACCGATGCGCTCCCCAAAACGCGCAGCGGCAAGATCATGCGCCGCCTGCTCCGGGAACTTGCTTCCACCGGCGCCGTCCGTGGCGATACCACTACGCTCGAAGATTTTTCGGTGCTGGAACGATTGCGGGCGGGGGAAGAGGAATAAATCATGCTCCCAAATGCAGAGAACTCATTCCTGGATATTAGAAAGCTAAAAAGTTATTTGCTCGACCCTCTGCATCCTCGAGGACGCCATAAAGCACGCGTGTTTCGGGCCGCGCTCGGAATTGGATCGGACGATGCGGAATGGCTTCGGGAACAAATATTAATGGCCGCTCGCAAAACTGAAGCACATTTTACTGGAAGCGATGAATTTGGAGCTCGCTATGAATTCGATATGACACTTGTAGGACTCGACCGGGAAGTCCCCATTCGGACTTCCTGGATCGTTTTGCATCATGAAACTTTCCCTCGCTTCGTTGGTTGTTATATTCTGTAAGTCATGCATGACACATCTTCCATATCGCTTCTGGATGTTGTAGCGCTCACCGAGGCGCTGCCGAAGTTCGGTTTGATCGAGGGGCAGGTGGGCACGGTCGTCGAGCTGCTGGATACTGACGCGTATGAAGTCGAATTTATCGACGATAGTGGAAAAACCTACGCGCAAGTCCCCTTGCGGCGCACACAAGTCCTGCCATTGCATTTTTCTCATTACGCCTCGGCGCGATATTCGTAACGTGAGGTTCGACTGTCCGCAAATTCTTTGTCCCGACCGGATGTTCGAAACGACATGGATTACCGAGACCGAATTACCATCGAACCCGGCAAGCGCAGAGGCAAACCATCTATTCGAGGATTGCGGATTACGGTTTATGATGTGCTGGATTATCTTGCCTCGGGAATGACGAAAGCGGAAATTTTAGATGACTTCCCGGACCTCGAACACGAGGACTTTCTGGCGTGCCGCGCATTTGCCAAAGACCGCGGAGATAAGATCATGCGAATGATAGTGCTATGAAATCCCGCCGCCAGGAAGACGCTTCGACCCTCGAAGATTTTCTGAATAGCGCGCTCGAAGGGCGCCGCATGTTCTCCGAAGTATTGGGAACGTTCCTGCTCGTGGTCGCGGCGGCCGGCGGAGCGACGGTGGCCTATTGGAGCCACGGCGCCGTCTCGCTCACTGCCGCGGTGACCGCTCCGGGCCTTATGGTGATGGCAACGATTTACTTCCTGGGCGCGGTCGGCGGCGCGCACCTGAACCCGGCGGTCACGTTCGCCTTCGCGCTGCGCCGGAATTTTCCCTGGCGCCGGGTTCCCGGATATATTATTTCGCAGTTCATCGGCGCGATGATCGCCGTTTATTTTCTATATTTCGTTTTTGGCGTGGCGGCGTATCACGGCGCAACCGTTCCCGACGCCCGAATGAGTGGCATGAGTACATTTTTTCTGGAATCGATGCTCACGACGGGCTTGGTGAGCGTCATTCTTGGCACGGCATCCGGCGCTCGCAACATCGGAACGAATGGCGCGATCGCGGTCGGCGGATATATTGCGCTCGCGGGCCTGTGGTCCGCGCCGGCGACGGGCGCTTCGATGAATCCGTTTCGCACCTTAGCTCCCGATATTCTCCGCGGCGACTACGGCACGACCTGCATTTACATCGGAGCGCAATTTTTTGGCGCGATCATCGGGGTGGGCTTCGAATGGATATTAAAGGGTCTGCCGACCGCATTCGGCACCCGCGCCGCGCAGGGGGAACTTGGTGCTATACCCGAGAAGTCGGATGACAATGCCGAGTAAAAGCGCTCCGCCAATATGTGGCGATACTGTAACCGCAAAAACATCCCGCCGGCCAATTGGCCAATCGCTCGATCGAGCAATCATTTTCGTGATCGAATGTTACAGGGAAATTATTCCCCTCGCATACCATGAGTACATCCGTTCCAAAACAAACCGCTGCGTCCCGCGCGCTCTGCTTCGCAGCGCTGGGTATCGTTTCGCTTTTTTTCCTTTTTTCCGCACCGCCCGCGCTCGCTCAGCCCGATACGATTCCGGTATTGCTTCAACAAATTCCCGCCTGGCATACATGGAACTTAGGCGAAATCGTCGCTCGTGGCGAGGACAGTCTCATTCTCACGAATATCGGTGCAAACGCCGGGATCTGGATCTCGACGGATCGCGGCATCACGTTCTCGCGGCGCGATTCCGCCGTCGCAAATGCAAGCCTAATTTGCGTTCCAGCTTCACGACCGTCAGGACAGAGTTCGTATGGACCCATTTGGCAGCTCGATTCCGCTGACGCTCCGGAATTCAGCGCCGACTACGGAGAATCCTGGACTTATCCCGGTGTCCCACAGCACCCCGCGAAAGGCGCTGTTAGTGCTGACGGTGTTTCCAACGAGGGCGATCTATTTTGGTTTTCGACCCCGACCGAGGTGATTCTTACCCGTTCTTCGGGTAATCGTGCCTGGGATACGCTCCCTTTCACTGCGAGCGCCGGCAAACTCGCGTTTTACGACGCGGATCATGGCGTGCGCTCCCTCGGCGGAGAGTTGCTCGCCCGAACCAACGATGGCGGCTTGAGCTGGGACACTTTGACATTGCCGGGAAATGGCAGTGGCTTGGTGAGTTACCCCGCGCCGAATATAATCTTTGTGGCGCCTCCGGCGGGAAATCCGGTGGCGAACTTCGTCAGCGTCGATACCGGGCGGACCTGGAAGAAGCTCAATGTCTTTTACGACCTGCAGGTTGTTCGAGACAGCCTCTGGTATGCGAGAACGACGCGTGCTTCGCTGCCCAATATTTCCAATTCGCTCAATTCGTTCGATCGTTCGACCGATCAGGGCTCAACGTGGCAGCAGCTTTCGTATTCCTGCCCCAATGGACCAACCTACCTTATCTTCGGTGATTCCGAGCACGGCGTTTCGCTTGGCACCGCCCAGACCGATGATGGCGGGTACTCCTGGGACTGCCTGGATACAACCGTGTACGCTGGCGCATCGACTTATATAATTCCCGCGAATTTCGATGCCTCTTCGTATTACGATCTTGCCTACGCGCATGGAACGAACTACGTCTGCATTTCCACCGATCGGGGAGCCGCCTGGACGGCCTTATTTCCCTACCCGACGACGGTTTCCACCCCGTGGGGCGTCTCGCTCGGGCGTCGATTGTTTATCGCGCAATCGGATAAGGTAATCTGGACGGGAGACTTTGGCCAAACGTTCCAAACCTTTAAGTTTAATTATTCCGGTAGCATTTCTGGTTATGTCCATCGTACCCCCGATGGCACCTTGTGGGCGTCCAACGACATAGAACTTTACGTATCGAGGGATACGGGGAATACGTGGGTGGATGAATCGCACTACATCCCCTATAGTCCGGATTCGGCCCTGCTCACGTACACCTTCATGCCGGTCGATAGCCTGACAGGCTTCGTCAAAGCGTTGGACGGGCTGATTTTCAGAACGACCGATGCCGGACGTTCCTGGCGGCCCGATTCCATCGTACCAACTTATGTGATCGACTCGCGCCGTTGGTTCAACGGAAGCAACTATACGACAGATGCCGGCGCTACCTGGCGAGCAATTTCCGGGTCGTCCATCTCGCTCGCCGTGGATTCAATGCGATGGATTGGTCCGGGCCGCTATACGACCGACGCCGGCTCAAACTGGCTCCCAATTCCCGGCTGGACGAGCAAAGGCATTCAACTGGCCGCAGTCGATTCCGGTACTGCGTTCGCAGGAGGTTTCCCAACGGGTGCGTTTTGGCGGCTCGACATGCCGTTCTATACCACGCCGAAACCGGCAGCGCCCGATTTCACCGTCGATAACCAAACCTGGAAGAATGTTCCCTTCGGGATGGATACCGGATGGATTCAATTGCCTGTCGTGATTCACAATACGTCGATCTCGGAGGCAATCGAGGTGGATTTCGATTCGCTTTCAGATCCGGCCCATTTTAGCCTTGCCTCCTATCAGGGCGTTGCCGTGACAGTTCCGAAAAAGGGGGGGATCCTGGAACCGGATGGACTGGACTCGGTCTGGTTCCTGTACCACCCGACCGCCTTCGATCAAGATGGCGCAAAAGCCTACTGGCATAGCCCCCAGGTTCGAAACGGCGACAACACCATTGCCGTCCGAACGGACTCGTTGCACGGAAACCCGAGTACCGCATCCGTTGCGGAAGCCAGCGCGCACATGGTATCCCTTGCTCCGAATCCTGCGGATGCATTCGTTTCAATTCGCGGTGCAACCGGTGATATTACACTTACGAATGTGCTTGGGGAGATTGTTTATACCGGTGGCACAACTCAATCCGAGTCGCGAGCGGCCACTCTCGACCTCACAAAGCTTCCTCCGGGAACGTACTTTGCGCGAATCGAGACTGCTGGTGGGCTGGTGGTGCGAAAGATCGTTAAAGAATAATGATTTCTCTTCGGGGTATTGCGCGCACCTTGCCTCGATTCCCGGAGGTAATTTCAGTGGAACGCATCCGCCAAAAATTCGGTAGTTTACGGGCACTCGGAATTATTACCGCTTCGTTCACATTCTTCACGTCGCACATTTTGACGTTCGTTTCATTCTCAACAATCGCTTATGAAATCTCGCATACTATACGCATTACCGGCACTCCTCTTCGCAGCCTTCGTCGTGTACGGCTTGCTCCCCGCACCCCATAGCGGTGGTTTGCACGCGGCAAGCCCGAATCCGGTGGATACCACGAAGAAGGGCGCGCAAATTAAGATCGACGAGGATAGCTACGACTTCCACAACATCGAGCAGGGCACCAAAGCTATCCACGACTTCCTCATTCAAAACACCGGCACGGATACGCTCGTGATTTCCAGCACTCGGCCCTCCTGCGGCTGTACCGCTGCGGTGCTCGACGCAAAGGATAACCGGATTCCACCCGGCGGATCGAGCCGCCTGAAAGTCACGTTCGACGCCAATAACAAGCCCGAAGGGCCGATCATCAAGAGCGTCACCATCATCTCCAACTCGGCCACGAACCCTGACGCGATGGTTCGAATTCAGGGGCGCGTCGTCAAATCGCTCCTGGCGCATAAGACGATGATGCACTTAGACGGCATTTTCCAGGGCGACTGCGCATCCTGCCATGTCACTAAAGGCCAGGGCGAGCTGGGCGCACGATTGTACGAGGCCGATTGCGCGGTTTGCCACGGAACCAAGGCCGATGGCAAGCCGGGACCGGAACTTGCCAGCGAATCCATGATGAAGCACACTCCGCGCGAGTGGCAAAAAATTATTTCCGACGGTGTGCCGAAAACCGCCATGCCGGCTTTCGCAAAGCGAAATAAAGGGCCGCTCGGCGATGAAGAGATTTCATCCCTCATCGAGTACATGGGTGCATTCAAGAAAGAAGCGGAGCGCAATAATATGATTAAATCGCTCGGACCCGGCACCGGGACGGCAAGCAGCGCCGCGAAAGCGAAAATGTAGAATAGGCTTTTCCGCCCATCACCCAATTTTGGAGGGAGACAGCGACGCGGTTCCGTGTGCCCGCTATGCGAAATTCTCGCCAGCCGGTACGTACCAGCGGAATTATTGAGCGCCGTTCGTCCCTCCTTTTTGTCAGGCCGTTTAGGTTCTGGCAAAAGAAAATTCGTATATTTGCACGTCGTTGCTTCACGGACCGGAAGCACGAAAGCGACTTAAGCGGCGACTCCTACTTATTCGCGGCACAAATTTTATTATAGTTCACGCGGCGGTATCGCTTCATAGGCTGGCGCCGTGAGTATCACTTTTTCTCAATTATGATTATGATCAAACGTACCGTTTTTTCCGGCCTCGCGCTTGCCGCGGTCGGCGGATTTCTTTTTTCGAGCTGCACGAATTCCACTTCGCCCGGAACGACCGTCGGCGCACCGTCGAACCTCATGGCACTCTCCCAGGATGCCACCCACATCGGCATCCGATGGACGCGCGGGGCTAATGATACCGCAAGCGAGAAGATTGTCCTGACCAACACGACCACAGGAACGACGGACACGGTTCCGACGACCGCCACGCAAACGGAGGCTAGCTTGTTGGTCAATTCTGGAACCCTTTACACCATCGCGGTCGCTTCTAGCGGCGGCCAGTCTCCCAGCCTTCAGTGGATGGGGGCCGATCGAACAGGCGATCTCCAGATTTATCAGTTCACGTCTGCTCAAATGAGCGGCCTTCAACTTAACGGCTCCGATGGTCAAGCCCATGTGGTCAGCGCTTCGAGCGCGAATGCTGGTATCATGGACTTTTACCTTGAAGACGTCGAAAATGACCCCACGATCACGGTTAGCTCCGGGATTTCATTCGAGGGAGCCCAATTTCTCAACGGAACGAGCAGTGCCACCTACCGAACCTCTCTGATGGACGGTGCCCAACGCTACATCCCTGGTGGCCTCGACAGCGATTTTAGTGCCACAAACTTTCAGAAAACCCTTGACACTGCATCCACACCGAATTATGATATTCCAAACGACGCGGCTTACGGTAGCAGGGGCGCACGAGTTCTACTTGTAAAAACGCAGGATGGAAATTTCGCCAAGATCGCGATCGAGCCGAATGCCTCAGGGAAACTTTATTCTGTTGACGCAAACGGAGACAAGTACATCACGGTGAGTGTATCCTATCAGCCAAGCACCGGCCAGCCCTATGCTTCTCGTCCACGACCGGCAAGCTCGGTCCGTCCCGCCCGCAACTCGGCGCACTAGGTTCAAGAAGTTCGATATTGAAGTTTTTTTTTTCGCCTCCGCAAGCAATGCGGAGGCTTTTTTTTGGTACACTTAATGCAATAACCCCATCCATAATCACTTTTTTCAAGAACTTTTAATTTTCAAGTATTATGGTAACCTTACAATCCATTCATAGTTTCGTGAAGGATCCGCTAACGGATAAGCTTTTTCATAAATACGTGAGCGATCCGAAGGCGCAGCGCGTGTTCGATGTCACGGTGCGCCTGATCGAACTTGCCGTCGTGGCCGCGCCGCTCGTGGTAACCGCGGCGCGCAGCATCCGCGATATTTCGGGGAGCCGCACCTCGCGCCGCCGCTCGGGCCTTCGGCGCCTGGTACCCGCCTAAATTTGAGGGACCGCGTAGCACCGAAGGTATGCTCCCGGCGCTACACGGTCCGCTTTAATTAGCGGAACATTGCTCCACTAATTCCGTTTTGGTGGAGTGATGTTTGGTTTTATCCTCTCGCGAGCGCGCAGATCGGGCTGGAAGCGCCGACCTACGCGCTTGGCAATTGTGGCGGGATGCCTGCTCCTCGCCGGCTGTTTGGCGGATAATAGCCCGATTGAGCAGGTCGTCCCTCGAATTATTCTTGCGCCGCAGAACCCGAGATTTCAGGCGCCCGATAGTGAGTACGTTCCAAACTCCAATCCACCCGCAGGTTGTATGCTCGTAAAATGGAATCGTTCCGTCGCCGATACGCAGCTTAATTTCAAGGGCTATTTTGTCAAGTTGTATCGATCCAGCTACGATTCTGCAACCAGTACCGACTCATTCATCTTCCCGGCAATCGACTCTGTCCACATTGGCCGAATTCTACCGCGGATACCCGATACGACCTGCACGTTTTGCCAGGTACAGGGCCAGTCACTAACGCTCGGCAGGTATGCCGTCAGCGTCTTTGGTGAAAAGGCGGACAGCACGGGAACCTTAAGTTACGATTCCTCCACGTACGCGAGCCTATTCGATCCCTTGCCTTATTCGAATCCGACGAATCTCGAGGCGGAGTCCTACCAACCGACCGTCGTTCGACTCCACTGGACTCCCTCGCCGCAAGAAAGCGATATTGGGTTTTATCAATACGTCATTTACTATCGCGATACTTCAACTTCCATATTCGATACGGGCCATGTCTGCGCGCTCATTCAGAAGCGGACTGGATGGATGGATAGCGAAGCCTATGTCAGCGTTCCCGGCGTAACGCAGGTCGGCGGGACGACTGCAGAATGGCCCTATCAGTTTTGGATCAAATCCGAACGCGTCGATTCGACCTATTTCTACGGCAGCGACACGAATTCCTTGATTTGGGCCGGCGCCGAGCGGCTTCCGAGGAACGGGAACGATACAGGGTCGAATACCGGATTTCTTCAGGTCAAGGACGGGCAGTCGATTTATTTCGGCTCGCTCAACAATCAATGGGATCTGGCACTGGATACGATTCCAAGCGGTGGTGATGGCAAGCAACAAGTAACCGTCCACATCAACAATGGCGAGGTCACTCTGAACGCCATTTCGCCCGATGGGGTTGGCTTTCTGAGCCGGATGGATGAGGACTCCTCGCTCGATTCGATTTATTACTCCTACCCACTCGCGATTGCATCGGAATTTTCGAGCGCGAGCATCACACTTCCGTCGAATCCCACCAGTGGAGGAATCATTGTCTATTTCATGATGATGGATCCACTGTTGTCCGGTGAGAATCCGAATGAGTGGGCACGCATTTTCATCCGCGCTCAACCGGGCGGAGGTTATGTCAATTCGAATGGCGCGATCGATCTTCAAGCCAGCTTCCAACCCGCTGTTTCAAAAGGGGGAAACGCGCATTTGCCCTATTACTAAAGGCAACCCAACTCGCCGGCCGGGTGTTCGGCGGGGTTACGTTCCGTTGAATTTCTTGCCGGAATAATTATTTTAGCTATGCCACAATCACTTCGCCTTACTATCAGCACTCTCGCGCTGGGAACTGCCCTGCTCGCATCCTGCGCGACGACGCAAACACCCTATCACGGCTTTTCTACCCAATCTGCGCTGAATCAGCAGGATGCGACCGTCATGCAGCAATCGGTGATGAACGGGCCGATGGATCCGATGAACCTCGCACAGGACGGTCAGGACTACTCGCATGACGGCAACGCCTACGACCGCATCGAAGAAGGTTACTACGAATGGGGGGCGCGCCTCTATGGCATGGGATACCGCGATGTTTATTATGTCGCCGATCTCGCCCCGAAAGCAATGGGCCACGATATTATGGATACCTATGAACACGCGATCGAACAAGGCTTTAACGACGCCGCCCAAAAGAATACGGCTCACAACTAAACGTCCCGCCCTGACCTTCCAACCATGTTAGACGAAGTCGAAACTCCGCCCCAAACCTTAAGCAACTCCCGCGATCCCGAAGCAGCGTTCGAGGAAATTCTTTCCCGCGCGAAGGAAAGCTCCGGCATCGGTGCACTGATCGAATTACGGAAACAATCCGATGGCCGATTTGCATTCGAATTTGCACCCTCGGGCGAAGAACTGAACCGCACCTACCAGCGTGCCGCGCGCCTGGCTGACGAAAAAGGCATGTCGGATCGCGATGTACTCGCAGCGCTCGGCGAAGTGGAGTCGAATTGGCCCTCGCACCCCGGCGTGGTGGAGAATACGATCAACGAGGAAATCGAGGCCGGGAGAACGGACGCTGCTGTGGAACTTTGCGAGCATGCCATCGCCGATTGGGCCGCGACGATCTCCGATGCCGGCGTTCGCCATCCGTCTGCACTTTCAATCGCCGGCGAAGCGGGGAAGCTTTTTATTCAGCTTCTCGCCAATTACGAATTCGCGCTCGAACGGGCCGAGCGCATCGAAGCGGCGCTCGGCATCGCCAAGCTTTCGCGCACGCTCGATCCCGCGGACCGGAGCATGTGCTGAGTTCCATCGTCAATCTCGAAATCCGTTCCGGAAATTCGATGGCCGCGCTGCGTGCCTTGGAACCGATGGCGGAGTCGCTCGCGCCATACGTGCTCTATGGCCGCGCCTTAGCCTATTTCGGCTTAGGGCAAATGGAGAATGCGCAATCCGCCATCCAAACCGCGCTCCGGCATTGGCCCAGCGTTGCGCAGGCGCTCATCCGCGAATGGAAGGGCGGTACGCCCATGCCAAAGCCGGGCGAGCAGGTCAGCGAGCTGCAGGTGCTGTACGGTTATTTTGAAGTCTTCGGCGCAGCATGGAAATCACAGCCGGGTGCGACCGAGTGGCTTCGCGAAGCCGCTCGCACGCAGCCCAAAGCCGGCGCGCGCCGCGAACGATATATCGGGCTCACGCGGACGAGCCAGTCCACGAACGAACCGGATGCCGCCGAAGCGGTGAAAAAAGCGCAAGAGGAACTTATCCGCAAGGCGCAGCGCATCGGCGAAGATGAGTTCGTTCGGTTTCTCGAAGTCGAACCAGGAATTTATGTTTATGATTTGACGAGCCGCGGCCTGGAACTCGAAGAGGAGCTTTCCAACCTGTACCGCACGGATATGAAGCTCGCCGCGCGTATCGCCGCCATCGAAAAACTGCTCGAAAAATGGCCCGGCCATGCGAACGCGGCGATTGCGCTTGCCAGGTTCCACGCCCAGAAGGAGCATTTCGAGACGGCGATCGATTTGCTCGAACCGGCGATCTTCGATTTGCAACGATTCTGGCCCGACGACATGGTCGGTGCGGGAAGGATTCCCTCCGATTGGCCGGGAAATAAGCCGATGCTCAGCGCCTACGCGTATATGGTCGTCGATCTGGCAGAGTCCGGCGACGCGATAAGCGCGAAAGCCTATGCGCATGATTATTTGCTGATCAACCCGACCGATAATCTCGGTGTACGGCAAAAAGCCATCGAGCTTGCCATCGCGGCAAACGAATATCCCACCGCACTACAACTGATTAACGAGGCGACGGACCAGGCTTCGGCTTACAACCTTTTTGGCCGAGCGCTGCTCGGCTATGTTCTTAAGGCGAGCGACGCCGAGGCCGCGCTAAAAACCGCCGTGGAAAGCCGCCCGCTCATCTGGCGGGAACTCGCAAGCGATAAGCATCGGATGCCCCACCATTATAATCCTTCCTGGGTGCGGTATTTCTCGCCCGAGGAAGCCTTCAATTATAACGAGGTGTGGTCCGGCCTGTGGCTGCGCAAGCATGGGGCGCTATTATGGCTGAAGAAAGAGGGACGGAAATACATCGTCTGAACCTTGATTTGGGGAGATTTTCGAGATTAAGGAGAGGGATTCACAAAGGCTCTTGATCGTGAACGATCTTACGTGCAAATGATCTCTTTCGCCAAGTCCTTTAACGCGAAGGATGATACTTATCATTTGTAAGCCTTCGAAAGTCGAGACTCTTCGCTCCGAAGTTTATGAGCAAACCCGTTTGCAAATTATATGCTTCTAAATAATTCTTGGGTTGCGCCAAATGCACGGCTTCGAGCGCGACAAGAGCCTTAAGCTCAACGCAAATTCGATTCTCAACGAGGAAATCGACTCGACGACTGCCGATTTGTTCGTTTCGGTAGTATATCGGCATTTCGTATTCGCGGCAATGCGGAACTCCTTGAGCTTTGAGTTCTAATTCGAGCGCACGCTGGTAAATCACTTCCTGGAATCCGTTCCCAAGCGCGGAATGTACTTTCATCGCGCAACCAATTACCTTTCGAGTAATCGGCGAGTCCGGAAAATCATCCTCATTGAATGGCATACGTCCCAAATCTCATTAATCTTGAAAATCTCCCCAAATCAAGGTTCAGACTCCTCTTCCTCGATCGTTTCGGTTTCCGTTACTGTTGCCTGTGAAACCGTTTGCGGCTGGGCAGCTTGGGGCTGACCGATGATGCCCGTCTTAAGCGGGCTCATAAACACGACGTGCCCGCAACCGTTACAGGTCATGGCAAGCACGGGTTTAATCGAGACCTGTTGCTGCGACGCACTGCCGGTGAATTCGCGCAGTTCGAATATCGCGTCCTCCACCTGCCAGCTTCCCGTGCCACAAACCGAGCAGGGGTTGCGGAGAAATGTTTGGAGATGAGCTTGAAAACGCGCGCGGCCTTCCGGATTAAGTTGCATAGTTTGTTAGAATGAGTTGGAAAGCGTTGAGGGACATTTATCGCGCCGCATTAGTTTCCTTACGTATGGAAGCAAAACATTTTGCGATCGATGAGCGCGTGCGCTGGTCCGATGTGGATCATGCGGGAATTATTTATTTCGGGAGTTATATCCGCTTTTTCGAGATCGCGGAGACGGAACTTTACCGTGAAATGGGGCTTCCCTATTCCCACGCCTTCGATGAGCTCGATGTCTATCCGGTTCGCGCGCAGTTTCACTCCGATTTCAAAGCGCCGGCGTATTTGGACGACTTGCTCACCACGGAAATATGGGTCGCCCGGTTAGGCACGAGTTCCTTCGATATCCATTTCGAAATCGTCCGTAAGCTCTCGGAGCGTGGAACGCCGGGAGAAGTGCTCGTCACTGGCCACTGTGTGCTCGTCACCGTTCGCCGCGATACGCTGAAGCCCTGCCGCATCCCGGAGCGGCTGCGAAGCGGGCTGGAAGCGTATCATGGATAGTTAGAGCCGCACCACACCGTCCGCCCGCGCATCCATAGGGCGATGTACTCCGTCCCCCAATCAAGTTGGGGGCAGGCTCTTTCAGGACTCCGGGAATCTAAACGCGACGCCTACCCAGCATTCCGCTTCGTTCCATGCTGGGCTGCGAGTACTCCGTCGCTTCGCGACTAACATTCCCAGTGCCGAAGGCACGATGTACCCGCAGCCCAGGGTGAAGCGAAGCGGAACCCTGGGGTTGGGTTACGATTGGGATTTATTAGCCCTGAAAGGGCGATGTCTGTGCGGGGATTTTACTCCGCCCCTTCAGGGCTATAAAAATAATTAGTTCCCGTTACCCAGCATTCCACTTCGTTCCATGCTGGGCTGCGGGTACTCCGTCGCTCCGCGACTAAAAGCGCGGTCCAGGCGGCCTATCCCTTAAACGCCCATCAACTATTGTATCCTCTCTTGACCCTCTAATATCGTATCCCAATTCTTCCAAAATGAGTAAAGGAGCATCCTTGTGGGTGGTTGTGACGTTCCCTGAGCCGTGATCCGTAAACATTGCAATCCCAACGAGACTATTCATAAATAACGCAGGTTCAATAAAGTCCATAATAAACTGGGCATACTCATGAATTCTTGGAAGTTCGAGTTTTCGGACAGTGTCAAGAATTCTATCGATAGATTCTACTGCGGAGTTCGTAATCCCGCTTAAGGGAATGTATGCCGTTTCACTCATTATTTCCTGCTTTACAGTGCTCCAGCCGTCAAAATCCTTGATTAATGCTTCACGATCAAAACCAATTTCGAGTTGATAAGTCGCGCTTTTACCATACGGAGGATTGTCAAGTTTACTTTGAAGGTTGTAATGCGAGATTGGCTGCTCACAATGAACGACCGAATTTCGAAGGCGCTTCAGAAATCGATAGTTGAAATGAGCATCGTATTCTGCGCTATCTGTAGAAACAAACTGCTTTAGAATTTCCGAATCGGCACCATATGTCCGTGTTAATCGTGTTTTTGTATGATCAAGCGTTAGAGATAATGTCGCTAGAAAGTTTATAAGCTTTAGATTTAAATCATTTAGCAGTTCCAGCGCCTGGCTACCAGATACGTGTTCTTTGCTTGGCTTCAGAGCCGATAACACACTCGACTCGAGCGCATCCGCGCTCATTCGGATGTATTTTTTCAAGATGCCAGCTCGGTCAAACTTGACGACTTCATTCGATGACACTTCAAATTTATGGTAAGCTTCTTCAGTAATTACTGCAACCTGGTACATAGTATTATTAAAGATAGTTGTCAGATTGTATTCACCGAAAGCGACGTCTTGAATGCGAAGTGATCTCTGCTTCATTGTATTTACCCTTTTACGCCTTCAAAAATCCCAATTCATACACCATCGGCTGTAACTTTTCCGTCAACGCTTTGTAGGCCGATTCGAAGGCGGCGAAGCTGACGGGAACGAAATCGCCGCTGGCGTTGCGGGATTGGAGGGCTTTGCGGATTTGGTACCAGCCCACGTCCGCGCGGTTTAGTTTTAGTTCTTCGCGGACAGTGTGGACGTCAGTATTCGAAAAATAGGCTTGCCACAATGTTTTGCCAGCCGCGAGCACTGCGCTCGATTCTTTAGAGAACTTTTTTCCGCGCATGTACTGCACCATAAAATCGCTCTCGAACCGCGACGGCGCCCCAACTTCTTCTTCCGTAAATGGGATGAAATGGTTCACAATGCTCCATTTTTTGCTATTCCATTCCAAATCGTTCGCGCTCGCGGTGAGATTTTTGCCGCTGAACAGCATCCAGACCAAGCAGTCGTTCTTGAATTCTTCGCTTAACGGTTTATCTGGTTGCAGAAATTGATCGCCATTATTCAGCCATGTTGCCTTAACCAAAGCTCTTGGGGCAAATACAACGGCAATCTGCCAAAGATTTTTTCTTGTGATAAAAATAGTACCCGCGCTTCCATAGCCCGAAGACACAATTCCCTGCGTTGAGGCATTTTGAACATCCGGCCCTTTAATAATTAAGCAGCCTATCGCATCGTCCGCCCACTTCGTCCCTCTTAAGTCCTTGCTTGCAGTGGCTGGAGTGACAGCATTCTTCAAAGGAATTACATCTTCTTTATTGGCTTTGGGCCTTTCAATCCAAAAACTTAAGAGCTTATTGCTTGGTACATTATAAAATGTCTTTTCTCCTATCGGGTTAGCATTTCTATCTAAAACTTCGGTATCAATTTCTAAAATGGGAGATTTTGTTTTTGCAAATTGATCCGTTTTCCAGATTAAAAATCCGATGGGAAAATTTCCGTTTAGACCGTCGAAGGCTTTGCTATGAACAACAAAACCGCCCATGTACTTCGCATTCCAGTATTCGCGGAATTTTTCAAAATTGGAAGCATTTACATATTTAAGAGTTCCGAATGTTGCCAATGTTGCTGTAGGTATTTCACGAGCAATACGCGCAAAGAATTGGACGAACAATTCCCTCTTAGCATATCCATAATCGCCCATGCTTTTTGCCATTTTTGTTGTAGCAACATCCTTCTTAGCTTCGCTTCCTAAAGTATCGCCGGATTCCGCATACGGCGGATTCATTAGCACGAGAATTTTCTTTCCGGCCTTAATGGCATCGCGGAGCTTTTGGGGAATTTTATTGGTGAGCGAGTAGTCGATCGTTCCCGCGTCGGTAATGTCGTCGTTCAGGTAATCGTATTGGAAGCGCGTCGCGGCCACGCAGGTCTTGGTGGCGAGCATGACATCGACATCGGCCTGATCGAGCGTGCTCATATAGACATTGCGCGGGTTGCTGTGCTTCACTTCGAGGTTCCCAACTCCGCAGCACATATCCCAGACGATATATTCGCGCTGCCAGTTTTTTCCGAGCGTTTCGGTCAGCTTGTCATACGCCTTATCGACGACGTTCAGCGGCGTGTAGTAGGCGCCTTTGAAGCTCCGCTCATCGAGCGGAATCAGGCTATCGCGCCGCTCCAATAAATAATTTCGGTATTCCGATTTCGGCGGGCGGTGATAGATCGCCCAGAATTGGCGGTAACCTTCCCGGTTCCCAAGCTCATAAAGCTTCCCGCCAAGACTAAAGACCGGCGAGTTCCCTTTATGCAAGAGCTGCGCGGTCAGGTTATCGTGCGTGGCCGTGGTTCCATCGCTCATGACGTCGGCAAAAAAGAGGAGCGCGTAATCCTCGTCTTTTACGCCCTTAATTTCGCGTCCGATCATGGTGACCCACTTATCGAAGACCTGCTTCAGGTTATCGGGTGTAATCTGGATGCGAATGATCTCGCCCTTGTTGATCGCGTCCTTGAAGGTCTTGATAAACTCTTCTTCCTGCGTTTCGATCTTGAACGAAACGAGGTGGGTTCCGATGAATTGCGAGACCACCTCCAACGCTTCGGGCGTAATGTCGCTTGCTCGCTTGCCCCATTTGATTTTACGCTCGGCGAGCAGCGGGATGACGTCCGCCGTCTTCATGATCGCCGCCTTTTGCGTATCGGCTACGGCGAGAAAGGGAGGAATATATTCGCCTTTATCCCATGCGCGATAGACGTAGCGCAGGAGCTGCGTGAACATCGCGTAGGTGGAAGTTTTGTAATTATCCTTCGTCTCGAACCAAATTTCCTTCGTCTGGATGTCGATGAGGTTTAGCGAGTATTCCTTCAGCCCCAGGGCCTTGATGTAAGTAGCTTTTACATCCTCCTCGCTTTTAACGAGTTTGAGTTTTTCGAAGAGGGTCATGGAGTGGTTAAGAATTTCAAGGGTCGAGGTGCGCGGCGTGGAGCAAACATGTTGGGCACCTATTGCCGGTTCCCGTTACTCGCCTGGAAGCCGGTGCTCGCAATATTAAATTTTGGGGAATTCGAAACAGTGTTGCAATTCAGTAGTTATATTGTGAGTGCGTTGATGGGCACCTATTTCAGTAAGAATTAAGGACTATGAGTTAGGTGCATTGCTCAGTGAAAACAAATCGTCGGTTCATGAACGCTTGAAGGCGAATTGGCGATTTTGAAGAATTTAGATAGTTTTCAATGAATTATGAATCTGCACACACACGCTCGGCACCTTTTTGCATAAAGAATTGGCTTTCAGGAAAATGATGCGATCATAACGAGGAAGCAATTTTCGAAACGAATATCCATTTTTTAGAATTATGAAGGTATGCTCGTAAATATTGATACCCTCCCCGATCATTCTCGTATCTGGATTTTTCCATCCAGCCGACCGCTTTCGGAATCCGAATCTGCCGAATTAACTCGAACCATCGACAGCTACCTTGCCAACTGGGAAGCGCATCATGTTCCGGTGGAATCGGCGCGGGAACTCCGCGAGAACCAATTCCTCATCATCGCTGCCAACCCGGATGTCACGGCACCCAGCGGCTGCTCCATTGACGACATGACGCGGGGGATCAAATCGCTCGGCGCAAAGTTCGACGTGGATTTCTTCGGTGCAATGAAGGCGTTTTATCGTGACGACAATGGAATCAGAATGGTTACCAGGTCGCAATTTAAGGAGATGGCTGCTTCCGGCGGCGTCGATGAGGAGACGGTAGTCTTCGATAATTCGATCACATCGCTCAAGGAACTCCGCGATGGAACATGGGAACTTCCGGCGGGCGAATCGTGGCACGCTTCACTCATCCCTTCCCTCGTGTAGCATGGAAATCGACCAGGTTTATCGGACCGCTTACGACGCCTTTTCCCGGGCGCTGGATCAAAAGCTGACCACCGTGGAAACGGACGTTGCCATCGCGCCCAAATTTTATCACGGAACGATGGAACTCAAGCCAAAAGACCCGGGGATGCAATCGAAGGAAGTCGATCTCGAAATCTTTTTCAAAAAGATCATCTCGGTTCGGAATAATCTTCGCGTTCTCGAACAGAAGATCAACAGCAGCGGGCTTGAAACCGCCGAAAAGCTGGAACTCGAGGGCTATATCACGCGCTGCTACGGAAGCCTGACAACATTCAACGTGCTCTTTCAGGATGCGGCGGACCGGTTTGTGGGATCCTCGAAAGAGGGGTAGCGGAATTTTACCGCAAGCCTTCCAGCACCACTTCCAGTTCCGCCTCGGTCTCGCACAACACGGGCCGGGCTTTGGCACCATCAAAGGGACCAACGATGCCTGCCGATTCAAGTTCGTCCATCACGCGAGCGGCACGGGAGTAGCCAATTTTCAGCCGCCGCTGGAGCAGTGACACGCTCCCCTGCTGGTGCCGCACGAGAACTTTTGCAGCTTCTTCGAAGAGTTCGTCGCGGTCGTCGGCATCGTCGATCTCCGCAGGCTCATCGCCCTCATCCTGGCGAAGTGAAGGCAGGGTCCACGGCCGGGAGTAGCTGAATTTTTCGCCATCCTGCGCGGCAACAGCATCGACAATGGCTTCAACTTCGTCGGTCGAAATAAATGGCGATTGCAGGCGAATCGCTTTCGGCGTTCCGCTGGGCAAATAGAGCATATCGCCATTGCCCATAAGCTGCTCGGCGCCCATGACATCGAGAATCGTTCTCGAATCGACACGCGTGGCTACCTGATATGCCATGCGCGCCGGGAAATTCGCTTTAATTACGCCGGTGATCACATCGACGGATGGACGCTGCGTTGCAAGAATCATGTGGATGCCGACGGCACGCGCCATTTGCGCGATGCGGCAAATGGGTTCCTCGATCTGCTTCGCGGCCGTGATCATCAGATCGGCAAGCTCGTCGATGATTACGACGATATAGGGCAGATGATAATGCTGCTCTTCCTGCGTCGAGCGCAATTTTCCCTGCGCCACCTTGATATTGTAATCGGCGAGCGAGCGCACGGCCGCTTTCGCCAACTTATCGTAGCGATGCTCCATCTCGAGCTCGACTGCTTTGAGCGCGAGCACGGCATAAGCTGGCGTCGTCACAATATCTTCTCCCGCTTCCGGCGAGACGATGAGATAATGCTTGCGAAGCTTTTTGTAAAGCGAAAGCTCAATCTTCTTCGGATCGACAATAACGAACTTCACATCGCGCGGCGATTTGGCATAGAGCAGGCTTGCGAGAATGCCATTCACGCCGACCGACTTTCCGGAACCCGTCGCGCCGGCGATGAGCAAGTGCGGCATTTTGTTCAGATCATCGACATAGACATCGCCCGAAATCGTTTTCCCAAGCGCAAGCGGAAGATTCATTTTCGTATTGCGAAAACTCGCGCTTTCGAAGAGCGAGCGAATGCGCACCATCTTTGCGACATCGTTCGGAATTTCGACGCCAATCGTTCCACGTCCCGGGATCGGCGCAATAATGCGGATGCCGCGGGCTTTCATCGCAAGCGCGATGTCATCCGTCAGATTTTCCACGCGAGACACTTTTATTCCCTCCGCCGGCGTGAACTCGTAGAGCGTAACGACCGGCCCGGGCGTTACGGTGATGTTTTCAATATCGACGCCGAATGTCGCAAGCTTATCGCGAAGCAGCCGGCCTTTTTTGGCAAGCTCTTCATCATCGGCATCGAGCGCATCTTTCGGGTCGGCCGGGGTGAGAAGTTCAATCGAAGGATTCCGATATTTCGAAAGCATTTCGAGATACGGATTTTCGGGAATGACGGGCTTCTCACCTTCATCGTAGAAGAGATCTGCGAACTCGGGTTCCTCGATTTCGCTCCTTGTTTCTGCCAGCGCGGGAACCGGTAGTCCGGAATCTACCGAAACCGAGTGGGGCAGCGCCTCATCGGCGAGCACTTTTTCATCGCCCACATGAACAGTCGCGATGCCGTTTTTTTCTCGCTTCGGCCGAGGCCTGAAGGGGTCGATCATCGCTTCGGAGGTATCGATATTCGCAAGGTCATCGGGAACGTCTTCCAAAGCGATCTCCGTAGCGAGCATGGGTTGCCCGCTCATGGCAACCGGAACGAGCTTCGCAGCGGCAAGAATGGGTTCCTCGATCTCGGCTGATGGACCGAGCGCGGGTTTTTCTGGCGCAATCGGTTCCGCTTTTGCAACTGGAATCGCCGTGGGAATTATCTTTTGTGGCTGCTCTTCCTGGAGCGCGCCATTGGTCAGGCGGCTGAAGTGCATGGAGCGTGCGCCGAGTCGGTCGTGCCCGTTGCGCGTCAGTCGTGGGATGCTAGCGCCCTCATGCTTTTGCGCTGGCCGAACCTTTAAGAGTGGTTGGCCTGGAAGTGGCGCGGCCGGAGGCAGTCTTGGTTCTGGTGCCGGCTGTTCTTCAGCAACCGGCAGCGACGGAGCTTGCACGGGAACCGCTACCGAAGCCACCACCATCGGACGGATATGGCTTATCGACCCAGCAGCGGATGTGATCGTCGTTCCTTCTGCAGGGCTGTCCTCCTCTGCATCTTGCGTCGTTAAATTCCTTCCTGTCTCTTGAGCAGCCTTTAGTTCCTCCGCCTCCTCCGCGGCGCGGCGTTCTGCTTTTTGAGCGAGCCGCACTTCACGCTTTTCCCAGAACGCGATAATTTCCTTGCGCGACCACATCACCGCCGCCATCCACCAACGATGCAGGCGAACGAAAGTTTTCTCAATATCGAGATCGATCGAGAATATGAGCATGACGATGAATGCAGAAGCATAGAGAATAAACGCTCCCGCCCCACCGATTGCTCGCGAGAATGCAAGCCCTAGAAATTGCCCGACCGAGCCGGACCACTCGCGCGGAATGCTGGCGAAGGTGGCAACCGTTCCCATCGTCGCACTGAAGAGAACGGCGGTAAGAAGGAAAAATGTCGTGGCAAGCGTGAGCCGCCGCCGCTGCTTATAACTAAATCGGAAAAACGCGAAGGACCATGCGCCGAAGAAGATTGGATATAGTATCGCGGCAAAGCCAATTGTTTTGTTGATGAGAAAATTGGCGAGCATCGCACCAATGAGCCCGAGCCAATTCTTCGCCTGATCGGCGCTTGCCCGAACGGCCTCGCGGATGGGGTCAGGCGTCGAGCCATGTGGCAAGAATAGCGCGGGCAGATCGCTGATATTCGTTTCCGCACGCGAAGCATCGTCTGCAGAGTAGCTCACAATGGCAAGCAGAACGAGGATCGCAAGCACGATGCAGCAAAATCCGAGCACTTGCCGTTGGCGTACCATCGTGTCCGGCTTGGCGCGCGGCGCTTTGAGCGGCAACGCGATTTGCTCGGCCTCTGCAATTTGCGCCGCAGCCGATTTCCGTTTGGAACTTCTTTTCTTCGGTGCCGAAGGAGTTGGCGCGGTTGCGGGCGCCGCCACCTGCGCTCGGCGCTCTGCTTCGGCCGTGTCACGCGCTTCTTCCGAAAGCCGCTTCGGCATGGGGCGCTCGCGGGGACCTGCGGGAGATGGCGGCTGCTCCAACGGCATGGCCCCCTCCGGTGAATCTACCAATGGCTCCTCATCGAAATACCTGGGCGCACCCGGAAATGGAGCACCAGCTGCCGGTCCCGCCAACCGCGTGACCGAGCCATTCCGCGAGACGCGGATGTACGGAGAATTCTCTTGTTGGTATGCTTCCGGCACTTCTGAATTACGAATTACGAAATTCAAATTAGGAATTTACGAAGCGATTTTTAGTTCAATTCTTCATTCTGGACTCTTAATTCTTTCCTAATCCGTGGGTATAAAGGGAGAAAAGTGGGAAAAGTTTCGTTATACTCACCGGAAATGAAAAAATTATCTATTTCCATTTTGACAAAAATCGAATGGGGATAGCTTTTCGTCGGTATTTTTGCAACAAATACTTCACTCTCCGCGCCGTATTCAAAACGTGACTTTCAATTTTTCGAGCTTCAGTCGTCGGTGGGAACTCGCGCAAGCGATGCCGTTGCGCGCGCAAAGCGATGGCTATCTTTGGGTGCTGCTCTTTGCCTTCGGCCTGCTGCTGATTCTGTTCGTTCTGATGAACCTCGATCGCCGGTTCCGCGAGTACGTGGGCCGGTCGCTTACGCGCCCGTTCAATTTCTTCGCCGATATCCGGGATCGGCGCCTCATCCCGAACTCTCAGACCACCCTATTGGCGTTATCAATCTCCGGCGCTTTCGGAATCGCGATTGCCACGATCATGCGCGCGGCCGCGAGCTTTCCAACCGGTGTGGAGTATCTTTCTACGCTCTTGCCGGGCAAGCTTTATAATCCAATTGCGGGCTTTGCTGTGAGCTATATCGGTCTTATTTTTATTTCGACCGCGGATTTTTTCGCCGGTATTCTTTCCCTCGCGGTTGTCCTGCGCTTCTGGGCGATGTTCGTCCGGGGGCGCTATTCCTTCGGCGATACGTATAATATTGCGGTGTGGTCACTCGCACCAATTACATTTCTTCTGGCTTACGATCTCGTAGTTCCGAGGATGGATATTTCCCAATCCACCGCGCTGGTATCTTCCGTGATTTTAGCTGGCATGCTCCTATGGTGCTATGCCCGCGTGCTCAAAGGTACCGGGGTACTTTTCGATATTTATCCGACGAAGATTTATGGGTACGGGATTATCTTGCTCGGTATTGTTGTCGGTCTTTTCACGCTTATAATTCAAATTTGACAAATCTTCAAAACTCAGGAACGGGGCGGCAACTTTGGGGTTTTTGGTGACAGACCTAAGCCCCTCCAGAACGAAGAAATGTATCTTTCCAAATTAGAAATCATCGGATTCAAGTCGTTTTCACAGAAAACCCTCCTCAAGTTCGACCCTGGCATGACGGCCATTGTCGGCCCGAACGGATGCGGCAAATCGAACGTCGTCGATGCGATTCGCTGGGGCTTGGGCGAGCAGCGCGCCGCCACGCTCCGCTCGGATCTGATGGAAAACGTAATCTTCAACGGCACCCGCACGCGCAAACCGCTGGGGATGTCCGAGGTCTCGCTCACGATCGAAAATAACAAAGGCATTCTCCCGACGGAGTACCAGGAGGTGACGATCACGCGGCGATTGTTTCGTTCCGGTGAATCGGAATATCTGCTCAATAAGGCCCAGTGCCGCTTGCGGGATATTGTGGAACTCTTTATGGATACCGGCATGGGTTCGAATGCCTACTCGGTGATCGAACTCAAGATGATTGAGACGATTCTGTCCGATCGCACCGAAGAGCGCCGAAAGCTTTTCGAAGAAGCCGCCGGAGTAACCAAATACAAAGCCCGCCGCAAAGAAGCGCTACGCCGGTTGGATGAAGTTGCCGCCGACTTGGCCCGCGTCGATGATATTGTAAAAGAAGTTACCAAATCGGTAAACGCGCTCGAACGGCAGGCCGAGAAAGCGAAAAAACACGCGGAACTTTCGCAGGAATTGCGCGCGCTCGAAATCGAGCTGATCGAACGGGAATATGCGGAAACTTCTTCGCGCATCGAGCCGCTGGCGAACGAACTCCGCACCGTCGAATCCCAGCGGGACCGCATCACCGGCGAGCTTTCGAAGTATGAAGCGTTACTCGATGTGATCGAGCGCGAGGAGAACGAGATCGAGGAGCAGCTTGTATCTGCGGAACGCTCCGTAAAAGAAAAATCCGAGATCATTCAACGCACGCGCGAAACCATCATCGCGACGGAAGAACGCATTCGCTCGCTCGAAGAGCAAAAGATTCGAGCCAGCGCCGATTACGACCGCCTCGAAAAAGAGAAAGTGGAGCTGGCCGAGCGGATCGCGGCGCTCAAAGCCGCGCATGAAACCGCCGCGGAACAACGCGCCACACTGGGCGAAGAAAAGGACGAAAAGGAACGAATTCGCGCTGAAGCAGAGGCCATCGTGCGCGCGCGCCGCGCCGATTTGCAGCGCGCGCGCGACCTCGTTTATTCTATTCTCGACCAGCGGAATGCGCGTTCGAGCGACCTCGAACGCCGCCGCGTTCGCATTGACGAATTGGAGCGCCGACTTTCGAAATTTGAGGGCGAGTATTCCGCATTGGATCAAAAGCGCGAAAACCTCGACACCGAAGCTGGCACCTTGGCTGGCGAATTATCTGCCGCCGATTCGCGCGTGGTTCGCGCCGAAGCCGAACATTCCACCGCGCAGGATAAGCAGGAATCGCTCAAAGCGAAGCTCGAAGAATTGCAGAATGCTTCCTTCACTGTGCAGAATGAGATCGGGAAAAAGATTTCGAAAATCGAATTTTTTACCGGGCTTGTGGAGCAAGGCATTGGCGCGGGCGAGGGAACCCAATATCTCCTTTCGGAATCCGGCTGGGCTTCGACCGATCCCATCACCGTTGCCGATGCGTTCGATTGCGATTCGGAGTACCGCGCAGCCTTCAAAAGTGCGCTCGGTGAGATTGCCTACTACCTGATCGTCGCGTCGAGCAAGGATGCCTTCGAAGCGGTTGACGTACTGAAGCATTCGCAGAAGGGCAAAGCGACGCTGATTGCGTTAGACCGCGTGCCAACTATCGAAGGTGGCAGCGAGGGCAAGGACAATAGCGACGAAAGGGCCTTGCCGCAAAATGCGAAGCGCGCATTATTACTGGCGAGATTCTCGGGGCGATATCACAGCCTGTTTCACATGCTGCTTTCGGAGATTGCTATCGTCGATTCTATTCAGGCGGGCTTCGACCTACTCGATCAGGTTCCCGGCATTTCGAGGTGTGTTACGATGGATGGGGAGGTTATCACTCGTGCCGGATTTGTGAAGGGCGGATCGAAAAAGAGCACGGAAGGGATCCTCATCGGCAAGAAGGAACAGGTTCGGGAACTCGAAGTCGAAGTGGAGAACCTGAAAGCCGAACTCGAACGCTACGAAGGAGAAATTGCGGAAACGAATCGCGCCTTCGAGGCCACCGATGTTCGGGCGCTCCTTACGAAGGTTCGAGAGGCGGAGGAGGCACGGAGGAGCGTGCAAGTCCGCGCGGGACAAGTGCAATACGAACTGAAGCGCAATACGGAGCAGCGTGAAGCGCTTGCAAGCGAGGAATCGCGCCTCATGAATGACCGTGCTCCCCTCGCCGAGCCTTTAGAGAAGCTCGAAGCAGAAGTGAAGGAATTCGAGCGCGAGCACGGTGAGGCACTCGAAGCCGCCGCCACCATGCAGATGCTCGTCGAACAAGCGGAACGATTGCTCGAAGAAAAATCGAAACGCTCGACGGAAGTGCAGGTTCGTTTCGCAAGTTTGGTATCGGAAGTTTCTCGCATCGAAAGCGAAACGCGTCAAACGGAACGCGCCGTGCAAAACGCCTCGCAGCTTGCCGAACAGCGCCTACGCGAGCGCGAGCGCGCTGAAGCCGACCATATCGAGCATTCCGCCAAGCTTGTCGATTTTCGCGAGATGCTCAGCGGACTCGACGAGGAACTCGCCGCGGTGATTGCCCGACGCGATGAGATCGCCGAGCAGCGCAAATCAAAGCAGGAGAGCGCCCATAAATATCGTGAGGCCCTGCGCGAAGAACGGCAGGAGCACGACAAGACGATCAACATCACGCACGAACTTCAGATGAAAATTCAGGAGCTGGAGCAAAAGCTGCGGCAGCTCGAAGACCGCGCGCGCGAAGAATTCGAAATTCCGCAGATCGAACGAAAGGAGTATGTGGAAGAGGATAGCTTTAGTTTTGGCGACGCCCGCGAAACCGTTCGCGAGCTAAAGCAGAAGATCAAAAATTTAGGCGCCGTCAATCTGCTCGCCTACGATGAGTTCCAAAAGGAATCCGAGCGATTGCAATTCCTGACGACGCAGGGAAGCGATCTCACGGCCGCGCAGAAGAACCTGACGGAGATGATCGAAGAGATCAATCAAACCGCTACGACACAATTCCTTTCCACATTCGAACAAATCCGCGCGAATTTCCAGAATATATTTCAAACCCTGTTTGCCGAAGGGGATACGTGTAACCTGAGCCTCGAAGAAGGAAAAGATCCCCTCGAAGCGCAAGTTGAAATCCTGGCCCAGCCGCGCGGAAAAAAGCCGCATTCGATCGACTTGCTTTCCTCCGGCGAGAAAACGCTCACCGCTATTGCGCTGCTTTTCGCCATCTATCTCGTGAAGCCATCCCCGTTTTGCATTCTGGATGAAGTCGATGCGCCGCTCGATGATAATTCGATCGACCGGTTCCTTTCCATCATTCAGCGTTTTGCGGTGAACACGCAGTTCATCGTCGTCACGCACAACAAACGCACGATGGCCGCCGCCGATGCGCTCTATGGCGTCACCCAAGAAGAAGATGGCGTCTCGAAAATCGTGAGCGTCCGACTGAAGAAGGAAGGCATTGTCGTGCGAGGGAAAGAGAAGCAAGCGGAGTTGCTGGCCGAAGCGGCGTAAAAAGCATTTTAATAACAAACTGTCGATGTCTAAACTTGAAACAGGTATGACCCGGCGATATTGGGAACGGGTCGGCGGAACTCTAATAGAAGAATTTTGCGCCGTCAGAAAAACGCCGAAATCCGCAAGGCGTTCTGCTGGATGGGGTGATAATTCTCTGTGAGGATCACCGGCTTGCAAAACAAGCTGAGGTATCCATCGAAGGCAAAGATGTAATTGTGGTTCAGACCAAAGCCAAGCGCCTCGGAATGTACTTAATGGGTCAGGCGCTCTTTTCGTTGGAATTAATGAGGGAGTTCAAACCTCGCTCAATTCGATCGGTAGCGCTTTGCAACAAGGATGATGAAGTTTTACGAGAGATTTTTCTTCGTCATTCCAACGTGGAAGTGGTGATCGACGACTCAGTCACCATTGAGGATCGAGTCGCAGTCGAGATAATTGCTTGACCAGTTACCTACGGATTTTTCGCGTGGCAGGAACTACCTTCATACGCCGCGCGTGGCGCTGACGGCTTGGCAATCCGTACTTGATTATTGACATCCCGCACACCGGGAATTTCTTCGGCTATATCTTCGGCAAGTCGCTTCATCCGCCGGTTGGGAACTTCGCCGGTGAGAATTACTTCGCCCTGCACTACTTTGATCTCGACCTTCGAAGGATCGAGTCCAGGATGCGCAGTTAGCCCCTCGCAGACATCCTCCTCTATGCGCACATCCGACCGCTGATAATTTTTGGGAGCGATTCCGGCAAATCCGCCACGGCCAAAACGCTGATCGTATGACGGCGCAAAGGCGGTATCGAGATTCCCCGCGCCCGAATCTTCCCCTTCCGTTGAGTCGCCCGGATAATCGCCATATTCGCGGCTCTCCGGATTAGCATTGCCGCGAGAATACTCCCGCCCACGCCATTCCTCCACTCCCTGTCGATAACCTGGTCCATTGCCACGGCCATCGTAGTAGCTATGGGTATCGCGATGCCAGCGGCCCCCGCGATAGTCCTGCTCGCGATCGGTAAAACGAGCACCATCTCGCCAACTATATGGATGAGACTCGCGGCGGTTAATATCGGGGTCGAAGTGAGTGTGGCGAGTGTCGGCGTTTCCATAATCATCGAGCAATGGCTCCATGTAATGTTGTAAGCGCGCCTCGCGGCGGCGCTCGTTCCGGTCGTACCAATCGCGCGCATGAGCATGCTGGCTTTCGCGATCGTCAGGGCCGTCGCCATTGTAGCTGTTCCAATGGTTGCTTGCCCGGCGCTCAATGCCTCTGCGCCCGTCGCCATTGTGCCGATATTCGCTTTCGAATTGTCCGTTTGTTTCCCTGAGTGACATAAGTTTTCTCCTGAGGAAAGATTCAGCAAAAAAACAAGGCAAATGACATGCCCATCCCATTTCTTCTCAATTTTTGGAATGCGTATTGGAGGGACTTCTTTCTCTATGCGAGGAATACCATTCGTTTTCTTTTCGCGCGTCGTACTGATGACGTCATCGTTCGTGCTCGCGGTCCTTTCGCTCAGCACACGCATCGTGGGTAAAGAATTCGTTTATGCCGCTGGCTCGATTGCGGCCGCGATGCTTGCAAGCTTTTTACCGAGAAAACGCCGGCGCGTTCATCATCACCACCATCACGACCATATTTCTCCGTACTCCTCGAAAATTGTAAAGCCTTAAAATGCCTGGCCGATACCGAAGTGAAAGTTCATCGTATTCCCGAACGAGAAGAAGGATTTCCCGGAAGAGAAGAGCCATTTGCCTTGCGAGGCCGGAGTGACAGCTAATCCTGTATTATCGAACCCGCCGGAAGGATCATAAAGTTTAAACCCCAAATCGACACGTAGCGCGCCGAAAAACGTATTGTACCGCAAGCCAAAGCCAATGGACTGAGCAATTTGCCCCAAGCCCACCTGATTCTGGTGGAGCTCCATAATTTGATCCCACGCGTTTCCGGCATCATAGAAGAGCACGATACGGATGGGCGAGGAGATGCTTTGCCAGGAAGTATATTCTTGCGTGTATTGAAATGGAGCGTATCGAAACTCGAGATTGAATATGACACTGCTGTAACCACCCCAGTATGCAGCATAGTTCGTTCTGATCCGAAACCAGGAGTTGCTGCTCCCCCCAGCCCCTCACCGTGGCGCCGCCTCCGCTAAAAAAACGATGATCCAGGGCAGGGTAGTTACTTGGTGTATTCTTCTCCATAAGCCAAGAGTAGCCGGCTTGCAGACGTGTCGCGATGACGGACGTACCGTCATCGCTCAAGTCGAAATATTCCTTCATCTGTCCAACCAGCTTCACATAGTTCGAACTGGTATCGCCATAAAAAAGCCAGCTCGAGGGAACTCCAACTTCGAGGGTAGCAGAGAGAAGATCACCGGCGGTCGGATTAATTGGATCGTTCGTTCTATCATCCTGCCAAGTCAGCGACGGAAGCAGATTGATTTGCCGATGAGGCAACGAAGCGTTGACAGATGAATCATAAGAATTGATCGAATCCGCCGCTTTAGTGGAGTCTGCCCGGCGGACTATTGTCATCGTATCCCCACGAGGGAGGAGTTGAATGGCGAGCATCGCAGGATTTTGAAAACTGATCGTATTCGTCACCTCCGCCGCAAGTAAGTCGGGCGTAAGCGTGGTTTGGTTATCAATACGACTCAGGATGATGCTCGAACCGGCGTGGGCCGTAAAAGAAAGAATGTCGTAGGGCGGTATCGCACCAATTTGTGTCGATTGCGTTTGGTGACTGTAACCAAGCCCCAAAACGAGTGGAATTCTTCCAAGTCCTATATACGGCCGGGTATAATCGACGCTCGCGCTAATACGGCGCTGCGAGGTGGGTAAGAATTGATAAGAACCTTCGGCATCGGCTTTATCCGCAGCTCCAAAGAGATTCCCGTCGGTTACGTCGAGTCCTGCACCGATGATGAGTCCTTGTGAGCCCTCACCAACATAAAAATTGGGGGATAAGGAGCTCGTAAGCTTCATGCGCAAATACACATCGACCGGTACAGCAGACGAATCGCGGAGCGAATCGGGAATTTCATTGATATAATCGGTATCGAGCGCAATTCGGAATAGATCGAAGGTTCCAAGCTTATTCAAATTCGCTTCGCTGCGCTGGATATCGGAAAGCTTATACCACTGGCCGCTATCGAGGTAAAGCTGCGCTAAAATGACATCGTCAGCCACACGACCTTTGGCTTGCGCTGTCGTATCGTACACAATGTGAATCGGCCCATAGCGGTAGCGATGCCCTGCGTGGAAATAAATTAGGACGTTGACGGTGTGATATCCTTGCGTGTGCTGGACGATGATGGAATCTTCCCGCGCGTTCGGATAGCCATTCTCTATCAGGATCCCGATCAGTCGATCGACCTCACTCGCGGCGGCTGGACGGGACCATCGCTCGCCGCTCTTTATCGTGACGCGGGAAGTAAGTTCCGGCTGGAACTCATTTGGGAGCGATTCCAGCCCTTCGATCGCAATGCGCGAGATCGTATAGGCCGGGCCTTCATAGATCTGGAACGTGACCGTATCCTCGATCACCGGCGCTGTAAGATGCCGGGCGTTTTTCATCAGCAATTGCTCGCGCTGATACTCGTAAAAGGCATGAAGGCCACTCGTATCTTGCGTCACGCGGAAGCTCGCGCGCGCATCGAGAAATCCATTATCTCAATAATGCGCGGCAATGGCCGCTGTATCGCGTTCGAGCTTCGTGTAATCGACCGTCTGATAGGGAGAACCGGCAACGTGAATCGTAGCCCAATAGAGGGCGCTGCTCAAGAATCCAGTCGCCTTTGTAGAAATAATACTGGCCAGCTCATCGCTCGAAATCTGACGATTCCCTTCGAACTTAACGACGATGATGCGCCCAGGAACTTCGTCGTCCTGCCCGGGCATTTGCGCCCGCAACCCGGGAGCGGAAAAAACAAAGCCGAGCATTAAGACCGCCCGGAACAGCCTTAGCTTCCAGCTATGATCCAAACGATGGATACCTCTCGCGGCCGAATGGGGATGAAGTACGTTCAAAGCGGTGGATGATCGCGATGGTAACGTGAAGCGGCAAGAAATGCGCCGCGTTTCCGGCTAACCGCCTCGCCGACGCGTACCAGACCGCAGCCTCGGGAACGGAAAGAGAAAAGAGTTTCGCCACTGGAACCACCAACCCTCGTGACGAAGGCAAGTGTGCCCGCGCGATCAGTACTCGTTCAGTTCGTCATCGTAATAGAACTCATCATCCTCCGGCGAATAATCGGGCCAGACTTCGCCGATGGATTCGTATTGCTCCTCTTCGTCCTCGAGTTCTTCGAGATTTCGGACGACGGCCGGCGGTGCGCCGATCCGTTCGCAATAGTCGATGAGTTCGGCCTTATTGGCAGGCCAGGGAGCGTCCTCTAAATATTCTGCTAATTCTGAAGTCCAAAGCATTCTGTTCGTTCGTCGTATAAAATTTCTGTGTTATAGCCTTTCATCGTAAGAATCCGCGTTCTCCTGTTTCGGGGAGCCGGGAATACTTCTCGTTCTCTGTTCGCGCGTTACGCGCTCGCTTGGCTTATGATTCAGTTTTACCCCTCTTTGGTTCCGGTTTTATTAAAAAATAAAGCTGGATCGCGCAGATTAAGCTAATTTTTGCTGAGAGAACTCTTCCCCCATCGTGAATTTCTTAATCCCGGAGCCGAGGATCGAGCGCGTCCCGCAGGCCATCGCCCACCAGATTATAGGCGGCAACGGCCACGAAAATCGCAAAACCGGGAAAAACCGCAAGCCACCAGGCGTGAATATCGTTCCGGGCATCGTTAAGCACACTGCCCCACGTTACCACCGTCGGCGGCACGCCAAAACCGAGGAAGGATAAAGCTCCTTCAATCAAAATTGCTCCTGCGATTCCGAACGCGGCGGTGACGAGCACCGGCGCCAGCGAATTCGGCAGGATATGCCGCAGGATCACCCGCGAATTCTTGAAACCTAGTGCCTGCGCCGCCGAAACAAATTCCATGTTGCGAATGCGCAGAAATTCGCCCCGTGTAAAGCGAGCGATTATTGGCCAGCTCGTGATTCCGATCAATATCATAATAAGCCACACGGAACCTTGCTGCACCATTGCCACGACCGTTATAATGAGGAAAAAGACGGGCAAAGTCAGCACCAATTCGATGAGGCGCGAAACGATATTATCGACCCATCCGCCATAGAAGCCCGCCAGCGCGCCCAAAACCACACCGATTACAATTGCGAATGCCATCGACACGAAGCCGATGGAAAGATCGATACGCGAAGCATGAATCATTCCCGCCAGCACGTCACGGCCAATGCCATCGGTTCCCAACAAATGTTGGGAGGAGGGGGGCGAAAGTGTATTCGCCAAATCCTCATCCGATTCCGAATATCGAATCGGCGGCCAAACAGCATCTTTCAATTCCCCGGCATCGCGCAACTGCTTCCAATCCGCCATCACCAAATCGGAGGACCACCGGGTCACTCCCAAGTCCACCAGATACTGGTTAAAGACCGGAAAGTACGTGGTGTCCTTGTAAACGGCGAAGAGCGGCTTGTCGTTGGCCAGTACATCTGCCAGAATGGCAAACGCGAATAACGCATAGACCACATAAAGCGACCACACCGCAATGCGGTTCTTCTTATACTGGTGCCGGACGAGCGACCAGAAGCTCTGCGTCACGGCCCGCTGGGATTCCTTCCGTTTTCGTTCCGCCTCGCGTTCGAACACGCTCGGGATTTCTTCCGGAATAGGTGCCGTCTGCGAGGTTTGCTGGCCGAGCAGATATTCGTTCCGCGTGGCTACGGGATCGATGGGCGAGATCGCGGGAGCCTTCTCTACTTCGAGCTGGCCGGAAGTTCTATATTCGGTGCCTTCGTCCATGAATAAAGTTAGCGGTTGCCTTACTGCGATGGTTTCGAATAGGAGATGCGTGGATCGACTACCGCATACAAAATATCGCTCACCAAAATGCCGACGAGCGTGAGCACAGCGACGATCGTGAAGTCCGCAAGAATAACCGGGTAATCTCGCGCCGTGAGTGCGTTAAACGTGAGCAGCCCCAGGCCGGGAATGGTGAAGATTGTTTCAAGCACGATGGAGCCACCAACCAAGCTCGGCAGAATACCGCCTGCGATGGTGACGATCGGGATGAGTGAATTTCTGAGTGCATGCTTATACACCACGATCTTCTCGGCAAGCCCTTTGGCGCGTGCCGTGCGGATGTAATCCTGCCGAATCACCTCGAGCATCGAGCCGCGCATTTGCCGCGCTAAAAATGCCAGCGAGCCATACGTATAGCAAAGGATGGGAAGCACCAGGTGCCACAGGAGGTCGCCGGTATTCGCGAGCCATGTCGCATAAGGGTAATCGTTACCGTGCAAGCCGTTGTTTGGGAACCAAGATAGGAAATCCCCGCCCCCGAAAAAAATAATCAGCATCGTCCCGATCCAGAACGATGGCAGCGAGTAGAGAATAAAAAGCGTAGTCGAAACGCCCTTATCGATTTTGCTATCCTCCCGCGATTTTCCAGCCGAGTAAATTCCGATCGGTATCGCAATGAGAAACGAGAGGAGAATCGACGCGATGGAAAGGAACGCGGTGATGGGAACTCGCTCCAATATCTTATCGAGTACGGGCCGCTGATCCTGGAACGATACCCCGAAATTGCCGTGGAGCAGATCGACCATCCACAGGTGGTACTGGTTATCGGTGCCGTTCCATTCGAATTCCAACCGTTTCGAAAGCGGCAGAAGCTGACCGTCCGAACCCTTTTGGTCGCTAAAAATCGACCAGTACCAAATCGGCTTATCCAAATGCCACTGCGCGCGGATTTGCTTGATGATCTCCTCGTTAAGCTGCTGGTTTCCGCGCTGGCCGCCCTCCGCGCCAATGCCGGCTTTGAGCTCCGCCGGATCGCCCGGAGCCATCCGCGAAATTCCAAACGATATCACCGTGATGAGAAACAGTGTCGGTAAGAACAGCAGCGTGCGCCGGATGATGTATTGAAACAAGGTCTTTCTTTAATACTGAATGCCGAGTCCTAAAGTGATGAGGGAGAAGTATGGTTTCAGGGCAAACAAAAATTGTGTACGCCAGACCATCAGATTCCGAGATTTCCCCTCGCCGCAGCCTTGGGAGCTACATTCCGGCGCGCTCAATCGCCGCGATGAGCTCTTCGCTCTTGAAGGGCTTCGTCAGGTACTCGCCAAAACCCTTCGCAATCGCTTCGGAACGATCTGCTTCGGTCGTAAAACCGCTTATGGCAATCGCGCGCGGGAAATCGGGAAGAAGTTCGTAGCCCGCACCATCCGGCAGCCGAATATCGCTCACGAGAAGATCGTATCGCTTCCGAGCGAGAAGCGCTTGCGCTGCCGCCACGCTGCCCGCCGTATCGACACTGTAGCCGCGCAGGCCGAGCATCGTCTTCGCCGCCAGAGCGGTGTTGGCATTATCCTCGACGAAAAGGATGGTCACTGCTTCACTATGGCTTGCTCGGTCGCCGAGCCGCCGCTTGTGATCCGCACAAAATATACACCGCCGGGCAGCTCACGCAGATCGAACGAGGCGGTGCTCGTCCGAGGAATACTCCCACTCGCGACGTCGCGCCCGAGCGCGTCGTAAATTTCCATGTGCGCGGCCGCCGGCCCCGAATTCTCGACGAAGATTTCTCCGGATACCGGATTCGGCCAGATCCGCGCGGTCGCCAGCGTCTTTTCCGTACTGGACACCTCGCTTAGCGCGCCCAGGCCCTTGACCGACCAATGGCTATCCTCATTCTCGGAAGTGCAGAGCGAAAGCACATCCCCGCCGACAGTAAGCGTGAGCACCGGAAGCTCGACCCAGGAGGTTGCAAGCTCCGTGGTGTGCGGCGTAAAAAGGGCCGTTCCCAAATCCAGCGGCTGCGTCGCCACGGAACCGTTATTCTGAATATCGAAATCGAGCGAGTTCCGGTGATTCGCAAGCGAATTCAGCACCCAGCCGGCTGGCGGATTGTAGCCGTCGAAGCTCACGACGGAAGAATCCCAGGAATACGTCGCCTGAATCTCCGAAAGATACGGCCAGAGAGAGTCCATGTTGACGGCGGAACTAATATCAACCACGAGCGGCAGAGTATCCACCGCGCCGTAATAGGCGGAGGTGGAGGCACGGTGGAGGAGGGAGGGGTGGGAAGCGGGCGTAGCCACGCCAACAAGCAAAATCGATGTATCGAGCGGACCAGAACCAACATCATAGCGAAGGTGCAGCGTCGCGGTATCGGAGGCACTGCCGGAAGCTAAATAGCTTACGGAAATACTGTCAATTGCCGCAATCGGACGAGGAGTCGATCGCTTATCCGAAATACTGAATGCCGAAGATCCATCGAGCCAAATGGAATCGAGCGAAGCATTTGGTTCCGAACAGCTAATAATTTCTATGATGACCGAAGTATCGATAACTCCGCAGGTGCTCGGGCTAATTCGGCTGGTGGCGGATGGAAGCACAAGCTCGGTCACCGTTGCCGCAAATTGGGGCAATGTGATTGAATCCCCACCGCTATTCGTGGTAACCCACATGCTGCCATTGATATCGGGAGCAACGACATGATTGTCATCGAGCGCGGCAATTAACCTACTGTCGGCAGAATTCGAAGGTCCACCAATGTTCTGCCAAGATGCACCTCGATCGCTCGAACGAAGAACACCAGCATTTGCTTCGGATACTGTCGCAACAAAAATAGTGTGCGGGCCCAGCGAAAGGGCACCGGCAAAAAATTTGCTGTTGTGATGATACGTTGCCGTCCATGTTGAACCCTCGTCCGATGAAACGAATAATCTCGAATTCCCATTGTAATCGACCGTGTAAGCGTATCCCTCGTTCACAGCATAGATTTGTTTTGGGTTGCAGGGATCCACGGCTGCGGACCAGCAATCTACATCCAAAACTCCCGGCTGCATCGCCCACGATGCGCCTTTGTCCGTGGAATACCAGAGGTGCATGTACGTCGAGTAATTTGCCGACAGCATATATGCAGTTCCTGCTTTTGGTCCTGCAAAAACATCATGGTCCCATGAATCGCCGTAGGAGGTATTCCAAGTAGTTCCACCGTCCCACGAGTAGTCAACACCTCCTGGCTCTTTCTCACATACGAGTATGGTATTCGAGTCTAAAAGAGCTGCCGCACAAGTGCTTCCGGCTTGATAAATGTTCTGCCAAGATGCCCCGCCGTCTCGGGTGAGATAAACGGTTCCGCCATATGTAGCGACGATACCGTTGTGATCGTCTACGAAGCTGATATCACAAACATGATCGGGAACGGAAAGGCTGGTTTGCTGCCAGGTAAACCCTGAATCGGTGGACTTCCATACCTGATCCTTGGCGGCCCAGAGAATGCCCGATTTAAAAAAAATGGCGCCGCTGTTAGGCGTAATCGGCCCAAGCAGAGTTGGAGCTGTCTCTCGCCATTGCGCTGGCAGGTTCACTGCTAGCGCAAGCATAAACAATGAAAAGAACCCTCTCCTCATTTTCGGCAAGATGTATTGCAATCTGAGGTTCAGTTACGCACAATAAATTTTGCAACTTTATTATAATTCGAGCCAATCAGCCTCGCAAAATAAACGCCGGGAAGTAGTTGAAGCTGACTCAGGTCCATCGAAGACATTCCGGAGTTCAAATTCAATTCGGAGCGATAAACTTGCGATCCCCTATCGTCCGTGAGCGTGAGCTGGATGTTAACTCTGTTCGCGGCGTCAATGTTGATAATTGGCTGACCTTTCGGGTCATATGCGACGTTGAGGGTGTACGCATTCGCCACGGGCGACGGATTAGTTAACGCCAAGGGTTGATGGGCCATGTAATACTCCATCGAATTGTCCCCTACATCGAGAATTTCCACCGAAGGAGTAACGTAGGAATTGAAAGAATAGAGAGAATCTTCGCTTGGGCTGCCCGCAAGGCCGCCGGCAACGAGCACCATATCGGTTGGGAACGTATCGTTCACACTCTGTTGAACATACACCGCGCAATGCTTGTCGCGCGAAAGATTTAGCTGCGGCGCATAATACCAAAGCTCACCGGAATGGTCATACCATTCGCAGGTTGGAGTCGTAACGTTCAGTACGTCGCTGTTCGAGGAGTAGCCGTCGATTTGGCCGCCTGTCATCAGATAGCGGCTGTCCGGCAACATCAGGCTCGCCTCATCCGAGCAAGGCTGCAGCATCGCTGCGGTTGTTGTCCACTCATCGGTTCCCAAATTGAATATCTCGGAACCCGTATCAGAGGTATTCGGTGTATTCCTGCCGCCAGCCGCGAGAATAGAACTATCCGGGAATTGCGCGAGAACGCCCATCATGCGGGCATCGAGCATCGAGGGCAAAAGCGTCCATGAATTCGTTCCGAAATCATATTGTTCACATTCGCTGAAATAATTCGAACCGGCTCCGCCATCACGTCCACCCGCCACCATTATATCTCCATTGTATAGCAAAATGGCCATATTGTCTTGGATATTCTGATTCAGGGACGCAATCGCATGGCATGTTTGGGCAACGGCGTTGTAAATTTCACACTCTGTTGTGGTCCCATCCGCAGTAAGTCCCCCAATGACTACGATCGTGCTATCGTTCACATAGACGCATCGTTCGTTTTGACGAGCGACGAGCAGATGTCCGCCGTCGCCCCATCTTCCCGTGCTGGGATCATAGATCTCGATCTGGTCGGTCTGCGTGACGCCGGGATTGACTTCGCCTCCAATCATCGCGACGCGCCCATCGGAAAGTTCCACCGCCGTTCCGCGGCCGCGAGGAACCGTGAGCGAGCCGGTGTAACTCCAGTTCCCCGTCGCCGGATCGAAAAGTTCGCACGTTCCGAGCGCATTAAGGTAATAATCCTGACCGCCGACGGCCAAGACGGTATTGTTCGCGAGCGTCACCATGGAAAAATTCCATCTCGGCGTGTTCATCGAATTGATGGTTCGCCAGCCTTCCTGCGAAAATGCCGCCGTCGAAAGGCCAAGTAAAACGACTCCAACTAATAAACCACGGACGTGTTTCATATTTTTGAGAGATTAAACGTGAAAAACTAAAGCATTCGGCTTTCGCCTCAAAGTGAAAACACGCTAATCCCCCAAAAGTTACACCACGGCTAAGTAAATTAACAATACCTTTCCATCGGACACGATGCGTTACTTTTTTGAGGTTAAAACTCCTCGAACTTTGGGAAGTTTTAGATGCTCGGGAGTAAGAAAGCAATAGTTCTCAGAATTCGAAGCGTTAGGATCGGCGGGGCCGGTAATTCCTTTGTAATTTACTTCATAAGGAATGTAACTATATTGGCCCAGAAAAGTTACGATATCTGAAGCAGTGTATCCGGCGTGTCCCATCATAAGGTCGTTTATCTCCATGATGAAGATGGGCCGGGCGCCGCGATCTAAGAGTCCGGACATACCTCGGAGCGCGAAAAGCTCGGCTCCTTCAACATCGAGCTTTACGAGGTCGATCATCGCGGGGTCAATATTCTTAATATACTCGTCGATCCGAATTGAGCGCACTTCCGTTCTTTTCACATTCTCTTCTCGGCCAAGTATCATCGTTGCGATTCCAAGATTCGTCCGTTCATCCGGGAACTCGAACGGAATAACGCCCTCTTTGTCGCTGGCCGCGAATGGAACTAAGGTTATTTTCTCTTCTAAATGATTTAAGCTGATTTCCTTTTTCAGCCGATCAATTAATTGAGGAAACGGCTCGAACGTATAAACATGCTTCGCATAATTAGCAAAAAGCAGAGCGTGTTGCCCAATATTTCCTCCAATATCAAACACTACTTTCGTATTTTTGAGGAGGCTTTTGAGTGTTTTGAGGTACTTCGCCTCATACATGTTGTAGTACATCGTGTACTGAATCCAATCATTGAGCTCGAGGATCATTATTCCCCGATCTTTAGTGACGACTTGCTCGGTGACCGGCTCGGAGAGAAATTTATGGGCCGTAATCATCAAAGGGTAACGGCCTTTTTTGATTGGGGTATAAGTAAGGTAGGCGCGGAGGGCCTTGCGGAGAACTCGTTTGATTTTGGATGCCATGGATCGATATTATTACAAATGCAGAAAAAATCGCGGCTCTATATCCCGGCGCGAAGCTTTTGAGTTCCGTTCAGACGGATTCCCTCTGCAACAAACCCGAAATCGACCGCGTAACTTCCTCCACCCGAATAAATCCCAGACAATTCCGGTGGCCGCAATTCAGAACGCTATAGCCGGGCTTGATAAGCCCAAGGTTCATGCAGGGAGAACATGTCAGGTTCTTGAAAAAGGTTGCATGACCTGGAGTGTATGGCTCACATCCGAAGTGGTCGGACGGGCCAAAAATCCGGAAGGTTGGGATGCCGAGTGCGACGCTCAGATGCCCGATGCCGCTATCATTACCGATGACCGCTCGGCTCTGCATAATTAATGCTGCGACTTGCATTATATCGAGATTGCCGCAAAATAAAGTAGCCTCCTGGCCGACATTTTTGCTGGCTCGTCGCATATCCTCTGCCTCGTCAGAGGAGCCGAAGAAAAGGAAATGCCGATTCGGATTCTGTAAAGTTTTGAACACTTCAGCGTATCGCTCATCCGGCCATTTCTTCCATTGCATGGCGCGGCTTACCCCTAAGTGAACTGCGATAAGTTCCTTACCCGACAGGCCATTCGATGCGATATAATTTGCTGCCCAATTTAATTGCTCTTTCGGAACCGTCATGCGCGGGATCGGAAGATCGCCCTGCGTTTGAATCCCAACGGCTTGCGCCAACCGGAAATGCCTATATGGCTCGCGCTCGTCGATGTTTTGCGATACTTCCCGCGTGATATTGAATAGGTAATTCGGTCTCGGCTTGTACCACGCTTGCGCGCGGATTTTGTGCCCTATTCGAATCGGAATGGACTCTACCGCCCGGATAAAATACTGAATCGGAGTTGTATAGACGGCCAGACACGCATCATAGTGCGCTGCCGTCAGCTTAGCATTCAATTCGCGTAACTTTGATTGGCCAAGACTCTTAAAATCGGCGGTATAAATTGTTCTAAAGGAGCGACCATTTTGCTCCGCGATTCGCTGTAATATCGGCAAACTTTGGCTCGAAGTTCCAACGATCAAATCGAAAGAGGCGTCAGGAAATCGGTTTAGGTACGCCGTCAGGGTCGGCTCGAACATTACGGCATCGCCCATCCCCATATAGCCAAAAATTAAGATGGAATGAAACTGGCCCAATTGCGGCCCGATTTCCTCGCCGAGCTTTATCCGCTGCCGATTTCTAATCCCAAAAACGTGACGCACCCAACTTGCCGCGAGAGTCAGGAGAAGCGAAGCGATATTAATAAGGCGATTCAACGACGCTCAGAACACCTTCGATTCTTGTTGCGTGCATTGCGGCCACAAAAACTGCCTGAAGCTGATTACGCCGGAGGAAGTGGTTGTGTCATGCAAGGCACTGGCGGTGGGCAAGTCTGGAATTAATCCGATTCCCCCACCGTTTCCCAGCCTTCAAATTTAGAAACCGGTCCTCAGGCACGGATGTGCGGACGGAGGACGTGGTCGCCGGGGCGTTCATAGCGCGAAGTCGCGGCGACATTCATTCGAGCGCTATCATTAGACACAATATGCCAGTTACAAAAGAGCAAAAGCAGCAATTTTCTGCGAAGTTCGGCAAGGCGCCGAACGACACGGGGAGCGCGGAAGTACAGATCGCCATTCTCACCGAGCACATTAATTCTCTCACGCCACACTTCGAGAAGAATCCCAAGGATCACCACGGCCGCCGCGGGCTGCTGAAAATGGTCGGCAAGCGCCGCAGCCTGCTCGATTATCTCGCCAAGAAGGACGTCAACAAGTATCGCGCGCTCATCCAGCAGCTCGAGATCCGTAAATAATAACTGTAGGGGCGTGCTGCGCACGCCCTTTTCACATCTACACAAATCTCTCCGGACGTGCGCAGTACGTCCCACTAAAAAAAATGATTTACGAAATAGAGTACGGCCACGGCAAAAAAATGTCGTTCGACGTTGGCCGGTTTGCGAAGCAATCCAACGGTTCCACGATGGTCCGGTTGGGAGATACGATGGCGCTCGTCGCAGCGGTGGCCGCGGAAAAAGAAAAGGAAGGCATTGATTTTATGCCGCTGCAAGTCGAGTTCCGCGAGCGCGCGGCGGCGGCGGGAAAAATTCCCGGCGGATTCTTCAAACGCGAAGGCCGCCCCACGGAAAAGGAGATTCTCTCCGCTCGCCTTATCGACCGGCCGATTCGCCCGATGTTCCCGGCGGAATGGCGCGTCGAAACGCAAGTCGTCGCCACGATTTTCTGCTCCGATCAGGAGCACGATGCCGACACGATTGCTGCGACCGGCGCATCGCTCGCGCTTCTGCTCTCGGATATTCCATTCGAAGAAGCGGTCGCGGAAGTTCGCGTGGCACGGACCAATGGTGAGATTATCATCGATCCCACATTTTCTGAGCTTGAAAATGCCGATTATGAATTCGTCGTCGCCGGCACGAAGGATTCGATCCTGATGGTCGAAGGCGAATCGCACGAAATCAGCGAAGCCGATTTCCTTGAGGCGCTGCGCCATGCGGCAAGCGCGGTGCGAGAACTCTGTGCCGGACAGGATAAGATCCTTGCGGAGTGCGGCATCGCGAAAAAGAAACGCATTCAGGACGAGCATGTTATGGATTCGGCGCTCGTCGCGCAAGTCGAGGAACTCTCCGCCGCAAAGCTGCGGGAACTTGCTCGCACCATCCTCGCGAAAGAGGAGCGCTCCCAGCAAACGCACGAAGCGAAGGAATCTGCACGCAAGGCCATCACGGAAAAAGTCGGCGAGCTTCAATACGAGCACATCAAAGGCGATGTCGATCATATCCTTCATGACATCGAGAAGCGCGAGATGCGTAATATGATTTTGGAGAATAACCATCGCCTGGATGGCCGCGATTCGGTAACGATTCGTCCCATCACCTGCGAGGTTGGCGTACTGCCGCGCGTGCATGGCTCGAGCCTCTTCACCCGCGGCGAAACGCAGTCGCTCACGAGCTGCACGCTTGGGACCAAGCGGGACGAGCAGTCCATCGAAGGCCTTCAGCCGGAGACGACGAAGCGCTTCATGCTTCACTACAATTTCCCGCCGTATTCGGTGGGCGAAGTGGGGCGCTATTCGGGCACGGGCCGCCGCGAAATCGGGCATGGTAATTTGGCCGAGCGCGCACTCAAAGGTCTTGTGCCGCCCCAGGAAGAATTTCCTTATGCCCTTCGCATCGTAAGCGATATTTTGGAATCGAATGGATCCTCTTCCATGGCGACGGTCTGCGCAGGTTCCCTCGCAATGTATGATGCCGGGGTGCCGCTCAAGAAGCCGGTCTCCGGGATTGCGATGGGTCTCATTAAAGAGGACAACCGCACCGCGATCCTTTCCGATATTCTTGGGAATGAGGATCATCTTGGCGACATGGATTTCAAGGTGTGCGGCAGCCGTGATGGCATCACCGCGTGCCAGATGGACATGAAGATCAAGGGCATCGACTTCGAATTTGCTCGAACGCGCGCTGATGCAAGCGCGCGATGGTCGCATGTTCATCTTAGATAAGATGGATGCTGCCATCAGTGCGCCGAAAACCGAGCTTTCGGCCTACGCGCCCCGCCTCACGACCATTAAGGTTCCGGTCGATGCGATCGGCCTCGTGATCGGACCCGGCGGAAAGACAATTCGGCAAATTCAGGCGGATTCTGGCGTCGAAATCAATATTGAGGAGGATGGAACCGTTACCATTGCCGCGCTCTCGGGCGAGGCGAGCGACCGTGCGAAGCAATTTATCCAGGCCCTGATCGCGGAGCCGGAAGAAGGCGCAACGTACACTGGTCGCGTAACACAGGTTCGCGAAGGTTTGGGAGCGATTGTAGAATTCCTTCCCAAGAAGGAAGGACTGCTTCACATCTCGGAGATAGACTATCAGCGCGTCGAAAATGTCTCCGATGTGATTCAGGTTGGCGATGTCTTCGATGTGAAGCTCATCGCCGTTAAGCCGGATGGGAAGTTTTCGCTCTCGCGCAAAGCCTTATTGCCGATGCCGGAAGGCTACGAAGAACGCCCTCGTGAGCACTACGGTGATCGTGGTGGCGACCGAGGCGGCGATCGTGGGGGCCGCGGCGGCGGCTATGGCGACCGTCGTGGCGGCGGCGGCGACCGCCGAGGCGGTGGCGACCGGCGCGGCAGCGGAGATCGCGGCGGCGGTGGGCGTGGGTTTGGCGGCGGAAGAGGACGGTAAAGCGGAACGAAATGCCACTACCCGATTCCGAATGAGCAATTATTCCCGATGAGAAATTGGAGGGATATTGCCCTGGTCCGGGAGATGAACTCGGGCAAAATAAGGCGTATCTTTTTTCTCGACTCCTCGGGATTACATCTGATAGCAACGAGAAGCTTCGAGATCTGCTCGAAGCTTCAATTCGCCCTGATGAGCTTGTGAGTGCAAAGCGAACGGAACACTGAGCGATATAATCACCTCGACGCGCGAGACAGTCGCAATGAACGAGATTGCATTCTGGTTGGGCGGGGACTGTCTCACGTAATCACCCGCTTATACAGCGCGGAGCCAATGGCGAGCATCACTGCAGCACTGACGATGATTACGGCGAAATCGAGCGGAAGGCCGAATTGGCCAGGGATGCCGGTCATCATGAGGCGGAGTGCATCGATCATGTAGCTAAGCGGATTCCCACGGGAGATCGCTTGCAGCCAGCCCGGCATGATATTGATTGGATAGATCGCGTTGCTGGCAAAGAAGAGCGGCATGGTCATGAGTTGTCCTACGCCCATAAATCGTTCCCGTGTTTTTACGAGGCACGCGATAATAAGCGAAAATGTACTGAATACGATGGAGCCCATTAACACCATGACGAGCACGCCGATAAGGTCCAGCGGATCCCAACGGATATGCACGCCAATCGCGGCAGCAAGCATATAAACGATCGCGGCCAGCGGCATGCACCTCACTCCCGCCGAAAGTGCCTTGCCGAGCACGAGCGCGGCCCGCGGCGTCGGCGTGGCAAGGAACTTATGTGTGAGGCCGAGATCGCGTTCCCAAATGATCGCAATGCCGTAAAAGATCGAGACGAAAAGCGCGCTTTGGGCAAGAATGCCCGGGGATATGAAGTCCAGATAGTTCACATTTCCCGTAATGCGCATGCGCACGAACACCTCGCCAAACACTAGAAGCCACAGCGCCGGCTGCACGGAGCGGGTAAAAATCTCCGTCGGGTCGCGAAAGACTTTGATGATCTCGAATTCGGCGATGACGCCCGTTTTTTGGAAGAATTTGAACATGCTGGTTACCCCACTCGCGCGGCCGTTCGCCGGCCTTGCTTAATGGTACGGAACGAACTTACCGACCCCGAATCGAGCGTTTCCGAGGCGTAGTGGATAAATACATCTTCGAGCGTTGCCTTGGGGTCGTTCAGGGATGCTTTTAGCTCCGCCGGGGTTCCCAATGCCGCGAGTTTCGCTCGCGAAAGGAACGCGACTCAATGACAGAGTTGATCCGCTTCCTCCATCAGGTGCGTCGTAAGCAGAATGGTCGTCCCAAATTGCTTTTGCAACTCGATAATATGCTGCCAAACGAGGTTGCGTGCGATGGGATCCAAGCCGACGGTTGGCTCGTCGAGAAATAACAGCGGCGGCCGATGCATCATCGATTGTGCAATCTCTAACCGGCGAATCATTCCACCGGAGTAATCGTGCGCGGGTTTCCGGGCGGCATCGGCGAGGCCCATGAATTCAAGTGATTCCTCAATGCGCTTCTTCCGCTCGCTGCGCGGAAGGCCATACAATTTTGCAAACAACAGCAGGTTCTCGTATCCGGTAAGCGTGCCATCTACTGAGATCATTTGCGGCACATAGCCGATATGTGCGCGCACCTGCGATGCCTGGTGTGTAATGCTAAATCCATTGATTGTCGCATCGCCGGATGTTGGCGGCAACAGCGTGGTGAGCATCTTGATAGTGGTCGTCTTGCCCGCGCCGTTCGGGCCTAACAGTGCGAAGATTTCGCCTTGCGGAATCGAGATGTTAAGTGAATCGACGGCAGTAAAGTTACCAAATTTCCGCGTGAGATCACGCGTTTCGAGCATGATTTTTGGCGCAGTCCCATCAACCGGGATCGGCGAATCATTCGCGGGCAAGCGCGGGGCCGCCGGACTATAAGTTGTCAGAGAGGAGTCCATCTTTTAAGTTACGCCCTACAATCTGACACGCAAGAAGGTGCTTAAAAACAAATTAATGCAACTCCTGAGATCCGGAACGAAACTTCTCCCCTTGCCGGACGATCCTGTTCATCGCGTCCCCCGAGCGCCAGGGATTCCCCAGGTCGAATAGCCATCTGGGTGGACCAGCCTGCGCTGAACTGGTGGGCCCATGAAATTCCCAGGTCTGCAAAAAGATAAGCTAGATCCGAATATGGCGCGAACGATAAATTGAACCAACCACTCGGATGCGGCTCACCGATCATCTGCCCAAAGCCCACAAGGGGCGAGATCAAGAGCGCGTTTCGCATGCGATCATCGGCCACGATCACGTCAGTGCGAATGGCGGCACTCCATGCTTCGCCAAGACCCCAAGTGCCAACCCCGGCTCCGAACGTGGCTTCAACACCTACGGCCCGATTGTCCATCTGCGCGATACGCGCGTCCGCTAGGACTCCAATTGTGGATCCAACGCTGAGCCCGAGTGCAAAGCGATCGCGAAGCCCGACATTCCGCGCCGTGTCATTTTGGGCGCCAACTCGAAGTGAAATGAGCAGACACGCAACGGAACAAAACAGGCAGACGGAGATCGGATTCACCAGCCAGCGGAAAGTCTCCCACGCCGTTGACAATTTTGCCCTCACGGCCCTTCCGGCATCACAATCGTCACGGCTGCGGGAGGCGAACTCGGCATTACATCGAAGAGGTAGCAGAGGCCGGCTTGCGCGGTTGCCATCGGCCCGTTGTTCTTCGTGTCGTCTGCGCCGTGAAGCCAAGTGTCCGTCAGGTTGCGCGAGAAGGCGTAGGAACCTTCGATGAGAAAGTCCAGTGTTCCTGCGTCACCCTTAACGAGTTCCACCATCCCGCCGATACGTCCTTCGAAAAGCGCGTTGACATCACCGAGTCGCACGGTCGGCGACGATGCGCCGCCAGAGGCGGAGGTACCGACGCCAACGGGCATTCCGAGTCCGACACCCAGGAGGAACCCGCTAAAGCGGAATTCGGGCCGGAACGAAATATAACGGAACGTATAATCGAGACCCGAGGCAGAATTGGCCTGATCGTGGAAGTTGACCTGCCGCACGTCATAAACAACGCCGAGATCGAAGCCGAGGTGATGAGTATAGGTGAAGTCGATCATCCCTCCAGGTGTGTATGCGAATCCGGGGGAAGTTTTTGAACCCGTCGAGACTTCACCCGCATTTAGCGCAGCTCCGGCGGTCGCCATCGGTCCAGCTTTAATGTCCATCACACCTTCCTGTATCTCGCCAAATGGCGATTGGGCGCCGGCGTTATTCGCGAGCGGCGAAAGCAACAGTGCGAGCAGCACATACATGGTTTTCATATTCGTTCTCCTGTTTTATCATCTCGTTACGTTCACTTCCGTGAAGCAGGCTGGTGGGAAGGTTGCTGCGAAGGCTGCCGGGAGGGTTGCGCGGAAGGCGGCTGCGAAACTTGCGCGGAGGGTGGTTTCGAATATCCGGAACCATAATTGAAACTCTTGCTTGCGGCCGGCATGGAAGGCGTGATGGAGCGCATGGGTACTTCCTGCGCCACGCGATCGTAATGCGGTGAAGCGGGTGCCGGAGCCGGCCGTGCCGGATTGGGGGCGGGTTCCCGCTGATTCGGATTCTTCGGAGGTGCCGGTGGTGGGTTCGGCGGCATCTCCCGTCCTGTCGGCTGCTGCATAAAGGTTACCCGGTTCGTGTTTTCGTTGAAGGCGCGCGGAACGACGCGCCGCTCGCGGGGAAGATTAGGAACGATCCGATTACGTTCCACGATCGCGCCGTATTGGTCGTAGCAGTGGCTTGGATAATTCCGCTCGAAATACGCATGATGCAGCCAGGGCTGCACGAGATCGTGATGGATCAGCACGATAAACGCGCCGTCGAGATCGACCGCCGCGAACATGGGCGGCAGGGTTGCACTACAAATCCATGCATCGCCGGTTTGGTAACAAAATACGCCACCCTCGACATCATAAAACATATCGTAATCCGGGAAGTAGTAATAGCGGATTTGGCTAATGCCATCGTATGGCGGAGCCCAGGCGGGCGGGACGTAGGTCTGGTAAACCGTCTGATCATTCTCGGGCGGCGGTGCGCACGAACTGAATCCGGCGACCGCCGCGAAAATTAGAAGAATCGGCACGAACACTCGTGCGCGTATCGGGGAGAGATCTTTCATTATGGTTTCCTTTGTTGCCGCGGTAGTCAGGCCGTGTTCGGCTCCGCCACGCCGGTGAAAACCCAACGGTGGAGTTCCTCATAAAAGTCCCGCAGCGCGTTCGCGTGGGACGCTTCCGAAAGATCGAGCATCCGATGCAAACGCAGCTTCATTTTGAGGAGCCGTTTATCGGCAACGATTCGCAGGAGGTCACCCACCTCGGGTTTTACGTTCCGGGATTTCGTTTCGAGCTTCAGTGCCATGCGTGAAGCACAGCGAATTTCCTTCGTCATTTTCTGTGACGCATCGGCGGTTAGCGCGAGTGCGCCGGAGAGTTCCCCCAGCCGCGCACCGAGCCAGGCTTTCATTTCGTGTGCATCGTGTCGCGTGCGCGAATGCTTGACCAATCGCGCCGCGCCGTATGCTACGGCTGTTCCCGCAGCTACCGCGAGACCGACCCGCACTCGCCGCGTCTGTTTCGATCGGATCAACGGTGCATCCGGCATTGTAATGGTGTTCATTGTGTCGTTCCTTTCTTCAAAGCTTCGCAATACCTGGCGTAATGCGTGAGGCCCTGTTCGAGACGCCCCACGCATTACGCATTAACGCCTCAATAGACCTCTTCTACTTCGCTCACCGTTATCTGATCGTTGACTTTCGAAACGCCCGGCGCGGCCCACGCCGCATTCTCCGCATCGTCCCGTTCGGACCACGAATGCACAGTTCCCTTGAGCGTGACCAAGCTGCCGTTCACATCGACCGAGATATTACTTGCATCGACCGTCGCGGAGCGTTGGAACGCTTTCTGGATCTTATCTTTCACGTCCACCGGTTTCAAGATGGGCTTGATCGTGATGAGATTGGTTACGCCCTTCACGCCGGCAATGTCCTCAATTTCGCGCCGTGCTTCGTCCCTCTGGAACTGCCATTCGACATCGCCTTCGAGCTTCACCCATCCGTTCTCGACGCTCACGGTAATCCGCTCGTCGGGAACAGCGGTACACCACCGAAGCGCATCGACCGCCGCCTGCGCCATCGCCGTATCCGATTTCAGGTTTTTGCCATCGAGCTGGACTTCAAGTTCTTCGGCCAGCGCGCGAACGCCGTTCACGCTCTTGGCAGCTCGCTCGGCCGCCAACTTGGCCGGGTAACTATCGACGCGGCCCGTAAGTGTGACCACGCCATTTTCCGCGTTGACGCCGATGTCCGCTGCGGAGCCGGTGATCCCATTCAGCAAGGGTTCCCATTTCAACGCATCCATCACGTCCCGCCGTATTTGATCGTTCGATTTCATTTGGTTTGTCTCCTGTTAAGAAAATATTAAGGTTGGATTTTTCCTTTTCTTTGGCAAAATTCGAACCACGTGAAATCCCTTCCCTTTAGAGCGCAAAATCGTCGTTCCGCGCGAGCACAAACTAATAGATTGAGAATAATTTTTACGGTGGTATGACAACTATTTTTACGCTTCAGAAGTGCATAATTTGTGCATTCCATCAATTCGATTCAATTCGGCTATATCCCTCGCATTGGCATATTATTCGCGACGGAAAGAAAGCAATAGAAGGTGAAACAATGGCAGCACTTATTCAATGGATCGCATCTCCGTTCAATTCCGTCGAACGCGTGATGCTGGGCGCGATGCGCCGGCCTTGCAGCTTCGATGAATTGGATATGCCAAGCGTCGATATTTCGGAGGATGAGGAGAATTTCTATATTATCTCCGAGTTGCCCGGGATGAAGGAAGGCGACGTAAAAGTGACCGTGGATCCGAACTTGCTGACGATCAGCGGAAAGAAATTGGGAAGCAGAGACCAAAACGAACGAAAATATCACCATAACGAGCGCGCTTTCGGCGAGTTCGTGCGGTCCTTTTCGATGCCGCGAAGTGTGAAGGTAGAAGCCATATCGGGCACATTCCGCGACGGCCTTCTGGAACTGACACTCCCCAAGAGAGCAAAGATAAAGCCTTTGGAACGAGACATACCGCTGAATACCGCTTCGGCGAATCGCGGGGCAAAAACCAATTCGGTATCCGCAACGCCCAATGGGCAGAATAAACCCGAAGCAAAAGCGGCCCTCGCTTAACGAAGGCAGACAAGGACAAAAGAACGATCGCCACTCCGCACCGTAGGAGTGCGGAGTGGCGATTCTATTCTAAAAGGCTGAATGACTTAATTTTACTCTAAAAATAATTCTATCGCTTACGTTGATTTAGAAAGGAAAACACAAATGTCAAAAACATTAATGATTATTCTCGGGCTTGGGCTCATCCTGCTGTGGGTCGTGGGGGTTTCCTCGCAAGGCGCAGATGGCTGGCTCGTTTGGTTCGATGGGATCATCGGGCTATGCGCCATCGTCACAGGCTTGGCAATGAGTGCGGACTCCACAAGCACGACACGCAGTGGCGCGCCGCTTTTGACCGCGATCGGATTGCTGGCGCTCGCCATTATTGGCTTTGCCGTGGTGGCAACACTTTGGCTCACTTGGTGGACGTTCGGCTTCGCCTGCGCATTCATGTTGACAGGCTTTTTGGCGATGTCCTTACCGAAGCGGCCGCATCACGCAGCTACTGCATAGCCCCTGTGCGAACAGAATCGGCAGGGTTGCGGAATTTGGTACGTTCCGCAACCCTGCAAAACGGAAATGATTAAGGCAAATCCAAGACTCTGGATTAAACTTCTAACAAGTGGCTTATTCTAAGCTTAACTCACTTTGTGCTCTCGCAAAAAAAATCGAACTGTTGAAATGTTTAAATCCGTGTGAATAACTACAATGAGTTCTCTCGAAATTACTTCCACGACTCGCCTGAGCAATAGCGAATTGCTCGCGATCCTCGATCATCCTTTGGTTCCAGCACCGAAGAGAAGCACGGATTCGGAGCGTTCCGACCGTGAGCCAGCGAGCATCGAGTTTTTTTATCGTAACCATCCGAATTATCTCAAGGTCACGAAACTTCGCGCAAACCGTCGGGGTGAGCGGGTTGCTCGCGAAGTCGAACGAATTGCACCGAGGAGCCACGATGCTAATTAACTTTTTATATCTCTTTTTCGCCGCATTCCTGGGGGTCGCCTTCGGATGGCTCACGGAGCATACGAGCAACGCGATTGACCGCTGGAACCATCGGCGCCGGAGGGTGGAGCGCAACCTGAGAATCGCTGTACACAAAGCAAGAATATTCTTTACAAGACTGGATGCGCGATATAAAGCACGCATTGCACGATGACCATAATCGAAAGGGACTGCCACGATGACATTACTATACGTATTTTCAACTATTCTTTGCCTTGTCGCCTTTGTGGGCCCATTTTTTCACGATGTCTATGCAAGTCATGCCGGACTCGAGGTGGGGAAGCATATCCCTGAAGCCCGCATCTAAGAGGAAAACACAATGAGCTACCTCACGAATATTTGTTATGACACATCGGAAAACGAGAACTTCCGGACGGTCCTTTATACCGGGAAGCATTCCCAGCTTGTCGTTATGTCGATTCCCTCTGAGGGCGAAATCGGCATGGAACGGCATGATTCCGTCGAGCAAACGCTCTTTATTTTAAGCGGCACTGGCGTAGCCATTCTGAACGGGGACCGGAAGGATCTCCACCCGGGGGATGCGCTCGTCGTGACACCAGGCATCGAGCACGATGTCCTGAACACCGGTGCGGTCCCGCTCAAGATTTTTACGGTCTATTCACCTCCCAATCATTTGGATGGTCGCGTGCATGCTACCAAAGCGGATGCTGATCGCGACAAAGAGGACGAAGCATTCGGGGAAGAAGCAGGCGGCATCCTCAATGAAAGAATCCTCGCGGGTTCGTTCGCCGAGGCACGGTATGAACCGACCTTCACTTCGAACGGAGTCGTCCCCGGATATTTTCCTGATGTTGAAGCAAGGCCGGAACCGGAAAACCCCCTGGAGAATCCCGAGGAACCGGCAATCTCGGTACACGATGAATTCTTTCCTTCCACACATGCATAACTTTAAATAATTTGGAGCAATTCATGGAGGGAACAGAATATGAAAAAACAACCAAGGATAGAGGAGCAAGGGCCAAAGCCAAAATCGGCAGTCGTGCATCCGGATCTTTGCGATCCAACTCTGACCGCGCTTCCTCCCACGATCGATGTGGCCGCGCTTGCCGCGCTCTATAACTCGCCACCGAAATCGCACGTCGCACATGAATATCTTCTCGAAGAGGCACGACGTTCACTTCTGAAATACGAACTCGCCGAGGCCGATCTGGAACTTGCGGCGGATTCGCTCGCGCGCGCCACGCACCTGCTCCTCGAGCAGCATGGGCTCGCGATACTTCCGCCGGAACAGCTTGCCGAGCTCGAACGCGATATTCTCGAATGGTATGGCCTGCGACCAGCCCCAGCGCCGATGGAAACACAAAACACCCGCACGCCCGCACACAAAACTATGGCGCGGACATCCCCAACACTTTTATTACAGCCGCATACAAAACATGGAACACCACTCGCCCATTGATATTCCGAATTTACTCGCCATGATCGAGGCGGAAACGCACACGCCCGCTCCGAAGGTAACGATCTATTTTTCGGTTCCCCATTCCTCAAACTTTGCGATTTTGGGACGCGCCGAACTGAAAGCCGATATCCAGAGCGTGGCGGCGCGGATGAAAGCAATGCACACGCCGGATGAACCGCGCGAAGCTATTCTAAAGAAACTGCACACGCTGCTTCAATCGAACGATCTCTGGGCGCGCCGGAGCGAGAGTTACGTTATTTTTGCCAGTGCTTCGCTCATTCGGTTTTACGCTCTCCCGATTCCCGTACACGATAACGTTTGGGTGAATAGCGATTACCACATTACACCGCTCGTCCCGTTGCTTGCCCTGCCGGAGCATTTTTATGTGCTCAATGTCTCTTTACGATTTCCACGATTGGTTCGCGTGCATGCACAATTCTCTGTGCCCGTCGAACTTCGCAAAATCTGGGAAATCGAAGTGGAGCAAAGCGAGGAGGAACCAATTCATGGGCGGTCATTTCATACTTCAGCCCACTCCATTGGCAATGGAATGCATGGCGGCATGATCCCGCACGGCTCGGCGGATTCCAACCATTCGGCAGTTCGCACTCGAGAACGATTTATGAGGGTACTCGCTCGCGAAGTCGATGCGCTGCTTCACGATGCCGATGAGCCGCTTATTCTGACGGGCGCAAGCGAAGTGATCGAGCAATTTCGCACCCATCTAAAATATCACAATGTACTCGTGCGCTCGGTTCGAATCCCGATTTCGAACGGCGACCCCATCGTCGCTGAAATGAGCACGTGGCTAACCTGCGCCAATGCCGTCTCGGATCGCGAAAAGGGCGGAACAGAGATTGCTGACGAGATTGGTGCGATGCGCGCCGCGGGACGGGTGTGCGAGAATCTGGACGAGATACTCTCGCTCTCCCGAGCGGGAAGTGTCATGACACTCCTCGTCGAAGATCCCGCGCTTGCCAGGCGCATCTTCAACCCCTCGGAGCTTGACCGCCTCAATGCTGCTTTGGTGATGACGCTTCGCCATCACGGAAGCGCGATCCAATTCAATCCTTTACACTCACCGGCTGGCGTACTGGCATTGGTACGGCCCGGCACAACATTTTCATACTAAAATGCTCACAAAATCCTTGACTATGTCTAACACCATATTAGCGACAACGTCGTCATCCCTCGGACATCCGCCTTATACACTCCCCTTCGCGAACATTCGGATGGCGGATGTTGCGCTCGTGGGAGGAAAAAATGCTTCGCTGGGCGAAATGACGCAGGAACTTACGCCGCTCGGAGTAAGAATTCCGGAGGGATTTGCCATCACCACCGAAGCCTATCACGAGTTTTTGGCGATGAATAATCTTCAGTCCCGGATTGAAGCGCTGCTTTCAGAACTAGACCGTGAGAGCTACTCCAATCTCCATGCGATTGGAGAAAACATTCGTTCGGAAATTCTCAAGGCCGTGCTGCCGGAGAGAGTGGAGCGCGAAATTACTCAGGCTTACAGAACGCTTTCGAAGCCGGCGGCGGATGAGCAATCATCTGCGGCATGTGTGGCCGTTCGAAGCAGTGCTACGGCTGAAGATTTGGCTGGCGCCAGCTTTGCCGGTCAACTGGAATCCTATCTCAATATCTGTGGTGAAAAGGCGCTGCTCGAGGCGGTACGACGCTGTTTCGCCTCGCTTTATACCGATCGCGTGATCAAATACCGCGAGGATCGTCAATTCGGACACGAACAAGCCGCGATTTCCGTAGGCGTTCAGCGGATGGTTCGCTCCGATAAAGGTTCCTCCGGCGTGGCCTTCACGCTCGATCCCGATTCGGGATTCGATAACGCCCTGCTCATCACCGGCGCATGGGGATTGGGTGAAAATGTGGTACAAGGAGCCGTCGAGCCGGACGAGTTTTATCTCTTCAAGCCCGCGCTTAAGAACGGCAATCGCGCGGTCATCTCCCACAAGCTTGGCGCAAAAGAAAAGATGATGGTCTATTCCGATACCGGAGATAGTTCCGAAAAGGCTCGCACCCGAAATCTCGATACGCCAAAGGAGCTTCGCGAAAAGTTCGTGCTCACCGATTTGCGACTTGAGGAACTTGGCGATTGGCTGCTCGCAATTGAAGAGCACTACAAGGCTCCGATGGATATCGAATGGGCGCTGGATGGCCTGACGCACGAGCTTTGGATCGTGCAAGCGCGGCCTGAGACTGTGCAGTCGCGCGAGAAACATCTTGTGGTGAGCGAGTATGAATTGAATGAAGAAGGCATCGTTCTTTCGCGCGGCATGGGCCTGGGAAACAAGATTGTGACCGGCAAAGCCCGCATTCTAAATTCCCCACGCGATGAGGCCCAGCTCATGACCGGCGAGATTCTCGTCACCGATATTACCAGTCCGGACTGGGATCCCGTGCTCAAGCGCGCTCATGCGATTATTACGAATAAAGGCGGCCGAACGAGCCATGCGGCGATTGTCGCGCGGGAACTCGGCACACCGGCAATTGTCGGCGCGCTCGACGCGACGGAGAAAATCAAAACCGGTGAAATGGTTACGGTGGTCTGCGATAGCGCCGGCCGCGGAACGATTTATCGCGGCACATTGCGATTCACCAAGCGGGACCGCGATCTTTCGAAGATCACCATGCCCCGTACGAAGCCGATGCTCATCCTCGCCGATCCGGATCGTGCCTTCGAGCTTTCGTTTTATCCGAACAGGGGTGTGGGATTGCTGCGTATCGAATTTATCATCACCGATTCGGTTCGCGCGCATCCGATGGCGCTCGTGAATTTCGATTCCCTGAAGGATGCGAAGGCAAAACAGGAAATCGCGGAGATTACGAAAGGCTATGCGGATAAGAAGAAGTTTTTTGTCGAGAAGTTAGCCGAGGGCGTGGCAACCATCGCGGCGGCATTTTATCCAAAAGATGTGATCGTGCGCATGAGCGACTTCAAAACAAACGAATACGCAAATCTCGTTGGTGGCGCGGAGTTCGAACCAAAGGAAGAAAACCCGATGCTCGGGTTCCGAGGCGCGTCGCGGTATTACAATCCGCGCTATCAGGAAGGCTTCGCGCTCGAATGCCATGCCATGAAATTAGTGCGCGAAGAGATGGGTCTCACAAATGTGAAGCTCATGATCCCCTTCTGCCGCACCGTCGAAGAGGGCAAGCGCGTCGTCCGCGTGATGGAAGAGCAGGGACTCAAACGCGGAGATAATGGACTCGAAATTTATGTGATGGCGGAAATTCCGAGCAACGTAGTACTTGCGAAGGAGTTCGCGGAAGTCTTCGATGGATTTTCGATCGGCTCGAACGATCTCACGCAACTCACGCTTGGCATCGACCGCGATTCGGTGATCATCCGCGATCTGTTCGATGAGCAGGATGCCGCGCCAAAGGCGATGATCGCTACCGTCATCCAAGCCGCGCGTGAAGCCCATCGGAAGATCGGCCTCTGCGGGCAGGCGCCCAGCGATCATCCCGGTTTTGCGGAGTTTCTTGTCCAGCATCATATTGACAGCATTTCGTTCAATCCGGATGCTCTGCTGCGCGGGATCGAAAATATCAATCGGGCGGAGGAGAAATATCCCGAGCACTTCGAAATTGCTTCAAAGGAAGCATTGCTCGTGCATGTCGGGAACGAACATGATTTCGACATCGAAGAGTAATATCTGAATCGTGTGGCATCGGGAGCTTATTCCCGAAGCCACACGGGGAACGACCCAATGGAACTTGATGGATGAAGAATCAACAGATCTCCAAAGTCTAAACGAAGAAAGAAAAGTGAAAGCAACTCTCCCCATCCTTGCGGGTGCGCTTATGCTCGCGGCCGCGCTCAGTTCCTGCGGAATAAATTATGCGACCACAGGAAATTACAATCTCAACACTACGCAAGTTCAGCTTGCGAGCAATAACTTTCGCGTGGTCGATACGCTGAGCGGAAGCGCTTCAGTCTCCTACATATTTTTGATTGGCGGCTTGAGCGAGCACCAACTCTATCAAAATGCCTATTTCGAAATGATGAGGCAGGCCGACATGAAATCGGGTTCCCGCGCCATCGCCAACGTCGTGACGGAAGAGCAAGTGTCGGGATTCGTTCCGATTTATTTCACCAGGCGCGTCACCGTGAGCGCAAATCTCATAGAATTTACACGATAATTCCAAACGGAAGGAAACGTAAACGAATACTCCCTCACTCATTATTCCAACTTCCGGCGTAAAATCGGGTACAGCAAACATCAGAAAAGCACTGCCGGCACACAACGCCGTTCAAACGAAGTGGCAGCGAACGACGTTGCTCATCGTGCTCGCCTACGAAGCATTGGGATGTTTGCTGGGCGGAACCCTCTTGATTACTTCGCAGGATGGGCGGCTTATGGACATGCCAGTCAGCATGATGCATGGCGTTTTTCCGGATTTCTCCATCCCCGGTCTCATCCTCCTGGGATTAGGGTTCCTGAATGCGGCCGGGTTCTTCTCGGTTCTCGGCAAAATGCGGAACGCGTGGCGGATAACATTCGTAGCTTTAGGCGGGCTTGTTATTTGGTTCGCCGTCGAGATCACTATTATTCAGCAAGTCCATTGGCCGCACTTCATGTGGGGACTGCCGGTTCTTCTTGGACTGTACGTCGCGATTCGCCTTCTGCCTTCCCGCAAGAAGGGAATGGGCATCTCACTCTAATCGACGAATCGCTCATGAATCGGGAGTGGCACGAAAAACACCGTATGCCAAACAATCCAACCGATGAAGTGCGGATTCAGTGGCATGTCGCCCATGCAAAAAATTGCGATTGCCGGGAAGCACCCGAATCCATCAAAAAAATTATCAAACAACGAGAACAATCAAGGAGACAAGTAAAATGAACAGAGTCAAAAACAAAGTTTGCGTCGTCACTGGCGCATCGCTCGGCATTGGCCGGGCAACTGCCATTCGGCTGGCGGAAGAAGGCGCGCACGTGGCCGTCACGGACGTGCTCGATAAGCAAGGGAACGATTTAGCAGCCGAAATCAAAAAGAATGGCGGCGACGCCGCGTTCTGGCATCTCGATGTTTCGAAAGAAGCCGAGGTGAAGAACACCATGGCCGAAGTCGCGGCGAAATGGGGCGGCAAAATCGATGTGCTTGTAAACAATGCCGGAATTTCCGGTGCGAACAAGCCAACCGACCAGCTCACCGAAGCGGAATGGGACAAGCTTTTTTCCGTGAATGTAAAGGGCGTGTTCTTTTGCACGAAGCACGCGATCCCTTATTTGCGCAAAGCCGCCAGGGGAAGTATTATCAATCTTTCCTCGATCTATGGCATTGTTGGCGCGGGCGATGTGCCGCCCTATCATGCTTCCAAAGGCGCGGTCGCGGAAATGACAAAGAACGATGCGATCATCTATGCGAAAGAGCAAATTCGTGTCAACTCGGTGCATCCCGGATTTATCTGGACCCCGATGGTCGAGAATTTTGCAAAAGCGACGGGTGCCGAACAAGCCGCCCGCGATGCCCTTGCTGCGCTGCATCCACTCGGTCACATCGGGGAACCGGATGACATTGCGTGGGGCATTGTTTACCTTGCCTCCGACGAATCGAAATTCGTGACCGGATCGGAACTCGTGATCGACGGCGGATACACAGCGCGATGACCAATGATCAAAAATCTATCCAGGATGTCCGTGACACAGCCGCGCAACTCCAAAGCGACCTCGCCCAAGGCCTGACCGCGGGCGAGGCACAGAAGCGTCTCGAAAAATTCGGGCCGAACGAAATTCCGGAACAGGAAGAATCGATCCTGCGCCGCATTCTGAAGCGACTGTGGGGCCCGATTCCCGGAATGATTGAAGCCGCCGCGATCCTCTCGGCGCTCGCCCGAAAATGGGAAGACCTTGCGATCATTCTCGTCCTGCTGTGCGTGAATGTCATCGTCGATTTTGTGCAGGAGTCGAAAGCGCTGAATGTCCTGAAAGCCCTGAAAGCGACCTTAGCGCGCACCGCACTGGTCAAGCGAGATGGAAAGTTCCAATCGATCGAGTCCCGTCTTATCGTTCCCGGCGACCTCGTAAAATTGAAGATCGGCGATATTATCCCCGCCGATGCCGTGCTCACCACCGGACAATATGTCCAGATCGATCAGGCGGCGCTGACGGGCGAATCGCTGCCGGTCACGCGCCATCCGGGCGAGAGGGTCTATGGGAACTCGATTATCAAAATGGGCGAGATGGAGGCGCTCGTCACCGAAACAGGGCTCCGCACCTATTTTGGCAAAACGGCCTCGCTCGTCGTGCAAGCAGAGAAGCGGCAGCAATCCCATTTGCAGAAGGCAGTGATCCGCATTGGGAATCATTTAATTGGCCTCACGCTCATCCTTGCGGTCCTGCTTGTCACAGTGTCGCTCTTTCGGCACGATCCGTTTCTGGAAGTGAGCCGATTTATTTTGGTGCTCGTTGTCGCCTCGATTCCGGTGGCGCTTCCGGCCGTGCTTTCCGTGACGATGGCAGTTGGCGCGCTGAAACTTGCGCGGCAAAAGGCGGTCGTGAGCCGGCTGGCGGCCATCGAAGAGCTCGCCGGAGTCGATACGCTCTGCTGCGACAAAACCGGAACCCTCACGCAAAACAGCATGACGCTCGCGGAGGCGAAGCTGTATAATAATTTTTCGGAAACCGACATCCTCACCTATGCCACGCTCGCAAGCCGAAAGGAAAATAACGATCCCATCGAGCGGCCCATTTTCGATGCGGTGGCTCGTCAAAACCTGGGAACGAAGATAGCCGCCTTCACGCAGGACGAATTCACTCCGTTCGATCCGGTCCGCAAGCGGGCCGATGCCAAAGTTCATTCGAGTGAGGTCGCGATGGCCGTCGTGAAAGGCGCGCCGCAGGTTGTGCTTGCATTGTGCAAGGAGGAATCGAATAAGAAGCAAATCAATGGCGACATCGATGCCCTGGCTCGGCAAGGCTACCGCACGCTTGGCGTAGCGGTGCAAAAAAACACGCAAGGAACTTACTCGTTCGTTGGCCTGCTCCCGCTCTTCGATCCGCCACGCGAGGATTCCAAAGCCATGATCGGCGAGGCGAAGCATTTGGGCCTCGCCGTCAAAATGGTTACCGGCGATAATACTGCCATTGCTCACCAGATCGCGCAAATCCTGGATATTGGCCCTAACATTCTCGATACCCACGAGCTCCGTTATGGCCGCGCGAGCGAGGAGCTTCCCATGATTGCAGAAATCGTGGGAACCGCGCTTTACAGAACGCCTTTCGCCTGACGTCAGCGCGGCCGACATCGACCGGTTCCGCGATGACATTGTCGAAGATGTCCGAAAAGAGATCGCCAATCGCCATCTCCATGCCTCGCAGATCAGGTTGCATGAATCGGAAATTATAGACATCATCGAAAGCGCCGATGGATTCGCACAAGTCCTGCCGGAAGATAAATTCTTCATCATCGACAAGCTCCAGAAGGCGGATCACATCGTCGCCATGACGGGCGATGGAGTGAACGATGCTCCCGCGCTGAAAAAAGCCGATGCCGGAATTGCCGTCTCCGGCGCGACCGATGCCGCCCGCGCCGCTGCCGATATTGTGCTTTTGCTTCCCGGCCTTTCCGTCATCATCAATGCGATTTCGGAGGCGCGTACGGTCTTCGAGCGGATGAAAAGCTACGCCATCTTCCGCATCGCTGAGACGACGCGCGTCATCGTTTTCATGTCGCTCTCGATCCTGATTTTCAATTTCTATCCTGTGACGGCAGTCATGATCATCATTCTCGCGCTGCTGAATGATATTCCCATTATGATGATCGCTTACGATAATGCCCGGCCGCAGGCGAAGCCGGTGCGGTGGGACATGCGGGAAGTTATGACGATCTCCAGCGTGCTTGGCATCGCCGGTGTGTTAGCTTCGTTCCTTCTCTATTACGGTTTGGAACAATTCGGCTATTCGCAGGCGCTGATCCAGAACGCTCATTTTCCTCAAGCTCGATGTCGCCGGACACTCGACGATCTACACCACGCGCACGGGCGAAAAGCATTTTTGGAAAAAGCCGTATCCCTCGCTCAAGTTTTTCCTTCCCGCGTTTGGTTCCCGCAGCATCGGAACGCTCGTGGCCGTCTATGGAATTTTTATGACACCCATCGGCTGGCGCGATGCGGGACTCATCTGGGCGTATGCGACGCTTTGGTTCCTGTTCAACGATTTCGTAAAGGTGCGGGCCTATAAATACTTGCATCGAGTCCCGGCGGAAACCTAAACGCGCGCTTCAAGCACTACGAATTACCTTCCCAACTGCTTCACGGTTCCCAGAAACGTGATCACGTCACCGCGGCTAAGCATCCCGGTAACCTGGCTATCGGTCATGACCGGAAGTTGGTTGAAGCCATCGCGCTCCATCTCTTCGAGTGCGCTCCAGAGTTCGGCTTTTGGTTCCGTGCGCTTGACCTGATCCATGGGTACCATCGCATCGCGCACCGCCATTTTCGGCCATGCGCTGCGCGGAATTTCACGAATGCCATTTATCGTGATGAGTCCAACGTTTTTCGCTCCATCCGTTACCATGAATGCACGCTGTCCGGTGCCGAGGATATGTTCATCAACCAATTCCTGAAGGGTGATATCGGCGGAAACGGTTGGACCGGTTTGTCCCATCGCTTGCGCCACGGTATGACCGGCCAACATGCCTTGAAACATCGCCTGCTGCACTTCGGCGGAAGCCGTGCTATCCAGATACCAGCCAATGAAGGCGATCCAAATACCATTGCCAAAATCGCCATGCAGCATCATCAGGATGCCAATAAAAATAAAGAGGAATCCGAACCCGCGGCCCACATTGGCGGCAATGACAGTAGCGCGCCGCATGTTTTTTGTGAAGCTCCAGAACGATGGATCGGAATACGCGCCCGCCATCGAGCGGATAGCCGGGAATTAAATTGAATACCGCCAGCGCGAGATTGATATACCATAGATATTGCAGTAATCCCCACATCGGGCTCGACCGGGCCGCAAGCGGTTGCAGGACGAAGAATACCCCCGCAAGCGCAACGCTTACCGCAGGCCCGGCGATCGCGATCAGGAATTCGGCTCGTGGGCCGGGTGGTTCGGCCTCGATCTGTGAAACACCGCCGAATAGGAATAGCGTAATGCTGCGAACGGGAACCTTATATTGAATCGCCACGGCCGAATGGCCTAATTCATGGAGCAGGACGCTTACGAACAGCATGACCGAAGTCACCGCGCCCATGAGCCAATACAACGCTTCGGGCCAATTTTTGAATTCGGCGGGGTAATAGCTGCTCGCCAGAAGCCACGTGAGCAAGCCAAAAATTAGGAACCAGGAATAATCGATGTTAATCTCGATTCCAAAAACACTTCCCATCGGAAGAGTATGATGTGCAGGCCGGCGGGGATTCGGCATCGGAGTTTGGTCCATCGCAGTCAAACAAAATGTAATGGTGCTTCCATTCGCGCCCGAGCGGCCGCCCACCAATTGCATAAGAGAATTGAACCTCGCGTAAGATAATTGAACGCTTCGAATAACGCGTTAAGATTTTTACTTCGCAATAGCTGGGCAAGAAGGCAAAAAACGGAATATGGCACGAAAAGAGCCCTTCAAGCAGAATTTCAGCCCCTTATTCGATATGAATTTGCCAGTAAATGCCGCCTCGATGGACGCCGCCATCGTTAATCGCGCCAGCGATGCGCACGCATCAGTTCATCCGCTCAATGTTTTTTTTCACCCAAAATCCGTCGCCATTATTGGCGCCACGGAGCGTGCGGGAAGCCCCGGCCAGGCGCTCACACGCAATCTGTTAGCGCGCGTTGGACGCGAATTCGAAGTATTTCCAATAAATCCTTCCCATAACACAATCGCCGGACATCCAGCCTGTCATCGAATCGGGGATGTTCCGGCGCCTGTCGATCTCGCAATCATTGTTACACCGGCGGCGACCGTCCCAGCACTCATTGGCGAGTGCGTAGATGCCGGGGTTCGCGGGGCTATCGTCATCTCGGCTGGATTTCGTGAAATTGGAAAAGCTGGTAAAGAACTCGAGCACCAGATCGCGGAGCGAATTCGTGGAACTGGTCTTCGAGTGATCGGCCCGAACTGCATCGGGGTGATGAATCCAATCGATGGGATCAACGCCACGTTCGCGCGAAAGTCCGCCCTTCCCGGAAATGTTGCGTTTATCAGCCAAAGTGGGGCGCTTTGCACCGCTATCTTGGATTGGAGCCTGAACGAAGTGTTGGGATTTAGCGCGTTCGTTTCCGTCGGCTCGATGCTGGATGTCGGCTGGGGCGATTTGATAGAGTATTTTGGAGGCGATCCCAACACCGAATCCATCGTGATCTACATGGAGTCAATCGGCGACGCGAAGAAATTTCTCACGGCGGCGCGAACCGTTGCGCGAAAGAAGCCAATCATTGTGATCAAATCAGGCCGGACAGCAGCGGCGGCAAAGGCGGCGGCTTCGCACACCGGCGCGATGACAGGCAGCGATGCCGTGCTCGATGCCGCATTTCGGCGCGTCGGCGTGCTGCGCGTCGATTGGGTGGGCGACCTTTTCCATATCGCGGAAGTGCTGGCCAAGCAGCCACGCCCAACGGGACGAAAGCTCGCCATCGTGACTAACGCAGGCGGGCCTGGCGTGCTTGCCGCCGATGCACTTTTGGCCGGAGGCGGCGAACTTGCCCAGCTTTCAGAGCAAACGATGAAGGCCCTGAATGAAATTCTACCTCCCGTCTGGAGCCACGGCAACCCCATAGATGTGCTCGCCGATGCCTCGGAAGAAACGTACGGACGCGCGATCGAACTTGCGCTCGCCGATCCAAACTCCGATGGCGTGCTTGCGATTACCGCGCCCCTCGTAGCCGCAAGGCCGCTTACGATGGCCTCCCACCTCGCGAGCGTTGCGCATGGAAAAGCGAAACCCATGATCGCCTCGTTCATGGGCGGCAGCGACGTCCTTGAAGCGGACGCATTTATGAGCCATGGGGGAATTCCGACCTTCTCCTTCCCGGATGACGCCGCGCGTGTTTTCAATTACATGTGGAAGTTCGGCGAAAACCTCGCGACGCTCGAAGCCGGTGAAGACCAGGAAGCGGGCGAGTCGGCCTCCACAGCTTCGGGCACCGTAGAACGCGCACGCGCGGCAGGTCGAACGATGCTTACCGAAGTCGAATCGAAGCAATTGCTTACAGAGTATGGAATTCCGACCGTTGAAACGATCCCTGCGCAAACCGCCGAGGATGCCGTCAGCATTGCCGGTAAAATTGGCTTCCCGGTCGTTCTGAAACTACTCTCGAAGACCATCACGCATAAATCGGATGTCGGCGGCGTGAAACTCGATCTCCGAAACAAAGATGCGGTTCGCTACGCCTACGAAGAAATTCGAAGAGACGTGACGGCCCATGCTGGCCCAGGTGCATTCGATGGCGTTTCTGTCCAGCGTATGATCACCCACGATGGCTTCGAACTTATTCTGGGAAGCAGCGTCGATCCGCAGTTCGGCCCGGTAATCTTGTTAGGAGCGGGCGGCGTGTTCGCCGAAGTTCTGAAGGATACGGTGCTCGAACTTCCTCCGCTTGGCCGAACGCTCGCACGGCGCATGATGGAAAAACTTCGCATCTGGCCTGCGTTGCAAGGCGCTCGGGGAAAGGCGCCGGTCAACGCCGCCGCGCTTGAATCGCTGCTCGTAAAATTCAGCAGGATGGTCACGCAAGAACGTGGCATCTCGGAGGTGGACATCAATCCCTTGCTGGTTTCCGAGGATGGCGCCCTCGCACTTGACGCACGCGTCGTACTATTCGATCCGAGTACCAACCTCGATGAGCTTCCACCGCGCGGTGTACCGATCAACTGAGTGGGTTGCCTTCGGCGTGAATCGGTCGAAGCACTATGGTTTCACGTTCTCAAGGAGATTCGATCGGCCGGCTTTCATCGACCACTTCTTGTACCGGAACTCGTCGGCTTCACCGGCCGACCTGTTGGTCGCCGTTTCGAAGACTTGATGATTATTCCTCCCACACCTGATATGCTCAAGGGAACGCTGAGTTTAGCCACAGCGGCGGTCAGGAGCGACTCGACTTCAGGCCGAAGCAGAACGCTACTTGCCTCCAGATGGATATGGCGGGTTTGTCGTCCATTGCCGCGAAGGATTTTGTGGGGATCCGGAAGGCTCGGCCCCTGATTGAAGAAAAGACGAACTCCATCGGCATCCGCAGAGAGCGCAACAACGGCATCTATACCGCGCTCATTCGGCGAATAGGAAATCACGACCTTTTTGCCGTAATCATAGACCAACTCATTCACCGTTGGGAGCCTCTTTCGCAACATTTTGCGGACAGACCGAATGAGCTTCTGATGCTGTGGCTCTAATTTAGCAATGAGGCCTTCAAGATGCTCTTCAGCAGAAAGAAGAGCTTGGTCCGTTGGGTTATTGTGTCGCATTGTTGAATCAACTTGATGGAAATGGTTACAAAAATACGTAATATAAATCATTGGGCGGGTTCGGAATGAGAATCGAATGTTATTGGTTTGCGTGATCATGGAAAATAATCTGCCCATTACCGTCGATCCGGAGACCATGGGAGGGGTTCCCGTCTTTAAGGGAACCCGTGTGCCGGTCGCGACGCTGTTCGAGTATCTCGAGGATAATTATTCACTCTATGAATTTCTCGACTCATTTCCGTCGGTGAAGAAAGAAGATGCCCTCGCAGTCCTGATCGACGCGCAGCAAAATACGCTTGAGCGTGTTGCGGCATGAGAGTACTTCTCAATGAATGTGTGCCGAGACAAATTCGAGGATACCTTCACGGGCATTATGTCAGAACGGTCCGCGAGGCCGGGTTCAGCGGCTATAAGAACGGGAACTTGCTCAGTGTCGCGGAAGGAGCATTCGAGATACTCTTCACAGCCGACAAAAATCTCCGGTACCAACAAAATCTCTCGAATCGAAAACTTGCTATTCTTCTTCTATCGACAAACAAGCGGAGAGTGGTGGAACGAAACGGAGAACGAATTCTCGACTCCGTGAATGGAATGAAAATGAAAGAGTTTGTGGAGTTAGAGTTGAAGTAAACCCCGTGCCGCGGCGGGGTTTGCCCGTTGCCGAATGGGGTCGCCACGCCATAGCGGGCTGCGGGGCTGAGAGAAAATATTTGAAACCTCCGCTGTGTGGATAGCGTAGCCTATTTTTTAGGACAGCCACAATGATCGCAATACGAATGAGATCGGCTCTTATCATTATACTATTCGTCTCGCTTTGCTATGCGAGCGTACAGATTTTCCTTGCAATTGACGCAAACTCTCACTCTAATAGTGACACTCTGCGGCCCTTCGTAATCACAATGATCCCGTTGTGGACGGTGTTCGTGTTGGGAGCGCGGTATTTTTTGCGAAAACGCGAGACCCCTTAAACCAAATAAGTATGGGAATTAAATAATGCTTCCCGCGGCGGGGTTTGCCCGTTGCCGAATGGAGCCGCCCGCGCCACGGCGGACTGCGGAGCGGCGAGGGTTAACTTCTCTGTTCGGAATGGGAATGTCAAGGTTGTTCCAACCCAAGTTTTCGAAGTCGCGAAGTGATTGCTCCTCTGTTTCGACGATGGGTATTTGCTAACGAAGCAATCGATACACCGGCTTTGTAAGCTCGCTCCAAACCTTCATCTTCTTCCGGCGTCCATTTCTCATAAGCACTTTGGTGCTCTTTTTGAATTTCAGCTACATTGTATGCCTGTTTTCGAACTTCAATTGAATCGAGTTGAATACTGAAAGGCTTGGATGTTGAAAGCTTTGAAATATCGCGAATCCAAAAGCCGAGCAAGGAGCCATTCGAATCCAGCGATTGATCTACCAATGGATGGTCAGTAGGAATAACGTTCCCAACCGCATCGGAGAAAACGACTTCAAGATAATCGTCATCCGAATTATATGAGATCGTAACATGAACCATGTTCGATTCCGGGACTTGATTTGGCAGCTTAGAACTATTTCTGTCGCTTATCGAAGTATCGGACATTCGGGAGGTCTTTGAAATCGGAGTCGCAGGTCCACGTGGTTGCATCGCTGAGGCGCGCGGTTGCATAGACGACACTATCTGCCATAGGTAAATCGAACTTTCTCAATAAAGCGGACGCTTCCAAAGCTACTTGCAAAGTCATAGGAAGCACAGCACCGCGCAACATCACCGCGACACATTGCTCGGCATACTCATCTCCTCGCTGATTAGAAGCTCGTTTGTGAACCTCAAAAACCGTAATCGTCGGAATGATGAGGTTGGCCAGATCGGAAATTGGTTCAGCAAAAGTCGGCGCCAGCCAGGTATCCGCAAAGTACTCCAGCCATGCTGAAGAATCGAGAACGTTCATACCCTATCGCTGTCGCGCTCCACGGTGGTGTCGATGCCTTCCAGAATCCCTCGAAGTGCCCGCACTCGTTCCTGATACGCAGCAATTTCCTCCGGGCTGGTTCTGCGCTGTTCTTGAATCGCCCTCTTCATTTCTTCTGCATCTTGTTGCGTGATCATCCCTTGAAGCTTCAACAATGCTGGAATCGCCGTTCCAAACGGCAGATTTGAGGGCTTTTCCTCCTGATCCGAAATCGTAATCGCGATTGGTCGCTCGCGAAACATGGATTTCACCCGATCGAGAAAGCTCTGATCGAGTTCCTTCGCCGTTACTTGAAATGTCGTGGTCATTACAAGAATAGATACAAAAATCGGCGCGGAATCATTCGTGCCAGCCGCTTCCCGCGCCGCGGCGGGGTTTGCCCGTTGCCGAATGGGGCCGCCGCGCCACGGCGGGCTGCGGGGCTGGGAGGGTTAACTTCTCGGTTCGGAAGTGGAAGTCAAAACCTATTTATCATCATAGTGGAACTTGCAGGAAGCAATCTCGATCACCTTGCCTTCAACGCGATAGATCAGCCGGTCTTTTTTTGTAATTTTGCGCGACCAAAATCCTTTCCAATCCTTTTGAAGCGCCTCGGGTTTTCCGATACCAAAAGTAGGATTCTCGTCAATTGCTTTAATCAGCTCGCCAATTTTTTTGAAGACGACCGGGCTGACGCGCCGCCATTCTTCCAATTCTTCAAACGCTTCTTTGTAAAAACGAAGTTCGTGCTTCATTCAAAGATACCAGGATCGACTTTCACCATATTCTTGCCTTCCCGAATATCCGAAATCGCGCGATCGAGACGGTCGCGGTTCGCGCGAGTGCTCGAAAGATAATCGGTTTCGTCTTCCTCGTAAATCGTGACCGCAATATTCTTGTGCGAAAAAAGAGTTTTGATCTTCTCCACGAAGGAAGCCTCTAATTCGTCGGCATTGAGGCGGAATGTTGTGCTCATATTAGGAAAAACCTCTTCTTGCTGGGTACGTTCCCGCGCTGCGGCGGGGTTTGCCCGTTGCCGAATGGGGCCGCCGCGCCACGGCGGGCGGCGTGGCTGGGAGGGTTAACTTCTCTGTTCGGAATGGAAGAGGTGGAACCCCTCAACTCTTTTCGAAATACCGAACGTTTGGCAATCCCTTGAAGTGAGAATCGGTCGTCCAAACTTCAGCACCATTGGCAAGTGCCGTCGCGTAAATAATGCTGTCCGCCGTCGGGAGTTTATGTTTGAGCGCTAATTCGGAGGAATAAATTGCAATGGAACTATCCAGTACGACGATTCGATCTCTCATCATAATTTCAGCTGCTTTCCGAGCATTCTCACGGCCCTCCTCGCGAAGCACTTTTTTATGAACCTCATGGATTGCAATTGAGGGAACTATCAATTCTCCTCGGTTCTCGATAACCGGAGCAAAAATGGAAGCAAGCGCTGTCTCGGCAAAATACTCCAGCCATCCGGAACTGTCAACCACATTCATACGCGATCTTCGTCCTCGCGCTCGATATCGGTATTCATACCTTTAACGAATCCTCGCAACGCCCGCACATCGCGGCGGTACGTTTCGTCGTCATCGATTGGGACAAGCTTCGCGAGAGGCTTATGATTCTTCGTCAGCAGCACTTCTTCGCCCTTCGCCGCCAAATCGAGCAGCAAGGGGATTGTGGCATTGGCAGCTTCTATCGAATGCGTTTGCATAATTACGTGAACGGGAATTGTGAATGCTTCGTGCCAGCCGCTTCCCACGCTGCGGAGGGGTGTGCCCGTTGCCGAATGGGGCCGCCACACCACGGCGGGCTGCGGGGTGGGGAGGGTTAACTACCCCCAACCCTTAATGTGTTAGTCCCAAGGCTTTGAAAATAACTCCTAAAACGATTAAGCTAACAATGATATAGATTGCGGGTTTCGCAGTTCCATAATAATTGCCTTTGCGAGGCCCTAATTTCTTTGTAAATATTCGGTACCAATCGATAACAACCATGATGCCCAAACCACCATAAGTTAGAGCTTTAAATAATCCAGACCAAAAATATCCCAAATAGAATCGATCGACACCAACTAATCCTAAGAACACTGACAATACAATGGTCGTCGAAAAATTCTTATCACCTTTCCGCCTGAACGAGCCTGAAGTTCCCTGCTCGGACGGAGCAGGAGCCGAAGTATTTGACGAGTTGTAAACATAAGGCGGCGGAGTTGTCCTTTGTGGTGGCGCTGAAGGGCGCGGTGGGGTAGACGCTTTTGGCGGAGGCGTTGGTTGTGCGGAGGATGAGGTATACGCCTGCGAGTGAGTATATCGGTTCGACTTCAAAGACTCAAATGCTTCGTTCACACGTTGCATTTCCCTTACTGCGCGTTTTTTAAGTTCCTCACTCGGATTCTGGAATCTATCGGGATGCCACACAAGCGCACTATGCCGATAAGCGTTTTTCAGTTGCTCATCAGTGTACGCTTTTTCAAGGCCAAGAACCAAAAGGCATTCTTCAAAAGTCATATATCGTCCTTCAGACGAGGATTCGGAGCCCACATCGGAATTAAATCTGTGGAAAACATCGATGCGTCGAGTCCCTCAAAAGTGGATTCAAGGTTTCTGGCATTTGATCCGACATCGATCGAAAGTGCTGTACCGTCCGTGAAGTGAAGTATAATCGCTTCGCGTGAATGCCGATGACTACCTTCCTTCGAAATGAACTCACCAGCCTCAACCTTCGCAACCGTCTTGCCCACCACGCGTTGAAAATCCCCGTACTTAAATCCGGGTCGAAGGGGTCCGTTGAACTTTGGGAAGTATTTCATTGCTTCTTCTCTTTCTAAACATTTCTCACCGTTAAGCATTAGCACACTCTCCAGCCACTGCCGTAGCATGGTAACCGACTCATAAATCGCCTGCGCATGCTCATGGAACTTCTTGAACGCTGCGAATGCATGCGCCCGGGAGCTTGGGACACCGTGTAACTTATTTCGTTCTTTTGAGCATGCACGCAGCGGTTCATATACCGTTGCCTGCAATTCCCCGGGTAAGATTGCTTTTAGCGTGTTCATAGTTTTCCTATGTTCGCCTTTCTCGAGAGCTGGAAGTTCAACCTTTAACTTGCTCGACAAACTTAAAATCACTTTTAGTGATAAGCCATCAATTACAAGGCGAAAGAGTTCAAGTTGCGCGAGTGCGAATGCTTCAGAATTTTCCGCAACCGGATATCCCAATGCTGGGTTCTCCGAGTCTTTAAAGAGTGGTTTACCGAATTCGAATCGAGTCATTGCTTGAATCAACTCCAGCTCTCGCTCGAGGTTCCTGAGAGGCCCATCTTCCGAAAGCCAATTTCCGTATAAGTTACGCTGCATCCATCTTTCGAATGCAGAATCTTCAGATACGAATGCTGGAGAGTCGATATAATCTGCAGACCAAGCCCTCATTTCCATTTCTGGAACTCTTCGGAAATCTGGTTGGAACGCTGCTACACATACCCTGCCATCCCCAAGTTCCCTGAAACCAAATCTCACTTCGAAATATGGGATTTCTTCGGCTATTACTTCAACCTTGCCACCCATATCGTCTTCTTCAACTCTGAATAAATCAGGCCGAGATCGATAACGACACAAGACGATCCGGTCGAAATAGGCCAGATAATCTTCTTCGAGTGTAATATGATCTTCGGTTTCAGCCATTGAAAAAATAAAAACTCGACTACATTGAAGTCAGGTTCATTCGTAGAAACTTTTTGGCACAGCTAAATAGTTACCGTTATCGACCGAAGCGATTTTTGAAAGTTACCACGTACATCAGGAGGAACCTGATCCAAAAGAAACTGATTCACCGCAAATGAATCGGCGTCACTCTTCCTCGGATCCAATACAAAATCCCATGTTTTCCAATCTTTTGTGTCGCGGGAAGTGATTACACCGATCCCGTGCCTTGATGCAATGTCTAAAATAGCATCGAAATCTGAACGCTGAGTTTCATCTAAGCTCTCTGGGAACTCGACGACAAGCAGGTATGCATAATGAGCACGGGATTTATGGGATAGAGCTTCATAAACTCCAAGACCATTCAGCGCCGCGAAACGTTTAACTTCAAAGGTCCTAACATCGCCATCCGGACGGGAAGAAAAAATCCACTCGGAAATTGTGCAAATTGTTACGTCGGGCCTGCTCCAAGCGCCAGTCGGCTTTCTACCGGCCTGAGCGGTTACCGCGCCGAATACTTCCTTGAATCCCTGGTCTGTCCAATTGCCTAAAATCGTTTGCAAGGCAGGATTCCAGTGCTTGGATTCTTTCGTATTTTCTTGTGCTATCTCTTGTGCTTGTGCTTGCTGGTTCGGTGCTTTACCACCATTCAACAAATAAATTCCGCCCGTTCTACCAGTCCGTCGTTCAATTAGCTTTTCATCCACGAGAGATTGTTCAGCGGTCCAATAATCTGGAGTAGGGATTCCGTTTGGAAGCTGCAATTCCACCCAGATCCGTCCGCGGTTAAGATGCCCGCTATTTTTTTTTAATATTTCAATAATTTTTTCTTTCATAAATAAATTCCCATCGTTAAAGTTGATTTAAAAAAAACCCTGGCGACGGCCCCCGATCAGGTCGAGGGCAGGCTCTATTTCCTTCCCGGCGTCGCGGTCATGCCATTTGCCGACGCTCAGAACTTATTGCGCGTACGAAAGATTCGTGGTTTACCCGCGCTCCTGCATGGCTTACGCCGGTTGCGCGTGGAGATCGATGGAGATCGGCTAATCCTATCTCAGAAGCCTATCGAGGACATCGCTCTTTGAAATCTCAAAATGATCCGCTACCATGTTCAAAATGGCATTCAAAGTTCCAATGCGAAGATTCGAATGGAGCGGGACCGTAAGATGATGCTCGCCTTTTTCACGAGTGACTAATTGGACGTGACTTCCCGTTTGCCGTACCGGCGAATATCCAAACGCTCCTAATGCTTTAATAAGCTCGACGCCGGAAAGATCGCGAGGAGTTCTCATGCTGCAATCACTTCATCGCGAACGAAGTGCAAGTGAATGACTTTTGGCTTTTCATCCGGTTCGAAATGACAGTCCACAGCATCGCGGATCATGGCATGTAACTCGGGCAAGGTATCGGCCTCTGTTACGATCGCTTCACCCAAGGCATGAGCAGTAAAGCCACCCTCCTCGGCATCTTCAACGACAAATGTAATTTCGCTTTTCATCTAAATCGCAACAGACCAAGAAGACTAAAAAATTCAAAATAAAAAAAACCCGCCATTGCAAAGCAACGGCGGGCTAATTAAAAAACCCCTGGCGACGACCCTCGATCAGGTCGAGGGCAGGCTCTACTTTCCCGTGTGTTAACCACGCGCGTGATCGCTCATGCGAAGTATCATCGGCCCTGCGAGGCTGCGCCGTTTGCCGGCAGGAAGAAACCTGTTGCGTTGGAGAAAGTTCTTGCCGATTATGCCGCTTGCGGATAGAGATAGGCGGAGATCGGCCGCTCCTTCGAGAGCTTGCTCACGGCCACGACGGAAAACCCTACAAGGTTCCCATTCTCATCGACCATTTCCATGATGGCTCAATAATTTTTTGCGACGCCGGGGCTGGAAAGATTGTTATAATATATGGAGGCGCGTCTCATCATTCCATCAAAGAACATTGCTGTTTTCCAAACAAAAACGCCGCTTGCTTTTTAAGGAGAAGGAGAATTATGAAAACGCATCCGACACACACTATAAAATTTGTCACAACAAAGAATTAAATTTGGCGGCGATAAAGAAAATCGAATTCTCGCGGCATTATTCCATTCGGAACTATCCTCTAAAAGCTCGCAAAATAAAAAACCCGCCATTGCAAAGCAATGGCGGGTTGCGGACGATTGGTCCTATAAAAAACCCCTGGCGACGACCTACTTTCCCGTGTGTTAACCACCAAGTATCATCGGCCCTGCGAGGCTTAACTTCTCTGTTCGGAATGGGAAGAGGTGGAGCCCTCGCGGTATAGTCACCAAAAGGTAAACTCGTTGTCTGAACCGGGATTTATGTGATGCATGGGATTATTGGGATTGATTCCCAATTAATCTTATCATCGGCAGATTTCCGGTTCCGAAAGTACCTTCGGCGCGGAGCGCTCGAAAGTAAATGAACAAAATCATGACGACCGGCGGTGAAAAAGAAAGATTCAAGTATCGACTTGTAAGTTATCATCAAACACTATAGTGAGCAGCAAGTAGCAGCTTCATCGGATGATTGCTCATCGGGATGAGGCAGACTACGCATGATCGCTCATGCTGCATGATTGCTCATGCTTCTTGCACTCTATCATAGGTTTAGCTCATTTATTTTTCAAGGCCGAAGCATTGTAAAAATAAATTTAAAATGAAGTCGAACGACTTATTAGTAACCGTTGGCTGAACGTCATTACTGACGCTTACACCGTGGTCCTATCAACGTAGTAGTCTACTACGAGTCTTTATGGGATTGCTCCCGGGGAGATCTGATCTTGGAGTAGGTTTCGTGCTTAGATGCTTTCAGCGCTTATCCTTTCCGGACATGGCTACTCTGCGATGCCACTGGCGTGACAACAGATACACCGTCGGTCCGGTCAACTCGGTCCTCTCGTACTAAAGTCGAGGCTCCTCAAATCTCCTGCGCCCGCATAGGATAGGGACCGAACTGTCTCACGACGTTCTGAACCCAGTTCACGTACCGCTTTAATTGGCGAACAGCCAAACCCTTGGGACCTTCTTCAGCCCCAGGATGCGATGAACCGACATCGAGGTGCCAAACCTTGCCGTCGATGTGGACTCTTGGGCAAGATCAGCCTGTTATCCCTAGCGTACCTTTTATCCTTTGAGCGATGGCCCTTCCACTCGGCGCCATCGGATCACTAACTCCTGGTTTCCCATCTGCTCGACCTGTCCGTCTCGCAGTTAAGCACTCTTATACGTTTACGCTCTGCGCATGATTACCGACCATGCTGAGAGTACCATTGAGAGCCTCCGTTACTCTTTAGGAGGCGACCGCCCCAGTCAAACTACCCGCCTGACACTGTCCGTCACCCGGATTCACGGGCCAACGTTAGAATTCAACCAAAGCAAGGGTGGTATTTCACTGTTGTCTCCACCGAAGCCAAAGCCCCGGCTTCATAGACTCCCACCTATGCTACGCATGCATTGGGCGAACCCAATGCCAGGGTGCAGTAAAGGTGCATAGGGTCTTTCCGTCCATATGCGGGTAACCGGTGTCTTCACCGGTACCACAAGTTCACCGAGCCCGTCGTTGAGACAGTGACCAACTCGTTACACCATTCGTGCAGGTCGGAACTTACCCGACAAGGAATTTCGCTACCTTAGGACCGTTATAGTTACGGCCGCCGTTTACTGGGGCTTCGGTCGAGAGCTTCGCATTGCTGCTGACCCCCTTCCTTAACCTTCCAGCACCGGGCAGGTGTCACTCCGTATACATCCCCTCAATGGGGTTGGCACAGAGATGTGTTTTTGTTAAACAGTCGGTTGGCCCATTTCACTGCGGCCTCTTCAGCCATTGCTGACGTTAGGCACCCTTTATCCCGAAGTTACAGGGTCAATTTGCCGAGTTCCTTAACGACGGCTCACTCGAGCACCTTAGTATATTCTACCCACCCACCTGTGTCGGTTTACGGTACGGATTGCTTGCATAATAGTCAACGAAGATTTTCTCGCCAGTCTGGTTATACCCCACTCGGTTCGGCGAACCTCCCCGTACTGTCGGCTTTCAGCTCAGAGCGCGGATTTGCCAACGCTCCTCAACGCCTACGACCTTCAACGCACATCCAATCGTGCGCGGGGGCTTCACTCCTGGGTCCCTCCTTACATCAAACTCATGCAAACAAGCATCGGAATATTGACCGATTGTCCATCATCTACGCCTTTCGGCCTCGGCTTAGGATCCGGCTAACCCTGAGACGATGAACGTAGCTCAGGAACCCTTAGGTTTACGGTGCCAGGGATTCTCACCCTAGTTCTCGTTACTTATGCCTACATCTGCTCTTCCATACGCTCCAGCAAGGCTCACGCCATCACCTTCAACGCAGAACGGAATGCTCCCCTACCCAATCATAAATGATATGCCGTAGCTTCGGTACAAGGTTTAGTCCCGATTATTGTCGACGCCGAGTCGCTTGACTAGTGAGCTATTACGCACTCTTTAAATGAATGGCTGCTTCTAAGCCAACATCCTAGCTGTCTATGCAACTTGACATCCTTTATCTGTTAACCATGATTTGGGGACCTTAGCTGACGATCTGGGTTGTTTCCCTCTCGGCCATGGATCTTATCACTCATAGCCTGACTGCCGCGAAACAATCTTAACGGTATTCGGAGTTTGTCTGGGGTTGGTACCGTTGTGACGGCCCTAGCCCAATCAGTGCTCTACCTCCGCAAGACTCTTATCCGACGCTAGCCCTAAAGCTATTTCGGGGAGTACGAGCTATCTCCCAGTTTGATTAGTCTTTCGCCCCTATGGACAGTTCATCGGAGTAGTTTTCAACCCACACCCGTTCGGACCTCCAGTTGGTTTTACCCAACCTTCATCCTGACCATCCATAGATCACAAGGTTTCGCGTCTGCGACCCCATACTAAATCGCCCTATTCAGACTCGCTTTCGCTACGGATTCGGTTCTGAGAACCTTATCCTTGCATGAGATCAGCAACTCGTAGGCTCATTAAACAAAAGGCACGCCGTCACTCCTCCAGCACGAATGCTGGACTCGCTCCGACCGTTTGTAAGCGCGCGGTTTCAGGATCTATTTCACTCCCTTCTTAAGGGTTCTTTTCGCCTTTCCTTCACAGTACTTGTTCACTATCGGTCACTAGAGAGTATTTAGCCTTACGAGATGGTTCTCGCAGGTTCCGACAGACTTCCACTTATTCCGTCGTACTCAGGGTACCTCAAGAAGTCATTTTGATTTCGCGTACGGGACGATCGCCCTCTGTGGTGTCTCGTTCCAGAGACTTCCGCTATCAAAATGATTGGTAACTCTCTATATCAGAAGGCCCTACAACCCCACACGGTTAAACCGTATGGTTTGGGCTGTTCCCGTTTCGCTCGCCACTACTCGGGGAATCACGATTGTTTTCTCTTCCTCCGCCTACTTAGATGTTTCAGTTCAGCGGGTTAGCTCGATATGGCTATGTATTCACCATAACGTATACCGACATTACTCGGTATGGGTTGTCCCATTCGGAGATCCGGGGATCACAGGTAGCTTCCACCTACCCCCGGCTTATCGCAGGTAACCACGTCCTTCATCGCCTTCTAGTGCCAAGGCATCCACCATGCGCTCTTGGTAACTTCATCATAAACCTATGATACAGTGCCGATTAGCGCTTCGTTAAGCCCTAATCGATTCGAACGATTCACATCGCCCGCGTTAAGTTTGGCTGCCGCGATTCACATCGCCGCTGCTACTTAGGTGCATCACTACAGTGTTTGATGCGTGTGGCGTATGCTTTAGCTTGCACCAAAACAAACCCCCACGACTTCTGACACGCTTCACAGCGCATCAGCCAACTGCATTGTCTCTGACGCTTCACAGCGCCATCAACCTTAGCTCGATACTTGTGTGTAAAATCATCGCGTTTTCACGCGATAACTCTACCCAAATTTCGCATTTGATCTTTCTTTGTGCACTCTAAAACACTCGTTGGGCCGGGGAAGTCGGGCTGGAAGCCCGACCTACGCGTCTTACAGGAGCATCTTTCGAATGTCACCGCTCAGTTGTCATTGAACTTTTTAGTGGATGATCGCTCATCCACGCCGTATTCGCTGCTGCCTCGCGGCATGAGCATTGCGGCTTGTGAATACGCCCGGACTCGAACCGGATTCTCGCGTGGGTCGGTGCTTCTAAGGATGAGCAATCATCCAGCCCGACGCGAACCACACCCGTGGTACCCTGTAAAAATTTTCTTGAAAAATCCCCGTTTTGGCGGCGGGAAGCGTGTAACGTAATCGTTAAGCCCCGTAGTTCCGCTATTCCAGATTTTTTGACAGAATTCGAAATTTCGTTGATTCGAGCTGCATTTTGCTTCGTCGTTTGCTTCGTCGAATGGCTGGCAATTTCGAATTGCGGGCCGGTTAACCGCTAAGAAGTGAGCGGCGTTCCAACAAAACTTCAATTTGCGTGTTTTTTCGATGCTTATTTTTCTGTGAGACTGACTTTTTGTTTTTTTTTGAATTTGTTTTTCATGAACAAAAAGCGAGTTCCGGAATATCGAATTATTTTCTAAATTATTTGAAGAGCGCCAACACGGCATTATTCCATGAGGAAGGAAGTTGAGAAAGAGCAGGAAGGACAAAACATCATGACCGCTACCGGCATCCTCACGCACACCGATCTTAGGAACCCGAATCATAGCGTAGCGCACCATCGCTGGTATGATCCGCTGTTCGATTTCATCCAGAAAATATCGGCGCTGCCGATGGAAGGAACCCTCTGGCCGATCGTGCTCGCGGTGTCCGCCTTCGTCCTGGTCGTGCTCGCCACCTGGCTCCTCGGCATCGACACGCACGTTGCGACGGGGCCGTAATTCCGCCGCGCACGGAGTGCGACGACACTGCAATGCTTAACCCACCGCGGCGGGTTCGGAATGAGAATCGAATGTTGATGGTTTGAATCGTCATGGAACATACTCTGCCAATCACCATCGATCCAGAAACGATGGGCGGCGTGCCCGTTTTCAAGGGAACGCGGGTACCGGTCTCCACGCTGTTTGAATATATTGAAGACAATTGCACACTCGAAGAATTTCTCGATGAGTTTCCGTCCGTGACGCGGGATGCGGCAACCGCCATTCTTGCAAATGCTGAACGATTCACCCTTGAACATGCAGCAGCGTGCGAATTTTGATTGATGAGTGTGTGCCGCGTTTGGTCAAGAGATTCCTCGCCGACCACGATGCCCGAACGGTTCAGGAACTTGGCTATTCCAGCTATAAGAATGGTGATCTTTTGCGTTTTGCGGAAGGCAAATACGAGCTTTTTATTACCGCAGATCAGAACCTTCGATACCAACAGAATCTTGCTGGCCGGCAATTAGCGATTCTCATGCTCTCGACCAATAAGAAGAGCATTGTCAAAGCGAGCGGAGATAAAATTTCTGACGCTGTAGCGAACATAAAGCCTTCGGAATTTAGGGAATTGTTCCTATAACATTCTCGCCTCGTGCCATTCTGCTCGCCCTCGCCGCAAGCGAATCCTCTGGCCGAACGTGCTAACGCTGGCGGCCTTCGCGCTGGTCGTTCTCGCCACCTACCCCCTCGGCATCGATATGCATGTTGCGACGGGGCCGTGAAAGTTACGATCGCTGGTTATGTCCATGCGCTGCGATCTGACGGCTATCCGGTTCCCAAACCATCCCTCTCGCCTACTTTATCGAAAACTGAATCAATGTCTTCGTCTTCTTCCCGGTTTGCGCGCCGGTGACGACATTCGTGTAGCCGCCGATATCTACCTCCGTCATCGCATTGATTTTCGGAGCATAGTAATAGTCGAAGTATTGCGTATAGAGCGCGGTCCCGCCGAAGGAGGTCCCTTTCGCGGTGCTGTCGATAACGCGCACATACGCCGTCGGAATTTCAGTTCCGTTGGCATTGAGGGTTGGGCCTGCGCCGATAAAAGCGCTATGGATCGCGTCGGCCTCGGAGTCGCCGCTGTAAAACATAGCGCGCGAGCCGGCGTCGCCGCTGAAGGGAAGTGAGAGCCATTCCGATCCGCCGCCCAGCGGCTGCGTCTCGCTCAGGTACGCCGTAACATCCCCATTCGATGGATAGACGAAATCGTCGCCGTTGCTGAATTGCACCACATTCGACATTCCCTCGAACGACGATTGGGTTCCCTCCACCGTCGCCGTTTCGGTATCGACCGTCTTCGGAGTGAGATCGTCGAGTTCAAACTGAATCACTTGATATGTGAACGTGCTGCCGGTCGCCGGTCCCGATACCGTAGAACCACCGGGATTCGACGGCCCCGACGACGACTTGCACGCGCCCAAGCCAATCGAAATCAACGAAATAAGAAGCAGCAGAAAGGACTTAGTCTTCATGTTGAGGAGTGAAAAAAGCGATGAATGGAAAACAGAGGCGATCTTGATTGGATTCACGCACAACTGCGGAATTATTCGGTGCGGGGTCTGAGCACCCAAGCTGACGGTGTGGGAAGGAAGAACCAGTATGAGCTTCGTCGATTCGTAAATAGGGCCACGTGCGAAAGTCACGTAGCGACGCCGAGATTTATTTCAGTTGCTGCGCGGGGAAGCATTCGCCCGGCGGCCGCGTTAGCGTCCGTTCTCGAAACAGAACCTTCACCCAAGCCGTACTCCGCCCAAATACATGGGAAAATCAGGACCAGAATCGAACATTTCTCGCGCTGGCACTGCAAGCATGAGCGATCATGCTGCCGCGCTCCAAGCAAAGCTTAAAAATAAAACGGCGAAGATTGGCGTAGTCGGGCTTGGCTATGTCGGCTTGCCACTGGCGATCGAGTTTGCGCGAAAGGGATTCGAAACGGTGGGAATCGATCTCGATAAGACGAAAGTGGCGCTGCTGCAAAAGGGCAAGAACTATATTCAGGATATTCCCGACGCTCATGTGAGTGAGGCAGTCAAAAATGGCGCCTTTCGCGCGCAGGACGATTACGCAAATGCCGGCGCGCTCGACATCATCTATATTTGCGTTCCCACTCCATTTACGGAAAATAAAGATCCCGATATTTCCTACATCACGAGCGCGACTGAGGCCATCGCAAAAGAATTGCGCGATGGGCAGCTTATCATCCTGAAATCAACGACGTTTCCGAACACGACGGAAGGCTCGGTGCTTCCAATCCTGAACGAGAGCGGAAAACAGGTCGGCGAGGATTTTTTCCTCGCGTTCAGCCCGGAACGAATCGATCCTGGTAACCAAAAATGGACAACGGCGAATACGCCAATTGTCGTTGGCGGCGTGACGCCCGCGTGTACGCGCTTAGCGGTGCTCGCCAACCAGCAGATTATCGAGCATGTCGTTGCCGTGAGCGGACCAAAAGTAGCGGAGATGGAAAAGCTGCTCGAGAATATCTTTCGTTCCGTCAATATCGCGCTCGTCAACGAGCTTGCGAAGCTGTGCGACCGGATGGGTGGCATCAGCATGTGGGAAGTTGTCGATGCGGCGGCCACGAAGCCGTTCGGGTTCATGCCGTTTTATCCCGGCCCGGGAATTGGCGGGCATTGCATTTTGATCGATCCATTTTATCTCTCCTGGCAAGCCCGCGCGTATGATTTCGAGACGAATTTTATCACGCTTGCCGCGGAGACGAACGAGTCCATGCCGTTTTATGTGAAGGATTTGGTATTCAAAGCCGTTGCGGAACTTCCGATCAGGCTGCGCGATGCGAAAATCCTCATGATCGGCGTAGCATTCAAGCGCGACGTGGATGATACGCGGCACTCCCCCGCGATTCGCATTATGGAACTTCTAATGGACGAGGGCGCTAAGAATATCGAATACACCGATCCCTTCGTGCCGACGCTTTGGGTGAAAGGCCAGGAATTTGCCGCGAAGCCTTTCGACGAAGCGACGATTAAATCGGCCGACATCGTTATCATCGCCACCGATCACACGCAATACGATTACGAATTCCTCCTGCGGCATGCTTCCTGCATAATTGACACGCGGAATGCGACGAAGAAGATTACGGAACCGGAGCTGCAGGAGAAGATTGTGCTGCTGGGGGCGGGCAAGAGGCACGCGTGACCTAATATAGTTTGCAGAAGCTTCGAACAAACTCTCGCCCGGAGCTTGAGCAAACAACCACGTAGGAACCCGGAGCCAGCGAAGCGATGTCAATTCGATCGGTGGAGTTCGGCGCCGATGTCGTCTCAAGAAGTTTGCGTCCAAGCGCGTCGTAAATAGTAATCTGCGCGGAAGTTTGATTTGAGTTCCGAATAAAAAGCTCGTTCGAAGCCGGATTGGGATACATCTCAATCTCGCTCGTTGCGGTTGTTTCTTGATACACGCCGCTCTCGACGCCAAGCGATTTGATAGCCCAGTGGCTATCCTCGTTGTCCGCGACACAAAGTTCGTCCGCGTGGCCTCCAACCATAATTACAAAGCGCGGAAGTTCAACCCAGGAGGATGCTATGTCTTGTGAGCGGGAACGAAACAGCGCGGTGCCCAACGACAGTGGAGATGTTGACAATGCCGAAGTATTCGTGATGTCGATATCTACAGAGTTCCCATGCGGGACGATGGAGCTGAGTAGCCATCCATTTGGCGGCACGTAGGAAGCATAACTTGCAACGGAAGAATCCCAGCTATATGTGAATTGAATATCCGTGACATACGGCAGCAGCGAATCGAGATTCAGCGCGGGACTCACATCCACCAGCAGTGCAAGAGAATCGAGGTAGCCAAAATACGAATCGGCGGAAGCTCGATGCAGCAAACCGCGCGAGGCAATGGTATTTGGAACTTTACCAACGAGCGTGATACTCGTATCTCGCAGACCCGAGCCAAAATCATACTGAAGATGAAGCTCTGCGGTATCGCTCGTATTGAGACTAGAGTATGCGATGATAATACTATTGAGCACGGCCAGCGTTCGGGGCACGGATCGGTCATCGGCAATACTAAAAGCCGAGGAGCCAGAAAGCCAAAGGGAATCAAGGGTCGCCTTTGAAGATGAGCAGCCAACTACAGCAAGGCTGATGGAAGTATCGAGCGCGATACACGAGGATAGAGACATACGTGTGGTGTCTTCCAGTGTCAGAGCGTTGGGACCGCCAATACCAGTCATCATGGTATATTCGAAGAGCGTTCCCTGGGACCCCTGGTCGAACCCAAAAATGTGCAATTCTCCACACGATTGAATGACCGAAAATCGACTATCGTGATACGCACTCGGACCACCAATCGAAAACCAGCTTTGCCCACTATCCGTGGAACAATAGAATCCGCCTTTGTGTGATGGGTCTTGCTCCAGTCCATCCGTGCTTACCTGGCAAAACAGGTACTGTTCCCCCAGCCCGGCAAAGTGTCCCGTCACCTTGTATGGCATCGGGCTAATGCTGTTCCATTCTTTTCCGAAATCGGTTGATTTGAAGATTTGGGGCGAATAGGGGGAACCATCGGTGGGACCTTCCGGTGCGGCGTAAAAATCCGGCGAGCCGGCAATACTTGCCACCGACCAGGATTCAACATTCAGTGATGCATTATCCCACGTTATTCCGCCGTCACTGGTATAGAGCCAATTTTGGGAGCGGAAATCACTTATCGCACCATGGATCGAATCCGAGAATGTAATACCGTTCGTGCTCGAAGGAAGAGAACTCGTAAAAGTATTTCCACCATCGGTCGATATATGACCCTGATTCAATAGATCGGTCACAATCATAGCGCTCGGCGTAATCGCAACGGAAGTTCCCGAGCCTTGTAACGGCGATTCATTCCAGGTGAGGCCGGCATTGGTGGTATTCCAAAGGGCACTAACACCACCTCCCCAACACGTCATTGCCAGCCACCCATTAAGGGAATCGGTCATCAGAATATCGCCGATTTCACCACTGTAGCCGGAAGGGGTAGTACACTGGACCCACGATTGCCCTCCATCAGTCGTTTTGTAGACTCCCACCGGCTGCGGGGAGAGCCACCCGGGTGTTAACCCGAGCGCGACAAAGCCGGTGTTCGCGTCGAGGAATTTCGCGAGGCAAATATAGCCATCGAACGTGGCAAGTTTTTGCCAGGATTGCGCAAGGCAATCCGTGATGAGAAAAAGCTGAATCGCTAAGGCCAAAGCCATCAACCGAAGAAGCGAAGGCCGAATAGTTACGGAACCCAAAACGCTGCGTACTCGCATGCTACACCTCCAGACACATAACACAGTAGCGCTCGCAAAGTTACACTTTGAAGCAGTAGAAAACAATTTCGACAATATGCCGTAATCGGACTTTTGCTGATTCTCGACCAATGAAGCGTATTCTTTTCGTCGTTGGCGCGCGGCCGAATTTTATGAAGGTCGCGCCGGTGCTGGAAGCCGCGCGGGCGAGCGGCAAGTTCCAGTGCCTGCTCGTTCATACCGGGCAGCATTATGACGCGAACATGTCGGACGTATTCTTCCACGATCTCGATATGCCGCGACCCGACCGCTTTCTTGGCATCGGTTCGGGTTCCCATGCGGAACAGACCGCGAAAGTGATGATCGAGGTGGAAAAGCTTTTGAGTGAAGAGAAGCCCGATCTCGTGCTCGTTGCCGGCGATGTGAATTCCACTCTTGCGGCCGCGATCGTTGCGGCGAAGGCGCAGATTCCGCTGGGGCATATCGAATCCGGATTGCGCTCGTTCGACCGTTCGATGCCGGAGGAAATTAATCGTATCGTGGCCGATGAATTCTCGCAATTCTGTTTTGTAACCGAGCCAAGCGGGCTAAAAAATCTCGATCACGAAGGAATTTCGAGTAACCGCGTCTTTTTCGTTGGCAATACGATGATCGACTCAGTGCAAAAATATTTGCCTAAATCTCGCGAACGATTCCCGGAACTTGCAGCAAAACACGGCATTGAAGCGAAAAAATACGCGCTCGTGACGCTCCACCGGCCCAGCAACGTCGATGATGCCGATTCATTATCTCGCTTCATGGAGCTTTTTGAGCGGATGCAAGCGTTCACGCCTCGAATCTTATTTCCCGTTCACCCACGGACACGCAGCCGCATCGAGCAATTCGGCCTCGCCGGCCGAGTTTTGGGTAACTCGCAACTCGCGCTCCTCGAACCCGTTGGCTATCTGGATTTCCTCGCGCTGCAGGATCACGCCGCAATCGTCTTGACGGATTCCGGCGGCATCCAGGAAGAGACGACGGCACTCGGGGTGCCCTGCATCACGCTTCGCGAGAACACAGAGCGGCCTGTCACGGTCCAGGAAGGCACGAATGAACTCCTCGGCCTCGATATGGAGCGGGTACTCGAATATGCAAGGCGCGCTTTCCGTGGCGAGTGGAAATCGCACCGGATTCCGGAGCTATGGGATGGTCAAGCCGCCAGCCGCATCCTGAAAATTTTAGAAGAACAGCTTTGAAAAAACATTACGCCTTTTTTCTTTTTCCATGCCTGCTTGCCATGACGCTGGGCACCGCCGCGCGCGCCCAGTTTACCGCGCCTGCGACATCCTCCGAATCCATGCTGCCAAAGGTGAGCGTGGATAGGAGTTCCTTGCCGCCCACCTCCGCCGAGGGGATGACCTTCGAAAGCCCAGTCAATCCGAAAGAATATCATCTCGGCCCCGGCGACGTGCTCGAATGCCGGTTCTGGACAAGCGGACAAGCTTATTACCCTCAGGTATCTTCGGATAACATGCTGCTTATTCCAAATCTTGGCGCATTCAATACCGCCGATAAGACCTTCGCGGAAATCCAGGCCGAGGTTCTGCAGAAAGCGTCGGAATCATTTTCATCTCGAACAATCAAATCGGATAACCCCCTTCTTTCGCTCACGATTTATCAACCGCGAAAGATTTTTGTAACTGTTGAAGGCGATGTCGCGTCGCCAGGGGTTTATACACTTTCAGCGGCGATGCGGGCGGATGTCGCGGTCGATCTTGCCAATCAGAAGCCAACGACGAGCTCCCAGCCACTCGATGTAGCAACGGAGCAGCGAGAGCAGCTCGAAGCGCCCGCGAAAAAGCGGCTCGAAGCTGTGTTTGGCACGCGTGAAGTGGCGGCGCCGAGTGAACGTTATATTACCGTTGCCCATGACGATGGCACGACGAGCCGCGTCGATCTCGTGCGCTATGGTGCTTTGCACGATCCCACGGCCGCGCCGCCGCTCCGCGAAGGCGATGTGATCGATGTGCCCTTTCGCGATCCGCGCCGGCCATCAATAGGTGTGTATGGGGCGGTGCAATCGCCCGGCGATTTCGAATATGTTCAAGGCGATTCTCTTTCCTCCGCCGTTCGCTATGCTTTCGGGCCATCGGCAAATGCCGATCTACATCACGTCGAAGTAAGCCGCGCAGCGCAGGCTGGCGCGCCCGATCCCATCCTCACGTATGATCTTACCGCAATCGAAGCCCACACTGCGCCGGATATTGCGCTCGAACCAAACGACCGCATCATCCTTCGTTCACTCCCGGAAGAACATAACGCCGCCGTCGTCATTGTTCGCGGGCAGGTCGCAGACCCCGGCGTCTATCCAATTACCAATGGGACGACGACACTCTCGGAAATCGTGCACGATGCTGGCGGCCTTACGCCCGCGGCCTATCCGGCGGGCGGCGTGCTTTTACGGCATGGATATTACGAGCAACTGACCGAAGGCACGCCCGAGGAAGTTTCGCAAGTTACGCGCCTCGAAAATCTCGGCGTATCCGATACCTCAAATTTCCAACGCCAAATGGCGATGCGGCCGCCTAACGTAACGGTCGATATGGATGCCGTGCTCGTGCATAACGATCACGCCGCGGATGTGGCGCTCCAGGATGGCGATGAGATCGACATTCCCACTCAGCCCACGACGGTCTATGTCTGTGGCTTTGTCAACAACGCGGGACTGGTGAATTATCAGAAGGGCGCGCCCCTTCGGTATTATATTTCGCAGGCTGGTGGATACGCAAATGGCGCTGACGATGGTAAAACGGCCATCATAAAACTCCGCACGAAAGCCTGGATGGAACCGGGGGACACTACGATCGAGCCAGGCGACCAGATTTTCGTCCCAAAAGTACCGGACTTGCCGGAAAATTACGAAGAGCAAAATCTCGCGACACTTACGGGCTTGGTTGTTGGCGTTGCGAGCTTCTTGGTCAGTATGTATTTGACCTTCATCAAGAAGCCCTGAGTAAACATTTGTGCTTAGAATCTCGCTTGTTTTCCTGCTCGTCGTCTTTGGTGCGGTGACCATCCCCCTCGCCCGCGGGCAGCACTTAACCTCCGCGCCGCACATCGGCGTCGAACAAGTTCCCATCGGGAGTCCGGTCTATGCGTTTTTGCGGCACCTTTCCGTGAAGGGAATTATTCACGGGTATTCCGAAGCGGAGCTTCCGATTTCGGAATATGAAGTCGAGCAGTTTTTACATCAAGCCGAAACGGTGAGGCGTTCAGGAGCAGGGCAAGAATTGCTCCGCAAATATCTTCGCACCTACGGGCATGAGCCGCGCGATGCCGTGACGGTGTTTCCCTCGAACGATGCCGAGCCCCTATTCTTTCGCGGGCTTTTAACGGATAAAGATAAGTATCTCTATCAATGGTACGATGATTCGACGCACTCTGACTTCTTCGTGCATGGCGTTGCCAGCGCGGAGCTTCGGCACAAAACCGATCCGGTTTCGGAATCCGTTGGGCTGCTCAATTTAGGCGGCGGATTGTCGGGAACCCTTTCCGGGCATGTGGGATATTTTTTGCAATCAACCAATGGCGCGAAATTTGGCAGCACCGAGCTCGCGCTCGAAGATCCTCTCCTCGCCTCCAATCATAATTTTCTCTATTTCACAAACCAGACTTTTTTCGATTTTACAACGGCCGAGCTTGCCTATAATTACGACTGGTTTACCGCCAAAATTGCGCGCGAAGCGATCGGAATTGGCGGCGGATACCAAAATGACAACGTCATTATTTCGCCGAACGTCCCCAATTACGATTTCGTGAGCTTGGCCGCGCACGTGGGCGCGGTACGCTATGAGGCGCTGCTGGCCTCGCTCGTCCCGGATACGGTGGCCGATAGCATCACCGGCCCCGGAATTCCTCAAAAATACATGGCGCTGCACGACCTTACGTTTCTGCTCGGCGACAATTTGGAACTCGGGTTCACCGATGACATTATTTTTGGACAGCGGGTCGTGCTCGGCTATCTCAATCCGCTTTCGTTCCTAAAAATCGTCGAGCATGGGCAGCAGGATGAAGACAAGGATAATTCCCAAATGTCGCTGCACGCGCGCTGGGGTATCACGCCCGGCCTCGAAGTGCGGGGACAAATGCTGGTGGATGATATTGTATTCGGCAATATTGGTTCGGGCTATTGGAGCAATAAACTGGCCTGGCAGTTCGGCGCGATGTGGTCGGGAGCCTTCGGTATTTCCGATCTCGATTGGGAAGCCGAATGGATTCGCGTCGAGCCTTATACCTACACGCACTGGGCCCAGGACGATGACCGTTACACCACATCGAACACGCTGCTCGGCGCGCAAATCGGCCCCAATGCCGAAAGCCTGTGGACTATGCTTCGCTGGGTGCCGGATGCGCATTGGACATTCTCGCTTTCGGGCGAGCTCATCGCCCGTGGCGAAAATATCTATGATTCCAGCGGAAACTTACTCTATAATGCCGGTGCGAATTATAACCTTAGCATCGACACTCAGCAAACGCAGAACAACACGCATTTCCTGGAAGGACGCCGAGTAAATATTATTAATATCACCGCAGATATTGAATACGAGCCGTGGCGGGACATAACTTTCTTTATGCGCGGAACGAAGACGGCGGTCAATTACTTAAGTGAAGCTCCTGCGACGCCCGGCTTTAACCTCTCCGGGCTTCCGGTTTCTTACGCTCCGCAGTCGCTGCCCGAAACCATCGTTGCCGCGGGAGCGCAAGTCATGTTTTAACTATTTATGAGCTCAACAGAAATAAAAACTCCTCCCCATCATACTCCGGTTGCCGCTGGGCTGAATTCCGCGCCGACGTTCGAGGATCCAGCTATGGCTCCGCCGCCGCTAACGCCAGCGCGCAAAGCGTGGGTCGAAAATATCACCATCCTTTCGCGGCATAAGGCGCTCATTCTCATCGTCACGGCGGTGGTAACGATTGCAACCGGCGTATATGCTTTCCTGTATATGCCGAATTATTACAAAGCGCAGGCAGTCGTGCTTCCGGCCCGAAATGAAGGAGGCGGAATGGACAACATAACCTCTGGCCTTGCCAGCAGCTTGAAGGACATTGGCCTTTCCCAGTTGCACGGCGGAGAGGAAAGTTATACGCCGCTTTCGCTCATGCGCAGCCGTGAGATGATGGGTAACATCGTGAAGCAATTCAATTTTGTCTCGATTTATAAGACTACTAATCTTTCCGATGCGATCGACGATTTTAGCGCGCATTTGGATGGAGAACTTTCGGAGGAAGGGAACTTCATCGTCACCTTTCAGGACGTAAATCCGGTTCGCGCCGCGCAGGTAACGAATGCGGTGGTCGATGGGATTAACGAGGTTAATACCCGCATGTCCAAAGAAGAGGCGAGGCACAATATCAGCACTGCGCAAGCACGCTACGATCAAAACGAAACCGCTCTCGATTCCGCCGAGGCGGCATTAGGCGCGTTCCAGCAGAAATACGGCGTATTCGCACTGCCGCAGCAAGCACAGGCGGAACTTTCCGCCATTGCCGAACTCGAAACGCAGAAATACTCCGCAGAAATACAGTTGCAGAACGCCGAACAGCTTTATGGCGCGAATTCGAGCGAGGTATCGGTCTATCGCACGACGGTCGATGAACTTGCGAATAAGCTTGGGGAAATGCAGGCTGGCGAGGCGATGAAAGCCGGCGCCTTCGTTCCCACCAACGTAATGCCCACGGTGGCGCTCGAATACCTGAAACTCATGAGTGAAGTGGAAATTCAAAGCAAGTTGAAAGCCTTCCTTCTGCCGGCGTATGAGCAGGCGAAACTCGACGAAACGAAAAACCTCTACGGCTTCGTGACGCTCGATACTGCCTCGGTTCCCGTGCGCAAAGCTGGCCCGCACCGCTCGATTATTTTGCTGGCAGCGATGATGGGGACAGCGTTCATTATGGCCATCATCGTGATCATGCTGACCGGATTTCAGAAGGTGCGCCAGGATTTTGCGCGGGATCAGGAACGGATTTTTAGCTAAAGATTCGATGAAGTTTCTTCGGCGAGCACAGCCGCAAGTGCATGGCGCTCTGGTGCGGGCAAATTCGCTTGCCCTGCCTGCTCCGCTACCCATGCGCACGCAATGGTTGAGCGGAATGGGCATCGCTGTATTGCTTTTGGGCGCGTGCCTCCTTACCAAGTCACTGATACCATTCGCGGTAATACTTGCCGGTGCGGTGGGTTGGGTGATGTTGAGCAAACCGTTGTATTCCATACTGGGATTTATGGGAATCAATGTAATCGTTACTGTCAGCCCAAAGACACAGGAACTTGCGGGAGGCGCGCCTTCCATTTTGGAACTACTGGCTGGTGTGGGATTAGCAGCCATCACGGCATATTGGATATTCAGAATCCGCTTTTTGGAACGGCAGCCCTTGAGCACATCGGGAAGTCAGCTCTCCGTTGCTATTTTTTTTATATGGGCATTTCTCGTGACTGCGGGTGGAATCATCCTCTACGGGAACCCACCTGACGTGGCCCTGCGAGAGATATTAAACCTGCTTCCCCTTCTTATTCTTCCTCTTTTGTACGAGCGATATATAAAAACAGATTCGAAAGAGGAAACGATCATTTTTTGGTTTGTGCTGATTGCGGGGTTAATTATTATCTTCGGTGATTTTTGGATCATCCATAATAACATCATCAAAGCAGTCTATCTTTATGAGATGGGACGAGCGGTATTGGATATGGCAGCCACTTGCCTGATCATTTTGGCGATGGTTTCATTCCTAATGACTGAACATCCTTGGCACATCACCTTGGGCGCAATATTCTTCTTGTTTTTGGGCGTTGCAGGCCTGCTAATTTCTTTCACTAGGACCAACTATATCTTGACTTTTTTTTGTGCTCTCCTCGTCCTTGCGATGGGCTCCCGAAGAGAGCGCCAAATCGGAGTGAAGAACCTAGCTCTTGCAACGATAATTGGGGTTATTGCGCTTGTTCCGATATACTTCAAATGGAGGTTACTACGGCTTTTTCTGTTAAGCTATCTTGGACGTTTCCTTACCACCGAAAAATTCTCCAGCGATCTTTCCCTCCGCATGCGTTTCTCGGAATGGAAGGGAGAATGGCATGCCATAACTCAATCACCTATTTTAGGGCATGGCTTCGGCGCCACCTTCCGTTCGTTCGACATTGTTCATCTCTACCATGTCTGGTTGGCGTTTAGCCATAATAGTTACCTATACATAGTATTTAAGACCGGTTTCATCGGTGGAGCATTGTTATTAATTCCAAGCGCCATGATCTTTTATAAAGGATTAAGGCTTGTTCGATCACCGAAGCTTTCCAAACGTGCAAAAATGGTTCTCCGCACTGTCGTTGCTTCAACTGCCATTATCCTTCTCGGTGCTTTCACTGGGCCGACTTTCGATTCTAAGACCGCAATAAGTTGGCTTGCGTTGGGGTGGGGTTACATCTTTGCCGTCGAGCGGGCGAACTGCGGTGCCACGCGTGAGCGGGTAGTCTGACCATCATTTTCACGATCGTTTTTTAAACGATAAATCGTGTACCCTCCCATGACGGTATCCCAATCATACGCCACTGAAAGTAAGCTGTCAAAACCGGGGAGGGAGTGAAGAAAATAGCTAAAATTCGGGACCGCCCAGAATTGCATATTCCAACCCACGATTATCAATCGCGGCTTCTTGATCTCAAGCGAATGGACATATTCGCTCTGCCATCGAAGTTGATATTCAGTGTACCCGCTCGGAGCTTTCATCGCTAAGTGCTGAAGTGTCGGGTAACGGCTGACACATACTTGACCGGCATGCAACCGGAGATTGGGATCCAACGAGCAAATCTCAATTGATCCATTCGAGTTCTGGGGTAAATGCAAGAAGTCTATGATTTTTTCTTCCGGGATTGCTCCAAAGCTACTATCGGAACGGGCTTCCCGGTAGATTGTTGTTGTGATATCCTGACCTTGAGTTACAGCCCGAACAAAGGAGAGGGTATTTCGGTCATTTAGTCCGACAAAAGTGCAGAGAAAACATAAGACACCTATCATCCAATAGCGGGCGGAAATCCTTAGGTGGAACTTATTTAGAAAATTCAGAATTCCGAGTGATCCAATGGGAACCAAGAGAATGAAAAACGTCGCGAAATGATCCCGAAAGAATTTACCCTGGATAAGAACTATCACGAATGCAGACAAAATTAAGCCTATATACAGTAATTTTTCGCGAAATCCGATATTTCGAATGGTCGGACCTTGCTTGGTGCTAAACATTCCCAAAAGTGCAAAGATGATCAGAAAACCGAATCTCGCCATCTGCCTCCAAAAGCTCGAGGTTGAAGGCAATTGTGTATAAACGTCAAGATTGAAGCGAATTGTCGCGATATAGAAAGCTTCGAGGCCGCCCGGGATTTGCGAATACCATACCAAAAAAATGCCGATAGGCATTAGGGAACTTGCGAGAAAAACGAGGCTTCGATCAAGCTTCCTAACTTGGATATGTAAACTTCTATCGACGAGGAGAAAAAGAGCAAAAAGACCCGCGAAAAGAAGCGAAGTGGGACGTATCGTGATAGCAATACCTGTAAGAATACCCGAGATCCAGATTGAGGATAACTTGGGATTTTCTTCTTTATCGCGCGGCAGTAACAACGAAAGCGATACCAGCAGCAGCATTGCTATATAAACATCTCGCTGCCCAAAGACCTCCGAACCGGCGCCTACGTAGTAACAAATGTAAAGAACCGATGTGAGACCCGCAGTCTCTCTATTCACTCGCAGGTTCACAGAATGATAGAGAAATGCCACGAATAGTAATTGCAGGATTAGATCGAAAACGCGTAGCGCAAGATCAGAACCACCGAGCAGCGCGATTTCAAAGATATGAATGAAAAAAATCCCAGGAAAACTCTGATCAAAAAAACCAATATATGGCAGCCGTCCTAATCGCAAAAAATCCAAAGCGGCGATGTGCGGGATGGCGTCATCAAAGCCGGGCGGCGCGATCAATACAGGAAATAAAAGAACCGCCGAAAGACTGATGATGATCCAGAGAGTTTTGTCGTTCCGTCTTTGACTTAATCCGGACAATTGCCGTTTAGAATATTTTCGTGAATCTTGCACAAGGTTATCCGAAACAAAGCTCGGAAGAAATCATTGCCAAAACTTCGCTGAAACTTCCTCTATTCTAATTTCCGTTCGGATTCCCCGCGTTTGATATGGCTGAAATTCCTGAAGAAAATTTTCCAATTCCACACCCCCTCGGCGCCCGTATCGCGCGGGGCGCCACCGCGGCATTTGGGGTAAATGTGCTCGCCTATGGCTTTCTCTTTGCCGGGCAAATTCTTATTGCCCGGTTGCTTTCGCAAATGGAATACGCCGAGTTCACGGTCTCGATCAGCTTTGTTGCGATTCTCGCGCTGGTGGCGGATTTGGGAATGAATTCGCTTTTTACTCGGCTCTTCGCCGAAGCGGAAGAAGATGTTGCAAACGGCGGAGAAGATCGCCGAGGCCTCCTTCTCGGCAGCGCGCTTACACTTCGCGTGGCGCTTTCGGTGCTTGTTGCCGTATTCTTTTTCGTCGTTGCTCCGATGCTCTATCCCGCCGGCATGGTCGACACCATGTCGATTTTGCTTTTGACGCTTCTCATCTCATCGCGAATGCTCATCGTGCGTTCCGTGGGCGAAGCGGTGTTGCGCGGACGTGGGAAGTATTATATTGCCGCATGGTTCGCATTGTTCGATTCGATCGCGTTCGCGGTGCTGATGCTGCTGGCAACTTCCGGTCATGCCCACTTGGAACAGGTGGTTTGGATTTACACGCTCGCAAACGTTCCCGGATTTTTCATGCTGGCTCAGTCGATCGGCCGCTGGCTCCGGCGGGAGCATATTCGATTGCGCGTCACTCTTCGGGCGATGCGGGAACTCTTGCACGCATCATTGCCTTTGGCGTTTGGAACGGCCTTCCTCACGATCCATACACAAATAGATAATTTACTACTCAATAAGCTGAGCACCCCTATGGAGGTTGCCAGTTATGGCGCGACGCTTCGTTTAAGTGCGGCCATGGCCCCTTTTTCCCTCGTGATGGCAGCTGTTACGGGACCGGAACTGACGCGCCTAGTCCGTCGTGCAGACCACGGACGTTCGCGCCAGCTCACGAGCATTTCGCTTCGACTGTTGCTTGTGATCGGAGCGGCCATCGCGATTGTTGTGACCACGATGTCTGGAATTATCGTACCGCTCGTGCTCGGTGCCAAATACAGCGCGGCAAGTTCGTTGCTGATTTGGGCTGGATGGATTTTGATCCCCGTTTTTGTTATCACTCTACTTATGGAACTGAGTATTGCGACGGGCCATTCATGGTTTATGACCACGACCACAGGGGTTGCGATGGCCACTCTGATCATTGGAGACCTGATCTTAATCCCCACTTATGGCAGCACAGGAGCAATGGCCTCTCGCCTCGCATCCGTCGCAGTTGGGGCAGGCGTAATCCTCTGGCTATCTCGGAATTCCACCTACCTCGACGTTCGGCGTTTCACCTTCGGCATACTTCGAACCGGACTCAGTGTTTGTCTCGCACTCCTTTCCTTTGCAGCGCTTCGAGCAGCAAACCTGAATATTTTCTTATCGGCGCCACTCGTAGTTGGCATCTATTTTTTTACGATCCACTTTACACGGGTATTGCCGTTGTCCGAAGCTGTATCCTTACTGAAACGAATTCGAAATTCCTCTAAGATCGCCACTTAATGAACGCTGAATCGAACCTTCGTAAGCAAGGGCCAACGGGAATCACGCGCTTGCCATGTTAAGACGATTATTCAAAAATGTACGCTTGAGAATTGGAAACGCATTCCGCGCGGCCGATTCGTTCCATCACCTCCTTGCTTCCGATCTATCGTTGCGATTGCGATGGCAAATATTTCGTTCCTGGTTCACGATTAATCAAGGGAGTGGGAATCGAAGTAATCGTGAGATTCCGATGATGGGTTTTCATGTTCAGTATGCACAAAGGAAACTATTCGCGCATCTCTTCCAAGAAATTTTTCTGAATGGAACCTACTTGTTCCGAACCGATGCGGAAATTCCTACAATTGTGGATTGCGGAAGCAACATTGGGATGTCCATTCTTTTTTTTAAGACAATTTATCCAACAGCCCATGTTATCGGCTTTGAACCTGATCCCCAAACGTTCGAGATCCTTCAATCGAACGTTGAACGCAATTCACTTACGGAAGTGGACGTGCATCCATTCGCGCTGAGTGAAAGGAATGGGACTATCGACTTCTATCACAATGAGCATGATGCCGGTTCGCTCTTAATGAGTATTCACGAGGAGCGGATGAAAGGGGAACGAATCACTGTACAGACTCGAAAGCTTTCCTCCTTTATCTCCGTGCCGGTCGATTTACTTAAAATGGACATCGAGGGTGCTGAAGAAGAGGTACTTCAGGAGTTGGCAGCCTCGAACACCCTGCAGTTCGTGAAACAAATGTTCATCGAGTATCACCATCACATCACCCACAATGTGGATACTCTTTCGAGCATTCTCATGCTGCTTGAAAAATCCGGTTTTGGATATCAGATAGCGGCCGATGCCAGAGAGGGCAAGGTTGCTCACTCGTCCGAGTTTCAGGATATTCGAATTTACTGCTATCGAAAGAAGGCCTGATAACAAAGCTATTATGGGACGATAATATTGTTTTCGACCGACAATTTTAAGGAAACTCGTGAAACGATTACGCCCCCAAAACAGTACTACGAGCGCATGAAATTTCAGTGGAATCCGTGGGCCAAAGAAAACTGGTCTGTTCCGGAATCGGAATGGAACAATCCCGCGCTTCCGATGATCACGCTCGGAGTTTTGAATTACAATCGCTGCACGGAACTTCGGCAAACGCTCGATGTGCTGACGCGGGCGGTACAATATCCGCATTACGAAATCATCGTAGTCGATAACGGCTCGACGGATGGGAGCCTGGAGATGGTTCGAACAGAGTTCCCGCAGGTTCGACTGAAGGAGGTGGGTGAAAATCTTGGGATTTATTCACGCAACTTCCAAACCCAATTGGCGCGCGGGAAATATCTGTTCAGTTTTGATGACGACACCTGCCCTGCCACTCCGGCGATGCTGCTTCGTATCGTCCGACATTTCGAGGCTCATCCGGAGATCGATGCCTTGAGCACTCGGTATTATCGACCACTAAGCGGAATGGAGGAAACAGAAGGCTGGGAATTTTACGGCCACGGTTCGGAACGTTCCCAGGGGATAGAAGGGGTCTTTATCGTCGAAGGGGGAGTGTGCTTTCGGCTCGCATCGTTGCGCAAAGTCGAGGGCTATGATCCGCGCTTCTTAGTCTATAGTGAAGGCATGGAACTCGGGTTACAACTGCGAAGAAATGGGTTCAGGATATTTCTGTGCCCGCAGTTTGCGACCCTTCATTTCGTTGCATCGAGTATGCGACCGTCCGGATTGCGGGCCTACGCAAACTCTCGTCACATGCTTTGGCTGGTTGCGAAACACTGGCCAGCCTTTGCCGCCTATCCTCTCTTGGGACTAGTTATCCTGCGTAGATTCCTTGCACTCGCAATGCACACGGAAACTGCAAAACAAAATTTTAATGGCCTGATAGACGGCTTTCGCGGGATTCATCCATTCCTTCAGCACCAACCTAAACTCTCGGCGGGGCAAGTTGCTTCACTCGGTCGGTTCTATTTGTTTTTATTTCGGTGGGCGTAACTTTTTCGCAAAGCCGTAATTCCATTCGCAGGCAAGATCGCACCTTCTGGGCGGTGCTCGGCATTGCGCTCGTGCTCCTCATTCCTATCATGACGGAACCATTCGGCGCCGACAATGCCGTGCTCCACTCGATGGCGCTCGATTGGGTGCGGATCAGCAAAGTTCCCTATATCGGAAGCTGGGATAATAATTTCCCGGGAATTATTTACGTTCACGCACTTTCGATTCTTCTTTTCGGCCCTTCGGATGTAGGCTTTCGCTTGTTCGATATTTTAATCGAGTTAGCTTTCGCCGGATTTCTATATCGCTTTTTGCTTCGGTGGCTAAAACCGCACACGGCCGCGCTTGCGTCGGTGCTCTATATCGCTTATTATGTGAGCGCAGGGCCAGATCTCTATGGAAAGCAGGATGCCTATGGAATGATGGCGGTGCTTGTTGGAGCATCTTTCGTTCTGTCCGCACAGGATGGCGGAGTTCGTAAGTGGCCAAGCCTTATTGCCGGTGGTATCGTGTCGGGAATTGCGCTCCTGATGCGGCCCACATTCCTTTTATACACAGGGATTATTTTCCTTTATATCGCATGGCTTGCCGAGCGCCGCTTCTCGATTCGCAGCATTTCGAAGGCCCTCCTTTTTGGAACGGCAAGTTTAGTTCCATCGCTTTGCGTGGTTGCTTATTATGCAACGATTCCCGACGGGCTCGCGAGGGTGTATGACTCCGTTATTCGATTCAATCTCAATGTTTATACCAACCTGGGATCCACTTCAAAATTCTGGTGGGAACTGGTGCGAACAGGGTTGATGATTCCTCTGGCGTTATACGCAATCAGTTCATTGAAGCGTTTCAGCGCATTTCTTGCGCGCCGCGCCACGCGGAACGAGCAAATTCTTTATGGCGTATTCATCGCCGGCGCGATTGGAATTGTGGTGTTGATGGGCAAATACTATCGCTACCATTTAGCTCCATTCTTCATTCTTGTTGTGCCGCTCACTGCTGTTGCTCTTGAGTTGGCAATTTCATACGCGCGAACGGAAGTGCGAAAGCACGTCGCGATGCTGGCTGCAGTGTTTTTCTGCTCCTTCGTCGCGTATAATCCTACGGCTCCGCTTGCCTTTAGCCTTGGCCTTCTCACGCACAAGAATCCGTTTCATGCTGCGGATGCCGCGCGCCGGCCCGATACCTTATTTGGCGCGAAGCCCGAGTTAGCATTGCGTCAATACCTGGAATTGCCCGGCAATAGGCAAGGCGCCATCGAGATTTGCTCGTTCGAGCCATTCCTTCGCTACCATTTGCAGCTCGTGCGTCCTATTGTTGGGCCCTATACGACCTTCCACGCGCTGGCTTTCCGAACGGACGGAACGCGGATCGGCCCGCCACATTACACGGCCTACCAGCGCGTGTGGCAGCGAACTTACTTGGATACCCTTCGGGCAGCGAAACCGCACTTTATTATTCTCGCGAGGAATATGCCGTTTTGGTATATTCATGACGTGTATGACGATTGCCTGCACTATCTTCCGGGATTCGATAGCCTGCTTTCAGCCTCGTATCGGTATGATACGACGATTGGAGGATTTCAGGTGTTTAGTGGATACCCTGTCCCGTAATCGCATAATCCTTGCCATTGAACATTACGGGGATAGCTGAAGTATCGATAAATCTAACATCGATTGCGGTAGCCATTCCGCCGGAAGCGTTTATTATTGTACAAAGACATTGAGCCGATTGCACGGTATCGCCAGAATGAAATTGCAGTCGCAAAGGGGAAAGTCCTCTATTTGCATCCTCTGATGGTACAATCATCATTTTTTTAACCGATGAGGTGCGTACTACAAAATGGAACTTACCGAGTTGCTCGGTCTCGATCCACCGGAAACCAGCATCGCGGTCAAACGAATATAGCAGAACTGCAGACCATGCCGAAACTTTTGCCAGAGCGATCACGCCATCCTGCACACTGGGCGCGTGGGTCCGGAGCGCTTCACTAAATTGGACAACGGATTGTTGCGCGCTGGGCATGCACTCGGCATCCCCGACCTTGGCAGGAGCGGAAATAAGCCCTAGCGTCACAGGTCGTTGGGGAATTTGTCCCAGGATCGAGGAAAATTGTGGCACTGAACTCGTAATCAAGTGCGTAGCGGCTTGTGCATCCGCCTGATCGGCAAGCGCTTCGCGAATGTGATACGCAGCCAAGGGAAGCACAGCCACAACCAACAGGATTCGCGTAGCAAGACCACGCCGCCAGAACAGGAACGAAAATTCAACCACTAAAAAAAGAAGTGCCACCGATGGGAAATAAAATCGCCATCGCGCAAATGATACGATTGGCAAAGTCGTAATCAAAAAAAGCACTACCGGTTTCATCATCCTACGGACAGCTTCCGAACTCTTGTTCTCCCATAGAATCCAAATCGCAACGATCGCCAGTAAGCCCGCAATCACGATAAAAATCGGCAGATATTGGTGTAATGCGATGAGTGCTGAGTGGAAATCGAGGGGCAATAGAATGTACCCTGCTCCCATAATATTTCCGCTGATATCCCGAAAGAGGCCTTTTGGAGTCAAGAGCTGTGCAAAAGGATTCTCCGTTGGAGCCGCTCCATAATGTGCATGAACTATCATAAAGGCGACTGCAAGCGCAAGATAAGGCGCAACCATATAAATTGATTTTACGGTACATTCCTTTCGATTCGTTCCGGATGGCAGACAAAACCACGGAATCAATGGCAGCACAAAGTAGGCGCTCTCTTTCGAGCATAGGGCAAACGCATACGATATAACTGCAACCACACTCCAAGCCGGGCGTGCTTCCCGCTGTGCCTTCCGTTCGGCGAGGAATGTCCACATGATAAATAAAGCAACAAGCATATCATCCCGGTCCGCATCGAGTGTGAGATTGAAATCGTGCGAAGCATTCAAGCCAAAAGCGAGAGAAAGGATCAACGCTAACCCATTGGACATCCCGAAGATTGACCGTGCAAAATAAAATACGGTACCCGTTGCAAGCAGGTGAAGCAGGAGGTTCGTAAGATGGTATGGACCACCATTCCATTGAGATAATAGGAAATTCATACTAAATGTGGCATTCGCAAATGGCCGGTACCACATCGGGTTGGGATCCGTCACGATAAACGGACGGAAAAGATTTGAAAAATGAATCGGGGCGATCGATCCGATATAGAGATAATCCCCGCAATTGAGGTCAATGCCCCCAACGCCAATCCATAGAAGAGCCGTTAGGGCGAGGATGATCGCGAGAGAAAGGTTAATTTGCTGGCGTGAAAAAGTCATAATGGAGATTTCCTACCCCTAAAAATCCAGTTCGGTTCCAATGAAGAACTCATTGCTGTATTTCATCTCCTTCATCACGCATGCTCCATCACAACTAAGCCGGTGAAATTCCTTTAGCTGGTTTTGGGTTTCGTTATGAATTGCCGGAACTCATGACCATCCTCCAACTCGCCCCCCGCATGCCCTACCCGCTCACCGATGGCGGAGCGATTGGGATTTTTAATATCACCAAATCGCTGGCGGAGCTGGGGCACGAGATTACGCTGGTAACCTTTCCGCTCGATGATGCTGAGGAAACGCGCGAGGCCGTCGCCGCGATTTCGAAATACGCTAAAGTTGAGATGGTTTCGAAGCCATTGCCGGCGCGGTGGAAGGTGCTCGCGCGGACGGTGTTACAAGGAGCGTATCCCATTGAGCGGCGGATGATGCCGGAAATGTTTGAATTGCTTCAGGGCATCTTGGAACGCCAGCGGTTCGATGTCGTACATGTCGATCACGCACACATGGGGAAATACGGGCTTTGGATAAAGCGGGAGTATGGACTTCCGATCGTTTTGCGGGAACACAATTTCGAGTCGCTGATTTACGAGCGGTTCGCGCGGACCGGAGCCGAATCCCATGAAGCGGATCGTGGCGCGCATGCATGGTCGCCGTTTGAAACAAGAGGAGATTACTTTCCTAAAAAACTTCGACGCTATTTCAGCTATAACGGAAGAAGATGCGAAGATGATGCGCGAATTAGTTCCGCGCGCGAATATTCGTGTCATTCCCGCCGGAGTTGATACGGATTATTTCCGTCCGAGCGACATACCTGAAGATCCGGATCAGATTCTCTGGGTTGGCAGCCTTGCGTGGGATCCGAATTACGATGCAGTCCGCTATTTTCTGACTTCCATCTTTCCGCTCATCCTCGAACGTCGGCCATCGGCGAGATTCGACATAATCGGAACGGATTCCGGCCGTATTCGCAAATTTGCTTCGAAATTCGGCGAATCCGTGCGTATCTTGGGTCGGCTGCCGGATGTGCGCGACTTTTTAGCCCGTTCTGCGGTTCTTGTCGTTCCGCTCCGTATTGGTGGTGGAATGAGGTTAAAACTGCTGGATTTCTTTGCTTCTGGAAAGGCAGTCGTTGCTACCACCATTGCGGCAGAAGGGAATTTGGCGCAGGATGGGCGCGAGCTGATAATTGCAGACCGGCCGGCAACCTTCGCGGATTCCGTCCTGGGATTACTTTCTAATCCAGATAAGCGGGGAAGGCTTGCCTCCAGCGCGCGGGAACTGGCCACGAAGGAATATAGCTGGAAGAAGATTGGCGAGGACTTTACGAGGCTTTACGAACTCGCTAGAATGACGGCCAACGTGTGATTTCTTATAACGTTCGATGATTTTTTTAGCATTAGGCTGCGCACTGCTGCTTTTGTATTCCTACGTCGGGTTTCCGCTCTTAGTGGCTCTCCGGGCACGGCTGCGTCCGCGTGCCTGGCACATGGATGAAACGTTTCGCCCGAGTGTCTCGATCATTCTGCCTGTCTTCAACGAAGCGATTGTGTTGCAGCGATGTATGGAGTCCCTTCTGCATTTGAATTATCCGATAGACAAACTTGAAATCCTTTGCGGATCGGATGGTTCCACCGATCGAACGAACGCAATCCTTATGGAGATTGCCGATCAGAATGAAATTGTTCGTCCCTTCTTTTTTAAACGGCAGCGGGGGAAGATGCTGACACTAAATGATATTGTCGCGCATGCTCGCAACGAGATTCTTCTATTTGTCGATGCCGATGTCACTCTGAACCCCAATGCGGTGTTGAGTCACGTTCGCCACTATGGCGACCGGTCGGTAGGGGGCGTTGCCGGGCGACTCACCATCGCAAGCGATCGGAAAGATGGCATCTATCGTTCCGAATCGACTTTTCTTTCCTTCGAGAGCAACCTTCGAAAAAAATGAAGCGGAAATAGGTTCCACCGTCGGTCTGTATGGCGGGAATTATTCCATGCGCCGGTATTTGTGGAAGCCACTCCCCGACGACCGGGTCTATGATGATTTTTTTGCAGTGCTCACGGTTATCCGCAGCGCTCACCGACTCTTATATGAAGAAGGAGCGGTTTCAACCGAGCTGTATGCGCGGAATTACCGGGAAGAAGCCGCACGAAAGAAGCGCAATGCCTCTCGCTGCCTCTATACGATGCGCCTCATGCGTGAGCCACTATTCCACGGGCGCGCCGCATGGATGCTCTGGCCCCACAAATTGCTCCGTTGGCTGACTGGGTTTCTTGCGATGGGTCTCCTTGCGGCAACAGTTGGTGGTATTTTGTTCCGAGAATTATGGGCGTTGCCTTTTTCGGTTTTGGAAGCGATGGTCCTCTTGTGCGTCTTTGTGGGCGGCCTTGCTCGGAATGCAAAGCGCCCGATTCCACTCGCGAGCAGTTTTTATTGGTTTTTCAGCATGAATCTTGCGTTCATGCGTGGCATCGTTGAATTCTTGCTATCGAAGCAACAGCCGATATGGTCGCAAACAACGCGGTTTGCGAATTCTGCCCCCCCGGTAGCGGAGGAGGTCGTTCAATCGTGACGCAGCGTAAGGAACTGTTCCTGCTCGTAGCCGGGGATTTCCTCGCGCTGAACGCCGCTTGGCTCGCCTTCTATTGGCTGCGCGTTGATTCTGGCTGGTTTGCATTTCATCGCGGGCCTGGCGATCTAAGTGCTGCGCTGTTACCGCAATCGGCGCTCATGATCTATCTTTTCTGGATGGTGCTCTTTACCTTCTTTGGGCTTTACCGCCCCTGGTACGTGCGCGCACCGTTCGATGAGATTATCACGATTCTGAAAACGCTCGGCGTCGGAACGATTCTGCTATCCGTGCTCATGTGGTGGGATCCATCGGGAACGATGAGCCCTTCGGCCAACGACCCGCGCCTTCTTGGTATTACGTATTGGGTGATTACCGCCGGCTTTTGCATTGGCATTCGGTCGCTCACGCGTTATGGGCAACGGCGTTTGCTCGAAAGCGGCGTGGGAACCCGACCCTCGATTGTCGTGGGCGATCCGGAAAATGCGAAAGACCTCGCCGCGCGCGTAGCGCATTATCCGCGGCTCGGATATGATGTCATCGGCTTTGTCAATCCCTATTCGAACGGCAGCACCAAGGACGCGGCTTCGTTCAGCATCGAGCAGCGAGTTGGCCGTCGGAAGGCGATGCCCACATCGCGATTGATCCCGCATTTGGGAACTACGGAAGATCTGGAAACCGTGATTGACCGGCATGGCGTCAAAGAAGTGCTCATCGCGCTTGGCTCAAACGAACACGAGCGGCTCATCGACGTGATCGCACGCGCCTCGAAATCCAACGCCGGGCTGAAAATCGTTCCGGATTTGTATGACATCGTTTCCGGTCAGGCTCGCGCCCGCGAAATTTATGGCTTTCCGCTCATCGATGTCAACCCCGTGCTCCTCCGGCCGTGGGAAGAAGCGGCGAAGCGCACGCTCAATGTTTCCGTGAGCCTGTTGCTTACGGTCGTAGGAAGTCCGGTTATTCTGGCGACGGCGCTGGCGGTGCGGCTTAGTTCCAAAGGCCCGGTGATCTATTCCCAGGAACGGATTGGCCGCGAAGGCAAACACTTTCGCATTTTCAAATTTCGTTCCATGCTCGTCGATGCCGAGCAGGCGGGCCCGCAATGGGCCGCCAAAAACGATCCGCGGGTCACGCCTGTTGGCCGATTCATTCGTAAATCGCATTTGGACGAACTGCCACAACTTTGGAATGTGATGCGCGGCGATATGTCGCTGGTCGGGCCGCGTCCGGAGCGGGAATTTTTCGTCCGGCAACTTATTCAGGAAATTCCGTACTACAATCGCCGCCATCGGGTACGGCCGGGCGTTACCGGCCTCTATCAGGCGATGGTCGATAAATACGATGAGAACATTGACGATGTAAAACAACGCGTGAAATACGATTTGATGTATATCGAGTCCATGTCGTTCCGGCTGGATTTAAAGATACTTTTTCGTACGGCGTATATGATGTTCCGAGGAAAAGGTCAGGCATAACAATAAATCATGGCATTAGAAACACTCTCAAAACCGATTCAGATGGTCGATGTCGTCGGGCAGTACCGGCGTTATCAGGATGAAATCGACTCCGCCGTGCTCGAAGTCGTTCGCAGTGGGAAGTATATTAACGGCCCGTACGTCCAGCAATTCGAGCGCGCGATGGAAGCCTATCTCGGCGTGGAACATGCCATCGCCTGCGCCTCGGGAACAGACGCGCTGCAGCTTACGCTGATGGCGATCGATCTTAAGCCAGGTGACGAAGTTATTACTACGCCGTTCACCTTCGCAGCTACGACGGAAACGATCGGGCTCTTAGGCGCGAAGTCGGTGTATGCCGAAATCGATCCCGATACGTTCAATATCGATCCCGATGCCATCGAGGCGGCGATCACGACGCGCACGCGAGCGATTCTGCCGGTTCATCTTTTCGGACAGCCGGCCGATATGACGCGCATTACGGACATCGCTCGCGCGCATCATCTCATCGTGATCGAAGATGCGGCGCAGGCCTGCGGCGCGCGATGGGATGGCGAAAAAGTCTGCGGCATCGGCGACATGGCGGCGATTTCGTTTTATCCTTCGAAAAATTTGGGCGCGTTCGGCGATGGTGGAATGGTTACCACCAATGATTCGGCGCTCGCGAAGGCGGTTCGAACCATTGCCAATCATGGCTCCGACCGCGCCTATTACCACGATCGGCTCGGCGTTAATTCGCGGCTCGATGCGATTCAGGCTGCGATCCTGAATGCGAAGCTTCCCTATCTCGACGAATGGAACGAAACACGCGCGCGCGCGGCGGCACTTTACACAGAACTGTTTTCCGAGTACCCGGAACTCATTCAAACGCCGGAGGTTCACCCGCTGGCTACGCCGGTATGGCATCAGTATTCGATTATTCTTCGTGAGGGACGTGAGCCGATAATGGAGCATTTGAAATCGGCCGGCGTTCCATTCAATATCTATTATCCTGTTCCGCTCCATCTCCAACGCGCCTATGCCGAGGGGACTCGAGGAGATTTCCCAAATACGGAATTTGCAGCCGATCACATTCTTTCCCTGCCGATGCACTCGGAACTTACGGAAGAAGACGTGGCCTATATCGCCGGTCAGGTCCTGGCCGCGTTAGGAATGTAACGGACCGTTCTTTCACTTATGAAACGCGCGCTGATCATCACCCCAACGTACAACGAGCATGAAAATATCGTGCGGCTCGTGCATGAAGTGCTCGGCCAGCAGGCGCTCGTGCCGGAGGTGGAACTAAACATCCTCATCGTCGATGATAATTCGCCGGATGGAACTTCGGAGATTGTCCGCGATCTGCAGCGGCGCGAAGATCCCAAATTTCAGCATATCCATCTTCTTACGAGGCCGGGCAAAATGGGTTTGGGAACAGCTTATGTTACGGGGTTCGAATATGCGCTGCGAGAGGGCTTCGATTATATCTTCGAGATGGACGCCGATTTTTCCCACGATCCGAAAGAAATTCCAACGTTCCTTCGCGAGATCGAAAACTATGATCTGGTGATTGGCTCACGGTATATTCGTGGGGCGAGCGTAAAGAATTGGCCACGGCGAAGGCTCATGCTTTCCTACAACGCGAATCTCTATGCGCGTATGGTTACCGGCATTCCCGTGCGTGATGTTACCGCCGGCTTCAAATGTTTTCGGCGTGAGGTGCTCGCCGCCATCGATCTCCATGATATCCGCTCCAATGGCTATGCCTTTCAGATCGAGATGCACTTTCGCGTGTGGCGAAAGGGATTTCGCATTAAAGAAATTCCGATTACCTTCGTCGATCGCCACGCCGGGACGAGCAAAATGAGCAAAGCCATCGTTCGGGAAGCGATGGGGATGGTCTGGAAGTTGAAGGCGCGAGCCATGAGCGGCGAATTGTAAGATATGGATCTTTCCATTATTATCGTGAGCTATAACGTGAAGGATTACCTTCGCGGCGCGATCGCCAGTGTGGTGCGTTCGCTTGCGGCGGGCGCGCTCACGGGAGAGATTCTCGTCGTCGATAACGCATCGAGCGATGGCAGCGTGGCGATGCTTCGCAGGGAGTTCCCGAACGTCCATTTATTCGAGCCTGGCGAGAATCTTGGCTTTGGCCGCGCCAATAATCTTGCGCTTAAAGTCGCGAAGGGGGATTTCTTTCTTCTGCTCAATCCCGATACTATCGTGGGTGAAGATACGCTTCGCGCCATGATGGATTTCATGCGCGAGCATCCCGAAGCCGGTCTTGCAGGATGCAAGCTGCTTAATGGAGATGGCACATTCCAACTTAGCTGCCGGCGCGGGTTCCCAACACCGTGGGCAAGCTTTACAAAGCTCTTCGGCTTCGCTCGACTCTTCCCAGGTTCCCGCATTTTTGCGCGATACAATCTTACGTATTTGCCTGTCGATGCCACCTACGAGGTTGATGCGTTGGGCGGCGCCTTTATGATGCTCTCGCGCAAAGCGTATGAGGCGACGGATGCATTCGATGAATCCTTTTTTATGTATGGCGAGGACCTCGATCTCTGCTATCGTGCGAAGCGGGCCGGCTTCGCAATTTATTATGTGCATTCGACCGCAACCATCCACTTCAAGGGTGAATCGACACGGCGAAGTGCGCTTAACGAAGTAAAAGTATTTTACGAGGCGATGCATGTCTTCGTCAAAAAGCACTATCGTGCATCGTTTGTTTTTAACATGCTGCTCCGGTTAGGGATTTTCATTCGGACGGCCATTGCACTTGTGCGCAAATATCGCGGTACGATCGCGCTCGTACTTCTCGATTATCTCGTCATCGCGGCAAGCGTCTTGCTTACTTCGAAGTTCTGGCTCGGTCGATGGTTTGGGTTGGTGCAATTGGATTACCCGTGGGCACTGATCGTGCCGCCCGCGATAGCCGTTGCCTTACTTGCAATTCTTCGCGCATATCAACCAAGCCGTCGCTCGAGCCTTCGTCCCGTAATTATCGCAGTTCCTGCTATACTCATTGGTCTGTCTTCGCTCACGTATTTTTTTAAGGAATTTCTGGCAAGTCGTTCGTTTGTAAGCATCGTGACGGTAGTGGCTGGTCTGTTGCTCGTGCTTGATCGTGCTGCCCTTGGGATCGTTCGACGGTTGCGGTACGGTACGGGAACGTCCGCCAATCCGCAGCTTCGCAGAGCGATCATCATCGGTACCGATGACGAAGCCCAGCGTATTGCCAAGCTGCTCGAACGCATGGAATTTTTCCGGCGGTGCGAAGTCATAGGATTTATCGATCGATCGCTCGAACGCTTGAATGCTGAAATCGCTCCGGGCCTGCATATCTTGGGCGATACAAATATGGTTGGGAAAATCGTTCGGGACAAGCGTATTGCCGAGGTCATTTTCGCAAGCGATGCGGTTCCATACACCGAAGTTCTTGCCATCATGCAGCGAACCTCGGAAGAAAACCCGGCGCTCCGGATTAATTTTTCCATGGTCCCGGCTGCGAGCGACGCGCTCCTGGGCAAACAAAATATCGAACTGCTCACAGGAACCAGCGGCGAATCCATCCCACTGCTTCCAGTGGAATATAATTTGGAACGAATCTCCCACCGGTTCGCGAAACGGATGCTCGATCTTGGCATAAGCGGCCTCGCACTACCCATCCTTGGATTCACTCTGCTCCTGCGCCCTACCGCATTTCATCGCAAGCGTCTCGAGTGCCTGGCGAGATATTTTCTCTGGAAGGCGCACACTCGTGGGCGTTGAGGGCATACGCGAACGCGAAGCCTATTATCCCAAACCGGGGCTCACCAGTCTCGCAGCGGTATCGGCACGGGGTATCGGCGTGGGAACCACTCCGCGCGAAGAAGATGTGCGGCAGTTCGATCACTATTACGCGCGCAATCACACGATCGGCATGGATTGCGAAATCCTACTCAAAGCCATGCTCGCGCACGATCAGCATGCGATCAATTCATAGGAGACGACCATGGCAAAAACCATATTAGATTTCGAGAAACCGCTGGACGATCTCGAGAAAAAGTACCAGGAGATGCTCGCGCTCTCCGAGACCGTGGAACTATCGAAAGAGCTTGCGGCCATGCGCGAGCAAATTGAGGCGCTTACGCGCGAAACGTATCAGAACCTGACGCGGTGGCAGCGCGTGCAGCTTGCGCGGCATCCGGAACGGCCCTACACGCTCGATTACATCGAGGCGCTCAGCTCCGATTTCATCGAACTGCATGGAGATCGTGGCGTGCGAGACGATCCGGCGATCGTTGGCGGGTTTGGGACTCTGCAGGATATCGGAACCGTGATGTGGATCGGACATCAAAAAGGCCGGGACACAAAGCAAAATGTCTTTCGCAATTTTGGAATGCCTAATCCCGAAGGCTATCGCAAAGCGTTGCGCCTGATGAAACTCGCGGAAAAATTCGGCAAGCCGGTCGTGACGCTGCTCGATACGCCCGGCGCCTATCCCGGCATCGAAGCGGAAGAACGCGGGCAAGCCGAGGCCATCGCTCGGAACTTATTTGAGATGGCAAAGCTGCGAGTTCCCATCGTCGTCGTCATAATCGGCGAGGGCGCGTCGGGCGGCGCGCTCGGTATCGGCCTTGGAGATCGCATCCTGATGCTGGAGAACGCGTGGTATAGCGTCATCTCGCCCGAAAGCTGCTCTTCAATCCTCTGGCGAAGCTGGAACTATAAGGAGCAAGCGGCAGAGGCGCTCAAACTTACCGCCCCGGATTTGCTCGCTAATGGCGTGATCGACCGCATCATTCCCGAGCCGCTTGGCGGTGCGCACCGTAAGCCGGAACAAATGTTCGAGACGCTTCGGGAAATTCTTGCGCAAGAAATACGAACGCTGCATAACGAGTCGGAAGCCGCAGTTAACTCCCCACTCAGCCGCCGTACCGAAAAATTTTCGCGCATGGGAATGTGGGTGGATGGCCTTCCCGCGAGCGGAACGAATGGTACCGGTCCCGCGCCAGCAATATATGGTGTTAGCATGGTTCCCAGCCTCGCGCAGCCGGCGCAATGGTAAGATCGAGACCGCGCTGATGCCCATCTTCACCAGCCTCCTTTTCCTTTTTCTCGCGCTGGCGCTGCTTCCACTCGCCTTTCGTGGGAACCGCGCGCGCCAAACGCGGCGGGAAGAGTCGGCGTTAGCAGAGCGCATGGCCCTCGGCGCTTCGATTTGCATCGCGGCCGCTCGGGAAGCATTCGGCGTGGAACTCGATCGATCACTGGATAGTCTCGCCGCCATGGATTCGCTGATAGCGGATGGTTGGGCGCCCAGTTCACCGACCAATTCCGCCCAGGGTTCCGAATTGGATTCGACCGGAGTAACCTTTGTACTTGCGGCTTATCTCGGAACGGCGTTCGCGCTGCACCGCGCTGCCGAATGGCGCATCGAGAATGGGAAACCGGCGCTCTATTTCCGAACCGTGAACGAATCGGAATATCCGTTGGAGCTCATAGAACTGAAACTTCGAGAACCCGTGCACGTGAATCTTTCCAAAGAAACCGAACGGTGGGGATTGCCGCCGGAACCAGCAACTGCATCGGAAAATGACAGACCGGCCGAATAACCAAACCATCGAACACGTCACGCTTCTGCGCGTTCGCTATGCCGATACGGATCAGATGGGGATGGTCTATTATGCGAAGTATTTCGAATATTTCGAAGTTGCGCGAACGGAAATGCTGCGCGCTTGCGGGCTTCCCTATTCGGAAATCGAAGCCGCCGGATTTTGGCTACCGGTCAGCGAAGCGAGTGCGAAATATTATCGTTCCGCAAAATATGACGATCTCATCCGCGTCACTGCGCGAATGCCGCGTGTTGTTTCGGCTCGTCTCGAAATCACTTACGAAGCGCGACTCGATGCGTCGGGGGAACTTATCGCAATAGGAACGACAACCCTCGTCTTCGTATCGAGCGCCACCGGCAAACCAACGCGACCACCGCAAATTTATCGAGATGCCCTCGAACGAAGCTAAGATGGAACGCCTTACCGACATAGAACGCCAGCGGCTGCGCATCGCCCTCATCGAGGATGTGGGGCGCGAGGATGTGACTACCCTTGCCACCATCGACGAAGAAGCCGAGGGGGTGGGAACGTTCCTTGCCAAAGCCGATGGCATTTTGGCAGGGATTGACGTTGCGCGCCATGCCTTTTCGACGTTTGAAACGCTTCATGGCATTTCCTCTCCCATCTTCGAATTCGAAAAAATGATCGCGGATGGCGCGCAGGTTCATTCCGGCGAGGTGATCGCTACCGTTCGAGCTCGGTTGCGAACGCTACTCAGTGCGGAGCGCGTGGCGCTCAACTTTCTCCAGCGCATGTCCGGCATTGCGACGATGACGCGGGCCTTCGTCGATGAAGTTGCCGGAACCGGCGCGATTATTCTCGATACACGCAAAACAGCCCCTCTCTTGCGGCCATTCGATCGTTATGCCGTTCGCGCGGGCGGCGGAACAAATCACCGGTATGGCCTAACCGATATGATTCTCGTGAAAGACAATCATATTGCCGCAAATGGCGGGGATATTCGCGCAGTAATTACCAAGCTCAGAGAATTCTTTGCGCAGCCGGAACGCGCGCGCGTGCCGGTCGAGATCGAAGTAACATCTCTCGAACAATTCGAGGATGTGCTTCGCTTTGGTTCTGGTATTATCGATCGCGTGCTCTTCGATAATTTCGCATTCGAATCCTTGCGCGATGCAGTCGGACTCAATAACAGCATTTTCGAGACCGAGGCATCCGGCGGAATCACGCTTGCGACCACTCGTGCCATTGGGGAAACGGGAGTGAATTTTCTTTCTGTCGGCGCGCTTACCCATTCCGTACGTGCGATGGATATTTCGCTCGAAATCGAAGGGCTGGCGACATGATACGAGTTTTGATAATCGAAGATGAGCGCAAAGTGGCCCGGTTCATCCAAAAGGGACTGGCGGCAGAGGGAATGGAAGCAACCGTAGCCGAAACTGGCGAGGACGGATTGCGGCTCGCAATGGAACCAAACTTCGACGTTATTACAGTCGATCTCGCACTCCCACGCGCGAATGGATTCGATGTCATTCGCGCGCTGCGCGAACGGGGAAGCGCCGCCGCCATTCTTGTGCTTTCCGCCCGTGGCGCACTGCCAGATAAGTTGCTCGGTTTCGGCGCCGGAGCCGATGATTATTTAGCCAAACCGTTCGCGTTCGATGAACTCGTTGTTCGGATTCGCGCGCTTGCCCGGCGCAGCGCCCTGCAGATGGAACCATTGCTACTGCGCTACGCGGACATTGAAATGGATCTCCGAACGCGGCGCGTTCGCCGCTCCGGGCATGAGATCGAACTCACCACGACCGAATTCAATCTCCTGGAACTCTTTCTTCGTCATCCGGAAGAATCGCTCTCGCGTGCTCGCATCGTCGAAGGTGTTTGGCGAGAACAATTCGACCGCGAAACGAACGTGATCGAGGTCTATATCATGTATCTGCGCAAAAAATTGTCGGTTATGCCGAATGCGCCGCACCTTTTACACACCATCCGCGGTGTTGGATACCGGCTCCGCGAAATGCCGGAAAAGGAATGAGCCGGGCCCCAAATCGCCTTCAGGCGCGCACGGCCGCCGCCATCGCGATTACGCTGTTTCTTTTTCTTTCCCTGTTTTTCTATACTTCTTATGTCTCGATCCGGCACTCGGTTCTTACGCGCAGCGACGGGGAAGCACTAATCGAGTTGCGTAAAATTGCGGCGGCTATTCCCGCTTCTCTCGCGCTCGATTCCGTTCAGGGAATTCTTTCGCGCCATGGTGCTATTGGCGAATCTGCGCTCGAATTTGTGCTGCTCCATCGCACCGACTCCGGATTCGAAACGCTAAAGCCGCTACCAAACGATATTCCCGCATCGACGCTGCACCAACTGGAAGGGCGGCCGGGAACGGTTTTTTCCTTTTCAACTCCAACGGAGGAGATGCGAATGGTCAGCATTACGCAGGCGAATTTTATTCTGGGCGCCGCATACAACACCATTGCGCTGGAGGAAGCAGAGCGGTCTGTTATTGAGGTCTTCGGTTATTATTTGGTGGCCGGGCTGTTCGTTGCGATCGCGAGCGGCATCTTTCTTTCTCGCTATCTCATCGGGCCAATCAACCTGCTGGCCCGCTCCGCGCGGAACCTTTTGAGCCACGATCGTGCATCCCTGGGCAAAACGTATCGCCTGCCGGTCTCAACCAAAGTGGCGGAAGTCGCCGAGCTGGCGCGGTCGATCAACGCAGTGCTCGACGCGCGTGATCGCGCGCTGGAACATGAGCGAAATTTCGCGGCGGATGCCGCCCATGAACTGCGAACGCCACTCACGGTGCTCAAAGGCGAGATCGAGGTGGAGCTTCGAACGGCCGATCCTGCCGGTTCGCAGGCGGAGTTGCTTTCGAAGTAATTTGGAAGAGATCGAACGCCTGATTGGAACCGTGCAGGATTTGCTGGAACTTGCCGAAATGGAAGCCGGCCACCCCATGCAGGAGGAGGCTGGCGAGTGCTCCCTTCACACAGCCCTTGTTTATGCGGCCGAGCGGCTGCATCCGCTCGCAGAGGCACGCGGAATCGAAATTGTGCTCCCAGAAGATGATTTTGTGATTGCTGCACAGGAAGAGCGGATGACACGGCTCATTTATAATCTTCTTCTCAACGCGATCCAGCATTCCAATCGTGGAACGAATATAGATGTGCGGCTCTTGCAAACTAAGACTTTGTCTATGCTCGAAGTGGAAGACCACGGCGAAGGCATCGCGGCCGGTGAAACAGATTTTTTGTTCGAGCGATTTAGACGGGGAGAATCCCCTCTGCAGCCTGAAGGCACTGGCCTCGGGCTTGCAATCGCGAAGTCCATCACGGATCACTACGGTTTCAGGCTCGAACTTCGAAAAAATGAGCGTGGAGGCACCACGGCCCGTGTTACAATTGGCGCCTCAGGCTTTTCCGGATAAGAACATTCTCATGTTTGGTTAATTGCAGTCTTATCTTCCCGACTGTAAATTTGCACCATGAGAAACATGAAAGCACCGAACCTATTTGCCATTGTCCTCGTGCTATGTGCCATTATTCCTGGACTTGCGAGAGCGGGTTCGATTCTCGGCGTCGTCAAAAGCGGAAATACTCTGATTACCGGCGCGACCATTCGCCTGCTTGAACTCGACCGCGAAACCCATACCGATGCGAATGGACAATACCGTTTCGATGCCGTACCGGCTGGAACCTATCACATTTTCGTGGCTTCGCTCGGCTACGCTTCGATGACGAATTCCGTCACGGTAACAGAAGGAGAAGCGGCAGAGCTTTCATTTTCGCTCACCGTTTCAGCGATTCCTGGCCAGGAGGTGGTAGTGACCGCAACGGCCCACCCGGGCGCCACATCTCAGCAATATCAACCAGTCGCGACGAAAAATGCTGTGGAACTGCACGACGCACCCGGCTCCAGTTTTTCGGAGGAGATCGATGATATTCCTGGAGTTGCAGCCCGCTGGAATGGCTCCGCGGCCTCACGACCTATCGTCAGAGGCCTCAGCAATAATGAAGTGCTCGTGCTCGAAAACGGCATGCGCATGGGCGACCTCGCAACGTTCGATCCGGCGCACGCCACTCCCATCGATCCCGATGAAGTCAGAGAAGTAGATATCGTCCGCGGGCCGGCGGCTATTCTGTACGGGCCAAATACGATTGGCGGCGTTGTCAACGTTATCACGAAGACAATCCCCTCCGCTTCCGGCAAAACTGTGAGCGGCAATGCTACCGTCATGGGTAATTCAGTGAACGACCTGTATTCCGGACATTTCAACACGGTCTGGAGCGATGGTTCTTCCGCTCTGGGAATTTCCGCGGGCGGCCTGCATTCGCAGAACATCTCGATTCCGTCCGGAACGTATTCCGATCCGACCGTCCTCGATGGGAATGGGAACCCGCAGACATTTCAGCTTAGTGCCATTCCGCAATCCTTTATTCGAACATCCGATGAATCCATCGGATACTCGTATCAGGGCGATTTCGGCATGATCGGCGCGGGAGTGAAGCATTATCAATCTAATTACGGCATCCCCGGAGACCCGTGGGACAGCACGTACATGAACCCAACGACGTTGCGCATTGAGCAGGAGAAATATACCGTCGAACTTCGCGGACAATACGATGCAAACGGCTCGTTCATCGATCAGGTCCGGCTGAACTCCAATGCTTCGGATTACACCCATTCGGAATATCCGGACACACCGGCAACCTATTATCCGGCAGAATTCCCGCAAAATAATTTCCACCAAAATAGTTACAACACCGCACTTCAGTTCATACTGCATCCTATGGGGGCATGGCATGGCACGCTCGGCCTATGGTCGGAATTCGACAATTTGACAATTGGCGGCCTCCAACCGCTTGGCCCAAATTCACTCACCACCGATTTGGCCGGCTATGCCCTCGAAGAATACGAAGCCAGCACACAAACGCGAATTCAGGGAGCCATTCGATACGATTACAACAATATCTCCACCTTCGTCGCGCCGAATTCGACCGTTTCGCAATTCGTGAACTTTAACGAATTGAGAACGGCTGGAGCTATCACCGCTTCAGCTGGAATCATCCAAAATTTTTCGGACGAAATCACCGGATCGCTCGATCTGGGCCGTTCCTATCGCGCCCCGACCGTTCAAGAACTATTCGCTATCGGCCCGGACGATGCCAGCCAGGCGGTGTTGGTCGGCGATTCCAATCTCGTTCCCGAAAAGTCCTTCGGCGTCGATATGGCACTCAAAGGACGGTTCTCCAACCTCACGTTCTCCTTTACGCCGTTTATCAACTTCATCGATAATTACATTTATAGTTACGATACCCGTGTGATGGATTCGACATTCGGCTCGGGGTACGATTACCGCGATTTTGCCCAAACGACGGCGCGGCTCTACGGAGCTGAGGCCAGCGCATCCGTTGCATTGATGGACTATTGGGCACTGAGCGCCAGCGCCGATTACGTTAACTCCGAGGATACAAAGAATAATGTCCCCCTGCCATCAACCCCGCCGCTTCGCGGCCTGCTTCGCCTCACGTACATCGATAACACGTATAACGGGCTTATCGAATGGCGATTGGCCGCGCCACAAAACCGGCTGGGCGATGGCGATTTCTATACGGCGGGCTATGGAATTGTCAATCTCGGCTTTGGCATGCGGTTCTTTTCTGGCGATGTCACGCACAATATCAGCCTGCACTGCGATAATCTTCTCGATCAGCGTTACTACGATAATCTTTCGGCCATCGGGTTTTTCCTGCCCCAACCCGGGCGCAGCTTCCGGCTTGTGTATGATGTGATCTTCTGAACTGCCCTTATGGATGAGCTGTGACCAACTTCGGTAACGGAATGTTTCTTGTTGGCATTTAGCCAAGCATTCCGCATGAAGTATATCCTCACCATAACTCTCTTTCTTTTTGTTTCCACGCGAGCGCTCGCGCAGGAATCCGCGGCGACCGTGTTTGGGCACGTGAAGCTCGATGACCCCAATGAGGCCGGCAATATGCTCTTCGGAATGCAGGATGTCACGTCGGGAACGATAATCGAAGCCGAACCGCCCGACACCAGCGGCGCGTTCGAGTTCCCGCTGCTGCCATTCGCAACGTATGACCTCTATGTGCGCGAAGAGGGCCGCAGCATTTTTCTTCGGCGCATGGTTATTTCCTCGCCGGTTCCCATTTATCTCGATATTGATTCAATTCCTTCGGAGGGAGCAGTCGAACCACCGATTGGTTCCATTCCATTTGGCGCTCATACGGAATTCACGGTTCCGGTCATCCCTCAATTGCCCGTGGCGAATACGGTGGATGGCGTCGAAGCGATCCAGCAAAACACACCGGGCATAACACCTGATGAGGATGGCCTGATGCACCTGCGCGGAGAAGACCCCGCGCCGCAGCTCGTGGTTGATGGAATTCCAATTTCATCGGAGGAAACACGCGCAGGCAATCCGCTCTTCGACGCGAGTCTCGTCGAATCTGCCGATGTGCTGCGCGGGAGTTTGGGGCCGCACTATGGCGATGAGGGCATTCTGAATCTCGCCACGAAATCGGGCTTCGATGCCACGAGCTTCGGTCATGCGGAATATAGCATCGGCACGAATGGGAACTCGTCGGAAGGCGTCGATCTGGGCGGTCGCGGCGGAAATATCTTCGCTTATTATGGCTCGTACGGTAACTTTAGCACGGACCGCTATTTGGATCCGATTAGCGGCCCCGATCCCAATCACACGAGCGGCACCGGAAGCGATTATTTCGGCAACTTCGATATCCTTCCCGCAAAAGACTGGGCGATTCATGTGCTTGGATATTATGGCGCAACGCAATTCCAGGTTCCCAATCTTTCCACGAATAGTTTGCAGGATCAGGAAGAATCGCTCATCTCCACGATCTTCAGCGCGCGCGTGGATTACAACGCTTCACCCAATTCCGTGCTCTCGGCAATGGGCTATACTCGCCGGAACGATGTGAATGTTGGGAGCAATGATGTGAATGCCATCACCGATTCCATGAGCCTCGGCGCCGCCGCGCTGAGCGACCGATATTTTATCGGTGCGCAAAGCACGGATTACGAAAGCGGCGGTCAGCTTTCCTATTCCGCACGAACCGATTGGTTCGGCGCGAGGAACGATTTTAATATCGCCGCCGAAGCGGAAATTGATCCGCTGCAAGAACTTCTCACGTTTGCGGCAACGAATCCGATCGTGTCCGATTCCGTGCTTGGCGATCCTCGGCTTATTCCGTATGATCTCACGAAGGGCGGCCAGCCGTTCCTCGTCGATACCAGCGCAACGGGCAAGCGCATTTCCGCGTATGCCGACGACCGAATCACTTCCGGCCCGTGGATTATCAATCCCGGTCTGCGCTACGATCTTTTTGAATTATTCGATAATCAGAGCGGGCTTTCGCCACGGCTTAATCTTGGTTATCGCGTGAGCGATTTTGTCATGCTTCGAGCCTCGTATAATCACATTTTCGAGCAAGCGCCGCTCGAAAATATTTTGGCTTCGAGTTCTTCCGAGGCCGCAGCTCTCGATGGAACTCAAACGAGCATCGTACAGGCGGAGAAATCGGATAACTTCGAGCTCGGTGCGAATTGGTCGCTCAGTAAGTACGTTGGTCTCGATGTGAGCGGGTACTACAAATCGCTGAATAACATGCTCGCCTCGTTCCAGCTTGGGAATTCAGGACTTTTCCTTCCCGCCAATAGTACGAGCGGAACCATTTATGGCGGTGAACTCGAGTTGCAACTGCGCGATTGGAACCATTTGTCCGGCTTACTCTCCCTTTCTTCCAGCGTATCGAAAGCCGCGGTCCCGGCATCCGGCTCGCCATTTGACGCGGGATTGGTTTTCGGCGGTCTCGCTCAAAGTTACTCAGATGCGTCGATTGGGCAAAGCAGTTTTAACACCGAATGGGCGGAGCCATTCTCGGCGTCCTTCCTCCTTCGTTATCAGCCGGCGACCGATTTTTTTGTCGCCCTCGATGGCCGCTTCGATAACGGACTGCCGTTCGGGCTTGCCGATACCAATGGCGCGGCGCCTGATGCCGCGCGCTCGCAGCAAATTCTCGACTCGCGCGGCGTGAGCAATGCCGCAATCAGCTTGCTCGATCTTAATTCCACGACGGCTGTGAAATCCATCGCGCCACACGCCATCTTCAATTTTTCGATTGGCTACAATGTCTCGCAATTTGGCCTTCCCATCATGATTTCAGGCTCAGTCGTCAATATTTTCAACACGACGTGTCTCGATCATTTCGATCCGGTTTCGGGAGGCGCGTACTATGGAATGGGCCGAAGCTTTTTGCTCCAGGGGCAATTATCGCCCTGATGCCCAACTAAAGTGGGTGTCCAAACGGTTTACGCACCCCGAAATGAACGTTCTCAACAAAGCCATTTCGGTGGCCCTCCCTGTAATTCCGAAATCCATCGTTCGCAAAGTGAGCGAGCGCTACATTGCCGGCGCCACTTTAGATGACGGCATGCGCACCGTGCGCTCGCTTAATTCGAAAGGCGCGGATGCCACCGTCGATGTACTCGGCGAATTTATCGAATCGCTGGATCAAGCACGAAGGAATACAGCGTACTGCTGCGAGGTATTGCGCCGGCTTCACAAGGATAGCCTGCGGGGGAATCTTTCTATCAAGCTTACTTCGCTCGGCCTTGCCCTCGACCCGGACGTTTGCGAGAAGAATGTTCGCGAAATTCTCATTACCGCGCGAGAGAATGGTAACCTTTTCGTGCGAATCGATATGGAAAACTCACCGTACACGACGAAAACGCTCGACCTCTATCGCATTCTCCGCCGCGAATTCGCCAACGTTGGCGCAGTGCTGCAAGCCTACCTACGCCGAACGAAAGGTGATGTTGATAGCCTTCTGGCCGAAGGCGCGGCGAATGGGCTCCAAACAAATATCCGCCTGTGCAAGGGCATTTATGTGGAGCACGAGTCGATTGCATTTCTGCGAAGGAAGGAAATTCAGCATAATTACACTGCGTGCTTGGATGCGCTGCTCGCGTCCGGCGCTTACGTCGGGATCGCTACGCACGATGACGTACTGATTGAAGGCGCGAAGCGGATGATCGAGCATTATGGCATCGCGCATAACGCATTCGAATTCCAAATGCTACTCGGCGTTCGCGAACAGATTCGCGATGCGCTGATTCAGAAAGGTTACCACCTGCGCGTCTATGTCCCGTTTGGTGAGGAATGGTATGGCTACTCCATTCGCCGGCTGAAAGAAAATCCGAAGATGGCGGGATATATCGTGAAGGCACTATTTACCGGGAAGTAACGCATGAAATTCAAACACCTCTTCACGGTCGAAGAAGCTCAGGCCACGCTCATAGAAATCGAGCCGAAACTTGCGCGCCTTGTGGAACTTAAGCGTGAGTGCGACCGCAAGGGCTACGATATTTACCGCCATCAATATTTCGGCGGTATGGGGCCGAACGGACAGAAAGCCTTCCCGATGGAGATGGAGGAAGTGGTCACGATTGTAGCGGAATTCGGCGAGCGCGGAATCGAAATTAAAGACCTGGATAAAGGTCTCATCGACTTTCCCTATCGCCGTTCGAACGGCAAGATTGTGTTCCTCTGCTATCTGCTCGGCGAGCCGGCCATCTTGGCGTGGCATACCATCGAAGGCGGCTTCCGCGCCAGGAAAAGCCTCGAAAGCTTATGACGCGGGTGCTCGCCATCGACTATGGCACCAAGCGCATCGGCCTCGCCCTTTCGGACGAACTTCGAATGCTGGCTCACCCTCGGGGAACCGTTCCCAATGGGCCGAAGATGATCGAGGAGATCGTTTCGCTCGTCCGCCGCGAGCAGGTTGGCACGGTCATTCTTGGGATTCCGCGCACGCTCTCAAATACCGAAAGCGCCATGACGGCGGAGGTTATTCGATTTTCTGACAAGCTCTTCGCGGCGCTCAAGCCTCTCGACGTTCCCCTCGAACGGCGTGACGAGCGCCTGACCTCGCTCATCGCCGAAACGAACATCCGCGCCCGCGAACTGCCCAAGCAAAAGCGGGAACAGAAGTATCTCCGCGATGAAGAAGCCGCGAGGATCTTGTTGCAGGAATATCTCGACCATCGATAGTGTTTCACTGCTTCGTCGGGAGCCATTCTCTCTCCAAATCCCGTTTTATAGGTGATCACAATCTAAAGAACCGACACGCGCTTGACCTCGAAACACGTTGTCGCCTTCGGTGGCGACGGATTTTATACCGATCCTCAAAGCACTCTTACGGCTCGCTTTCTGATTGGTTTGACCGGTATCCAAAGACCACGCGTTTGCTTCCTACCAACGGCAAGCGGTGACGACCAATCCTATGTAGAAGCATTCCATTTGCGATACTCTCCGGAACTTTGCGACGCTTCGCACCTCTCTCTTTTTCGCCGCGAGGTGAAGGATTTGCGTTCGTTTTTACTTTCTCAAAACATTATTTATGTCGGAGGCGGTAACACGGCGAATATGCTTGCGATCTGGCGCGTACACGGCGTGGATGCGATTTTGCGCGAGGCATACGAAGCGGGAATCGTTCTCTGCGGCACGAGCGCCGGTTCGCTCTGTTGGTTCGAGTGCGGCGTGACGGATTCGTTCGGACTCGATCTTGCGCCACTCCGCGATGGCTTGGGATTTATTTCTGGAAGCAATTGCCCACATTACGACAGCGAGGAACGCCGCCAGCCGCAATACCGCAAATTTATTCTGGAAGGATTGCCTGCTGGCTTCGCTGCGGACGATGGCGCGGCGCTGCATTTCGTGAACGGAGAATTTCGCGAAGCGATTAGTTCCAAACCAAGCGCCCGCGCGTTCCATGTTCGTCGAGAAGGCGGTGAAGTAATTGAGCGCCCGCTTGCGGTGCGTTTTTTGGGCGCGGAACAACCGTGAGGGAACTCGAAGAAATTTGGACGAGCCATTCCGAAGCGGAGACCGTTCAGCTTGGCGAGGAATTTGGGAAACGTTATTTGCACGAAGGAACCGTCGTTTGCGTTCGTGGCGAGTTAGGCGCCGGCAAAACGCACTTCATCAAGGGAATTGCGCGAGCGGTCGGCATCAACGAGCGGGAACTAACCTCGCCGACGTTCGCCCTGGCGCACGAATTTGAAGTCCAAAAGAATCGAAAACCATTTACTCTTTTCCATCTCGATTGCTTCCGTTTCGAAAGGCCGGAGGAATTATTACAATTAGGGATCGAGGATTACCTTTATCCAAAACAGGCTGCCACCGTCATCGAATGGCCGGAACGAATTTCCACACTTCTCCCAGCGAACGCTATAAATGTCGAAATATCAATTATTTCCGGAACGGAGCGGCGGTTAAAGACATGGGTAGAGGGTAAAGGATAAAAGGGAATGCTACTCCTCTTCGACACATCCACGTCGCATCTCGCCATCGGCATTGCCGATGCCGCCGGCACGCTTCTAACCGAGTTCCACGCCGAAGCTGGCGAGGGCGAACGCGGCATCCACGATGCGCGGCTCGCCACGGGAACGGAATCACTGCTCCGGGAAGCCGAAATAGCTCCGAAGGAAATATCGCGCATCGGGCTCATTATCGGTCCGGGAAGTTTTACGGGGCTCCGCATCGGGCTTTCGTTCGCGAAGGGATTTGCATTCGCAACGGGTGCCGCGCTCGTGCCGCTGACGCCGCATGAGGTGATGGTCGCCGAGGTCGGTCGCACGATCGACTCCCTCGTCGTCACGCCCGGTTACCGAGAAGACTTATTCTATGCGGCGGAATCCGGCACACCGCAGGATGTACGCCCGCTAAGCATTGAAGCGCTTTCGGCAAGGCGAGAGCGGCCGATGATTCTCCACGATTCATTGCTAGGAAATTCGTCAGACTTTTTGCCACGCTCCGCGAAATTTGCCTCTGTTTCGCTTCTCATCATGGCGCGTCAGACGTTCGAGTGCGATGCACCGCTCGTCGCTTTCGAGCCCTTGGAACCGCTCTATCTCACATAGAACTATTCACCGCCCATTGGCGCTCGGCCCGGGCGAATGGGCCGCCCCTCGGCCCCTCCGCGAACATGCCCGTGTGTGCGCCTGGCGGCTCGCGCACGAACCTGGGAAGGTGTTGCCCAACTACCTGCGACATATCCGTAATATCGGCCGCGATGCGCATAGCGAGGAGCCACCCACACAGCGCCGGCATACGGTGGCCGCATCCAAACGCCGGAATGCCAACGATATTGGTTTACCTCGTAATCGAATACATAATAGCCAGGAACCCACACGGCTCCCGCGAACGGCGCGACCACAATTACCTCGTGAGGCGGAGGCGGTGGGCCAATTTGGATATTGAAACTAACCTGCCCGTATGAAGGTGCGGTGAAGAGGAGCGAGCCGAATGAGAGGAGCGCGCAGAGTCTAAATAGAAATCTGATGTTATGCATAATTCAAAATCAAAAGCGTGTTCTAAACGATTCTACTTTGATTTCTTATACGCAACTTAGTTTAAATGGATTTCAAAATATTAGAATATACCCATTAATTCATCTTAAGCGATCCGCTAAATCCACTCGCAAGAAACAGAACACCCGCCTTCAACGGGGCGGGTGCTACAATATTTCAGGATTGCCTGCGAGCGATCGAATTGAGTTTCGCTTTCGCTACCGTTCGAGCTTCTCCTGCGCCTCGCGTTCTTCATCCGCCCGGTGCCGAGTAGCCCAGTGACCCGAGAAATAATTGTAGGTGCCATCCGGAAGCCGCACATAACGCGGCGCCACCCAAATGACTTGTCGCGAGGGTGGAATTTGCCAGGTACCCGGAACCCAAATGTAGGCCCGGGTTGGCTCATCGAACCTGTAATAGCCTGGGGTCCAAACGGCCGTCGGCACCGGCCGAGCCGGAAGGGTTTCCACTCGAACTGCCGGAGGCGTTAAGTGTACCCGAATATGAATCTGCGAATAGGCTGGCGCTGAAAACCCGAACAAGCCGCAAAGCGCCAGCACTCCAAATATTTTACGCATACTATTCCTCTTTCTAAGTTTTGAGTAAATCTCGCTCTGCCATTTTCAGAGCGTCAAACTTCAGCAATAGAATAGTGCAACTACTCTGCCGAAAGGCCGCAGAGGAGTTCCAAAAGACATCGGCTTTTTCCGATGAGACCTGATAAATCAACCAGGAACACTTTTTTCTTTCTGGAGCGATGTAAAGGTTTTCACTTGGTTTGGGAGAGTGGCCGGGACAATGTTCGAAGGCCGACGCGGATAATAGAAAAGTAGCATATAGCCCCCCGCAACGATCATCGCTATGGAAATCCATTGCGCCATCGAAAGCCCAAGATACAATGGATTAAGCCGAATAAACTCGATGAGCAACCGCTCGACTCCCATGACGACGAGCACGATCGAAAAAAGCTTCCCTATCTGCGCCTCGAATTTTTGTCGATTTTTCCAAATAAACAAGAAGGCGATGACACAAAAAATCGTCTCGTAAATCGGCGCCGGATGCACCGTAACAACTTGGTCGAATCGGGAGATGCGACCGAATGCATCCTGGCCAACGGTAATCGAAGCGAGCGAATCATAGTGCCATGCTGCGCGCTGGGCTGGATCGCGAATGAAATATTCTGCTAGCGCGGAGACTGGCTTTGCTGTTCCATTCGGATAGCTCATCGCCCAAGGCAGGCGGGAGGGAATGCCGTAGTCTCCATCGCCCGAAAGCTGGCAGCCGATGCGCCCGATGCCGTAAGCCAACAGAACGAGCGGTGAAATCATATCGGCAAACAATGCGAACCGAAGTTTTTTCTTCTTAAGATAAAGATACAGCCAGATCGTTACGACGATAAATCCGCCATAAAAGGTGAGTCCGGCGGGCGAGAACGCTTGTCCGAATGGATCGTGCGCAAAATCGCTCCAATTTTCCAGAATCGAGAATAATTTGCTTCCCGCAATGCCGCCGATGAGCGCAATGATCGTGATTTGCCCGCCCATTCGTGGATCGAGCCCGCGCCGCTGCAACTCGAGCGTGAATAGATAGCTCGCGACGAGAAATGCGACGGCCACCATCAAGCCATAGGTGTAAAGCGTGATGGGACCGATATGGAAAAGCACCGGATACATAGTCCCCGAGTTAACGGATGGGCACACGGATTTGTTACGAAACAACAAAATGAAACGGCCGAACGGTATGAACCAACTCGCAGCGATCGCCGCGCTCACTTGCGCCGGGATTCTCCTCGGCCTACCCGGTTGCGCGAAGGAGCCGCCATCGAATGAACGGCGATCGGTAACTATTGTGGCCGCCGAAAACTTTTATGGAAGTCTGGCACGCGAGATTGCAGGGGATTCGGCCCTGGTGACGAGTATCCTCGCTAATCCGAATCAGGATCCGCACGAATTCACCGCCGATGCCCGGACCGCCAAAGAAGTGATGGACGCGGATGTCGTAATTTACAATGGTCTGGGCTATGACGAATGGATGGCGCGCCTGCTTGCCACGCCGGGCAAACCTGGAAGGATCGCAATTCGTGTTGCAGATTTGATTGATGCGAAGCCTGGCGATAATCCGCACATTTGCTACGACCCTCGCACGATGCCGGCGCTTGCAGCGCGGCTTGCTGAAATTTTCAAGACGCCGAAAAATCTTGCGCGCTTCGAAAAATGAAATAGGCGCTCTAAATTCGAAAATCGCTGCGATTAAATCCAAATATGCCGGGACGCCGGTAGCAGCAACCGAACCCGTCTTCAACAACATGTCTTCCGCACTTGGATTTGTCATGGAAAATAACAGGTTCCAGCTCGCCGTGATGAACGGCACGGAGCCCAGCGCGCAAGCAACCGCCGAGTTCGAACAGAGCCTTCGTTCGCGCGCTGTGAAGCTGCTGCTTTATAATCGCCAGGTTACAAACCCGACGAGCGACCGAATGCGCGAGATCGCGAAGGAAAGCCGCATCCCTATTGTTGGTGTAACTGAAACTCAGCCGCCGGACGCAAAGAGTTATATCGCATGGATGCTTTCGGAACTAAATAATATCGAGCACGCTCTGAGCCAATGAATCCCGTGATTGAATTACGCGATGTCGGGGTGCGCTTAGGCGCACGCGATATTTTGCGCGGGGTGGATGCGGAAATTCAGCCCGGAGAATTCGTGGGCGTCTTTGGACCGAACGGTGCCGGTAAATCGACGCTTATGCGCTGCCTGCTCGGCCTTATTCCATGCACAGGCGATGCGAGAGTGTTCGGCGAACAGCCCGGGCGCGCAAATCGAGACATTGGTTACATGCCCCAATCCCGCGCCGACTTCGAGAACGTCGCGCTCTCGGCGCGCGCGCTCGTGGCCGCAACCGAGGGCGGGAACCGCTGGGGCGTGCCGTGGAGCACGGCGGCTTCCCGAACGGAAGTATCCAGAGTACTCGCGCTCGCGGGCGCGCAGGAATTTGCTGATCACCCGTTCAGCGTGCTATCCGGCGGCGAGAAGCAGCGGATTACGCTAGCGCAATCGTTGCTTGGGAACCCGAAGCTGCTCATTCTCAATGAGCCCCTGATCAGCCTTGATCCGAAAAATCAAGCACGGATGATTGAAACCGTCGCGCGGATAAAATCCACGACGGGCGCAGCCGTGCTCTTCGTCGCGCACGACATCAATCCTCTTATCGGCGTGATGGATCGCGTTCTCTATGTGGCCGGGGGCAGCGCCGCGATCGGGCCAGTGGAAGACGTGATCTCGGGCCCGGCGCTCAGTAAATTATATGGAACGAATATCCTCGTCGTGCGCGCCGAGGGAAGGATTTTTATCGTCGCCGCGGAGGGGAATGTTACCGAGGCGGAGCATCAGCATCATAATCATGATTGATGATTTCGCAAGACTCGCGGCTCTCACAATGGAACGAAAAAACCCGGGATATCATATCTTCGCGATAAAATGGCTAATAATGTGATAGATTCCGATCCCTGGGCCTCCTGGCTCCTGAAGCATCGGCATGGCGGCGATGAGGAGCATCACCGCAAGGTGATCGAGCACATGGCGCCCGTGCGCGACCGCGTGCTCGCCAATGCGCATCTCCAGAATGGCGAGACCCTGCTCAATGTGGGAACTGGCGATGGACTCATCGGCTTTGGCGCGCTCGAAAAAGTCGGCGCCGATGGCAAGGTAATCTTCAGCGATATTTCCCAGTCGCTCCTCGATGTCTGCACGGAGTTCGCCACCACCTCCGGCGTGCTTGACCGTTGCGAATTCCTGCTCGCCGATGCGGCCGATCTCTCTAAAATTCCCGATGGTTCTCTCAATGCCGTGACGACGCGCTCCGTCATTATCTATGTGAAAGAGAAGCAGCACGCCTTCGAAAGAATATTTTCGCGTGCTGAAAAAAGGCGGCCGCGTTTCGATGTTCGAACCGGTCGCGAAGCTTGGATCCGAGCTGGTGGATAAATCCAACCGGTATCTTGGATATGATGTGCTCCCGATTAAAGATCTCATGCAAAAGATTAAGGACCGGTATAAGAATGAGAAGGACGCTCAAAGCACGATGAGCGATTTCGATGAGCGCGATCTCCTGAAGATGTTGGAAAAAGCCGGCTTCGGTTTCATTCATCTGGAATTAGACGTTACGGTTGGCAATGCGGGCCTATTCTCTGGCAATTGGGAAGTATTTTATAATTCCTCGCCCAATCCGCTCGTGCCGACACTCCGTACGGAAGTGGAAACCGCGCTCTCGCTCGACGAGCAAGAACGATTTATCACGCACTTAAAGCCTCTCGTCGAGCAGAATATTGGAAGAATGGCGGAGTGCCTGGCATATCTTACGGCAGTGAAAGAGGATTGGAGCAAACTGACCACCTAATTCTGTCAAGGTGAATCAGATCGGAAGTGGCGCAGGCGTTCTCGCCTGCGTAGCGGACTTTTAGTCCGCATCCTTTCCCCTCCCCTGTCGGGGAGGTGTCGGACTAATAGTCCGCTACGCAGGCGAGAACGGCTGTGCCACTGAATTCTCTCTCAATACTCACCTTAATCAAAGGATTATTTGAGCTTCTGCCCCAACTCCACGCGCGGCACGCGATTGTGTCGTAATTTTGCACTATGCCTCAGCAAAACTTCTCGGATAATTCTCGCACCAACCACCCCCCGACCCCCTCCTTGAAAAGGAGTGGGAGTTCGGATGATTTAGATCAAATCTGCGTCAACACGATTCGCTTTCTTGCCGTCGATGCGGTCGAGAAGGCGAAGAGCGGACACCCCGGCGCGCCGATGGGACTCGCGCCCGTGGCCTACGTGCTCTGGACGCGCCACCTGCGCTTCGATCCACATGATCCGCACTGGTTCAATCGCGACCGCTTCATGCTCTCGAACGGGCACGCCTCGATGCTGCAGTATGCGCTCCTGCATCTCACGGGCTACGATCTTTCTCTCGATGACATCAAACAATTCCGACAGTTTGGATCGAAAACGCCGGGCCATCCTGAACGCGGCGATACACCCGGCATTGAAGTGACGACCGGTCCGCTCGGGCAGGGATTCGGAAATGCCGTGGGGATGGCAATCGCTGAACAGTTCCTGGCGAGCACGTTCAATCGCCCGCCGATCGCCTCGACCGCAAGCGGAAATATCATCGACCACCACACCTACGTTTTTATGGGCGATGGCTGCATGGAAGAAGGCATTACGAGCGAAGCGGCTTCGCTCGCGGGGCATCTTGAATTGGGAAAGCTCATCGCCTTTTACGATTCGAATCACATTTCGATTGACGGTTCCACCAATATCACTTTTACCGAAAATGTTGCCGCACGCTACGAGGCCTATCATTGGCATGTGATAGAGGTTCCCGAGCCGAACGATTTGGAAGCGGTCGATCATGCCATTCGCGTTGCCAAATCGGTGCTCGATAAGCCATCGCTCATTATTTGCCACACGCATATCGGATATGGAAGCCCGAATAAGCAGGACTCGAACAAAGCGCACGGGAACCCGCTCGGCGCCGAAGAAGTGAAGCTTACCAAGGAAAACCTGGGTTGGCCTCAGGAACCAACATTTCTCGTTCCGCCGGAAGCCAAACAAGTATTTCTCGAAGCCGGCGAGCGCGGAACGAAAGCGCAGGAGGCATGGAACAAGCAATTCGCCGAATATCAAAAAGCCAATGCGAAAGATGCGAAAATGCTGACGCAGGCTATCGAACGGCTTTTGCCAGATGGCTGGGACGGCGAGCTTCCCATTTATAAACCCGCCGAAGGCCCGGTTGCAACGCGCACCATTGGCGGTAAGGTGATGAACCTTATCGCGAAATCGGTTCCCACGCTTACAAGCGGATCCGCCGATCTCAACGAATCAACCTTCACCAAGCTCGAAGAGTGGGATGATTTCGAGCCAGGCACGCTACAGGGTGGAACGTATCATGGCCGGACCATCAATTTTGGCATCCGCGAGCACGCGATGGCGGCGATCATCAATGGTATGGCAGCGCATGGCGGCGTGTATCCGAGCGGCTCGACCTTCTTTTGCTTCAGCGATTACATGCGCCCCGCCATTCGGCTGAGCGCAATTATGCAGGTTCCTTCAATTTTTGTTTATACACACGATAGCGTGGCACTCGGCGAGGACGGCCCGACGCACGAGCCGGTCGAGCAGCTTGCATCGCTACGGGCGATGCCGAATTTTACGATCATTCGTCCTGCCGATGCGAACGAGACGGTCGAAGCGTGGCGCTGCATTATGAAGATGACCGGGCCGGCAGGCATTGTGCTCACGAGGCAAAAGATTCCCATTATCGATCAATCGAAATATGCATCGGCGCGAGGACTTGCAAGAGGCGCATACATCATTTCTGAAGCCATGAGCGATCCCGAAATTATTCTCATCGCCACGGGTTCCGAAGTGCATCTTGCATTGGGTGCGCAGATCGAATTGGAACGGAAAGGCCTCATGACCCGCGTGGTCTCCATGCCGTGCTGGGAATTTTTCGAGGCGCAGCCGGAGCATTACCGCAACCTGGTACTGCCACCGGACGTAACCTGCCGGCTTTCGATCGAGCTTGGCACCTCCTTCGGATGGGAACGTTGGGTTGGGCACCAAGGGGCATCGCTTTCGGTCGATCATTTCGGAATGTCTTCCCCGTCTGAGAAAATTTTGGAAGCCTACGATTTCACGGTTCCAAAAATCGTTCACTATGCCGAGCAATTGCTGCACTTTCCACAAGCCGCGCGTGAGGAACTTCGGGCATTGCAAGCTCGATTCGCCCACGCGCCCGTAGAGCACGGAACGTTGGCATGAACGATCCAAGGCTGGGAGATTTGATTTTGTCATCCGCGGATGATGCGGACGTCGTCATCTTCGGCGTTCCCACCGATGAGGGCATCGCCCGCAATGGCGGGCGCGTCGGCGCAATCCAGGCGCCGAATGCGATTCGCGAATGGTTCCGAAAGCTCACGCCCTACGCGGGGCCGCAATTCAAGCGTCATCTCGATGAAATTCGGATTGCAGATATTGGCGATGTTACCATTGGCGATCTCGAAACAATGCACGAAGAAGCCACACGCACGGCGCAGGAACTTATCGCGAGCGGCAAAATCGTTATTGTTCTCGGTGGCGGGCATGATATTACCTATCCCCTTGTGCGCGGATTTCGTGACGGGATGAAATCCAACGAGATCGGACTGATAAATATCGATGCCCACCTCAATGTGCGCGAAAAGAAAAACGGTTTGCATCATTCCGGCAGCAGCTTTCGGCTTTTGATTGAAGAAGGAGTTATAACGGGTGAGCACTTTGCGGAGATTGGAATTCAATCGTTCGTTGCCGCCAGAGATCATTTCGATTGGGTCATTCAGCAGGGTTCCCGCATTCTGACATTCGAAGACGCCACCACCGCTCACCTTCCCAACGCATTCGAAGAATGCGAATTCGCCATCACGCATGGGGATCCGGAGTTCCCACTATATCTAAGCTTCGATATGGATTGCGTCCGCGCCTCGGATGCGCCCGGCGTAAGTGCGCCCGCACCGATTGGCTTTCTCGCGGAGGAAGTGTATGAGCTGGCGGTCGCAGCCGGACTTTCGAAAAATGTACGGATGTTCGATATTGTGGAAGTTTCTCCGCCGCATGATGCCGATGGTCGAACGTCGCGCTTGGCCGGCAGAATGATCGCAGGATTTTTAGCTGGTGTGGCAAACCGCCCGGGTTGACAAAACTTTTTCGTCTTTACTATCCATTGCCTCCTTAATTTCTGCACTAATAACATACGAGAAGTGTTACGCGATTGATGAACACAAACGGTCAATCGAAGAATGGTGAGGCGCCAAAAACCGGCACGACGCTAGTGAAACGCGCCTTTCCGCAGATGCTCAAAGGCGGCGTTATCATGGATGTGGTGAATGCCGAGCAAGCAAAGATCGCGGAAGATGCTGGCGCTGTCGCGGTGATGGCGCTCGAACGGGTTCCCGCGGATATTCGCGCGATGGGCGGTGTGGCCCGCATGTCCGACCCGGAACTGATCTTGCAAATTATCGAAGCCGTTTCGATTCCTGTGATGGCGAAAGCGCGCATCGGGCATTTCGTGGAAGCGCAGATTTTGCAGGCGCTGGGCGTCGATTGTGTCGATGAGAGCGAAGTCCTTACAATGGCCGATGAGGAAAATCACATCGACAAAACGAAATTCGAAATCCCGTTCGTCTGTGGCGCGCGAAATCTTGGCGAAGCTCTGCGCCGCATTGCCGAAGGCGCAGCGATGATTCGCACGAAAGGCGAAGCGGGAACCGGCGATGTGGTGGAAGCCGTACGCCATGCGCGCGCGATTTTTGGTGAGATTCGAAAACTCACGTCCCTCTCCAAAGATGAATTATATTCCGCTGCAAAGAATCTCGCCGCGCCGCTCGATCTCGTCCAGGAAATCGCCAGCACCGGAAAACTTCCCGTCGTGAATTTCGCGGCCGGCGGCCTTGCCACGCCCGCCGATGCTGCGCTGCTCATGCAGCTTGGAGTCGATGGCGTCTTCGTTGGTTCGGGAATTTTTAAATCCGGCGATCCGGCGAAACGCGCGGCCGCCATCGTGAAAGCGACGACATATTTCAACGATCCCGCTGTCCTAGCTGAAGTAAGCCGCGGTCTCGGCGAACCGATGGTGGGCCGAACGGTGGCTTCACTGGATGAACGGGAATTGCTTGCGGTCCGTGGCCTCTAAAACGATTGGCGTGCTCGGCCTTCAAGGTGATTTTCGCGAGCATATTCAAAAACTCGAATCGCTCGGCGCAAGAACGCACGATATTCGCCGCCCCTCCGATCTCAAAGGCATCGATGCGCTCATCCTCCCTGGCGGAGAATCGACAGCGGTTGCGATTCTCGAAAAGTCCGATGCGGCGAAAAATATCTTCGATGAGATTCGCACGTTGGGCGAACAAGGATTGCCCATGTGGGGAACCTGTATGGGATCGATTCTGCTCGCAAAAACTATAGAGGGTTCCAATCAAGGAAGGCTTGCTCTGATGGACATTACCATTCGGCGCAACGCGTTTGGCCCTCAGCGGTTTAGTTCCGAACTGCCGATTCATATTCCCGCGCTTGGGGAACCCGATTTCCCCGGTGTCTTCATTCGCGCACCCATCATCGTGAATGCCGGAAAGAATGTCGAAGTGCTCGGTGAAGTCGATCGCGGCATTGTGATGGCACGCGAGAAGAATTTACTGGCAACGGTATTTCATCCGGAGGTGGTGGCAGATACGCGAGTGCATGGGTACTTTCTCTCAATGATTGAGCCACGTTAGCCTCATTCATCGAAACCTCTACCCTTCGTGGCTCGCGTGCGGATGATGCTCCTTGCCGTTGGGAACCGGAAGCTTGGAATAGAGCGTGGGCTTGGAAATGCCGAGGATGCGCGCGGCTTCGGTACGGTTCCCTTTGACCGCATCGAGCACGCGATGGATATGCTCCTTTTCCACGTCCGCAAGCGATCGTTCCCAGTTGTAGTTGGTCTCGGAGGGATGTTCTTCTGGATTGGGCAGAGCGGAATCGTCGAGCACATCCGATTTGGATAGGACGACCGCGCGCGTCAGCACATTTTCAAGTTCCCGAACGTTGCCGGACCAATCGTGGTGCAAGATGCGCACCATCGTTTCATCGCTGATTTTATAGACCTTCGTATGAAGTTCGTCGTTGATGCGCTTGAGGAGGTGGCGAACAAGCGTGGGAATATCTTCTTTCCGTTCCCTTAGCGGCGGAACGTGAATGGAAACCACGTTCAGCCGGTAATACAAATCTTCACGGAAGCGGCCTTCATCAACCTCGCGCTTCAAGTCCCGATTTGTTGCCGCGATGACGCGGGCGTTCATGGGAATAGTTTTTTCACCACCGACGCGCTCGAATTCGCGCTCCTGCAACACGCGCAGGAGCTTTACTTGCAGCGTCTGAGAAATTTCGCCGATTTCGTCCAAGAAAATCGTTCCGCCTCGGGCCAGTTCGAATTTTCCACGCTTATCGGCAATGGCACCCGTGAAGGAACCTTTAATGTGACCGAACAGCTCGCTTTCGAGCAGCGTTTCGACGAGCGCCGTGCAATTGACCGCAATGAAAGGCTCGGCCGCCCACGGGGAATTAAAGTGAATGGCGCGCGCGATCAGCTCCTTGCCGGTTCCCGATTCGCCTTCGATGAGCACCGTTACCCGTGAATGCGAAACGCTGCCGATCGTTTTATAAATATCGAGCATCTTCGGATCGCGCCCGACGAGCACATTTTCGAGCTTATATTCCTCCGTCTCGGATTTCACGACGAGATCGAGTCGCTCCGAAAGGCTCTGCATTTCGGTGAGCCGGGCGAGCACATTTTTCAGCCGTTCGAGATCGATCGGCTTCGTCATGTAATCATACGCACCTTGCTGGATGGCCTTGATCGTCGTGGGCATATCATCCTGCCCGGTCATGAGGAGGATATGGATATGCGGCGCGAACTCCTGCACCTTCGCCTGAAATTCGAGGCCGGACATGCCCGGCATATAAATATCGGACAAAATAATATCGGGCTGATCGACCTGCGCGGAGAGCAGGCCCTCATTTGCGTTCCCGGCGGTGAAGACTTTGTATCCTTCGCGCGAAAGGAAACGATCGAGCGTGCGCCGGGCCGTCGCGTCGTCATCGACGACCAAAATTCTTTTTTCAGTAGTTGCCATAATGCCTCAGGCTGGAAGAGCGATGGTGAATTGTGTCGAGTAGGGCGGGTCGGCCGCCGGTTGCACATCGACGACCCCGTGATGCTGCCGAATGATCTTTGCGCTCGTCGCCAGGCCCAAACCCAAGCCCTGCGATTTCGTCGTAAAAAATGGCCGGAACATGTGTTTGCGCGTTTCTTCGGAAATTGCCGCGCCCGTATTCGCGACCGAGAAAATTAAAACTTTCCCCGATGAGCTGATGGATTGCCATGGGGCACCCTCCGCGCTTCCGGTTCCCACGCGGACCTGGCGCGCATCGCTTTGCTCGGCTGCTTCGATCGCATTTTGCACGAGATTGAGCATCACCTGCTTCATTTGGTCCGGATCGAAGCGGCCGGTTAGACCGTCATGGGCACGCTCGATGGTCAGGCGCACACCGGATTGCTCCGCGCGGTCAATCAGCAAGTCTTCCACTTCTCCCAAAAAATTATCGAGCACGACGCGCTCGTAATGAAGTTCCACGTTGCGGGCGTAGGTGAGCACATTCTTCACCAACCCTTCCAATCGCCGGGCTTCGGTGCTGATAAGCTGGATGGACTCACGCTCTTCTTCGCTCCAGGGGCATTCCTGTTCTCCACTGTGCTCGGCCGATTGTTTGAGCATGTAAATATTCATCGCAATGCCATTCAGCGGATTGCGAATTTCATGCACTAAGGTTGCAACGCTTTCGCCAATGGCCGCTAACTTCTCTCCCTGAATAACCTGGGCTTCGAGGCGCTTGCGCTCGGTAAGATCGATTTCGACGCCCAGGAATGCGATATGCTCGGCGGAATCATTCTTAATCGCGGTGATGGATAGAAAGCAGGTTTTTTCCGTGCCGCTCTTGGTTCGATTGACGATTTCGCCTTTCCATTGGGCATTGGTCTTAAGCGAGCGCCACATCTCCTCGTAAAAATCCTGCGTGGAATATTGCGAGCGCAAAAATCCGGTGCGCTGGCCGATGGCTTCCTCGCGCGAATAGCCGAACATGCTCACGAAGGCATCGTTAACCATTCGAATAACACCTTTGACATCGGTGATGAGCATTCCGTCCGATGAATGCTCGAAAGCCCAGTTGAGCAGTACGGGAATTTGGGTCATCATAAGCGATTCTCGCCCGGGCGTTGTGCCATTCCGTCCGCGCGAGCTCGAAAGAGTGTCTGTTGCGCGCGGGTCGGCTCCGGCTTCCAGGCGAGTATCGGTCAAACACTCGCCGGTGCCGTTTTGTCCGCGTTCATCGCGTAAAACGCGGCTCTCCAATGTCGGAATTTTACTCATTCGCGTCAGACCGCTTGTGAAAACTTTTGTTTGTGAACCGCGCCGGCATTATAAGCATCGAAGGCGAGCGCGATATTGCGCAGAAAAAATCGCCCGACCTCCGTGACGTGTATGGAATCCTTCCCAAGAATGCACATTCCGTCGGCTTCGAGCGGCGCAAGCCGCTCGAGGGCGCGTTCGAAATATTCTTCAAAGTCGACTCCGAAAAGCCGCTCGACTTCCCTCTTTTCCACCCATCCCCTGCACATAATCTGCATGATGACAAATTCGCGGATTTCATCGTCCGGCGTTAGCTCATATCCTTTTTCCACCGGGAGGCGCTCCTCGTCGATAGCCCGATAATATTCGGCAAGCTCTTTTGTATTTTGGATAAAAGTATTTTCGATCCGGCCGATCGCCGAAAGCCCAAAAGCGTAAAGATCTTTTCCGGCAAGCGTTGAATAGCCCTGGAAATTGCGGTGCAGGGTTCCCGATTGCATGGCGCGCGCAAGCGGATCATCCGGTTTGGCGAAATGATCCATACCGAGATAGAGATAATCGCCCTCGGTTAGCTCGCTAATGGCGATTTCCAGAAGTGCCAGTTTCGTCGTTGCGCCGGGCAGCGTTTCAATCGGAATAAGCTTCTGGTGCGGCTTAATCCACGGCACATAGGCAAAATTATAAACCGCGATCCGATCCGGAGAGAGCGTCTTTACAATCTCGAGCGTCTGGCGAACGCTATCGCTGGTTTGATAGGGCAGGCCATAAATCAAATCGAGATTTATGCTCATCCCCGCGCCTCGGCACCACTCGATCACCTGCTCCGTAATGCTCCGGGGTTGAACACGATTAACGGCAACCTGCACATCGGAGTCAAAATCCTGCACGCCGATACTTGCCCGATTGAAACCCACGGATTTCATCGCTTCAATATGTGCCTCGGTCAACCCACGCGGATCGATCTCGATAGAAATCTCGGCCTGTGGTGCAAAATCGAAGGTATTGCGCAAATGCTGACCTAATTCTTCGATTTCCGAGGGAAGCAAATTCGTCGGGCTTCCGCCGCCCCAGTGCATCTGCACGACCGTAGGCCGCGATTCCATCGCATTTGCCACCAGCGTGATTTCCCGCTTCAAGTAGCTTACATATTCTGCAATGGTCTCCCGATTATTCGAAACGATCATCGTGCAGCCGCAAAAATAGCACAGCGTATCGCAAAACGGAAGATGCAGATAAAGCGAAATTTCCGGCGAATTGCTTTTCGTGGATTCTACCACGAGCTCAATATATCTGGCGCTATCGAATCCTTCCTGAAACTGCGTGGCGGGAGGGTAACTGGTATAGCGTGGTGCCGGAACGTCGTACTTTGCGAAAAGCCGAATCAGCTCCTCACGCTGGGGCAATTCAAGCGTAGGAGCGGGCTTGAGAAAGCGCTCCGAACGTGAGCGAGGCTTGACGGAATTATTGAGAATATCGGTCATATTCGAGCTAGTACTTCGTATCGAAGCTTCGTTCGAGTTCCAGCGCCCGCTCGAACAGAATATTATTTTCCAGGTGAAGGTGCTGGTGAATATCGGTTTCGAAATCCTGCATTCCCAGAACGACTGCTCGATATGCTGGCCCGGCATTAGCGGGAATCGCGTAATTCTTGAGAAGAGCGCGCATTTTCGCGAATGCCTGCACCGTTTCCCCATGATGCTCCTGCATGTGGATAAGTGGCTCTTCCAGGCTCAAAAGCGGCCCGCGTGGTTTTGGCCGCGATACTTCTCGAGCCGATTCAAGCGATTTGATATAAGGAAAAAGCAGCATTTCCTCCTTCCGCATGTGCACCTCGAAACCCTGCACCGTACGCGTAAAAAGCATCATTATCTGCTTGATATGGGGATATTTGAGTCCTTCCTCGCGATCGAGCTGGTGAAGATGCGCCGTAAGAACCGGAATGCTTTCCCTAAGGTAACTATGATGATTCCTGACGATATAATCGACGAGAAATTCCAAATCCCACAAGGATGGATGGATTTGCTGGTATGGCCGAGATTTGAGAACGCCATCGACTTCCCGCTGTACGAGCTTAAAATCAAGCCCTTTTGAACGGCAGGCCATCTCGAGCGAAATATGCCCGTCGCAAACGTAATCGATCCCGTATTTTTCGAATACGGGCGTTAGTGCGAGTTCGTCAAGTATAAGGTCACGAATGGTCAATGTAAAATTCCTTTACGGTCTGCTTTCAATTTTTTTAACGATTGGGCCGCGATTATCGCTAAATTCGTTATTTTTCCACCTTTTTATCTACTTGCGTAATAAAAGCAAAAACGGCGTGCCAGTGCTTTTCACGCATCATGGAGCACGCGAGGAAATAAAAAAAGGGATAGCTTTCGCCATCCCCTTTTGTCGCCTTTTTCTTGTCGTCTATTTTAGGGAGGAGCTTTTATCATCGGAATGCAACTCTTTCTGTGGCTCCTTATCACATTTTCGATAAAAGAGCTAAGAAGCTTCGTGCCACCGGCAAATTTCGCGTGTTTCACGCACAATTGACGCAAAATCGGGACGGACGCCGTAAGATTTTTCCAGCATGCGGCAAAAATTCTTACGATTCGTCGCACAAGGATCGCTTTCGTTCGCGTTTGGCTTTCACTTAATGAGCGCGAGTCCCGGATCCCCGAAAGATTTTTTAGATTTATCGCTCGATTGCCACGCTCCGGCTCAACGCGTAACCATCGGAACTTAGCCGGAGGAAATAAATTCCAGACGGTAGCGCCGACACATCCAATTGTAGGGGCGTCCTGCGGACGCCCGGCTCGGTCAGCACACAATTTCCAAGATCATCGAATAATTGATAATCCATCCCGGACAACGGGGCACCGGACACCGTCACCGTTAGCGAAGTTGAAGCCGGATTGGGAACGATGCTCGCAATGCTAAACGGAGGCTCGCCCTCCATCGCCGCAAGGATGGTTGAATCCCCGCAGCCGGTGAAGTCGAGTTCGACCGAATCGGGCGCGCCGGTGGAGAGCGCCTGGCAATCGCAATTCAGGCGGTGGCCGGAAAGATACGCGGTATCGAGATAAACCATAGCAACACCCCCGCCTTTCCAAGGCGGGGGAAGGGGGGTGGTTGGGGGAGAGAGGTAGGTCGCGAACGTCAAACTCACCATCGGAGTCGGAATCGCTTGGGTGGAATCCGCGAGAATGGTGAGAGTAAGTTCCCCGCCGCCGGAACTCGAATCGAGAACGGTCCACGATGGCGGAAGTTTTATACTTTCCAGCGAAAGCGAGTTCGAATCGTAGCGAAAAACGAGATGCCCGGTATCGACACCGATGGCATCGCTCGTTTCCGGCGAATAATTCACGGTGACCGGCGTGCCGGGCTGCACGGTAACCTTTTTCATCACATTCCCAATCCCATTCATCACATAAATCCCAGTCGGGAAGTATTGCATCGAATCGAGATTCAACATCCAAAGCGTGCTCGAGTTCGTAAGGGTATCCACTGCACAACAATAAATGAGATTATTTTTTACATAAAACCGATTTGATCCAACATACCCTGAAAAAGGGCCGCACAAGAATTTCCAAGTCAGCCCTTGATCGGTCGAGCGGTAGCACCCATGTAGGTCTTGAATGATCAGATTATTTAGCGTCCCGCGAATACAGGAAGAAGTTAAAGGAAAATTACGGTATTCATAGTTGGAGTAATAAAAGGTGTCAAGAGTCTTCCACGTGTTCCACGAGTCGTCCGTTCTAATGATCGTGCTCCATGGCCCAGAATCTCTATAAGTGGCATACGGGATGACGCCATCTGCAAACGCAAAATAGGTTTCGGTACCCTGGATTGCCAGCGGCTGAAAGACCTCGCTATCGAAGGTGAGCACCCGCCACGTTTTTCCGCCATCGGTCGTTCGATGGAACGGTAAGCTAGCTCTTATTCCAGAATCAGAATTGACAAACGCAAAACCCTCTGCGTCTATGCAATCGCAGGTCGAATGGTCATAGGGAACCCATGTTTTGCCCGCATTTGAAGTGCGAAGTAAGTCCTGACCTGGCCCATCCATTACGCCCGATGTAAAAAGAGTATGGAAAGCTGAGTCATAATAAAGGGAAGCTAAATTACCCCCACTTGCAATCATGATTGTATCCCAGGTATTACCGCCATCGGTTGTTTTGCCAATCACGGAGCCGTACGCTGCAATCCAACCGTTCAAGCTATCCCCGAAAGTGATGTCGTAACCCGCGTAGCCGAAGACCCATTTCCATGTTGCGCCACCGTCGGTTGTCTTGTACCATCCACCGTCGCCGCCCAAAAATCCGATTCGTGGCGGGCCGGGAAGATCAAGAAAATAAATGGTATTGTATGCGCCGCCACTAAAAAGTGGCTTCCATTGCGCTCCCGCTCGGACTGAACCGAACAATGACAGGCCCATCCAAAAGATGAGCCTGACATTTAAATATTTCAACATTATCATGGTCTTCCGCATACTTTGAACATGAATGGCTGTTCGTCACCCCGGCAATCGGTGCCCATTTTGTGGATGAAAACCGTAAAGACGTTCCCTCTGATCTGAGTAGCCGTTGCGAAATCACAGATACCAGTTCCATCGTCTTCGACGGTTACCGTTACCGATCCATTATTCAAGACCACCGGGTTGTTTTTTGAATCCTGTAAACTCAAAAAGACGATGTACTGACCGGCAACGGGATTATGGACCGAGTCAACACCGATGTCGGCATTGATGGGAATTTTGAAAGGACTAGGAGCGCCCTTTGAGACATCGCCCCAGATGATCGTATTATCTTGGTAGGTGCCTCCGTAATACGGCTTCCGACCCGTTGGATCATCCGCTCCTGACGTGCTTCCATTCATATCATGCACAATAGAATGGCCATTATCGGAGACCTCGAAGGCGTTGGAACGATGCGCGGAATCGGCAGAAGCTCCATTGCCGACCATAAACGTGATCTCATCCCCGATGCTGACTATGGTGTCCGCAGGGAGGTGATAGTAATTTCGCAGTTGCCCGGTATAGGACGGATTGCTGTTATAGCGGCCAACAGCGGTTTGAAAATCGAGCGCCTCCAGACCAATGCCGCCTGGGATTGCGGAACCCATTCCGAGCGCATGATTCTGCCATCCGCCGGGGACGGTTTTATCGGCTAATCGCAATGCTTCGTGATACCGCATACCCACTCGACGATAATCGTAAGAAATAAATTCCCGGCGGCAGCCCGCTCACGTCGAGGGTGAAGGGTAGGGGGTGAAGGGTTAAGGGTAGAACTTCGCGGCCGAGGTCATCCAATAATTGCGCCTCTACCCCTTGCCCAGTACCCTCTACCCTAACAGAAGCCCCCGCCGGGTTAGGAACTATACGCTCGATACTGAACGGCGGCTGGCCCTCCATCGCGGCAACCAGCGTCGAATCCCCGCAGCCGGTGAAATCTATTTCGACGGAATCAGGCGCGCCAGTGGAGAGCGCCTGGCATTCGCAGTTCAACCTGTGGCCCGAGAGGTACGTCGAATCGAGAAAAACCCGCGTGGTGGTTCCCGACGTTGGCGATAAATATGACTTGAACGTAAGACTCACTAACGGATTGTAAATTGCCGTATTCGAATCCGCTGTAAATGCGAGAATGATAGTTCCATTTGCAGAACTCGAATCGAGAATTACCCACGAAGATGGAAACTTTATGTCCGTCAGTGTTAAGGAAGAAGTGTCGAAATGAAATACAAGATGCCCAGTGTCAATGCCAATGCCATCGCTCGTTTGAGGTGAGTAATTTATCGTAATATCGTTCCCTGCCGCTATGCTCATTCGTTTCGAACCATCCGGGAAGGTGATAGCGGTTGGGAAGAATTGCATAGAATCGACGTTCAGCATCCAAAGCGCGCCGCCTCTGTTGGGACCATTGTGGGTGAGAATGCATACATACGGGTACCTCACGTAAAAGCGATGGTCGTAGATGTAATCCACAAAGTTTGGGGTATCGGGAACTGTGTCATAAGGCTCCCCGCAAAGATATTTCCATGATTTCCCTTGATCAGTTGACAGGTATACTCCTGTATTCAACTGAACAAACAAATGGCTCGAATCGCCCTGAATGGCTCCCGTTGTAAAACCTCGCGCACCCGGAGCAAAGGGAAAGGAATAAACCACCCATGAACTGTCCCACAGATTATCCGTTCGCAAAATGTTTCCCCAAACATCAGTTATTGCAAATTGCGTTTTCGTTCCCGCAATTGCAAGCGGTTGCCAGCACTCGCTATCCATAGATATAGGTCGCCAGTTTTTTCCAGCGTCCGTAGTGCGAAGCCAGGGAGTTCCGAAAGCGTAACCCATACTAACTACGCCGTCGACATCCTCGTTAAATGCAAATCCATTATAGACCCAATTGGAATTACTGATAGGAGCCCAAGTTAATCCTTCATCCCATGAAACAATGAGATCTTGCGTCAACCCTGCTACACCCCAAGTTGCTGCAAAAAGGCCATCACTCAAGCTATCATAATATAAGCCGCTCCCGTCCATTTCAATTCCAGGAAGGGCCGACCATGTCTCTCCCTGATCAATAGTCATATAAATGGCGCCGCCCCTCATGCTAAGCCACCCCACCTCGCTATCTTTAAAGATGAACTGGGCGCCAACGTCCGCGTTGCCAAGGGGAATGGTATGCCATGTCTGCCCTCCATCTATTGTTTTGTAGATTGTCTCGCGGTAACCATTGACTCTAAAATTCGGAAACGTATCAGTGCCGACCACAAAGCCTACTCGCGGAGGGCCGGGTAGATTTAAAAAATAAAGGGTGCCAGCAATATACCCGCCAGGATCGCTCGGCTGGGCTAATAAACGCCATTGAGCTTGGGATTGTGCCGGAACGAAACAGCAAGCCACCAGACCCGCCCAAAGGACGGGTCTGACCAATTGTGCTATTAATTCAGGTAGTCTCATCTGCCAACCAATGTGAAGAAGAAATCTCGATCCGCAGGCTTACATTGACCTGGCGCAGCTGGGTTCACACCGTTGTAGGTGTGGACTACAAAGCTATTTCCAGTGCCACTCGTCGCAATCCTGTTGCATGTTGCATAGCCACATCCTTCGCCACTATTTTCTTCAACGGTAATTTGAATTGCGGCAGCATTCAGAGCCCGGAAACTGCCGTCCGAATTATAACTCTGAATATAGATCGTGTACGTCCCCGTATTTGCAATGGAATGCGTGACCGTCACGTTGCCAAAACTATTGGCGACAAGTACCTTGGTTACAATTGGGGTCCCGGATACATCTCCCCATGCGTTGATAACATTGTCCCGGTAGGTTCCACCGACAATTGGATCGTTTCGAAGTGAACCATCATGATTTTTCGCTGTATTCCCCAGCGAATCATGCACAATGGAATGCCCATTATCGGAAACCTCGAAAGCATTGGAACGATGCGCGGAATCGGCGGAAGTGCCATTGCCAACCATAAACGTGATCTCATCCCCGATGCTGGCTATGGTGTCCGCAGGGAGGTGATAGTAATTCCGCAGTTGCGCGGTATAGGACGGATTGCTGTTGTAGCGTCCTACAGCGGTTTGAAAATCGAGCGCCTCCAAACCAATGCCGCCTGGGATTGCGGAACCCATTCCAAGCGCATGATTCTTATAACCTCCGCCTACCGTCCCATACGCGCCGTTCACCGTATTCCTCCATCCGCCTCCAATGGACGCCATAATGGGAGACCCGTAGGCGTCGTCATGCAACAGGAACCCAAATCCCCAGCGGCCGTCGAGGTAACCAATGGTGTCATCGATCCCGCCCGCAATCGTTCCTACCGATGCGGCGACGCCACACGGGCACCATCCGATGGACTGAAGTTGAATAAGGTTACCAGCCCCGCCGCCGATCGTGCTAAGTGGGGCTCGAATCGTATTCGAATCACCACCCGCAATAACCGACCCTTCGGGAAAGGTATCTGTGACGAACAAGGTATCGGTTATGGTATCATTCGCGGCAATGAGGTTCCCAGTGCCACCCCCAATCGTGGCGAAAAGTGCGCCCCGCTCCAAAGTGTTACCGAGCCCGCCACCAATGGCCGTCCCCACGGCGCCAGTATAATTCGATTGGCCGCCCGCAATGACAGAGACTCCGGCATTCGTATCGATAACATTTTCCCAACCCCCGCCAATAACGGACTCGCTGACGGTATCGGGCATGATCTTGTTTCCGTATCCGCCTCCAATGAAGCTGAGCGTATCTTGTATCTCATTGCTCCAACCGCCCGTGATCGTGGAGTAAGGCCGCGTGATGGTGTTATTGAAACCACCACCGACAAGGGAGTACGCAGCCCTTATCGTATCATTTTTTCCGCCAATCAGCGCGGAATAATACCCCGCGATATAATTATTCGCGCCGCCCACCAACACGGAAGTATCGGAACCATAGCCCATAACGTTATGGAAGCCACCGCCTAAGAACCCATAACCCAGATTTGCCGTGTCCAGGTAGCCGCCGCCAAGTGTGCTGAAGTTCCCATGCGCGTAGTTCCCATAGCCACCGCCGAGGAAGGTATAAGGGCTTTCAACTTTATTGCTTTGCCCGCCAACCAAAACAGAAAAGTCGTTATAGGATCCGCCTGCAATAATGTTTTCGCCGCCCGCACCCATGAAGGAGCGTGAACCAAAAACGGAATCATACTCACCACCGCCGATCATACTGCTATAGGCATTGGAAGCCAGGTAATTGCGGACGCCGCCACCGATCACCCCGTAGCTCGGATCGGCTTCGATATTCTGGTAGCCGCCACCGATAACATTGTGGTCGGATTCGATCGTCGTAATTTGATTGCTATCCCCGCCGGCAATTACCGAAAGCGGGCCTTGTATTAGATTCCCGCGGCCTCCGCCAATCACTGAAAATGTGTCGGAGACAATATTCGGCGCAAGTTTGGAACCGCCCGAAAGAATCGCTGCTCCGCTCAGACCCGGTGTGATCGAATCGAAGCTCGACCCGCCCAAAATATTCGGCGAGGTTGGTCCTTCCGAATATTGCATGACTCGCTGGTTCCCGCCTGTCGTGTCGAGCGTGTTGTTATGAATGTGTATTTCGAAGGCTTCACTATCCTGCGTGCCGAGGTAGAAGCTGGGCGAAGGAACGCTCGAGTTTCCATGCAGCGCCCAGCCCGCGGCTCCGCCACTGCCGGTCACCGTATCCCAGGCTAATTGAACATTGGTTCCGGTGATGCTCTTGGCCTCAAGAAATTGGTGCGCCGAAGGGAGCGTGTCTGGCAACGTATAATTTATGTTTCCAGTTTGCGTCCCCGCCTGGAAGGAACTATAATCCGCGCCAGAGTACATGAAGTTGTGATTTGGAGCGTAGAACCGAACCTGCCGCGCAGTGTCATCGACATTGCCGATCCACAAATCGACATTGCCCAAGTATGCGACATTCATATCGGCTGAAAGATTCGTCGTAGTCATGGAGGAACTCGATCCGCTGAAGCCGATGCTGCTATCGCCCAACTCCAATCGGTTCCCACCAAGCACCGACGAGAAATTTCCCGCGCCAATATTATTCCAGCCGCCGAGAACCACAGCGTGGTTCCCGCTGGCCGTATTTCCTTCGCCACCTGCTACGACAGAATGGCTACCTGTCGCCCGGTCAAATTCGCCACCACCGACAGCGGCCCCCAGGGAGTCCGCAACATTCATGTATCCTCCAGCGATGGCCGTGTGCCCTGCCGAGGCAGTGTCATTCTCGCCTCCGGCGACTGTTGCCTCGTCTGCCAACGCAAGGTTAAACTTGCCGCCGCCAACCGTCGGCGCCCAATCCTCGGCCCCTGCCGGTGATCGGTCACCGGCAGTATTGTAATATCCTCCTCCGATCGTTGCCTCCCGGTCATAGGCTCTTCCGCCCACACCACCGCTTATCGTTCCTCCGCCCGCCCCATCGGAAACGCTATTATCTTCCCCTCCTGCAATCGTTCCAAAAGCCTCGCTGTCTCTGTTAGTCAGGCCCGATGCTCCTCCACCGGCAATCACCGCCCCATAAACACCGGTTTGAAGGGAATTGCCGTTCCAACCACCCACGATGTTTGGGCTGATGGCCGTTGGCTCATATCGCATTACGCGCCGGTTACCAAGAGAGGCCATTCCGCTATCGTTTACGTGAATCTCGAAGGCAACCGAATCGCTCGTGCCGGCATAATTCGTTCCGGGCGTGGTGCCGGTATTACCCTTCTCGCTCCAATCCGAGCCGCCATTGCCATTCGCTTTGAATGGCGTTGCTCCTCTCCCGCTCCCAATACTGGCGCTCGTAGAATCCGGCTGGATTATCACACTCATCGAACTAGTGTCAAAATCCACGCGCAACCCATTGCCGCCCGTGAAGTTGATTGGGTTCTGGCCGGTGTTAACCTTTGCTCCGTTCACCCGGATGTAGGGTACATATTCCGTTCCCATCTTATTCCAGGTCACGGAGCGGTCGGCAAGTTTCGCGGTCGTGATCGAGCTATCGGCCACATTGATCGCCGTGGGAACGCTTCCAACGGCCGTGCGTGATTCCACCCCGCCGTTAAACGACACACCGAACCAGAGCGCCCGATCCATCGCTGCTGGAGCGGGAAGTGGCTTCTGGGAGCCTAAGGCAATATTGAAAATGCCGTTCTTCACCGGAGTTTCGAACACGTCCCGCCACAAGGCCGTGCCGCCTGCGGAATCGGTCCAAAGCGTGACGGCGATAGGATAGATGCTGTCCCGCACCGACGCTCCGGTTGCGCTCGCAATCGCGCCCTGATAGGTAATGATATGGCTCGTCTGAGCGCGAAGGCCCGAACTAAACACGAAAGAAATCGAAAGACATAAAATGAGTTTTTTCATGGTTGTTTCTGTGAAAACCATGGACGACATGTTCATGGGATTACAAAGATACAACAATTTCAAGTAGGACAATGGGATTAGGCGATTAGTAGGCTGTCGATTAATAGGCATCCTTTTTCTATCCTGTTGCCGTGAAGATAGAAAAAATAGTGGGCACCAATGTGAGAGCCTTTCGCGAACGCCGAAATTTGTCTCAGGAGAGACTTGCTGAGCTCGCGGGACTGCATCGCACGTACATCGGGCAGGTGGAGCGTGCAGAAAAAAATATCACAGTTCGGAATCTGTGCCGAATCGCCCTCGCCCTCCAAATTGGCCCAGAATTGCTGCTGATTCCAGAGAGCTACAAGGCATAGCGCGTAGATACCGTGGTGCATTACTGCGCTCATGATAAGAGTAACACGCGGTGCGGTCGAAAGTTACACGTTATCGCTCGATCTCGGTCGCCCGGTCGGCCCACCACGCGTAAGTATCCAGAATAGAATCTCGATTTTCGAAACGCACCGAATTTTTGTCGTATATTAGTAGGGGCTTCGATAGGCACCTATAACAATTTCAAATTATGAACAGCGCACCTCAATTGCGCCAATGTTTTCTTTGCGAATAGAATTATGAATTACAAATTCAAAAAAAAGACTGTAAGTCGTTTATTATCATGGAATGAGGCTGAAACCGACATAAATATATTCGTTGGAACAGCATGGGTCGAGCGTCCTCGCTCGACCTCCGCGCTCGTTTATGTTTCGCTCCTAAAGCCGCGGCCATGCTTACTAAAGACCCTCGGAGCATACTAGTTACAAGCCGAGGGTCGCAAACTGAAGTTTGGGCTACTCATCCCTGCCGCAAACCGAACCCCCCGCAATTTTCGTTATCCTTGCACGTGATTCCGCTGGGCGTAGAGATTTTTTTCGTTATTTTGTTTCTTGTACTGCACGCGTTTTTTTCGCTGGCGGAAACGAGCGTGCTGAACGTCCGGAAAAGCCGGCTGCGCGAAATCGCGGAGGATGAAGCGCTCACGCCGTGGCGCCAGCGCGCGGCACATCAGGTGCTTGGCTTCAAACTCCATCCCGAGAACTTTCTTGCGACCGTGCAATCGGGTTCCGTGCTCTTCAGCTTTCTTGCGGCGATCTTCACCGCGTTTATCGCCCATGATTACGTGGCTGCGCTGTTCGGGCTTTCGCATCATTGGAGCCTGTTCCTCGCCCTGGTGGTAATGATTCTCCTCGCCACCGTGCTGGATCTCACCTTCGGCGCGCTCATTCCGAAATCTATTGCGCTGCACGAAAGCGAGCCGATCGCGCTTGGCATCGCCGCCACGCTCACCACGCTGCTCTCGCTCTTCAAGCCGTTCACGCATTTGCCGGTGATTTTCTCGAACCTGATTCTTCGCCCGTTCCGCGATCGCACGAGCTTTACGGAAAGCCGCATCTCCGAGGAGGAATTTCGCGTGATGCTGGAAGAAGGCGCCAAAAGCGGCGCGATCGACAAAACCGAGAACGAGCTGATCGAAAATATCTTCGATTTCAACGATCGCGCCGTCCGCGAAGTAATGATTCCACGCACGCATATCGCCGCCCTCGATGCGGAACTGCCGAAGGAAAAGCTCATCGAGCGGATGATCTCGGAGGGATTTACACGCATGCCGGTTTTTCAGGATACGATGGATAATATCCTCGGCGTCGTCTATTCGAAGGATGTTTTGGCCCTCATCGAAAATCCGGAACTTATTATTCTCTACGATATTATCCGCCCGGTTCCATTCGTACCGGAAACGCTGGCTCTGGCGAAGCTTTTGCGGACGTTTCAGCGGGAGAAACTCCACATGGCCATCGTCGTAGATGAATTTGGGGGCACGGCCGGCCTCGTCACGCTCGAGGATGTTTTGGAAGAGATCGTCGGCGATATTCAGGACGAGTACGATATCGAACAGCACACGCTCGAATTTGCAAAGGACCGGAAATCGGTTACGCTCTCGGCCAATTATTCGATCGCGGATGCGAATCACGAACTTGAAAAGATATTCTCGGAATTTCTGATTCCCGAAGAGGAGGAATACGAATCCGTGAGCGGCTTCGCGAATAAGTTATTCGAGCATATTCCGGAAGTCGGTGAGGAGCGCGAAACACAGGGCGTACGCGTCGTTGTTACGAAAAAAGGCCCGATGAACGTTTCCGAAGTTCGATTCGAAAGGCTCGAGCCCGAGCCAGCCGATCACAAGGAAGAAAAAATCACAAACGAGACTGCATGAATATTCGATACTAAACTTGGATGGAATTAGTCCCGAAGGGACGCGATGTTCATAGCCGGTGACGTGAGTCACCGGAAGATATTAGTGATACAGTTCAGAGTCCCGAAGGGACGGCATGTCGTCATCAATTTTACATGTTGTCCCTTCGGGACTCTGTTTCGAATGGCGCTTCGTAGCCCGGTGACTTGCGTCGCCGGCTACGTAAGATGGCGTCCCTCCGGGACTTTATCAGCGAAATCCAAGTTAAACTCAGCGAAATCCAGGTTTATATTCATGCCATTTCCATTGCGCTCCATCGGCGCATGCTTCGTCAGCATAGTTTTTCTCGCCTTCGCCAGCTCGTCGCTTCGGTCGCAGCCGCGCACCGATCATGACGATGCGCTCAAGCACGCCCGCGCGGGATTCGACTACGAGCAGCAGCACCAGTATCAATATGCGCTCTTCGAATACGATACGGCTTCGAAGCTCGATCCCACCTATCCCTATCCCGTCGAGCGGACGGGCGGAATGTATCAGGAACTAAAGAATTATCCCAAAGCGATCGACTTTTACGAGCGCGCCGTTCGCATCGATTCCAGCTACGATGTGTATAATTATTATAATCTCGGGCTATGCTTTCACGTCGTTCAAAAATATGACAGCGCGGTCTCGAATTTAAAAGCGTTCCTGAACCGGATGCAGCCCGTGAACCACGCGGATACGCAAGCGATGAAGGACGCCGATTGGTGGATCAAATTCAACTTGGGCTGCATCGTCCTCGAGAAGATGCCGAAGAACACGGACGATCCCGTATCGCTCGGCGAAATAAATAGCCAATATAACGAGTTCGCTCCCAGCGAAACCGCCGATGGACTCACGCTCTATTTTACGAGCGACCGGCCGGGAACGAATAAAAAGCAAGTCGTCGAAACGGGCGGCTATGGCGAGGATATTTTCGTAACGCATCGCGATTCGCTCGGCCATTTTTCCGCGCCCGAATCGCTCCCGCCACCGCTTAATTCGCTCGATGACGAAGGCGCCGCCACCGTGAGCGCCGATGGGCAGACGATGTACATGAGCCTTTGCCGCCGGCCCGGCGGCGTGGGCGATTGCGATATTTACCAATCGCAATTGGTCGGCAATCTTTGGACCGCGCCGCAAAACCTCGGCCGCCCGATGAACACTCCTGCCTGGGATGCCGAGCCGAGCATCACCGCCGACGGCAGCACCATGTATTTTTCGAGCACCCGGCCAGGTTCCATCGACGGTTCCGAGGATATTTATGTAGCGTATAAGAATACGAATGGCCTGTGGGGTTTGCCGCAAAACCTGGGCACGCCGGTGAATACCCGCTTCAACGATCGTTCCCCCTTCATTTCCGCCGATGGCAAGACCCTCTATTTTTCCTCGAACGGCCACCCCGGATTTGGGAACCACGATCTCTTCATGACGCGCAAGCTCTCCGATGGCTCCTGGAGCGAACCGGTCAATCTTGGGCGCCCGATCAATGCCTATGGCGACGATGTCTTTCTCACCATTCCCGCCAGCGGCCTCAAAATTATTTACGCAAGCCAGCGTGACGATGCCCGCGGCAATCTGCACTTATTCGAGGCGAAGCTTCCGCCGCAGTTCCGTCCGGGGCCGGTCATGCTCGTTGCGGGAACGGTGTACGATAAAGAAACGCATGAGCCCGTCGGCGGCGAAGTGGATGTGAACGATCTCAAAACGAATGAGTTGGTCGCGGTGTATCATGCCAATCGCGTAACCGGGAAGTTTTATATCACGCTGGGAACCGGAAAGACCTATGGCATCACGGCCACCGCGCCGGGCTACGCGCCCTATTCCGACCATTACACGCTGCCGGATACAATCCCCTACCGGGAACTAACCCACGATCTCCCGCTCACGCGCCTGCCGAATTACTTGGCTATTCATATTCAGGACAGCATTGACCAGGCACGCTTGCTTGCGGCGAATAACCCGGGTAATGTTAGTACCGCGAACAGCCCCGATACCAACGGCGATTGGGAACGCAATCACCATACTGGCCCTGACACGACTGGCGATTGGATGCGACATCATCATGCTGGACGCGACACGACCGGCGATTGGATGCGACGTCATCATCACCCAGGACGCGACACAACCGGCGATTGGATGCGTCATCATCATCCCGGACGCGACACAACCGGCGATTGGATGCGTCATCATCATCCCGGACGCGATACAACCGGCGATTGGGCACGCTTGCATCGTCACCACGGGCGCGACACGACGGGCGACTGGGCGCGAGCACATCCACAGATCGACACGTCGGGCATCGAACTCCACAACGTCTTTTTCGATTTCAATAAAGCAACGTTGCGGCCAGAATCGCACAACGAATTGGATTATTGGGTCGGCCTGCTGAAGCAATATCCGCAGCTAAAAATCGAGATCGACGGGCACACGGATTCGGTGGGAACCGTGGCGTATAATCAGCGGCTCTCGCTCGCTCGCGCGGAGGCAGTGAAGCAATATCTCGTCGCGCACGGCGTTGCCTCGAAGCGGCTTCACACGAAAGGCTTCGGAGCCACCGAACCACGCGCCTCGAACGCCACCGATGAAGGCCGCCAGCGCAACCGGCGGACGGAGTTCCGGTTTATTCGAACGTAATTTCGTCGTAACCCTTTGGCAGGCTCAGGGCAAGCTCTAAAGGTTACGGCTACGGCGCCGCGCTTTCAGGTTCTTATCCAAAATCGCGAGCAGGATAAGAATGAAGGCGATGAGGCGGATCAGGTACAGCAACGCCGGCGATTCAGAGGCTTCGCTCGTCAGGCCGTAAAGCAACTGCTGAAGGCCCAATGTGGCGAAGGCAATTCCAAAAATGAGGAAAAGACGGTCGCGGCTCTCCCGCCAAAAACGGAAGAAGAAGAGCGCGCCCACCGCGTACCCCATGGCGATAATGCCGATAGTTAAAGCCAGATTACTCATTGTCGTTGTTCGTCCCAGATAAATCCATACAAGAGCAGCACGAGCCCGATGATCGCCGGAATACTCCGTACCGTGGAAAGATCGACTTCGGGAAGCATCGTCAAATCGACGACGAGCAATATGTTATTGAGTGCAAGGAACGAAAAGCATAGCCCGCTCCATAGCAGCAACCGCACCCCGGAGGCCCGGTAACTGCGCAGGAGCAGCACCGCGCAGCTGATGCTCGTGATCGCGCAGAGCAGATAGACGGTGTTTGCCATTATGCTTCCCTTTCGATGGATGGTCGGTCAATCTTCGTACGCATGCTGGTGTTATTTATTCGGCTTCTTACCGATTATAAATGCATCGGCGAAGGTTTGAATCGCCGCGATCGGATTCGAAAAAATTTCATTGATGATGGAGACGCGCCGCTCCTTATAAAGCTGCGCGAGTTCCCCGATCTGACGCCCGTAGCCCGATTCCTTTGACGCCAACGAATAATGCCACGGCTCCGGCCCCGAACGAACGACAAGCCCTTTTTCCGCAAACGCATTCAGCCGGCCACGAACGGAATCCGGCGAAAGATACACTGCCTGCGCAACTTCGGAACTCGTTTCGGACTGCGGCCATTTTTCGTAAAGATGCAGCAATATCTCGAGCTGTTCGATGGAACTAACATGCTCGCGAAGAAATTGGCGCGTCCATTCAGGTAATTCACCGGCGGCTGACATAAAGCTGAGTTCATCAATCAAAAATTACGCCAACGGTGGCCGCGTGTTCATGTGAATCCATCGGTTCGTGATGCTCAAAACTTTTTCGGCATGAATTCGATCGTCGTAAAAAAGAGGATGAAGCGATAAAACCAGAGGATATACAGCACACTATACGTCAGCACCGCGGCTCGAACAGCGTTGGCCCAGATCTTTCCTTTATAAACTCTTTGCAGCGCGATTCCCAGATACAGAAGAATGGGCACACCGTAGGTGGTGGTTATCAGGCTGTCCCAATCGATCGTGTTCGCTTGGATGTTTAAACCGAACACGTGAAAATACGCGATTACAGCCAGATTAGCGGCCACTTCGACAACGTAGGAACCAATGCTTATTAGCAGAAGAAAGAAGGCATAGAAATGAAGGCTGAACACCAAATGTTCGACGAAATAATGTCGTTTTCGAATATAGAGCAGCGCCAATAAGGCCGCGAAAACCGGAACCATAAAAATAATCAGCGTTTTCGCCTCGGTGGCGGTGAGGGCATCGTAACTCTCCGCAAATTTTTCGAACGTTACATGGGCCGCATGAACGTGCGCATCGACGACCGGGCGAACGAGGCTGCTATACATCTGCCAATTATATTGCGAATGCAGGGAAACGACGATCGAGTCAACGGGAACGAATTGAAGAAAGAGAAAGTAAAACACATTCACCACTAAAAACAGACGAAGCGGTTTTACGTAACTATTTTCCTTTCCAGATCTCCACTCCTGGGTAAGCTTCCCCGGACGAAATAATAAGTAATAGGGCGAACGCAGGATTTTCGAATCGAGATCGGTAAACTCCTGGATCGCATGGCGCAAAAAATGGAGCAGCCTGTAATCGTGTGGTGTCCGATGTTTCTGCCCGCAGTTGTAGCAATACGGCCCGTGAAGCTCCGCATTGCAATTATGGCACAGGGCTGTGGCTCCAGGCAAGGCGATCTCAGTGTCAGACATGGTGGAATTCAATGAAACACGTTACTTTTTGGTTTCCTCCATGTGCAACGCATAGGAATTCTGGGTGGCACGTTCGACCCTCCGCATTTGGCGCATCTTATCGCCGGCGAACGGGCGGTGGAAGCGTTCGAACTCGATACGCTGCTGTGGGTTCCCGCCAACACGCCGCCGCACAAAACCGAGCAGCCGATTACTTCCCCTCATCACCGCATGGCTATGACCCGGCTCGCCGTGAAGGAGAACGGGAAATTCCAAGTCTCGGGAATTCGAGCTCGACCGTCCCGCGCCTTCTTATACGATCGATACCCTGGCCGAGCTAAAACGGTTCCATCCATTGAGTTCCCTCTTCCTTTTCATGGGATTGGATCAATTTTCGGTATTCGAAACATGGCATGAATTCGAACGAATTCTTTCGGTGGCTCAGGTCGTCGTAATGGCGCGCCCGAATGGCGATTCGCGTGGAACCACCTACCCAATGTCGGATCGCGTACAATTTCTTTCGATTCCACTGCTCGAAATTTCCTCGACCGATATTCGCGAACGCGTGCAAGCTGGAAAATCCATCCGCTACGTTGTGCCGGATGCCGTAAGAGAATACATTGAAGCGCACGGATTGTACCGATGATTACAACCTTCCGCGGCAAAGCCAGCGCAATCGCGCACACGATTTTGATCGTGGGTTCCTTCACGATGTTCTTTCCGCTTGTGTGGATGATTTTGCTTTCAATCAATTCGAATCCACCCGGAGATGCCACGTTCGGCGAGCTGCTGCACGGAATTTTTACCCTATCGAATTATTCGGATGCGCTTCTGTCCGATCAATTTGGGATTTATTTCTTGAATTCAGTCATCGTGGCAACCATCGTGGCCGTTGGCAGCGCGATTTTTTCCACGACCGTGGCGTACGCCTTCGCGCGCCGAAGTTTTCGCTTGAAGAATTTGCTGTTTGGGACGGTGCTCGGCGTGCTGATGGTACCGCCGCACGTGGTAATGATTCCGCTTTATCGGGAGGTGGTCGTCTTCGGCTGGATCAATACCTATATGGCGCTCACGCTGCCGTTTATCGTCACGCCATTCGGGATTTTTCTCATGCGGCAATATATTCAGGGCCTGCCGGCGGAATTAGAAGAAGCCGCGCGCATCGACGGCGCAAAAACGTTCGGAATCCTGCGGCAAATTATTTTTCCACTTTCGACTCCGATGCTCGTCGTGCTCTTCATCTACCAATTCCTCACGACGTGGAACGCATTTTTGTTCCCATTCCTATTTGTCAATAAAGCTTCGATGCGCACGCTGCCGGTGGGACTGGCATTTTATCTCGGCAAGCAATCCGTCGATTGGGGGCACCTCATGGCTGGCGCGGGCATGAGCGCGATTCCCGTGCTCGTCCTCTTCGCCATTTTCCAGCGCAAGATCATTGCCGGCTTCACAGCCGGGGCGCTGAAAGGATAGATTATATTAAAAAAAATGGATTTTGTACTCGGCTCCAAAAAAAGTTGTAAGTTTGCGTTCGTCTCTTGGGGGCAATACTGCCGCATGAGACAGTTTTTACATTTTATCTTTACAACCACCATGAAAAATCTCGAATTAGCTTTTCATAAGACAGGGGGGGGTAGTTCCCGCTCATTCCTATTCCGCACTTCTTCATAGCGCGATTCTTCGAGCATTAGGTTTCACCATGCTTCTCGCAATTGCCATGTTCGCGGCGGTGCCGAAAGTTAGCAACGCGCAATGTCCCGACCAGAACACGCCCGACCCGGGGCCGCCTTGGAACGGCCCGTATAACCTGGATATTAGTATACCTGGCACAACCTGCCGGGCAACTGTAACCTATTGTTCGCGAAATAACGACGGGGGTACCGACTGGGAGACTTACATTGAGGCCGTTGCACCATATCCACAGGACACCTGTAAGGATCCTCAGACGGTGATTGTTGGCGCCTACAATTATTTTGCTGAGAATGGCGATCCCACGGACATTTATGTTCCACCGTGCGGAGATGGAACGCAGACCGTTCACACTTACGCGTTGGGCTGCTGGTACGCTAAGTACAGCACCGACCCTAATTGTTTGGGCTGCGTTACCTACTATGTATGCAAGGGCTCCTCAGCCTACTGCGAGAGCACTTGCCATGTGTGTTACGACAGCAATCTAAAGCAGGACGTGTTTTCGGACTGCACGGAAACCTCACACGGCTACCACGATTGTGAGGATGCACCGCCTTACCCCTGGCCGCCAGACCAATGCTATTTCCCGGGGGACGCATGCGGGCCGCTTTGATTTCCCAGCGATGAAGGTTAGCAATCTTTTTCTATTGATGATAACGCCGTGGCTGTCTATCGAGCCAGCCATGGCGCGCGCTCAACTTATCTGCACAGTAACGCAGGGGCAATATCTGGGCGGGAGCGAATTTTGGTCATATGAAGGTCTGGAAGGCCGAGGAAATATCTACCTTGTCTCGGCGCAAACCAAAATAGACAGCGCTCACTATGCCTACACGGGTTATCCAGCGTTTCTGCGCTCCGACGATGGTGGATATACCTGGAGCGCAGTCGATCCGGGAATCGATGACAGCACGGCAGGAATTACCGGGATCGACTTCATTGATTCGCTCGACGTTCTTGGCATCAGGCATAAGCAGTGGCAACGGTCCCGGGGCTTCTGCGTTTCCCATTGGCAGCACCGACGGCGGCGTTTCTTGGCATTCCCTGGCGTTCCCAGCCAACAGCAGCGTCAGTTTCCACAGCAAGTTCGATGGTATGCTCGTTGCTCCCAACACGATATACGTAACTACGGATGGCGGTCAGCGCTGGGATACAATCCCTTTTCCGAACGAGGGGGATAACTTAAACCAGGGCCACGACTACGGGGGCGGGATATTTCGATGCTATAATTCGCAAACGCAGCGAATTCTTACCACTCGGAACCGGTGGAGCACTTTTGACTCTACCCCTCCAATCATTCCAGACCGCAACCAGATATACCAATACACATATTCAACGTTGGCCTTCGGGTCGGGCGACACCATACTGGCGTATGGGCATCACTCATCGTTTCCCACAATCGCCAGAACGACCGACGGCGGGCAGAATTGGGCGGAGGTCTTCGACGATACATTGGGCCAGGCGGGTTACGTCAATTGCGTGACAGACGTGGATAAGGATACGATCGTAGCGGGGGTTGGAGGTTGGAAAAATGCGGTTCTTTGGAGCTCAGACAATGGTGTTAGCTGGAATAGGGATTCCTTACTCTGCGGTGATTCCAGTTTTGTCGAAAATGAAGTTGGCGGGCTTGCCTTCACCTCTTTTGGGGGATTAGTTGGAGCATTCAACGGCTACCCTCCGAGCAGCCCGCTCACCGCTTCTCTGGTTCAGGCCCGCTTTGCTTCGTCCGGAGTCGATTCAAAAATCTCGTCAGAGCCGGGCCTCCACATCCTCCCAATTCCTGCAACGTCCTGGATAACCCTGAAGAATTTCACGATTGGCCGGCAGGTTCACCTCCTCGATATTCTTGGCCGCGATGTGCTGCGCGCAACCATTCCCCCCAGCAACACACTCACGCTCGATGTCTCCCAGCTTCCGCGCGGGATGTACATGGTGATGATCGAGGAACACGGAACAATGGTTCCGGCGGGGCGGGTGATTCTGAATTAGGTTATCAGCACAAATTGCTTGCCCGCCATCTGCCGCACAACGGATTTCAGCTCCAGGGTCAAAAGCTGCACCAAAATATCCTGCACTTCGAGGCCGGCACGTTCGGCTAAGAGATCGACTTGCAGCGGCCCGCCGGCCGCTTCCAGCACATCGACGATTTTTGCTTCGAAGATCGAAAGCCCGGAACGATCCACCGGCTTCGGTTGCCGCTGGCCGGCAGCGGCAGACCACCCCAATTCGGCAAGCACTTGCCCGGCGCTCGGGGCCAACCGCGCGCGGCTTTCGCGAATCAGAAGGTTCGGCCCGCCGGAACTCGCGCGATTGATATCGCCGGGAACGGCGAAAACATCGCGGTTCTCATCGAGCGCCAGCGAGGCGGTAATCATCGAGCCGCCCTGCACCTCGCTTTCGATCACAACCGTCGCGTGCGCGAGTCCGCATACGATGCGGTTACGCCACGGGAAATTTCGGGCATCGGGTTTCGTGCCCATAGGCAATTCAGAGATAATCGCCCCGCGTCCGCTTTCGACCAACTCATTCGCAAATGATTTATTCGAATAGGGATAGATAACATCCACGCCCGAACCCAGCACAGCGATCGTTTTTCCGCCGGCTTCGAAACAAGCTTCATGTGCGGCCGTGTCGATCCCTTTCGCGAAGCCGCTGACGATCGTTACGCGCTCGCCGGTCATCGCCTTAGCAAATTCCTTCGCTGTTTGGCGGCCATAATCGCTCGTTTTTCGCGATCCAACAATCGCGATCATTCGTTCCTCCGCAAGCAGCGCAACGTTCCCTCGCACGAACACAAGTGGCGGCGGCGAATAAATTCGCTTGAGATCGCGCGGATATTCGGCGTCGAAATAGGTGACGATGGCAACATCCTGCGGCAGCCGCTCGATTTGAGCACGCGATTCGCGCAATGCTTCCTCCCGATCGGCCACGAGCGCCTCGGCGGTGCCTTTGCCGAAGCCGGGAATCTTCATCACATCCTGAATCGGCGCGCGAAATGCGGCTTCGGCACTCTCGAAATATTCCATGAGTGCGAGCAGACGCCGGGAGCCAATGCCGCTCGTGAAATGCAGCGCGAGATAGTGTTGGAGATCGGGCGTTTCCAATCGGGATAGAGAAGAATTATTGGCCGGAAAAATTCGCCGCCCGCTTTTCGAGAAATGCTTTCGTTCCCTCGCGGAAGTCGTGTGTGGCGATAAGTTGTGCGAAGAGACTCGCTTCGCGTTCGAATCCGGCTTCGCCACCCTCGGCATAGATCGCCTCGATTGCTGCACGAATAGCGAGTGGCGCTTTTCCCGAAATCGCTTGCGCGATTTCGCGCGCAGTTTCGAGCAACTTCTCTTGAGCAACAACGCGCGAGACGATACCGGCTGCTTGCGCTTCGCGCGCATCGATCGTTCGCCCGGTGAGAATAAGATCGGCCGCGTACGAACGGCCCGCCACGCGCGTGAGCCGCTGTGTGCCGCCATAGCCAGGAATGATTCCCAAGCTCACTTCCGGCTGGCCAAACTTCGCGTGCTCGGAACAAATTCGAATGTGGCACGCCAGCGCCAACTCGCAGCCGCCGCCCAACGCGAAACCGTTGACCGCCGCGATGAATGGAACGGGCGACGTTTCGATTAGCTCGAACACCTGTTGCCCGCCTTGCGAAAATACGAGACCGTCTTCCAAACCCGAAAGCCTCGCGAGCTCCCCAATATCCGCGCCGGCAACGAACGCTTTTTCACCAGTGCCGGTGATAATCGCCGCGAAAATATCCTCCCGCTGGCGAAGTGCGGCCACCGCTTCGCGCAGTTCCTCGAGCACCTGCGAGTTCAGCGCGTTTAGTTTGGCGGGACGGTTAACGGTAATTTCCGCAATCGATCCTGAAATGGCAAGCGTCAGAGTTTTGAAATCCATGAAGGGTGCTGTTCAATGATCGTGGCCCACGCTCGCCATCGCCTCGACTTGCGCTTCGAGTTTTCTCACGCGCTCGATAAGTTCGGGAAGCGACCGCATCGCGCCTTCCAGCTTAAGCACATCGCGGCCATTCCGCGCCGGACTTCCCATATAGAGGCCCGGCTTTGTAATCGACTTCGATACGCCGGCCTGGGCGCTCACGATCACCTGGCTCGCCGTTTCGATATGCCCGGTAAAGCCCGCCTGCCCGCCCACGATATTCTGCCGCCCAGTGTGGTCGATCCCGCAATGCCGGATTGCGCGGCCATCACGGTATTCTCTCCGAGTTCCACGTTATGCGCGATCTGAACAAGATTATCGAGCTTCACACCGCTCCGGATCCGCGTCTCGGCAACCGTGGCGCGGTCGATCGTGGTGTTCGCGCCGATCTCGACATCGTCTTCCAGAACCACGATACCGATCTGGGGAATTTTTCTATATCGTCCGTCACCCATCGGAACATAGCCGAATCCATCGAAGCCAATCACGCTTCCGGCGCCGACGACGACTCGGTTCCCAATTCGCATCCGGTCATAAATCACGGCGTTCGGGTGAATTTCGCAGTCCTCGCCGATCACGGTATCGGCACCGATGTGCGCACCGTGCCGAACAATCGTATTCGATCCAATCTTAACACGCTGGCCGATAAATACCGCGGCCCCGATGTGGGCATCGGGATGAATTTCGGCGCCGGCCTCAATGGTAGCGCTTGGATGAATGCCGCGCGCCGGCCGTTCTTTCTTCGGGCTGAATAATTCGAGGGCGAGCGCGAATCCTTCATAAGGATTATTCGCGCGAAGGAGGGCCGGGCCCTCGCCGATCGCGTATGGCGCGCTCAAATATTCGCTCACGATAACGGCGGTCGCCTTCGTATTCGGAAGAAAGCGTTCGTAAAGCGGGTTCCCAATAAAGGTGACGGCGCCGCGCAGGCCATCCTCGATCGCCGTGGCGCAGGTAATCTCTTCATCGCCGCGCGCCAATTCAATCGACTGCGCGCCAACGTGTTTCGCTAATTCTTTTATATTCATAGCAATGCCAGAACCCGGTTTCCGCGGATTTAGATGGATTGCGCGGATTTCTCTTTTGAAAAAACGAGAAGTGCGACCATTTTAATTCAGGAATAATCCGCCGCGCGTTCAAGGACGAACACACCGGCTCAATATTGCCGCACGCTCGGATCGATCTCCCGGCTCCAGGCTAAAATACCGCCGCGAAGGTTGCGGGCGCGTTCAAGACCGTTGCGACGCATGAATTCCACCGCCATCCCACTGCGCGCCCCGGAGCGGCAATAGACAACGATGTCGGATTCAGGCTCGAATTCCGTTAGGTGAATTTGTATTTGCGCCAGCGGAATTAACGTCCCGCCGATGCTCGCGATCGCGCGCTCGTCCGGTTCCCGAACGTCGATGAGTGTCAGTGGCTTGCCGGAATCCATCCACTCTTTTAATTCCTGAACTGAAACTTCGAAGGGTATTTTTAGTGCCATATGTAAGTGGTAAGTGCTGGTGGCTCAAAGTGCCGAAGTCGTGGGGTTTTTCAATGCCAATTTTTTTTGTCCCTTGTAATCCTTCACGTTCCTTTGCCTTGGCGCCGCCGAATCTCAGTAGGGTAAATTCTGGAAATTGAAAAAACGAACCACTCCGCTGGCGAAATCCACGAGGGGCTGAAAATAGACGCCGAGCAGAATGACGGGAATAACAAGTGCAAGCAGCAATCCCGTTGCGGGGATAGAATTCCGAAGGCGCGCAGTGGGCGCGGAAGGTCCGCCGATTCGTTCCAGCGAAAGCTCCCGGAGCGGCCGCTTGAGAAACATCGCCGAGGCGACGCGAAGGTAATAATAGAGCGAAATGAGCGAATTCAAGATGACGAACACTGCCAGCCACAACCACGGCGTAGCATGTGTGGCGGCGTCCGGCGTCAGGAGCGCGCTCAGCACATAAAATTTTCCGATGAAACCAGCCGTGAGCGGAATTCCCGTCAGCGAAATGAGAAAAATTACAAGTGCGGAAGTAACCACCGGCGAGCGCATTGCCAGCCCGCGATAATCATCGAGTTCCTCGGAATAAATCTTGTTCGCAATCAGCATCACGGCATAAAACGCACCCAGTTGCATGAAGAGATACGCCGCGAGATAAATCATCACCGCGACGATCCCGGCGGCACGACTAATCGCGAGTGCGGCCAGCATGTATCCGGCGTGCGCAATCGTGCTGTACGCCAGCATCCGGCGCACGTTCGATTGGAGCAGCGCGGCCAGGTTCCCGAACGTCATCGTGAGCGCAGCACCGATGGCTATCATCATGGGCCAATCGAGGAGCGGTGTGCCGGTTCGCGCGCTGAGAGGAAATACGAATATCACGAATCGAATGAGCAACCCAAATCCCGCCGCCTTCGATGCAACGGAAAGCAGAGCGGTGACCGGCAGCGGTGCGCCTTCATAGACATCCGGCGTCCAGAAATGAAATGGAACCGCGCTAATCTTATATGCCATTCCCGCAAACGCCAGAATGGTTGCCGTCCATAATACATACAGATTCGTTCCAGCGTGAGCCGCAGTCGCAAGCGCCAGGATCTGGCGGATGGCGATGATGTTCGTGGTTCCCGTGAGGCCGTAGAAGAGCGAAAAGCCGTAAATCATAAGCCCTGAAGAAAGCGCGCCAAACAAAATATATTTTAGCGAGGCCTCGGCTCCGCCCGAAGTTTCGCGCGAGAAACCGGCGAGGATGTACCCGGCGATCGAAACGAGTTCCAGCGAAAGATACATCATCACTAAATCGGTCGAGGCGGGCATGAGATAAAGGCCGAGCGTCATCGCGATGGTGAGCGAGGCGAATTCGCCGAGTCGCTTCGCGTGTACTCGCAGTTCCCGCGACACGAGCGACATCAAGAGCACAATTATTCCCGCGAGCGACACCAGCAATTTCAGAAATATGCTGAAATTATCGACCACCGCCATGCTATAGCCATTTACGATTTCGCCGCGTTGTGCAACCGGCGCGAAGAGCGTTCGAAGATAGGGAAAGATAAAGAATCCCGGCTGCCACCGCGCCGGATGAAAGGGATCGAAGCCGCGCCATTCAAATGCCGCATACGTTCCCGCGAGCAAGAGGACGCCAATCGCAAACCAGACCGAAAATTGTTTCGATTGGGAGCGCCGCGTGATTGCATCGAGAAGAATTGCGAGCAAAAACCCAGCCCCCAAAATAAGCTCCGGCACAAAGCCATTCACGCTGTAAGCTGCATACTGTTGAATCGTATGCGCGAGCGATGCAAGCGTTTCGGGTGGCGGCGCGGGAGGCATATTAAGGAAATAACGACGCCGTTCGAATGGCAGCGTGGCTATGCACCAGCACCGCGAGCGCGTTCACGCTCGATGTCATAAGGTTAAGAATCGGGCTCGGATAGAGCCCCAACGCGATAATAATCGCCGCCAACGGGACGAGCGAAACCAGCTCCCGCGCGGTCACATCCGTCAGCGCGTTCCATTTTTCGGGAATCGTTCCGAAGAACATGCGCTGAAGCGTCGTCAGGAAATAGGCAGCGGTGAGGATAATTCCGGCGGCCGACAAAATCGTCCATACCTGCCACGTCTGGAAGGAACCGATAAAGACCAGCGCCTCCGAAATAAAAAGTGAAAGTGATGGCAGCCCGAGCGCCGCAAAAAAGCCGATCACGACAAGCGCGAAATACTTCGGCATTTGGTTCGCCAGGCCGCCGAATTCGAGAACGCCGCGCGTGTTCGTCCGGTCGTAGAGAACGCCGACGAGAAGGAAAAGCATCGCCGTGATAATGCCGTGGTTGAACATTTGGAAGACCGCGCCCATCATGCCCTGTGCATTCAGAGCGGCGATTCCAAGCAGGACAAAACCCATATGGCTCACGGAACTATACGCGATAAGCCGCTTGAAATCGCTTTGCGCCATGGCTACCAACGCGCCATAAACAATATTGATAAAGCCGAACATCGCCATATACCACGCGAGCGAAACCGCAATGTCCGGAAAAATACCGAGCGATAGCCGCAGGATTCCGTATGCTCCCATCTTGAGAAGCACGCCGGCAAGAATTACAGAAATAGCGGTGGGCGCTTCCACATGCGCATCCGGCAGCCAGGTATGGAAGGGAACCATCGGAATCTTCACCGCGAACGCAAAGAACAGTCCCAAAAACCCGGCATAGCGCCACGCCGTGCCACTCCCGCCAAAAATACTGCCATGAATCTGCGCCGTGGGATCCATCATGCGCAGCATACTGAACGTATGGAAGAGTTCCGGGCGGTGCGTAACCGGATTCGTCAGAATGATATGCGTTCCCGGAATGAAAAGCATGACCTGATTCGAAAAGTAGAGGCCGATCATGACGAGCAGCATGAAGACGGAACCGAGCAGCGTGTAGAGAAAGAATTTCATCGCCGCGTATTCCCTTCGCGCACCGCCCCAAATGCCGATGAGGAAATACATTGGAAGCAGCATCAACTCCCAGAAAATATAGAACAGGAAAAAATCGAGCGCGCAAAAGGTACCCATGATGCCGATATCGAGCAACAGGTACATAAGGAAGTAGCCTTTCAGATTGCGCTTGATGGAAAAGCTTGCGATTGCACCGGCCGCGAGGATAATGGCCGAGAGCAGAATCATGGGAACCGAAAGGCCGTCCAGGCCCATGAAATAGTCGATCGCGAGGTTCCCAAACAGGCCAAGGCCCGAAAGGCGAATCCACGGCAATCGCTCGACGAATTGAAAGCTCCTCGCCTCGTTAATGCCGGCGAGTGAGCCGTTGAAATTCAGCACGATTGCAATCGCAATCGCAAGCTGAAGGAGCGTGATCGCGACCGTGACGCCGCGGAGCATCTTCACCGATTCGCGCGGAACGAACGCGGTCGCAATCATTCCCACCACCGGCAGGAAGGTAATGAGTGTCAGTACCGGAAGGTCGGCAATCATTCAGTGTGGAAGCGATTAAAAAAGCGACGCAAAAATAGACTATCGCAGGATGGTAATGCACCGGCTAAGGCGGGCGCCGGAAGAAGTTTGCATGTCGAGGTAATAGATTCCCGGAGTGAACGCACGCGCGTTCGAAGGTTAGCCGGTTCGTTCCTGCTCCAAACGCGCGATCCGCAATCGTCTCGAGTATTCGTCCCAACGGATCGAAGAGTGCGAATTGCACTGTGCCGCGTTCCGGCAGCGCGAAGGAAATTTCGGCGCTGCCCACGATCGGATTTGGATTGACGTTCGAACGAAAGCTGCGCCGGCTGCGCCGTTTCCCCAACCGCATCATCCGGCATGGCCTCGGTGTAATCCGCGATGCCATTCGCGACTGAATTGATGCTCGCGACGAATTCTCCGCCGCCGCGCGAGATGCTTAGCTCCGCGCCATCCGGATTGTAACTCACGGGAATCCCAATCGGCGACCAGGTTGCACCAAGATCGCTGGTCCGAAATACACCCATGTCCGAAGTAAGAATAGCCGTATTCGATCCGGGAATAAAACACACGCTCGCCGGCGAGATGCCGGGCTCCGGAAGCGTAGCGAGCGTGTCCCAGCTTGCGCCGCTATCGTTCGAAACCATGATTCCATTGAGTCCCGTTGCGGTGGCTCCACTTGTGGCCGCGGGGCGGAAACAGGCGATGCCATGCGTGGCATCGTCCGCGAAGCCAAGGCTCAGCCCATTCTGGTCGCTTCCGGTTCGTATCGATTTCCAGGTTTGGCCGCCATCGGTGGTTCGCATGATTTGCCGCGCATTCGTCCCAAACCATCCGTTCCTACCAACCCAGGCCATGGAATTATTCCAGCCGGCAACCGTGCCCGACGCAACGATCGGCTTCGCGAGCGGATTCCAGGATGCTCCACCATCCGTAGTAACGCCAATTCCCCACCGGCCCCCTTGCGGATCGCCAATAAGAATACCATTCATTGGATCGAAGAAATGAATGCCATCCACAAACGGAGTGAATGCGGAACAATCGGCAGATGTAAAATTCTGTCCGCCATCAGTAGTAGAAATGACGGATCCCGCATTCCCCTGCCCGGTCCCGAACCAGGCAGTGAGCGAATCGAGCGATTCGATGTCGAACGGCGCGACGGAGCCGTCCAGGAGTGTCGCAGTGTCGCTCCACACGCTGCCTTGCTCTTGAGCATACGCGGCATCCGTTACGGTGCTGTTCGAGTATAAATTCCCAAACGTGGCCCAGGCCACGGTGTTCGAAACGCGCTTGATGCTGGATGCCTCCAGTGCAGGCCGGCTCACGATGAATCCGGGAATGTCTTTCAACGGAACGGAAAGCATTAGCGTATCCGCGAGCCTCTTCCCATCCGTTACAAAAAATCGGAGTGTGAGATCGCCCTCGCTATAAACGCCGGAGCGTGTGATGTGAAAATCCGCCGTGGCGGAAGCACCCTCCGCCATGGTTCCCAAGGCCACCGGCGTAGCGTCCGCGGTGTAGCCCAGGTCAGGCACCAATGCAGCCGTGATACCCGCTCCACTCGCGATGACATTTTCGAACGTCACATTAAAATCCTCTTCGGCGTTCGGCACGCCTAACGAATCGCCGCCATCGATGGAATATCTAGTAATAATGAGGCCCGGCCAGGGCGCGATCGTGAGTGCGCTATCGGCATCGATCAAGCCCCAGTAATCCGGTCGGTCCGTGGGATTGACGACGTTACGCGCCGTTTGGATCAATTGCCGCGCAAGAAACTGCGGCGGCCATGCCGGATATTTAGCCGCGATGAGGCCGGCAACACCGGCGGCATTCGGCGAGGCGAAGCTCGTTCCATCTTCCGCGCTATAGGAACTGTTCCCGGGATAATCGCAGCTTAAAACAGCCGAACCGGGCGCCCACACTCCGACGGAACGGCCATAATTCGAATAGTACGCAGGCGCATTTGTGGCATCGGTTGCGCCAACACTGAGCACAAAGGGCCCGTTGCCTGGATAATCCGGGTAAGTATCGTTACTGATTCCATTCGGCGAAACTCCGCTGCCATTGCCGGAAGCCGCAACGACGAGCGCGCCATTTACATGGGCCTCCCGCAAAAAAATATTCGCGAGAGCTGTATCGTTGTAGGAGGCGAGCCCTCCCCACGAGCAATTGATAATACGCGCACCATGCGTAGAAGCATAATGGATGCCTTCGTAACCGCCGCCGATATTATCGTAATCCGACCCGGCCGCTTTTATTGGCAGAAGTCTGCATCCATAGGCAACCCCGGCAATGCCCACCCCATTGTTGCCCGCGGCAAGCATGCAACCAGCGGTATGAGTTCCGTGGCTCGCGCCATCTTCTCTCGGTCGTGGATCGTTATTGGGTTGGAGCACAGCGCCGCCACTCACGTTGACATCGCCAACCACATCCCATCCCTCCCAATTATCGATATAACCATCATGATCGTCGTCCAAGCCATTGCTTCGCTTATCCCCGCCACTTGCAACGGTGCCAACTTCGCCCCAATTATATTTGATTTGGGTTTTCAAATCTTCGTGGTCGATGTTGATCGCGCAATCGACATCGGCAAGCACGATCGAGGTATCGCCCGTCGTCTTGTTCCACGCGTTCAAAACATTCATCGCTGTCAGCGCGTATTGTTGGCTGAGCAGCGGATCGTCCGGGACATACGATTCGGGAAAAAGATAGCGAACCGAGCCACACTCAATCTCGCCGGTCGATTCAAGCATGGCAAGCGCGCGGTGCGGATCGATCGCGCGATTCGAATAATAAAGATCATAGATTCGATCGATGCCAAAATCGCGGCCGATCGAATCCTTCGAGGCATGAGCATCGAATGGAACGATCTGGCGCAGTCCGAGTGTGTTCAGGACGCGAAGAAACTGGCTTGCGCCAAGGGATTCCGTAATCTCGCCTTTTGCGCCAATGCTACTTGGAACCGTGCTGCCGATCTTGAATTGAAGATAGACTACCCCTGGGGCGCAGGGTGTGATCGTGCGGGTTTGCACGGGATGGCCATTCTTCGCAATCGTGCGGGCCGGAACAGCAACCGCCAGGGCGGCAGCCAGAACGAGAAGTTTTGTAAGTCGCATGGTTATCTTAATTAGGAATGAAACAGCGCGAAGCGAAGAATAATGAGTATGACGAGTACGGCGGCGACAACCCAGGTCAGGTAAGTTTGAATCCGTCCGGTTTGAATTGAGCGGGCCATGAGGCCGAAGAACTGCACGGTCGCGCCAACGAATGTAACGATTCCGTCAATGATATACTTATCGAAGGCCCCGGCAATTCGCGCGAGGAGAACAGTCCCGCGTCCCGCTAAATTCACCGCGCCATCGAGGATATACTCGTCCCCCCAAGCCGTCACTCGAGCAAGTAGCATGACAGAACCCACAACGGCGAAATCGTAAATCGTATCGATGTACCATCCACGAAGGCTGAAGCGGTAAATCGGTGCGAACATGGTGCGCAGCCGACTCGACCAAGCCGGACGCAAAAGAAAGAAGACAAGCGCAATTAAAAATCCTGCCGCGGCGGAGCCAAGCGCCCACCACTGCGCATCGCTCGAATCCGCCGAACGCGCTTCCGCAAGCGCCACTTGATGCGGCATCGGCGGTAACTCTGAAATCGTGACGGAGGGTGGCGCACTATTGGCGCCCAATTCTGTGGGTTGTTGAGCAGGCGCCGAAGAATTCTGGTAATTCTGAGGCCGGAACGGGGGTGCGGTTTGCGGAGGAATTATCTGAGTCGGAGTTTTCATCCATTTCGAAAGAAACCATCCCTGCTCCGGCTTTACTGGATTTTTTCCAAACCAAAACCACAAGGTGAAAATGGCAAGGACGATGAGTGGGACGGTCATCACTCCCGGCGATTCCTGGATTTTATCATACAACTCGCGATTCGCCGGCTTTCCCAAAAACACGCGGAACACCAGGCGCCACATATAGAGCGCGGTGAGCAGCGTTGCTACAAAGCCGATCCACGGAATCGCCTGCGCAATCCCGCCTTGAAGCGTGCTATAAGCCACCCCGGCGGTAAGGATTTCATCCTTCGACATGAATGCCGCGGTCAGGGGCAACCCGGTTATTGCGAGCGTGGCGGTGAGGAACGTCCAGCCAGTGATCGGCATTTTTCGGATAAAGCCGCCCATGTTGTGGATGTCGTTGGCGTCGGTTTCGTGATCCTGCGTTTGGCGCAGGGCGCGGTGCATCGCGTGAAGCACGGAACCCGCGCCCAAAAAGAGCAACGCCTTGAATGCCGCGTGGGTAACTAAATGAAACACTCCGGCCGCCACCGCGCCCGCACCGATGGACATAATCATCAGGCCAAGCTGCGAGATCGTCGAATAGGCGAGTACGCGCTTAATATCGGTTTGCGTGATCGCGATTGTTGCGGCAAGCAAGCTGGTGAATGCTCCGGTGCAAGCAATAACGAGCATAGCATTCGCGGTGAGGATCGGGAACAAGCGCGCCACGAGATAAACGCCTGCGGCGACCATCGTTGCCGCGTGAATCAGAGCCGAAACGGGCGTGGGACCTTCCATCGCATCCGGAAGCCAAACGAAAAGTGGGAACTGCGCACTCTTGGCGACCGCGCCGGCAAAGATAAGCAAGCCCGCGAGCGTGAGTGTGGTCTCAGGAGCTAATCCAAGCAAGCTGAAGGAAACCGGAAGGCCCTGATTGATATATCCGAAGATTTCCCGAAAATCGAACGTGTGAAATTCGTTGAAGAGAAGCAAGATCCCGATAAAGAAAAAGGCATCGCCAATCCGATTGACAATGAAGGCTTTTTTCGAAGCATATTGTGGTCCGGCACGTTCGTACCAATGCGCAATGAGCGCGTAGCTGGAGAACCCTACGAGTTCCCAATAAAAATAGAGCAAGAATAAGTTGCCCGAAAGAACAATGCCAAGCATCGCGAACGTGAAGAGCTGCAGAAACGCAAAATAGCGCGCGTAGCGCACATCGCGCCGCATATATCCGATCGAGAATAGATGAACGAGCGCGCTGACGCCAGTTACCACAGCCATGAGTATGACCGTCATATTATCGAGCAGGACATTGAGGTGAATCGCGAGAGGATGCGTGCCGGAAATGCCGAGCGAAATCCAATCTGCGCACCACGATAGCTCGGCCGGCGTTCCGGGAACGTGCAGCTTCACCCACGCCACATAAAACGCCAGCACGCTGCTGAAGGCGATTGCCGGCAACGCGATGAGATGCGCACGCTCCTCGAGCGCCCGCTGGCTAAAAATCACCAGCCCGAAACCCAGGAGCGGTATCCCCAGCGCGACGAGCGAAAGAAGAATGAGCGGGTCCAAAGGCTAAAGTGCTAAAGAGCTAAGGTGTTCCGATGCGAATGGTATCATTTAACAAAATCGACATTTGGTCCCGGCGTGTCCTTTGGGTCCGTTCAAGCCAGCGGAAGAACGTCCGTTCAATCGCGTAGGGTGTGGGCTTCCCGCACATTCACCGATCCCTGCCTCTTATATAAATTGAGAACAATGGCAAGCGCCACCGCTGCTTCGCAGGCCGCGATCACAATTACGAAAATGGCGACGACCTGTCCGTCCAAGTTGATCGCTCCATATCGCGTGAAAGCGACGAAATTAATATTTGCCGCATTCAAAATGAGCTCTATTCCCATCAGCACCGCGATCGCGTTCCGGCGCGTGAGCATCGTAAAGATTCCCATCACGAATAGCGTGGCCGAAAGCACGAGAAAGTGTGGAAGCCCGACGGGAGCGAAATTCATGCCGAAACCTCCTGTCGATCGCGCTCGATTGGCACCGACTCTCTTCTTGCCATCATTGCCGCGCCGATGAGTGCAACGAGCAGTACGATCGAAACCAGTTCGAATGGAAGCATGTAATCGCTCAAAAGAAGTTTTCCAAGTTCCACAGAGGTGCCTTCGCTCCCTTGATGGTCTAATAACTCCCGCGGAGTTCCCTGCGGTTCACCAGTCACTCGTTCTATGGCATTCGTGTGCCACTTGGTCTTGTTCCACGGCGGTTCGTCAAAGCGCATCCAATGGCCGGAAACAAGGAACGAAATCAGCAGGCCCAACAGAGCCGCGCAGATAATGAGCGCCGGAAGTTTTGGTCCAATCGCCGAGCGAAGTGAGATATTCGTTGCCCGGTTCGTCAGCATTACGCCGAAGACGAGGAGTACTAAAATTCCGCCGACATAAATCAATATCTGGCTCACCGCGAGAAAATCGGCGGAGAGCAAAACATAAATTCCCGCCACGCCAAAAAACGTGAAGAGCAGCGAAAACGCCGCGTGAACGATATTCCGCGAAAAGCACACAACCGCCGCCGACGCGACGATCGCGGCGGCGAATAGGTAGAAGAAAATATCGAAAAGTGACAAAAGTCAGAAGTGTGATCTATGTGATTTGTGTGGTTAACACATGATTCGTTTTCATCTCATTCGCTGTTCCCTTCAGAGGAACCTTTTGCTCCCGCTTGCTTCGCCGCGCGGTCCGTGGCTTGCTTTGCGCGCTGAATGTTCGCTTCGGCTTCGTACTTCGCGCGATTTTCTTTGTGGATGCTCCCTTGCGCTTCGTCCATCGCGGCAAAGTGATAGATCAAATTCTCGCGCTTGGGTTCCGAAAATTCGAATACTTCCGTCATCACGATACACTCCGTCGGACAGGGCCAGATGCAGAGTGAGCAATAGCAGCACTTCGCCATGTCAATATCGAAGCGGGTAACCCACAGCGATTTCTTTTTCGAAAAGCGGGTCGTAAGTCCCAAATCTTCGCCGGGAATGGATTTCACCGCCTCGATCTCGATGCAATCGACCGGGCAGGCTCGTGCGCACTTATCGCAGCCGATGCAATCGTCCATATTGACATAGAGCCGGTTGCGGGCGCGCTCGGGAAGGATGTACTCGTCCCTCGGCTCCGGATAACGCCGCGTAACTTTCCTTCGCCCTAAATGGCGAATAACGATCGTAAGGCCAATGAACGCCGTCCGGAGCGCGCGCGATATGTCGGAGAAGTATTTAACCAAGAAGCTTGCCTAACACCGCTATGCATAGGAGCAATCCAACACATTCTTTATCGATCCACCTCTCCCAGCACAATATCGATCGATCCCAGCGCGACGATAAGATCGGCGATCAAGATAGCCGCGCGAAATGATCGGGAAGGAGACTTAGATTTGAAAATGCAGGCGAGCGTACTTTAACGCGCCAGGGCTTCGCATCGCCTTTCGAGACGATATAATACCCGAGTTCCCCGCGCGGTGTTTCAGTGCGCGAGTAGATTTCCCCTTCCGGAGGGCGCAGCCGCTTCGGAATCGCGGATTGAACGTCGGTCGTATCCTGCTCCGGATATTGTTCCAAAATCTGCTCGATGATATTGAGCGATTGTTCCCACTCCAGCATGCGCACCCAATGGCGATTGAACGAATCGCCGAGTTCCCCGCGCTCATCGGATCCAATCGAAACCTCAAAATCGAAGCGATCGTAAATGGAGTAGGGATCGTTTTTCCGAATGTCCCACTTCACGCCACAGGAGCGAAGCATCGGTCCGGAAGCGCCACCGTTCACCGCAACTTCCCCGTCGAGCACGCCGATGCCGGCTGTCCGCTTAACGAAAATATGGTTAAACGTGAGCAGATCGTTTATTTCTTCATGCGTAGCGCGGGAAGTTTTTATAAATTCGCGGCACATCGGCAGCACATCGGGATGGAGGTCGTGTGATAGTCCGCCCACCCACATATAATTATAAAGGAAGCGCGCGCCGCAGGTTTTCTCGAACATTTCGAGAATGGTTTCGCGGTCGCGGAAGCAATAAAGGAAAGGAGTGAACGCACCGGAATCCATCCCAAAGGTTCCAATCGCGATCATGTGCGAAGCAATGCGCTGAAGTTCCGCGAAGAGCACTCGAATGTACTCCACCTTTTCTGGAACTTCAATATTCATCATTCGTTCCACGGCAACAACGTAGCCATGCTCGCCGGACATTGCCGCAATATAATCCATGCGATCGACGTAGGGAGTAATTTGCGGGTACGTCAATGTGCTCCGCATGTTTTTCGAAACAGCGGTGCAGGTAACCGATGTGCGGAATAACGTCGATCACCACTTCGCCATCGAGCACACTTCCAGGCGCAGCACGCCATGCGTGGAAGGGTGCTGCGGGCCGATATTGAGAACCATTTCTTCGGTATGCGAGCCGCTTCGGCTCGATCGATTCAGGAATATGAATCGGAGCGCTCGCATGCAATGGCGAATGCGTGAGGATGGAACGTTCAAGGAGTTCTGACATCAATACGATACCTTCATTCCATGATAAAAATCCGGTTCCTTAAAATCTTTTCGGAGCGGATGGCCCGGATAATCCTCATCGAGCAAAATGCGGCGGTGGTCGGGATGACCCTTCGAAGCGAATGCCCATCATGTCCCACGCTTCGCGCTCCTGCCAATTGGCGTGCAGCCAAACCGGAGTGACGGACGGAACGGAAGCGGCTTCCGCCGCAATGGTAACTTTTAGTGCAATCTGATGCGCGTGTCGCGTCGATTCAAGGTTATAGACCAGCGATAGCGAACCATCCCCGTCATCAACGGAGGAAATAAGAAGTAAGCTATTGAAATCCAGCTCATGCTCATCGCGAAGAAAAAATGCGATTTCGCGAAGCGCGGATGGTTCCACGATTTCGAGATACGATCCCATCCGCCGCTGATAGGCATTTTCGGAATTCGATTCCCGCCATCCGCCGAGCTTATCTCCAAAGCGTGTTGCGAAGGTTGCGACAATCTTAGAGGATGTCATAAATAATCCTAAAAATCCGTCTTAATCCGCGTATTCCCGGTTCTGCATTCGTATTTTTTCCTGCAGCTGCATCAGCCCTTCGAGCAGCGCCTCGGGGCGCGGCGGGCAGCCGGGAACATAGACATCCACGGGAATAACGCGATCCACGCCTTTCAGCACATGGTAACCATATTCCCAATACGGTCCGCCACAATTGGAACAGTTCCCCATCGAGATCACATATTTCGGGTCGGGCATTTGCTCGTAGAGCGTCTTGATGCGCGTCGCCATTTTTAGCGTAACGGTTCCAGAAATAATGATCACATCCGATTGGCGCGGGCTTGGACGCGGAATAACGCCAAAGCGCATCATGTCATAATGCGAAGCGGAGCTAGACATCATTTCGATGGCGCAGCAGGCCAGGCCGAACGTCATCTGCCACAAGCTCGAAAGGCGCGACCAATTGAAGAGCACGTCGAGGCTCGTCACGATAACGTTCCCGTCGCCCGTTTTCTCGCCGGACAGCACCGGCAATTCCAGATGATCTAAAAATCCCATTGTCAATGTAGCGAATTACGGAATGAGGAACTGTGGAGGATTCGGTGCGTCACCGATGCTTAAATTTCGCATTCCTAATTCCTCATTCCTAATTAAAACGACATCCTTCAGCCGCGCGACGAATGGTTTTGGCCGTACCCAGTCCAAATCGCCCTTGGCCCATACATAAACATATCCGACCAGTAGAATTCCGACAAAGGTAAACATTTCACCGATGGCGATCCATCCCATCGGCTTGAACACCATCGCCCACGGGAACAGAAATAAAATCTCGACATCGAATAAAATAAAAATCAGCGCGACGACGTAATAGCGAATATTGAATTTCACCCACGCGCCGCCGATGGTATCCTCGCCGCACTCATACGTCGAATGCTTGAATTTATTCGGGTTCCGGGGCCGCAGCAGTTTGCTCGTCACAAGCCCGCCAGCGACGAAGAGCATCGCGACAATCAGGAATGCGAATACGTGACTGAATTCGTTAAGCAATTCTGAACGGTAATTTATGAAATTTCGATGATTGTGCTCACGCCCGTTAACAACGCCTTGGATGCACATATAATGCCTTTTACCGTTTCAGTTTCGGATCGAACGCATCGCGGAGCCCATCACCGAAGAGATTAAAGGCAAAGACGGCAGCCATAATCGCAAATGCCGGGAACAGCGTAAGACCCCAGTTGGAACCGGCAGCGATGAAGCCATAGCCATCGTGAATCATTTGTCCCCATGTGGAAGTCGGCGGCTGCACGCCGAGTCCGAGGAACGAAAGCGCGGCTTCATAAATGATCGCATTGGCAAACCCAGCCGTCGCTATAACGATGATCGGCCCCAGCGTATTGGGAAGTATATGCCGGAAAATCGTCCGCTTATTCGAAAGTCCGAGGGCTTTCGTCGCCTCGACATATTCGGTTTCCCTCAGCGCGAAAAATTGTCCGCGGACGATGCGCGCCATATCCACCCATCCGGTAATGCCGATCGCGATAATCGTTTGCCACAAGCCGAGGCCGAGCGCAATCGAGAGCGCAATGACCAAGAGCAGCGAAGGAATGGACCATACTACGTTCGTAAACCACATCAGCACATCATCGACCCAGCCGCGATAAAACCCGGCGACTGCACCAATTAAAATTCCAATCAGCAGGCTACACATCTCGGCAAAAAACGCTACCGTAAGTGACACGCGCGCGCCAAACATCAGTCGCGAAAGCACATCCCGGCCATAGCGGTCGGTGCCGAGATAATAGATGGGGGTTTTGTGCCACGCACTCTCAGAAGGTTCCCGCGAGGCGGGAAAGCGGCAACGAATGATCCTGGCCTTCGACCGTCGTAAAAAGCACGTTACCACCCTGTATGTGGTATTCGGCAATTGGAACAGGAACGGTCTCGTTCGGATTGACTTCACTCTTCGTTAGCAGGACGTTGCCCCGGAAGGCTATGGGCTCCGTGGAATATTCCAGCACTTGCATGTTCGGATCGAAAGGCGCGAGTTTGCTGGCAAACACTGCAACAAAGACAAGCACAATCGTGGTAACTAATCCAGCCATCGCCAGCCGATTTCGCCGAAGCCTGCGCCAGGAATAATACCAGAGCGAGTGCGGCTCCTGCTTGAGCACCTGATCGTTCTCGAGTTTTCGCCGCGCGGCTTCTTCTTTCGTGAGGCGAAGCGGAACGGTGATTTGAGGAAGCGCGGTGCGAGCGACCAATTCGGTTTGAAGTTCGCTCTTTTCTTCCGTCTCTTCTGGAGCGTTGATGGTGTCCATTCCGTATTTCGTTCCCTATGAAATTTTCACCCTCGGATCGAGCAAGCCGTAGGTAATATCGACTATAAAATTCACGGCGACGAAAATGACCGCCGAAAAAATTACGGTTCCTTGAATGATCGGGAAATCGCTCCGCGTGATCGCATCGACCGCCTGCAATCCGATGCCTGGCCAATTAAAAATATATTCAATAAAATAGACGCCGACAAGCAATCCAGCCAGCCACGCGCTCACCGTCGTCACCACGGGATTGAGCGCATTGCGCAGTGCGTGTTTATAAATAATGGCCCTCCACGTCGCGCCTTTGGCTTTTGCTGTGCGAACGTAATCGCTCGTCATCACTTCGAGCATACTCGATCGCGTCACCCGCGCAATGATCGAAACCGGCTGGAGCGCCAGGACCAACATCGGCAGCACAAGATATTCGAGGTGCAACTCGCCAGCTTCCCACATATATCCCGAAACCGGCAGCCAATTGAGTACGGAACCAAACAGGAGCATCGCGAGAAGACCCATTACGAACGAGGGAACCGAAATTCCCACCAGCGCGAAGAGCATCGACAAGTTATCGAACAGCGAATAAGACTTTATCGCGCTCAGTATTCCGATGCCCACACCCAAAATCGAGGCAAGCACCATGGCGCTGATCGCAAGCGTGGCGGTCGCGCCGAAGCGTTCCCAAATGCTCTCCAGCACCGGACGGTTCGAGGTAAAGGAGCGTCCGAGATTGCCCTGCGCCGCATCCCCGAGGAACCGCACGTACCGCTCCCACGGCGGAAGATCGAGCCCCAACTCGTGACGGATCGCCGTTTGCGAAGCGATGTCCGCACGCTGCCCCATCAGCATACGCGATGGATCGGGCAGCAGGTTCATGATGAAGAATACCACCGTGATTACCCCGAAAATGACGAGGATAGAATAAGTGAGCCTGCGAATTATAAAAGAAAACATGCGATACGTGCAACAGCGCGGCGGGGAAAAAGGTCAACTGGGATTCTTGGGATTTTAGGGAGGGACGTTTGGGATTTGGAGTTGGGAAGTCTTATGCCCTCAAATCATCCCGCAACGAACCAACTCACGGAATAATATTGGTGAGCTGGCGGCGAAACAAAAACCACATCAATGATTGCGTTTGATGCATTGAGCGGCAGAGAATTTACGAATTTCGGCAATCGCTTAAAAATATTTCGTAAGTTCGAACCATGAAATCAATTGTACCATTCCTACTTACTCTTGCGCTCGCTTCCTGTGCGCCGCCGAATTTCCTTCCGTACCGGTCAACAGCCAGCGAGCCGCACGATGCATCCCGGTTGTAACCACAATGACGTTCATTCCGGGTGCCACGCCACTCGAACGGAAGCGAGGATCGGCAAATCCTGATGATGCAATTAATAATGACTTAATGAATTCATTTGATGTCAATTCCGTGGGTGTTGTCGCTGCTGTGGACCTTGTTAAAGGAAAGAAGATATTTTAGGTTTTGCTGGCTCCCACATCATCTCGTTCGGCGGACGAGATTGATGAACTTGACCTAGGAGCTGCTGTCGATCCAGGCTTCGGACGCATCCGATCTTATTGATGCTCTTAGCGAGATCGATTCGTCGATGATTTCAGGGTCGAAGAAGCCAACATTTATCAGCTTCACAAGCAAGACCGAACTACCCACCACCCCAAGCAGTACCACAATCCACGATAATGGAAGAGTTTCGATTAGTGAAGGCTCCGTGCAACAACCAGCGTGGATACCTTCGCTCGAGATAAGGTTCCGTTCCACGCAGGTGGAACGATCTGCAGTCTTGATCCTTTCAGATGATTCCTTTTCAGAATCCTTTAACTTTCGGAACGATGTTGATGTCGTTGGTTTCAGAGACCGCATAGCTGCAGCGCTTTTACAACTAAAATCCGATGGAATGTAGGATGCGACTCAACAGGGCAAGCATTCTCGGAATCAGTCAGAGCTACACCACCGGCAACTTCATCTTCTCATCGAACGCTTCCGCTTCGGGATGTTCAATACCGTGCTACCAAACTCTCGACCGGGATTTGAAGCTTTTCGTGGAGCGTGCGTATCATTCCGAGGGTGAGTTTTCGCTTGCCGCGTATAATTTCGGAGGCACGGCTGCGGTAGCCCAGTACACGACCAAGATCGGATGGCTTCATTCCCAATTGGTCCATGCGGAACTTAATTGCTTCGATCGGATGGGGCGGCGCAATCGGATAATGTTCCGCTTCATACCGCTCGATTAGCATCGTGAGAACTTCCAGTTCGTCCGCCTCTTGGGAACCCGAACGCAGCTTTCCCTGCAAGAGCTTATACGCTCTGGAAAGTGCCTTATCGTATTGTTTTTCGTTTCGAATCGGTTTTAACATATTCCACCTTCTTTACATCAATTTTATCATACTCCGAATGGGTTCCAACCCATACTACAAACATGATCTGAAGCCGATATTCAATGTCCACGACCAGCCGGTACGCATTACCGTGGATATTAATCACCACTCGCTTATTTGAAATTATCGATGCATTGCCAAACTGGACCTTCAGTTCCTGTGGCGTCCGCCAGGTAGCTTTTGCTGCCTCATCGAACCATGATTTCAGCGGCTGCTCCACATCGGGGTGCTGTTCCCAGAAAAGATTTAAGGTTCGCTTAGCGATGATTCGCATTCCTTCTCGATTATTACTAACATCCGCGATTGATATTTTGTTACCAGGATGGTAACTGCCTCAATTCATTACCGGCAGCCGCATCTTCTTCGTATCGAACGCTTCCGCTTCGGGGTGATCGCAATAGTATAGCACTTCTTCCCACGAGCCGTGGAAGATGGCCATCGGGCGGTCGCCCAGCTTGCGTTTGAGGCCAAGCGGGGTTTCGTTGTCTAAGAAGACATCGTCTTCGTTCAGTACGTTTGGTGCCAGAAGTAGAAGATCGGTTGCCGCGCGATTTGCGAAATGATGCTCGAAGCATTGGCCGGAGAGCAGGCCGGTGACGGTAACATCCGGGCCGTATAATCTATTTCTAACCACCTGCAAATCCACTTCGAGGTTCGGGATTCGCTCCAAAATCGGAACGATTTCCAACTGCATAAACCCGCCCGCGAGCTTCGCCGTAGCGAGCGTGAGACGACGCGGAAATGAAAGCGGCGCTGTATGTTCCAGCACCGCAACTTCCTTCCGGGTCTCCTCGATAAAATCGCGCACCATCCCAACGCCGTTTTCAAGCTGTGGAAATCCATCGTACCAATCCTCGTCGGGAACCGGAATTCCGGCGACGAGGAACCATTCGTCGGAGAGATACAGCCAATTCGTGCCGCGCTCTTTTCGAAAACGCCGCTGCAATTCCTGAACGGAGTCGATCATCTTTGCCGCATAAGGCGGATCGATCTGGCGAAGCTCTTCGAGACCCGTTCGATGGCTGGTAAGCCCGACCGGAACGATCGCCATCGTTTGCACCGCGGGACCGAGCGCATAAATATCTTCGATCGTCTTCGCAAGACTTGCGCCATCGTTGATGCCGGGGCAGAGAACGATCTGCGTGTGCATCCAAATATCGTTCTCGGCAAGGTAGCGGAGCTTATCCAAAATGTGATCGTCCTTCCGAAGACGCATTAGCTTCTTGCGGACTTCGAGATCGGTCGAATGCACGCTCACATACTGCGGCATGAGGCGCTGGCGCACGATGCGTTCGAGCGACTTCGGCCCCACGTTCGTCATCGTGTTAAAATTTCCGTAGAGATGGCTGAAGCGGTAATCGCCATCGCGAAAATAGAGCGCCTTTCGCAGCCCTTCCGGATTCTGATCGACAAAGCAAAACACGCAATCGTTACCGCACGCCGTCATGTGCATCGTCTCGACGGCGAAGCCGATCTCCTCGTCATGCTCCTTCTCGATTTCGAGAATAGTGCGCTCGCCGCTGAGGTATAGTTCCAATTCCACCGCTTCGCCGGGCATATAGAACTTAACATCCAGCTCGTCGTGGATCGGCTCGCCATTCATGGTGAGCAGCTCGTCGCCCGGCCGAATGCCAAGCTTTTCGGCGATGGAGCCGGGTTCGATGGTGCTAATTTTGATGCTCATTTAAATGGCCTCGTGCAGTGTAGCCGTAACCTTTAGGTCACCGCGAGCTGGAACGTTCCCACACTTGGTGCTTCGCCGCGGTGACCTAAAGGCCACGGCTACAAGGCCCATGACCGCTAACGGCAGAAGGAATGGATCGACCTTCAATATCCGATGCCGCGACTGCACGAAAAAGATCGCGGAGACGAGCGTGGAATAGAAGAAAACAGTGAGAAAAAGCGATTGCAGCTTCGCGTTGCGAAGAATATAAAGCCCATAGAGACCGAAGGCGAGCATGAGGACACCAAATATCTTAAATGCCATTGCATCCCGCTGGAAGGTGTAATGGAACTGTTCCCCCATGATCGGCCGGCCAAACCAGTGGTACCAACTTTTCTTCAGATCGAGCATAGCTACCTTGGCCGGATTGGCGAGGATCCATTCTTCAGCGAGCTCCAATCGCAAACGATCGACCGCGATCTGGTCGTGCGTTTTGGAATAGGCAGAAATTTTCTCGAAATTCCGCTGGCTCTCGGGCGTTGCGGGAAGCTCGCTGAATTCGCCCGTCGCGACGGGATTGTTACCGGCATACAAATTCATTCCCGCATTCGCGCTGACGAGCACGAATTGATGGAACACAAGATAGTTCCTAATCGTCCACGGGGAGACGATGGCGAGCGAAACAAGTGCGGCAACGCCAACGCCCTTCACCGTACCCATCGAGCGATTCCATCCGAAGAGCAAGATAGAAAACAGCGCCGCGCCGAGCGCAATATCCGGGCGCAGTAGCATCTGCACGCCCACGAGCACCCCGAAGGAAGTCCAATTTCTCCACGTCGGCGATTTCAGAATCAGATAGACGCATTCCACCGTGAGTGCAAGCAGAAAAAGATTCAGCGAATTGGGTTCCAGCGTGTAAGCGAGAATCCAAAACGGAATATAAAAACTGAGCGCCGCAAAGGAAAGAAGGGCAACGGAGGAGGAAGTAAGTCTTCGAAAAAAGCGATACAGCACCAAGCATCCTGCTTGAAGAGAGAGCACATTCATCACCTGGATCGCGCGCTCACCCCACGGAAAATAAAGGAAGGGCACCTGAAGATAGACATACAGCGGCGTCACGTAACACGTCGGGCCAACGGAAGTCGTAATAGGATAGGCAAAAACAAATCCTTTCCCTGCCACAATGTTCTTTGCGATGAGGAACGGTTCCCCATAAAAAGTCGCTGGACGAATGGCAAGAAGCTGCACAACGAATGCGAGCGCCGCAATCGCGAGCAGGATGCGCCGCTCCCCTACTCGCGCGATGAATTGATTGAGTCGGTCGCTCACAGAATCGGCAACAATCCTTCCTCGTTGCGCTCCGCAAGAATTTCGAGCGGCTCGGCGGCGACGACATCGCCGTGCGCTTCCATCAATCGGACGCGAACAAGCTCGGCCTTCGCGGAAATTTCTCGCATGAGCCGAAGGCGGACGTAATTCTCCGAGTATCCTCCCGCGTTTCGTTCCACAAGCATTCGAGCCTCTCGCCCAATCTGAGCTGTGTAAAACGCGCGGCGCTTTTTCTCTGAAATTAGACGAAGCGTACGGGTTCGCTCGCGACGAGTGGAAGCGGGAACCTGATTCGGCAACTCCGATGCCACGGTTCCCGGCCGCTCGCTAAAGGTAAACGCATGCAAATAGGAAAGTTCGAGCGATTGAATGAACTCGCATGCCGCGCGGAAATCTTCCGCCGTCTCGCCTGGGAACCCCGCGATGACATCCGCTCCGATGCAAGCATTCGGAATCATTGATCGAATGAGCTCAACCCTCCTCCGATATAATTCCGATTTATAGCGCCGCCGCATCGACGCCAGCGTTCGATCGCACCCCGACTGAAGCGGAATGTGAAAATGCGGGCAGAATTTTTCGGAGGAAGCAACCAACTGAATGATTTCCTCCGTCAGCAAATTTGGTTCGATGGAACTAATACGAATGCGGGCGGTAATTTCGGGATCGTGGTCGATGGCGCTCGCGAGTTCGAAAAAGCTGGTGCCGGTCTTTCGTCCAAAATCGCCGACGTTCACGCCGGAAAGCACAATCTCGCGGAATCCTTGCCGGCAAAGATTGCGAGCGCGTTCCAAAATTTGTTCAATATTAGCAGAACGCGAAGCGCCGCGCGCTTTCGGAATAGTGCAGAATGCGCAGGAATAATCGCAGCCATCCTGCACTTTCAAAAATGCTCGTGTCCGGCTATCGGCTTCGGCGGTTTCGGCAAAATCAAAATCGGTCGCTTCGTCGATTTCGGAGACGAAGATTTTCGGCCCTCCCGATTTCTCGAAGCCGGCGGCATATTTGATCGCATCCTGCTTTTCTTTCGAGCCCAAAACAAGATCGACTCCCTCAATGCTCGCGATTTCTTCGGGACGCAATTGCGCGTAGCAGCCGGTAGCAATGACGAAGGTATTCGGAGCACTCCGAAGCACGCGGCGGACGATCTGCCGGGCTTCGCGCTCCGCATTCTCCGTCACTGAGCAAGTATTGAGCACGAAAATATCGCTTTCTTCACCAAAAGGGACCAGCTGCGAGCCCGCTTCGCCGAACGCCTTCGCGAGCGAGGAAGTCTCGGCATAATTAAGCTTGCACCCGAGCGTGTGGACCGAAACACGCGGGTTCCCAAGCTCTGGAGGTGTGGCGGGCAACATAATCGCTCCGAACGCCCTGAAACCTGATTTTGTGCCATAGCAAGGAATTTCATTCCGCTCCTATTAGTTGTCACGCCTCCTTTCCAATTCATAATTCTTCATTTTTAATTTTGAATTGGAAGGATGAGCGATCATCCACGGGCCCTTAGCTCAGTTGGTCAGAGCAGTCGACTCATAATCGATTGGTCGCAGGTTCAAGTCCTGCAGGGCCCACGGTTTCAATCAAGAATGCAGAGTTAAGAATGAGAAATTTGAGAAAATTCACATTTCACACTCTTTAGCTTCATCACTGCCTTGTCAATCCTGAATAGTAATCCGGAAAATCCATTCGATCGGCTTAATCCCGAGATCCTGAGCCCGCCGAAGGGTCCCGGATCGGTCCACGAGCGCTGGATGCGTCAGGCGCTCATCGAGGCGAAGCGCGCCTTCGACATCAATGAAGTACCTATCGGCTGCGTGATCGTTCAAAGCAGTGACGTGGGCGATGGCCGTATTATTGCGCGCGGACATAACCTCACCGAACAACTCAAGGATGCGACCGCGCACGCCGAAATGATGGCAATCACCTCCGCCAGCGCCGCGCTCGAATCACGCTACCTCACCGATGTCACGCTTTATGCGACGATTGAGGCATGCCCGATGTGCGCCGGAGCAATTGTGCTTGCGCGAATTCCTCGATCTGGTCTTTGGCGCCTACGATATAAAGGCTGGCGCATGCGGAACGCTCTATAATATTCCGCAGGATAAGCGGCTCAATCACCGGGTTGAAGTCATTCCCGGAGTCCTCGACCGTGAATGCGCTTCTCTGATGCACGAATATTTCCGGAAAAAACGCACCGCCGGGCCGACAAACCGGGCCTAACCGAGCCCCGAACCTCTTTCTGCTCCAAAAAAAATAATAAAAAATCGAAGAGCCTGTTATATCAGCCGGGCAGCGGAGTTATATCCTTACCTTTCGTTGCTGTCGCGATTTTACAATTTAATCGCATACGGTCATGAGCAAAACTCGTGCAGGTTGGTTATTTTCTCTACTTTCACTTTGTCCCATCGCAATTTCGGCATGGGCCGGTCCGCATTCCGTAGCTCCACAAATTATCCTTCGAAGCTATCCGATGGCTTCAGCTCTCGAGGTTCCCACGGTCACCCAAATCGGGATTAGCGGAACGCGAGCGTTCGTCCTTTCGCAAGCAACACTTATCGTTACCGGATCGCATTCCGGCGTCCATCCGGGGACCACGCACCTTTCCGCCGATGGAACCACAATTATTTTTCGGCCCACGTCACCGTTCGGCTTGAACGAGTGCGTTCAGGTCGTCCTCGAAAGCGGAACTGGCGAGAGCGGAAGCGGCGAAAGCGAGAGCATCCTCGATAGCTTCAGCTTCCAAACGGTCCGGCAAAATTTGGATTACAGCGTGATCCGGAATTCGGAATCGAACGGAGCCGCGGCCGCCCGGCCGATTAAATCATCGGGCGATAACGTGCTGGACCTTTGGCCCGGCATATCGTCGAACGTTGCAACATCGCCAACCCCGGGCAGGATCTTCCTCTCGTTCGATGGCCCGCTTCCCATCTGCGGTCTCGTCATCCTCAGTGAAACCGGCGCGCTCGAAGCCTTTACCGCGGTGTTGGGTTCAGATTTCGAACTCCAGCCAAATGGGCAAATGACCTACTTCAACGGACGGGGAACCTATTTTGCCGTCGATTCTTCCTTTACGATCCTCGATTCGTTCCATTGCGCCAACGGCTATGTGGACGATGGGCACGAATTCATCCTCCAGAAAGACGGCAGCTATACCATTTTAGGCGTCACGCTGACGACCTCGGACCTTTCCTCCGTCGGAGGATCGGCCGCCGCGCAGATTCAGGGCAATGTAATCCAGACGTTCGACCGTGAAGGCAATTTAGTATTCGAATGGCGCGGAATCGATCATTATTCCGTGACCGATTGCCAGGGCATCAGCTTTACCGCGCAACCCGTCGATTTCGAACACGCAAACGCTATCGATACCGATGCGGATGGCAACTATTTGCTCTCCAACCGCCATCTGAGTGAGGTGACCAAGATCAATGGCGCCACGGGCGCGATGATTTGGCGCTTCGGCGGGAAAGAAAACCAGTTCAGAACCTTGAACGATACAATCGGAATAAGTTACCAGCATTGCGCACGGTTCCTTCCGATGAATCACATCCTGCTCTTCAATAATGGCAACCTGCACGCCGTGCCTGAAAGCCGCGCTGTAGAATACGCGCTCGACACCGCGCGAATGACGGATTCGCTCGTCTGGCAGTTCCGGCACGATCCCGCAGTCTTTACTTCCGCGTGTGGCAGCGTACAACGCTTCGCCAATGGCAATACCTTTATCGGCTGGGGCATCCAAAATCCCTCCCCAAACGGGCCTGGCCCAAGCGAAGGCACCACCGAAGTGACTGCCAATGGCACAGTGCTTTCTGATTTCAGCTTCGGTGCATTGCTCTTTTCGTACCGCGCGCAGCTTGTTCCGGAAGCGAGCGCCTCGGTAAACCAAGCTGCTGGCTCGCCGCCAAGCGGTTCGACGCTGACGGTCTCCCAATCGAACGGCGGATTCGATTACTCCTTCTCCACGCCGGCGAGCACCAAGGTCACGCTCGCATTGTATAACCAGCTTGGAACGAAAGTGGCGGAAGAGTTCGATGGCATGAGTTCTTCGAGCATTCGAACCATCCATGACCCGGCCCCGGGCGTCGCAAGCGGTATTTATTATGCCGTGCTGACGACGCCTGCCGGAACCCTGACTCGGGCCGTCAGTCTCGCGCGCTGAGAATATTTTACGAGGCTAAAATGGTCGTTCGAGCCGGAAGATAATGCGTGGATCGGCTTTAATGTCGGTCCGCCACGTCGCGCCGATTTGAATGCCTCGCGTCCAGCCCAAACCCAGGCCAACATTGTATAGAATGGACGAGGCGCCGCTAAACTGGAAGCCTTGCATGATCGATTCATTCTCTCCCGCGATTCCCATTTTGCCGAAATCGTTATAAATCACGAGATTGAAATCCGGCGAGTGAAAGAATGCGGAAAGTATATTGAGATTTACACGCACTTCCGTATTGAGCAGGAGCATTCGGTTCCCCTCGATCGAATTACGATAGAGTGCCGCGAGCGATCCCGGCCCGCCAAGAAATTCCATTTTTTGCTCGATCATGTCTCCCGTCGTCACTTCGTAGCGCAGTCGCGTATCGAGGCTGAGGCCATGCAGCAGTGGATGGAATCCGCGGCAATCGAGCAAATAACGATTGAAGCCGAAATCGGAGCCGGGCATGTGGCCAAGTTCAACTTGCAGCATCGTGCTGTAGCCGGCAAGTTGTTCGATAGAAACTGAATCGCCGAACAAGTTTGTCGTCTCGAAGTGGCGTGTGTGAACGTGTTCGGACTGCGCGGTAACCGCCAGCGAGTGCATTTCGCCCTCCGCCACCGGCGGATTCGGCGGAAGAACTTTATTGCCGCCCCAACGGCCATAAAATACTTCCTGCGGGAGCGATTCGTAGTGGTCGCTACGCCAATCGACGCGTAGCTCCGTATTGCGCATGGGGCGAAAGGCAATGTATCCATCCCACCCGGCGAGCTTATAATAATCGCGAAAATCTTCGCGGGCAAAAAAGGCATCCGCCGCATTTTCGAGGCGGCTCACACGCCACGCATCGTCCGTGGAAGTGATGTTGTGCAGTTCCGCGCCAACGGCGATCGTCGGAATGCCTCGAATCCGGTGCTTAAAGCTCGTATCCATTTCCGCCGAATCGATCTTCCGAAGTGGCAGCCGGAATTCTCCACCCAGACGGTATTCCCATCGCTTGGAAGCGAACCCATATCCTGCGCCGCCATCGAAGCCGAGTTCCCCATGCGGGCCGACATCTACCATGCCAGGCGTTCCCAATCCCAGGAAAAATCCTGTCACCCGATTAAAGTCGATGAGAGAAAAGTTCTCGTTATGGGGAACCTGCCTGCCATTCGGCGCGGACAAAATATAACGATGCTTCCGGCTCCCGATATGAAACCCGTCATTCCCGAAACTAAATTGCAGCGTATCGGAAGCCGAGATGGAATCCGGTTGCGTGGAACTAACCATCGGCGTATCGATAGCCGGGGTATCAACGGCCATCCGAGGAACCGAGAGCCGAGGAGCAACCCGCGAAGCGCTGGCTCGAAGCGGGGTGCCGAGCAAAGCTGGAACCAAAAGGGCGTTGAGAATCGAAATCATGGAAGTCTGGTCTAATGGAAAAGGCAGGCGTGAACACTCACGATGCCACCGTGGCCGGAGATGCGCACTGCCACGCTCTATTTGTATAAGGAGATCGAAGCCAGGAAAAAGTCGCGCAAGAAGTTCAGTTTAACGACGGGAACGATGATTATGTTTCTGGATGCCCAGGTTCCGATTGAAGGTTTTTGCGCTGCGCTCGCATTTTCTTCGTATATTTGTAGCGGGTTAGTAACTCGTAAGTTCAATATTTTCAAAGGATAGTACTATGAAGCGGCTTCTCTTTTCAATCTTCTCGTTTATCTTGGGGCTGGCGCTCGCCATTCCATTCTGGCCTGCGCAAGTAGCGCACGCGCAATTAAACAATGTGCTGGACGTTCAACATCGTTCGGCCGTGGCATTCGTAAAAACGGATCGTAGCATTCTTTACATCAAGCGTCCGAATGCGACGGTCGATGCATTCGACATCGTTGCGATGCTCAAGCAGGCCACCGGCAATAACAGCCCGCTCAATTCCATGCGCCACCTGTCCGTCCTTGGAATGACGCCGGATCAAAGCCAGATCGTCCTGGGCGGCGATGTTTACTATCTGAACCCCTCCAGCAGCACGCATCAGCTCTTCGAAGGCATTTTCCGAATTCCCTGGCCGCTCACGCAGGCAAGGGTCTTGAGTGATTTGCCGTTCGCGGACGATGGCTCGCCACGCTGGTTCCTCTCCGGAACTTCCGCTCCCATCGGCAATTTCCATGTATCCGGAATCCTTTCGCCCGATGGCTCGCAATGGTTTGCAGCGACTCAAACGTGGTCTCAGGGGGCACAAGTCATGCAGTTCTTTCACGGCCATTTGAGTGGCGGCACGGTCGATACGGCCATCATCACACAGGAAGTGGCTGGCAACAAAACGCCCCCGGCTGAAGGTTGGACCGAATCCAATATCGCTCTCAATACGACAAATAACAACATGATCCTGGTCGAAGTCGATGGCCTCGAAGCCTTTGCCAGCCAAAGCCAGCGCTACCTGCTTATTCACTGGCATCCGGGCGATCCCACGCCGTATGCGCAGGATCTCACTGGCGGTATTCAAGGGATGTCCGGCGAAATACAATTCGCAATCGATAGCCTCTTCGCGGTTTCCTGCGTTCCCATGCAGGATGGCGAGAATGTGGAGATCGGGCTGCAATATCTTCAGGGAAAATCCGATACGGATCACGATATCGAGTATTATGAAACACGCTATAACTCGAGCAGCCCCAGTTCCCTAACCTACGACCGCACGCTGCCGCGCTCGGTGCTTCCGGATCATTCTTATACCTTTTTTGCAGGGACGAATACCAATCTTTATAAGGATGACAACTCATCTTTCCACGAACATGCCCAAAGTGGAGATATCATTGTGACGAACGACAGAAACACGGCGCTTTTCATAACCCACGAATGGCCGGAGAACCAGAACACTTTCGCCGGCTCCCCGCGCAATGTGAAATCGGCGATTTTTTCCTACGCCTTTAACGGCAATGGCAAAGCCACCATACTCTATGACGATTCGAACGCGCAGGAACTGCAGCCCATTTTCGTTCCTTCCACCGACACCATCCCGCACGTGCCCGGCATCACGGCTGCCGCCACAATTACGTTCCCGGCCACGGACACCGCAGCAACGGCGACGCAAATGCTGACGGTTACCGATACCTCCCAATGGGATGGAACGTATATCGACTCGGCAGTAATCACGGGCGATAACGAATTTACGATTGTCTCGCCAACTTTCCCGGAAACGATCCAGCATGGCACCGCTGGGCAAATCAATCTCCAATTCGCGCCTGTGGGAGCGGCCGGTACACGCACGGCGACGCTCACGGTTTATTCTTCGTTATCGGCCGATAAAACATTGACCATCAATCTGACTGGCACGGCGAAAGTACAGCAGCCAGCCAACGGGGTAACGGAAGATCCATCCCTCGCATCGTTCATAAGCATTGAGCCGAATCCGTTTACTTCGATCACCAGTGTGGATCTTACCGCGCAGGATGCTGGCGCGCTCGGAATTGTTGTCCACGATGCGCTTGGCCACGTGGTTTATGCCTCGCCGGTTCGCCACGCCGCGGCGGGTGCAACCGAACGCTTCGATTTCGACGCGAAATCGCTATCACTCCCGAACGGGATTTATTATGTTACCGCTCTTTTCGGAGACCGGCAGATTTCGAGGCAGGTGGTATTTGTGAGATAGGCACGCTGTGTACGGGGAAGCTCCAGTTTCCCCGTTTTGCATCGCCTCGCAACTAGACGGTCCTGTAATGCCGACGATAATAGAGGTATAGTGCCGGCGGGCCGATGACATAAAAGCCGATCGTCCAGAATACACGCGATACGCGATTACATTGGTCGTTGGCGAGGCAATGTTTGCCAATCGACTGTCCCGCGATAATAGCCAGCACGATCATGGGAACTGTAATCGCAAGCTGAAGCAGTGGTAACAGGCTGTGCGCCAGTCCAAGCAGCGCGAAGGTGTTCCACGTCGCAAGCGGCGAGACCAGCGCATACAGCGCAACCGACATCATGAGTGCTTTATAACCACGAGCAGGCATCACAAAGAGGACAGAATTTTGCCCGAGCGGGTTCCGGGAAGTCATGAGTAACGAGTAACGAGAATGAAATTACACGAAGGCGCTATATTTTCCACACAATATCCCGCACGATCCCCTTTCCGAATTCTTTTTCAATCTTCGCCATAATCGCGGTTTTCTGCATCGTAAGTTCATAGCGCCAAACCGGGTTTTTCACGCGAATGGTCAGAACGCCGTGATCGAGCTTCTCGGCTTGGGTCGCATTGGCCACGCGTTCGCCCACGAGCTCCGGCCACCCGGTTATCACCGAATAGTTCCTCGCCTTTTTATCGAGGCCGAATTCCTTCAGGAGATCGGGAATAACCGTGTCGAGCGATCTTGGATGAGCCATTGTTATTCGACAACTCCATCTCTAAGCTGGAAGATTCGATGATCGCCTCCCGAAATTCCCACCAGCGATTCGAAGCGGCTTCGTTCGGTGGATGTGATGAAGGTTTGCCCGAGATCGCCAGCCTGCGCGAGTTCCAAAAGCTGCGTTGCCCTCGCTTCATCGAGTTCACTGAACACATCATCGAGCAGCAGCATCGGCGTTTCGTGGGCGGCGTCGCGAAGATAGTTGAACTCCGCAAGCTTCATCGCCACCAGCAGCGTCTTGTGCTGGCCTTGCGAGGCATAAAGCCGCGCTTCGCGCCCCGGATTGATATAGAGCATAAGTTCATCGCGGTGCGGACCAAATAGGGTCGTGCCTCTCCGGGTTTCATCGAGTTCCACGCGCTCGGCTTCGCGCGCAAAGAGTGATGCAAAATCGAATTCGCCGTTTACATCCTCGGAAAGTTCCAATCCCATCGGCTGGTATTCGAGCGATGGTGCCTCGCGGCCTTCAGAAAGCATCGCATACGCTTCCAGCAATCGCGGACGAAATTCTTTGACAAATTCTGCACGCCGTTTCGCAATGCGCGCGCCGTGTTTTAGCACGAGCGTCGTCCAAGGTTCCACGAGCGGCTTGATTGCTCCCAGCGAGCGCATTTGCTGGCGCGATAAAATTGCGTTGCGTTGGCGAAGCGCGCGGCGGTATTCAAGCTCATCTTCGAGATACGCGCGGCTGGCTTGTGAAAGAACCATATTGAGGAACCGCCTTCGCTCGCCGGGGGAACCGCCGGTAATAATCTTCTCATCCGGTGTAAGAATCACGACAGGCGCGCGGCCCACAAGCTCGCTCGCGGCGCGAACGCGCTCGCTATGCGCGACAATTGTTTTTTTTAGCGGAGGCCCGGCTTCAATAGTTACCGACACATTATGCGGGACACCCAAATCACTCCTGTATTGTGCCGAAACTTCAAGCGATTGCTCCCCGCTTCGAATCAGCACCGCATCCGTGTGCGTGGTGAAGCTTTTGGTGAGCGTCGTAAGCGAAATCGCTTCGAGGATCGAAGTCTTCCCTACCCCATTCGGGCCGATGAGAACATTTATTTTTGGCGCAATGGCGGGGACGAACGTGTCGGAATGATTACGAACGTTCCGGAGGCGAAGAGATTCCGCGCGCACAATTATCCGTTCAGGCGCACCGGCATGACGAGCATCAGCAAATCCTCTTCGCCGGTACTGGCGGGTTCCATGATAGCGGCGCGCGTGGGCGTCGAAAATTTGATCGAGATTTCCTCCGTATCGAGGTGCGCGAGCGCATCTTCGATAAATCGGCCATTGAAGCCGATCGTGAGTTCATCGTTGCCGTAATCGCAGGGTATGGATTCTCTCGCTTCGTTGCCCGCATCGTAATTCTCGGCAAGGACCGACATCTTATCCTTGGCAAGCTGGAACCGAAGCTGCCGCGTGTTCGCATTCGCAAAAATAGAAACGCGCTTCACGCTGCGAAGCATCGCATCCTTCGAAATAAGAAGCTGCTTATCGTTCTCGCGCGGAATAACAGCCTCGTAATTCGGATAGCGCTCGTCGATAAGGCGCGAAAGGATGGTTGTTGCGCCCGCGGCGAATTGCACGTGCGTCGCGCTGAAGCTTACGATAATCTGGTCCGCATCGTCGAACGATTTTTGCACGAGTCCGAGCGCCTTAGATGGAACGATAATATCGAGTTCCGTTTCGGTCTTGAGCGCGCTGTTCGAAAAGCGAACGAGGCGGTGGCCATCCGTCGCGACGGCGCGGGTTCCATCGGGCGAAAATTGGAAGAGCACGCCCATCATGCTGGGGCGCAGATCATCGGTCGAAACAGCGAAGAGCGTTTTGGAAATGAGCCGCTTGAGCGTCGTGGCATCGGCAGAAATCGTTCCTTCCGGCTTGAAATCGGCAGCGGCGTTGGGAAGCTGCGCGGTTTCATCCACGGCAAGCTGATAGTTCCCCTGCGCGGTTTGCAGCGTGGCGCGGCGCGTGGTTTTATCCAGCGTGAACGTCAGCTCGCCTTCGGGCAGCGCTCGTACGATCTCGTAAAATAATTTCGCCGGGATATTCGCCTCGCCATCCTTCACGCCGCTTACCTCGAGCGAAGTCGTGACGGTAATTTCGAGGTCCGTGCCGGTGAACGTGATCGAGTCGCCTTTTAGCTGAACGAGCACCGTCTCGAGCTGCGGCAGCGTCGATTTTGACGGAATGACAGCAATAACTTTTGCAAGAACATCCTGCAATGGCTTAATTTGCGCGATGAATTTCATGGATTAGCGAAATAAAAAATCTTGTAGAAAATGATCTGGACGAAGAACCGCGAACGGTTCATTTGCAACAACCCCAAAGTCCGCACTTCCGCGCCCGAAAAATTCAAAAACCGCTGGAAATGTTTTTAGCGAATTCGTGAACAGATTTTTCTCCGCCGAATTCCCTGCATCATCACGTTGGTCTATTGAACAAACGGCGAGTTTACCAGCGCGGTGTCCTGATCCCTGAAGCTTTTCCTGTCCGAGCGGGTGTTATCCTGATTGCAACAGCGATGATTATCTTTCAGTCTATTTACGAATTTATCTCGCGTCTCATCGGGCCGGGAACCGGGTCGATGATAATTACGGCGTTGGTGTACTCCGCCATCCCGCTCGTCTTTATTATCGTTTATGGTCTTGTTGCCATCTTGGGAGAAATGAAAATCTCGGCGTGGATGCAGGATCGGCTCGGCCCCATGCGGACCGGCCCGAAGGGAATGCTGCAACCCGTTGCGGACATTCTAAAGCTGCTGCAAAAAGAAGATACGACGCCGCTCTCGGCGGATAAGCCGCTCTACTGGCTCGCGCCATGGATGATTTTCATCGGCAGTTATGCCACATTTGCGGCACTGCCATTTTCGGCTGTGTATATCGGCGCGCGGTTGAATGTAGGAATTTTTTATGTTCTTAGCATGGGTGCGATCTCCGTCGTTTCGATTCTATTAGCTGGCTGGGGTTCGGATAACAAATATTCGCTCATAGGCGCCATGCGCTCGGTGGCGCAGATTATTTCGTATGAAATACCGGTTGCACTCGCCGTGCTCACGGTTGTTATTGTTGCCGGTTCGATGGATTTGCAAACCATCTCGCATCTCCAGGCCGGTGGCATCCAGAATTGGTTCCTATTTGGCGGCCCGAAGGAGATTCCGGGTTTTGGCGGGATGATGAATTTGCTGCTCGTCCCAGTTATGCTCATTGCATTTGGGATTTATTTTGTGGGCTCGCTGGCAGAGACGAATCGGGTTCCGTTCGATGTTCCGGAAGCGGAATCGGAACTCGTTGCCGGTTATCACACGGAATATAGCGGCATGAAATTCGCGCTGTTTTTTCTGGCGGAATATGGGAGCATGTTTGTTGTAGGCTCGGTGGCGTCGGTGCTGTTCCTTGGTGGCTGGCAATCGCCGTTTGGGAACTCGATGAACGGAGCCGGGATGGGATTTGTCTGGTTTATACTAAAAGGACTTTCGTTCGTTTTCCTGCAAATCTGGATTCGTTGGACGCTGCCGCGTCTGCGCGTCGATCAGGTGATGCGGATTTGCTGGAAGGTACTGATTCCCTTTGGCTTGGCCGCGGTCACGCTTGCGAGCGTCTTAGCAGTCGCCCTCGAATAATGGCTTATACACAGGACAGCGTTTATTCCGAATCGCTCGAAGAGTTGCGAAACGCCTCGCTCGCGAGCACCCGCGCCTGGAGCCGACAAAGGCTGTTTATTGTGCTGTTCGTGATTGGCACTGTTATCGCCGCCGTCGGATGGGTCGCGGAATGGGTGCATCTGGCCGAAGTGATACCATTTTTTGGGTATTCGGTCCTCATCACGGTGGCTGGCCACGCCGCTCAAGTAATCGGCGCCTTCGGGATGCTTCTTACTCCGGATTATATCGAAGAAGTTGATGATTAATTTCCGTTCGAAATCGCGCCGGCATCGATGCTCCTGAGTCCACGGGACTTTAGTTAATTCCGCCTCATTTTTTCGATGATTCTGTTGAAAATAGCCTGCGTTGGCATTATACACAACGGAAGCGATTATTTTCAGGAAATATAGGAAACTCTCGCGTTCCAAACTTGTTTTCGCACTTTCAGTAAAATTCCGTCCGAACGGAGCCGTCTTGCGGCGCCGCGCACGGGCGGATTTCCGCCGCCATCTCAGAATTAAACCATTTACTCCATTGAAAAAAACCTCTCGATTCTACCGCCTTCTTTTGCTCGGAACCGTGCTCGGCTCAATGCTTGCAAGTTCTGCCATCGCCCAGCAGCGCAAGGCCGCTTCCGCGATAAAAATCGAGGAAGATCACGCCGGCGAGGCGATGGAATGGCTCGCGCATTTCATTAATCCGATGGGCGACTCGAATTACACGAGTCTCAAGCTGAAAGGTTATGAGCAGTTTCGTGCGATGAATAATGGCGCCGCGATGAAGGTAACTTCGAGCGCGGCCTGGACGGAAGTTGGAAAATCGCAGGATGGCACGGTAAGCGGAAGGCCCTCCGGGATCGCGTTTACGCCCGATGGAACGATCTATTTGGCTACAACGAATGGCGGCCTCTGGAAATCGCAAGTGAGCGGGCAGAGCGTGACGTGGACGAGCCTCAGCGATACCTGGGAAATGCTTCCCACGGGCGGCGTGGCGGTCAATCCCGAAAATCCGAATACCGTGTATGCGGGCACTGGAATTTATTTATCCGGAATCGGCGGCGGCGGCGACATCAATGGTCTCGGCGTCTATAAATCATACGATGGCGGCCTCAACTGGGAGCTTCTGGATAGCAGCAGCAGCCTGGTCACCACTCAGATGGAGGTCAATCCCGCGGATACTAACCTGATTTATCGCGCGACGACAAATGGCGTGCGTGTTTCCACCGATGGAGGGCTAAAGTGGAGCAACGATGCCACGCTCAATGGCGCGACGAACCTCGTCTTCGATCCAAACAATCCAGCCATTCTGTATGCGGGCGGTGGTACGCAAGTTGAAAAATCAACAGATTCAGGGCTGACATGGGTGGCGCTTTCGGGTTTCCCAACCGGCCAGGGAATGAGCCTTGCCATGTCCCAGAGTTCCTCCGATACTCTTTATCTTAGCACCGGTTACGGATACTATGGCAATTTAACCAGCTCTTCATCGACGCTCGCCATGTCCCCGGATGGCGGAAAAACCTGGCTAACGCAATCGACTGCGGTGAAGTACACCGGAACGCAGGCCTATTACGACAATGCTATTGCCGTAAGCCCGCAAAATCCAGCGACGGTTATCGTTGGCGGCCTCGATATTTATCATTCCACGCGTTCTGGCCAGTCGTTGGGTAAACTTACCGATTGGACAACATCATCCAAGGCTTCGAACTACACGCACGCCGATATTCACGTTCTCAAATACAATCCGTACACAGCTGTTCTCTATGCGCTCACCGATGGCGGTATTTTTTATAGCGCCACGAATGGCCTCTCCTGGAAGCAGGATCTGAATAACGATTTGGGAACGTTGTTGTTTGTTGGCGGTGATATGGCGGTCGATCCAAATTCTCAGCAGCCGCTCTATTTCGCTGCCGGCGCGCAGGATAACGGGTTTAACAGACTGACCTTTGGCGACCAAAACTATGTTCAGATGATGGGAGGCGATGGAGGGACCGCCTATATTTCCCCCTCGGACAATGAGACCGTTTTTGGAACCTACACCAACGCGAGCCTCTATAAATCGGGAGATGGCGGCACACAATGGCAGGGAAGTGGAGCGAATCTGCTCAGCGGCACACCGATCGATCCCAATAGTGGCGGCGAGGATGCGCCGTTCTATATGGAATACGACGTGGCGGACCAGGACCCAAATGTCATCGCGATCTGCGGCAACCGAAATTTATTTCTTTCGCAGGATGGGGGTCAGGGCTTCCCTGATTTTCCTCAGGTCACCAACGTGGCGGGCGAAACCGCGACGACGAAGGTCCTAGGCAATGTTTCGACCGTCCACATTGCCAAAGCGAACGACCAGAACATTTACCTTGGCACTACGGGGCCACGGTTTTATTATAGCCTTGATCAAGGTACGACCTGGACCCAAAGCACGAACCCAACCGGTTTCAGCGGAACCCCTATGGGCATCACGACGGATCCGAACAATGAAAACCATGTCTATATGGTAACGGCCGGCGTCGCCGCGACTTCGAAGCATTTTTATGTTTCCACGGATAACGGCCAGGACTGGACTTCGCCGGCCACGAATCTGCCGAACCTCACCTATCGCCGCGTTGCGGTCGATGACGCCGGCATTATTTACATTGGGAATGATTATGGCGTGCTTCGCTCCGGCGATGGTGGCGTAACATGGTATCCTGTCGCGGATGGACTTCCGATGACCATGGTGACGGGCTTGCGGGTGCGCGGGCAATATCTCCTCGCTGTTACATATGGGCGCGGTATGTATTACGTCGATCTCTCGAAGCTTCCCCCGGTGCCGAGTTCTGCTGGTCTCGTGGCAAGTTCCGGCACGCCAAGTTCGGGGATTGCCATCAGCGCCGTCTATCCCAATATTATCAACGCCGCTGCACCGCAAACGAGCGTCGATTATTCGCTTACGGCCGGTAATCAAACGACCCTCGCCGTCTATGATGTGCTCGGGCGCCAGGAACGAATACTGGTCAATCAGTTCGCCTCCCAGGGCGATCACGAGGTTCGGGCCGACCTCGCCGGCCTTGCACCCGGCCAGCATTATTTCGTGCTGACCTCCTCCGGCGTATCGGTAACGAAACCGATTACGATCGAATAAGAAGAATTTTTGCGGCCGTAACCTTCAGGTTACGGCTGCGCAGTTCGGCTTCGCGTATCCAAAAACGCATCGAGCGCTCGGCGAGTGAAGGATTCGATTTCTACGATCGTGTGATTGGCATCGGGTTCGGTAAAACGAAAAAACGTGGTTGTCCCGAGCGCGAAGTCCGACTCAATTTTTAACCCCTCCTTCAATCGAACTTCAAGATCGTCCCGCCAAGTTCGAAGCAGCTCGTCCGAAATACTACCGGTTACGCCGTGCTTGCGCAACCAATCCGCGCCAATGGTTCCTGTCAACATCGAAGAGGAAACATCGGCCAGGTAGGCTTCATTCTTTCCGCGCTGAGATAAAGAATCTCTAAACCTCAATTTCAAGAGATTTTTGGGATTAATAAAGATTAGATTCTCAAATCTCAGCAATCTTCTTTGTCTAATAAAATCGAGTGCTGCCCTGGGCCTGTCGAAGCGTTCAGACCATTGATCGGAATGAGATTGACACCGATTCAGAGTTTTTGTTGTATTTTTGTAGGATCATCGTGATTCTATGAAAAACTATTTTCGCCTTACTTGCTTCCTGATTTTTAGCGCCTCGTTTCTTATTCTTGCCACGAACGGGGCTCTTGCCCAAACCGCCAATACCGGCGAGATAAGCGGCATGGTAACGGCCACCGATGGCACGCCGCTGCCCGGCGTGACCGTCCGCGTTGCCCTCATTCCGGACACCCTGAAAGCGCGATATACGCAGACGAATCTGAACGGGATTTTTCGGATTCATGAGCTTGCGCCCGGCTCGTACCAACTACGATTTTCACTCCTGGGATATGATTCGGCTTCGCAAGAAGTTCCTGTTGGAACCGCAACGGTTTCCATGAACGAGGTTCTATCCGAGCTTCCATTGCAATCGCAGGAAGTTGTCGTTACTGCGGCGCGGCATCCGGAAAAAGCGACGAATGCGCCGGCCTCGATTACCGTCGTGCCGGCGCAGACCATTCAAGAACATGTTCTGAACACGCCCACCGATGTTCTCGCCTCGGTTCCTGGTATTGACATCGCACACGAAGGCATTGCGATGGCAACGTATTCCAGCCGCAGTTTCCATAGCGTCTTCGGCAGCGATATGCTGACGATGAACGATTATCATTCCCTCGAAGTCCCGGCTATCGGCGGATTTTATGGCATCCTGATGCCCGAAATTCCCGCGGACATCGAGCGCGTTGAAATCGTGCGCGGCCCCGGTTCCGCGCTGTATGGGCCGGATGCCGCGCCGGGGGTCATTCACTTTATTTCGAAATCGCCGTTCAGCTCGCAGGGAACGGATGTGTCGGTTGCCGGCGGGGAACGGAATTATTTCGATGGGACGATGCGCTTCGATCAGGCCATCGGCGATAATTTCGCCTTCAAAGTGAGCGGGCATATCCTCAAGGCAACAGATTGGTCCATCGCCGACGATCCGAAAGAAGATACCGCCCGAATGTATGCACAGCAAGCCCTACATCCGCCGGCAGGTTCACTCTCATCTGATACAATTACTTCGCAGCCAGTTATTGATAGCCTGAATCGCATTGGCAATCGCGATTCCTCGCTCGAAGTCTATTCGCTCGAAGCGCGGGCCGATGCTATCTTAGGAGATAATGCAACGGCCAATGTGACGGCCGGCCTTACGCGCATCGTCGATGATGTGGCGCTTACCGAAGATTTTGGCGGCGCGCAAATTAAGCTCTGGCAATATGAATATATTCTCGCCCACATAAACGATGGCGATCTTTTCGTGCAGGGTTCCATCAATCACAATAATACGCAGGATTCCTATTTCCTCGCTACCGGCGCTCCAATCGTAGATCGTTCCACAACCTACGACGCGCAAATTCAGGATCAGTATAATAACATTCCCTTCGAGAAGATCACGTATGGCGCGGATTTCAAAGCGATTGATCCCGTAACGGATGGCACACTCTATGGCCCCGATGATGGGCACGCCAACACCAATATCGTTGGCGCTTATGCGCAATCGGAAACTCAGCTCGATCCATTCGAACTCGTTCTCGCGGCGCGGTTGGATAAGGAAAGCGCGCTTACTAATCCGATCTTTTCCCCGCACGCTGCCGTAGTCTATCACATTACGGGCGACCAGCTTGTTCGCGCAATGTACAACGAGACGTATCTCTATCCATCGGAGACCGATCTTTATTCCGATATTTTCTTCGCGGGGGATCCATTCGGATTTGCAAAACTCGGGCTTGGGGCAGGACCGAATGTCTATTATGTCGCTCCCTACGTTTCGGGACTTCACTTTACGGCGAACGGAGATGGTTCCTACAATATGTATTCCACGCTCGATCCCGGCGGTCCGATCTCGACGAACAACGCACCTGGCGCGGTGTGGTCGAAAATCGATACGCTGGTTGCCCATGAAGCCCCATCCTTGCTCGGAGATCCGGCGCTTGGCAAATTCGCTTCGGCTATCTTCAATACCATTGCTGCGCCAACGAATGGACAAGTTGGAACACACCTCGCATATCTCAATCTCAATACGACGGTCAATCATTCGCAATTCCTTCCCACAACAGCGCCGATAGATATTAGCCCGGTGCAGGCCCAGCACCAGCGAACCTTTGAATTGGATTACGAAGGTTCCATCGCGAATTCGGTGCAATACGAAGTGGATGCCTACCAAACCCATTACACGGCCATTCGCGCCAGCACCGTGGCGCTCACGCCGAATGTGTTCATGGATAGCGCGCAGTTGTTCGTTTATCTGAGAGATAGCCTTTCAGCGCGACTGAAGGGCGTTCTGCCGGATAGCACGATCGCGCAGTATGCCAGTCAATTCGCCGGTGGGCTTGCGCAGGTTCCCATCGGCGTGGTGCAGGCCACGGGCGGCGCGCCGGACGAAGCGCATCCTTACGATGTGCTCACGGGAACCCGAAGCTATCTCACCAACGCCATCGAGTGGTACGGCATTGATTTTTTCACCACAATCAAAGCAAACGATGATTGGTCGTTCGATGGCTCATTCTCCTGGCTTAGCCAGAATTATTGGTACGCGAGTGCGCTAAATTCCAATGCGGATTCCACGCTGCAATCACCCTTTTCGCTCAACATGCCGAAATACCGTTTTAGCGTTGGCGCGAAGTACAGCGGACTAAAAGGCTTCGATATCGAACTGCGCGACCGCTGGTCCGATGCGTTTGCGATGAACGATAACTACTACGTGGGCAACGTCGGCGCGCGGCACGTGCTCGATCTCACGGCGGATTACCGCATCCAATCCGATAATTCCTCGTGGAACAATCTTCTCCTCACGCTTTCGATCACGAATGTGCTGAATAACGTGCATCAGGAGTTCATCGGCGCGCCATATATCGGGCGGCTTGCGGTGCTAAGGGCGGCTTATACGCTGCCGGGATTGTAGGGGAAAAATAAATCCCTATGCATTCTTTGCGCACTGCGGATGTTCCTGAGAAGATGAAAAAGGTCGCGCTTTGTCTCGGATTAGCAGTCTCACTTCTTGCTGTGAGAGCGCGGGCGCAACTTGATTCGAATGCCGTCCTAAGGCTCTATTGCGGCTCGATTACGGAGGGTTGTGAAATCGTCCCTGTCTGCCAATATGGGACAGGCAGTCCGATTTACACTTCTACTACTGCTGGATTCGACAGTTCAATTAGGCTTGCGGATATAGCTCGGTGGGGTCAGAATACATATCCGTGGCAAGAGCTAGCTTTCAGCATTGATTCAGCTGATACTGATATCGTTGGTCTTACGATCTCGAAACGAGAAGACGTACATGTAAACGACGGAGATGGCTACGTCGAACTGTCCATTAGGTTCCCAAAAATTCCTTTTCATTACGTTGACAAAGTCCTTGAACTAACGCCACGAAGATTCGAGTGCTCTGCATTTGTTTCTAGTTTCTGCTCGTACGGCATGTATAATCCATGTAGTGGAAGTTGCTCAACTTATGACACGCTAATGGATAGCGTTTTTTTTGAAATCACATCGTCGAGCGATGCCGTAGCAGATCCTTCCCAGGGCAATGACTTTTTTCGAGTGACCTCGATGGATGGACGAGAGGTATTCTCGTATAATGCCGCGCTGTTTGAACGAGAACTTCGAGTTTTTAACTTGCTAGGCGTAACGGCTTTCAACATTCCTGTTTATTCCGGACAGATTCTAACTGAGTCGGACCTTCCCCCCGGCTGCTACTTCGCCCGGCTCGGCGGCGAGGTGGCGAAGTTCGTGGTGCCACCGCGGTAGGTAAAAATAAATCCCTGACGCATGATTCGGGTTGCGGGAATGTTCGTTCCATTCGATGAAGACGGCGATTTCGATTTGGTGCGCGGCGATGCTCTCGCTCTTCGCGGTGAGAGCGGGGGCGCAGGCTGATTCCATCATATTCCTCTACTGCGATAGCGTTCGCAGCGGGTGTTCATACACAGTGACAGAGATAGACGAATCCACTGGAAAAACGATATCATCATGGTCTGATGGTGGATCGTTATCAGTCACCGTCGATACCGCGTTTTCCAGATTGGGGGATGCGAGCAATGCGTTCGGGATTAAAGTCGACACTGTCAACAAGATGATTCGTGGTCTAACCTACTCAAAGCTAAAGCTGCATTATCTTGATAACCCGTCGGGTGTGACGGATGGTGAAGAGGTAATCCAAGTTACGGTTGATTCACTCCCGTTCATTGAAGACCCCGGCGGAAATATCCATCTTTCTGGAATGTATCCCGTTCATTGGTCTTTCGGTTCGTTCCGAACGTACAGCATTCACAATTACTCTTATAATGGGGGCTGCGAGGATAGCGGGACGGTGCTCAATAGCATCAGCCTTGAAATTTCCAATTCCACTGCCGACATATCCACCTCCAAAGCTACTAGCATGCCACTCCATTCCGGTTCTGATGGAACGAATGAAATTTTCTCATTCGATTCTTCACCTTTCGAGAGAACGCTCAGCGTAATCAATTTGCTTGGTGGAACTGCGCAATCAGTTATGATTTCTTCGGGAGCAGCATTGCATCAAGTTTCTTTGAATAAGCTACCCCCCGGCTGCTACTTCGCCCGGCTTGACGATGAGGTGGCGAAGTTCGTGGTGCCGCCGAGGTAACTACTATAGATCGTCGGGCTTGAGCCCTGTATGTTTTCCGATTCGCGCGAGCATTCGTGGGCCGATTTCTTCGCTGTCGTGAAAGGAGAACACGTAATCGGGAAATCCTTCTCGTTCAAGAATTTTATGGGATCCTCCGCGAGATCGTTTCACCGACCAGCCAATTCGCAAGAGGGCATCAAGTACGCGGCGAGCTTTCGCCGAAGGCCAGGGCTTCACGCGGTGAGAAATGTTACGTCGGAAAGCTGTGCTGCCGCTTCGCCGTGCTCTAGCCGATCCGCGATTGTGTGCAAGGCGAGCGCCTTTGCGTGCGCCATCGCTTCATCCGGGCTTTTGCCGTAAGCCATTACTCCGGGCAGTTCCAGCACTTCCGCAATCCATCGCCCGTCCTCTTCGCGCTCGTATTCAATCGTGAACTTCATATTCGATATAGGGCTGTCGCAGCTATTTGCGTTCCGCATCGAATCGCGGTTTAGTGGCGGCCCATCCCATTCTTCGTAATTTTGTAGTCCGGTTCAGGAACGTCCTGAGAATTGACCTGTTTTCGTGCATCCTTGAATGAAGTTGCAGGGAAATGAGGCCGAAATCGCTCAATTTGGGGGATTGCCTCGTCGTCCGCCGCGGCGGACTCCTCGCAATGACGCTATGGACAAAAGTTTAAACAATATTGGATGGCGACAACGAATGATTTTAGGGTAGGCGCGGTACTTCGGATGGAAGGTGAACTCTATCGAATTGAGGAATACACCCACCGCACCCCCGGCAATCTGCGCGCTTTCGTGCAGGCGAAAATGCGGAACATGAAAACGAGCAATCTGAAGGAAGTCCGATTCCGCTCAGGCGAGGAAGTCGATATGGTGCGCATGGAGCAAAAGCCCATGCAATTCCTCTATCGCGATGGCTCGGATTTCGTCTTCATGGATAACGAGACCTACGAGCAGATGAACGTGCCGGAAAAAACCGTCGGCGCGGGCGCGAAATTTTTGAAGGAATCGGATAACTGCGATATTCTTTTCTCGGGGGACGGAACGATTGTTGCGATCGAGCCGCCGAACTTCGCAATTCTCACGATCACGCAGACCGATCCCGGCCTTCGAGGCGATACCGCAACCGGCGCGACAAAACCTGCTACGCTCGAAACCGGCGCGGTTGTGAACGTGCCACTTTTTCTCAATGAGGGCGATAAAGTACGCGTCGATACACGGACGGGAATGTATCTGGAGCGGGTAAAATCGTAACCCTAGGGGCGCATCGCAATGCGCCCATTTTTTAGCACCGGGTGCATTGCCATGCGCCCCTGCGCTTAATCAATATGGATTTATCTTATCTCGAAAACATTATCAAGCTCTTCGAATCGAGCACGCTGACGGAGCTCGAAATCGACGAGGAAGGCTCGCGCGTTACGCTGGGCCGCGCAAAGGAACAACCCGTCTTTGCGATGCCGCAAATGGGTAGCTATCCGATGCCGCAACCGCAGCAACCTACTGGGCCAGAGGCTGGCGGCGGAGGACATCATATTCCCGTTCCTCTTACCGCAAATACTCACGAGGTGAAATCGCCGATCGTGGGAACCTTCTATCGCTCCCCCGCGCCCGATGCCGATCCATACGTGCAGGTCGGGCAGGACGTTCAGAATGGCACAACGCTCTGCATTATCGAAGCGATGAAGCTGATGAACGAAATCGAGAGCGATGCAGCAGGGAAAGTCGTGAAAATATTGGTCGAAAATGGGCAGCCGGTGGAATATGGGCAGGCGCTGTTTGTGCTGGAGGTCGCGTAACCGTTGTTCTCTAAAATCCTCATAGCCAATCGCGGCGAAATCGCGCTGCGCATCATCCGCACCTGCCGCGAAATGGGCATTAAGACCGTCGCGGTGTATTCCGAAGCGGATCGGCATTCGCTCCATGTTCGTTTCGCCGACGAAGCGGTTTGCATCGGCCCGCCGCCCGGAAAAGAAAGTTACCTTAACATTCCGCGCATCATCAGCGCCGCGGATCTGACTGGCGCGGAGGCCATCCATCCCGGTTACGGCTTTCTCGCGGAGAACGCGGAATTCTCCGATATTTGCGATGCCTCCGGCTTTACCTTCATCGGCCCAAAGCCGGAAATGATCGAGGCGATGGGCGATAAAGCCCGCGCCAAAGAAACAATGAAAGCCGCCGGAGTTCCCGTCGTTACCGGCTCCGATGGTGTAATAAAAAATGCCGATGAAGCGCGCCAGATTGCGGAAACAATCGGGCTGCCGGTCATTATCAAAGCGGTGGCCGGTGGTGGTGGACGCGGAATGCGCATCGTCCACAATATCGAGGTACTTGCTCAGCAGGTCACGATGGCGCAGACTGAAGCGGCGGCTGCGTTCAACAACGGCGATGTTTATATTGAGAAATATATCGATAAGCCGCGCCATATCGAAATTCAGGTCTTCGGTGATACGCATGGAACGGTTGTTCACTATAACGAGCGTGAATGCTCTATCCAGCGGCGGCATCAGAAATTGCTGGAAGAATCGCCATCGCCCGTTGTAACCGAAGAGATTCGGAATACGATGGGCGCTGCGGCTGTAAAAGGCGCTGCAAGCGTAGGTTATACCGGCGCAGGAACGATTGAATTCCTGCTCGATAAGGATAACCGCTTCTACTTCATGGAGATGAACACGCGGATTCAGGTGGAACATCCGGTGACCGAGCAGGTGATTGGCCTCGATCTCATCCGCCAGCAAATTCATGTCGCGGCGGGCGGACGCATTTCCAAGCGCCCACGACGGCCCGAAGGACACGCCATCGAATGCCGCATCAATGCCGAAGATCCCATGCACGATTTCCGTCCCTCGCCGGGAACGATAACGAGCTTCCACGCGCCCGGCGGCTATGGAGTCCGGCTGGATTCACACGTGTACGCGGGCTACCAAATTCCGCCGTATTACGATTCGCTCGTCGGCAAGCTGATTACGTATGGAAGTGACAGGAAAGAAGCTATCGACCGAATGCAATCCTGCTTAGACGAGATGATCGTCGAGGGAATAAAAACGACGATCCCCTTCCACCGCGCGCTGATGCGCGACACCCGCTTTCGCGCCGGCGAGTTCGATACCCATTTTTTAGAGACGTTCGATTGGAAGAGTGGAGCGTAAGATAGGATAGGTTAATTGCTTTAAAGTGGAACTAAGTAAGGTTCGGCGATGATTATTGACGGCTATAAGTTGACTAGGGTTAAATTCAAGCCTTCCCTTCGTCTTTTGCTTTTTGGTCTCGGAATGACGCTTGCCAGCCGCGCATCGGCGCAGCAGGTTATTCTCAGGTACGATAGTACCCTTATGTCGGTGACTCAGGAGTCTGTTCCGCCGAATGACTCCGGCGGACGATGGGTCGAGACGACCTTTATACTCACCAGCCATAGTGCATTGCCGGTCCGGGCTTATGGATTCGTAGGTCTTTACGTTTCGTATTTTGGAGTAATCGAAGATTTTCGCTTTGACGACTCAGATTTTTACAGAGCCGATTCCATTTTTCCGGACTGGAATCCGAATGGTTGCATTGGCTATGACAAACCATGGGAGCGGATGGATTCCATTACAAAGCCTGGGTGGCTTGGATCAAGGTCAATGTCCTTTTTGCTCCCCCCGTTCGGGACGGTCCGAGTTCCAGTCTGGACAAGGTTAATTCGGGGAAGTTCTGATTTGGATACCGTCACTGCGAACGTGACCCTTCAACCATTCAGCGACAGCACGGTAGGGCCGATCACCTATCGCAGATATGGTGATGCTGAGTTAGTTGCAAAGGAATTAGATCCCTGTGCAGCGCCTTATCAGATTGATTTCGGCGGTCTTCCTCTGACTAACAGCCAATATCCAGGATTTTGGCAATACAGTCGGCACATCGGTTCCCCAACCGACACCATCTACTCGCCGACCTCGGGAACCTATCAAATCGTCGGGGAATACTCTAACCGGTTCGATCCACCGACGAATGTCACGAACAGCTATTATTGGGATTTGGCATTTACCTTCCATGGCGCTCCGCAAAAGATAGTCCATGATACGCTTATCTCTACCCTTACCGATTGCTATGGCACTGTCGTAACCCTAACGCCGATCGAGGCATACTCTTCTACTGCAAGCGAAAATGGGTATTCCGTGAAGCATCCACCCTCCTATTTTACGTTGAAAGCTCCTTTTCTTGGCAGTGCAACGGACACGATAATAACATCGAATCTATCTCCATTTCCGATCCAAGTAAAGAACATCTCAGCCAGGGATTATGATACGGTAAAAAGTTTTCAAATTGTATCCGCTCCGAATGTGATTGGAGTCAACGATAGCGGGGCGATTGTCATTGCCTTGGTGGACAACGATCTTTGGGCCGATACGTACGATCCCGAGAGAGCGGCAACCATTTCGGGAACCGTGGTCCCCTATCAAACGGATTGGACATTCCTCGATAGTACCTTCTCGTTCGACTTAAGTGGTCTCATCGATGTTTATTGCCCATACACAGAGCATTATCTCTATGCGCCTCCAGCGATTAAGCATGGCGTGCATCCCGCAGGCATTGTGTTTAGTTCGGATTCCATTTCCACTTCCTATGCGGCGGGAAAAAGCTTCCTGACAACGTATGGCAATCACGATTCGGTGAGCGAGTACTTTTACACGCCATACTATGACGACCAGCGCTTCCATATATCAATCGGGAATTTTGATCTGCTGGGATCGGCTACGCTTCCGGGTATGATAGATCCCGATACGCAACGGACCTTTCCAGACTATAGTCTTATAGAACTCTTAACCCAATTTACGGGGGATGACCAGCATAATTATCGTACCCAGCTTCACTGGCCGCGCGCTAATGACACCATTTCGATAGACGTCGTTGCACTTGGGGCTTCTGCTCCCCCATTTAACGGCGTGACGTTGAAGACGCTTTCCGACGGCTTCTCGATATGGCCTAATCCGGCATCCTCGATACTTCATGTCAGTTCGGTACAAGCTGGTGCAACGATTGCGATCTATGATCTTTTAGGTCGAGAACTACTTATGGCCGATTTGTCGTCGAATAATTCCCTTGATATTTCGAATATTCCCGATGGCGTTTTTTCGGTTGTTCTTAACTCCAAATCCGGCACTCCGATTGTTGAAATGTTAACGGTTGTCCGTTAGATTCGATACTTCTTTTTTGAGCTTCTTGGCCTTTCTTAATTTTTTAAAAGCGGCCTTTATAAACGGGATGTGGGAAGTATTGTGTCGTCCTTCTCAGGGAACGATCACCAGGCATCGTCGAGGGAATTAAAACAACCATCCCGTTCCACCGCGCGCTGATCAAGAACGACCGCTTCCGCGCCGGCGATTTCGATACCCACTTTTTAGAGACGTTCGATTGGAAACGAGCGGATTAACACAAGCAGAAATCGTGTGGAAACCCTATAAACGCATATAGCCCGGGGCATCCCGCTCCGGGCTACACGCGCTTCTTTCACCTTCACCACATAAGACTGCGCGAGTATCGTTGCCAATGCTCGAACGACAGCCTTCGCATATTACAATGCGTGTCCGAACTTCAATGATTCCCCGTTCCGTGCGTATGAAGAAAAATTCTGCAAAAAAAATTAGTTTTCGCACAGCGGACTAAATGAGAGGAACTTCATCCAGGAATTTTTCTCCGGACCACGTCTCCAAAATGCCCCCTTCGGCGAGATTATTCCGACGGAATGCGCTTACGCGGCGGCGGGCCTCGGCGCTTTTGCCGATAATTGCGGTTCGTGCGAGTGGAATGCGGCTTTGATTTGCCATCATTTCGTTCTCGAATCGCAAGCTCCTCGAATACGGTCCTCATTCTTCAGCATATCGTCGAGGCGTAGCGTAGGCTTCTTCTCCTCGTCGGATCCATGCGCATGGTCTTCGGAGTCGGCCGCCTCTTCGGCCTGTGCGGCGGCGGAGGCCGTATCGCCGGTGGCGGAGAACTCCGCTGTAATCTCTTTTTTCTGGCGTGGGCTGAAAAACTTAAATTCATCGCCCATGAGCGTTTCATCCGGCTCCAGCCGGACGCGAAGGAAATGCTTTAGTTCCAATCTCCGGATCGGAGAAACGAAGCCCTTGGTCAGCATTTCAGCTAAGGTCGGGTGAACTTTGAGGACGAGCGCTCGTTCCTTCGAGGCCGCGCGGAAGCGCTCGAGCCACCGCTCGATCTGATGCACGATCGTCGATTTGCTGACGAGGAGACCCGTCCCACCGCAAACCGGACACGTCTCCGAGAGCGTGCGCGCGATGGATTGCCGGATCCGCTGCCGCGTAATCTGCATCAGGCCAAATTCCGTGAGCGGCAGCACCGAGGATTTCGCCCGATCGTTACGGAGTTCCTTCCGCATCTCGTCATAGACTTTTTTCCGATTGCGCTCATCGCCCATATCGATGAAGTCGATGACGATAATGCCGCCAATATCGCGCAGCCGAATTTGCCGCGCAATGACGCGTGCCGATTCGAGGTTGGTTTTGAGCGAATTAAGTTCCTGCTCGCGGCGCGCCGCGTAGCGGCCGGAATTCACATCGATGACGACCATCGCTTCCGTGTGCTCGATGAAGAGGTAGCCGCCGCTGGGCAGTGGAATTTTTCTTGAAAGCGTTTGCTCGATTTGCGTCTCGATCCCAAAAGCGTCGAAAATCGGCCGCGCGCCGCGATACAGTTCCACGGTTCCTGTCAGATTGGGCGCCGCCCATTCCACATAATCCATCACCTCGCGATACATTTTCCGCGAGTCGATCACAATGCGCGTAATATCGGGTGTGAAGAGATCGCGCATGACGCTCGACGTGAGGCTGGGATCGCTGTACATGAGCGTCGGCTGAACGACCGTGGACGCCTGCTGCAGTTCCCGAGCCTTCTTTTCGATTTCGCGCCACTCGGTCAGCAATTTTTCCAAATCTTCGCGTAGCGCAGATTCCTCTTTATTCTCCGCAACCGTTCGGATAATAACGCCGAGTTCCTTCGGCTTGAGCGAACGGACGATTTTGCGTAAGCGCGTCCGCTCGCGTACGGAATACACCTTCCGGCTGATGCCGATGCCCGGCTCGAAGGGTACAAGAACCAGGAACCGCCCCGGCAGGGAAATTCGGCTTGTAACGCGGACGCCCTTATTGGCGAACGCCTCTCGCGTAACTTGCACCAAAATCGGATGATCCGGCTCGAGTGAGACGTTCGAGCCGAGGAGTGAAGGCACCGGGCGATTATAGCGATTCGCTCGTCCGCGCGAATCGTTGGCATGCGGCTCGTTCGTGCGCGGCTCGCCGGCGAGGCGTAGCTCCATTTTCTTGCCCGCATCGGTGTCTCGCTCCGTGGCCCGGTCCCCACGGGCAAGGCCCCGATCATTCGTGCGCATTCCGCCTCCACGCCCGCCATGCGGGCGAAATACTTTTTGCTCGGCGGCGGTTGCGCCTTCTTCGACTAGGTAGTCATCCTCCTCATCGTCGTCATCTCGAAGCTCCACGTCCTCGCCCGCAAGAAACGCTGAAGAGGTTTCGTAAGAATCGCCTACATCGGAAAAATGGAGGAATGCATCTTGCTCCAGGCCGACATCGATGAAGGCGGCATTCATGCCCGGAATCACTTTCGCTATCCGGCCAAGGAAAATATCTCCGACGTGTCGCTCGGTTTCGGGGGTTTCAACGAAGAGCTCGACTAAGTTGCGATCTTCGGTTATGGCAATGCGGATCTCATCTTCGCGCTCGGCATTGATGATGATCTCTTTTCGTACTCGTTGTGGATAATTCACGGTCTATCGCATGGGACTTCGAGCGCGCGCAGCGAGGCCGGATGATGGATCATCCCCTGGCCACATCCTGATAAGATTTGTCTAACGAGCAGGCAACCCGCCGCGGCGGCGGCGATTTATTTTGGAAAAGGATTATGGCCGAGGATTCACAACTCGAATTCTCAGTCCGCCAGGCATGCGCCGATGAGGCAGAGTCCGGTCTGGCAAAACGGCAGGGCTGAGTTTTCGGAATGTCCGAAACCGGTGAACTCCTTCCGCCATATTGGCGTGGCCAATATGCGCAGAGCATGGCGCCAGCCGCAGAACGCGGGACGCGAGGGTAGGCATTACGATGCGCCCGAGCCGTACGCGCTTCGAGGCAGGCGTAACCGCGGTTTCACGCGAGCGCCCAAAGGCGGCACGCGAGGCGCGCAACGTAATTGAATCGTGGATGATCCATCGAAGATGGCTCAGCCACAGAAGGAGAAATTGAACGAACTTCACCGGCCGTTAAGAATCCGGCGATTCACCGGAGTACAACCACGCGCGGCCCAGGCATTTGCAAACATGTGGCGCATCGCGTTCAGTAACCATTCCCCACGAGGGGTCAGGCGAACCGCCTTCCAAAAATAGGATGATTGCCCATCCGAAGATGATGCCCATCCGTGCAGGCGGTCGAGTCGCGAAGGGGATCGCAGCCATAATCGCCAGCGTAGTTACCGCGCATCTCCACGAGGAGAAGCGGTAACCACAAAAATGCTCTTTAAACAACGCTCATCGACGCGGAAAGCTGGGCTGAATGCGGAGCGTTCGCGCGGCGTCCGAAGTGTAAAATGAACTAAAAAATGTCAATTGAAGCAATAGGTGTAAAGCTAAAGGCTTCGCTATAATAGTGAGATTTTGGCGAAAATGTCCAAATGATTGACAAAAAATCAATTCCCTGAACATCCGTACCTAAAATCATCAGTCAAGCGAACAGATATAATAGCAAAAAGCTCCCTCAAAAAAACGATTCGTCTTTCGTAAAGACAAACCAATTTGATCCAACAGGAAACCGGATGGCGGATGAACAGATGGGCGAAAACACCGGCTCTCAGCTCTGTTCGCGCAGCTTTCCCGATGGAACTCTGGGCCTTCCGGCACGTAGCTATAGAGGCATTATGCGCACTTCTTTTTTGGGATGGCTCGCCTTGGTTGTGTTCGCCGTGTTCGCAACCGCGGTACTCGGGAGCCAATGGCATTCAAGTGCCTTCGGACAGCAGCGCCACAACCAAGTTCATCGGAAACCTGCGGTGACATCCCAAGCCCCCGAAGCGGCGGCGCGTTATTACCGCATCGCGGGACTCGGTAGCTCGAAGGGCGATTCGACCAATACCTTCCCCTACCCCACTGTAATCCTTCTCGTCAAAGATACACTCCATGATCGCATCACCGTTCGCTTTCCCGGGCTTGGAATGCTTGGGCTCCAAACCGATACCGTCCGCGAAGCAACCTTTACCGCCGGCGATAGCTTGCTCGGATATGAATCCACGCAGCCGCTTTTCCTCATCGCCTTTCCGACAACGCCGTATTTTCTCTACGTCGATGTCTGGTCGAGCGATAGGAAGCATTTGCTCGATTCTCGCCCACTCGAATATGACATGAATGTCGAAGCATATAAAACCGCGCGGCTGATGTACATTCACGAACCGACCGCCGGGATGGAAACCCCGATGCTCCGCCGCCGCTTCCAGCCATCGCTCCTGCCGCTTTCGATCGAGACGAATCCGGGGTGGTCATCCACGGAAACGCTGGATTCGAGCATGACCTACGCGCTCGTGTTTCGGGATCCCACACAACCGGGCAAACTGGAAATGTCCGTAACGATGCGGCCCGCGACGGTTGGCGTGATCGACTCGAACACATGGAGGAACTTTAAGCGTAACGCCGAAGGCGCCTTCGGTGCAAAGGGAATCGCAACGCGCTCGATCGGCGATTTCCAGGTGAATGATATTCCGACGCGGCGCTACGTGAAAGCCGGCTACGAGTTCGTCTCGAAAAACGAGGGTAGTTCACTCAATTATGTCGCGGCGTTCCTTACACCGCGCGCGATCCTGCTCCTGCTCGCCCCGCTCGATGAGCCAAATCAGCAGAGGCAGTTCCAGTATTTTCAGGCCATCGCGAGAAGTTTGAAGATCGAATAAATTCTGCCACTGGATTCCCGCTTTCGCGGGAATGACACGCCGTTCGTGCGCGAAGCGCTTCGCGCTAAATAGCCTTTTCATTCCCGCGAAAGCGGAAATCCAGTAATTCGTGACCGCAGGAATTCAACTCACAAACCACACCAACTCCCCTTTCGGCTGCACTCGCGCGGCGGGGTATTTCGACTCCGGGTTCCCTTCCTCTGCAAGGACCGCATTCAGGATCGACTGCTTCTCTTCGCCGGCCACGAGAAAGAAAACGTTCCGCGCATTATTCAGCACATTCATCGTGAGCGATATCCGAATCGTTGGCGCGACGGGCGATTGTGTGACGATCACCAAACCATTGTGTGGCTCTTCAATTGGCGTCCCGGGAAACATCGAGGCGGTATGCCCATCGCCGCCAACTCCTAAGAGAATCAGATCGAATTCGGGATTCGCGGAACCAAAGAATTTCGAAAGCTCCAGCGCGTAGGCTTCCGCAGCCTCGCTCGGATTTGGGAACGATGTGGGAATCGGATGGATATTCACGGATGGGATAGTGAGTTTGCTCAGTAGCGTTTCCTGAGCCATTCGGAAGTTGCTGGCAGGATCGTCATGCGGCACGTACCGCTCATCTCCCCAAAAGAGATGGATATGGTTCCAATCCATTTTCGAATCTTCCGCTAAAAGTCTGTGGAGCGTTCGCGGCGTATTCCCACCGGAGAGCGCGAGGCTAAAGCGCCCGCGCTCAGCTATAGCGGCGCGCGAAAGTTCCGCAATCGCCTCCGCGGCGGCGGCGCTTAGTTCTTCGAGAGAATGGAATCGGCGAATTTGGCTCACGGTGTGACTACAAGCTTCGATACTTGCTCGCCTTCCGGCGTTGTGAGCGCTACAACATATATTCCGGGCGGAACGATTGCGCCACTCTCATCGCGGCCATTCCATGCGAAATGATGGTCGCCAGCGCTTATGTGGCCTTCAGTAATCGTTCGTACTTCGGTTCCCAATGCGTTGTAGATTATCACTGTCGCTTCCTCCTCGGCTGGCAAGGAAAAATCAATCGCCAAAGCGCCGGAGTTTGGATCGAAGGGATTCGGGGAGCAGGGACGAAGAGCGAAGTCTGAGGAAGCTGGAATTTCCGAATTCACTCCTGCGGGAATAGTATTCCCAATTATCACCCGTATCATCGGAAGATAGGTTCCGAATCCGGTGGTGGCAGAATTTGGAATGGTTTGCCACAATAGCCCGCTGCTCGGAACCATCGCCGGCCACCAGCCGGAATCCGGCATCATCGGCTGCCAGTTCCCACTGCCGGCAGGAGTTTCAACCGCGAACGAGCAACCGACCGAACCATTATTATCTTTCGGATCGCTTCCCCACTGGGTGCCGTATTGGGAATTATAAATCGGATGAATGCGCGGAAAGTTTGCTCCGGCAAACGCGAGCAGACCGCCGCCGCGGGAAAGATCGCCGCCAAGTTCCGTTTTCCCGAGGCCGAGTTGACTTATGGAGGCCCAGTATGTTCCGGGCGGAAGAACAAGCGGGTTGGGTAGGTCGTAGTAACCGAAGGCATCAAAGTCTTCAAACGCCGCCTCCATTGCACTCAGAACGGCACCTCCCGGAACGCATGAATTCGAATCACCGGTCAGTATGGAGATGCGAACAGCGTCGTCTGCGTAACCAGTAACGGAGTACGCCCGCACCCCGTATACGGTATCTTTCCGAACCAACTGGAACTTCATGGCGAAACTGCCCGTCGTGCTTGTCGTAAATCCGATGCCCGCGTCCGTCAAGCGCGTATAATTTGGAATATCATTCCCCGAATCTGCCGGCGCGTCAAGCCCCGCATGATCGTACGCAAATTCCTGAATGGCGTCGGGGCCTTGATCGATGTTGAGATAGAATTTCGAAGAGGTGGTATCGTCAGCAGTATAAGTATCAACACCCTGTTGTGCGATAGCAGCAGTGATCGTATATTCTGCGTTGTTTCCAGCCAATGAAGTTGCATCCCAATCGGGAAAGCGCAACACGCTATCCTGCCCTTGCATCACTCCGCTCTCAATTTCCTGAGAATAGACGATGCGTGACTGAGGGTCGAGAATTGTAACACGAAATGGCAGGGCGACAAACTCGCCGGAAGAATGATCCTGAATATCCACGTATATTGGAAAGATCGCTTGCGATTGAGGAATCTTCGTGTAAGGATTCACCACGCGCACCCAGCGCACTTCCAGCTCCGGCTCGATCGGGATTTCAATGGTCGGGTTATCAATATACCACCCATCAGCATCATCTTTCGGCAACCCGGACTGCGAACCATTATTGCTTGCCTTCAGGCGAAGACGGAAGCGGAAATCGGCGGTGAAATAGTTGTTGGTATCTGGCACAAACGAAGTATCTTTGTCAATTCGTATTTGCCAACCGCCGGCTACCGGCTTTGCAAAAAAGGATTTGAATTCGAAATCATGCCCGCCGTCGATCGCTGCCATTTCGTTCCAGCCAGCGGCTGGCGGATTTAGTTCGGAGTCCTTTGGATTCTTGAATTCGAGAATCAGCGAATCGCCGGGGTGCAGAACATTCCCGGCGCTATCCAAAATCGTGCTCTCCGGGCCGAACATTTCGGCGGTGTCCCATCCGAAAGGATAATGGTGCCGGCCGGCGCGCATGAAATCGAATTTGAAGGTCATTTTTATCTTATTTTGCAGATTAATCGGAAAGCTCGTGAGCGTATCGCCCACTTCCGTGCCGGAATAATAATTCCCAGCTTCATCCTTCCGATCAAGCCGAATAACCGGGGACATGAGGGAATCGGGACCATACGGCCCGCCGCGTGGCGGAGGCGGAATCCCACGTGGAATCTTCACCATCGACGACGGTAGCACCAAGGGATACCCACAGCGTTTGATCGGGAATGTCGGCAAGCGAGCTCTTGCTATAATTATTGGAAGGATCGAGAAATGGCACCGCTGTTCGCCGAATGCCAAAAAAGCGGGTGCAGACGGCGCTCAAACTATCGCTCCCAATAAAGACGCAGGCGCTAAACGTTCCCAACTCGCGTAAAGCACTTGGGCTGCTCGCGTATGGGGCGAGACCGACACCCAAGCTATCACCAGTGCCAATACTGGGCACGAAGACGGAATCGTCATACACGGTGAGGCCGGTGACGACATTTCGAATCCGGAAATGGAGTTCCACGGGCGCGGAAGCCACGGTATCGCGGTTCCATACTCGCAAAACCGGCGTGATGGTATCGCCAAGCGCGAGTTCGTAATTCCTCGGCGGGAAAATCATGCGCGCAGAAATTCCCTGCGCCGCGGCTCCGCTGGCCGCAAGTACATTTGCAGCCATGAGGAGCGCCGTGCTCCATCCAAATTTCCTGCAATCGGTCATTTTACCCTCCAAATTCAATAAGGAGCAATCGAAACCACCAATATACGAAAATAAAAGCTCCGAGAGCCGGATTCTGGTTTACCAAATCGCATCCCGCAGTGACACTCCAGCAAAAATGGAAGTGGCAGTCCAATTTTCGGGAGCATCGACTTGCGTGAGCGGGTAATCGAAACCAACGAAGGGAGTGAGAACCCAATGCCTGGTTATGAGCCAATCGTAAGTAAATTCCGGGCGAAGGGCGAGGCGGAGCGCCTGGGCATCGGTTATTGCAGTCGCGGCGACATCATTAGAACGCAATGAAGACGGAACGGACCTCGAAAAAACTGCCGCCATTTTCAGCCCGACCTCAAAAAGAAACTGGATTCCAAAGCCATTCGGCACAGTATCGGAGCGGAAATTATATTTGTAACCAATATTTAGGAATAAATACGAAAGTTCCGCCTTCAGGCCAGCCGCTGTGTATGTAACGTTTACTGTGTCATACGTGCCATTTAGATTATAGAGAACTTCCTGTCTCGAAAAAGGCTCGGAATTGGCTGTAGAAAAGGTTCCAGACATTGATTCGTATCCTGCCTCGACGACGAGGAAATGACGCATATCCCTTACAAGCGGCAATTCTGAACTTGCTCCCCAGAAGATATTATGTCCGCTGCCATTTTGCACGAGAAATGCCGCTGGTTCCGAATTCAGTATTGGAATCGGATTGGTCTGGTAATTTACCCAGTTGTAACCAGCCTCCGGCCCAATGAGCCACTTTAAATGGGGCGTGCCGGTCGCATTGAGTTGTGCGCGCGCCGCCGGCAGAAGCAGCATTGTGATTCCAATAGCAGAAGCGATTTTTGCAAAGATAAGCTTCATATTATAATAACGCTCAAGGCGGCTCCGGTTACAACTCACCACGAACTTTTGGAACACCACCGTTGCTTTCCACCATTGCATTTTTCGCTCATACCGTGATAAGAATCTCCATTTGGCACAAGGCCAACGCGGCGCTGTTGGGACTCGGCATTTTGCTAATCCTCTATCCGGTCGCTCTCATCTCTTATTACGCCTACCCGATTTTCGCGTGGGGCTTGCTCGGCGTGCTCGATTGGAAAAATCTTCGAAGATGGAACTCTTCGCTGATGGGTTGGAATCCGAAATGGTTCTGGGGAATTATCGTTCCATCTTCGGTTCTCTTCTGGCTGTTCTTCGAGTTCCTGAACTTGCTATGGCCGCAATGGCGCTATATCAACGCTCCGCCCAATCACACCGCCGCCGCGATTCTTTCCTTTCTTTCGTATTCCACCGTCATCCCGCTCGTGATGGAGGTATTTTGGCTGATTTATGGACCTCATGAATCCCTTGGCCTCTCGCCCGGATTGGAACGGTTCCTCGCGCCTCGGCGCTGGCTCTCGCCCTCGTTCGGAATCCTCCTACTCGCCATCTTTCTGTTCGACCGGTCTTTCAATACGGTGCAAGTGATGTGGTGCATTCCATTCTTTGTCTTTTTGCCATTCGTTCCGACGAGGAGGAACACCTCGCCGAAATACCGAAGCGCACTGCCTGCCGTTATCGCCGCCGCATTCGTGAGCGGACTTATTTGGGAAACGGGTAACTATTGGGCGCAAACGAAATGGGATTACTTGCTGCTCCGCCGCGCGCCGCACCTTTTCGAAATGCCGCTCGCTGGCTATTTGGGATATATTCCGTTCGCGTTTAGCCTGCTTGTAGTTTATCTCTGGCTTCGGGCGCGCATTGGTTACACACCTGCGCGAGCAGTGGCGTTGTATGCTCTGGCGCTTCTGGCTTCCTATCTATTCATCGTCCGGTACTTTGCAATATTTCCACCGTAACAGCCCCAACCACCCGTTGTTTTATTTTTGCGATTGCGAGTCCCAAAGCTGAGTTCGAACGCGGATGCTCCATTTTTCGGTTAGTAATTTGCTTGAGACGATAGCATGAGAAGTCGAATTTCACTCAACGTTTGCGCAACCGCCTTGCTTGCACTGCTCGTCGCGAGCTGCGCGCCATCGCGCAAAACGACGATTAGCCGCAAGCCGCTTCCGCAGCCCGTGCCATCGGTGCAGGCGCCTTCCGTTCCACCCTCGGCGCCGGAAGCACCGATTCAAATCAGCGTGGCGTATCCCGTGCCGGGACAGTGGCGCCCGAACGTCGATTCGAATTTTATCTTCGGCACCGTTGGAAATGGCAACGCTGCGCTCATGATTAATGGCGCTCCGGTTCCGGTTTGGCAGAACGGCGCGTTCCTCGCCTTTCTGCCGATGCCGCCGGATGGGGTGTATCATCTTGTCGCGCAGCGTGGGAGCGATATTCAGCAGGCGAGCGTGGCCTATCGCGCAAGAACTGCGGAAGTTCCGGCCGAGCATAAAGCGGAAATCGTTCGTAAGGAATTTAAGTCGGCTTTGCTAACGGAGATCGTCAAACGCAGTGATACGCTTCAAACTGGCAACGATGTCGCCCCCGGCGCGCTTACTCCCGATGGAAATCGCGAATGGTTTTTTCCGCGCGGGGCACGGCTCGATGTTGTGGAGCAAAATGGTAACTATTATAAAGTCGCGCTCGATAAAGAAACGTACGCATGGGTCGATGACACGAATTTCTCACCGGATCGCGTAGGTCGCGCTTCCAGCCCGACCCGTGGTGAAATTGTTCCTGAGCCAGGATATGTCGATCTAATTTTTCCAACCGCGTACAACGCCTTTCAAATCACCACGAGTGGAATGGGGATTCGCCTTCAAATTTATGGCAAATCGTGGCCTTCGAGATTCCCTGCTGGGCCGGAACTGGATTCGCTCGTTCGAAGGAATTGGCTATGACTCGACTGCGGAAGGGGCTTATTTTACAATACAATTAACGAAGCCCGTTTGGGGATATAAAGCGTTTTATACCGCCGGCGGCGCACTCGATCTCCGCGTTCGGCGACCGCCAAAAATCGATCCCGATAATCCGCTCAAAGGCATTCGCATCATGATCGATCCGGGTCATCCGCCGGGCGGCGCAATCGGCCCCACTGGCCTTACGGAGCGCGAAGCCAATCTCAGTGTTGCTCTGCGAATTCGCGACCAACTCACCGCGAAGGGAGCAATCGTGCTCATGACTCACACGACGCTCGAAGGTTTGGTGAGCGACTACGATCAGGTGGAAGAGCTGGATGCGCGTTCGGCACTCGCGGTGCAAGAGAATGCCGATCTCATGGTGAGCACGCATGAAAATGCCTTCCCGGATGGGACCGATCCCTTTCTCAATTACGGCACGGCAACATATTATTTCCAGCCATTTTCCGCCACGTTCGCCGCCGATCTCGATCATAGCATTTCGGAAGTGACCGGCATTACGAATTTGGGCTCCTTCCAAAAAAGCCTGGCTATTTGCCGCCCAACGTGGATGCCATGCGCGCTCACCGAATCGCTGTACATGATGTTCCCCGATCAGGAAGCGAAACTGCGCGATCCAAAATTCCTGGATACTTTGGCTGCAGCACACGTTCGCGGAATTGAAGAATTCTTGCGGGAACGGGCACAATAGACGAAGAATTTTTCAGGTAAGGGCACCTTAGGCATTGAAATTGCTTTTCTTTGACAAACCCGATTATCAGGGTAACACTCAATCTAAGACTTTATGATTCGTAAATATCTTTTTCCTCTGGGAACATTTGCACTCCTCGCCGCGGGATGCCATAATTCGACGACACCACCACCCGTGGTTGCGCCGCCGCACTTCACCGTGACCGCGCTCGCGGCGGATGCGCCGACGGTTGGAGGATTTACCGCCGCCAACGTCGATGCAAATTTAAAGGATTCGTGGGGGCTGGCCTTCAATTCAACCTATGGGTTCCCCTGGGTCGCGAACCGAGCCAGCGGAACGGTCACTATTTACGATGCACTCGGCGTTCCGAAGTCAACCGTCTATTCCGTGTATGGCCCCGGGCAGACGATGGGAACCCCAACCGGCCTCGTTCAGAATACTGCAACGAGCGCTTTCCTCGTTCCCTCGGCGGGAATAGACGCGACGTGGCTCACCTCCCAGCTCAATGGGACCATCGCGGCGGTCGCGAGCGGAGATAGCACTTACATCGTCGTGGACCGCTCTTCGAGTTCGAGCTTTACAGGATTGGCGGAAGATACCCTGGGAGGATATCTGTATGCACCGAATATTAAAAATGGTTCCGTCGATCAATTCGATCGAAGTTACAATCGTGCTCAATTTAGCGACGGACTGCACTCTGGCCAAGGATACGTTCCGTTCAATGCGGTGGAACTTGATACGCAATTATATGTAACAGAAGCCAAACCGGCCGGCACGTTCGTCGCGATCGGTGCGGGTTTTGGGGGCTATGTAAATGTGTACGGTCTGGCCGGCGGAAATCTCACCTTCGAGAAAACGCTCATCACGAACGACTCGCTCGACCAGCCGTGGGGCGTGGCAATAGCACCATCGAGCTTCGGCGCCTTCAGCGGCGATCTTCTCGTCGGCAATTTCGGCGATGGGACGATTCATGCGTACAATCGCTCTACCGGTGCGTTCGTGGGAACGTTAACAAAATCGGACGGCTCCGCCATATCGATTCCCGGCCTATGGGCCCTGGTTGTCTACAACGGAACTCTATACTTTACCGCCGGACCTAATGCCGGCGCCGATGGCATCTTCGGAACAATTACGGCGCAATAACCGCAAACGGAAGTTTACGCTTGCCCGTTTTCGCGAGGCGTGGCTCACTTCCGAAATAGTATTCTTTCGAGTATCCTTGCGATCTGCGCAGGGATACTCGTTTCGTCGTGTCAGCAAAATTCGAGTACCGCTCCAGAGCCGCCTGGTGATGCCAGTCCGCTTGTAATTCCGCCGGGATTCCCAAATCCCATGATACCAGCGGATAATGCCATCACGCCGGCAAAAGTAGAACTTGGCCGCTACCTGTTTTACTCGACCGAGCTGAGCAGCGATGGAAAGCATTCCTGCTCGAGTTGTCACTCACCTTCCGCATGGTTTTGCGATCCGGGAAACCACTGGAGCTTTGGCGTTGGCGGCCAGCATGGGGAACGAAATGCGCCCGCGCTCATCAATCTTGCCTGGGATACCGCCTTCTTCTGGGATGGCCGCGCAAATTCGCTTGAAGCGCAGGTGCTGGTGCCGCTTTATAATTCCGTGGAAATGGATGACGATAGCGTACGGATAGCCGGAACACTTTCGAACGACGGCCTCTGGCCCGGACTCTTCGAACGCTCCTTCGGAGATACGTCCATTACGATGACGCGCATCTCACAGGCGATTGCTTCGTTCGAGCGAACACTCACAAGCGGCTGGAGCGCGTACGATCGTTTTGCGCAAGGCGACACCGGCGCTATTTCGGACGCCGCCAAACGCGGACTCGCTCTCTTCGATGGCTCCGCGAATTGCTCGCGCTGCCACAGCGGATATAATTTCACCGATAATGGTTACCATTCCACGGGCCTCGATTTTCAATATGCCGATGCCGGTCGGGGATATATCACGGGGAACGCAACTGAAATGGACGCTTTCAAAACGCCCTCGCTACGCAACGTTGCACTCACCGCTCCTTATTTGCACGATGGCCGTTTCAATACTTTGCTACAGGTTCTGGAAGGATATAACAAAGGTGGAATGCATAATCCGACGCAGGATACGCTCATCCATCCACTCCACTTTTCGATGCAGCAGATGGAGGACCTCGTCGCCTTTCTCGATTGCCTTACCGACAGCAGCTTTGTCACGAGGACGAGTTTTTCGAACCCTTTCTGAATCGGTGTAGATGCAGGCTCATACTTGCATCTGGGTGAGGGAGGCCGGAGCTTCCTTCTAGACGCCTACGCTCGAAATTCCCCAAACACCCGCCGCATCGCATCCGAAATTTCGCCGAGCGTCGCATAGGATTCGACGGCATGAATAATGTGCGGCATTAGATTCCCGCCCTCCCGGGCAGCACTTTCGATTGCCGCAATCGAAGCGTTTGTCCGCGTTTGGTCCCGACGTGCGCGAAGCTCACGGACGCGCGCAATCTGTTCCTCCTCTAATTGTGGATCGAGTCGGAGCGTTTCTGGAACTTGCGTTTCTTCCGTTACAAGCTCGTTCACGCCAACGACAATTTCTTCTTTTGTCTCAACCTTCTTCTGAAAATCATACGCACTTTGCGCGATTCGATCCTGGTAGAAGCCGGCTTCGATGGCGCGAATCGCGCCGCCCAACGAGTCGATTTCCTGAATCAATGCCTCCCCGCGGCGCATAAGCTCAGAAGTCAGGTATTCGACAAAATAGCTTCCCGCCATCGGATCGACCGTGTCCCCAATGCCGGATTCATACGCAAGGATTTGCTGCGTGCGAAGCGCGGTGCGTGCCGCTTCTTCGGTGGGCAGGGCCAGGGCTTCATCCTTGCCGTTGGTGTGGAGGGATTGCGTACCGCCTAAGATCGCCGCCATGGCCTCGACGGTAGTGCGCACAATATTATTTTCGATCTGCTGGGCCGTCAGCGTGGAACCCGCGGTTTGGGAATGAAACCGCAGCTTCATCGACTCCGGATTTTTTGCATGGAACCGATCTCGCATGATAGATGCCCACATCGTACGTGCCGCGCGGAACTTCGCTATCTCTTCGAAAAAATTCGAATGGGAATTAAAAAAGAAAGAGAGCCGCGGCGCAAACCGATCGACATCCAGCCCGGCATCCAGCGCAGCCTGCACGTATGCGATGCCATTCGAAAGCGTGAGTGCAATTTCCTCGACCGCCGTCGCGCCAGCTTCGCGAATATGGTAGCCGGATATAGAAATCGTATTCCAGGAAGGCAGTTCATCGGCGCACCAGCGGAAAATATCGGTCACGATTCGCATGGAAGGCGCTGGAGGATAAATGTAAGTTCCGCGCGCCGCATATTCTTTCAAAATGTCATTCTGCACGGTTCCGGATAGAGATCGGAGATTCGCGCGTTGCTTCTTTGCCTTGGCGACATACAAGGCAAGCAAGATTGCGGCTGTGGCATTGATCGTCATCGAAGTCGAAATCTTCGCGAGTTCGATGCCATCGAGGAGCACATCGAAATCTTCGAGGGAGTCGATTGCTACACCCACACGGCCCACCTCGCCCGCGGCCATCGGATGATCCGAATCGTAGCCGATCTGCGTCGGAAGATCGAAGGCAACCGAAAGCCCGGTCGAACCGGAAGCGAGCAAATATTTATACCGCTCGTTCGAAGCGCGAGCGCTGCCAAAACCCGCGTACTGGCGCATCGTCCACAGCCGGGCACGGTACATTTCCGCGTAAATTCCGCGCGTAAATGGAAATACTCCTGGCTTATTTTCCCCTTCCTTAAGGAGGAGGGGTTCAGGAGGTGGTTGTTCCGAAGTGGGATACACCCGGTCAACAGGAATGCCCGAACTGGTCTCGAATGTCTCTTTGCGCAATGCCATTACTACAAAAATACGGAAGAAGGGGCGCCGCGCCGGAATCTTTAGGCACGCCGTTGGCAATATGGATGAGATGATGAAGCACCCTGCCATACGTTTTGCGATCACAGCGGCCATCAGTGCGGGCGCGCTGTATCTGGCTTTTCGCGGCGTCGATTTCACTGCGCTCTGGCATGAGCTGGAAAAAACGAACTTGCTCCTCATTTTTGCCGGCGTTGGATTGCTGTTCACCTCGCACCTCTGCCGCGCCTGGCGATGGACGGTCATTTGCCGGCCCATGAAACGGAAGACGAGCACGATCGTCGGATTTCGAGCTATTCTTGGCGCTTATGCGATGAACAATGTGATTCCGCGCTCCGGCGAACTTATTCGTCCCTATATTTTCGCGAAGCACGAAAAATTGTTTATGAGCGGGACGATCGCTACGATCCTGATCGAACGAGTGGTCGATCTGATTTCGAATATTGCCGTAATTATGGTTGTGCTGATAATATTTCCGAGGGAGATCGCACATGGGTTCCCAACCATTTCGGGTTCGATGACCTGGATCGTTGCCGGGCTCTTCACCATACTTGCCCTCGTCATTATCATGATTTTTAGCGCAGGTAAGACGGAGCGTGGATTGCACCGCCTTGCCGCGAAGTGGCCTGAGAAAATAAAGAAGCCGGTTTATCGCGCCGCATCGGAATTTGCAAGCGGGCTGCGTGGCGTGCGCGCCTCCGGCGCGCTGCCGGTTGTCATCGGCACGGCGGGCATTTGGTTGTTTTACGTGCTCAGCATGTATGCCTGGCTGTTTGCGTTTCCGGACCGTTCGATTGTTGCTGTCGGAATTATTGGAGCCTTCTTTTTGCGTGTTGTTTCCGGCATTGCATTTCTGGTTCCCACTCCGGGCGGCGTTGGATCATACCATTATTTTATCAGCCAGGCGCTCTTTCGGATTTTCAGTGTGCCGCTCGCATCGGCGATTGCCTACGCGACCGTCACACACGCGGCCTTCGACCTTCTCACGACCATCCTCGGCCTCATCTTTGTTGCGGGCGAGGGCATTTCATTCAAGAATTTCCGGGAAGTGCTTCGCGCCTCCGAGGACCGCTCGCCGGAGGAACTTGCGAAGGCGCTGCACGAGCCGCTCGTCGAGCTTGGGGAACTGGGAGTGGAACGATAATCTATGTTCAAGCACCCGGCTTTTCGATACGCGCTCGCAATCGTGATCGGCGGCGGCGCGCTATATCTCGCATTTCACCGGCAGCATCTTCATCGGCTGGAGGGTGAAATCGAGGGCGCGAATTTATTCATCGTCGTGGCGGGAACGGCGGTGATGTTCCTTTCGCATCTCGTTCGCGCCTGGCGATACAAAATGTTTCTTCGCCCGATCGCTCCGCATACCAAATTACGTTCCTCGTTTCGCGCGCTCATCGCCGGATACGCAACGAATAATTTCATTCCACGCGGCGGCGACATTGTTCGCCCCGTATTATTTTCGAAACGCGAGGCGATTCCAATCTCATCTTCCGTTGCAGTGATGCTGATCGAGCGGCTCGCAGACTACATCGGCCTCACCGCGCTCCTGGCGGTTACCATCATCGCATTTCGTGGGCGGCTGACGCAGGAATTCCCGGCACTCGATCTTCTCTGGTTCCCAATCGCCGCATTGTCCGGAGTGCTGTGCGGATTCGGCGTGCTCTTGCTCTTTAGCGAGCGCAAAGCGCGCCGCGTCTTGGAATGGCTCGCGAGCCATTTGCCGCACCGCTGGCGCGGCGCGGTTGAACGGGGCGCCGCCTATCTCGAAGCAGGGTTGCGCGAAGTGCGCGAGGGCTCCGCATGGCCTGCCATCATCGGAACGTTTGGTATTTCCGCGCTCTACACCGCTTCAATGTATGTTTCGATTCAGGCATTTCGTGGCACGGGACTCGTGAATGTGGGAATTATTGGATGCTTTCTTCTCCAATCCATGTCCGGCATCGCTTTCATTCTTCCATCACCGGGCGGGACGGGAACTTACCATTTTCTGGTCAGCCAAGCATTGGCCGTTATGTTTGGCGTTCCTCCGGCATTGGCGGTAGCATTCGCCACGCTCACCCATGCCTCAAATTATTTGCTCACGTCGCTATTCGGAATTCTCTTCATGATGGCCGATGGGATTTCGCTCACAAGCCTTAAAAAAGAGCCGCGGCCACCCACACCAGTTCACGCACTAAAAGCACGGTGATGAACGTGAGTCATGCCGCTTCTACAATTTCATCGAGCGCAGCAGGCAATGCGCCGGAATAAATGGCGTATAATTCCGATACCGACTCGTCGATCACTTCGCCAATTTTAACCCTCGTGCCACCAACCTGGCCAACGACGGGCGCGACAAGCCCATGTGACGCCGCAATTGACTGGATTGCGGCAACATCGTTCAGGTTGGCAGAAAGGATGACGTGCGTTTGCCGCTCGCCAAACAGGGCCGCATCCGAAAAATGGTATAATGTATCCACGATTGCTCCGATCGGCTGAAGAGTAGATTGGGCGAAACAGCATTCCGCGAGTGCCACGGCAAATCCACCTTCACTGACGTCATGGGCGGAGTGGAGCAGGGAGCCATCTGCAAGTTCGATCAGGGCCCGGACAAGCGGCGCTTCTTTCTCGATGTGGCAGGCCGGTACCTTTCCTGTCACGAGACCAGTGCGGCAGAACAAATATTCACTTCCCCCTAAGCCATCGAACTCGTTTGCTTCATGGCCACTCGTGAGAAAAAGAATCGTATCTCCCTCCCGCTTGAAATCGCAGGAGACTACTTTTGTGATGTCCTCAATCAAGCCAATCATGCCGATCGTCGGAGTGGGATAAATCGCGCCACCCGGGCTTTCGTTGTAAAAGCTAACGTTCCCACCGGTGACTGGTGTGCCAAACGCCTTGCAGGCATCGCCCATCCCGCGAACGGCTTCTTTGAATTGATAATAGACTTCCGGATCGTAGGGATTCCCGAAATTCAGGCAATTTGTGACGCCGAGCGGCGTTGCGCCAGTGCAGGCGATATTCCGCGCAGCTTCGGCGACAGCAATCATCGCCCCGTGGTAAGGATCGAGATAAACGTATCGGGCATTGCAATCCGTCTTCATGGCAAGCCCTTTCGTGGTTCCTTTGATTCTTACAACCGCTGCGTCGCCGCCAGTGAGATAGAGCGAATTCGTCCGCACCATCGAATCGTATTGCTCGTAAATCCATCGCTTCGAAGCGATATTCGGCGAACCGAGAAGCTCCCGAAGCATTGCGCCGGCATCTTCCACATCGGGTAATTTTGAAATGTCGTAAGACTGTACTTCCTTCAAATATTTCGGTTCCCGCGCCTCGCGATGATAGACCGGCGTCATATCCCCGCCCAATGCCAGCGCGTTGGCGGGAATATTCGCTACCCGCTCGCCATGATAGTCGATTACGACTCGGCCGGTATCGGTTACGATTCCGATAATCTCCGCCTGCAAATCCCATTTCGTGAAGATAGATTGAATTGCTTCCACATCGTTCGGTTTTACAACGACGAGCATCCGCTCCTGCGATTCCGAAAGCATAATTTCGAAGGCCGTCATGCTCGTTTCGCGGAGCGGAACTTTACCCAAGTCGATTGCCATCCCGGTTCCCGCTTTCGCGCTCATTTCCGAAGTGCAGCAGCTTATTCCCGCCGCGCCCATGTCCTGCATTCCAACGACCAGGCCCGGCCTCGATCGCTTCGAGCGTGGCTTCGAGCAATAACTTTTCTGCGAAAGGATCGCCGACTTGCACCGTGGGCCGCAAAGATTCCGCTGCTTCGCTAAACACCGCGCTGGCGAGCAAACTCGCGCCATGAATGCCATCGCGGCCCGTTTGGGAACCGACAATCATCACAAGATTGCCAATGCCCTCCGCGCTCGCGCTCACCGTCTTGCCATGCTCCACGATGCCAACCGCCATCGCATTCACCAATGGATTGCCCTGATAACACTCGTCGAAATACACTTCCCCACCCACGGTCGGCACACCAAACGAGTTCCCATAATCGCCGATGCCATGCACGATACCGCGCACAAGAAATTTTGTTCTTTCCGTATCGCGTAGGTCGGCGCTTCCAGCCCGACCACCGGTCAGCTCCCCAAATCTGAGGGAATTGAGTGCCGCGATGGGCCGCGCGCCCATCGTAAAAATATCGCGCAGAATTCCGCCCACACCCGTCGCCGCACCCTGATACGGTTCAACCGCCGAGGGATGATTGTGGGACTCGATCTTGAACGCGACCGCCAGCCCATCGCCAATATCGACCAGACCCGCGTTTTCCTCGCCCGCTTCGACGAGCAGCCGGCCGCCCTTGCGGGGCAGCGTTTTAATCACCGCGATGCTATTCTTATACGAGCAATGCTCGCTCCACATCACGGAAAAAATCCCAAGCTCCGTGTAGGTGGGAATTCGGCCGCCGAGGATGGAATGAATTCGGTCGAACTCCTCTGGCAAGAGGCCTAGTTCGATGGCAACGGTGCGCGCGCTTTCTAAATCCTGAATCGTATTTTCCATTCGGGACACTTAAACAAAATAAGAGCTCAAAAGTGACAGAGGCTATCGCTCGAGCAGCACCGGCAGCGTTTCCACTCGCGCGTTCGCGCGCAGAATGCACTCATACGCGCCATCAGGAAGGCCAGTGGGAACCCAGTCCAAGCTATGCTCGCCCGCGCCGAGCGTGCCGGAGAAAAGATGCGCCACTTCCGTTCCCAGCAAATTCACGACGCGCACATCCGCATAGCCGGCAGCATCGGTGGTGAAGGTGATGCGGGTGGATTGGGAGAAGGGGTTGGGGTAGCTGCGAATATCTTGAGTGCTGGCGCTTTGCATGGCAACGGAACTAATGCCAAAATCGGAGAGAGGGCGGCGCCAGACACCATTGTCCGTTCCAGCAAAAAGATTCGAGCCAACTACGGCAAGCCTATAAATATTAGTAGTGGTCAATCCGGTATCAACCTGATCCCAACTTGTGCCATAATCCGTCGAAAGATAAACCCCTTCGTCGGTTGCCGCAAATAAATTACTTCCGCTCGATGCGAGATCATTTGTGGCATGCGTCATACCGTTACTCAAGGTGGTCCATACTAAACCATTGTTTGTCGTGAGAGCAACACCGCTCCTGGTACCTCCCGCAAAAATCTTTGTGCCAATTGTGAGCATCGTCCACAACTCCCCATTCACAGACCCAACACTTGTCCAGCTTGTGCCATCGTTGGTCGATAAATAAACGTTCCCGTTGTAGGTTCCGGCAAAGATATTTGTTCCGTTCACTGCGAAGGAAAGAATCATCGTATCGATGTGGGAGAACCCGTTATTTGCAGCCTCCCAGCTTGTTCCGCTATCCGTTGAGCGATATACTCCGCCGCCGAATGTTCCCGCCAAGAGAGTTCTCCCGCTCACAGCAATTGCTTCAATGGCAATCGTGCCATACATGGAACCGAGGGACAAGCCAGAATCGACCGCGTCCCAAATTGCGCCATTGTCAGAGGAACGAAAAATACCGTTATCGTTTGTGCCCGCGAAGAGCATCGGAGATGAGGAGTTCGAATCGAAGACCGCGAGGGCTCCTGGCGGATCGACTAAAGTAAGATGGACCGGCAAACCATTTCCAGCTTGCATCCAGCTACTGCCATTATCGGTCGTGCGAAAAAGGGTGTTGATTAAACCCGGGGTAACATAATAGTCGGTTCCTGCAAAAAGATTCGAACCGCTCACGGCGAAAGCGGAAATATGGGAGTATGGGGGTGGGCCTGTCATTGGGGCCACCCAGTCTTTGCCGCTGTCGGTCGAGAGAAAAACACCTGCTCCATCATACGTCCCTGCAAAAAGATTCGTACCACCCACAGCAAGGGCGTTAATGTAAAGAACGTTAATATTCTTGCTGATCGCCATGCCGGTATTTACCTCTGCCCAGCTTGTGCCATTGTTAGTAGAGAGATAAACGCCACCGCCGTAAGTTCCCGCAAAAATATCGGCGCCAATCACCGCAAGGGCAACGACGGAGAGGCTTGCCAATCCCGTATCTTCTTTTGTCCAGCTTATACCATTGTCTGTCGAACGATAAACGCCGCTGTCAGCAGTTCCGGCAAAGATATTCCCGCCGCTGGCGGCAAGCGCATAAACGAGCGTGTCGGTGAAGCCGGTATTCGCTGCTTTCCAGGTTGCGCCGCTATCCATGGAGAGGAAAACGCCATTATTAGGTGTACCGGCAAAGAGAATTGTTCCAACCATCAGGAGCGATTGAATAGAGTCGGTAGTCAATCCATTATTAACCGGTTTCCAGGTTGCACCGTTGTCGGTCAATCGAAAAACACCACCGCCCTGAGACCCGGCATATAGATTCGTAGAATTCCCAGCGAATCCCCACATATACAAGTTTCTCAAGCCATTGCTAGCTGTCGTCCATGTTGTGCCATTATTCGTCGACCGGAAAACACCACCGCCGGCAGCTCCTGCAAAGAGATTGCCGTCCGTTTCGAAAAGCGAAAAGATATTTCCGCTCGTTAAACCGGCATTGATTTCAACCCAGGTTTTACCACTATCCCTTGAAATGGATACTCCACCTTCAGACCCGGCGAAGAGATTCGAGCCGCTCGCTAAGAGACAAACAGCCGAATAGCTTTCGCCATATGGATTCATCTGTAGCCACTGAGCCTTCGCATTCAGAGAAGTACAAGAAGCAATGAAAAAAACCGCAGTGATAACTACGAGGTTTTGTTTCATGATTAAATGTATTACGCTTGGTTAAAAAGGAATTCAATCATTAAAACACTTCTCAATCTCAGAAGTTACAAAGTTGTACTACTCAATTAATACCTAGTGGTGCTCATAGTAGTAGCACAACGAGCTGCTCAAAAGCACGGGCGCGGGCGGGCGAAAGTGCCCGCCGCGGGAGGTAAATTTAAGTGCCTGAGATCCCCCAGGCGTGTAGGGGGCAAACTCGGTTTGCCAGACCCCGCGTTCGCAAACGGAGTTTGCGAACCACACGCAGTAATCACAAATACTCCAGCACATCATGCCGCGTGACGATGCCTTTCACGCGGCCGAATTCTTCGATGAGCACGGCGGGCGAGTGCTTGAGGAGCGCGACGACCGATTTCGTTCCCTCCGATTCATCGACGACGGGAAAGGATGCTTCCATGTGGTCGATGATCGGCTGTTCGAGCACATCGCGGTCTTCGAGCGCTTTGGACATCAATCGCGATTCGCGCACCGCGCCGACGGATTTGCCTTCGGAGTCGATCACCGGCACTTGCGATATTCCGGAGTCATTCATCCGCGAAATCGCTTCGCGCACCGAATCGTGCGGCGAAATGCTCACGAGCTTTTGCATTGGCGCTGATTTCAAATTGGCGATTACGCCAATCGAAAGCCGGTCGGTTTCGAGCAGGCGTTTCTCTTTCAACCATTCGTCGGAGTGATGCTTCGTTAAATAGCGCTCGCCTGTATCACAGATAAGCGTGACAATCACGCTGTTCTCCGGCGCCGATTCGGCAACTTTGATCGCGGCCCACACATTCATACCCGAAGATCCGCCGCACAGAATTCCCTCTTCACGTGCCAGCCGCCGCGCCATGAGGAAACTATCTTTATCGCGCACGTTCATCACTTCATCAATATATTTTAGCTGAAGGTTCGCCGGAATTCGTTCCTGCCCTACCCCTTCGACCAGGTACGGCAGTGCCTCGACGAGCCGGTCCGTCTCGAAAAAAGTTTTGATGGAGGAGCCGACCGGATCGGCGCCGATAACTTTGATATTCCGTTTTTTTTCTTTCAAAAATCGCGCGTTGCCGCTGATCGTCCCGCCGGTTCCCATGCCGGCGATGAAGTGGGTAATCTGGCCCTCGGTATCGCGCCAGATTTCCGGACCGGTCGTCGTATAATGTGCTTCGGGATTTTTCGGATTATCATACTGATTCAGCATCACCGCGCCAGGAATTTCCTGCGCAAGCCGAAGAGCGGTATTATAATAATAATCGGGTGAACTCGCCTTCGCGGCACTCGAAACGATAACGATCTCCGCGCCCATCGCTTTCAAATAGCGCACGCGCTCGATGGACGCTTTGTCCGTCATCACAAACACGCACTTGTAACCTTTTTGGGAAGCGGCGAGCATGAGGCCGATGCCGGTATTGCCGCTCGTCGGCTCGACGAGCGTGCCGCCCGGTTTCAGCTTGCCGCTTTTTTCGGCATCCTCAATCATGCGAATGCCGATGCGATCCTTCACCGAGCCGCCAGGATTCATCTCTTCGAGCTTGACAAGGATCGTGCTCTTGATGTGCTTCGGCACGACGCGCTGAAGTTTGAGCAGCGGCGTATTGCCGATAAAATCGAGAATGGAATTGGCGAAGGTCATTGTCTGAACCTTGATTTTATGAGATTATTATGATTCTTAAGATTTTCTCTGACGCGATACAAACATCCTGAAAATCTTTTCAATCTCACAAAATCAAGGTTCAGACAATAAAAAAACCCCGGGTGATGAGAGTTACCCGGGGGTGATTGAGTTGTGTCTTCAAAACCGGAGGGTGTCCCTAATCCTCCGGAAAACTTTTATATCGTCGCGTCCGAGGCTCCGACTTCACTGCTAAACACCGCAACGTGGGCGATGTTTCCGGCTCACACGTCGGCTCTTAAAAAAAACCCCGGGTGGTGAGAGTTACCCGAGGTCTGATTGAGTTGTGTTGTGTCTTCAAAAAACCGGCGGTTGTCCCTAGACCGCCGGTAACTCTTAAGCTATGAAGCTTTCTCTTCTGCTTTCAAATACTCTTACGCCTCGGGCCACCTCGTGTTACAACAAAATTTCAAATTTTCTGAATTTTGTGCAAATTCTAACGCTCCTGCCCAACGAGCGGTCAGAAATTGAGACACCGCACCAAACGCTCAACAATTATCAGGCCAAGTTAGATTAATCCAACAGGCAAAATTTTCTCGTGAAATTAGAAACAAGGCATCGAGGACCGCTACTCCTGCCGTGGAACGCCCCACCAGCCATAATAGAGTGTAACTCCCGCACGGAAGTTGACGGTAATAAGAGCGGTTTGATCGGGCTGGAACACGAAGGATGGGTCTTGCGTCGGGCCATTGAAGACGCCGGTTCCAGCAATCTCAATAAATGGTTCCAGCGTGAGGCCATTGCCCACTTCGAAATCGTGCTTCATGCCGAAGAGCAGGTCGAGTCCATTGCGGCTCCAATCCTGCTCGTAGAGCGAATCGACCGGCGCATTATTGCCTCCGAGCGGCGTGAGAGCCGAAGCCATGTGGAAGAAATGCTGCTTGCTCGCCATCATCAAATGCTGATAGCCGATGCCAAAGTAGAATGCCACCACAGCGGTGGGCCGAGTGATGACATAGTGCACATCCACGCCGACGACCGAGGCAGTCAACGTTTCACTGCGGACGAGCCGCGTCTCCGGCGCGTAGAACTTGTCTGAAGTATAGGTGAAGGCCGCACTCCTACCCAGACCATAATTATACACGGAGTCGTTTGGAAAGCTATCACCAATCTGGAAGTGGGAGAAGTTCGCTGAAATATCGAGCCGGCGTGTGACCGCTGTATTGAGCTGGAAGCCATACGCGAAAACCGAAGTTGGTGTCAACGAGGGTTTGTCAAGTGTCATGTGCATGCTGCCAACACCCGCATTGGCTCCAAAGCCAATGGCCCTCCAGGGCTGCGGCGTAAGAAGAAATGCGGCGTGCTGTTCCTCCGCGACTGCCTCTCGCGCGGAGCGGATCGAATCCTGCCGAACTTGCTCCCGTGCTTTGGCCTGGGCTGCCTCCAGGGAATTCTGCTCAGCCTTGATGCTGTCTAACCGATGCTGTTCGGCCTCGCGAGCCAGCTCTTCTTGCTGCTTTTTCCGGAGTTCTTCCGCTTGGCGCCGGTTGCCGGTGAGTACGGAATCCGGCGGCTGGATTCCCGCCGGCTGCCGCACCTGAGCATGGACAGATGCCGCAGAAAAACCGAGTGCGCAAAAAAGGAGTATCAGCGGGACGGCGATCCGGAACAGCCGCAGAGCATTGGCGAATGTATGTTGCATAACGATCGAGCGATCCAGGTTTTTTATCTCCGCGGCTTTTTGGGCAATGAACGGAAGGAACGCCGGGGTGTTTCGCCGGCCACGCTGCGGAACCGGTGAGAGGTACGGCGAATCCGTCTCGATGAGGATGCGGTCAAGCGGCGTATCCTCCACCACGGCTGCTAAATTGCTGTTTTTGAACGTAATATTGCCTGTGTAACTTATGTGAAATCCCAGCGAGAGTGCTCGTTGCAAAAATTCGTGACCTAACGAGAAACAATGAAACTGGCCGCCAGGATGCTCTTCCGGCAAAAGCGAAGAATAATGCTGTTCTATAATCCGAAAAACATCCTCTTCCGATTCCCGCGTGTGAATGACAATTGGTTTATGAAGTTCGAGGGCCAGCTCAATTTGTTCCTCGAATGCCCGCCGTTGACTATCCCTCGGCGAAAGATCATAGTGATAATCGAGGCCGATTTCGCCCACGGCCCGCACTTTATCATTCGATACGTGCAGGTCGTGGATGCGTTTGCGCAGGTCGGAATTCCACTCGCTCGCGCTGTGTGGATGAATCCCGAGCGCGCAATAGATATTCTCGTGCCGGTTCGCGATTTCAACGGTGGCGTCCAAACTCGCGGCATCCGTTGCCGGAACCATAAAATGCGAAACACCCGCTTCGCGCGACGCGGCGAACATGGCCTCGCGGTCCGTATCGAAGGCGGCGTCTTGTAAGTGGCAGTGAGTATCGAAAAGCAAGAATAGAAGAACGCTAATTTTTCCAGGAGCAATTCCGGGGACACCTAAATTTGCTTGATTCGGTTTTCAGTCTCCTCACAATTTATCGAAGATGATACAACGAGAATATATCGAAGATCTAAGCCAGCACGTGGGCCAGGAGGTCACCCTGCGCGGATGGCTCTATAATAAGCGATCCAGCGGGAAGATTCAATTCGAACTGGTGCGCGATGGCACCGGCGTATGCCAGTGCGTCGTAGTGAAGAATGCGGTTAGCCCGGAGACGTTCGCGGCCTTTGATGAGCTTTCGCAGGAATCCGCGCTCGCGGTTACCGGAACCGTTCAGGCCACGCCAAAAGCGCCGGGCGGATACGAGCTTTCCGTTTCGAAGATCGAAATCATTTCGCGCGCCGAGGAATATCCCATCACGCCGAAGGAGCATGGCGTCGAATATCTGATGGAGCACCGGCATCTTTGGCTGCGCTCCTCGCGGCCGTGGGCGACGATGCGCGTGCGCGATACGATGATCGTTGCGATCCGGGATTTCTTTCACAAACGCGGATTTATATGCTTCGACGCCCCGATCCTGACGCCCAATGCCGCCGAGGGAACCAGCACACTCTTCGAGACCGAGTATTTCGATGAGGGTATGGCCTATCTTTCCCAATCCGGCCAGCTTTATGGCGAGGTGGGCGCCTTGGCCTTCGGGAAAGTCTATGTTTTCGGCCCGACTTTCCGCGCGGAGCGATCGAAGACCAAGCGGCACCTGAACGAATTCTGGATGGTCGAGCCCGAAGTGGCTTTCATGGATTTAGAAGGCGATATGGAACTCGCCGAGGAATTTGTCCGCGAGGTCATCGGTCGGGTGTTGAAAGAGCGGGAACCGGAACTCGCGATTTTGGATGATGGAACCGGAACGCTCAGAGCGCGCTGCGAAAAAGTTCTCAAACCCTTCGTGCGAATGCATTATGACGATGCTGCAAAAATTCTCGATAAGTATTGGGATGAGAAGCTTGCCTCCGGCGAAGAGTTGCCGCCCACATTCAAGCGATTCGAATATGGCGATGATTTCGGTGCCTACGATGAAGTGGCGCTGACTTCGCTTTACGACCAGCCCGTTATCGTGCATCATTATCCCGCGGCGGTAAAAGCCTTTTACATGAAGCGCGATCCAAACGAGCCGGATAAGGCGCTAGCGATGGATGTCCTTTTCCCCGAATTCGGCGAAATTATTGGCGGTTCCCAGCGTGAGGACGATTTGGATGCTCTACTCAAACGGCTCGAAGAACACGAACTTCCGCAATCCGTTTTCGAGTGGTATCTCGATCTCCGCCGCTATGGGAGCGTACCGCACGCCGGCTTTGGCCTGGGACTTGAAAGGCTCGTGATGTGGGTCTGCGGATTGGAGCATATCCGGGAAGCCATTCCGTTCCCACGGACTCTTACAAGAATTTGGCCGTGATACTTAAAAGAATGTTTATCGCGATGCTGCTCGCGTCGCTCATATCGGCATCGCCCATGATGGCGCAAACCGCAACCACGGGCACTCAGGCAGGCACGGTGGGCCTTTTTGCCACGAATGTGTATGGCGTTGGCTTGAGCGCAAGCCTGTGTTCGGGCATGGGGCTCACCTTCCGGCAGCATTTTGCTTATACGCCGCTCGCCTATCAGGTCACCGGCGGCGTGTGGAAGACGCAGACCCTCGGCATGTACGATTTCGGAGCCCAAATCCAATACGATCTCTCGTTAGCCACGAATCGGCTTTACGCGCTGGCCGGAGGGGGATATTATTACTATGGGCACACGGCTCAGGAACTCGCGTCTCCGGCGCGAGTCGGATTGGGAGTAGGATATGAGATGACGTATGGCGAAAGCGTCGGACTGTCGCTCAATTTGCTCGTTACCGTGTTCGAGCCCGATGGCGATATTCTTCCGCTGCCATCGCTCGATTTGCTGATTTATTTTCGGTAACCGCACCGATTGGGCCTCGCCCACTTCTCCTCGTCCAGAAATCCGTAGTTTTCTGCGTTTTGAAATGTGCAATTCGTTAAAGCGATTCGTGAATTGTAGTAATTTTGTATTGGTGTACAGGGCAAAATTTCCGAATTGCACTTTCCGGTATTGCATTTTACATCCTCAGCGCGGGCGAATCTCAGTACACGGCGTCGTGCTTGCCAATGGAGAGCAGCAGAATAACGTCCTTGCCGGAGATTTTATCTTTCTGCGGTTTGAAAAGAATCCTGCAATCGAAACCGCACGAACAGGCGAAGGTGCCTGCGAGTCCTCCGCTTAACTTGTGCGTCTCGAGAAACGGCGCTTATGGATCTATCTCCATTTTCAGTAATACCTCGTCAATTCTTTTCATCAAAAGAGGATTGCCCTTAACGAACTTCTTATATGCCCGTTCGAACGAAGAAGTCTTAACCAGCGTCATCAGCGGTCTAAGGCGTCGTGCAATTCCTAGATGATCTCCACTGAAGTCCCCGGCCGTGCATCGCCGCGCTCGAACTCCGCAAGACCTTCTCTGACATCGCGCATAAGCTGCTCGCGCTCGAACTCAATCTGCCGGGATCGTATAATGTCCACGAGCATGTCCCGCTCATCTGGTTCCAGCAGCATCACCACATCCAGCACGGAAATCCAATGTAACGGCATTCATATGAAAAGAAACGCTTGGATAGCGAAAAAATTCAATAAATCTTTGTTCCTTTCGGGGCTGAGTTCATATAGAAAAGACTGCAAACTACTTTTCTCAATTTTTTCAAAGCACCCACAAAAAAGTGGCTACAAAAGTTACCACGTTTTTAAAAGTGGCGAAAACAAGCTGGAAATGGCGCAGTTCATGAAGCACAAACGCGCGCGCAGGGCGTAGGTAGTTTTCTCGTTTTTTTTAGAGTGCCGGCAAAACGCCCCCTCATCCGGCCTCCCCCCCCCCCGCTTGGGGAGAGGAGCATGATTCTTATCTCCCCTACTGTGGGAAAGGAGGATGATTTTTACCTCCGCCCGCTGGAAGAGGAGAATGGTTTTTATCTTCCCGGCTGGGGAGGGAGAGGAGTTTGAAAAAATTGGAATTTTGAGGAACTTGGGTATTTGGACGAGAAAATGCGCACGCGATTTTCGCGGCATTTGCGGAAGGTGCTCCGCAATTTCGTAATTTTGTAATGTTCGATTTAAGCAAGTTTTCCGAATGGCACTTTCCGGTATTGCATTTTACATTCTCAGCGCGGGCGCAATCGCCAGCGCGCTGCTTACGATCACGCGCAAATCGGCCGTGGTGAGCGCCCTGATGCTGGTGCTCACGTTCTGCTTTTTGGCGGGAATTTATCTTACGCTTCAGGCGCAATTCTTGGCGGTCGTTCAGGTCGCGGTGTATGCCGGGGCAATCATGGTGCTGGTGCTATTCGTCATCATGCTGCTGAATTTGGAGAGCGAGGACATCCGGATTTCGAATAACTGGAAGGCGATTGTCGGCATCCTGGCAGCGCTTGGCGTGCTTGCGATGATCTTGGGTATGATATTCACAAGCGCCGCGCATCTTCCGCAATCGATCAGCCCGATGGCGGCGATGCTGGGAACCACGCAGTCCGTGGGCCGCACGCTTTATACCGAATATTCGTTCCCATTCGAAATGGCCTCGCTGATTCTTATTTCGGCGGCCGTGGGAGCGATAATTCTTGCCAAGAAACGTCTAACCTAATTTATGGCCCCCTTAAGTCATTATCTCGCGGTTTCGGCGATACTTTTCGTGATCGGCACATGCGGCGTGCTGTTCCGGCGCAACGCGATCGTTATTTTCATGTCGGTGGAACTGATGCTGAACGCGGTGAACCTGACGCTCATCGCCTTCTCGCAATTTTTGGGCGACCAGACCGGGCAGATTCTCGTCTTCTTTGTCATGACCGTCGCCGCAGCGGAAGCGGCGGTGGGCCTCGCCATCATCATCGCGCTCTTCCGCAATAAGGAGACTGTCGATGTCACGAAAGTAAATATTTTGAAGTGGTAATCCGTGACTAATCTCATCCCCTACATCGTTCTCGTGCCGCTCGCGGCATTCGTGATTAACACGCTTTTCGGTTCACGCTTTCGGGGCCAGACCGCCGGCTGGATCGCGACCATCGCGGTGTTCATCAGCTTCTTCATCACTGCCGGGCTGTTTTTCGACATGCTGTCGCGGCCGGCGGAGGAGCGAGCCATCCATTACACGATGCTCGACTGGATTCACGTTGGGCGCGTGCAGGTGAACATCGCGTATCTCATCGATCAGCTTTCGATCGTTTTCATGCTCGTCATCACGGGCGTGGGCGCGTTCATCCATCTTTACAGCATCAGTTATATGAAGGGCGACCGCGGCTACTGGCGCTTCTTTGTGTATCTCAATCTTTTTATCGTCATGATGCTCCAGCTCGTCATGGCCGATAATTATTTGTGGACGTTTTTCGGATGGGAGGGCGTGGGACTGTGCAGCTACCTCCTCATCGGATTCTGGTACGATGAAGATAAAAATAATAACGCCGCGAAGAAGGCGTTCATCGTTAACCGCATCGGCGATTTCGGGTTCCTGGTGGCGATGGGAATTATGTTGTGGCTTTTCAAGTCGCTGAATTATATCGATATTCTTGGCTCCGGCGGCAACATCATCGATGGCGTCAAGACCGCAGGTTTGGCTTCGACGATGGCGGTGGGCGCGCCATATCTCACGATCATAACGCTCATGCTTTTCTTAGGCTGCACCGGCAAGAGCGCGCAGATTCCCCTTTACGTTTGGTTACCGGATGCTATGGCCGGCCCGACGCCTGTTTCCGCCCTCATCCATGCCGCGACGATGGTGACGAGCGGAATTTTTCTCGTCGCGCGATCGAATATCCTCTTCGCGCTTTCGCCAACAACGTTGACCGTGGTTGCGGCCATCGGCGCGGTGACCGCAATCTTCGCCGCGATGATCGGCATTTTCCAGAACGATATTAAAAAAGTTCTCGCTTACTCCACCGTATCGCAGTTAGGATATATGTTCCTCGCCTTAGGCGTGGGAGCTTTTACGGCGGGAGTTTTTCACGTGGTGACGCACGCGTTTTTCAAAGCCTGCCTATTCCTGGGTTCCGGCGCGGTCATCCACGCAATGCACCACGAGCAGGACATGCAAAAGATGGGCGGCCTGAAAAAATATCTGCCGATTACCTTCTGGACGTTCTTCATTGCCACGCTCGCCATCTCCGGCATTCCGCCGTTCGCGGGATTTTTCTCAAAGGATGAAATCTTTGGCAGGCGTTTAGCCGAGGCTCGACGGTGCTATGGCTTATCGGCGCCATTGCCGCCATTATGACGGCCTTCTATATGTTCCGCGCCGTTTTCCTCACGTTCTATGGCAAGCCGCGCTTCGATGCGGAGCATCATCCGCCGCACGAAGTCGATTGGAAAATGTGGCTGCCGCTTGTCGTGCTGGCAGCGCTATCGACGGTTGGCGGATTCCTCGCGATGCCAACTATTTTCGGCGCGGGCAATGCGTTCGAAAGCTGGCTGGAGCCTGTGGTATCGCATGGCGAGCAAATATCGCTTGTGGCTGGCGCCGCGCAGAGCGTGTCGCTCGAATGGGCGCTCATGGCCGTCTCTGTTGCGATTGCACTGTTCGGAATCTTCGTAGCCGATGCGCTATCTACAGCCGCAAGACCACGCTCGCCGCTCAAGAAGCGAAGCTTGGTGCAACGTACCAGATCATTCATAATAAATTTTATGTCGATGAGATTTACGACGCAGCGATTGTGCAGCCAATCTATAACGTGAGCAATAGCTTTTTATGGAAGATCGTCGATGTGCGGATTATCGACGGATTTATCAACGGCCTGGCGCACTCCGCCGAGATAGGTTCCGGCTGGATTCGCAGAATTCAAACCGGCATCGCGCAGAATTACGCCGTGATGATCGTCGTCGGTCTGCTGGTGCTGGTGGGGTATTTGGTGATATTTTAATCTAACATGTTATCACTTCTAATCTTCTTCCCCCTCCTCGGCGCTCTCGGCGCCTTAGCGGTGCGCAAGGCCGAAGCCGCGAAATGGGTCGCGCTCATTACGAGCATCATCACTTTCGCGATTTCGCTCTGGGTCTATGCCGGATTTGGTTCCGGCACTGCGGGCTATCAGCTTACGGAGCAAATGCCCTGGGTGATTCTGCCGGGCATTCAACTCACGTATTTCGTTGGCATCGACGGGATTTCGATGCTGCTCGTGCTACTTACCACGTTCCTGTCCGTGGTAACGCTTTTCGGAACGTGGAACTCGATCTACGAAAAGCGTTCCTGGCTTCATGGCGCTGCTTCATCGTGCTCGAAACCGCGATGCTCGGCGTGTTTTGCTCGCTCGATCTATTTCTTTTCTACATTTTCTGGGAAGCGGTTCTCATCCCGATGTATTTCATTATCGGCGTGTGGGGCGGAAAGCGCCGGATTTATTCGGCAATCAAGTTCTTCATTTACACGATGGCAGGCTCGCTCATCATGCTCGTTGCCATTATCTGGCTGGGCATTCAGGCCGGGCATATTACCGGCCATTTCACGACCGATATTACGAAGCTCCTCGCCGTCGCGCACCAGCTTCCGATTAACACACAGCATTATCTCTTCCTTGCGTTCGCACTCAGCTTCGCGATTAAAGTTCCAATTTTCCCGTTCCACACCTGGCTGCCGGATGCCCACACCGAGGCGCCAACGGCCGGTTCCGTTATTCTGGCCGGAGTACTCCTCAAGATGGGATCGTATGGACTCATTCGGTTCTGCCTCGGCATGTTCCCGCAGGCCGCGTTCGATTTTTCCACGCTCTTCGCCGTCTTAGGCGTGATCGGCATTATCTATGGCGCGCTGGTCTCGATGGTGCAAACGGATGTGAAGAAACTGATTGCGTATTCGTCCGTGGCGCACATGGGATTTATTGTGCTTGGCATTTTTTCGATGACGCGCGAAGGCTTGCAGGGCGCCGTGATTCAAATGATCAATCATGGCCTCTCGACCGGGATGCTCTTTATGATGTTCGGCATGATGTACGACCGGCGCCACACACGAGAAATTAAAGATTATGGCGGGCTGGCAAAAGTGGTCCCGCTCTTCGCGGTATTCTTCGGCATCGCCGTATTTTCGAGCGTCGGATTGCCGGGCCTGAATGGCTTCATCGGCGAATATCTCACGATGATGGGCTCGTATTATTCGCCGGTATTCAACACCTGGGCGTATGCGATTTGGAGCGCGACCGGAGTCATTCTCGCCGCTGTCTATTTGCTATGGATGTATCAGCGATTCGTGTTCGGCTTGCCAGCCGGCGCACACCCCGTGGCCTCGCATGGCGCGGAACACGCGATTGATACCAGCCATGAGGGGCACAAGATTCTGGACCTCAACTGGCGGGAACTCGTTGCCGTGATTCCCATCGTCTTCTTTATGATTTGGATTGGCATTCAGCCAATGAATTTCCTCAAAACGAGCGAGGGAACGATGTATAAGATGTCGGATGATTTGATACAGAGGAAGCAAAGCACAGCAGCCTCCGCAACGCTTCCAAGCGCGTCGAAATATCAATTTGCATTCACAACCGATTCCGTGCGCCGGTTCGAATTTCACTCAAAATAATGGCCCTTCAAATCACCGCTCGCGATATTTTCGGAATCATGCCGCTGCTGCTGTTGGCAGGAACGGGACTCGTCGTCCTGATGTGGGACGCGTTCGAGAAAGTTCCGTCGCGCGTTCCGCTGTTTCTAACCGTCCTTGGCGCGCTTGCCGCGGCGGCGGCCGGGGCGCTCAATCTTGGCAACACCGGCCGCGTATTTAACGGCATGATCCTGAATGATGCCTTCGCGAATTACTACGCGATGCTCTTCTCTGTGGCCGTCATTATTGCCGTCTTATTGGCCGAGCGATACTTGCGCGATGAAGGCGTCCTCGTTGGCGAGTTTGCTGGCCTCACGCTTTTTTCGGCGTGCGGCATGATCATGCTTGCATCTGGGAACGACCTTATCGTGACCTTCGTCGGCCTGGAAACGATGTCCATCGCATTTTATGTGCTGGCGGGCCTCTTCCGCAAGCGTCGTGAATCGAACGAAGCGGCGCTCAAATATTTTTTGCTTGGTGCGTTCTCCACCGGCTTCTTCCTTTATGGCATAGCGTTACTCTATGGAACTTTCGGTAGCACGAATCTGGATGCGATCACGAAGGCGCTCGAAAATCCGCTTACCTCGAATGTGATTCTTACAAGCGCGATGTTCTGGATGGGCGCGGGGATGCTGCTCGTCGGGTTTGCCTTCAAGGTCGCGGCATTTCCGTTCCATCAATGGGCGCCGGATGTGTATGACGGCGCGCCGACGGTCGTCGCGGGATTTTTCTCGACGGCCGGTAAAGCCGGCGGCTTCGCGGCGTTAATCCTCATCTTCGATATTGCGCTGGGGCCAATTGCTTATAGCAGCACGGCAATGCTCAAAATGCAGACGGTGATTGCCATTCTCGCATTGCTCTCTATGTTTTACGGCAACATCACCGCGCTTGCGCAAACGAATGTAAAGCGAATGCTCGCCTATTCGAGCATCGCGCACGCGGGATATATGCTGCTGGGCGTTGCGGCTTTGAATCGTGAAGGCGCGACGGCGGTAACGATTTATCTCAGCGTTTATCTCCTTATGCAAATGGGTGCGTTCGGTGTCGTCGCCATGCTCGAAAAAGAAACGGGGCGCGGACTGGAACTTAGCGATTACGCCGGACTGGGTAAAAGCCGGCCTATGCTTGCATTGGTGATGGCGGTTATGATGCTCTCGCTCACCGGCATTCCTCCCTTCGGCGGGTTCTTCGCGAAGTATTACGTCTTCGCCGCGGCGATTCGCGCGGGCATGACGGGCTATGCCGTCCTCGGCATGATTGCCACAGTTATTTCCGTCTATTTCTATATTCGCGTGATCGTCGTGATGTACTTCCGCGATCTGGAGGAAGGCGCGGAGATTGCCATTTCCCCAAGCGGCGCCGTGGCCGTTCGCGCCGATACCATCAGCGCCCGCGCGGCGCTCGCGCTGGTTACACTCGGAATGATTCTTTTTGGAATCCTTCCCATGATTCTGACGGATTTGACGAAGGCGTTTTATTTGCCATAAGCCTCCATGCAACCGGTTCTCACCGCCAGCGGGTCCCGTGCCTTCGACAAATACCTGATCGAAGAAATCGGGATTCCTTCTCAAGTGTTGATGGAAAATGCTGCTCGCGGTTCCATCGCGGCGATCCGCGATTGGCTCAGACCGAATTCGGAAGTGGTCATCTTTGCGGGTCCGGGCAATAATGGTGGTGACGGATTTGCGATTGCCCGACTTTTAGTCGAAGGCGGGATCCAGCCCACCGTCCTACTGGCTGGCGAGCCTGAAAGGCTTTCGCACAATGCGCGGGCGCAATACGATATTCTCGCGAAACTTCTCGTTCCCGAAGAAATTTATCCGATCGAAAAAGCCGAAGACGCATTGGAACTTATTGAAGCGCCGGACATTCTGATTGACGCACTTTTGGGAACCGGATCGACCGGCAATCTTCGCGGAGCCATCCAGGAAGCCGTTCGAGCGATCGAGCAATTGCAGGAATGGCATGGCTCGCGAGTGCTGGCCGTCGACTTACCGACGGGCCTTGATTCCGACGGTGGTGTGCATGATACTGGCAGGGAACTCCCGCTCATCGTTCGCGCGGATCGAACGGTTACGATGGGCGCGCCAAAGATCGGATTTTATAAAGGCATCTCTCAAAAATATGTTGGCGAGGTATCGGTAGCTCGGCTCGGCGCGCCCTACCCAAAAGAGTTATTCGGTTCGGAACCTGCAACGTATGCGATCACCGAGGCCGATGTTGCGCCACTTGTTCCACCATTCCCATTCAATGCGAATAAATACACCAGGGGAAGGATTCTCGCCATCTGCGGTTCGCGGGGGATGACGGGCGCTGCCATCATGGCCGCAACTGCGGCGCTGAAATCCGGCGCGGGATGGGTAACCGTGGCGGTCCCAGATTCGGAGCGAGCGATCGTCGCCCAGACGATGCCAGAACTCCTGACGGTTGGCCTTGCGGAACAAGCCGATGGCAGCCCCACTCTCGACGCCTGGACTGATATTCAGCATGAACTCGAAGCCAGCGATGTGATTCTGATTGGATGTGGCTACAAGCCGTTCGAGGAAACCGCGGCCTTCGTTCGAAAAATTGTTGCTGAAGTGCAAAAGCCGATGGTCATCGATGGCGGCGCGCTGCGCTCCATCGCGGGACGTCTCGAAATTCTCGATTCGCGAAAAGCTCCCGCGATCCTAACGCCCAATAGTGGCGAACTTTCCGCCTTGTTGGGCGTGTCGCGCGAAGAGGCGGAACGTGATCTCCCCGGCTTTGGGAGAATGATAGCCACCGAGCATCACGTCACCGTAATCGCCAAAGGCCCTCGGGAGGTGGTCGTCGGAAGCGATGGCACCGCCTATATTAATTCCACCGGCGGGCCTGGAATGGGCACTGCGGGAACCGGTGACGTGCTTGCAGGAATGACCGCGACGATGCTGGCTCAGAGTCCCAACTCCCCATCGACCTCGGCCATTGCGGCCACATATCTTTGCGGCCTTGCCGGGGACTTTGCCGCGAAAGAAATGACCACGCACGGAATGAGCGCGACCGACATCCTCCGGAAACTCCCGGAAGCGTTCCGCGCTTTAGGCGTGAAATAATGGCATCCTGGCAAGGCGTTCTCCGTAAAGACTTGCGTGTCGAGTTCCGCACTCGCTACGGAGTGAGCGCAGTGATAATGTTCCTGCTCATCACCGTCGCGGTAATACTGTATTCGACACCCGGCGAGCAGCTTCGTCCCGGGATCCTCAGCGCCCTTCTATGGATCGCTCTTTTTTTTGGCGCAATGACCGGCCTTGCGCGCTCTTTTGTTTCCGAGGAAGAACGAGGGACCGCACTCCTGTTGCGCCTTTATGCCGATGGCGAAAGCGTCTTCCTCGGAAAGCTCGTTTATAATATCGTGCTGATGCTTGCGCTCGCAACATCGGCCGTGCTCTTTTTCCAGTTCTTTTTCACGCGCGATTTTCACATTCAGGATTGGGGCGCATTCGCATTGCAGCTTGGGCTTGGCGCCATTGGCATTGCCGCCGTATCGACGATTCTTTCCGCCCTCATTAGCCGCGCAGCGCAGAAGGGCGCGCTCCTGCCGATCCTCGCGCTGCCCGTGCTCATGCCACTCGTTATTGCGACGACGGACGCCACGCGTATCGCACTCGTATCGACGAACGCATTCACAAATGCGCGCGGAGACCTTTTGATACTTTTTTCGTTCGATATAGCGATGGTTCTCGTTAGCTACGTTCTTTTTGATATTATCTGGAGAGATTAGGCTGAACCGGGATTTATGAGATTTTTATAGATGAGGATCTTTCGCTCGAATATTTTTCTCTGGTGCCTCGCGATTGCATTCGCGGTGCAGGTCTATCTATCGTTCGAAACACCGATCGGCGGTAGTTTCGGCGATGCGGTGATGCTCAAAATGAACGGCGTGCAGGATGTTACGCCGGTGAAGGCCACGCTAGTCTCCTCGGCTTCTTCCCGCATGCTGTTTAGAGATTTTCTAGGAGATTCAGGTGAAGTCATGGTTCCTCTGACATCATCTGCGCCCTTCCAATCCGTAAAGTCTGGTGACGAAGCCGTAATGTTAGTGGAATACCAGCCTTCGGCGAAAGTCTTCAACCTTGTGGAACTTGTTCGTGTGAACCCCATCATGACATTCCCTATGATTCAGGGCTTGGGCGAATTGGGCCGCAACATGCTCTTCCATGTTCCGATGTCGATGGTGGCATTCCTGGCCTTTCTTATTGGAACCGTATATTCAATCCTTTATCTCGTCAAAAAGAACTACGATTACGATCGCCGCGCCCGTGCGGCGTCTGCTGGTGGATTTTTGTTCACCGCGCTTGCAACGATCACCGGCAGCATCTGGGCGCGGTTTAGTTGGGGCACCTTTTGGAACTGGGATCCGCGAGAGACTTCCATCTTCATCCTTCTCCTGATTTACGCGGCCTATTTTATGCTCCGCTCGCTCCTCGAAGAAAGCGAGGATAAGAAAGCGCGCATCGCGGCGGTGTATAATATTATCGCCTTCGTGAGCGTGCCGTTTCTCATGTTCGTCGTGCCACGCATCACGCAAAGCTTGCATCCGGGAGGCGGAGGTAGCCCGGCTCCGCTCCTCAATCTTTCCGGGAAAAGTTACACTGCACCATCGCTGGAAACAATGTTCTGGATTTCCACATTTCTATTTTTTCTCGTCTTTCTTTGGATGAAGGATCTTTACACTCGCATACTACGCGTGCAGGATAAGCGGGCGGAACAACTATAATATTCGAATATGGACTTTCTTCAACACCATGTGCTTTACGTCGTCGGAATTATTTCGGCTGTGATTTGGCTCGGAATCTTTCTGTTCATGTTCGGCATCGAACGCCGGGTGCGCAAACTCGAAAAGGGAACGTAACCGTTGTCGGCAACTATTCGGCGCGCCTTGCCGGCGGATGCCCAGGTCATTGCCGCCCTGCTCGTTCGCTCCATCCGCGAAATTTGTGGGCCGGATTACGATCACGATGAGGCGCTGCTTGCCCATTGGTGCGCAAACAAGACGCCGGAGAATATCCGGCGTTGGATCGAGAATCCCGATAATTACTTCGTTGTCGCAATGGATGAAGGGGAAATTGCCGGTACAGCGCTCATGACGACCGTTAGCGAAATCCATCTCTGTTATGTGCTTCCCGAATATCATCACCGCGGGTTTGGGCAAGCCATGCTAAACGATCTACTCAATAGGGCCCGGACGTTTGGCACGCGCAAGGTCACGCTCGAAAGTACACGCACAGCGCGGGACTTTTACAAGCGGAATGGCTTTATCGAACTTGGGCCGACCCTCGGATTGGGAATCATTCCAAGCTACCGGATGGAGCGATCACTAGCGGAGAACTATGCCTGAGCCGATTCGCGCCGTGCTCTTCGATATCGACGGCACGCTCCTCGATACGTTCGACTTCATTTATGGAGCGTTCGAATATGCCTTTCACGAGCACGGTATCGAACCTCCGAACCCGTCAACGGATCTCACATTTGATGGGCGGTCCGCTCGAAGAAGTTTATGCCACCATGGCGCCCGGTTCCGACACAAAAACGCTTGCGGAAGCGCACCGAACCTTTCAGTTGGATAATCTTCGTCTCGCCACTCTTTTTCCTGGCACTATGGACGCGCTCCAAACTTTGAAGCAGCGGGGAATAAAGATGGCTGCTATTACGACACGCTCACTCAGAACGTCCGTTCGGTCCCTTGAAGTAAATGGGATTGCAAAATATTTTGATCTTGTGCTCTCAGCCGAGGATGTCCAGTTCCACAAACCTCATCCAGAGCCATTGCTTAAGGCATTGGACGCGCTTCAGGTTAAGGCCGAGGAAACTCTGATGGTCGGCGACACGCGGGCGGATATCGAAGCCGGGAAAAATGCTGGGGTGAGGACGGTAGCAGCACTCTATGGCTTCGGCGGCGAGCACTTACGCGAGTTGGGACCGGATTATTCCATTCAGGAATTACGGGAATTACTCGCGATTGTCTGAACTCAGCGGCTCAGGATGCTATCCCAAGTAGTTCTGCAATTGCTTCGTGGCGCGCGGCGTGTGCCGAAGCCGGCGAATGGCTTTTTCCTTGATCTGGCGGACGCGTTCCCTTGTAAGTGCGAATTTGTCGCCAATCTCCTCGAGCGTGAGGGGATGCGCATTATTGAGGCCGAAATAAAGCTCGATCACTTCGCGTTCCCGAGTGGTGAGCGCGGTGAGCGCTTGAGAGACTTCGAGCTTGAGCGAATCGCTCATGAGCACTGAATCCGGCAGCGGCTGCTGAAAATCCTGAAGGATATCGAGCAGGCGGTTATCTTCACCAATGATGAACGGCTGATCAACCGAAAGATGGCGGCCCGAAACACGCAGCGTTTCGAACACTTCGAGCGGCGTCATGTCAAGCTTTTCGGCGATCTCGCTGGCAGTGGGCTCCCTTTCGAATTCCTGTTCGAGCTGTGAAAACTTTTTCGATATCTTATTCAGCGCGCCGACGCGATTGAGCGGCAGGCGCACGATGCGCGATTGCTCGGCCAGTGCTTGAAGGATCGACTGCCGAATCCACCACACCGCGTAAGATATAAACTTGAAGCCGCGCGTTTCGTCGAAGCGTTTCGCCGCTTTGATAAGCCCTAAATTCCCTTCGTTGATCAGGTCGCCCAGCGAAAGGCCCTGATTCTGGTATTGCTTCGCGACGGATACGACGAAGCGCAAGTTCGCCCGAACAAGAATTTCGAGCGCCCGCTGGGCGTCCGGCCCATCTTCCTTGATTTTACGGGCCAGCGCAATCTCCATGTCGGAATTCAAGAGATCGACGCGACCGATTTCCTGAAGGTAAATATCCAGCGATTCGCTTTCGCGATTCGTGTATTGTTTGGAAATACGCATACTAATCGGGATTTATGGAGTGACGAAAAAGATAACATTCCGCACGGTATTGCCGAGCCGCAGGCTTTGGTTCCGAACCGTCGCGGATGGCACCGCCCATCGTGGCGTAAACGACACGGCCATGACGGCATGCACTCCAAATCGAGCGAGGAGTGAAACTGGACGATGTCTCAATTGACTCGGGAGTATCAATTACTTAACGTGGTTGCTGCTCCGATGTTCGATACTTCTTCAAGGGCCCGCCGTGTTCAGAGTTCCGTCTCAAAACGGTCAGTCCGTTGATATGGCTGGGTTGAAATGCCTTCACGCGGGAAGGAATATCCGCCCAGCTCGGTACGAAGATAGCCCATGAACGTGCCGTAATTTTCGAACGTTCCGAAATTTAATTGGATTTACGCAAAAATAATCGTATATTCCCGGGAACTGGAGTATGCCATCAATAGACGATGACGTTGTTGCCGCCGAGCTCGCGGGCGCGTTCCAGGGCAAGTTCCGCGCCTTCAATAAGTTCATCCACCGTTCCATCGCGCCGCGCCCCAGAGACGCCGATCGAAACGGTAACCGAATAACTTCGCTTGCCGATCGCGATGACCTCACTTACAATCATCTTCCGCATCTTTTCGCTCCATAAGTATCCCTCCTCATCCGGCATTCGAACGAGGAGCACGGCGAAGGAATGCTCTCCGGCTCGCGCAACAACATCGAAGGGTCGGGCGCCAAAGCGAAGCAGACGGGCAATCGCCAGCACGATCGAATCAGAATCTTCCTGCGAGAAGCGGGAACTGAATTCGGAGGCGCCATCAATCTCGAAGAGGACTAACGTCAGCGGCTCATCGAATTGCATTGCACGAGCTAATTCTTGCTGCGTGCGTTCGAGGAGTCCACGCTTATTCAGCAAGCCGGTCAGAAGATCGGTCAGGGCGCGCGCGCCGACCATTTCGCCCAGCGCTATGATTTCGAGCGCTGTTGCAGCCCCGCGCGCGAGGTGCTCTAATGTTTCCACATCGGCGCCCGTGAAACGCGCGCGTTCCGAATGTTCGATGGCGAGTACCCCGTAATTTTTTGCGCTGGTGCGGATGGGGATCGCAAGGAACGAATGTCCGGCCGCGCTATGGCGATCCTCTTCTACGTTATACCGCACATGCTGCGGCGTGAGATAATCAATGCGCTCGCTTTTTCCGGAGGCGAGGGATTTGCCGACGATGCTTTCCTCATGCGAAATGGGAGTCATTGGCTGGACGTACACGCCGCCGCGCTTGGATTGAAGGCTGCTTATGCTCCAAAGCCGGCGGGATTCATCGAACGACGCGGCGGCAAGCCAATCCCAGTCAATGATTTCGCCGGCCGCCTCGGTTAGCGAGCGAAAAATGTATTCCGAATTGCGATCCAGGGATCGAACGCGTAACGTGGAATCGGGGCTGATGATCTCGTGCAATTTCTTGGAAGCTTCAAGGGCTCGGGCGGCGGCGAGCAAATCGTATTTCTCGATATAGGATCGAATCAAGCCAGAAATCAGCTTCGAGAAATCGGTCAGGATGCGGAGCGTTTCCGCGCTAAAGTGGTCGGTAGCGGCCGAATCGACGGTGAGCACGGCCACAAGCGCATCGCCGAACAGAACCGGCATTCCGGCGAACGAAGCGATCCCGATCGCATCGCGATAATAAGGAATCAGGTCGAGCTCCGCCTGTGGCGCGATCGTCGAATGCAGTTCTGGCTTACGCTTCGAGACAATACGGCTCACCGCATCGAGCTCAATTGGGAAACGCTTATCGGAGGCAAGGAATTGGTAGGCCCGGTCGTCAAGCGCCGCAGATTCGAGTACGAGTTCCTGTTTTTTCGAATTGACCCAAAAAAACATCGCGCTGGTCGCGTTTAGCTCGTCGCGAAGAATATCGAGCAGGTCGCCTAAGAGCACAACGAAGTCGGCGCGTGGATCGCGAACGTCCGTCGCCCGCCGCGGACGAGAATCGAATGCGCGCAATGCGTCCAAGTAGGAACCAAGTGCGGGATCGAGCTTGGGCTCAACCGGAATATCGTCATACTCGAACTCGGTAGTAGCGGCAGGGCGAATCGGGGGCGGAACCGAGTGCGTGGCGGTGAGGATTTCCTCACCGATCGAGCCATCTTCTAATAGTTCCGAAATCAATTCGCCGCTGGAGTCGTAGCTCTCAAGCGCATCCGGTGGCTCTTCGGCTTCCTCAGATGTTTCTTCTTCGAGGGCCTCATCCTCGAACGGCGCGGATTCCAAACCTGCTACCATCGTGGCAACAAGATCATCATCCGTCAAGACTGTATCGGTAACTCCGGTATCGGCAACTCCCTGTACGGATTCCGCCTCGCTCTGCCCAAGTTCGAGGATTGCCGGCTCTTGATCCACTTCCGTACGTAAAATATCCGAATTATTCGGACTACCATTGCGAGCCGGTTGAGGGAACCCCGGCCTCGTGGCAGGAGCCCTTCCGTGCGCTTGTGGCGGCGCTTCTTCATGTAACACGCGGGTCACGCGGACGACGGAACGTTCATGTTCGGCGAAATAGGGCGTCGCCGGATCGGGTGCTGCCATGCCCGGGGAGACATCTGAATCGTGGACATCCGGCCCATCGGCCGTTTCCAGCGGACGCTGCGGTTTCCGGAAAAAGGGCAGTTTATTTTGAACGCCAATCATTTCGTCGCGAAATGATTTTATGCGTGGCGCGGCAAAGCGAAGCAGGGAAGGCTTTTCGCGTTCCATTCGCTCTTCGCGCTCACGCCACGCCCGCCGCTCCTCTTCTACCTGGGCCGCTTGCCCTTCGCGGGTAATCTGAAAATCGTCGAACGTAACTTTTTTCATTCGCTTTGGCAAACTTTTCTCCGATGGCGAAGCCTCCGCATCGGAATGCGGCGCGGCATCTTGCCCGGTATTCATGCCGTGCGTTTCCCGCTTGTCATCCATTATGAATTTCAGCGCTGATTGTGGGCCTTCAGATGGTTGGTCGTCTTCCTGTCAACACCGTTAAAGAAACGTCATTATCCGAACCTTTAAGTGGCAAGAGGAATTCCCAATCTATGGAAAACGAGATAAAATTTTCCAAGTCAGCAGACGACGTAATCTTCGGAACCAAATGAATGAAACCAATGGATGCGACTCGATACGACTTCCAGCTCGACGTAAAATACGCGCCGCTCGAAACGATCGACGTGAACGAAATCGTGGCGGCCAATAAGCCGTGGTTTAACCAAACGCTTTCGCAAATCAACGGAAGCGTGCTGCGCGTGGGAATCATCGAAGGCGAGTTCCACTGGCACAAGCACGATGAGGAAGATGAGCTATTTTTCGTCCTCTCCGGCAAGCTCCTCGTCGATACCGAGCGCGGAAATTTCGTGCTCGGCCCCAATCAGGGGGTAACGGTTCCCAAAGGAGTTCTGCACCGGACGCGGGCCACGGAGAAGACGGTAATGCTGATGGTCGAGAATGCCGGCATTCAGCCTGCGGGGGATTGAAATCTCATGGTTTCTTATTCTCCGGTTAGCACAATCTTGCCGAGCGGAAGCAGCGTGGCGCCATGCTCCATTATCGCCAGGTACATCCCGCGCGGAAGGTGGGATACATCGAGCGTGAGCGTGCGGTTGGGGAGGATGGTTGCATCGAGTACGTCGCTGCCGAGGAGATTGAGCAAATGGACGCGGCCTCTTTCCGAAGAAATTATAGTTACCATTGCGCATGCAGGATTTGGAGTAATCGATATTGTCTGCGGGACTGGTCTCGTTGGCCCAACATCCGCTGGATTGGGAACGAAGCGATACACCAGCAGGGTGTCATTGCGCGAGGCTGCGATATAGCCATGCATCGAATCCGGCCAGCACATTTCGTGCAGTGTATCGCCGACGAAGGTGGTGGAATCCTCATACCACCTCCGGCCATCATCGGGCGAGTAGAAAAGGGAATCAGCAAACCCGTATGACGGATGGAAGCGCGCATAGGAAGTTGGGACACTGCCAACGAAGGCCCAAAGTTTATTTTTCGCCGGTGAAGATAGTTGGTAGATTCCGCAACTGCCAATTGAGGAATCGATGCGCCAGGTTGCGCCATCGTCGGTTGTTTCAGCAAAATCGGACACCACTCCAGGAATAGCAACGAGGGTATCATGCACGCTGTAAAGAGGTTTGTAGTCAATGCCAATCGACACATAAAAACGCTGGCGATCGGGCGTAGAAGCAATCCAACTGAATGTATGAAGTGTGTCAATGGAAGGCATTACCGAAATGCGCGCCCAGTTATATCCGCCATCCGTTGTGTGAAGCATTTCGCCTCCGTTGTAGGATGCCCAGAATTCCATCGTGTCTAAAAATATAGCGTCGGCAAATGAGTCGATGCTGAGACCGTCATAGCTTTGTACGTCGTAAAAATATTTGGCGGAATCGGAGCAACTCCAGATCGTTAGGCCGTTAGAGAGCCCGCCATAGGCAATGGCTCTCCCCACACCGTTAGAAAAAAACCTCGACGAAGCTGGCGCACTGGAAGGAAGCATCGCGAGATGGTTCTCCGTCCACGTATTTCCCCCGTCTCGCGAAACATAGGAGGCCGTACCGGATAAATCGTAGACGTCCGTCGAATTGGGCATGTTCACCGTGTGAAAGGATAAAGGCATGAATGGCAGCCCGCGAGTAAAACGCCAATTCGTTCCGCCATCCGCGGTAGCCAGCGATGCTAATCCGTTCCACGATGAATCCAGAATGAGGACGCCATGCTCCGCGTCGCTGAACGCCATTCCGTCTTCCTGCCAGCTTGGCGCGCGAAAAACCTGTTCCCAGTGCCCCGGGATTTGGGCAGATACCAATCCCGGAGCAATGAGAGCGATCGCAATGCTTAGTGCCCCGCGCAGCGCGCTATGGCAATGCGATAGTCTGTATGCAGGTCGAGCCATCAGCGTAATGGAATGTGAATGTCCATATTCCGGGATTTGCCTCACAGAGTTTAATCTGTACACGGCTGGAGATGTCGGGATCCGGTTGAGAACATGGAGGTTCTTGTTGTTCCGGAGGGGGTGGAATAGTTGGGTCCGGGTCAAAGATGCAGTTGATGTTGGTGCACATCCATCGGGAAATGCGGGGCTGCTCAACCACACCTTCGGGGGAGGAATGTCCTTATACCAGCAACAGACCGCGAAGCAGTCCATCGGATCCGGCCCTTTGACGTCAATTTCGTTCATGCAGCATCCCGCTTCGCCCGTGTTAACGAATTCGAACCATGAGCAGTTGCAATCTGCGCATTGGGTTCCGGGATCAACGCAGTCCGGATCCATTCCTGGTTGAGGAATTTGATAGAATAAAAAGCTGCAATGGCATTTTTGCGCCCAACTAGCCTTCGGCAGCGTGGCGAGCATGGTGATAAAGAGAAGCATAGTCAGTCCGAATGGGCGAGCGAACGCGCTACGAAGGAATGCGTTTTTTGAGAGGGAAGTGGTAATTACCCCCCCCCCAGTTTTCTTTACGAATCATATATTTATCGGATGTCGTCATTCGGTAAAAGATTTTCGCGAATGGCTGGTTTTCTCAGAGGGCCACCTCTCACCTGCAAATATACAACATTCTTTTGCCCGCCGCTTGAAAAGCAAATTTCAATAATCCCGCACGCTCAATTCTTTGAGTTGCTCGCGAATAATATTCAACCCAATCGCGAGTTCGTCCCTGGTGATATTGAGCGGCGGTCGAAAACGAATCGAACGGTCGCCGGCGCCAATGAGGATTAGCCCCTCATCGTAGCATTTCTGCTTGAGCAAATCACGCATTTGCGCCTCCGCTAAATCGAATGCGCACATCAGGCCGCGTCCGCGGGCTTCGAAGACGAGCGTCGGGAACTCCGATTGAATCTTCTCGATCTCTGCGAGTAGAAACTCCCCTTCCAATCGGGCATTTTCGACAAGCTGCTCTTCTTCGATAATTTCGAGATAGCGTTTGAAGCGCAGCATATCGACCAGGTTTCCACCGAACGTGGAATTAATGCGGCTCGACTTCTGGAACACATTATCGCGCACCTCGTCAACGCGCTTCGAGGCCAAAATGCCGCAGACCTGTGTTTTCTTACCAAAACTCATGATATCGGGCCGGACAAAATGCTCATGAGCCCACATTTTTCCGGTGAGTCCAATACCTGTTTGAACTTCATCCAGGATGAGGAGCGCTTCGTGCTCATCGGCAAGCTCGCGAAGCGTTTGAAAAAATTCCGTGCTGAAATGATGATCGCCGCCCTCGGCCTGAATCGGCTCGATGATAATCGCCGCAATATCGTCGGGATTGTTGATGAAAGCATTCTTCATTTGCTGGACGGCGCTCGCTTCTTCTTTTCGCGAGCGCTCGACGTTTTCGGCCGCGCGCGGAAAGTGCAGATATGGTGAATCAATGCGCGGCCAATCCTTGAACTTTGGGAAGTAAAGAGTCTTATTCGGATCGGTATTCGTCAGCGACATGGTGTATCCCGATCGGCCGTGAAACGAATACCGGAAGTGCATAATGAGCCGGCCGCGTTCCGTGGTATAGCCGCGCGTGAAATTCTTGCGGACCTTCCAATCGAATGCGGTTTTAAGGGCGTTCTCCACTGCGAGCGCGCCGCCCTCGATCAGGAAAAGATGCGGAAGATATTGCGGCATCGCGAGGCGCGCGAACGTTTCGATAAACTCCGCCATTTCGACGGTGTAGGCATCCGAATTCGAAGGCTTGTTGATGGCCGCGCGCATGAGCGCATCCAGAAATTCCGGCTCGAACATTTTCGGATGGTTGAGCCCGATCGGCGAAGAACCGAAGAAGGTGAAGAAATCGAGATAGCGCTTGCCGCTGCGGGCATCTTCGATCCAGGAACCCTTCGATTTCTTCAAATCGACGATAAGGTCAAGACCATCGGCGAGAATATGCCGCTCCAAGGTTTCGTGAACTTTCGCGGGACCGATGTGAACCGGCTCGAATTTGGCCGGCACCGAAGTGAACGCGCCCTTAGTGGTGTGCCCATTCGGCGGGTGTCCGTTCGGCGCGTGTCCATTGGTCGTTAGAGCGTTTATCGACATTTCTGTGCCCTTAATCGTTTCTTCTGTCATCGTAATACCTCGCCCATGTGAACAAACTTAACACCCTGAATCGTTTGGAACCTGGGTTGCGCTGATTTAGCGTCGCAGGCCTTTCCAAAATCATATTCCAATTTGATAAATCCAGAAAATCCATCTCATCCGAACCAGATGAGCGATCATCCTCGTAATCCGGGTTCTGGATTTGTCCCCGCCAAAATTAATCTCGGCCTCGAGGTGCTCTCCGAGCGGACGGATGGCTATCATGAGATTTCCACACTGCTCCTTCGGGTGCGCGAGCCGCATGATACCCTAATGGCAACACGTGCCGGCTATTTTCGCGCAACATGCTCCGATCCATCGCTTCCCATGGACGCCGAGAACCTTATCCTTCGCGCCGCGCATGCATTCGAACGTTTGACGCATACGGCCTTGCCACCGCTTCTCGTGCATCTCGAGAAACGGATTCCAATGGGAGCCGGGCTGGGCGGCGGATCGAGCGACGCAGCCGCAATGCTGGCTATTCTCCTGGAGCATTCCCCCACCAAACCCTCTGCCACCAATGAGGAAACGGAAATGATGAAACTGGCCGCAAGCATCGGAGCCGATGTTCCATTTTTTTTGAGCGGAGTGAGTGCCGCGGCTGCGCGGGGAATCGGTGAGATCCTCACGCCAATCGAATTTGCGATTGCCGGGAGCATCCTTATCGTCGTCGATCCTGCGATTCATGTTGCGACACGCGACGCCTACGCGATGCTCTCCTCCACGCCGAAACCGCCGAGTGTCGATTATGTGAAGTTTTTCGAGAATCCACCGATCCTTCGAACATGGAAGGAAGACATACGGAACGATTTCGAGCCGGGAATTTTCCGCCGTTATCCGCAGCTCGCCGAAATCAAGCACGCACTCTATGGTCGAGGTGCCGAATTTGCGCTCATGAGTGGTTCTGGTTCGGCGCTCTATGGAATTTTCGAGGATTCCGAAGCGGCCCAAAAAGCAAAGCAATCGTTTGACGCTGAAAGGCTCATGACATTCCTATCCTAATTGCACCGTATCACAAGCCCACGCGTTCGAAGATGCGATCGACGTGCTTAACCGCTGCCGCGGGATCGAACGCATTGTCGAGATTCTCCCTCGAAAGCCTTCCTTTGAATATCCTGGATCCTGTTCGAGGAGCGAGCGGAAGGTAATGTCCGGCTGCGACACCGCTTGCAGCGAGTTCCCACACTTTCATCGCGTTGCGTTGAACGATCTTGTAGGATTCTTCGCGCGTAAGGCCGCTTTTCGCAAGCAAGAGCAGAACGGGCTGGCTGAAGACGAGGCCGCGCGTGAGATTCAGATTCCTTTGCATCGCTTCGGGATAGACGAACATCGTCGAAACGTTCGCGTCATCAGATCGAGCATATAATCGAGCGCGATCGTCGCGTCGGGCCCGATGATGCGCTCGGTGGAAGAATGCGAAATATCGCGCTCGTGCCAGAGAGCCACGTTCTCCATTGCGGTTACGGCATAGCCGCGCAGAAGCCGCGCAAGGCCGGAGATACGCTCCATCGTGATCGGGTTGCGCTTGTGCGGCATCGCGCTGGATCCCTTTTGGCCCTTGGCAAAAAATTCCTCCACCTCACGAACTTCCGTTCGCTGCAAATGGCGAATTTCCGTCGCAAGCTTTTCCAGGCTCGCGCCGACAAGTGCGATTGTTGTAAAGAATTCCGCATGGCGATCTCGCTGAACAATTTGCGTGGAAATCGGCGCCGCCTCCAACCCAAGTTTTTCGCAAACGTATTCTTCCACGCTCGGATCGAGATGCTCGAAGGTTCCCACCGCTCCGGAAATTTTCCCGACCGAGATGGTCTTGACGGCATGCTCCATTCGTTCGAGCAGCGTTTCATTTCCGCGAAGTGAACTGCAAGCTTTAATCCGAAGGTCGTTGGTTCAGCATGAATGCCGTGGGTGCGCCCGATGATGGGCGTATGTTTAAACTCTCTTGCGCGCGAACCAAGCGATTCAATCAGCTTCGAGAAATTCCATTCGAGCAACAAAATTCCAGCCTGCCTGCACTGCACGGAGAAGGCGGTATCGACCACATCGCTCGAAGTCATGCCGAGATGGATAAAGCGTGATTCCGGCCCAACGGATTCGGCCACGTTCGTCAGAAAAGCAATGACATCATGCTTGGTCTCGCGCTCGATTTCTTCGATTTTATCAACCTGAAAAGTAGCTTTCTGTTTAATATTTTTACTCGTTCCTACGGGAACGTTGCCCAACTGCTCCTGCTTCTCAATAGCAAGAAGTTCTATCTCGAGCCAAATTCGGTATTTGTTATCTTCGGTCCAAATCGCTCCCATCGCGGGGCGGGTATATCGAGGAATCATGTAGCGGAAACGGTCAGTAAGCCTTGTTCGAAGTGGATAATTGTTTTTCCCTGATTACGGGAAGAATGGTTTGGAGGTAAACACACTTCGACTGCGCTTAGTGACACTGGTGAAAGTAGCCCACTATCAAAAGGAGACTGTTCTTTATGTTATCGACAATTGCACTGGCCGCGGCACTGATGACTTCGCCGGCGGCACACAAACTTCCCCGGATGATCGATCATCCGGCCTCGCCCGCCATTCACCAATCGCCACAATATGCTGTTACGCTGCACCCAATGACTCAGGAAGATAAAATCATGTATCCAGGCCGCCAAAACTGGGATAAGATCGAATGGTACGAAGCCCAATTCAAGAGCGCCAGGATCGTTCTAATTCCGGAGCACGTCGAGGAATGGCACAATGGTGGCCTTGATATGGCGTAGCCCAACCTGGGCTTACTTTGAATCGGACCCACGAGGACCAATTTCAGGATCTTTGGAGGATTATTGCTCTCCGTATGCCTTGCCATTATTCGTTCCATCAGCCTCTTGGGTAAGGGAATAACTTAGTCTGAAAAATCGTCCGCGTTAGCCGGTTCAATTCCGATGTCTTACGGCTCGGAAAACTACCGATTAATCATAAATGGTGCGGTCCCCCGCCATCCCATGGAACTGACTTCAAGCAGATACCGGCCCGAAGCAAGAGAAACGATTGGGATGATGAGTTGATAACTCCCCTGTTTAAAGTTTTTTTGAAGTACATTCTGTACGAGCCGACCCGAACGTCGTAGATTGCCGCTTCCACATAACCATCGCTGCCAATCTGCATGGTGAGTGACACGGCTTCCGATGCGGGGTCCGGCGTGATCGCCCCGAGCAAATAGCTCCCACCGGAGGCAAGATGACCGGCAAGTCCGAAGCAATCCGTTAGTGTAACCGAGCCCGGGTTCACGCGGACATTTAGCGGAGTATCCGATTTCACGCTAAGATTGATCGCAGAGTTATCATGTGGTCCCGCAAGCGTAAGCCACGTTATCTGCTCGAGGAACGTAGTATCGCGGCTGAAATCAAGTGGACCGGAAAAAGTGAGCGAATCCGCACCGTGTAGTGTATCCAGCGAGGGAAATGAGAGGAGCGGTGCAAGGACGGTAGGATCGAATGTTAGCGATGCGCTAATCGGATGGCGCCCCGCGAGCGAGGACGAATCGAATGTTATCGTCGTAAATGCCGAATCTCCCATCGGATCCGTTGTGCGCGAAAGGGTAAAATAGGCCCGAGGAATCGCTGGCTGGAAACCGCGGCCGAAAAGAACCGTGGAAATAATCTTGCCGGAATGAAAGAGGAGTGTCACCGTATCCGATTCAGCACCGGTATCGGTAGGGCAGAATTTAACCGCGAACCGCAGGTTCCCATCCGCGGGGACCGTGTCGGGTAAAAGCGACAGGCTGCGAAAATCGGAGTTTGAATGTTGAACGGAATCGATGATCGCTGCCGGCCCACACGGGTTCCCAATGACGATAGAACTATCGAGGCATGCACCAAGAGTCACAGTTCCGAAAACGAGCGAATTGGCCGCGAGGCCAGTGTCGCCTCCGGTTCCCCGCAGAATCAGGGTGAATGTGGAATCGCAACCGCCTGACGTTGCGATTAAATGTAACGTATCGGTTTCTTCCGTCGGATTTTGTGCCAAGGGGTAAAATTGAAGCAGGAGGGAATCATTCCCGTTCGGCGGCAACTGAGTGACAGCATGGAGCAGCGCAAAGGGGCTGCCCGGAAGCAGGGAATCATAAGAAATAGTGAGTGTATCTCCCCCGGCACTGGAAATCGGGACGGTATCCATTTTGGGTTCGCCGATGCACACAAAATTGAATTGCACATTCGGATCAATTTTGAGCGATGGGCCGGCTACCCGATAGTTCAATATTGTGTGCAGCGTATCGCCCGCCAAGAAAACAGCGATCGTGTCGGCAAAGGAACCAAGCGTATCCGCGGGAATCGAAATCGGTATCGTTATGGAATCCTGCGGTTGCAACAGCAATCCGACCGAGTCGAACCCAATATATTTTCCACCGAGCGAGAAAATGGAAATTGTATCATTGCCGAGATTAGAGATGATCTCCGTTGCCACACTAGGATGACCGAAGCACAATCGTCCCAGGTTAACAGCCGGAGTGCTCACGGCAAGCCGCAAAATACCATGCCCAGCAGTGGGCAAAGAATCGCCCCGCGCATCGAGGATTGCAGTGAATCGCGCGTCTCCAGTATCCTGTGGGCAAAAGGTTACGACGAGTTTTCGACTTACACCCGAATCGAGTGTCGTGTCCGGCGGCACGAGCCGTAGCGTAAAGGGAGAATCGTTCCAAGAACTGCTATCGAGATAGATCGGGTCATGCCCAACGGATTTCAAGAGAACGGTATCGGCTGCGCAATGGCCGACCAATACTCAATTGAAATGAACGCTATTAGGAGTAACGAGCAGCGAATCGTGAAGCCGGGTTCCATAGCCAAGCAGAGTGATTCTTGTCGGAGAATTCTGAGAATCGTTCGAAAGAAACGATAGAGATCCAACAGCCCGCCCTACTGAATCCGAGCAAAATGTAACTTCAAATGTATCGGCCGAGTAGGGAGAAATAGTTACTGTGCTATCGGGCACAATCGAGAATACCTCCGAATCGGAAAATGTCCCAGTATTCAGCCTTAGCGGAGCCTCACCATTGTTTGCGATACGCAGCGCGAGCGTTTTGCAGCGGCCCACGCGGACGCTGTCGAAATACAGCGTATCCACGCTCACGAAGAACGGGGATGCCACCGCGTGCAGTATTGAAATGCTCGCACTTGAAACAAGCCACGATGGCTCAAAATTATACAGCCCGCTAAGATCGGGATTGTTTATTTCAACCATCGCAGCAACATAAAGCATGGAGTCATGTTGCGTGGGAACCCACTTCGACCACGATCCATCGGGAGCACGCACCGTATCGACGTATTGCCAGCCGGAATGCTGCGAGCGATAATAAATCCGAATTGTATCCAGCGTATTGACATTGTCGGGCGCAACGCCGGTAATCATTACGGAATCGTGCATCGGAACGTTTGTACTGGGGGTGAGTGCAATGCCGTTTACCCAAACATTCGCCAGCGTTCCTGAACCCAGATTAGTTGCTCCGTCGATCCGGACGCGGCCCAGACCACCCATGCCGCCCGGGAGTCCATCCAAGGCGCCACCCCCACCCATACCGCCCGCAACATCGATGTGAGCAGCCGAACCCCGAATTCCCGTCGGCGAAGCAAGGTAGATCGCACCACCGGAACCGCCGCCACCTCCAGCCGCAATCCCAACGCCAGAAGTTCCAGAATCCCCTTGGGCAGAAATCGTTGAAGAATTACAGATAATGGAATCGAAGGCGACAATTTCGAGCGCGCCGCCGCCGCCGCCGCCAGAACCACCAAGGGTGCCATCCCCGTTATCGACAGAATTCCCGGACCCGCCGCCTGAACCTCCCGCGAACGGGACGAGGAATCGGCCATCATTTGCATTCCCACCGTTGTCGCTTGGGCCGCCACCCTTGCCCGGCATACCAAAACCACCGCCGCCCCCCCCATACTCGACGTATGGCCCGCTGGTTTCGCCGCCGCCGGAACCCCCGCCGAACCCGCCGGGCAACGAATTGAGCGCGCCCACGCCTGCGGCTCCGCTTGTTCCGTATGGAGCGCCGGTGCCCCCTCCGCCGCCTTGATCGCCTTGCTCGCTCCCGCCACCCACTACTCCGGACGCACAGGCCCCGCCTGCTCCGCCTGCTCCGTATGTGGCATTTGCGGCGGAGCCTATGTTCGAGAGGGTCGCATCGCTCGAACTGCCGCCTCCAGTAAATCCAGCGCCTCCCGATCCCGGGAAACCGTGTCCACCGCCGCCGCCGCCGGGACCGCCATCGAGACTATCCGCATCGACAGAAATCGACGTATTCGTAAGCCGTACGGATCCCTTCGAAAGGATGACAACCGGCAGGAATCGGGGATTGCCCGGCATGGTATCGGGTTTTGCGGTCGAGAATTGAATCGTGGCATTCGCTGCCACGAAGGAATCGACCACGAGTGTGTTATCGGGCGAAAGCGCGCCGAATCCCGCGCCAATAATTCTGTTCCCTGTTATCATTCCCAGATGCTGAGCCTGTACAATGGCAAATGGAATCGTATCCGAAATCCGTCCGGGGATCAGGCTTTGAATATAGAACGGCACAGTGCCCGGCGCCGCATTTGGCAAAATAAAGGCGGGAACCTGAAGCACGCGTCCATCCCAGCTTACTTCGATCGGGCCAAACACAACGCGATTACTATCCAGCGGATGAACGAGAACGATTTGCGATTTAGAATCCAATCCATCCAGCCCGAAGGGCTTGAAGTTATCGTTCACCGAAAGAATTTCGAGCACGACATTCATACCGGGCGCCGCTTCATCCGGGCGGACGGTCGCGATATGTATCTGTTGCGCCGAGACACCGGATGCAAGGAAAAAAGAAGAAAAAAAACCAATAAAGAGCAACCAATGGAAAAATTTCCATTCGTAACTCGTTGGATGAGCGTTCATCCAAATTCGTAATTCGCAATTCTTCATGGCCGCCGCTCGATTGTAATGTTAACGGTTCGGGAGAAGAAACGTCCCTCCGGCAGGCTATTATCGTAAAGAAGATCGCGCGAGCCATGGCCCTCGGTGTGAACATCGGCCGGTTCTGCCGCGCCTTCGGAGTGAAGCAGCTCTTCGAGCCGCTCACGGACCGCGTCCGCGCGGGCGGAACTTAGCTCATCGTTGTGCTCGGCGCTGCCTGTCTCATCCGTATAGCCCTGAATGAGAACGCGCCGGACGGGGATGGTTGGAATCATCGCCGCGGCGCTCTGAATTGAGCGTTCGTTGTTCGCATTAAGTTTCGCTTCATCGAAGCCGAAAAGAATCAGGCTAAATCGCTCGATTCGTTCCGGCCGATTGCTTTGGATATGAATGACATCGAGCGGAATCGTCGAATGCGCATGGGCATGGTTCCCGGCGGAATCCCAAACGTCATAGTCGATTTCTAGCGAGTCGCGAAGTTTCTTGAGCGTGGACTCGGTGGGTGCCCACACTTTTTCAGCTTGCTCCGTCTTTGCCGTACCGCTGAAGGTTTGCAATGTGATGCCTCCGGCGCTGATCGTCGCTGAGGTTCGCAAAATGCCGGATGAGGTCGTATGCACCGAAGGGTGCAAGTCGATTCGATCCGGCGTAGCCAGATGCTCAATATTGGTTACGATCACCGGGTCCGTCACCCGCGGGGCATTCGGGCCTCCGCCTTCGATCCGAAACTCGACGCGGCGGTTCTCGGCACGGCCATCTTCGGTGTTGGAAGGACTTGGTTTTGCAGGAATCTGTGTGGCTTGAACCTTCACGCGCGAGGGATCAATCTGCCAAATGCGACTGAGATAATTTCGCACGGCTTCTGCGCGCGCTCGCGCGAGCGCGAGAAGCTCATTCGGCGTGCGATCGGCGTGCGTGATGGTGGTGGTTCGGTCGTCCGTGTTATCTGTGCTGCCAACGAGCGTTAGCCGCGTCGATGGATATTTTTGAAGACGGTCGCCCAAAATATTCAGTGTCTCGCGATAGAGGGCCATGAGCGAAATATCGTGGCGTTCCGAGGAGCCCTGGAACATCCGCCGAGCCTCGTCCGGCGAAGGATAAGTTACGTATCGTTCCGGAAACGCCGATGAGCCGGGAGCGAAGAAGATGTACTTCAGAATCGGATCGGCGTTGCGGGTGCGAACTTCCTCCACCGTCATGCGCACCACTTGTGATTTCTCGCCGGTGCTCGAGACAGCTTCCGCGCGAATCGAAGCAGTTAACGTTGGCGGTGGCGCCACTGGCGGCGGCGGCATAGGTACCCGAATTTCGCGCTTTACAAAAACCGGAACCGTTTCCGTGCGCGGAGTAAGATCGAGAAGGAGCGCGAGATTTACGTTAAGTTCCGCCTCGCGCCAGAAACTCATGCTGAAGAGCCAGCTCGGCACGTTCGTGCCTGCCGCATCGCCGCCGAAGGGAATGCTCAAACTAATTCCCGGACGCGCTCGAAGCGTTCGTGAAAGTGGCGCTTCATAGTTCATGCCAACTGAAAGCGCCGGAACCACATCCAGCTTCTTCGAAAGATTTCCAGTTCCAGTGGTGGTATCGCGAGTTCCATCGGGAAATAAAGGGCCGCCTTCGACGCGATGGAGGGACGCCTCATAATTTTGGAGGAATAGAATCCCAAGGTTCGCTCCGGCATCAAGATAGAAGTGCGGGAACGCTTCGAATTCGAATGATCCGCCAATACCGACTTGATCGGCCGTGGTCTGAACCTCGTGTCGAATGGTGAACGGTTGGGGCGTGCTTGGGTTGCTGGGATTGAACGTAAACTCGCTTTGATACCATGCAAAATCCGGCCGTTGGGATTCGAAAAAGATGCTCGGCTCGAACGACCACGGAGAAGCATCGCCCCACAAGGGCATTTCCGCTACCGCGCGGAGCGAAAAACCATTTCCGGTTCCGGTGTTGTAGAAATCGCACCCCGGAAGCGCGGCGGGTTGCTGAAGATTCGTATTCCAATACCACCCCCAGCCATAACTGCCTGCGATTCCGGCCTGGAGCGGTTTGTGATAAATTTGATAGAAACTCGATACGAGGGTATCACGCGTAACGAACGTTGTATCCTGGGCCATTGCTGTTCCTCCTGAGAGAATCAACATTCCTATGCATAAGGCGAGAAGCAGCCTCGCAGCGACAGAAACTCGCATTCGTCTCCCAGACCTTCGAGCGGCGAGTGGCGGATATCGAGTCGCGAATGCTTTCACTACCAGTTGGTAACTCTCCACTCGCTACTCTCCGTTCTCCAATCCCGCTTGCGATGAAGAATTAAAGCCCGCCCTGAAGCCGGAGGGGGACTTCAACGTCCCATGATCCGTTCAAGGCGGGCTTCGAGATGAGATGCGTGTTACAAACGCGGGTGTTGCCCTGCGTCAAACTCGTTCGATCCGCGCGGACTTGTCATTCTTACCTCCCGATGATGATCGGCGGTTCCACGGTAACCACCCCTGAACCACTCGTGCCGCGCACCGTCTCTTTCGGCGCCAGCGCGGCGTGGGAAATGCGCTCCCCTGCGTGGCGATGAAGGCTGGCGTGATAAGAAGAAGCTTCGTTGCTGGCAGGAACCTTATCCTTGGCCGAAACCGGAACGCGCTCGACCGGAGCCATAGACGGAGTCGGTGTTGCCGGCGTCGGGTTCACCACTCGGACGATCGCCGGAGAAGCTTCAGACGGAGGGGCTACGATCGAATGCACCCCATAACCCGCAAGCGCTGAAAGCGAGAGGCCCGCCGCAGTAAGCAGCATGCTCAACTTCGTGGCGAAAAGGGAACGGACGAAGGTGCGCCCCGTTGCGGACTGCGCCGCGCTTGCTTTGCTCGCGGTTGCCGTAGCCGCAGCCAGTCCCAGCGTAGCAAAAACGGCCCCACGCAGCTTGCGCGGCGGATTCATCACCGCTTCATCGTGGTGCAGCACTTTCTTGAGCACAAGCTCCGAGCGGAAGGATTTCCGCAGACCATCGCTCGCCGCTAGGGAGATCAGAAACTCCTGTTCCTGCTCGACAGTCAATTCGTTATCGATATATGAACTAATCCGTTCGTCGTGTGTCATAAAATCTCTACTGTTTCAAATCCAGCCATGCGCTGATCATCTTTCGAAGCCGCTCGCGGCCGCGCCAAGCGCGGGTTTTCGCGGTCGTCGCGGCAGTCTTCGTGATCCCGGCTATTTCCTCATAGGAATATCCGAAGTACTCCCGCAGTACGAATGCCTCCCGCTGTTCGAGCGGCAGCCGCATGAGCGCCCGCTCGACCATCTGCCGCAAGTCCGATTCCTCGACTTCGTGGCTCCGCGCGACCATTTCCACCTCGAATGGTGCGTCTTCCAGCGATAAGCCAGGCCGTTGTTTCCGGTCGCGAATGGCGTTAATCGAAAGATTTCGCGCCACCGTGAAAAGCAGCCCCGAAAATTTCCGCACTTCCCGCATTTCCCCGCGAAGCCGAAACATGCGAATCCAGACATCCTGGAACACGTCCTCGGCATCGCCTTTCGAGCCCATGAGCCGCACTATGTACAAATATAGCGGTCGCTCGAAAGCATCGTAAAGCGCCCGGAATGCCTCGTCATCGCCATCCAGGAAGCTATTGAATGCCTCCGAATGCACGTCCGGTAGCAGGGGTTCTGACGCGACAACCGGCGATTCGGCTCGATTTTCAAAGCTAAACAGACCGGTAGCCAGATCCAACGGATCCGCTGGCGGAATACCGCCGCGCTTCCTCGAAACCGCTCCATTCCGGTCTTCTTCCATAGTAGAACGAACCGCCAGGCTTGTACAAATATGCCCGAAGCCCAATGCTTCTTCTTTCCTTCATCGGAGCGACACGGCAATAGACCCAAAAGTTACAAGGTCAAAAAATAATTCTGAATTCCTAAAAGAAAAGGGCCTTCAATTTGTCGAAGCCACTCTAATAGTCGCAAAATCGTAGTGTTCCGCGCTTGGAAAAGTTGTGTTCACCCGCTCTGTCCAAACAGAGTCCTGGACTTATAAAAACCGCAAACCCCAGGCTCTCGCCTGGGGTCACCAACCGTGCCCGCCGCAGGCACTGAATCCGCCGAACTTATAATCCAATATTCAGCGATGCGACACCACCCCAGCCGGCTATGGGCTGAACGGAATTCGATTCGCCGAGATAATCCACTCCGATCCCGGCCGTGATGAAGTCTCCCACGATGTGAATAGGGTACATCGCCTGCGCTTCGTAGAGGAAGCTAGTATAGGTCTGCGAACTTGGCGGAATGCCTGCAATCGCAGCCTGCTGATACGTTGCCGAGCCAACACCGACGCCGCCGGCAAGCGTGAGACCGAAGAGGGAAAAGTCCATGCCGCCTAAAATACCGTTGTCGTTAATATAGGCATCCGAGCCGCCCCAATTGGCATGGCGCAGTTCGCCAAAAAAACTGGCGAAGGAACCCCGCACCGCGTAAAAATTCCCGGCGCCAATCCCGTTTACATTCGAGGACTGAAAGCCGCCCAGCGCACCGCCGCTTATGATCGCACCGGGAACCTGGGCATCCGCCGATTTCGCCGTCGTTATTCCAAACAATAAAATTCCTGCTATGAGTAGTGAGAGTGTTAATTGCTTTTTCATATTGAGTAGTTGTTTCTATACGCTACAAGGATTTGACCAAAGGACGGGCCGAACGATTTAAGAAAACGGGAAACCGAGAGTTATTAATAGCTAATCAATCGGTAAAAAACACCCGGAGAGGCGTTCTCCCCGGTGCGACCGAGCCCAAGCTCAATAATCTCAATCCTATCCCGCAAATATCCCGGTTCCCCAATCCTCCTCAGGAACTTCTCCGCGGTAATGCTGGACATAAATCCTATAATTAGCCGCGCCGGAACGGACAATTTCTTCGATTTCTTTCTCCCTTAGCGGGCGAACCACTTTCGCCGGAATTCCGGCGACGAGCATTCGCGGCGGAACAATCGTTCCGCCCAACACGACGGAACCCGCGGCGACGAGCGATTCCTCCCCGATCACCGCGCGATCCAATACGACGGCATTCATCCCAACAAGCGCATGATCCTTCACCGTGCAGCCATGCAGCACGACGCCGTGGCCGACCGTGACGCTCTCGCCCACCCACGTTGGATTCGAAAAATTCGTGACATGGATCGTCACATTATCCTGGATGTTCGTGTTGCGGCCGATCCGGATCCGTTCGACATCGCCCCGAATCACGGTGTTGAACCACACGCTGACATTCTCGGCCAGTTCGACATCGCCAATAATCCGCGCGCCCGCTGCAAGAAAAACGCTTTCGTGGACTTTTGGAACTTTGCCATCGAACGCATAAATATTACCCGTTTCAACTTCGTCAGCGACCGAGCGGGTAGATTCGGTCTTGAGTAACTCGACCTCATGCATGAGGCCGTAAACAATGCAGGAGCGGATTATAACTCCATTATGATAGCCGTTTGGCCTTTTCACCGATGGTGGTGCGCTCATTTGAGCAGCGGCGCATCATTGGCCAACTTTTTGCTCAGCGCCCAAATTGTTTTCTCACAATCATTTAACCATAATGCGAAAAATATTCATCCTCATCGCGCTTGGAACCCTCTTCGCCGCGTGCTCGAAGCAAGACAACTCCGATGTGATAGATTCTACTTCGAACTCGACTACGACAACTAACTCCTCCTCGGAATATACCGCTCCTGCCTCGGGCGGTTCCGGCAGCACTGCGACGCCTCCCGCTACCGCTGCACCCGCGCCTCCTGCGCCAGACACCGCGCAGCGGCCCGACACGCTTCACTAATCGCCAAGCGCGGCGACAAGGCTCGTAGCAATAAGCAGCGCACCGCTTTCGATTGAAATCCAGACGGGCGAAGCGAGTGCGCTATTGCTTAATCCTTCCCGGACGCCCATGCACAGCGTTTCCGTCAAAAGCGGGAAGCGCAAATTTTCGGTAACGATTCCGCGGGCTTCGCCGAAGGGGATGAGCGAAATCGTCGCACCCACCAGGCATTCGATCGAGGTTTCCATCCGCGCGTCCGTGAGGAAGCGATATTCGGCAAAATCGTCGATCGCGCGAAGATTTGCGAAGCGGTCGGTGTAACGGAGCATTGCACTCAGGTTCGAGAGTGTATGATCGAGACGGCCACCGGTCATCCCAACGACGAGGACATCCCCACTCCAGCTTGTTGCGAGATGATCGAGAACTTTTTCGAAATCGTTGTGCGCTTGGTCGAGAACGCGAAGGATTCGCGTCGCCCTGGATTCGTACTCATGGAGGGTTTCGGCAGAGATAGAATTGAGATCGCCAACAATCATATTGCAGGAGAGCCCAAGCCGGCGGGCGTGTTCCGCGCCGCTATCGGCGCAAAGAATTAGGCGCGCGCGCCGCGCAAACTCCGGCAGAGTTTGCGCAACATCGCCTCCTAAAATAATCAGGCAGAAATCATCCATCGCGCCTGCCCTGGCAAACAACGGCTATTGCTGGTTGCCGGCGTTCACGCGCGCTATCATCAGGTGGGGATCTAACTTATTACTGAGCGAAAATACTTCGTAAATTCCGCCCGGCACAACATTGAAAGTAGTCGAATTCCACTGACTCCGCGTCGCTCCGGTTCCTACCGTGTCGGCAACAGTGTACATGCCACCCGTCGGATCCCAAACAGTGAGGGTCACCGGCGCCGAGCGATTGAGAAGCAGGCCGTTCAGGCGAGGCTGCAAAACCTGGTTATTCGGATTGGTCACGTAGAAATAGGTTTTGAGATTCGTTCCGGCAACTCCGGGCGAGGTATTGTTTCCATTGTAAAATACGAAGGTCACCGAATCCGGGTAGCTTTGGTCTGGTATCGGAATGATATGTTCTAAGACATTCCAGTCAGTTGGATTACTTGCTAAGGATGAGTCCACACCAGTAAAGAGAAATGTAACTGGCATATCCGGTGGAATTTTCGTGGCCGGATCCGCCAGTAAGTCACTCTTCCCGCCACCCCAAACCTGCTGCCTGTTTTCTCCGCTTGGACTCGTCGAAAAGGCTCGGATATCCAACGGATCCGTGAGCGCGGCGCTCTGATAATAGACGTTGAATGTGGTGTCGCCATTGGGCTGAATGACAAGATTCGAGTACGCGCCGCCCGGCTGGAAGGGCGGGATGGTGGTGATCGAGAATCCCGAGTACTTAGGATATGATTCGCCGTTTATAAACCCGAGCACGTTATCCGCAGCGTTGTTCGGATCGTAAGCAAAGGTCGGGTCTATGTCGTTCACGATATTATACCGGTAGGAATAGAGTATTGGGTTCGTCTGGTCATTGCCGTTCGCATTATCGTTGAAGGCACGCAGGCGCAGGGTGTCAACGGCGCTTGCCGTCGAATCGGCCGGATTGTTCAGCACGGTCTGGCACGGGTCGCCCGCATAAACAAGCGTATAGGATTGCCCGCCAACAAATGTCTGATACGAAAGCCGCGCAAGTACCTGATTATTTGAATTCACTACGAAAAAGGCATAGCTCGTGTCCTGCGACACCGTAAGTGCCATATAGCTTCCAACCTGGTTGAAGTTGAGCGGAGTCGAATTTATGAGTTGACCGGTCACTGGATCGTTAACACGAACGCTGAGAGCGCCCGCATCCGCCTGCATGTTGATAAACCGGACGTACGTGGAAGTCGGGGCTGGATTCTGCGCGCCGTCCGGAATAAGCTGATGCAGGAAGGCCCCGGAATTTGCCGGATCGAGCGTAATCATGACGGTGTATCGGCCCGGAGAGAGCTTTATATCAGCATCATTCAAATTTTTCACAGAAGGAATGCGCGTCGGAGTCGCGGTAACATAATAATCGGTACCGCTCGAGGAAACGACGAGAGAATTCGTATAAACCGAAGCGACTCCATACTTAAGATCATACACCTGCGCATTATTGCCGGAAGCGACCGGTGACTTCGTATCCCAATAGACATCCATGGGGGCCGTCGGCGTGCAATCCGGGCCGGATGGGGCGAAATTCATTATTCGGAGTGTGGCGAAATCCTGCTGCTGATAGTCAGTGGTAGGAGCTTTGCAGCCGGTCAGCACAAAGCTGCCGGCAAAAAGTATTGCGAGGCCAAACGCGGCTGCGCCGGAAAAGAGATACGATCGTTTCATACGCGAACTCATCATTAAAAGTGTGTTCAGTGTGCAAAAAAATTGGAATGTGCAAAAAGCCGGAGTTCTAAACGATTGCTACACCGGCCCTCTCGAAAAGCGAGAACACCGGAAGCATCCGAAAGTAGCGGTGAAAATTCGGATTTTCGAATATTTCACTAATATTATCCGGCAAAACTACGGAAAAATTCTTTCGCGCAACGCAAATCAGCGAAAATTCCAAGCCAACGGGCTACATCCCACAAAGCATCGCCGCGCCCACGGCTGCCTCGTCTTCGAACGACCCCAACCGCATTGGCAGCCCAAAAAGCTTCTCAGCGGCCTCCCGCAACGCGGGATTTCGACGCATCGCAGCACCTGCGCCCACAAGGCCCGACCGGTCTCCCTCCATATCCCGCGCGAAGTAAGGCGCGGCGACTTCCTCGATCATACCTTCAACAAGTGCACACACGAGCGAGCCGGGATGTAAGTTCTCACTCGTAATTCTCGAAATCGACGCGCGGTCGCCGTCCGAACGGAATTTGCTGCCTCGAAAAATTGGATCGAGGAGGAGCCCGCCTGAATCCGATTCAAGGGCGAGCCGATCCATTACCTCAATTGTCTCCACTTCTGAAATTTCAAGTCCGGCAAATTCCTTTACGGTCTCGCGTAAAAATTTTGCCACAATCCGATAGGCTTCGCCCCCGGCGAGCGTTGGGGCGCAACAAAGATAGCGGCCACTTTGGAGATATCGGATGTCCGTGCCTTGTGTCGCAAAGGGCAAGGCCGTTTCCCACATAGTTTGCGAGCCGGTGCCAAAATTCAGGAGAATTTCCTCGGCGCTGCAATCCGAACCGAAGTATGCCGCCTGCGTATCGCCAATCGGGGCGTGAATGTGAACATCGGGACTAAGGCCAAGCTCGCTCGCAAGGCGCGGATTGATCGATCCCAGACTCACTCCCGGCTCCGCAACGTCCGGCAGGAAAGATCCGGGAATTTCCGCAGCATCCAAAAGATCGTTTCTCCAATCCATCTCGACTGGATCATACATTCCCCACGCGGCCACGCTCGAAACATCGCTCACAGCACGCCCAAGGAGCAGACTGGTAAGCCAATCGTAAATTCCGAGAACGTGCGCAACGTCAGGAGGAATCATTTCCTGGCGCCGAAGCCAATACAGGGTGGAAACGAGGAACCCGGTATGAATTCCAACGCCAGTCTGGTCCCGATGCAATATTTCTCGCATAGATTCAACATAGCTTCGGTTCTCGGACTCGATCTCATCGCCGCGCTTATCCTGCCACGTTATAAAATTCGTGAGAGGCGAAAGGTTAGAATCGAGGAGTATGCCCCCGTGCATCTGACCAGTGAAGGCAAGCGCGTCGACTGGATTTCGGCGGCCCTTTGCTTCAACCGCGAGAGACGCAATCAACGCAAAAGAGTTTTCACGAATTACGTTGGGAGCTTCCTCGAAATGCCCTAATGGCGCATTGAGGACGCGCGATTCGATCTCATGCCTCTCCGCGCGAATTACTCTCTTCACTTCTGCATCGAAAAGCACCGCTTTAATGGCGGAGGAACCAATATCGACTCCGATGACCATGCTCATATCGGACGCTCCAGAAAATTTACTTCGGTTACCGTGCCCTTCCTAATGAGAAACGATTTTATCTCGAATGGAGTAAACGAGGCATGCCATTGTGCCCCGAGCGCTGGGAACCCGAATTCGGCGTGGCTTGCTTCGCCCGCCTGTTCTGCGGCGCGGATGAGAATTCCATCGCCATCCTCCGCCGGTTTCATGGCGCCAATATGAATCGCCCGGCTCGTTCGCTCGAAGCCGTTAAATATTTTTGGAAGCATTCCTTCATGACCAGACTCATGATGAACAATGAGGGGCATTTGGAACCGAGTGAGCTGAGCGCCGCTCCAATTTCCTTCGTACGGAATGACCATGATGCGGAACTCCTGCTCGCCCTGATCCTGATAGCGTTCCCGTTCGCCTTCGCGAAATTCGTGAGGCGGAATATGATGCGCGAAGAGCGGGCTGCGCGCCGCGACCACATAAATATATTCGCTATCGACCGAGTAACTATATTTCGAATCGGTAACAATCGCGAGCCCACGGGAGCCATCGCCCTCGGAAACATTAACCCACGATTGCCCAGGCCATTCGTTCGGTCCAATCGGGCGCTCGATCCAGGCATAGGGAATTTCGTATCGCGCTACCGGATTTCTGCAGCCATGCCAAAACCGGAGCTTCAGCATTTTGTGCTTCTCACGCCAATTCGAGAAATACCGAATTTCTATGACGGGATTATTCGGCTCCCACAATATCTCTTCTTCCATTCGCGATGAGTCGCCACTGCTTTTGATTCGAACGCCGTGGCGAAGCGGCCCTCCCTCAATAATTTCGGTCGAATCAAGATGGAACGGTTCCTCAAAATTAGTGAAGGAATGAACGCCATGCGCCCAGGTATCGGAATCATCTCGAACTATGATTGCCGGCGCATGAAAGGAAGTATGGGGAGCCAGTAAGGTTTGGGTTTCAGGCTGTTGTGGCCCCGCAGTTCGTTCGATGCCAAATGCGCTCCAACCGAGGGCTGGAACCTTTACGGTTGCAAGAAATCGCGCGCGATCGTTTCCGATTTTTCCGGAAGATTCGATCTGTTGCGTTGGAATCATTCCTCCTTCGGCTTCGCGGAGGATTACGCAGGGCAATGGCTTTTCTATTCCCTCTTCTTCCGGCTGCCAAATCTCGAATTCTACTAATTCCTCTCGTTCATGCGCGGCAAGATTAAAAACGATTATACTTTGGGCGAAATCCGATGTATCCGTTCGTGCGGCGAGCCGTTGCAGATTCGTTCGCGTAACGCGGTCGGCGATGGAGATGGCTTCGCGATACATCGAGGTTGCATCGTCGCACGCTTCGCGGATGGCCACGCCGCCCAGCAAATCGTGGAATTCATTGAAGCATAGATTTTTCCAGCCTTGTGCCAATTCCTTCGCCGGAATATGCGCGGCGTGTGTTGGCACCCATAACGAGGCGAGCACTTCCGAACACTCCGCTAGTAGCAACGCATGTTCTGTTCGCCGGTGAAGCTGCTTGATTTCACTATGCGCGCTGTAACACCCAATGGCGTGCGGCTGCATCTCCCCGGCGATTATGGGCAGCGTGCCGCGATCGAGGGAGGCGAGAAATTGTCCCGGACTGCCGAAGAAAATATCATCTCGCTCGGAACGCAATCGAGTAATATCTTTTAACTCCGCAATCGTTGGTCCGCCGCCATGATTTCCAACACCGAAAAAAATCATCCAGGGAACGTCACTTCGGAAGTGCCGAAACTTCGGTAGCTGCTCTATTTTTTCGCGCGTGGATTGCTCGTAATTGGAATAATGCAGCGGCAAGCGATAAGTTGTAACGCGATCTCCGCTCGGCGCTTCCCATTCGAAAAGTGCGGCCGGTAACTCTTTTTCATCCTGCTTCGGCCGCATGAAGATGTAGGAATTCATCCCGGCCTTTTTCAGAAGCTGGGGCAAGTTCCCATTGTGGCCGAAGCTATCGATGTTATATCCAACGGTTGCGATTTTTCCAAACCGCGATTCGAAATACCGCTGGCCGAGCAGCGCCTGCCGAACAAAGCTTTCGCCGCTCGGCAAATTACAATCGGCTTCGACCCACCAGCCGCCAACGATCGACCATCGCTTGTCATGGACCGCTTTCTTTATTCGCTCGAAAAGTTCTGGATCGGTTTCTTCGACGAACGCAAAATGCGCCGCGCTGGAACAGGTGAAGATAAATCCTGGAAATTCGTCGATACGATCGAGCGCGGAGCGGCACGTCGCGGAGAAGGCTTCCAGGCCCTCAGGCAATTGCCACATCCACGCCGGATCGAGGTGGGCGTTGCCGATCAGGTGGATCATATGGCGGGGGCCAGTCGCGCGCGTCGTTCCACCTCAGTGATGCGCCGGGACATGAAACGTTCCCCACTTGACAAGCGGGCGATAGAGCTTCTCCACGCGATCAATCGTAAGCGCCGTCGCTCGCCCGCCGCGGGATTCGAGGCTGGCCGCGGCGGTTGCATTGCCCATTGCCGCACATTCGAAGGAGGCATGGCCGCGAAGCATTGCGGCAATAAATCCCGCGTTGAAGGCATCGCCAGCACCGGTCGTATCGACGATGTTCGCGACATGCGGCACTGGAACTCCGAAGCTTTCGGAGTCATCTTTGATGAGCGTCGGCGCGCCGCCACGCCGGAATGCTATTTTCCGGAACCCTCGGCGAGCGTAGTCCTCCATTGCTTCGCTGGCCGGTCGCTGGCCGAAAAGCAATGCATCGTCTTCGTCCGTAACGAAGAGCACGTCAAGAAGCGGGGCGAGTTCGTCCAGCGGGCCAATGAGTTCTCGTACATCGTTCCACAATTTGCGGCGGACATTGAGATCGAAGGCAAGGATCGTTTCGCCTTTTACCGCGCGAAGCATCTCAAAAAACTGGTCGCGCCCCTTCATCACTGCCAGCGGAATCGACGAAAACAACAGCGCGCGCGAGGACCGAGCATAGTCGATAAGGTCTTCGAGCCGCTGTGACGTAAACGTTTCGCGCGCCGCGGAATTATTGCGAAGGAAATGAAAGCGCGGAACTCCCATTTCATCCGAATGAATAAAATAGACGCCATTTGGCTTGTTTTCGAGGACGACGACGCGGGAACGATCGATGCCCTCGCCCTGCAGGACTTCCATCAGGCCGGTGAGGAATGGATCGTCACCCAGCGCCGTGAGAATGCCCGTCCGAAGCCCCAGCCGGCCCGCGGCAGCGAGTGCGTTTAGCACATCGCCCGAGTAGCCGACTTGATATTGCCCCTCGCTGACATCACTGAATTCGACGAGGCATTCCCCAATTCCAACAAGGTCGAGTGTCTTTTCCATCACGTATAGCTCAAAATTTATGGCTTTAAAACCCGAATTAAGGCTGGATTAGCGCTGATTGCTTTCACTGCCATGACTAACGAAGAGCAGGCTCTACAAAAATACGAAAATAGTTCTGGCCAAAATCAGGTTCTTCATTTTCTGCCGCTTAGGATACCAACGCTTCCCAAGCTAATTTGGTTAACGTTTAAATTCCAAAATCGCCGAAATCAACATCATCACCGCTATCCAGGTTTTATCCAAGCTATGGACTTGAAAATTTATAAATCGCTTTGGGGCATGACGAATCCATCGTCGCCCGAAGCACTCGAAGAGCAATTCCAGCGGATCCGTACCGCTGGCTACGACGGCATCGAAAGCGCCGCGCAGGACATCTCCGAACCCGAGAAATTCGGCAAGCTGCTGAAAGATTTCGGCTTCGAGTATGTCGCGCTCGTTTATACGGAGGAAGCAGAACACGCGGATGAACTCCGCCGGCGCGTCGGATTCGCGCTGAAGTTCCAGCCGAAAAAAATCGTCGCTCACTCGGGACGGGACACCATGAGCTTCGGCAAAACGATACGCTTTTTCGAACATGCTTTGCGCGTGGAGGAGGAGTTCGGAATTCCAATCGCGCATGAAACGCACCGCCGGCGGCCCCTCTATTCGCCGATGAACACGCTCGTCTTGCTCCGGGAGCTTCCCGATCTCCACCTCAATGCCGATTTCAGCCACTGGTGCCTCGTGACAGAGTCGATGCTCGAAGATCATCAGGAAGCGATCACAACGGCGGCCCGGCGGGCGATCCACATTCACGGCCGGGTCGGCTTCGAAAATGGCCCGCAGGTTCCAGATCCGCGGGTTCCCGAATGGGCGGATCGCGTCGGCAAGCATGAAAAATGGTGGGATCTGATCATTGCCGCGCATCTTGCGCGAAAAGAAAGCACGCTTACCTTCGTTCCTGAATACGGCCCGCCCACTTACATGCCGACCATCCCGGCAACTGGCCAGCCCACCGCGGATTTGTGGGACGTCTGCCTATGGGGCGCCAATAAATTCCGGAAGCAATTTCGCGAGCGAACGGAGCAAGTGTAATTCCCAGAATTTGCTCGATAAGCCAGAAAATTTCGTAAGTTTGCAATATGTTTGTGGTGCCTCGATTCGGATGAGCGATCATCCGGCGAGGTGAAAAGGGAATCTCGTGAAGGTCACGCGATCTAATTCGAGAGCTGCCCCGCAACTGTAACTCCATTATTGAAGTCCACTGGACTGCTCGAAAGCAGTTTGGGAAGGCGACCCCGGAGAAGCCAGGAGACCTGCCACAATCTCACTCAATCATTTTTGCCTTCGAGGGAGAGGCAGGAGTTACAGACAATCGGAAGCTCGTTGCAAACTCCCGTTTGCGCGTCTCGATTTTTTTCAGCTCCTATGCTCGCCACGGATGACCAATCATCCGCCGAAGGCTCCATAGGAGCTTTTTTTGTCAGGATACCGAATTTGCGCGATCCTTCTCTTCATAGCCATTGGCTACGCTCCCGCGCGCGGTCAAACGAAAGATAGCTCCGCAGTCCGCGATTCGATCCCGCATGTTCCCGGCAATCGAGTAGAAATTAGCGCCCAGCGCGAAAGCGAACTTGCCACGGTCGAGGCGCGCGGCATCGAAATCAAACCGGCAACAACGCTGGTTCTGGAAACGGGTTCCCATCTCGCGTCGGATGCGCTGCGCGCGATCTCCTCTTCGCTCGAAGTTCGCCGCTATGGAACCCTCGGCGCCGTTGCGTTGCCCAGTTTTCGCGGGCTTCCGGCGGAATATACGACGGTCTATCGCAATGGCATTCGACTCACCAATGAGCAACTTGGCGAGACCGATCTGGGCCAGCTTACGCTCCACGGCGTTTCGCGCGTGGAATTAATTCCCGCCTCAACCGCCATCCTGCTTGGCGGCGATGCCATCGGGGCGGCGATTAATTTGGAATGCGAATTCTCCGACACGGATGAGTTGTGTCTCGGCATGGACCAAACCGGATATGCCCACGCGAGCGGATTTCCGGAGAACGGATATTACGCTTCGCTCGCGCTTCATCCGACAGAACCGTTACGAATTGCCGCAAGCGGTTCGTCAGATGAATCGAGCGGACGGTTCCCATTTTATCAGAGCCTGACTAATAGCTATGTCCTCCGCGAGAATAATGATGCCACGCTGCAAAGCGCGAATCTAAATGCTGAATATTCTATCGCTGCCGGAACACGTCTCGAACTTATTTCAAATTATTTCTCAGCCGAGCGCGGATCGCCCGGCTTCGCCACGACGCCATTCCGCGGCGCGTCTTCACTCGATGAACGCCTTGCGGATGAGCAATCGCTTGCCGCAGTCAGACTTGAACATACCTCGGAGCGCTCGTCGGAGTCGATCGCCGCGCATTATCAAAACCAATACGAAGCCTTTCGCGGTGCTTCGGAGGGGCTCGGCGATACCGCAACCAACCTGCTATACGGGCTCGCGGCCTCGGCGAATACGATTCTTAATTCCTGGCTGATGGGATACGCGGGCGTGGATTGTCTTCACTCCGCTTTGACTGGAACCAGCAATGCTCTTTCAAGCTCCAGTTCCCTTATTGGGCGAAATGATGTGCGGACCTATGCCGCCGTATCCGTCAATCCGGCAGACGCATTGAACATTTCCCCATCACTGCGGGCCGAGTATGTCTCGGACATCTCTGATTTTGAAATTCTCCCGCAAGCCGTTATCGAATACACCCCCGTTCAACACCTGCTTCTTAGCACCGCATACAGCAGGAATTTCCATGCGCCCACGCTCAACGATCTATACTGGACGGGCTTAGGAAATCCGAATCTCCAGCCCGAGCAGGCCAATGAAGCGCAGGCTGCCACACAATACGATTTCAATATTTGGAGAGTTCGCTGCGCGGTTAGTGCCACCTATTTTTATACGCTGGCCAAGAATGAAATTCTGTGGCTGCCATCCACGAATGGCAGTATTTGGCGCCCTATCAATATCGGCGTCGCAGAATCCAAGGGGTGGGAACTGAAGGCAAATGCTTCCTTACGCATCGACCGGGAAACGGCGGTTCTTCTCGAAGAGGATTATACCATCCTTTCAGCCCGGAATTTCACGCCCCGCGATTCGAATTACGGCCGGGAACTGATCTATTCCTCACCCACGCAATCGCTCTTTATCGGAACAATCGCGCGCGATGGATGCGGCTCCATAGCATTCGCAGCGCATTATCGCGGGCAAGAATTCAGCGATGCCGCGAACACGGTGACTGGCGAATTGCCGCCAGTCACCGCGTTTGATGTCACCCTCACGACGCGCGATTTTATCTTCGCCAGCATTGGGTTCCATCTGCTCCTCAGCATCCAAAACCTGACCGATGTGAATTACGAGGATGTGCTCGAATATCCGCTGCCAGGCCGAACCTACAAATTTTCCATTGAACTCAATTACTAACCAACATGACACATAAACTCTCTCTTGGATTCTTACTCGGACTTGGATTGTCGCTTGCTTCGTGCAAATCAAGCACAGCCCCTCCGGAGACGGATCCGATAAGCGGCGGGAATGATATCCTCGTCGCAGGCACGCATGCCCTTGTGCTTGCGAGCGGATCGAACACGTTATACTTGGTCGATCTTTCGCAAATGCCTGCCTCCGACCGCGCCTTCCTCATGCTGAGCGAGGGCAACTTTGGAAAGACGAATTCCACACTGGATGCCGTGCTATTGCCCTTAAACGGAACAGACACCATACTGCAACCAAACATCATTCCCGATTCGACACAGCGAATCCTCGCGGGTATTTCCATGGGCCTTGATGCACCAAACAAAATGGCACTCATCGCGCCGAATAGTCTGCTCGTGACGCGGCGCAACACCACGAGCGCCGCCATCGTGGATTTGAACAGTTCCAAAATCACCGATTCGATCCCATTGGGCGGAGTGAGCATTGCTGTTGCCGTCCTAAATAATAAAGCCTATGTCACGACCGGCGTGACGGAGGATGGAGGCCCGTACCATCTTTCGATCGTGGATCTCGCCACCAATAAAGTTACAACTACTATTCCACTCCCGGAATCGCCTGAGCAGGCGCTGCCCGATAGCGCAACCGGCTATGTTATAATCGGAACCTCCGGTGACGGATCGACAACTTCGGGCGAATTGTATTTTGTGAATGCCACCACGGATATAATTACCGATTCGCTTACCCCCGGAACGCCCGCCGATGACCCGGAGCTAACGACCGGCGGCAAACACTTTATCATTATCGGCGCCAATGTTTATCCGCTTACGGTCCCATCGCACGTTCTTGCCTCACCGATTATCAGCGGCGCGACGACCTACTACAAAGGCATGTACGATGCAGCGTCCGATGCGCTGTATCTCGGCAATGCCGGGGATTATGCGAACCCCGGAACCGTGGATGTCTATAGTGCCTCGAGCGGAACATTGCTTTGGTCCCGGCCAGCCGGAATAATCCCCGGACATTTCGCGTTCTACCATTAATTCATCGAATACCACTATGAATCAAAGCAAGACTCAATTACTTTTTGCGGCGGCACTCGTCGTTTTTGCGATTGCGACGCGCGTGATTTTCAATGCGCTGCATTTCTATAATTTCAATGCGGTGATGGCGGCTGGCCTCTTTGCGGGAGCATATCTTGGCTCGCGAAGAATGGGATTCATCCTTCCGCTCGTCGCCATGCTTGCGACGGATATCGCGATCGGTTTCTACGACTGGCGGCTCATGGCCTTCGTCTATGGCGCAATCGCATTGGCGTTTTTCCTCGGCCGTTTTTATTCGAGGAATCGCACGCTGCCGCGTTTCGTCGGCTCCGTGCTCAGCGGCTCAGCGCTTTTCTTCATCGTGACGAATGGCGCCGTGTGGCTCCTTTCGGTAGATGCGATTTATCCAAAGACGATTGCCGGACTTTCCGCGTGTTACGCCGCTGGCCTGCCGTTTTATCGCAATGCGCTGATGGGCGATTTGCTTTGGAGCGCGGTGCTCTTCGGCTGCTACGAGCTATTCCAACTAAAGAGCCCGAAACTAGCGAAAGCCGCGTAGGTCGATGCTTCCAGTTCGGCCGGATTATTTTTGAAGGCTCTCGCAATCGTGAGGGCCTTCTTTTTGTGAACGAATGAAAACAGCACTATCCTGGAGCAGCGGCAAAGACAGCGCGTGGACGTTGCACATCCTCCGTTCGCACGGCGTGGAAGTAAGTGCACTCATAACGACTGTAAACACGACACATGATCGAGTCGCAATGCACGCCGTTCGGCGGGAACTTCTCGAAGCGCAGGCGGAAGCAGCGGGCGTGCCGTTAAGAATTGTCGATTTGCCGTGGCCGTGCCCGAATGAAGTATACGAGGAGCGGATGGGTGCGGCCATGCAGCAGGTTATCGCGGAGGGCTTCGAGCAGATTGCATTCGGCGATTTATTTTTGCGCGATGTTCGCGCGTATCGAGAAAAGAAAATGGAAGGATTACCGATAAGGCCAATTTTTCCGCTGTGGGATATTCCGACAGTGCAGTTAGCAAACAAAATGATCGCCGGCGGACTCAAATCACGGATTACGTGCCTCGATCCGAAGAAACTCGATGCTCGATTCGCAGGAAGCGTTTGGGAACAGGCCCTCCTTGATGAGTTCCCTCCGGAAGTCGATCCGTGCGGCGAGTATGGAGAGTTCCATACCTTCGCCTTCGCCGGACCGATGTTCTCGAGGCCGCTAGACATTCGCTTAGGCGAGATCGTCGAGCGCGATGAATTTATTTTTGCGGATATATTGGAGACATCCCGAACGTTGGAAGAGGAAATGGCAAGAGAATGAAGCAATCAAATTTGTACGGTCGGCAGCATGCTGGGAACCGCGCGCGTTTAGTGCTCGAAAATGGCGCCGTCTTTAGCGGACAGGCCTTCGGCGCGCTCGATGCAAAGCGGATGACGGGCGAAGTCGTTTTCACCACGAGCATCACGGGCTATCAGGAAATTCTGACCGATCCATCGTATGCCGGACAAATCGTTACCATGACGAACCCGCTCATGGGCAACTACGGCGCGAACGATGAGGACTTGGAAAGTTCGCATCCGTTCGTGAGCGGATTTGTCGTCCGGGAAGCCGCGCACCGGTACTCGAATTGGCGCGCTGAAGAAAGCCTGGGATCTTTCCTTGCAAGAGGTGGGGTCCTCGGCGTCGATCAAGTCGATACTCGCCGCCTCGTCCGTATGCTGCGAAGCGAAGGCGCCATGCGCGGCGTGCTTTCCACCGAAGCGCTATCCGACGCCGAACTTGTGGAACTCGCCCGCGAAAGCCCGAAGATGGCCGGCCTCGACCTCACCAAAGGCGTTACGACGAAAGACTGCTATGAGATGGGGGCTGCTTCCTCAAATAAGCCCCATGTGGTTGTAATTGACTATGGTATTAAGCAGAATATTTTGCGGAAGCTCGTCGATCATGGCGCCTGCCTTACCGTAATGCCGTCCACTGTTACCCTCGAAGAAATTTTGGAGCAGAAGCCAGATGGAATTTTTCTTTCCAACGGCCCGGGCGATCCCGATGCGGTGAGGGACACGATCGCGATGCTAAAGCAACTAATAAAGCGAGAAGAGCAACCCATTTTTGGGATTTGCTTAGGCAACCAACTCCTTTCGCTAGCCTTAGGCGGCAACACGTACAAATTAAAGTTCGGACACCGGGGCGCAAACCATCCTGTCAAGAATTTGCTCTCGGAGAAGATAGAAATCACCTCCCAAAACCACGGCTTCGCGGTCGATTGGAAGACGATGCCGAACGACTGTGAACTCACGCACTTGAACTTGAACGACCATACCGTCGAAGGGTTCCGCCACACCAAACTTCCCATCTTCGCGGTGCAATACCACCCCGAAGCCTCTCCTGGCCCACACGAGAGCGACTATCTCTTCACAGAGTTCATGGAAGCCATGACTTAAGGCCATGATGGTTACCAGCGGCTTCGCGCGCGTACACGGCGCGCGCCTCTATTTTGAAATCCAGGGTTCCGGACCCGCTCTCGTTGTGCTAACGGACGGCCAGGAAAATTCCGATGCGCATTTCGATGCATTGGCCGCATCGTATCAGGTGATCCGATATGATATGCGAGGCACCGGAAAATCTTCCGAAATTAGCGGGCTTCCATTTTCCTATACTCAGGATTTGCTGGAACTGCTCGATCATTTGAGCATCGGCAAAGCAACGTTGGCCGAGATTACTCCCGGCGCATCGATCGCCGAAGAGTTTGCGGAAGAATTCCCAGAACGAGTGTTAGATGTACTTCCTGCTGAAAACTTGGTTCGCAAAATGGAGCCGTAACCTTTAGTTTGCGGCGAATCACCCGGCGTACCCTAAAGGTTACGGCCACACGCGAAACCGGTCGGTCCATTCGATAAGGGAGGAACGATTCTCCGGCTCGAAGGCCGAATGCCCGGAAGTCGGCGAAATCACAAGCTCCGCTTCGGGAAATGCTCGGTGCAAATCCCATGCACTCCGCATTGGACAAACAATATCATAGCGACCTTGCACGATAACCGTAGGAATATGCCGAATGCGATCGATGTCCCGAAGCAACTGCCCCTCCTCCATAAACCCGTGATTAACGAAATAATGATTTTCGATCCGGGCGAACGCGATTGCAAAATCTCCTTCCGTGTAATGGGCGACCATGTCGGGATCGATATAAAGCTTCGAAGTCGACCCCTCCCAGGAGCTCCAGGCGATTGCCGCTTCGCGTTGTACCGCTCGGTCAGTTGAAATGAGCCGTTTGTGATAGGCCGTTAGAATATCGCCGTGCTCTTCCGGTGGAATCGGTTTGACATAATCTTCCCATTTATCGGGAAAAATGGCGTCGGCACCGCGCTGATAAAGCCAGTCGATTTCCCATTGTCGCAAAAGAAAAATTCCTCGCAGCACGAGATGAGTCACGCGATCGGGGTGCGTTTCGGCATACGCAATCGAGAGCGTCGATCCCCACGAGCCGCCGAAGACGAGCCATCGCTGGATCCTCGAGATGCTCCCGAATCCGCTCCACATCGGCGACGAGATCCCACGTGGTATTTTCGCGAAGCTCCGCGTGCGGCGTGCTTTTGCCGCAGCCGCGCTGATCGAAAAGAATGATTCGGTAACGTTTGGGATCGAAATACTGCCGGTGCTTGCCTTCCGTCCCACCCCCGGGACCGCCATGCACGAAAATCGCCGGCTGGCCGGATGGATTGCCGCTCTCCTCGAAATAAATCGAGTGCAGATCGGAGACTTGCAAATGGCCGCTATTATATGGTTCGATAGGTGGGTAAAAATCTCTCATATCTGAAAAACAAGTTGTTAATGGTGCAGGCAGTTGCGATAGTGGCGCAGGGTTCTCGCCTGCGACGCGGACTTTTAGTCCGCCACACAGCCGAGAACGGCTGTGCTACCGCTCAATTGGTGCATCGAGAATTTGATCGATCGTTCGCAATGTGGTATTCCACGTTGCCCAGTGAACCGCCCGGCGAACAGCCTGTTCCGGACGCTCACCATGCGCCACAAAAAAGATATACGCAGAGCCGAATACGTCCCCGGAGCCGGTTGTTTCAAGAACGTCCATCGCCGGCGCCGGGACGTGATGCGCTTCGCTGGAATTAAAATGATAGATGCTTGCACCGCGAGAAGCGCGTGTAATGATGATGTGCTTCGGACGTTCATCCGTATCCATTCGCTCGATGGCATATAACAAACCTTCTTCGGAACGAATCTCCGGATCGCCCAGCCATCGAGCCTCGAATTCGTTCATTTGCACCGAATCCGCGAGCGCGAGCCAGCGCCCCCATTCCGGAACCCCACGCGGTTCCCTTCCGCCGCCAAACTTTTCTTTCGAAGAAGCTTGCGAAAGCGTACCGAGAACAAGCGCGTGAACATCGAGATGAACGTATGGCCGCCTATCCATTTTGCCCAGCGTGGCTTCCAACGTTTCCAGCGCCACATCGAAGCCCGAAATCATATTGACGAAAAGTCCATCGAGCGATTCGAGCAGCGTGGGTGCGAGTTGCTCCAGAATTAACGGCGGCAAAATGTGCGGGCAATGCTCCTCGCGATGCCCATCCGCCTGATACACAAGCTGCACGCGGTTCGTGAGGGAGTCCGTGGGCCAGAGCCCCGCAAACCCATCCATATATCGAAACTTCCCGAGCAGCGTTTCGAGAAATTCGCGATCGTGGTTCGAGCGCCACGTTAGTGGAGCGAAAGAATCCCCGGAATCGCTATGCTCGCGCAGCAAGCGCTCCATCGCGGCATAAGAGTAAAGCACTCCGCCCAAAGCGCGCTCCGGTGTGGTAGCTCGCTTCTCGGGGTGTACAATCTCATCGATGCACGGCTGCCCGATAATGCCGATTCGCATCAGGCTGCGCGCACGATGTGGAAATTAAATTGCGGCGTCTTCCATAGGTTCATTAGGCGAACCCAAATCGGAAGTAATTGCTCCGCTCCGCGGGCGGTAGTAATATCGCCGAGATCAATGACGGTCTTCCAGCCGAACCAGTCCTGAAGAATCATCCGCACAGTAGCCTTCGCATCCTCGTTATTTCCGCTCAGGAAAAGATCGTGTTCGCCCGGCACGAGCGAGGGGTTGATCATCAGCTGGCAGTTCACGGTGTTCAGTGTTTTCACGACTTTCGCCTCCGGGAACGCGCGCTGAATTTGCTCGGCAAGCGAATCATCGTTACAAACCGATAACGTGGGTGGAAACCCTTTCGAAAAATCGAGAGGATTGCTGGCATCGATCAGTACTTTGCCCGCAAGGTTCAACTTTCCGGCGGCGTGCAGAGCATCGAGCGACGCCATGCCATTCGTGCAGTTAAATACAATCTCCCCGAATTCCGCCGCGTCCGCGAAGGTGCCTTGCGAGGCGTTCTTCCCCATTTTGGAGCACCACTCCGCAGCCTTTTCGTTCGCAGCCGAACGAGAACCCATTTTGACGCCATGCCCGAGTTCCACTAATTTTGATCCGATAGTTTGACCGACGATGCCGGTTCCTAAGATTCCGATGTTCATAGTTGCAATGTAATTTTATCTACAAAAATACGGAGAAATCCGAGTGCTTCCGTGTTTACCATAATTCCAAATCAAAAATTTCAGCTGTGAAAGAACGCATTCGCATTGCATCCGGCCAGGGATTCTGGGGTGATCTGCCTTCGGCACCGATCGACCAAATCCGCCGCGCTTCTCCTGAATCCCCCGTCGATTACATGATGATGGACTACCTCGCCGAAGTTACGATGTCCATTATGCAAAAACAAAAGCTTCGCGATCCTCGAATGGGTTACGCGCGCGACCTCATCGAGGTGATCGATGCCGTGCTGCCGGACATCGTGGAAAAGAATATCAAAGTCATCACAAACGGCGGCGGCGTAAATCCCGAAGCCTGTCGAGATGCAATTTTGGAAGTTGCAAAAAAGCGTGGGATTACGGTTCGTGTCGGCGTTGTGCTTGGCGATAATATTTTGGATTCACTCGACACACTTCTGGCGAACGGCCACAAACTAAAAAATATGGAAACGGGCGAGCCGCTCGCCAGCATTCGCGACCGGGTTCTTTCCGCAAATGTTTATTTCGGTGCGTGGCCGATCGTGGAGGCGCTGCGGCAGGGCGCACAAATCGTCGTTAGTGGCCGCACCACCGACACGGGCCTGACGCTCGCACCGATGATCCACGAGTTCGGCTGGAAGCCTACCGATTGGAATTTGATGGCAGCGGGAACGATAGCTGGACACATTTTGGAATGCGGCGCACAGTCTTCCGGGGGGAATTTTTCGGCCGGATGGAAATCCGTAAAGGATATGGCGCATATTGGGTTCCCAATCGCCGAAGCCTATCCAACCGGCGATTTTTATATTACCAAGCATCCCAAAACCGGCGGGCTCGTTTCGCGGCAAACCGTTGCCGAGCAATGCCTGTATGAGATCGGCGACCCAAGGGATTACATCACGCCGGATTGTATCGCGGATTTCACGACCATCCATCTCGAAGAAGCTGGCCGTGACCGGGTTCGCGTCACCGGCATCAAAGGACGTCCCGCGACGGATTCGTACAAGGTTTCCATGTCCTATAACGACGGTTTTTCGTCGCAGGGCACGCTCACCTACACCTGGCCCGAAGCGATGCACAAAGCGCGGCTCGCAGATCAGATCCTTCGAACACGCCTTAAGGATGCCGGCTGCACCTTCAACGAAATGCGAACCCAGTTTCTTGGCGTCAACTCCTGTCACGGCCCGCTTACGCCGGTCGTTATGGAAGACGTGCAGGAAGTCGTAGTAAAATGGGCGGTGCGCGGTCCTGATAAAAAATCCATCGAACGATTCGGGAAGGAAATTGCCCCGCTTATCCTAACAGGCCCGCCCAGCGTGACCGGCTTCGCCGGAGGACGGCCCAAGCCAAGCGAAGTCGTCGCTTACTGGCCGGCGCTGCTCGATAAGAAGGCGGTGACGCCAAGGGTCATGGTCTAATGCAGACCGAGGTCGGTAAAGACATCGCAAAATGCCGCGAACTCCTTACGCGAGGCCTTCTCGTTGCGATCCCTACCGAGACCGTCTATGGCCTTGCCGCGAACGCGCTCGATGCGGATGCAGTGCTGCGGGTTTTCGAAGTAAAGCAGCGGCCACGCTTCGACCCGCTCATCCTGCATGGTGCGGACCGCGACCGACTCGCGGAGTATGTACAGAACTTTCCGGATTGGGCCGTAACGCTTGCGAATGAATTCTGGCCGGGGCCGCTCACGCTCGTTTTACCTAAGCGCGAAATTATTCCGGATATAGTTACCTCTGGGTTGGATGCCGTGGCCGTTCGCGTGCCGCTTAATCCGCTCACGCATGAATTGCTAACACAGATCGAGTTCCCGCTTGCCGCGCCCAGCGCCAATCCGTTTGGGTACGTCAGCCCCACCACTCCACAGCATGTGATGGATCAACTTGGCGGCAAGATCTCTTATATTTTGGATGGAGGTGAATGCTCGGTTGGCATTGAATCGACAATTGTTACGGAACAACACGGTCATATTTATATCCTTCGATTAGGTGGAACCTCTGTCGAGGAAATCGAAGGCGTAATCGGCCCGGTAACTATTAGTATCGGCCCAAATGACGAAGGCCATTCTCCCGGCAGCCTGAAATACCATTATGCAACGCGTACGCCGCTCAAACTTGGGCCCATCGATCTAAGCAAATACGATCCACACACCATCGGCATTCTCAGCTTTCAAACCCGTTATGCGGAAATCCCGCCGGAGCACCAGATTGTTCTTTCCACTTCCGGCGATCTTCGCAAAGCCAGCAAATATCTTTTCGCCGCCATGCGGCATTTAGATTCGCTGAATCTCGCAGCCATTCTTGCCGAGGAGTTCCCAGAGACGGGTTTGGGACGGGCAATCAATGACCGGTTGCAGCGAGCTTCCGCCGGACGATGATTCGGCACTATTTTCGTAAAGCAATAAGACATGGGAAAAACAAGATATATGGCTGGCGCCTGCAATATTGGCCGCGAGGAAATCACACGGCGGCGAAACGTCGGCTGGGTCGGCGTAGGGCTGACCTTCATCCTGCTCGCCATTCTCATCATGATCGGAGCCGGCCGGTGGTGGCGATTATTCGTGTTCGTACCGGCGGCGCTATCGGCTTCGGGATTTCTTCAGGCCAGGATGCATTTTTGCGCCGGATTTGCACGGATTGGCATCTATAATTTTGGTTCCATCGGCGAGAAGCACAACGTGCCGGATGTTTCATCGAAAGCCAAAGATCGAAAACGGGGCAACCAGATCTCGCTCTATGCCGCACTCATCGGCATCGTCACAGCGGTTATTTGTGTGATTCTATAATTGGGAACCCGAATCCGGTAGTCACGAAACCCAAGTCACTTCGCGTCTTCTACCGTCACCAAATGCTGGACGGTGCGGATCATGCCGCGGATGGCGGGCGTATCGTTGTGGATGGCAACATAATTCGGGCGGCCCAGACCGAGCGCCTTGATGGTGCGCTTCTGAACTTCAATCGTATCGTTCGTCGAGCGAGTCTGCTTTACGAGAATTTTTTTCGATGCTGCCATATTGCCTATCCGTTAAAAACTTTTGTGAGCGAAACGCCACGGCGCTCGGCGGTCATCGAGGCATCGTTCAGGCCTTCGAGCGCGGCCATCGTGGCTTTTACCAAATTATGCGGATTCGAGGACCCTTGCGATTTCGTCAGAATATCCTGCACGCCGGCAAGTTCCAGCACGGCGCGCACACCGCCGCCGGCAATGAGTCCGGTTCCCGGCGAAGCCGGCTTCAGAAATACTTTGCCCGCGCCAAATTTACCGAACGAGGCATGTGGAATCGTTCCGCGCCGTAGCGGTACCGTGCGAACATTGCGCTTCGCATCGTCCGTTGCCTTCGAAACAGCGTCGGCGACTTCATTGGATTTTCCCAGGCCGATGCCGATATGACCACTGCCATCGCCCACCGCGACGATCGCATTAAAGCTAAAGCGGCGGCCGCCTTTTACGACCTTCGCCACGCGATTGACCGCGACAAGCTTATCCTTGAGATTGAGTTCGGCTGAACGAATTTTTGCCATTAGAATGTCAGTCCTCCTTCGCGCGCGCCCTCGGCGAGCGCCTTCACGCGGCCATGATACAGATAACCATTCCGATCGAACACGACCGATTTTATTCCCTTTTCGATTGCCGCGCTTGCGAGCGCGGCGCCGGCCTGTTTCGCGAGATCGGATTTTTTGCCGCCGGTCAGCTTATGGCTGCTCGCTGCGGCAAGGGTGAAGCCCTGCGAATCATCGACGAGCTGCGCATACACGCCTTTGTTGCTGCGATAAACCACTAGGCGCGGCCGCGCACTCGTGCCCTGCACGGTGTTGCGGATTTTATGCTTGCGGCGCTCGCGCCGAACCGCTCTCTCTTTTAATTTCAGTTTCGATGCCATGATTACTTCCCTGCCGTCTTTCCGGCTTTGCGGCGAATGATTTCATCCGAATACTTCACGCCCTTGCCTTTGTAGGGTTCCGGCGGCCGGATGGAACGAATTTTTGCGGCCACCGCGCCAACAAGCTGTTTATCGATCCCGCTGATTGTGATCTGCGTGGGCGCCGGAATATCCACCGTGATTTCCTGCGGCGGAACGAAAACAATCGGATGGGAAAACCCCAGCGCGAACTGTACCCACTTGCCTTTTTTCTCGGCCTTATATCCTACGCCGACGAGTTCCAGTTTTTTCTGGTAACCATTCGTCACGCCCTCGACCATATTATTGGCGAGCGCGCGCGAAAGCCCATGCAGCGCTCGCATCCGGCGATCGTCGTTCGGTCGGGTGAAGGAAAGCGATTCGCCCTCGATCTTCACCGCAATTCCTTCCGGCGATGTGCTGCTCGAGTTGGCCTTTCGGCCCTTTCACCGTGAGCGCGTTATCCTTAGACGTGACCGTCACGCCCTTCGGAATCGCTATTACTTTTCTTCCAATTCTCGACATAATATTCCTTCTTTGCTTACGCTAATCCGCTGTTGCGATCGCTGCAGCTAGTTTTTAATCGGCTCAAAGGCCGATCACCAAACATAACAAATATTTCTCCCCCGACGTTTGCCTGGCGGGCCTGCTTATCGGTCATGAGTCCTTTCGGCGTCGAAAGGATTGCGATGCCGAGCCCCGAAAGCACACGCGGCATTTGCGTCGCGCCGGTATAACGGCGGAGACCCGGCGTGGAAATACGCTTGAGGCCCATGATAGCCGGCGCGCCGTTCGTGTACTTCAGCGTAACCCGCAGCATCCCCTGCTTCGAATCCTCGATTTTCTCGACGGACTCGATGTATCCCTGCTCGCGCAGGATTTCGCCCATCGCCTGCTTTAGCTTCGAGGCCGGCACATCGACGTACTTATGGTGTGCCGCCAGCGCGTTGCGAACTCTCGTTAAAAAATCACCGATAGTATCCATCTATCTTTTCTCTTAAATTTTCTACCAACTTGATTTGCGAACGCCCGGTATCTTTCCTTCAAGCGCGAGCTCGCGGAAGCAAATGCGGCAAAGCCCGAATTTGCGATAGAACGACCGCGACCGCCCGCAACGGTTGCAGCGGTTATGTTTGCGCGTCGCGAACTTCGGAACGCGCTTGGCTTTTACTCGTAAGGCTAATCGTGCCATGTTTTCAGTGCTAAGTCCTAAATGCTATACTTGCTTTACGCCGCAACCTCTCGCTTGCGGAACGGAAGTCCAAAGGCCTTCAAGAGTTCCAACGCCTCTTCGTCCGAATTCGCGCTCGTGGCGAAGGTGATGTCCATGCCCGTGATGCGGGAAACTTTATCCACGTCGATCTCCGGGAAAATAATTTGTTCCCGAATGCCGAGCGTGTAGTTTCCACGGCCATCGAAGGATTTATCCGGAATGCCACGGAAATCGCGGATACGCGGAATCGCGGTGGTCATGAGGCGATCCAAAAATTCGTACATCCGGGCACGCCGGAGTGTTACGCGACAGCCGATCGCCTGATTTTCGCGAAGTTTGAAATTCGAAATCGACTTTTTCGATTTCGTGATCGCCGGTTTTTGTCCCGCGATTCCTTCCAGATCGCGCACGGCGGCATCGAGCAATTTCGGATCGCTCGCGGCCACGCCAACACCGATATTGATCGCAATTTTCTCGATGCGCGGCACTTCATTCACATTCTTGTAATTGAAGCGCTTCATCATCTGCGGAACGACGCGTTCGCGATAAATTCCGAGCAGCCGAGCGGGTGGAACAGGCCGGTTCGATGGAGCGGCCTTCTCGCCGGCTTCCTCTCGCTCCGCCTTTCCCTTTTTCTCGCCCTTAGCTTTTTGATCGCCTTTCGGCTTCCCTTCAGCTTTGGGCTTGCCTTCAGCTTTGGGCTTCGCCTCGCCTTTCGGTTTTGCTTCCGCTTTCGGCTTTTTTTCTTTTTCTTCTGCCATTGTAACTTTTTCTCCTCACGACGATATTGGCCGTCGCTAAAATCTTTATCCGATTAAGTCTCCAGAACGCTTCGCGTACCGCTCGAAACGAACCGTGCCGTCGGCGGCCTGGAATTCCCGCTTGCCGATGCGCGTACGAAGGCTGGTTTTCGGATCGACAAGCATCACGTTCGAGGCATCGACCGGCGCTTCGCGCGTCGTGATGCCACCGTGCTGGTTCTTTGCGCTCGGGCGCTCGTGCTTGAACTGATTGTTCACGCCTTCAACCAAAACCTTGTTCGTCTCCGGATAGACGCGCAGGACCTTCCCCTGCTTGCCGCGGTTCTTGCCCGTAATCACTTCGACGATGTCGTTCTTCTTAATTCGCATTTCCGTTCAAATTTCGATAGCATTCTATTTGCCAATGGTGCCTATTCTCCGCGCGCGCGTTTGTGCTTCATGAATCGAGCACCTATTTCCCTCCGCCAGCCTAAATTACTTCCGGTGCCAGCGAAACGATCTTCATATACTGCCGCTCGCGGAGTTCGCGGGCGACGGGTCCGAAGATGCGGGTTCCGCGCGGCTCACCCTGCGCGTTCAGCAGCACCACCGCGTTCTCGTCGAAGCGGATGTAGCTGCCATCCTTGCGGCGCGATTCTTTTTTCGTCCGCACGATGACCGCTTTCGATACTTCGCCCTTTTTCACCTGGCCATTCGGAATCGCGGCCTTCACGCTCACGACGACCACATCGCCCAGGCCGGCATAGCGGCGTTCGTGTCCGCCCAGGATGCGAATGCACCGGCAGCGCTTGGCGCCGGAGTTATCGGCTACTACTAAGTTCGTTTCTTCCTGTACCATAATTCCCTCACCCGCCCTCTCCCAGAGGGAGAGGAGAATAATTCTAAATTACTTCGCGCGTTCTAAAATTTCCACGACGCGCCAGCGCTTCGTCTTCGAGAGCGGGCGCGTCTCCATGATGCGAACCGTGTCGCCGGTTTTCGCATCGTTTTTCTCATCGTGCGCGACGAATTTCGTCGTCTTCTTAAAATACTTTTTGTAGAGCGGATGCGGTACCTGCCGCGTGAGGCTCACGACGACCGTCTTCTGCATCTTGTCGCTCACCACTTTGCCGACGCGCTCTTTCCTGCGCCCGCGCGGAGCAGGCTGCATCGTCGGCGAGACTCCCGCCTGCTGTTGCGCAAACGTCCCCGTCTGCGCAACGGCTTCAGGCTGCGCTGGGCTTTCCGCTAAGATTTCGTTTTCTGCCATTCTGCTTAAAATTCTCTCTCAATTGAATTGTCATTTAATGAATATTGCCCTTTCCGCTTCAAAATAGGCAATAGCTCAAAAAATCTCAATTCATGCCTTTGCTTTCTGTTTACGCTCGCGGAGCGCGGTTTCCATACGCGCAACATCGCGGCGAAGCGTGGTGATCTGCGCGTGGTTTTCGAGCTGGCCCACGACTTTTTGGAACTTTAGCGCCGTTAACCGCGAGCGGTTATCCGCGATCTGCTTTGTGAGCAGTGCTTCCGTAAGTTCCGTAAGTGATGCGTATTTTGTGCCCTTCATCTTCTTCTCCCTTGGACGCATTGCCATGCGCCCCTACGATTCAAAAATTTTATTCTGCGTAATCCGGCCGTGTAACCATTTTCGTTTTCACGGGAAGTTTATGTCCCGCGAGCCGCAATGCTTCCTGCGCCAGTTCCTGAGGAATGCCGCCGATTTCGAACATGATGCGCCCCGGCTTTACGACGGAAACCCAGAATTCCGGCGAGCCCTTGCCGGAGCCCATACGGGTTTCGGCCGGCTTTTTCGTAATCGGCTTATCGGGGAAAATCCGAATCCAGATTTTTCCATCGCGTTTCATTGTGCGCGAAAGCGTGACGCGGACGGCTTCGATCTGGCGGCTGGTAATCCAACCGGCTTCGAGCGCCTTCAGACCGAACGAGCCAAACGCGACCTGCGTCCCGCGGGTCTCGTTGCCCTTTACCTTGCCCCGCATCGTCTTGCGGTATTTTACTCTCTTTGGAAGAAGCATTTCTTCTTACTCTAATTCTAATTCGCTACAAATTATGATGCGGATCCAGCCGGCTGCCGGTCCTCGGTTCGCGCCGACGAAGTTTCGGCATTTCGCCGGAGCCGCCGCCTTCACCACCACCGCTGCCACCACGATGCTCGCCGCGACCTTCACCGCCGCGATCTCGTCCTCGCCCGCCACGACCACCGCGCCGGCGGCCTTCGCCACCTGCCGCCGAAACGATCGGGCGCTTATCCTTCTGCTCGACTCCGTTCACGGCTAAATCCGCCGCGGCCTGCAACGGCGTCTGCCCGATAATATCTCCGTGGCAGACCCAAACTTTTACGCCGATCGTACCGTAAATCGTGTTGGCCGTGCCGCGCGCAAAATCAATATCGGCGCGAAGCGTGTGCAGAGGAATTCGGCCCTCTTTATACTGCTCCGAGCGAGCGATTTCCGATCCGCCCAAACGGCCGCCGCACATAATGCGAACGCCTTCGGCTCCGGCTCGCATCGCGGCGCCGATTGCGCCCTTCATCGCGCGCCGGAACGAAATTCGTCCTTCAAGCTGCTGCGCGATCTGGTCGGCGATAAGCTGGGCGTCCGTTTCGGGCCGCTTCACTTCGTTGATAAGGATTTTCACTTCCTTACCGCCCGTAATATTTTTAAGCTCTTCTTCGAGCTGCGCAATTTCCTTCCCGCTCTTGCCGATCACCACCCCCGGGCGCGACGTGTGAATCGTCAGCACCACTCGCTTTGTCGTCCGGTCGAGCGTCAGCTTCGAAAGGCCGGCGCGCTTCAGCCGGTTCTTCACGTAGGAACGAATGAGGTTATCCTCTTCGAGCTTTTGCGCGAAGTTTTTATCGTCGTACCACCGCGCATCCCACGGACGCGTGACGGCTACTCGGAATCCGACCGGATTAGTTTTTTGTCCCAAACGTGTACCTTATTCGCTTACCGTTAATGCTTCATTTTCTGGAGTTTCCTCCGTGCTGATTTCTGTTGGCTCCGAGATTTTCGGAGGAGCAATTTGTTTGACGCGAGGCGCGGCAACCGATTTCTTGCGGTTCTTCGGCGCGGAACCTTTCATCGGCTCCTCACCGACCACGATCGTCAAATGGTTCGAACGCTTGCGCACGCGGAAGGCCCGGCCCATCGGCGCCGGAAGAATACGCTTGAGCATTGCGCCGCCATCGGCCTGGCAGGAGCGGACATAGAGATCTTCCACATCGAAGCGGGCGTTCTCCGGGTCCATCTGAAAATTCGCGACCGCCGAACGCAATGTTTTCTCCGCCACGATCGAAGCGTGATTCGGCGTGAAATGTAAAATCGAAAGCGCGTCGGGAACCCGCTTGCCGCGGATTTGGTCGAGCACGATCCGCATCTTGAGCGGCGAGCTCTGGATGCCCCGTTTAATTGCGTGTGCTTGCTTTGCCATCGTCTGAAATTCCTATCCTTTTCCTGCCGGTGCTTTCGTCGCTGCTTCGGTTTTCGTTCCGGAGTGGCCACGAAACTGGCGCGTCGGCGCAAATTCCCCGAGCTTGTGGCCTACCATGTTCTCCGTGATATAGACCGGAATAAATTTGTTCCCATTGTGAACCGTGAGCGTGTGCCCGACGAATTCCGGCGAAATCGTGCTCGCACGCGCCCATGTTTTAATCACTTTTTTCTGACGAGCAGCATTGAGCGTCTCTACTTTCTGGAGCAGCTTCTCGTCGATAAACGGTCCTTTTTTTAACGAACGTGACATACTATTTTATTTGGAGCGGCGCTTAACGATATACTTGCTCGATGCGTTCTTACCCTTGCGTGTCTTGTAGCCTTTCGAGAGCTGTCCCCACGGCGATTTCGGATGTTTGCGTCCGCCGCCCGATTTCGATTTTCCTTCGCCGCCGCCCATCGGGTGATCGACGGGGTTCATCGCCATACCGCGCGTTTGCGGGCGAATCCCCAGCCACCGCGAACGTCCCGCTTTACCCCAGCTAATGTTGAAGTAATCGGAGTTGCCGACCTGCCCGATCGTGGCGAAGCATTCCAAACGAATCTTTCGTGTTTCACCAGAAGGCATCTTGAGCGTGGCATAATCGCCTTCTTTTGCCATCACCTGGCACGCGTTTCCGGCCGAGCGAGCGATTTGCCCGCCTTTGCCCGCGCGAAGTTCCACGTTATGCACAAAGGTTCCGAGCGGCATATTCTTCAGCGGCAGCGTATTACCAACGTTGATCTCTGAATCCGGTCCCGAAGTAATCGTTGCTCCAACGGCCAGTCCTTCTGGAACGATAACATATCGCTTTTCGCCATCGGTATAATTAATGAGCGCAATACGGCAATTGCGATTCGGATCGTATTCGATCGAGGTCACTTTACCGGCGATGCCGATCTTATCGCGTTTGAAGTCGATAATGCGGTACATCCGCTTGTGCCCACCGCCGCGATGGCGCGAAGTAATACGGCCCGTGTTTCCGCGCCCACCCGATTTGCGGAGCGGTTCAAGCAGCGATTTCTCCGGCGCGGTTTTAGTAATCTCGTCGAATGTCGAGATCGAATAATACCGCGTCGCGGGGGTTCTCGGTTTTAAATTTCTGATTGCCATTAGAGAGCTCCCTTCTCCTTCGTTTCCATTGGCGCGAATACGTCGATTGTGTGGCCCGGCTGAAGCTGTACCATCGCCTTCTTGAAAGCCGGTTTCACGCCATGACGAGCACCTTTGCGCGTGAATTGCGTTTTGTGCTTCGGCTTCTGCCAGGCGATGCGCACGCTTTTGACCGCCACACCGAAGCGGTGGTGAATCGCAGCGGCAACCTCGATCTTATTCGTCTCCGCGAGAACCTCGAAGTGATAAATTCCCTTCTCGGCCTGCAAGGTTGCCTTCTCCGTAAGGAGTGGTCGTTTCAAAACTTCTCTTGCCATTTTCTCTCCTTATGCTTTCCGTCTAATGCCGCCTTATGGAACCGATATATGTTCCACTTCCGGCTTTTCCTGCGCCAGGCCAGCGAAGCTTTTTTCGATCATTTTGATCGCCGATTCCTCCGCAATCACCGCGCGCGATTTCCAAATATCGTACATCGAGGCTTTATCCGCCGAGGCGATCTGAAGCGTCGGAATGTTGCGGCCGCTGCGATAAAGAGTGTCGTTATCGCCAGCCGTAAGCAGGATTGCCTGTTTCTTACCCAAATTCAGCGCATCCAAAACTTCCTGCACCTGCTTGGTGCGGGGAAACTCGAAATTCAAATCTTCGACGACGACAAACGCGTCGTTCTTTACTTTTTCCGAGAGCGCGCTCTTGCGCGCAAGCTGCTTCACTTTTTTCGGAAGCGACTTCGTATATTTATGTGGAAGCGGACCGTGCATCGTAGCTCCGCCCGGATGAAGCCCGCTCTTAATCGATCCCTGCCTCGCGCGACCCGTGCCTTTTTGGCGAAACAGCTTTTTGGTAGAGCCGGAAACTTCGCTTTTCGGCAACGTGCTATGCGTTCCCTGCCGCTGGTTCGCAAGATAAGCATCGATCGCGAGCCACATTGCGTGCTCGTGCGGTTCAATCGAGAAAATCTCGTCCGGCAGGGTCGCTTTGCGCCCTGTCGAAGAACCGCTTTTATTTAGAATATCTACTTGCATTATCGCTTCGGGCAATTACGCTTTTACAATTTCAATTAGCTGATTTTTCGCTCCTGCGAAGGAGCCGCTTACGAGCACTAAATTTTGCTCCGGCAAAACCTTCACGACGCGCAGGTTCCGCGTGGTAATGCGCGTGCCGCCCATGCGGCCACCCATGCGCTGGCCTTTGAATACACGGGAGGGATAACTCGATGCGCCGATGGAGCCCGGATGCCGCTGGCGGTCCGATTGTCCGTGCGTCGATTGGCCGATACCGCCGAAATGATGGCGCTTCACGACGCCCTGGAATCCGCGGCCTTTCGAAGTCGCGGAAACATGCACGGTGTCGCCTTCGTGAAAGAGATCGGCTGCGGCAATCGCTTTGCCCGGCGTCATTTCGGAAAGTTCCTTCTCGCCGAACGTGCGGAACTCGTGCAGATACCGCAACGGTGAAACGCCGCTCTTTGCGAGATGGCCTTTCTCCGGCTTGGTCAGCTTTCGTTCCTGCATCTCCTCGAAGCCAAGCTGCACGGCATCGTAGCCGTCCTTCGACTTCGTCTTGACCTGCGTTACATAGCACGGTCCGGCCTGAATGACGGTCACCGGGACGTACTGCCCCTGCGCGTCAAAGATGCCGGTCATGCCAACTTTTTTTCCTAATAATGCGCTCATTGTTGCTGAGGGTATAGGGTATAGGGTATAGGGTATAGTGTTCGCACTAAATCCTTCCTCCCGCCCATCGCTTTTCAAAACTCCATTATTTGTCATCGAAGGTCGGCATGGGATAGGGACTATACCCTATACCCCATACCCTAAACCCTCAGACCTTAATTTCCACCTCGACACCGGCGGGAAGCTCCAATTTCATAAGAGAATCCACCGTGCGGCTGTTCGAATTCAAAATGTCGATGAGCCGCTTGTGCGCGCGGATCTCGAACTGCTCGCGGCTCTTCTTATCGACGTGCGGCGAGCGGTTCACCGTGTAGATCGACTTCTTCGTCGGCAGCGGTATCGGCCCGGAAACGACGCAGCCGGTCGGCTTCACCGTCCGAATGATCTTCTCCGCGCTCTTGTCGATCAGGTTATGATCGTACGATTTCAGTTTGATTCGAATTTTTTGCATAGTAACGGTACATGCGGGCTTGTCGAAGCCCGTAATGTAATGTCATTCCCGCGAAACGCGAATGATCGCTCATGCGCTGGGAATCCAGAAATTCGGAATTACCGTCTCTCTTTCATTCGCATGCTGAACGCCCGGAATGACTCTTTCGAGTCTCGAACACATATCCGCCACGGGCGGACGTTTGTTCTTAGCGCTCTCGGATGCAGAGGCGAATAAGGATGATCGCTCATCCCCTTGCAAAAGCCTCAAAAATGAGGTTATTTAATGCAAGCGGGCCTGTAACCGGCTGAGAAAGAGAAGAGTTTCAGAAAAATGGCCAGAAACACCGAAAGCGCGCATTCATCAAAATATAATGTTTTCTTAACCCTGTCGGTTGTAACTTTCGGTCTGTTGAAGTGTTCCTTTCTTTTGAGAATCATCGATCACCACAAATTCAACTGAAATTTCACACTTTTCTTTGGAGCCTAAATTATGAACCTTTCAACTACCGGCTGGAATGCATTTGTGCAAGCCCAGCCCATCGACCCGCTTTCCGTTATCGCGAGCTGCCAAATCGGCCCAGTCCCCGGAGTTTGGGAACGCAGCACGAACTTCCTTCAGCCAGGCTGGGGAACGAATAGCCTAGCGTACACCGGCAATAACACGACGATGGTTTCGCTCAATACCACCGACGCCACAACCGTAGCCTTTGCTGCCCAATGGGTCGTCCAGACCAGGATGGTGAATGTCGGTGCTGGCATTAGCCCTACGATCGCGAAGGTGGCGTTTGTCAAAGCCGGGGCATACTGGGATAACCAAATCGAGATCGGCTTCGGCGTGACCAGTTGGACGAACGTACAGCTTTCGTTTCGCGATAATCTCGGCACGTTGGGCACCTTTGCCAGCAGCGCGACCGGGGCCGTACCGGTCTTCTTGTTCGGCGCCGGAATTACCGGTGCAATGGTGCTTCACATGACGATTCCGAATCCCGGAACGTATTCGCTTGTTCTTGTGATGAATAATGCAGGAACGTACAGCACGTTTGAAATGGAAATCGTCGCTTTATAAAAAGGGGCAGCTATGGCAACAAATGGTTCCAGCGGGTCGGGGCCGATGCCTCCGGCCCCTCCTCCGCCGCCGCCGTATTATGCCGGCGGTCAGCCCACGACGGCTACGATATCGGCTCTTAACCTGCAAACGCACACCGTTGTGAGCGGGCGGGTGCAGCCGATGGCCGCGCCACCGCCTGCGAACGGCTCCGCCACGCACGCAACGAATGGAGCGAATGTTCCGAACCATCCACAAGCGTTGGCTCCGCAAGCCTTAGCGCCATACGCCGTGCCGGGAAGGATTCCCTGCGGGTGCGGTTGTGGGTGCAATTATGGCTGTAATTGCGGGTGCGGGTGCGCAATCTGCTCCTCGGCGATTTCTTCGAACCCTAACCCGCCGCTGCTTATGTCTGGCGGGCATGCGGCGTGTGGGTCTCTGGGCACAACACCAAGTGCGCTCTCTATGCGGGCGGGCACCAGTCCGTTTGGATGCCACAATGGAACAAGGGCTACTTCTCCTGTCAACGGTTGCGCCTGTGGCTGTAGCCCTTGCAGCTGTAATACCACCAGACCGGTCAGAACGGCCAAGTCGAGAGTTGTAAACTCAGATAAAATAGCCGCGATAACAGCGCAACTAGGAAGGGAGCCTGTCACACTAAGACCATTTACGCAATTTAGGAATGATGGCTTTAAGACCATAGGTATCCAGCCGATAGGTATAGTTCCCGTTCTTGGGCCGCTTTCCGATATAGATCCTTGTTCTACACCGCCAACCACGGTACCAGGTCAGGATTATTACCCTGCTTTTAATAATTTCCTTGGTGGCGGGGAAGTTCTCACAAACGTCAAACTTGTTTCAATTTTCTGGGGCGACTACTGGTCGGGGTCAGAAGGGGAGTCCGTTGCTAATTATATTAATTCCTTCCTCGATACCATCGTAACAAGCAGTCTCATGGATTTGCTGCGAGAGTATAATGCAGGCGGCCTTGGAACGCACAGTGATATTATTTACGTGCTGGGAAGTCTTGGGGCTGTTATCCCATCATACCTGATCCGCAACATGGTTACCTCGCTTTTCCCCGATCTGGTTCAGTGGGAACCAAATATGTTATATATGGTCTACATACCACCGGGCGTGGTCGTGGTAAGGGATAATGGAACAAGTTCAATATCGAATTTTGACGGTTATCATGAGCAAGCAGGGGGCGGGCCTTCTGGCGCGTTCCCCTTCACCATCGGAGTTGTATGTCCCTGGAATAACGGATCCTCTTCATACAATAATTCTGAAGATAGGCTGACGATAACGAGTAGCCACGAGATTTGCGAAGCAATTACTGACCCAAACACTGGATGGCAAAACACTGGTTGGCCTTATTATGGATGGCTTGGAGCGTACAATGGACCGGATGGTAAGCTTGGTTCACCAATCGAAATTGGTGACGAGTGCTATAAATCCAGGGCGAGCATCGGGGGATATGCTATTCAAGGTGTTTGGTCACGGAGACAAGCTGCCTGTGCTATTGAGCCTTGGCCATTGCTAAGCATGCCATTCGCTGTAAAAAATTCGCCTGCCATTGGAACGAACGGGAAAGAACTTTTTGTAGCATGGACGGAGCGGCTACACTACCCAGGCACCTCGGTGGCCGAACCATTTGGGAACATTTTGGTAATGATGAATAATTTTGACGGTTTAGACTTCTCCGGTCCAATTATCTTGCAATCGGATTACCAAAATAATGAGACCAGCATTGATTCACCAGCGCTTTCGGAAGGCCCTGGAAATACAATTTACATTGCTTGGACCGGAACGGACAGTCCCAATCATCATATTAATATTAGGCGATATTTGGGTTCCATCTATCCGTTCGTGGGGCGAAAAAAGCGTGCTTGACGAGTGGACTAATACTAATCCGGCACTAGCATTTGAATCACCCTCCGATTCATTCCCGAATGGAGTAATGTTTCTGGCGTTTACGGGAACCAATAATCGCCTTTACTTCCGCTGGTCGTTCGACGGATCAAACTGGCCCGATTCAAACAAAAAGGAACTTCTCCAATGGTCTCTTAACGGCCCCAGCATTTGTTTCGCAAATGGATTTCTTTACTTGGCATTTCGAGCAACCACTGGCGATCGAATCTTCGTTTGCAGAACGCAAGATTTTGGCAAGACGCTGGAGGTCGCGACCATTCCAAATCAACATACGGACTATGGTCCAGCATTGACATTAGTTGGCACCAATCTATTTATTGCCTGGAGGAGTGTGGATAACCCCGATGGTCGATTCTACGCAATGACTACTGACGTAACTTCGTCTGATCCTCTGAATTCATTTACGAATTTGGTGCAGTATGGCGATCAGTCAAGCGGCTCAGTGTCGCTGGCTACAAATCCCCATGATGGAAGGCCTTACATTACATGGGCAGGAACTGATTCGGGATTTTCCCTAAACATAATGCCTTTGCCGCCTTATCTGCAGAGCTGCTATAGCTAAGCTTAGTCTTTAAAGGTGCAGTTTTGGAACCTTTATTTTTCATAAATTATGCTCAGGACGTTGACTTTCGGTGCGATGTTAATCGCATTAATCGTAATCTATGGCGTAAGCTATGGTCAGTCGCGAAACGTGGCTCCGTATGTAGGTGCAAGTGGTAGTTTTATTCCGATTTATTTTGGGTGGGATCTCGAGGCAGGCCTTCGCTTCTCCTCATTTTATGGAGGTATCGAGTATGGGGCGTATTACGCAATTCCTGCCGTCAGAACGGATGATCCTTTGCCTGGGAGCGTTCCACCTGCTTCTTCAGTAAGATATGTTGGCATTCAGGCAGGGGTCCTGGACGATTCCAGCACGTTAATTGGAATAGTTGTTCTTCAGAGCCATAAGGTATGGAACTCCTTTGACTCGACAAACACTTTTTGGGACTTTGGCATTGACCTCAAGCACTCCTTGGCTGAAAGCCATATCTACCTTGCTTTAGCGTTAACATATCGGCGTGGTATTAAGGCTGGGATCGGCTACATGTTTTAATAAAAAACGCCCGAACCGTTGCCGGTCCGGGCGTGTAATTTTTGGGATGGATTGCGTGAAATTACTTCGTGATCTTATCTACTACGCCTGCTCCGACGGTGCGTCCGCCTTCGCGGATAGCGAAGCGGAGTCCTTCTTCCATGGCAATCGGGCTAATAAGCTCGATCTTCATCTGGACGCGAGTCGCCCGGCATCACCATCTCGACGCCTTCCGGCAGTGTGGCAACGCCTGTTACGTCCGTCGTGCGGAAGTAAAACTGCGGGCGGTAACCATTGAAGAACGGCGTGTGGCGTCCGCCTTCTTCTTTCGAAAGCACATAAACCTTGGCTTCGAAGTTCGTGTGCGGCGTGATCGAACCCGGCTTCGCGATAACCTGACCGCGCTCCAAATCCGTTTTTTCCACGCCACGGAGAAGCAGCCGACGTTATCGCCCGCCTGGCCTTCGTCCATTTCCTTGCGGAACATTTCGACGCCGGTCACGACCGTGCTCTTGTGCTGGCCCAGACCAATGATTTCGACTGTGTCGCCAACGTGAACTTTTCCGCGCTCGATACGTCCGGTTCCCACCGTGCCACGTCCTGTGATCGAGAACACGTCTTCGACCGACATCAGGAATGGCTTATCGACATCGCGAACGGGCGTCGGAATGTAGGAATCGACGGCATCCATAAGGTCGTAAATGCACTTGAGGCGCGGATCGTCCACTGTGGCGGCCGGATCGGCGCCGGCGTTCAGCGCATTGAGCGCGGAACCCGGAATGATCGGAATTTCGTCGCCCGGGAAACTCGTACTTGCTGAGAAGCTCGCGAATTTCGAGCTCGACAAGCTCGAGCAGCTCGGGATCTGCCGCATCGACCTTATTCATAAAAACGATGATACGCGGCACACCGACCTGGCGCGCGAGCAGGATGTGCTCGCGGGTCTGCGGCATCGGGCCGTCGGTTGCGGCAACGACGAGGATAGCGCCGTCCATCTGCGCGGCGCCGGTGATCATGTTCTTCACATAATCGGCGTGGCCCGGGCAGTCAACGTGCGCGTAGTGACGCGTTCGCCGTTTCGTACTCGACGTGCGCGGTAGCGATTGTGATTCCACGCGCGCGCTCTTCCGGAGCGTTATCGATCGAATCGAAGGTGCGGACCTGCGTGCCCGGCATCTTCTTCGCGAGCGCCATCGTGATGGCGGCCGTAAGCGTGGTCTTGCCATGATCGACGTGACCAATCGTGCCGATGTTCACGTGCGGCTTATTACGTTCGTATTTTGCTTTTGCCATTGTAGTCTGGTTAAGTCGAAAAAACTTTGAAATGCAAGGAATACCGAAAGCCACAGCTTCGGCTTCTCTAAAAAGACTTTAATTGATATTGATATTCGCGTGGCGCGGATTGCGCACCAATGGTGCTCTTGTCCGTGCTTTTCGATCATCATCCGCTTGCTAAGCGCCCGGAATGCAGCCTTTCGACTGCGGAACACATATCCGCCATTGGTGGACGTTTGTTCTTAGCGCTCTCTTTGAGTGCAGAGGCGAATGTTTTATCAATGATCCTGCTTGCCCGCCTGGAATTGCCGATTTTTCACGAAATTCGCGGCCTTTTTTATTGCAAGCGGGCCTATAACCGGATGAGCGGGGGAAGAGTTTCGGGGAAATGGAGAAAATACTATCAATTATATGGAAATGAATTATATCGCGCAATTCCAATGTTCAAAAGGATATGCAAACCGCTCCAGTCACACTTCGCGTACCCGTATCCGTTTCGCCGGAGGATGCGGAATTGCTCCTGGCCGTAAAATTATTCGAAACGAATAAGCTTTCGCTCGGTCAGGCGGCGGAACTCTCTGGATACTCGTACCGGGCCTTCCTCGAAGTGCTCCACCGGAATAAAATCCCGGTCCTCAATTACTCGGGCTCTGACCTGGAAAAGGAATTGGCCGCATGGGAGCAATCGTAAGCGATGCTACTTGTCTTATCGGGCTGCACCATATCGGTAAGCTCGATTTGCTCCCGAAACTCTTTTCAAAAGTTTTGATTCCTCCCGCCGTCCGGCATGAAGTGGGGTTTGATATTGAAAAGGTTGATCTCCTCGCGCCATTGGATACAAATTTGGCGAACTCACTGAAGTGGTCCTCGGAGCAGGCGAGTCCGAAGCGATTACCCTTGCGCTTGAGCTTGCTCTTCCCATCGTCCTCGACGAAAAGAAAGCCCGAACGATAGCAGAAGCTATGGGCCTTAAGATTTTGGGAACCGTGGGATTACTCGTCCTCGCAAAAAAGCAAAATTTGCTTCAGTCGGTCTCGTCCCTGCTACACGACTTGGAAGCAACAGGATTCTACATGAGCACGAGCCTGAAAGAACAGGCGCTCCAGGGCGCTGGCGAACGCTCTATTTAAGGGCGAAGCCTTTGCTCCTTCAATCGGTAATCGTTGCGAGGAAAAAGTATTCGTGGCACTATTCCTCGCTGAATCTCAGCGTCTAAAACGAGCACAGCGGTTCGCGCGTCCTTCGGAAGCGTGGTATTCGGCGGCAAATGCACCGTGCCGTGCTCGATCGTTACCGGAATGGCGTACATTTGAAATTAATCGTGTTATTTTCTGACGCAATTTATCCAAACATCAGCCGTATCTCGCTGTGGCTGCCGCTTTAAATTGCATGTAAAATAGAGATTACTATCATCTGAAAAATGGAGATAAATTGAAGAATCAATATCACCCAAACTACTGATGCACCGGATCGAATATGCATCATCGGAATGCCCATCAATAATCATTGCTATTTGCGGCAGAATAACATGAAGGCCCGTTAAGGTTAAGACCTCTTTCGTTGAATCGTTAGTAATAGTCCCCACAAGCACCTCGTCTGCTTCCTTTATGACTGCCGTGCAAGAATTGGTATCCGTAAAAAAGCCATTGACCGCCGGGTTGAGGTGCCCTCAAAAGTGCCCGGCGCATGAAAGGGTGAAGGTGCGGTTGGTGTGTTTGCACCCAACAATGAGTAAAATTGCTAAAGCAAAAAGCGATCTCATACTGAAAATAAGAACACATCAGATTTTAAAAGGTTGCGCTCAACAGCGCCCTGAACGACAAATATTCCGGCGCGAGATCGGTCCCGTTGGGCCATTCAACATGCTAATGGTTGCGAACTTTTGTTAGGGCGTTAAGGTATTACTCCCATGGAACAAATTTTCGATAGAATCACCATCGACCCGGAGGTTTTAGGCGGCAAGCCAACGTTTCGGCATAAACGCATTGCGGTCGAAACGGTGCTGGAATTTTTGTCCGCCGGCGAGAGTACCGAAGAAATTTTGCGGCAATATCCCTCACTCGAAGTAGCCGACATTCATGCCGCGCTGGAATTCGCAACGGAACTGATGAAACGGAACTACACGCTTCGGCTTGCCGCATAAATGCCGCGTTTCCGGATCGACGTTAACCTTCCCTATTATTTCTCGCTTTGGCATGGAGAGGATTTTATCCACCAACGCGATATCGACGATGAATGGCCGAATGGCCGATTTCAGTTATATTCTAAAGATCAACCCAAACGTCATCACGAACTCCTGGAACTGTCGTGAAGGCAGGTTGAAAAACTGGTAGGGCATAATGCCAAATTCATAGCGAGCGTCGAAATACGAGAAATCGCCGCACCAACCTAAGCCGGCTGCTAATCCAGCAACATGCTTTGATTCCTTATTATTAGCCCACCACGCACTGTCCAAAGTAACGCTAACAAGTGAAGGTCCACCTTCCACAAAAACGTTATGCCACGGATAGTATCGAAAAATCAGCGACTGAATATCAGCGGATGGATAGGATGATATGGGGCCAATAACTTCACCGAAGGCACCCTCTGCCGATCCGCGATAGAAGATTTCAATCCTGTGCTGAAAGCTGATCCCAACACTATATTCGCCGTGAGCAACGCCCTCGCTATCAGGTGTATAGTTCTCGATGGGGAATCCGAACCCGAATGAAAGAAGAAGCCGCGGTCGTTCCTCGTTTTCCCAGAAACTCGGATGTGGAATCTGAAGCGTGGTATCCGCTCCGCCGGTTGAATCGATATTGACGGTGACAGGATCATACTCCCGCCAAGCCCCGGTTGCATCGTCAACGTACAAGTTCGGGACGAAGAGGAGGTAATCGAGAAGAGTATTGGAATTATAGGAGCGATGCATTAAAACTCGTTTGCTCGCCGCGCCATAATGGAATGTCACGAAGGTATCGAACTTCGGGAGGTGGAGAAATTGCTGATCATAGTCTTGCTGAATGAAGAGTTGGTTCCCATCGGGATCGGTTGCGGTAATTCCTTTGGGCCCGTGGATTTCCGCGAGATGGTAATCCGGGCTGAACATCGCAGCACACCCGCTCAGGAGCGTCATCGCGAGCATCCCCGCAAGCAATCCCAGGCATGACCGGAATAGCATAACCATAGAAAGCTCCAGCGGCGAACTTTAGTTTTCCTCAGCCTGTTCGTTCACGGCATGAATCCTCATCGTCTCGGAATCACTCTCGCCGTGGGCGTTATCGCCTGCTTGGCATCCTCCAATTCTTACGCAATCAAGCCATCCCGAATCTACACGCGAACGCCTACCGCTTTGGTAATTAAATATGACAGTCTCAACATTCCATCCAGCGATCACAAGCGGCTGACGGCTTGGCTATGCCCTGCGGCGAAAAAGCAATCGGACCAAATCATTATCATCGCCGGACCGGATGCGGGCAACATGAGCTACGGGCTTGATATGGCACAAGCAATGACGGCCAATCTCGGAGTGGATGTCCTGCTCTTCGATTATCGCGGATTCGGCACGAGCGATACGGCCGAGATCGATACCGACCTCATTGCCCTGCCCGAATTCGCGGAGGATTTGCACTCGGTCGCGACCTTCGTGAAATCAAAGTTCCAACCGGATACTTCGAAAATTATTCTTTATGGAATGTCGTTGGGAGCGAGCCTTGCCATCACGGTTGCCGAAAATTTTGGAGGCGTTGGCGGCGTCATAGCGGAATCGCCGTATGTTACGCAGGCAGAACTTGTGAACTACTATAACGCGGACTATGAGCGGAGCGGAACTCCGCGAAAAATCCGCGCAGCAGAATCGACTTTATTGGAACCGATGGATGGCATTTGGAGACTTACCATTCCAATCATGATCATGCACGGGGAACTCGAAAAACAAATCACGTCGCAAGCCATTTGCACCATGTTCCTCAAATGCTCCTCCACAAAAAAGACGCTATGGATTGTGGCGGGCGCCGGCCACTTGCAAATTCCATCCGTGGAAGGCGGCGCATGGCTGGGAGGAATCTACAACTTTCTGAAAGCTGCGGATTAAGTTCCACTTCGCTCATATCCCCGCCTCGATTGCCTTCAAAATTTCCTCCGCCACTTCGAGCGCGTTCAGCCCATCCTCGCCACTTACAGTGGGCGTGGTATCGTTCTCGATCGCGTCGCGGAAGAGTTCCAGCTCGTATTTCAGCGGATTAAGTTCCGGCACATCGGGTTTTTCATAGACGATGGCACGCGGCACATCGCCTTTTTCTATTTCGCCGAGCTTCATCGTGAGTCCTCCTCGCTCTCCTTTGGAAGGAGAGGGCTGGGGCGAGGTGTCTGCGAGGCGAAAAATCTCCGCGGATTTCGTTCCAAAATCGAGCGAGAGATACGCATCTTTCGCGAAGATGCGAAGCTTACGCATCGGCGTTTGCGAAATACGGCTGGCCGTTACGTTTGCGACGGCGCCATTCTCGAATTTTATCCGCGCGTTGGCAATATCGAGTTCCTCGGAGACGACGGCCACGCCCGAAGCATCGATGGATTTCACCGGCGATTTTACGAGCGAGAGAATTACATCGATATCGTGAATCATGAGGTCCAGGACGACGGCGACGTCCGTTCCCCGTGGCTTGAATTGCGCCATGCGGTGCGATTCGAAGAAGCGGGGATCGTCCAAATACGGCTCGGCGGCGAGCAGCGCGGGATTGAATCGTTCGATATGGCCAACCTGAATCTTGACTCCCACCGATTTCGCAAGGGCGATAAGTTCCTTTGCCTGCTCCGTCGTGGTGGTAATGGGTTTCTCGATAAGAACATGTTTCCCCGCTTCGATCGCTTCCCTTGCAACGTCGAAATGCGATTGCGTCGGCGTCACAATCGAAAGCGCATCGACACGATCGAGCAGCGCGCCGAGCGTATCCATATTTTCGATCCCGGTCTCATTCGAGACGGCGCTGGCCTGCGCGCCATTGGCATCGTAGAGGCCGGTGACCGCAACACCACTCACCTCTTTCCAGAGTTTAGCGTGAACTTTTCCTAAGTGGCCGACTCCGGCGATACCGATTCGAAGCATTCGTTCAGGCAAGAGAATAAATATGATTACTTGGCGAACACGTCTTCGATGTTCATCTGGAACCCCGGAAACATTGCGGATTCAAGGATGGCCGGCTTGCGAAGTAACGCTTCCGTTTGAAAAACCTTCCCATCGTTACGCACGATTTCGATGGTTTCATCGAGCGGATCGACGATCCAATATTCCTTTACGCCGCGCTCGCAATAGATCGCTTTCTTGCGCGAATAATCGTAGTACGCAGTTGAAGGAGACAACACTTCAATGACGTGGTCCGGCGCGAAGTGAATTCGGCCCAAGGGATCGATTGTACTCAACTGATCCTGACGAAGAAAGATAATGTCAGGTTGATATGCATCATCCTCCGTGAGAAATACATCCATGGGTGCGACGATGATTTCTCCCAGGTGTCGGGCACCAACAAAGTTGCCCAGCGTCCGGTCAAGCCGACTGATGATTCGTTGATGAAAAAAATTTGCGCTTGGGCTCATTATTAATTCTCCGCCGATAAGCTGATAGGGCGCACCTTCCGGCAGTGCCTCATAGTCTTTGCGGGTAGCGTGTTGTTGTTTCGTTGATAGCATAATCGACCTCGAAATCCTAAAAAGCGCGATTGCCGCAATTCGTTCACTTTTTACCACCGCTCCGCTTTCGGATCGCGCATCATGAGATCGTTCGTGGCCTCGCGAGGATTTTTGTGTTCGAAGAGGATTTTGTAGGTTTCCTCCACGATGGGCATTTCGATCTTGTGCATACGCGCCAAGCTTCGTGCCGATTCCGTAGTCGCAACCCCCTCGGCGATGGTTTTCATTTCGCCTAAGATGTCGGGAAGTTTTCTCCCCAACCCTATTTGCTCGCCGACAAAGCGATTCCTCGAATGCCGGCTCGAACACGTTACAACTAAATCTCCCAATCCCGCCAGGCCGCTGAAGGTGTGCTCTTCGGCGCCGAGCGCAATTCCTAATCGTCGCATTTCGGCCAGGCCGCGCGTCATCAGCGCGGCTTTGGTGTTGTCGCCGAAACCGGCGCTATCGGTAATGCCTGCACAGATCGCGATGACATTTTTAAGCGCCGCCGCCAATTCGATTCCAACCATATCAGAACTCGAATAGACTCTGAAATAAGGGAGAAAAAAAGCGGCCTGCACTTCCTTTGCAACTGAGGGATCTTCGCTCCCAATCACGATCGCCGTGGGAATTTTCCTCGATACTTCCTCGGCATGACTGGGGCCCGAGAGCGCAACGGTTTGAGAAGAGGGAACGCCAAGCGCTTCCTGCAATATCTCGGTTGGGCGAAATAGCGTTGTTTGTTCGATGCCCTTCGAGGCGCTTACGTAAATGGCGCCATCATGGAAAATATCTTTCGATAGTTCCCGAACCATCCCGCGCGTCGATTGCGTGGGCATGGCAAAAACGTAGAGCATTTTGCCGCGAAGCGCGGAGGCATCATGAGTGATTTCGATGGAGCCCGGGATTGGGACGCCGGGAAGATACGCTTCGTTGCGACGCGTTTCGCGAAGTTCTCGAGCAACGTCTTCGCGGCGCGCCCAGAGGGTTACGCGGTGGCCACGCTCATCGAGTAACCGGGCAAGCGTGGTTCCCCAACCCCCGGCACCGATAACAGCCGCATCCAAGTTCGCAATAAATATCCGTTCTTACCCGCTTTGCCGAGCGCCAGAACGAAACAGCCGCAGCTTATCGAACCGATGCTCGCGTTTCGCCACCAATCGCTTGATGTTCGAACGATGCGTGTAAATCAAAAAGCTCGATAGGCCGATCGCAAAAAAGATGAGCGTGTTGTACCCGGTAATTTGCACGCCGAAGGCATTTTCGCGAAGGAACATCGTTGTGGGAAGCATAATCGCCGCGATGATCGAGCCGAGTGAAACGTAACCGCTCAGCAGAACGACCAAGAGGAAAATCCCAAACGCTACCGCTACTTCCACCGGCGCCACACCGATGAGCATCCCAGCCGCGGTACTGATGCCTTTGCCACCTCGGAATCCGGCAAACAAGGTGAACACATGCCCAAGAACCGCAGAGCATCCGGCGATCAGGCGAAAGACGGTGATATCCTGAAAGGGGGTTGCATTATGAAACGGCAGGCCGTTGAAGAAATAGGTGGCGAGCAGCACCGCACCCAAGCCCTTTGCCAAATCGAGCAGCTGAACCGCTAATCCTAATTTCCAGCCCAGCACGCGAAAGGCGTTCGTCGATCCGATGTTGCCGGAACCCTTCGTGCGGATGTCGAAGCCGCGAAATTTCTTCGATATGATAAGGCCAAATGGGATCGAGCCGATGAGATAGCTCCCCACGATTACAAAAACGAGGCTTAACATTCCCTGCTGTAACTCCTACTATAGATAATACAAAATGCTTGCCTGATAGCAAGACGCTTTTTTTAGCGAGTCTGGGCTAACATGCGTCTCCGAGGAATCGTTGTCTTATTTTACGAAATTATAAAATCGGCTAACTGGCTCAACCCCGCTCCCATTCTGTGCCCTACTCGCCCGGAGCTAAAAAATAGACGGGCAACAGCGGCAGGAGCACCTTATCTTCGTTGGATGAGCGATCATCCGGTCATCGGGATAGAAATCCTGCCACTGGCGGATGATACGTTCCTTGGCGGTATGCTCGCTGGGAATGCGGGAATTGCGAGCGGCGGAGACGGCATCATTTACCGAATATAGAAAATCCCGTCTCGCAGGTTGGCTTGTGCATCAAGGGTTCGCAGTATCCGGCGAAGCACTTCACCAATCGGCAATTGCGGGCATGTCAGTATTCCATGATGATGACGGCCTGACTCGATATAATCACAATGCAATCGCGTAAAATCGCCGCGATTGAATGTGACGAATGCGCGCTCCAGCCGAACCGCTAACGCTAATTGATCGGGATCGTCATCTCCCAAAGTTCCAGCTTCCTGAATGCGAATCGTATCGATACCTCTGGCACGAAGCGCTTTGGCAAGATCGCCATGCAAATCCTCATCCAGCAAAAGACGATGATTCACGAAGGACGCTGTGCGGCATTAGCCATTCGTTCCCACCGGTCCACTTCGTTGTTCTCCGCGATGTTAGCATCGATCTCGAACTTGTGGTCGAAATAATAACTGAGAGCCGAAAAAACCTGACTAAATTGAAGATATGGCAGAGCAATCAGGATTTCATCGACCGACATACCCATATTGAAATAGTTGGCGATGCTCCGCACCGGGGTGCGAGTGAACTCCACAATCGGAATCCCGCTCAGAATGCGCGGATCGGATGTGATGTGAGGATAACCAACGGATTGCTGTGCTACGGCCTGCATAATAGAAGAAACCCCGCCCGCGCCCATTCTGTGCCCTACTCGCCGGGAGCTAAAAAATAGACGGGCAACAGCGGCAACAGCACCTTATCCTCGTCCGTCATCTTGGGATAGAAATCCTGCCACAGACGGATGAATCGTTCCTCGTCGATTAGCTCGATGTGGATGCGGGAATTGCGGGCGGCGGAGAGCTTCGCTTAGTGAGAAATTAAATGGCTAAAAGGTAGATCGGAAACCCGATAGAACACTTGTAGTGGCTCATCAATGAAATCTTGCGACGGCTTACGAAGATGCTTATCCGTGTTCAGATCACGAAATTGCTTGCTCTTCTTGATGAGTCTTCCGGATTCATCGTAATATTCAACTGTTTCAGCGTCAACGCGACCGTAAAATATTCTCAACTCTGCATCCACCTTGGCAATAGTTCCATCGGGCCTATAATATGAGGTGATATAGTATGTCCAATCGAGGGATTCGTCGTCATTGATGAAATATGTCTCAGTGGAATTATCATTCGCCTTATAAACTACCGCTTGCCCACAATCTTCATGGTAATCGGAAGCAATCGCCGCATTGTTCGGGAATTGTGTCCAGTGTGGAATGCTATCTATCGTGTAATCCGTCGTATCGGCAAAGAAAAGGACTCTGTTCGAGTCTTTTCGCATCGCAGAATCAAGAATCGATGCGTTGCGATCAATTTCGGCAATTTTTGGGTGCAAAGCTTGAGGCCGAGAGCATGCACTCAAAAAACAAGAAATCGCCATCACTATGAAAAAACGAGCCATCAATAGCCTTTATAAAAGCGTTTCATGCCCCAATTGCCGGTGCAACTTCGTGCACGACGCGATGCAGCTCGTCCTGCTTCGGCTGCTTCGAGTCATCGTGTTCTATGTGACTTCCTCAGACTCATTCCTGTGATGAAGATAGTAATAATTGAACTCAAAAATAGTATGATTCCATGTTACTAAATGGACTCGAAAACTTGGGGTGTGATCTCTCAAATACCGGCTCCAATCGATATTCGCTTCAAAAAATGAAATGCCATCGGAAGCCTGCCGCAATTTGTGAAACAGGCAGAGTTCGACGCCATAATCTTCTGTTAACTTTTTGTGGAATAGAATCATTATCGGTGGTGTGGAGCATGCTTTAGCTTGCTCCAATCTTTTCGAATCCGAAGATATTCGGATGTAGATAGGTTCCCGGCCAGTCCTGCCATCGCCGAACGAGTTTCGCCACAATCGGATTCAGCAGAATATATTGCACGATCCGACCAAATTCGTTCTCACGCACAACGTGGTCGTAGCTCTCATGTTGCCAAAATCCTCCGTGCCGTCCCAAAACTTTGTTCGCAGTATAAGCTGTGCGCCCCTTCGCGAGTTGCATGGCATCTTGCAGTAGGCCACGGTTCAGATCGAACAGCAGGTGAATATGATTCGGCATAATCGTAAAGCACCAGAGCGTTACGACTCCCTCCAGCTCCAATTGGAACAAATGTCCCCGCACGATTTCCATTACACCAGCCTCTTCGAGCCAGCGCGAACCGCACAGGCATTGGTCGAGCGCGCGGTCGAGTTCCACGAGATACCTCTTCTGCATTTGCCGAATTTCCTCGGGATCGATTCGCTCGCGTTCCTTCCGGCGAATTAGGTCGAGATGGTCTCGTTCGAGCTTCTGAAGCACGGAAACAGGCAGCGAATCAGTAAGACGACTCGTCACATAGTAGGGCGCATCGTCCGGAGTGAAGTGCGGAAGGTTGCGCCGATAGTCTGGGGTGTGGAGCATGCTTTAGCTTGCTCCAAAATTACGAAAAAATATGGAGGGATATGCAAAAATTGCAAATCCCTCCTGGCACAAGCTAAAGCATGTGCCACACCACTACTTCTTCCCCTCGTCATCCACCACCTCAAAGTCCGCATTCTCGACTTTGGGGCCGCCTTGCTGGCCATCGCCGGAAGGCGGGGGTTGGTGGCCGTTTGCGCCAGGTTCGCCGCCCGGAGGCCCTCCCTGAGGTCCAGCTTGCTGATACATCGCAGTCGATACTTCCGACCACGTGCGGTTCAGCGCATCGAGGGCGGATTTGATCGCGTTCGAATCAGTTCCCTTCAACGCGTTCTCCAAATCGGCGATCGCGGTGTTCACCTTGCCCTGCGCTTCGGGCGTCATCTTATCTTTCAGTTCCTCGAACTGCTTCTTCGATTGGAAGACAAGATGATCGGCCTGATTGCGCGTCTCGACCTGCTCCTTGTGCTGCATGTCCTCAGCTTTGTGCGCCTCGGCGTCGCGCTTCATTTTTTCGACTTCCTCCTTCGAAAGTCCACTCGATGACGTGATGCGAATCGACTGCTCCTTGCTCGTCGCTTTGTCTTTCGCCGAAACGTGGAGGATTCCGTTCGCGTCGATGTCGAAGGTTACTTCGATTTGCGGAACTCCGCGCGGCGCCGGTGGGATTCCATCGAGGTGGAACTTTCCGAGCGATTTATTGTCAATCGCCATTGGACGTTCACCCTGCAAGACGTGAATTTCAACTGATGGCTGTGAATCACTTGCCGTGGAGAACGTCTCCGATTTGCGAGTGGGAATTGTTGTGTTTGCGGGAATCATTGGCGTGGCTACGCTGCCCATCGTTTCGATGGAAAGCGTGAGCGGCGTCACATCGAGAAGCAGCACGTCCGTCACTTCGCCGGTGAGGACCGCGCCCTGAATCGCCGCGCCGACCGCAACCACTTCATCCGGGTTCACGCCTTTGTGCGGTTCCTTGCCGAACATGTTGCGGACGATCTCCTGCACTTTTGGAATGCGTGTCGATCCGCCGACGAGGATCACTTCGTCGATGTCGTTCGGGGTAACTTTTGCGTTGGCCATCGCGCGTTTGCACGGTTCCACGGTGCGCTGAAGAATATCATTCACCAACTGTTCGAACTTCGCGCGCGTCAGTGCCAGATTCATGTGCTTCGGGCCTTCGGCCGTCGCGGTGATGAAGGGAAGGTTCACATCCGTCTGCATGAGCGACGAAAGTTCCATCTTCGCTTTTTCCGCGGCTTCCTTCAAACGCTGAAGCGCCATGGGATCTTTTCTAAGATCGATATTCTCCTGCGATTTGAATTCATCGGCAAGATAATCGACAAGCCGCGCGTCGATGTTATCGCCGCCCAAATGCGTGTCACCGTCCGTCGATTTTACTTCGAATACGCCTTCGCCGAGTTCCAAAATCGAAACGTCAAACGTTCCACCGCCAAAGTCATACACGGCGATCTTCTCGTTCTTGCCTTTTTTATCGAGGCCATAAGCCAAGGCGGCGGCCGTTGGCTCATTGATGATGCGCCGCACCGCGAGTCCTGCGATTTCGCCGGCGTCTTTCGTCGCCTGGCGCTGCGAGTCGTTAAAATAAGCGGGAACCGTAATAACGGCCTCGGTCACTTTTTGTCCGAGATAGTCCTCCGCGGTCTGCTTCATTTTGGTGAGGATCATCGCGCTGATTTCGGGCGGTGAATAAATCGTTCCGTTGATTTCGACGCGTGCCGAATCGCCATCGCCGCGAATCACTTTGTAGGGAACGAGTTTCATCTCCTCGTTCACTTCGCCGAACTTGCGGCCCATGAAGCGCTTGATGGAGAAAATCGTGTTCTGCGGATTCGTCACGGCCTGCCGCTTGGCCGCCTGCCCGACGAGCCGCTCGCCCGATTTCGTGAATGCTACGATCGAAGGCGTCGTGCGCGCGCCTTCCGAATTTGCGATGACCGTCGGCTGCGTCCCTTCCATGACGGCGACGCAACTGTTGGTCGTTCCTAAGTCAATACCGATTATTTTGCTCATGTTGTTGTGTGTTTCTAAACTATATGAAATTAAAACTTTTCTGCCATCCCGATCAACCACCCGCTAACCCCCGCCTTGAAAAGGCGGGGGAATTTTTTGAACGTTCTCCCCCGCCTTTTCAAGGCGGGGGCCAGGGGGTGGTTGGCTGAAACCCGAAGAACCCGCAGTACTAAACTCCCCCGCCTTTTCAAGGCTGGGGTTGGAGGGTGGTTTGTTCAATTCCACACCGCGCCCGACCTCACGGCGATTTCGTTCATCGGGATGGATCTGCGTCGATGGCCGCCGATACGACTCGCCATTCTCCCGCATTTCTTTTACCACATTCCGAATCGAATTCAAAACGAGTTCCGAATTACTGATTACTTCCCAGTCTGGAAATCGCAGAGTCTTAACGCCGATCTCGAGAAGCTTTTGATCCCGACGCGCATCGTATTCTTTCGAATTTTCATGCTGAACGCCATCGACTTCCACCGCGAGGCCGAGTTCCGGGCAATAAAAATCGACAACGAACCGCTCGACGCTCTCCTGCCGCCGAAACTTTGCTCCGACGCCATTCTTGCGAAGGCCATTCCAAAGCACCACCTCGCCCCGCGACGCATTGTTGCGCAGCTCGCGGCGAAAATCCTTTGTGCTCTTATCGTTAAATACTGCCATACTAATTTCTTACCCTGCCTTTTTCCAAAACTCCCCCGCCTTTTCAAGGCGGGGGTTGGGGGGTGGTTCCCCAGAGTGTGTGCTCGCACTATAAGAAACCACCCCCTGCCCCCGCCTTGAAAAGGCGGGGGTTCTAAATTATGGCTGCGTCCCTTCCATGACGGCGACGCAACTGTTGGTCGTTCCTAAGTCAATACCGATTATTTTGCTCATTGTAGTGTGTCTCTAAAAAAAATTCTTTAGTCATTCAATAATTTAGTAATGGCCCAGACTTCGGACCAATCTGGACTGGCTATTTCTATAAGATTATTAGAAGGAATAGTCCAGTCCGGAAACTTCTTTCTAAGTGCATCAGCGACAGCATTCGGAATTCGAATACCGTGAGATTTATCGTGGGCTGTTCCGCTCTTATTTAATGCAAATATTTTATTATTTCGATTATAGAGTTCAAGATGATGCTCTCCTTGGCCACCATGTGGTGGATGCTTTTGAAAGCTCCAAGTTCCCACAAGTGGCGTACCCTTATATTGTGCTTCAGTGATTATCTTCTTGATTCCATCCTGGTTCTTGGCAGCGTCCTCAAACCAGATATTTATTGTGTATTCGACCGGTACGCTTAATGTGATACCGGCAGTTGGTTCTTCTTGCTCTAATACTTTCTCGACTGCTTCTTTCAATGTCATTTTGATTTTTAAGGATAATTATGTTAATATTGGTTATGTTGATACTTTTAAAATGCCGAATCCAATTAGTTCCGCCAGAAGTTCCATAGCCTTTGATTCAAGTTGATCCTTGTCAAACGAAATGTAACCAATGTCTTGGAAATTGCTCGGAAATGTTACGTCTTTCTCCTTCATGATGACGAGTTTATTATCATAGAGATAACCGGATGCGCCAAGCTCATAAATTACATTCTCACTCGGTCTCCAAATGGTTTCTCCCTTTGAGTTCTTGAACTCTTCATCCGCTGTGAAGATCAGAATTGCACAATTGCATGCTTCCATGATTTCACGAATTTTAGCACCAATGGGGCGACCAAGATTCGGTTCGTCCGTCGCTACTTTGTACGTAATTTTGAATTGATCAAGAACTTTTTTTAGCTGCTCCAAAGGTTTTTTATTTTTTCCATGTGCAATGAAAATGCCTTGCCCGCTTTTGCGAAGAGTTTGCAGAGGCTCACGAACGCTTTCATTTGATGTAGGGGGTTGTGGCGATGTAGCTGGTTGCGGAGTAGGAGGGATTTCGCCACTCGTTGCGGGTTGATCCTTTACGGTTGGAAATGAAGTCGCGGTGGAGAGACTTGAGACGAAAAATCCCAATGATTCAACCGTAAAACCGAATCGTGTTTGCTGGCCTTTGCGACCAAGTATCATAGTTCCGAGACCAGCTCCTTCGGCTAATTGGAAGAAAGCAGTAACCTGTTGCTTTAAGTAATCTTCAGAATCGGAGACATCATCTTTGAAATAAGAATGCCAATGAGCACCTACGTCCGTTGCCAAAAGGCTTTCTTCTTTACGGTGAGCCGCGCGTTCGACGATTGCAAGATATGCCGGAGTTCGTTTAAGGACGCCCTGCAAAACATCAATACGATCAGCATCGCTTCTTACGCAGCGTCGCCCATCTTCGGTAAGTTTAAATTTTCCGCCGTCTTGCAACTCAAGCAGGCCCCAAAATTGAAGTGCCGAAATTCGTTGCTGGTTAGCAAGCTTTTCCCCGACAACAGAAGAAATTTCCGCTGTGGTGGCACCCGTCGGTTTTGTTGCGACATACCCTAAGGTTTGCGAGATGTCTTCAAGTGTGGCTCGTACAGGAAGTGACATATAGTTTATTGATTAGTGATGAGTTATCCGCCTCGCGGCGGTGTATTCGCGTGATTTCCGTTCCGAAGGAACCCGCCGCGGCGGGCTCTTCGCGGTGTGGGGCATGCTTTAGCTTGCCCCATTCTGGCCCAAGCTAAAGCTTGGGCCACACCATAACCCAGGGTTCCGCTTCGCTTCACCCTGGGCTGCGGGGTACTTCGTGCCTTCGGCACTTTGGGGTCTGGATTCCCGCGCGCATGATCGCTCATGAACGTTCGCGGGAATGACAATCCCAAAAATCCCAATTATCCCATAAATCCCGGTTCAGACAGTTATAAGGATTATGCCATCGAGAAAATCATTGAAAATGAGCGAAATTCGATAGCATTCTATTGGCAAGCGCGACAGAATGGCAGTCCACTCCATCTACAATATCATTCGGCAATTCGCGTCATAAGCTACGTATTTAACCTGAACAACAACCCAAAATTACGACTATGATCGACGAACTCCTCAATATCCCTTCCACCGTGCTTAAATGGATTGGCGGCGGCATGGCGAACATGGAGGGCCAGGACCTCTCCGGGAAGGATTTTTCCGGCGTGGACCTCTCGATGTCCAATCTCAAGAACGTGAATTTCACCGGCGCGAAACTCATGGGAACGAACCTGAGCAAGTGCAATCTCGAAGGCGTGAACTTTACGGATGCCGATCTTCAGGGCGCGGACGTGAGTTACTCGAATCTCAGAGGCGCGACGAACGTCGAGGCGATGGCGAAGCCCGGAATCAAGCTACGCGGCGTGAATCTGCCGGATGTGAACTTTAGTGGCAAGGATATGCCCGGCGCCGTCTTCCGCGCCGCGAATTTAGCACGCGCGAATTTTTCGGGCTGCGATCTCACGGGCGCGAACTTCAGCATGTGCAACCTCGAAGGCGCCGATTTTACGAACGCCGATCTCGAATTCGCCGATTTCAGCATGTCGAATATGAAGAACGCTAAAATCGACGGCGCGAAGATGGCGAACATCCAGCTCCGGGCGACGAATTTGGGAACGAAGTAGCACTCGCTATTCGGATGCGCCGAATGAATGTACTGTCTTTTGGTCGTTTCCGTGTTCAATTTCTTTTGAAAGGGCACTCAAAAGTGCCCTTTGGTATTTTAAAATTGCTGTAACCTTTCCTCTCTTCAGGCGTTTCCTTTGGAGTCAACGAAAAGGTATGACACGCTGATTCAAAATGATCTAATCATCAACTCATCGGTATAGGTCTTATGAAAACACTTGCTGCTTCCACGGTTCTTTTCTGCTTTTTCGCGCTCATGCTCCTGCCATGCGTCTCCGACGGACAAACCATCGCGATCAGCTCCCTCTCAGGATCGGGTTTTTGCTCGGGCGACTCGGTTTCCGTTACTTTTACCGTAACGGGGCTGTGGGGGCATCGTAACGCTTTTACGCTGCAACTATCGGATCCTACTGGGAGCTTTTCGAGCAACTTTCAGAATCTCGGTTCTATCGTCGATACCTTGCCTGGAACATTTTCGATCAATGCGATAATATCAGGCTCAGGATCGCATTACCGAATCCGGATTCTCGGCGCCATACCTTATATTACCAGCGCGGACAACGGAAGTGATATTGCAATTGAGTCAAAATGGTGGCCTGCGGCACAGTTCTATGACAATTCGTATGTAAATGACGGTTCAGTGGGCATCCCCCTCACATTTTCCGTGGTAGATGAGCAAGACCCTTTCAAGGATACAATTAATTATAGCTATAGTGTTTTCTGGGATTTTGGTTCCGGAGCTACGCCTGCAAATGCGACCTTTGATATCAATAGTAAATCTCAAAATTCCTCATCTTCAAGGGTCACGTATTCCTCGTCAGGGCACAAAACCACAACTTTGAGTCTTGTCGGTTCTCGATGTTCATCAATTCAAACATATGACTTCAATATCTTTGACTGTAGCGCTCCCGTTATTCCCACGGATGCTATTGTTATAGATTCGGACGGGACAGTTGCGGAAAGCCGTAAGACGTATTGGGTTAACCCTGGATTTACCTTGAATTTCGCCGATGAGGATACCATTTTTGCCGAGCCTGGTTCAACGATTTCCGGTTATAGTGGTAGTAAATGTGTAATGTATTTGAAGCAGGGATCTGTTTTGAATTCACCTAAAGGTTCCAATAGTCTGATCTTTGGTGACGGCGTAAGCATTAATAGCGATCCCAGATTCAATTTTACTCTCAATTGCCCGACGCTCGATTTCGACTATTCGAATGCTCCGCCAAATAGTATAATTCCGGCCAGTAAAGTCGACGTAGATGCTCTTGCAAAGACCATCTCGATTCTGCCAAATCCGACTAGTGGCAATATTTCCATTACCGGCATTCCACAGAATGCGATGAGTATTTCGGTGCTGAGTCTGCTCGGCACTGTTGAGAGAACTATTGCAAAGCCCAATTCTTCTGATCTTCAGCTCGATCTCGGAACGCTTCCCCACGGCGTCTACTATATTCGATTCGCAATGCCAGGGGCGGTGGTGACGAAGAAGATCGTAAAGGAATAAAGCGGAACATCAGTCGGAGCGTAACGACTTCATCTCCGCGATCTCCGCGCGTAGTTTTTCAATTTCTTCCAGCACTTTTTGTATCGACTTTTCTCCGGCGAACGACGAGTTCCGCTTTTTCGGTGGGATTGAGTTTCGCCATTTCTGTTGCCTTATAGCAAGCAGGGTGCCATCGAACTCAACCGTTTCAATAAGTTCGCAACCATTGGCAAATTCGAGTGTTTTGCTTCTATTCTGCTTCGCTTATGAAATATTTCGTCGCGTTTTTCTTCTTAGGGTTTTTCACGATCACTGATGTTCAAACGGGTCACGCGCAGCAGATGATGCTCGGCGTGCGTGGCGGGGTTAACCTTGCGAGTCAGCAATGGGATGGAATATCTCCTAACGTATCTCTCAACGCTGGAGAGCTTGCGGGCGTCGAGATGGATTATTGGTTCAATCCCGAATTGGCCGCAAGTATTCAGGTTTTATTCGATCAAAAGGGGGCACAGGCAATTGGTGTTGCGGATGGACCGCCAGGGTATGCGGTGAGTTGGACTGGTAACTATATTGAAGTTCCGCTCTTTCTAAAGCTGAATACCATCAAAGGTTCATTTAGACCCTATCTGTTCGGTGGCCCCTCTATTGGGTTCTTGATGTCCAACAAGGAAAGCGGAAACTTTCGTGGCAGCTACCCGGGGGACTTTATGAACGGTGCTGTCGACATCACCGATTCTACTAAGAAAATGGATCTCTCGCTTGTCCTGGGGTTTGGAATCTCTAACACTTTCCCATCGGGCCAGCAAATACTAGCAGATGCGGGGTTTGCCGTTGGGTTAATCAATACTGACAATTACTCCAGCGATAAAGCCAACGGCATCTCCGTCTATTCCCTTGACATTCGTCTCGCGGCGGGCGTGCTGTTCCCGCTAAATTAGATTCGACGATTATGCTGCTTGCTTCGCCGGCTGCGAATCCATCCCATACCAATTGTTGCGAGTGTTGATCTCCGCGCCGCACATTTTCGCATAGAGAAAAAGCTGGTGACGATACGCCGTGAGATATTTCGTGACCGTTAGCAATGCTTCGAAAAGCGTGGTTTCGTCGCCGCTGAAGGGATGATAGGTCATGCGCGATAAATCCGCGTCGGTGATGTTGTCATAGACCTCGTGGAGTAATTCCTTTTCGCGTTCGATCGCTTCCGGGAACTGATCGAACGTCATCTCTTTCGATATTTTCGAATTCTCGCGATACTGATTTCTCGCCGCTTCGCGGTCTTCGGAAGTATGGACGAAATGATTCGACATCGTACCGCCGATGAAGGTGAGGTATTGCATGAGTTCGAGCGTGGAGCGCATGTTCTCGCGCGGCGTACCATCGGTGCGCCTCGGGCGCCAATCGGCCAGCGCGGGATCGAGCTTCGTGAAAAGGTGCTGACAGACGTTGAGATCGAGGAGGCAGCTTTTGAGAAGAGAATCTTTAATCATAATAATACAAATAGTTTGAAAAAGGCGGATGTCAATACAAGGAAACAGGAATTGTCATTCCCGCGATTGCGGGAATGACAATTGGAATAAAGAGGGCGTGTGCAGCACGCCCTGACAGATTAGCTCTTAATCGAAATTTCCCGCTCGACCGGTTTTTCCGGATCACGTTTGGGAATCTTAATTTCGAGCACGCCATCCGCGAAGCTTGCTTCGACAGCATCTTCATTCAGATTGCTCGGCAGCGCGAACTTACGTACGAACTCGCCATGCGAGCGTTCGATGCGATGGAAGCTCTCGGTCTTCGATTCTTCCGTGCGCTTCTTTTCGCCGCGCAGTGTGAGCGAGCCTTCGGAGAGCGTGATCTTCACATCCTCCGCTTTCATTCCCGGCATCTCGGCGCGAACAAAAACATTTTCCTTCGTCTCCGAAATATCGACGCGCGGCGTGAACGTGCCAAGCTCAATGTGGACGCCGTTCTGCAGCCCGCTCGTGACGGCGCATTCGACATCGTTGAAAACCCTGCGGAGCTTGCGTGAGGCTTGTTCGAAATCGCGCCTCGGCTCCCAACGGTAAACAGTCATAATATTTCCTTTCGTAGTATTTAGTAACAAGTTAAAGTAACGATGGCGGCGTGCCATTGTTACGCAGGCTACGAGAGAATGAAGTTCCATGCCATCACGGAAAATTGGTCGCTACAATCGTTTTGCGCTATGACGAGGCAGAGCGCGCCTGACACGATGTCAGAAATCGCCACCACATCAGCCAATTTGTACACGGTGAGCTGAGAATGGCGCAGTATCCAGGGTGGCCGGTCGCTAAGCTGGCTATGCGACGAGAAGCGCCTTTACCCGTTCCTCCGCCTCCCGCATTACGCGAATCTCTTCGGCGCGCGTTTCACCGAGCGAGATGGTTTGTACTTCGATTGGTTCGCCAATTTTTATCGAAACCCGTTTCCCCCATTTGGGAAGCCACCGGTCGCGGGGAAGAATTTCGTAAGTTCCTGAGATTGCCACTGGGATCACCCGCGCACCGGCTTCCACGGCCAGGTGGAACGCGCCGCGCTTGAACGATTGCATCGCCCCCGTGGGTGTGCGGGTGCCTTCGGGAAAAAAGAGGACCGATGCGCCGCGACGGATTCGTTCCACTGCTTTCCGCACGGTACTCGCGGCGCGTTTGGGATTCGATCGATCGAGAATCAGAAAGGGTCCAACGAGAAGCGCCCACCCCCAGATGGGAACCCGCGTGAGCGAACTGCGGAGCGTAAGCCGCAAATTATCTGGAATGCCGGCGAGGAGAACCGGGATATCCATATAACTCGAGTGATTGGCGATATAAACATAGTTCCGCCCGCTTTGGATATGCTCCGCGCCGGTCACGCGGAGCCGAACGCCGAATAGGAGCAGCGCGCTTCTGCTCCACATTCGGGCAAACCACAAGTAGGCTTTTCCACTTCTATCGAGTAGCGCCGCAAAGACAGAAAGAACGGACAAAATGATCGTCAGTGCAATAAAGACGATCGAGGCAAGAACGGAGAGCACTGCCATTATTGTAACGCGGCGAGGCCGCGAAGATTCAGCGACTCCCCAATGCGGCGGAGGTCATTCACATCATTCGTACCATTTTCGGAGATGACGACGACATAGCGATTTCCCGGAAAGATCACCATTTGCGCATGGGGCACTTTTTTCTCCATCGTTTGCACGGCGCGGAAACCGCTCACCGCCGTGGTTTCGACGCGCTCGGTGTTGTTATCTTCGAGATACGTTCCCATGTATTTCTGGTATGGCGCATAGAGCGAGGGAACATACGCGTAATCGTTGATCTCGACGATTGCCGTGTCCGCTCCCATGATATAGGTTTGCCAAACGCGCGAGAGATTCATGCTGTCCCGCACGCTAAGTTCCTTCTGGAGTTCGCCTTGAGGCGTCCAGCCGACCATCGGCGGAAGGAAGGCTGCAAGCTGGCCGGGATCCACCGCGCGTGTGATGCGCGGAAGCGCGAGCTGCCCGGTATCGGCTGTAACTTTTGTTGTCTCGACGGCCGGTGGCTTCATGCCAAACGTATCCGGCGAAGGATGCAGCGTATCGAGTGACATCGGAATCGAAGCCGTGCGGTTGCAGCCGATCCAAGCGACCGAAAGGGTCATAAGAACCAAAGAAAAGAAATTGCGATGTAGATACTTCCCGAGCATAATCGGCATCTTCAGCGTAATCAAGGTTTAGAAATCTCCGAGCAAGAGTTTGTCCCCGATCGGATAAAAAACCCAGCTCACCATTTTCTGCCGCTTGCCGCTCATGTATTTTATTTGGTAGAGATGCTTCTGCCCCGATGGCGTATCCGTCGTCTTGAAAACTGCATAATACATCGGGTGCGAGTCGGGATATTGCTGAAAGAGCATGTTCAGCTTCGTAAGCATTCCGGCTACATAGGCTTGCTCTTCCGGACTTGCCGGATTCGTGGCGCGCAAATACATCTTCGCGGAATCCTTCCACGCGATCATCGCGGCGGCGCTATCGACCTGATTGGTTGCCGCCATGCGCTTCAAATCGGAGATGCTCTGCAACAAGACATCCGAAAGCGAATCGCGTACCATCGCGGAAAGCATAACCAGGTCTGAGCGCGGCTTTACTCCAATGCCGCCCTGAGCGAATGCCAGCGTAGGACAGAGTAGAAATGCAAATAGGAATCTTTTCATGTATTGATAAACGATATTGTTAGAACCATGATTTCACGAGATTTTTTGGATTAAACAGATTTTGGATTCCTAATCTCAGAAATCTTTAAATCGAATAAAATCATGGTTGAGACAACCTGATGGCAGGACATAATGTTACTCTCATTATGACATCTCACTTTCAAAACCTCATCGACGGCCAGTGGCGCGATTCTTCTGATGGCCGGACGTTCGAGAATCGCAATCCCGCCAACTGGAACGAAGTATTGGGAACGTTCCCACTTTCCACAGCAGTCGATGTGGATCGCGCCGCCCAATCCGCGCTCGCGGCATTCAAAGGATGGCGGCTTGTGCCGGCGCCGGAACGTGGCGATATTATGCGCAAAGCCGGCGATATCATGGTTCGCCGAAAGGATGAGATCGCCGCTATCATGACGCGCGAAATGGGAAAGCCGCTCACCGAAACCAAAGGCGATGTGCAGGAGGGTATCGACACCGCCTATTACTGCGCGACGGAGGGCCGGCGCATGTTCGGAATCAACACGCCCAGCGAGCTTCGCAATAAATTGAATCTTTCGTTCCGGGTTCCCATCGGCGTGTGCGGACTTATTACGCCGTGGAACTTTCCAATGGCGATACCCTCCTGGAATATTTTTCCTGGGCTTGTGGCCGGAAATACGTTCGTCTTCAAGCCGGCGGAAGATACCCCGTGGACGGCTAACGTGCTTGCCGAAATCCTGATGGAAGCCGGATTGCCGAAGGGCTGCCTGAATATTGTGCATGGCGCAGGAGACGTGGTCGGCGCGGCAATTACGGAGCATCCAAGCATTCAAGCCGTTAGTTTTACCGGCTCGACAAAAACAGGCGCCATCGTTGCGCAAAGCTGCGGCAAACATACGAAGCATGTGTGCCTCGAAATGGGCGGGAAGAATGCGCAAATCGTAATGGATGATGCCGATCTCGATCTCGCCATCGAAGGCGTGCTCTGGGGCGCATTCGGAACCACGGGCCAGCGCTGCACCGCGACTTCGCGCCTCATCCTGCACGAGCAGATTCACGATGAGTTGGTGGAACAGCTCACAAAACAAGCTTCGAAATTACGATTGGGAAATGGGCTTGATGCAGGCGCCGATGTTGGCCCGATCATCAATGAGAAGCAGCGGCAGAATATTGAGCGCTATGTCAAAATCGGTAAGGAAGAAGGAGCAAAGTGCATTCTGGGCGGCGCGATTGCGAGCGACGGGAATTTAAAAAATGGATGGTTTTTCCAGCCAACGATTTTTACGAATGTAACTCCAGAAATGCGAATTGCTAAGGAAGAAATTTTCGGTCCCGTTCTTTCGATCCTAAAATGCAGTTCGCTGGAAGAAGCGATCGCTATCAATAACAGCGTGATCTATGGCCTTTCGTCCAGCATTTACACACGAGATATTAATGCGGCGATGCGCGCCGCCCGGGATATCGAGGCGGGCATTACTTATATCAATGCCGCGACGATCGGCGCGGAGGCGCACATGCCCTTCGGCGGCGTGAAGGCCACGGGCAACGGCCACCGCGAAGGCGGGTGGGCGGTCTTCGATTTTTACACAGAGTGGAAATCCGTTTATATAGACTATAGCGGCAAGCTCCAACGTGCGCAAATCGATACGGAAAGCGTGTAATTACTCCCCAAACGCGCGACGCCGGGACCCCTTTGCACCCGACCTTATCGCCAATCCACCGGGCCGGTTGGAAGTACATAACCGGTGTAGTTCGCGTTATCTTTTAGGTACAAGGACGAGTTCTCGTCGGATACGGTAATTGGGGCGGAGGCATTTGCGGAAACAATGGCAATGAATGTTCCATAGCTGCCCGTTGTTTCGCAGGCTATGGAATTCCCGTCTGGCGACCAGGCGGAGAACGTTTCGACGTTACCACCGGTGGTAAGTTGTTGCAGACCACTTCCATCGGTATTGATCGTCCAAATGTGGTTCCCCATTGCGAAGGCAATGCGCTTACCACTAGGGCTGATCTCAGGCAGCTTCGGATCCGTCAGCCCGGAGCCAACGGGCGTGATCGTACTAATATTTTTATCGATCAAAAAAAGTCCAGGGTGGGAGTACTCGGTCGTCTCATCCACCGTTCCGGCAACGGCAAAGCTGCCGTTCGAACTCCAGGATGCATCCCACACGCTATCGATATAAAATAATTCCTGCCCCGTCGTAGCACTGTAGATCAATGTTCCATAATGTGTTCCCAATTTGCTGTTGAGAAAGTCGGAATAATTGAAGCTCAGGTATTTCCCATCCCTCGACATTTTGGGGCGCGCGCTGACAAAACCGATTGACGTCTCCATGTTGACGACTGTTGCCGCATTCGTACCATCCACGTTCGCGACGTTCAGGTGCTCGTGGTCGTCGGCAGTAAGTTCGCCCCTAATATCGAAAACAACACGGCCGTCGGAGGTCCAGGAGGGATCTTGTCCTTGAAAGCGGGTTGTCGTCGCGTTGCTACCCAACGTTGCGGTCACGACATTATCGGATATCTCGACAACCAGCGTGCCGGAGGCATTGGTGGAGCTGGATGAGGGCGAAGTGCTGCTCTTGCAGCCATACGCGAACAGTACAATTAGAACGGAAGTAGAAATAAGAACAGGTCGAATCATTTGTTTTTGCAGAAAAAGGTTATAACCAATCGCCGCAAAAATACGCAAAAAAAATGGAACGTGCACAAAAAGTGATCTTTTGTTACCCGTCTTCCCTCAATAGAGAGACCAAATCGCTGGTCACGGCGCTCGCAGTCGGCAGGCTTCCGGCGCCCTTGCCATAGAGGACTTGCGGGCCGGCGTGCTGTGTCTCGATTTCGAGAGCGTTGAATTCATCCCGTGTGTGCGCGAAGAGATGCGTGAGCGGAACCCGCTCGGGCCGCACCGAGGCGACTATGTTACCCGATTCGGAATCGCGCGAAGCGGAAGCCAGAAGTTTTATCGTTTCCCCATCTGCGTGCGCGGAACGAATATTTTCGCTCGTCACGTGCTCGATGCCGTGTGTTTCTATTTCATACGGAAGGACGTGCTCGCCGAACGCATGATACGTTAACACCGAAAGCTTTTGGGCCGCATCTGCGCCGGAGAGATCGAGCGAGGCATCGGCTTCGAGGAATCCGCGGCGGCGTGCTTCCGCAGCAGCTTCCTCGAAGCTTGTGGACGAGCCGTGCGCGATTGAATCGCTCATCATCGTCAGGATAAAATTCGTCGAACCATTGACGATGCCTCTGATTTTACGAATGACATCGCGCGTGCGCAGTTCGTTGAGTGCCGAAAGCACTGGGACGCTGCCGCATACCGAAGCGGAATATAGAAGTTCCACACCCTGACGCTGCGCAATTGCCGAAAGGCGGGGAAGCTCATGCGCTAGCACAAGCTTGTTTGCGGTAATGACGTGCTTGCGCCCCAGCAGCCCGCGCTCGATAAGATTGCTGGCTTCATAGCGGCCACCGATAAGCTCGATGATGACATCAATGGAATCATCCTCGAGTAGACCTTCAGCCCGGGTTGTAATTAGTTCCGGGGGAGCCGAGACAAGCCGAGTTTTGTCCCGATCCCGCACGCAAATTCCGGCGATTTCGATTTCCGCATTGAATTGCCGGCGAAAGGCGGCACGCTGTTCCGCCACGACTTGCCAAACTCCGGTTCCCACTACACCGAATCCAAATAGCGCGACACGAAGCTTTCGCACTTGAGCCGTTTTTTGAATAGGGTAGTCATTCACAAGAGAGGTGAGCGTCATGCCGTCACCTCCGCGCAGATAGTATTGACGGAAACGGTCGGTCTGGGTTCAATCGCTTCTAAAAATGGTGTAAGAATCCTTGCGAGCGCCTCGGTATCGACAAGAAATGAATCATGACCGTGAACGGCGTGAAGCGTGCGGTAGCAGCCACTAGGAAAAAGCGAGGCGAACCGTTCTGATTTCGTCCGCGCCATAAAGAATGTCTGAAGCAATTCCGATGAAGAGTGCGCGCGCCGAAATGGATGCAGCGACTTCCCGCAAACTCGCGCGGCCCTGGGCCAGATCGTAAAGTTCCATCGCTCGGGTAAGCGTGAGATACGAGTAAGGTGAAAATCGAGCGGCAAGTTTTTCGCCCTGATGTTCGAGGTAGCGTTCTACTTCAAATTTGGACTTGTCAGCGCCTCTTCGACGTCCGAATCGATGTTCAAATTCCGTGCTGGAACGGTAACTTATCATCGCGGCTTGCCGCGCAAGCTTCATCCCTTCGAACAGTCTTGAACGATCCTGCAATGTGGGATCGAAGGCAAGAATCGCCTTGCGAAGGTACGAGCTAAATGCAATACGCCAGGCCGAATGCGAATCGCTGACCGCAATCGGAGCGATCGCGTGAAATCGCTCCGGCGCGAGGGCGGCCATTTCGAGCGCGACCATACCGCCAAGCGATCCGCCAATCGCGAGATGGATTACATCGATGCCAAGCCGATCGAGCATCGCGAGATTCGCGCGCGCCATATCGCGCACCGTGATTTCCGGAAAGCTTGCAAGATAGGGCTCGCCCGTTTCGGGATTGATCGATTCTGGCCCCAGCGTCCCATAGCAACTTCCGAGCAGGTTTGGCGCGAGGATAAAATACTTGGCCGGATCGAGCGCACGACCCGCAGCAATAAGCCCGCCCCACCATTCGTGGGCCGCGCTGGAGCCCGTCAGCGCATGAAGTACGACGACCGCGTTCGTTCCGCCAGAGTCCAGCGTGCCATAGGTGTGAAACGCGGTGGGAACCTCGGGCAATATCCTGCTGCAGTCGAGCGTGAGGGAACCGATGTTCAGGGTATGAATCACGGAATTTAACATGCTTGAGCCTCCTCCTTGGCTTTTGCGGGAAGACCGACTGTGCTGAGCGTCTGATCCAAATCCTGAATGAGATCGTCGATGTGTTCGATACCGATGGAAAGCCGGATAAGATCATCCGTAATGCCGGCAGAATCGCGAAGTTCCGGCGCCATCGATGCGTGGCTCATCGTCGCCGGATGCTCGATGAGCGATTCCACCCCGCCCAGCGATTCCGCAAGCGAAAAGATTTTCGTCGATCCGAGGATGCTTCGAATATCGGTGCCTTCACAAATACGAAAACTTACGACTCCGCCAAATCCGCTGAATTGAGATTTCGCCAAATCATGCGTCGGATGCGATTCGAGGCCGGGATAATAGAGTTTCCTCACCAGGGGATGGGCTAACAAGAACTCCGCAACGGCCTGAGCATTGGCCGCGTGTTGCTTCATGCGTACGGCGAGCGTTTTTACGCCGCGAAGCACGAGCCAGGAATCGAACGAGCCGGTAGTCGTTCCCAACGCATTGGCGAGATACTGGAACCGTTCCCCGAGCTCCGGCGTCCGAGAAACAATGGCGCCGCTCACCACATCCGAATGGCCGTTCAACCATTTCGTCGTGGAATGAACTATCACATCCGCGCCAAATTCGAACGGCCGGAAAAATTGCGGGGAAAGAAATGTATTATCGACTGCGACCAGCAGATTATAGACCTTCGCCAACTTCGAAAGCTTCGCGACATCCACAACATCGAGCAGCGGATTGCTTGGCGTTTCGATCCAGAGGCACGCGGTGTTCGGCTTAATGGCACTGCGCACCGCGGCGAGGTTCCCAAGATCGACGAAGGATACTTCGAGCTTTCCCTGCGATTCCAAAAGCCGCAGTAAACGAGCCGTTCCACCGTAGCAATCGTGCGTAGCGATCACGTGAGCGCCGGTGTTGAAATGGGCGAGCACCGTTGAGATTGCGGACATGCCCGTTGAAACGGCAACTGCGCGCGCACCGCCTTCTAAATCTGCAAGAACGCCTTCGAGCGTGTGACGCGTTGGGTTCCCACTTCGCGTGTAATCATAGCCCGTCGAGGTGCCAGGTTCTGTGAAGCGGAAATTCGACGTTTGATAAAGCGGGGTGCCGATGGAGCCATATTCGGCGTCCGTGTGGGTCGTGGCAAGAATGGCGCGGGTTTCGGGTTGCATGAGTGATGATAAATTAGTTAAAATCATTCACTCCTCGAGAAGCCGATCTCGCTGTGACCGAAAGGTCACAGCTACGGGTCTCCGTCCGAATTCAGGGCTATAAAATAAAAAGCCCTATTCGGAAAGCGGTGTCCGCGGTGACGGAACCATGCCGAATAGGCCTTGCGATTATCTCCGCGGATGTGTACCATCCCTCCGGAGTGCCTGCATTTTTGAGGGCTGCGTTAACAGCGATGTTGTTGGCAGGCTTCGTTTGTGGCTTTGGACGATTCTATCGCCCGGGTCGCACCGATCACGAAGATCTGGCGTATCCCTTCGGCTCATCTTTCCAATGCTTCATGCGTTAACATGTACATCAGCAGGAGTTAGCACCTTGGCTTGATGGCCGCTCCATGGCGGCTCCTCAACGGTTGCTACAGCGTCCACGGGCCTGATCCCTCGGCTGTTCTCGATGAGTGTCACACATTCTAACGTTAACGGTTGGTAATAGTTTCTGCAATTTTGTGATTAAATCGTGAACGGAATGTTAAAATCGAACAATTTGTAGATTCGCCTTGCACCGGATTGTGGAAACCTTCGGAAGTGTTCACGTATTAGTACACTGAATGGCCCATCTCCTTATAATAGATGACGAAGCCGGGATTCGCGATACGCTCGCGATGATCTTCGAGTATGAAAAGCACACGGTGACGACCGCCGAAAGTGGCATCGAAGGGCTGAAACTCGCGCAATCCCCCGCGGCGGAGGAAACGCCGATTGACTGCATCCTGCTCGATGTGAAAATGCCGGGCATGGATGGAATTGAAACGCTCGAAAAGTTGAAGGAAGTGCGCCCTGAAGTGCCGGTTATCATGATTTCTGGCCACGGCACAATCGAAACTGCGGTGGAAGCAACGAAGCGTGGCGCCTTTGATTTCGTCGAGAAGCCGCCGGACCGCCAGCGGCTTCTGCTCCTCGTCCGCAACGCCACGGAAAAGAAGCAGCTCGTAAGCGAGAACCGCATCATGCGGGAGCGGCTTCGAGGCAAGGAACGGATGCTCGGAACTTCCGCGGCAATGCGGAATATTCGCGCGATCATCGAGCGCGTCGCGCCGACAGATGCGCGCGTTCTGATTACCGGCGAAAATGGTTCCGGCAAGGAACTCGTTGCGCGGGCGATTCATCGTGCTTCGAAGCGGTCGGAGCGGCCGTTCGTTGAAGTCAACTGCGCGGCAATTCCGAAAGATCTGATCGAAAGCGAACTGTTCGGCCACGAAAAAGGCTCGTTCACCGGTGCGTTCTCGCAGCGAATTGGAAAATTCGAACAGGCGGATCAGGGAACGCTTTTTTTGGATGAAGTTGGCGATATGTCCCTTGATGCGCAGGCAAAAATGCTGCGTGTCATCGAGGAGGGCCGCCTGGAGCGCGTCGGCAGTTCGACGGGCAAACCGATTCCGGTTAACGTGCGCATTATCGCGGCGACGAATAAGAATCTTTCGGAGGAAATTCATCACGGGCGCTTCCGGGAAGATTTATATCATCGGCTTAATGTCATTCCGATTTTCGTTCCGCCACTCCGCGAGCGGCGCGAGGATATTCCCCTGCTCGTCCGCGCCTTCAGCGAAGAATTCGCGAACGAGATGAACCGCAAGCCGATTCACTTCGAAGAAAAGGCGATGCGTATGCTTTCCTCGCTCCCCTTTACCGGAAATATACGGGAACTGCGAAATGTGATCGAGCGCATTGTGATCCTCGTGCCGGGTGAAGCGGTGCATGTGGAGGCTGTAGAACGGCTGGGCCTCGCATTCTCGGTCATGGAGCAGACTGGCTCAGCCCAAGCAGCGAGCATTGGGCAGGCTGTTAGCACCCCAGTACACGAGATTGTGCAGGATGATTTGGAAAAGAGCGTGATTCTTACTCCCGCCGACCGGAAACGAATCGAAACAGTGCCGGAATCGGCGATAGAACGATTTTCTCTCCTCGGCGCGAATGAACATCCGCTCGACGAGGCCATGCAGGCCCCAACCTTTCAGGAATTTAAAGATCGCGCCGAAAAAGCCTATATCGAAGAAAAACTGCGCGAGCACAATTGGAACATCAGCCGCACTGCGGAGGCATTGGGAATTCAACGCTCGCACCTCTATACGAAGATGCGGAAATATGGACTTATGAAAGATACGCGCGCCGCCCAAGCCGATGAACAAATGGAAAACGAGCCGATTGAAGTCGATGCCGATTTCCTCGATGACGAGGATGAGGTGTTGTAAAGCGAGGACCCGTGATGCGGAACGCATAATTCGAAAGCGCGCATGCGCATTGCGCACAATGATCGTATTGCGTTATTACCCCTTACAGGCGTGACGTATTACACGGTACGCTTCGCGCATTCCGTTTCACGAACGTTCGTTCGTTTTCGTGTGTTTAACAATTTGGTAACGAACTGTTCTCCCCAAACCACAAGAGAAAGGTATTAGATAAGCACGCATGAATGAATCACTGAAAGAAAAAATGGAACAGGCGCTTTCGAATGGGTTCGAGCGCGCACAGGAAGACAAAGTCCGCGAACTGAACAAGCTTTCGCAAACGGGGAAACAAATTTCTCGAAAAGATTACAACTCCCGCAATCTTGCAGAATTATACCGGGAATTAGGCCTGGAATATCCAGGCGGAACTCCGCTCCGCGAATTCCAGAAAAACTGATAGTGTCGATGTTGCGAATCTCCCCTGTTAGCGCGTCCATCTTCGCGCTGGCGATGTTGGCGTCCCTAACGAGCCCGCTCGAAGCTCAATGGATTTCCGATTCAACGACGAATACGCCGGTCTGCACGCTGGTGGGTTCCCAGCATATGAATCCGAAGATATGCTCGGATGGCGCCAACGGCGCGATCATCGTCTGGCAGGATACGCGAGGCACGGCAACGAATATTTATGCCCAGCGGCTGGGCGCCGATGGCAAAGCCATGTGGAACCGCGAACGGCATCCGGCTCGCGACACCGGCCAACACGAATGCCCTCCAGGAGGCCCAGGTCATTGCCTCCGATGGCGCAGGCGGTGCGTATGTGGTTTGGGAAGATTTACGAAATCCGGCTACCGGAATCGATCTGTACGGTCAGCATATTCATAGTGATGGAACGCTCGCAGGCGGCACTGCCGGCTTTGCGGTTTGTACTGCCCAAGGCGATCAAACGACTCCCGTAATCTGCGCCGATGGAAACGGCGGCGCCTTCGTCGCATGGACGGATAGCCGTCCGACGGTGCGCGGCAATTCTCCTGACCTATATTTGAATCATCTTTCCGGCGGCGGAGCGCAGTTTGGCGGTTCGGGAAGGATTGCGGATACCGCGGCGGGATCCCAGCGAAATCCTGCCATCTGTGACGATGGCTCCGGTGGCTGCTTCCTCGCATGGGAGGATGGGTCTGCGCTCCCGATTGCCATTCACGCCAATCATTATAGTGCGGGTGGCACAGCGTATTGGGGCGTACACGGATTCCTTGTCTATCAAACCGATTGCGGCACGTGTTACACGGCCAACGCGACGCACGTTTCCGTTCGCCGCGATGGAACGCAGCTCATGCTGGCCTGGGAAGTGACGAGCATAACGAACAGCACCCAGAATATCATGGCGGCGCGAATTCGGGGCGCGAATCCGTATGATTCCACCCAGCTTTGGAGCCACGCCGTCGATGTTACGGGCGATATTCCGTACGATCAGGTCTGGCCGCAAATATTTTCGGACGATTCGGCCATCGCCGGCGGACCGGATTTCCGAGGCATTCTCGTTCCCTTCGAATATGCGTGGCCTGGATCCGCGGACAACTGGGATCTTACCATGATTCGCGTCTTGGGCGATGGTTCTACGCAATTACCGGGCGATGGAACGGTCTATTCCATTACCTCCCAGCCGCATGGACAAGTTGGGTTCCAAGCCGTGCCAATCAACTCCAACATTCTGATGGTTTGGAACGATGCGCGATTTGGTTCCAACCCCGATACCTGCATTTATGCGCAAATGTTCGATAAGCTCGGGAATCGCTTTTTCCCAACGTATCGAACGAACAGCACGTGGGGGATTCCAATTTGCCATCGTACTACCGCTTCCAAGCAGGTTGCCATCGCGCCAAGAACCGATGGGGCAATCATTGCGTGGGCGGACTATCGCGCCGGCGCAACGCAAGCGAATATTTATGCGCAGCTCTTGCTCACGAATGGCGAGCGCTCGCTCAATGTCGTTCCGCCGCAAGTAAGCGTGACCTCGCAGAGCCCCTCCTTCGATGGCAGCCTCTGCAACTCGCAGTGTACAGATGTTCTCGCGCTGGATTCAGGTCTCAACCAGACCGGGATTGATTCTGTGATTCCGATTTCGGTTTCGAATATGAAATTTACCGTCGCGTCCTTTGCCGCCGGAGCCGATAGCGTTCCATTTTCCTTCTGCGTGAAGGATTCGTTCCAAGCGGGAAGCGCGGAAATCGCGCTCGCGGATGAGGCGCTAAACCGCGATACGTTCAGCATTTCCTATTGCCCGATCGCCGATACAGGAGCGCCGTATGTAACCTGGGATAGCACGACCCAGTGGATATCCATTCACATTCGCGACGACCGCCCGTGGGATCGCGGCTTGCGTTCCATCACCCTAACCGATACCTCGAACGTGTATTTCGTTCCGCCGCTAAATTGAGTGATAGCTGCGATGCCCGTTTATACTTCGCAGGCCGCGCCGTGGGATCCGAGCAAACCCTCACAGTTTTGCATCTCCGCGACCGATACGGCTGGGAACATTTCGCAGCAGGTATGTTTCTCTCGGGAGGTCGCTGGCATTGCCGATGAAATCGCGCCAAAGTTTTCGCTTTCCGTTCGTTCCGGTTCCACGCCGGGCGCGATGGAACTTCGCCTCGAAGGTGCGCCTTCGGCAAAGGTAACCGTGTTCGATGTGCTGGGCCGCACCGTCGATCAGTTTTCGATGCAGGAGGCGTACGATTGGAATCCTTCCGGCCTTCCGGCAGGAGCGTATGAACTGCTGGCATCGAACGGTGCTCGGCAGACATCCGCGTGGGTAATTCGCAACTAAGGTAAATTAAACTTTTGGCGGCGAAATTGCGTCTCTGACAGCATGAAATGCTGTGGCCTTTTCTTGCTCCTCTGGATTCTACCTACCCCCGCCTTTTCGCAGCCGGCAAATTCGGAACTTTCGAGAACGATCCTCCGCAATGGCGAGCCCAATATTGCGGTCAATCCCACGAATGCGCAGAACCTTGTAGTTGCGTGGATGTCCACGAGCCTGACGGGCGTTACGATCTCGGTTCGCTCCTCGTTCGATGACGGCGCGACGTGGGGCGATACCGTCCGGTTGCCACATTTCGGGACACTGTGGCAATCGGCGGATGTTTCGATGGCCTGGCGCGCTGATGGCGTGCTGTTCCTCAGTTATATTGATTTTGTTCCCAATACCACTTCCCAGGGCGGCGATTATGTGACCAGTTCCAGCAATGGCGGGCAATCCTGGGGCGTCCCGATCGAGGCAATAGACGCTTCGGCGGATACGGATCTCTCGCTCGACCGCCCGTGGATTGCGGTCGATAACAATACAGCGGCGACGAGCGGTAACCTTTATTTACCGACCAAACCCGCGCCCTGGCACCCGCTTCCCAATCACTCCTTCTTCACCCGCTCGACGGATGGCGGCACGAATTGGGAACCCGAAATCGTGCTCGATTCTGCTCCCTATTCCGCCACCAATATTCAGCAGCCGATGGGTTCCCCGGCCGTCGCCAGCGATGGCACGCTGTATATTGCCTATCCGTGCCTTGGCCTGTATAGTGGCTACGCGCTTGCCACCTCGCATGATGGTGGTGCAAGCTTTACGCGCTCGTTTATTCTTACGCCCATCCCGGACTTGGTCGATAAAGATTCCGCGAAAGAGGCATTTCATCTCTCCGCCGATCCATCGAACGCCCAGCATTTGTTTTTTGCGTGGCTCGATAATCGCAACGGCGATCCCGATGTTTATGCTTCCAGTTCCTTCGATGGAGGCGGAACGTGGTCCAAGCCGGTGCGAGTCAACGATGACCCAGTGGGCGATGGCGTGGTGCAGGATATGCTGTGGCCGTCGTTTGGCGCGGACGGAACGCTTGCCATCGTTTGGCGGGACCGGCGCAACGGCGCCCGCGATGGCGATGCCTCCGCCAGCGATACCTATTTCGCAAGTTCCAGCGATGGCGGCCTCACGTGGTCGAAGAATTATCCACTTTCCACACAAACCGCGCCATTCGATTCGATCCTGGTCGATAACGGGAATGATTTTATGTCATGCGCCGTGGCCAAAGATACGCTCTATGCCGCGTGGGCAGATACCCGCACCGATAGCCTGCGCGTTTATTTCGGCAAAGTTCCACTCAATGCGCCGAGCAGCGTCGCCGTTTCGCAAATCGCCAGCACGCCGATGCTGTGGGTTTCAGCCAATCCGGGTTCCGATGAGGAGCAGGTGAATTTCACGCTTCTGACACCAGCCGCTTGCACGCTTTCGATTTACGATGAGCGAGGGACGCTCGTTCGGCGCATGGATGAAGGAGAATTAGCAGCGGGAACGCATTCCATCGAGTGTCCCCTTGCAGGGATTCCCTCCGGCGATTACTTCATCGAGCTTCAAAAGGCGGGCGGTTCGGTTCGCGCGAAATTTACGACTATTCAGTAGTTTTTCCTATTTTGGCGGTTACCTTTTGGGGTTTCGCCAGTCTTCGTAGTAGGTAATTATCGCCAAATGAGCGATTCAATTCCCGCCGAAGAGCGTTAGTCGCTCTTTGGCTTCCAATTTTTCGGATCGCTTATGAATAAAATTGCTTCTGCTTCGTGCTTCGCTCTTCTTATCGCATTCCTGCCATGCACCCTCCTCGCGCAGTGGCAGGAACTTCCCGGCCCATCCGCCGGCGCGGTGAATGATATTTGTGTCATCGACGGAACGAATGGCGCCGAGATGTATGCCGCCACGCCGGATGGGGTGTATCGAACGGTGGACTCAGCGAAGAAGTGGGAGCTGGTGGGGCTTAAAGGACACGACGTTTTGAAGGTCACTCAGTATATTACCGGCGGTGCAGTGAGTCTTCTGGCAATAGTGAATGATGACAGCCCGGACGGGAGTTCGCCAATCTGGAATCTCTGCCGCTCCGATGACAGCGCTAAAACATGGGATACCATCTATGTTGAAGCCTCTTGGAGCGGTTACGCTGACGATCAGGGAATCGTTAATGCAGTCCAGGATGGCAATGACATCGTTATTTGTATTCCCTCGGAAGGAGCGGGAGATACGGCTAGCGGAATCTATCGCTCCTCCGATGTCGGGCAGCATTGGTCTCATCAGGCTCCGGTTCCCATTCCGGGCGGAACTCTGCCTGATTTCACCATTGGCGGTGGTTCGATCTTCGCAATTGCCGATGATACCCTGTGGACCATGCCATCAAAGGGCACGCTGTGGGAACCCACGACTTATCCTTTTTGGCATAGGCCGCAATCCATAAATGTTTTTGGGAATAACTTATTTGTCGGTGGAAATGGAAGAATTGATATTTCAACGGATAATGGCATAAATTGGCTAAACCCGCCGAATGTGGGTCTTGACACTACTGGGAACCCCGGCGATAATATTTCAACGTTTGCTGTAAGCGGACTAACGATCGTCGCGGCTAGCTCATTCGGGGTATATCTTTCGACCGATGGAGCAAGTTCCTGGAGAACAATTGTGGGGACGGGAGGATATCCACTTGCTACTACCGCAAACACTATCAATTTCTCAGATTCGCACTTCTATGCCGCCACAAAAGTGGGAATTATTACCTCCGGCGATGGAATAAATTGGTCGTATGCAACGGATGGTATCATTGGCGGCGCACTTCAACTCGCCTCCAATGGCTCGACACTCTTTGCAAGCACATCGCGCGGCATTTTCCGCTCGACCGACCACGGGCGAACTTGGATTGACCCAGTCGGCCCTCATGACTTGTTAGATAGCCTTCCCCCTTACATGCAGTCGATTCAGAACCTGGTATTCGCAATAAATCCGGGCCTGTGGCGCTGGGATGATTCCGAATGGGATATGCTTTCAAATCAAACCATTACTTCAGTCACAGAAGATTCTGCCGCCCTCTTTATTACCGCCGAAACGGATGGGGTTCTTCGATCCCTCAATAATGGCGCGACATGGACTAACGTTGACAATGGCCTTCCGCTTGATAGCGAAGGAGTGCAATCTGTTCTCGCGGAGCAAGGGTTACTCCTGGCCATTACAGGGCAAGGCAGCGTCTATTTATCGAATGATGAAGGAGATTCCTGGAACTGGCAGAGTTCAAACCAATCGACCGGTGGGTGGCCTGCGCTATTTGTTGCCAATAGAATTTATATCGCGAATGAGGGGAGTGGCAAGATATTCTTATCCTCGGATACTGGATCGAGCTGGGTTAACATGACGATACCGCCAACGAATTATGCTCGAGGAATCGATGGCATCTGGTCATTCGGGCCTGGTATCGCATTTTCGAGAATTGATGGCGTATATGCCATTGACGCGAATGGTACACCGACCTTGATATTCCACGACTCCATTTTAGGCTACAATGCCACAGGATTCGCAAGTGACGATTCTTTAGTGTATATTGCCGAACGCCTCGGCCACGTTTACGCCGAACCCCTCACCAGCCTCCCGCTCGCCGTCTCCACCGAACCAATCCAGCCTCCAAGAGCACAACTCGAAGTTTTCCCCAACCCATCCTCCGGCTCGGGAACCTTCTCCTTCACCCTCCCCGCCCGCGATAACGTCTCGCTAAAACTTTTCGACGAGCGCGGCGTCTGCGTTGCCACCTGTTTCGAGGGATTCGAAGGACCGGGGACCGCCCAAGTTCCATTCGATGCTTCCCAGCTCGCAGCGGGGACGTATATCGCGGTGCTTTCCACGCGCGAAGGGCCCGCGGTGGCGCGGATTGTCTTGGTGCCGAGGTAGGCGGGATTGAATGAATATTAAATCCTGAAACGGTTGAACCTATTCGCGGAATCGCTGTTTAGCGTGACGGAAGGTTCGGAAACGGGCTTTCTGACATGGAGGAAGCGGCAACGATTGCTCCGTATCTCGTACATTCACAGCTTTAGGTCTTCGTTTCTGAGATTTTTGGTTTTGCAGCCAGCCGCATGAGCGATCATGCGTATCGTATGAGACTTCCGCAATGGAAGTCAGGTACGCGAGAAGTTGCTCTTCACGATAAATTCCCCGAGCGCAGTTTACCAAAGCCTTCACGGATGAGCGATCATCCAGGCTGGAGGCCCATGCATGTTCGCATTTGAGCGATCCTGCTGGGAACGATAGCCTTTAACCAAAAACTCAACTAATCTAAGATGACAAAAATCTATGTCGGCGGTCTTCCGTATCAAACGGACGATGCGCAACTCCAACAAATCTTTTCGAGCTACGGTGAAATCGCGAGCGCGAAAGTAATTACCGATCGCGATTCCGGGCGCAGCAAAGGCTTTGGATTCGTCGAAATGAACGATGACGAGGCCGCCAAAAAGGCGATCGCGGAATTGCATGAAGCCGAGCTCGGCGGACGCACCATCACCGTTAACGAAGCGCGTCCGATGGAACAGCGCTCCGGCGGTGGCGGCGGACATCGCGGCGGCGGCGGTGGCCGTGGCGGCTACGGTGGCGGCGGCGGGGGTCGCGATGGCGGCGGCGGCGGCGGCCGTGGCGGCAAACGCTGGTAAAATTCCTGAAATGGATTCGTACCATAGGGGCGCATGGCAATGCGCCCTTTTTTTTTTGAGTAGGACACATAGCAATGCGGCCTGCGTCACTCTCTCGGGATATCGTCCCAATTCCACTCGACGAAGAGCCGCTGCTCGGTGTTCGAGATGGTCGGGTTTGAAAGAGTAGTTCCCAGTCGGTTGCTGTTGTAAATTTGATCTTCCAGCCCGATGCTGACATTTTTCAAGAGATGGATAGCTACGTGTGGCTTGAGGAGCAGCATCGTATTCTTAACTGCCGGTCCGTAATACGAATTGAAATAAACGTAATAACCGATTATGGATAGATCGATCAGGCGATCGCCAAGTTCGAAGCCGGTTTGCGTCATGGCTTCGAAGCCGTTGCCGTAACTATAGTCGCTCGTCTGGGCGGTGGGATTCGGGAAAAAGCCCGAGTTATTGCCGGCGAAAGGGATGAAGCTCGCATGCCACGTGGAGTAAAGGCTATGATGCTCCGTCAGTTTCAGTTTGGTTACGATTCCGGGGCCCACGGAAAAATCGCCTAACTCGAACGTCAGGTTGTCGAAATAATCGAAGTGCTGGAAGAGTCCGTACATCATTTTGAAATTGCCGGACTCGGTATTGCCGGCGAATAGTTCACCGTAGCCGGTTACTTCACCCAAGTACTTGCGTTCGTAGGCATTCGTGAATTCGGTCCAGACCTTGAAATGATCGAACGGTTTCCGATCGCGGATTTCGAAGGGATCTCCATACTCGACTGCAAAGTCCATGCTGGCCTTGACCGGACCGGTATTAAATTGAGTTCCATTGTTGACGCGATGCGCGCCGATATCCAACTGCACGTCCCAGGGCTCACGTTCGAGTTCCTGCTCGGGCGCAACTTCCCAAAGCTTTCCGGTTATGAGCCGCGAAAGAAACCGCGAGGGACTTAGGAATGCTACGGCAACTTCCCGCCACAACCGGTCCGGGCCGGTTTTGCTGTCATCTAAAATATTCGAAGTCAGCCGGTAGTCAATTTCACCGACGAGGGGCCCATTGGCGACGGTATTGATGAGATCCGAAACGGATGGCTGATCGGTTTCGCAGAAATATTTCCACTCGACCTCCGCCACGGCCACGAACGGGATTGATTCCCAATAATTATAGCCTAAGGAATGGGCATCCATGTAATAACCGCCACCGGAATAGGGGTGGAAGAAAAAATCAGTGGCGAAGCGGTCGTCATCGCTCCACCTCCAGCCCCGCTGAAGATTTAACTTCCAACTTGCCAGGCTGACATGCGAAAAATCGTAATTGAAAACATAACGATCGACCGCCCACAAGGCCGCATTCGAGAATGTGCTCTTGAGGAACGGCAGCCAGAATGGGCGCGCGGCCGTAATACTGCGGATTATCGGAAAGTAGCGACCCGATTTCGTTCAGCGACGAACCGACATCGTGTTCCGGAACCATTGAAGGCAGTGTCGTCTGCCAGGCTGGGAGCACGTCAAAAACTTTTGCCTGAGCACTGGTATCCATCCAGATCGGAGCCATCTGGCCAAAGGCTAGCGAGGATGCAGTAAGCAACAGTCCAAGTGGTGCCACGATAAGGATTCGATTTCGTCGCATAATCCAAGAATGCTGAGTAATGAAAGAATGATGAGTCAATATTGGAATCATGATTAGCAATGCTGTGCCAATTGGAACATGATTTTCTCGACCTGGAAAAGTATTTTGATTCCCTATTTTGTGACTGGAATTGATATGCTTGAGCTTGGAAGGAATTTGTCCGCTCCTTTGTTTTAACGGACGAGCTATCCTCCTACTGTTATAAGCAATGAACGCACACCTCACCTGGAATTCCGCCCTCCATTTTACGGGAACGAACGAAAAAGGCCACGAAACGGAATTCGATACGAGCATCGTTGGCGGCGGCCTCGACACTGCCGCCGGCCCGATGGAAATCATGCTCGAAGCCGCCGCTGCATGCACCGCGATGGACATCGTAAGCATCCTACAAAAAAAGCGTCGCACGATTTCGAAATTTTCGATCGATCTTACCGCCGAGCGCGCGGAGCAGCACCCGAAGGTATTCACAAAGATCGCGATGGCGATTCACCTCACCAGCCCCGACGCGACGGAGCAGGATCTCATCCGTTCGATCGAGCTTTCGCAAACGACTTATTGCAGCGTAAGCATCATGCTTCAGAGGAGCGGCTGCGACATTTCGTGGCACGCGGACCTCGTGCGTCCCGATACACTCGAAGCTGCCCAGATTGCTATCGGTAACACGATAGAATAACGACGATTTGTCCGGAAATTTGTGGGTACCATTCTTATCGTCGATGACGAGGCCAGCGCCCGTCAGAATTATAGCACCATCCTTACGCATTATGGCTACGATGTCGTGCTCGCATCGAGCGTCGCCGAAGCTCTGGAGAAACTGCGTTCCGCCGGAACGATCGATCTAGTCCTCACCGATATGCGAATGGGTTCCCAAAGCGGTCTCGATTTGCTTCGCGAAGCGCACCGCATTTCGCCCGATCTCGATATTATTGTCCTCACCGGGCATGCGGAAATGGCGAACGCCGTCGAAGCGATGAAGCTGGGTGCAACCGATTATCTGACCAAAGATGCCGATTACCAGGAAGTCCTCGTCACCATAGAGAAGGCGCTCGAAAAGCGCGCGCTGAAGAACGAGATTGCCCGCTTGCGTGCGCAGGTGCAGGGCCAATATTCGTTCCGCAAGATCGTGGGACAGAGCCGCCCTATGCGCGAGGTGCTCGCCATGCTCGAGCGTGTTGCGCCAACGGACACGCGCGTCCTCATCACAGGAGAAACGGGAACCGGGAAGGAACTGGTCGCGGAAACGATTCATCTTAATAGCCCGCGAAAAAATGGGGCATTTGTGGCGATCAATTGCGGCGCGATTCCAGCGGCTTTGCAGGAGAGCGAACTCTTCGGCCACGTGCGTGGAGCATTTACCGGCGCAAACCGCGATAAGAAAGGATTGCTTGAAACTGCGAACCGCGGCACCGTATTTTTGGATGAAATCGGCGAGATGACGCCGGAAAGCCAGGTGAAGTTGCTGCGCTTTCTGGAGAATGGGGAACTAACGCCCGTCGGCAGCACGGAACGAAAGAAAGTCGATTCGCGTGTCATCGCCGCGACGAATCGCGATCTGGCCGAGGCGATCAAGCAGCATTCGTTCCGCGAGGATTTATTCTACCGGTTGAAAGTCGTCTCTATCCATCTGCCGGCTCTTCGCGAACGGAGGGAGGATATTCCCTTGCTGGCTATCACGCTGCTCGAAGATTTGCGCAGCCGGCTTCATCACGCTGTTCAACACATCGCGCCGGAGGCCATGGATGCACTCAGTGCCTATCAGTGGCCAGGCAATGTGAGGGAACTGCGAAACGTCATCGAGCGCGCGCTTATCTTTGCGCGCACCGATACGATTCAAATCGAAGACTTGCCGGAGGAATTGTTCAAAGTTCCGGCCTTCAAGGGCAAAGCGGAAGAAGGCACGCTTCCGCTCGATAAAATGGAAAAAGAATATATTCTGGAAATTCTGGAAAAGAATGGCGGCAACAAACTCCAAACGGCGAAGCAGCTTAATATCGCTACGACGACCTTGTATCGGAAGTTGAGGATGTATGGGATTGAATAAGTGTTCCTTACGCATCAAATTAGCATACTCCCTGTAGCAAAACACTATGGTTCTTCTGTCATAGAACCTTGAATATGCCCCAATTTTGGCCGCTTTTCTAACCGGCACGCTTCTTCATATTGCTTCTTACCGAAATGAAAACCCGCATTCTGTTCATACTATTCGTCGCGCTTGGTGCAGCACGGGCAAGCTTCGCGCAGCAGACAATCTTTAACGTGCCGAGCCAGGATGTGCTTGCATCAGGTACGCTGTATGCCGAACTCGATGGCCCGTTCCGGCTGGATGAGCCGAAATATTATGCGCTCACCCCGCGCGTAGTAATTGGCTATGGCTATAACTTCGAGGGAGGCATCAATTTCCCTGGGTACGTCAATATTGGCGATAAAGTCTGGACCGGAATTATTACCTTGAAGCACGGCCAATCCCTCGACACAAATGGCCCGTGGACGCTCACCGAAGGCGCGCACCTCTATCTTCCTTTTACCTCCGGGCAGAATGTAGGCGTATTCGGGTACGCGATGACGGGGTACAAACTCTTCGGCTCGCTTCGGCTCAATGGAGGCGTTTATGCTGCAACGAATGCCGTAACAGGAACGGGGAAGGTCGTTGGCGCGCTCGGCAGCGTGGAACTTACGCTGACGGATTGGCTCACGGCCGCGGTTGATGCCTACTCAGGACAGAACGCGCTGGGATACGTTACGCCCGGTTTCTTCGTGGGGCCGTTCGGCCACTGGATTTTCTATCCTGCCTTCGAATTTTCGAATTCCTCGAACGATGGCAATGCCTATTTATTCGAGGCAGGATATACGTTTTAACTTAAGCCAACCATCCGGGCCATGCTCGATCTCGCTCTGTACGCCGATATCCTTCCCGCCGCCTTGTGGTTGCGTGGTATGGATGATGACGAGCTTCGGGAACGTTCCCAACGCATGCGGCGGCATCCGTCGTTCGCCCGCTCCACCCGATGGGTTGGCGGAAGCGAGGGTTGGAGCGATAACACCGGAATCCTGGTGAGCGGGCATCCTGCAAGCGTGATCGGCGCGGTTCGTCGTAATTTTGAAGAAATAACACGACGACCCATGGCCAATCGCATCATCGAAAGAGCATTCCGCATACGCATCGCAACAGGATTTGCGCTCGTCATTCTTCTTAGTGTGATGATCGCCTCGTGGTCGCTGTACCATATCTCGACGCTCAGCACATCGAGCGAGCACATTTTCATCGAAAATTACCGGACGATCGGTTACATGCACAGGATGGAACTGGCGCTCGCGGATATGCAACTAAACCCGCAGACATCGGCTGCGAATGATGCGATTATCCGCAAAAACCTCGGGCTCGAATTTGACAATATTACGGAACCCGGGGAACTTGAAGCCGCGCGAACGATCGGGCGCGATTATAATGAGTATGTGGCGCAACCGTCAGCCGCGCTGGCCGCCGAAGTCCGGGCCGATTGCGAAGCTGTTCTCGCGATGAATGAGCGCGCCATGTTCGCGCACTCCGAAGCCTTCAGCGCCGAAGGCGAATTCGCTCGCAATTCCACGATCGTGATTTCGGTGCTGTTGCTTGGCGCGGCGGTCTTTCTCGCGATCTCGGTTTCGCGCCGCAGCCTGGCCGAGTTCCAGGACTTGGATCGGGCGAAAAGTAATTTCGTCGCGACCGCGGCGCACGAACTAAAGAATCCGTTGGCAGCTATCAAGACGACGAGCGCGCTGCTCAAGGATGGCATCGGCGGGCCACTTTCCGAGAAGCAAAAGGAGCTTGCCGCGACGATCCATACCGAATCGAACCGCCTGCTGAATTTGGTACGGGAACTGCTCGATCTCGCGAAGCTCGAAGCGGGAACGCTGGAACTGCATCGCGTGCGCGTCGATCTCGAGACGCTCATCGAAAGCGCGATGCTGCCGGTTTCGCTACGCGCGGAAGAGGCAAGAATCTCCATCGACATCGCCGTCACGCGCGACGTGCCGGAAGTGGAGGTCGATCCGAATAAAATGGCGTGGGCGATTACGAATCTCCTCTCGAATGCCATTCGCTACTCGAAGCATGGCAGCGCCGTCGATGTGAAGGCTTCGGTCATCGAAGGAGCAACATCCGCTGCTTCGCAGGAAGTATGGATTTCCGTGACCGATCGCGGCAAAGGGATTGCCGAAAAAGATTTGGGAAGGATTTTCGATAAATTCGTGCAGATCGAGGACTCGGCGATGGGAATCGGCTCGGGAACCGGACTGGGGCTTGCCATTGCGCGCGAAATCGTGCTCGCGCATGGCGGCCGCATCTGGGCCACCAGCACGCCCGGCGAAGGATCGACTTTTACGATAGCATTACCAATCACAACTACCCGTGACGTTTAAGCCACGGCGAAAAACAATGGCAGACATTCTTTACATCGCAATCGCGGTTGCCTTCTTCGTTTTGGCGATCGGCTTCCAAACGTATTGCGATAAAATCTAATCGAACATGGGTATTTCACTTCTCCTATTGGTGCTCGCGGCACTCATTTATTTGATGTACGCGATGCTCTATCCGGAAAAATTTTAATCCGCGATGCATAATGCGTCATGCGCATAGTATCCGAACTACACAATGACAACCAGCGCAATCATACAATTCGCGGCGTACCTCATCATTCTCGTGCTCATGACGAAGCCGATGGGTATCTTGCTTACGCGCGTATTCAATAACGAACGAACGTTCCTCACGCCGGTTTTTGGCTGGCTCGAACGGCTCATTTACCGATTTTGTGGAATCGATCCCACGAAGGAAATGAAGTGGACGGGGTACAGCGCCGCCCTCCTCATTTTCAGTGCCGTGAGCGGAATCGTGCTTTATGGCATCCTGCGCCTTCAGCAATTCCTTCCCTGGAACCCGCAGCATTTCGGCGCCGTGGCACCCGATCTTAGTTTCGGCACCGCGATGAGCTTCACGACGAACACGAACTGGCAAGCCTACTCCGGCGAAACGACTATGAGCTACTTCACGCAAATGGCCGGCCTCGCCTTTCATAACTTCGCTTCGGCGGCGGTGGGTATCGCGATTGCGGCAGCGGTCATTCGTGGCCTCGTTCGCTCGTCGGTGCAAACGATTGGTAACTTTTGGGCCGACTTAGTTCGCTGCACTCTCTATGTTCTCATTCCCATTTCCGTTGTCGCCACGATTATTTTCATCGCGTCCGGCATGATTCAAAATCTCGCGCCGTATGTGACGGCGACAACCATTGAAGGCGCAAAGCAGGTGATCGCGATGGGCCCCGTTGCCTCGCAGGAGGCGATCAAGATATTGGGAACCAACGGCGGCGGGTTCTTCAATGCGAATTCGGCGCATCCGTTCGAGAATCCGACGGCATTCACCAGTTTCATTCAAGTCATTCTCATATTTTCCATCGGCTCGGGACTTACCTACATGTTTGGCCGTATGGCGAAAGACCAAAAGCAAGGTTGGGCCATTTGGGGCGCGATGACGTTCCTATTCCTGGCCGGGCTTGTCACGTGCTATGTTGCGGAGCAATCCGGGAACCCGATTATGGGCAAGCTGGGAATCGAGCGGACTGCATCGGCCACGCAGCCCGGCGGCAACATGGAAGGAAAAGAAGTGCGCTTCGGAATCACGCAAAGCACGCTCTTCGCCACGATTACCACCGATGCTTCGTGTGGCGCGGTTAATTCCATGCACGAAAGTTACACGCCCATCGGCGGTATGGTGCCGCTGTTCAATATCCTTCTCGGGGAAGTAATTTTTGGAGGCGTGGGCGCGGGGCTATACGGCATGATCATCTTCGTCATCCTCTCCGTCTTCATCGCGGGCCTGATGGTGGGCCGAACGCCGGAATATTTGGGCAAGAAAATCGAATCGAAAGAGGTCAAGCTTTCCATGCTCGCGCTGCTCTCGATGGTCTTTTGCATCTTAGGCTTTACCGCGTGGGCGGTCGTAAATCCCGACGCGCTAAAGAGCCTGGCGAACAATGGACCACACGGACTCACCGAAATCCTCTATGCCTTTGCATCGGCTACCGGGAATAATGGTTCCGCGTTCGCTGGACTGAATGCGAACACGCAATTTTATAACATCACGCAGGGCATTTCCGAACTGGTTGGCCGCTTCTTCGTGATAATTCCGATGCTCGCCGTCGCGGGAAGTATGGCGAAGAAAACGGTGGTTCCCGCTTCAAGTGGGACGTTCCTAACGAACACGCCGCTCTTCAGCGTGCTCCTTGTGATGGTAATTCTTATCGTGGCCGGGCTGACGTTCTTCCCGGCGCTCTCGCTCGGACCGATCCTCGAACATTTATTGATGAACGCCGGGAAGTTATTTTAAGAATGTGTGACGGCAAGCGCGGCTTGCCCGATGAAGAAATTATATGGCAAAACACGAAATACATCGACAAAAAAAGCTTTTCGATCCAGCGATCGTAAAGCGCGCAACCTTCGATGCGCTGAAAAAGCTCGATCCTCGCGTGCTCTGGAAAAACCCAGTCATGTTCGTCGTTGAAGTCGGCGCAGTGCTGACGACCATCTCCTGGATCAGCGAGCTCGCTTCGAATTCCGGGAACCCGGTCTTTTCCGGCTGGATTTCCGCATGGCTCTGGTTCACCGTGCTCTTCGCCACATTCGCCGAAGCGATGGCCGAAGGCCGCGGCAAAGCGCAAGCCGATGCACTTCGCAAAACCAAGACCGAAACGATGGCGAAGCAAATCGGAAAGGACGGTAAGACGACACTCGTCAATGCTACGATGCTCCGGAAAGGCGACACGGTTCTCGTTGAAGCTGGCGATACCATTCCCGGCGATGGCGATGCGATCGATGGAATTGCTTCGATTGACGAATCGGCGATTACCGGCGAATCGGCGCCCGTAATTCGCGAAGAGCGGCGGTGATTTTTCCGGCGTGACCGGCGGCACGCGCGTAATCTCCGATTGGCTGAAAGTAAAAATCACTTCCAATCCTGGTGAGACCTTTATCGATCGCATGATTTCGCTCGTCGAAGGAGCGCAACGGCAAAAAACGCCGAACGAAATCGCGCTTACGATCTTGCTTGCAGGCATGACGATTATCTTTCTCGTTGCGGTCGTAGCGCTGAATTTTTTTGCGCAATACTTGTCAACGACGATTTCCGTCGTCGTAATGGTATCGTTGCTCGTTCGTTTAATTCCGACTACGATTGGCGGACTTCTCTCTGCAATTGGCATTGCTGGGATTGACCGCGTCCTTCAGCGTAACGTGCTCGCTATGTCTGGCCGCGCCGTGGAAGCCGCTGGCGATGTGAATACGCTGCTGCTCGATAAGACGGGAACGATAACCATCGGCAATCGCATGGCGACGGAATTCATTCTGGCACCGGGCGTGACGCACGAGGAACTCGCGCGAACCGCTTATCTTTCAAGCTTGAGCGACGAAACGCCCGAAGGCCGTAGCATTGTCGCGCTCGCGCAGCAGACGGTTAAGGAACTTCCTCCGGAATTTCTCACGGCAGAGAAAACATTCATTCCCTTCTCGGCGCAAACGCGCATGAGCGGAGTCGATATGGGAGGAACAAGCGGTCCGCAAGGGCGCGGTCGATGCGATCTCCAGGTTGGCCGGCTCGGAAGGGTTGCATAAGAAAGTTACGGAAGCGGTTGAACGAATCGCAAATTCCGGTGGAACACCTCTCGCCGTTGCTGAGGATTCACGCGTGCTGGGAATCATCCATCTTAAAGATATTGTGAAGCAAGGAATGCGGGAACGCTTCGGCCAGCTTCGCGCGATGGGAATTAAAACGGTGATGATTACGGGCGATAATCCGCTCACTGCAAAGGCAATCGCAGGCGAAGCCGGTGTCGATGATTTCCTCGCCGAAGCAACGCCCGAAACGAAGATGGCACTCATTCGAAAAGAGCAAGCGAGCGGAAAGCTCGTTGCGATGACGGGCGATGGCACGAACGACGCGCCCGCACTCGCGCAAGCCGATGTTGGCGTCGCGATGAACACCGGCACGATGGCCGCGAAAGAGGCGGCGAATATGGTCGATCTCGATAGCAACCCGACGAAGCTTATCGAAGTCGTCGAGATTGGCAAGCAACTGCTCATGACGCGCGGCGCGCTCACCACGTTTTCGATCGCAAACGATGTCGCGAAGTATTTCGCAATCATTCCGGCAATGTTCATGGCGGCGTTCCCGGAACTTCGGGCGCTGAATATCATGGGCTTGCACTCGCCGGAAAGCGCGATTCTTTCGGCCGTTATTTTTAACGCACTGATTATTATCGCTCTTGTGCCGCTGGCGCTCAAGGGAATTAAATATCGCCCGCTTGGCGCAGCGGCGGTGTTACGGCGAAATATTCTGATCTATGGACTGGGCGGAGTTATCATTCCATTCATTGGAATAAAGGCAATCGACCTAATCGTAACTGCATTTGGAATTTGAAGAGAAACTGCAATGATGAAAAACATAATCACTTCCATCCTCATGACCATCGTGCTCACGGTGCTGGTGGGAATTCTTTATCCGCTGGCGATGACGGGGTTTGCACAGCTTGTGTTTCCGAATCAGGCGAACGGCAGCCTCGTTTATCAGGATGGTAAAATCGTGGGTTCCGAATTAATCGGCCAGCAATTTGCCTCCGCGAAATTTTTCCGCTCGCGGCCGTCCGCGGCGGGCAACGGCTACGATGCCGCCAATTCCGGTGGAACGAATCTCGGCCCGACAAGCAAGGCACTGATCAATCGCATTTCGCACGACCGCGATTCGCTTCGAAAACTCTATCCGGAACTTCCTGATACCCTGCCTGCCGACATGCTGACGACCTCCGCTTCCGGTCTCGACCCCGACATCACCATTGCGAATGCTATGTGACCAGGCACCCATCGTCGCGAAGGCGAATAATCTGCCGCTGGATACTGTTCGGGCACTCGTTCAGGCACACATTCAAGGCCGCGATCTCGGGTTTCTGGGCGAGTCGCGCGTGAATGTGCTGGAACTGAATCTCGATTTGCTGAATCACATCCCGAACCAATAGTCCGTGCCCGCATCGCTTACCGTCGAAGATCTTCTTCAAGAGATCAAATATTCCGAGGAATCCCCACTCCGGATCTATCTCGGCGCGGCGCCCGGCGTTGGAAAGACATACCGGATGCTGCAGGATGGCAATGCGATGAAGGCTAGCGGCGTCGATGTCGTCGTCGGTTACATCGAGCCGCACGACCGGGCGGACACGATGGCGCAGATTCGGGAACTCGAAGTCATTCCTCCCAAAATCATCGAGTATAGAGGCGTCTCGATGCGCGAAATGGATACCGAAGCGGTCATCGCGCACAAGCCGCAGTTGGTGCTGGTGGATGAACTCGCCCACACGAATGCTCCGGGTTCCCATCATAAAAAGCGCTGGGAAGACATTGAAGATATTCTCGCGGCCGGTATCGCCGTGTTCAGCACGTGCAATATCCAGCATTTGGAGAGCGTGCATGATATGGTCGAGCGCATGACCGGCGTGGAAGTAAAAGAGCGGGTTCCCGATACATTCTTCGGCCTGGCTCGCGAGATGATTATCGTCGATGTCACGCCGGATGAATTGCAGGAGCGGATGCGGCAAGGCAAAATTTATCCGCTCGAACGCATCGAACATTCGCTCAAGAATTTTTTCACGCAGAGCAATCTGAGTATGCTGCGGGAACTCGCGCTGCGGGAACTGGCGAACGACGTCGAACAAAAAGATCGGAGCAAGCGCCATGAAACGAATACGCCCGGCACTGCCGCCTCCGGAGAAAAAGTTTTGGTTGCCATCCCCAGTGGGGAAATGGCGGCGCGCTTGATTCGTCAGGGTTCCCGAATTGCCGGGCGCATGAATGCGAAGTGGATCGTGGCCTTCGTAGAAAAGCCGGATGCGAAGCTAACGGAGGAGCAGAAGCAGGAGCTGCACGAATCCTTCACGCTGGCCCGCTCGCTCGGCGCGACTGTCGTGCAGCTTTCCGGGCGGGAAGTTGCAAGCACCTTGCTCGATTTCGCGCGCGATGAAGGCATTACCCAAATTGTCATGGGCGCGACGCGACGCGCTTTGTGGCGCCGGCTGGTTTCGCGTTCCACAGTCGGTGAATTGCTAAAACAGGCCGGCGAAATCGGCGTGTATGTCGTGCCACTTAAAGCGGAGGCAGCAGCTACGGAATTTTCCGCACTGCCACCGCCGAAACTGCTGCCGGGCGGGAAGCGTCAAGTTCTTCTTACCGATTACATCAAGCCGGAGCGGATTCTCGCAAACCTCGAAACGGTCGCGACCGTCGAACAAACCATTGGGATTCTCATCGACCTACTCATTCAACTGGACCACGAACTCGCCTCGCGCCGTGCTGAGATACTCGATCTCATCATGCGCCGGGAGCGGCTCATGAGCACGTTCCTCGATACCGGCATTGCGATTCCGCATTCCGCCGGATTTGAAGGCACGAGCGATATCCATGCGGTGATGGCGCTCACGCCGCAAGGCGTTGTTTCACTAGGCCGCGATCAAAAAGCCTACATCGTGGTATTATTTCTAAGTCCGGAAGTAGGCCGTTCGAACCACTTGCAATTTCTCGCCGCGATCGCCAAGGTCTTTATCGATAAAACGACAACGCGCGAAATCGCTGCCGCACTGACAGCCGAGGATGCTTTCAATCTCATTCGGCGGTTAGAGCAGACGGGGCGGGTAGGATAAGTCTCACTTCATCCGTCACTTTTTTCTCCCCTTTCCGTGTTAACGGCCCGCATCCCTCGCTTCCTCGGGACCGAGGATGCTTGCCACGATGAAATGGATTCTCATTGCCGTCCTTAACGCAGGCCTGCTCGGCCTGTTCATTTATTTCGCGAAAAAGAAAAACCTGCTCTCGTTTTTGGATGGCGGGAAATGGTGGTTGACGTGGCTCGCCATCGCCATCATTACGCTGATGGACGAGCTGACGAGCATCTTTTACGTACCGGCAGAGTCCTATCTGCTCGTTGGCATTTCTGCGTTCGTCTTTATCATCGTGGTCTCGCTGTTTATCCGGTTTCTATCGAGCCGGATGGTGGAGATCGCGCATATCCTCGAGCACCACGGCATTCGGGGCGGTGGCGTCTATAGCTTTAGCTATCTGGTGCTCGGGCCAACGATGTCCTTCGCGGCGGTGGCTTCCATTCTTGTCGATTATGTATTGACGGCTGCGATTTCGACCGTCTCTGCAGTCTATAATGGCAGCTCGTTCTTTTCGATTTCGCCCGTCTTTATATACGCACTATTTTTTGCTTCGATCTGGTTCGTCGCATTCCTGAATATCATCGGGATTCGGGAAAATGCTCGATTTACATTTTGGATCTTCGTTGCCGCCGCGATGATTTTGCTGACGCTCGTGCTTTCCGCCGTCATGAGCCCAAGCGCAGGGCAGGTGGCGAAACTCACAGAAGGATTCAATCTTACCTGGTCGGGACTAACGACTCGCGGATTGTTCGGCGGGACGAATTTCTTTATCTTCGGATTTGCCGGCGTCATTCTCGCCTATTCGGGGATCGAGAGCGTGATCCAAACTGCCGGGCTCGTCAAAAGCTGGAGGGATATTCGAAAAGCGTATATTTTTCTCGCGGTGACAGTTGGCATCGTCACGCCACTCATCACGATGCTGGTGCTCACACGAACTGACATCAATTTCGCCGGGCACGAAGATGATCTCATCACCTATTTTGCACAAGTCGTCAACGGGCGGTGGTTTGCCTACTTAGTGGGCGGGCTTGCAAGTTTTACGCTCCTCATGGCGGTGAATACGGCCTTCGTTGCATCGAGTGAACTCCTGGAGCGCGTAGCGCATCGCTACGGGTTTCACTGGCTCATAGCAACGAACAAGGCGGATTCCCTTTACCGCATCCATATCCTGAATGCGGCGTTCTTCAGCGTTATTATCGCCATCACTGCGGGCAGCCAGGAAATGCTGGCGCACATGTATGCCGTTGGCCTTGTGGCGAGTTTTACGATCAACATGGGCGCGCTCGTCTATTATCGTTATTCGAGAGGCAGCGAGGAAATCCCGGATTATCACACATCGCGCACCGGAACGTTTATCATTTTTCTGCTTCTGCTGGCGGTCTTTGCGTTCATCGCGTATCATAAGTGGCAAGGATTTGTCTTGTGGGCGATCTCGGTAACGATTTTCCAGATCATCGGCTTCCGTGTGGCGAAACGGCGCGCACCCGAGATCGAGCAATTTCGGAAAACGGATAACCCGATGGAACTTATATTTCGCATTGCCGAGTCCGATGAATCGAAGCCCTTCCACTTCCACTTCCGGCGCCCCAAGGATGAGCGCCCGCTCGTGGAAGATCCGAACGTCGCCTACATCACCTTTTACTCGCCGCGCACCGGAAGCCCGACGAAGCAGGGAGAGAACCATTTTCTGCTCACGATTTACCGCGAGTCCCTTGCGCACCGGCTCGTTTCGCTCATCCGTATGCTTCAATATGACTTTGCGAATCGTAATATCATTTTTCATTTGGGCTGGCCAACTTCGAATTGGGTCGATCGCTTTTCGACCGGTGTGATGGTCTTTTCGCTGATGCGGCTGCCGAAACGATTTCCGGCATATAGTTTCGTTATCGAATATGAAGGCTCCGAAGAAAAAGCAAAGGAAATAGCGCGCGCAAATGGATGAACTACCGGTAAGCATTCAGCCGTCGAAAAAAGATGGATTTTCGGATGACCGATCATCCTCGGATGACCGATCATCCTCCGTGCGAGATGTTGCGACCGTGATCGTGGCGGGAGGATTATCGGTTCGCTTTGGGCGGCCAAAGCAGTTCGAAATGCTCGGCCAGCTTCCGATATACCAGTATGTAGCGCGGACGTTCGCGCTGATCGAGTCGATGAACACGGTCGTAATTGTCGGGCCGGAGCGCGATCTGCCGAAAATGCAGAAGGGTATGGAGGCGCTGAACCCGCCCGTGAAATGGAAAGTCGTCGCCGGCGGTGTGACGCGGCAGGATTCCGCAGGCAACGGAATGCGCGCCGTCCATGACGATCCCGAAGTGAAGATCGTGCTGATCCACGATGTCGCGCGGCCTTTGGTGGATGACGTAGTGATTCTTTCGGTCATTGGCGCAATCCGCGAGCACGGCAGCGCGGTTCCCGCAGTCGAGGTGGTCGATACATTAAAGCGCGTGGTGGATGGCGATATCATCGAGACGGTTCCTCGCGAAAATTTGTGGCGTGCGCAAACGCCGCAGGGCGCGCGGATCGAACTCCTCCGCGCCGCCTTCGCCGCAGCGCGCGATTCGAAATACCAGGCGACCGATGAATCCCAACTCCTGGAGCGCATCGGCGAACAGCCGCGCCTGGTTCCGGGAAGCAACCTCAATTTCAAGATCACCTACCCGATCGACTTAGATCGCGCGCGACTCACGGTGGAACACCGGATTTCTGCGGGGAAATGAAAGCCTCACCGAAATTTCCGAGCGGCTTTCCTTTAATTTGCTCCTCAGTCTCTGGGAGAGGCTGGGTGCGGCTTACTCCTTCACCACCTTCACCATAGTGGCGGTGGCATTCTTGCCAGCGACGATGCGCGCATAATAAATTCCCGCCGGAAGCTTCGAGAGATCGACTTGTATTTCTCCCTCGCCCTTTGGGAGAGGGTGGGGTGAGGGCAGTTCGCGTACCACTTCCCCCAGCACATTCAGAACCGTTACGCTTACCGTGCCGGGTGCCGGCAGGGAGAACGAAAGCGTAACCCGGCCCGTGGCGGGATTGGGAGAGACGGATAAAGCAGGGCCCGTAACTCCCGGCTCAGAAACGGATGCAGTTGATGGGTTCCCATGTAAGGAATCCGTTCGCACGGCGAGCGAGTCGTCCGAGTTCAGAAGCGCTGGGCTGTGCCAATAAGCTCGCGCGCCGTTCGGATGCGTGCTCGTGGGTTGATAGATAAACCAAACCGAATCGAGACCGTCATGGCTAATCACGCTCGCCTTTTTGGGAACGGCCACAGAAACCGGTTGATACGGCGCAAGGTAAAAATGTATTGGATCGGACACCGAATCCAGCGTCACATTAATATCCTGAGCAGATAGATTGTGAATCACCACTGGCATCTGAACCCAACCCGTATCCTTTTGAAGCGGCACATTATTCCATATTTGATCATCCACGGTGAAATTCAGCATCGGTTTTGGCTTCGTATAAAACGGCAGATCGAGACGCCACAGGGAGCTTGGAATACCGCCAGCGAAGGCCGTGTTCGAATCGACGATGGTAAATGTGGGGTAATGAAGCTGATCCCAGCCCGGAATGGGACTCCAGTCGGCTCCGGCATCGGTGGTGTAAAACCCGCCGTCATACCAGCGCAGCGTATCTAGAGCCAGGAAGTCGGGATATGCAGGGGTCTTTGGAATAGTGTGCCATGACAATCCCGCGTCGGATGTATAAACAACACCATTATCGTACCAGTGTCGGGAATCGAAAACGAAGGTTGGAATGTAAGTCGTGTCGGGCACGCGCTGCCATGAAGCTCCCGCATCGCCGGTGCGGAAAATCGCCCTGCTCGATGTTTCCAGAAAGCCCGTAACGCTATCGATCGGTGTAAAGGTATAACTTAGTTGGAACGAATCCTTGCGGTAGGGAACGTTGTCGGATTGGTTAACCCAAGTATTGCCAGTATCCCTTGAGACATAAAGATCGAGATCGTTACTCGCCCAGAGGGTTCCATCCGAGGTTCTGGAAATATACCCTGCGGAAGCGCCGGGATAACCAAAGTGCAACGTATTGAAGCTCTGCCCAAAATCGCTCGTCCAGAGAACTTTATCAGGGGCAGCCATGAAAAGCCGCTTCCCAATGACTGTCCCCCAAGGCCTATGAACAGGAACTATAGGAAGCTGAAAAAGCGGCGCCCAGGCAGCGCCTCGATCCGTCGAAAGGCAGACGTAATTAGTTCCGTAACAAGCGCCAAGGGAATAATAGGAGGACTGGTCGAAGCTGGAGGGAATGATAATCGGCGCGCCAGCGGCATAGACGGTCGTGTCGAGACAATCCCAGCTTTGCCCACCGTTATCGGTGCGAGCCGTCCCCACGATAAGGCCATGAAGGGAATCTCTAAAGACAATATTCACTGGCCCATTTACACAGCCTGACGAGACCTGCTGCCATGAGGTGCCTTGATCGGTGGACCGAATCAGAGCTTTGACGTAGCCCCCATCGAACGGATTATAGCTTGCCATCGCGTACCAGAGGCTATCCTTCAGGATCTGTAAGCTCGTGTAATTGTCCAGAACCTTCCAGGTGTGGCCAGTATCCGCACTCACATAGTCGGCCGTGGATGGCCCTGGTGCGGGACCTACGAAGAGCACATTTGGCGCAAGATAGCTTAACGTTCCACTCGCCTGTCTTGGGAAAAGGACCGTATCCCAGGTTTTTCCAGCGTTGTGGGTCCGGGCGACGTATGTGCTATCTCCCCTGGAATTGAACCCAGCGAAGCGAGCGCCATGGTCCTCATCGTACCACGACATCGTGCCAGCCGGTGCAGGGAACGGAAGGGTATCCCAGCTTAGATTGCCCAAGTCCCTGGTCAGTATGACATGCCTTGACGTCGAGAACCAATATAGGATACCGGCAAATGCCGATCCGTTGGCAATCACGGAATCTTTCCCGGGGTTTTGTGGCTTGAGCGTGCGACGCCAGGTAAGTCCGTCGTTAAAGCTCTCCATTGGGGAGCCATTTGAATCAATCTGCCATATCGGCCCATATCGATATCCAAAGACTTCAGCCTCCTCACTCGGGAACGAAATCATAGAGCCGCCCAAAGAATCACGATGGTCGAAGGTCCTTCCGCCATCGGTCGAAAACCAAATGCCTGCATCACGCCCGTCATTAGTTAAAATGATTGAGTCGGTGCCACAGTACGCGATTGGTCTATCGGATAAGCCGATCCACGAAGGACTGGGCTGTAGCAAAACAGGGATTGTATCCGGCTGCGCAAGAACGCGCGCAGCCGGGATTGCCAGGATCAAAAAGGCAAGCCGCAATCGCTTCATTTCTCAAGCACAACCTTTCTAATACCGAGCACGCCGCCGGCGACATACCGGACAAAACTGGATTCCGAAGCAAGGCATCCGGAATCGAGCGCAATCGAGCGCAGCCTTTCGGCTTGCGTCCGCTCCTTCCCGGAAGTGATTGTTCCACACGGTAGCATAGCCTCCATCAGGTACAGGACACAACAAGCCTGTTAAAAGTTACACGAAGCGTACGAGAGCAAGCATTTCATCAATGAATAAATGCGAAATCGTTCGATTTTCGGGATTTTAGGGGAACTTCGCTCATTCCATGAACGGATTCATGAAAACGAAACGCAATTAAAAATCACAGCGAAAAACATTTACGACCACGCGCGCGCAATAAATCTGGTATTTGCCCGTTCTGACGCTGAAAATTTGCGTATTTTTGTTATCTAATTTAAAAAATCGCTTTTTTATGCCGGATTCCATTGTCGCAGTCAAGAACGTAACGAAAAACTATAAGCGGGATACGATGACGATCCCGGTGCTGCAGAATATCTCGCTGGAGGTTCCCGAAGGCGAGTTCCTTGCGCTCATGGGGCCTTCGGGTTCCGGGAAAACGACGCTGCTCAATCTCGTGGCCGGCATCGACCGCCCGAACAGCGGCTCGATTACGATTGCTGGAACCGATATTGCGACGCTGAACGAATCGGCGCTCGCAAAATGGCGCTCGCGGCATGTGGGCTTCGTCTTTCAATTCTATAATTTACTTCCTGTTCTCACCGCCTATGAGAATGTGGAACTTCCGCTGCTGCTCACGAATCTTTCGAAAGCACAGCGGAAGGAGCATGTCGAAACCGCGCTCGGCGTTGTGGGTTTGGGCGAGCGGATGAATCATTATCCAAAGCAGCTTTCGGGCGGGCAGGAGCAGCGTGTGGCGATTGCCCGCGCCATCGTTACCGACCCAACCATCATCGTCGCGGACGAACCGACCGGCGATCTCGATCGCACTTCCGCAGAGGATGTGCTGAATCTATTAGAGCAGCTCAATCAGGAATTCAAAAAGACGATCGTGATGGTGACGCACGATCCGAATGCGGCCGCCAAAGCGCACATAACGCGGCATCTGGATAAGGGAACACTTTCGGTGAACTGATATGAAAATCGTCAAGCTCATTTTCAAGAACGTTTTTCGGCATAAGCTGCGGGCGTTTCTTACGATTCTCGGGGTTGCCATCGCCGTGATGGCCTTCGGGCTGCTGCGCACGCTCGTTACGTCCTGGTACGCGGGCGCGAATGCCGCCGCACCGGACCGGCTCGTCACGCGTAATTCTGTCTCGTTTATATTTCCGCTGCCGCTTTCCTATCGCGATCAAATCGCGCGGGTTCCCGGCGTGAAGAGTGTCACGTATGAGAATTGGTTTGGCGGCCAATATATCGATAAGAACCATTTCTTCGCGCGCATTGCTTGCGATCCGCAAACGATGCTCGCGATGTATCCCGAATATGTGATGCCGCCCGATCAGGTTGCAGCATTCGAAAAAGAGCGCGATGCCTGCATCGTCGGCCAAAAATTAGCGGATCAATACCATTTCAAGATCGGTGACGTCATTCCCATCACCGGGGATATTTTCCCAGGCCAGTGGCAGTTTGTCGTGAGAGGAATTTATCATGGAAAAACTGCGGCCATCGAAGAAAACACGATGTTCTTCCAATGGGATTATTTGAACGAATCGCTCCTCAAAACTACGCCCTCTCGCGCGAATAAAGTTGGCTGGTACGCGGTGCAGGTGAATAATCCCGCGGATGCCGCGCGCGTGTCCCAAAATGTGGACGCGCTCTTCTCGAACTCGGCCGCCGAAACGAAAACCGAGACGGAAAAAGCGTTCCAGGCCGGATTTATTTCGATGTCCAGCGCGATCATCACCTCTCTTCAAATTATTTCTTACGTCATCATTGGAATTATTTTCCTCGTGCTCGCGAACACGATGATCATGACGGCCCGCGAGCGCATTCGAGAGTACGCAGTTCTAAAAACCCTTGGATTTACCGGGAAGCATCTCGTACTCCTCATTTTTGGCGAATCGCTTTCCATCGCGATCTTGGGCGGCATTGTTGGAATCCTCATCACGTTCCCGATGGCCGCGGGATTTGCGAAAGGCATGGCGAATTTCATTCCCACGTTTATCGTCGAAGGCGAGACGCTCCTGTTGGCGGGTGTGTTCGCCATTCTCGTCGGAATTGTTTCGGCAATCTTTCCGGCCAATCGTGCGCTCAAGATGAAGATCGTCGATGGGTTACGACAAGTCGGTTAAAATGACATGAAAATTCCATTAAGCTATAGTTTCCGTTCCCTCTGGACGCGCAAGCTGACGACCATTCTCACGATCGCCGGTGTGGCGCTCGTCGCCTTCGTGTTTACCGCCGTGCTCATGCTTGCCAACGGCGTGAAGAACACGATGGTCGCTACCGGCTCGGCGGATAACGCGATCGTGCTCAGAAAATCCGCGGAAAGCGAAACGCTGAGCATCATTACGTTCGACGAAGCAGATGTGATCGGCACGCAGCCGGAGATCGCGCTGGCAAGTGATGGCAAGCCGCTGATGTCCAAAGAGGTGCTTACCCTTATCAATTTGCAGAAGCATGGCGCGAACCCGAACGACCTTTCGAACGTGACGGTGCGCGGCGTTACGCCGGATGGAATCTTACTCCGTCCGCAGGTGAAATTGACGCACGGAAGAATGTTCAACTTTGGCGCTTCGGAACTAATTGTAGGCAATCAAATCGCCGATCGTTTCGATGGCATGGCGATTGGCAACTCGATAAAATTTGCGGGACGCGAGTGGAAGATCGTCGGCCACTTCAATGCGGGCCGCAGCGGATTCGCTTCGGACATTTGGGGCGATCAGAACCAAATTCTTCAGGCCTTCAACCGGCAGGCGTATTCTTCGGTGGTAATGCGACTGAAAGATCCCAAAGATTTCGCCGCGCTCAAAGCTCGTTTCGATAGCGATCCGCGCCTGAACGAACTCAAGATCGAGCCGGAAAAGCAATTCTATGCCGAGCAATCGGAAACGCTCGCGAACTTTATCCGAATTTTGGGAATCGTCATCACCGTGATTTTCAGCTTTGGAGCGATGATTGGGGCGATGATTACGATGTACGCATCGGTGGCCAATCGCACGGTGGAAATCGGCACGTTGCGCGCGCTTGGCTTCCAGCGCCGAAGCGTGCTCAGCGCATTCCTGATCGAATCACTCTTTATTGCATTGCTCGGCGCCGGAGTGGGGCTTGTCTGCGCAACGCTTCTTTCGTTCCTCACCATCTCCACCACCGATTTTAGTTCCTTCGCCGAAATTGCGTTCGGCTTCACGATGACAGGAGGCATCGTCCTTGCCACGCTGATCTTTGCGATCGTGATGGGCTTCGTCGGCGGATTCCTTCCCAGTTTTCGCGCCGCGCGGCTGGATATCGTGAATGCACTACGATCGGCGTAATCATCGCGCCAGTTTTCTTCGAAGGTCCTGCCGTCCGCTCATGACGGCAAGTATTTCGATCCAGTCTTTTCGAATCTCATAAACGATTCGGTAGCCTTCCACAATGAGTTCTCGGATTGTCCCAACCCGGAGCTCGGGAACTTCGCGGCCGGAGCGTGGAAACTCGGTCAAGCGATCAACACTGTAATACAGGCGATTAACGATCACTTCCGCGAAATGCGGAGAATTGCGCTCAATAAACATTCCGATCTCCGAAATGTCTTCAAGTGCCTGCAGCGACCACTTTACTTGACCCACTTCCGTAATCGTTCCTTCGCTTCGGCATGGCTGAGTGTCCGACCAGCCCGGATGTCTTCACGGCCTCGCTCAATTTTTTGAAGCACATAGAGCTCATACATCATTTCTTCGTACGAGGCCGAATCCTTCAAGTGCGAAATGGCCTTCATCGCCGTTTGTTTCGGTTTGCGAGTGGTGCTTTTAACTGGCATATTTTTTAATAACGAGCGTATCCGTCGGCGCGTTTCCAGTTCCATACCTCCTTTTTCAGAGCTATGGCTTCGTCGGCGGATTCCATCCCAGCTTCCGCGCCGCGCGGCTGGATATTGTGAATGCGCTACGGTCGGCTTAGGGATCTTTCACGCAGCGGCAGGAGTAACCCGCTCCTTGATAATACTGACCCGAGTCAAGGTTGGCGGAATTATAAGTCAGAGCGTAAGTGCCTCCCCAGAACGAGCCATCCGGGGCAGGATTCGCGGTACTCTGAAAGGTATCCCAAAAGTTGGAGGTGAGCCCAACATCGACAACAGGATGGGAGACGCCGAGGCTTTGCCCCGCCGGTACCGCGAAAAATCCACTGCTGTTTGTAGCTCCGGTGTTTGGGCTCTGCCAAAGATTGGTTGTTTTCATCGCGCCGCCTGCAACCGCATTCCCGCCTAAGAATGCGGCGAGCTGCGAAAATTCTGCCGGGCTTGGAACGTGCCATCCTTTCGGGCAAATGCCCTGCACGCCGCTCGGGTTTGCTGTGCTCGGGGCCGCACCCTGCATCACCGCTGTCCAAGTGTAGATCCGGCCATAAATTGGGCCATTCGCAGGATCGTCATTGTACAGCATACTCCCCGGCGCGTTATAATTCAGGTTCTGCGCCATCCAGGTTTGCGTGCCGATGCAAACCGCGCGATACACCTGCCCATCTCGCGCATCGGTGAACGAATCGATGCAGGTCCCGTAGCTATAGTTGTCGGAACCGAAATGACGAAAAAAGAGCGAGCGCTTCCAATCGGAACTGAATTCGCTCGTGTTGTCTGATTTCAAATTGGCTATCCCGGTGCTGTCCTGATCGATGACAAGGCGGGTCAGCAGGGAATCTTCCATGAGCCGAGCAAAATCGTCATCGACGCTATAGGAAATCTCTGATCCTGGTGCTCCTATAACATAACAATAATAGCTGATGGGGTTCAGGTTCAAAAACGCGGTGCGGATCGGAGTTTGTAAACCCTCATTCACAAAGGCATTTCCACTGTAGCACATATTGCCAAAAATAGCTGTGCCAGAGAGGGGAGCGAGCGTGCTCAGGTACTTCAATGTCACCCATTGAGTACGAAGACTATCGGGAATTGCCTTTTTCTGCCATTGGGGATCGCTCAAGTTCGCTTTCACGCTCGAGCCTAAGGAAATATTTCCCGTCGTTAGCTGCGTGTAATTATCGAGAGAAGTTTGAGATGACACTAATGCTTTCATAGCACTCTCGTTGGCTGGACGAACGGGGATGGAAAGAGTGGAACCAATCAGAAAGCCATCTCTTTGGCCGTGCGTATCGAGGATCACCAGCCCATAACTGCCGAATGTCGAAACAGCCTCGTACGTACATTGTTTGTTGACGAGCGTGGTAAGCTTCAACCCTAAGCTGGAACTCGAGAGGAGCTTCGCGGCAGACTTCAGTTGCCCCGAAAGTTCAAGAGAGGTAGTATCGGAAGCGAAGACCAAAACATTTTTATTCGTAATGGCGTGCGTGGCTGGGACTCCTTGTGGGGACATGGGGTCCTCCTCGATGATTTTGTCTTCGCGAGGCGTCGCTTCGGCATCGAAGGTTCCGTTCCTCCGCTCATCTTGACCGCGAGGAATATATTTTCCGGCACCGCGGAAAACATCCTTCCCATTGGCATCGACTTGTTCGAAATAGAACACGGTCGTTAATCCGGACTTCAGCGCAATGTTAATATAGACGCTATCGTCGCACACCACCGAAGCGACATTCGGCAGGGTCTGAAGCCAATCGGCAGTCTCAATGATGGCCTGATACGGATTACCGTTCGTCTGTTGAGCATAAGCGATGAATACCTTACCGGTCGTGTCGAGAATAGTGTTGACATCCAACACTGATGTCGAAGTAGGCGTCCCTTCCATGGTTTGTGTCGGCGCTTTGCACCGCGAGAAAGCGAACGCTAACGCGAAAAGCGCAGCGAGTTTTAGGACCTTCATAAATTTTTCTCCCATTAAAAAACCGTCATGGAAAAATCGCAACTCCAAAGATAACCCAAAGAATCCCGGGCCGGCTAGAAAATCTGCACCACCCTCGGCTGATTCGTTCCCGGCTCCCGCGCCGCCTGGCTGGATATTGTGAATGCGCTGCGGTCCGCGTAAAAATGGCAATTTGATCGCACTCGCCGATTTTCGCCGTATATTTGCAGTGTGATTCTTCTTTTTGTCCAAAAGCAATGCACAGAATCTTGATTTTCAGCACTTTTCTTGGATTTTCATTACTCCTCGCTACCAGAGCGAATGCCCAGCAATCCACGGCACCGGCCGGGAACGATTTCCGGGCGGGGATTGGCGTCGCCCTGAATGTTGGCAATTCGCCCGATGTCGAGCCATCCGGCCTCCCCTCGAATGCGCAACTCGTCAACATTCCCGTCGCGCCGATTACGGTACTCGTTCCGATGCGATTTTCCAATTTCAAAATCGAGCCCGAGGTGGGAATTTATAATTTCTCCTATAATATCAGCGCGCCGAAGGATTCAACGGGAACCGCGGTTGATTATGCCTACGCCTTTCGTTCGACTGGCATCCAGATCGGGGCCGGATTTTACTATACCGAACAACTCGCCGGGAACCTCTCTGCTTATTTCGGTCCGCGGGCGGGAATTATTACGTACAGCACGGAATTCGATAACTATGCCCCCGCGGCGGACTCGGAATACGGCGAAACCTCATCGACTGTCGAGTCCTCCAGAACTGATTTTTATGTGGGCGTCACGTTGGGTGGCGAGTACTTTTTTTCGAACGCATTCTCGCTGGGCGCGGACGTTGGTTTCGAATACCTGAGTTTGGGAACCGAGTCCAACACCATCACCCCGGTGGTCAACGGAACCCAGACCGCTACGACGGGCCACTCGCTCATCACAAAGGGCGCTATCGTTGCTCGTGTTTATTTCTAAACGGACAACGTCCGCACCGATTCAATCGTTTGGCGGATCACATACTCGATCTCTTCCTCCGTTAGCCTCGTATAAAGCGGAAGCGTAATCGTGGAATCGCCGATGCGCTCGGCAATCGGGAAGGTCCCATCCGGCATCGCGAAATGCTCGCGATAGTAGGTAAGCCGGTTGATGGAACGAAAATTGACCGCAACGCCGATGCCGCGATCCTGCAAATCGCTCAATACCGCATCGCGAATACGCGGCTCAATCCAAATCGTAAATAAATGCCGCGCGGAGATTGAGCCTGGAAGCACGGAAGGGAACGCGATTTCATCCACATCCCGGAATGCGGCTTCGTAACGCTGGCAAATGTATTCACGGCGTTCAAGGCGCTCGGCAAGCCGGGGAAGCTGGGGCAGCAGCATCGCCGCCTGTACATCGAACATATTGCATTTGTAGCCAAGCATTTCCATGTCGTAATGCTTGAAGCGCGAGGAATAACGATCCGCAGCAGATTTATTCATTCCATGCAAACGAAGCATAAGCAACTTCTCGTAAAGTTCCTCGTCGTTTGTCGTGATCGCTCCGCCTTCGCCGCTCGCTAAATTCTTAGTAGCATAAAAGCTGAAGACGGCCATATCCAGCGCATCGCCCGCGATGCTTGCCTCGCCCGGCTTCAAACCATTGCGCTCCCCTTCCGCGCAATGCGCGGAATCTTCGACGATTGCGATCTTGTGCTCCCGCGCAATCTTCCGCATCCGCTTCATGTCGCACATTTGGCCATACAGATGCACGGGCAAAATCGCTTTCGTTCGGGGCGTGATCGCTTTCAGAATTTCATCGCAGGAAATGTTCCCGGTCTCCGGTTCCACGTCCACAAAAACCGGCTTTGCGCCACATTCGATGATGATGTTCCCCGTGGCCATGAAGGTCAGCGGTGTAGTAATGACCTCGTCACCGGGACCGACGCCTAAAGCTTTCAGCGCGATGAAGCCGCCCATCGTCCAGCTTGTAACCCCAATGCAATATTTCGCGCGCATCATGCGGGCAAATTCGGCCTCGAATGCTTTCGTTTTTGGGCCGGTGGTGAGGAATGTGGAGTGAATGACTTCGGCGAGGCTCGAAATTTCTTCTTCGCCGAGCGGGTGTTTATAGAATTCTACTTTCATTGCTCTTTTCGGAGTTCGATCCAATCTCGAATAACCTTTGTCAAATCGACGAACGCGAGATCATTTGGATTCCATTGAAGTTTTGGGTCGGCGCAGATAGCTGGCAAGTCGGTCAGGAAGTCAGCATATTCGTCGATAATCCACTGGTCACCGGGGATCGGATGATGCAGGATATTCCAGGGAGAACGCGCAAGCCATCGGCGAACGGCGCGGATACACATTGTGGGATTATTATGATGGACTTCGATGTCCTGGCCAGAGAGATCGGAAATGGTGTGATCATACCGGTGCTCGTCGCTATCGAGAATGAGCAGCCACTTCTCTCGTTGGTATGGCCTACCAAATTTTCTGCAACCCAGATCGGCTCCTAATTCCAGCGGCATATTGAATCGGGGAAATCCACCCGCGCCCAATTCCACCCGTGAAACATCATGGACTCCATATTTGCATTTACCCAGGATATCGAGTATCCACTCAAAGCGATTTTTTGCGCTGTTTGCAGCTTCATCTGCACGGCGGGGGATGAGACCGCATCGTTGCAGCGCGAAGACGATCGCCTGACTGATCTCCCGATAGGCGGGATCGAAAGGACAATTGATAAAAACCGATTCTTCGAATCTATCGGGTAGCCTTTGCACGAGAGGGTTTCTGCATGGCTCGCTCAAGCGATCGTGCCATACCGTTGTTGTTCTTTGCGCGCTCTTCGGATTCTCGCATGGCTAGTACCCGCTTTACCGCAGCACGAATTTGGGTGCTTGTAAATCGACCTTTGCCCGGAGCAGAGTGGACGATGGGGTGCGGTTCCCCTTCAATCATCATTTCTGCTCTCTCGGCCTTGGCTTGCGTGCGCGCTGCAATTACTGCCTGACGACGGGTCGGATAATGCCGCACTTTGCCGGATGCGCGGACAATCCATTCTCCCTCTTTTCTTTCAACGGATACATAACGGCGTCGCATGGCAAATACAACCGAATCCCTTCGATTGAGTTCCAAAAATTATTTTGGTGGCAGCGGCGAGTTATCCGGGTTCGTTTGTCCGGTTCCCGGCTGCCCGCCGGAGGGTGGCGGTGCCTGCGCGGCCGGAGCGGAGGGTCGCGCCGGTGCGGCCTGCTGCGCCGTCGGTACCGGAGCTTGCCCGCTTTGCACTGCGCTCGGTAAATTGCCGGAGGAGGGAAGGAAAAATAGATTTGCGATGATGCACAAGACGACAAAAGCTCCGCCAAGCCAAATCGTCGCCTTTTGAAGAAAATCGGATGCGCGGCGAACGCCAAAAACAGCACCGACTGAACCTGGCCCACCTAACGCGCCCGAGAGCCCATCTCCCTTTGCGGCTTGCGCCAGCACCACGACTGACATGACAATGCAGACCAGAACGATCAGAATGACGAGTAATGTGAACATCTATAGCCTTTTTGTATTTAAGAGGCCTATCAACACAAAGGAGGCGAAAGAATTCCAGCGTTGGGCAACTATTCCGTGTGAAAATCATGTGACTCTTTGCCTTCCCGCGTGTTTAACGGGTGATGCCGATCGGAACGCTGAGCGTGAAACGGGCGCGGGGTGCGCTTGCGCGTAGTTATGCGCGCGAACGCATTGGTGGTTCCGTGCCGGCATTTCAGCCACAGGCTGCACATGGGCAAATGCACGCTCGCCCGCTGAAGGAGGTTGCTTTCGAAACTCCCGGGCAGGAAAAAATCAACATGGTTCGGCCGCCGAAGGAGGTTCCAGACCATGAGTTGCTTCGGCGATTTCAGGAAGGCGACGAAGAAGGTTACGTGGAGCTCTATCTTCGGCGTCAGGCGGAAGTGTTCACCTTCGCGATGCGGCTCGCCGGGGGCGATCGCGATCTCGCCAGCGATGTATTTCAGGAAACGTTCATCAAAGTGTATCGGAAAGCGCAGACGTTTCGGGAGGGAACGAATGTTTTGGGCTGGCTTTACACAATCGTGCGGACCACGTTTCTCAATCACCGGCGGCAGCGTGCACTCGTCGGACTGGAAGACGCGGCGGAGCTGGCTTCCAGCGACCGCACGCTCGCTCCGGAATTCCGGGAGGAGCAATCCACACTCCGGTTGCGCGTGGAGGTCGCGATTCAAAAACTGCCGATCGAAATTCGGGAACCATTTGTATTGCGCGAATGCGACGGGCTTTCCTATCAGGAAATCGCGGAACAGTTGAATATTACGCACGGCGCGGTGCGGCAGCGCATCTACCGCGCAAAGCTCGCCATGCGCGAAGAACTGTGGGATTTGGTGAGCGAAGGCGAGGAGGTTCGACCACTTCAATAGTATGGCAAACTTCGAAGAAAAAATATTAGCATATCTGGACGACTCGCTTCCTGCCGAGGAGGGCGAAGCCATGCTGCAAGAAACGCATCGTTCCCCCGAGGCACGCGCGCTGTTCGAGGCGCACGTGCGCCTCGGTTCGCTCTATGCGCTTACTGCGAAGCCGGTGAGCGCGCCGCTCGAGATCCAGCGGGAACTGGCTTTGAAGGTTCCAGTGCTTGCCATGAAACTTCCCTATCTCGCGATGCCGGAAAAACGGCGTAAGCGCGCGGCCGCCTGGTTTTGGGATTCCCGGATGAATATGGTTTTACTCCTGCTTGCCGCGCTGCTTGCCGGCGGGATTTGGTACGCGTTACGGAGCGGAGGAAGTGGGAATGTTTCCCGCATGGCTGCCTCAAGCAAGAGCACCATGGGCGGCTCCACGACGGGCGGCCCCGCGGGCGGGAACTCACCGCACAATATTTCTACACCACCGCAAAATGTTATTCCTCCGAAAAATATCGGTCCCCCACAACATGAGGAGCGGTTCGGGAACCAGCGCGCTCCTGTGCAGCATCGCACTTCTGGGAATTCGGATCGAGCCTATGGGGCCGGTCGGTCTGATAGGGCGGATGGTTCGGCGACAAATAGCAGGAATGCTCCAAACATCGCCACCGTCAGAGAGCTTTTGCGAAACCCCGCAGGCCCCGGCGCTGCGCCTGCCGTTCCCACGGCCTCCTCCATGTCGCTGGATACGTTCGCGCTCCCGCCGCTTCGAGCCATTTCGGTATCGCCGGAGCCTGCGAGGCTCCATTCCAGCGCTATCGCTATTCCGATTTCCGGCTTTGAGGAAAATAATGCCTACACACCGGTTCGCGCGTTCGCGGAGGAAAATATTCGTTCCACGCCCCTCGCTCCGCAGGCGCAGCCATCCGATTTTGCAAGAAAATATGGCGTTTGGCAATCATCCGTCACCTCGCAGGGGGAAGAATTTGGAGTGGACTACGAGATTTCGCCGTGGCTTGGCATCGGCGCCCGCGGTGGGAATGCGCGCTTTATTCAAGCGCAACAGATTTCGCATCTGCGCACGGCCATCGGCAGTTACGGGCATGTTTCCCAGACAATTTCTGAAACGGCGTTGCTCGATCCCTTTGCACCGTGGGCCTGCGCGTCGGTATCCTATTTGGTGAATCCGGCCGCTCGAATGGAATATGAAATGAGTGCGGGCGGCGGCGATATTTTCCTCGCAGGCGGCTTCTCGCCAACCCTTCTCGGCGAAGCCGCCGCAACGTATCGAATCACAAACTCGCTTTCGCTTCGTGCCTCATTTTCATATCAAGCGTCCTGGACGGCGGCCGCGAGCGCGGTCATTACCGGAAATAATTCCCAGCCTACGGTGAACGGTTCCGCAATTCAATCGTTGCCGCCTAAATTATATCCTTCCCAAGCGTTTGGTTTTGCCATCGGAGTAGCAATTCATCCGTAATGAAGAGCCTTTTTATCATCGTCGCTCTTTTTGCCTCCGGCTGCACGCAGAATCTATCCGCGCCGCTTAACTCCGTTCCCGTTTCGAGCATGGCCGAGTATTTTTGGAAGGCGGGAGACACGGAACTGTTCGATTCCGACCAAATCGCCACTCGCGATTCGAGTGGGATTCTCCTCGCGCAAGACGAGAACCCCGATGGAACTCTTCGGACCCTCGTCGGTCATGTCGCGCCGGATAGCGTAACCATCGAAGGCTTCAGCTATGGTTCGATCTTCGATCTCGATAAGGGAATGGAATTCGTTACGGGAGATACGACGCGAGGCTCCCCGCATCATTCCGGTGGGAGCGTTGTGCTGCTTCGCGAAAACCCCCTCGTCGATTCGGCCTGGCTTGCGGGCATCCTTATGAGATACGGGAGCAATGACACGTTCCCCATCGAGGCGCGCTTGCTTTCGCGGCTCGATACGCTCACTGTTTCCGGTGTATCCTATCCGGATGTGCTCGCGATTCGTTACGCGCATGAGAATTCGGATTTCACCGTGGATGCGACAACGGTACCCTATTGGGTCGTCTTCTACGCGCGCGGCCGCGGGCCGGTCATGTTTGATAAAGTCGATGGCACGTCCCTGTCTGAGCGGCGGTCCTTGCTTCGCTGACAATTTCGCGCATCGCCCCAAAAATATTCGTATATTGCAGGACGAAGTTTCGTAACTTCGAGCCTCTTTGCGTGTTTTCTTAGGTATGAAACCTTCTCGTTCGTGGTGCATCTTGTCTGTTGCGCTGCTCCTCGCTCAATCGGCGAGCGGGCAGTGGAAGAACGTCGCACCGAACCTTCTCGACGGAACCGGTTTCTACGGCGCGATGCAATTTCGCGATGGCATCGTTTGGGCCGGCGCTGAAAGTTTATGGAGTTCCACCGATTTGGGAGCGACATGGAGGCAATCGGTGAACTTCGCTAATGCGGAAATCAATGATATCGCATTCTTCGATCGGAGGAATGGATTGGTGGCAACGCAACGGGACGGAGTATTCCATACGACCGACGGTGGCCTGAGTTGGCAGCGCGTACTTCCGCCCGGATCGTTTCCAAAGGTTGGATTCAACGGCTCGGCGAAGATTATGCACGCCCTGGATTTTTCTGGAATTTTTTACACCAGCACCGATGGCGGCGGGAACTGGGTAAAATCGAATGTTAGTGGGGGGGAAGCTCGCTCGTTTGCCATCGCTCCGGATAGAACCATCTATGTGCAGCTCTCTCAGGACTACAGCAACCCGTACACGGGCAAAGTATTTATCTCGAAGGATTTAGGAAGAACGTGGCAGCCGGGCGCCGGAATCGTGGACGGAGATTCCTACACGGTCTCGGCCGATTCGTGCGATCCTAACCGTCTCTGCCTCGTCAACGAACAAATTTTCAATCCCAGCGACGGGAATGCCAAACTCTACCTGAGCGCCGATGGTGGTGCGTCCTGGGTCACGACGGCGTCGCACCCGACCCTGTTTTATTCGGGAACTCTAACGACGACGAGCGATGCCATTTTTGCTGGAACTCTCGATACGGACTACAGCGCAAAGTATGGGATCGTCCGTTCCACGGATCGGGGCATCACGTGGCAGAGCATCGGCGGACCAGGCGTCGCCAGCGATACGAGAAATATTGCTGCGATGAACCGGAATGTGGTCTTCGCCGCCGATCCCTCGGGCAGCATCTGGCTTACCACGAATGGCGGCGGCGATTCCGCGAAGAGCGCACCGTTGGGATCGCTTGCGCTCACGCCGAAGTCCCTTTTCGGACGCGATACGCTGACGTGCGACTCCATCTTTCGCGAAGTTGCGATCGCCCGATTCGGCTGCCCGGAGCCTTCCATAATTTCCAGCATGATCGTTGGGAAGGATTCCCAGGACTATCGAATCGACTCTGTCGGCTACGATTCGATTTATCTAGCGCTGCAGCCCCGCGGCACGGGCCTGCGAAGCGGAATGCTGGTGATAAACCTTTCCGACGGATCGAGCGATACCCTCGCGCTGAATGGTTTCGTCCTGCCCTATTCAGGCAGCGCCACCCTCTCGACAAATTCGCTGTTCGAGAGCGACACGCTTCACTGCGATTCGCTAACGCTTCCTGTATATATTACGAGCACGGGTTGCCGGCCGCCGCTACCCATCCGGTTTGTTATTTCTGGACCCGATTCCAACGGCTATCGCATTCTCGACAGCGCGGCGGATTCAATTAGCATCGAATGGAATCCCCAAACGTCCGGAGCCCAAACGGCTACCCTTTTCGCGCTCCTGGCGGACGGCCAGCTCGATTCCGTCGCGCTCGGAGGTTATAGCGCTTCCCCACCGTTCGTCTATTCGTTTTCACCGCAGTCCCTATTCATCGGCGACAGTTTATACGTAGATTGCGCGTCCGGGCTCGAATACGATTTCCATCGCCTGCGAAGCGTGCCGCTGGCCGCAGGTGAAATCGCAGCGCATCGTTGGCGCCGATTCGCAGGACTACGCCATCGCCGATCCGCCTCCTTCCCCGCTTTCGGCGCTCGATAGCATAAGCATTCTCTTTACTCCGTCGGACACTGGAATTCGTTTCGCCCAATATGAGCTTACGCTCGATAACGATTCCGTGATTAGCATTCCTCTTCATGGCGTCGGGCGGGGCATCCACTCCCTTTCGCTCAACGCCGGCTCGCTCGGTCAAAAAACGGATACCATCGGTGGCAACGTCGCGGTGCCCATCGTCATCGGCGGACTACCCAGTTCCGAAACGATCGAGTTGGTGCTGCATTATCCACTGCCGGACTTGGTGTACGATGGTTCCTTCGACGCCAACGGAATGAAGGTCGATATGCCCGGCGAGCAATGGCCCGGACGTTCGAAACTTCAAATCGCCGGCGATGAGTCGAATCCTACCCAGGCGTATGCACGATTCAATGTATTTAGCGATACAGCCTATGACCCACTGGTTGTCTTCGATTCGATGAGCATACCGGATGCACCGTCTCCATGCGGATACGAATTCCCGCCCGCAAGCAGGAGCGCGATCTATCCGCCGCAAGGCTGCGGAATCCAGATACTTTCCCGCTGGGTGCATTTTGGCGAGCGGCCAGTGCTGGATGTCCGCCCGAATCCCACGAGCGGTGAAATAAACCTGACCGCTTCGGCCGATCTTGGCGATGCCGTGGTAACCATTTACGACATGCTCGGCGTGGTGCGTGGCTGCGCGCGGGTGACGCTGAAGCAAGGCCAAAGCTCCGAGCTACAGCTTCCGCCCGCCGCGGGGCTTTACTATCTCCGAGTTGCCTCGTCCAGCGGCAGCGAAAATCTCCAGGTAATCGTCGAACACTAAACTATGAAACTCCCTCGGATATGGCTTCTCGTGCTCGGCTTCGGTTCGGTTACGAGCGCGAGCGCGCAATGGAGGAATGTGGCGCCGAATTTAGTAGCCGGCACCGCGTTTGGCGGCGCCATGCAATATCGCGCGGGGATCATCTGGGCCGGGGGCAACAACCTATGGCGATCCACGGACTTGGGCGCATCGTGGAAGGCATCCGGTAGCTTTACGAATGCGATGATCAATGATATTGCGTTCTTCGATGCCCAGAATGGGCTGATCGGAACCAATTCGAACGGCGTCTACCACACCTCCGATAGCGGTAAAACGTGGCAGCATGTTCTCGCGGCCGGAGCCATTTCGAAGGTCAGCTTCAACGGGTCGAGAACGATTCTCCATGCTCTGGATTTCTCGGGTATCTTTTACGCGAGCACGAATGGTGGGGTAACCTGGACCTCTTCGAACGCGAGCAACGGCGAATGTCGCTCGTTCGCCACGGCGAGCGATGGAACCATCTACGTGCAAGCCGCGAACATCGTTGCGAACCCATATTCCGGCGCAGTCCTTCGAATCGAACGACCTCGGCAAAACGTGGACGACGGCTGCCGGCACGATGGATGGGGATTGTCATACGCTCGCCGCCGATTCCTGCGACCCAAACCAACTCTATCTCGTCAATGAAGAAATTTATACTCCGAGCGACAGCCTCGCGCAAATCTTTCTTAGTACGAATGGAGGGGATTCGTGGCAAACGGTAGATTCGCACCATTCCCTGTTTTACTCCGGTGCACTGGCAACCACGGGTGATGCCATTTTTGCAGGGACCCTCGAATCGTCAACAGGAACCTATAGATCGGTCGATCGGGGGCAAACATGGGAGAGTATCGGTGGACCAGGCACCGGCGCGGATTCTCGTAACATTGCAGCGATCAATCAAAACTACGTCCTCACGATGGATCCCTCCGGGAGCATCTGGCTTACCACCAATGGCGGCGGGGATTCCGTGGCCTACACAGGTCCATTCGTCGGCAGCGTCGCGTTCTCGGCCAAGACGCTCTTTGCTGGAGATACCTTGCGCTGCGATTCGGCAGCGTCGCCACTCTACATTTACCTCACGGGATGTCACCCTCCGATTCCCGAGCAATATCAGATAACCGGGCCCGATTCGGCAAGCTTCAGGGTAATCGATCCTTCGCCGGATTCGCTTGTTGTCGATTTTATCTCCCAAAAGCCGGGTGCCCAGAATGCCACACTTGTCGTTACGCTTGCCGATGGATCGGATAGTTCCATTGCGCTCGCGGGATTTAGCGAGCCGCCCGAACAGCTCGCCTTCAATGCCACTTCGCTCAGCTCAAAAACCGATACCATCGGAGGCGATGTTTCGATTCCGATTAAGATCGACGGACTTTCGAAGCCGGAGTCGATCGAACTTGTGCTGCACTATCCCCTTCCCGATCTTGTCTATGACGGTTCCTTCAACCGGTTCGGAGCGAAAGTGGATATTCCGGGCGAGCAATGGCCGGGCCGCTCGAAACTGCGTATTTTAAATGATACGCCCGGGAAGGTTGCCGCTTATGCAAAATTCAATGTCTTTAGCGATACCGCCTATCATCCTGAAGTTACCTTCAACTCCGTAACAATTCCGACGGCCGCCACGCCCTGTGACTACGCGCCGCCTCCCGCCGCGACGGCCACCATCTATCCACTCGAAGCTTGCGGCGACCAGATGCTTTCGCGCTGGATCCATCTCGGCGTGCAACCCGTCCTGGATATTCGCCCGAATCCCACGAGCGGCGAAATTTTCATCACCCCATCCGATGATGCCGGCCCGGTGACGATCGAAGTATTCGATATGCTGGGCACGTTGCGGAGTTCCGAACGCCGAACGCTTTCGAAGGGAACCAATGCGGAACTTATGTTGCCGCGCGAGAGTGGAATGTATTACCTGCGTGTCCTTTCCCGCACAGGAGAAACGAACCTGCCCGTAGTGGTAAGCCGGTAGAAATGGCTCGCGGCACAAAGCCTGCAGGTAGTGTGTTTCCCGCAACCCATCATCTATTTTCGCCGTGCTTTAGAGCTAACGGCTAAAGAATTACTCAATGTTTGAAAGTCTTTCCTCCCGGTTCGAGGAGGTTTATAAAAAAATTCGCGGGCAGGCGCGGCTCACAGAAAGCAATGTCAACGACATTATGCGGGACATTCGCCGCACGCTGCTCGATGCCGACGTCAATTACAAAGTGGCGAAGAAATTCGTCGATGATGTGCAGGCCAAGGCCCTTGGCAGCGACGTGCTCCATTCGGTAAGTCCGGAGCAGCAGTTCATCAAGATTCTCTACGACGAGCTCGTCCTCATGATGGGCGAGACTTCGAAGGACATCACCTACGCCCCGCAGCCTCCTACCATCGTTATGGTTTGCGGACTTCAGGGCTCTGGCAAGACGACGTTCTGCGCGAAACTTGCCAATATGCTGCAAGCGAAGAATCGCAAGCCGCTTCTTGTGGCCGCGGATATTTACCGTCCCGCCGCCATCGAGCAGCTCCAGGTGCTCGGAAAGCAAGCGGAAGTTCCCGTCTTTTCTATCGAGGGCGAAAAAAATGCGGTGAAGATCGCAGAGCAGGGATTGAAATATGCGCGCGATCATGCTAACGAAGTAGTAATCGTCGATACCGCAGGCCGGCTCACGATCGACGAAGCGATGATGCAGGAAGTGGCCGACATCAAGTCCCGTATTTCGCCCAACGAAATTCTTTTCGTCTGCGATGCGATGACGGGCCAGGATGCCGTAACCACCGCGAAAGCGTTCCATGACCGGCTGGCTTATGACGGCGTCGTTCTCACCAAACTCGATGGCGACGCGCGTGGTGGCGCGGCGCTTTCAATTCGTTCCGTCGTAGATGAGCCTATTAAATTCGTCTCAACCGGTGAAAAGCTCGATGCCATCGAACTGTTCCACCCGGATCGCATGGCCTCGCGCATTTTGGGAATGGGCGATGTCGTTTCGCTCGTCGAGCGGGTGGAAGCACAAATTTCCGAGGAAGAAGCGAGAAAAACCGAAGAAAAACTTCGCAAAGCGGAATTCACGTTCGACGATTTTCTTACGCAGCTTGGCCACATCAAGAAAATGGGTTCCATGCGGGACTTGCTCTCGATGATTCCCGGCGTGAATTCCGCCATGATCGGCAGCGAAGCCTTCGATGATAAAGCGATGACGCGCGTGGAAGCCATCGTTCACTCGATGACGGCCGACGAGCGCCGGTTCCCGCACATCCTGAATGCTTCCCGCCGCGCGCGCATTGCCTTAGGCAGTGGAACGAGCGTGCAGCAGGTCAATCAGCTTGTCAAGCAATTTACCGAGATGCAGAAGATTATCAAAAAAATGTCCCGCGGCGGAGGAATGCGAAAAGAGATGAAGGATTTGATGAAGGGAAGGGTGCCGGGGTAAGCTACGCTGAGTCTATGAGTGGAAGTAAATCGAGATACATGGAGCGATACTCGCCCCCTTGAGATGGTTCTTCTTTTGAGTTCACGTAGCGGAAATCGAATTGCGACGCATAATACGGGCCGCTGTCATAGATCTCGCCGTGCGAGTTGAATTCATAATAGGCATCGACCGTGATAAACCTCACTCCCAATCGAGGCACAATCTCACGGATAATATAATCTATGACCCACGTGAGAAGGGCCTTTCCCGCCCCTTGGGCACGGTCATGACGCGCCAGAACTATAAGTTTTACCGCTGGAACGATAGCGAAATCACCATCGGGGAGTGAGATGGTTTTCCCACGTTCCGTGGACTCGAAACGAAATTGATCCGCCTGAATCGTCAGATACGCGGCGATGCTGCGCTCGGAAACCAATGCCCACCCGGTACACAGGTGGCTCTTTAATTCATTCCCAATCCTACCCAAACGCGAGCGAAAGCCTGCATGGGAGCATTGGAACTTCTTGCTCCATTTCGTATGCGCCGTTGCCAAAGGAACAGGAACCTCGCTTGCGAAATCGACCCCATCAAATGGATTTTTTCGACGGGACACCATTACCGTGTTTTGGCTGTGCTTTTGCTCTAAATTTACGCAACTTTCGCAGCCTTGCGACTAATTCCTTATGCGCAGGCCCGGTAATACCGGTCCCTTCCTTGAGCGCTTTGGCAATCTTGCGCGCTTCCGATCCTACGGCAGGCTGGGTTATTGTTGTTCCGGAGAATGCCACAAATTAACAACTCCGATATCCTGGTAATAGTTTGCCGTTTCCTTCCACGGACGCTCATGGCTGGTTCCCCGTATTAACTGGCTTATACAGCACAATATTAACGGTCCGCGAATAGAACCTGCCTTCCGGGTAATTATTATCGAAGAGCAGCACGGATTTCCCGAGGCCCTTGGCCTGTGAATTCGGTGCTCCGAGCATGGCGGCCACGGCATTGGCGCGGTCTTCCGTGAGGTGCTGGTTCAGTGTGTCCACACCGGTTCGGTCGGCATAGCCGGTAATGTAAGCCATCGTCCCCGGTGTGATCTGCTGCCGGATGTACGCGATGGCGCGCGCGTTCGTCGGATCGATCCTGGACGATCCGAAATCGAAGAGAACGAGCGTGTACCGCTCGATGACGGTATCCGCGATTCGTTCCTCGCGCTTTTTCTTGATGGTCACCTGGCGGACGGGAATGGTTCCAGCCGCTTCCAGTTCCTGACCGTCCGAATCGTCGATAATAAGCCCGTATTCGATGGAATCTTCCGTGCGTGGAATTTTGGCACTCGACGATCGTAAATCCCACGTCCAGGTAGTCGGCTGTCCTGAACCATAATCATGATAGAGCGTCAGCACATTCGTGGTCACATACATATCCCATCGCTGAATACCCGCCTGCGCACGGACGCTCGGGATGAATTGCATCATGGGCGGATCGCTGATGAGCGTCGTGTCTTGCAGGAAGACGGGGGCGAGGATCGCGGGATCTGCGGAACTAATTTCCACGCGGCGATTCTCCTGCCTGCCGTCGGGTTCCGTAAGCGAGGAAGGTTTTTGCGGCAGCCCGCGCGCCGCGAGCGTAATGCGCCGCGGCGAAATCCCCCACACCTTTTCGAGATAGACGCCGACGGCATCGGCCCTCGAGATCGCAAGATTTTGGTTAGCCAATTCCTGCGGTTCGTTCGAGGTGCAGCCCGTGAGCGTCAGGTGCGCGGCCGGCTGGCTCCGCATCCGCTGACCGATAATGTTCAGGACGTTGTGATAGACGACCACATTATTCGTCGAGTCTGTATATCGTTCCTGGAAGGCGGCGGTATCGTAAGCGGTTAGGTCGTGATAGCGTGCCGGAATCTCCGCGCTATCCAAGCCAAAGAACACGAACGGCAGAATCGGAGTCTGCGTCGTTGAATAATACTCCTCGACCGAAACGGCGAGGTTCGTCGAATCTTTGATCCCGTTGATGACGCTATAGGCTTTCAGGCTCGCCGCCAACTCCGGCTTGTGCGGTGGTGGAGGCGGTGGTGGTGGAGGAGGCGGCGGCGGCGGCGGAACGATCATTGGCGTGTAGCCAATGCTCGCGCCACCCTGAATGGGGCTGACACTCCAGGTGAGTCCCGAAACCATCGGCGTAAGGCCATAATCGAACGAGATCTCGGGAATTAAATGAAATGTGCCGGAGGAATTAAGCGGAAGCCAGTAGGAAACGCCGGCTACTGCGCCAACTCGCAAACTTGCGGCTTCGGGAATCGTTCCGGAATAGACATTCCTCGTGCGCGTGCCTTCCGGCGAAAATACGCCTTCGTCCGCAGGCTGCACAATCGCTTCGGATTGATTATACGTACTCTTCATCATCATTCCGGCAGTCGCGCCGAGCGTGAGACGAAACGCGCCCACGTCCATCGAGTAATACGGTTCGAGCGCCAGCGTGGTAAATTGGGATTCGATCGTATGCTCGATTGTTCCCTGAACGGCCTGTCCATTAATGGCAAGGGTCTGCGGTTCATCGGCTTTGAGTTTACCATCGAGCAAATTGATTCCGACACGCACGCCGAGGTGCCCATCGCCAAAGGCATCGTACTCGTAAAAGAAGCCGAACGAACCGCCAAAGCCGCCTCCGTTTTCGAAGAGCGGGCAGCAATTCGGAATACCGGGCAGCGTTTGAAAATTCGCACGATGAATGTTCCATGCTCCATCCGCGAAGGCGCCAAACGTGTTCTTCGAAAGTTGTGGCGTGTTCATGCTGCCGTTGTCGATCAGGCTCCGATCGACAACGTGTTGCGAGACGACCTGTGCAAATGTAGTGCAGGGCCAGAGAACCAAAGCGACGATAGCCGCTGTGCGGGCAGTAGAAACGATATTCCGGGCGATCATCAAAGGGTTACCGAGCGATCTGCAGGTTCTGAGATTTTACGATGGTGGGCGTGCGTAGCGTATAAATGTAACGCCCCGCCGGAAGCGAACTAATATCGGCAATCGCGCTGTAGCCGCCCGGTTCCTCATCGCCATTCACAAGTTGCATGACTTCATGGCCGAGCACATCGTAGATCGTAAGGGTGGTTTGCCCGTGCTCGATAAGGTGGTAGTCGATTTCGATGCTGCTATAGGCCGGGTTGGGAACCGCTTCGGTGAGCGAGACTTGTCCATTCGGGTCGATAAGCCGTGCGCCGCCTTGCTCGCAAAGGCTATCAAGGCAGAAGTTCCCATCCTGCGTCGCGACGGAAATGCCGGGTGTGCTCCACGCAAAGGAGTCGATCGTGACGGTGGTACAGCTATCGATTCCTAGCGCCGCGATAAAATCCAGAATATCGATGCTGCCCTGCGTCACCGCAGTCGAGCCAGTATATTCGACGACGAGATCGTTGCCCTGTGCCACCTCTGAAACAAACGATCCCAGCGGAACTAAAAGTGTTTTATCGAACCGGAGCTTCGTCGTGAAGGTGCGGTTCATACCCGGCGTCAAATTTTGCGACGAGAGAATGCTGAGTGGAATCGTGACGTGATCCGATTCCTTGGCAATCACCATCGCCGGAACTGCGACCACCGTCGATCCGCCGTTCGTGAACGGATCCGAGATGCTCGAACATCCGCTCGAATCCGTTATCATCACGGTATAACTTCCTCCGGTTTGGGGCGTGAAGGTTTGGCCCGTTGCGCCGGCAATGAGCGTATCGTTTAGGAACCATTGATAGGTATGGGCTGGCGTCGAACTGAGAATATTATTCGCCGAAGTGATGACCGGTTTCGGCGGCACGGGATCGATATTGACTGCGACCGGTGCAGAAGTTCCCGAACATCCGGCGGAATTTGTTACTTGTACGGTGTAGCTTCCAGACGTTGTGATGGAAGCGGTCTCCGCAGTCATTCCGGGAATCGCGGTTCCATTATTTAGCCATTGATAGGTTGCGAACCCGCCTCCCGCATCGAGCTTCGCAGAATCCGGCGCGCAGAGCGCAATCGGTCCAGCCGGAACGATTGTGGGCTGCGCGGGCGAGAACACAATCGTGTCCGGATCCGAAGTGGCCGCGCAGCCGATTCCATCCTGCACCGTGACGGTAAAGATTCCAGCTTTTCGAACGGTGATTTGGCGCGTGGTATCGCCGGTGGACCACTCATATCCGCCAAAGTTTCCACCGGCATCGAGCGTGGCAAAATCGGTGTCGCTGCAAAGCACGTTTTTCGAGGCCGTGATGACCGGCTTCACGCCTTTAGAGAACGAAAGTTGTAGAACGGTCGAAAGATTTCCGGCGCAATCCATCGCGCGAATCGTCGCTTGCGCGCACTGCGTAGTATCGGTAACTTTAACGACCAAATCGAAGGTGGGCGCGCATCCAATTGGATTCGGAATCGGCGAAGGCGTGATTGTCACATTCGAAGCCGCTACGACCCAGACGGAATCCAAGCCGCGATCCCATTCCTGGGAATCCGTCCCATGAACATTCCACGAGGCCGTTGCAGGGTCCATCGCGGAATGCGTGAGAAGCGGTGGCGTGGTATCCGGTGTGGTGCAATACGTGATCGTGTCGAAGGAAAAATTGTGCGTGGAATCGTTCGCGCGAAGAATAATAGATCCATCGTGCATGGAATCGGTCACGCAGGCATGAAGCGTGACCGTTTGGGTTCCGGCTGGGAACGTTCCTCCCGCGGGGATGCCGGATGGCGTCATATTGGTACTGGAAAACACCTGAATGGAATCGACGCCTCGATCGATACTGGTATCACTGATATTCGTGTCCGTCACCGTCAGCACCCTGCATTGCGAATGGCAGTCGATAGGGCTAGCGAGCCAGAACTTTGGCGCGGTCCGGTCCGGCAGCGGCGGATGCGCCGTAAAGCAAATCGTATCGTGGCTGATATTACCGGCGCAGTCGATAAGCGTAAAAATAATCTGCCCGCTTTGGAACGTATCGACTTGCTGCACCAAAATCGTTACCGGAGTCTTGATGCAGGGATATGGCGGCGCGGGAGCGAGCGTCACGCGATAAGCGGAAGCGGGTAAATCGGGCGAAGCATAGCCAATGCTATCCAATCCAAGATCGTAGAAATAATTATCCTGGACGGTCACTGTGTCGCGCTGAATCGAATCGCAGCCCAGGAACGAATTCTTATATCGTGGCGCAACCGTATCGGGATTCGGGCATTCCACGTCGATGGCGCACTCCCAGGGCTGAAAAAAGATGGGAGTATCGATCGCACCGGCGCTGACATTGAATTGAATATCCACCGGGAATGATTTCGCGCATCCGCCCGGCAGCACTACCGCGGAATCGGTCCAGTGAAAATCGTAAAAGCTGCCTGGAGCAATACCCGAAATGCTCGTTACCTCGGTTGTATCTTTGGAAAGGCCGGAAGGTTTGGGGTTGGTGATGCGAATCGGATCCCCGATGGTTTGGCGAATCGTGGTGTGGCTCGAGCCATTATCGCCAAGCGTGAAAAGGAATGCATCGACTGGGAACGGATTGGGCGAATACGTTCGCGATTGCGGATCCCAGTAAAGATGATGGGGATAGAGCGCGAAGCCGAACATATTCCCATGATCGTAACACCATTCCGGCGTGCCGTAGGCGAAGCGCATAAGTTCCGTGACACTGTCACCATTTTGCGGCGGTTCAGCGATTTCGCCCCCAGGGCCCATCATCAGAGTTGCGCAATCGGTATAGGTGTTTCGGGAAAGGCCCGCAGCGCCCCAGGTAGAATAGACCTGCGCGGTCGTCCAATCTCCGAATTCCACGAAGGAGGGCGGAATCAGGCCGAGCGGCCGTGGCGGGAACGAATCATTCATATAGGCAATGCCGACCACACCCAGATTCGCCTCCGTCGGCGGATGCTCGAATGCAAGATAAAAGCTTGGGATCGGCGCCGGCGGCATATCCTGCCAATCTCGAATAAAGCCATAGCGCGTGAGAAGCCAGGGATTGTCGTTCGCCGAATCCTTGTCGCTGTTCATGTTGTCCAGCAGGAACTGCGCCTGCGCCGGCAGTGGAGTGCCCGAATGATTGACGATCTTTATACTGACGACGATTACCCCGCTGCTTGTGAAGGCAACAGGATAAACATCCTGCTCGATATCGAAGCCTTGCTCCTTCCATGTGGTTCGAATAGTATCCCTCACTTTTCCCGTCCCGCCGTTCAGGAGCAGCACATCGGGCGGATACTGGTTCGAGCCGATATAGTCCGCGTTGGTATTGTTGCTATAATACAGCCCATTGACTTTGAGGGTCAGGTAAGATTTCTCGATATAGGTCAGCAACTCCCTGTTCAAGGGATCGCCATTGTAAATAGTTACCAATCCGTCCCCATCGGTCACCGAGGCGCCGACGAACGCATTTTTGGTGGTGACCTGCGCACCGGCGCGCGAAACCAAAAGTCCGGAACCGAGAAGAAAAATGCCAAACGCAGCCAGGAATACGGCGAGGAACGCGCCCCGAAATAGGCGGTCGAGGGTCCTCAGCGAAACGGAGAAATGCAAGCAGCGATTTGGTCGCACGAGAATAGCAATTAAGGAAATGAATTCGGCTCGCCCATCCGAGAAGCACGGGCATCCCACCGAATGAACAATCCCTAATGCCAAAACAGGCCCGTATAATTCCGGGCTGGCTGCCGGAAGGCAATCCAATTGGCCGATTCAGACAATTTCCGCCGGGCCGGGCCGCCCGTTCGCGAACATCGTTCTGAACTGGGATGGGTGGGATTCGGGGAATGTTTGGGATGATTCTGCGCCATCCCAATAATTCCATGCATCCCAATAATCCCTCCTCAGCTTGACTGGGGATCAGACCTTTTCCGCCGCGCCGGGCAGCCCGCCCGCGAACACGGATGGGAACCATAACGATTTTTGCTCCCCTCCCGCGTGCGGGAGAGCCTGGCCACGACCGGAGCGGGGAGGCCGGGGGAGGGTGTGGGAATTAAATACCGTTACCCACCCGCCGCGCCGGGCGGCCCGACCGCGAAGGGGAACCCGGCTCGGCCCGCCCATTGGCCACAATGCACGATTGTCAATTGGGCTTGATAGGCATACCAGTGGGGTTCTCCTTTATTATCATGCGAGCGTAAATCGCTGAATAACCCATGAATAGACCGGCCGGAGCGTGATGCCCAGGCAGGTCCAAACCGGACGACACAACTGCGAGTATCCGGCGCTCACCATTTTGGTTGCAAGCGAAGATTGGACCGCCGGAGCATCCGTTCGTAGCGTTTCCATCGAACCAATAGAGGAGCGGAACCTTCCGCCAATCCGCAATGTAGGCATGCTCAAGTATAGGAAAAGTGTGCTCCAACTTTGTCGCCTCAAGCGCGAGCGGAAATCCAAGTAGCCACGCGTCTCTTCCAAGTAGGTCGAATCCGTCCGTGGTGTCTGCGAGCGGAGTTGTTGAAAAGGGCAGAGCGGGGTATGAAGTTGCTGACGAGGGGGTGAACACGGCGATGTCCACTTTTGCCTTGCCGCGCCCGATTACCCGAATCGGCCACCTACACCACTTGTCGTTTTCCAGAATGTCGATAGTGTCGTCGTCTGCCACATTCGAGAGGACATGCCGAGCGGTTATGTAATAGATCCGTCCACCAATTACAGTCGAGAAGGCTGTAGCTTCGTGGCCTGTTCTGTCGGCAATTAGGTCGACCACATGGAAGTCGCCTTCCGAAGGTAGCGAAGGCGATCCCCTCTGTGGAGTGTAGCATCCTACTGACTGACAGGCCGAAGTGACACAGAGGAGGAGCAATTTTCCGATGCGCGAACGATTCTTCGAACTACCCATTTTCAACTTATCGCTTCCGGCGTTATTCTCTTGCGTAAAATTGCGAAAGGATTTTCGCTGAGCGAAACGGCGAGGTGCGTGATGTCGATGCCACCGCCGCCCGAGCTTTTGCGCCGCATGGACCGCCGTGCCGCAACCGCAAAACGGACCCAAGCCCCACATCGCCCGGATTGCTCAATGCCTTGATGATTCGTTCCAAGAGGGCGCTATCGTACTCTTGCGGCCACTTTTTTTGGAATAGCCTCTCTCGGTTCACTGCCTGCGGCATAAATTCTTACGCGAGAAATTATTTTTTCGGAGAAGAACAAATCTTCGTCGCGCTTTAAAATGGATTCTATCTTATAGGTCTTTCCATTTTCAATTCTCTCGAGTTGAGTTAATGGATAGGACTCGATTTCATTTCCCCATTGATCCCATCCCTCTCGTTGCACCCGAGCGAATAGTTCCACATAAGGTCCGGGACTGCATGCCTCAATAATATCATAGGCCTCATCGGGTTTGCGAGAATGCTCACGTTTCTTTGTCTTGATAATATTAACCTGGGTACGCCCGGGATTCAGCGTTCTCATACTGCCTTTGGTTCCAAATAGGATAAGCTCAGTCACATTCCGAAAGTAGAACCCTACACCGCGCCCGTCGGGACCACCATCCTTCCGGATCTTGTGCCAAACGATGTTCGCTTTGTACTTGAACCCCCATGCTTTCATTACTTCCAGACCTTCCGATAGAAGGGCATTCGGAACCCAGAGATAGAGGTGCGCCGTATCATCCGCAACCTGGTTTACGGGAAGGGATTTAATCTCTTCCAGATCCATAGTTGAATAACGGTTCAATCGAACGTGCTCCGGTGCAACCTTACCCGTCCGATTCATAAACCTCCAAGGAGGATCGGCAAGGACGGTCTTATATTTTTTCCTAAGACTTTGCCTTAAGCTTTGCTTTGCGTTCATCTTGTATTCGTTGTAACTTTGTCAAAACTTCTGCCGGTACTTCGTCTTCGATGTACGATGCTTTCGTAATCCCGAACATCAGCAATGGGCATCCACCAATCGTTCCCGACTTCACTTCTTCAATGAGTTTGCTCATGTGGGTTGTCGATGCTCCATATTTTTTTCCGAGATCGTAACCGAAACTTTTGAATAAAGGATCCAGCGAATCGGCGCGCGTAATGATCACTCCAACACTAATCGCACCATGATCGTGTAATTGCCTGAAATTTTTCAGATCCCGGTCAAAAACTGAATCCTTGCTATTCCATTCCGTCTCGATAGCGATTCGACCCTTAAAATGATCGATCTGATGAGTGTCCGCCTTTCTCATTTCGTCATCAATGAGAACCGCTACCTTGAATTTTTTTTCAACCCATCCAAAATCGCTAAATCGTTGATGAATGCTTTTAGCAACGGAACTCATGTTGCCACCTTCCGCGAATACCTGGCTTTTCCTAAACCGGAATTCTAAAAGTATCGATTGAATTTCTTCCCACTCGTTGGGGAAATCTTGAGTTAATACAGCGGATGCGTGCCGCCATTCCGCTGTATCGAAACTCTTAAGAATTTCGGAAGAAATGTGTTTAGCAGGGATCGAGAGCATTATTTAAAGTGGATATTTATTACTTGAAACCGAGTCTTCGATAATTCAATTCGCTGTGGGATCGCAATGGAGATAGAGGGAACCGGTCGGCTTTAGTACGCGGTGGAGTTCGAGGAGTCGGTTGGCCATCATGGTGAGATAGGCAGCATCGCCGACGATGCTCATATCGTTCTGGCCGAGGAATACGTCGAAGTACAGCATCATCTCGGAGACGTTGGTATTCGGGCTGTGTTCCAGTTCAGCGAACTCGCGTTCGGAGCATGACCGATCATGCGGCTCGCCCCAATGCCAGGAGTCCTCGAATGCGGTAATCTGGGCGTCGGAAGCATGAGCGATCATGCGTCGTGTCCTTCGGCGTTTTGAAGAGCACGGAATAATCGCGCTTCGAATTAAAAGCATGAGCGATCATGCGGGCGGATCGAGATAGACGAGATCGACCGATTCCGATGCGATGTGCTCGCGGAGAATATCGAGATTGTCGCCGAAAAAGAGTTTGTTCAAGGATAGGTGCCTATCAAACATGCTATTAATATACGATATTTTTCGGCGGCGCGGGGCAAGTCGGGCTGGAAGCCCGACCTACGCGGCCGAAATTTCTATGCAGCAATCGCGCATTCGCTTGACTTTGCCATTTGGATTGATTATATTAGCACCGTATTCTATAGGCACCCATTTGCTGTTGGCAAGCCGAGTATCTTGCTCATTGAAAACAAACCATCGGTTCATGAATGGATGGAGGCGAATTGGCGATTTCAGGCGATTTGGATAGTTTTCAATGAATTATGAACTTGCACACACACGATCGGCACCTGTTTGCCTAAAGAATTCGCTTTCCGGAAAATGGTGCGCCTTGGACAAGCTCCGGGCAAGCTCGATTTATTTATAGAAAATGGTGGCGTTAGTAAAACCAAACGCAAATGTGACAGAAATCCGAGGCAATTTAAAGATTCCGGGAGCGTTTTTGCGGCGATGTTGTTTCGTGCGCGGAGAAATCCAGGAGACTCTGCGAAGGCCGTTCATGGTAATGGCCCGGCAGACATCCTCCAAAATCAACCACCCCCCAACCCCCGCCTTGAAAAGGCGGCGGAGAAATAATGTAAGAACCATGGTAAAACTGAGATTAGCACGTCAGGGACGCAAGAAAGTCCCGATTTATAGAATTGTAGCCACCGACAGCCGTTCGCGGCGGGATGGGCGATTTATCGAATCGCTCGGGCAATACCGGCCTTCGAATGAGCCGGGGCAGAAAGTCCAGATCAAGGAAGACCGGGCGCTGTATTGGCTCGGCGTTGGCGCCCAGCCGACGGATACGGTCCGCTCCCTGCTTTCGGGCGAGGGAATTTTACTCAAGTGGCATCTCGAAAAGAAGAAGATCGAGCCGGCCCGTGCCTCCGAAATTTTTACGACGTGGAAGTCGAAGCGCGACGAAAAGCTAACCGCGAATATGGATGCGAAGGCCGCCGCCCTCCTGTCCCGCGAGGAAGCGAAGCGTAAAGCGGCCGCGAAGAAGGCTGCGGAAGCTGCGACAGCGGAAGCTGCGACAGCGGAAGCTGCAGCGGTAGCTGCTGCCGAGGCCGCCGCAGCTGTGGTTCCCGAAGCTACGGTTCCCGAAGCTACGGTTCCCGAAGCCGCAGTTCCCGAAGTTGCGGTTCCCGAAGTTGCGGTTCCCGAAGCTGCGGCAGTGGCAGAAGCTACGGTCGAAGCCGCTGCCGCGGAAGTTCCAGCGGAAGCTGCGCAGGCAGTCGGGGAACCCTCCGGCACGGAGGCGCGTCCCGCCGAGCGTGTGGAAGGATAATCGGCAGGTCGATGATTTGCGGGCCGGGTGCGGCCCGCACTCGGAGGGCGTTCGGCGTTTTTCGTGCGGCGCCATTTTTTTTGTATTATATTTGTAGGTCGGGCATGAATGAAGTCCGGGCGAAATTCAATATTCGGATTCGAAACGAAGGCCTTCCCTTTCATCCGTTCGGTGAATTTTTGAAAAACGATGTTCCAGCGCTTGCTTTTTGTTTTTAAATTGTGTATATTTGAATTAAGCTGAAACCAACTGAAATTCGGCGGCTGTTTCCAATCGAAGAACGTGAACGTTCTTTCACGAAACGGCATTAGCCAATCGATAGCGATATTTGAAAATTGATTTTTTAGCAAGATCGAGGCGTTGAGTTACAAGCCTGATGCCCCGGTCCGAAGCTAACCTAAGTTGTCCTGCTGACCACAGGACATATTGAACGAGAGGGGCGCTTCGGAAGTCTCGTGGTGTTTCACAAATTAGGGAGGACCAACTCTCACCACTCACGAGTGCCGAAGCGCTTTTTATTTTAAGTAACGAGTGAGGAGTTACGGGTGTCGAGACGGTCCCAAAACTTTTCGTCCCTGTTTTACGTAGAAGAGGCCGGTTTCCGCCCACAGTATTTTCTACGAAGACATTTCCTTCCATGAATTCCATTCTTACCCATTTCGACCGCTTCCAGGACCGGCATATCGGCCCAAGCGAACAGGATCTCGAACAAATGTTCGAAACGACCGGCGTTCACTCGCTCGGGGAACTCGTCGAGCAAACGGTGCCGGCTTCGATTCGATTAAAAGAGCCGCTGGATCTAAAGCCTGCGATGACTGAAACCGAATTTCTTGCCCATGCCTCTCGGCTGGCGAAGAAGAACAAGGTATTCAAATCCTATATCGGCATGGGGTATTACGATACGGTGACGCCGCCGGTAATACTGCGGAATGTTCTCGAGAATCCAGGGTGGTACACGCAATACACGCCGTATCAGGCGGAGATATCGCAGGGCAGGCTCGAATCGCTCGTGAATTTTCAGACAATGGCGGTCGATCTGACCGGTCTCGAAATCGCGAACGCCTCACTCCTCGATGAGGGAACTGCCGCGGCAGAAGCGATGCATCTTATGCTCGCCGTACACAAAAGCGACAAGGCGCATACGCTCTTCGTTTCCGAAAATATTTTTCCTCAAACGCTGGACGTGCTACGGACGCGGGCCGGAGCAATTGGGGTAACGATTGTAGTTGGCGATCACCGGACGCTCGAATGGAACCCGAATATCTTTGGCGCGATCGTGCAATATCCTGCGGGCGATGGTGAGATTTACGATTATCGCGAATTTTGCGAAGCCGCACATGCGAACGGCACGCTCGTAACGGTGGCGTGCGATCTCATGAGCTTGCTTCTCCTCAGGCCGCCGGGAGAATTCGGCGCGGATGTCGCCGTTGGTTCCGCGCAGCGATTTGGAGTTCCCTTGGGATATGGCGGCCCGCACGCCGCATTCTTTTCCACGCGCGATGAATACAAGCGTTCAATGCCGGGCCGCATTATCGGCCTCACGATCGACTCGCATGGGAACCCTGCCTACCGCATGGCGCTGCAAACCCGCGAGCAGCATATTCGACGCGACAAGGCTACGAGCAACATCTGCACGGCACAGGCGCTGCTCGCAAATATCTCCGCCATGTATGCGGTGTATCACGGCCCGAACGGGCTCCGCACGATTGCAGAGCGGATTCATGGCCTTACAGCATTTCTTTCTCACGAGTTAAAGCATCTCGGCCTTCGCATTTCCAACGAGCGGTTTTTCGACACGCTGAAAATCGAAATCGAAAATGTTGCACAACTCGAAGCAATCCGGCGCGAGGCGCTGAAAGCGGGAATGAACTTCCGTTATTTTGGCGAGCGCGCCATCGGCATTTCGCTCGATGAAGCGGGCGACCGTCGAAGATGTGCGAGCCATCGCCAGCGTATTTCATTCCGCGATTCATGCGGATAGCGGGATTGCGCTGCACACCAACGGGAACGATCTCTCCTTTCTCTACGATGCAAAATTTGCGTTACAATTTGAACGAACGAGCGAGTATTTAACCCATCCAACCTTCAACGCGCACCACTCCGAGACGGAGATGCTCCGCTATCTCAAGCGCCTGGAGAATAAAGATTTCTCGCTCGCGCATGGAATGATTCCCCTCGGTAGCTGCACGATGAAGCTGAACGCGACGAGCGAAATGATTCCCATCACGCTGCCGGAGTTCAGCCGTATGCACCCTTTCGCACCGCTCGATCAGGCGGAAGGCTATCTCGAAATGTTCGGCGAACTCGAAGCGATGCTGAAGCACATTACGGGCTTCGACGCCGTATCGCTCCAGCCCAATGCCGGCGCGCAAGGGGAATATGCCGGCTTGCTTGTGATTCGCGAATATCTGAGATCGAAGGGGCAGTCGCACCGCGATCTCGTGCTGATTCCCGCCTCGGCGCATGGAACGAATCCGGCGAGCGCGGTCATGGCCGGGATGCGCGTGGATGTTGTAAAAACCGATGCGCGCGGAAATATCGACGTGGATGATCTTCGCGCGAAAGCCGAAGCGAATAAAGACAAACTTGCCGCCCTGATGGTAACGTATCCATCCACACATGGCGTGTTCGAAGAAAGCATCAAGGATATTTGCGAAATTATTCATGCCAATGGCGGGCAAGTTTATATGGATGGCGCGAATATGAATGCGCAGGTTGGCCTCACGAACCCAGCGGAAATCGGCGCGGATGTATGCCATCTCAATCTGCATAAAACTTTTTGCATTCCGCATGGCGGCGGTGGGCCAGGCATGGGGCCGATTGGTGTTGCGAAACATCTCGCGGCGTTTTTGCCTGGGAACCCGGTCATTCGCACCGGCGGAGAACATGCTATCGGTGCCATCAGCGCGGCGCCATGGGGCAGCGCGAGCATTCTTCTCATTTCTTATGCTTATATTGCAATGATGGGCGCAGATGGTCTGAAACGCGCTTCTGAATTTGCAATCTTAAACGCGAATTATATCAAAGCCCGGCTCGCAAAAGATTTTCCCGTTCTTTACGAGGGAACTCATGGCCGCGTGGCGCATGAAATGATTCTCGATATGCGCGGATTCAAATCCATTGGCATCGACGTGGAAGATATTGCCAAGCGCCTGATGGACTACGGCTTCCATGCGCCGACACTTTCGTTCCCCGTGGCCGGCACCCTGATGGTCGAGCCAACCGAAAGCGAACCGCTCGAAGAACTCGACCGATTCTGCGATGCGATGATTGCCATCCGCGCAGAAATGGAAGAAGTCGCGAGCGGAACGATGGATGCGAAGGATAATGTGCTGAAGAATGCGCCGCACACCGCCGAATCCGTAATCGCCGATAATTGGAAGCATCCATATTCTCGCGAAAAAGCGGCCTTCCCGGTTCCCGGTCTTCGCCAGAATAAATTCTGGCCCAGCATCGGCCGCGTCAATAATGCCTATGGCGACCGCCAGCTTATCTGCACCTGCCCGCCCATCGAAGCCTACGCGCACGAGACCTCGCTCGAAACCCAGGCGGAACTGGTGTGAGGGGAAGGTCAATCTGAACAGCTAACCCTTCTCATGCGTTATGGCCCGCCGAATGGGAAAAATTATTACAATCGCGAATCAAAAAGGGGGCGTGGGGAAGACAACGACGGCCGTGAACCTCGCCGCCTCGCTCGCCGTGGGAGAATACAAAACGCTGCTCGTCGATATTGATGCCCAGGCAAATGCGACGAGCGGGTTAGGCATCGATTCGAAATCGCTCACAAGTACAATCTATGAAGTGCTCATTAATAATCAGCCTGCAGAGAGCGCAATTGTGCAGACCGCAGTTCCCAATCTCGATCTGCTCCCATCCCATCTCAATCTTGTTGGCGCGGAAGTGGAACTGATAGAGTTCCCGAATCGCGAGCATATTATGGAGCATGCGCTTTCTACAATTCGCGAGAAGTACGATATTATCATTATCGACTGCCCGCCCTCGCTTAGCCTGCTCACGCTCAATGCGCTCACGGCATCGGACAGCGTTCTTATTCCGGTACAATGCGAATATTATGCGCTCGAAGGATTGGGCCAACTTCTCAACACGATCAATATCGTAAAGCGGCATCTGAACCCGAGGCTCGACATCGAAGGCGTCCTGCTTACGATGTACGACAGTCGCCTCCGGCTTTCGAATCAGGTCGCCGAGGAAGTGCGAAAATATTTTGGCGAAAAAGTATTTTCGACGATCGTCACGCGCAATGTCCGGCTTTCGGAAGCGCCGAGCTTTGGCCAGCCGGTGGTGCTCTACGACGCGGCTTCCAGCGGGACGAAGAATTATCTCGATCTCGCCGCCGAGGTCGTGCGTCGAAATCCCGAGTTGCAAAAGAAGGATGGCGTTGCCAGAATGCGCATCTAACTCCGAACAAATGCGGAGCTTATTTTACCGGTTGCGGGGTTCTAAGAAAGCATGTCAAAAACACGATCGGTATTAGGGAAAGGCTTGAATGCGCTGCTGCCTGGCGCGACGGTGGCTGAGCCGTTTTCGGGAATCGAGCTTGCTGATACCCCTACGCCCACCCGCGAGCGCCACGTGCCGAATATTGCCGCAATCGAGATCGCCCGCGTGGCGCCGAATCCGCTTCAGCCTCGCAAGGTATTTTCGCCGGAGCAGTTGATCGAGTTAACGGAGTCCATCCGAGAGCACGGCATCATTCAGCCGATCACCGTTCGCAAAGTGGCAGGCGATAAGTTCGAGTTGATAAGCGGCGAGCGCCGCATTCGCGCCGCGATCGAAGCAGGGCTGACGCAGATTCCGGCATATATTATCACGGTCGAGAGTGATCGGAAAATGCTCGAACTCGCCATCGTCGAGAACGTACAGCGAGTCGAACTTAATCCCATCGAAGAAGCGGAAGCCTACGAGCGCCTCGTTGAAGACTGCGGGCTTACCCAGGAGGATGTTGCAGCCAAAGTTTCGAAGGACAGGACAAGTGTCGCGAATGCAATTCGCCTGCTCAAATTGCCGGAGCATATTAAGGACTCCGTTCGTGCCGGCGTGCTAAGTCCGGGCCATGCAAAGGCCATTCTCGCAGTTGTGGATCCGGCACGGCAAAGCATATTATGGCAGGAAGCGATTCGGAACCATTACTCGGTGCGAAAGTTAGAAGAATTGGCAAAAAACAGAAGCGTAAAGTCTCCTTCAGTGCTAAAACGAAATCGGGAGGCATCACGGGAAGCGCCCCAAATCGAACCATCTTCAGATATTCGTTCCATCGAATCCGGCTTCCAGCATATTTTCGGAACTCAGGTTCGCATTCGCATGAAAACGGATGACACGGGCGAAATTGCCATCCAATTCTATTCCCCGGAAGAATTCGAACGCCTGCAGGAATTATTATCGAGCATCACCCTTTCATAATCTCACCAATCCACTAAATCCGCGAAAGCCAGGTTCAGACCATGGAAGCACTATTAGAGACAATTTTAACCGCCAACGCGCCGCAGCCAATCGGGCCCTATGCGCAGGCTGTTCGTAGCCGCGAGCTGCTTTTTTGCTCTGGCCAAATTGCCATTGATTCAGCCACGGGGGAAATGGTGCAAAGCTCCATCGAGGACGAGACGAAGCAAGTAATGAAAAACCTGCGCGCCGTCCTCGAAGCGGCGGGAGGAACGTTTGCAAACGTCGTGAAGACGACGATTTTCCTCACCAATCTGGCTGATTTTGCCGCCGTTAACCGCGTCTATGAATACGGCTTGGGAACCGCCCGTCCCGCGCGCAGCACGGTGCAGGTCGCCGCATTGCCAAAGGGGGCGCGGGTAGAAATTGAATGCGTAGCCTCGCTCTCATAATTTTCGCGCTGCTCACTCTTTCCGGAGCCTGCTTCGCACAAGTTCCCGAGAGTGCCGTGCGGGATACCATTCGCGGCCCAGCGGACAGCACCTTCCACATGACGAAATCACCCCTCGAAGCGATTCTCCTCAGCGCGGCGGTTCCCGGAGCTGGACAAGTCTATCTCCATCAAGCATGGAAAGTTCCAGTTATCTATGCACTGGCGGGCGGATTTTTGTATGGCGCCCTCATTCAGAATTTTCGCTACCACGAAATGATCGACTCGATCAACGAACGCGACGCCCGCGGAACTGCAGCCGATAGCGCCTACGCGAATGTTTTCACAAGCCCACGGGAATTTTATCGTAATGATCGCGATAAATGGTGGATCTATTTGGGACTGGTCTATGTCGCGAATCTGCTGGATGCCTACGTCTCGGCTAATCTCTACGATTTCGATGTGAGCACGCCCGGCGGCGGCGGCAGCCCGTTCGAGTCCTATTACGATCCGTTTGGCGGGCAATTCGGAATTAGTTACACGCTCCATTTCTGACATGAAGCCGGCATGGACGCTTGTTATCCTGATTCTTGCGGGCTGTGCCGGCGGGCCACGAGTGACGGCCGAGGTCGGACTCTCTCATCGGGGATCTCGCCGCTACTACCCTGCTGCGCGAGTTTCACGATGCGACGGCGATGAGCGCGGATCAATTCGGAAATATCTATGTGGTCGAACCTTCTGCGAATTCGATTATCAAGATTTCGCAGAAGGGAGATAGTTTGCACGAAGTGAGTGGTTTCGGCGCCGATCATTATCAATTCAACGGCCCATCCGATGTCGATGCGCACCTTACCAATGCTGTGCTCATCGCCGACCGGTTCAATCATCGAATCGAACAATATACCAAAAACCTGAATTATACTTCCACGCTTTATACGCGCGATAATCCCGATCTCGCCAAGCGATTCGGTTACCCGGCCGCCGTTGCCGTGGATGAAGCCGGGAACATTTATGTGGCCGACGGCGAAAACAAGCGCGTTCTCAAAGCGCGGTCGGATTATTCGGTCGAGCGCGTCTTTGGCGGCTATTCCGAAGTCGCGCGGCCCGATGCGGTACTCAGCAATCCCGTCGATCTTGCGATTGCAGGCGATGAGCATCTCGTCGTGCTCGATAATGGCGGCTCGTCACTCGTGGAATTCGATAATCTTGGCAACCTGCTCGAACGCCGGGAACTGCGCGTTCCCGCGAAATCGATCTGTGCTTCGAACGATACGATTTTTGCGCTTTCGAGCGACGCGCCATCGGTGGAACTTCTCCTGGGCGCCGGGCTAACCTCCATCGGCTCCTGGCACATCGAGCGCACTACCTCGGATACAACCGACGTTGAAGACCTCACCGTGCGCGACGGAACGATTTATTTCCTTACGCGGCATGGGCTGTATGCATGTAATTTAAGGACCGCAGGGAGGCAATGAAATTGCTCGTGCCCTTAATTCATAATTCGTAATTATCTTGCGGGCCGTATCCTTTCCGGTTCGCCGGCATGAGCTTTACGACCTGATCGACTCGGGCGAAGGATCGGACGTAGAGTTCAAGCGGCAGTTCAGCTCTCCGGAAAAAATCGCGAGAGAGATTATCGCGTTTGCCAATACGCGCGGCGGATACCTTCTCTTCGGCATCGATGACGATGGGACGGTCGTGGGCGTACGGAGCGAAAAATCAGAACTGGAACAGATCGAGCACGCCGCGCGCTGGATGATCGAGCCGCCCGTCGATATTATTACCGAGAATGTCCATGCCGGTCGCGGGCTGGACATTGTCCTCGTTCGGGTTCCCGAAAGCGCCGCGAAGCCGCACACGCTGGTCGAATACGATAGTTCCGGGAAGCGCAAGACCGAGCAAATGGGAACCGGATTTGTCCGCTTCGAAGATAAATCGGTGCAAGCGAGCCGCGAAATGATGAACGTGATGCGCGGACAAAGCCCGGCGGGCAAGCCACTCAAGCTTTCGATCGGCTATAACGAAAAAACGCTATTTGCATATCTTGAAAAGCGTGACCGAATTACCGTCGAGGAATTCGCACAGCTCGTCAACATTAGCCGGCGGCGGGCTTCGAAGATTTTGGTCGATCTCGTCCGCGCCGGAACGCTCATTCTCCACACGTTCGAAAAGACCCAATTCTTTACCCTGGCAAAATGACCGAAACAAGTCATTACCCAGCGGATTTGACAGGTGCTGAATTACACCGCCTGTCCCGGGCGCATGAGAGAGTGCGTTCGTTTCTTTCGCCGAATCCACGCATCAACGCTCCACGGTCCCGGGTCAGCCGCGGATAGATAAAGCCATAGGAAACAATAGAAAACGGCATCGGAACCGCCGTTTGCCAACGTCCAGAAGCCATGCGGCGCGTGTCCTTGAAAATAGGCGACCGCCATTTCGCCCGATAGGATAAAAGCAACGGGACTCGTGAATAATCCTAGAAGTATCAGCGTGCCGCCGAAAGCTTCGAGGATTCCCGCGATTCCAATCTCGGAAAAAACATGGAGCGGCCCCGCTTGCGGTGGCATCGCAATCGGCCAGCCGAAGAGCTTCATCGTCCCGAACTGCATGAAAAGTAGCGCAGCGACGATGCGCAACAGGCTTCGCAATTGCGGAGCAAGGCCGCGCCATTGCTCAAAAATGGTTGGTTGTTCCATGGAACTATTTCTCCTGCTATGTACTCGATCTCAGATCCTTCGAGTTCACTGAATAACGTCTTGTCATTCCCGCGAAAGCGGGAATCCAGCCGTCTCAGTCGAACGGAAAATTTTGCGAAAAATCGCGAATTCAGGATTTCCGCTTTCGCGGGAATGACATCTCCGCATACTTTTTCAGCAGACTCCCATTTGTGCTATGTTTTCGGCTCGGTTCAACAGAAGCGCTCGTTCGCGAGCGTTCCCGGTGAGTGAGGCTGCATGTTGAAACTCCGCGGAAGCTTCCTCGAATCGGCCGAGCCGGTGCAGCAGCTCGCCGCGCGCGCGCGGCAGCCAATGGTAAGTCTTTAGCGATGGGTTGAGTGCCAGACGGTCCATAATTTCAAGTCCCGCAGCTGGGCCGAACGCCATCGCGACTGCAACCGCGCGATTGAGTTCAATCACGGGCGACGGTGCAAGTTCTGCGAGCGCATCGTAAAGTGCCGCAATACGCTGCCAGTCTGTGTCGTGAGCAGTGCGCGCTCGCGCATGACATGCCGCAATCTCCGCTTGCAATGTGTAAAATCCAAGCGGAGCGCCAAGCGACTCTGCCCGTGCAAGCGATGCAAGTCCACGCCGAATAAGAAGCTGATCCCATCGCGTGCGGTCCTGATCGTTGAGCAAAACCGGCTCGCCCGCCGGACCAATTCGCGAATGCGAGCGCGATGCCTGAATCTCCATCAATGCGACTAAACCGTGTACTTCCGGCTCCAATGGAACGAGTTCCGCCAGAATCCGGCCGAGCCGCAACGCTTCGTCGATCAGCGCTGGCCGCAGGATGCCATCGCCTGTCGTCGCCGAATAGCCTTCATTGAATATGAGATATAATACTTCGAGTACGGATGACAGACGCAAAGTTAGTTCCGCGCCGTGCGGCGCTTCGAACGGAACTCGCGCTTCCGCGAGCGTTCGCTTTGCGCGGACGATACGCTGGGCAATCGTCGATTCGGGAACCAGAAATGCTCGGGCGATTTCTTCCGTCGTCAACCCTCCCAGCAATCGGAGCGTCAGCGCGACACGCGCTTCTTTCGAAAGCACCGGATGGCAGGCGATAAGCATCAGCCGCAGGAGATCGTCCTCGATATACCCATCGAGATTTCTATCAATTGCCGTTATCGAGGAATGAAATTCCGCTTCGAGTTCCCGCGCGATCTCTTCCTGGATATTCGCAAAGCGCGTGCTCCGGCGGAGCATATCGATGGCCCGATGCTTGGCCGTGGTCATGAGCCAGGCGCCGGGATTATCCGGTACGCCTGACTCCGGCCAGCGTTCGAGTGCCATGACGAGCGCATCCTGCGCGAGGTCTTCCGCCAGTCCGACATCGCGCACGACGCGGGTTAGCGCAGCGATCAGCTTCGCCGATTCGATCCGCCAAACCGCCTCGATCGCGCGATGGATGTCCAGTGCCACGTGTGCGGTTAATTAGAATAAGCTGCTAATTGCTCGCGAACACGTTTGTCATTATCGAGTACTTCCGGCGTCGCCTGATCGCCGAAATCTTCGACCTCGAAGACCTGACGAATTTCGATTTCGGTTCCTCCATCGAACGGGGCACGCTTGAGCCATTCGATCGCCTCATCGAGCGACTTCACCTGCCAGACCCAATACCCGGCGATGAGTTCCTTCGTCTCGGCGAACGGCCCGTCGATGACCGTGCGCTTCTTGCCATCGAACCGCACGCGCGCGCCTTTTGCGCTCAATTGCAGTCCATCCATAGCCAGCACCACGCCCGCCTTGACTAATTCTTCGTTGTATTTGCCCATCGCGACCAAATCCTCGGTGCGCGGCATCGCGCCCGATTCGGATTCCTTCGAACGCTTTTACTATTACCATGAATCGCATGTTCGTATCTCCTAATGTTTAGTGTTTGTAAATTGTTGGGTTCAATGAGCTTAGCATGACCGATCATGCAGATCGTCCATTGTTCCGCTTTCATAGTTACGACGAATGGGATCCGGTGATTTCGACATTCGCTCGAAATTATTTGCGATTATTTTTTCGGGTACGTATAGTTCACATTCCACCGGATGCCGAATTTATCGGTCAGGAACCCGGAGTAGGCTCCCCAGAATGCTTCGCGGAGCGGCATCATCGGATCTTCCTTTCCGCCGCCGGCCAGAAGCGCGTGATACAGATTCGCGGCTTCGTCCTTGCTCTCGCATTCAAGGGAGATCATAAAATTCTTGCCGCCGGTGAATTGCGAGCGCATCGCGCTGGGCATGTCTTCGCCCATGAGGACATTATTCTTTCCAATTGGTAGCGACGCATGCATGATTTTTTCGGCGTCCTCCGCGGAAGTTTTTCCGCCTGGCATATCCTTCCAGCGCATGAAGCTGGTGAACTCCCCACCGAATATCGATTTGTAGAAATTAAATGCCTCTTCGGCATTGCCGTTAAAAGTGATGCTTGGGTTTGGTGTTGCCATGATTGTTTCTTTGAGTGATAATGATTATTCTCCGTTGAACGCCTTCTGCAAGCCCGCGATTTCGAGCTTGGTCATTTTCATCATCGCGTCCATCGCACGGCCAGCTTTTTCACGGTCGGGATCGCCTAAGACTTTGCCGAGGATTGTGGGAACCACTTGCCATGTGATGCCGAATTTATCGGTGAGCCAGCCACAGCGGTCCTGATGTCCGCCTTCGGAAAGCTTATTCCAATAATGATCGACTTCCTCCTGCGTTTCGCAGTTGATGAAGAAGGAAGTTGCGCCAGTGAACTTCCAATCTTCGCGAAAAGGAGGGCCGCCATTGAAGAGAATAAATTCCCGGCCTTCGAGCGAGACGGTCACGCCCATCGGCTTGCCATTCGCTCCCGGCATGCGGCTGACGATATTCGAATTCCTGAAAATTGACGCGTAGAAATTCGCGGCATCTTCCGCGTTGTTATCGAACCACAAGAATGTTTGGATTTTCTCCATGATTGTTCCTCCTTATTACTTCGGGTAGGTATAATTGACCATCCACGGAATTCCGAATTTGTCTTTGAGCGCTCCCCAATAGGCGCCCCAGAATTGATCTTTCATCGCCATGATGTCGGATGCGCCTTTGGAAAGGCCGTTAAATATGTGATCTGCCTGCTCCTTGCTATCGGCCTCGATTGACATGGAGGCGTAGTTCCCCGGCTTTACCGAGTGGCCCATGGAATCGACCGCGTCGGTTCCCATGAGGGTATTATTTCCGATCTTGAGCGAGACGTGCATGATGCCGTTTGCGTTCTCGGCTGGAACTCCGCCGCCGCCGGGAATATCGCTGAAACGTTGGAGCATGACGAACTCGCCGCCGAAAATGGATTTGTAGAAGTTGAATGCTTCCTCGGTATTGCCGGGGAAATTAAGGTATGGGTTGAGTATTGGCATGTGCGAAATGGATGAATTTGATTGACAAGAACAATTTGACTACTCGTTGCCCGAGACGACCCAGGCGACGATGTGATCAAGAAAAAGGTAGAAGGCCGCGATTCCATGCAGGAATCGCGAACTTCTTACCGAGGATAGGAATGACGAAGGCATCGTCGTTCTCCCTATTTGTGATTGGTGTACTGTTCCGATGGCTGCAATAAACTGACGCGGTTCCCTTCGGTATCGAGGAACGATGCGTAGGTTCCCACCCCCGGAATTGGCATTGGTTCCCCAAGTATTTTACCTCCGGCGGCGGTAATTTTCTTGAGATGATCTTGAATGTTCTCAACGCCGATGACGACGGACGGTGCGTGCGAAGTGGGATCGTCCGTCCGCTGGTAAAAGCCGCCGTTGATCGCTCCGGGTTGGCTCGATCGGCCGTTCGGGTTGCTCTCCGCCGTCTGCACGGTGATGTAGTTGCCCATGTCTTCGCCCATCTGCTGGGTTTGCCAGCCAAAGACGTTCGAATAAAAGTTGCTCATGCGTTTCCGGTCCTGTGCCGGCATTTCGAAGTGTACTACTGGATTCATTTTGTTCTCCTAGTGATTATGATTGAGTTCGTTAGAAAAATGTCTCTTAGGACGTGGAAAAATTGTTCATTCGTCCATCGTTCCCATTTTTACCTCTCCATTCCGCTTGTAATTAGCGAAGATGATGCCCTTCGGCGAGACGGCACTTTTGATGAGATCGAACGCAGAGGGTATAGTCCCTTCTGCGAACAAACTTTTTCCTTTGCCGAGCGTAACCGGATGGAACTTAAGCCAAAGCTCATCGACCAAGTCGTTCTTTAGCAATGTTTGAATCATATTGCCGCTGCCATGCACCTGCAGTTCCGGGCCAGTTCCCGCTTTTAGTTTCCGCACACCTTCGGCCAGATCGCCCTCGATGCGGAACGACTTCTCCCACTCCATTGCGAGCGGGCTGCGCGTTGCGACGTGCTTCGTTGCTTTATTGAGGCTATCGCCGATGGGGTTGCCACCATGTGTTGGCCAATAGCCGGCAAAGATTTCGAAGGTCTTGCGGCCGAGCAGAAGATCAAAATCGTGGTCCATCTGCTCGAGCATAATGGAATGAGAGAAATCATCCCAGTAATGAGCGCTCCAGCCGCCGTAGGCGAAGCCCCCATCACGGTCCTCATCCGGCCCTCCTGGCGCCTGCATGACGCCATCCAAAGTAATAAACGATAAAACGACAAGTTTTCGCATGGTTGTGGTGTTTGATTATTGTTAAATGTGTGTTTACAAATCATTCTTTAATGACCGGAACCCAAATTTCGAGCTTCGCCTGATTCACATCCATCACGCGCTCAGGATAGTATTCGAAATCCAGCGATAACTTGAGATCCATCGAGTAGCCGGAGTGCGGCATCCAGTCCGCGTAGATGTAGCCGAAGAAATCGTGCAGGCTGTCCAGCGAACCGCTGTACGAGAAAACTGCGTAATGCGCCGCGGGAATTTCCTTCCCCGTCATTCCTTCGGGAATCTCATCGAGCGAATCGACTTCGAGGCCTGCCATGTAATAATACTTTGGGAACCCGCCGTTGTTCATGTCGAAATTTCGGGAGTAATCCTCGATCCCATACGCCACATCACTCACGGCGTGCTTGATCTCACTCGACCGCTTCGCAAATTCGGTCCAGGCTTCCCGGATGGCAGGTATGCCATTTTCGGTGTAGCGCTCAATGCCCACGATTCGAAAGGTGGCTCGATCGCGAAATTCTGGTTTTTGATTCATTTGATTGTTTTCCGATGACTGATTGAATTAAGGGCTACAAAATTACGATGCAGAGGTTAGGGCTAGTGAGGCGCAAAAACGTCATTCTAAGGGGTTGATTGCGACAGATTTATTTCGTATTTTTGTAAGTATGAAAAAAATAGCAATTCTTGTTCCGCGAGGCGCAGCCTCCGTTGGCTGCATCGAGGGCTCCTACATCGGATTTAACCGGGCCAATGAAGTGCTGGCCGGAGTGGGCCGAGCGCCACTATTCGAACTGAAGCTCTTTGGCCTAACGCCCGAACCACAAACTTACGACCGTTTCATCAGCATCCGACCCGATCTCACGATACAGGATCCTTACGATGCCGATCTCGTAATTATACCAGCCGTGAATGGCGACTGGAACGAAGTGATCGAACTCAATCGTGAGTTCTTTCCGTGGATCGTCGCTCAATACAAGCACGGCGCGGAAGTGGCAAGCCTGTGCGTGGGGGCGTTTTTGCTCGCTTCCACCGGATTGCTCGAAGGCAAAAAATGCGCAACGCACTGGCTGTCCCAGAACGATTTTCGTAAAATGTTTCCCGATGTGCATCTCATTTCCGAAAAAATAATTACGGACGAACGCGGGATTTATTCGAGCGGCGGAGCGAATTCATTTTGGAACTTAATTATCTATCTCATCGAGAAATACGCCGGGCGCGACGTGGCAATCACCTGCGCAAAAATTTATGAGATCGAAATCGACCGCGATACGCAATCGCCTTTCATCATGTTCAGGGGGCAAAAAGATCACGAGGATGAGCCGATCAAGGAAGTACAATCGTTTATCGAATCGAATTTCGCGAAGAAGATCACCGTCGAAGAATTAGCCGAACGTTCTGCGATGGGACGCCGCACATTCGAACGGCGCTTCAAAAAGGCGACCTCGAACACCGTCGTCGAATATCTCCAGCGTGTGAAGATCGAGGCCGCGAAAAAAAGCCTCGAACACAACCGCAAGCAGGTCGCCGAAGTGATGTACGATGTCGGCTACACGGATACCAAAGCCTTCCGCACGACTTTCAAAAAGATCACCGGCTTATCGCCGGTCGATTATCGGAATAAGTACGCGTCGGCGTAATGAATCGGTCAGCGATGCTACGAATTTCGCCGATTCTTCAACACCGCGAGCCGCTCATTATATTCCTTCTCGTCGATCTCGCCTTTGGCGAAGCGCTCGGCGAGGATGTCCTCCGGCGAATTTCCCCACACCTGCCACGGCCCGGATTGCCACGGCCCGCCGCGCCACCAATGCCGGTGCCAGGGACGGCGAAAAATAAACAGGAATATCAGGATGAGAACGAAAATCCCAAACCACGGAAAGTAAAATGGGTGATAGCACATAAGGTAATATGATTTATGATTATGACGGCTAATCAGCAGGATTATTGGACGCATGCCCTGGTGTATTACCAAATCGCCCAAAAAGACCAACGAGGTAAGTCGAAGTGAAGATCAGGGCAAATGGCAGCCAGGTTCCTTCAAAACTTTCGAACATCGCGGTGGTATGAAGAATGAGCATCGCAACGACCACGAAGTCCATAACGATTATGAAGCCGGTAAAGAACACGGCCGTCTGCAGCGGCGTAGTAAGATTAAAGCGCGAGAAGTAGATCGCCGCGAGCGAGCCGAAGATTATCGGCGCGGCAATCGCATGAACGTGGAGGGTTATCTCCATGGAAGTTATCGCCGTTCCCACACCCATGATCGCGGCACATAATGCCCAGCCCACGAATGCGAACATCGAGAGAATCCGAATCGAGCGAAAGTTCAGGCTCTTCATATAAAGGATTGATTTAGAACACCCCCGGCACCAGCCGCCACTTTACCTTCGCGCAATACTCGGCATAGCCCGGCAGGTTTTTCGTGAGCAGGTGTTCTTCATCGAAGAGGCGCCAGATTAGGACGGGAAGCATCATCCCAAACGGGGCGAAGCCCCACCAGGAACCGAGCGCCAGCGGAATGCCGAGGCAATAAAGCAATCCGCCGGCATACATGGGATGCCGAACAATGGCGTAGGGGCCGGTGGAAATGACTTTTTGTCCCTCGGCAATTTCGATGGTGGAAGCCGTAAAGGTATTCACCTTAAAGACGAAGAAGATAATCAAAAAACCGATTGCAATGAGCAGATTGCCGATGATTTCGAGCACGAGCGGCACGTGCGACCATCCAAAGCGGCGATCGAGCGCGGGAACCACGAGCAGCCCGATAAACCCGATCGAGGCAAAGAGCATGATGATTTTCTGCGCGGGTTCCTTTTCGGCGGTCGGGCCGCCCGCCATGCGCCGCTGGAGCAGCGCGGGATCTTTTCGCATCAGATAGCCCGTAATGATGGCCGACGCCCCGAAGAACACAGCGAGGAAAATCCATGCCTGCCAATAATTAATCGTTCCAGCCGGAACGAAAAGGAGCAGGCCGATCACGATCTCGGTGCCAATGAGAGAGAGCCAGGCTTTTGTGTCGAGGCTTGCGTTCAAAGTTGCGAGAGAAGCAGAAAATTCCTAATGGGCAAGTTCCGCGCGTTCCTTGCTTTTCCTCACCACTAACCGAACGAAAAGCAGGAACCAATACGCAAAATAGCCAAACCAGAACAGCCCGATAAATGGCTTGGAATTCGTCGCCGACACGGCCACCAGCAGCACAAAAAACAGCGCCACTTTCCACCAGTGCAGGTGGTGCGTGTGGTATGGTTGAGTGGCCGGCACTTCTGCCTCCTGTTTCGGCTCAGCTTCCGCGTCTTCGCGCGGGGTGCTGCCCACTCGCGAACGCCACGAGATTCCGGTTCCCGGGATGCCGGTGTTGATGTAGCGCCCGCGCTTGCCAAAGGTCATGCTTGCCCCGCGCACACCTAACGTGGTGCTAATGCCGGAACGGCTAACGTTCAGGTGAACTCCGGGAAGGATATTGATGCGGCGGCGATATCTGAATGCCATGCTGTTTCGATGAATTGGGAATCAATTATGGAACCGGGCTCGAACGTCTTCCATTCCCCATGCACCGCAAACTTCAGCTTGCGATTTTGGAGACACAAATCGCGAACTGAGGTTTGCGCTACACCGGCATCTTTTCGCCAAGCCGCATCCGCAGGAGAATTCCATCGTGAAACGTGCGATAGACCTGATGAACAAGAATCAGCGTGATCCAAATCGCGAAGAGCACATTCACTACGCGATTTTGATCCAGCACTTGCCGGCTCGAATGGATGATACCCGGCACCTTCGTCAGAATATCCCAGCTATTGTATCGCGCAACGCGGCCCAAGTAAATGCCAATCGTCGAGAGGAGCGGAATGCCGATAAGCGCAGCCCATGCCCACCCGCGGCCCAGCCGCATTCGAATCGCAAAGAGAAGACGATCGACCGTAAACGAATAGCAGGTAAGCCCGAAAAGGACGAACGTCGCATAGAGCGGGAAGATTTTCCAGAGTAATTCCCAGAGCGAAATATCGGTCATCCGGACGGTTTCGAGGAAGTGGATCAGATCTGTCGCGATATAGGGCGCGTTGGGAAGGAAAAGAAGGATAAGTGCCAGTTCGAAGCCGAACGTCACGTTACGGAGGCCACGCCGTGGCTGATCTTCGCGCTTGAAGAAGATCATCGCCAGTGCCGCGGGAATTGCGGCCAGCACCGCATTCCAGGCCATCCACCAGAATGTGCCGCCATGCGCCTGAAATTCGTGGCGCATGAGGTCGATCCAGACATTCAAAAGGTACATTCGCCTTCTTTACGCGACCGGAGGGCGGAAGGTTCAATTCCAAAGATTTGGCGAAGCCCGGACTAAAAAACCGCCCCCAAAAGCGAAGGGCGGTTCTAAAAGGTACGAAACCAATCACCAAATTACATCTTCTTTTGCATCGCACCACCGGCTGGCGGCGGGGGCATGAAGCCAAGCTGCGTCATCATAGCCATGTCGTCTGCATAGCCCCAACGTTCGTTGGCTTTGCCATCCTTAATCTGGATAAGATCCATGCCACCGATTTTCATAGACTTGTTACTCGCCTTCATGGGTCCCATATTTCCCTTCATCGTGCCCGTCATCGTGTACATCACCCAAACGAGATCGTTATCGGCGGAAATTTTATCGACCGCAAAATGCACATCGGGGAACGCGGCGAACAAGTTGCCCAATTGCGCTTTCAGATCGGCCATGCCTTTCCCGCTGTGGCCTGGCGCCGGATTATGATCCACGAAATCGGCCGAGCAATATTTATCGCAGGCCGCGGTGTCGTGGGCATTCATCACGTTATCGTAAAATGCCTTCGTGGCGGCCTTGTTGGAATCCATCATGTTGGTGGCTGCCATCTGCGTGGAGTCGGTGGCAGTTCCCGCCATTTCACCCCGCTTCGCGCAGGAGGAGAACATCGTCACCGCTAACGCGGCGATCGCAAAAAAACTCAGTGTCTGTTTCATGGTTTGTGGATAATTTGAATAAGTTGTGGAACAATTACTTCGGTTCTGGCGCCAATCGAGATCGGCACGCCGTCAGTCTGGTTACAAATTTAACTAAATTGTTACCGCGCTGCGCCAAATCCAATTTTTCGGGCGCAAATTACCCGCCAACACGCCCGGTCCCAGAAAATCCAGAATATTTCAGATTCCTTCTCCGATCTTCCCCACTCGCCCGTCACTACGAGCGAAGCCAAAAAATCTCCCCATTTTCCCCGGGCCTTAAAAAAATCCCAGAAAACTACTTTTTATAGTGCGCGCGCGTTTGTGCTTCATGAACTATGCCTTTTGCGTTCCATTTTCGCCGTTTTTTAAAAAGAGGTAACTTTTTACCCGCTTTTTTGAGGGGTGGTTTTGAAAAGGCGAGAAAGCTATGATTCTATAAGAATGGCACCGAAAATAGACTATCATCGGCGGGATGACGTTGCGGCGGCGGGAAGCTTTTGGGAAGAGCGAAGGCGCGCGAACTAACTACGCCGCAACAACATCAACATGGGCGGCATAACCAAGTTCGTGCAAAATGGCTTCGCAATCTTCCCACGTGAGTCCAAACGGACGAACGTCCGCAAGACCGACTTTGCCAAGCGCATCCGCGAGCGTGCGCGAGGCGAGTGGTTCGAATTCGCCTTCCATAATAGCATTTTCGGCCCAGTCCACGAGTTGCGCAAGCGTGATCTCGTGATGTAAATAAGCGGCAATTTTTTCTGCGGCCGCGCGCTTGGTAATTCTCATGATCAAACTTTTTGGTGCCCCGTGTCAACCGGGTACTTCTGATGCACTTCTACTAACTCGTTTTGGCCGTTGTAAATTTCCTGCCGGAACGTGAGCGTCGCTTCATCCCCATCGACTTCTTTGATGTAAGCCGCGTGCCATCCATGCCGGCCTTCGATTCCTAAATGATAGCGCCTCCCGCCATTCGGCAGATCTTCCCATTCATCGAACTTTCGCTCGTTTTGCTCAAGCTTGTTCACAATCCTTCTCTCCTAACACTCAGCGAGACATTTTAACTCATTGTTGCGAGCCACCGCGGCATGATGACGAGCGACCCCAAATGCCCCACCATCGGCGGGACGATGGTCGTCGTGGCGGCGTGAAGCTTTTGGGTGGGGCAAAGGCGCGATGAGGTATAAAGTGCCGGAGGCGCGCAGTACCCGCAGCCCAGGGTGCAGCGAAGCGGAACCCTGGGTTCGGATCACGATTGGGAATTATTAGCCCGGGAAGAGCCTGCCCCCGACCCGATCGGAGGGCGATGTACTCCGTCCCTTCGGCAAGCTCAGGGCCGGCTCTTTCAGGACCGAGGGAACCTAAACGCAATGACTGCGTAAATTTCAATTTTTGGGTACTCAAAATTGCCCGTTCCCGAGGGCACCTTTGGCAGATGGCCTCGCTTTCAAGGAATCATGATTGCGAAACGGCTTCTCGCACTCGCGCTCTTCGCCGCGCTCGCGGCAGCGCCAGGCGTGCTGCTCGCGCAGTGGAAGCAAACGAGCGGGCCGGGAGGCGGCAAAATTAATAGCCTTGTCGTTGTGGGTGATACATTTTGTGCTGCAACAAGTTACGGAATTTATACATCCACCAATGCCGGGGTGAGCTGGCACGCAACCGATGACGGTCTGCCAGATCCCACGCGCATTCTTCAGGGATACCGCCTCGGATCCCGTATAGACTTTTTGGCCGAGACCGAAGGGAACGCAGTCAACGTGTTCGAGCTATCTGAGTCCGGTATGGATTGGCACCCTGTGGATAGCGGCCTTGTTGTCAGCGTATTTGGTTCCATCGGTCCAGTCTGGTTGGCTTCCGGTGGGAAGGGTTCGACGGGCGACAACGGCATTTATCGTTCAACCGACAGTGGACATAGTTGGCTCTTTGTGAACGGAATAAATGCGGTTTCCTTTGCCTCAAGCGAAAATTACGTTTACGCTGTCAGCGGGTTGGGGGTATGGCGTTCCGGCGACAGCGGCAAGACGTGGACCATAATTGATAGCTCACTATTAAACCTTATCAGCAACAATGCATATCCAACGGTGGCTGCACTCGGAAGCGTTGTGATTCTTGATTTCCCGGCCAATGAGCCCGGGCAAGACGGCCTCTTGTTCAGATCGACGGACTTTGGAACAACGTGGAATGGAGACTTTGAAATAACATGGCCAGCAGCGATGAATCAATTCGAGCGTGAAACCTTTGGCGTCCATGCTGGCAACATATTTCTCTCGATTAGCCAAGGAATCTACGAGTCCACCGACAGCGGCGCGACCTGGCAACTCGTGAGCGATTCCCTTGGCAAAGCCGGCTTTCTGGAAGCAAATGGGCCTCATCTTGTCGCCGGAACAGGGTATGGAGTATTTATTTCGGACGATAGTGGCCACACATGGAAGAGCAGAAATACTGGCCTCTGCGGAACGTCAGTGGGAGCAATGTGCCTCCACGACGATAAGCTCTTTGCAGCACCAAACTATGGTGTTTCGGTAACGAGTGATCAAGGTAATACGTGGACCGACCTAAGTCCGCAATTTCCAATTCAGCAACCCGTCGTCCAACTTGCGGCTACCGACGATGCGCTATTCTCAGCAACCGAATATCCCGACCATGACTACGTTTCAACAAACGATGGCGCGAGCTGGGATTCAATCAGCCTCCCAGATGGGGGCGGGGGGATGGTCACGATTGGGAACGATCTATATCTGAGCTCCTTCGATAGTATGTATCATACTTCGGACGATGGCGCTCACTGGATGACACTCGGTAAGAGCGGCCTCCCGCGTTTCGGCGCCGGGCTCCTTCTTGTGTCGGACATCGGCATGTATGCTGACGCTGATGTCGCTGTAGGTGAGGTAACTGAGCTATTCCGGAGCACGGATAAGGGGCTTAACTGGAGTTTAGTCGATTCTTCCGAATTGCCCATGGCACTAACATTTTATGGCGGAAGCCTATTTGCCAGCATGATTGCCGGGAACTACTATGAATCTCCCCCTGTGCGTGTCTCCAAAGACGGCGGATCGACGTGGCTGCCTGATAGCGGATACGGACACTATATCCCATATACTCGGCTGCTTGATAGCGTGTACGCACCCTTCGCTTACCCGACTGGCTTCGCAGTCATTGGTGGTTATCTCGTCGCCATGACTTCAGGTAACCTTTATATGACGCGCGATACTGGTCGTTCCTGGCAAGAAGTTGACCATGGTTTACCATTGTCATTGGGCCTAAAGTCCTTGCAGAACATTGACGACACACTTTTTGTGGGAACCGATGGCGCTGGTGTCTGGTACTGCCCGCTCCCCGAACTGCTCGCTCTTAGTGCCGTCAGGCCAAGTAGGCAGGCAGCGAGCTCTATCGACGCTTACCCCAATCCCTTCACCTCCTCTTCCACCATTCGCTTCGCAACCGCCGAATCCGAGCGAGCCGAAATCACCATCGAAAACATTTTTGGGAACCAGGTTGCGCATCTCTTTTCGGGCGAACTTGGCGCGGGCGAGCATAGCTTTACCTGGCGCAAACCCGCAGGATTGCCCGAAGGGGTTTACGAGTGTGTCGTCCGCATGAACGGGCAGGCAGAGACCGTGCCGCTGGTTGCGATTCGGTAACAAGTCTTAGGCTCCTGTCGTTAAAGAGCGGTTTGGGCGCTCTTCCTAATGCTGATCGCCATTTCATCCTCGTCAATTCTTAGGGAATTTTTAATGCGCCGTTTTTATCTCGGTTTATTTTTCGCCGTTATTCTTTTTGGTTCCACGCGCGTAGGTCGGTGCTTCCAGCCCGACTCCGTTAGCGATTACCCGCTTTGGATGCGTTATCCTGCCATCTCGCCGGATGGCACTACCATCGCCTTCGAATATCAGGGCGATATTTACACGGTGCCAGTTGGTGGCGGGCGGGCTACGGACATCGTGCCGGATGTGCCCTACGATTTTGATCCTGTGTGGTCGCCCGATGGGAAATGGATCGCTTACGCCAGTGATGCCAATGGCAACTTCGATGTTTTTATCGTTCCCGCCGCCGGCGGAATTCCGAAGCAGCTTACATTTCATACCGCGAGTGAGGTTCCCGCCTGCTTCACGCCGAATGGCGATTCGGTTCTTTTCGCCGCAGATCGGATGCCGGATGTTTCGGATGCGCAGTATCCCACCCCCGCCCAGCCACAGTTATACGAAGTTTCCGTGAGTGGCGGAATGCCCGCGCAAGTGCTGACCACACCTGCCATCAATGCGAGATTGGATGCGAGTGGGAACCGACTTCTGTACGAAGATTTAAAGGGCTATGAAAGTCCGTGGCGGAAGCATGAAAAAGCTTCCATCGCGCGCGACGTGTGGCTCTACGATCGCACGACCGGCAGCTTTACCCAACTCACGCACTTCATTGGCGAGGACCGGAACCCGGTTTGGAGCCCGGATGAAAAAACGGTTTACTACTTGAGTGAGCGAAGCGGGTCATTCAATGTTTGGAAGTTCCCGCTGGATGACACCACCCTGCACACGCAGGTGACTTCCTTCGATAAGAATCCCGTGCGGTTCCTTTCGATTGCGAAGAATGGAACGCTGGCCTTCGGCTATAATGGTGAGATTTATACGCTGCCCGAAGGTGCCACCGCGCCTCAAAAAGTGTCAATCGAAATCATTCCCACCGAGAAATCGAGCGGAACGAAATTCGAGACGCTCGCGAAAGGCGCGACGGAATTTGCGCTCTCGCCGAATGGGAAAGAATTTGCCTTCGTCGTGCGCGGCGATATTTTCGTTGCTTCGGTGGATTACGGAACTACGAAACGGATCACGAATACGCCGGGCGAAGAGCGAAGCGTAAGCTTCAGTCCCAATGGCCGCTCGCTCATCTATGCGAGCGAGCGCGAACATTCCTGGAAGATTTACCAGACGACGATCGAACACAAAGATGAGCCGTATTTCTACGCGGCTACGACGCTAAAAGAAGAACCGATCGTTGCCACATCGAACGAATCGTTCCAGCCGCATTACTCGCCGGACGGGAAGGAAGTTGCGTTTTTAGAAGACCGCACGAATCTCGAAGTCATCGATCGAAAGACTCGAACGATTCGGATGATTATGGATTCTACCCACAATTATTCTTACTCCGACGGCGATCAGTGGTTCGAGTGGTCGCCGGATGGGAAATGGTTCCTCGTGCAATTTTACGATCACGATCGGTGGTCGAATGAAGTGGGCCTGCTCGCCGCGGATGGCTCGGAGGCGGATGGCAGCACGGCCAAGATCAACAATCTCACCAATAGCGGCTATGACGATACGCATCCAACCTGGTCGCGCGATGGCAAGATGATGTATTGGTTCAGCGACCGGGAAGGCTTGCATACGGAGGGCAATAACTACGGGCAATCCGATGTGTTCGGCATGTTCTTCACGCAGCCGGCGTATGACCAGTTTCGATTAACGCCGGAGGAACTCGCGGTCGAGGAACTGGAATCGAAAGATACCTCCAAACGAAAGTCCGTTCCCGCGAAGAACGAAGAGGGATCGACACTTTCGAAAGAAGATACCTCCGGAAATATCAAGCCGATCCCACCCATTACGATCAATCTGAAAGATATCGATGACCGCATTGCACGCCTTACGATTAATTCCTCGCGGATGTCCGATGCCGTCCTTTCGCCCAACGCGGACCGGCTGTTCTATCTCGCAAGCTATCCCAAAGGCGGCGCGCTGTGGGTGCATATTTTCCGCGATGGCGAAACCAAGCTTCTCGCAAATCTTCCCAAACCGGGCGGAGACCTGATTCTCGATCATGAGGGAAAGAATTTGTATGTTCTGAACGACGGCACGATTACACGCATCGATACCGCCAACGGACACGAAACGCATATTGGTTACAGCGCGGAGATGGAGATCAACACTCCGGCAGAGCGCGCCGCCATGTTCGAGCACGTTTGGCGTCAAATGTTCGAAAAGCTCTATGTCAAAAACATGAATGGCGTGGAATGGAACTATTACAAGACCAATTATTCACGGTTCCTTCCCTACATCAATAATAACCAGGACTTCGCTGAAATGCTGAGCGAAATGTTGGGTGAGCTCGACGTATCGCACACCGGCTCCGGCTACCGCATTCCGAATCCCGAAGAGAACGCAACGGCGTCGCTGGGAATTTTTATCGACCGGCACTATACCGGCAACGGCATTCGCGTGGCCGAAGTCATCGAGCGCGGGCCGCTCGATATTTCCAACTCGAAAGTCCGCGCCGGCGATATAATTACGGCGATAGACGATCACACGATCACTCCGGCCGAAGATTTCAATATTTATCTCAATCGCAAAGCCGGCGTTCCGACGCTTATTTCGATTCACAACCCTCGGAACGATTCCACCTGGGAAGAAACAACAAGGCCGATTGCGCAGGGGGAACTCGGCGAGCTGCTGTATCAGCGTTGGATAAAAACGCGGCGCTTGGAAGTCGATAGCCTCTCGCATGGAACGGTCGGCTACGTCGATGTGCGCGCCATGGGCGATGCCAGTTACCGGCATGTCTATTCGGAACTATTCGGGCGGGAGTATGCGAAAAAAGCGGTGATCGTCGATACGCGCTTCAATGGCGGTGGCTGGCTGCATGATGAACTGGCCACCATGTTGAATGGCAAGGAATATGTCCATTTCTCGCCGCGCGGGCAGGACTTGGGCATCGAGCCTTCGGACCGGTGGACGAAACCCTCCGTCATCCTCGTCGGCGAAAGCAATTACAGCGATGCCTCGTTCTTTCCGGACGCGTACCGCGCGCTCGGCATTGGCAAGATTGTCGGTATGCCGGTTCCCGGAACCGCGACCGCCGTGTGGTGGGAAACGCTGCAGGATAATTCCCTCTATTTCGGCATTCCGGAAGTCGGCGTGGTGGATATGCACGGCCATTTCCTCGAAGGCCAGCAGTTAGTTCCCGATTACGAAGTCGAGAACACACCGAAGTCGATCGCTGAGGGAAGAGATTTACAGTTGGAGAAAGCGGTGCAGGTGCTGATGCAGGGAGGGTAAGTTTAGATTCGCATCAAGAGCTGGAATCCTGCCTGCTCGAGGTGATGATCGGATGTCAGGGCTTCCGATATACCTCGCCCGCGCATGATCAGCATGGAAGCGCAATCTGTAAGGCTCCATTCCTTGTCGGCGGAGCGTTTAAAAAGTTGGACTGCCGCTTGCAAAAGATGGTCCGTGTCCGGAATTACAAGGATTTCTTGGTTGGAGTGAGTGCGTTGCCAAATCTCGGCAACTTCCAAACGAGTATTGGCTCCAACTCCGCTTGCAAAATTGAGGAATTCGATAAGCACAAGGTCGGACGTTACGATTAACACGGAATCGGCTTCGGTTAGCGTCCAGTGTTTTGCGAAACGGCGGAGCGAATCCTTTTCGAATTGCAGCGCAACCCAATACGCGGTGTCTGCGAAGACTTCTCTCACTCGCTGACCTTTGGGTGGCCGTAGAGGTAATGATCCACGTTTAGCGCGCCATCGACCGGGATCCGTGCTCGTTCTTCGGATGGGATGCGTTCCCAAGCATCCGACATGCGTTCCATTAAATCTCGCAAGGAGTTGTTTGGCTTTGCGTACGTTCGGCGTTGGCTTTTCCCTGTTCTGCCCTTCACCGCATTTTTTGTTTTAGGAACTGGTTTCATACATCTGCCCTAACATTAATTTAATTGCTTCGTTTCAGGTTGCCTGGTCTCGCGGACTGACGTGAGGGCTTCGTGAAGCAAATCCTCGAAGTTTCGCCATGTGATTGCTTTTTAGTGATGGATGGGTTTGAATTCCGAGAGATACTACGGCGCTATTCTCGAACGCCAGAGATGGACAAAAGGCTGTCTCCACGCGCGGTGGTATAATTCAGCGTATCTGCATTCGCTGATAGCCAGCATTCTCCGTGTTCATCTGTATCACCATAGAGGCTGCTGCTGTCTCTTACGTTGAAGTCATGGAGGTACATATATCCACAGGGACTGGTCGCATCCCAGGTAATCACAAAAGGGCCGTTGGGGATGAGGGATAAAACTTCCCGAGTAGAATCATTCCTAACCGATCCCGTCAGGAATGTATCGGCGTTTATAATCTTGCATGTGCAAGGAGTAGCGGAGTTCCCGAGCGTCCATGTTCCGACAAAAGCGCCGGGTGCCACGGTTGCGACCCACCCAGAAGGAGGCGGGCACGAGTTATTTGGAGAGCTGCATCCAACGAGAAGTGTGAATAAGATAGCGAAACAGATTTTCATGCCATTTGGAGAACAGAGGAAATCTCGCATGATTCCCGCTTGGGTGACTACATTAAGCTCGGCATCTCAATCCCCACCACCTCCCCGTATCGGTGCTTCGGGTACCAATTCATCCCCCGCCTTTCCGGCGTGAGATCGAAAACGTTCCAGACAGGCCAGATGCTATCGACGTGGCGCTCATTCTGTCCGGGATCGGCTGGAGCGAAAAGCAATTCCGTGGCATACCGATGAAAAATTCCGTCCAGCGGCGCAACTCGATCTCTTCTTCGAGTAATGCGCCCCTTGCGGCGCGATAATTGTCGTTCTCGCTGAGAAAGCGTTTGGTACTGAGCGTGAGTTTAAGAATTTCTTCGGTTTGTGATTATTTATGATCTTTAAAAACACACAACTGAGGGAAAAAGATGTACGAATCACTTTGCAAAAATCTGCGTTTCGAATTCGATGAAGGGAATTCAATACGTCACTGATGATACGGGCGCGCGCGTTGCCGCGCTCGTCGATCTCGCGGAGTGGGGCGAGGAATGGCAGGACTTTCTCGATGGTATCGAAGCGGAAAGAGAGCCCAGGGAACCGAGCGTTCCGTGGCGCGAGCTGAGAGCCGAAATGGAAGAAGCTTCGCACATTGTACGAGCTTAAATTCACTCCTGCGGCTGTGCGGAATTGGCGAAAGCTCACGCTCCTTGCTCAACAACAGATCGCGCCTCATCTCGACCGGCTCGCGATAGATCCACGGCCGCCAGGTGTAAAAAAACTGAAGGGATTCCAAAAACTATATAGAATTCGCACCGGGGATTACAGAGTGATTTACGAGATCGATGATTCATCGAAAGCCATTTGGATTACGAAGGTAATGGATCGCAAAGATGAATATTCCTGAACGATGATTTTTTCCATCCTCAAATCCCTCGCCTTAGGCGTGTGGCTCGGCGCGCTGATTATGCTGGGCTATGCCGTGGCCGGGCCGATCTTTCAGCAATCTCCCTCGAAAACGCTGGCGGGAACGATTAATGGCGTCATCCTCGGACGCATGAATAATATCGAATGGGTCTGTTGGGCGGTAGCGATCGCGTGCTCAATTATCCTTCTGATCTTAAATTGGACCAGCGCGCGCGGGCTTCGCATCGCCGAACTGGCGATCCTTTGCGTTGCCGGTGTGCTGTTGTGGTTCTATTCCATTCGCATCACCGGAAGAATGGATACGCTCCGCGCGACGATCGGCGATTTCGATCATCCGAAGCAAACGACCGAATATGTGCAGGCGAAATCCGAATTCGACACGCTCCATCATCGCTATACTGCGCTCGTGGGAACGAATATGATCTTCCTGCTCGGAGCGTTTACGATTTCGATGCTTCTTACGCGGAAATAATGCCGGGCTTGCGGTTCGCGGAACTTGAGGCGCTCGTCCAGCGCGATGAAGCGGTTCGTGCCGAACTCGTTGAACGGGGAGAACTCTTCGGCGGCTATCATCCGGAGATGGAAGCGTTGCATACTGCGAATGGCCGGACGCTTGAAGTGTTGATAGACCAATTCGGCTGGCCGGATGAAGCCCAGGATGGCGTGGCCGCCTGCGCGAATGCTTGGTTGATAGTCCAGCACGCTATTTCGCTCCCAAGCCTTCAACGCAAAGTGTTGGCGTTGCTTAAAATGAATCCCGCTGGTTGCACGCCGCCCCAGCTTGCCATGCTCGAAGACCGGACGCTCGTTTTTTCGGGCAAGATGCAAAGGTATGGAACTCAATTCGATTGGGATTCAAATGGCGAATTAAATCCGTTCCCAATCGAAGATGCGGGGCATGTCGATATTCGGCGGACCGGGGTTGGGTTACCCCCGCTAAAGGAAACTTCCGCCCGTCTCCGCGAACGGGCCGAGAAGGAGCGTGACAAGCCGCCGCCAGATTTCTTGGAGTATGTGCGAGGCAGAGAAGAGTGGATGATTCGCGCCGGATGGATTCGAGAGCGTTCAGAAATCGATGCCGCCTATCGCGCTCACGAATAGCGCACCCCCTTCGCGAGTTTGTTAAACTTGAATCCTTTATCCAAATTTATCCTCGCTCTGGTGGCAATAGCACCGGCAGTGGCTCATTTCGATTTCGGCGATAGATAAGAAAGTCTGAATTGAGCGTAAGAATTGGCGCGTCGGGATACAGCTCCGAAAGTTGGACGAGACACGCATCCGCGAAGGACATTGGCACATCGACGTAACGGGTGAGAAGTTTGCGAATGGCATCTCGATTCTGAATATAACTAAACGGAAAGAGCAGAGGAGCCTCCTCAACGAAAGAGAGAAGCCCGGAAATGTCCAGCGACGCTCTTAAGAGCAGAAAAATAGCTTCCGTCAGGACTGCCTCGCAGGTTAGGAATGCAGCCGAAGAACTACGCAACTCATTCGATGCCCACGCATGGAATGGGTCGTTGCGATCAAGTGCTGCAATCAGAGGGCCAGTGTCGAAAATAAGATAAGGGCTCACTTGCCAAAGTTTTCCATATACTTCGGGTTGGTCGAAAGATCGCCCGGCCCATCGAGGGAGCCCAGCAAGTGTTTGATTCGATCGAAGGGCGTATCAACCCTAAGCGGTGATTTCCCATTTGATTTCCGAAGCGATGATTTCCTCCGCACTGCCGGATTGCGCTTCCGCATTCCTGGAGATTTCGTTTTTGTTTCCATGCTATCAAAAAGGCAGGGATTTCTGGGTTCGTTCCCCGTTGAGATAATTTGCGAATAGCACACCCACTTCGCGATCTCGTCGAGTTTGATATTTATGCGGCTTTCGCAAGCGTTCCCACACCTTCGAGCGTTATACGGCGGAGCGTGATGACGTTGCCGAATCGTTCTTGAGCGTCTAACACTTCGATTCCAGCGACCAAGCCATTTGCATCATAGTCAATGGCAATGCCTTCGGCAATATGCCTTGTCGTAACGGTCGTATCCTTGAAAATAATGCTCAGGGCATCCACCGATGGATCGTACGAGATTGTCATAATACCGTTTGGAATAATTTACGAATACCTTACCCACTTCGCGATCTCGCTCAACTTGAATTTCTTGCCATACATGAGAATGCCTACGCGATAAATTCTCGCGGCGACCCACAGGCAGCCGAAAAAGGTTCCGATCATGAGCACGACTGCGAGCGCGATTTGCCACCATGGTGGGGTTTCGGTGAAAATGCGGCCAAGCATTAATATTGGCGAGAAAAATGGGACGAGTGAAAGGATGACGCTCTTCGTGCTCGATGGATTCCGAATAATTCCCTGCAATAAGATGAATGGAATGACGAGCAGCATCACGACCGGCATGGCGATTTGCTGCGCACCGCTCGCCGATTCCGACGTCGAACCTACCGCCGCATAGAGCGTGGCATAAATTAAAAATCCCAGCGCGAAGAACAGAACGAAATACAGGAACATAAAGGGAGAGATCGAAGGCAGAATCCCGGAACCCAGCATGGCGCTTGCAGCCGTGAGGCCGACGGTCACCAGCAAGGCGAGCATGATCGCCCATACGCCGACCTGAATAAGTGCCGCGCCGGCAACGCCTACCACTTTGCCAACCAAAAGCTGGAATGGCCGCACGCTCGATGCTGTAATTTCGATCACGCGGCTCGATTTTTCTTCGATCACGCTGTTCATAATTTGCGTGCCATAAAGCACCAACGTGAGATACAGCAGAAATGCCGTGACGAACGCCATAATCATTCCCGTATCGCCGCTGTCTTTTTCTTCCGAGCCTGCCTCGAGTTTCACCGTCTCGATATGCACACCGGATTCCACGTTAGTCACCAAGCCTGGATCGATACCGCGCGCGCGAAGTTTTGCGTCGCGCACGGCATCGCGATAGGATTCCTTCAGGAAGGATATCGTTGTAAAATCACTTGGGTTGTGTAGCTTGATAGTTGCCGTCGAGGCGCTATCGCGAATGGCATTGGCCGGAATCACCATGTATCCCGTGAGCGATTTACTTTCGACGAGTTTCGCGAGCGAATCCATCACATGCTGGCCGGGCGTTGCGTTCGAAAGCGTGACCTTGGTTTCTACCTGTTTCGAGAGGAAGTCCGTCGCAGTAGTTTTCGAGGCCTCGATCATCGGAGCGGCAAGTATGCCCGTGCTATCAACAATCGCAACATTTCGTACATCGCCCAAATTCGTCGCGGCGAAATAGGCAGGCAGAGCGATCATTGCGGCGAGCAAAAGCGGGCCGGCAAAGGTCATGATTTTAAATGCCCGTGAGCGCACCTTCAACAAGAATTCGTGACGAGCAACAATTAGCGTTTTATTCATGGGGCTAAATTATTATGCGGAGACGCCGCTTTCCGATTGTTTGCCTATCGCTTCGAGGAACAGTTCCTTGATCGGCGGCTCGACGATTTCCCATTTTTGAATATCGAGGTACGGCGCGACCTGTTGCAGTAGCTCGCTCGGACGTTCGCTAGAGTTCAGTTCGATCAGCACTTCGTTGGGGGTGTTCTCCAGAATCTTGAAGCGCGCTTCTCCAAATGTTTTCAGGAAGCCGGCGTCGCCCGAGAATCGCATAGAGACGAGCGTGCGACCGGAACGGGCTTTCAACTCGCGAACTTTCCCTGCCAGCACAATCGCGCCTTCGTTCATCAGTGCAATTTCATCGCATAGTTGCTCGACTTGTTCCATCCGGTGCGTGGAAAGAATAATCGTCTTGCCTTTCGTCCTCAGTTCGAGAATTACTTCGTTAACTAATTCTGCGTTGACGGGATCGAGGCCCGTGAGCGGTTCATCGAGCACAAGCAAATCGGGATCGTGCAAGAGCGTCAAAATAAATTGCACTTTCTGCTGCATGCCCTTCGAGAGATCGGAAGTTTTCTTCTTCTCCCAGGAACGAATCTCGAAGCGGCCAAGCCAGTACTCGATGGATTTTTTCAGCCCGGCGGAATCCATCCCTTTTAGCGAACCTAAGTATTCGAGTTGTTCGCGGACGGTGAGCTTCTTATAAAGCCCGCGCTCTTCGGGCATATAGCCGATACGGTTTTGATGCTCTTCGCGCTGCGGCTCTCCGAAAATTTGAATTGAGCCGCTATCCGGCAAGGTGATGCCGGTGATCATTCGGATGGTGGACGTTTTACCGGCGCCATTTGGCCCCAGCAATCCATAGATGCTTCCTTGTGGAATGTCCAGCGATATAGCTTTAACCGCCTGAGTGCGGCCATAGCTTTTTGTTACGCTCTCGAGCGATAATATTGGATTCGGCATGACGACAATATTGAACCAGTCTAACCAGCGGCCGGGGACTTTTGTTTTTCGAGATGCGGAATCTCTTCTTCCATAATAATATCCGTCACGTCGTTTGCCGGTTCGTTATCGCAGACGTTCGTTCGCTTCGAATGAGCCCGCCTCGGGGGATTCGTTTTGCGCGGGGAGGATCGCTTCTCCGTGCCTCGACGGTCACCTGCATGCCTAATGAGCGGAGCACTTTCGAAATGCTGTTGAAGCGTGGATTACCGGTTTCCGATAACGCGCTGTAAAGATTCACACGGGAGAGGCCGGTTTCGCGTGCAAGCTTCGTGAGGCCGCCCTGAGCTTTTGCAATGCTTTGAAGGGCATCGAGCACATCGGGAAGTTCCCCTTCCCGAAGGCAGTAGTTAAGATAGGAACGAGCTTCTTCGGGGTCTTTGAGTCCTTCGAGGAATAATGGCTCCCATGGCTCACTCGGCGGAATCTGTCCATTTTTCTGTTTGTGGCCGGTGACCTTTACGTGACCGTTGTTTGTAGTCTTTCCAGTATTCTTTTGCACGTTGTATGTCCTTTTCCTGAGTTGATTTGTCCCCGCCCGCAAGCAGGATAATGAGTTTTTTCCCGTCCTGCCCGAAATAGATTCGAAGCCCTTTTCCTTCGTGAAATTGAAGCTCCGAAACGCCTTCGCCTTCCGGCTTTACATCTCCGAAGTTTCCGCGAAGCACGCGCCGAAGCCGCAAGTCAACCAAACGGCCCGTGTCCCGCGTAAGCGAAGTGCGCCACTTCCGATATGGCTTGGCGCCTTCGGGTGTGACGTAATAACGCAGTTCTTTCTCGGTTGCTTCCAGTGGAGTTAGATTGTTCTCTACAGCATACAACCACGGCTCACGGAGATCCGTTCGGTTTTTGGGGACCTCGCCTGTAAGGCGCTACCCCTGCGGAATCTCTTCTTCCATAATAATATCCGTCACATCGTTCGACGCTTCGTAGCCGTAGAGCATGGGGTTGGCGTCGAGCCAGCGTTCGGCGTCGATAGCGGCCACGCATCCGGTTCCCGCGGCGGTCACGGCCTGGCGATAGACGTGATCCTGGCAATCGCCACAGGCAAAAACGCCGGGAATGTTTGTAAACGAGGTCTTGCCCATGGTTTCGAGGTAGCCGTGATTGTTCATGTCGAGGAGGCCGCGGAACAGTTCCGTGTTCGGCGAGTGGCCGATGGCGACAAAAATTCCATTCGTCTCCACTGTTTCGGTTCTGCCGGTCGGGATATTTCGCAAAATGGCGCCCGTAACTATTTTATGTCCCCGGTCATTGACCGAGCCTAAGACTTCGATAATTTCCTGGTTCGTCCGCCAAAGAATCTTCGGATTTTCCTGCGCGCGCTTGAGCATGATCTGCGAAGCACGGAACTCATCGCGACGGTGAACCAGCGTTACCGATTTGCAAAAATGTGTGAGGTAATTCGATTCCTCCATCGCCGTATCGCCGCCGCCCACGACCAACACGTCCTGATTCTTAAAAAAGAATCCATCGCACGTGGCACACGCACTCACACCGTAGCCCATATAAAGCTCTTCCGATGGAATATTGAGCAGCTTCGCTCGCGCGCCGGTGGAGACGATCACGGAATCGGCGTAATAAATTTTATCGCCGGCGTGAAGCTTGAACGGCCGCTTCGAAAAATCGACGGCGGTAATCGTCTCGAACTTGCTTACGGCGCCAAAGCGCAGCGCCTGCCGGCGAAATACTTCCATCATCTCCGGCCCCTGAATTCCATTCTCGAATCCGGGATAGTTCTCGACCTCCGTCGTGATGGTGAGCTGCCCGCCGGGCTGATCGCCTTCGAAAATAATCGGCTTGAGGTTGGCGCGCGCGGTATAAAGTGCGGCCGTAAACCCCGCCGGCCCGGAACCAATAATAATGACCGGATGGACTTCGTGGCGTTTGAGATGAGTTGTGTGTTTCATTCCTGATTCCTAATTCCTAATTCCTGATTCCTAATTCCTGATTCCTGATTCCTGATTCCTAATTCCTAATTCCTAATTCCTAATTTTTAAGGCGGCGATGTTTCGTTTCAGCCCGGCGAGCTTCGCGCGCTTCATCGGCGATTTATGGAAACGCTTCGCGTACTCCTCTTGTGCCATCGTTTCGATGGCGTCCGGCGTGAGCGAAACAATTTCTTCACGCGGTGCGAATTCCGGAACCGTTGTCGGTTCCTCGAAGCGGTTCCAGGGGCAGACTTCCTGGCAAATATCGCAGCCATAAACCCAGCCATCCAATTTGCTGGCGAGTTCCGGCGGAATTTCGTGCTCCGGCTTTAATTCGATGGTCAGATAAGCGATGCAGCGAGTGGCGTCGATCTGATATGGTGTAATCGCTTCCGTCGGGCAGGCTTCGATACAGCGCGTGCAGCTTCCGCACATATCTTCGGCGGGCAGATCGGGTTCCAGATCAATATTCAGGATAAGCTCGGCGAGAAAAACCCACGAGCCAACTTCGCGCGTAATCACGTTCGTGTGTTTTCCGGCCCATCCTACGCCAGCCCGCTCGGCAATCGCTTTTTCCAGAAGCGGCCCGGTATCCGAATAATATCTTCCTTCCGCGCCGGGAACGATCTTTTTGATTTCTTCCAATAATCGCTTCAGCATTGGCGGAATCACCTCATGATAATCGGTTCCCCAAGCATAGCGCGAAATTTTTATGGCACGCACGTCCATCGCATCCCGTGCCGAATAATAATTAAGAGCCAGCGATAAAATGCTTTTCGCTCCCGGCAGAATATTACGGACATCCCGGCGCTTTTCGTGGTCGCGCTCCATCCATTTCATGAGGCCGTGCGCGCCACCGGCAACCCAAGCAGAAAAGCGGCCGGCGGCTTCATCGAAAGGCTCCGCTGAAGTAACGCCCGCCTTCGTAAAGCCGATTTCGAGCGCTTTTTGCTTGATTAACGCCGTGATCTCGTGCCGGTCCATCACGATGCACAACTCCCGCAGCTTCCGCGACGTTCGAAATAGGAATTAGGAATTAGGAATTAGGAATTAGGAATTAGGAATTAGAAATTAGAAATTAGAAATTAGAAATTAGAAATTAGAAATTAGAAATGACGATTCAATCCGCCGTGGATTTCCTCAACCCTTATCCTTAACGAAACTCTGAATAAGTCCCATGATGTCATTGCGAGGAAGAATTGTGAAGCGAAGCGGAACAATTCTGGTTGCGAGGCACGAAGCAAAGCAATCTCCGCGCTTGGGGCGGAGATTGCTTCGTTGAACGAATCTCCTTTCAGTCGATTCGCGCAACTCGCAATGACGATCAGACTGACGCAGCCAGAAATTCCTAATTCCTAATTCCTAATTCCTAGTTTGCACCCTACCGGTTCTTTTTCTCCATCGCAATCGGCTTTGGCTTGTTCAGCTCGGCCTGAATGGCTTTGGCACGAGCGAGATGGTGCGCGATGATCGGCTCGGCCGATTTGAGCGCATCTTTAAGTTCCGGAGCCGTCGCCGTCGTTTCGAAGCCCTTTACGGCGGCCAGCGCATTGGTATGGCCCATGACCGCACCATCGATATACATGGTGTTGAAGGATTCCGGCGAGGCAGCGTTCAGGGAACTTATCATGGCCGTCACATGCTCGGGAATGGAATCGTTCGCAGGTGGTGCGGGCGTCAACTTCAGCTTCATCGCCAGATCGTCATCGCCTTTTAGGAGCCGGCTGTGATCGTGAATCATCATGTCGGCAAAGCCTTTCACCGCCGCATTTTTCGTTTTCGATGCCGCGAGCTTGCCCAGCATAATCTCCGCCGAATCGGTTTCACGGAGTATCGCAAGAATGTTCCCATCCGTGAGCGGTGCGGGCGTGACAGAGGCGGGAGGAGGTGGTGTAGCGGCGGCCGTCGTGTCGGCGACGTTCCCGGTTTGGGTTTGCTTCGAACAACCGGCGACCGTAAGCGTGAAGAACAGCGTCGCTAGAATCGCGAGGAGCCTGGTGGATTCCCGCGATGGTTCCGGTTGATGAGGCGATGTAAAAGTCTTGAGAAATTGCATGGTGATTCTTCCCTTAATATGATATAAAAAAATCCAGTTTCTGCGAAGAAAAGGCCGGGAGTAGTTCTTCCCCGGTGAAGAGCAGGTTCATACAGCAAACCACATGCCGAAATGAGAGAGATTTAAGCAAAATTTCCCGTGAACGGGATGTAACTTTCGGTCGTTCAAAAGTGTCCTCGTTGTCAGGACCGTTGCTCCTCGCGAATCACGAATCGATAATTTTTCAATCTTTTGCTTATGAATACTTTGAACCGTTTTCTGAAACTCAGCTCAGGGTTCCTGATGCTGGGTCTTCTTTTCACCCTTCTTACCCCGCGCGTCTCGGCGCAAACCGTGACGCTAATGAACACCGAGGACTTTTCGTCTTCAGCGTTTCCGCCCAGCGGATGGACTAACGGGGGTGGCTTTTATTGGACAAGCTATGGCGCCGATGGAACCAATGGCGCAGCGTACTGCGACGTTTGGGGGTATGGAACCGGGCCTCTTTCGACACCTTCGGTTGATGCCAGTGCCTACAAGGGAGCTACCGACTCTGTTTGGGTCGATTACGATTTCTACTGGGAGTACGACGCCTACGACGCCGACGGCTATGGGGATGACACGTACGAGATGAAAGCTAACTCAGACATTCTTCAGAGTGGGACACAGGCCTCACTCAACACGTACGACAACCCGTCGGACGGTACGTACTACATTACATCTACGGCCTCGTCCTACTTCAAGCACTACCACATCTTGATTCCGGCTTCTGATCGAACCTCCTCCATGAAGATAAACTTTACAGAGAGTCCCGATTGGGGTTGCTCTGACTTCGCGATCGATAACGTGGAAATCACCGCGTTCAGCCACCCGCCGGGAGATCTTTCACTTCTTCCGAAGGCACTCAATTTCGGCGCGGCGACTCCGAATTCGCCGGATACGCTCTGCGTAAGCGCATACAGTCTCGGCGTGGCGCCCCTGCACATCAACGGTTACTATTTTTCCGGATCGTCTTCCTTCTCGCTGATAAGCGGCCCTCATGCCGGCGATAGCATTATGCCCGGCGCTTCGGCAAATTTTTGCTTCCAGTTCCTCCCGCTTGCGGGCGGCGCGCTCAGCGGAAGCTTTACCCTCGTGACTGATGGCTCCGATTCCGGCACGCAGTCCGTGAACTTCACAGGATTCGGCGCGGTGCCGGATGTTTCTTATGGCGTCACGGAACTCTTTCGCCGTGTAATCACCATGCTTGGCGATACTTCCGCGGAACTGGAAGTCCCGGTTACGTTGGATGGTGGCGGCCCGCTCCACTTCAACAGCATTTCTATCATCGGTCTGGATGCAAGCAGTTACTACGTTTCGCGCATGCCGCAGAATCCGCTTCCTCCGGACGCGACCGATTCTATCGGGATCCGATTCACTCCGACCATCGAAGGCCGGCCCGATGCAAAAGTTGTAATCAGTACCGATGCGGTCAATACTCCGCTCGATACCATCCCACTCTACGGTATTGGCTCGCTGCCGCACCTCGTGATTACGGTTCCCGCGCCCGGCTCGGGCAATACCGTGATGTTCGATTCGGTGGCAATCGGCGATTCCGTTTGCCAGACGATTCAGCTTACGAATACCGGCACGGACACTCTGCAAATCCTGAAGCAGCTCGTCACCTATGGCGATTACGACTTCACCTATTACCCGCTCACCGGCACGGATACGACCATCCTTCCCGGCGGAGCGACGAAATTCGCCGATGTTTGCTTCAAGCCGCTGAAATTTGGGACGCGATTGGCAACCATTCGCATCTTCACGAACATACCCCGAACGTTCGACAAACCTCGCCTCGACACCAGCGAGTTCGATGTTAACGTGACGGGTATTGGCGTTCCTTATGGTGAGCTTGGCCTGGCAGGTTCCATTTCGGATACCGCCGAAGTTGGGAAAACCAATTGCATCACCGATACACTGGAGAATTTCGGCCAGTCGCAATTGACGCTGACCGGCGAGAAGATCACCGGCCCGAATTCGAGCGCCTTCACGATTACCGGCGCTACGCCGCCCGTTGGGCTTGCGGCAGGCGGAATGCAGATCGTAACGATTTGCTATCAGGCGTCAGCCCGAGGCACCCAGTACGATACGTTATTCCTTACCGGCTCTACTTCCGAGAAATCGGTCGCCGATACGATCGTCCTGCAAGGGGTTGGCGTTCAGGCCTGCGTCTCGGCTGATGCGATGATCAGCTTCGGCATGGATTCGATGACCATGGTCTGGAGCTTCGGATACGAATTGCATCACGGTAACTAATTGCGGAGATATCGCCACAACCTACACGGCAACGGCTCCGACCGGCTCTGGTTATTCTCTGGAACCGCCGATGACGAGTGCCGTCATTCCGGCTGGCGGAACGGCGCAGTTCTGCGTAGTCTTTACGCCATCCTCGGTCGGCGCGGCAAGCGGGAGCATTCAAATCTCCGGCGGCCCGAATCCGACGACAACGATCCTGAACGGCGTAGGCGCTGGCGTGCTCGCCGTCGGTTCCGGCACGGATACGAAGCCAGTCGCGATCGGATCCTGCGATACGTTCGCGGTTACGATCACGGATACCGGCAATGTCGATTGGACGCCCGGAACGGGATCGATCGGCGGAACGAATGCTTCGGACTTCACCATCGTAGGCGGCCCGACACCGGCTCTGATTCCGGCCAACGGCGGAACGGCGACGGTCATGATCCAATTCTGCGCATCGCAGAACGGGACCGAATCCATGACGCTCACATTCCCGAGTTCCTCACCAACTCCGGTGCAGAACTTCAGCTATTCGGCAACGGCCATTGGCTCCTCCGCTGGCGTAACGATGCGAACCGAGCAGGATGGCTTCTCCTTAGGGGCGAGCTATCCGAATCCGACGACCGGTTCCGCGGATCTGATGGTAACCCTTCCCTATCAAGCCCCGGTGCGAATCGATCTCATCGATGCGACGGGCGCATTCGTAAAGACTGCCTTCGAGGGCCAACTTGCCGGGGGCAGCCAAATGATTACCCTAAATGCGAAGGGCCTTCCGAGCGGGACCTACTTCTACCAGCTTTCGAGCGGGGACGTTCGGCTCACGCGGCAGATGAGCTTGATTAAGTAGGACGACAAAATAATAATCTCTTTTTGTGTGGCTCCGGGAATATATTTCCGGAGCCACATTTGTTTTGTGGGCCGCGCTATCGAACGACGGCTACCTTGGCATTCCCAATAACATTCCCTCGGGAAGTAACGCGAATCTGATAGATTCCCGGCGCCGCCGGAAGGGAAACGGGAAGCGAGGGGCTGGAACTGAATTCGCCCGGGTATTCCGTTTCAATGAGCCGCGAGGCCGCATCGTAAATTTCGAGGCGCACATCCGGATACTCCCCGCCGATAATAACGCGCGCCGAAGTGCTTCCGCTCACCACGGGATCCGGCACAACCTCGATTCCCTCTTCGCCCGCTTTAGCTGTGGCGGCAACGCCACTTTGCGGCACGGAAACAAAACGCGCGGTGAAGAATGGATTGCCAAACACCATATACCGCCCAAGCTGCGACTGACCGGTGGGATCGTGACCGATCGGACTGAACCCTATCGCTTCGTTCGGGCGCTGGCCGCTATCCGGATCGACGATGGCCACCCCGAGCGATCCGAACGTCGGATCGAGCACTCCCGTTGGCAGAAATTTCGTTGCAACGGCGGTGGCTTGCAGGCCACCGCCGGGTTTCGGCTCCGGCGCGGAGCCGCAAACCAAAATGCTTTCGTTGTTAGAGAAGTTGAAGGCGCTTGCCGTCATTTGAAGCGTAGCGGAATCGCTGGCAAAACCGTGGGCACCGAACGTGGTGTCGATGGAGCCATCGAGATTGAATCGGATCAGCGTGAAGGGAAACGCGGAGGGATCGAGGGTGGTAAGCACAAGGAACAAATTTCCAAATTGGGGCATGGCCTCCAGGAGCTCGGGATTGACCGTAATATTTGTCGCGAGTATCCCGTTCTCGCCAAACGAAGAATCGAGCAAGCCGTTTGCACGAAGCCGCAGGAGCTCGATCTTGTCTTGCGTGTCCGCAATGGCAAAGAGAATGCTCCCATCGGCCAGCATCGCGCCAGAAGCCGAATTCATCCTGACCGCCACCCAGGCTTTGCCCTGCGTTCCGAAGGTGGGATCGAGCGTGAGACTCCCTGTCAGCCGGCACGCATAAATTCCGGTCTGCCCGGCGTCGGTGCTGGTTCCCAAAACCGTAACGGACTTAAGCGAGCCATCGCCATTTAGCGCCGTATCGACCTGGGTTAGGGAACCATTGCCGCTCGGCGGCGCCGATTGCGGCAGTGCAAGCCGCCCCACCATGCCAAAGCTCGAATCCGGGGTGCCATCGGCCTTGATTCGAAACATCGCCGGTACCATATAGCCAACCTGTGTGTGGCTGGACCCGGCCGCGAGGATGCTACCATCGTTGAGCAAAACGATTTGCTCCGGATAATCGTAGCCCGTCCAGCTAAGATCGGCGCGCCCGTTCGTTCCAAACCCGCTCGTGAAGTTACCACCGGTGTCGTACGAAACGATTCCCAAATGCACCTCCGATGCCGAGCCGGTCGCGATCTTTCCGGCGGCGATTGTCCGCGCCGCGCCTTTGTACGAAACGAAACACGTGAGCGTATCTTGCTGGCCCTCGAAGCTAACCTCGGATTTGCCGCCCGTGGCGAAGCCGGGATCGAGCATGAGCGGCCCGACATTCTGTTGGGCATAAACCCCGGTGAAACCGAACAAAATCGTAAGGAAAGCACCGAATGCGATTGAAATTTTCATGGTGTAATGATGAGCTGAGTGAACGGCTAATTAATTTTTCGTAAACTCCCCGTGTTTCCCTTCCGTTCGAATCCGTTCGACGATTTCCTGTCCCGACCATACGAGGCGTCACGGCAGCATTGCCAGGGGCGCGTAGAATTTTTGCTTTTTCTTGCATGGGGCAAAAAATGTCGTATATTTGTACGATGGCATGTCGGCTTAGTATGGCTAATTTTTGACAGCTCTGCCTCGACTGGCCCAAAAATCGGTTGGATGCTACCATCCTAATATTTAAGGTTAAAACGATGAAAAATCGAAACATACTTCTTCCTGGCTTTCTCCTTCTTGGCCTCGCAGCGTTTGGTGCGATCACGCAAGACGCCCTCGCGCAGCGATTAGATAAATACATCGTAACGACGCCCACCCTCACGTGGACGGACATCTCGGGCACGGGGACTAATATCTTCAACGGCGACATCACCGGCTACTCTGGCGTCCTGCCGTATCGCTCCAATACGACTACGACGATGCCGTTCGCGTTCAATTATGACAACACGACCGTCGCACAAGGAACAACACTTTATATAAGCGGTGCAGCGATCAGCATCGGTACGGCCTACACCGCTAATAACATTTCAGCCGGCGGTCTCGGCAATGGCAGTTATCCGGCCCTTCTGTGTCTGTTTGCCGGCACAAGAACAGGTATCGGCGGCCGATTTTGGTCGGATAACGGCATCTGGACACAAGTAACCGGCGTAGCGCCGAACCGCGTCTATACGATGCAGATGAACCACGTTCATAGCGCCTGCGCTCCTCGGGATCAGGGCGGGTCTGCAGCCGGGTGCTCGGTTCAAATCAAAATTTTTGAAACGGGCGTGATCCAATTCATTTATCAAACGCATGGCACAACGATCGGTGGTGACTGCGGCTCTTATTATTGGGGTTCCGTTGGCTTGAATGGCTACACCTCTCCCTCTTTCATATCGCTTACGGAGCAATCAAACGTCTCAACCTCACCCTCGACCGATTATCAATTTTCGCCGGTTCCTCCGGCCCAGCTTTCGCTTCAGCCGAAGTCGCTCAATTTTGGCGCGCTTCCGGCGGGTTTGTCGGACACCCTGACCGTGACAGCTACGAGCGTTGGTACTTCGCCGCTTCACATCACGAGTTACAGCCTTACGGGCACCCCCAATTTTCAGCTCGTGAGCGGTCCGGGAGCCGGCACGACGATCCAACCGAACAATTCGGTGCAATATACTTTCGCGTTCCATCCGAATTCTTCGTCCGGCTACTCCGGCGTGTTCACGCTCGTGACCGATGGCAAGGATTCGGGAACGCAAGTGGTTAATTTATCCGGCAACGGGCTGGCTCCGGTTATTTCCTATCAAACCACTGAGTTGTTCCGCCGAATCTTCGTGATGCTAAGCGATACTTCGGCCACGCAATATATCCACTTCACCAATAGCGGGACGTATCCGCTTCAATTCAACAGCGCTTATACGATCGGCCTCAATGCGGCCGATTATTTTATCACCTCAGTCCCGACGGCTCCGATCCCTCCCGACGGGATGGATTCAGTCGGCGTCCGTTTCGCGCCGCGTCTCGAAGGCCGGCCCGACGCCAAAGTTGTCATTAGTACCGATGCGGCGAATATCCCGCAGGATACCATTCCGCTCTATGGCATAGGAACGTTGCCGCACTTGGTCATTACGGTTCCGGCCCCCGGCTCGGGCAATACCGTGATGTTCGATTCCGTGGCAATTGGCGATTCCGTCTGCCAAACGGTTCAGCTTACGAATACGGGAACCGATACGCTGCAAATCCTGAAGCAGCTCGTCACCTATGGCGACTACGACTTCACCTATTACCCGCTTACCGGGACGGACACGACCATCCTTCCCGGCGGAGCGACGAAATTCGTCGATGTCTGCTTCAAGCCGCTGAAATTTGGGACGCGACTGGCGACCCTCCGCATCTTTACGAATATTCCGCGAACCTTCAAGAAGCCGAGCCGCGACACGGGTGAATTCGATGTTAGTGTGACGGGTATTGGCGTTCCTTATGGTGAACTTGGCCTGGCAGGTTCCATTTCGGATACCGCGGAAGTTGGGAAGACCAATTGCATCACCGACACGCTTGAGAATTTCGGCCAATCGCAACTTACGCTCACCGGCGTGAAGATCACCGGCCCGAATTCGTCCGCATTCACGATCACCGGCGCTACACCGCCAGTCGCGCTTGCGGCAGGCGGAATGCAGATCGTAACGATTTGCTATCAGGCGTCAGCCCGAGGAAGCCAGTACGATACGCTGTTCCTTACCGGCTCGACTTCCGAGAAATCGGTCGCCGATACGATCATCCTGCAAGGCGTTGGCGTTCAGGCCTGCGTCTCGGCTGATGCGATGATCAGCTTCGGCATGGATTCGATGACCATGGTTGGCGCTTCGGATACGAATTGCATCACGGTAACGAATTGCGGCGACATTGCGACGACTTACACGGCAACGGCTCCAACCGGCTCTGGTTATTCTCTGGAACCGCCAATGACGAGTGCCGTCATTCCGGCAGGCGGAACGGCGCAGTTCTGCGTAGTCTTTACGCCATCCTCGGTCGGCGCGGCGAGTGGGAGCATTCAAATCTCCGGCGGCCCGAATCCGACGACAACGATCCTGAACGGCGTCGGCGCTGGCGTGCTCGCGGTGGGTTCCGGCACGGATACGAAGCCAGTCGCGATCGGATCGTGCGATACGTTCGCGGTTACAATCACCGATAACGGCAATGTGCCGTGGACTCCGGGAACGGGATCGATCGGCGGAACGAATGCTTCGGACTTCACCATCGTAGGCGGCCCGACGCCGGCTCTGATTCCCGCCAATGGCGGAACGGCGACGGTCATGATCCAATTCTGCGCATCGCAGAACGGGACCGAATCCATGACGCTCACATTCCCGAGTTCCTCACCAACTCCGGTGCAGAACTTCAGCTATTCGGCAACGGCCATTGGCTCCTCCGCTGGCGTAACGATGCGAACCGAGCAGGATGGCTTCTCCTTAGGAGCAAGCTATCCGAATCCGACGACCGGTTCCGCAGATCTGATGGTGACGCTTCCCTACCAGGCACCGGTACGAATCGATCTCATCGATGCGACGGGTGCATTCGTGAAGACTGCCTTCCAGGGCCAACTTGCGGGCGGCAGCCAAATGATTACGCTGAATGCGAAGGGACTTCCGAGCGGGACCTACTTCTATCAGCTTTCGAGCGGGGATGTTCGGCTTACGCGGCAGATGAGCTTGATTAAGTAGGCAGGTAAAATACTAATCTCTTTTTGTGTGGCTCCGGGAATATCTTCCCGGAGCCACATTTGTTTTTGGTAGGTCTGGGACGGTCGCCAGTGCGTGAGCCGCAAAGCAGATTTTTTGCTTTTCTTGCGCGCGGCAAAAAAATGTCGTATCTTTGTAATTAGTAGCTCTGTGGTATAGCTGAATTGGTAGATTCTGAACCTGATCGGCTGTGCCTAAAGTAGCTGAAATTTTCTTTTTTTTGCAGTAAAACCATGAGAACTCGAAACAATTTTATTCTTAGTATCCTGATTCTGTGCTCCGCGGCCACGGGCGCTTTCGCGCAAGGGCCTATTGATAAGTATAAAGTTACCGCAACTTCCCTCGGCTGGAATGACATTTCAGGCACCGCTACCAATATTTACGATGGCATGTGGGAATATTATTATGGATCGCTAACGATGACGCTTCCATTCGATTTTCCATTTGACAATGCGACGATCCCATCGGGCACAACACTCTATATTAGCAACGCGACGATCGGCTTCGGCAACTCGATCAGTTACGGTTATAATGGCGGGGGCCTTGCGATGTCAGGCATTTCGAATCGGCTGTTTCCCTACGGCCATCCTTATCTCATGATGGGAGCTAACTACAATGGTAACTACGGCGTCTTCTATCAAACGGACGGATCAGCGCCGAACCGTGTGTTCACCATTCAAATGAATGCAGTTCACGGCTGGGAGGGCATGGTAACCAGTAATGGCAACGGCTGCACCATGCAAGTCAAGTTGTTCGAATCGACCGGGGTTATTCAGTTCATTTATCTGAACCACGGCGTGGAGATAAACCCATACAATTACCAGACGGGCGTTGGAATTAACGGTGGCACCGCTTCGATCTCCACAACCGCGCCCGGCACGAACTCTCCATCGAGCGACTACATATTCACGCCGCCGGCGCCGCCGGCACAGCTTTCGCTGCAGCCGAAGTCGCTCAATTTTGGTGCGCTTCCGGCAGGGGCGCGCGACACACTGTATGTGACCGCGAGGAGCGTGGGTACGTCGCCACTTCACATTACCAGCTACGGCATTACGGGCTCATCCATTTTTTCGATCATTAGCGGCCCGGGAGTAGGTACCACGCTTCCGCAGGGTAGTTCGGTGCAGTATGGTATCTCCTTCAATCCGAACTATTCGGCCGGGTCATCCGGCGTGTTCACGCTCGCGACCGATGGCAAGGATTCGGGCACGCAAGTGGTTAATTTATCCGGCAACGGGCTGGCTCCGGTTATTTCCTATCAAACCACTGAGTTGTTCCGCCGAATCTTCGTGTTGCTCGGCGATACCTCTGCGCCGCAATATATCCACTTCACCAATACCGGCACGTATCCGCTTCAATTCAACAGCGCTTACGTTATCGGCCTCAATGCGGCTGATTATTTTATCAGCTCGGTCCCGACCGCTCCGATCCCTCCCGACGGGATGGATTCGGTCGGCGTTCGTTTCACGTCACGGATCGAAGGCCGGCCCGATGCCTATGTTGTAATAAACACGAACGCGCTCAACATTCCTCACGATACAATTCAAATGTTCGGCGCGGGCGTGTTGCCGCACTTAGTCATTACGGTTCCCGCACCCGGCTCTGGTAATACCGTGATGTTCGATTCGGTCGCCCTTGGCGATTCCGTTTGCCAAACGGTTCAGCTTACGAATACGGGAACCGATACGCTGCAAATCCTGAAGCAAATAGTAACCTATGGCGATTATGACTTTACCTATTATCCGCTTACCGGGACGGACACGACCATCCTTCCCGGCGGAGCGACGAAATTCGTCGATGTCTGCTTCAAGCCGCTGAAAGTCGGGACGCGGCTGGCGACGATTCGATTCTTTACGAACATTCCGCGAACCTTCGAAACCCCAAGCCGTGACACCGGTGAGATCGATGTGAATGTGACGGGTATTGGCGTTCCTTATGGTGAGCTTGGTTTGGCAGGTTCCATTTCGGATACCGCCGAAGTTGGAAAAACCAATTGCATCACCGACACGCTTGAGAATTTCGGCCAATCGCAACTGACGCTCACCGGCGTGAAGATCACCGGCCCGAATTCGTCGGCCTTCACGATCACCGGCGCTACACCGCCAGTCGCGCTTGCAGCAGGCGGAATGCAGATCGTAACGATTTGCTATCAGGCGTCGGCCCGAGGAAGCCAGTACGATACGCTGTTCCTTACCGGCTCGACTTCCGAGAAATCGGTCGCCGATACCATCATCCTGCAAGGGGTTGGCGTTCAGGCCTGCGTCTCGGCTGATGCGATGATCAGCTTCGGCATGGATTCGATGACCATGGTCGGAGCTTCGGATACGAATTGCATCACGGTAACCAATTGCGGCGACATTGCGACGACTTACACGGCAACGGCTCCAACCGGTTCGGGCTATTCACTTGAACCGCCAATGACGAGTGCCGTCATTCCTGCTGGTGGAACGGCGCAGTTCTGCGTAGTCTTTACGCCATCCTCGGTTGGCGCGGCGAGTGGGAGCATTCAAATCTCCGGCGGCCCGAATCCAACGACAACGATTCTAAACGGCGTGGGTGCGGGCGTGCTCGCCGTCGGTTCCGGCACGGATACGAAGCCAGTCGCGATCGGATCGTGCGATACGTTCGCCGTTACAATCACCGATACCGGCAATGTCGATTGGACTCCCGGAACGGGATCGATCGGCGGAACGAATGCTTCGGACTTCACCATCGTAGGCGGCCCATCACCGGCTCTGATTCCCGCCAATGGCGGAACGGCGACGGTCATGATCCAATTCTGTGCATCGCAGAACGGGACCGAATCCATGACGCTCACATTCCCGAGTTCCTCGCCAACTCCGGTGCAGAACTTCAGCTATTCTGCAACGGCCATCGGCTCCTCGGCTGGCGTTACGATGCGGACCGAGCAGGATGGCTTCTCCTTAGGGGCGAGCTATCCGAATCCGACGACCGGTTCCGCGGATCTGATGGTGACGCTTCCCTATCAAGCTCCGGTACGAATCGATCTCATCGATGCAACGGGTGCATTCGTGAAGACTGCCTTCCAGGGCCAACTTGCGGGCGGCAGCCAAATGATTACGCTGAATGCGAAGGGACTTCCGAGCGGGACCTACTTCTACCAGCTTTCGAGCGGCGACGTGCGGCTTACGCGGCAGATGAGCCTCATTAAGTAGGTCGGCAAAACACTAATCTCTTTTTGTGTGGCTCCGGGAATATCTTCCCGGAGCCACACTTGTTTTGAGGGGACAAATCCGTGAACCTGTTGTAACTTTCGGCGGTTCGGTTGTGTCGGGTACAATGGCTTCCTTTGGTTGTTGCTAATTCAGGATTCGTTTTTTATCTTTTGCTTAATAACTCTCTTTACAACGTTTATGAATAAGTTCTCTAAACTCGGCTCGGGATTGCTCGCGCTGGGCGTTTTTGCTTTCGCTCTGACGTTAGGTGCGTTTGTGCCAGCAGCTTCGGCGCAAACGGTAACGATCCTTCCCACCGAAGGTTTTACCTCGAACGCGTTGCCAAGCGGGTGGTCCGGCAACTGGGGCTCGGACAATCAGGGTTCCGGGCAGTGGTTTTGGTCCTCGAACGGCTATAACGGATCCAACGGCTCCGCGATGGATGATATCTGGGATTACAATTATACCGCCCTCTCGACCCCGCCCAAAGATGTAAGTTCCTACGGAACCAGCTCCGATTCCGTATGGGTCGATTTCGATTTCTTTTGGGAGTACAATGGCTACGATCCCGATTATTCCAGTCCCGATCAAATCAGCATCAAAGCGAATTCCAACGTCCTCGTCAATGGAACGACGGCGACGTTGAATACCTATTACAACACATCGGATTATAATTACGATTATGCCCAGACTACTCCATCCGACTGGAAACATTACCACATTTTAATTCCTGCAGCCGACCGTACATCCACGATGACAATATCGTGGGTTTTTATTACCGGCCAGGGCTTATCGGATATTGCGATCGATAACGTTACGATCACGGGTTTCAGCGTTCCTCCGGGAAGCCTTTCGTTACTTCCGAAAGCGCTTAATTTCGGTGCGGCGACTCCAAATTCTCCGGATACCTTATGCATCAGCGCATATAGCCTCGGCGTCGCGCCACTGCACATTAGGGGATACTATTTCTCCGGTGCATCGTCCTTCTCGCTGGTGAATGGCCCGAACGTTGGCGACAGCATCATGCCGGGCCACGTGGCAGATTATTGCTTCCAGTTCCTTCCACTTGCGGGCGGCGCGCTCAGCGGAACGTTTACACTCGTCACCGACGGCGCGGATTCGGGAACGCAGTCCGTGAACTTTACAGGATTCGGCGCGGTGCCGGATGTTTCTTATGGCGTAACGGAACTATTTCGACGCGCAACCGTGATGCTTCGGGATACATCGCCGGAAGAATATATCCCGGTTACTTCGGATGGCGGCGGGCCGCTGCATTTCAACAGCATTTACTTCATCGGCCTGAACGCAAACGATTACTACGTTTCCCGGATGCCGCAGAATCCGCTTCCGGAGGATCAGTCCGATTCCATCGGGATCCGGTTCATCCCTTCGATCGAGGGCCGGCCCGACGCCAAAGTTGTCATTAGTACCGATGCGGCGAATATCCCGCAGGATACCATTCCGCTCTATGGCATAGGAACGTTGCCGCACTTGGTCATTACGGTTCCGGCCCCCGGCTCGGGCAATACCGTGATGTTCGATTCCGTGGCAATTGGCGATTCCGTCTGCCAAACGGTTCAGCTTACGAATACGGGAACCGATACGCTGCAAATCCTGAAGCAGCTCGTCACCTATGGCGACTACGACTTCACCTATTACCCGCTTACCGGGACGGACACGACCATCCTTCCCGGCGGAGCGACGAAATTCGTCGATGTCTGCTTCAAGCCGCTGAAATTTGGGACGCGACTGGCGACCCTCCGCATCTTTACGAATATTCCGCGAACCTTCAAGAAGCCGAGCCGCGACACGGGTGAATTCGATGTTAGTGTGACGGGTATTGGCGTTCCTTATGGTGAACTTGGCCTGGCAGGTTCCATTTCGGATACCGCGGAAGTTGGGAAGACCAATTGCATCACCGACACGCTTGAGAATTTCGGCCAATCGCAACTTACGCTCACCGGCGTGAAGATCACCGGCCCGAATTCGTCCGCATTCACGATCACCGGCGCTACACCGCCAGTCGCGCTTGCGGCAGGCGGAATGCAGATCGTAACGATTTGCTATCAGGCGTCAACCCGAGGAAGCCAGTACGATACGCTGTTCCTTACCGGCTCGACTTCCGAGAAATCGGTCGCCGATACGATCATCCTGCAAGGCGTTGGCGTTCAGGCCTGCGTCTCGGCTGATGCGATGATCAGCTTCGGCATGGATTCGATGACCATGGTTGGCGCTTCGGATACGAATTGCATCACGGTAACGAATTGCGGCGACATTGCGACGACTTACACGGCAACGGCTCCAACCGGCTCTGGTTATTCTCTGGAACCGCCAATGACGAGTGCCGTCATTCCGGCAGGCGGAACGGCGCAGTTCTGCGTAGTCTTTACGCCATCCTCGGTCGGCGCGGCGAGTGGGAGCATTCAAATCTCCGGCGGCCCGAATCCGACGACAACGATCCTGAACGGCGTCGGCGCTGGCGTGCTCGCGGTGGGTTCCGGCACGGATACGAAGCCAGTCGCGATCGGATCGTGCGATACGTTCGCGGTTACAATCACCGATAACGGCAATGTGCCGTGGACTCCGGGAACGGGATCGATCGGCGGAACGAATGCTTCGGACTTCACCATCGTAGGCGGCCCGACGCCGGCTCTGATTCCCGCCAATGGCGGAACGGCGACGGTCATGATCCAATTCTGCGCATCGCAGAACGGGACCGAATCCATGACGCTCACATTCCCGAGTTCCTCACCAACTCCGGTGCAGAACTTCAGCTATTCGGCAACGGCCATCGGCTCCTCGGCTGGCGTTACGATGCGAACCGAGCAGGATGGCTTCTCCTTGGGCGCAAGCTATCCGAATCCGACGACCGGTTCCGCGGATCTGATGGTGACCCTTCCCTATCAAGCTCCGGTACGAATCGATCTCATCGATGCGACGGGTGCATTCGTGAAGACTGCCTTCCAGGGCCAACTTGCCGGCGGCAGCCAAATGATTACGCTGAATGCGAAGGGCCTTCCGAGCGGGACCTATTTCTACCAGCTTTCGAGCGGGGATGTTCGGCTTACGCGGCAGATGAGCCTGGTTAAGTAGGATTCAGGAAATTGGGAATTCCTCGTCGCCCGGCCGTACAAACGGCCGGGCGATTTTTTTTCGATTATTTCTGGCCAGCCCTTGACATCGCACTTTTTATTTTGTATATTTGTAAATGCTTTTGCGGGCACCTGCTGCGAGCGGCAAGTGTTCGAGTAAGCAGGATTATTTGGATGGGCACCTATTGCTCTTGGACACTTAGGATTCTTAGAGAATGAAAACAATGAGCACCAAACGCAACTGCAAGTAGCGAGCTGCGCGAAAACCGCAAAAATTCGATAGAATAGGAACCCACCGAACTGTCACTTAGCATTGAAGGAAAAAAACTATGTCAATCATACCGGAACGCGATACTTTGCCGCGCCAGCAGCGGCGAGTCCTCGACTACATCGAAGAATACCTCGAAATCTCAGGCTACCCGCCCTCGATTTCGGAAATCACCGAATATTTGGGCGTTAGCTCGACGTTTGGCGTGCGAAAGCACTTGGAGGCGCTGCTCCGCAAAGGCTTCCTGGTTCGGGGCGGCGCGGGGCTTTCGCGTGCGCTGATGGTCGCACGGCCCTCCATCAAACTGGGCGGCGAGCGGCATTCGAACGCGATCCCGGTGATCGGGCGCGTCACGGCCGGTGAGCCGATCCTTGCCGTGGAAAATGTGGAAGGCTGGCTTTCCTTCAAGCCGATGGATCTCTCGAAAAAACTCTTTGGCCTGCGCGTCAAAGGTGAAAGCATGAAGGACAAAGGCATTATGGATGGCGATTTGGTTATCGTGCGCCAGCAGCAGACCGCTAACGATGGCGATGTCGTTGTAGCACGTCTCGATGATTCGGCGACCGTGAAAACCTTCCGTCAGGGCAAGAAAGGATTTTTTTTGGAACCGGCTAATGAGAAATTCAAGCCGATTCCGATTTCGGAAGATATCGACTTCCAGATTTTGGGTCGCGTGACGAGCGTGATTCGCTCGCTCAATGAAAAGCGGCCCGGCGTCTTTCAACTAAAGTTCCAATAATTATGCAAACCTCCACGATGGACACCGCTTCTATTCTCGATAAGCGTATCGCCGGGCCCATGCTTCGTCCGGCCCACGCTGTAGTTTCCCTCGATCATGATATTGCCGAGATCGCGATCGGCTTCGGGCGCCGGTTCGGTGCTGCGCCTCGCGCGGCTGCACAGGACTTTGGCGCCGCGACACAAGGCGGCGTCACGTTTCGCAAAGTCGATCCTCTGCGCGAGCCGTTCGAAGTCGCGGACCGCAGGCTGCAATCGCGCCTCGAAACGTTGTGCGAAACGCTGCGAGCGAAGTATTAGCAGCATTTGAAGCCGTGACCTAAAAGGCGCGGTTCCATGTTTAGGCTTCGATGCCTCACGATCGTGCTCAACCGGCGTTCCGTCGCGGGCCGCATTCGAATGCCAGCTTCAAAATTGCGATCGCGCTGAACGTGGTTATCGTCCTTGTTCAGGCAATTTATGGCTTCCTGAGCCATTCGATTGCTCTCGTGGCCGATGCAGGACATAACCTGACCGACGTGCTCAGCCTCGGTATCGCGCTCGGCGCAAATATGCTTGCGGCGCGGCCTCCGACAAAGAAGCGAACCTATGGCTACCGCCGAACGACCATTCTCGCCGCTCTGCTCAATGCCTCGATTTTGCTGATTGCCACGGGGGCGATTCTGTTTGCGGCGATCGAACGGCTCCGGCATCCTGTTGCCGTCGCCGGCGCGACGGTTTCGATTATCGCCGCCATCGGCATCGTTCCGAATGCGGCCTCGGCATGGCTTTTTATGCAAGGCCCCAAGGATGACCGATCATCCAGCGATCTCAATGTGCAAGCAGCGTTTCTTCACATGGCGGGCGATGCCGCCGTCTCTGCCGGGGTGGTCATAGCCGGGCTGATAATCATTTGGACGGGGGCCATGTGGGTCGATCCGACGATGAGCATCGTCATCGTGATTGTCATCGCCGTCGGGACGTGGTCGCTGCTCCGGGATTCTTTCAATCTCGCATCGGACGCGGTGCCCGAAGGAATCGACTCAGCCGCCATCGAAGGATATCTTCGTGGACTCGAAGGCGTAACGGCCATTCACGACCTTCACATCTGGGGCATGAGCACCACGCATGTGGCGCTCACCGCACATCTCGTTGTCGCTCCCGGCACACTTCGGGATGAAGCGAAGGAAGATGCCATGCTCTCCGGAATCTGCCGGAAAATGCACGACCAGTTCGGCATCGAGCACACCACCGTGCAGATCGAGCGCGGCGCCTTCGAATGCGAGCTGGCCTCGGAGCAGGTCGTGTGATGGAATCAGAACGGACCGTGATAGATATAGACTGGCGAAACCATGTTCGCAATTCCATTCCCGATCGCGCCGATGATGAATTCGATCACGACAATAACGAGGATGGAGACAAGCACATAGCCGATCTTTTTATCTTCCGGAATGCTCATGGCCTGAGCGAAGTGCTGCCAGAAAAGATAGATTCCATAAATGCCGCCGGCGATCGCGGCGAGCCACCCGATAATCGGAATCGCGACAATCGCCATTCCGAGCCACATTGGCGTGGCAGCAAAAACATAGAGCTTGAGCGCGTTGAGCGAATCGTTCTGTCCGCCAAAATTCGGGGCAATCGCCGCCAGAATTTGTGGAACGAAATAAAGCGTTGCAACAGCGAGCACGAAATCGACGATGATATTCGCGACAATGTGCATCGCGCCAAAGGGCGCAATGGTGCTGATGGCCATCGAGAACAGGAGACTCAGCAAAAACAGAAGCACATACGATAAAACGATGAGCGTCATCCCATAACGAAGCAGGCTTTGCCGCTCGGTTTCTTCGCTCATCACGCGGCTCCACTCTGCGTTTTGGTTCAGGACGATTGCTTTAGCATTGGATATTTGCATGGGTTTATATTGAAAAATGAATGGTTAAGACAGAGTTCACACTACAAAGATACGGAATTTTTGGCGTGGGACGGCGAACTTTTGTTTGCCGCATTATTGTCTAAGACGCGCACTATGGGACGAGCATTCGAATTTCGGAAAGCACGAAAATTTAAACGCTGGGACAAAATGTCCAAGGCGTTCACGAAAATTGGGCGCGAGATCGCGATTGCGGTGCGGCTTGGTGGGCCGGACCCCGCCGCAAACGCGCGGCTGCGCATGGCTATCACCAATGCCAAGGGCGTTAACATGCCGAAGGATCGCGTCGAGGCGGCGATCAAGCGCGCGTCCTCGAAAGATCAGGAGGCCTTTCAGGAAGTCGTGTATGAAGGCTACGGGCCCTCGGGTGTGCCGATTGTTGTAGAATGCGCGACGGATAACCCCACGCGCACCGTCGCCAACGTTCGCAGCGCGTTTAGCCGCTCCGGCGGTCAGCTTGCCATGACGGGTGCGCTCGATTTCCTCTTCGAGCGAAAAGGCGTATTCAAGATTCCCGCCGAAGGACTTGATCTCGACGAACTCGAATTAGAACTTATCGACTTCGGAGCGGAAGAAATGACGAGCGAGGAGGGCGAAGTAACGCTCTTAACTTCGTTCGCGGATTTTGCTCCAATGCAAAAAGCATTGGAGGAACGAAATATAACGGTCACCAGCGCTGAGATCCAGCGGCTGCCGACTGTCTTCAAGGAACTTCCCGAAACTGATGAAGAGCCGGTGCTAGAACTCATCGACAAGCTCGAAGAAGATGACGATGTGCAAGCGGTCTATCACAATCTCAAATAAACGAATGTAATTCGCGAGGGATGCGAAACCGCGCCTTCGCGCAACCTGTTACTCTCTTATGCACTTAGATGGAATCAGCGTTCCCGATGCGGCATTCACGGAGCTTCTCAGGAAGTATCATGTGAAGGAACTATCGCTATTCGGTTCCCGCGCGCGCGGAGATAACCGTCCCGATAGCGATGTGGATTTGCTCGTCCATTTCGATCCTACCGCTAAAATCAGTCTTTTTGATTTTGTGGCTTTAAAGTTGGATTTGGAAGCGCTATTGGGTCTTCCCGTCGATTTATTGGAACGGGAGGCAATAAAGCCCCGCGCTCGTGACATGGTTCTTTCCGAAGCTCGATCCATCTATGCGAACTGACCTTCAGCGCCTTCAGGATATTATTGAAGCTGGCGAACTGATTTTAAGTTATATGCAACGGCTTCGTGATGGCAGTCATCCTGATGACGAAGATGTATTCCATGACGCTATTTTACATCAGCTCATGGTATTAGGTGAAGCAAGCGTCAATATTGACGCGGAACTAAAAAAGAAATATCCGATGCTGCCATGGGCAACCATTAAGGCATTTCGAAATATTCTTGTGCATGAATATTCTGGCGTTCGGTGGGATCTTGTTTGGAATGCGGTCGAGCAAATTCCAGATTTATTGAGCGAAGTAAAACAGATAGTTCTGCATGGATATGGCATCGCATAAAGTTACCCGCTGCGCGTGGGCTTCGTTCGATAAAGAGCCGGTGCTGGAACTTATCGACAAGCTCGAAGAAGATGACGATGTGCAGGCGGTGTATCATAATCTTAAATAAATAATCCGCTAACGGTGCGAACCCCGCATTCGCGCAACCTGTTACTTTTTTATGCACTTAGATGGAATCAGCGTTCCCGATGCGGCATTCACGGCGCTTCTCAGGAAGTATCATGTGAAGGAACTATCGCTGTTTGGTTCGCGAGCACGTGGAGATAACCGTCCCGATAGCGATGTGGATTTGCTCGTCGATTTTATTCCTGATTCACGCATTGACCTTATTCAGTTTAGCGAGCTTCAATTGGAACTTCAGAAGCTGCTCGGCCTCCCGGTTGACCTTGTCTCAAGCGGTGGCCTAAAACCCCGAATGAAGGTTCAAGTTCTGCAAGAAGCCCGGCCTGTATATGCGATCGGATGATGAACGCCTGCTCGACATGGTCGAAAGTTGCGATACGATATTGCTGTGGATGCAAGAGATCAATTCGGTCTCCGCTCTCCTGAAGGACCGGCGTGATCAAAGTGCGTTGCTTCACGAACTAATGAAAATTGGGGAAGCGGCAGCACACGTTTCTCGAACGGTACGCGATGAGAACCCCTCCATCTCCTGGGAAGGAATAAAAAACTTTCGAAATATTATTGTCCATGAATATTTTGGGGTGGACTGGGATATTATCTGGCAGGTACTCACGGTAAGAATTCCTCCGTTGAGAGAGGACATCCAAAGAATAATCGAAACGAGGAAACAGCTCGATGCTTAAACATACCCGTTGCTCCTGGGCTTCGTTCGAAAAAGAGCCGCTCCTCGTTCCCTATCACGATGAGGAATGGGGCGTACCCGAGCGCGACGACGAAAAGCTCCTCGCCAAGCTCATTTTGGATGGCGCGCAAGCCGGCTTAAGCTGGGCCACCATTTTGCGGAAGCGGGAAGGATATTATAAAGCATTCCGAGGATTCGATCCCGAAAAAGTTGCGCGCTTTGGCAAGCGGGACATTGAGCGATTGATGAAGGATGAAGGCATCGTGCGAAATAGAATGAAAATCGAATCCGCGATCGGCAATTCTCGCGCCTATTTGAAGATGAGAGATGCCGATGAAAGCTTCAGCGAATTTATCTGGCAATTCACCGATGGCCGGCGGCTTCACAACCACTACAAAACCTGGAAGGAAATTCCGGCGAGCACGAAAGAATCGGAAGCCCTGAGCAAGGCGCTGAAATCGCGAGGTTTTTCCTTTGTCGGTCCGACCATTGTTTATGCCTTTATGCAGGCCATCGGCATGGTGAATGACCATACCGTGGATTGCTTCCGGCATAAGGAGTTGAAGGAGTTTTAATCAATTGAAAAAGACTATTCTCCTGCTTGGCTCCGGCGAGCTCGGAAAAGAATTCACGATTGCCGCGAAGCGATTGGGCCAGCGCGTCATCGCCGTGGATTCCTACGACGGTGCGCCGGCTATGCAGGTAACGAACGAGCGTGAAGTGATCGATATGCTGGACGGTGAAGCGCTCGACCGCACGATCGCGAAATACCGGCCGGATATTATCGTTCCGGAGATTGAAGCCATCCGAACGGAGCGGTTTTACGATTACGAGAGGCAGGGTATTCAGGTCGTCCCCAGTGCGCGCGCGGCGAATTTCACAATGAACCGCAAAGCAATCCGCGATCTTGCCGCGAACGAACTGGGCCTCAAAACGGCACGGTTCGAATATGCAAAGACGCTCGAAGAATTTCGGACGGCCATCGCGCTGATTGGGATTCCGTGCGTCGTCAAGCCGCTCATGTCCTCATCCGGCAAAGGACAATCGTACGTTCGAGCAGAAAGCGAAATTGAGCACGCATGGCAAGCGGCGATGACAAAAGCACGCGCAAAGCAAAACGAAGCTATTGTTGAGGAATTTATTTCGTTCGATTCGGAAATCACCCTGCTCACGGTCACGCAGAGAAATGGCGAAACACTATTTTGCCCACCGATCGGACACAGGCAGGAGCGTGGCGATTACATGGAAAGCTGGCAGCCGGCCGAAATCAGCGCAGAGCATCTCGCCGAAGCAAAGCGGATGGCCGGCGCTGTAACGAAAGCGCTGACGGGATACGGAATTTGGGGCGTGGAATTTTTCCTTTCGAACGCAAACGGCGTCTATTTTTCCGAGCTATCTCCGCGCCCGCATGATACTGGGATGGTAACGATGAGCGGTTCACAGAATTTTACCGAATTCGAGCTTCATGCGCGCGCCGTCCTGGGATTGCCAATTCCTTCGATCTCACTCGAGCGTGTCGGTGCGAGCGCCGTCATTCTTGCACCGGAAGAATCGTCAAACGAGCCTAAGTACGAAGGCATTGGCGAAGCACTCGCGATGCCGAACATCGATGTTCGCATTTTCGGGAAACCCAACACGCGGAGATATCGCCGCATGGGGGTTGCGCTGGCGTATGATAAACTCGGAACTTCGGTCAACAGCGTGCGGGCTCGCGCCACTGAGGCGTCAGCGAAAGTCACGGTCGGCGTTTCCTGAATGAGCTAGGTTCACGACTTTCTATGGATCGGTCGAACACCAAAGATCTAAGCGCTCGTCAATTTCGTGCAAGCGCCCAAAAATATTCGTATATTTGCAGGTCTTTGTTCAGGTAATTTTGGAAATTCCAAACGGTTGTTCTTTCATTAATTCTAAAGGAAAATTATGAATCGCCTTCTTCGTCCGTTCACGCCGTTCCGAGTTGGGCTTGGAATGGCACTCGCCGAATGTGCATTTGTTTTACTTTCATTCCAACTCGTGGCCTTCGCCCAATCGAAGCGCAACACGGAGTCCGAGGGAAGCCTCGAATCCCAACGGCGGCAGTATTTCTACGATCGCGAAACGAGTGGGAGCATTAAGGACTTCGCTGAAGTGAAGCGTTTGTCGTTTGCCGCCTACCAGTCACTCGAAAACCCGACGGCATTCAAAACGACGTCCTCGACGGACTGGATGGAAATAGGTCCGGGCGGTGGCCCATTCGTGTGTGGCCGAATTCGGGCGCTTGCTTTCGATCCGACGAATCCTAAAGTCGCCTACATCGGGGCGGCGCAGGGCGGCGTGTGGAAGACTTCGGACATCACCGCGTCCACGGGTAGCAGTGGACAAATCTGAGCAGTCAATTCTCTACGCTCCTGATGGGTGCCTTGGCAGTCGATCCGACGAACAGCAATGTCGTTTACGCAGGAACAGGAGAGGTCTATCCCGGCGCAAAAGAACGGACGAACACCGCCGGGGATGGAGCGGCAGGAATGGGAATTTGGAAATCGACCGACGCCGGAATGAACTGGCATCAGATCGCGGATGCTTCGACGGCCGGCCCAACGTGTTCGCAGATCGCAATCAGTCCTACGAATCCGAATATCGTTTTCGTTGCCACAGGCTCAACCCAGGGGACGCAGGCTGGAGGTGGCTTCATTGCTTCGACCGATGGGGGCGGCACCTGGATTCCGTTTCAGTTTTCCACGCAATCCGGAGGGGCGTTCACTCCTATTTCCATCATTATCGATCCGACAAATTCCCAGAATGTGTATATCTCGACGTACGAAGGAGATATTTTCGGTTCGACGAATGGCGGGGCTCAATTCCAACAATTATTCACAGGCGGCGGGACCGCCGAATACGGAGTGCTGGCAATTTCCCCGAGCAATCCGAGCGTGCTTTATGTCAGCGTCGCGAGCAATTCCACTAACGCCTCGGCAGGGATCTGGCGCACTTCGGATGCCGGAGCGAATTGGACCGAAGTCAACGCCTGCAATGGCGCCTATTACACAGGCACTGCCGACTTCCTCGGCAACCAGGGCTGGTATGCCAACGCCATTGCCGTCAGTCCGACGAATCCGAATGAGATTATCGTTGGCGGGCTCGATACCTACACGTCCACCAACGGAGGCTCGACGTTTACGAAATGGGCCCATTGGGACGCTGATCCCGGTGCTTCGAATTATTCCCATGCGGATGTTCACCTCGCCATGTTTAACGGGGGGAAGGCCTATTTATGCACCGATGGAGGTCTTAGTGTCTCTACCGACGATGGCACATCCTGGAATACTCGCCTTTCGAGTGGAATTGATGCACTCCAGTTTATCGGAGTCGATGCACCACCTGATTTTAGTTACATGATCGGCGGAACCCAGGATAACGGAGTCCAGCGATCGACCACAGGCGCCTCGATGTGGACCCAAACACGCGGCGGCGATGGCGGAATAACACGCATTCCGAGCGGCGCGCCACAAACAGTATATTCAGAAGCAGGTGTTCCGACACTTTCGAAATCCACCGATGGCGGACAAACATGGATTCAATCCGATAGCGGTTCCTGGGATTTGGTTTATGGAAACCTGGGCACTGGCGTGAACCGAGTCTTAGAGAACGAGGGGACAGCCTTCTACGCCGGGCTCGACGTTTCCGCCGATGGCAATACCATCGCAGTAGGCGGGAAGCAACATGTTTTCGTTTCGACGAACGGCGCTCTGCACGGATTCACGCAAATGAGCAATCAGACCATCGGCGAAACGTTCGTTCTCTACATCGTTCCCAATAATCCGAATGATATGGCGGTCGGAACGAATCTTGCCGTCTTTTTCAGCACCGATAAGGGCCTCGACTGGGGACCGGCGAACTCGATGCCAAACGTCGGCACGATCACCGGAATCACTTCGACGCCGGATGCCAGCGAGATTTATATTGTCACAGGCGGTCTTTCGACCAACCAGAATCTCTCGTTTGTGAGGATTAAGTCTAGTACGGAAACAACGCCAGCCACGAATCTGCCGAGTATTCCAATCAATTGCATTGCCCGAGCGAGCGACGGGACGCTGTTCATCGGAACGGATTATAATGTGCTGACATCGACGGACGATGGCGTGACCTGGAATCCCGTGGGAACCGGGCTTCCTCCAGTGCAGGTATTGTCGCTTGAAGTGAGGGGCACCGGCGAACAATATTTGCTTGCCGGAACGTTCGGCCGGGGAAGCTGGGTCTTCCAACGTTCGGGTAGCGGAGTGAGCGATGGGCTGGCCGCGCCGACATTCACGCTTGCGCTGCCTGCGACGAGCATCGTCGATGCTAATAGTTCCGTTGCGATCAACTTCACGTTCGAAAAAGAACGGCAGTACACGATGCAACTTTACAATTCAGCGGGGCAGGCGGTCCGCACGCTCGATCAGGGCTTTAAGCCGGCCGGAAACTATAGCGAGAATGTGCCGACTTCGGGTCTCGCCGCCGGCATGTATTTCATCGCGCTATCGAGCGATGGACAGATGAAAAACCAGAAGCTGATCGTGCGCTGAGCGACGGGAATTATGCTGATCGGATCGCCAGGCGAGGCGGTGGCGCGAACCTAAGTTTGCGGTGTCACTCGCCTCGTGCGGCCCGATCTGCCTGATCCAAATGCCGTATTTCGTGGACGGCGAGTATTTGAAAGGTGGAGTGCACATTATAGCGAACGTTTTCTCGGAATGTGGAATGTGGAATGTACTTGCACCTCATCGATTGCTTTATCTTTCGACTGGACTAAGAGTCCGATCAGTTTGCTTTGATATTCGTTAAATTGCGCAAGTGTTGACGCGATATCCAGTGCAGTTGCCGGTACAAACGGCTGGCTCGTTTTGCTTTTTGAGATGCAGCTGCGCGAGCTAAGCACTTTCACCCGCAGCGATCCCATCAGATCGAGATCAAAAGCTTTCGGAGATGAGAGACTGCCGGCTTTCGCGATTGCCTCCGAAAGACGCGGAATGAACACTTACGAAGTCAAGTTCAAATGCTCGATGCATTGGATCGCGGACCATCGTTCCGCGCCTGGTTTTCGAAGCCACTCCACCGGAGAGGAGCTAACTTGGAATGCTTTCACCCGCTCGGTGGAACCGTTGAACTGATCGCCAATATCTTCGAGCTGCTTCGTCATGATATTAATTTTTCCACCTCACCATTGCCCGAATGAGACCTCAGTTCATATTTTTCCATCATTTTCTGTAGATGCCATGGCAGCATGAAAATCCAAGCCCCTAACAAGACACTTACGGCGGCCGGAACCATTTCACTGATCCAAAGTCCCGTAAAAAGCATGTCGAAAGGACCACGCGCTATCGTCGGCAGGTAGATGAACGAAACATCCGCAAAGACTCCCGATAGATTGTGGAATACTTCCCAAATGCCAATAATGCTAACGACTAAGATGTACGGGTTCTCGAATGGGTTCAACCATCGACCGGAGCTGCTGGTGGATACAGGAGTCCCGCTGGTCTTCAGCCACGCAGTTTTTCGCCAAAGAATGAAGATCAGGCCCAATGCCAGGGTAGCAGCCGCGCTTGGACCAAGAAAACTGATGAAGAAACGAGGGCCGAGAGTTGACGGGGTACTGAAAATCTTGCTTAGATTCAAAAGTAGTTCGAATGCAAGATACAAAGCGAACAGCCGGAATGCGAGTACGACGAATTGGCGCTTGGACATAAAAAGATTCTTTCTATGCCCGCAAAGATACGAAATATTATCGAGACGCGCATGGAAATAACCTTCTGATAACGAAACAATGACGCTTGCATAATTATGCAACTTTCTGCATAATTATGCGTTTCACGTTTCGTGAAGCAATTACGAGCAGCGGTATTTGGCGCATCGGGGTACACGGGCGGGGAGCTCGTGCGCATCCTTTCGCGGCATCCGAATGTGGAACTCACCCAGCTCTTTGCGGAAAGCTCGGCGGGGATGCTTGTCAGTGAAGTCCTTGCAGGATCGCCACAGTGGGCGACCGCAACGCGGTTCGAGCAATTCGATGCTGCGAATGAGATTGAGGCCGATATTTGCTTCCTCGCGCTGCCGCATGGCGAGGCGATGTCGATTGCTCCGGCGCTGCTCGAACAAGGAAAGATCGTGATCGACTTAAGCGGCGATCACCGCCTGAAGGACCGGACGCTCTTCGAAAAATATTATAAGAAGCCGCAAACATCTCCGGTGCTCGATGAGGCGGTGTATGGTTTGCCGGAATGGAACGCCGAGGCAATTCAGAAAGCCCGCTTCATTGCCAATCCCGGCTGCTATGCCACGAGTGTGATTCTTGCGATCGCACCGCTTCTCGCGGAAGGCGCAATCGATGCGCAGAATATCGTCGTGAATTCCATGTCCGGCGTTTCCGGTGCGGGAAGGAAAGCGGCGCTCGAATATTCATTCGTCGAAGTGAATGAAAATGTGAGGGCGTATCGGATTGGCGACCATCAGCATATCCCGGAAATCGAGACCGTCTTAAGCGGGATTTCCGGCGAGGAGGTGAAGATTACTTTCACGCCACACCTCATTCCGATCACGCGTGGAATTTATACCACGATTTGCGGGACTCTTTCCGCGCCGCTCACCGAATACGAACTCACGTCTATATATAAGAAGCATTACGATGGGAAGCCGTTCGTGAGGCTACTCGAATCACGGCCGCCGGAAATTCGACGCGTAGCCGGTACGAATTTTAATGACATTTATGCGCAGCTTTTGCCGGAGCGCAATCAAGTGATGGTTATCTCGGCGGAAGATAATCTCGTCAAAGGCGCGGCAGGACAGGCCGTGCAGAATATGAATATTTTATGTGGATTTCCTGAGACGGAGGGATTGCTATGAGTTCGGGTATCAGGCAGGAATCGGGTATCGGGGTGAACCCCCTCCTTTTCAAGGAGGGGGCAGGGGGTGGTTATCGCCTCGCGCCACTCCAACCACCCCCCGCCCCCCTCCTTGAAAAGGAGGGGGAGTTTTACGAGATCGCTGGCGGCATTACCGCGCCGAAGGGATTCAAAGCGGCGGGAATTTATTGCGGGATTCGCAAAGTCAAAAAAGATATTGCGCTCATTACGAGTGAAGTTCCCGCGGAAGTGGGAGCCGTCTTTACCTTGAATAAGGTTGTGGCAGCGCCGCTTGTCGTCGATAAGATTTTGCTCGAACGGGCAAAGGCGTGTTCGGCGATCGTTGTCAACAGCGGCAATGCCAATGCCTGCACCGGCGAGCGCGGCATGATGGACGCTTGGCAGATGGTCTGCGAAACTGCCGATGCTCTAAATATTCCCGAGGACGAAGTGATCGTCTCTTCGACCGGCGTGATCGGCCAGTATTTGCCGATGGAGAATGTCATCAAAGGCATTCGGGAACTTCCCGGCCAGCTTTCGGCACAGGGCAGCCTGGATGCCGCACAAGCCATCATGACAACGGATACGTACGCAAAAGAAATCGCCGTTGAATTTGAAGTGAATGGCAACGCGGTGCGGATTGGCGGGATTGCAAAAGGTTCCGGCATGATTCAGCCGAACATGGCGACGATGCTTGCCTTCCTCACGACCGATGCAAAGATTTCGCAGCCGTTGCTGCAGAAATCTTTTGCGCGGTTAGTCGATCGCTCCTTCAACCGCATTTCCGTCGATGGCGATACGAGCACAAACGACATGGCGGTGATTCTGGCGAACGGGCGCTCGGGCATGGCAATTGAAACAGGAACGAAAGCCTTCGAGCTTTTCGAAAAAGCGCTCGAATATCTGCTCATTCGACTGGCGAAGCTCATCGCGCGCGATGGCGAAGGGGCAACGAAGCTCGTCGAAATCATAGTGCAGGGAGCGCATACCGAAGCGGAAGCGCTACAGGCGGCGCGCTCCGTAGCCAACAGCAATCTTGTGAAAACCGCCATTCACGGCGCGGATGCAAATTGGGGCCGCATTCTATCGGCCGTCGGATATTCGGGAATCGAATTCGATCCCGCAAACGTCTCGCTTTATTTTGGCGAGCTTCCGATCTTGAAGCCGCATTACGAAATCGTGATCGACGAAGTAAAAGCGAAAGAGATTTTTTCGATGGAGAATATCACGATTACGATCGAGCTCCATCAGGGAACCGAAAGCGCGAATTTTTGGACATGCGATTTATCCAAAGATTACGTGCATATCAATGCAAGTTATCGAACATGATTTGTAGCCGTGACCTTCAGGTCACGGCGAGTCAGTTATCATTCGCCGTGACCTAAAGGTCACGGCTACGAATAAAACAGAACGGAAAATTCGCCGTGACCTAAAGGTCGCGGCTACGAAGAGGAATGCAATTATGACACAAACGAAAGAAGAAATCCTGACCAGCGCGCTGCCTTATATCCAGCGATATGAGGGCAAGACGTTCGTCATCAAATATGGCGGCGCGGCCATGACGGACGAGCATCTGAAAGAGTCCTTCGCGAAGGATGTAACGCTGCTGAAAAAAATCGGCATTAACGTGGTCATCGTGCATGGCGGCGGTAACGCCGTGACGGATATCGCGAAGCGGCTCGGGATGGAAAGCCGCTTTGTTGGCGGACAGCGTTACACGGATTCGGCAACGCTCGAAACCGTGGTGATGACGCTTGCCGGCAGCGTAAATAAGGAAGTCGTCGCGCTCGTCAATCGCGCGGGCGGCAGCGCCGTTGGGCTTTGCGGCATTGATAATAATCTTATCACTGCGAAAAAATTTGCGCCGAAGGGATATGATCTTGGCCTGGTAGGTGAGGTCGATGCGGTGAATGTCGATTGGCTGAATAAGCTGATCGCGTCCGGTGTGATGCCTGTGATCGCGCCCATCGGCGTTTCGCCGGGTGGGGAGGTATATAACATCAATGCCGATATTGCCGCCAGCGCGATCGCGCAAAAGCTCGGCGCGGAGAAGCTCTTTTTTCTGACCGATACCGAGGGCGTGCAGATGAACGGCGAGCTTGTGCCAACGCTCACCAATGCTCGCGCGCAACAGCTCATTCGCCAGGGCGTAATCACCGATGGAATGATTCCCAAAGTGAATGCCGCGTTCGATGCCCTTGCCAATGGCGTGAATAAAGTTCACTTGATCAATGGCGCAGCGAAGCATTCGCTGCTTCTCGAAATCTTTACGCATGAAGGCGTTGGCACGCAAATCATTCGCGAGGAGAAAGTCTTTGGGAACCCGCTCGTTATCAACCGGCACGACGCGGCTGCCTCGAAGCACGATCTGCTCGATCTCACGGTCATGACCAAGCAGGATGTGGAAGATTTGATGCACTTGACCGATGTGCTGAAACACACCGATGCCAAGCCGCTAACCGGAAAGCACGTGACGCTCATCTTTCAGAAGCCTTCGCTTCGCACCCGTGTTTCGTTCGAAGTCGGCATTTCGCAATTGGGCGGAACGTCGCTTTATCTTTCGAATGAAGGCGTGGGCTTGGGCGAGCGGGAATCTATTGCCGATGTGGCAAAAGTGCTTTCGTCCTATTCCGATTGCATCGTTGCCCGGCTGTTCGATCACAACGTCTTGCTTGATCTGGCAAAGGATTCGAGCGTGCCGGTCGTTAATGCGCTTACCGATGCCGGACACCCATGCCAGATTTTAGCGGATATGTACACCATTCGCCAGCATGGGAAGCTTATTCCCGGATTAAAAATCGCATTCATTGGCGATGGAAATAACGTTGCGAATTCCTGGCTCGAAATGGCGGCGATTTATCCGATGCACCTTGCGATCGCAGCGCCTGCGGGTTATCATCCCGATCCAAAAATTCTGGACTACGCGGTGCAGAGCGGCATCAGCACCGTTGAAATTTTGGACGATCCGCGCGTCGCCGCCGATAGCGCCGATGTGCTTTATACCGACGTATGGACGAGCATGGGCCAGGAAGCCGAGCAGGCGGAGCGAAAGAAAGCATTCCAATCGTTCCAGGTGAATAAGCAACTTCTGCAACTCGCGCACCCGAACGCGCTTGTGATGCACTGCCTGCCGGCGCACCGCGGAGAAGAAATTACCGCCGACGCGATGGATTCGGTCCATTCCGTTGTTTTCGATCAAGCCGAAAACCGGCTGCACGTGCAGAAAGCGATTCTGACTACGTTGCTCGCCGGGAACCAAACAACCGTGGCTTCTTCGAACGAAGCGACGGAACTAATTACATTATCGCATGAGCAAAACCAAGACTACCACGAAAGCGCCGGCTACCACGAAAGCGCCGGCTACCACCAAGCTCCAGGGTACGAGCAAGAATCAGCGCCAGTTTACCATTCGTGAGCTGGTTATGAAGGAGCATGTCGAGCTCGCAGGATGACCTCCAGCGCGCGCTCAAGAAAGCCGGATTCGATGTGAACCAAGCCACGCTCTCGCGCGACCTGACCGAGATGGGTATTGGCCGCGTGGCGACCTCGGAGGGGCCGCGCTATACCTTCTACGACGAAGGCGAGGATCGCCGCGTTCGCGCTCTCTTAAGTTACGAGGTGCGCGGGATTTATTTTAACGAAACGATGATCGTGGTGAAGACGCTTGCGGGCCGCGCCCACGGCGTCGCGGAAATGATCGACTCGCTCGAATCGCCGTTTATTTTGGGAACCATCGCCGGAGATAATACTATTTTTGTCGAGCCGACTGCGGCCAAGTACGTCAAGCGGCTCGTAAGCGAATTGCGTGCATTTATTACGGGAGAATAGATTTTTTTTTGATCAATGAATAATACGAATGGACTGAGCGGGCTTCAAGGCGCCCGCATTGCGCTCGCTTTTTCCGGTGGGCTGGATACATCGGTGATTGCTTCCTGGCTGCAGGAAGAATTTGGCGCGGAGATCGTAACCGTCTCCGGCGATTTGGGTCAGGAGAAGGAACTTAAAGGCATCAGCGAAAAAGCGAAACAACTTGGCGCGACAGCGGCGTATCACGTCGATCTCAAAAAGCAATTCGCGGAGGATTTTGTCTTTCATGCGCTGAAAGCCGGTGCGCTCTATGAAGGCGTGTATCCACTTGCGACGGCGCTTGGCCGGCCATTGCTCGCAAAAACGCTTGTCGAGATCGCTCGAAAAGAAGAATGCACCGTCGTCGCGCATGGCTGCACGGGCAAAGGGAACGATCAGGTTCGCTTCGATGCGGGCGTGTGGGCGCTCGCGCCGGATTTGCGTGTGATCGCTCCGGTTCGGCATTGGCCGTTCAATTCCCGTGAGGATGAGATTGCCTATTGCGCCGAGCGTGGCATTCCGGTTTCGGCGACGAAGGCGAATCCCTATTCCATCGACGAGAATCTTTGGGGAACGAGCATCGAATGCGGCGTCCTCGAAGATCCGACCGTTGCGCCGCCGGAAGATGCCTACCAGCGGACGGTTTCGCCCGAGGCCGCACCAAACACGCCGGAAGAAATTTCGATCACCTTCGAAAATGGAGTTCCCATCGCGCTGAATGATGAGAAAATCGGCGCGGTCGATCTCATCATGATGCTGAACCATCTTGCCGGCGCGCATGGGATTGGCCGCCTCGATATGATAGAAAATCGGCTCGTGGGAATTAAATCCCGCGAGATTTACGAGGCGCCCGCCGCAACCCTCCTGCATTTTGCGCACCAGGAACTCGATCGCATCACGCTCGATAAATGGACAGCACATGCGAAGGCGAAACTCGCGCAGGATTACGCGGAGCTGGTTTATAATGGACTGTGGTTCTCGCCTCTTCGCACGGCGTTCGATGCCTTTGTGGATGAGACCCAGAAGCGTGTGAGCGGAACCGTCGTCGTGAAGATGTACAAGGGGAACCTGACCATCCTTTCGCGGACTTCGCCATTCTCGCTTTATGACAAAGCGCTCGCGTCTTACACGGCCGAGGATACGTTCGATCATTCCGCCGGGGAAGGTTTTTCGAAAATCTTTTCGCTTCCGTTGCGAACGCTGGCGGGTGCAAGGGCAGAGGGTAGAGCGCAACGGGTAGATGGCGAAGGGCAAAGGCTAGAGGGAACGTTAGAGTATCGCTAAATCAGAATATCTTTAAACGTAGTATAATTTTGCTGCATCTACCCTCTACCCTCTACCCTCTACCCTTTACCCTGGCCCTGTGGGGCGGCCGCTTTAGCGAAGCGATTTCAGATATCGCGCATCGCTTCTCTTCGGGCATCGCGCATGATTCCAAACTTTGGCGCGAGGATATTCGCGGCTCGATCGCGCATGCGCGAATGCTCGGAGCGCGGAATATCATTCCCGAAGCGGAAGCTGCGGCGATCATTGAAGGCTTGGAAGCAATCGCGAAGGAGATCGAGTCCGGCGAGTTCCGGTTCGATGCTTCGATGGAGGATGTGCATCTTGCCATCGAGCAACGTTTGACGGAGAAAATCGGAGCCGTTGGCGGAAAGCTCCACACTGGCCGCAGCCGCAATGACCAGATTGCACTCGATGAGCGGCTCTATTTGCGCTCCGCGGTTTCGGAACTTATCGGGCGCGCGTCCGACCTGATTACCGCGTTGCTCGGTAAGGCCGACGAATACGCCGACGCGGTTATGCCCGGCTATACGCATCTCCAGCGCGCGCAGCCCGTGCTGCTAAGCCATCATTTGCTCGCATACATGCTGATGCTTTCGCGGGATTGTGAGCGGCTGGATGATTTTCTGGAGCGCATCAGCCGGTCCCCGCTTGGCGCGGCAGCGCTGGCAGGAACTTCCTATCCCATCGACTCGGAGATGACCGCCCGCGAACTCGGATTCGCGCGCCCGATGCGCAATAGCATCGACGCCGTGAGCGAACGCGATTACATTATTGAAGTTGCGAGTATATGCTCCATCATCATGATGCACCTGTCGCGCATGGCGGAGGAACTTATTCTTTGGTCCACAGGCGAGTTCGGTTTCGTTTCGATGTCCGATAAAGTGACGACCGGCTCGAGCATCATGCCGCAAAAGCGGAACCCGGATATGGCGGAACTTATTCGCGGCAAAACCGGGAGCGTGTACGGTGCGCTTATGACGCTGCTCACGCTGATGAAGGGCTTGCCGCTCGCCTATAATCGCGATATGCAGGAGGATAAGCCGCCCATGTTTGCGGCCGTGGAAACGACGCGCGATTCGCTCGAAATGATGGCGATGATTTTCCGCGAATCGACATTTAATCGCGACCGAATGGAAGCGGCTGTTCGCAGCGGAGATCTAATGGCCACCGAAATTGCCGATTATCTTGCCCGAAAAGGAGTTCCATTCCGCGACGCGCATCATATCGCGGGAAGTATTGTCGCAAAAGCGGAAGCCGGGAACGTTAATCTCGATCAGCTTTCGTTGGAAGAATATCGAAGTTTTTCCGAATTATTCGAAGCCGATATTTTCGAATATTTGGATCCCGTTCGAAGCCTCCGGGAGAAAAAATCATCGGGCAGCACAAATCCTGAAATGGTTCGGCAGGCGATTGCCGAGTGGCGAGCATCTATCGGGTAATCACCCGGTTCAACTCATTCCGGCCACCGAATATAATTGCTCGTAAGCGTGTCCCGCACGGCCTGGAAGGCCGCGGCGGAGGTATCTGCGCTCAAGATCAGTGTTACGTGCGGAAAATTCCCGTTGGAATCCGATTGAATTCCAAGATCGTACGTCTGATCGCTTGGGAAATTCGTTCGCCGAAGTTTTGCCCCTTGAACCGCGGTATCATTTCGTGTAACCCGAAAATAAAAAAAGGCCGTAGAGGAAAAATGCGTTTCGGAATCAATCGAAAGCGTTAGAGGATAGGAATTGGCCGGCGGGCTGGAACTCGACGAGCAGCCTGCAAGGATGAGCGCGGCAAGAGCCGCGTAGCACAAAGCGATACCGAGAATTCGAGCGCGGTTCATTGCAGTGATCGGTTCATTCCGGTGGGAACGAAAGAGATTTGAGCCGTCCCTTGATGTCCACGAGCCGGAGCAGGCGTCCGCCCGGAAGAAATTGGACCTCTCGCCGGTTCCCCTCGATCTTCACCATAATGCGAACCAAGCCGGGAAGATCGAGCAGCTTTTGCACTTCCTCGCCCGCCGCGCCGAAACCATAGCGAACGCGAACGGTCGTCCCCCCCCCGATCTCCGTGGAGATGAGGTACTTTTCGGCTTTCATGTCGGCAATCATCTCGGTACGAGCGGCGTGCGGTTAGACAAAATAAAACGGAAGACAGGCTTAAACTCCGAGCGAACGCGATTGATTTCAGGGACAGCGACCGATTTTCGTACTCCAGGTTGAGCGCAGAACGTCCCCCTAAGCGGACGGAGTAAATTGCGGGAGCGGAATCGAAACGCCAGCTCGTGCGAAGAGCTGGCGTTGCATCGATTCAACATCTTTCTTACACTTTACGACGGAGCAGCACATCGTTATAGGGTTCACCCGGAGGAGTTGAGAGTGCTCGAACCCCGGCCCGGAGCGGCCCGCCAGTGCGGGCCGCCCGATCTATCGCCGGCTTACTTGGACGCGGTTCCCCGCGATCATCTCGCTCCCTTTGAGCTTGTGGCTCCCTTTGAGCTTTTTGCTGCTCTGAAGCTTCTGGCGTTTTTCGCTCCGTTTTATTCTCCGGCATATCTCGCCTCGACTCCCGGAGTGTTATACGCCGAATAGGTAACATTCTGCTCGGCTTTGCCGGCGATGTATGCACCCTGTGCCTGATTGGCCGTGCTTTCGGTTCGAAGCGAGCGGCCTGCATTCGAAAGGAAGCTCGTAGCAAGAGCGCGATCGTGAAGCGGCGAAGCGATCGCTCGCGCCGCACCATCGTTCGGCAGCCCATGACTTCCACGGCTTTCGCCGCCCTTGCGGCCGGCTGCACGTGCCTCGTCGGAACTCCACTCGTGAGCGGTTCCCTTGGCATGCGCTGCTTTGCCTCCCTTCGAGGCAATGAGCCGCTGCTTCTCCCCTGCCATCGACGCAAATCCCCGTTTACTCGTATTTGCCATAAATTATCTCCTTTCTTATTGGTGAGGAATTACCCAATGCGATTTAACGATTGTTGGACTGGCTGCCTTGCCGCGAGCCGCTGTCGCTCGAGCGCTGCGGGGAAGTCCCGTGCTGGCTCGAACTGCTCTGGCGATTCGGCTGCGAGCCGGAATTGCCCGTCTTCGATGGATCCGATTGGTTCCCGCCGTTCGGATTCGAATTCGAGTTCGAATTCGAGTTCGATGAACGATTCATATTATCGCGCTGCGATCCGCTATTTTGTTGGTTTTGTCCCATAGTTGTATTTGGAATTGTGTGTGACGATTGTTTGGTTGTTTTCAAAAACTTTTTCGCGCTCGCCGTCCCGTTTATACGGACGAGGAGCCAACGAGAAAGGCTTCGCGGAGTGAGGAGATTGCAAGCTTTGTGCCTGAACAGCACAAAAAATAGTTTGCCGCAAGATGGGAACGCTCACGGCTGGGATATTTTCATTTTCAAGCGGGTTATGCCTATTGATGAATCCAGCTCGCCGGCTCGCTATCGTTACGCAGGATCCCGCCAATTTTGGCGGCGTTCTGCGGCTTGCGGCCTATATTTACAGACGGAGCGAGGCCGTCGGAATGGAGCCGACCCTCCTGCACTATGGCCGCTTCGAGGAGCACGCGGAACTTCACGCTTCGCTCGCCAATCTGCTTCGCGGCGAAATTAATGTTCGTCCCACGACGAAACTATATTCCTTTTTGGGAATGCGGGCGCGTGCCATCGGCGCTTATTTCCCGGAATGGGAGCCAAACCGGCTGGCGGCTAATCGGCTCTGGCGATCGATGCTCAATTCCTTCAATGCGTTCATTTTAGTTACAGGATCGGCCCAAACGGGACTTCCGCTTGCCGAATGCAATAAGCAGTTCGCGGCGTGGGTTTCATCGAGCGTGGAGATGGACCGGAGTGCGCGGCTCGCCGCGGGGAGCTTCGGGAATTTTATCGAGCGACTCGGATTGCCCGCAATCCGCCGTGCCGAGCAAGAGACGCTTCAAGCAGCGCATCGATTGATGGCTGTGAGCGACGATGCCGCCCATCATATTCAACCGTTATCTGGCAAACCGGTTGATACCTGGCCCTATCCCGTTGATACAGAAAGATTCACGACCGGCGAAAAGGCGCGGAGTGGCGCCTCGCTCCCGCATCGATTTCTCTTCGTGGGCCGCGCGAACGATCCGCGAAAACGGCTGAATCTTTTTCTGCGGGCGTGCGAGGCAGTGCTTCGGACGCACCCAGAGCTTACCTTTGAAGCAACGATCGTTTCTCGAGAATTGAACCTGCCAATGCGATGCGAATTCGCAATTCAGCATGTTGCGAGCGCGTCGGAGGAGCGATTGGTTGAGCTTTATCAATCTTCGACCGCACTGGTAATGACGAGCGAGCAGGAGGGCTTGGGCATTGCGGCGATGGAGGCCATGGCTTGCGGGCTGCCCGTCATTTCCACCCGTTGCGGCGGCCCGGAAATGTTTATCGATGGCGGTGCGAATGGGTTTCTCGTGAAGAACGAGGCCATGATCAACAATGCCGAATTGATTGCCCGTCACATGGCCGAGCTTGCTGAAGATAGCGAATTACGCCGCACCTTGGGCAACGCCGCGCGTGAAACTATCTTGAACCGCTTCAGCGAAGAGGTTTGGAATCCGAGATTCGAAGCCTTGCTTCGAGCAGCGTGAATCTGGATCAGGCGGCTCTCGAAAATCGGTCGAATCCCCAGCGCATTATCGGTCGTATGAGTAATCCCGGTTCTGAACCCAATTGCCGCCCGCGGCGTTTGCCTCGTTCCATCTCCCAAAATTGGGGTGAGAAGGCATTTATAGGTTGAAAATATGGCAAAACAACAAACATTTGGTGATAAATTAAAGAAGCAGTCGCACGAGCGAGTGGAATTCGTGCCGCAGCTTGGGAAGACCGCGAAGTTAAGTCCGGTTCGGCTTATCGGCGTCTCGAAAAGCGCGACAGGGTATAAATTCGAGGATCGCATCGCTCGCCTCGCTGAACCCGAAGGCGGCGGAGAGGCGATCATTATCTGAACTATGATTTCCGTTCGATTCGAATGATAGGAGCATGATAATGCCGGAATTATTACGGCAGTTCTGACCCATCTTTTGAATCATCATTATCACGGTGCGCATCGTTTCCCTGCTTCCCAGCGCGACGGAGATTTGCTTTGCGCTGGGCTTGGGCGATCAGGTCGTCGGTGTAACACATGAGTGTGACTATCCACCCGAAGCCCTGACCAAGCCGGTAGTTACCGCGGCGCCAATGCGGGAAGGCCTGTCCAGCAGGCAGATAGACGAGATGGTGCGGGGCGAAATCGAGGAAATCGGCTCGATTTATTCGCTCGACGCCCAAAAACTCGAGGAGCTAAAGCCCGATTTAATTCTAACGCAGCGCCTCTGCACCGTATGCGCCGTTTCGATCGACCAGGTGCGCGAAGTTGCGGCCACGCTTAGCTCGCAGCCTGCCGTAATGAGTCTCGAACCGAGCACGGTTGCCGAGGTATTTTTGAGCTTTTACCGAGTTGCTCAGGCGTGCGGGGTCTTCGATGAATCGCTGCCCATTATCGCGGCGTGGCAAGCGAGATACCGCGCTGTTCGGCGGCTCACCAAGCAATTCAGCGCCCAACGGGTAATGGTCCTCGAATGGATCGACCCGCCATTTGCTTGTGGACACTGGATTCCCCGCATGGTCGAGGTGGCCGGAGGGACCAATGTGCTCGGCAATTACCGATATCCTTCGAAGGAAGTCACTTGGGATACCGTTCGGGATGCAAGGGCGAGTATCCTAATTCTGGCGGCATGTGGTTTCTCGGTCGCGCGCCAAAAGCAAGAGCTTGAAATTATTGTGCGTCAATTGGGGTTGCATGGCCTCGCTCGCGAAAGTATTGCGGCTCCAAAGCTATTTATTTGCGATGGAGCGCACTATTTTTCAAGGCCGGGGCCGCGATTGGTCGATACGACAGAACTCCTCGCGATGCTTATCCATCCCGAACTCGAAGCCGAGTACGGGTCGAAATTCAAATCAGGTTTAGACTACGAACATATAGAATATGGCTCAACCACGTATGAGCGCTACTGGCAACCGCAATAGCCAGGGTGGAAGGACGAACAGCCGCGATCCGCGCGGGCAGCAAGGCTCGCAGAACGGCTATGGCCGAAATCAGCAGCAGCAGCGCGAACCGATTCGCAAAAAGCCGGATCCGCTCAAACTGCGCGATATTTCGTACCTCGATTACCGGGATATCCGCATTCTCGAGCGATTCCTGAACGATCGCGGCAAATTGCTGCCGAATCGCATCACCGGTGTGAGCGCGAAAGGTCAGCGGACGCTCGAAACAGCGGTCAAACATGCGCGGCACCTCGCGCTATTGCCCTTCGTCGCCGAAGGAATGAAGTAATTATATCCACGATCGAATAAACGTATTTACCTATACTGCTATGTCACGAGTCTGTGAATTAACCGGAGCAAAAACGCACTCGGGGAACCATGTTTCCCACGCGGTTAATCGCTCGAAGCGAAGAATTCTTCCCAATCTGCAAACCAAGCGCGTGTGGGACGATTCGAGCGGCAAGTTCATCACAATCCGCGCGACTGCCCGCGCCATCCGCACCCTGGATAAGAAGGGCCTGCGCGCGATGCGCGCTCAGTAGCACAGCCCGTCTCGGCTGTGGGGCGGGCTTTTAGTCCGGCCGTCTTTCGGTCTATGGGGCAACTTTCGCCGTGACCTGAAGGTCACGGCTTCAAATCCCGGACGTGGCCAATCCCATACTCAAGCGAATTGAACTCGGAATCCGAAAAGGCTTCCTCAAACTGCTTCAGGCCTTCGCCCGTCCCAAACTTCCGGTTCCACACCCGCTCCCCGATTCGCCGTCGATCCTTTTACTCCGGCAGGACCGCCTTGGCGATGTTCTGATGAGTACCTTCGTCCTTACGGCGCTCAGAGAACGGTTCCCACGCTCCAGAATTGCGATCCTGCTCGGAAAGAATAACCAGGAGGTGATTCCGCTCCTTCCCATTTCCTGCGATGCTTTCATTTACAGAAAGCGCATCGTTGCCGATCTTCTCATGATGCGGAGGATCCGCAAACAACAATTCGATATTGCAATCGACCTTACGGATAAAGCTTCGGTGACATCCTCGATGATTCTCGCGCTCACCCGCGCGAAGCTGAGCATCGGCGTGGAGAAGGAAAACAGCGTGGTGTATGATATTACCGTTTCCCGGGCCAGCCAAATGGAGACGCACATCACCGACCGCGTTGCGGAACTCCTGCACCCGCTGGGAATTGATCCCCCAACTGTTGACAAACGGCCGAAGCTTAATATCCGGCCGAGCCGATACATTGGTCGGATTGGGCTGAATGTCTCTTCGAGAACAGCGGACCGCTCCGCCCCGCCGGCCGCAAGCGCGGAAATTGCTCGCGGCGCGCTGGAAATGGGGTTCCCGGAAGTGCTCGTCTTTGCCGCGCCGCACGACCGTACCCGCGGCGAGGAAACCCTTCGCCTGGCTGGCGACCCGCACGTTCACCTTGCGGAAAAGTTAGCTTCTTTCGCCGCCTTTGCCGAGCAGGTTGCAACCTGCGAATATCTCATCACGGTAGATACCTCCATCATCCAGATTGCGGCGGCCGCAGGGATTCCGATGGTACTACTCTTCAAACCGATGTTCGATGAGCGCCCCTGGACGCCCGTGGGCGTGCCCTATGAACTCTACACACAACAACCCGCCCTCTCCGCCCTCGAAGCGGAGCCGGTTCTTCTGCTCTTCCGGAAACTTCTGCGCAGAATTGCCAGCTCCGATGTGGCATAAAAAGAGTAATACCTGAGCGGTATAGAGAGGAGACTTATCATGCCAACAGAGAAAACCATTACACGCGAAACGAAAACCGAAACGAAATACCCACCGCCCGTAAAGGAAACGAAGACGACCACAACCATTGAAACGAGGAGGGTCGAACCGGAGCCGCGCGTGATTGAAGAAACTGTCGTTGAAGAGGATGAAGAGGATTGACGAGCGTTCCGAATAAATCCTAAAGGCTCCATTATTGAGGAAAAACCTCGAAAACTCCGATTCATCCGGCGGAAAAGTATTTACTATTATTTCTTTTTTCCATCCTTGGAACCAGCCTCGGCGAATGCCGTTTAGCGTTAGCTGAATGTTAATCCGCTTGTATCGCCGCCTGTTTCCATTCGCGAGACCGTTTCGCGGAAAGATGGTGCTCGCCTCCCTATTGAATGTGATCGGCAACGCGGTTGGAAGCGTGAATTTATTGGCGTTGCTTCCTATCGTGAGCGTGGTTTTGGGCGACCAAAGCATGACCGGCGGAAATGCCGCGCCGGGGATTCTGGGAAAGTTCACCAATCTCTTTATCGTTCGAACGGCCGCTCATACGCTCGACCAAGTTGGTTCTTTAGAACGAATCTGCGCGTTTATCTTCCTCACGTATGCGATAAAGAATATTTTTCAATATGTTGCCGGTTACCTCATGGCGCTCGTCGAGAATGGCATGGCGCGCAGCATCCGCGATTCCGTCTTCGAAAAGCTTTCAACGCTCTCGCTCGATTATTTTTATGACCGGAAATCCGGCCAGCTTCTGAGCCGGCTTACGAACGATGTGAACGCGGTCAACACCACGCTTTCGAGCAGCATCATGGATATTGTCGGCCAGCCGGTGCAAATTGTAATCATCGTGGCGACGATGCTCATCATCAATGCGAAGATGACGCTCATCTCGATTCTGATCGCGGCACTGAGCTTGTATTTGGTTCGAACGCTGCGCGGGACGATCAAACGAATGTCTCACCGGCTGCAGCATTTGCAGGGGGATATTCTTAGCGTCGCGCAGGAAATGATTTCGGGAATTAAAGTAGTGAAGTCCTTCGGCATGGAGCGCTATGAAGTGCGGCGCTTCAAGACGGAGACGGAGCAGCATTATCATGGCTCGCGCCGGCTTGCACGGATTCGCCTTGTCTCCAGCCCGATCAATGAAACGCTGGCAACCGTAGGATTTATCGGCATTCTTTGGTTTGGCGCGACCGCCGTGTTTGCCCATCAAATGCCGGGCAGCGCGGTGATTTATTTTTTGGGCGCGCTGGTTTCGCTGATGCAGCCGGTGAAATCGCTATCGGAACTAAATAGTCGTCTTTATGAAGGTTCCGCATCCGCCGAAAATCTGTTTGCCATTTTGGATGCCGAGCCTTCGGTAAAGCCCGGCGAGCTGCCCGCCTCGAAAATCATCGATCAGCCGATTCATTTCGATGATGTCAGCTTCCATTATCAATCGACGACGGAGAACGCGGTCGATCACCTCGATCTCGAAATTTATCCGAACGAAGTACTTGCGGTGGTGGGGCCGAGCGGGGCGGGAAAGACAACGCTCGTCGATCTGCTCGTCCGATTTTACGATCCAACTTCGGGAAGGATAATGCTGGGCGGGCGCGATATTCGAGAGTACGATTTCGAAAGCCTGCGCGCGCTATTCGGCATCGTCACGCAGGATACGCTGCTCTTCCACGATACGATTTTGAACAACATCGCGTATGGGAACCGCGATGCATCCACGGAAATGATTTATGAGGCAGCTCGCGCCGCCAATGCGCACGACTTTATCCTGCAAATGCCGGATGGTTACCAAACTATCGCCGGCGACCGCGGCGTGCGGCTTTCGGGCGGGCAGCGCCAACGCATTGCCATTGCACGCGCACTGCTGAAAAACCCTCCGATTCTAATTTTCGACGAAGCGACAAGTTCCCTCGATACCGAAAGCGAAATGCTCGTGCAGGAAGCCATCCAGAATCTGCTGCATCACCGGACGGCCGTCGTCATCGCGCACCGGCTCTCGACCATCCAGCAGGCGGACCGCATCGTCGTCATGGATCACGGCCGCATTGTCGAAACCGGCAGCCACGAGGAACTGCTGGCCATCGAAGAGGGCCTATACAAGCGGCTTTATACGATTCAATCGCGGGCAGGAACGGAAGGATTCGTCACCGTATAGAAAAACTCCGAATTCGCCTCCGAGGATAACAATTTTTGCCAGTTGCCAAAGTAGTATTCATGCTGGATTCCGCTCCTAAACCTCTTTCTTCCGAGCCTGGGCTGACACCACTGTCGGAGAAAGAACAGAAATATGTGGATGGCTATACTATCGAGCAACGCCGCAAGCTGGAACGCCCCGGCGAGACGATGCCATTGCGGGTGCGGGTCCGCCGCGCACTGGAAGCTGGCAATCGTAAATTGTGGTACAGCTCCCTTCGCCATTTGTTCCACGTCGAACCGAATCGGGAACGCATTCCTATCCACGATCTCAAAAGCATCTTTATCATTCCCATCGGCGATGCAATTGGGGACATGGTGGTGACGCTGCCACTCTATCACACGATAAAACGATTCAATCCGGAATGCCGGGTGGGAACATTTATTTCGCCGCGGAACAAGAGTCTGTTACTGCATGATCGCAGCGTCGATCGTCTATATACCTTTCGGGATAAGGATGATATTCTCCACTATCCCAACCTTTTTCGAGCACGGAGAGATGGCTATCATGCCGTCATTAATCTACATTATACTCGAATGACTGAATTTGGGATCGCTTCTAATCTCATCGGTGGGCGGGGAGTGAAGGTCAGTCTTTCGCATCGGCGCAATGAGCTTTATCGGCATCTTTATGACACGCTATTGCCATACGAGCAGAATTCCATGCATCTCTCACAACTGGGTTTGATGATGATGGAGTCGGTCATAGATTTTGGACGCCCGCTGGAGCAGTGGGAATCTCATCCGGAGATTCGCGTCAATGAAGCAATGCAGGGCAAGGTTAGAATTGCCATTCAGTCCGAATTGAATCGATTAGACGCAGATTGGTTTATCCATTTTAATCCCCAGGCACGAAACCCGTCTCGAGAATGGGGATTGGATAATGCATTCGAATTTGCCAAGCGATTTGTAGAGCACTATCCTCGTGGTGCGATCTTTTTCTCGGCTTCTCCGGTGGTGAGGAATAGTGTGGAAGAGCACATTCATACGCTGAAGATTCCGCGGGTAACTTTTTTCCCAACGTCCTACAATTTGCTTGAATTGGCAGTTCTTTCCACTGAATCGCGTTTAGTGATTACCCCGGATACCGCTGTAATTCATTTCGGAACGATCAGCGGTAAGCCGACACTCGTTCTCTGGCCGGATCCCACCTACTTGCCGATGGAATGGATTCCGATGCAGGTTCCATCAATCAATCTGGCGCCGAGCGAATTAGGGGCAATGGTAAAAACGATTCCGGTCGAGGTAGTTTGGGCGGCGGCAAGACAACTGCTCGATGGCGCGTGGACCAACAGCGCTACCACGATGGGCCTCAACCCCGAAGCCGATCCGCTCTATCAGGCTGACCATGCGCAGGAGGCATTGCAACGCTTAATCGATCGCTCCAGCATCCCACGTCCAATCTCTGGATAGAATAGGTTCCATACGGTCCCGCTATATCGCCGGAACTTCATTCCGAGTAGAGAGAAGTTCCCAGCATGCCTCCAGGATGCTCTCCAGCGGGATGCTGGAAACGGGCTGATCGCGTTCGGTCAGCAGCAGCCGGAACGGCGTTTTATACGGAGGCCATTCCTGGCGCACCGGGTAGAGCGCAACCACGGGCCGCTTAAACGCAGACGCAATATGGATCGCAGCCGTATCGGGAGAAATAACTAAGGATGCTCCCTTGACCAATGCGAGAAGCTCATGTATTGAATCGGTGTTGAAATAGTGAACTCCGGGAACCGGATGCGATTCTAAAAATGCCACAGCCCTGGATGCGGACTGCGGCGAGGATGTCCAGAGGATGGACGCCATCGGAAATTCCTCGCGTAATCGGCGCGAAAGATTCAACGATCCCTCCATTCCATACTCTCGAAAGGCATTCTTCGCTTCGAGGTTAATATGGATGTATTCGCTCGTTTGATCTGCCACGAGAATATGCTTTATCTTCGCTTCCACCTTTGCAGAGGCATGAGGATCAGGATATAAAATCGGCGACCATTCTTCATCCGGAATTTGCATATCGATCACGCCCATCGCATGAATTCGCATTTGCTCGATCATCTCGATTTCATCCGTTCGATAGGGGGACTGAACAATAATTGAAAATAGTTTTTTTCGATGTTCTACATTTTCGCCAGCTTTCACCAGCATGCTGGAAATACTTTTAGGTGCGAGCAACCGTGTAATAATTGCCATTCTGGTTTTGCGGTAGTAGATCATTGGCATAACTACATCCCACGTTTCTTTCGCAATCTCTTTCTTGGCTCGCAACATCGCTTTGAAATCGCCGTCGGTTGCATCGAAAATGCGATCGACATTGGGATCGTGCTCGATAATCGCCCGATTTCGAAAACTGGCCGCGACACCGATTCGAATATGTGGAAATTGGCGCCGGATGGATCGCCATAAGGGTGTCGTGAGTACCATGTCCCCAATCGCATCATTCCTGATAAAGAGGATGCTTCGAATGGAGTTTGGATTAAGCGGAGCCGGAACGGAGCGCACTCCCAACACCTTCCCAAGAAGCCCGGTCCATAATGCTTTATTGAGGCGTTCTAATGCCAGGATCGCCCGCTTATATAACGGGAAACCAAAATACCAGTCTTTATGGCGGCGGCGTTTTGCATAGATTTTTTCGTGTTTATCCTGCGAGAGCATCTGATCGAGTGAACGCCGGGACCGAACGGGAAGTTTGCTTCCCACACGTTTATGAGCCTGTTATCTCGCATTTTGGAAAAGCGCCGCCGCCGCCGGACGGTCTCAACGCTCGATTCCAAATGGCGAGCAACGCTTCGCGCTTCCGAATCGAGGCTAAAACTTGTGCTCATGAATCTCCTGGGCGCATGGATACGGCCCGTTAGAAAGCCACTGCCGCTTCCCACCTCGGAGGTTCGTTCCGTTCTGATTTTGCGATACGATGCCCTGGGCGATGCGATTCTTGCGACACCCGTTTGGCGGGCTATCAAGGCGGCCAATCCCGATATCCATATTGGCGTGGCGGGAAGCGTTCGGAATATGGCGCTGCTTGCCGAAGATGAATCCATCGATTCAAACTATCTTTTTTCACGAGGATTTTCACTAACGTTACTCCGCGAACTACGGAAAGCTCGCCGAAGGAAGTGGGACGTGGCGATCAATTTATTTTTTCACGACAAAACGCGCGGCGCCATCTTCGCAAAGTTGGCTGCACCGGGAGCGGTGAGTGTTACCTTGGTGCGAAGTCACCGGGATCGGTATGAAAAAATATATTCCGCGGTCGGGGATCGGCCGCTTGAGCGAACGCCGATCATTCTGCAAAATATGCTTGCAACCCAATGCGCGCTCGCGCTTCCGGCAGCGGAAAATATACTTCCCACACTCCCGGCATCATTTAAGACTCTCCAGCCTCCGGCGGAAGGCCGCTATGTGATTCTTCACGTTGAAGCCTCGCAGGATTACAAAGAATGGGGATTTATGAATGCCGCGGAACTGACGCGGCGGATTATCGCTGCGTTCCCCGAGATGAACGTCTTTTGGACGAGCTCGGAAGGCCGTGCCGAGGCGTGCCGCAGCGAATTGAGCAAAGTGAATTCTTCGCGAGCACTCTACTTATCAACCCCCGCCCTCGCCGACCTTGCGGCCGCAATTTGCGGCGCACTGGCCGTGATTAGCCTGGATACTTCCATTATTCATATTGCCGAAGCCGAGCGCGTGCCCATCCTCGGGCTCTATTTGGAACCGAATGAATTTCTCCCTTTTGGGACTCCGAATCGTGTGCTTTTTGCACCGGACGGAAAGCATGTATCAGGAATTCCCGTTGAGGCGGTGTTTCTGGAACTTATGGAACTTCTGAGCCAGAATCGCCCCTGCTAAGCTTTGCTTCCGAAATTGAAATATCACTGCACGATGAGCGGCGAAGGCGTGAAGCAGACGATAAAGATCGCAATCGTCACGTAGCCGATAATTTTTCGGCGAAGATCGAGCGGGCTTTCGTCTTGCGAAGGCGGATGCCGAAAGCGAATGATGAACGTCACCAGCAGTGCCCAAAGCAGCCATGTTTCGCCGCCGGGAAGGGAAATGCTCTGGAGCCAGTGCGGAGGGTTATCTAAAAACTCGGTGAGCACGGCCGGTATGGAGAGCGCGAACAACAACAGCGCCGTAAACTCGCCGAGACGCTTGTGAATCCTTCCGCCCAGCAGCGTGTAGGTCAAATGCCCGCCATCCAATTGCCCGATGGGAAGTAAATTAAGCGACGTGACGAACAGACCGAACCATCCAGCGCAGAGCATCGGATAGTGATACACTTCGGACATCGGCGGCATGAAGCCATGAGGATTCGCGAAGAGCTTTTGCATCAAGCTGAAAAAGAGGGTATTGCCGAACGTGAGTTCGACCGTGCCCGGCGTTTGCGCAATATGCGGATAGCCGGGATGAATCGCTTGCAAGTACCCAATTCCGGGCAATGTTGCGAATCCAATGGCGAGAATAATAATGCATGCGATAAATCCCGCAATAGGCCCCGCGACCCCTATATCGAACATGATTTTGTTGGAGGGCGGCCGCGAGCGGAGGCGAATCACGGCGCCGAAGGTTCCGAAGTTTATCGTTCCCCACTGATAGCCTGGAAATGGGATGTAATACGGCAGCGTGGTATCCACTCCATGAATGCGCGCCGCGATAAAATGCCCAAATTCGTGCGCGGAAATGAAGAACATGATGAGCGTGGCATATTCGAATCCGAGATGCAGGTTCGCAAGGTTCCCAACATCCGGGACTTCGCGCCACATTTCGCCGGCCACCGTCGTCGTGAAATACGTGGCGATGAATAGCAGGATATGCAGCCAGAGCCGCTGCTTGCCCAGCAGCCGGTCCAGCAGGCGCTCACTCGGTCTTGTATTCGAGTCTTGGTTCAGAATCCACGGACATCCATTTGTAAATTTAGAGTGCTGTGTTTCGCTCCCACGTCGGTTCCAGCCCAGGAAGCGCCGTATTGGTAGTAGAGTTGGAGATCGAGTATACCTAAATCTCTTGCAAATTGGTCGGCGCGAAGACCCGCTGCCACCGTGGGCCAAACTGGGCCATCGCCGCTCGAAACGAACGCCGAAAATTTATAGTACATGCTTCCGGCTGGCGCATGTTCGAAATAGTGAACCGGTGAAAAGTCTGCGAACGTCCAGGTCAAACAAGCCGGCACGGCGATCCACGGCTCGATACGTGTCACCTGATGGAAATATCCACGGATGCCGACCGTCCAAAGAAATTCTTCATGCCCATTCCATCTTGTCGAGCGAGTAAGTTCCACAAATTCCCGGCTGTAATGGCTGCTGGAACCGCCCGTTACGCTGTCGCTTCCATCGACAAGATGGGAAGAAATGTGGCTGATGCGAAGTCTCCATCCCACTTCATTATCGCCCCAATCGGCAAAGGCTCCGAAAAAATAATCGACCGTCTCGACTGGGAACCGGAAATTGCTGAGTGTTCGAAGCCGGCTCCAGGCAAGGCCTTCCAAGCCAATTCGCACGCCGCGCACTAAGAACAATGGCTTGCCAAAACCCATTTCGAGCCACAGCGATTGATCCCGAAGTTCTTTCACGACGCTGAACCGATTTGGTTCCAAAAAGAGGCCGGGATCGGCGGGTACGAATTGCTGCGCAAGTCCGGGCGCCGCGATAAAAAGCAGGAGTATGGTGTACAGGCAAGCTCCCGCTTGCCTGCTCTCCCTGCATGAGGCAAGCTGGAGCTTGCCACTGCACGTTCTGGCGATTGATTAAGCGAAGCAAGTTCTTACGCCTTCCTTGAAAATTCCGCTCTGGGATCCTTGCGATATCCATAGACGCCCGGCGCAAGGTACGTTCCAGGCCAATCTTCCCATTGCACTGCAAGACCCGCCTTGACGGGGTTTAGAATCGTGTACCAAATCGCGCTTCCTAATCGGCCTTCCCGGATGACATGATCGAACGTTTCTCGTTTCCAAAAGGGCTGCCCTGTGCGGTCAAGTATAACGTTGGCGCGTCGCGCGGTGAACGACTTATGGCTTTGCATGACTTCAAAAAGATTGCGTTGGTTCAGCAGATCGAACACCGCATGAACATGATTCGGCATAATCGAGTAGGCATAGAGCCGGATTTCCGATTCATTGAGATGATGGAGCGAATCCATTACGATGCGGCGGATCGAATCATTTTGCAAATGACACGGTCCATTGCGGTGTAGAACAGCGTCATACGCGCCGAAGGCTTGGGCGTGATCCGCCTCCGTTTTTGCGCTGCGGAATTGCTCGGCGAGCTTACCAAGCTCGGATTTCGGAATGGAGCCATGCAGGCGGTAGGTAACGAAATAGGGTGCGTCCTTCGGATCGAAATGTGGCAGGTTATTTCGATAGAAATGATCCGGCAGGTCAGGCAAGTCTTCAAATCGCATGGTTCAAATATACGGAATTTGTTCGAGGCAAGCTGGAGCTTACCTCTACACGCCGGAGTGTACGGGCAAACTCCAGCTTGCCCGCCTTCAATGCCGATACACCCTCCCCTTCCACTTCACATTTTTCTGCGCGATCATTACCGGCATGGAAAAAACGAAGAGCGCAAGATAAACTTCATAGGCTGGGAAGTATTTTAGCAGCGCCTGCATCCGCGTGCGCGCGAGCACGGGAAGGATAATCAAGAGATCCGCCGACCATTTTATCGCAATCACGGCCAGAGCGGCGATGAGCGGGAGAAAAATGAACGCGGTAATCATCGCAATGTTGGAGAGCAAACCGAGAATAAAGATCAAATAGCCCACCGCCTTCAGTCCCTCGCCGCCTTTGACCCAGCGATGCTTCTGCCGCCACCAGGCTCGAAAATTTGGACACGGCTGGCTCATGACGAGCAGGTCGCGGTGCAATGGGAACCTGACCTTCCAGGGTTTTTTCTTCCAGATGGCCTGGAAGAGGGCGTAGTCCTCCGTAACGCTGAACGGGATGTTGCGGTAGCCGCCCACATCCTCGTAAGCCGCACGGCGCACCGAAAGATTGTTCCCAATCACCGAGAGCGGAAGATTGATATTCGCGCTCGCCATTGCAAGGCCGAGCAGGAACGACCAGTCGATGGACTGAACGCCATCCAAAAAATACTTTCGATCGAGGAGCGTAACTCCTGCCACCATGCCGGTATTCTTATCGTAATATTTCAGGTATTCGCGAACCCAGTTGGGGCGCACGTGCGAATCGGCATCGGTAATCATGACAAATTCGCCCTGAGCCGCGTCCATGCCTTGCGTAAGCGCGTTAACTTTTCCGCGAAGGTGCATCACTTCCTCGCCCGTCCGGAATACGCGAAGATTCGGCATCCGTGCTTTCCACGCTTCGAGAATTTCGGGCGTGCGATCGGTCGATTTATCATCGACGATGAGTACTTCCAGCCGGTCCTTGGGATAATTAATCGCATCGAGCGAAACAAGGCAGTGCTCGATGTTCTTCTCCTCATCACGCGCGCATACGAGCACGGTACACAGCGGCAGCGAAGCTTCCGTCTCGGAAACGGGTTCCGGCCCATCGTCGTCTAGCGGTGCGGCGCCGCCCGAGGAACGTATTCCCCGGAGCATACCGATCTCGTAAATCGCGTGCTCGAAAAAATAGAGTAAAACGACGAGAAGAAAAATTCCCGATAATTCGTAGCTGGTCATGCGAAGGTCGGGTATCGGGTTTCCGGTGCGGGGTATCGGATGAAGTTGAACCGGCTCCGACCAGTCTTCTTATAAACGGAGCAGCTGAAATTGCGCAACATTACCATGGAGTGCGCACAACAAATTATTCTTGAATTCGGTCGCGCGGGATGGAAAAAAAACATACCCGATACTCCAAACCCGATCCCCGAAGCCTCATCCCCATTCGGTCACTTGCGCATGAAAATCGAGCAGCACTTCGTCGGGATTTGTAGTATGAAGCTGCATGATGATCTTATCTTCGACTTGCAATGCGCCGACGCCGCGCGGCGTGCCGGTGAAAAGCATGTCTCCGGGACGAATTGAGAAGATTTTCGACATGTAGGGCACCACCATCTCCGGAGAGAAAATCATCTGGTTTGTTGTCGCGCGCTGACGTAGTTCGTCGTTGACCCAAAGGGAGAAGCCGAGCTCCTCGAAGGGCGGCGCGGATTCGAAGGGAATGAAATGGCTCACTTGCGCCGCGCCATCGAAACCCTTGCAGACGGTCCACGGCAAGCCCTTGCGCTTGGCTTCGGTTTGCACGTCGCGCATCGTTAAGTCGAGGCCGATCCCATAGCCGGCCACGACATCCGCCGGGCCGTACGCGTGGATATTCCTTCCGCCGCCGCGCAAGAGCAAAACAAGTTCGCCTTCGTAGTGAAGGTCTTTTGTCATCGGAGGGTATTCGATGAGATTGTAGGAGCCATGCCGCAGCGCGTTATGCGGCTTGACGAACACGATCGGGTCCTGCGGGACTTCCGCGCCAAGTTCCTCCGCGTGCTCGACATAGTTCCGTCCCACGCAAAAAACCGTTCCCGATTCGTATTCTTCCTCGGTATATCCGTCAAAAAGCAGGTGCATAAGGGATGCAATATAACACTTCGATAGGGTGGAATAATGAAAAAGCAGTAAAATTTCCGGGAGCGTCGAGGAATCTTCGGACGCGAGGCAAAAATCGAAGATTCTTCGACCTCGTGATGCCTCCCGCAGGGAATTACTACTCCGCTCGGAAGGGACATCCATATTCAGAGATTTCCTAATTCAAATTCTGCCAAACGGTCCCGTCATACCCTTCGAACTTATTCGTTGTAGTATTGAAGCGGATCATTCCCTGCACGGGAGGAGAAGGCCGCTGCGCCGACGTTCCAACCGGAACCGTGATCGCTCCCGTGCTTTGGATGATGGCATTACCGGCCACCTTCAGATCGCCGTTCGAATAAACGCCGTATGAACCCGGAGTCCCGGACGTCGTCCCGTAGATACCGGCAAACCCCGCGGCGGCCGCTGTTCCAACGACGCCGTAATAGGCATAACCGCTCACACCGGAACCGCCGCCGGGCGAGCTATTATATCCATAGACGCCGGCGGAATTAGCAAACATCGAATTCACACTGCCCGCGACGCCATAGAGCGCGGCAACCGCCGATGTGCTTGTATTGGAACCAAACACTCCTGCGCCAAGCGGAAGCGGGTAGCCGCCCGAGGTACTCGTTATGCCTTCCACGCCGATCGCGTTGGTGGCATTCGAACTCGTAATCTGAATCCCCGGCGTCGAACCGGTCGTCCCGCTAAAGGGAAGCGTGAGTCCCCCACTCGTTCCGTTCGAAGCGGCGGTGATGCGGCCTTTCGCATCGACCGTAATATTCGCGTTCGTATAACTGGCGGCGGTAACCGCCGTGTTGGCGAGCGTGGGATTTGGATAGGTTCCCGTGAGATCGCCGCCGGCCGCGCCGCCGGGAGGGAACGTGGCCGGCACGCCGCTAATCGAAAACCAGGTCACCGTTGGAAATTTCACCGAAAGATCGGCCGTCGGGCCGGAGGCATTCGTAATCGTTACCGATTTATCGCTCAATGTTATTTTCGTCACGGCGGGCGTGGCGGCGGTCGGTGCGGCGAGCGTATAGGGCGCGCCCGTTAGCAGCGAACGCGGCGTTAGCTCCGAACTCCCATCGACGGCGACGCCGAGATACACCGGCGCATCGAACGTCACGCTGGTTGGGATCGCATCGAGATAGGTATTGAAATACCCGTTCGAAGTCATCAGCGTATCGGATTTGCTGTAGAGGATGGTGGAACCCGTCGGGGAGGTGTAAAGCGTGAGAAAAAGAATGTGCTGCCCATCCGGAATCGGAGCGCCGGTCTTCGTAGTGAGGTAGCCCTGATACGAGATCGTCCGAGGCGCCTGTGCGAACGAAGTGGTCGAAATCGAAAGAAAAAGAAGAGCAAATAGTAGTTTTTGTGTCATAATTCGTTGAAAGTAATGTGACAAACTTTTGCAATATACGAAATTTTCGAGGTGGATGCTTGAATATGGTTCTTAGCTCAACCGTGGCACGCTCCGCGCCGGTCGGCTGTTCTGCAATCCCGAATCACAACACTCATCCAATTCATCTCGAAAATCTCCCCAAATGGCCCTGAGCTAGTCGAAGGGTTCAGACAGCGATGACCGACACCTCCACGGAATCTCTCCATTTTACCCTGAGCGCGGACCAGCAATCGATTCGCGATCTCGCGCGCGATTTTGCCGAAACGGAACTTAAGCCTCATCGCCTCGAATGGGATGAATCTCAAGAGTTCCCTCGCGACGCGTTCCGCAAAATGGGCGAGCTCGGCTTTTTGGGAACGCTCATGCCCTCCGAACTTGGCGGAGCCGGATTGGGTGCGATGGAAAACGCGATTATCATTGAAGAGATCGCCCGGGTAGATCCTGCTGTCGCGCTTTCTGTCGCGGCGCATAACGGATTGTGTTCGAGTCATATTTATAAGTTCGCCTCGGAATCGATCAAGCAAAAATATATCCCCGCTCTCGCGCGCGGCGAAGTGCTCGGCGCGTGGGGACTTACGGAACCCTCCGCCGGATCCGATGCCGGCGGCACGCGAACCACCGCTACGCGCGATGGCGATTATTATATTTTGAATGGTTCCAAGAATTTTATCACGCATGGAACCGTGGGCGATACCGCGGTCATCATGGCGGTAACGGATCGCGGGAAGGGCGCAAAGGGAATTTCGGCGTTCGTCCTCGATAAATCCATGCCGGGATTTTTCGCCTCAAAAAAAGAAAACAAGGTCGGGATGCGCTGCTCGGATACCTCAAGCCTGACGATGGAAAACGTCCGAGTTCCGAAGGAACATTTGATCGGCGCAGAAGGCGAAGGTTTTGTGCAGGCGCTGCAAATTTTGGACGGCGGCCGAATTTCCATTGCCGCGCTTTCGGTCGGGACGGCGCAAGGCGCGTTCGAAGCCGCAATCCAGTATGCACAGGTGCGCGAGCAATTCGGCAAGCCCATCGCGCAGCAGCAGATCACGCAATTCAAACTCGCTGAAATGGCGATGAAAATCGAAGCCGCCAGATTGCTCACGATGAAAGCCGCGTGGCTGCGTGATAACGGCCAATCGTTCAGCAAAGAAGCGAGCATTGCAAAACTTTTTGCCAGCGAAGCCTCCGTTCAGGTTTCCGAAGAAGCTGTGCAGATTCACGGCGGCTATGGGTATATCAAGGAATATCCGGTCGAGAAATTCTGGCGCGATTCCAAACTGCTCACCATTGGCGAAGGCACGAGCGAAGTCCAGCGCATGGTCATAGCGCGCAAGCTGATGGAAGAATACGCGGCGTAAGACGCACCCTGTCGCTCCCGCCTCCGCCGCGGCGGCCCGCCCGCCCGCGAACATTGAGGGAACCCATAACGTCGTCGGAACTGGGATGGGTGGGATTAGGAGAATGTTTGGGATGATTCTGCACCATCCCAAAAGTGCCGAAGGCACGAAGTACCCGCAGCCCAGGGTGAAGCAGGGTGCCCTCTGGGCCGGAACCCTGGGTTTGGATTACGATTGGGAATTATTGGCCCTGAAAGGGCGATTTACTCCGTCCTTACAGGACTCCGGGAACCTAAACGCGACGCCTACCCAGCATTCCACTACGCTTCATGCTGGGCTGCGAGTACGCCGTCGCTCCGCGACTACAATTCCCAGTGCCGTTAGGCACGAAGTACCCGCAGCCCAGGGTGCAGCGAAGCGGAACCCTGGGTTACGAACGAGAAAAATTTTATTAGCCCCGAAAGAGCCTGCCCCCGACCTGATCGGGGGGCGATGTACTCCGTCCTTTCAGGACTGCGGGAACCTAAACGCAACGCCTACCCAGCATTCCACTTCGTTCCATGCTGGGCTGCGAGTACTCCGTCGCTCCGCGACTACATATCGGACCGTAACTCATAACGAATGTCAGAAAGAAGTGAGTCGTAGCGCTCCACAAACACCTCACGTTTGGAGGTATCGTTATTATAAGTATCAAGCCATTTTGACAAACCAGATGCGATGATCGTGATGAGCTTTGCAAAGTTAAAGAAGTGTTTCTCTCCAATGATCTGGTGGTAATCTTCTTCGCGCCCACTTACATAGAATCCAATTCCACGGACCGTACTCCGTATGACTTTCCGCGACTGAAGATTTGTCATATGGAGGACTGAATTTCGAAGCTCCCATAGCTCATCAGGCGTTATTGCCAAGGAACTAAGGTCGCAATAATCTTTCAGCCAAGTTTGAAAATTGCCAGTAATATCCCCGTATTCCAAGAATGCAATAGTATCTATAAAAGACAGTTTTAGCTTTAGAGCGGAAACGTAGCGACGGTCGTTGTATAGCAGTTTGATGGCCTTAAGAAAGTCGTCATTAAGCAGATTCATAATATCAAGCCCTTCTGCCGAATAGTATTTGATCATCCAGTCCGGCTTACGGTATCTCATAAATTTCGGTGGTGAGCCTGGATCCATAGGCGTCAACTTCCCAGTACTTGGAATCACAACTTGGCCGTCCACCACGTAGGTAATACACATCAGCGGTTTTACAGGAGCATTAAGAGTTGCGAGTACCGGTTCGAGGACATGCATGTAGGAACCGTTTAAGATCATTTCCCTAAAAAGGTCATACGCCAATGCACTCTCAATTTCGTTATCTTCAATTACCTCGAAACCCTCTGGCAGAGGAAACCGAGCGGCTTCGTCAAGATCGGAAATCACATGATCTCGCAGAAATTTCATTTTTTCATCGTCGCTTCCGTCCAAGTTGTGAGCAACAATGCCGATTTCTGTAATTCGATCGGATTTACCGAATATGTAAATGTTAAATATTTTCTCTGTCATCATTCTTACCCCTTCAAAAATCCCAACTCATACACCATCGGCTGGAGCTTTTCCGTCAATGCTTTGTAGGCCGATTCGAACGCGGTGAAGCTGACGGGAACGAAATCCCCGCTCGCGTTGCGGGCTTGGAGGGCTTTGCGGATTTGGTACCAGCCTACGTCCGCGCGGTTTAGTTTCCAATTTTTTCAGCGTCCTCTTACATAGGCCTCTACGGAAGCGCGAATTTGAGCAACAAATTTCACAATACTGAGTTCTTCCGATGGCTGCTGAATAATCGTTGGATTTGCATTTGTCGCCAGGGCGAGACAAGCGGTATCGTAGAGCCGCTCCAATAGGAGCCGATCACAAAGTATCTGATATCGCCGACCGTAACTCGTGTGATCGAAGATAGGGTCGATCGGAAAATGAGGCTGACGTACGGACACCGTGTTATGAACGGCAGGACAATCTTCGAGCAGGAAGAAATATCCGAGCAATGGACGGTGAGCACCAAATCGTCCCTCACGATATGCCACCCAAATATCGGACGCGCTCCCAATAGCTTCCTCAACACGATTGTTAAAATTATTCCCAAACGATGGCCCTACTTGCGATTTGAATTCCAGCGCACAAATTAATTTTCCATCGTCAACAATCAGGAGATCCCATTGTTTTTCCGGACGATAATATCCGGGTAACTCAATGGCAGAGCGGGTTCGGAAGCAATGTTGAGGGAGATCGGCATCTTCAAGTGACCGGACGATCAACTCTTCTAATTTACTCATCTGACGATTTGCCGTTGCAGCGCCCCGGTTGCCAGTGTCGGCAACACCACGCTCACGCTGCCCGCTAAGAGCGCTGCTCCTCGCATCCCAAAAGTATTGGACGGCATCCTGAAAGTGGCGCTTTATCTCTTCGTTATTCATCGGTAACTATTTCGCTGTAACCTCGTTGACCGTCCATTCCCCGAATAGCGGAATGCCTTCCTTGAAAAAGCGATCTCGCGTTTTATCAATGTAGTCGGGATCAATTTCAACACCGATTGCATTGCGGTTTGCTTTTTGGGCAGCAATGAGTGTGGAACCAATTCCGGAAAAAGGATCGAGAACGGTATCGTCTACAAACGAAAACATTCGAATAAGCCGGTATGCAAGCTCAATGGGAAAAGGTGCGGGATGGTTTTTCAACGAGGCGCCTCGCAAGCCCCAAATTTGTTGAAACCACTCTGCCTGTTCTGCTTTGGTAAGCATACTTTGCCGGCGTTGCTCTTCCGTTGGCTGTCTGTAGCCGCCTGGTTTTCGCTGCATCAGCAAAAATTCCATGTCGTTTTTGATTATCGCGTTTGGCTCGAACGGTTTTCCTAAAAAGGTTGAACTACCTTTTACTTCATAATTTGCGTTAGTGATTTTATGCCAAATAATTGGATTCAAATTGTCGAATCCAATTTTTCGACACGCCACGGCAATATCCGCATGCAGCGGGAACACGACATGCCGTCCAAATTCGCGTCGCGATTTGCATACATCGCCAACAACGATCACAAGCCTTCCGCCGGGCACAAGAACTCGAAAACATTCATTCCAAACTTTATTAAGCTCTAGAATAAACTCTTCGTAGTCTTCCATGTGGCCCATTTGCCCTTCCACATCCCCGTACCGTTTCAAATTCCAATAAGGCGGCGATGTTACTACGAGATGAATGCTCTGATCCGCAAGGAATTTTAATTTTCTAGCATCGCCCTGACGTAGGCGAATATTTGGCTGGTCGAGCAACAGTAATTCCATTACGAGTTATAACGACGGAAAAAGCTAACTCGCTCCCGTTTACATTCCATTCATGATGTCGGCAAAAAAGAGGAGCGCGTAATCCTCGTCTTTTACTCCCTTGATCTCGCGGCCGATCATGGTGACCCACTTATCGAAGACCTGCTTCAGGTTATCGGGCGTAATGGGGGTGCGAATGATCTCGCCCTTGCTGATGGCGTCCTTGAAGGTTCGGATGAACTCCTCTTCCTGCGTTTCGATTTTGAACGAAACGAGATAAGTTCCGATGAACTGCGAGACGACCTCCAACGCTTCGGGCGTAATGTCGCTTGCTCGTTTTCCCCATTTGATATTTCTTTTTTCGAGCAGCGGAATCACGTCCGTCGTCTTCATAATTGCCGCTTTTTGTGTATCGGCTACGGCGAGAAATGGCGGAAGTTCATCTCCCTTATCCCACGCTCGATACACGTATCGCAGGAGTTGGGTGAACATCGCGTAGGTGGAAGTTTTGTAATTATCCTTCGTCTCGAACCAAATTTCCTTCGTCTGAATGTCAATCAGATTTAGAGAATATTCTTTGAGTCCCAGGGCTTTGATGTAAGTGGCCTTCACATCCTCCTCGCTTTTCACGAGCTTGAGTTTTTCGAAAAGGGTCATGGGGTGGTGATGAATTTCAAGGGTCGAGGTGCGCGGCGTGGAGCAAACATGTTGGGCACCTATTGCCGGTTCCCGTTACTCGCCTGGAAGCCGGTGCTTGCAATATTAAATTTTGGGGAATTCGAAACAGTGTTGCAATTCAGTAGTTATATTGAGAGTGCGTTGATGGGCACCTATTTCAGTAAGAATTAAGGACTATGAGTTAGGTGCATTGCTCAGTGAAAACAAATCATCGGTTCATGAACGCTTGAAGGCGAATTGGCGATTGTGGAGGATTTAGATAGTTTTCAATGAATTATGAATTGACACACACACAATCGGCACCTGTTTGCCTAAAGAATTAGCTTTCAAGAAAGCGGCTTTATGAATTATGAATTCAAAAAAAATAAAAAAGCACGCTTCGGCAAGCCTCAGGATAGGCACTATTATTTTTCAGAGGAACTGGCGCGGCCATTAAAAGCGAATGCAAATGCGAGGGGGAAGCAGATGCGCGGGGCGGTCGCGGGAAGATAGCCGTAACGTTCCGCTTGCCGCAGCGTAAATTGTGGGAGAGTTTCTTCCATCTTCGTGGTTACAGGCTCGCCATTTGCAACCCGCGCACTTTTCGGGCTCAGCGATATGCCGCCGTCGTTGCTATCAGACACCGTTGCTCTAATCATCATCACTCGTGCAAATAACCGTTTATTTCTCTCCAAATCATCTCGACGAACTGGAACTCCGCGACAAGGTCGTCGTGGTGATCGACGTGCTCCGCGCCTCGACCACGATTACCTATGCGATGCGCGCCGGCGCCCGGGAAATCATCCCCGTAGCCACGGTGGAGCAAGCGATGAAGATCGTCGGGAACCTGCATTCGACCTCGACCGTACTCTGTGGGGAGCGCGGTGGGAAGCGCATCGAGGGGTTCAAGCTTGGGAACTCGCCGTTCGAATATACGGAGGAAGGCGTTCGCGGAAAAGCACTGATTCTCACGACAACGAATGGCGCGCTGGCGCTCACGAAAGCGAAATATGCCCGCCAATGTTTCGTTTCGAGTTTCGTCAATTTATCGGCAACGATCGAGGCACTGGCGCAGGTGGAAGGCATTGCCTCCGAACATCTTCTTATTCTTTGCAGCGGGCGTGAGGAATCATTTTCGTTAGAAGATGCGACGTGCGCCGGGATGCTAATCACTCGGTTGGAATCCCGCATCGGCTCGATCGAAGGTCTTTCGGATAGCGCCCGGGCGGCGCTCTCGGTTTATCGCCAATATGGTTCGGATATTTACCGGACGCTCCTGGAATCCGACCATGGCCGCAACCTTCTCGAACTCGGCTTCGAAGCGGATATCGTCGCGGCCAGCCAACTTGATTCAGTTCCGCTGGTGCCAGTGCTGGAGCAAACGGTGATCAAGAAGAAATTGATTTTTTCCGAGGTCTTGCAGGCAGAAATGGAGAACCGCAACCCAAAGCACGACGTGCGAAAATCACCCCTGGCAACCACACGAAAAGAGCGAGTGGCCTAAGCGCTTTTCTCATGAAAAGGCATTCGTTTCCATTAATTATAAGAATTCTCTCATCTTACGGAAATTATTTAGCAGAAATTTGAAATGTAATGGTGCGGCGTCCTGCGTCGTAATGCGTTTTCGGACGGTTCCCTTTGAAGTTCGGAACGCATTTGTTTTCCTGCAAAATCGCGTACCCGGCTTCGGCCGTCTCGGTGCGCAAAGATGCCTCACCGTCGCCAGGGTTAAGGAAGCACGCTTGCTTTCCCCGCGGGTGAGGCATTTTTATTTTCAGTAGCCGGCGAGCCGGGCGAGATAGAGTGAAGAAATGCTTAGCGAATGCCGGATTTCCCGCGATTTGATAAGATTTTCGATTTCGCTTTTTGGCACGAGGCGGACATTGATATTTTCATTCTCGTCGAAGTGCTCCCGGCCCGTCGGCCGAGCGTGCGTAAGTATATAGGTGTAGCAGGTATTGCGTATAAATGCGGGATTCGGCGCGAATTCGCCAATTTTTTTGAACTCGCTACGGTCGCTCCGTTCGTAGCCGGTTTCTTCGAGCAATTCCCGGAGCGCGGCATCGGAGGGACTCTCTGCTTCATTGATGATCCCGCTTGGTAATTCCAATTCGATGCGTTCGCTGCCCTGGCGGAACTGCTCAACGAGCACCATCTCGCCTGCGTCCGTGAGCGCGATAATGTTCACCCAATCGGGCGCATTAACTATGTAGAAATAGCCGAAATGCCCGGTACCTTCCTCTTCGCGGCGATGCTCTTCGAGGGTCAGGAATGGGTTATCTGCGATGATCTTCTTCGATGTCGTGTGCCAAAGCGGAATGTGTTTCATGGATTTAAACTTCGTGAACTCCACTGCAAATTTACGAAGATTTTACTGAATCCCGCGTTATATACCCACTTATTGGCCGATCGAGCCGATCATTTAAACGAATGCCGCCAACGCCATCAACCGAGCACTCTCCGACCGAACGCTTTTCCTCCCGGGTGGGCGCGTACTTGAAGTACCGGCCGCATTACCCGCCCGAGATCATCCCGCTATTGCGAGATCGAATCGGTTTGCTACCCTCGCATGTCATAGCAGATATTGGCTCCGGCACCGGGTTTTCGTCCGAACTCTTTTTGGAGAATGGGAACCGGGTATATGGCGTCGAGCCGAATGAACCGATGCGGAAGGCGGGGGAACGCTATCTTGCGGCTTACAAGAATTTTTGTAGCATACCTGGGACGGCCGAGGCAACCACGCTTCCGGAGCGTTGCATCGATTGCATCGTCGCGGGGCAAGCATTTCATTGGTTCAATCTACCGATGGCGTATGCGGAATTCCAGCGGATACTCAAAGCCGACGGATGGGCAATTATTTTGTGGAACGACCGCCAGCTCGATACCACGCCATTTCTTCGCGATTACGAAGCATTGCTCCAGGAATTTGCGAGAGACTATAACGAAGTCAATCATCATAATTTCGATGCGGAGAAGTTGCGCACCTTCTTCACGGGGAACATGCCTCTGGAAGTATCGTTCGAAAATACACAAACGCTCGATTACGAAGGGCTGAAGGCCGATTGCTCTCATCCTCCTACGTCCCCAATGTTGGCGATCCTGGCTGCGAACGAATGTTCGCGCGGCTTCGCGAAATCTATGAGCGCCATGCAGTGAACGGCCAGGTTGGAATGCGCTATACCTGCCTACTCTATGGCGGAAGACTATAACTAGCGGGGAGATTCACGCACGTGTTTTTGTTTGCGTCTTTCCATGAACGATATTCCAGCGAAACCAGAGACCCGGATCGGCCCGCGAGAAACCGTACGCATTAAATTATCTCCGGAGAACTTAATGTATGAGACGATTAAAGAAGCAATATACGCACAATCGCGGTATCTTTATGAGAGAGGGGAACACGTCGCAACGCTCTTACTTTCGAAAGACTTGCATGAAATCTTGAATCGCCGCCTGGTGTTTACGACCGCCGCGCATAAGGATCCTCCTCATTTCATCACGCCATACGGCAATCTCCAAGTCGAAGCGATGGATGAAGAACTCGATGAGCCGCAATCATTTATTATTAGTGCATGAATATTCTCGTTTGCGTTAGTCACGTACCGGACACGACAACCCGCATCAACGTTGCCGCCGATGGCAGGTCGATGGATCCGGCGGGCGTGAAATTTATTCTCAATCCGTATGACGAGTTCGCGGTCGAAGAGGCCCTTCGTCTTCGCGATAAGCATAAAGGCGAAGTGACCATAATCTCGATGGGCGCAGATAGCGCGAAGGAAGCAATCCGCCAGGCCCTTGCGATGGGCGCCGACAAGGGAATGCTTATCAAAGGCGAGAAGGCGGATTCTTTCCAGGTCGCCGCGATGCTCGCGGATTCGATTCGTCCGATTGGTGCAGATCTCATCTTGCTCGGCAAGCAATCGATCGATTTCGATGGTATGGAGATCGCGCCGATGCTATCCGAACTATTGAATCTGCCGGCGGCGACGGTCGTAGTCAGCCTTTCCATCGAGGCCGGCAAAGCGATTGCAGAAAAAGAAGTGGAAGGCGGCCGCGAGACGATCGAGCTCACAATGCCATGCATTATAGCGGCACAAAAAGGGCTAAACGACCCGCGCTATCCCTCACTGCCAAATATCATGAAGGCGAAGCAAAAGCCGATTCAAGAGATAGCCGGAAAGCCGCCAGCCGCGCGAACCGAAATCGTTGGTATGACCAAGCCGGAAAAGAAGCGAGCGAATAAAATCATTAAGGGTGCCGACGGTGCCACGGCTGCACGCGAACTTGCCCACATGCTCCACGAAGAAGCGAAAGTAATTTGAATTTGTAGCCGTGACCTCAGGTCACGGGGAATTAATTCTATCGCCGTGACCTGAAGGTCACGGATACAAAAATGAATATCTTAGTTTATCTCGAAGAACGTAACGCGCAGATTCGCAAGCCCTCACTCGAAGCAATTAGCGCGGCCCACGCGCTCGGTGGAAACGTAATGGCTGCAATCGTTGCGCCGGATGCCGCGCCGCTGGCCGAGCAAGCGAAGGCGCTTAATCTCAGCACGATTTATACGGTGACCGATACTCGCTTTGCAAATTATTCCTCCCACGCAACGTGCCGCGGGATTGCCGAGATCGCAAAGCAGTCCAAGGCTGATATTATTCTGATTGCCGCCACGAGTCGTGGAAAGGATCTGGCGCCGCGCGTGGCAATTCGGCTCGAAGCCGGATACGCTCCGGATGTGACCGCATTCTCGTTTAGCGAGACCGATATATTGGCCACCCATCCCGTCTATGCCGGAAAGGCGCAGACCAGTGTGCGGGTGACGACTCCGATAAAAGTTTTTTCCACGCGTCCCAATTTATGGAAAGCTACCAACGATGCCCCTGCACAGGAACCTTCCCTTCAATCCGTGATCGTCAATTTTGAAGATGCTGATTTTGCGGAGCACACAACAGCACTAACGCTCTCACAGGGCAAGCTCGATGTCGCCGAAGCAGATATCATCGTTTCCGGCGGGCGCGGAATGCGCGGTCCGGAACATTGGGAACTCATCGAAAACTTAGCCGCTGCCTTTGGTGGTGCGACAGGTGCATCCCGCGCAGTGGTTGATGCCGGCTGGCGGCCCCATGCAGAACAGGTGGGCCAAACCGGAAAAACCGTCTCCCCTACCCTCTATGTTGCCGTAGGAATTTCGGGCGCGGTACAGCATTTGGCAGGAATGTCCAGCGCCAAAACAATTGTCGCGATCAATAAGGATGAGAATGCGCCAATTTTTTCGATCGCCGATTATGGTGTGGTTGGCGATGCTTTCGAAATCCTTCCCACATTGACAGATGAAGTGAAAAAGCTGCGCGGGCTTTAAGAACGGCCCACTCCAAGCATCGATGCTGATTATCTAAGTCCCTGTCAGAGCGAGTTGAATCAGAGCCGACAAAACATTTCTTCTGAATATTTTTTACGCTTTCCAAGTGCGCGTCTTGACGACGCATGGCACGGAATGAGAAGCTTATGTTCCCAAAGAACAAGCCTTTCATTGGATAATCATGAGTACGTCAACCCGAAAAACCGTTGCCTGGACCGTGATGGCATGGGTCGTCGCGCTTTGGGTATTAGTCGTGTTCTTCTTCGATGGAATTTTATCGAAGGTGGCCGAAGAGCAATTAATCAAGGACGTTGCCTCGGCGACGCACGGTGAATATCAACTCAGCTTTAGCTCGTTTCAGCTGCACCTCGGCACGCTGAACGCGGCGGGCATGGATATGCGGCGCATCGCGTATCGAACAGACGAGCACGGGACGACGCTTCGTGATTTGGGAATTAATTCCGTCAAAGTGACAGGCATTCGGTGGTGGTCGGTTCTATTCGGAAAACCAATTCAACTTTGGGCGCTCCGCACGAATGAGCCGCGGGTCTATCTTTGCGATTTCGCACAGGATCGTTCGAGATGGAAATTGCTTCCGCCCTACGTTCCAGCGACAAGCCCGCTCAGGAACGTGCTCATTTCATTCGATAGCGTTCTCGTTCCCAACGTTTGGGTGTATGGCCAGCGTGGTACGGCGGATGAGAATGCGGGCGTGCTTTCCTTCAGTTCACGAAATTTACTTTACGATTCGAAATCGAATGCGCCACTGCAGCTCACGTATAAGGATTTCGAACTACATGCGCCATGGATTGAATATTCGGATTCTTCGGTATCCTACTCGGTTCGCGGACTGAACGCCATCAGCAGTGATCCGCTACTTAGCGCCGATACGTTTAGCTTCTCCAATGGCTCGACTCACATTCGGGGCTCCGGTGTGTGGGGCAATGGAATCAATTTCGTGCAGCTCCTTGCGGGGAAGGGAATCTCGGCGCACCGGTTTCAAGCCGCGACATGGGCAGTCGCACTAACTGCTGGAACCGATACGGCTGCAACGCAACCGCCAACTAATCTACCCTGGCAGGATCGACTTGCGCGATCCGCGAATTTTCCGATCAAAATCGATACCTTGCTCCTGGGCTGCGGCGCCCTCGATCTCCGTTTCGCAAATTCCTCGAGCTTCGCGGCGAACGGGCTCGACCTTCGCACCATCGGTTTCGATTTCGATACCGGCGGGATTTCCGACCGGCCCGGCTTTGCGCCGATTTTCTCACTTGCTGCTGGCGATGCGCGATACACTTCGCAAAATTTGGCCCTCGCAACGATTGATTTTCGGGGAGCCATTCAAGATTCCGCAATTTCGGCCGGGAGCATCAGTTATAGTTCGGTCCCGGGCAGCGCAGCCCGAAATGCGCCCGAGCAGATCGATGATCTGAGCGCCGATGGTATTGGCTTTCGAGAACTGCTCGCTGGGACGGAAATTTCCGCCAGAACGCTACGCTCGCGACGATGGTATGTCTCCGGGCTACCGGTTTCGTCGAACTCTAAAAAACCAAAACGAGCGGTTGCGACGATCGAGACGATGCAGCAGAATATTGCAAAGTGGGCTGCGATTCCAATTCGCATCGGGCGAATCGATCTAACTGGCGGCAGCGTACACATTATGGGCGCCTCCTCGCCTACGATTTTGGCAACGGGGGCGGTGATCGAGGCCGTTCAATTCTACATGGATACTAGCCACTCTGCAAGCCGCCAGCTTCTTTTTTCGAAAGATGTGAGTATCGCGGCGCAAAAGTTTCACTTTGCCGATAAAGACTCGCGCGATATTGTGGAGCTGGCGCATGCGCGCACGCACCTGAGTGGCCGCTCCGTTTCGGCATCCTCGGCAAGCTATACTACACGCGCTTCATTCGAACCTAATCTTAATTATACCACCTACCACACGACCGATTTGGACCTGACCGGAATTGACTTCGCCGGGTTGCTCGATAACAAACGAATCGCGCTCAGTACCCTGCGTGCGGGTTCCTGGGAAAGTGATCGCAGTTCCGACACCATCACGCAACCGCCGAACTCCACGGCTCCGGAGCAATCGGTATCGAGTTCCGGATGGAAGAAACCCATTTTTATCGCGAATGTGGAGCTGCCCAATGGCACTGTGATTTTTCGGGAGCGAGACACAACGCCGGGCGGCTTCTCGCCAACGCTTCAGAGCAAGGTCACAAACCTCGAGGTCACGCAGTTTCGGTTCCTGCCGCCAAAGGGGAAAAGACCGCGGCTCGCTTTCGATCAGGTGCGTTGCGTGATACCGAACTTTACCTACACCCCCTTCCACGGGTTCTATACGGCGGATGTCCGAAATTTAAATGCGAATCTGAAAGACTCGCTGATTACCATGGACAGTCTCGCTTACGAGCCGAAGTACTCCGAAGATGAGTTTGCCGCATTGCACAAGTATGCACGCGGCCGAACCGATTTCCGGTTGGCCGGCGTGAAGGTGATTGGCATTGATGCGCGACGTATGATTAATGGGGGCGGAGTGGTGATCGATAAATTCATCGCCCCGACCGTGTGGGTGGACTATTATAAAGATACTCGAGTTCCGGAGGATCCCAATCCTGGGCCCGCGGAAATGCCAAACCAGATCGTCCGCTCGTTGAAAATTCCGTTTACTGTCAATTCTCTGGTGCTCGAAAAGGGACATATTCAAATTCGGGAACATACCGTGAGCGGTGTTCCACCTGGGAATTTTACCTTCAACAGCGTTAGCGTCGCCGTTGAACCATTACGTTCGATTCGGCAAGTCCACTTGTGGATACGCCGACGCGGTTCGCTATGAATGGAAATATGATCGGCCAGGCGCCAACACACATCCTGCTTGTTTACCCATTGCATGATTCGAGCCTCGATCTTACGGTCGATGGAACAGTCGGGCCGTTCAATATTACGCAACTCAATCAATATCTGGTCAATGCCGAACGCTGCGAGGTGACGAGCGGACAGTTTTACCATGCCACCGTCCAGATGCACGTCAAGGACGGCGATGCGACAACCTACGTGGAACCCATTTACAATCACTTCAAGCTCAAGATACTCCCGACCGATCCAGCAGACCCGCGGGACATCGAAGAGTCGGTGAAAACATTTGTCGCGAACACGCTTATACTTCGAGACGACGATCCTGATGAAGATGGCGGACCGCCCGTTACGGCAACAACTTCACTTCAGCGTGCGCAATCCGAGGAGTTTTTCCAGTTTCTCTGGTTCGCCATTCGGAAATCGCTCGGAACGGTGGTCGGTGGATTTAAATAACAAGGGGCCGCTCAGAACGAGCGACTTTTTTCACATGAAACCCCTCGACCGCTTTCTTGTTCTTGTTCTCTCGTGTACCGCAGAAGCATCAAGAACATTTCCATCATCCGCCTTTCGCTGGTACTTCCGTTCGTCTTGCTTTTTACACTCACAGGTCGATCTTCCGCGCAAACGATGGGCGATAGCACCAGTAGTACCTATCTTTTCGCCGGCGCGGGCGGGTTCATTCCGTTGGATGACAGCTACCGCGTGAATTACTCGACAAATTTGGGCGGCTTGCCAATAGAAATAAATGGTGGATTTTTATTCCCTGTTTCAGCGAGCAGTTTCGTTCCGCTTACTGTCCGGTACACTCGGCGAACGGCGAACTTCGTTTCTGGGATGTCCATCGAGGTGCTCTCCATTGAGCCCGGATACAGGCTTTTTCTCGATCCGGAACATGAACGCGGTCATGATCTCCGGTTGTTCGGTGCCGCGGAAGCGTTGCTCGGGCAGGCGTTCGTGGAAGGCCAGTACGATGCATCCGCCGATGGCACGACAACTGCCTCGATGATTGCCGGCCGAGATTACCTCGATCTTGGGTTGGGAGTCGATCTTGGCCTGACGTATCCGTTCACCGCCTCCACCGGCCTCGATGCAATGGTGCACATTGCCGTTTACTTCACGAGCCCCATTTTACAGGGGGGGCTAGGGGACATCGGGGGAGTCTCGCTCACGGCGGCCTATCGATTCGGCTTTTAAGGAATTATGCATCGGACCATCCTCCTCCTCGCCATAGTTGCGTTCGCCGGTTGCGCAAATCCAACAGCGCCGATGAATTCCCTTCGCTTGAATTTCGCATACAAGGGAGGAACCGTTGCCGCCGATACGCTGTACCCGATTTATCCGAATCCATTTAACCGGGTGGCCGGCGACACAACGCTCCTGATTCGTTTCGCGCTCGCGGATTCGGGTTCATCCCAAGTGGTGATTCAGAATGCGCTGGGCGATCAAGTCGAAATTTTTTCGGATTCTTTGCTCGCTCCCGGATATTATAGTGGTTCGTGGAATCCGTTAGCAATGGATGGCTCTCGCCTTCTCAATGGTCTTTATTTTATAACGCTTCGTAATGGTGATTTTATTTTTTCGCGTCTGGTCGATATTCAGGAAAATCAATAACCCGGGTAGCGCGGTGCGGGTAGCAGGGAGCGGACTCGTGTTGCTTCTTCTCTTGCCGTTTTCGAATATTTCCGCGCAATCGCGGCTCGTGCATTATATGAGCCTCGCGCATCCGCTCGGAACAGTGAGGCTGTCGTTCGACGGACCCGATAGTGGTTTCACGTTCGTTCACCTGCCGACGAAAGAGGTGATGGAATGGGGCGACACGATGATAAATCCGCGAACGTATCTCATTGATCTGAACGTCTCGAACGAAGGCTTATATTTGGCACCGGATACGCAGGTTTCTTTTTCCGATTACACGCCCTTCGAGTTCGTCTTGCCGAATCATCACATTATCCACGCGAAGCTCGCCGCGGGCCACACGCACCAGGAGATGCTTGCGCTCGATACTAATTTCAATGGGACGATTGGCTGGGGCCTAATCAAGCAATTTATCACCGTCTTCGATTTTCGGAAGAACGAACTTACCTTCTACCCACTCTATTCGAGCGTCCTGGTTGGCGATAGCGATACGAACGTAATCCAGCTTCCCATCCTCAATGATGCGAAAATCACCTACTGCCACTGCCCGGTATCGACAGTATGGATGGATGTCACCGCGCCGCCATTACCGGAAGGACACGTCAATCTTTCCTTTCAGCAACCGATTTCGCAGGTATTTGTCAGCGGACTGGATTCGAGCACACAAGCCAGCGTGGAACGCCAGCATGCTGCCGATTCCATTTCCGGAACGAAAAGGCCCATCGGACTTAGTGTTGCCCAGTTCGACCTGCACGATCTTTTTGGCCAAACCATCAACATTGCCGGCCGAGGACCGCATCGAATCGTGGTGCTTGCGCCGGCGATCTACCATGACCTCACAATACCGATCATGGGTACACTTGGGACCGATGTGCTTCGCACTTTCAGCGGGATTATTATTGATCCTTCGAGAAACAAGCTCATCTTCGTAAAGTGAGCTTACCGCAGTCGCCCAGATGATGTAAGCGTCCGCGTATCATCGAAGCGCCTTCCGGACGGCTTCAGCCGAGAACCGCTTCATGGGCAAATCGAACACCTCCCGTACTTCCCGTTCCTTTGCAGCATCGCGCACATAATTCCCATCGCGAAGCATGACGATCTCGTTAGCGGTAATCGGGAACCAGGAAAAGCGACCGAAAAGGCGGGCGAGGGACATGATGGCCCATAGTGGAATTGGAACTGCCGGCTTTTTTGTACCCAGCGCTTGAGCGATGATTCGAACGACCCCGAGGTACGTCATTTTTTCCGGCCCTCCCATCTCGAATATTTTTCCAATCGTCGCCGGCTTCGAGAGAGATTGAAGAATTGTTTGCGAAACATCTTCAAGCGAGACCGGCTGCAACAAATACTTTCCACTGCCGAGAATGGGAACGAACGGCGCCATTCGAATGGCCTTTGCTACTTCCTCGACAAAATTATGCTGGCGGCGCGGCTCGTCATCGAAGATGAGGGCCGGGCGGAGGATCGTCCATTCGAGGCCGCTGGCCTGAACGAGCTGCTCCGCATCGAATTTGGTGCGAAAGTATTCGGTAGCGGAATTGGCCTGCGTGCCAAGAGCAGACAATTGAATCCACCTTCGCACGCCAGCCCGCTTCGCCGCGGCGAGCGTATTGCGTACGCCTTCCACATGCACACCGCGAAAAGTGATGGCCTGCCTTGGGAACTCACGAAGCAGGCCGGGTAAATAAACGACGGCATCTATTTCGGCCGGCATAGCGCGGAGTATATCGTTCTCACTCGCGACATCGCCGGATGCTGCGTTCAAGGCCGGATGCCTCCGCTGAAGTTCGCTTCGCGACCGTTCGGAGTGGGTGAGCGCTGTAACCTCATAGCCGGCGGCGAGCAAGTCATTCAGCACTCGCTCACCGACAAAGCCCGACGCTCCGGGAAGAAAAATATGCATTGAGTTTATGAGATTTCTTAGATTAATGAGATTGACTTAGCGTTAATTCCATTCTTAAATCTCAAATTATAAAAATCCCAAGCTCAAAGATCTCTTAATTCCGTAAATCACAGTTCAGATAAATGTTCACCGGTATCATCGAAGAACTCGGCATAATCGTTGACCTATCCCCATCAGGAACGTCACTCTGTCTTAAAATTGAGGCAGGGCGAATCTTCTCCAAGGTCCATGAAGACCCTGGAATCTCGCAAAACGGGCTAAAAATAGGCGATTCGATAGCGGTAAATGGTGTGTGCCTAACGGCCACCGATGTGAAACCGCCCTGTTTTGAGGTCACTGCGGTTCGGGAAACACTGGAGAAGACGACGCTTGGTTCGTTGACAATAGGTACGAGAAGGATAACCGATCATCCGGTGAATCTCGAACGAGCCGCCACGCTGGAAACGCGCTTGGGCGGCCATCTGGTGCAAGGCCATGTCGATGGCACGGCTCTGCTCCGCGAGATTCGCGATGCCGATGGCAGTTGGCAGTTTACGTTCGAGCTTCCACGCATGACAGATCGTGCGAGCAGGAGCAATCATGCGGATGGTTTCGAGCGATACGTGGTGCCAAAAGGCTCGATCGCGCTCGATGGCATCAGCCTAACGGTCGCGAAGGTGGAATCACAAATGATAACCATCGCCGTCATCCCCCATACCTATGAACACACCAACATCCGGTTCCTGAAGATTGGCGACCGCGTGAACGTCGAATTCGATGTCATCGCAAAAATGGTCGAACGGCTAATGCCAAGAGTGTAAGTAACAAGGGTGACCGATCATCCCGGATGACCGATCATCCGCAGTAACCGAAACCATAGGTAGCAATACCGCGCATGAGCGATCATGCGATTTGAGAGAGGATAAGAACTAATGGGCGGCGTAAATACCGGAAAAGTCTATTTCGTAATGTATCTGGCGGTTCTGCTCGAACTGCTCATCATCATCGTCGAGCGCGACGATGCCGAGGATGCACTTAAAAAAGAGAAGGAAGCGCTGCTCCAGAAAGAGAAGCGTATTCAGCTCATTGCCGAGACGATCATCAATTCACTTCGTGGCTCGCCGACGGCCATTAGTTCCACCTCAGACCAGAGCATGGTCTTGGGCGATAAGACCGAGGTCAACGGTCGCGAGTTCAATGTGCGCGTTCGGCTCGCCGACCCTTCTCGCGATTCCGTCAAAGAACTCGATCTCCATATTCTGCGCAATAATCAGGAAATGGAGACGATCAATTTGGCCTCGGATTCCGTGCAGTACCCGGTCACCCGCGAAGGCAACGATATTATCTTCAAATATGCGTTCAAACCACATTTTGGTGCCGGCGCATACGATCTTAAGTTCGATGCTCGCACTAACCAGATTGTTGGCGTGACGCAATCGGCCTCGCCAGATGATACGGTAAAGATCGGCGCAGTTCGGCTCACCGTCAAAGAGCTGAAGGAAGTAAAAGATGGTATTCAGGAGAATATCGGTCTGCGCGGATATATCGACTCGCTGCTTAACGGCGGTTACCAGAACTTTGGCGCGAATATCGGTGAGAACGAGTTTACCGTGAACGTCAAACCCCCGCAGGAAGTCGATCAACTACAAATCTTCCCGCAGCAGCAAGATTTTGCAGCTTTCCCGTCACTCAACCTTCCGAATTTTGTGAAGATCGAAGGTGCGACAATCACGGGCCCGCAGGGCGTAAAGATCACGAAAGTCGATGGACCGGGCGAGATTGTTCAGGTTGATTCCAACTTCTATTGGTCCTGGCAGCCAGGCCCAAGCGATGTGGGACAAACCTATACGATCAAACTTGCCGGACATGCCAATCGTGGTGGTATGCAGAAAGACGCGGCAACTACATCGTTCAATGTCAGCGTGAAGAAGTTGGCTAAAGCGAACGCACAGCCATACTTCCCAGCCAATGCGAAGACGCATCAGGCAACGCCGTTCACGGACGTTACCTTCAAAGCGAACGAGCAGATCGCTGGCCTAGACGGAACCTACAGGACCGAGGCTTACCTCAATGGCCAAAAAGTTGTTACCACGGATGAGCCGACCATCGAATTCACACCTCAATTCCAGAAGGATGAAGGAAAAACACTTGAAGTCAAGGCGTATTATAAATCGCCGATGATGAAGGACTACGTGCCGATTGACGATCAGTCATTCAAGATTCAAGCGCCTCCGTTCATTGCGGTTGTTAACAATAGCCCTTTAACCGCAGGCGACAACATGCAGCTGAAAGCGGCATGGGATACGCTTTCCGGCCCACGGTATGTCGAGATCGGCTCGGATCACCTAACGGTAGAATCGGATGGCTACTTCAATGTTACGGCAAAGAAGGAACCAGGCAAAGACGGAATTTTCTTCTTTGACGCGCGTCCGACCGCGAAGGCGCAAAGTGTTGCGAAAAAGGACGGTGTGGATGTGCCCGTTACGATTACGGATCCTATCACGGGCCAGTCCACCACGCAAACGGCCCATATTGATCCGAAGCCAGTGCAACGCGGTGGCTACGGCGGTAACCGCGGCGGTGGCGGCGGTGGCGGAGGCATCCATTAAAAACCTTTCGAGTGTTCCGCGCTGCACAGCGTGCAGCGTGGAACACCTTGCTTTTCCACATGACATTGCTTTTCGAGACCATTTTTCGATTCTTGCAGATTTACAATTGACTATGATTCTCCCGAACATGACACATTCCACGCGTCCCGCGATGGGACGCTTCTGGCGGCTTCGCCTCATGCGGCTTCAATTGCTGCGAACGCAGGGTTTCCTGTCTCCGCTGCTCTTCGGAGCCGTTTTCGTTCTTGCAGCCGCGTCATTTGCCACGGCAGTTGCTCAGCCGATCAACGATTCGCTCCATGCCATTTCGCTAAGGAACGCAAAGGATTACCGGCTTCTGAGCGCGATGGATGATAAAGGCTCCTCCTACGATTTCACGAATATTAATGCCTGGCATATTACGGATCCGAGCCTACAGGATCAAATTGAGAAAATCTATACGGCGAAATACGGCGATAAGGAACTAAAAAATTTCGAGATCGATAACGTTTACATCTTTGTCGCGCCGGATGGATCGGACCAAGCGGGCGACGAAAAGTTCTTGCCATTCCATGTCCTCTTTATGGGCAAGCACGTCAACGTCGATACGAGCGGAACAGGCGAGAGCAATCTCTTCTTCGGCGGTGGGGCTCGGCGCAATAACAATCAGACTGTTCCGGTGGCATTCAAAGGCTCACAGGTCATTCCGATCATGCTGCACAATCCGACGCTTCTTGATAATATTAACGCCATTCAGGGGGATCTCGTAGAGCTTCCCGGCAGATCTCGAGCCTCGCGGCGCGCAGCTTATCAAGGATGCCGATGAGCGGTACATCTTCCACGAGATGTTCACCGGATTCTACTCAAAGCGAATGATAATTGACCAGCAGGATATCGTCTATGGCATTCCGACGAGCGATGAAATGGCGCCAGTCGTGCCCGATTCCACACAGCCGCAAATCCCCATGGAACCGGAGGAGACACAAACCTTATCCGTCGAGACGCTGAATTCCCAGGCATTTCGTTATCAGAAGACGATCGATCTATCGATCGACCACTTGACGGCGAATGTTTCGCGGGAGGACGCTCTGGAACTTCAAATCGGTAATCCCGAAGTCGGGCTGCCGTTTTGGTCGAGCGGGGGGGCGCGAATGTTGCTCACGATGAAAAACCAGATCGGCACCGAAAGCGATTTTTCTATCGGCGTCGATTTCCCGAATTTCGATTTGGGAGATGTCAATCATGCCATCTTCGAGCCGCGAAAGCTTTCGGGCTTCTGGGGCGGTTCCATTGCCGCGTATTTTGCTGGGATCGACTTTTTCAGCGCGTTCAACATGCCGCTGGCCTTTGATTTCTCGGTCTTTCCTGGCGGCGGGTCGAATTCTTCGATCATTTATGATGGCCTCGCCGGGACGGTACCCACGCCGTTGTCGCCCGATGTGAGCACCGTTGGCGCCCCAGGATCCTCGACAGCAGGTCGAACCTTCTATCGAACTTCTTTTATCGGCCAGCTTTATATTCCGTTTATCGTGCAACTCGATCCGGCGAATTTTGTGCAGTTCTCCGCGGGCCTTGGCGTACATACCGTGCGGCTAAGCTGGATTCCCTCGAACGATAGTGAGGCCGCGGCATTTGGCTACGGTCCCGGGCAGGGTGGAACCGTGCAGGACCTTCTCTATAATGGCAAGACCAACGTTTCTACGCCGTTTACGCCGCATGTCGCGATCGACTACGTCAATCACCGGGCGAATAAGTTCGGTCTCGATTTTCAGTACGATCATCTCTTCACATTTGGCGGCTGGCTGGAACTCATCCCCGATCACCTTCGCATCGAGGCGAGCTATACCGCGCCCCTCGTTCGCGACCCGCTCCCCTACGAACCGCCATACTTCTTTGAAATTACTCCGCGCCTGTACTTCTAATCCTGACCACAAGCTATAAGACCATGAGAACTAAAATTTTTCATACAAATCGAATTGCGGCAGGGGTGTTTCTGACCGCGATGAGCCTTCTTGCTGTCGGAACAATCCGTGCTCAGCAAGGAGGCCAGCCCGGTGAAGGCCAGGAGCAGCAAGCCCAGCCCACACAGTTGAATCTGACCGATTCGCTCCGCGAAGCTCGCGCCGAAAACAGTGCGCTCGAAACCATACTCAGCTCGATCCGCTCGATCGATACCGCTCGGCAGAATGAGCTTATTCAATGGATCATCACCGACCGTACGGTTCGCTCGCGCGTGATCAGCGCCTTACGTAAGGAAGGTTTTCGCATTGCGCCAAATTCCGTCGCCGAAATGACCGTGACTCAGAATCCTGATCCAGACGATCAGGGAGACTATCCGCTCTTGCGGCTGGTGATCGAATCCACTGGACTCTATGGCGCGCCGACGCTCGAGCGCGTGCTCGGTCCGGAACTTTACTCGAGTATCGAATCACGCGTCGGATATCAATACACACTCATTTCGACGCAGCCGGCGCAGAATAATATTCAGTTCGTCGGTATCAATGCCTCGCTGTTTGGCGGGGATATCGTGTTTAAATCGGGCTTTGGGTTCGCCATCAACGTAGGCGACGATTGGATCGGCTATCCCTTCTGGCTTCCGGGAACGATCGGAACCTACGGGCTCGTCCGCAGCGGTACCACCGATTTCCGCGTTGGAATCGAATGGCCGCTTGGGCAATCAGGCACGGCGCCATTTGTGATCTCGCAGGGTCTCCAAATTCGTGAGCACAAACTCGTCGGCGCGATGGCCTTCGATGCGGAAGTAAAACAAGATCTGAATTTGCTTCCCGAAGAATCCGGAAAGCTCCATTTCGGGCTCGAATTTCGGGACGCCTTCACTCCGACGATCAGCAGTTTCCCAACCTCCGCGCTCGATGATCAATATCAGACCGGTAAAGGCGGACTGGGAATCAACAGCGCTCAGGACAGCCTCTATTACCTCGCGCTTTCGACGCATGCCTACGTTCAGTACAAAATGCCGGATCAGGTGCTGCGCGGAGCCTACATTCAGGTCGGCGCGGGAATGCACTCGATTCAGCCGCTTACCATCGGCGTGCCGAATCGCAGCCTTCCAAATGACGGATTGCCAAATACCGACCTGAATTTTGATGACAAGCAAAATTTCTTCGATCCGTTCGTTAAACTGGGCTATGTACACACGGGCGAATCGGGCGATGACTATGGCCTGAGCGTTCAGTACTCGAATGTGCTTCTTTCCGATGGCTGGGTGAAGCTCTTCTCGTGGCTCGAGTTGGAAGCGAAGTATGCGACGGTCATCGGCCGCGATCCGTATCCGTGGGAATGGAAGGATTACGTGATGGTCTCACCAAAGCTGATTCTGAATTTCTAAACGTGCGCGGGGCCGCCGCCAACCGAAGCCCGATCGAATGATCGGGCTTTTTTATTTCTCTTAAATTCTTGGGTGGCACCGGGCTCTTCGGTTTGCGCCGCCGTTCCGAACGGCGCATTTCTACGTAGCATGAACTTGGCATACGCCTTGGACAAAATAGGCCAAGATCACCACTATGACGCATCGGGAATGAAGCTACGAACCACCTTTTTGCCGCCAACGGAAACCGATGAGCCATATACCGCAAATGGCAAGCATCCTTCCGAGAACCATCCGTCGGTGGAGGAAGCGCCGCACGACGAATTGCGCGCCGAAGCTCTGCGTCAAATTGCCATAGAAGGGCAAACGAAGGACCATGCTTCTGCCGAAGTTGCGGAGGCCCTTAGAACTCATCGGCGCCGATACGTTCGAAAATTGGTGGAACTAAGTAAATCGCGCAAAACCACGCGCATTCTTCTCGAAATCTGGCAAAGCGATTATTCGATTATCGCATTCCTCCTGGTGGTCGGGAGCTTTTATTTGACGAAAAATATTCATTCGGGATTTATCGGGCTTTCCTTTTTCATACTTGCCATGGCGACGGTGGATGCAATTCTCTCCATTTTTGTCGTCCAACTCTCATTCCATCAAAACAAGCATGGCTTCTACCGAACCGAAGATTTCGAACGGGACTGGCTCCGGTATCGGATCCTCCTCAGCATGACGAAGGCCACGTTGCTTTTCGTCGTGCTCACGAGTTGCGGAACCGCGTGCGTCGTCGCATCTTATATCGCCTGGTTCTTCACCGCTACGCAGCGGCTGCGCTATATTATCCTGCGGTGGTCGATGGACGAGCATTATCCGGAGCTTCAGCGCTGGAGCATTTTCACGTTGCTGCACGAGGCGGGCATCGAACCGAAGCGGAAGCATTTCACACTGGTTGCGATCGCGGGCGCTGTGATCGCGTATGCAATTGTGATCGCGTTTTAGTTACCTCGCAATCCATTCGACATGCAGCGGCGCATTCGGGAACGTTTTGTCCCAGGTGACAAATCGGGTGCCATACTCTGTCTTCGCCGCCTCGACCAGTGTGCGGGCATTTATCGCTTGACTCGAAGTTGCGATACCGGGAGCTGCTACGAAAGATCGGACGGATTCGATCGCCGGAACCACAGGATTGGAAACCGATAGATGCGAGGCAATCGCGGCAGCGGCAATGCTGCGCAAAAGTTTCGGCCACATCGCGACAAAGAGGTCATGGGTTGCGTATTGTTCGGCTCCGGTAAGTGTGCCGTCAATCGCGTACACAAAGCCCACAGCGCGCGCATCGCGATTCGCGGCATCCGCAAAGTGTTCGGCAAATGCTCGCTCACGATCCGCGAGTGAACTATTTTCGAGTGCGAGTTCCATGCTTGTTGGGGAAGCATTCTTGGTTACGCTATCTTTTAGCGAACGGGTCAGCTCGCGTTGCATCTGCGTAACATCGTTCCAGACAGACTCCTGCGCGGGATCGACGTACCCAAATCGTTCGGGCACATTCTGTAACGATTCAAGCAACTCCAGTTGCGAGCTATCGGGTGCGGTGAGGCCTCCCACCTCCGGCGTAAGCAGTCTTTCTGTAAGGTTGGCCCGCGCAACAAGTCGCGTATGCGCAAGCGGCGCGATCCAATGCGAGCCGCTGAACGTGGAGAGCGGTTCAGCTCCTCGCGCTGTGGAACGTCCCTGCTCAATGCAGAAAACATCGAGATCACTCGCGCTGTCGTGCGCGGCGAGGATCCGGTCATCCGCAATCATTCGGTCCTGCTGTCCGCCCCTGATGAGATCGCCGGCTTCGAGAAAAAGATCTGTATCGGAACGATTTTCAACCCGAAGCGTCTGGCTGTTCTCATTATAAAGCACCGCCCGACCGGAGGATAGCGCCTGCTCGATCGTCATGTAGGCATGTTCGAAGCGGTCGCTTCCCTTTATAATCCAGATTGTGAGTCGATCGAACGAGAGCGGCCTATCAAGACCGCTGGCGGTATCACGGCCGTGGAACTCCTGCGCACGCAGAGTCGGAGCTGCCAGAAGCAACGCCCAAACCAGCAAGATGAATAATAACCAAGACTTCATAGAAGCAACCGTAATCTACGATTAAAGAGCGGCAAAAGTTTTGTTTTCTTTCATCCATTAATTAATCCAAGGATCCAACGAGAGAGTCCTTCTTGGCAATCGCTTTGCATTCGCTCTCCTACGGTTCTCTTATTTGGAACTCATCGTTAAGGCAGGAAACGAAATCATGAAGGCATATCATTGCATTGGCAGGAATCAGAAATATTCCACGTTCATTCTCAATGCGTATGGGCAGTTTCAAACGACCGTAGAAGAATTCAAACGAGCATACGGCCTCAATCATATTGATCGCAGCGATTTGAACGCTTACCTCCATGGGTTGACCCATAGCCGGTTAAGCCTATTCAAAGACAAGGCGCGTCTGCGGCTAAAGTGCAATCCCATGACAAACGATCTCGCCCTCGTCTTCAGCGAATGGATTTCGCATCAACCTGGGTTCCGGGCTGTCTCAGAAGGAGAGTTACTGACCGGGATCCCGGTCGAAGAATTCGAGTTCCCATATTGAGTGCTGAGCACCAGAAAGGTGCTCAGTGAAGGTTGGATGGCGCTCATTGCACCTGAAAAACAACTTTCAAATTTGCCGTTTCTGAGAGTGAATTCGGTTGTTCGGCCTGTGCCATTTGACGGTGTTCTTGCTCTTCTTCGCCTCCCTGCTGCGGAATGGGAACCTGCGGACCGGTTTCCGAGATCGACGCGATGGGGCCAACTTTCGCTCCCATTTCCTGCGCAATGGATGCAGCTTCTTTTCGTGCGTTCTCGATCGCATTCTTCACAGCCTCCGCGTGCAGCGACTGCCCGGGCGCGCTGAAGCCGCCGACCGTGATCGCGCTTGCACCGCTCTGTGTCGATAGGTCGATGATTCGTGGAAGGTCATCGACATTGTCTAACTGCACTTCAAGCGGCGTATCCATCCGATAGCCGATGATGCGGGTTCCATTCTGTCCGTACTCCATATTTGGCAGGAGGTGGAATGGCTGCTCGGTAATATCCTCCGATTTAATTCCGGCACCCTCGAGTGCATCTTTAAGGTGTTTGATAATGTCCTTCTGCTTGACGAACAGCCCCGTTGCGGTTTGGTCGGCACCCGATACCGTAATTGCCAGTGAGACGTGCTGGGCGGACGTGCTTGCAGTTCCCGTCGCAAGCACGGTGATCGTGCGCGTCATCGGGAACGGGGGCATCACTGGCACCCCACCGTTCGATGGCTGCATGGATTGCTGTGCAAAAGAAGTGGATGCGAAAAGTGCCGCAACAGCCGCGACGAGATAGAACTTTTTCATGCTCATGGTTCGAAAAAAATAAAAATTGAACGTGGTGGCGATCGTTTGTTTGCAAAGTGACACCGATAGTCTTGGACACGAACAAAAATTACCAAAGATGAAATTCCCGCCGATGGTGTTCATCTAACACCATGCCGCGCCCGACTGTAGTAGCACTACTATACAATGACATCCCGGCCGCCGAGGAGGAGGCCGAAGCGCCGGTCGATCTTTCGCCCGAAGCGCTGGGATTTACACCCTACTTCGATCTTGAAGACGTTCCCACCGAGGAGGAATATTCGAGAATCGAAAGTGCCCTCACTCAGGCTGGATATAAGGTTGCGAGCTATAACATCAAGGATCGGTTCGAGCGCTTGTTCAAATTTCTCGCGCGGAGAAAGATCGACGTCATCTTCAATCTGGTGGAGTTTTTTCACGGGCGGCCTGAAAAGGAGATGCACGTCGCCTCGTTTTACGAACTTCTCGACATTCCTTATACCGGTGCAACGCCGCTCACGCTGGCGCTCGCGCAAAATAAGTCGCTTGCGAAATCCATCCTGCGCTCGTACGGTTTACCGACGCCGCGTTCCTTTACGGTGCCCCATGCCGAACGTATTTCCGCTGCGATGGAAGCTTTTCCAAAGCGACATAACCTCCATTACCCTCTCATCGTCAAACCTGCCTGCGAAGATGGCTCCGGCGGGATCGAAAATGAGAGCATCGTTTCCTCCCTCACGGCTTTGCGACGGCGCGTGGAATTCGTGCTCGAAGAATTCCGGATGGACGCACTGGTCGAAGAATTTATCGACGGAAGGGAACTGAATGTGGCCGTAATCGGCAATGGCGAAGCGCGTCGCGCCCTGCCGATTTCCGAGATCACCTTCGAAGACATGCCCGGACATCTTTATAAGATCGTGAGCTTCGAAGCAAAATGGGCGCCGCTGCACGAGGCGTATCACAAAACCATTCCTTCCTGCCCGGCGGATCTGACGAAGGCGAAAACGCTCGAAGCGCAGGAACTTGCGCTCCGCGCCACCGCCGCAATCGGGACACGGGATTACGCGCGCGTCGATATTCGCATGAACACCAAGGGCGATTTCTATATCCTCGAAGTCAATCCGAATCCGAATTTATCCGAAGGCACGGGCATCGCGCGCTCCGCTGAGGCGGCGAAGATCGAGTTCCCGCAACTGCTCGAACACATCGTAGAAAGCGCGCTCGACCGTTCGACCAACCGACTTGATGCCGCAGCGCAATAGTTCCAAGCGGGAGCAGGCAGGATTCCTGTCGTTCGATCCTAGCGAAGGAAGACGCGCCCCTCGAACTCGTCTCTTAGAATCCTTTTCCGAACTGAAAGTGCGTTTGCCAACCGCTTGGCGCGCCGAGCGTACCGATGGGATCGAAGCCATAGCCGAAATCAAGCCCAATCATGCCAACTGCCGGCACTTGCACACGCCCCCCAACGCCCAGCGAGCGTTTGAGGTCGAAGAGATCCGCGTGCGAAAAATCGCTCCAGATATTTCCGGCTTCCGCAAACGTGAGGAAATAAATAGGAATGGGTTCCATAGCGACGATAAATCGCAGTTCCGCCACGAAATGCGCGTAGGCATCGCCACCAGGAGCATACACCGAGGTATTGGCCAACCCCTTCTGCGTGCCGATCGATGCATCCGGATAGCCGCGCAGCGGAATCGTATAAATCCCAGTTGTCAATCCGGTTCCGCCCATGACGAATAATTCCGTCGGTGGAATGAAAGGATGGCTCCCAAGCGCGCCCATTTGCCCAATATCGCCCATGGTCATCAGCACGAGCTTGTTTTGCCCGGCAATGGAAAGCATCGGAGTATAAAATTTCATCGTAAATCCGTTGCGATAATAATTGGCCGGTTGATTTGGCGCGACGGAAGCGAGTGGCAAATAGGCAAGACGGGTCAGCAACGAAAATTCGGAGCCGGTCGTCGGGAAGATCGGATTGTCGGTCGAGGTGCGCGAAATGACTTGCTGAATCGCCGTTTCATCATGATCACCGACAGAATAAATCCCGCCGCCGTCGGTAATGTCGGAGCGCAGGCCGGAAAGCTGCCAATCTGCGCGGAAGAAATCATCTGGCCAACGGAGCCGGCGGCCGATAGAAATCGAAGCACCCGTTTGCGTCGAAACGTAAATATAGGCTGAGGTTGCGGTGTAGAGCTGGAAACCCAGTGAGGTAGGCGTTTGATTAAGCCATGGCTCGGTGAAGCTAAGAGAATAGGACCGATATTCATTCAGCTGGCCGATTTCTGCCGATACGGAAAGAATCTCGCCCCCGCCGCCGTGAAGGGGATCGGTAATATCGAAGTTATTGAGCGAGACACCCACCGAACCTGTGAACCCTAACGAGCCACCATAGCCGATGGAGGCATTGAACGTATCACTCAATTTTTCCTCGACATTATAAGTAATATCCACATCCTTCACTTCGGGCTGCGGATAAAGTTCCGGAGTTAACTTTTCGGGATTGAAGTAATTCAGTGCCGCAAGCTGGCGCATGGAGCGAATCACCGCCGCCCGGCTGAAAGGATCGCCGGGCATGGTGTAGAGCTCGCGCCGAATGACATAATCCTTCGTCTTGGTATTGCCCTTAATATCGACGTAGCGGAAATAATGCTCCATGCCCTCGCTTACGCGTATAACGAGATCGACGGAGTCATTCGAAACGATGGTCGGCTCCGAGGTTAGCGTGGCAAGGTAACCCCGATCGTAATAAAGCGAACCGACATCGGAAAAATCCTGCGTCGGGCCGCGCAAATTGGTTTCGAGGCGAACCATATCATAAATATCGCCTTTACGGAAGCCGAGATGTTCGATGATCTCCTGCGGTGCAAAAACCGTCGCGCCAACCACGGCAATATTGCGAATGTAATATTGAATTCCTTCACTGACCCGAATGAGAATATCGAGGTTGTTTTCGCCGGTCGTCCAAACCGAATCGCTGACGATTTGAGCATCCCGGTAACCTTTCGAATGGTAGTAGTCGATAACTTTTTGCTTATCGGCTTCGTATTTCAGCTCATCGAATTTGCCGCTTTGGAAGATATTCCACCATACCTTTTCTTTCGTATCCTCCATCGCTCCGCGCAAGTCGCCGGAGGAAACGTGCTCGTTTCCTACAAAGTCGATATGGCGGACGACCATCTCTTTGCCCTCATTAATGGCGACGGTGAGATCGACTTTGGAAGAATCGGTAGCGGTATAATTCTGCTCCATCGTGATCGTGGCAAAGTGATAGCCTTCGTTCTCATAGAGCGTCTTGACACGCGCCTTGCCCGCTTCGAGTTCCCACGGCTTTAGATACTGGCCCTGCTCCAGTGAAAGAGCCTTTTCCAGATCTTTTGTTTTAATCTCCCTATTGCCCTCGATCGAATATTTTTCGAGACGCGGCAATTCCTGGACGTGGATACTAAGGAATAAGCCAATGCTGCTATCGGGCTGGGTGACTTCACGGTCGATCACGATATCCACGTTACGGAAAATTGCCATGTCCCAAAGTTGCCGTAACGCGGCACGGACGACATCGCTCGGAAGTGTGATTTGCTCCCCACGATAGAGGCCGGACTGGCTGATGATCGAGGCGGCATCGCTCGTCCGGTTACCCGAGACGGAGATCCCCATAATCGAATAATGTTGCTCGGTGGGCGGCGCGTTCATGGCGGGCATTTGCGCTCGGGCACTGGGAGTGGCGGCGCCGAGCGCGACGACGCTCGAAAAAAAGGCGACGAGAACGAGATGCTGGAAAAGATAACGCATGCAAGAATATGAAGCCGGTCTTAACGGCGCGCGCGGCTCCTGGTTTCGCCGACCGGGTGATAACCCCGAAGCTGGGCTGAATGTTGCGCAAATTGGAGCGTGCTTTTTGCCATTACCGGTGTTCCATCAAGCTATCGAAGAATATAAGCTGATAAAATCGGGCTCGGACCACCGCACAATCGGACTGGTCTCGATCTTTTCAATCCCCGTCATTTGGGGAACGACGTTTGCCATCGTCCAGCGGGCGCTGGAGAATGCCTCGCCGATGGCGTATGTGGTAATTCGCCTCGCATTAATAAGTGGGGTGCTGCTGATTATTTCGCGCTCCGCGCGAATGGGCACGAAATTGCTCTTTCGCGCTCGAACAGATTCAGAACGATTATTCCGGCGCGAAATTCTCATTCTTGGCGCCTGCTTTGGGATTGGCTATATCTTGCAAACTGCGGGATTGCTCACGACGACAACCTCTAAATCGGCATTCCTCACCTCCACGGCGGTGGTATGGACGCCCGTCATTTCGTTCCTAACCGGCCGGGAGCGCATTACTCGGAAATTAGCTATATCGGTCTTCCTGACACTCGGCGGTGTGTTTTTGATGACACAGCCATATAAAACGGATGGAATCACCGCCGGCGATCTGCTCACGCTCGGCTGCGCAATCGTCTTCGGTATCTATATCGTCTGGATTGACCGCGCCGTGCTTCACGCGAAAGCGATCGCCAAAACCGAGCACGAAGCCACGATGATGGTCACTTCCACGCAGCTTATTACCGCAGCAATTGCGGGCGCGATTTTTCTTCCGGCCGTGGAAACACCGCATCTTACGGTAACAAGCTACGTTGCATGGTCGCTCATTTTTACCGCGCTTATTGCGACTGGCGCCACCGCATACCTGCAGGCTCGTTACCAAAGTTTGGTTTCGCCGACTGCGGCCGCGGTAATTTACATGATCGAGCCGGTAACGGCAATGGTTATCGCTGAAGTATTTCTCACTGAACAAATTAGTTTTCTGGAAGTGTTAGGTTCGTTACTAATTATTCTTGGTGTAATAATTGCGCAGGCCAAGAAGAAAAGTATTAAGTTATGAAGTTTGACTCTAATCTCTCACGCTTTGTGAGGTGCTGCATTTCATTCGCGGCCCTGTTCTTCCTATTTCAAGCTTCGTATTTGTTGCCTTCCGCAAAGGCTCAAGTCGGTTCCAGCTTCGGGAAGAATAAGGTCGAATACAAGGATTTCGAGTGGCAGTTCATCCAGACCCCGCATTTCAATGTTTATTTTTATCAGGGGGGGAGAAAATTAGCGGAGTTCGTCGGCGATTACATCGAAACCGCACTCGATCAAAACGAGCGCATCATGCAGTATGACATCACGAATCGTGTGGCCATTCTCGTCTATAATTCCCACAACGATTTTCAGCAGACCAATGCGGTTGGGGAATTTTTACCGGAAGGAGTGGGTGGCGTCACGGAACTATTGAAAAACCGTGTTATTATTCCATTCGAGGGCGACTACGAGATGTTCCGCCATGTCATCCAGCACGAACTTACTCATGCCATCGTGAACGATATGTTTATCGGTGGAACGTATCAATCGCTGCTGACGGGTGGTGGAATGGAAATTCCAACCTGGATGAACGAGGGCCTTGCCGAATTCAATTCGCTGCATGGTCTTGACATTGCCACCGACATGTTCATGCGGGATGCTACGCTCTCGAATTCCGTTCCGCCACTCGATCGTTTAGGTGGCTATGTGCAGTACCGGGTGGGCCAGACGATGTATTGGTACATCGCTCAGCGATATGGGCCTGATAAGGTCGGCGAACTCTTGCACCGCATTCGCGCCAGCCGCAGCGTTGAAGCCGGATTTCGCTCCACCTTCGGGATGACGGTCGGTGAATTCAGTGAAAAATTTATTCGAGGCTCTTAAGGTGCTCTATTATCCGGACATTGCGCGCTTTCAGGATCCCGATGATTATGCCGAAGCCATCGCGGATCACAAAAAGCTGCACGATTTCATCAACGTTTCGCCCGAAGTTTCGCCCGATGGCGATTTGGTTGCCTTCATCAGTGACCGTAGCGATTATTACGATGTCTATGTCCAAAGCCTTACACACCCCGGTGACATCAAAAAGATATTGAACGGCGGTGGCGCGAGCGCGAACTTCGAGGAACTGCATTTGCTCACCCCTGGCCTTAGTTGGGCACCGGACGAGAAGCACGTTGCTCTCGCATCGAAAGCCGGAGAGACAGACGCCATTTTTATTCTCGATGTCAATGGCTCCGGCCCGGCGGTGAAGATGGCGGGATATCGACCTCGATGGAATTGAGGGGCTGAACTGGTCGCCCGATGGCAAATACATTGCCTTTGCGGGGATGAAGGATGGCCAGTCCGATATTTATCTGTACGATCTCAACACGCACGAGCTTCAGAACCTGACAAAGGATGCGTTTTCGGATCATGAGCCATCGTGGACCGCGGATTCCAAATCGATTTATTTCACGAGCGAGCGGGAAGACCATCTTATTGCGGGTCAGTTCCCACTTGAATATCCGAGCCCGGTTAATGTTTTGGATTCCAACCACGATATTTACCGCTATGATCTTCAGGACAGTACCATCACCCGCATTACTGCGACGCCAAAAGCGAATGAATATTATCCCGTGATGACGAAGGATGGTCATCTTTTTTATATCAGCGACGCGAATGGCATCAATAATATCTACGAAGCCAATGCGGATGGCTCGAAGGCCCATGCCATTACAAATTCCGTTTCCGAGATCGACCAGATTTCCGTTTCGAAGGATGGAACGAAACTCTGCTTCTCCACAACGCATCGCGGCGGCTACGATCTGTATCTGCTGCGAAATCCGAATTCGAAGCATGTTGACTCACTGCCGCTCACGGCTTATCGCCAAAACGAAGGTGCGATTATGATCGCCGCATCTCGATACCTCAATGAAGGCGATCCGGACAGCGCCAAAGGCTATGGCCAGGTGGGTATCAACCTACATAACTATGTTTTCGGGAATAATCCCGGTGTCGATCGCAACGCGAATCCCATCGAAGAACATAAGCCGGAAGCGGAAGTGGTAACATACTACAAGGATACGTCCGGGCAATATATCGTTCATCCGTACCGGACGGTCTTTACCCCGGATGTGATTATCGGTTCGGCGGGCTATTCCGGATTTTATGGCTTGCAGGGAACGACGCAAATGCTGTTTTCCGATGAGCTCGGGAAACCAGCAAATCTTTTTTGCCACGAACCTGATTTCGGATCTCAAAAATTCGGATTACCTACTCGCATATTATAATCTTGCCAAGCGGATGAACTGGGGCATTCAGGGTTACCACAGTTCGGCGTTCGTACAGGAGGTGAGCGATCCCAGTGCGCCGACGGAAGCTTACCCCGTGGCGCGATTTACCTCGACAGGGATTGCGGGCGTAGCTGCGTATCCGCTCGACCGGTTCTCCCGATTCGACCTCACCGTCACTGGTGCGATTTTCCAAAAGGATTTATTCGTAACGGAAAACGTTCCGACGAAAACCGCCTACGCCATTTTCCCGCAGATCGATTACGTCCATGACGATGCGCTGAACAGCTATTTTTATCCGATCGACGGCAATCGAATCAAACATTGGTGTCGGATTCGCGCCCGAAATAGCCAGTAACTGGCTAGGTTTTGTTACACCGCAAGCCGATCTTCGGCATTACATCAAATTCGGTATTTTTTCTCTTGCCTCGCGCATCGCGGGCGCCGCGAGCTTTGGCCCAACACCGCAGCATTTCTTCATCGGCGGAGTCGATAGCTGGATCAATCCATGCTTACGCTACGCAAGGCATTCCGATCACAGATCCACAGGATTTCGCCTTCTTCACACCGGGGCTTCCGCTTCGCGGGTTTCCTTACGATGCCAAGATCGGGACGCATTATGTGATTGGGAATCTGGAGTTGCGCTATCCGTTTCCAGTCAGTCTCTGGCGGATTTCCGCTCGCCTTTTTCGGCGATTCCTTCGTGGACGCCGGAACCGCGTGGAACAAGAGTATCTATCTTTTCCAGCGCGATCAAGCCACTGGTGGGTGGCAGACGAAAGATTTACTGCTTTCGGCAGGCACGGGCGCTCGAACGTATCTCTTTGGATTTTACGTCCACCTCGATTTGGCCTGGACCACTACGCTCGAAACTTGGTCTTCCCCGAATTATATCATCTCGCTCGGCGAAGATTTTTAGGCGGCGCGCGCTACGCCAATTTGCGGAGCGTCATCACAGCTTGGCGGGCTTGCGCAAACTCGGTCGCGATGCGGCGGATTTGCTGGCTCGTCTCTTCGTCTAAGATGTCCTCCAGATTTTCGAAGGAATCCGGCGAATCGCATTCATAGATCTCGACGAATGTAGAGGGCTCATCATCGTCCTGATACACCGCGCAGCGGACGGCCTGCTGCGCCGCATTAATGCGCTCGACGATCGAGGGCAGCATGTTTTCGAGCTCCCGCCGCTTCGCATCCGCGACGGAATAGGTAATTGTAACGAGTGTGTTCGATGCCATGAGAAAACTTAGATGTGCTCGGTGCCGTGTTAAAATTCTTACAAAGTTACGAAAAGAATCGCCGCTTCGCACGAAAATCCGCCGAAATTCACTTCCTCGCGAAAATTTGCGAGGCTATTTCGCACGCCGTGGGCGCTGGTGCTCGCGGTATTTGGGGCTCTCATAGTTCTTCTATCCAATCCGCTTTTTGCATCACTGGGCTTTGAGTACTCGGCGCTAATGGCGCTGGCACTGAGCCTGGTTTGCGGGATTTATTGCGCGGCAAGCTTTCAAGGATCGGCAGGGGCCTTCGCGGCACAAGTTCCGGCAGTGGTTTTAGAGAGCTTGATGCTTTCGTCGGTACCATTGGCGGTTTCTGTAGCGTCGCTGGTCTTTGTTCCTAATTGCTCATTTTGGGATGGGCTTGTCTTCTATTTCGAGATTGCGATTCCCAGCGCGGTTCTGGGGGGACTGCTTGGGCTTGGCTTTCGACGGCTCGTTCCTAAGCGCGGGTGGGCTATTTTTGCATTTATTGCGTTTTGGGGGATCACGCTGTTTGTTTCCTTGCTTCCTGGTTATACAAATCCGCAGCTCTTTACGTATGGCTGGCAATACGGCTTTTTCCCGGGTTTTGTTTGGGATGCGGCGCTCACGCTGAAAGGTGCATATTGGGCCTCGCGCGCAGAAGAGGTAGTTTGGGTAGCTCTTATCTTTTCGGTTGGGAACATTCATGCAGCGCCGTACGGCTGGAGCGATCGATCGCGTTGGACGTACCCCTCCATTTTCTTGGCTGCCACTGCTGTCTTGTTTCTTTTGAACGATAATCTTGGCATAACTTCTTCCCATTCCGCGGTTGAGGCAGTGCTTTCGCAAACCATCGAGCCGGAGCCGAACTGTATCATCTCATTCGCGCCGGGTTCCCTCAGCCAGGATGAGCAAAACCGCCTCGCGATGGATGTCCGCTGGTATTTATCTGATATCGAACGCCGATTCGCGCTCGCGGCCAGCCATGCACAGATTCGCATCTATATTTATCCCTCGAATAAGGTGATGTTCGGATTCGTGGGAACCCGGGTGGCCTCGATCGCAAAGCCGTGGCTGAGCGAGGTCGATATTTCGAAAGGGCAATTGGAATCACTCAAGCATGAACTCACACACGTGCTGCTTCGACAGATCGGAGTATTCCCGTTTTATGCAAGCTGGGCCACCGGAATAACGGAAGGTGCGGCGATGTCCGTCGAACCGGAGTACGATGGTATTTATACCCTGGACGAGCATGCGGCAGATATACTCCAACTCCGTTATGCGAACGGCGGGAGTCAAATCATGTCCTTCAGCGGATTTGCGGCGGGTGCATCCGAAGAAAGTTACGTGCTTGCCGGATCCTTCGCCAGATTTTTGCTGAAAACATACGGCCCGGCGGCATTTGACCGCGTTTATGCTTCGCTCGATTGGAAAAAGGAATACGGCAAGCCACTCGATTCGCTTCAGTCCGAATGGGAGCAGTGGCTCGTACGATTTAGGACCCCAATGGAGGCCAGCGATTCAACGCACTTCCGATATTACTACGACCGCACCGCGATCATTTTCCAGCCGTGCCTGCGTCGCACGGGAAAGTTGGAGCGGAGAGCGGCGAATGCCTTCGAGGCAATGCAATATCATGATGCCGCCCTTCTTTATCGCAAAGCAATTCTCGCGAATGGCGGAATCGAAGCTCTTGCCGGACTTTCCGGTGCCTTGCTTCGCGAGCGTAAATTATCGGCTGCGATTCAGGTGCTCGACACAACACATTCGCCACTCATCGCGAAGGAGATCGCCGCTCTCGACGAACGGCGCGCCGATCTCCGAGCGATTGCCAGCGATTCTATGGCCGCAGATAGCTTTTACTTCCGCGCACTTTCCGCAAAATTAAGCAGCAGCGTTTTTCTCAGCGCGTATGCGCACCGAGTCCTGCTTCACTCGGCCGTTCGCAAGTACTGGCTGCAATTTTTAAAACAGGAATACATGCCCGATTCCTCAGCGGCGGATTCCGCCACTTTGTTCGAATCGTTCCTTCAGGTTTGGATGCGGCACCATCCCCAACCCGGCTTCGACAGCACCGATCTTGTGCTGCGCTATCTATATGCGTCGCTTCTCGAACAAAAGGGAGAGCTTTCTGGGGCTTCACGCTCCGATCCATTCGGTATTCCTGACGGGCCACTCCGAACGCTGGACACCACCACCGTTTCGAAGCATGATTCACTCGCCATATCCCTCATCGCACTGCATTTCGCGGGAGTGGAAGAGGAAAATGCTCGAACCGAATACGACGTGAAACTTGCCCTGCGATACGTGCCGCAGAAGTATCGCGCGGCCGTTGCCGAGATGGCTGAAGAACTGTTGGCCGAAGCCGCATTCACGACCGGGGAAGCACGCGCCCCTGAAACGTCTCGCTAACGGCCTTTCGGAACTCTTTGATCTGCGAGCAGCGAATGAGCGCCCGCAGCGTGACCGATTCAAGATACGTCGAATCCTCGATCTTTCCACCAAAGGCGTGAATTAACCGCTCCATGCGCGGCACATCTTCGTAGTGGACTTCGAGCGTCATTTCTTCTGTGAGGAACACCCGCACGACTTTCGACATGGAAACAGCTTGTTGCGCCGCTTCCGCATAGGCGCGCGCGAGGCCTCCCGTCCCCAATTTCGTTCCGCCGAAGTAGCGGCTGACGACAAGCAAAACATTTGTAAGCTTGCGCGAAGTGAGCACGAGCAGAATAGGCTTACCGGCTGTTCCCGCGGGCTCGCCATCGTCGGCGGCACGAACCAGCATTGCATCCGCGCCGAGCCGATAGGCGAAGCAGTGATGCGTGGCATCATGAAACTCTTTTCGAAGCCTGGCCAGAATTTCCTCGACATTTTCCTTTGAACACACCGGCGCAATATCCGCGATGAACCGCGAGCCTTTTATCTTTAGCTCGGGTGCGCGAAACGGAGTGTCGATGGTGTAATAGAAGTCGTCCTCAGGCATTTCGGAATGCGCAATGCGTAACGCGCGAGGTGTACCGCGTGAGGCAAAAATGTTTTTCAGCCTTATGATCTCGCAGCCGGTAACTGAGAATGCCTAACGAGTGTTCATAAAAAATCACAATGCTCGAAATATAAAGAATCACGCATTACGCATTACGCGACAAATGAACATCGGAATTACTTGTTATCCCACTTATGGCGGTTCAGGCGTCGTGGCGACGGAACTTGGCAAGGCGCTCGCCATGCGCGGGCACCACGTGCATTTCATCACCTATGCGCTGCCCATGCGTCTGACCGGCTCCGGGCATGAGGATGCGGCGTATTTAGATAACATTTTTTACCATGAGGTGGAAATGTCCACCTATCCGCTTTTCGAATTCCCCCTGTACTCCATGGCGCTTACAAGCGCGATGGTAGAAGTGGCGCGATTCGAAAAGCTCGACCTCATCCATGCGCATTATGCGATTCCGCACGCCACAGCGGCGGTGCTCGCTAAGCAGATTCTAAAGAACGATATCAAAATCGTTACCACTCTGCACGGTACGGATATCACGCTGGTAGGCCTCGAACCGAGCTTCGAGCCGCTGATGAAATTTTCCATCGAGTCCTCGGATGCAGTGACGGCGGTATCGAGGTTTCTTCGAGATGAAACAGTCAATAATTACGATGTCGGGAAGGAAATCCAAGTGATTCCGAATTTTATCGACACGGAAACGTTTCGGCCCGTCGATTCCCGGAACCTGAAACGGCTGCTCGGGCCCAATGGTGAGAAATTACTCGTTCACACTTCGAATTTCCGCGAAGTGAAGCGGGTAAGCGATGCAATTCGGGCGCTGAAAATCATCTTGGATCGTGGGATTAAAGCGAAGCTGCTTCTCATCGGCGATGGCCCCGATCGCGGCGAATGCCAGGCACTCGCTCGTGAACTTGGAATATGGCAGCAGACTCGTTTTCTTGGCAAGCAGACAGAACTGGCCTCGCTGCTGAGTGCCAGCGATCTGTTCGTAATTCCTTCCGGGAATGAAAGCTTCGGTCTCTCCGCGTTAGAGGCGATGGCCTGCGGCGTCCCCGTGGTGTCGAGTGATGCTGGTGGCCTGCCAGAACTTAATATTGATGGCGAAACCGGTTTTGTAGTTCCTGTCGGTGACGTCGAAGCGCTCGCGGAACGATCGATCGAACTCCTGACTGATCGCCCTCGTCATGCGCGCCTCGCAAACGCGGCCTACCGACGCGCCACCGAGGAATTCCGCGAGGAACGAATCGTGCCAATGTACGAGGCGATTTACGATCAGGTGCTAAACGCCGAACCGATAATGAACTCCGAAGTGGTATCCTCTGCATAAGAAATGTCTCTTGCCTCAAGCTTACCATCTCCCACCTCGAACGGCCGAGCATCGGTTCCTGCTCTTTCCGTTCAGAATCTTCGCAAAAAATATGGCGAAACGCTCGCTGTAGCTGGAATTTCCTTCGATGTGCTGCAAAATGAGATCGTTGGGTTGCTCGGTCCGAATGGCGCCGGAAAAACGACGACGATTAACATGATCTTAGGAGTATTGGAACCAACTGCGGGATCGATATCGATTCATGGAGTCGATCTTGCGCAAGATCGTTCCCGAGTGCTCGAACACACGAACTTCGCAGCGGTCTATGCGCCGCTACCTGGGAATCTGACCATCTCGGAGAATCTACGAATTTTCGGGCTGCTCTACAACGTTCCCAATCTTTCCGAGCGCATCGAGGAAATGATTCGCACGTTCGATTTGGAACATTTTCGCAATACGAAGTGCGGCGTTCTCTCTTCCGGAGAGCAAACCCGCGCCGGACTGGCAAAGGCGTTACTGAACGAGCCTGCGCTGCTCCTCCTCGATGAGCCGACTGCGTCGCTCGATCCATCGGCTGCGCGATATATTCGTGAGACGATCGTGGACTATGTTCACAAGGCTTCGGTGGGTGTATTTTGGACCTCGCATAATATGTATGAAGTGACTGACGTATGCAGCCGCGTGCTGTTTCTCTCGAAGGGGAGAATTTTGCTCGAAGGCGATCCGAGACAACTGCCCGCGAAGCACGGGAAGGCATCACTCGAAGAATTGTTCGTAACGGTCGCCCGCGAACCGTTGGCGCTGGAGGTTCCGACCGAATGAATTTTCGCCGCGCATCCGCCATCGTTCTGCGCATTTTTTATCTTATGCGCGGAAGTTTTACGCGAGTGTTCCCGCTCTTCGCTTGGGCGGCGATCGATATTATTCTTTGGGGATTTATCACGCGCTACCTCGATCAGGTTCAATCGACCTTCAATTTCGTTTCAACTCTCTTGGGCGCGGTGCTGCTCTGGGATTTTTTTACGCGCGCCATGTTCGGAATCTCGACCTCATTTTTCGAGGATGTCTGGTCGCGCAACTTCCTGAATATCTTCGCCACACCGCTCAAAATATCGGAATATCTCGCCGGGCTTGTTGCCGCGAGCATGATGACGAGTTTTTTTGGGCTTATCGTCATGCTGGTGCTTGCCGCGCTCGTCTTTGGGCTTTGGATTTTTTCTTATGGTGCGCTGGTCATCGTGATTGTGCTCGGGCTTTTCCTTTTTGGTATTGCATTCGGAATTTTTGCGATTGGTATCGTCCTGCGTTTAGGCCCTGCGGCGGAATGGTTCATCTGGCCGATGCCGGCCGTGCTCGCGCCGATTGCGGCAGTCTTTTATCCAGTCTCCGTGCTGCCGGCTTGGCTTCAACCGCTTGCGCGAATCATTCCGGCGTCCTGGCTCTTCGAAGCGTTGCGTGCCATCATCGCGAACCGTCCGGTTCCCTACGGTGAGATATGGACCGGCTGTGCTTTGGCGGCTGTGTATGTTGCGTTGGCCTCGTGGTTTTTCCGCGCGATGTATCTCCACGCGGTCAAGACGGGGCTTGTCGCACGGTACAGTGCGGAAACGGTGAACTGAGTACCCAGCAACGTGTACTGTTTGCCGAGGACCTCGTGAGCGACCCCGTAACCTTCCAAACTCATAACTCGTTAGACATCAATCGTTGCTATGAGAATCGTCATCGTTGGAACTGCTTATCCTTTGCGCGGCGGCATCGCGCATTATGTGTCCCTACTTTCGCAAACGCTCAGGCAGCGCGGCCACGACGTGAAGGTGATTACGTTCAAGCGGCAATATCCGAAATTTCTGTTCCCGGGAAAATCGCAGGAGGAAATTACGAATGGTGATTTACACGAGGCGAATGAGAGTCCCGCGGAGCAAATTATTGATTCGGTCAATCCGATTTCCTGGATGCAAGCCGGCGCTGCCTCGGCAAAGTTCAAACCCGATTTGATACTCTTCAAGTATTGGATCCCATTTTTCGCCCCGGCCTACGGTGTCATTGCACGCACCGCAAAACGGCTTACTCGAAAGCGTGGGAAGGAATGCAAAATCGCGTTTATCGCCGACAATGTGCTCCCACACGAAAAGCGTCCGGGAGATCTCGCATTTACGAAATTTGCTTTTCGCGCTGTCGATTATTTTATCGTTCAATCCGATGCAGTCGAGCGCGATTTGAAGCGTGTGGATCCCGCTGCGAAATTTATACGGCTCGAACATCCGATCTACGAAATCTTCGGCCCTCGAATGGAACGCGCCGCGGCCCGGGCAAAACTCGCTATTCCGCTCGATGCGCCGGCCATTCTTTTCTTCGGTTACATTCGAAAATATAAGGGACTTGATATTCTCCTTCGTGCGATGCCCAAGATATTGGAGCAACTTCCCGAACTTCGAGTGATTGTGGCCGGAGAATTTTATGGGGATGAAAAGGGCTACCGTGCCCTTATAGAAGAGCTAAAGATTCCCGCAAACAATCTCGTTCTCGCGACCGATTACATCCCGAATTCAGACGTCTCGCGTTACTTCAGCGCAGCGAATGTGGCTGTGCTTCCCTACCGGACCGCGACGCAATCCGGCATTGTGCAAATCGCGTACAATTTCGATGTGCCCGTCATCGCCACGGATGTTGGTGGCTTGGCTGAAATGGTGAAAGAAGGCGTGAGCGGCCTCATCGCGCACGATCCTACGCCGGAAGCCGTGGCAGAGAAAGTCGTTCAATTTTTCGAACAGAATCTCGAAGCGCCGCTTACGCAGGGTGTAATTGAAGAAAAGAAGAAATACTCGTGGGATGCGTTTGCAGAGGGGATTGAACGGCTCCGTGCGATTTGATGGTTAAGGAGTGCTTCAATTTATCGCCATCCATCATTCCTAATTTCTAATTCCTAATTGCCCATCGAACTTGGTAAGCCCGCCGAATATGGGCAATTTATTTTGGAGCGCCGTTACAAACTGGCGATGGCTTATGCGCGCGAAGCCTTCATGCGCGGCGGGTTCTATCTCGATGTCGGCTGTGGAAATGGCGCGCAGACGGTGCTCTTCGCGCGCCATTTCGAGCGATGGATGGCAATCGACGTGGAAGAGCACCGGCTGAATGAGTTTCGACGAGTCGTCGAATCGGGAATGGCGGAAGTCGGAAACGGAACGATCCAGCGATACGATGGCGAGCGCATTCCCTTGGATGATAATTCCGTCGATCTTTTAACCTGTATCGAAGTTATTGAGCATACGCGGAGCGACGCTCAAACGGCGCGGGAATTATTTCGTGTACTCGAGCCAGGCGGGACAGCAATTATTTCCGTTCCGAATAAATGGTGGATTTTCGAGACGCATGGCGCGAACCTGCCGTTGCTGCCGTGGAACCGGGTGCCGTTCTTTTCTTGGCTTCCAACACGCATTCATTCGAAATATGCGAAGGCGCGGATTTACAGAAAGTCGCAGATCGAAGAACTACTGCGCGAGGTGGGGTTTCATGTCGAGAATGCTTTTTATGTCACCGCGCCGATGGACATGCTCCGTCCGGAGCGATTGCAATCCGCCGTTCGCCACGCATTCTTTCGGAACCATGAAACAAGGTTTCCCTTTTGCTCTACTTCCGTCATGATCGTCGCCACAAAACCATAACCCGGGTTGACTGATTTTTGGGGATTATGCTGATTTTTTTAACATAGATGCAAATAGAAGCGCAACATTCCCGCATGCGGGAACTTGAGCGGATTCCACAAATTACAGCGAACGAACGGTACTACTTTGGCTATCAGTATGGCCTGGGTGCGGACTATATCGTTCCATATCTGCGATCGCGCGGGGTGGATTTTTCCGGCAAGCATATTTGTGAGATCGGATGCGGGGAGGGTGGCGTGCTTGCGGCTATGGGCGATCAGGGCGCAGCGTATACGCTTGGGATCGATATTCGCCAGGAAGCGCTCGACCGCGCGGAAATTATTTTCCCAGCTCTCGGAATTCCTTCCGATTTCAAGATTCACGATGTTACGAACCAGCCAACGCCACCCGAGTGGCGGGCCAAATTCGATTTCGTTACTCTCAGAGATGTCATGGAACATCTCGAGGATACCGAAAAGAGTTTGCGGCATGTGATGGAGTTCCTGAAGCCGGGAGGAGACCTCTATATCGTATTTCCACCCTATTATTCTCCGTTCGGCGGGCATCAGCATTTACTGCAAAATAAATGGGGCAGGCTCCCCTTTCTCCAGTTCCTGCCGGACTCGCTGTTTCGGCCGCTTATCAAATCCGGCCGTTCCATCGATGTCGAGGAAGTGACACGCTTGCGCAGAATTCGCCTGACGATCGGAAAATTCGAGCACGCCGTTAGAGACGCAGGTCTCGAAATCGTCGATGAGCAGCTTTATTTTTTGCGGCCGGTCTTCAAATTAAAATTTGGCTTGCCGGCCATTCGCGTGAATGCCCTGAGGCATATTCCCGTCCTCCGCGAGCTCGGTGCGCTCGAAGCGGCGTATCTCTTGCGAAAGCCACGGCAGAATCCGGCTTAATATTTTAGGGACTTGAGGGACTATAAGGAAGCAGGGCGAACTATTCTGGTATTGGTTTTGACTTCACCGCTTAGCGGAGCGGTCACCCGACAGGTATTCTCCTGTTTTACTTCCGCGCCGAACTCATTGGCCGCGCGCGGGAGCATTGCAAGGTTCCAAGCCAGCGTAATAAGCAAGGCGGCATGAAGCACGCCGAGGGCGGGCGCGGCGAGATGGCTATCCTCCTCATCTTCGTGCAGCGTGAGTTTCATTTTCGTTCGTTCTTCTTCGGTGACAAAATGTGCCTCATCCCGCTTGTTGAACGGAATGCCGGCGCTGCGAAATCCGGCCACAAGAAGCAGCCCTGTAAAGAACACGAGCATGGCGCACTCTACTGCTGGCGAAATGGGCGAACCGGTGGCCGGCTGGAAGATCGAGATCCAGGCAATCCCAATCAAAACGATTGCCGAGCCAAGCTGTAGCAACATTCGTTTCGGACTCACGCTGCGGAAGAGTTCCGCGCGGGCAAGCACCCGAAGCGATAATATTCCCGAGAGGCCATACACGGGAAGAATAAAATGGACGAGCCGGCCATAATTGCCGAAAACATCGTCCACACCGAGCGAAAGCGAGCGAATATAAGGGAAGAGGAGCAGGATTAACGCCGTGAGCACGAAGAGCCGATCTGCCACATCGCCCCGCGAGAACAAAGTTCTTCGGCGAGAACTGAGTGCGGCGATGATCGTGAAGACCCAAGCGGGATTTTCCGCAAAGTAAACGTCGCGTGCCATCGCCCAAACTCCGGCGATACTAAAGAACAAGCGCGGCACGATGCGGCCAAGCTCGCCGTGCCAAAAGAGGCGAATTACGGAATTCGGCCCCAGCGCGCCACTGAACGTGGCCGGCACCAGCGAGCCGCCGACCGCGATATTCGTGATGGCAACCGGCGCCACAATAACCACGAAGCCCAGGAACATCATAAATGCCTTCCACGCGCTCCGTTCCTCTTTTGAAAATGCTTGCCACCCAACAAGTATGATAAAGACGCTCGCGATCTCCGGCCGTGAAAGCGTTCCCAGTGCGAAGATGGCACCGGTAACGAGCACTTGAAACGACCGGGTAATCTTATTCGGCGGACCGAAATACCACCATAGCCCGCCCACCACAAGGGCGGTCGAAAGCGTGGATTCGAGTCCGGAAAGTTCCGACCATGCGAGCGACGCCGAGGTGATAACGAGCACGCCGCCTAAGATTGCCGAAGTATAATCCAGCTTGACCGTGCGGAGGAGCCGGAACGTATAGTAGCCCGTGAGGAACAGAAAGATCGAGCCGAGTAATTTGGCCGATAGGATCGGATCGCGGAAAAGATTAATGGCCAGCGAGAGCACCACAATCCAAAACGGCGAGGTTGGCCGCGCGCCAGGAATATTCGGAGTGTATTCGAATTCGAGGTGATGGAAAAAATTGCGGGCATACACCATCCGCACCCACGATTCGCCGGTTGGGAACCCAAGAAGCTTCGCAATCACGAGTTCGTGCAGGAGGAAGAATACGGCAATCGCGGCCGAAAGCAGGACGAATAGCGTCGAGGGCGAAATCCGCCGCCACCACGGCTCCTCCGGCCACGGCGTCGTGCCGAGTACGGTCATCGAGTTCCCCATCCCGATCGATGGCATCGCGGCAGCTTCCGTGGCGAACGGCCGAACGGCAACGGGCGGCTCTATCGCTGCCGCACCAGAGTGCTCCAGCTTCGCAAGAACTGTTTCGCCGGTAGTAGGCATCGCCTCTGTAACGGCAGGAGCGGGGATGTTGTTCGGGCTTCATGCAGGTTTGAACCGCCTGTAACATTTGCAGCCTTTCCTTGTTCTCCCATCATGGCGCGCGTTTGGCTTCTCGTTGCTTTCGTCACGCTCTCGCTGCTCGCCGGTGCGGCCCAGGATTCCCACGCGCAGGATTGGCAGCGGGTTCCTACCCCGACCGGAAGCAACGGTTTTATAACACCCTATTTTCTGAATAGTGAGGTAGGCTTTACCTTCGTTGCGGGGGTCATGGAACTGAATGGATATCCTGAAGTTCCGGCCGGCACTACCGGCCTTGCTCGCACTACGGACGGGGGTGCCACCTGGACTTCTATCGCTTTTTTCGATAGTCTTGGCTGCTCGATCTCTCAATTATGTTTTGTCAGTCTCACCCATGGCTATGCTTCAACGGTTTCGTTGTTTAACAGCGGCACCGCGCCCGCCGGAATTTACGAGACGACGGATGAAGGACTACACTGGAATAAAATTACTGCGGGGAGTAATTGGTTCGAGGGCGTGTATGCTTCCCGGGGATCCATTTTCGCCGTAGAGATTTCGAGTGGCAGCCGGGGCACGCTGGGAACTCAATTGATCTACTCACGAAACGATGGCGCGTCCTGGGATTCTGTTCCCCGGCCCGGAACGGACGTCTATGACCAGCCGCCCTACGTTGGGGGGTTCCAGTGGGCGTACGGGAACCGCGACAGCCTAGTTGCCACCGCTTATCTTTATCCAACGGGCAATTCGTATCTCGTCTATTCGAGCAACTTGGGAACCACCTGGGACTCCGTTCTCCTGGACCAGAACTACCCCTGGAATATGGTGGCGCTGTACATCGCGCCCCACTCCTGCTGTATTTTTCGGGAGTTCCTGGACAATTTTGATTTAAATAACGATACCTACAGTTTCCTTCAAGCTGAGCCGCCTTATATCAGTTGGAGTTTCTCAATCGAACATCTCGAAACCGGCGCTTGGATGACAGGCAATGCCTGTGCGGCATATCTCAGTTATGCCGGGCAGGACTATTCCCATGGCCCCATCCAGCGTACCACCGATGGAGGGGTAACATGGAGTTCAGTGGGAACTTCTCATACGGATGGCCGGGTGCCGAATATCAACGAGATCGATGATAACGATTGGCAAAATCTTTCAGTGGTTGGCTATGGCGCAGTAATTTATGCGATCGGAACGGATTATACTAGCCTGTGGAAAACGACCGATGGCGGGGATGATGCGCTATCCGAAAGCGCGCTCGCGCCGCGCATCACATTCGAGCGCAGCCCTTTTTTTTCTGGGAACGATACGCTGCTCTCGAATCTCTGCGCCACATCAACGATAGCCATTTCGATTCAAAAGCTCTCCTGCGCGTTTACGAAAATTTCTTCGTTCTCCATTGCTGGGGTTTCGACCACAGAATTTACCGATTCGCTCGCAACCCATAATGATTGCCTCGCGCTGCCGGATACCATTTTTCTAACGATCTCGCCAAGTTCATACGGAATCCGTACGGTAACGGTAAGCGCGAAGTTCGTCGATGATGAATTTAACGAACTCAATACCTCGCTCTCATTTGTGCTGGATGTCAGCCCTGGCACCACCGTTCCTCTTAGAATACATCTCTCTCCTGAGTCGATTTCGACGCAGCCGGGGGACACGATTTCAATCCCTGTTTATCTTTCCGGCAATGCCATGCTCGGAGCGACGACCATTTCGATGCCGTTCGAGCTCGACACGAATGCACTTGTTCCGATTGGCTTCCAAGCGCTTGTTCCCGGCATTGCCGCCGGCACGCCTGTATATCGGAATGGCGCGTTGAGTGTGACATTGCAATCTGCAGCGCTGGATCTCCACGGCGATACGCTTCTTGGCATGTTGCGGTGCGTGGCTTACGTTGGCGATACTCTTTCGACAACGGTCTGGCTCGCAGCGGCGAACGTCAGTTCCCAAGTGGCACCCTGCATCGCGCTTTCGCTTGAGGTGGATTCGGTGGACATCCACATTGTAGGCTGCGGCACGCCGATGGTCGAGCAATTGATGCGTTCAGGTCATTTTTCGCTCGCCATTCGAAGCATTTCGCCGAATCCGGCAGAGGAGTGGGTGAAGGTTGATTTTGATAATTCCACATCATCGACGATTTCGTATCAGGTGCTGGATGCTTTGGGAACCGTTCGCGCGGAAGGGGAGGCATTGGGCAATTCGCTAATGCTCGATACGCACGCGCTTCCCGCAGGACTTTACTACGTGCGGGCAAGCACGGCAACTGGCGCAGTTGCCTCCGGGAAGTTTGTGGTGGAACATTGATCAAATCCGGATTCCCGCGTTCGCGGGAATGACATAGTCTGTCTTTGTGTATTAGCTCCCCGTGCCAGAAAAAAAATACGTTCTCGTTGTTACCTATTATTTCCCGCCCGCCGGAGGGCCGGGGGTGCAGCGCGTTCTCAAGTTCCTGAAATATCTCCACGATTTTGGCTGGACGCCCATCGCGCTCGTGCCCGAAAATCCGGAATACCAGGCGCGGGATGAATCGCTGGTTAGTGAGTTGCCGCCGGAACTCATCATTCGCCGCGCGCCAATCTTCGAGCCTTATGAGCTGTACCGGAAATTCACCGGCAAAGCCAGCGGCGTTTCGCTCGATGTGAATGTGATAAAAGCGGAGGGAGCAAAGCTTTCCAGAACGGAACGTATGGCGGAACTTATTCGCGCCACGCTGTTCATTCCCGATGCGCGAATTGGGTGGTTCCTGAATGCCGTGAAGGAGGGCCGCCGCATCCTGCGCGAGTATCCGATAAGCGCGATTTATTCTTCTTCACCGCCATACACTCCGGCGCTCATTGCGCGAAAGTTGCATCGGATTTCGAATGTCCCCTGGGTCGCCGGCTTCCGCGATCCGTGGACGGGTTTTCACAACACGCCGAACCGCTGGTGGCTGCCGCGCTCGATCGACCGCTCGCTGGAGCATTCCGTATTCGACGAAGCGAACCTTGTCGAAGTGGCGTGGAAGGGAATCGCCAACGACGCGCTCGCGAAATATCCCGATCTTCCCCGCGAGAAATTCATTCACATTCCCAACGGCTTCGATAGCGCCGATTTCCCGGAGCCGGATATTCGCAAACGCGCCGAGCGTCCGCATCATGATAAGTTTACGATTACCTATTCCGGATCGCTGTATGGCCCACGGAATCCACTGAGCTTTTTGAAAGCAATGGAATTGCTCATCGAGCGAAAAGCGATTGATCCCGATAAAATTACGCTTCGCTTCCTGGGCCGCTTCGGCGCGGAGATTCACGAAATGCTCGACCGGCCGAAGATTCGCAGCATGGTAGAAAAGATCGACTACGTTCCGCACGCGCGCGCAGTGGAACTCCTGCTCGAAAGCGATGCTTTGCTGCTGATTGTGGATGACGTTCCCACCGTGGCGGAGATCGTTCCAGGTAAAGTATATGAATATTTGGGCGCGATGCGGCCGCTTATCGCCATCGCTCCCCCCGAAGGAGCGATTGGCGAACTGCTTCGTGAGACTGGGGCGGGTGAAACCGTGCAGCAATCCGATATCGAAGGGCAGGCGCGGCTAGTCCAGCGAATCTATGACGATTGGAGCCAAGGCCGCGCAAGCTTCGCTGCGAATCCCGAAACGATCGAGCAATATGAACGCCGCGAGGCGACGCGAAAGCTCGCGAGCCTTTTCGATCAAATTCTTCCCGAATGACGTGGCGCGAAGCAATCACACGTGCCACCCAAACGCTTGCAAATGCCGGCGTGGATGATGCGCGCATCAATGCGGAGTATCTATCTGCCCATGCGCTTGGACTAAAGAGCAAATCCGAACTGCGCGCATTACTTGGAAGTGACATTCCTTCCTCGGTCGAACGGCAGTTCAGCGCTTTGGTTCATCGCCGCCAACAGCGAGAGCCGTTGCAGTACATTCTGGGCGAGTGGGAATTTTTCGGACTGCCAATCAGAGTGAGTCCGGCCGCACTTATTCCGAGACCGGAGACGGAGATTTTGGTCGAAGAAGCCCTCAAAGAAGCGGCGCGCTTTGCGAGAAGGATTTCCATCCTCGATATTGGCACGGGTTCTGGCGCGATTGCGCTGGCGCTAGCGTCACGCCTGCCGAACGCAGAGACTCTTGGGATCGATTCCAGCGCGGCGGCAATTGCGCTTGCGGAGGAAAATAAAAAGAGCCTTCGTTTGAGCAATCTAAGATTTCAGCACATCGATATCCAGTGGACGGATTGGACTGATTGGACCGATCGTGGCAAGGTCGAGATTGTTGTGAGCAACCCGCCCTACATTGGCCTCGAAGATTTCGAAAATTTAGAACCGGAACTTCGCCTATACGAGCCACGCGAAGCTCTGACGGATGAATCCTCCGGGTTAACGTTTTATGAGCGCATTGCCGCACTTGCACCGAAGCTTCTGGCCGAGGATGGACGACTTCTCCTCGAGTTAGGGTTCGATGCTTCGGATGCGGTCGCCGGAATTATTAGCTCGCACGGTTTCGACGTGCTTCGAGTTGTGAACGATCTTGCTGGAATACCCAGAGTGGTGGTTGCCCGATCCCTTTGAGCTTAGATCGCACTTCCCCTATTCGTCCACATTAGGATTCTCCACTTCCAAGCCTCGCAGTGATTATTTTTCCCAAAATTAGCGAAATAAGGCCAATTTCGACACTTGGCATGGTATTAGCTATTCTTAACATCTCCGAACGGAATTCTATTGGATAGTTCGGACATTTATAGAGTGCTATGTTACAACTTCGCCAGAATCAATCGCTTCAGCAACGTCTTACTCCGCAGCAGGTTCAGTATCTGAAATTGCTCCAATTGCCGATCCTTTCGCTCGAGCAGCGAATCAAATCCGAAATCGAGGAGAACCCGATGCTCGAAGAAGCCTCGGACGAAGAGGAGCGTGAAGAACGAGCCGCCGAGGAATCCGCAAATGAGCCCGTTGAAGAGCCGGTCTTGGAAGCCGTCGAAGCCGGTGAAGGTGCCAGCGAACTTGCGGAACTGCAGCCGGAACTTGCCCGCACTCGCGAACGCGAAGAGCGCATCGAACGCGAGGAACGCATCGAGCGAGAGAACGCGGCGGAAGCATCCACCGAGTATTCGTTCGAAGATTATATGAATGACGACACGGAGGGATTCAAAACGCCAAACTCACGCGACATGGAAGAAGATCGCGAAGAAGCGCCGCACGCCGCTGCCGAATCATTTCTCGACTCACTCTACTCGCAGATTGTGCTGCTCAATTTGCCTGATCGGTACCGCGCTTTAGCCGAAGAGATCGTTGGCTCGATCGACGAAGATGGTTACCTTCGAGTTCCACTCGAACAAATCGCCCACGATGCAGGCGTATTTTATGGCGATGAATACACGATGCCCGAAGCCGAAGCCGTGCTCCACAAAATTCAGAAGCTCGATCCGGCCGGCGTTGCTGCGCGCGATTTGCGCGAGTGCCTCTCCGTTCAGCTCGATGTGATGCCGAATCACAACCCAGCACGCGAAGTTGCGAAGAAAATAATCCACGATCGCTTCGATGATTTTGTCAACAAGCGGTTTACTGCACTCTCGCGGCATTTGGGAATGGACGTGCAGAGCATGAAACCGGCCTTCGAACTGATACAGCATTTGAATCCTAAGCCCGGCGCCTCGGTGGGCGATCTCTCTGAAAGCACAAAATACGTCACCGCCGATTTTTATCTCGAACGGACGCCGGACGGGAAGGATTTTTCCATTACGCTCAACGAGCGCGGCGTGCCGCCGCTCCGCGTCAATGCGGCGTATAAGGATCTCATTCGCAAGCAATCGCCGGAGCATGGCAAATCCCTCACCCCGGAGGCGAAGGATTTTATCAAAAAGAAATTTGAAGCCGCGAAGTTCTTCATCATGGCGATTTATCAGCGACGCGAAACAATGATGCGCGTTATGCAATCGATCGTCAACCACCAGCGCGGATTTTTCGAGGAGGGCGAAAAGCACCTGAAGCCGCTTATTTACAAAACCATCGCCGAGGACATTGGCATGGATATCTCGACGATCTGCCGCGTCGTCAACGGGAAATATTGCCAAACCGATTTCGGTGTCTTCGAACTGAAATATTTCTTCTCGGAAGCGATTCCGACCCACGCCGGCACAGGCGGAGAAAATGGGGAAGGCGAGGCCGTTGCGAACAAGGTGGTGAAATCCCGCATCAAGGATATCATCGACGCCGAATCGGGAACCGAACCGCTGTCGGACGAGAAGATCGTCCAGCTCCTGAATGCCGAAGGCTTCGATGTGGCACGCCGCACGGTCGCGAAATACCGCGAGCAGATGAACCTCCCGGTGGCACGGCTGCGAAAAAAACTGGTATAAGAACCGAAAGAACCGCTGCCACCTTCGAGGTGGCAGCTTTATCGGACTGCGGATCCCGCGGCGAGCGCTTGTTCCTCCTGGCGCGCTTCGCGTTCATCGACGCGCCGAAGCAATAGCAATCCCACGGCAAAGAATAGGGCGAGCCCCCAGATTGCCGGACGCTGGCTGCCGAATACATCCGAGAGCACGCCGAAGATCACCGGTCCGACGACCGCGCTGGCTTTGCCGCAGAAGCCATCATAGAAGCCGAAGAATTCGGCCGCGTGCTCGGGCGGCGTGAGCAGCGCCATAAGCCCTCGCGAGCAGGCCTGACTGGACCCCAGCGCGATTCCCGCAACGGCTCCAAGAACGTAAAATTCCGCCGTCGTTTGGGTAAAAAACGCGGCCGTCACCACGGCGATCCAAATAAATAGCGTGATCGTGATGGCACGCTTCGGCCCGCGTTTGTCCGCAAATCTCCCAAAAATGACCGAACCGATTACCGCGACGATTTGCACCATCACAAACCATATCGCGAGTTCCATCATGCCGAAATGAAGCGTCGTCTTCGCAAAAATTCCGCTGAAGAGGATCACAGTGAGGATGGCATCGTTATAGAGAAAAAAAGCGAGAAGAAATCGTGCAACATTTTTGTATGATCGGATATGCTGCACGGTTCTTGCGAGCTGCCCAAATCCCCGTCGCACGAGAAGCGGGAATGATAGATTAGGCTTCCTTCTCGTTTCCGGAACGAGAAGAAAAAGCGGGAGCGAAAATATCGCAAAGAATCCCGCGGTGACGAGAAAGGTGGATGTTGCAGAATTCTCGAAAAGCGGAAGATTGATAAGCAGAATCGCGAGCGATCCGCAATATCCACAAGCGTAACCAAAGCCGGAGATGCGCCCGAAGGTTTCCGGTGTAGTAATCTCAGGAAGGAATGCATCGTAAAAAACCGTTCCGCCTTCGTAGCCAATATTTGCTAGAACAAATAGCCCGGCAGCAACAAGGACCATCCCCGGCTGCATAAAATAAAGGAGCGACGTACAGACAATCGTTGTCCCCGCAAAAAGCCCGAGGAACATTTTCTTATTTCGAAGCAGATCCGCCATGGCTCCCAGGAGCGGCGTAAATGCCGCGACCATTAGCATAGATGTCGAAAGAGTGATTCCCCAATACGCATCGCCATGGCCATTGGTGACGATTACGTTTCGAAAATAAATCGGGAACACAAACGTAACCATGATCCCAGAGAAGGAACTCATCGCAAAATCGAAGCTCGCCCAACCAGCGATCGGCTTCGTCACGAGCGGCCCTAACCGTTTCACGGCTTTTGTTCCGTCTCGGGCCGCGTATCAGGCCGCGTGTCAGGCCGCTTCGCGGGCCGATAGCCATTGGGGCTGTTTTGGAGCAATCCGCGCCCAGATTTTTGTAACTTTCCTTCGCTCAAAAGCTGCGTCATCACTGCGTGCAGCAAGCCATTAATAAACTTCCCGCTTTCCTCCGTCGAAAAATCTTTTGCAATCTCGATCAGCTCATTGATCGTGGCCTTGGGCGGGATGGCTGGGAAATAAAGAAGTTCCACGATGCCGATCTCCATCAGGATGCGATCAATGAGGGCAACCCGCTGGATATCCCAGCGCTGAAGCCTTCCCGTCATGAGTTCGCTGATTTCTTCGTGATGCAGATCCCACTGCCGTGCAAGATCGCGCGCAAACTCGAGCGCGCCGGAAGCATCCTCGTTCGTCTTTGCGACTCTCTCATCTACCTCACGAAGGTCAGGCTCGACTAAGTCGAAAAATAGTTGATCCAGGTCCTGGCCGCCAACTCTGTGAGCATAGAGGGCCTGCAGCACGCGTTCGCGGGCCAGCCTGCGTTTGGGGAGATCGCGGTCGCGCTTGGGATCGTTTTCGAACAACTCGTTCGGATTCTATGCGGGCCAAATCCGGCGGTTCTTGACGAATTCGCGGGGCGAACTCCGGCGTACCGGATTGCGGCAGCGTAGGTTCTGGAGGCATGAATGGGTAGGGAATAAGAGCCAAAAATCAATAAAAGCCGAATCGAGTCCGCCGATCCTGAATATGCGCGGCATGTTCTTCGTGGCTGAGCCAATTGAGGAAGGCGCGGTCGCGTTCGGCACCGGGCGCGGTGTCGGGAGCGATGCTCGCCTGCAAGCGTTCTGTTTCCATCCGCTCGCGCTCGGCTTCGAGGATGATGCGGCACCGTACTATCGTTCCTGGGATCGTTCATGCCGGCCCGCATGATCTCCGGGTGAAACGTTCCAACCGAATCCAGGAATTGCCGGCGAAGGTAATCGGGTGGATGCTCAACAAGCGAGTCCTTTACCATTGCATCCGTCATGTCAAGATGGCGCTTGGCAATCGCACTTTCTATCAAGATATCGTAAACAGCTCGGTCCCACGAGGAATCGACGATGATCGAGTAGAGGCTATCACTCACAATATCGTTCTTCGAATGTGCAACGAAAAGCTTGAGATACCCGGACATGATGGCCATGAAATCGCCATAGTGAATGACCGTCCCATCGACTACGCCGACGGTATCCTCCGGGTTGTGCCGGGCGGCGGCTGTGGCGAACGGAACTTCTTTGGGCTTGTGCTGCGGTTTCTTGCTTGTCTGCGCGCGCGCCATGCCAAGCATCAAAATGATGCTGGATACAAAAGTGGCATTGACAATGAACGAGTATCGGCTTCTCACGGATTGGTTGGCTCTTTCGGTTCAACCGCAAGAGCGAAGAATTCGTTGCGAGCCGATTTAATCCATTATCCGTTTCAAAAACGCGGGCCGGTCGTCCCGTTCCTTGGGCGCGGTCTGGCGGCTAGAGGCTAGCGCGCCCGCAAGAGCTGGCTGTTCCTCATCCCCGGCTTCATCAATGGGCGGAAGCGTGATACCGCGCCGCAGGTATGCCGGCTGATCATAATCTTTTAGATCGCGCGGGCCACTGGGAACGTGTCGCGTTTCCGATTTGGGCGTAAGCCGCGTGATCGCACCGCCGGAGCGCGCCGAAAGATCGATGGCCTCCGGCGACGGCCCACGCTCGAACGTTTCGCGATGATCTTTTTCTGTGAGCGTTCCGCGAGGTTTGTACATGCGCTCGATTTTCGGCAGCGGAAGTTCGTCCATTTCCGTTTCCGTGCCATTAGCTCGAATCATTGGTTGCTTCAGTCCTTCGATGGACATCGGCGTGTCTTCCAGAGCCGGTTGAAGAATCCGCTCCACCCGCGGCTTTGGGCGCTTGTCCTCGATCGCTTCGCGGCCAATACGTGGAGTTCCAGTCCCCTCTCGCGAGGTTTGTCCGTTGTATTTCGGCCGCGTGTTGAATCCGGTTGCGATCACGGTAACCATAATCTCGTCATCCATGGAGTCGTCGAGCACGGCGCCAAAAATAATGTTGGCATCGTCGCCCGCCGCATCGTGGACGATCTGCGTGGCTTCGCTTACTTCGAGCAACGACATGCTGCGCCCCCCCGTGATATTCACCAGCACGCCCTGAGCGCCCTGAATCTTAACGCCTTCGAGCAGCGGCGAAGAAATTGCTTGCTCGGCTGCGATGGCGGCCCGATGCTCGCCACGGCCCAAACCGGAACCCATAATGGCATCGCCCATCTCGCGCATGACAGTTCGCACGTCCGCAAAATCGACGTTGATGTACCCGTGCCGCGTAATCAGCTCGGAAATTCCGCGCGTTGCATTATAGAGCACCTGGTTGGCAAGCGAAAATCCATCGAGGAATGAGGTTCTCTCTTCGACCAACGCCAACAATTTCTGATTCGGAATGACGATCAGCGTATCGACATTCCTCCGAAGCTCCTCGATCCCTTCTTCGGCCTGCTTCATGCGGCGCTTGCCCTCGAATTGGAACGGCTTAGTAACTATTCCAACCACGAGCGCACCCGCGGATTTCGCAATCCCCGCGACCGAAGCCGCACCACCGGTTCCCGTTCCGCCGCCCATACCGGCGGTAACGAAGACCATATCGCTAGAGGCGATCATGCTCGCGACCTCTTCGCGGTCCTCTTCCACTGCTTTTTTTCCGACTTCGGGATCGGCGCCGGCACCCAGACCGCGAGTCAGGTTCTTGCCGATTTGCAATTTGAACGGCGCGGAACTTTTCTCCAGCGCCTGCACGTCCGTATTCAAGACGCAAAATTCTACACCTTCGAGACCTTTGTTGATCATCGAATTCACCGCGTTCGATCCGCCGCCGCCGATGCCGACAATTCGAATCTTTGCGCCATATTCCTGCTTTGTGTCGAGTTCAATCATGATGATAATTGCTTAAGTGCTTGAAGTTTTAAATTTCTGCTAATGCGAAGTTCTGAGTGCCTAAAGTTGTTCGAACCATTCTTTCATCCGCGAGAAGATCGTTCCGGCGTGGTTGGCGGACGCTTCTTCCTCGATTGGAGGGTACGCGGTCTCTTCGACTGCCGGCTCTTCGATGTATGCGGCAGGCGTGTGGTGCTTGAACGCGTAGAGCACGAGCCCTACCGCCGTCGAAAAAACCGGGGACTCGACTTCCTTGACGAGTCCCGCGCCGAATCCCATCGGCATTCCGATCTTGACCGGCATTTGCAAAACCTCCTCCGCGAGTTCCCTCGTGCCATTCGTCATCGAACCGCCGCCTGTGAGCACGACGCCCGCCGAGAGATGCCGCGCATAGCCTGACCTCCGGATCTCGGCATAGGCGAATTCCAAAATTTCTTCCATGCGAGGCTGAATCACGCGCGCGAGCACGGACTTCGCAATCTCGCGCGGCTTGCGACCTGCAAGCCCAGGAAGCTGGATCACTTCATCACGCAAAATGTGCGAGACGACGGCACAACCATATTCGCGCTTCAGCCGCTCCGCCTGATCCCCTAAAATTCCCAAGCCCTTGCGAATATCGTCAGTAACTTTTTGCCCCGCAATGCCAATAACGGCGGTATGCCGAATCGTCCGCTCCTCGAAGACCGCAATATCCGTCGTGCCACCTCCAATATCGACAAGTGCCACGCCGACTTCCTTCTCTTCATCATCCAGCACCGCATAGCTGGATGCGAGCGGTTCGAGCACGATATCCCGCACCCGAAGCCCGGCGCGCTCCACGCAATTATGGATATTTTGCACGGCCGTCACGAGCCCGTTGATAATGTGGACGCTCGCTTCGAGCCGCACGCCTGACATTCCGATCGGTTCGAAGATGCCGTCCTGCCCATCCACGATGTACTCCTGCGGAATGACGTGAAGGATTTTTCGGTCCGTCGGCAGATGCACGCGTTTGGTATCTTCGATCAGGCGATCGACATCATCCTGCGAGATCGTCCGCTCGACGTTTGAAATGGTTACCACCCCACGCGATTGGAATGATTGAATATGATCGCCGGCAATGCCGACGACAACTTCGCGTATCTTCACGCCGCTCTGCGACTCCGCCTCGGAGATTGCGCGCTCGATCGAGCGGACCGTCTTTTCGATATTGGTGACGACTCCGCGCGAAAGACCGTCCGCTGGTGCGTGGCCTACCCCCAGGATTGTCATCTTCTGCGGCTCGCGCAACGAAACAGCGGCGACAATGGCGCAGACTTTCGTCGTCCCGACATCGAGGCCGACGATAATTCTTGCCGGTTCGAGGCCGTTCGGCACACCGATCATGGGCGCCGAACTAAGTGACGAGTAGTTCGTTGGCGACCCTCCGGAGGCGGGTCGAAGTGATCGTTCGTCCATCATCGTATCAGTGGTTGGTTCGAGATCCATGCTGGATCGGGATCGCATTCGTGGCATAGTGGGCGTTGTTGGTACCAAGTTGTAGAACGGACGCGGCACGGTGGGTGGGCGCATTCGTTCCAATCGTGGATGCTTGTTTTAAAACTAGTTGGCCGCTAAAGCGCGCATCGACATATAGCACGCCTCCGGCAAGCACACGTTCCTTCAATCCGGTCTTCCATGCGTGTGCGAGTAGTTGAAGTTGCCGGTTAAAGAGCGGCTCGGGATAAGCGGGAAGGGTCCCGATCTGCTCCTCGAGCGATGTGTGGAACGCCTGCGCGAACGGCGAGCCGATAAATAGCGGTGTTTGCGTTTCGCTCGTGTAAATCACATAGTCGCCTGTCGGCGTCCGGTGCAATTCGCCGATGGAACCCCTGAGCGCGCCGGAATCGAGCGCACCGATCATTGTGACCAAGCGGGCCATCGCCTGATAGCCTGCGGTATCGCGCTCGCTTACGCCGCTTAGTAGCGGAACTTGAAGGAACTGCCTAGGATTGCGAAGCCCCGCAAGAAGCTTTGGCCGAAGTAAGCCACCATCATGATCGACGATGAATGCTTCGTCCGTCGAATCGGAACGAAGGAGTGCAATGGGCTGGCGCTCCCGAATCGTAATCACGAGTGTAGGCGGATCGACTTCGCGCGCCACGCTCGCCACACGAATAAGTGAATGCCGTAGTAAACGTGCTTCGATCGGCTTGAGATCGATGGAATAGAACGGAATCTTATGATCGATGTTCGCAAGGGCGAGCACTTCGCGAGTGCTGAGCAGCGAATCCCCGCTCACCTGCACGCGCGCAAGGATCAGCGTCCGATCGGAGCGCGAGGCGAAGTACCATATCGTTCCAAAGGTGAGCAGTGCGAGCATAAGAATCAGCGCGGGCCATCGGGATCGCTTCCAAACCGGCTCGGATGCATCCTCTGGTTCCTGCTCGGATGCCGCATCCCCACCTTCGGTGCTATGTTCGGGAAGCTCCTCGACAAAGGAATCGCCCGTCCGGAAATCTGAATCGATCCCAATTGGCTCGGGCTGTGGTGCGGTGGTAAACGTCACCGGGAAAAATGCCGCTGGCGGCCCTTCCGGATGACTCGCGCCCGACGACTGGCCGAGAAGTTCCCGATCGGCGTAGCTCGAAAGCGGGCGCGACATGCGCTCCGGCGGCGGCGCAGCCGTCACCCGCGCATCGCTCGCGGCTTTTCGTTCAATTGGACGAATCGTTAACTTCATAAGAATTCCAGCGTTCTCGCGAAGAGAAAATCCCACGCTTCTTTCTAAAGCGCGTTCGCCGAAAAATGAAATTAGTGAGACGCCGTTAGCCGCGACCCACGGTCACGGCTACGCAGCAGGAACTGCTTCGGAATGTAATGCTCCGCTCTGGGGCCCGGCGGGCTGCCGGTTAGGCCGATACACGAGACCATAGATCCAGCCTTCGAACTGGACTCGCGGATCCGAATAGATTGCGCCTGGGTACCGGCGAATCGGTAAGCGGCTTCGTTTATCGGGAAATAGACGCTCCTCTGTTTTCATGACGCCCATCAGGGTAAGGAGCGCATTGCGTGCAGGCGCGCTTTTTCGCGCGCGGCCCCGGAAATCCGCAGAAATATCCCAGCCTGCATCCTCATAATTATTGAAGAGAATTTCGAGCTCGCCCGGATCGCGGATCGTATCCTGCGTAAACAACTGCGGAAGCACCTCGACAATGGTTACTTTTCGCGGCTTCATCATGGGCCAAACCGCACAGGCCTCATGCCCGCCTTCCAAGAATTGATCGAGCATCGCCATTCCGATGACCGCATCTCGCCCTCGGATATTGCCGTTGAATTCGTACCGGCTCGTCAGACGGTTGTAACCGAATTGCATCGTGTTCATCGTATCATCGCCAAATTCACGGAGGAGCGCATCGGTGCGGCGAAAGCGGCGCGCAAACGATCGCTGCTCGTGCGGCGCCAGCATGCGCTTGCCCGACTGCCAGCCCCAATCATCGAATCGCGGAGAATGCCGGAGTTTGCCGCGGGCCACTTCGGGATCGAGGAACGATTCGCGATAGCGCCCAAGCAGTTCGACCCACCGGCGGAGACCGTCATCGGCATTTTTTTTCAAATCCTCGCGCATCGTTCTTATCATGGCGCGCCAATCAGCGATGCCTTCCCTCTCTCGAATGAAGTCCAGAACCGTGATGGGATAGCTGAAATTAAAATCCATTGTAACGAGCGCGGATTTGAGCTTGAGCAGCCGCTCCAGAATGGCTTTTCTCGAACCCACCCGGTCGACGTCATCGACGACGACCCAGTTCCCTTCCAAATGCGCCTCCGCCCATACCAAATCGGATGTTGGTTCGCGCGCGCCGGACCATCCGATGGAGACGAATCTCTGAAATTTCCCGACACCCAAACTTTTCGGCTTTCGCCGAGAGCGTTTCGGTTCCCTCGATGTAGATTCCGAGCTGGCATCGCTGATTTCCTGCATCGCTCCCGCATCCTCCATTATTTCGTTGGGAGGCCCCTGTGCGGTTAGCTTGCCAACGATTGGCTCGTTAACCGCTTGCCCGTTAACGATTGGGTCGATCTGATTCTCTTGTTCGGATTCCGTCATAGGTTTGCTGCTTCGGCGATGGCTTCGTGTTGTTCAAGCGCGGTGCATGCTCGCAGTATTTCGGGCGAGGCCTCGGTAACGGTTCCCGCACCGAGCGTCAGCACGACATCACCGGGACGCAGAACCGCCATCAGCATCTCGCAAAGATCCCCTGGCAAAGACACTGAATATTGTTCCATCAGCCCGCCGCCCCGAGCAGTTTGGGCGATAAGCTCGGTCGTTACCCCCGGAATCGGCGCCTCCCGCGCTGGATAAATATCCAACAGTACGAGCACATTCGCCAATTCGGCAAATACGTTCCCAAACTCTTCGGCGAAATCACGGGTGCGTGTGTAGGTATGGGGTTGAAAGCACGCGACGATTCGCCGGCCCGGATAAATGGCGCGCGCTGTGGAAAGCGTCGCACGAAGCTCGGTGGGATGGTGCGCGTAATCGTCGATAACGAGAATGCCGCCCGCCTCCCCCAGTATATCGAACCGGCGCTCGGCACCTCGAAAGCGCCGCAGTGCGCGAAGGGAAATCTCGAGCGGGATCGAAAGCACATCGGCCGCCGCGATCGCGGCGAGTGCGTTCTTCACATTGTGCGCGCCGGGCACCCGAAGTTCAAGCTCCCCCACTGCTTCGCCCGCGCGCACCAGCGTGGCGTGGGTTCGGAGCGGCGTCATTTGAAGTTGAATCGCCCGATATTTCGTTTCCGGAGAATTCAGCCCGTAGGTTACAATTCGCTTCAGTAGGCGCGTTGTGATTTCGCGGAGCAGTGGCTCATCGATGCACACGATCGCGTAGCCGGTGTGAAATGTCGATGGACCCCTGATTCGCGAATTCCACGAAGGCATCTTTGAGCGATTCCACATCGCCATAAATATCCAAATGCTCGGCTTCGAGCGAAGTCAGCACCGCAACATACGGCTTGAGCGTAAGGAAACTACGGTCGTATTCATCGGCTTCCGCCACGGCAATCGTTCCAGCGCCGGCGCGGGAATTTTTATTTCCCAATTCGCGAACGCTCGCGCCGGCAAGGACGAGTGGATCCAGCTTTGCTTCGATCAAGAATCGATGCGATCATACTCGTCACTGTTGTTTTGCCGTGCGTGCCGGCAACGGCGACGAGCGTACGATCCGTAAGTAATTCTGCCATGAAATCCGCGCGCCGAACCTGACGAATGCCGCGCCGTACGGCTTCCATGCGCTCCACATTCTCCGCACTGATCGCAGAAGAATAGACGACGACATCTACATCGTCCAAATTTTGCGCCTCATGCCCGATCCATATTTTCGCGCCGAGCGATTGAAGCTCTTCGGTTTTCTTATTTGCCGCCGCATCACTTCCGCTCACCGCGATTCCGCGCAAAAGCAGAATTTCCGCAAGGCCGCTCATGCCGGCGCCGCCGATGCCTATAAAATGGACGTGCTGCAAAGAGATGAAAAAATTATGCGCTCCCTAAGCCGGGTTTCGCCCGCGGGCGGCGCGAGATAACGAGCGGGCCGGACCAATCGCGAATTTCCGCGAGCAGCTTTCGGCTTCGCTCGAAGTTCGCCAGCCGAATGCGAATATGCCGTCGCTGCCCCTTGATCCGAATAATCACGGATCGCACTCGGCGAACATCGCGTCCACTCGCCGGTCCAATTTGGACGGAGGAAATTTCGCTTCGTGTAATCGTTCGCGTGCGAGCACTGCTCGTGAAATGAATGGCCTCCGGGGTAATTTCTATTTGCCGTCGGAGAAACAGATTATATAGCAGTGCGAGTACGCCGAGTAAGGTAATTGCTGAAAGCAGCAGCAGAATCGGATCCTGCCACAGCGTTGGGAACACATGCCACTCCGCGACGGAACGAATTATCAGATAAAGCACGAGCGTCACCGCATAAACGGCGATGGACTGGTACAGGAAGTCCAGTCGCGCTCGATAGATATGTTTTTCTTCGTCCATAACAATTTGCCTAAACCGCAAGGAGCCATTCCGCCACAATCCTTGCAGCCTCCGGATGATCCCTTCGCTTCATCGCTTCGGCCATATCGCGTTTGCGTCCCTTGTCGTTCAATAATGCTAATACGGAATCGGCAAGTTTGGTTTTCACTTGCGGATCGGTTAGCACAATTGCCGCGCCATCACGTTCGAAGGCGCGCGCATTTTCTTCCTGATGATTCGCCATCGCGCCCGACCAGGGAACCAACACGGCAGGTTTTCCAAGCCGCGCCAGTTCCGCGAGGGAAGATGCGCCGGCGCGGCAAACCACAAGGTCTGACGCGCGGTATGCGCCTTCCATATCGTAAATGTAGTCTTTGATGCGAACGTTCGCGATCCCTTCGAATTCTTGCTGAAGCTCGGCGACATTTGCCGCGCGGCCAGTCTGCCATAGTACGTTGTACCCGTGCGCCAAGAATGCTCGCGAGGCGGCGCGCATGGCTTCGTTGATCGACCCGGCTCCCAGCGAGCCTCCGAAAACCAGAATGGTAGTGCGCGAGGCCTCGAGGCCGAACGAAATGCGAGCCGCTTCCTTAGTTGGTTCTTCTGAGGAAGACGTACTCGCCACCCCGAGGCCTGCGCGCACCGGAGTTCCGCATACGGTCGCGGAACCCGAAAGTCGTTTTGGAAATCTTTTCGCTGCCTCGGGATATGCGAGGAATAACTTATCCGCGAAGCGTGCCAGAAACGTGTTCGAACTGCCGGGAATGGAATTTATTTCTAAAAGCGCGATGCGAATGCGAAGCGTCCATGCCGCCATTCCCGCAGGCACGCTAAGATATGCCCCAGCACCCAGCAGTGCCGATGGTTTTTCTTTCATGATTAACTTTAGGCAATCCATTACTGCCTTTGCAAATTTCAACGGAAAAGTCAAGAGCGACGAAAATGACTTACGCGGCGCACGAATATCAAGTGCCACAAACGGAAAATTAGCTCTTGGAACTTCTGTCGATTCGATGCGGTCCCGGGTTCCCACAAACACGATTCTCGTATCCGGATGCTCGCGCCGAATTTCTTCGGCGACCGCTAAGGCCGGATAGAGATGCCCGCCCGTGCCGCCGGCGGCAATTAAAATCGTTTTACTAGGCAATGGCTTCTTCCTGCGATGGGTTGAGGATGCGTTGAAGCCGCTCGCCGAAGGAAATCCTGGGCGGCTTCGGAAGCGTCACGGCATATTTCGAGATATTGAGCAGCACGCCTACGGCGGCCGCGCTAAAAATCATGCTCGTGCCGCCATAGCTCACGAACGGCATCGGAAGTCCGGTTACGGGCATCAGGCCCACGTTGACGAAGGCGTTGATGAGCGCATAAATCGCAATGGTCATCGTAATCCCGAATGCCGTGTAACGACCGAACGCATCCGGAGCGTGCTTCGCAATTTGAATGCCGCGAACCACTACGAACGCAAACACGAGGAGCAAAAGCGCCGCGCCGATGAAGCCATATTCTTCGCCGATCACCGAGTAGATAAAATCCCCATACGATTCGGGAAGGAAAAACATGCTTTGCCTCGATTGCCCGATTCCAACTCCGAAAATTCCTCCGTTGCCAAAGGCGAGCAGCGCCTGATTTGTTTGATACGCAACCTGTGCGGTGTGGGTCGTTTGATGACCGAAGAATGCGAACATTCTTTGCACACGGTAAGCGGCGGTAAGGAAGAAAACTCCTCCGCCGAACAAGGCAATTGCTCCCGTGGAAATCATATACTTGATGGGAACCTGAGCGACATACAGCATCCCGAACGTGATGATAATTAGTACGCTCGCGGTGGACATATTCGGTTGCTTTGCGATCAGCGCCGCCGCCGCGACCGCCCATAATACAATCGGCAGGAATGCTTTCTTAAAGTCCCCGATGATCTCCTGTTTGGCGGCACAGAGGGCTGCGACATGCAGGACTAAGGCAAACTTTGCGAACTCCGCAGGTTGAAAACTTAACGGGCCGAGCGCCAGCCATCTCCGCGCACCAAGCTCGCGGTGTCCGGCAACAAGTACCACTGCGAGCAAGAAGAGCGAGGAGAGCATGATCCATTTTGTGTTCTTCTCGAATTTGTGGTAGTCGATTTTCGTGAAGAGGACGAGCGCCACAAGCGAGAGGAACACTTTTTTTGCATGCGTAAAAAGCATCGACTCGCTCGCACCCATTTTTACGGCGCTGAACGAGGCGCTCGCCGAATACACGAACGCCAACGATGCGAGCAAGAGACCGGTAACGGTCAAAAACAAGCTAAGGTCTGCGGTTCGTTGGGGTTTCATAGAAATTAACTTCTGACTAATGCCAACAATAGGAGCGATCCATCTAATTAAATGGATCGGCTTCTAAAGAGCGTTAACTACTGCCTTAAACACCTTCCCCCGATGCTCGTAATTATCGAACATATCGAAGCTGGCGCAGGCGGGGGAGAGCAGCACGACGTCTCCGGGCGCAGCGGCATCGCGCGCTAATCGCACGGCTTCTTCCATCGACATTCCGGCGGAATAAATTGGCTTCATGCCATCGAAAACTTTCTCGATTTTCTCAGCGCCTTTGCCAACCGTGACGATCGCCTTCACATGCTCGCGCACTAAATCGGCAATCTTGGAGTAATCGTTACCCTTGTCCTTGCCGCCCAATATGATAACGATGGGTTCCTTAAAACTTCCGAGCGCGAAATAAACGGAATCGACATTCGTTGCTTTCGAATCGTTGTAATACTTTACACCATCCAACTCCCGCACGAATTCGATACGGTGCTCGACACCGTTAAAGCTTCGAAGTGTGTCGCGTATGGCATCGTAATCCACTCCCATAACGCGCGTCATGAGCGCGGCAGCCATCGCATTCATCAGATTGTGCGAACCGGGAATTCCTAGCTCGTCTTTATTAAGGAGAACTTCTTTTTCACGGCCAATGCGAACGATGATGTCATCGCCCGAAAGATACGCTCCCTGCTTTAGTTCTTCTCTGAGCGAAAATCCGAGCGTGCGAAAATTTACCGTTTCCGCGCAGTTCCGGCAATTGTCGTCGTCGTAATTATAGACGAACGTGTCGTATCCCTTCTGGTTCTCAACAATGCGATATTTCGATTGGATATACGCTTCGTAATTCTTGTAGCGATCGAGATGATCTGGCGTGATGTTGAGCAAGGCCGAAACCTTTGGACGGAATTCGTCGATCGCATCCAATTGAAAGCTCGATACTTCTAAAACCACAATGGCTTTATCTCCTTTGGCCCGATCGACAATCTCCGAAAATGCGATTCCAATATTTCCCGCCACAAGCGTGTTCCACCCGTCTCGCTTAAAAATTTCCCCAACGAGCGTGGTTGTTGTTGTCTTGCCATTCGTTCCTGTAATGGCAAGGATGGGCGCTTCGCATTCCTGAAATGCGATTTCGATTTCGCTCAAGATTTTGATTCCGCGCCCGCGCGCCAGCTTCACGATGGGCGCATCGATCGGTACACCGGGACTGAGTACGACGTAATCCGCATCCAGCACCCGGTGGGTATTATCCCCGAATTCGCATTCGACGCCCATTTCCTGGAGTTCCCGAGCTGCATCCTCGAACTTCGATTGCTTGGCCTTCTCGGAGAGGAACACTTTCGCACGCCGCGTCCTGAGCAATCGCGCGACCGCGAAGCCGGATTTGCCGGCGCCTAAGATGGAAAAGCGTTTACCTCTGATTTGCATGGATATCGTAGGGGCGCATGGCAATGCGCCCATTGAATGTGAATGGGCGCATTACCATGCGCCCCTACCGTACTTTGAACGTCGCGAGTGCGAGGATTGCGAAAATGATGGCCGCGATATACGCGCGCGTAACAATCTTCGATTCGGCCCAACCGCACAGCTCGAAATGATGGTGCAATGGCGCCATGCGAAAAATCCTCCGGCCCTTGCCATACATTTTTCGCGAAAATTTGAAGTATCCTGTTTGCATAATCACTGAGATCGACTCCAGAAAAAATATTCCGCCGACGATCGGCAAGACGAATTCCTTCTTGCACAGTACCATCAGGGTTCCCATCGCCCCACCAAGCGCCAGCGAGCCGGTATCGCCCATAAATACCTCCGCCGGATGAGCATTGTACCACAAAAATCCGAGCGAAGCGCCCACCAGCGCCGAGCAAAACACGGTTAATTCCCCGGCGCCACGCAGATAGGGAATATTCAGGTAATCGCTCATTTGCAAGTTCCCTGACACATAAGCGATGATGCCGATGGGAATGAATGCAATCGCAACAGTCCCTGCACTCAAACCATCCAGGCCATCCGTAAGATTTACCGCATTGGAGGTTGCCGTGATTACGAGGATCACGAAAATAACATACAGCACCGGACCGAATTCGAATACTAAATCTTTGAAGAATGGAACCGTCGTCGAGGTGCGAATATCCACGCCGGCATATTTGAACAGTCCGGGAGAGTATAGTATTGTGATCGCGACGAGCAAGCCAACCGCGATCTGTCCCGCAATTTTGTACCAGCCGACCAAACCCTTCCGCTTCTTCTTTACCACCTTGAGGTAATCGTCCAAAAAACCGACGCCACCGAGAAGCAGTGTAGCCAACACGATCAGCACGATAAACAGATTTCCAATATCCGCCCAGAGCAGCGTGGGAATGATAATCGAGATGAGGATGATGACGCCGCCCATGGTCGGCGTGCCGGCTTTTGCAAGATGCTGCTTCGGCGCTTCAACCTTCCCTTGCTCGCCGATGTGCAGTCGCTTCAGGCGCTCGATGATTCGAGGGCCGCTCCATAGGCTGAGCGCGAGTGCCGTCATCGCTGCGAGCGCACTGCGGAAGGTCAGGTAGCGAAAGAGGTCGCCGCCAGGCGGCGTAAACGCTCGATTGATCCAGTTGAATAGATAGTAAAACACGTTCGTGGTAACGAGTGATGAGTAACGCGTAACGAGTAATTCAACACCCCCTCGTTACCCTTCAACGCCTACTTTTGCAGCAACGCTAGCACCTCTTCCATTTTCATACCACGCGAACCTTTCACAAGAAGGGTATCGCCGGGCCGAAGAAGTTCCTGAAGCGCCTTTGCCAGCTCGGATTTATGCTTGAACGACGCGTAGATGGAGCTATGCGTCTTTCCCACCGCCGCACGATAGGAATTGGCTGCCAGTTCCATATCCTTCCCCGTAAAAAAAACGCCATCGATGGGAAATTCCGCGAGTTTTCTTCCGAGCGCGCGATGCTCGCGCGCGGACGTTTCGCCCAATTCGAACATATCGCCAAGCACCACGAAACGCCGACCCTTCGCCGGATATTCGGTAAGCGTTTTGAGTGCCGAGAGCATCGAATCCGGATTAGCATTGTAGGCGTCATTCAGCACAGTCACCTGCGCGGCTTTCTCGCGTGCTGCGGATGACCGCGCATCGGCTCGATCCTTTAGCGGAAGATGCTGCACTTCCAGCCGCTTATCGTGCGGATGAAACGCCTCGATCCGCTCGCGCATCTCGCTTCGCCGTAAGTCAAAGTGCAGGCCAATTGCGATCACCGCGGCGATGAGGTTCGGCGCGTAATCCGCTACCAGCCGCGATCGAACGCGGAACGATTTGCCTTCACATGCCACTCGCACCTCGAAACGTCCGTCTTTCGCAAACCCGAGCCTTCGCGCATGCACCATGGCATCTACTCCTCCCGTTCCATAGGTCATGGCTCGCTCGCCAAACTCTTTTGCAGATGAACGAAGATTAGGATCGTCCATATTGATGAAGGCGTTTCCTCCATGTCCGAAAATATAATCGAATGCGCATTTCTCCTCGCGCGCTACGCCCTTCAAATCCTTGAAAAACTCCGAGATGCTCGCGGCCAATGTTCGTGATGAGCGCGAGCGTTGGTTGCGCGACTTCACAAAGCCACGCGATCTCGCCCGGATGATTCGTTCCAATTTCTATTACCGCGGCTCGGTGGCCGTCACGCAAGCGAAACAGCGTATGCGGCACGCCGATCTGATTATTAAAATTTGCGTCGTTCTTGAGCACATCGATCTCTTCCGAAAGCACGTGCGCGATCAATTCTTTCGTAGTCGTCTTTCCATTGGAACCGGCAACCACGAGCAACGGAATCTGAAACTTCTTACGATAAATTCCGGCCAGCCTGCCAAAGGCGCGCTGTGGGTCTTCGACCACAATGATCGGCAGCGGATAATGCTTGCTCTTTTGCGCGTGAACCCATCGTTCGCTCACGACGGCTGCGAGCGCACCTTCGTTTGCAACATGCTCCAGATAATTGTGCCCATCGAAGTGCGGACCTTTGAGCGCAATAAATAAATCCTCGTGCTTGAGCGAGCGTGAATCAGTGGAGACATCTCTGAAGGATCGCGAAGGGCCAAGATCCTTCACGCCGATTTCCCGGGAAAAAGGAATATCGAGAAGATCCTGAACGGTAAAATTCAACGTAATCGCTTTCTAATTTTTAGAATGTAGCGCACACTTGAGTTTGGGACTGCCAGGCCCATCCCATTGCAATCTGAAGATTGCGCTCCACAGAAGTAACATCCCTGAAGGCCGGGAGTGCTCCCGGCAGAGGCCATTAATTCTGCACCTCGGAGTATTTCAGGATTTCTTCCCGGTCCTCGAAATGCCGGCGTTCCTTGCCGATAATCTGGTAATTTTCGTGGCCTTTGCCGGCAACAAGCACGATGTCGCCCGGCTGTGCCATTTCGATTCCTAAATGAATGGCCTCAGCGCGGTCTTCTTCAATATCGACGCGAGAGGGGTTCGAATGCGGAATCCCCGCCAGAATATCGTCTATTATAGAGCGTGGTTCTTCCGAGCGCGGATTATCGTTCGTCAAAATCACAAAATCGGATAATCGCGCGGCGAGCTCGCCCATCTGCGGCCGCTTGCCATGGTCGCGGTCGCCGCCACAACCGAAGATAGTGATAATCCTCGAACCCGCTGGACGAATTTCGTGCAGGGTATCGAGCACGTTTTGAAGCGCATCCGGCGTGTGCGCGTAATCGACGATGGCCGATGCGCCGTTCGCAAGTTTTATTCGATCGAAGCGGCCTCGCGCTGGCTTCACATCCCGGATGAGCTCTGCAAGTGTTGCGAGCGAATATCCTTCCACTCCAAAATAAAGTGCGCTGACAGCGGCAAGGACATTCTCGACATTGAACGCGCCCACGAGCGGCGAATCGAATACCGCGCGCTCCTCCGAGTATCGTTTCTCCACGCGAAACGCCGCACCATCTTCTGAAAGCGTTAAATCGCACGCCATCAGATCGGCGCGAATAGCCTTTCCTTCGCGGCAGATTCCATAAGAATGGACATTCGCGATCGTGTCTTCAACAATTTCAAAGCCATGGGAATCATCAGCGTTTGTGATCGCCACAGCGGTATCTTTCAAGTTCATCAAACAACTTCTTCTTCGCCGCAAGATATGCCTCCATCGTGTGATGAAAATCGAGATGATCCTGCGTGAGATTGGTAAATACTGCAATATCGAAATCGAGCGCGGCGACCCGCTCGAGAGCGAGTGCGTGGGAACTTACTTCCATCACGCACGTCGTAACTCCACGCTCGAGCATGTTCGATAGCAATTCGGAAATATCCCGCGATTCCGGCGTGGTGTGCGTGGCTGGAATTTCTTCGGCGCCGATATAAATCCCCGTCGTTCCAATAAGCCCAACCGTTTCCTCGCGCACGGCGAGTAGCTGGCGGATAATATTCGTAACCGTGGTTTTCCCGTTCGTTCCGGTTACGCCGATCATACGCAATTTGGCGCTCGGGAATCCGAATGCCTGCTCGGAAAGAAACGCCAGCGCGCGCCGGGAATTGTTTACGAGAACGCGCGTAACATTTGCCCGCGTCGCGTCTTCGCGCGTAAAGGAAGCATCGTCTTCGAGCACGATCGCGCTCGTGCCGTTCGCGATGGCTTGGGGGATGAACGCGTGTCCATCCACCGCGAAGCCGCGAATGGCAACGAAAGTATCGCCGGCCTTCACGGAGCGGGAGTCATATTGCGGCCGCGTGAGACCGGCCTTCCCGAATCAACAGTCGAGAAGGCCGATCTCCGTTGGCCATCCCTCGATCGAGGGATTCGCATGATCGCTCATGCTCGCATGATTGCTCATGCTTTTTTGCTCACTAAATTTCATTTTTCAACGAACGTCGCTTTAACTTCGGAGCGATTACAAATAAACATTCAGAATTACCAATGATGATGAGATTGGGAAACAATTTCCCTTCATCATTCATCATTCATAATTCAACATTGTCCACTATTCTTGTCCAAAGAGCGAAAGCGTCGGGCTTCCCGCCGGTCCATTTTGGCTAAAGCGTGCGCCTGCCTCCGGAAATTGTTGTGAAACAGTTCCAGAGCCGGTCATCCGAACGCGGAACCCTTCGGCCGATGCCAGCTTGATCGCGCGCGCCATTGGCATCCCGACAAAATCGGGTGCTGCCGCGGCCGCGAAGGTCGCCTCAGCGGGCTGCTCCGCACTGGGTTTCGCTACCACAAAACGGACGGTATCCCCTCCACACTTTATCACATTGTCGATGACATTTTCGGCCGATGCTTTATCTTTCGTTCCATCAACAATAAATCCCTGGCTTGCCAGCAACGTGCGGCCTTGTTCTTCCGTAAGGCCACGGACTTCCCAAACGGGCCGATCGGGCTCGTCGCTTTCGATCGGCACGCCATCGACATCGGCCACGCCTTCGGTGACCATCGGAGCTTGCGGCTCGGGTGCACTTCGAGCCTCGGGCGGAAGTTCGTGATTCATTTCGAGAATATTCATCGCGATTTCCCGAAAAATCGGGCCGCTCACCGTTCCCCCGAAATACCCATTATGCGGCGAGCGCAGCATCACGCAAATCAGATATTGCGGGTTCTCCAGCCGGAAAAAATCCGGTAAAACTCGAAGTATAATGCTCCTTCGACCAATGCCCATCGACGAGCTGCTGCGCCGTTCCAGTTTTTCCCGCAATATCCACACCTTTGATTCGCGCGAGCGTTCCGGTTCCTGAATCCACGACGGTTTCCATCAGGTTGATAACGGTTCGGCCGTTCGCTCACTTACGACGCGCCGGATTTCCTGCGGCTCGGTCAGCACGGTCCCATCCGGCCCATCGCGCCGCATGACGATATAGGGCTTCATCATAACTCCCATGTTCGCCACGGTCGCGTAGGCCGTAGCAAGTTGAATCGGCGTGGCGGTAAGTTCGTAACCGAACGCCATGTAGCGCTTGGAATTCGCGTCCCACAGCGCGGGCGTGTGGAGCATGCCTTTCACCTCGCCGGGTAAGTCGATACCGGTATAATTCCCAAGCCCAAAGTCGCGCAGATATTTGAAGAAGCGGCGCTTATCAATTTTGTCTGAAATTTTCGCAAACGAGATATTACTCGATACCTCGAGCGCCTGCCGAAACGTCAGCGAATCGTAGTCATGATCGTCACGGATGGTCACTCCCGGCATCGGGCGCCACGTGCCATGCTCGGCGTAGATTTTATCGGTGGGCTTCCAAGCTCCTTCCTCGATCGCCGCGGAGGCCACGAGCACTTTTAGCGTCGAACCAGGTTCGTACGCATCGGTGATCGCCCGATTGCGCAACATGTTAAACGTCGCATCGCCGAACGAATTGGGATCGAAATCTGGCACGTTCGCAAGCGCAAGTATTTCGCCTGTCGAAGGTCGCATCACGATGGCGATGCCTGCCTCGGCTTGCGCTTTTTCTACGCCGGCTTTGAGCGCCGATTCCGCAATTTGCTGAATGGACTGATCGATTGTGAGTGTAATGTTTTCGCCGTTCGCCGCAGGAACTCGCGGATAATCCACGTCCGGACGAAGCGCCCCACGACCATCACGCTGCATCACTTGGTAACCATCCTTGCCGGCGAGCGAGCGATTCGCGAAGAGTTCGATCCCGGCCAAGCCACGCCCATCGTTGCTCGCGAAGCCCAGGACATGCGCCGCACGGTCCCCAAAGGCATAATTGCGGCGCGAATCCATCTCGCGAATCAGACCAGGATCCTTTACCGAATCGAGCCGGGAAGCAATTTCGAGCGGCACCTCCCGAGCAATCACGACATAGCGGCGCGAGGTATCCTGGAACAACTGCTCATAGTAGCGAGCCGGCCTATCGAAGGTTTCTGAAAGGATGCCCGCCAGGCTCGGTTTATTCTTGATCGCCTTCGGATCGATCGCAAATTTCTCGACGAGTTCGTTATCGGCGAGAATAATTCCATGCCGGTCAAGGATGAGTCCGCGCTTCGCCGAGATGGGAAGTTCCATCTTATACTGCTCCGCTGCTTCGATCGAGAAGGCATCATGATCGAGCACCTGAAGCTTGAAGAGCTTTGCACCGATGAGGAGAAATGCGAGCAGAAAAACGGCGAGCGCGGCATAAAGCCTCCCATTCTTCCGAAGCGGATCGACGGGCGGTGGCGAGGAAAAGAAGCGCTCGATGAGCCGCTCGTGCCAAGGCACACTGGAAAGGTGAACCGGCGGCGCTATCGGCAGCGAGATAGAGCCGAGCGGGCGCAAAGCCTCTGGCCGCGCCGGAGCCGCGCGCGGAACCTGGCGCGGCGCCCTCTCCGGCGTGCGCGGAGCCGAAGCTTGCCTCAGCTCCGGTTCCACGAAGGGAAATTCGTCCTGATCCCGGTATGTCACACTACTTTACAATTACAATATCCTGTCCCGACTGGGGAACCATTCCAAGTTTCGATTGCGCGATGAACTGGATTCGGTCCCGCGCGGAAAGCTCCATTTCTTCGGCGCGAAGCCGGATGAGACGCTGTTGGTTCTGCGCGATCTGGCCATCCAGTGCGACGCGCTCGGCTGTCAACTTGTTTACCTGCAGCGTATTCCAAATTATCATCACCGCCGAAAGTACGACCACGGCGAAGAACGCGATGACATAGAGCACCGGCATTCGTCGAACCGCCTTTTCGATCTCGCTCGGAACCGGTTTCGGCGGCGGAACCGTGGCCACCGATCCGGTAAATGCAGCCATCCGTTCCGTGGACGGCTTCCCACCGAGCAGTGCTCGTTCTCCCGATATCTCACTTATGGCGCGAGGCGCAAAAGCGATTGTCGTCATTCCATTCTCGTTCTAATGTATTCGTCTAGATTCGTTCGGCAGCCCGAAGCTTCGCGCTTCGTGCCCTCGGGTTTCGTATAATCTCATCCGCGCTGGGCCGAACGGGCTTCTTCGTCAGAAGCCGCAGCCGGGCGCGAGAAAGATCGACTCGTGATTTCAAAGCTCCGGTCGCGCCTGCCTCAAATTCCGGTGCGCTCTCGGATCGAAAAAACTCTTTTACTATCCGGTCTTCGAGCGAGTGATACGAAACCACCACGATTCTCCCGCCATCTTTCATCATCTGAACCGCTTGTTCGAGCGAATCCCGCAAGTTCTCCAGCTCGTGATTCACCTCAATGCGGATGGCCTGGAAAATTCGCGAAAGCGTTTCGTTCCGCTTATCCGGTCGAATACCGCTTGCGATGATTTCGGCAAGCTCGGTGGTCGTCTCGATCGGTTTCTCGTTCCTTGCGTGAATGATATTCCTCGCAATCCGCGAAGCGAATGGTTCTTCGCCATAGGTTCGAAACATTTCTCGAAGTTGCCCCTCATCGTATGCCGCGATCACTTCGCGCGCGGAAATCCATTCGCGCGGATCGAGCCGCATATCCAGCGGCGCTTCAATGCGGTAGCTCAGGCCAACCGAAGCGGTGTCGAGCTGATGGCTGCTGACTCCAAGATCGTAGACGATGCCATCGAGCGCCACGCCGCGTAGCGATGCTTCGCCAAGCTTCGCAAAATTTTCTCTGACCAGAGTGAATCGCTCGCCAAATTTCGCGAGACGCCGCGTAGCGAATTCCTGCGCGGCGGGATCCGTATCGAAGCCAAAGACGCGCGCGCCGGCCTCGAGCATCGCTTCCGAATACCCCCCGCCCCCAAGCGTTGCATCCACATAGACGCCTCCGGGCTTGAGCGCAAGAAGGTCTATCGCTTCCCGTAGCAGCACCGGCGCATGATACTCGCTCGTTTTCAATGAACGCCGCCCTAAATCTTAGTCTTCACGCTAAATCTTCACTGTTAGCTACGCCGGGTGTGGATCACCTGCTCGACCGCGTTCTCGTGGCTTTCCTTCCTCGAACCGATGTACTGTTTGAAATTATCGGGATTCCAAAGCTCGATGTGATCGAGCACGCCGATAAAAAATACTTCCTTCGAAATTTCCGCGAAATCCAAAAGCGATTTGGGAATGAGGAGCCGGAATTGCGCATCGAGTTGAATTTCTTCGCTCCATTGCATCAGCGTGCGTGCGAAAAAGCGATCCTTCTCGTTGGCCTGGGAAAGGGAACGAATCGATTCCTCCAGACTGCCGCCATTCGTCCAGCGGATAAGCGTAGAGGCATTTTTCAATGCCACGCGTGACGACGAAAGCGTAGCGCGATTCCGCCTGAATGTTCTTCCGCATTTTCGACGGAATACTCACGCGTCCCTTCGCATCGACGACATAAATGTCGCTTCCCTTAAATGATGACATTCGGTTGCTTACAGGGTCCAAATTCTCCCACTTTCCCCCACTTACAGACAAATATAACTAATAATTTTCCAAATTAGCTCACTTTCATGGAAAATATTTTAAAAAATATAGCATTCTATTTAGCAAGCCATTATTCGGCCGTGGAAAGTTGGTGTGACCTTCGGCAGGGACCGGAGGCGGAATGGAATCGCGCTAACGACCGTTAGTTTCTTCGATGAAGCCAGGCGAGCGTAAAGATCAAATTCGCGTGAAGGCGCAGGCCCTCTTTCGCGAGCGTGGCTATAGCGCGACTTCAATGCGCGATTTGGCGGAAACGCTCGGCATCGAGGCTGCAAGCCTCTATAATCATATTTCCTCGAAAGAGGAATTGCTCCAGCAGATTTGTTTTTCGATGGCCGAGCAATTTTTTGTCGCGCTGGAACCGGTCGCCACAAGTTCGCTTCCGCCGAAGGAAAAATTACTCGCCGGAATAGAGGCCCATCTCGAACGTAATCGCCTCGAATGCGGATGCCTCCGCCGTCTTTCTTCACGAGTGGCGGCATCTCGGGGAACCGTTCCTCAACGATTTCAAGCTCATGCGCCGGCGATATGAAAGAATATTTCGTTCCATCATCGAGGAAGGAATTGTTCAGGGCGCTTTCATTGCTACCGATTCGCAGCTCGCCGTCCGTACGCTGCTCTCGGCCACGAATTGGACATTCGAGCGCATCCTCGAAACTAACTAGCGAAGGCCGCGGCGCAATCGCGCATCTTTTATTAGAAGGAATTATTAGTAAATAACTATGTACGGAAACGCCTCACATTGAAGAAGATCCGAAAGTAAAGGGAAAAGCTTCCAAACCAGTCGAAGAAGATCCTATAAAGCTCGCCGAATTCGAAGCCCGCATTGCGCGCGGCGAAAAGATCGAGCCGGATGACTGGATGCCTGCCGATTATCGCCGCCAGGTGCTGCGCATGATCGAACAGCACGCGCATTCCGAAATTATCGGCGCGCTGCCGGAGGGAACCTGGATTACTCGCGCGCCAACACTCAAGCGAAAGCTCGCGCTTATCGCGAAAGTGCAGGATGAAGTTGGCCACGGACATTTGCTTTATAGTGCCGCGGAAACGCTCGGTAAAACGCGCGAGGCGATGATTAACGATCTCATTTCGCGGCAAATCGAAATACAGCAATATCTTCAATTATCCGGCAAAAACATGGGCCGATATTGCGGTCATCGGATTTTTGGTCGATGCCGGCGCGATCGTCAATCAGCTTGCGAATGCGAAGGGCAGTTATGGCCCCTATTGCCGCGCGCTCGAAAGAATATGCTATGAGGAATCGTTCCACTTGAAGCAGGGCTATGATGCGTTCGTTGCGCTTGCCGTTGGCACACCGATGCAGCGCGAGATGCTGCAGGACGCGCTCAACCGATGGTGGTTCCCGCCGATGATGCACTTTTTCGGTCCGCCGGATACGATTTCCGTCCACACCGAAAAGCTGATGCGCTGGAAAGTGAAGATGGCGAGCAACGAAGAAATGCGGCAGGATTTCCTCGGTCAATATGTTCCCAAAATTTGGGAACTTGGAATGACGCTCCCCGATCCGGCGCTGAAAAAGCGCGAAGACGGCACCTGGGAATACACCCAGCCCGACTGGGATGAATTTTTCCGCGTCATCAATGGCGACGGCCCTTGCAACAAAGAGCGCCTTGCCGTACGCCGCTACGCCGAAGAGAATGGCCGGTGGGTGCGCGAGGCGATGATGAGGCCAGGGGTGAAAAGGATGGTGCCGTATGCGTAAAATATCATTCCCGCAAAATTCCAAAGCTGGCATTCCCGCGAAAGCGGGAATTCAACTATCTTTAACTTCACAATTCTAATTCCACAATTCTATGAACTTTCTGCCCATTCTTCTTTCTGCTCTCGGAGCAATCATTGTTTACATGGCCATCGGCGGGATCGCCTTCACGATTCCCGGCATGAAATCCGAGTATATGAAATATCCAGCAGTGTACCGTCCACAGGAGGGCATCAAACGCGTGATGCCATTCGGCATGGTTGCGATGTTCATCGCAATGGTGATGCTTGCCTTGCTCTTTTCTATGATCTATAAACGCGGCTCCGGATTTGTTGAAGGGGCTGCGTTCGGAGCAATTATCGGCATTTTCTCCGTCGGGTCTTTTGTAATCCATAATTATGTGAATCTGAATATCGGAGAAAAACTTACCTTTCAGCAGTCGATTGCTTACTTTGTCGAATGGGTAGCAGTCGGTATCGTGATCGGGATTATTTATGGTGCGTTTTAAATCCTTATTTCTTTTACGGATGATGATTAGCAATAAACTTGCAAAACCTGGATTCCCGCTTTTGCGGGAATGACAAAAACGAAATTTAAGAATAAATAGAAATGGATAGCCTCGACCCCCGCATTCGCCGCGCCGATCTGGAGCATGCTCCGGCTTCGGGCGGCCTCGCGCAGAATGAAGAGTGGGAGACCTACGCTGTTTTCCATCAGGATAAGCGCGGCGAGCAGCACGTCTTCGTGGGAATCGTTCACGCGCCGGACTCGGAAATGGCGCTCGTCTTCGCGAAGGAGCAATTTGGCCGCCGCAAAAAGACGGTCAGCCTCTGGGTCGTGAAATCGACCGATGTTTATTCGTTCCAGCACGAGGACGAGGACATGTTTGCCACCGCGTCGGAAAAGACTTACCGCGAAGCATCGGGTTATCCGGTCCGCAAACGCATCAATAAATATTTGGAAGAGGTGAAGGCCGTGGCCGCGCATAGAAGGGAAGGAATTGAATGACACCGAGTCCTTTTTCTCAAACGTTTTTCCATGGCACGAAGGCGGACCTTAAGCTTGGAGACCTTATTACAATTGGTCTTAACTCGAACTATGGACAAAACAAGAATGCGAAATATATCTACTTGTCAGCAACCTAAGATGCCGCGATTTGGGGCGCGGAACTTGCCGCGGGGGAAGCTCGCGAAAGAATTTACGTAGTGGAACCGACCGGGCCAATCGAGGATGACCCCAATCTAACCGATAAAAAATTCCCGGGCAATCCGACGAAGTCGTATCGCTCGAAACATCCGTTTAAGGTTGTTGGCGAAATTACAATTTGGCAAGGGCACGCGCCAGAGCAGCTCCAGGCGATGAGAGACGGAGTGGCAAAAGCGAAAGAACAAGGCATCGAGGCAATAGAGGATTAAAAGACACAACAATCATGAAAAAAGTAACAGGAATTGGCGGTATCTTTTTCAAGTGCAAAGACGCCACAAAAATGGGAGAGTGGTATAAAGAACATCTTGGAATAGATGCCGGCCCATACGGCGCCAGTTTCGAGTGGCGCGAAGATGCCGATCCGGCAAAAAAAGGATTGACGCAGTGGACCCCGTTTGCCGAAACGACAAAATATTTCGATCCCTCGACCAAGGACTTCATGATCAACTACCGAGTTGAAAATTTAGAAGCGCTTGTAGAGGAACTGAAAAAAGAAGGCGTAACGATCGTGGATACCATTGAAGGATCGGAATATGGTAAATTTGTCCACATCGTTGACGTGGAAGGAAACAAAGTGCAGCTTTGGGAACCAGGCAATGAGTGACGCAATAAAAGACCTACTATATCGCATCGCCGATGACGAACTCATCATCGGCCATCGGAACAGCGAGTGGACGGGATTGGGCCCGATCCTCGAAGAGGATATTGCCTTTTCGTCGATAGCGCAGGACCAGATCGGCCATGCGCTTGCGAATTACTCGCTGCTCAACGAGCATTTCGGCGAGCCGGTACCGGATGTGATCGCCTTCTCGCGCAATGAAAAACAATTTCACTGCTCGCAATTCGTTGAATTGCCAATCGGCGATTATGCCTTTAGCCTGATGCGTCATTTTCTGTTCGATCATGCGGAAAGTCTGCGATATTCGATGCTTTCGGAATCATCGTTTGCTCCTCTTGCAGCGCTCGCCAAGAAAATTAAAGGAGAACTGAAATATCATGTTCTCCACGGCGACCTTTGGGTAATGAAACTTGGCAATGGCACGGAAGAAAGCCATGCTCGAATGCAATCGGCGCTGAATGAGACCTTCCCCTATGCTCTCGGAATGTTCGAGCCTTCGAAATACGAAGCGGAACTTTCAAAAGAAAATATTATCGGCGAGACGGAGTTGCAAACACGGTGGCTGGATGCCATTACACCGATACTTGACAAAGCCAATCTCGAATTACCAAAACTTCCCATTAAAGAACGAATGTATGGCGGCCGGCAAGGCTACCACACCGAATATTTGCAACCGCTTCTCGATGAAATGACGGAAGTGTATAGATTGGATCCGGCGGCAACATGGTAGAATATGAAGGAACAGTGGCACAGCCGTTCTCGGCTGTGAAGCGGACTTTTAGTCCGCGTCCGGCAGATTGCGGGGATGGACTAAAAGTCCGTCCCACCGGCGAGAACGCCGGTGCCACTGATTCTGTAATGGATATTCTTTCTCGCGTCATGGATCCAGAAATTCCAACGCTCTCGGTTCTCGATTTGGGAATGATTACCAGCGTTGCGGTTCACGATTCGAATGTTAATGTTCGGCTGCTTCCAACGTTTGTTGCCTGTCCAGCGACCACGTATATCAAATCGAATATTGCGGAAGCCCTGATGCGCGCTGGTTTCGAGAGCGTTCAAGTCGATCTCGAAACGGCGATGAGTTGGTCGAGTGATCGGATTACGGAGCGCGGACGAACGCTGCTCACGGAATTCGGCTTAGGCGCGCCAGTGCAAATCGAGGGAACCCTGGATTTCGAACAGATCGAGCATGTGGACTGCCCACATTGCGGCAGCGCCAACACCGAGCTTCGTTCCATGTTTGGTTCCACGCTCTGCCGATCCATCCATTACTGTTTGGATTGCACGCAAGGATTCGAGCGGTTCAAGCCATTGTGATGAGGCATCCATGAAGGCGTTCTGCGTTCTAACTATTCTCGTTGTAGCTTTCACAGGCTGCAGGCGCGACACTTTACCAGGAATGCACGGAATTGAAGTGCGATGGGATGCCCACTTCCATCCTATCCCACCGGGCCGCTACGATGCCCGCTTTATTTGCGGCGAAGCCACTGGGCGCTATACCAAGGACTCTATACATAAATGGTATGATGCAAGTGCTTATTTTTATGATTCCGATCGGATGATTCGGATGCCTGGCACTGTAAGCGTTAGCGTCAATGGCAATCTGCTCAAGCAGGGCATAAACGAGCCGGTTCAAGTTAATTTTCCCGAGCCTGTAACCTGGCAGATAAAAGGCAACAAACATTTTCCATCCGTGACACACACGCTTGCTTCCTTCATGCGGATGGAAATTCTATCGCCGAATGAAACCGAGTCGGTGAGCCCGTTGGATAGCACGGAAGTGAGGTACAGTGCCCCAGGTCTTGACAGCGTGCAGTTTCTTCTATCATACCGCGGCACGGGTGTTTTTAAACGGGATACCACTAAGATCGAAGAGACGGGGCAGGACTATTACAAGACGGTTCCCAATAGCGGCCGGTATGTAATAGCGCCATTTAAAATGTATGGCAGCTTCCTCAAATCCTTTAAACCTGAGAAGCTTTTGGTAATAATCATGTGGTCCCGTGGCGACACGGTGCATGTTGGACCTTATGTTTACGGGTTTGTCAATAGTTGCGGCTGCTCGCACAGGTTCGCGCTCAAGCCCTGACGCTTTCGTGTGGTGGGCGCCCGGCGCCCTATGGCCGCACTCCGTATCCCACGCCACGTTCGGAGATAATCAGCCGGTCTTTTTCTTCGCGGCCCGCGTCGATTTTTTCGCGGAGGCGCTTGATATAGACATCGATCACATTCGATCCCATCGTAAATGAATACCCCCAGACGTGCTGCGTAATCACCGCGCGGGAAAGAATGCGGCCCTTGTTGCGCATGAGATACTCGAGCAGCTCGTACTCTTTCACGGTGAGCGGAATATGCTCCTCTTCTTCCGAGCCAATTTTTTTGCGGCGAGCGGTGTGCGTGACGGTATCAAGCACAAGATCGCGCGAAATAAGCTGCGTTTTTTTCTCGATGTCCGAGCGGCGGAGCAGCGAACGCACGCGCGCGGAAAGTTCCTCGAAGAGGAACGGTTTCGTCAGGTAATCGTCGGCGCCGGCATCGAGACCCTCGACTTTCTCGCCGATTTCCGTCTTTGCCGTCAGGCAAAGGATCGGCACGTTGCGCTTGGCCGCGCGAATTTCTTTAATCACTTCGATGCCCGATTTTTTCGGCATCATGATATCCGTGATAACGAGATCGTACGCCTCGGCGAGCGCGCGCTGAAGCCCCTCCTCGCCATCGAAGGCCACATCGACGTCATACTTCTCTTCCCGCAGCCCCTGCTCGAGAAAGCGAGCAACTTTTTTTTCATCTTCGACCACGAGTACGCGCATACGCCAATCCTTTGTTAAAAAGTGAGAAATTCGTGTTCATGGAAACAATGAATCATGAATTAGAATTCTTTCAAATTGCAAGCCATCATTCTAATTGAATAAGCAAATTTCATGCTGATTCATTCATGACTCTTTCAAGAAGAAAAATGCAAAACTCATCGCCGCTGTTGACAAGAATCGAAGAGTATCTCATTGCTCTGGTCCCTGATTCGCCTGCATCCTTATATGCGCCGATTCGGGCCGCAATTACTAACGGCGGCAAACGCATTCGCCCTCTGTTAACCGCGTTTTGCGGCAATTTTCCCCAAGAGGAGACTTGGCTTCCGCCTGCCGCGGCCATAGAACTGCTACATACCTTCACACTTGTGCATGATGATATCATGGATAATGCGGTGACCCGACGCGGCAGACCGGCGATCCATATTGCCTACGGAATGAATGAGGCCATTCTGGCAGGCGATACCCTTGTCGCGTTGGCAATGAGAGCACTGGCTGGCGCGCCGAGAGCCGGTGAATTGCTTGGCACATTCGCTGAAGGATTCCAGGCGGTGTGCGAAGGCCAGGCGCTCGATAAGGAATTCGAGGAAAAAGATAACGTGTCGATGGAAGAATATCTTACGATGATCGAGTTGAAAACCGCACGGATTTTTGAATGCGCCGCCGCGCTAGGCGCCATTTCGGCGGGAGGAGCGAATCTCGATGCTTGCCGAGAATTCGCGCGGGAGATCGGAATCGCCTTTCAGCTTCAGGACGATTTGCTCGATCTCACCGCCGGTGAATCCTTTGGCAAAGCCATCGGCGGAGATATTCTCGAAGGCAAGCGGACGATCCTCTTCGTGCTCGGGATGACTCATACTGGAACGATATCGGATGCGCAACGCGCACTGTTCGAACGGTTGCGCGCTCACACCACCACCGAGAGTGACATCGCGCTGGCACGTATTGCCTTCGAGCAAATGGGAATTTTAGCGGAAACCGCACAACTCGCAGAGCATCATTCGAAACTTGCGGAAGAACAGCTTGCAAAGATTCCCAATGTAGCGCAACGCGAGCGCCTCCATGCCTTTAGCCAGCAACTGCTCGGCAGAACGATATGAACTACTCCCGCAAATCGATCACTTTCGTTGATGCCTTCGGGGTAAATACAAAGTCCGATGCGTTTGCCGTTTGGAGCATTTGTATTTTAAGGTGCGCTACGTCAGTCGTGCCGCGGAAACTCGTGGCCGAGGCGCTTGCGATTTGAACACGGGAACCGTGAACGGTGACACTCAGCCGGAGGGATTGCAACCGGCCGGCGGAGTGCATGAGCGATTGCAGCGCGCTCGAAGGTGTGAGGACAAGGGTGTATTGGTTCCCGCTCACATGTTCGAGGGAAGCGGTATAATTATCCGCAAAACGGAAGAGGCTGGCCGGATCGTGGAATTCGGAACTTGCTGTTACATTGTCGATCGTTACACGGTCACCTGATTTATCGTAGTTCCAAATCGTGTTTCCATCCGAGATAATGAGAAGCTGGGGACTCTCCATGCGGATATGGCCTCCGCGCATGTCGGTCAGGATGCGAAGGTGTTCTTCATTTTTCAAATCGAAGGAAAGCGAAACGGCTGGAGCGGCGAGGAACTCTTGCTGTAATTTTTCGGCAAGCGATTGCGGCGTCTCGCTTGCAGAAGCCATTGCGCAGGCAGCGACAAGGAGAACTGGAACTAATAATACCCGAGGAAGCGTGTGCATTGGATGATCCATGAACATCGAAATGGGATCAATCGTCATTCCAAATGGCGCTACAAAACAAACTTCCGTTTGTGACCCACGGCTAGTGGATCGCAAACGGAAGTTGCGCCAACTTCTTCCAGAGGGATCTATCGCTGGACTACAAACTGTCTCGAAACGGCCGTTCCACCCAAGAGCGGCTGCTCGGTACTCAGACGATAAGTATAAGTTCCGTTTGGAAGCTTCGACGCATCGTAGCGCACCTGCCACGTGCCGGCATCTTGCGGAACATTATCGACAGGCGTGGCCACTTCGTGCCCCAGCACATCGTAAATCGCAAGCGTAATATTTGCTTCGCCTCGGGTCGCGTACTCGAACGTCATCGATGAACCCGTTACCGGATCCGGCGTAGCCGGCTTGATATAGACGGGCACCGCTCCTGAAAGCATAACGGATTTGAGCGTCGAATCGCCGCAGCGAAGCACGAGCGAGAAATCGCTGCTTTGCGTCACGGTTGCGACGCACGAGCCCAACGGCGTTGTCGCTCCCACCCCGGTAAAGAGCTGCAGGGAATCGAGCGTCACTGCCGTCTCGTCGTCGGCCTTGTCGAGCGCAACTTGGAAATTAAGTTGCCCATAGACTGCCGAGTCCAAACCATCCGGAAGCGGTGTGCTGCCAGAGAGCATTACGGTGATCTCCGAATCCGCGCGAACGCCATTGGCATTCGGAAGCGTCGTCGCGGACCATCCGATCGCCTTGAGTGGGTTGCTAATCGTGAATGGATTCGGCTTATTCGGAATGAGCAAGTCCGGGTGTGGAATGGAATACGTGAGCTTGATACCGGTAATTCCAACGCTATCGATGAGAATCGGAAGCCCAAGCTTATTGATGCTCACGGTCGCCGGAACGGAAACCTGGTCGCTCGCCGCAGCGGTGGGAGTCGCGAACTCCGAATATCCCGTGGCGAGCGCAGTACCAGCAGTGTTGCTCACCGGAATATAGATCGTCGTATCCGAACGGCTGCTGTGCAAGGTCACGGCCAGCGTGTCATTGTATGTGACCAACCCGGTGCCCGAACCAGGAATAAAGGTCACCGGAACCGGCAAGGTTTGACCGCTTTCGAGTGTATCGCCGAGAATGTTCGGAATCGAGAAATTCGCACCATGGTTACCGCCCCCGTTCGGGCCAACCCACGTCGCGGATTCAATTGTATCTACGATGGTCTCATTGCCGTTACCCGGCTGGGTATTGGTAATCTTGACGTCGTTGATCGGCTCCTCGCAGGCGAGAACTGGCGGCGCAGTATAGCTCTGCCACGCTGCACCGGAAACGCGAACCGGCGCGATGGCATCGACCTGCATCGGACTGCACGAGCCTGAATTGATCTCGAAGGAAGCCGCTTGGAGCGAATCGAAACTGAGCGAATCGTTGAAGGCGATGGTCACGGTCATTTTATCGCCGGGCGACCCAGCCGGAGCGAGCGTGGCCGGAAGTGCTGGATTCGTCGTGAAGCTGTAAGAATTATTGTAATTCCCTCCTGGCGTGAGGGTAACAGTGCTAACGTCAAGCGGCGCCGATGTTGAATTCGAAATGATAAATGAATTCATTGCACGTCCTGCCTGCTGATAGCGGGTTGCGGGCAGATAAACCGTTTGCGGCTGCACCTGTCCCTCCTTGTAAATCAGATGGATCGTAACGACGATGGGGTGGCCCATGACGGTATCGCCCTCGGAATTAATTGCGAACAACGAATCGACCGCTGTCACATTCGTTCCGACAGGCTCCGGATAGTCGAGCGTGATCGTCGCGGATTCCCCTGGTGCAAAGGTCTGTGCTGTGATTGCCGGATTCCAAATCCCGCCGCTCGAGAGCACGCCTTGCAAATTCTTGAAATCGGTGGAATCGGTATGGAAAATTCGCGTGATGGTACCCGCGCTCGTTCCGGTATCGGCGATCTGGAATGTAAGATGCTCCGTATCTCCAGGTTGAGCGCAAAGGATGGTGTCGTTCACGTCCTGAATGAAGTATTCCGTCGGGGCCACTCCATTTCCTGTTAAGCTATCGTTTCGGACTCCCTTCCGCGAGTCCCCGGCCGAATCCAGCGTTGAACTTCTCCAGAAGCCCTGTGTGCGGTCGGTCGTGGTCAGAGAATTATTATCCGGATAGTAAGCGATTCGGAACGTTTTTGTACCCTGGCTGTCCACGGTCACAGGAAACTTATCGACGGGCTTAAAATGGACTTGATCAGCCCACCACGCGGTGTCGATGTTGATCGGAATCGAGGAAAGATTTTCGATGGTCACGGTCTTGACGTAGCCATTCGGCCCCGGCGGAACAGCTTCGTTGGGCCAATGCTGATCGGTCACCTGGAAGTCCGGCTGCCCCCCGGTTCCGGTGAGTGCGACGCTTTGAATCCCGCACTCATCCCCGAAAAGAATGCTATCGACGACGGTGTTGGCTTTAACGGCCTGGAATGAGATTTTGAGAACGCGCCGTTCCCCGACGGCCAGCACAGACGGTATCATGCCACTATCGATGGTAAAGCCAAGATTGCCGTAAAGTAACGTGAGCTTGTCGAAATTGAAGGCAACCTGCCCCGTGTTGATGATCGTGTCGTACTCGTATTTCGTCGTCGGTGAGACGGCGGAGCCAAAATTCTGGAGCGGTGGCTCGATGTCCGCAACCTGAGGAGTATAGGTGCTAATCACCATCGTTTCGTTACCGGCCACATCGTAGGCTTCAACTTTCAGATAGGCGGGTTTTGTCCTGTCAAGGACATACATACTGTAGGATGAGGTATCCAAACCAACCCCCTCGTGAAAACTCGGGTCTGGAATGTACACCATATTATAATCGGAATCGAGGCGCACCATGTTCAGCATGCTCTGTGGAATGCCGCCGGGATTGATACCGGAATCGGAGAGATGAACGAAGGCATCGTAGCACGAACCGCTTGTATCCGCTAACGGAGAGACGGTATCCTGGGAATTGAACGTTTTCGTCCCCATGTTGCCGGCCCAGGCGTAGGATTCATCGTATCCGTAGCCGTAAATATAGACCCCGACGCCTAAGGTATCCCCGGTAACGGTATGTACGCCCGGGGCGATGTGTGTTATATTGAATACCTCAAAGGTATCGTCGATCGGCTGGTGTGTATAACTGAGAATTTTCTGCCCGTCAAATGTTGTCTGGCGTTCATCCTTTAAGTTGACAATAATATTCGCGTAGCTGTCGTAAGGCGCTTGCGCACCGACGCTCACCGGCGTTTGAAAGACGACGTCCTTCGAGTATTGCTCGCGAGGATTGATAACAACTTCCGCAGGGTCGCCCTGCCCATTATCATGGTCGGGGTACGTAGAGCTGTTCATGTATTCCACGAGCAGAAAGGGCGCATCGCTCCAAAATTTCTGCGCTAATTCGAGTTCATCCCAATAATTATCGTATTTGTTCGAGAGTTGGCACTCCACGTGTGCACCCGAACTGGCATCCTCCCTCCAAATAGTTTGGCCGGGCTTCGAAGCCACCATTAGATAAAGCCCAAAATCGTGGCCCGGCATCGTTGGGGGCTGCACGAAATTGGTCGTGTAGTAGGTGGTCGCCCACGTGCGCACCGGTGGAATCATATCTTCGACGTGATCGCAATAGGGAAAGTCGGCCGGAATATTCGGGCAATCGCTGCCCCCAACTACGCCAACGGGGTTATTCGCATGAATAATTGTACCGGTAACGTCATACCCATCGGCGCCCTGTGCAAGCACCGGCTTGAATTGGGCACATTCTCCGCGATTGAGCGTGATGGAAAATGTGTGACCCGCCGGGTAGCCTACGTCATGCGAGCAACCATCCCCACTTTCATTCCCACCCGGGCACTGACGAAAATCACAAGAGGGTGTGATATCGATCACCGTGTGATCTATGCTCGCGGTTACGGTAAATTCGGATGGATCGTCCCAAGTTAATTCATAAAGCGAGGCGTAAGCAGCCACGACGTAATCATTGCCCCAACCAATTGTGGGGATGATATAGGAACCGTCAGAGGTGTAAGCGTTATGGGACATGTCATAGACCGTAAGATCGGCATCATTCGACCAAACGTGAATGGCCTTCGGCTCAACAACTCCGCTCGACTCCATTTCCCACGACTCCGGGATCTTGAACGTTCCAACCTTATAGGCCAGGATCGGCACCGGGGTTTTGGCTCCGGAGACACCGATCGATACGTACGCGGTTGTGTTTTGGGGCGAAGTAATGTAAATTCGCATGTATTTTCCGCCGTTGTCGAGGCCCCAATAATTCGATGTCATCGCGAACCAGAATTCGCGGCCCATAGTCGGCGGCGACTCGTGCGATTTGATGATCTGGTGGTGGATCCGGGCATTCTGCGCATTGGCGCTCTCATGCAATCCGAACGCACCGAGCATGAAAAGCACCACGAGCGATAGCGATCCGATGCGGCAGATGGTTGCGCTCCGTCCGGCCCTGCTCGAAGGAAGTGTATTTTGGAATCTGAAGTCTGATACGTGCATGGTCATTCTGATATGAGTCAGCAGCAGTGAAATGAATGCAGAAGTTCGAAGGAAAAATCGATATGTTCCGAATGCGGCGTTACCGGAGCCGATGCAAGCAGTGAAGGTCATCGTATATCCGCGCTTTAGGGCGCTATGGTTCCGCTTCAATAAAAAATTGTAACCGGGCACCCCTGAATAATAAAACGCAGAAGGTGCTGCCGGTTACAAATTAATATTATGAATTCTTAGCGGCCAAACAAAATCTGGCCCTGAATCATGGGTTTGCCGAAGTAATTGGGGTTTCCACGAGCACCTGCACGGTACGATTGTAATATCGCCCTTCAGGCAGATCGTTCGAGTATAGCGGCTGAGTCTTGCCATATCCATGCGCGGTCAGGGAAGCCACGTGACCTCGGACGTGATCGGCAACATCGGCCTTTACCGCATTCGCGCGGTTTTGGGAAAGGTGGGCATTGTAATCCTCGGTACCGAGAATATCCGTGTATCCGTTCACGGTTACATCGCTATTCGGCTGGATCCGGTTATACACATAGCTATCCAGGATTTTGTGATTCCACTGCCCCATGTCGGACTTGTTGTAAGTGAAAAGGATGAGGTTGTACGTTTCACGCGTCTTATCGGCCAGATGTTCTGCCACCATTTGGTTTACCGAATACTGCTTAACGCTAACCTTATCTACGTTCGAAAGCACCTCGCGGCCCGTGTTATCGGTGACTTTAAGTTGCACATCCATATCACCTTCTCCGTCGGGGAGCGAGCCCGCGTCATTGCGCCAGTTATATCCATCGGACGTCGTCGTTGTGAGCGGCCCGAGATCGGAAATGTCCTTCCATGGCTTGCCATTATACGTGATAACGAGATCGCGCTTCGAGATAATATCGGAACGCAAACCGTTTTCCCACTTGAAGCCACCGGTGGGTGCATCCGGCCGCTTGACAATGGACTTATAGAGCACGGGATGAATAATATCCCACGAATTGGTAGAGAGTTCGACGCGGCGGTTTTCGGCGATGCCTTCCGGCGTCGTCGGCAGCGTTGGATTCTCCGGCAGCTTTCGCGCAACGACGTTAACGCGGTTTGGCTGGATTCCCCAAATGTCAACGAGATACTTTTTGACATTCTCGGCGCGCCCGCGCGAGAGATCGAGCGACATTTCGACGGAGGTGTCCTCCGAATTCGTCCCGGTCAGCGTAATCGAGGTAGAAGGATTGTTCCGCATCCTAAGGCCGATAATGTTCAGATAATTGTAATAGGCGTTCATCGTGCTCGTGACGGTGTCTTCGCTGAATCCATTCGTTTGCGCAGGGCTGGAATAGAGAACGTATCGTGAGGGAAGCGTCGCGGCACCCGCGTCGTAGAACAGCATGGGAAGGAGTGCGAAAAGCTGGATGGTCTGCTGCTCGCGAATGATGACGCCCTTAAAATTCGGGAATAGTTCTGGCTTCTGCTTCACGAGCTGCGGCGTTTGTGTAACCCAGTGAACGATGGGAGGCGTCTCGTTATTCATGGGAATGTCCTGCGTCCAGATGCGCGAAGTGTCACTGCGTAGCGGAATATCTATCTTCGTCGGAGGGTACGGGAAGTGGTTCGCCTCCGTCGCGCTCACGATGTATGGCCCGCCCAGGTTGCCCTGTGCGTCACTCGAAAGAACGGCGAGATATTCGCCGGTCGCACTGTTCGAGGTTTTATCGTAAACGGTATCGTTCGTGCGTCCATCGAGGATGACGACGTGCGCGGCGAGGTTCGCGTTGGTATTGACATCATAAACGCGCCCGCGAAGAACGAGCGTGGATTTCGGAGGCGGCGGGTTATTTGCGACATACAAATCGAGATCGCCCGTACCTCCGGGCCGATTGCTCGTGAAAAAGAGAATATTGCCCGAAGCCGGAACGGTCAGGAAAAAATCGTCGTACGGCGAATTAATCGGTGCCGGAAGGAGGACGGGATCGGTCCAATCCGTGTCGGAGGGTCCTTTCCATTCCGACTGATACAAGTCGATGCCGCCAATGCCCTTTTGATTGGGATCGCGATGCGGATCGTCCGAGGAGAAATAGAGCGTTGTCCCATCCGCGGCCATGAACGGGGAATACTCGTGGTACTCGGAATTGATCTTCGTTCCCAAATTAACCGGCTCACTCCAGCGGCCATCCGCAAGCTGATGGCTTACAAAAATATCGGTATTCTTCTTGTCGCCATCTCCACCAACTTTGCCTGGACGGTTCGAGGCAAAAAAGAGTTTCTTGCCATCGGGAGAGATCGCAGGCTGGGACTCCCAATAATTCGTATTCACCGGCGCGCCGAGGTTCTTCACGTTCTCCCAGTGGGTTCCGTTGAGTGTGGCCTGCCAAATATCGACATCATTCACGGAGGTCGTATTACGGCTCGTCGCGAAGTAAATGGTTTGGCCGTCGGCCGCGATGGACGCGGCGCCATCGTCTGCTGTGGAATTAATTTCCTCGACGTTTACCGGGGTTGTCCAGGTTCCAACCGAATCGCTTCCGTCCGGGCTCGTCGTCATCCAGAAGTCCTGACGCTGGCTCGGCGGCCGGTCGGATACGAAAAACATGGTTTTACCATCGGCCGTAATCGTCGGCGAAAAATCCTTATAGGAGGAATTAACGAGCGTCCCCAAATTCCTTACCACGAGCTTCGCGAAGCCGCTCTTGCCCGTATCGTCCGGCGTGACGGGAGGCGGCAGCACCGGAATGGAAATGGACTTGACAAGCAGCGTGTCCCCACCCAAAGTATGTACCAGCAGAAATGCCTGCGAAGCCGCTGCGCGCGAAGATGCTGCACGCGAAGATGCTGCATGCGAAGGCGCCGCGAGCGGCACAAATGCCCGCGCAGAGGCCTGGAATATGCCCATGGCGAAGAGCGAGATGGCGAGCATAAGGAATGCGCTTCGAGCCCGGCGTGATCGCACCTGCTTAGAGGATTCTCTTCGGCGGCCTGCCGGAGAGCACGAGCGATCATGCGGGTCGGTCACGCGCAATGGAAACACCTGGATCATGGTATGAACCTTCATGGTTATTAAATTGTCAGTCACAAAAAAAAATGAGAAGCATTCTTCGCGGAATCCAAAGCAACGAATGCCTTACCAACGGCACCGCTTGCATGGATGCATCCACTCCGTTGCATTAGCAAGATGTGGAACGCATCGATGCGAGTTTCGTTCGAGAACCCTGATCGTTCATGCGACGAACAACCATTAGTATTTCGTTCCGCGGAGAATCAAAGAAGTGCAAAAATACAATCATTTACGAACGCATGCACGAAAAATTCAAAAATATAATCAAATTTTCTCCACTTCTCACCACGACGCAGGCTTTTTATGACACATGGGCGCATAATCGTGCCCGGGAGAAACGGAACGTCCCTCCGGCGGGTTTGACCAGCTACAAACTTCTTTAGTTTCATGGTTGGCCCCACCGCATGAGAACCTAAAGACGATTTGGAGCCGGCGCGACGGATTTTGCCCACAAACTCCCATCGCGTTCGGATTGCCATCGCTTCATCGACCTTCGCATGCCTCGTATTTCTTCCTTCGCGCCCAGAGGGAATTCATTCGATAAATTATTCGGAACGGGATGAATTATGCTCCATCCCGCGCTGTTCGAAACCAACTCTGGAATTTATGAGACACGTCAGGATAGCACGAAGGCGGGACGGTTCGGGAAGCAAATTAAACCGTTCCCACACTTTGCGCCCTTCGCAATTTTTTGGGCGGACACTCCTTCCCATCTTCGCGTCCCTCGCATGCTCTTTCTTGATCAACGTGCCGGCGCACGCTCAATGGCGGCGGCTTACACCGCGCGACACGATTTACGTTCCCGCAAATAAAATCGCGTGGACGCAAACCAACCTCAATTCGCCTGAATACACGCAAACGGAATTCTCGATCCATGGCACGTTCGGAATTTTTCCGAATCAGAATTCCGCTGGCTTCGATGCGCGCTATATGTATAGCGATCCCTCCTGGAATGGCCCACTGCCACTGCCAAACCCGCCCTCCTGGAATGGGACGACGGAGCAAGTCTATCTCCAGATCAGCAATGACAATCTTTATCCGGACGGCGATTCCATTCACGTCATCGAGAGTGGCTATCAAGCATCGCATCAATATACGGCACTTTACCCTGGCGTGGGTGACTATTTCCATTTCCGAATCTTCGACAGGAATAATCAGGATTCGACCGGAGCCGATTACGCGCTGGCCACCGGCGGCCTAACCATCACTTCCGCCCAATACACCGCGGGCGTCTCCGTTCAGCATTATTCGCTCACGTTTCCACTCACTACCGTCGGAATGAGTTCCCAGCTCGCCGATTCCATCGCAAGCTTCGGGCTCGACCCGCTTCGAGTCGATAGCATGTGGCTGACCGGGCCAGAACAGAATGAATTTAGCGTGTATTCCTCTCCCGCGCCATTTACCCTCCCGAACGAATCGGCGCATGTGTTTTCGATTTCGTACGCGCCGACCGCGCCGGATCCGCTGAGCACGGCGACGCTGAATGTCCGGTGCGTGAACACCGGCACGAGTCCACAATCGGATACCGAGGTTATTCGCATCGTACTCAATGGCTCCGGCGCCAAGCCGAATGGAACGATTATTCAGGACACCCTGGATTTCGGCACGCAGCGCGTCAACGTCTTAACGAAGTCGAAGTCGATCAGTGGATATAATTCAGGCAACGCAAATTTCATAATCGACTCGGTTGTCATCACTCGGAGCGGCCCGAATTACTATTCCGATACCGACTTTTTTTGCACGTCGAAAATGCCGTTCACCGGCTATCCGGAAAGCCCATTCGGAATCTCTTTTTCGTTCGATCCTCATGCGCCGCAACCCTACCAGGCGACGGCAATGCTTTATACCCACGACGGCAAGCGAATTCCTGTCACTTTGTTAGGCAATGGAGCGCAGCCGCGATTTACCGTCGCCGAAGACACGCTCAATTTCGATACGGTTCTGACGAATTACTCGAAAGTTCGATACGATACCGTTCGCAACGCCGGCGGCTGGCCAGCCGTAATAACCGGCGTAGTGTTAGGCGGGCAACAACGCCAGTTCTATACGTTCCAACCTGCGGGCGATACGGCGGGCTTCGTGCTCAACCCGGGAGAATCCCGCATCTATACGGTTACATTCCATCCCAAATGGGGAACGGACGAACGCGAGGTGGGCTATTTGGAATTTAATTTCGACGATCACTCGACGCAATCGTTTATCACGCTAAATGGCAACGAGCGGCAGCCGAGAATCAGATACGATACGAATGTCATCAATTTTGGCGTCGTTCAAGTGGGTCACGCAGCCTATATGCCGGACGGAGTAATAAATTCCAGCGGCAACTGGCTCCCCTACACGCCAATTGTGAGCGCACCATTCTCGGATACGAGCAAGCCAGAAATCTTTGCGCCAGACACCGGCGCAATCGTGCTTGCGTTTAAGCCGACCGTACATGGTTCGGCAACTGGTTGGCTCGTGATGAGCATCCCGAGCGAAGGACAGGTTGATTCGATCCTTCTTCTTGGCTTTGGAGCGGTTGCCGGCCCCGTTTTCATTCCACCAAGTATCAACTTTGGTGTGGATTTCGACGGCACCAGCTATTTCGGCGCTACAAGGCTCACCGACACGGGCGATTACCCGCTCTCGATCTGCGATGCGAAAATTGTGGGGCCCGATGCGAGCGAATTCACGCTCGGCGCACTCAGCCACCCGTTTCCCGATACCATCCTCGATAGCAGCCGCAATTCCCTGACTTTCCCGATCACTTTTATGACCACAGCACGAGAGGGCCGGAAGCACCATGCGACGCTCGTGGTGACCTATTGTGATGGCACCACCGACTCGATTCCGCTCGTCGCATCCGAAGCAGATGAATTTGTGCAGTTTTGTTCTTCTTCAGTTGATTTTGGCAAAATCCGAGTGGGTACGAAGGGCGACACGGCCATTTGCTTCCAAAGCACGGCAAATAACGTCTTCCTATCCACTGGTCCGATTTGGATAACCACGGCGGGACTACCATTCATCCTCGCGCAGGATTCGGTCCGCGTTCCGCCCAATGCAAGCGCTTTCGATTCTGTAAGTTTTATCCCAACGAAGCGCGGAGCATTTACGGGTTACGTCCATGCCGGTGGCGGGTCAAATGCTGGCATGATCGAAGACTCGATCCCGATTACGGGCATTGGAGTGCAATCCGCCGCAGTGCTATCGGCGCACCAGATCGACTTCGGAACGATTGCCCTGCTCGATACCTCTGGCGCTCACGCGCTCTTCCTGAGCGATACCGGCGATTATCCGCTCGGAGTGCAACTTGAAAAAATAGAGGACCCGTCGAACGAGTTCCTCGTCGTGACCCAATTTGGCGACACCGTCAGCCCTCTTGCTCTGGATACCGTGCCTGCTGACGATTCCATCTTCTACTCCGTAAAATTCACACCTCGGCATCCCCAATTGCCGGATCACGAATCGAGGCTCGTATTTAACTACGATGATGGCACAAGCGACACCGTGCTCCTCATAGGCCGGGACACCGCGAGTTTCCTGGCGTTCGACCGCGATACGATCGACTTCGGCAGGGTCCGGCTGGGAACCGGAGCCCTCTCCGCGCCGCTCGCGCTGGTTAATACCAGCTCGAGGAACCTGACGGGAAGCTCCATATCGATGCCCTCGGCGCCGTTCTCCGTCGCACCCAATGCACCAATCACGGTCACAAGTAAGAGCACGACACCAATGACGGTGCGCTTCTTGCCCGCCGGCATTGGAAATTTTACGGATTCAATTCGGGGCATTGGCACCCCGTTCAATGATTCGCTGTGGAACTCCGTCGTGCTCATAGGCGCCGGAGCCGCTCCGAATCCGAAACTTTCTGTCCCTGGCAGCATCTCAGATACGCTCGATTTCGATATCGTCGCCGTGGGGCGCTCGGTTACTCGAAATTTTACCCTTTCGAATCTCGGAAACTGGCCGCTGGTTATTTCCAGGTCACCGGTTACCGGACCCAATTCCGGCGATTTTACTCCGCAATCTATTCCAACAGATACGACCATTGCCGATAGCGAGCAATCCGTCTATTCTGTAACCTTTCTTGCCAGCACTCCGCTACAGCAAGGGCCGCGAATGGGATACATTACCTGGACCGAAGATAATGGCGATACACTCCGGCTCGTACTCCGCGCGTACGACGAGCCGCCGATCCCCATTCACCTTGGATTCCCACACGCGTACTGGGGCCGGCCCGGCGACCGGCTTGCCGTGGAACTTGAGCTATTGTCGAGCGTCCCGGATTCCCTTGGAATCGACAGCGTCCACGGTACCATCACGTTCGATCCCTCCATCGTCGAAGGCCCAGACTCCACAGGCGGGGTCCAGCCCGGCAGCTTGGTTCCCACTCCAAACTGGAAGACGGCGATTCATTTCCTGGCACCTGGTTCGTTTACGTATGATATTTACTCGACCACGAATACCCTTTCGAAGGCCGGGACGCTTCTAAGTTTCGTTCTCCAACTCCACGCTAATTTGAAGGATGGAGCGAGTTCCCCGCTTGTGGCGAACGATACCATTCCGAAGACTTCCGAGGTTTTTGCGAATACTGCCCATACTTCCGTCTTCCTCGATTCGTCATGTGGGACCATCCACTTGCTCTCGGACGGCGAACCGATTGCTAACTATATTCAGCAGAATACGCCGAATCCGTTCGGCGCCGTTTCTACTGGCCACGGTCAGCCCAGCACCGCGCTGCCCTTTGCGATCGGAGCGGATAATACCATCGTCACGATTCGCATCCTGGATGCCACGGGACGCGAAATCTTGCGGCCCGTCGATCGACAGCCATTTGCCCGCGGCCGGTATCAGGAAGTCATAAACGCTGCGGCTCTCAGCCCGGGAATTTATTTTTACGAGTTCCGTGCCGGAGACGATCCGCCACAACTGGGCAAGATGGCTGTAGAATAGCGTTCAGAGCGCCGGATGCCGGGGAGCCGGCATCCCAGAGCTTCTATTTGCCCGGCAAGCGCATCGTAATATTCAGGAACTTCCCGTTCCGGTCGATTCGGAATGTCACTCGATCTCCAACGACGTGATCGGCCAGCGCGCTCTGAAGCTCTCCTTCGTTCCGAATTTTGTCGCTATTGAGCCCCACGATTAAGTCACCGGCCTCGATCCCAGCGTTTTCGGCGACGCCGCTGTGCTGAATTCCTGTGATCACCACGCCTTCATCGGTAGTCAGATGAAAATAATCGCGCACATTGTCGTTCACATCCTGATAGGCCATTCCGAGATCGCCAATATTGTGATTGACCGTCTCGCCGGATTTCAGCCGGTCGATCACGGATTTTACGCGATTGATCGGAATGGCGAACCCAAGCCCGATCGAGCCAGCCTCGCCTTCATAGTTCGTTGCCGTCGTGCGGATCATCGCATTCATCCCAATGGCTTCACCGTCGGAATTCAGTAGCGGGCCGCCGGAGTTCCCGCTCAATATCGCCGCGTCCGTTTGTATCATATCGCGATAATTCCGACCGTCCTCCAGGCCCAGATTGACGCCGGTGTTGCTGACGACGCCGACGGTCACCGTTGGTTTGTCATTGATGGAAAAGAGACCGAGCGGGTTTCCCATGGCGATGGCCCATTCGCCTACGAGCAAATTATCCGAATTGCCAAGCTTGATGAAGGGCAAATGCCTTCCATCAATCTTTAAAAGCGAAATATCGGCATTGCGATCGGTTCCGACGAGCTTGGCCTGGAATTGGGAACCGGATGTGGTGGTAACGATAATTTTTGTGGCGTTGCCGGCCACGTGGTCATTCGTTAATATGTAACCATCCGGCGAAATGATAAACCCAGAACCCAGCGCTTTCACCTGATACTTTTCGGTCTGTGGCTGCCCGCCGAAATTCTGGAAGAACTGGCGAAAAAATGGATCGTTCCCGAACGGGTTCCATGCATTATATTTCACTTCGTGTACTTCTGTCACATTGATCCCGACGACGGCCGGGCTCGCCTTGGCCACCGCGTCCGTGATGGCATTGTGGCGCTCGCCGGTGATCGCGGCATCGACCGAATCCAGATTCGAATGATGCTGGCTAACGGTATAAACATGGGCGCTGTTTGGTGTGGCTGGATCGCCACCGCTCTTCGCGCCGCATCCCGCGATGGGTCCACCGAATGAAACAACGCTCAGAAAATAAAGGAATAAAAAGCTCATCGTTCGTTTTTCGTTACGCATAACCATCTGCATTTTCTACATGTACTTTTTGATTGCACCTTTAGAAAAACGGAAATTGCAGGCGTGAGTTTCGTTCGAGGGTCTGGCTCCCGTTCGGCGATTTTTTGAGGGTTTTTCATTTCAGGCGCTCATTTTTGTCGTATATTTGTGTAAACTAAATGCGTGAACTTTCGCCGTTCAACGTGTTTTTCCGCTAAACCTATTTTAAGGAGCTACATTCGCATGACGCACTTAGAGCTCGGGATGCGCCGAAGCCGGGCATTCCTCCTCGTTCTCACGGTTACACTAATCGGAACTCTTTTCGCGCAGCGCGCAAGCGCGCAAGCGCGGCCCAACCCGCCAACGCAAGTCGTCTCGGTCGATTTTTTGCCATTGGCATACGATTACCCACTCACGATTCAGTACGAGCTCAAAGCGGACCCGGTGACGAGTTGGCTTTTCCGCGCGCATTGGTGGCCAAGCCCATCACCGGACCCATCCTGGTCCGGTTTCGGAGTCGGCGCGGCCTTCCGCTTTTACATTGCCGATAGCCGGGCGCTTACCGGGCTTTCCGTCGCCCCGGCGGCCGATCTCTTCTTCATGAACCAAACCGAGTTTGGAACGACACGCTCCGCCATTTGCTTCAATATTGGCGGCGATATTGCGTATAAATGGATCTTCGATCAATTTGCGGTGGAACCGATTCTCGGGATTCGAGTCGGCTTCGGTCCAGGTGACGCTCCAAGCCGTGCTGCGACGACCGAGCCGCTCATCGGATTATCCGGGGGCTACGCCTGGTAATCATTCCATGCGTGATTCGTCTTGATTATCGGGCTTTGCGAACCATGAGACGAAGAATTACCACTGCAGTTCTTCTTGCCTTCTTTTGCTGCGGCGCTGCAGTGGCACAAGAGCCGGGTGGGGGCATTCTTTCGCCCACGCCGCACACACCGGCGCTCTTCAATACGATGACGGTGATGCCGTATCTTACAGCAAGTCTCAATCTCTTCTCCGGTCAGGCATTTTTAGCAAATGCAACCGGCCCCGGCGTTGGCGGAGGGCTCCTGTTCGACCTTACCAAAGATGGCCAGCCCGCCGGCTTCATGTTCGATTTTGCCTTTCAGGATATGTACGGTGTTGCCCAGAATGGGAACTGTGTGAACATTTCCGGCGATTCCGTCCTCGCCCCGGCTGATGCCTATCATTACTGGCAATACCTGCTCTTCGAGCCATTCCTCAAGCTTCAAACCCATGGCAAGCAAAAGGGATATTTTATGATCGGAGGAAGCTTCGGATTCGCGGTGCTTTCCGAGACCGTGAGCATCGGTCAAACACTAACGCAATTTGCGCATTGGGATCAATCCCCATTTGGGAGCCGGTTTCGCTTCGATCTTCGAGCCGGTCTGGGCGTGCAGCTTGCGGTTATTCATGGTCATGCGCTTATTCTCGAAGCCCGCGCGGGGTATCCCCTCACGAATGTCATTTCGAACTACACGAACGCTTGCACGGGCGGCACGCTTGGGAACTGGCACATCATCACGTTCCAGGCGAACCTCGGGCTGAAGCTGTAAGAATATTTCCCAAAGGCCATCCCTGGTTAGCCCGTGGTGTGGCGAAACGGAACCCATGTGGGTGGAAGTCGTATAAGTCGCAAAAGAATCACTTATGAAAAAAGGAACCATCGTTATCGGCGGGATTATCGTCATAATCCTCATTCTGTTCTTCTGGTGGCAGGGAACCTATAATTCCTTCGTCAATATGGATGAAGGGGTAAAAGCCCAGCTTGGCCAATTGAATAACGTCTATCAGCAGCGGGCGGATTTGATTCCGAATTTGGTCGAAACCGTGAAAGGCTCGGCGATTCAGGAACGAAAAACGCTGACCGACGTGATCGACGCGCGTTCGCGCGCTACCGGCATCAATCTTACGCCGCAGGCATTGAAGGACCCACAGGCCTTCCAGAATTTCCAGAATATTCAGGGACAACTTTCCAGTGCGCTCTCGCGGCTCATGGTCGTCGTCGAGCAATATCCGCAGCTTCGCAGCCAGGCGAATTTTACGGTACTCATGTCACAACTGGAAGGACAGGAGAATCGGATTCGATTGGAACGTAACCGGTATAACGACCTCGTCCGCGACTATAATGCGCGAGTGCGTTCGTTCCCATCGAGTATGATTGCCGGGATGTCCGGCTTTACTCAATATCCCTACTTCGAAGCGGCCGCCGGTGCCGAAAATGCCCCCAAAGTAAATTTTAATACGCCCGGAGCCGAAGAGGGAACTGCGCCCACAACCACGCCGCCCTCGACTGGTCAAGCGCCGCCAAGCCCTGCCACGGAATCGCACGGGCCGGTGCGCCCAGCGCCAGCGCAATGATAAAATCTTGCAACAAATCATCAGTCTGGCAGCGGGAGGATGTTCTCGCTGCCACCCTGCTCCTTCTCGCAGTTTTGCTGCCGCTTCGTGGGATCCATGCGCAACCCTCCTCCGATTACCCGGCAGTTCCCATCCTGCACAACCATGTCCTGGATGAAACGAATTCGCTCACACCAGATCAAGCTGCGTCTCTCGATCAAAAACTAAAGCATTATGAGGATTCGACTTCAACGCAAATCTGCATCGTTCTCATTCCTTCCCTGAATGGCTATCCTGTCGAGGACTATGCGGTAAATGTCTATGACAGCAACCACATCGGCCAGAAGAATAAAAACAATGGCGCGCTCATCCTGCTGGCCATGCAGGATCACAAAGGTTGGATCACCACCGGCTATGGCCTGGAACCCACGCTGACCGATGCAGCAACGAGCATCGTCTATCAGCAAATTCTCGTGCCTTCCTTGCGCAGTGGCGATGTCTATGGCGGACTCGATAGCGCGACGACCGCGATGTTCCAAATTATTGGCGGCGAATTCAAGAACCTGCATCCGAATAATTCGAGATATGGCACGCGCGGCGCGCCCTCACCCGGCGGCGTGTTCTTTATTGTCATCGCATTTTTTGCGATCCTGTTTCTTTTTCGTGCCCTGGCCGGAAGCGGAACGAAACGCACGATCGTTGGTTCTGGCGGGGCAGGTTCCGGCTGCATGGGCGGGATTTTGCAGGGATTGTTCTGGTCTTCGATCTTCAATTCTGGCCGCGGCGGCTGGGGTGGAGGTGGCTTCGGCGGATTTGGCGGCGGCGGTGGATTTGGCGGAGGTGGCTTCTCTGGCGGCGGCGGAATGACGGGCGGCGGCGGCGCGGGCGGAGGATGGTGAACCTGGATTACCCTGATTTTAGCGGATTACGCTGATTGATTTTCAAATTTGATGAGATGGCTCAAATACGATTGAGGCTCGCCACGCCAAATGACCGTGATGCGATCTATAAGATTCGGCACGATGTTTACGCGAGTGAATTGGGTCAGCATCAAGCAAATGTGGCCGGAACGATTTCGGATGCGCTCGATGAATACAATGAATACCTTGTAGCGATTCGAAGCGGAGCGATTATCGGCTTTATCAGCATTACGCCCCCCGGCGCGCCGCGGTATTCAATCGAAAAGTATCTCGAACGGCGGGTTTTTCCCTTTGAGCTCGATCGCTCAGTTTGTGAATTCCGAATCCTCACCGTACGAGAGCAGCATCGGGGAACAGAAATAGCCTTGCTATTGATGTTCGGGGCCCTTCAATGGGCGGAGACGAACGCCGCATCTCGCATTATCGCAATGGGCCGGCACGCAGTGCTGCCGATTTATGGACGGATTGGATTTGAATTGCTCGGCAAACCCATTCACTCTGGCTTGGTGGAATTCGAGGCGATGACGGCAACCACGCGCTCCCTGCGGGAGCGGCTCACTTCGGATACCGCATTAGGTAATATCATCGAGCGCGGACTTCGGAATTGCATTTGGGAACTACCGTTCGACCATACAGAATCTCCCGCGCGCTGTGTACATGGGGGCGATTCTTTTCAAGCCATTGGCGAGGACCTTCAGTCTCTCGATCGCCGTGAAGAGATTATTAGCGCGGATGTTCTCGATGCATGGTTTCCGCCCTCGCCGCGTGTCATTGAAGCTCTGACGAAGCATCTGCCGTGGCTGCTCGAAACCAGCCCGCCGATTTCGGCATCCGGATTAGTCCGTGCAATTTCCAGGGCGCGAGGCATTCCGGAAGAAGCCTTGCTCGTTGGCGCAGGATCCTCCGAGTTCATCTACTTTGCGTTCCCAACATTCCTCAATAAAAATTCTCGCGTTCTCGTGCTCGATCCGATGTATGGCGAATACGCCTTTATTTGTGAAGAACGGATTCACTGCATGGTCGATCGATTCCGCGTCGAGGAAAGTGATGGATTTACTTTCAACGCGGAAAAATTCGAGGAACAAGCGCGCACCAACTATGACCTCATCGTCCTCGTAAATCCCAATAATCCAACGGGCACGTATATTCCGTTCGATCTCCTGGAACCATTGCTGACAAAAATTCCAGATTCGACCATCGTCTGGATCGACGAAGCCTACATAGATTACGTTCCCGGTTCGAAGAGCTTAGAGGCGTTTGCAGCCCGGTCGAGCAATGTCCTGGTTAGCAAAACGCTTTCGAAAGCGTATGCCCTGAGCGGCGCCCGAGTTGCCTATCTTGTGGGGCCGCCGCAACTTCAGGCCACAATCCGGAAATGGACTCCGCCCTGGAATATCAGTTTGCCGGCTCAACTGGCAGCCATCGAAACGTTTAAGAACCCCGATTATTACGCCGCCCGGCATGGCGAAACACAAACATTGCGGATCGAACTCCTGGAAGGACTTTCGAAAATACCTGGCATCGCGGTGATTTCCGGCCAAACGAATTTTTTGCTTTGTAAGCTTTCCTCTATGGACTTACAGGATTTCTTATCGGCCTGCCACGCGGGAGGGCTCTATTTGCGCGATGTATCGACCATGGGCAGCGTCTCCCGGAACTTGTTTAGGATCAGCGTAAAAGATCGCGATACGAACAAGCGAATGGTTCGGATCATAAAAGGAGCACTGCGCTGAGTAGGAGCACCCAACGCGAGGGACACACCTCCCGGCATGTCCCTCGAAATAAAATCAGCGAAATCAGAAATTGAATCAGCGTAATCCCGGTTCCGGGTCCTGGCAGTTCGCTGAAGACTTTCTTCTTCCTTGGCGCACGCGGGGCGCGGATGGGCCGCTTGCGAGCGGGAGTTTTCGTCGGCTTCTCCTCTTCGACGACATCGGGATACGTGTAAATATCATACTTATAGTTGCGGAGTACCCAATTCTTTTCGTCGTGACTTACGACATAATTGGGCAGCATGGGAATTTTCCCGCCGCCGCCGGGCGCATCGATCACATAATACGGTATCGCAAGGCCTGAAGTCCAGCCGCGAAGCTTATCCATGATTTCCAAGCCGACCTTTACCGGCGTTCGGAAATGGTTCGCGCCCTTCGTTATATCGGCTTGATAGATATAATACGGCCGAACGCGCATCGCCAGCAGCTTTTGCATTAGTTCTTTGACGATCATCGGATCGTCATTCACGCCTTTCATCAGCACCATCTGGTTCCCAACCGGGCAGCCGGCATTCGCGAGCATCTCGCAGGCTTGCTTTGCCTCCGGCGTGCATTCCCACGGATGATTGAAATGCGTATTGACATAAATCGGATGATACTTCTTTATCATCTCGCATAACTCCGGCGTAATACGCTGCGGAAGTACGCAGGGGATTTTCGTTCCAAGACGAACGATCTCCACATGCGGAATTTCGCGCAATCCTTTCAGGATTTTTTCGAGCATGAAATCCGTGAGCGTGAGCGGATCGCCGCCGGAAAGAATGACATCCCGGATTTCCGGATGTGCCGCGATGTAATCCAGGCCACCCTGAATGTACTTCATCGAAATTTTCGATGAGTCGCCGACTTTCCGTTTCCGCGTACAAAAACGGCAGTACATCGAGCATTGGCTCGTGACAAGAAAAAGTACACGATCGGGATAACGGTGAGTGATCGCTCGGCACCGGCGACATAGCGTCCTCATTTAAGAGGATCGTCGGGCGCGTCGATGTCCGTCAAGTTCCTTTTCGTCCGGCACGCATTGGAGCCAAATGGGATCTCCCTTGTGCCGAATGAGCGAAAGATAGTAAGGGTTTACGCGAGTTTGAAAGAAGTCGTTGAGTTGCTCCGCAACTTCGGGTTTGATCCCGAATTGAGCAATGATTTCGTCTTTAGATTCAACCGATTTGCGTAGCAGCTCCTGCCAGTATTCCATAATAAGTGATTAAATTCGAACCATTGCTTCCGGCCTCCCGGAAGACACGGCCCGTATGAGTGTCAGTTAGTTTTACATCGCGCCGCACAAATCGCGGCTTCGATGCGCCACCGGTTTTACGATGACTTTTGGTTCCACGACCGCCGAAGCGACTGCAATTCCAAATGCAATATACTACATTCGAATCGAAAAAGCAAATTTCATTCGAAATTTGTGGAGCCTTCGGGTGACGGCGAAAATATTCAACACTTCCGCCGGTGCTCTAAAACCACGCTTACAAACTCGTTTCCCGAAAATAATCAGATCGTCTCCGGGCTTGTAGTAATCCGCGATGCGCGCAAGTTCGTCGAATAGCCTTGCTTTCGTGTAAAACGCTCGTGTTCGTGCGTAGCTCGGCTGGCTGCTGGTTTCCGCGATGAGAAGATATCCGCCCCGCTCTCTCACAAAGTTCTCGGCGAAACAGTCCAACTCCTGCGCGATACCGCGGCCCTGAAACTCGGGATGCGCGGCGATCCAATACATATCGAAGGTCCCGACCGTTGCCGGCGTTGGCCCGAGCAGCAAAAAGCCAGCGATGCGATCGTCTGCTTCCGAAACGAAAGCGTAGATAATCCGTTTGATTCGCGTTTTCGATACAAATGTCAATGAGCTCTTCGGCGATCGCGATTTCGGCCTCCGAAAAATTTTTCGTCGCATCGAAGAAGCGACGATTACTTCGTCTCGATCTTGCCGCGCGAGTTCACGTATCATTTCGAAAAATGTTACGCAGGTACGGCTGATCTTTCATTCGCGTACTCGCTCACGTCGCACCATCGCTCGTTCGATGGCACAATGGAGAATTTCATTTATTGTGCCAGCGAACGTTCTTCCACTCGCAAGGGCGGCGCGCATGAAGCCGGCATCCTCACTGATGTCCGGATTCGGGTTGGCTTCGAGCACAAAAAGGTTACCGCTGGCATCGAGCCGAATATCGACGCGGCCGTAATCGCGCAAGTCCCACGGCGGCGGCGGCCCGTAAGGCGATGCTTCGCGCTTCGCGCGCAATGTCTTCGGTAATGTTTGCCGGACATTCCGGCAGCGTCGTTCGATAGATCGGCGATTCTTCTACCCACTTTGCTTCGTAGCTTACGATATGCGGCATTCCTTCCGGCATCTTGTCGAAAGTGATTTCCGAAATCGGCAAGCGTTTCGAACTTTTCCGTGAGACGCGGAGAGTAGCGCGACGTTTAATTCTCGGCCCTCGATAAATTCTTCCGCTAAGCGCGGGCTGCTCGAATTCGGTTTGAATAAATTTCACGCGCTGCAGCGAGCGAGGCTGCGTCGTCGGACAATGGCTTTGGCATCGATACCGATGCTCGCATCTTCATGCACTGGCTTAACGATAAGCGGGAAACGGAGCGCGGAATCGAGTGCCTCCGAGCCTTTGAATAACTGATGACGAGGCGTGGGAATACCGTTTGCGACAAACACGGCTTTTGCGAGCGCTTTATCGAGTGCGAGCCCAAGCGCAAGAGCGGTGGAACCAGTATAGGGCAATTCCGAACAACTCATACATGGCAGCGACGTTCATTTCGAGTTTCGATTCGCCCAAGATCGCTTCGCAACAGTTGAAGATGAGCGTCCGGTTTCTCGACGGAAAGAAAGGTGCAAAGCCGCTTCGGGTTATCATCGGCACTGAAAATAATGACCTCATGCGCCAAAGTTCCCGAGTGCCGCCGCAATGGAGCGCATTTGCAGGAGCACGCCATATTCGGAAGCGTCAATAAATTTCGCGGAAGGCGGATGATACTCCGGATCCGACCGTCGAAGCCAGTGATCCTCCGAGGCGGTGTTTCGCGGCTCGTTATAGATTACTGCGACTTTCACTATCAGGATGACAGCGATTTAGGGGATGGCGTATAGGGTTCCCAAAGTACTTCCTCTATCCTCGATTACTTCGCATGTTTCGGTTCAAATTGAAATGGAATTTTGTATCGGTCGCAGCCGGATTTCAAAACGGAAAGCAGCATGGCTTCGTAGGTTAGTCCCGCGGCGCGAGCGGCTTTTGGATAGCAGGAATTTTCTTCAGGATTCGGGAGAATGCCCGGCAAGGGATTCACCTCGATGATGTTGGCGCGACCCCGCGCATCGAGGCGAACATCGATGCGCGCCCAGTCCCGGCAGTCGAGCACTTCATAGGCGCGGAGTACGACCGTTTCGATTTCATCCCGCAATTTCGCCGAAACATCGGCGGGGCAGGTAAAAATATTAAGCGGCTTTTCCGCAACATCGTAAATCCATTTCGCTTCGAACGAATAGATATTGTTCGCTTCGGGCGGTAGCTCGCTGAAATTTATTTCGACAATGGGCAGGATGCGTGCCTTATCACCCGAACCCAGGACGGCCACGGTAAACTCCCGCCCCGGAAGGAATTCCTCGACGAGCGCAGGCTGATTGTACTCAGCAACGATGCGTTCGATCTCGCAATTCAAATCCTCCAGGCTCTTTACGAACGAGGAATTTCGAATACCCTTTGATGATCCCTCGGAAATCGGCTTTACAATAAATGGGAAATCCGCACCGGGCAAATGAGAGTGGATCGAATTGATCGGCCTACTCGTGGTAATGAATCGTGCAACAGGAACGCCGTGATACGATAAAATTTCTTTCGTTCGCGCTTTATCGAGCGCGATGGCAAGCGCGAGCGGCCCGGAGCCAGTATATGGAATGCCAAGCATTTCGAGCAACGCCGGGAACTGCGCCTCGCGCGCCGCGCCCGTGAAGCCTTCGGCAAGATTGAAGACAATATCGAAATCTTTGATCAGGAGCCGATCGATCGCACGGTCCGGAACCGCTTCGATCACTTCTACTTCCACATCGGGGTGCGATTCGAGCGCGTGCCGAACGGCGTCGATCGTTTCCGGCGCATCCCATTCGGCATACAAGTCTTCGAGCATCTGCGACTGCATGGCTGCGCCACGGCGTGGTGGTGCGATGACGCTGCGGTCGCGGTAACCTTTTATTTGGGGTTTGATATTGGCTAAGAGTCCGATACGCATGATGATTCGAGTTTGGTTGTTAGAACGCGGCGAGCTAATCGCCGAGAAAAAATCACTCTAAAAAAAAGAATTAGAGTTCGAATGTCAAGTGTTTAATGCAGAATGTGGATAAGAAATATATTCTGTTTACAACTTGCCGCGAAGTTTAGTTACTCGCGACCGAGAATCAAACTAATTATTCTTTCGTCATAGAGATATGATTTGTATCGCTGCATCGTTATTTTTATTTCCATGATGGTCAAACTCTCGCTATTTCTTTTTCTCATGCTCGGCACGTTGGTGGTGCGCGCACAAACGCGGCCCTTGCGGTTCAGCGATGACGAACGCCGGATCATTACCATTACCGATGAACGTCGTGATGCGGATAGCCTGCTGCCCTATCTGACCAATACGAATGCGCGAACCGCCTGGCGCGCGGCAATCGGTCTTGGCAACATCGGCGACTCGTCGGTTCGCGATGCATTGCTCGCGGCATTCCTCGCAGAGCCTCGCGATAGCGTGGCCGACGCCGAGGCATTTGCGCTCGGATTGCTCGGCCCAAGCGAGAACGTCAACCGCGCACTTCAATCCGCAACGACCACTCATCCAACACTCGAGCGGCTGCTCGCCATTGCACGAACGACCACTGCGAAGGATTCCGCTTCTGCGGCAATGATTGTCGGCGATTTGATCGACCACAAGAAAATCGACCCGCTCACGGAAGCAAAGGCCTACGTGGAATTCGCCCTGCACCACGAGATTAGTTCACGAATGATGGCCGACCTGAATATGCTCGCGAACAGCAACGACGCCGATGTTCGGTGGCGTGCAGCTTATGCGTTCGCTCGCGCGGATGATTCGCTCGATCTCGCATCGCGCCTCCCGATGCTAAGCGCATTGCTCAACGATCTGGGCTCGCCGGATATTCGCATGTTCGCCGCGACTGCGTTCGGTAAGCTCCATAATTCGGCTGCCGATACCATTCTTGCGCGTGCCTACCGTGGCGAAGAAGAATGGCGCGTGCGAGTGAATATCCTGCGAGCATTCTCCCAATTCCCGCGCATGGATTCGCTCATGTTTTCGACGCTCAGGCTTGCGGTCTCGAATGCATTTCGGGACAGCGCAATTGCAATTCAGCTCGGACTGACTGCCGCGGACGTTGTGAACCATTTCGTAGCCTCCGGCACGCTTACCAACGAGGATTCTACCGAACTCCGCGCGTGGCTGGATGGCTTCAACGGCGCCGACGGCCGGAATGAAGATATTGAGCCGCTCGTCTGCGCGAGGCTGACACTCTCCGCCGCACGAATTAACACGCCGACTCTCGAGGATGCAATCGAAAACTATGCGCAATATCATTCACCCATCATCCGCGATGAAGCCATGAGGGCCGCGGGAACCCTGACGGATACGACGTATTTCAAGTCGATCCTGCTCTCAATGGCTGCGGTCGGTCCGGAAGAGCAAGCCGTGCGATTAGAAGCGCTCGATAGTATGTGGCAGCGGGCCAACCACCTACCTCGCTTTCGTGCAGCGCTTGAATCAAACCACACGGCCGACCTTTTTCGAGGGCTCCTGATCCACATCGAGGATGCCGATCCGGATGCTGAGGTCGTGACGACCGCGCTTTCGATGCTCGAAGACACAAGCATCATCAATTCGCCGGCACTCACGGAGGAAGCCGATACCGCCATGCGAAAATATATCCGCTCGTTTAGCCAGCCGCAATCCTGCGATCAATTATTAGCGGCGGTCACTGCCGATGGATGGCTGCGCGATGCATCCGCTTCTGCCGACAGTGCGCTTCACATCGCCTACGATTCGGCCAACCGTTGGGTCGATAACGAACTGGTCGATAGCATTGCCTCGTCACTTCGGCGAATCGAAGGGCCTGCATTGATGCTGCCTGCACGCATCGCACGAGTTAGTGATATCGACTGGAATACGCTCGAAGCGATTCCGCCAAAAATGATTATCAATTTCGAGGAAGGTTCTATCGAGCTGCATCTGCGTACGGAAGACGCTCCACTGACGGTGCTCAATATGGTTCGATTGGCACGTGTAGAATATTTTTCCGAGAATAAGATATTTCGGATCGTTCCCAACTTCGTCATCCAATCTGGCGATATGACGGGCACGGGCTATGGCGGGCCCGGGTACCAGATTCGAAGCGAGATCACCCCGCAAACCTACGACCGAGAAGGCAGAGTTGGCATGGCAAGCAGCGGCAAGGATACGGAGGGTTCCCAATGGTTCATCACGGAATGCCCCACGCCGCACCTCGATGCTCATTATACAATTTGGGCGGATGTGGTGAGTGGCATGAACGTCGTCTTTACCCGGATGTTGGGCGAGCATGTCGATTCTATCAATGCCTATAAATGAAGCCCGCTGACATTTTGGAGACGATTCGTCAAAAAGCTCGCCTGGCGCCGAAACGAATCGCGCTTGGCGATGCCACGGATGACCGTGTCCTTTCAGCCGCTGAAATCGCGGTGCGGGAAGGAATTGCCGAAATCATTCTGGTTGGGAACTCAACTGACATCGAGCGCGAAGCGCGGCAAGCAGGAATTTCGCTCGATCGGATCGAAATGATTACCGCCGAGAAATTTTCGGAACTCGATCAGCTTGCGGTTTCCTATTACGCGCGCCGTAAGGCCAAACTCAATTCGGCCGATGCCGCACGCTCAGAGCTTCGTTCGAACGAACTGCTCTTCGGCGCAATGTTGGTCTCCGAAGGGTATGTCGATGGGATGCTTGCCGGCTCGCGATCGACAACCGGCGATGTAATTCGCGCGGCCCTGAAAGGGATCGGCCTTGGCGACGATGTCTCGGTGCTTTCAAGCATGTTTCTTCTCAGATTCCCTGCGATTCCCGGCTTTCGGCAGGACGAATTCTCGCTGGCCTTTGCCGATGCCGCCGTGCTCGTCGATCCCACGGCCGAACAACTTGCCGATATCGCCATCGAAACGGCACAAACTTACGAAATCCTCACGGAGAATGCTCCACTTGTGGCAATGCTTTCCTTTTCGACGCATGGGAGTGCCGTTGCGCCTTCGGCTGAAAAGATGATCGCGGCAACTGCTCTGGCTCGAGAAAAAGCTCCTTCGCTTCCGATTGACGGCGAACTGCAGTTCGATACCGCCTTCGTTCCAGCCGTCGCCGCACGTAAAGCTCCGGAGAGCATGGTTGCCGGACGGGCGAACATCTTTATTTTTCCGAATCTCAATGCGGGGAACATCGCCTATAAAATCGCCGAGCGGCTGGGCAAGGGCGAAGCGATCGGCCCAGTCCTGCAAGGGCTTCGCCGCCCAATGAACGATCTTTCGCGCGGTGCCTCGGTGAGTGACATTGTGAACATGATCGCCATTACTTCGCTGCAATCCCGGTGATGCCAAATTGGCGAAACCGATCGTCTTCGTTTCGGATTGCACCTACATGCCGAGTATCCAGAGCGCTCTCATCGACCTCTACGGCTGGGCGAAGCACGAGGATTTTGCGGGTCACGATCCGCACGATCTGCTTGCCTCGCCGGCGTTCCGCGGGATTCGTTCCAGTTCGAGCACTTCTGTCGAGCGGTTCACTCGGCTCGCCGCATTGCAGCTTGGGCGACGCTCCTTAATCGACTTGCGGACGCTGCTCCGGGTTCCACGCGGCGAAAATCCGAAAGCGCTTGCGCTCTTTCTTACCGGACTGCTTCGAGCCAAAGAAGCTGTGACGCCGGAATGGGAACCCGATGCCGCGAAACTCGCCAATCGGCTACTCGCTGCCATGCGTGATGGCGGCTGGGGATACCCGTTCCCGTGGCAATCGCGCACGCATTACCTGCGCGAAGGCATGCCGAATATTGTAACCACGACATTCGCCGGGAATGCGCTTTTGGAATGGAATGAATTTTCTCCATCGCCAGCGATCCTGGAGGCCGTCCGGCAAGCAGCGGGATATGTTCACGAATTGTTGGTGCCGCCGCATCAACTCCATGCCGGGCCGGCCGCCTTCGGATACGCGAAAGACGATCCGCAAATTGTATTCAACGCCTCGATGCTCGGCGCGGAATTTCTGCTACGTGCGGGAACGGTGCTGGACGACCAGGAGGAAATTGAGCTTGCACGCCGCGCCGCGGAATTTGTCGCGAGCCATCAGCGTGCCGATGGCGGATGGGATTACGGGCTTGAAGCGACACAAGGGTGGACCGATTCCTTCCACACTGGTTTCACGATTCGGGCGATGAACTCAATAGCGAACGAAACTCATGATTCGAATCTCTCCGAATCGGCCCGGCGAGGCTTTGAATATTATCGGCGCACTTTTTTAGAACCCGACTTTGCAATTCGTTATTTTCCCTCTCGCCGCTATCCCATCGACGCGCATGCGGTGGGCGAAGCAATGCTGACGTTCGAAGCGTTCAGCGAGCCAGAAGTGGCGAAACGTATCGCGGAGTGGGGCGTCCAATACCTTCGCTCTCCGAAAGGCTATTTCTATTATCAACGCCATCGGCTCCTTACCAACCGAATTCCCTACATTCGCTGGTCGAACGCGTGGATCTTCCGCGGTATGGCGGAGGTAGTACGTAATGCGTGACGCGTCTTGCGTGATCTACGGTGGCGTGCGATTTTAAGGCAAACTCGGAAGCAAAGGAAGGAGGGCGTGGTTATATCGAATAATGATGAGCCCCGCAAAGCAAGATTGGCCACGTATCCCACATCACGCATCGCGCGTCACGTCTGCACGCATTTGGATCGATCTCGAAAATTCCCCCCACGTTCCGTTTTTCGTTCCAATCCTTCGGGAACTGGAGAACGCAGGCTGTGCGGTCATTCTTACCGCGCGCGATTTTGCTCAGACGCGCGCCCTCGTCCAAAGAAACGGCCTCAACGCTCGTATCGTCGGGCGGCAGTGGGGCCGCTCGACTTTTCTCAAACGAGTCGGCCTTCTTCTTCGCGCTCTGCGCTTGGCAAGGATAATGCGCGGCAAGCACATTGCGCTCGCCATCGGCCATGGCTCTCGCGGTTTGCTCCTCGGGGCCAGAATGCTTGGCATTCCAACGCTCACCCTCTACGATTACGAAGGCGCGAGCGTCCGTCTCTTCCATCGCATGAGTGATTACGTCATGACACCGGAGTCCATCCCTTTTTCCGATCTGGAAACGCTTGGCCTTCAAAAATCGAAACATCTTACATACCCCGGCCTGAAGGAAGATATCTATGTTGCAGGTTTCCATTCGGACGATTCCATTATCGGCGAACTACAACTCGATCCCACTCGGATTATCGTTACGATCCGTCCGCCTTCGCGCACGGCCCACTATCGAAGCGAGGAATCGTTTCGGCTGTATGAATCGGTGATGCAATTACTGGAGGCTCGTCCGGATGTGCAGATCGTTCTGGTTCCCCGCGAGCGAAGCAGTTCGGCCTACGCACTCCGTTATGCAGGCCATCCACGAATTATCGTTCCAACCTCGGTCGTGGATGGGCTGAACCTGCTCTATCATTCCGATCTGATGGTTTCAGGCGGCGGCACGATGGTCCGCGAAGCCGCGGCGCTGCGGGTGCCGGCGGTAACGATATTTAAAGGCAAGATGGGTGCGGTCGATCGCTGGCTGATCGAGCAAGGAAAAATGATTTCCCTCCATCGCGCGGATGAAATTCAGCCGCTCCTTAAAAAGCGAACGATCACTCCCCTCGAGAATTCGAACGGTGCGCTAAAGATCATCGTCGAAACGATCCTCCGCCTGCTTCCCCGCGCCCAGTGAATTGAGTTTGCCCGGGATTGTGCATGGGCATTATCTTCTCGGTCCGAAACTCCTTCGTCACGGTGAGTTTATTAATAAATTGTCTCGCTGAGTGGAGAAAAACGATTCATTCTCGATTCCGGTTGGGTGGTGGTCAAAACTTTGCATAGCGTCTTACCTTCATGCACGCACCGATACTCATCTTTCTACTGATCGTACTCACAGGAGGTTGTAAAATGAAATCAGCACACGAAACAAATGGCAGCGGCGACACAGTGACCGCGAATGATAGCACATCGACGATGGAAACCACGATGGCTATCAGTTCCGTCGCGTTCAAGAACGGAACTCCCATCGCACAACGGTTCACATGCCAGGGCGATAACATCTCACCTGCGTTAGCCTGGGGCGGCGCGCCGGAAGACACCAAGAGCTTCGCGCTGATTTGCGAGGATCCGGATGCGCCCGGCGGAACCTTTTATCATTGGGTCATCTATGACATTCCGGCCGGCGAGCGCGGACTCGCGGAAAATATCGCGCAGCGCGATCCCCTCCCGAATGGCACGCGGCAAGGCGTCAACAGTTTCAAACAATTAGGGTACGGAGGGCCATGTCCGCCCGCGGGCAACGCACATCACTATCATTTCCGGCTCTTCGCGCTGGATACGGAAATAAACATTCCCGGTGAAACAACCCACGATAAGCTCGAGAGCGCGATGCAGGGACATATCCTTGCAGAAGGGGAGATCATGGGAACCTATCAGAGGAGATAGGGTATGGGGTGGGGGTTCAAAATCTAATCAGCGACAGAGCCAAATCCTTGGTTCAAGCCCTAATCCGCAAAACTCTACTACCTACCTACATTTTACCCGATACCCCATACCCACTATCCTAATCTTGGTACGCATCGTCAGTAATTGCAAGCACTCCGCCCAGGAAACCGCCGGTTGCCGGCAGCACGAACTCTTCCAACTCCTCGGCACGCCACAGGCGCCCAGTCGCCGTGGACTGTTTATGTGCGTGCCGTAATTCGTTTCCCAGCTCGTACTCCACTAATCGGCCGATGGTGTGATGAATGTCCTCCATCGAATCGTTCCCGTCGATCACATGGATACGATCCGGATGTTTCTGGGCCAGCGCCATATACCCTTGTACGACGTGGCTGAAGAAAAGCCGGCTTTCGGATTCCATCCGGTCGTCTCCCATGCCTTTTCGGCGGCTAATGCCAAGCTCGATCGGCACATCGATGAGAAACGTAAGGTCAGGAACTAACCCGCCGGTGGCGAGATCGTTTACCGTGCGGACATAGGCCAGCGGCAGTCCGCGGCCATACCCCTGATAGGCGATCGTCGAATCGGTGAACCGGTCGCAAATGACGACAGCGTTGCGCCGGAGGGCCGGCTCGATCACTTCTTCAACCACTTGCGCGCGGCTGGCTGCAAAGAGCAGAAGTTCCGCCGTGTGCGCGATCGGGGCGCGGTGCTTCGTATTCAACAGGACCGTGCGAAGATCCTCCGAAAGTTCCGAGCCACCGGGTTCTCGAACCAGGATACATTCAATTCCTTGTTCGTTCAACCGGTCCGCCAGCAGTTTTGCCTGCGACGATTTCCCGCATCCATCGATCCCTTCAAACGTAATGAGCATATTCAAGTCTCCTTTTGACGTGGTGGTAAAGAGCCGCAGCGGGGATGGTGAGGGGGGATACCGCCAAACGGTTCTGGGAACCGTACCTGCGGTTCCCGATCAGATCGTTGCCGTTGCTGCACTCATTATTGACGTAACGAATGAGTTCCGGGATGGGGCGCCTTGCGAAAGGACGGCCAGGCGTGGCAAGACCGGTACTCGAAAATTCTTGTTCTTATAACGTAACGCGGGAATTCCAGTATTAACTTCCGATTACGAAATAATTTTTAAAGATTTTATTTCATGATAATCCGAAGTTCAAGGCGCGAGGGGCAATTGGACGATAAACCGGCTGCCCTCACCGGACTCCGAACTGACCGTAATTGCGCCGCGCATAAGCTCGACGAGCTTCGCGGTAATCGTCAGGCCGATGCCGGTGCCCTCGTAATTCCGGTCGTATCCGGCGGATTCCTGCTTGAATTCGTCGAAAATGTGCGGCAGGAATTCCTTCGAGATACCGATGCCTTCGTCGCGCACTTCGATGGCGGCGCATGGAAAGGATGCCTCACCGATCCGCAAGTCGCTTTGGGGTACATCGTCCGGCGAGTCATAAGAATCGAGCACAATCTCGACCTGCCCGGAATCGGTAAACTTGATGGCATTGCCGATCAAGTTCGTCAGGACCTGATTGAAATAGAGCTTATCCATCGGAGCTCGGAGATTCCGGGGAGTTTGCCGTACGTTCAACCGAACACCTTTTTTATCTGCAAGCGGCCGAAGAAGCCTGGCGCATTCTTCTATCGTTTCGGCGAGCGGCAAACTAATAGGGTTCAGTTCCACTTTTCCCGCTTCGATGCGGGCCAAATCGAGTATCTGGTTGATCGTTTCGAGCAGCCGGTTTCCACTGGACTGAATCATCCCGGCTTGCGCCTTCTTTTCCGGGTCGATCATTTCATCATGCAATAATTCTGCGAAGCCCAGAATCGCCGTGAGGGGCGTGCGAATTTCATGACTCATGTTCGCGAGGAAGTTCGTTTTTAACCGGTTCATTTCCTCGGCCCGCTCTTTGGCGACAATCGCCAGCTCGCGCTCATGCAGGATCTCGCGTTCCATTCGTTTTTGGTCCGTAATGTCCTTAACCAGCGTTAGCCGCGAGGGTCGGCCCTCCAGCTCCAAATAGTGGCTATAAACCTCGACATCGAGCATTTCACCACTCTTCCGAGTATGTTGGGAATAATAGTGCCGGTCGCCACGGTCGGCTCGCAAATCCGGAAGTGTCACCTCGAGAAATCGATTTCGGTGCTGCGCGGGACGAATGTCCAGGAGGGATACTTCCTTCAATTCTTCGGCAGAATACTCATACAATTCTAGGGCAGCACGATTGAACTGGCTAAACAGAAGCGTATCGAGATCCACCGTCCAGAGCGGGAGTGGCGAATCCTGGAACAAAACGCGGTAGGCCTGTTCAGAGCGTTCGAGGGCGGCGGCGATCTCATGCATTCTTGTAACATCGCGGCCAACACAGGCCACGCCTGTAACTTTATCGTCCTCCCAAATCGGGTTTAGTGAGAATTCGACGATTGCATGGCCGGGGGGAGTAAAATATTCGCGCTGGATCTTGAGCTCTTCGCCGGCAAGCGCCCGTTCGTAAGCGGCTTTCCAGGATTCCGCATCGGCCGGCGCTTCTACTTCGAGGTGGTTCATGCCAAGCGTAATCTCCTTGCCTTGAGCCGCAAGGATGATTCGCTGCAAAAACAGGTTGAACGTGATGAATCGATACTCGCGATCAACGGACCAAATCGGGTCGCCGGTGCTATCCAGGATATTTCGATAATCTTGTTCCCGCTCGCGGATTGTTTCGTCGAGTTTTCGCAAATGGGTAACATCTCGAGCAATTCCGGCAGCGCCGACGATCCTGCCAGCCCGATCGCAAATTGGATTGACCGAAAATTCAATAGAAAAAATGCCATCGGGGCGATCGTATTCTTTCCCAGCTACGACCCGCTCCCCCTGAAGTACTCTCGTATAGATTCCACCCCAAAAATCCGCCTCCGGGCCGGAACTGCCGCCATGCCGCGTTCCGTGAGCGATTTTCACATTCCACCAAGCGAGAATTCTCTCTTGCATGAAGGAATTAAAGGTGACGAACCGCCGGTCGAAATCGACGGACCAAATCGCATCCCGTGTATTCTCGAATATGGACGAGAGGTGGGCTAGAATTGAGGCCGATGCAAACTCGCCGCCCAGAGAGGATGGCAAGGACGGTGCCGGCGAACTCTCGCCCCCGGCGAGCGGATGTACCTTAAGCAAGATTGAACAAATTGAGGAGCCCTTGGAGGAGCAGTGCTATTAAGCAGAACCCGGAAATAATAATTCCGTATATGTTAGAAAGCTATACTGTGGGGTTCAGCCGCGGCACGGCCATTCCTCCGTGCGTAATAAGTGCGACGCGCGCATTCGACCCAAATCGCGCAAGCGCGCCATCGAGTGCCGCCTGAGTGTGATCGCTTTGGTAAAATCCGAATTTCTGCGGGTCGGCCATGCCCGCGCCATGGGTGACAACGGTGATTCGCGAGGCGCCATCGATGACTTCGCGAATCGCCACCAACTGAGCGCCCAATGCCGGATGATGCGAAAGCTCTCCACGCCGCGTGCTGTGAAGGATGGTTTCGCGCGACTCCAACACATGCGCCGCTAAGGTTCCAGCGAGCGGAGAGACCGGTTCCAGGAGCGGGGAGACGAGGATGATTTCCCCGCCCTGCTTTAAGATTCCCGACGCGGCAAACAGCGCGTGGGCCGCCTGGAACATATTCGCATCGAGCGGGTGAGAGTCGATCACCACAATATCAGCCGGCTCGGGAACCGGAAAATCGAACATGCGCGACGCCACGGCGGCACTTACCCGATAGACACTCGATGGAGCACCCGTTACGCACGAAGTAATCGAAAGGGTTCGATCGACCACCAAATCCACACAAAATTTAAACGCCGGAGCGAACGCAACCAGCTCGCGAATGAGCGAGCGGCCAGGATTTTCCGTAACACCCAATACATCGGAACTCGGCCTACTCAGTCCGGCAAGATATACTTCACCAATAAGCCCGTTATTTCCCAATCCCGGGAAGACGAGCGACCCCCCACCCGTAAAGCCTTTGAAGCGGTTCGGATAAGTTCCGCCGATGCCAACAATCAGCGAAGCATCGCGAAGCCGTGCATCGGCGATAACGGCGATTGGGCCGTCTTCCGTGTGAGCGGTTCCAAACGTGTGAAAATCGTCCGTATGCTCGTTCAGTGCCGATTGAAAAACTTTAAATTTTCGCCGCATTTCCGCGCCGATCTTGCGGTCAACTTCCGCATTCGAACTGGCACGATGCGTCGCATTGGCGAGTAGAATCGTAACGTTACCATCCGGCACTCCCGCGGCACGAAGCTCGTGGGCAACGTAATAGAATGGAAAAACCGTCGGCGTCGGTTCGAGCGCATCGTCGAGCACGATGAGCACGCGATCCTCCGGCGTGGCAATCTCCGAAAGCTTCGGGCTGTTGACCGGATTCGCGAACGCCTCGCGCAGAACCGCCTCGCGATCAGTGTGGGGCGCTTCGAGCGGGCCATACATCCCGATCAAATTCGAATCGGGAATCTCCACTTCGCGGACTTTGGGGTAATAGGTGTAGTAGTAAAGCATGAACCGGGATTACGCTGATTTTGCTGATTATACTGAGTTTTTGGAGGCGCGTTCCATAATCGCGGCAAGCTAACATAAAATAGTGAAAGCGAACTCCCCGTTCACCACGTAGGATCCCCAGCACTCGCGGCTTCAATTTGCCTAAAAAGTTTCCTTCCATTACACCGGAGGACGTGGTAGCGATTCTCCGCGCGAACGGGTTTGCGCGCACCTCGTAACGCGGGAGCCATGCGCAGTATGAGAAGGGCAATCACAAGGTGACGGTGGATATGGCGGTCAACGACTTCAATACATATCTAATTAAATCCATGATTGCCCAATCCGGCCTCACTCGCGATGAATTTTACGGCTCTACGAAATCGAAAGCACGCAAAATCGGCTGAGGATAATTCATGCGGGCAAACCAAAACGGCCAAGCCTATGGCCAGGATTAACGGTTTCAACCCATCTCCGGGCCGAGATATAGGTAGAAATTGAGTAGTTAGAGTTGCATTAATGATAATCAATCAATACATTGAATAATAACATTTAAGAATCAATCTATCGTTTGACTACAAGAACTATTAAAGCAATACATAGGTTGATTTTAAGATGAACAGGCACACCCAGAGGCGGCAATTAGAGGAAGAGTTTTCCGCAATTCGGAAAAGCATGGATTTTACCGTTCCGCCACGAGGGTGGCTGCACGCCATTCGTAGCGCGTTGGGGATACCACTCGCCGTTTTGGCTGCGAGAGGCGGCAAAACCGCGGAAGCCGTAAGGACAACCGAAACGCGCGAAGCCGAAGGAACGATCACGCTCGCCTCACTCCGAAGCGCCGCCAATGACCTGGGATGCGACCTCCTCTATGCGATTGTCCCCCGTCGTCCGCTGGAGGAAACGCTGCATGCGGCGGCGGAACGAGCGGCAGAGAGCATGATGGCCGGTGCCGCGCAAACGATGAGCCTCGAAGATCAAACCGTTCCCAGTTCGCTTGCGGAGCATTCGCGCTCGGAGCTAATACAGGAACTGGAACGGAAACCCCGTCTGCTCTGGAGGTGGGCGCGATGAACTATGTGTATTCCGATGGTGCGACGCCGATCGATCCGAATGACGAACGCGATCTCATTCCGCCCAACGTAACGAACCAGGCGCAGTTGAACGAAGTGGAATTTGAGAATATTCTGCGCTCACGCGTGTGGTCACGGAGCGGGCGCAAACATCGGGATCTTTTGAGCGCCGCCTTTATGGAGCGATTACATAAGCGGATGTTTGGCGACGTCTGGAAGTGGGCAGGCCAACGCCGATCGAAGGAACTACAGAATGAGAAATTCTCGCATTACTATTCGATCCCGGCCGAGATCGAAATGATACTTGCAGACTTCCGATATAGACTGGAACATTCGCCGCCTACTGCCCGCAGTGAGTGGGACCGGCTCGGCGCGGAATTCCATCACCGCATCGTAACGGTCCATTATTTCAACAACGGGAACGGACGCCATGCCCGCGAACTCACGGACTTACTCCTTATCCAATACGGTCAGGAACCGTTCACATGGGGAAGCGAATCGCTCACAACGATGAATGAGACTCGTGCCCGATACATTGCGGCACTTCATGCGGCCGATCGGGGCGAATACCGGGCACTTACCGAGTTTGTGCGGAGCTGATTTTTCCTTCGGCATTTTAGGCGCGGGAACCGCGCCGCTACAAACCGCTGGGCACCTGTTTGCCCTCGGAATCCTATTTTTCCATAATGTTCTTGTAACATTTTTGCCTTTTATGGGTTATATTGTCGGTACGCTTATAGGCACCTGCCTATAAAATTGACTTACACTAACCCTACAAGAGAGGCCAAACCATGAAACAAGAAGGACAAGAAGCGCAGATCGGGAAGCTGGCGGAGCCATTACGGATCGCGGAGGTATTCCAAATAGCGGAGGCGCGGGCGGCGCGGGAACCGGAGAAGCTGATTACGTTCGTGAACGGGATGCAATCGTTCCACGGGTATCGCGGAGAACTAACGATCGTCCTGTGCCGGGAACTGAAACGGTCGGTGGAGATCGCGAGCGCCGTGGCGCTCAAGCTCGCCCTCAAGTTCCCGGAACGGAACGTGCTCCTCTTCAATACCTACGCGAGCGCGGAGCTGCTGACGAGCGGGTTCGTTCAGGCGCTGCATTTGTTGGATATAAAAGTTCCGTATATCTTCCAGCGTTATCTTCCGAAAGCGTCCGCGGCGGATTTTAGCGATACGGTCGATCTTCCCTCGCCCGAAAATCTTCGCGTGATCGACTGCCCGACTTCCACGCTCACGCCGGAGACGCTCGCGCGGGACATCGAGCGCACCGGCGCGGAAATCGTCATCCTGAACTCGCTCGAATACGCGGGGTTCTCGGATCGCCGCCGGCGTGAAATCGCGCGCGGGTTACTGGATCTGCGGCACCGCACGGGCGTTTCGATCTTCATTTTCTCGCACGAGATGCGCCGGCTGCTACCTTATATGGGCGGCCGTGGGACGCTCGGGATGCTCAGCGCCTTCACAAAATCGGTCTGGCCAATCCTCAATGAATGGGAGCGGTCGGCGTGGGTTCAGCGGCTCTATTCGGAGCTCGATCAACTGGGGAATTGAGAGCGATTTTAGAGCCGATTCATGAAGCAATTTCAAAAAGTGGCGATTTGAGACGATTCGGATAGTTTTCTATGAATTATGAACTCACACACACAACAAAAGTAGCTACCTCGCTTTTCTTAAAGGCAGCATTGATTCATGGATGAGTTCCCAACACCGGCAACAAAAGTGCTATGCCGCCGCCAGCTTCTCCGCCCGGTCGGCAACACGCAGGGCTTCGATGACCCCATCCAAATCGCCTTCCATGATTTCGGCGAGATTATAGAGGGTGAGATTGATACGGTGATCCGTCATCCGGTTTTGCGGGAAGTTATAGGTGCGAATTTTCTCGGAGCGGTCGCCGGAACCAATCATGGAGCGGCGTTCGGCGGAATATTTTGCGTCCGCCTCGCTGCGGGCCTTCTCATAAATGCGCGCCCGAAGCACCTTCATCGCTTTGTTGCGATTTTTGAGCTGCGACCGCTCTTCCTGGCAGCTTACGACAATGCCCGTCGGGATATGCGTGAGCCGCACCGCCGTTTCGACTTTATTGACATTCTGTCCGCCTTTGCCGCCGGAACGAAATATATCGACGCGAATATCGTTGGGATTGATATTGACATCGACATCCTCCACTTCCGGGAGCACCGCGACGGAAGCGGCGCTGGTATGTACGCGGCCCTGCGTTTCCGTTTGCGGCACGCGCTGCACGCGGTGTACGCCGGATTCGAATTTCATCTTGGCGTACACATCCGTTCCGGAAAGCGAAAACGAGACTTCTTTGTAGCCGCCGATCGTCCCCTCGTTCACTTCGATTACTTCGAGCTTCCAGCCTTCGCGCTCGGCAAAGCGCGAATACATGCGGAAAAGATCGCCGGCGAAGATCGCGGCTTCATCGCCGCCCGTGCCGGCGCGAATTTCAATGATGCTATCGCGCGAGTCGTTCGGATCGGCAGGAATGAGCAGGATCTTTACTTCTTCTTCGGCCTTTACGAGTTCGGCTTCGAGAGAGTGCAATTCTTCTTCGGCCAACTCGCGCATTTCGGGATCGTGCGTTTCGCGGAGCACCTCGCGCGCGCCTTCGATGTTTCGGGTGAGCCGCTCATATCGATGGAATGCAACCTCGATGGGTTCGAGCAACCGCCGCTCTTTCGAAAGCGCGCGCAGCTTCTCCAAATCGGAGGCCACGGCGGGATTTTCCAGCTCCCGCTCGATTCCTTCGAATTTCAGATGCACTTGCCGCAGTTTTTCGAGAAGTTCCATTTCGGCGGGCTAAACGCGGAGAGCGGAAAGAATGTCCCACGATGCGACAAAGATTACCTCTCACGTTACGGCACTTCCCGATCTCTCGGACCGAGGCGCGGCGGCGCGGCGCTTTCGGATACGCAGCGCAAGCCAGTTCCCGATTCCCCAGAGGAGCGCGAGGATGCCGTAGAACATGGCTGGAATCGCAATGTAATCGCCCAATCGAACGTACAATGTCTTTCGCTCGATGAGTGGGACCCGTTCCGTGATGGAACCCGAAACAAAGATTGGCAAAGACTTTATCGTTTGGCCTCGGTCGTCGAAGAAGGCGGAGATGCCGGTGTTTGCGCAGCGGACGATCCAGCGCCGGTCCTCGATGGCGCGCAGCGTGGCGAATTGTTCATGCTGATACGGCCCCGGTCTCTTGCCCCACCAGCCATCGTTCGTGATAATGGCAAGCATGTTCGCCCCGCGCTCGACGAAATGGCGCACAAAGCTTGGATAGATGGATTCGTAGCAAATGGTCGGCGTTATGCGTAAGGTATCGCGTTCGGAGGGCAGCGGTAATGCGAGGGGCTCGTAGCCGCGCCCGAAGTTCCAGCTTCCGATTCCCACGTTCCATTCGAACCATTTATCGAGGAACGGGAAGTATTCGTTGAAGGGAATATGCTCGCCAAGTGGCACAAGCTTTTGCTTGTGATAAACCTCGCGGTGCATCCGGCCATTCGAATCTTCGTGAATCAGCATGGCGGCGTTCCAACTTTTGGAATACACACCGTCCACGCCAGCATAATGTGCATGGGGAGGAATGGTGTCCTCTCCGGCAACATACGTTTTCCGATCCGGGAACCCGGTGAGCAAGGGATGATCGATATGCCCCAGAAAATTGTACAATTCCCCGAGCTCGTAGGATTCCGCCGGGGACGTAATGTAAAATGTAATCGCTGTTTCCGGCCAGAGGACGAGATCGGTGGAATCGTGGCACACGGCGAGTGCATTGCGGGTGGCATCGAAGTTGGTATCGAGCGTACGCCGGGCATCGTTATACCATTTCGCCCATGGATCGATGTTGGGCTGCACGATCGTCACCCGAAGCGAGGCGCGCGAAGCTTCATGCTCGTGCATGGCGGGAATACCATATAACAGCGGCGCAGCCACCAAAATGATTAAAGTTACCAGATGGCCTTTGATTTCGTGCCGTCCGTTTTGCCCCTTCACCAACCGCGTAAGAATCTGAAAAACCTCGACATTCACCAGCACGATAAGGATCGAAAGCAAATACGGCCCGCTGAATTCGATAAACTGAACATACGGGAGATTGTACGTTTGCGTGTTGTAGAGATTAAGCCACGGATATGCGAGGTCGCCGAACGAATGCGCGTATTCGAACCCCGCCTGAAAAATCGGGAGCGAATAGAGCGCAGCATTCCTTCCCACACGCCTGCGGACGACATCATAGAGCAGCCATGGCACGACCAAAAAAAATGGATGCACGACCGCCAGCAGCACCCCGCCTACCATCAGGAAGGGATCGACCTGGCCCGAAGCCTTCCATCCGCCTACCCAAAAATTCGCAACGATACCGAGGACGAACATTGCGATCCAGCAAATCCAAAACGCCTGACGAAGCCGAGTGCCATCTTCGAGCGCGAAAAGCAACGGAACGAGCGCGACGAACGCGAACAGACCGCCCGCGAGTCCGGTTGGCGGAAAAGCGAGCCCCAGCAATGCACCGGAAAGCGTGGCGAGTAAGTATCGGTTGCGGCGAGACAGCATCAATGCAAAGGATACGGGCTATTGCTTTGCCAGTTCCGCCATCGCAAGCAGAAACGCGCCGGTTCCCCACCACCACTCGCCGGTCGAAAGCGATTTGTAATACTCCACCGTGCCCGGCCATGTGCCTTCGGAGACGCCCGTTACGCTCCCCTCAGAATCCACCCTCGACGCCAATGCGCGCGCACCCAGCGTAACAAGGTTCATTGGCCCTCTGTGTTGAATCACTCCCAAATTCTGCGCCTTTTGAAACGCAAAAACGAACATCGCGGAAGCCGAAACCTCTTCATAACTGGAACTATCATCGAGAATGGTACGCCATAGGCCCTGGGTGGTTTGCTCGCCGGCAATGGCTCCGGCCAGCCGCTCGAAAATGGCAAGCAAATTCTTGTAGAGGGAAGTCTTCCGATCTAACAATGGCAGAATCTCGGCCAGGGTCATCATGACCCATCCATTGCCGCGTGCCCAGCTTCCCTCCGATCTTGCCCCTCCATGATTTTCTTCGCAATGAATAAAAAATGGCTTCTCGCCATCCTGCAATCGTTCCAAATGGAGAACGATTTGCTTCACCGCTTCATCTTCCCACGGGATGCCCAGGACAGGCCCGAGCTTCGAAAGCACCACGGCAGAATAATAGACCGTGTCAATATAAATATTTGGCAAATCGACATTGTGCAACAAGATCCCCTCACCATTGCGCAAAGCCTTATCGCGAATAAAATCGTAAATCCCGCGCGCGGTGCCGAGAAGTTGCATTTGGAACTCCGGGAACTCGCGGATGACATCGGGATAGAGCAATCCGAAGCTCCACGAGCCGCAAAAATAGTTCACGGGGACACCCTCCGCCAAATGAAAGGCCAGCCATCTTCGAAGATGGTCGCGCACCTTCGGATTATTGTCGATCTCCAAGCCGCGTAGCAAGCCGTATATCGCGAGCGATTGCCCCCAATCCGTCGATTGCGATTCCGGGCGATGACGTGCAACGAAGGACTCGCTCACTGTGCGAATTAGGGATAAAGGCTGAAGGGAAGAATTCCCTCCCTTTTGTATCCCGGTGCGCTTTGCCCTGTGCCCTTGACGCTTACTTCTTTCTGGCATTTGAGACAATTTGGCGCGCGCGATTTTCGATAACGGAGAAATCTCCGGCTTCAATATCGCGATCGGTAATCAGCGGCGTTCCCACTCCGGTTGCGGAGGCGCCGGCCTCGAACCACTCTCCGACGTTTTCGACGGTCACGCCGTTGGTTGGAACGAAACGAATATCCGGGAACGGGCCGCGCAGCGCGCGGATGTATTGCGGGCCGAGCCCGGCGAGCGGAAAGAGTTTCACGAAATCGGAACCGGCGGCGGATGCCTGCCATGCTTCGGTCGGAGTGAGCGCGCCGGCCATCGAAGCAACATCGGCGGCATCGGCCACGGCGAGCATATCAAGATCGGTAACGGGGCTAACAAGAAACTTCGCGCCGCTTTCAACAGCTTTCGTTGCCGCTTCTACGCCGATTACGGTTCCGGCGCCGACGAGCACCGCGGGAAAATCCTTTGCGATGCGATGGATCGCTTCACTGGCGGCGCGCGAGTTCATCGTGATCTCGATCGTTTTGATCCCGCCGCGCAGCAACGCTTCAATCACCAGTTCGATCTTCTCGGTTCGTTTCAATCGCAGCACGGCGAAGACGCGCTCCTCCAGAATTCGCTGAATGGTAGTCTCTTTCTTCATAGAAGGGATTAGAACGTTTCGAATTTCGAAAATAGCTCCCGGGCTTCACGCCCTGCAGCAAGGCCGGCCGCGGTTTTGTGTTCGCCTTCGATGGATTTCATCAGCTCCGCATAAATCATTTCAAAATGTACGCTCGGAATGACGATGACTCCATTCGCGTCTCCAAAAATAATATCGTTCGGCTTGATGGTTACACCGCCGATTTGGAGGGTGGTATTATATTCCGCCATATATCCGCGTCGCCGGATATCCTTGATGCACCGGTACGCCCCGAAAACCGGGAACCCCAAATTCGCGATTTGCTCGAAATCTCGGATGCCGCCATTTACAAGTGCACCGACTGCGCCACGCGCCTTCGCCCGTGTGGACATGAGGCCGCCCCAGAGCGCTGCATCGATATCGCGATCGGCAGCGACCGCAACAAATGCATTGGCTGAGATAGAATCCACCATTTCGAGGAGTCTGTCGATTTCGACGTACTCTGTCGTGGGCACAACCCGGCATGGGAACGCCCGTCCCACCACTTTTAAGCTGGGATCGAAAGGAACGGATTGAATCTCTCGCGGCAAGACATGCGATGGAATTCCGAGGCGGTCCATCACATCCGAAACGAGCGGAGTAAAAAAATGCTCGAAGCTGCCGAGTTCGACTGGATTAGAAATAGGCATCAGCGGAGACCAGTGGGCATCTGTTCGAAACCAGTCTGCACATTCACGCCTGCAAGCGTGCGCCACGTGTCATCTTCGAGCGAACAAAGCACCCAGCAGAAGTTAATCGGGTAGCCCGGCGCGGCGACGTTGGGGTGGTAACCTTTTACGATTGTAACGGCATCGTCCTCATACACGGGCTGGACAAATTCCGGGTGTTCCAAATCCGAATAAATAAATTGCGTTCCGAATCCTGGACGCGGCATATCGAAGAAAAGATAGAGTTCCTCCCGCGTTGCGGCATGTTCGTGCGGTGGCCAACTCGTCCAGTTGCCGGGCTTTGACATCGTGGTGCCCATTAGAAGCCGCGAACCTTCCACATTCTCGGCGAGCACTTTGTAAATATCGCGGTAATATGGTTCGTGCCCGACGCGGAGCGTGAGCGCATCATTGCTTTTCACCTCACTCTCGAAGTTCACATAATCGGTTGGATGGGACCGATCAGTTGGAGCGGAGGCTTCCACGAGGTCCAGAAAGTCCTCAGTTGCGATTCTAAACGCCTCGCCGCGCCGAACATAGACCCCATCGAACCTTTGAAGCTCGAATGTTTCCGTTCCCACCTGCACACGCCCGGTTCCGTGCAGGCAGAAGAGCATCGTCTCGCGGCCCGCGTTTTGGCCAGACGCATTGGGAACGGATTTATCGAGAATGATTCGCCCGGCACGGATCGCTTTGAATGCGGAGTTCTCCGGTGTAATAGAAATATTACGGCCCTTTTTGGCGGCCGTGTTGCGAAAAAGCCACCCCTGATTTTCCTGATTCATGTAATAACGATTGATTGGATTTCTAACATCTTTATTGGTAAACAATCATCCGAATCAAAGCAATCACATAAATCATAGTTCAGGATTAATAGGCCAGCCACCCCCCATCGACTACGAGCACGTGCCCGCTCACGTAATCCGAAGCGGCGGAGGCAAGATACAGAATCGCTCCCTGTATATCTTCCGGCTCGCCCCAGCGCCCGGCGGGAATACGGGAAAGAATTTGCTCTTTGCGCTTGGTGTCCGCACGAAGCGCGGCCGTCGCATTCGTTTCGATGTATCCGGGGGCAATGGCATTCACTTGCACTCCATATTTTGCCCATTCGTTCGATAGCGCTTTCGTTAGCTGCGCGACGCCGCCTTTCGCCGCCGTATAAGCTGCAACATTCACCCCTCCCTGGAACGAAAGCAGAGAAGCCATATTGATGATCTTTCCGCTGCCTTGCTCGATCATCACTTTGCCCACGGCTTGCGCCCAACTAAAAACGGCGTTCAAGTTCGTATCGATCACGTCATACCAATCGTGTGCGGTGAAATCGGTGGCTGGTGCGCGGCGAATGATTCCGGCGTTATTCAGAAGAATGTCTATCGTTCGGAATCGCTGAAGCGTCGTGGAGATAACCTCCATCATCTTCGCCGGGTCTTTGACATCGGCAACCGCAATGATGGACTGCTCACTCTGCTTTGTCCGATTAGCATCGATGGATTGCTTCACCTCGTTCAGCGCCGCCTCTTCGCGTCCGACGAGCACGACGTTTGCACCAGACGCGGCCAACGCGAGCGCGCCGGCGCGCCCGAGCCCGCGCGAACCGCCAGTGACGATTGCGGTTTTGCCGTCTAAAGAAAATAGCGATTCGAGGAATGACATTACACAAAATTACGAAAAGGAAGAGTCAGCTCCTGACGTTTCGCTCGAATCAACATTCAGCCTCATACACGCTCTACGCATGCCGCTTGAAATATTGCACCTCCCGCTCGTGCTTTTTGGCGGCTCGCTCCGTTTTGAATGTTCCCAAATTTCGCCGCTTGCCTGTTTTCGGATTCCTTTTTCTGGAATAGAGGCGATATTCCCCGGATGCTAATTTGCGTATCGTAACAGGATTTCACACAATCTCAATGCCACTTCACTGAATAATTAACACCGGTCGGTGTGGCTCCGAATAAGAATTTATTTTGTTCCAACTTCAACTTAGCACTTATCCATGAACGAATATGGGCGACCAGGAAGTATTTTCAGATCACAACAACGAGAATGATGAGGAGCACGCCAAGCGTGTCAGCGGGGCGTTTGGCTCGCTCGAAAAAAAACTTGGGGAGCGATTTACCGAAGAGGAGGAGCGCGTTCTCGACATTCGCGAGGCTGCCATTCATCGGGATAAAGCCGCCCTTGAACGGCATTTGAAAGCCACCAAGCTCGAATCGAGCTGGCTCTATGACGAATTGATGAAGCACCCCGAAGTCTCCGCGATCATCAGCGAGCTTTCGATTATGGGACTGTGAGCATCGCGGAGCTACGCTACGCCCCGCCGGCCAGCGAAAAAATCAGAATGCCGAGCACGACGAGCGTGAGAACCACGTACATATAGTCCTTCTCAAAGAGGAACGCGAAGACGGAGACGGCAACGCGCAGGATGGGCGTGAGAATAAGCAGAAGCATTCCGGTTTGGATGATGGCCTTTCCGTCGCCTGACACTGCTGCGCCGAGAATTCCCCAAACGGAACGAAAGATGGCCGGTTCACTCACAAATTTTTGATATGAGGGATGCAGCAAATACGCCGAGGGCATATACACGCCAGCACCAAACACCACGACAACGATGGTCGCAATCACGCAGATGCGCAGCAGGTTGCCGATGAAAAGCTCGATCTTGTGGTACTCGCGAGTTTCGGTCGCGTCAAATGTTCCCGGTCGCGCCATTGTAAATCATCTCCAGTGCCAAGATAAAAATCACGACTGCAAAAATCCTTCGGAGCGTTTTTGGATCGGAACGTCCGAGAACTTTTACGCCCACGAGCGAGCCGCCGAGCACGCCGAGTACGACCGGCAATGCCAGAACAGGATCGATATAACCCCGGCTCAAATAAATTCCCGCGCTCGCCGCCGCCGTCACGCCGATCATAAAATTGCTTGTGGTCGTCGAAACTTTGAACGGAAGCTTCATCGCATGATCCATCGCGACGACTTTCACGGCCCCGCCGCCAATCCCAAGGAGGCCCGACATGATTCCGGCAAACGCCGATATGCTAAACCCGCCCGCGACATTATGGACGCCATATTTCACCATCCGTCCCTCGTAGGGATATTCCGACGGCAGCTTGAGTTTTCGCGCGATCGGATCCGAGGTATGTTCCGGGTGATGCTCCAGGCGCGGCCGGCTGGACATCCAAGCAGAGTACAAGAGCATTACTCCGAAAATAATGGCGATAATGTCCGGCGAAAGAATCCCGGCGAGAAACGCGCCAATCAGCGCGCCAATCGTCGTCGCTATTTCGAGGAACATGCCGATGCGGATATTCGAATAGCCCTCTTTCACATACGCCGAAGCCGCACCCGACGAGGTAGCGATCACGCTTATGAGCGAGGCGCCGATCGCGTAGCGAATATTAACACCAAAGCCCAGCGTGAGAAGGGGAACGATAACGATGCCACCGCCCAGGCCGGTGAGTGAGCCCAGAAAACCGGCCAGCAGCGCTCCGCCGAAAAGAATGGCGTCAAATTCAGCAATGTTCAGGTGCATGAGCGGGCGCTACAACACCCAAGGTACAACTCTTTATCCCGACGCGCAAGGACAAGCTCCCGCTCGTCCCGGCGGGTTGGCAGCCACATCGGGTGCTGGACAAGCTGGAGCCGGGGCCTACACACGGCCTCTCTAAATTCTTATTTATGGCACTCTGAATTCATTCTGCTGTTGTTAGTAATTGGATGCTCAGGCTTCGGCTCACCATATGGTACTCCGTGCTGGTCGTGCTCACGATTGGCGCAATTGGACTGTTCCAATATTACAAAATCCGGCAGTCACTCTTCCAGGCACTGGATGCCTCCCTTATAGACGATGCGAAAATTACGCTGACCCTCATCGCTACGCTTCCGCCGGAAGCCAATCCGCAGATGATCGTCCAACACGGCGAGGCCCATGAAGCCAATTCGCTCCGGGATTTGATTGACCAGGCGCTGCGCCGAGTTCCCGATACGCTGAAAGGACCCGCACTGGCGGACCGCGTCGTCAACGAGATCATTGATCAGGTCATAACAGAACTTTCCTTTGTCGATTCGACGGGCAAAACGGTCGATCCGCTCGACGCCATCGTCGAGCGGTCGGTTTCCAGCCGACGAAATAATCTCGTCGAAATCTATGCAATCGCGGAGGATAGCACGGGCCGGCGGCACGAGGAATCCTTCTTCCGAACGCCCAATCTTGGATCCGATACGCTGATGCGGCTGGTGCGCGGCGCGCATTTGCACACCGAGTCCGATACAACGTCGGCCTATCATACAGTCACGATTCGGAAGGAGCACGTGCGTGTCGCTCGGGCGCATAACGCCCGATTCGATGTATATGTGGGCTATCCGGTGACGGATATCGAGCAGAGCCTTCGAAGCGTCCGATCCTCGTTCTATATCGGTATTCCGCTGGCGCTGGCGATTTCGATTTTCGGCGGACTCTGGTTCGCCCGAAAGGCTCTCAAGCCGATGGAGCGGATCGCCGATCAGGCTCGGGAGATTACCGCGAAGAATCTTTCACAGCGCATCGATCTCCCCGGCAAAACGGACCGGGAACTCGTCCAACTCATCGGCACGCTGAATCTCATGTTCACCCGCCTCGAAAGTTCCTTCCAGCAGGTCACACAATTTACTTCCGACGCATCGCACGAGCTGAAAACGCCGCTCGCGATTATGAAGGGCGAAATAGAGCAGGCCGAACGCCATCTGGATGCCGCGCAAGCTTTGGAACCCGAAGAATCCAGGGAAGTCCTGGCAAGCATTATGGAGGAAGTTGATCGAATGCAGCGCATTGTCGAAGGCCTGCTCATGCTTTCCCGCGCGGACGACCGCCGTTTGCCGCTTGCCAAGGAAACGATCAAGATTTACGATTATTTAAATTCCCTCTGCGAAGACGCCGAGATCCTGGCTGAAGAACGCGGCCTCACCCTTCGCGGCCGTCTCGATGAGCACGCTAAGTCGAAAGAGGTTTCGGCCGATGCCACGCGCTTATACCAGGTAGTAATGAATCTGGTCGATAACGCGCTCAAATATACGCCGGCCGGTGGCAAGGTTACGCTGTTCCTGAATGGCGAGGGCCATCAAGTCCACTTCGGCGTGTCCGATACCGGCATTGGGATTGCGAAGGAAGAGTTACCAAAAGTCTTCCGAAGATTTTACCGAACCGATGAAGCCCGGACCGGCCCCCACGGCGATGGCGAACGTTCTCTTGGCCTCGGGCTCGCCATCGTCAAATCCATCGTCGAAGCCCACGGCGGAACAATCGGCGTCGAAAGCGAGCTCGGCCGCGGTACCCGATTTACGATCACGATGCCGTCGATGAATTAGGCTTTTTATTTCCACGTTCCGACCCGCCGCGGCGGGTTAATTCGGTTTAAGACTCGGAAAAACAGGAATTCCTCGTGCGCGGTAATAGTTAGCCGATGCAGAGAACGCTTCTGCACCAAAGACCCACGCAATCACTTACGTTTTTTTGCATGATTCTTTTTATAGTACTTCCGTGTTAAACCGGGCAACCGTGGGAACCTCGGATGATTCATCATCCCGTTCCCGCGTATTCGAAGCAGCTTTTACCTTCGCGATGAGCGGCGCACTTCTTCTGGCGTCTGCTTCACTCATGAGTCATTCGTTAGCGGCACGTCCGCGTCAGGGTCCGCCGATTCCGGGAGCGGTGGTGGTTTCGGGAACGTTTGTTGTTCCCGATCAGCATCGCGGCCCCGCGCCGAGGATTGTTCATGTCGATCCGCGGCCATTCACTCCGGTCTCGGCACCGGCGGTCTCGGGGCCGGGTGTCGCCAGGCCGGCGGTTTCCGCCCCGATAGTTTCATCGCCTGGGGTTCCAGTCGAGCGTATGGAGCCATTGCGGATCGATCCGGCGGAGCGTCAGCAAATCGTGGCGCGCCATGCCGATGAGATGAAGCGCGAGCATTGCCTTCGCAAGCTCGAAGCACGCCAGCGGGCACTGCGCGAGCGTAACGCAAACCATTGAACTCCACGGGTCGCCGACGCCCGGACGCCGCCCCGCGGGGCGAGAACCATACGGGTCGAAAGCCCTTCGATATTTGCTGAAAGACGCCTGCCCCGAAGAAAATAAATAATTTGGAAACAGGCGGAACTTCGGCATGAATCGTGCGGTTGTATTTTTTTACAAGAAGCAAAGTGTGAGACTTATAGATGTAGGCGGGTTCCATTTAGGCCGTTTGTATCTAAAGTCAAGGTGAGAGAAAAGACACTGTTGGCCTCATCGGAGCAATCCGGTGAGGCCGCAGTGTTTTTTATACGTGGCGAATCTGTAATGGAGATGAGCAATCGCTTCGGTCAACACGGAAGAGTAATTTGCCGCAACCATTTGGCAAGCGCGGGCGTGGCTCTAGGAGTCACCGCGGGCCATGAAGCATCTCGGCAGCGGGCTTACCGCGGAAAATGGTTGTAGCCTTCACGAGTCGAAAAGCAGGCGCGAAAAACGATTGCGCCGCCGGTAGGGCGCCCTTCGGAAACGCACTTCCCTACCCGAGAGAAGCTGGAATTCCCGCTGCATCCGAAGCCGCTCTGCGAAGGACCATTCCGCCTCCGGCTCGAAACGCACGCTAAGATGCGGATCGGCCGCCGGCAAATCCACTGTCTGGTCACGATCGAGCGATAGCTCATCCACGCGCCAGCGGCGGCAAAATTCTGATATATTTTCGGCTGTAAGGTCGAGTTCGGATTGCATGGATTCCATTATGTAAAATCGGATTTCAGACCGTTGAAAAAATAGATTGGAAAAATGCCCTAACGCCTTCGGAATGGCCACGCAATTCTGCAAGAATACGTGGGCAAATGCAGTGAGCAATTTCTATTCCGTTCGATTATGGGATGTTCACACCTCGTTTTTCGAGGGCGCGGCGTGTTCGATTCTCTCGGTACTGCCGCCCAATCTTTTCCCAGATGGCGGTCATCCAAATGATGCCGACGAACGTAATGACGAGAAGGCCGGCTGCGAAAACGATCAGGAATATCAGAATTTCTCGTGCTATCATACCCTCCTTCCCAACCAACATTAGCCCGACGAGCTGGCTTTTCCTGGAAAGAAAGCGTTGGCTGAGAAAGAAGTAAGATTGCCGGAATGGCCTAAAGAGCTTCTTTTTAGAATGACGAAAACATAATTAAATCGAGAGTGGAACGGAAGGTCAGATCCATCAGTTATAACTTATACATTATGAGTCGTCCGTTTGCAACACCGAGTATTTACATGGCTATCGCGGATCCGAACCGGCGGGTCCTGCTCGATCTGCTGGCGAGTGGGGAACAGCCCGTTCGCGAGCTCCATGCGCGCGTCCGGCTGTCGCAGCCGGCGCTGTCGCAGCATTTGAAAGTCCTGCGCGATGTGGGCCTGGTGCGCCAACGCCGCGCGGGACGCGAACGAATTTATGCACTCAATCCGAAGCCGCTCAAGGAAATATCGGACTGGGTGAAACACTATGAAGCATTTTGGGAACAAAAACTCGCCGCGCTGGGAGAGCACCTCGATCGCGCGGCGGGCAGGAGAGGGCATGCAATGAGCAATCATTCCATGAGCGATCCTGCTTCGAGATCGAAGAAATAACGATCATTTTCACACAAACCAAAGTCACAATATGCAAGAGAAGACTACCATTGAAAAACACCAAAACTTAGGAGTTCTCACGGCAAGGCAAAAAGATCTCATATACAGCATCAAAGCCGGCATAACTCCCGCGGAAGCAACCGAAAAAATCAGCCGCGTCTCCGAATGGTGGGGAAGAAATATCGAGGGCATCTCTCGGAAGCAGGGAGATGTTTTTACCTATCATGCCGGCAACACTTGGGTCACCTTTAAAATAGCGGAAGTCATACCAGATAAAAAAATTGTGTGGCATGTTACGGATTGCAATCTGCACTGGATCCATGACAAAAAAGAATGGAAGGACACTAGCATCGTCTGGGATATCGCCGGCAACGGCGAGGTAACGCAAATCCATTTCACACACCTGGGCTTAGTTCCAGGAATGGAATGCTACAACGACTGCGAAAAAGGCTGGAGCGATTACATTCAACAAAGCCTCTTTCAATTTCTTACGAAGGACAAAGGGCTTCCAGATAAATTTTAACATCCGCTCATTTATTTAAAACCAAAATACACTATGCAAGAAACGATTACGATAGAAAAACAATATCCATACAGCGTGGACGAAGTTTGGAACGCGCTTACGGATGCCGAGTCGCTCGGCGAATGGCTTATGAAGAATAACTTCGAGCCACGCATCGGACACGTCTTCCAATTTAGCTACGTCATGGACGGCAAACGGGTCATCATCGACTGCAAAGTCCTGGAAGTGAAGCGACCGAGCAAGCTTTCCTATACCTGGACGTTGGATCCCATTCAGAAGGCGGGGGCTGATCTGGGCGGAGCCGATACCATTGTCACCTGGTCGCTCGAAGCAGCGAGCGGTGGGACGAAGCTTCTCCTCGAACATTCCGGCTTTGACAGCGAGAAGGATGAGCAAATCTTTAACGCGCTCTCCGGCGGCTGGAAGCAAAAACTCGACGAAGTGCTTCCGGCGTCCATCGAAAAACGACAGAGCGTTGCTGCGTAATTCAGGACAGGAATCGCGAATGACAACGGGGTAGCCTTGGCTCGTTTGTAGAATCGCGAATGTAATGGGAATTTTAAGCTCCGTTAGGAGCGGCCCTCGGTCGCTCCCAACGGAGCTTTATTTTTTTGTCTTCTTGGTTCTGCAATCGAGCTGGCTCTGACGGAGCTATCATCCGACACGAATTGGAAAGAATCGGTGAGTTTTCCATGATTCGGTTGTTATTGAAAATATGAAGTATCCTTCAATCCTGCTTCTCTGCCTTGTACCGATATCGGCAACGGCCAAAACCTGGCTCGTCGGCCCCACGCATCCAAACACCGCACCGAGCGCGGTCGCCTCGCTCGTCTCCGATGGCGATACCGTGCTCATCGACTCCGGCCTGTACATTGGCGATGTGGCCACGTGGTCGAAAAGCAATCTGGTTTTGCGATGTCCGGATGGCATGGCGCGGTTCGATGCTGCGGGAAACATCGCGGACACGAAGGGCATTTGGGTGATGTACGGGAATAATACCTACGTGGAAGGCTTCGAATTTTACGGCGCGGCGATTTCTTTCAACGATGGCAATAACGGTGCGGGCATCCGCGTGCAGGGCGATGGCTTTACGTGCCGCCGCTGCTACTTTCATAGCAATCAGGAAGGCATTCTGACCGGCAACGATACGGCGAACGACAACATACTAATCGAATCCTGCATCTTCGATTCTAATGGCGTCGAGGGAACGGAGAATGGCGGTTGGCAGCATAATATCTACATCGGTGAATCGAGCAGCTGCACGATAGAGTTCTGCTATTTCCATCACGCAATGGTGGGACACGAGCTGAAATGCCGCGCGAACCGAAGCTATATTCTCTATAATTATATTGTCGATGGGCCGGTGAGCGATGCGAGCCTTTCGATCGATATTCCGCAGGGCGGCCTTGCCATTGTGATGGGCAATATTATCGAAAAAGGACCGATGACGGAAAATTCCACCGTCATCGGATATGGCGAAGAGGGATTTAAAAATCCCGACACGGATTTTTATTTCGTCTATAATACTATTGTGACTGATCGCAATCCGACAACCTTATTTGAAATAGCAACAGGAACGAAGATCGCATACGTCTCGAATAATATTTTTGCAGGCACTACGCATCCCATCGTCGGTTTTACGGATACCGGCAGAAACGTAATGAGTACTGACACGGCGTTCTTCCATTTTGCCGATCCACTGAATTACGATTATCATTTCAGGTCCTTCCCCGGTTTCGATAGGGCCTCGAACCCGATCAACGTGGACGGATTTACACTTGCACCCATCTGGGAATACGCCGATCCTGAAGATAGCACGCCGAGAAATAATTATTATGAAATTGGTGCCTTTGAAGATAAGTTTGCGCTTTCAGTCGCTCCACAAGTAACGTATCCTGAAATAACAAACTATCCAAATCCTTTCAGTTCCCAAACAACGATTTCCTTGCCCAACGGCATTTCTGGTTCCCTCCAGTTATCCAACGAATGTGGAAACCGAATAGAGGCTGCAACGCATCCGGATCAGAACGGCCTCGTCTTCGAGCGCGGGAATTTGCCGGCGGGAATTTATTTTTATCGCATTACTGCCGCCGACGGCAAAGAACAGTTCGGCGGTAACTTTGTGATTGCACCCTGAACCAAACCGGATTCATCGATGAAGGCCACCCTTATTTTTTTTCTTCTCCTTTCGCCGCTTCCGTCCTCGGCCAAAACGTGGCTCGTCGGCGCAACGCGGCAATACAAAGTTCCGAGCGCCGTCGCTTCGCTTGTTTCGAATGGGGATACCGTGCTCGTCGATTCCGGCTCGTACACGGGCGATGTGAGTGTTTGGAACGCGAGCAATCTCGTCCTTCGCTGCCCCGATGGCATGGCGCGCTTCGATGCAAACGGCAACATCGCACAGCAGAAGGGAATTTTTGTTATTTACGGCGATAACGATTACATGGAAGGCTTCAAACTCTTCGGCGCAGCGATTTCCGAAGCCAACGGCGATAATGGCGCGGGCATTCGCATGCAGGGCCACGGCTTCACCGTACGCCGATGCTATATCCACGATAACCAGGATGGTATCCTTACCGGCATCGGCAGCGACACTACCAACAATATCCTGATCGAGGCGTGCGAATTTTATCATAATGGTGTTGAATCGGGTTCCGCGGCCGGGTACGAGCATAATATCTATATCGGCCATTGTGCAAGCCTGACGGTGAAATTCTGCTATTTCCACGGCTCGGTGCAAGGGCACGAACTCAAGACGCGCGCCAGCAGGAATTATATTCTCTATAACAAAATCGTGGACGGGCAAACCGGCGATGGAAGCTTTTCGATCGATATTCCGAATGGCGGCTTAAGCTATGTGATTGGGAACGCAATCGAGAAGGGGCCGATGAATGTGAATCATACGGTTACAATTGATTATGGTGGAGAAGGCATAATCAATGGCGATTCGGAATTCTATTTCGTGAACAACACGGTAGTGACGGACCGAGCGGCTACTACGCTTTTTCATCTTCAACCGGGAGCTACTGCGCTCATCGCCAACAATATTTTCGCGGGACAGATAAGCGGCTTCGCGAATTCCGATGCAACTACGCCTGATACGGAGGCGAACGTCGAATCGCTGGATACGGCGTTCTTCCATTTTCGCAATGTGATTGGTTATGATTACTATCCGGTATCGAATTTCCCTGGACTTCGGAGCGCCATTTTAATGGCGACCAATGGCGTGTTACCCGTACCACTGGTAGAATATGTCGATCCGCTCGATAGCGCCGCTCGGCCGTGGGAGAATCAGGTGGGTGCATTCAATGAAATCGGGGGCGCCGGTGTTGCAAATATCGTTCCCTCCTGTCCGCAACTGGCAAATTATCCAAATCCCTTCTCGCGCGAAACGACGCTCGAAGGCCCTTCCGGGCGGCTCGCCCTGTTCGATGCCTCCGGCAACCGGCAAACAATCGCGTATCATCAAACGCAGGACGGGCTTGTTCTCGAGCGCGGCAGTCTGCCTGCCGGCATTTATTTCTACGGCATTACTTCGCTTTCCGGCGGCACGATTGCCAAGGGTTCGCTGGTTATCCGCAATTGATGCGGAAGACTGTCCTCGTTCTCGCTGTACTCCCCATCGCGGTTACCCTCACGCGCGCACAGCCGGCGCGGACGGATTCCGCGACCGTGCTCGGTGTTGCTGCAGCTTCGCTAATTCCGGCATCGCTCATTTCGGCGATTATCGTTTTGAATCAGGAAGCGTTTTGGAAATACGCGAGAGAAGTTCCGTTCCACGTTTCGAACGATCCGCCCTATGCAATGCACATCGATAAGTTCTCACATTTCTACGGGTCGATGGCGGGCTCCTCGCTCATGAGTTATGGATATGAGCGGGCGGGACTCTCGCAGCAAACATCCGTTTGGCTTGGCGCCGGTCTTACCTTTGCGGCAGGATTTGCCATCGAAATGGAGGATGCCCGGCACGGCGACGATCCGGAATACGGCTTCTCTCCGGGCGATCTTGGCGGCGATATTCTCGGCTCATCGCTTCCGATCCTGCGATACTATTTCCCCGTTGTGGAACGGTTCCAGGCCAAGCTGAGCATTTGGCCCTCGGAAGCCTACAAAACCGGGGTTTATAAATCTATTACGGACGATTACGAGAGCCAGTATTACTGGCTCTGCTTCGATCTCCATGGCTGGACGCCGTTGCCTCCGTGGCTTAACGTCGCCTTCGGCTTCAGCGCGGAGAATTTACTCAGGCCATCGAATGGACTTGGCTACCAGTTGCCGCCGCCCACGGGAATTCCTTACACCGATGTTTATTTCGGGCCGGATATAAATTTAAGAGGCATTCCGATCCGTGGGTGGTTCTGGGATGGGCTGACGAGTGTGCTCGCGTATGTTCGCATCCCACTTCCGGCGCTTCAGTTTTATCCGAGAATGAAATTTTGGTGGCTGCGATAATGTATTCAGCGGTGGAATGGTAAAAAAAATCAAAGCGCCCATCGTGAAACTGGCCGGCGCCGGCAGCGAGAACCTGGGCTGGCGCGGCGTCGAAATTCCCTTCGATGTCAAGAAGGCATTCGGCAAAAGTGGGCGCGTCCCGGTGCGCGGCGAAGTAAATGGATTCCCGCTGCGCACCTCACTATTTCCGCGCAAAGGCGAGCCGCATTTTCTTATGCTGAACAAACAAGTCCAGAAGGGCGCTGGGCTTTCCGAGCTTGGGCAAATCGTTTCCATCGAACTGGAACTGGATACGGAGGAACGAACCGTAGAGACGCCGCGAATCCTCGCAGAAATATTGGAGGATGAGGACGGCCTTCTCGAGTATTTTGAATCTTTCACCTATTCGACGCGCAAATTCATGGCGGATTCTATCTCGAACACTAAAAGCCCTGGGGCACAACACCGGCGCGCCGAGCGAATCGCGATGATCCTCATGGAAATGCGCGATGGAGAAGCCCATCCACCGCCGATTTTGGAAGTGGAGTTCGCGAACAACCCGAAAGCGCGGAGCGGGTGGAAACGCATGTCCGTCGCACAACGCCGGGGACATTTGTGGGGAATTTTCTATTATCAAACCCCGGAATCGCGCGCGCGCCGGGGGAAGCAGGCGATTCAGGATATGGTAAAACATGCAGAATCAGATGCAACTCGAAGCAAGAAGCCTTTGTCGAACATCGGTAACGTCATTCCCGCGAAGGCGGGAATCGAGGCCCGGGGCCGAAAGGTGGAATGAGGGATCTGGATTCCCGCATTCGCGGGAATGACATCGAGAGCACTTTTTCATACAGCCAGATGATCAGAACTCTGAAATCCAAACTGCTTCTCGCTCAGCGCCAGCTTCTCCACCGGCTCTATATCAGCCGCGGCCGGGAGCGCACCGTGCTCGACGAGTTCCATAAGCTCTATTACTACTCGAACAATGCCGGCAAAACGTGGAGCGACACGTGGTGGCAGGGAACTCAAGTCCTGAAATGCCCGCTCGATCTTTGGATCTATCAGGAAATTATTTTCCGAACGAAGCCGGACCTCATTATCGAGACGGGAACCTACAAAGGCGGCACGGCGCATTTCTTCGCTTCGATGTGCGATTTGAATGAGCGCGGTGAAGTGATAACAATCGACATCGAGGAGTATCCCGGCAGGTCAACGCATCCGCGCATTACCTATTTGCATGGTTCCTCGACGGATGAAGCCATCGTTCACGGCGTCAGTTCGAAGGCCAAAGGAAAAGATTCCATTCTTGTCATACTCGATTCCGATCACAGCATGGCTCACGTTCGGCGGGAGTTGGAACTATATGCGCCGCACGTGACCGCCGGGAATTATGTGATTGCCGAAGATACGAATATCAACGGCAACCCGGTGCTTCCCGAATCCGGCCCTGGCCCGAACGAAGCAATTATCGATTTTTTGCGAACGCACAAAGAGTTCGAAGTCGATCGCTCAATGGAAAAGCTGCTGATGACATTCAATCCGGGGGGGTATTTAAAGAAAATTCGCTGACACGGAACTTGCTTTTCAGGAGTTGGGTTAGGAAGAAATACTATGCGACGGAATTTTTCTCAGCCGGCATCGTTCGCGATGCATCATCATCATCATCCAACACGCGGCTGGTGATGGCTGAACTTATTCCATAAGTTTTTTCAAGCGCCGGCCAATGTGCCGGCGCTGCTGTTTCTAATCGGTTTTTCGCAGCTTTGGTACATGGTCCCGGCCTCATTTAGAAGCTGCAAATGACGATACAATCGAATTTATCAGACATAACCACCGACGCGATTCGCCTGGCGCTGCCGAAAGGCCGCATGCAGGAGGGAGTCTTGCGCCTGTTGGGCGATGCGGGCATCCGGGTTCACCAGGGAAGCCGCGGATACCGGCCAAGCATTTCGCTGGCCGGGTTCGAGGTTAAGATTCTCAAGCCGCAAAACATCGTAGAGATGCTGCACTTTGGCTCGCGCGATCTTGGTTTCGCCGGAGCCGATTGGGTTGCCGAGCTGGACGGCGAGCTTATGGAATTGCTGGATACAGGTCTCGATCCCGTATCGCTCGTTGCAGCAATGCCGCGTAGTGCGGACTTTCAGTCCGCGAATCCGCCGCTGGTTATTGCCTCCGAATACCGGAACTTAACGGAACGATGGATCGCCGAATCCGGTATGCAAGCGACCTGCATTCGTTCCTATGGCGCGACCGAAGTGTTCCCGCCGGAAGATGCGGATTGCATTGTCGATATTACCGCAACGGGTGCGACCCTCCGGGCGAACGGCCTCGAAATTGTTGCAACACTGCTTGAATCTTCAACGCGCCTGTATTGCAATCCGCGTGCGCTCGACGAGCCCGGGAAGCGCGACTCGATCGAAAGCTTTACGCTTTTATTACGGTCGGTTCTGGATGCTCGCGACCGCGTGATGCTGGAATTGAATGTAACCGGCGAATCTCTCGAAGGCATCGTCCACCTGTTGCCGGCCATGCGCGAGGCCACGATCGCCACGCTCCATGGCAATCGCGGCTACGCCGTAAAAGCCGCCGTATGCCGAACATTGCTACCCACGCTCATCCCGCAACTCAAACGTGCGGGCGGAAGCGATATTATCATTTCGTCGCCGAGCCAAATCGTACCATGAGCGTTGTGGAACAACTTATTCGAACGTCGATTCGCGCTTACCAAGCGGCACCGAAGGATCCCGCAATCGAGCTTGCGCTCGACCGCACGGAGCCCCCAATTCCGTATCGCGCGATGAGCGGAAATTATTATTCATCGCCAACCTTCTGGTCACGCTATCCTTCGCCGCGTCCGCTCGAAGCCCAGCTTGCTCGCCGCCATAATATCCAACCCGAGAACGTTATCGTTACCGCCGGCGCGGACGAAGCGCTCGACCGGGCATGCCGCGCAGCGCTAACGAGCGGGAATGAATTGCTCACAACCACTCCTGCCTTCGAAATGATCGCAAAATACGCTTGCCTTGCCGCTGCGGAGATCGCGGACGTTCCATGGCTGGGTGGAGAATTCCCGATTGCGGATTTTCTCGATCGAATTTCATCGAAGACGCGACTTATTATTTTGGTCAGCCCGAATAATCCAACCGGGCAATCAATTCCATCCGGCATGCTCGAACGGATCGCACGGGAAAGCCCAAATATTCTTATCGTGGTCGATCTCGCATATGTCGAATTTGCCGAGATCGACCCTACGCTTGAACTTTCACAGTTCCCAAATATTGTAATCGTTCGCAGTTTTTCGAAAGCATGGGGCTTGCCGGGGCTTAGGCTTGGCTATGCGCTCGGCGATAAGGAAGTCATTCAGGCGATGCGCGCGGCGGGAGGGCCTTATTCTGTCGCCGCTGGCTCGATGGAACTTCTTAGCAATCGTCTCGAACAATTCGAGGGCGAAATGCTCACGTACGTCGCGCGAATCAAACGGGAGCGAGCCATCACCGAGGAATGGTTGCGATCCAAGGCCATTTCGTTCATTCCTTCCCAATCAAATTTTATTCTGCTCTTCCCCGAAGATTCATCGAACTTTGATGAATTGTTCCGCTCATCCGGAATTGGAGCACGCTCCTTTGAATCTTCCGCTAACATTTCGGGAGCACGGCGGGTAACGTTACCCGGCAATACCGAGGCATTTGCACGGCTCCTATTCGCGCTGGAAACCTTCTTTCAATCACAATCTCTCGAATCATGACACGCACAGCCACCATAGAACGGACGACCCGAGAAACGCGAATCACAGGCCACGTGAATTTGGACGGAACGGGCACGTCCCAAATTAAAACAGGCCTCGGCTTCCTGGATCACATGCTCCACACGCTGGCAAAGCATAGCCGCATCAATCTCACACTCGAATGTGCGGGCGATCTTACGGTGGACGACCACCACACGGTCGAAGATGCAGCCATCGCGATCGCGGAAGCGATCAGCCAAGCGCTCGGAGATGGCCGCGGTATCGAGCGGTTCGGCGAGGCGCTCGTCCCGATGGATGAATCGCTGGTTCGCTGCGCGATTGATCTATCCGGCCGCCCCGCGCCCGTGATTGCGCTCGATCTTAATCGGGAACGCATTGGCGAGGTTTCCTGCGAGAACATCGAGCATTTCTTTCGCAGCTTCGCGAATACGCTGCGTTGCGCACTGCATCTCGATACGTTGCGCGGCGCCAACGATCATCACAAAGCAGAAGCGGCGTTCAAAGCATGCGCGCGGGCGCTGAAGCAAGCCATTTGCATTTCCGAATTCAACGATATTGCGAGCACGAAAGGATCCATCCGGTGAGAATAGTTACGATCGTTCCAACCGGCACTGCGAATCTCGCCTCGGTGATAACGGCACTGAGGCGCGCTGGTGCCCAGCCGATGCTTGCGGCTGGCCCGCTGGACGTGCTCCATTCCCAAGCTTTAATACTTCCGGGCGTTGGCAATTTCGGTGCGGCGATGGCGAAGCTCGAAGCGGATGGCACCGCCGAGACTCTTCGCGAGAAGCTTCTCGATGGCACGCCGGCGCTTGCCATTTGCCTCGGAATGCAAATTCTCTTTGAAGCAAGTGAAGAAAATCAGGATGTTCACGGACTTTCGATCTTGCCGGGCCGGTTCGGGCGCTTCCCAAATACTGTTCGCTCGCCGCATGTGGGATGGAATACCGTTGAGCCGATCGGTGCAGCGAAGTTCCTGCGTCCGGGCGATGCCTACTTTACCCACTCCTATCGATTGACTGAATTGCCGCCAAACTCGATCGGAGCGATGACCGGCTATGGTGCGCCATTTGTTTCCGCCATCGAGTGCGGGAATATCCTCGCCTGCCAATTCCACCCGGAACTTTCCGGTGCGTGGGGAATCGAGCTGCTCCGACGATGGATCGATGCGGAGGGTATGCCATGCTAAAGGCTCGAATCATGCCCTGCCTCAATTGTGATGCGGGCCGCGTAGTGAAGGGCATTCGGTTTGCGAATCTTCACGATGCCGGCGATCCGGCGCAACTTGCAACGCGCTATGAGGCCGAAGGCGCGGACGAGATCATCGTTCTCGATATCTCCGCAACCCTCGAAGCGAGGCAGCACCATGCCGGAACGATTCGCGCGATTCGGGATGCGATATCGATCCCAATCACCGCGGGCGGCGGCATTCGGACGCTCTCCGATTGTGAAGCATTGCTCGAAGCCGGAGCGGATAAGGTGAGCGTCAATAGCGCCGCGCATCGCACGCCGGATTTGATCGATGCCATTGCAAACCGTTTCGGAACCCAATGCGCTATTCTCGCCATCGACGCGCGCCGGAATGAGAAAGAATGGCGAGTTCTCATCGATGCAGGACGCACGCAAACCGAACGCTCGGTTACCAATTGGGCTTGCGAGGCAGCCGAGCGAGGCGCGGGAGAAATTCTGCTCACCAGTTGGGACCGCGACGGAACCCGGCTGGGTTACGATCTCGAACTCTTGCGAGCCGTCACTTCTGTGGTGGACATTCCTGTCATCGCTTCAGGCGGCGCCGCTAATGCGACGCATTTGGCGGAGGCATTCCATGCAGGAGCATCGGGGCTGCTTGCGGCTTCTCTTTTTCACGATAACGATTATTCCATTTCCAAAATCAAGCGAAAACTTTATGATTTCGGAGTGCCAATCAGAATATGATTATTCCTTCTATCGATATTGAATCCGGCAATGCCGTGCAGCTTGTGGGCGGCGAGAAGAAAGCGATTGACGCCGGCGATCCACGAGTCATCGCGCGGAAGTTCGGGATTGTGGGCGAAGTGGCGCTTATCGATCTCGATGCCGCGCGCGGGATCGGCTCGAACGAGGCCATGATCGAAGAACTATTGCCAATGGGGGCGTTTCGCTTTGGCGGTGGCATTCGTTCCTACGAGCAGGCCGTCCGTTGGCTCGATCGCGGCGCTACAAAGATCATTCTGGGAACCGCGGCGAGTGCGAAACTCTTGCAGCAATTACCACGGGAACGAACCATCGTGGCACTCAATGCGCGGCATGGTGAGGTTTATGATGAAGGCTGGCAGCGTGCAACCGGGGCGAGCGTGGCCAGCCGGATGCACGAGCTCGCGCCTTACACTGGCGGATTCCTCGTAACACTCATCGAACGCGAAGGCCGAATGGTGGGAACGGACATTTCCGTCATTCAGAAACTTCTCAGCGCCACCGGAAATGCTCGCCTCACGATCGCCGGGGGGATTTCCTCGGCGGACGAAATTTCCGAGCTGGACCGGATGGGCGTGGATGCGCAAGTGGGCATGGCGCTCTATGCTGGACGATTCGATTTCGCGAATGTGTACGCGGTCATGCTCCGCACCGATCGGCCGGATGGGTTGTGGCCAACGGTTGTCGCCGATGAAGACGGAATCGCACTCGGCCTTACCTATTCGAACGAAGAAAGCCTTCGATGCGCAATCAACGAACAGCGTGGGATTTATTTTTCACGCACGCGCGGCCTGTGGCGAAAGGGCGAAACCTCCGGCAACACGCAGGAATTGCTTCGCATCGATCTCGATTGCGACCGCGATACACTTCGGTTTACCGTGAAGCAAATCGGGGAAGGATTCTGCCACTCCGGGACGGACACGTGTTGGGATAACCTTCGTGGCATTCGCGCGCTCGAAGAACGGATCGCGGAACGAATGAAATCGCCGGAAGAGGGCTCTTACACGAACAAGCTCCTTTCCTCCTTGGATTTTCTCTCCGCGAAATTAGTCGAAGAGGCGCAGGAACTTTCAGAACGCCATCGGCCAAGAAGCCATCTACGAAGCGGCCGATTTGCTTTATTTCACGCTGGTTGCAATGCGCAAGCAAGGCGTTTCGATTGCCAAGGTTGCACGTGAATTAGACATGCGCGCCCTCAAACTCACGCGGCGACCGGGACTTCCCAAACATGGTAACGCTTTTGCAAAATAAAAAGGCAGGATGATGCTCAAACAGATTACTATAGAAGAAGCACGTTCGCTCGATAGAACAGCTTCGCTCAATGATGTTTTACCGAACGCGGTTCAAATCGTGGAGGACGTTCGAACCGGGAAGGATCTCGCGTTGCGCAGGCTTGCGGAACGATTTGGCGATCTTGCGCCGAATGCTCCGCTGATTATCGAGCGGGAGGAACTTGCGCGCGCGCTCGATGCGATACGTTCCAGCGAGCGAGCGATTTTGGAACGCACCGCGACACGAATCCGTCGTTTTGCCGAAGCACAGCGCGCGGCACTCAGCGATATAAAGGTTTCCGTAGAAGGCGGTTTCGCCGGACACACTGTCATGCCGCTCGAACGCGCCGCATGTTATGCGCCGGGTGGACGGTATCCGCTGCCCTCGAGCGTCCTAATGACGGCGGTCACTGCGCGCGTGGCCGGTGTAAATGCGGTTTGGGTTGCTACGCCGAAGCCATCGGACATCATGCTCGCCGCAGCCGCCGTTGCAGGGGCAGATGCGGTGCTCGCTGTTGGCGGCGCCCATGCCGTTGCTGCACTTGCATATGGCACCGAAAGTATTCCGCAATTCGATACAATCGTTGGGCCCGGGAACCGGTGGGTTACCGCAGCGAAGCAATTGGTTGCGGGTATCGTAAAAATCGATATGCTCGCAGGCCCATCCGAACTTGCGGTTGTCGCCGATGACGCCGCAAATCCCGCCTGGGTAGCCGCCGATCTTCTCGCGCAAGCCGAGCACGACCCCGATGCACGCGTATTTTTGATTGCGTTTAGCGACCGAATTGTGCGATTGGTCGAGCGAGAGCTTGAATCACAATTGACGGATTTGCCGACGCAAGCCATAGCGCGCGAAGCCATCGGCAACAGTTTTTGTCTGATCGTGAATAGCGTGGAAGTGGCGGCGGAACTTTGTAATCAGATTGCGCCGGAACATCTTTCGCTGCAATTGGAACAGAAATCCATCGAGCGCTTGCACCCCATGCTTCGGCATTACGGTGGATTATTTATCGGCGCTGGAAGCGCGGAAGTGCTTGGCGACTATGGGATCGGGCCGAATCACGTGCTGCCAACGCAAGGTTCCGCACGCGCGCGCGGCGGCCTTTCCGTATTCGATTTCCTGAAAGTTCAGACGTGGATGGATGTCTCGCGGGTTCCAGCTGGAGTATCCGAGGACATTGAGGCCCTCGCGCGCATCGAGGGCTTGGAAGCGCATCGCCGCTCAATGGCGATGCGCGCTTAGTATTCGGGACCGAGCGTCGCTTTTGCGGCGACCTGCACCGCCGATTTCGCCTGCGCCGCTGCATCTTTCGCGGCAAGAGCCGCTTCGTGGACGCGGTGGGCGGCATTCTCTTTCGCGGCCAGCGCGGCCTGCTTGAAGTTGGGAACCGCGTGCTGGACGACTTGCACTTTCGCTAGCCCGAACAGCCTCAAAATCTGAATATACCACCATCCCATATCCACTTCGAACCAGCGTTTCGAAAATTTCGCACTCGATGGGAACTTATGGTGGTTATTATGCAACTCTTCACCGGAAAGTAAAAATCCGAGTGGAATGATATTGCGGCTCGCATCCTTCACTTTATAATTGCGGTAGCCGAGTGTATGCCCAAGGCCATTTACAATGCCTGCAGCCCAAAAGGGAACCCACAATACCTGTCCACCCCAAACCAGCACGCCAGCGATCGGACCGAAGAGGAACAGATCGGCGACGAGCAGCGAAATGGGCCCAATGAATTTGTGGGGGATGAAAATCTTTCGCTCAATAACGTCATCCGGGCAGCCTTTCGAGAATCGCTCGATGGTTGCCGCATCGCTCGCCGCATCACGGTAATACTTGACACCAAAGAAAAGAATGCGCGCCCAGCCATGAATGACGGGCGAATGGGGATCCTCCTCGGTCTCGACAAACGCATGGTGCTTCCGGTGAACCGATACCCATTCCCGCGTGCTCATCCCGGTAAAAATCCAGAGCCACCAACGCATCGGCCAGCTTGCAATCGGGTGAAGCTTGAGGCCGTTATGAGTCATCGCTCGGTGCAAGTAGAGCGAGGTACACATGATGGTCAGGTGCCCGGTGAGAATTACAAAAAGAACGGCTCCGTACCAGGTATGGAATAAAAACGATAGATTCATGTATTAAAGATGGTCGGCGGGGCAAATAATGCGAGGCGACAGGTATCAAATCCTATTTTGACCACGAAAGTTCACCGATGCTACTGAACTGTGATTAATGGACGCAAAATATGGTTCTTGGAATAACCATGAATTCGAACAATGCTATGAAATCGGGCTGGCGCCGCGAGTGGCTGCTTGCCATCATTCTCGTCGCGCCGTTCATTGCCCTCGCAATCGTCTGGCCCTCACTGCCAGCGCGGGTACCCACGCACTTCGGGCTACGGGGAAATGTGAATCATTATAGCGGCCCTTCCGGACTCCTGATCCTGCCGGTGATAAATGTGCTGGTCGCCGCTATTCTCTATTTTATTCCACGTCTCGATCCGAAGCAAGAGAATATCCTTCATTCCATGCCCGCGTATCGCTGGATTCGATTCTGGCTCGCCGCATTCTTCACCTATATTTTTGCCCTAACGCTCGACAAGACGTTCAATCCGGCGATCGAGATAGGGCTGTCCATTTCGCTGGGATTGTTCGCATTATTTTTTTCACTCGGTCTCCTAATGCCGAAGTTGAAGCAGAACTATATGATTGGCATTCGGCTCCCATGGACGCTCGAAAGCGAGGACAATTGGAACCGCACCCACGCTTTCGCCGGCAAATTATGGATGTGGGGTTCCCTGATTGGAATCGTTCTCGTACTAATTTTTCAGTCCGATGGGCTCTTCATCGCATTCGGAACTGTGATCGCGCTGATCGTTTGGACCATCGTCTATTCCTATCGGATTTTCAAACGCCAGAGGGAGCATTCCAATTAACGATCCGATTCCTGCTTCCTGACGGCTGAGTTCGCCGCAAATCCCGGCATGGAAAATGATGAGGCATTCGTCCTCATTAATTCTACTTTTCCATGAAAGCAATCCTTAGTGCAGTTTTTTTCGCACTCGTGTCTGTTTTTGCGCTCAACCGTGCGTACGGCCAAACGAGCAATACCGAACCGATCATAGTCGGTGTCGAGGCCGGCACGAATTACACGCCTTGGCAGCACGCAGCCCCGAATTATTTCTCAACGGTTTATCCGTACCCACCCGGCGCAGACACGGTGCAAATTCCCTTTCATTCCGGCGCGAAAGCGCTCTTCGGTTTTTACGCGGCGCTCTCCGGTAATTTCTTTCTCAATTCGCACTGGTCCGTGCTCGCAAAATTCGGCTATTCGGAATGGCGCGGGGAGTGGAACTCGACGGAGCCGGTGGATTTCGATACGAACGGCGTGGCCGGGACAATTCCCGTTTCGAGCGATCTTGTCTTCATGCTTCGCACGGTAGCGCTCGAAGGGTACTTGGAATATCATTTCTGTGGAACGAAGGGATTTTATCTTGGCGCTGGCGTTGCGGTGCGGGCGCTGGCATCTAGCCATTACGATCTCGACCGCTCCATTACCGGCGGCCCGGCAAACCTGAGCTTTGTCGATTTTTCGACCGGAACCGGGACCGGCAGTCGATCCTATTCCATCGGCGGGGATCAACCGATTACTACCTCAATTGCGGATGCGAAGCTGCTTGCCGGAATTCCCATCCCGCTTTCAGACCGCTGGAGTTTATGTCCCGAACTCGCATTCGATCTGCCGCTCGGAAGCATCTGGACCTCCGCGAAACAAGCCGAATATGACGCAAGCACCTACGGGAATTCGCCGGAACCGATTGCCATTACGGGTATCATTGCGCTGCGCTATCAGGCGCAGTAGCAAATTCAATGTTGTTTGGAGGGAGGAATCTTCGGTATTTTCGGCAAAACTCGAAGATTCCTCGACTCCGCTCATTCCGGCTTTCGCCGGAATGAACTCCGCTCGGAATGACAATAAGACTTTTCGGGGATCACTGCTCTTCGTTCCGTGATGCCTCCTCGCAATGACGTAGAAAAGTCGGTAGCCGGTTAAATCCGCCTTCTACCACCCCCGGTGCCGAAGCCAGATCGCGTATTGCGTGGGCGTCAGGATCACTTGTATGGTAAGGGTTAGTTCCGTCCGGCACGTTGCCAGATCGTTGAAGAAGGCGGTGCGGAGCGGCAGCGTCGCACTTTCGTAAAACGCTATAGCAGAATCGAGTTCGATGCGCGCACTATCGCGAGTAATCGTGCCCGAATCCATCGAGGCGACAATTGCGGCGCGCTGCACGCGGAACGTATCGCGATAGGGTGCCAGCCGGACGGCGAACGAATCAATTGCGGGCGTTGCGCAATCTAAGAATGAGATCATGGCGGTATCGATCTCGCTCTTCTCGATCTCGGTCAATCTGAGCGAATCAGTCCAGTCCTCCTCGTGATCGCTGATATAGACGCCATGATTGTGCTTGGAACCCTTCACGAATTCGTGGATGTGGTTGTGATCGCCGTAACCGTGGCCATTCTTTACATACTGCACGATGAACTTGTAGTGGGGATCGTTATCGCCGTCATTCGCATCGTGGAGCGACTTGAGATAATCCTGCTCATCCAAGAAGAAGGAGTAATCGACATCGTCCTCTGTGTCATTCAGGATGTAGAAGTCATCGGCATCGCCATTCGGCGGGAGCGTGAAGAACTCGTCCAGCGTGATGGTGTTCGTGGTTGTAGCTGTTGCGGGTTGTGTTGGATATTTCGTAGCGCACGAAGAGAGTGTGATCGCGGCAAAGGCAACCGCGAAAAGCGCGACGGAAGAATAGCCCGCGCGCTTATGGATGAGTAACTGTGATCGCATAAGAGTGAGTGTTCGTTAATATTCCGCCTGTTTTTTTAGATTCATTCGGCGGCCGGCGGGGAGCAGTGCAAGTAGCGTACCGTTGGCCAGAAAGTCCGTATTTTGTACAGATGAAACTACCGAATGCAGAGCAAGCCATAGTCATGCTTGAGAAACTTGAAGGTTATTGCCTTAATCCGGGACACGAGAAAGGCAAGCACAAGGCCCGGGTCTTTTGGCGAGCACTCGGGATTGGCCGGGAGCACTCATTGCTGTTGAGAACGGTTCTCCTCGAACGTGCCGTGACCGCAGATGCGATCAAGATCGAGTCGAACAGATTCGGAGATCATTATTTCGTTGATTTCATCTTGGAACACGAGGGTAAAAAGGCGGAGATTCGTAGTAAATGGACTGTTCGAACAGGTGAGAATTTTCGTCGGCTTGGAAGCTGTTACGTTAAGAGAAGGATAAAGGAATAGATATGGTGGAAAATCTAAAATTGCTGGATGTCGTCGCATTGTTGGAAGACGTTCCCGAACTCAAGCTCCACCGCGGAGAAGTTGGAACCATTGTGGAAGAATTCGAGGACGGTTCGGTTGAAGTCGAGTTTGCAGACAAGCGAGGCGTGGCATACGCTTTCGCGGATTTACCAAAGAGCAAGCTCTTGGCGCTTCATACGGTAGATGTGGCGGAAGAGGTAGCGTGAATACCTCAATCAATGAATTAGACGTGGTAGCACTCCTGGAAGATATTCCAGAGGACAAACTTGTTCGCGGGGATGTTGGAACTATTGTGGACGATTCCGGAACGGGCCTCTATCTCGTCGAATTCGCCGACCGGTACGGACAAACCTACGCGATGCCTGCCTTGCGCGCGGAACAGTTCCTTGTGCTGGATCACATCGATAATGAGAAGGTGGAAGTGTAAAATTTACTTCAACCTATGGAATGGATGAAAGTTTGTAAGGGTGACTAAGATTCAAGGTCTCAATCCAGATTCTAATATGGCTCTGTATTTGATAGTAACAGAAGGCGAAAACGTATATCACGAAGTGGTGCCGTTGACTGCGGGGTGGATAGTGCAGCGCGCGTTTCCGTTTCGAAGACTTAGACGCCCTTATTTGTGGATGATGCTGAACGAGCCTCTTCAAGGTTCAGCATCAATATTTAAGGCCGGTCGCTGGAAAGAATCTTTGTGCTGTCCCGTGAGATGAATCGCGGACTGCATCTGTTGAGATCGTTTCCCATCGAAGTGGAAGCGTGGGTGCAAACTAATCCCAATGCCTTATTAGACGATTTGCTCGAAACCAAACTTTGCTTGGTGTCGGGATGCTGACTAACAGGGCAGATGATGTTTCTTCAATGAGGAGTTGGCTAGAAAAGCACTCTTATTGAGTTAGCACAGGTTTTCCTCCAATCAATTCTTCGAACTGATTTCCGTTCGAATAAGCTTTCCATTCGTCGGAATCCGCCTATTCACCGTCCCATTCCGATGACCCTCCATCATCTCCCGCTGCTCCTGATGCAGCAAACTCGCCCGCACAAATTCGCGGAAGATGGGATGCGCCTTCGTGGCGCGGCTTTTTAGTTCCGGATGGAACTGCACGCCAATGAAGAAGGGATGCGCTTCGCGTTCCAATTCGATGATTTCCACCAAGTTCCCATCCGGCGAAACGCCGCTCATCACCATACCTTTGTCCGAGAGCAGGGCGCGGTAAGCATTGTTCACTTCATAGCGATGCCGATGCCGCTCGGTGATAAATTGATCGCGGTAGGCGCGGTTGGCGATCGAGCCGCGCTTGAGGATGCACGGATAACTTCCCAGCCGCATCGTCGCGCCTTTGGTTTGCACTTGCTTTTGTTCCGGCATGAGGTCGATGACGGCGTTCGGCGTTTTCTTGAACTCGCTGGAATTCGCATCCTTCAGTCCGCACACATTCCGCGCATATTCTATGACAGCGCATTGCATTCCGAGGCAAATCCCGAAGAAGGGAATTTTCTTTTTGCGCACGTATTCGAGCGCCTTGATTTTTCCTTCCACGCCACGGGAACCAAATCCCGGAGCAATGAGCACGCCATCGATTCCCTCGAAATAGGAGTCGATCTTCTGTTTGGATTCCAGTTCTTCGGAATTGATCCAGACGACCTCTACTTTCGCATCGTTCTCCGCTCCGGCATGGACAAACGCCTCACTGATGGATTTATACGCATCCTGAAGCTGAATATACTTCCCAATCATCCCGATGCGCACCGATTTTTTCGGATGCTTTACGCGCTCGACAAACTTTCGCCATTTGGCGAGATCGCGCTTCGCCGTCGTTGGCAAGCCAAGCTTCTCAAGCACGATCCCATCGACATTCTCATCGGCGAAGGTAAGCGGAACTTCGTAAATCGTTGGCGCATCGCGCGCTTCGATGACGGCGCGCGTTTCGACGTTGCAGAACAGCCCGATCTTCTCGCGAATCGCTTTCGAAAGCGGCTGCTCGCTACGGCAAACAAGCACGTCCGGCTGAATCCCGATTTCGAGGAGCGTCTTTACCGAATGCTGCGTCGGCTTTGTTTTCAGTTCCCCCGCGCTCGCGATGTAGGGAACATAGGAAAGATGAATCGTGATGCAATTCTTCTTCCCAACTTTCATCATGAGCTGGCGAATCGCTTCTAAGAACGGCAGCGATTCAATATCGCCTACCGTCCCGCCGATTTCGCTGATGATGACATCGAAATCGCCGGACTTCGCAAGCTGCGTCATGCGGCGGCGGATTTCATCCGTGATGTGGGGAACTACTTGCACGGTCGCGCCCAAGTAATCGCCGCGCCGCTCCCGCTGGATGACTTCGTTATAGACCTGCCCGGTCGTCGTGTTGTTGGCGCGGGTCATGTTCACATCGAGGAACCGCTCGTAGTGGCCAAGATCGAGGTCGGTCTCCGCGCCATCCTCCGTCACATACACTTCGCCATGCTGGTACGGCGACATGGTTCCCGGATCGACATTGATATAGGGATCGAATTTCTGCACCGTCACGCGCAGACCGCGTGATTTCAGCAACAGACCGAGAGAAGAGGAGACGATTCCCTTTCCGAGTGAGGAGACCACCCCGCCCGTAATAAATATAAACTTTGTCTGCTTCTTCGCCTTTGCTTTCGCCACTCTAAATTACAAAATTACGACCGCACACACGATTGCGCGTCCACGATTGACCGGGACGTGAACGCGGAAAATGGGAAGTAGGTGCGCGAGGGGCAAATTATGTCGTAAATTTGTGTCGCCTGATGGTGATTTCAAAAGACGCGACGATTCCCGTTGAGAAAATTCGAGACTATCTCCTGAAATGGATCGAGAAGGATGATAAGTCCGGATATTTGAAACACGCGGGATATTCTAGTGAGAATTACCAGCAATTAATCGATGATATTCGGGAGCAACTTCTGCCGGCCGAGGCCGTGTTGCAGGAACAAAGGCAGGATGGAGATCTGTATAGAATTCGAGGCCGCCTTCGAGGACCAAAACGGCCGGGAACTTCCAGTAAGAACCGTTTGGCTTGCGAGCGAAGGAGCTAAACCACCTTTTATCACGCTTGTACCGGATAAGGAGAGAGGATAATGACCTACGAACTCTACTCACAAATTGCACTTACAGGGGAGATCCCGGAGCACGGCCTCAGGCGTGGCGATATTGCTCGTGTGGTCGAAAAAATCCCGCCGGAAAGTTCCGATCCCACATCCTATGTGCTTGAAGTGTCTAACGCACTCGGTGAGTCCATGAACGTCATCATCGTGAAAGCCAACCAGATTGAGCCGCTGCAAAACGACGAGTATTTCTCCGTGCGGCACATGGAGGCCGCGTAGACCCGTTGCGCGGTACATTCGGGAAGGAATTCGGCTGGATGCGTGGAGGTAACATTACTTAGGGCGCCGAAGAATAGGAAGTATTTAACTTATGAAATTCTTAGTGATGGTTGCAACCCCGTTGGCGTATTTGGTGATGTTATCATCGCCCGTCATGTCCCAAACTATTCGGGATGCCCATTACAATGTCGAATTTCAAGTGAGCATAGACGGGACGGTGAAGGACGCCCATTACAACAGCTACTGGCATATCAAGTCGGACGGAACTATTCGGGATGCCCATTATAATACGATTGGTTACCTCAAGAATGGCGTGGTTGAAGATTCCCATTATAACACGCTCGGCCACGTAAAAACGAATGGCGACGTTCTGGATGCCCATTACAATACGATTGGTCATCTTAAAGACGATGGGACGGTTCTCGATGCGCACTACAACACCATCGCGCACGCGCCCGGGATTCGAAAGGAATGGACCGCCGCCCTTCTTTTCTTTTTCTGAATCTAAAACTCGTTTTTTCCTTCCCCCGGAGAATGTGTCGCCGTCGCGCGAGCGCACATAGTTCCCGGTATTGAGGGCGAAATCTTTATTCCGCCCGGCAGGTTCGCAAGCTGGCGGGTGTGGTGCCCGCCGAGGGTTTTTACAACACAAGCTCCGTTTGCTATGCAGGCGGAGCTTTTTATTTTTACAATGAATACAACAGAAAATATCGTTGAGACTTACTATCGGGTCTGCCGAAAGTGCTTTACAATGCAAGACATTAAGGTTCTCGGCGGTAATAATCGGCAATTCGATCTTCTGGCGTTTAGCGTCATTGACCAAACAGCATTTCATGTCGAATCGTCCATCTCGATAACCGACGCTCGACCACTTCGAATGAAAGATGAATTAGGAGTAATTGAATCCCTGAAAAAGAAATTTTTTGGAGACCCACCAATTCGCCAAGGAGCTCGGACGGATCACGCTAGGGGAATTAATTACGGAGATAAAATTGACTACATGTACAAATCCTTAGGTCTTAACCCGCAGAAGATCGAGAGAGTCTGTTGCAGGTGGGCTTTTTACGATGAAAATGAGAAGTTAAAGTCCTTTCTCAACACTAATAAAATAATTCAATTGAGTTTTAGGGACACAGTTCTTCCCGAATTGGAGCAGACCCTTACAACTGCTCACTACGAGAATGATGGCATGAGAACAATAAGTTTGATTCGCGAGTATAGGCGCCAAACAACCACGGCATGATTTTTTTGAGCGGGTTTTTATTTCGTATTTTTGTGATATGAAAAAGACCAAGGGAGTCGAACCAAAATTGAGGAACCCAAATTCGCTTACGATTTGGCGAATTGGCCGAACTATAGTCCTGAAGGAACTGCACAAAAAAGTGCCGACCTGCAGGCCGATTCGTCGGTTTATTGATTGCCCGGGGATCGGAAAATTGAAGGTTGTGTCCTCGTCCTATCGTAAGCCCGATAAAAGCACACCATGCTGGCATTGGGGCTGGGGCCTCGTTCGAAAAAAAGAGAAAATCGCCTTCACACACGTTGTGTGCGTTGCACTCGACAAAAAAAAACAAAGTGCACAATTATTATATTATTAACCGAGCCGATGTTAATGCCTTTCCCCAATGGCCGCGCCATTACAGCGAAAAGCATTCCCTGATTATCGCCGACGGAACTAAACCTTGCGCAACCGAATACGATGAGCTTGCACGGACCAAAGTGAAGAATGCAAAGCCTGGAACTCTTTTTCAGACATTCAAAAATTTGGAGGCACAATCATGAAAAATGCTATAAAACTGATGGTGGGAACACTTGCCTTGTTTCTAGTCGGGATCCTTCTGGGGGGGTGCTACGTCATGCATTTAGGAGAGCATTTCGAAGAACTTAAGAATGCGGAAAGTATTGCGCAATCCAATGACGTTTCTCATGGCATCCCAGATTTCATTCTAGCCTCAATTGATGACGTAAAAAAAGTAATAAATGAGGACTCTACGGATGGAGAGGCGTGGTACCTATATGCAAAGATTTCATACCTTAAGTATCTCCAGTGGAATAGTTCCTCTTATAATAATGCCGATCCGTCGGATTTGGTCATCGCGATGCAGAAAGGCGTTGAATATTCCCCCGCGCCTTTTTTCCCGTGGAGTCGTCGCGGAGAACTTATTGTCGAAGCGGATAGCCTTTGTAACTATTTAAGCAATAATGATGCCATAAACCCTAGTATTGGAAGGCTTCTAAGTGATTTGGTACCTAATAATGCTGGACTTTATTTAGGTTTAGGAAGTTGGTGTATGCGTGCCGGTGACACCTCAAACGCCGCAATGAATTGGGTTCATGCAGCTAATCTTCGCCGCAGTCTGACGAGTGTAACGCCAACGTGCGCCGCAGTGATTGCCGATTATTACATAAATTTGGGAGTTCGGAACATGCAAGCCGGCGATAGCATGATGTCCTCTCTTGATTTTGATAGTTCGTCAGTGTATTTTGATTTAGTTACAGACAGGAATCAACGTTCGTTGGTCTACGCGTCCCTTGGGAACGCTAGAGCTGGATTCCATGATTTTGACAGCGCCATTGAAGACTACAGCGAGGCTGTTGGCTTAGATTCCTCAGAAATTAGTGACCTGCAATATTTAGCTCTCGAATTAGGGCCGGAGGAAAAGAAAGGAATCCAGCGAAGTATGAGCCCCGCATCTATGCAACTTGCCGGAGTACTGCTTCGCAAATTGCTCTTGCAACAGGATGTGGAAAGTGCAAATTATGACGAAACCGAAAAAGCCCTCATGGCCATCTTCCAATTGCTGAACGATCAAGCGGGAATAAAGTCGCTCGTGGTCTACAAGGCAAAGAAGGAGCAAGAGAGGTTGCAAGCTCAGGAGGTGGCGCGTCAAAAAGAGGAGGCCCGGCTTCAAGCAGAGGTGGCGGAACGTCAAAAAGAGGAGGTGGAGCAGCAAAGGGAGGAGGCCGCGCGTCAAGCTGATGATCGCCGAGCTGATGCGGCTGCACTAAGGATCGAAGGGCGCCTTAGCGCAGGCCTTATTCAAGAAATTGCGAATAACTTAATGGAGCCAGAGGATGTGATGAAAACCACGTTCAGATTGAATAGCTCATTCGGAACTAACTTCAACCCTCAGCTTCTGAACGCGTATGCATACGCCGGAAATAACGCAGCAATAAAAAATTATTTTGCGCAACAATTTAAATCCATCGTCCCTCTCAGCGATATGCAGATAGGGATTTTAGCCCGATGCCTTAATGTGAGTACCGATGAACTGGGAGCTTTTCGGTAGTGAGCAAACTCTCCCGCCTCCATCGTGGTGATAAAGTCCTCTGGCAGCCTTCAATTGAGGAGGCGGATGACCACGCACTGCTGAAGCGCGCGCGGTGGTCGGATATGCCGGTGAGCCAGCACGCCGTCGTCGAAAGCATCAATCGCAAGCAGATTGAAATAACGCTACTCGATTTGCCAGACACAGCAAGCGGCGGTGAAATTCATCTGACTGTACATCGCGCATCGATCACGCCGCTGCCGGGGCCTCCTCTGCCCCACGGACGGAAGTCGAAAGTAGATGCAAACGTACGAGAAATAAGGAGAGCGCGCAGTCCGAAAGATGTAATGCGTGTTGTTACGCGCGTGAACCATCAAGTCGGAATCATCATCAATATTTTGCTCTTTGCCTGGACGGTCTGTTCGTTCCTGAGCATTAAAATCCCACTTTTCATTTACGGTGCTCTGCCCTCTGGCATTGTACCTCTGCTTGGCCTGCGTGCAAGTGTGCGCGCCGCCGCCAAGAAAAAGCTAGGGAAGGAATACGTGGAGGAATTCCTGCGGGTTTACAATGGCCGCCGCAAGTGGAAGAGGATTATTTAGCAACCTCGAGGAGCACGAGCGCGGGCTTGTGCGCCTCTCCAATCAGTCGTTATAGCAACCGGACGTGCGCGGCGCGTCCCTAGGAGCGCCTTCGCGATACCCAAAAACTTCTCACCGCCATGTCCATCATCCCCGCCCATGGCTGGTTTTTCTATGCTATTCTCTTAGCAAGATAGCTTTCTAAGTTTTTCAAAACCACCCCACAAAAAAGTGAGCAAAAAAGTTACCACTTTTTAAAGACTGGCGAAAACAGTCTGCAAATGGCACAGTTCATGAAGCACAAACGCGCGCGCACTATATAAAGTAGTTTTCCGGGATTTTTTCAAGCTGTAGAAAATTTGGAGATTCCTTCGCGCCGCTCGCAGCGAAGGCGAGTGGGAAAGGATTAGGAAAGAATCTCGGAATATTCCGGATTTTCAGGAACCTGTCAGGAGGGTAGGGAAAGGACGAAGATTATTGCGCGCGCTTGCCACGCGCACCGGCGAACCACACAATCACTGCCACCGCGACCATTATCCCGCCGATGATGGCCCATTTGCTATCGTTCGTCATCACGCTGCCGTGAATTACGCCGATGCCCTGTCCGAACCAGACGAGGCCGATGAGGCCGATGATTATTGTAACTACGCGCCAAAGAGTTCGCATTTCAGACTAACCTTTAATTCGTGGAGTATCATTCCGGCATCGCAGCCTACCTTCTGGACCACCCCTTGAGGCGCCGGCGTTCGGCCTGGCTCATCTCGATGGGCGGCGGGGGCGCATAGCCTTCGCGGATCGTCCGCTCAATTTCGGTTCCCACGCGCTTTTCGATTTCGCGCATTAATGGTTCCTCTTCGGGGCCGACGAGGGTGATCGCCACACCGGTCTTCTCGGCCCTTGCCGTGCGGCCCACGCGGTGAACGTAATCGTCCGGCGACATCGGCGGCTCGTAGTTGATGACGTGCGTAATGTCCTCGATGTCCAGACCGCGCGACGCCACATCGGTTGCGACGAGAATATTAAACTTCCCAGCTTTGAAATTGGCAAGCGCTTTGGTTCGGTCGCTTTGCGAAAGATCGGAATGCAGTTTTGTAACGCTCATTCCGGCATGGGCAAGGACGTGCGCTACGCGATCCGCATCATGTTTGGTGCGGGTAAAAATGAGGGTTCGCATCGGGATCGATTCTTGCCCGTCGGTCGTAATTTCCTCCTGCGAAAGTTCCTTTAGCAATTTTAGTAATAGTTCCGGCTTCTTCAGCCGCATCACGGAATAGACCTTTTGTGTAATCCCCTCGGCGGGTTTGCGCCGACCGCCGACCTCGATCAGCGTCGGATCGTGAGTGAGGCGGCGGGCGAGTTCCTCGATGTCGTGCGAGAGCGTAGCGGAAAACATCAGCGTTTGGCGGTCATGCGGGACGTGGGCGGTGATGCGCTTGATCTGCGGCAGGAAGCCCATATCGAGCATACGATCGGCCTCGTCGAGCACCAGAAACTCGACGACGGCGAGCGAAACGACGCGCTGATTGAGGAGGTCGTTCAGCCGGCCGGGCGTGGCGATGAGGACGTCGCAGCCGCGGGAGAGTTCCCGCTCCTGGGGCCGCTGCCCGACGCCACCGAAGATGACGACGGCGCGCAGTCGGGTTCCCTGCGCGAAGCTGACGGTCGCCTCGTGAATTTGCGTAGCGAGTTCCCGCGTGGGGGTGAGCACGAGGACGCGCGGCTGCTCCTTATGCTTCGGCGGTGGCGAGCAGATAAGCGCATCCAAAAGTGGTAACATAAAAGCGGCGGTTTTGCCGGTCCCCGTTTGGGCGATGCCGATGGCATCGTGCCCCTCTAAGATGAGGGGAATTGCTTCCCTCTGGATTGGAGTCGGCGTGGAATAGCCAATCTGCTGCACGCGTTCGCAGATTTCAGGGATGAGGCCGAGTTCGAAGAATGGGAGCTTTTCTGTGGTTGCCTCACGCTCCCCCTCCGCTTCGGTGTGGTGAGCCACTGGCTCGCTGTGGTGAGATTCGGCGTTGTGATTCTTTTTTGTCATTTAACTCTGCGGGTAACGCTTTTTTGGATGAGAGGGGTTCAGGCAGCGCGGTTATCTTTTCGGGATGTTCTGGAATCTTCGGGCGTTTGCCTTTAGATGAAAACACGCGGCTCTTTTAGTCCCGCCAAATGGGACGAACGGACGGTCGATCAAATTTCGGCCACAAAGAAAATAACAAAGGCGTCCGTTGTTCTCGAATTTGGCGAGACGGGCGAAATGTCAGGGAAAGCCACGGTCGAGTGGCTCATGTTTTATAAATACGCGGATGAGAAGGACCAGCATAATTCCTCCGCGACGTTTGTTGGACTCATGCGATTCGAAGGAACGCTCAATGGCAAGATGGGTTCGTTTGTTATGGAAGATCGTGGCACGTTCGACAGTGGTGGGTTGAACGCGGCGTTAACCATTCTGGAAGGTTCGGGGACCGGGGAACTCGAAGGGATGAGTGGTAGGGCGAGATACAGCTCTAAAGGAATGGCGGTTGACTTCGAGATCGAGTATGAGTGGAAGAGCTGAGCATTTCTGCTCGGACATTCTTTCCTCCGCCCGCCTTTAGCCCGCCGAAAGAGACCTTCCTGGTCCCCGAAGGTTATTTGTTGTCAAAAGGACGTGAACCTTCCGTCGCTCGTAGAGTTGTGTGGCACGATTTCCCTGTTCTGAGGGGATCCCCCTACCGGCTACCGCCTCGCATCGACTCGGCAATGAGAGTAGCAATCTCTTCAAAGAAGAGAAGATCGTCGCCATCGAAAGACCGGCCCGTGCCGGAGGTGAGAAGCGTCAGCGCACCCAGGATATGCCCGCGCGCCACCAATGGCACGCAGATATACGAGCGGACGGCGAGGCCATCCAATATAAGTTCCGCTTCCGGGAAAAGGCGCCCGGCGATTCTGTCGCTCACGCCCGGAATGAATTGGGACTTGCCCGTCTTGATCACACGCGGATAACCGTACGATGACGTCATGGCTAAAGGATGATCCGCGCGTTCTTTAATTAGCACGTTCTGCTTGTCGCCATCGGCGTGGCGGGTAAAGGCGCGCACGAGGGAACCATCGTCCTGAATCAAATCGATGGAAGCGGAATCGGTCGCCTCGTTAATCAATATTGCGAGAACCGCGGCAACCAGCGTATCGGACGTCCCATCGTTGGATAACGCATCCTGAACCCTTAGACGAATGACGTCTCGGTCGCCGGTGCGAATAATTCCGTTCCTCTTGTTAGTTCCCATGGATTCCAGTTCTTGCAGCCTGCATAAAGAATTTCGAACAGTTAGACGAGTCGTTACGCTGAACGCGGCCGCAGTTCACGAATGTTGTCCATGCGGAGCAGCCGTGCTTAGTACGGAGAGAGAAATTGGAACCATAACAGTGGAATCGAACTCACGCGGGCGGTTCCATCCGAGTGCACTTCGCCGTCCCCCGGCGGGCTTCGTAGCGTCCGGTTGTCGCAGTGCGGTTCAGGCGATGCCTGCACTCCGGCATGAAATACGGTCAGTTGAAAACGGACCGTGCAAAGAGTAGTCGATAAAACTGCAACGCCGATAAGGTTCCCATTCCGTCCCATCGAGCCACCAATGATCCTCGGAGGCTGGCTGAGCCGGGGAGGCCGGATCGATTCATCCGGCGAAGCGCTGCAAAGAACGAAGACGGCATTAAGCGGAAGCATCCGGCTTAATAAAGAATCAGTGTGCAGTTCAGGCCGTGCCGCACATCGGGATCAGGAACACACCCTGCTACTTTGGTGCCGCAGCAGCATGCACCATCGAGCCATGAAGATACCCAAAATCAGAATCGAAGGTTCCGGTAAATGAAAGAAATTTTCATAAAACTCCTGGAGGAGAAAACCAGGACAGATCGTCAGACTATTCGGTCATGACAAAAGCACGAGTTCGATTCAACTTTCGCGTAATCACGTTGGCGGTAAGATGAGAAGCGTAGTTTAATCATAAATTTTGGATTGAAAAAAGCCTAAAAATCGAAGAGAGCCGCTTGGCGTGGATAACAATGCAGAACGACTCCAAGCAGAGCGCATTCATCCAATAAAACAAAGGTCGAAACATGAAGAGATTTATCCACATCCGGATATGGAGGAAACGCAAATCACCGGAATTCAAACAAAACATAAGTTACCAAATCAAGCCTCGGCAGCGTCCTCTCGCTTCTCTTTGAAAAGCTCCAATCGTTCGACACAACGCTCCACCGAAGTAATCTGCATCAGTTCCGAACGGACCCGCGAACCGCCGTGAACTTCCCGCAAATATCCAGCATAATGCTTTCGAAACGCGAAAACACCCCGCTGTTCGCCGCGAATTTCGCAGGAATGAAGTAGATGACGAACGCACAGCTCAATGCGCTCCTCGATGGTTGGCTGCCGGTAAGAGCCCGTTGCCCGAAACTCCTTAATTTGCTGGAAAATAAAGGGATTTGTGATGGCTCCGCGCGCGATCATCACGCCATCGGCTCCGGTTTCTCGGAACGCGCGCTCCGCATCTTCCGGAGTTTTTACATCGCCGTTCAGGAATACGGGAATCGAAACCACCTGCTTAATGCGAGGAATCCAGCTCCAATCCGCCTGGCCATTGTGACCCTGGGAACGGGTGCGGCAATGAATAGTAAGCGCCTTCGCTCCAGCCTGCTCCAGCATTGGGGCGATATTCAGAATATTGATCGTCTCATGGTCCCAACCCAGCCGGGTTTTCACTGTAACAGGTAATTTCACAGCGTCGGCAACTGCACGGACCATCCGCTCCATTCGAGGCGGATCCTTCAATAATCCCGCACCGGCGCCGTGCCCCACCACGTTTTTCACCCAGCAACCGCAATTAATGTCGACGAAATCCGGCTCGGCTGCTTCGGAAATTTGGGCGGCTTCTCGCATCACATCCGGATCGCCGCCATAGATTTGGATGGCAACCGGTCGCTCTTTTGGGTCAGTCACGAGCTTTTTGACCGATTTCGCTGCCTGCCGGATCAGCGCCTCGCTTGAAATAAACTCGGTGTAAACGGCATCGGCACCGTGCTCGCGCATGATGAGCCGGAAGGAAACATCCGTGACGTCCTCCATTGGCGCCAGCAGCAAAAGCTGCTTCGGATGATCGCTCATCCGGCCAAGCTCCAAATTGCCGATCTTTACCATTCTGCCATGCCTAAACGAGAATTTGGGAAGGAAGTTCTACCTGCGCTATTAAACCAATCTTCATCCACGACAGCAAGGGACGCGTTGGACATTAACGACTGAAAGAGCTTTTTATCTTTTTCGTCCCCTAGCCGTTGGGCTTTACGCATCACGCATTACCGTAACCAGCTCATGTGCCAAATCGAAGCTGGTTCGCTGGTGTGCAACGATTCGGTCCAATTCGGCTTCCAAGAGGGCCGATCGATCCGGCGTCCAAAAATCGACGCGGCGCATCACTTCCACCAGTTCACGCACGCGTTCGCGCTCGCGCCCCTTGCGGCGGGTCAGAAGCTGACCGGTCGATTCGAGGTATGTGCGATGTTTCTCGATTTCGCGCAACACATCCGCCGTGCCGATATTCTTGCTTGCTGTCGTTTTGATAACAGGCGGAATCCATTCATCGGCCGCATGGGTGATGCGCATGGTCAGGATGGTCTTCAGTGCGCGAACCGCCTGATCGGCACCTTCGCGGTCGCTTTTGTTGACGACAAAGAAATCGGCGATTTCCATCAGCCCCGATTTCATTGCCTGCACCGCATCGCCGGATTCAGGAACTAACACAACGATCGTTGTATCCGCGGCTTTTGCGATGTCGAGCTCCGATTGGCCGACGCCAACCGTTTCGAAGATCACAAAATCGAAACCGGCGGCATCGAGGATATCGGCGGCGTCCTTCGCTTTCGCGGAAAGCCCGCCGAGCGATCCGCGCGTGGCCATCGAGCGAACATACACGCCCGCGTCCATCGAAATTTCCTGCATACGTATGCGGTCGCCCAGGAGCGCGCCGCCGGTAAACGGCGAGGTGGGATCGACGGCGATGATTCCGACGCTCCTTCCTTGCGAGCGAAGTAGTTTTGTGAGTTCCGCGGTGAGCGTGGATTTCCCTGCGCCCGGCGGACCAGTTATGCCGACGCGATAAGCGCGGCCAGTATGTGGTGCGAGCAGGTGCAGCAAGGTGCCAGTTTCGGGAGAATCATTTTCGACGAGAGAAATCGCGCGCGCAACGGCGCGGCGGTCGCGCTTCGAAACCTGCGCGGCAAGCTCGGCAGTAGTCATCGGGGGCAGTAAACGTGTGCTCGAGCGTTTTCGAGCCGGCCCTGAGCGTGTCGAAAGATCACGAGTGGGCGATGCAGATAAAATTCTCGGTCCAAACCGCTTGCGATTTATTAGACTCGATTCGCCGAACCACATTTGCGGCCGCGCGAATTATTTTCCATGCGAGCGCGCGGAAGGCTCCCCTGTTTCCTTTGGGAACCGGCGCACATTCGTAGGAACGAATATCTTGGAATCCCGTCGCGCGAAGCAGTTGGCCTAGCGAGCCGGGCGAGAGAATTGTTTCATGCGTAAGATCGCCATACATTACCTGTCGCGCGAAGAGGCCTTCCGCATTTGGAGTTTGAAGTAAAAGAGTGCCACCGGGCTTCATGGCAGCATGAATCGCTCCGAACATGCGAAGAAGCTCATCTTTTGTAAAATGCTCGGCGAAGTCAATCGCAATGACCGCTTCGAATCCTTCAGAGTGTCGGTCCAGGAATTCAAAAACATCGGCCAATTCCGCATCGAGCCGATCGCGCAGAGCGATGTCGATTTGCTCCTGCGAGATATCAATGCCCTTCGCCTTGTCAAATCCTTTATGTCGAAGATAATTAAGAATCCTTCCATGGCCGCAGCCCAATTCGAGAATCGAAGCCGACTGCGGGAGATGCTTTAGGTGAGGAAAATACCGGGCATCGCACCATCCATAATAATGGCGAAGTTCCGTGGGGGTGAGGGCCGCATTCTCCGGCTTGAACTCGCTGACGTAGCGATTATAGAGTTCCCGAACCGAACCTGGAGTGCGCGGATTAGTTGGATTCACTGGATTACTTTCGGGAGGATCAAGTTTGCTTGAACTCGAACTATGGGGGTTCAGTGGGTTTCCTGCCTTCGGCAGATTTGTTTTGAGTTTTGGTTTTAGGTCGCTATACACAGCCGATGTATTCCGCAGCTCCATCTAGTACGCGTGGACCAGATTCAGAGGCTTCCGATAGACTCGGTACGTCTTATACCTCACCCCGTTCATCATCTCCGCGGCTCGGTTCATAGGCACATTCGTTTCCTGCACCCACGATGCCTCGCCGTAATGGTAACCTTTTCGCTTGGCGGTGTTCATCGTTTCCGAATAAAGCATTGCATCCACACCGCGGCCACGATATTCTTTGAGCACGCCAAGCACGATAATGCGAACCGTATCGATTGCTTTCTTTTTCGTCATGAGCTTCCAGATCCCCACCGGCAGATTCATTGCGCCGCGGGGAATTGAGGTTCCCGTATGAAAAGCCTGATTCACGTCCGGTAACGAAAGCGCGAAACCAACAGCTTTGCCATCCACTTCGGCGAAGAGAACTAACTCAGGATCGTAAATCTGCTTCAGATCCTTTGCAAGAAAATCCATCTCGGCATCGGTAAACGGGACGAATCCAACATTCTCCCAGGCATTATTGTAAATTTGCTTGATGCGCTCCACTTCGGCGTTGAATTGCTTCGTATTCATTGGCCGCACAGTAACCTTTCCCCGCGTGGCTAAGGCGCTCGAAACGCGCGCGAGCTTTTCGGAACGCGCCGTATCCTGCGAAAGCAACCAGGCGTATAAATCCTGATCTTTGATAAATCCATTCTGCTCGATGAGTGAGGCGTAGTAGGGCGGATTATACGTCATGAGTAGCACCGGCGGCCGGTTGAAGCCTTCGACGAGCAAGCCGTACTCATCATTCGAGGATGGATTCGCGGGGCCATAGACGACGTTCATCCCGCGCCCTCGGAGCCAGCCCTCCGCCTCTCGGAAGAGCGCGGAGGCAACACTGAAATCATTAATGGATTCGAAAAATCCGAAAAAGCCGGCTTTCTCATTCTGCACTTCATTGTAATTGTGGTTCACGATCGCGGCGATACGGCCCACCGGTTTTCCGTTTCGTTCCGCCAGCCACCAACCGCTATCTGCGTGGGAATAGAAAGGATTCTTTACCTCGTCGATGAGTTTCATCCGGTCCATTTCGAGTGGTGGAACCCAATTTGGATCACCCGCATAGATATCCCACATCATGCGCACGAAACGTCGCTTATCGGCTTTCGTTGATAGTTGGCGAATGGTTATCGAATCACTCATGGTTTGGCGCCGACCCTTCTTCCTTTTGCTTCGTTAGTTGGTTCGCTTTCGCGTTCGCACGGCGCAGCGCCTCGTTAGCTGCGTTCAGTGTTTTCGAATCGGCATCGACCGTGCCCATCAACTGCATGTATTCTTTAACCTGGTCGTGAGTCTCGAAGACCGGTTGGTCTTTACGAATCGTGTAATGCGTATGCTGCAAAAAAAGCAGGGCATCGAGCACGTCCGCATAGACTTTGTTCATCGCATCGAGAAAATTATTGAAGGCGGTGCGTTCAGTTCGGAACGAAGTTTCGACGTTCGCCGCATCGAGCACTTTCAAGTTAGCCGGCCGGTCTTCAGAGAGCACGTACATGGAATCGAGGAACGAATGATCGAGCGAATCGCTCCACTGGCGCTCCCGCTGGAGGTACGTCGCGAAGTCCATAACACGCGCGACGTTTGCGGTAACATCGGTCGAATCCAAGTGCTGCGGAGCCAATGGTTGGGCAGCGTTCATTTCCGCAATGTGCGCGTTGAATTCCACATTCTCGGCGTTTTGTCCGGCGGTCATGGAATTAATGTTGCCATTCAGCCGCTGGACGTAAATGGCCTCGGGGCTTCCGGCAACAAGTTTGGTCTGTGCGTTCAACTGCCCCGCCGTCGCCAGCAACAGCAACGGGAGGCATCGTCTTCCGAAATTACTTGACATGTACGTTCCGTAACGGCGAAGCGATTGGGAAAGATTCGTAAAACATTTTGAAACGGGTGGAATGCCGCTCCGGTTAATCGCGTTTTAGCATTTGCGGCTCTGACCCACCGGGCAGGCTTACGAAATCCGCACAACCCAGGTTCTCTCTTTATGAATTTTCAACTCTCCGAAGACCACATCGCAATCCGCGATGCCGCACGCGAATTTGCGATCAATGAAATTGCTTCGAGCGCCCTCGAACGCGATAAATCGGGCACATTCCCGGATGAGATCGTCCAGAATATGGGCGAGCTTGGTTTCATGGGAATGATGGTTTCCTCTCAATGGGGCGGCGCGGGGCTCGATGCAGTGAGCTACGTGCTCGCGCTCGAAGAGATAGCGAAGATCGACGCAAGTGTGGCAGTGATTATGTCTGTAAATAATTCGCTCGTTTGCTGGGTCATCCAAACATTTGGCACGGAGAAACAAAAAGAACAATTCCTTCGCCCGCTCGCGACCGGCCGTAAACTCGGCGCGTATTGCCTCAGCGAGCCCGGCATCGGTTCCGATGCCACGCAGCAGGCCACCACGGCAAAGCTGCAACCTGATGGCAGTTATCTCATCAACGGGGCAAAAAATTGGATCACAAACGGTACGAAAGCCGATCACTATATCGTCTTTGCGCAAAACGATGCCACGAAAGGGCATCGCGGTATTACGTGCTTCCTCATTGATAAGGGAATGCCCGGATTCGAAATCGGCCTCAAGGAAGACAAACTCGGCATCCGTTCCAGCGATACGTGCTCGCTCGGATTTACGGACGTGAAGGTGGGCGCGGATCGTGTGATTGGCGAGGTAGGAAACGGATTCAAAATCGCCATGGAGACGCTGAACGGTGGACGCATCGGAATTGCCGCGCAGGCCCTGGGCATCGCAACCGGCGCGATGGAACGTTCAACGCGCTATAGTTTCGAGCGTCATGCCTTCGGCAAGCCGATCAACCAGTTGCAGGCGATTCAGTTCAAACTTGCCGACATGCAGGTGAAGACCGAGGCGGCGCGCGCGCTAATCCTTCGCGCCGCAAGAACTAAGGATGCCGGCGAGAATTATATCAAGGAAGCAGCGATGGCAAAGCTTTATGCCTCCAAGATCGCGATGGAAGTGGCGACCGAAGCCATTCAGGTTCACGGCGGATATGGATACGTCCGCGAATATTTGGTCGAGCGCGCGTTGCGCGATGCGAAGATCACCGAAATCTACGAAGGCACGAGCGAGATTCAACACATCGTCATCGCGCGGCAATTGTTGAAAGAGTATGAGCTTCAATCCTGAAATAACCGCGTGGTTCCAGGAGTTTCCTCCCGGCACCACGCGGAGGGTTTTGTTCCTCATATTTTTGTGTCTTCCCGTTGGAGCATTGGCCCAATCCGCCGGCAAATACGAATTCTACCGCTACAAGCAGGCGTACGCCATTCAAGTCGATCCACTCGGACAAATCCTGGGACGGTTAAGCGGGCAATTCGAGGACCGGCTCGATCCAAATTTCACGCGCACCTACGAATTCGTCTATCACAAAGACGTGGGCGATAAACATCTCGGCGGCTGGTATCCGGAATCGGCAGCTTCAATCGGCGCAATCGAGCGGATTTACTTGGTCGATAATGCGGCGATGCTTGGCCTCTACGTCGGGGTTGGCGGAGGCGTAGGAATGACCCATCTGACAGGAACCTTAAGGCTCACCGCAGAGATCGGCTACAAATTTTGCTTCGGTGGTGGCGCAGCGCATTACTTCATCGAGCCGCGTGTGATCATGGATTCGTACCTCATTACCAACCACGATAGCCAGCGGGTTCTGCCCTACATCTCACTTCCGTTCGGATATGCGTGGTGGTGAAGGTTCACCGTGTTACGTGGTTCGTTCGCGCAGCATTTGAATCACCGGCTCAATATGACGCGAGAGAATTATCAGTACTACGATGCCGACGGATATCTGAACCGCTCCGCTATTTCCAGCCAGGCCACTCATCGAAAGCGACGTCATTTCGAGGAGTGGGTGCGGAACGATTAGCAACAGTGTAAGCACCCCGCCGCTTGCCAGGATCGAGGCAAAATGCACATCGAATCCATCCCACTTGTCCGTGGGCATGAGCTTCTTCGTCAGTCCATAGAACAGAATCCATACCGCCACGGCGGCGGGGTTCACCAGCGCGAGCGCTCCCGCCGACGTTGCAAGCCCGCGCCCGCCGTGGAAACGAAGCCACACCGGATAGCAATGCCCCAGAACCAAAGCGGGCACAAGCACGGGGATTGGTGCCAGCCAGCCCTCCAATTCGAAGGCGAGGATGGGGATCAATCCCTTCAACAGATCGGCGACGAGCACGATCGCGCCGATGGAGCGGTTCCCGGTCACCTCGAAGGCATTGCGCGCCCCAATATTCCGGGAGCCTAATCGCCGAAGATCCTGCCCCGTCTTCCATTTTGTGACCAGGTAGGCCGAAGGTATTGAGCCAATGAAATAGCCGAGGATGCTGCCGAGAAGCAGGGAATGTAGTGAAAGCATTCTAATCCTGAATTACCTAATACCGAACGAAAAAGTGGCCACGTGAATTGCAGCCCCTGCACGTCCTTATCGAAATCCGTTTAATCCTTCCCATCCTTTACTCGTTTTGAAGGAAATGGATATTATTCAGGATTATCTGGAACTCGCAATCCAGACCGCGCGCGAAGCCGGCGATTTTGCCCGGCACATTCAACGAAGCGAACTCGAAATTAGCACCAAAACAAACGAGATGGATATCGTTACCCAAGTCGATTCGCGGAACGAGCGAACCATTCGCGATACCGTTCTCGCCCGCTATCCGGATCATGTATTCCTGGGAGAAGAGTTGGGTGCGAGCGATGGGCAGGCGGAAAGCCGGGCCGGCAGCACTGACCCACGCGGAACATCGCGAGTTCGATGGATTATCGATCCCATCGACGGGACGGTAAACTTCGCGCACGGCCTGCCCATCTGGTGCGTTTCGATCGGCGTTGAGGTGGATGGCATCGTCGAGTGCGGCGCGATATACCAACCGAATTTGGGGGAGATTTTTAGCGCGCGGCGCGGTAAGGGCGCCTACCTGAATGGCGAACGAATTCAAGTTTCCGAAAATTCGATTCCCAGCAAAAGCCTTTTCGTTACCGGCTTCCCATACAATGTTGACGAGAACCCCGAATCGGTAATCGAGCAATTTGCACGGTTTCTCCGCCGCGGGTTGCTAATCCGGCGCTTAGGCAGCGCAGCGCTCGATCTCGCCTATGTCGCCTGTGGCCGCATGGAGGGGTTCTGGGAAATCGGGCTTTCGCCGTGGGATACCTCGGCCGGGCAGCTCATGGTGCGCGAAGCAGGGGGCCGCGTGACGCACTACGATGGAACCGATTATGATATCTATAAACGTTCCATCATCGCGACGAACAGCCTGCACCACGATATGATTTTCGAGGTACTATTGCAACCATGACGGCCTCCAGAAGCGTGACGTTTCCGCTAATCGCGATCGCAGTCGTGATCGTTGGCGGAGCGTTGCATCTGATGCAGCCGGTTCTGCTGCCCTTCGTGGTCGCTTTGTTTCTTTCAAATATCTTCCGGCCCATCGTCGCCTGGCTGCATAGGCGGCGCGTGCCAATGGCGGTCTCGCTCATTTTGATCTTGCTACTGGTGGGCGCGCTATTGTTCGGTATCGGAATGGTAACGATTTCGAGCGTACAATCACTCATCGCGGCTTTGCCACGGTACGAACTTCGATGGAACGATTCCATTCTGCCGGCCCTCGAACGCCTCGTCTCCCAGTCGCCGGCGCCCTTGCAGGAACAGGTCCGGTCTCTTCAGTGGGCTAATTTGGTCCAGACCTCGACTGTGTTCTCGTATCTTTACGCGGGCGCAGGAGGAATGATCAAGGTGCTGGGCGATCTTGGCCTAATTCTGCTCTTCATGCTTTTCATTTTAGGGGGTCAGGGCCTGTTCGATCGAAAAGTGCGCGTGGCCTATCCGGATTCCGCAGACGAGCTTATCGCGCTCCTCCGCCGCATTGACGCAAAGACGGAACGATACTTCATCACCGTGACCGGAGTAAACATCGTGAGCGGTGCGATCTCGGCCATGATTCTCATGGCCTTCGGAGTCGATCTGGCACTGTTATGGGGCCTGATTACCTTCTTAGTTACTTTCATTCCTACGATCGGTTCCGTCATTGCGCTGGCACTGCCGATTTCAGTCGCATTTCTGCAATTTGATGCGCCATCAATCCCGATTGCAATCAGCGTCACGCTCGTCGTCGCACAATTCCTTTGGGGCAGCGTCCTGACGCCGCGCATCATGGGAACCAGCATGGATTTAAGTCCCCTTCTTGTGCTTATTTCCCTTATATTTTGGGGATGGATTTGGGGCCCCTGGGGCATGGTGCTTTCGGTTCCAATCACCTCGATGATTAAGATCGCGCTCGAAAGCGTTCCGGCCACGCGGCCCATCGGGCTCCTCATGAGCGCCAACGCCGAGGCATCAAAAGCGAGAGCGTGATCGCGAACGCGCTTTAATGGATTTGGTTGACTTCCTCTTGCGCCGCCCTTTCTGCCTCCGTTTGAGTACTGCCAGTGCCGAAATCATGATGAGGACAACAGCCGCGATGATTCTTGGAAAAGCATGGATTAATGGCAGCGGCTTCATTGAATTATTTCGCAGCTTCTCGGCTTAGTTTAATTGTGGGAGCAATTATCTATTGGGCGCTGATCCGTTTTGCCATCGTGATGCTGGCGGCATGGGCGCTCTTTGCGTACGTTCCAAAGTACAGCGATTGGTGGACGATGTTTTTCGTCTCCGTCACGCTGATCGTTGTCTATCCGGCTCAACTCGCGTGGCGCAAGCAGCAAGATGCAATTCGGCGTGCCGAGCAAAATGGCTTGTGCGCCACCTGCCGAAATTACGCGCGAAGGGAAATGCTCTGCACCAAGCTCGATGAGCATGTTCGAAAAGATTACACGCCGTGCGACGGCGAAGCGTGGGAACCGATCGGGATCGAATTGCCCAGCTAAACAACAGCCCGGCTCGCAAATTGCGCCAGGTATCGTTCCATCGCCTCGCGAACATCGGGGCGCGTCCTTGCCACATCGAAAATATTCGCCAGCGCGAATACCGGCAGTCCGGTTTCGTTTTCGAAATGCTCTTTCGCGGTTAGCGCGGAGCCTTCGGCCGGCTCGGCGCGGTTGAAGGCGATGATTAGCCCCAGCGGTTCCGCGCCGGCTTCCCGCAGCTTTTCAATGGCCTCCAGTTTCGTTCCGCCGGTCGAAATGACATCATCGACGATGACGACCGAATCCCCACGCTTCAGCGTTCCCAAAAAAGAACTCGTGTCGCCGTGGGTCTTCGCTTCTTTGCGGTCGCTTACGGCGCGAATATTCGGGCGCGAATCCGATAGTGCAACGGCGGTTGCAACGGAAATCGGAATTCCTTTATAGGCCGAGCCAAAAACGACATCGGCGTTATCGAACACGCGCTCCGCTACCAATTTCGCAGCGTATAGTTCTCCAAGCTTTTTTAGCTGCCGCGCGGTACACAGCGAACCAGTATTAAAAAAATATGGTGATTTGCGGCCGCTTTTGAGCGTGAAGTCGCCGAATTTCAGGACTTCTTCTTGCAAAAAAAATTCGATGGCTTCGTGTTCGATCGTCATTCCGATTCGTCTTCCAATTCGCCCAGTGCGGCTTCGAGTTCGCTCATGGCATGGCGGTCATTCCCCTTTCGGGCCTGAACAATGCCCTCCTGATAGATGAGTTTCGCGCTCTCGTTGTCGTGAGTTTTTCGGTAATATCCGGCGAGCATGTAGTAGGTGGGAACATATTCCGGAGCCTGCTCGCGGAGTACTTCGAGCGCGCGAATGGCCTCATCGTATTTCCCCGCTTTGGCAAGCTCCAGTCCGATCGCGTAGCGCGTAAACGCATCCCTCGGATCCTGTTCGAGCAGAGCTTGCAATTGTTCTAAACGAGCCATGCCGTAATCCTCTTGGTACTCATTAAGCTGTACCGACTTGCTGGGGCGGGAGGATTCGAACCTCCGAATGCCGCCTCCAAAGGGCGGTGCCTTACCGCTTGGCGACGCCCCAATTTGGGCAAAACATGGGTCGGTCTGGAAGCACCGACCAACGCGATCAAAATGCCGTTGTATCCTGACGGATCTCCGCTACACCTTGAAGCGAGGCGGTAACAGCCTCGAGCAAGCGGAAGTTCTGAACGTGCGCAGTGGGATTTTTTGGCGGGACAAGCTCGATCATCCCCAGTTCATAGAATTTCGCTCCTGTCGTGAAGAGCACAACGCGGTTTTGGATGGCGCGCGAGGAATCGGCGCCCAGCACCGAGTAGTCGTAGCATGCCAGCACTTTTCCATTTTCGGTGTATAGATCGGTGGGTCGCGTAATCATAAGCTTGCCGGGCGCGACCGCTGATTTCGTAGCGAAGGATTCATCTGCCAGCGCGAGCATGCCATCTCGCTCGACGCTCCGGCGGAATTCTGCAGTCGAAGGAATCTCGGCTAATACTAACGCGCGCGTTCTGGCACGGTCCGTATAAACTTCCTCGATATTATCCATTGGAATAGTTCGAATATCGACATGCAGCCATCCCTTTGGATAATGGGCTGCAATATCGCCGGATGGAGAATGAATGTAGTCTTCATCCAGTGTTCCGCTTGGAGGATAGGGCGGGATTGGAAGCACCGGATGTATCGCATTGCCGGAAGGGCCGCAACCCGTAAGGCCCGCAAGCATCAAAGCCGCCACGAATGCGGCAGCCACAAGACCGTTTCTTATCTGCACGCTTGGCATCTATTGAATAGATATCGTCTCGCTCGGCGAATTGAAAGTTCCTGGCACAGCGGTGCCATTCGGCGATGTGAGCTGGAGCTTGATCGCGTGCTCGCCAGTCGGGAGTCCTTCAATATAATAGGCTTGCCAGAACATGAGGTCCGGCATCGACTTGCCATCGATCCAGAGCTTCACGCGGTAACGGTCGGGCGCGAGCTTCGCATTCGAAACGTAAAAATCGAGCAATATCCTTTTGGCTTCATCGCCCGAATAGGTTCCCTTCGGCCGCGAATAGGTGAGCAGCGGTCCATCCAAGTTATTCGCCGGTTCGACTTTTCCTTTCGCCGCGCGCCCAACGTAAAACGTCCGCGTTGCAAAGGCGTTCGGTGACTTAATGCTTTCGTGCCAGGAAAACGCCGGAAACGCCCGAATCGTATGCATTCCCGAAGCGAGAACACCGATATTAAAGGGCTGCCCGTTCTGGAAGTTCGCCATGTATGGCCTATCGTCTATAATTACGTGGATGTGCTGCCCTTCCCTTGCGTACGCGATTCCGCGCGTGCTGTCATCTTTGGTCCGAATCCCGAGCGCTATGCCGGTCACTTGAATCACAATCCGTACCGAATCTCTTGGATTCTTGAACACCTCGCCCTCGCGAGGCTCGACGATTTTTAGCTGAACCTCCGGATATTGCATTTGCGGCGCGGGAATGACACGAATGACGCTCGGCGAACTTGCGGGCGGCGAAACTTCCGGTTCTTTTTTCGAGCACGATGCGAGGGCCAGTGCGATCATGGCGCCAGCGATCGCAATACCTTTTTTGCGCATTTCCTTCATACCTTTCAATGCAAAAATACGAAGAATTCTTCGCATGGAACAGCATTCGCTTATCTGAGAAAGAAAACGATCCATAATTAAAGGCCAATGCCATATCGCAACCCCGTTTATCCGCATGATTTCCCGGATCCCTTCGTCGCAAAATTCGGCGAGGAGTATTGGGGCTACTGCACAGGCTTCCAGCCGGATGGGAATGCTTTCGGCATTATTCGATCGAGCGATCTCGTCCACTGGAGCTATGTTGCGAGCGCTCTGAGGCCGATTCCTGGAAACCATCCATGCTATTGGGCCCCGGAAGTCAGCCGGGAAGCCGACGGTACGTTCCTTCTATACTACAGCGTCGGCAATGAAGAGACGATGCAAATTCGAATTGCCCGAAGCGAAAAAGCAGAAGGCCCGTTCGAGGATACGGGCATCGGGCTCACAAAAGAACCTTTTGCGATCGACCCGCACGTTTTTATCGACGACGATGGTTCCCGCTACCTTTTTTATGCTACCGATTTTCTTACCCATTCGCACATCGGGACGGGAACGGTGGTCGATCGGATGCTGGATCCATTCAAACTCGCAGGAAAGCCGGAAGCAGTTACGCGGGCGCGATATGAGTGGCAAGTCTATGATCCTCATCGCGCTTCCAAAGGGGGTGTAAAATGGCATACTGTTGAAGGGCCATTCGTGCTAAAGCACAATGGCATCTATTACCAAATGTTCTCCGGTGGGAATTGGCAAAATCTTACTTACGGGGTTAGTTATGCAACGAGCGATAAAATTAAACCGGGCCGAGAGTGGGAGCAGCATGCCGATGGAGCGCGCGTCCTGCCTATCCTTCGCACGATTCCCGGAAAAGTGATCGGACCGGGACATAACTCCGCAGTGCTAGGCCCGGATGGCAAGGAGTGGTTCTGCGTTTATCACGTTTGGCACGAAGGAATGCGCGCAATGTGCATCGACCGTATGGAATGGAGCGGCGATGAACTTATCATCCACGGACCAACAACGACTGAGCAGCCCTCTCCTGGCAATCCGTAAAGGGGAACGGGCGGGGTAAAGATAATCGGCAGCTACAAACAGTGATAAATTCGGACGAGACGGCATTCGGGAACGATAAGGTCGAGGAAACATCGCAATCTTCTACCCTAAACGAGCCTTTTGGCTGTGCTCCGGAACAATTCGTTCTGGGCGACCGGTATTGAAAATACCTTCGTCGTACAATCGCGGAAAGGCCATCGGCCACTGGACGAATACGATCTCATGGGCCATTACCAGCATTGGCGTGGAGATCTGAAGCTTGCGAAGTCCATAGGATTTACGGCAATTCGATGGGGCGTACCATGGTACCGTGTCGAACCCAGGGAAGGGCAGTTCGATTGGTCTTGGACTGACGAAGTGATTCCTTTCATAGTTCAGGATCTCGGGTTAACGCCTATCATCGATCTCATGCACTATGGCTGCCCGCTCTGGTTAGAAAAAGAATTTATCAATAAGCGATATCCCACCGCCGTCGCGCGTTATGCCAAGGCTTTCGCGGAGCATTACAAATCACTGGTCCGCTATTATACGCCGCTCAACGAGCCAGTAGTCAATGCGCTGTGGTGCGGTAAACGTGGCGTTTGGCCGCCTTATTTGAAGGGTGATAGCGGGTATATCCGAATCATGCTACAACTCGCGAGGGGCATTCAGAATACAGTCGATGCAATCAAAGAAATTCAGCCGGATGCCGTGATGGTGCACGTCGAGGCCACCGGACTTAGCCGCGCTGCAACGGAGGAACTCCGCGCGCTCGCCGTTGAAGATTCCCACAAAAATAATCTGTGTCTCGATCTGCTCTCCGGTAAGCTGGTGCGCGATCATCCGCTGATCTCATGGCTCATTCGCAACGGCATTTCAATCAATGAGGTAGCGGAAATTACAAGCCGAGGCCGCGCCTTCGATATTCTGGGCCTCAATTTTTACCCGCAGTGGTCCACGCAGCAGTTGTATATCGACGCGCGGGGCAAGCTGGCGTATCGCGCGCACGAGCAAGATGGCTCCGGCTTCGGCACTCTGATTCACGATGTGTATGACCGGTACCGATGCCCCATCATGATCACCGAAACAAGTGCGTTCGGTTCGGACGAACTGCGAGCCAAGTGGCTCAAAACTTCAACCAGCACTGTGAAGGAATTGCGAGGAAAGGGCGTGCCCGTTCTAGGCTACACCTGGTTCCCAATGTTTACGATGATTGACTGGCGTTACCGCTTTGGCCACGGGCCGAAGGAGCAATATCGAATGGAATTGGGACTTTTCAAGCTGGGACACCCCATGGATCAGATGGGCGAACTTGAGATGGAGGGCACTCGCTGGGTTCCAACGCCGCTCATCGAGCGATTTCGCCAGTTGATTGCGAATCCCCTCGAGGCCGTAGGAACAGTGAGGAACGAAGAGCCTGCTACCGCCGAGCAAGCCCGATCATGATACCACCGGCAATACCGGCCATGCTGCTAACGGCGTGGGTCTCAAAGCGCGAAAGCTCGAATTGCTCGGTGAGCAATTCGCGAGCAAGCTCCTGTGCCAGCCGGGAATCTGGAACGCAAGTGGCGAGCTCCGGCCCACTGTGCGCGGGCGCGTATTCCCGACTAAAAATTGAGAATTCCGAATCACGGCTGCAGGACAGGTCAGGACCTTTCATAGTTTCTCTCCCCGGATTAATTTAATAGCAGTTTTTCAACCTTTCGCATCCCGCGAAAGTTCAGAGTTTCTATGCTAATGGAAAACCAGCGATTCTTGACTTCACAGCCTTCAATTTTACTAGTATGATTCCCTACTATTGGCAAGGAGTAGCTGTTCCGCTTGCAATTGTGCTTGGTGGATTAGTGCTCGGATTCATTGCGGAGCATATCCTTCTCAGCCTTCTGCCGAGCTTTTTCCAGCATCGCAAGCAGGCTAAGCGGGATGCCTGGAACCTGGGGCGGCGCCTTGTGCGCTCGTTCCGCGGCCTTATTACCGTGTGGTTCGGGCTCGCGGCATTCCGGAGTGTGCTACATGAGTTCCCGCTTCGCCCCGCCGCGTTTCCCATCTTAGCGCACACGGCATCCGCGATACTGATTTTCTCCTTCGCCATCCTTTGCGCGCGCCTCCTGATCGCGCTGTTTCGCACCTATTCCACACCGCATGAGCGCGCAGTTCCCTCGATTACACTCGTACAAAATATCGTCCGTTCCACGCTCTATCTTTTGGCAGTTCTCGCCATTCTGCATATCTATGGCATTGCCATCACGCCGCTCCTCGCTGCCTTGGGCGTTGGCGGGTTGGCGGTTGCGCTGGCCTTACAGGATACCCTCACGAATTTTTTCGCGGGAATTTATATCATGATTTCTCGCAATCTGGATCCGGGCGATTACGTCAAGCTCGATAGTGGTCAGGAAGGAATCATTCGCGACATTGCCTGGCGCGTGACCACCCTCAAAACTCCGGACGGTTCACTTACCGTCGTGCCCAATTCGAAATTTTCAACCAGCATCGTGACGAATTTCGACAGGCCCGACCGGAGTGTCATCCTACGAATAGACATTCCGTTGGATCAGACGATGGCGGCTTCCTCCCTCGAAACCGCCGCCAAGGAAGCAGCCGGTGAAACCGCCGAGGCGCTGAAGGATTTGATCGAAGGAGATCCTGAACTATTCTATACCGCGGTAACCACCACCGGCGCGACGCTTCAGCTCTCAATTCGGATCACCGATTTTTCGCGCGCCACGGAATTGCGCCACGAGATTCTACGGCGAATATATTCGAAGCTTCACCCACCGCCAAGCTCGAAGCCCGTATGATAAGATGAGCCCTTTAACAATGCGAAACGGCCCGGTGGAATCCTTCCGCCGGGCCGTTCTGCGATTTCTTGTTATCGTTTTCGAAGGCTTACTTGCTCAGGGTCAGCTTCTTCGAGAGCGTGACGGTCTGTCCGTCGGCGCCGGTGGCTATGAGTTCATAGACATAGCTGCCGTTGGCGAGTCTCGAGAGATCGAGCGTTACGTTCTGCTCGCCCGCGCCATAGCTCGCGTTCGTCACCGGAGCGCTCACCACCTTGCCCGTCACATCCATGACGCGCAGTGTAACTTGCGAGGCTTCCGGAAGCGTGAAGCTCACGTCCGCCGCGCCACTCGTCGCCGGGTTCGGATAGCTCTGGCCTAGCGTGAACCCAAGCTCCGCCGCATCGGGGCCAAGTTCGATCGCGTTCGAATACGTCTTCGCCCCGCTCTGATCGATCGCTACCACGCGGTACGTGTAGCTCTTCGTCAGGTCGATCGTTGCATCCGTATAGGCATACTGCGTCTCGGTTATCGGCCGCACTGACGGAACCGAGTTTCTCCCACATCGGCTGCACGTCCGCGCCTGAGGCTGCGCCCGTACCCGGAACCATTTGTTCCACGTCGTACTGCGCCACATCCTTCTGCTGCGCGATCTGCCAGGAGATCAGGGCGTTCTGGCCCACATGCTCCGCCGTCGCATTCACGAACTCCACCGGAAGGATCGTACCCGCATGGCTGCGGAAGAAGGCGAAGGCTGCCGCCAGCGTCCGAGTCGTGCCGCTCGTCGTGTCCCCAAACCCGCCCGGTATCGTTTGCACCGGATCCGACCAGTCGAACCCGTAGAATACCGTGTTGATCGTCGGGTTGTAGTACGTCGTACCCGCGCCGGAGTCCGCCGAACTGTTCGGATGCATCCGGTACGTATAGGCATAGCCCGTTACTTCCGGTCCAACTAACGGCGTCGAGAACGACGGTTTCACAACGTCCGGCGATGTCGAGTTCAGGCTGTCCGGATATTTCCAGAACGCCGGCTGCTGACCATCGATCCAGTTGTGGTACACCGCGCCGTCCATCATCGGATCGTTCTGCACGAACCGCGTGTGCATGTACGATTGCAGCCATTCCGTATCCGTCACCGGGATGAAGCCCGGCGCGTTGTTCGGCATGACGTAACCGTTATAGTAGGCAACGTTCTGACCGGCTATCACCATGCTCTTCTTCGCATAGTCACGGCCCTGCTGCAGGTAGCGCTCCACTTCCTGCGTCTCCTTGAAGGAAAGACCACCCTGACCCGTCACCTGACCGTAGGACGGGGCGATCGTCGGATCGCCGCTCACCCAGACCAGCGTCCACCACGGGGTGTAGTCGATGTCCGTCGAATCCGAAAGCCCGTCCGGAGCATTACGATCCAGCGTATCGAACGGTACGCCCAACCGGGTCAGCGCAAGCTTCACCGAGTCCAGATTCTGAAGCCCAAAGGCCGTCGCACCGTTGTAGCTTACCAGCACCGCGTTCTGCTTCAGCAATACGTGGAAGACCTTGACCTGCGAATTGTTCACATTGTCCTGATCCGTCGGTACGCTCACCGTTAGACGGAATACGCTCTGCGATACCGTGTTCGGGTTGAGGGTCGGACCCTGCCAGACTACTTGCTGCGTCTCGCTCACGTCCCAGTTCATTGCCGACGAGTTCGAGTTGAAGATCGTCGTCCATGGGCCGCCATTGATCGCCTGTTCCACCTTCGCGTTCACCGTACGGCCAAAGACCGACTGGCTCGAAAGGTTCTTCACCTGCGCCGTGATCCACAGCGGATTCTCCGTCGTCACCAGCGAGGTGTCCGATGTCTCCGAGAAGCCCGCTGGCTGCGTGATCGACATCACCGCAAGGTCGTTCGTGTATTGGAATCCATCCCATTCGTCCGCGCCGATATCGACCGACTGCGCGCTCAGACGCTGGTCGCCATCGAAATCGCGAGTCTGCGTCGCCGTCCCGAGCCACGCCCCATTGCCCGAGGCCGCGCTTTCGATATACGTCAGCGCAGAAGGCATGTGAAGCGAATCCGTTCCAACCGCGAACCGGGGATCCCCTGTCAGCGAGTGCAGATCCTGACCCACATACGAACGCCAGTCGTTCAGCGTGCGGAAATAACGAGTCTGGAAGACCGTACCATACCGGACGTCATATTCCACTAACGAATCGAATACGTTCGTGCCGCGAAGATCGAACAGGTTATAATCCGAACTGATCGCGCTCGCAAACGGTCGCGGAACCTCCAGCCAGTAGTTCGAATACGGACCCGAGCCGGTGTTCTGCAAAATGTTGTTCCACAAGAACACGTGCTTCGCGAACTGCACCTTGATATTGGCTAACGCGTTGTTCGTCGAGATCGAGTTGTTGAAGATCGAATCCTGGTCCGCAGAATACTGCGAGCCCGCCGTCGTCATCGCGATCGGGTACGAGCCAAACGTCCCTTCTTCTTCTTCGCCACCGCCGGCCTGAAGATCGAAGATCATGTTGTTCGTGATGCGGTTCTGCGTTTCGATCGGTAACGTCGATTGATCCCCAGGGCCCCCATTGCCGACCTGGTAGATCGTCACCGCCTGCTGGATCGCTACACCATAGGCATCGCCACCCACCGAACGAATGTCGTGAATACGGTTGGCATCCACCCAGCAGCGAACCACGTTGCCCGCCGTGTCCGGAACTACGCCAAGCGTGTCCGTAACCAGCGTCAGAGGAACCGTCGTCTGAGGGCTTTCGATGCCATAGACGTTCCAGTTCATCCCCGTCGAACCCGCGTTCGCCGAGTTCACGTTCGTGATCTCGTTGTGCGATACCGTCAGATCCTGTTCGTTCGTGAACGAGATACCCGCAAACGAGAGCGGATCGCTCGAGGTCCCGATCGTATTCCGGGTGAACGTGTTCGAATTGTTACGCCACACGATATACTGCTCCGAGCCTAAGTTGAACATGTCGTGCAGCCCGTGATCGTACAAGCCATACTTCGCATTGCCAAGCTCGCAGTTGTTCACCACGATATGGTTGATCGGAATCGTGTCGTGAACCAACTGAAGGTAAATCGACCGGTTCTGCTGGTTGTAAATGCGAATCGCCGATGAGGAATCGCTCGTAAAGTTACCATTGCCGTGAAGAATCAAATCCTTCATCGTGAGATGGCTCGAGCCTTGCTCAATATCGAAGATCGAACCCGCGTTCGTCTCGTTATCCACGATCGTCAGGCCTCGCTTGGCCGGCTCCGCCATCAGTTTGTCCGGAACCGGTACGCCCAACGGGTTATACCCTTCGAACGTCATGTAGCCGCCAAACAAATCGCCAAAGTAGAAGCACGATGGCTGACGGCCCGTGAATGTAATCGTCGGATGTACGCCCGGCTTCGGTTCCCAGATCACCGGTGTCGTCGGGGAAAGCTGGAGGTGCCGGAAGTCGATCGCCGCGTTCGGTGAAGAGGCGATGTCCGTCCCGTTCTCCGTGTAATTCGCATCCGTCAGGATGAGGTGAAGCGTATCCGATACGCCGCGGAAGGCAATCGAATCCGCCGCCGCGTGGATCGTTTGGAACCGCTGGCCTACACCTACATAAATGTTCCCCTTGAGCTGCGGAATGATCGAAAACTCCGAACATGCCGTGTCGTTCGTGTGATCGCCATCGCCCGGATACTTCGCGATCGCGCAGATCGTGTAACAGCCCGGCGGCAAGTTCGAAATACGGTACGTCCCATTGACTGACGGGAAGTAGAACCGTACGTTGCCCTGATCGATGTTCAGTTCCGGTATCGTCGAGTCCGATATGAAGACCGGTGTCGTGGGATTCGAGCAGCTATAAATACGAACTTCCGTCGGTACGTCGAATAAATCCGAGACGCCCAGTGAAGCGAATAGTGCACCCGGCTGCCACGTCGTCTTCTCCGGCTTCTCTTCATCCGGCTGTGGATTTACGATCGAAGTCGCCGCCGCATCGTAAATCGGACGAACGAGCACCTGGCCGCATACCGTGTCATCGCCGGGTAGTTGGTCGCCGGGCAAGATCGAGATGCCGCAAATCTTATGGATGCCGACCACCGTCGGAGTCCATTGCTCCGGAAATGTCGTATCGTAATACGGGCCTTTGCCAGGACCCTGACCTGCCTGCGAGAAATCAGAACTGCCATCCGAATTGCCGCCGAGCGAACCCGTCGGCCAATTCGGTATCCAAAGCGTATCGCGGTATTCAACCGCGCCCGATGGATCGCGAATCACTGCCGTAAGCGGTACATTCGTTTGGTTCGCCGTGCCCGTATTGCGGAACCGCATATCGATTGGCGTTGCGATAGCGATTGGAGTCCGGTCCGATGCGCCCAAACCCACCGGTGGACTCAGAATAGCCACAGCCTTGATGTCGTTCGGAGGCGAACAAATCCATTCGTTCGTCGTCGTGTTGTTCGACGGATCCTGATCCGCTGTCGGCTGTAAATTATAGACGATCGCCGTGTCCTCGTAAATATTATAACCGTAATACAAGATTCCGTTGATCGTCGTATCGTGAGGTCTGTAAGGCGGGAAGGAAACCGTGCCCGTCGAAAACGCACCCGGTAGCGTTCCAGAAGGCGGAACCGTGATCGTTTGGTTATACACTTCCGGACCGTTCACGATCGACATCACCAAATTCACTTGAAGCGAAGTCGGAATTAAACGACCCTGGTTCGTAATCTGAACCCTCGGCGTAAAGACGGAGTCCTTCGCCACTAAGTCCTCGTTCCCGGGAGCCGTAATCGCATCGGCCGAAAAATCGTAATTCCACGCGATTTGCATCGAAATGCTCAATTGCGGAAGGTAACGGCAGGTGTCCGGCATCATCGGAAAACCGGCGGAGCCATAAAGCGTGTTGTGAGCGACGTAAAAATCCCTGCTGGCGTCCCAACCATTGCCGTTGAAGTCGATGTCGATGAACTGATTCGCCGTCGTTTTCATGCCGACAAAAGCCGCGTAGTCTTCAATCAAGGCATAGGAACCGTAGTTGTAGCAATAGCAATAGTCCCAGGTGCCGGGGAAGTTGAAAGCCGTCTGGACGCCGTTATTGTAGTTTTCGCTAAATTTACGCGGGTCGCCCGTGGTCGGGCTGTAATTAAACTGAAAATGGGAAATTCCAGACTCGTAGATTACGGTCTGGAAGGAAGCATAACCATAGCTTCCCGGAAAATAACCAACGCCGTCATAGCTGCCCACATTATCGTCTTCAACGACGAGTTCGCGGTTCGGGGCCGAGCCAAGAACCGCCCACTGATAATCGGCCTTCGGGGACGTACTCGGGATGTAGTTATAATTGTATCCCGCGAAGGGGCAGAGGATGTAATTGGCATAATAAGCGTAGGAACCGTAATCTTGCTCATTATTTTGCACGAACTCGGAATACTCGTAATTATAGTAGCTCCCTCCGCCACTCGTCGGTTCCCATTCGACGAAGTTGTAGTAGTCGTAGGGATAATAATATGCGGTGGCCGGCCAGCTTGGGCTCAGAATAACCGAGCCGCAGCACGTGATGGAAAACGTGTTGGACGTCGTGAGCTGCTTGTCAGCGAACGTCACATTGAACGGCATTTGGTGACCGTATCCGCAATATGGTTCCCCCTGGTAGTAGGCGAGTTCGCCGCTTTGATCCATGGTGCCGGTGATGGGACTCCAGTTGGTTCCCGAACCGAGGCCCTGCGGGTCCGGAACATCGACCTTACGAACAACATAATCGTTGATGGTGTACTGCGCGCGCGCGATTTCCGTGGAAATGGTGCCCAGCGCGATCATCACGATTAGAAAAGCGTAGAGTTTTTTCATACATGCAAAGAAAAAATGATGGAAAGCAGGACAGGAACTTTCCCCGGGTAGGTAAAGCAGCCCATCCAATGTCAATCGGAAAAATCGGCGATTATGCGAAGCCCAAAGGTGGGCTTTCGAAGACGCGCCAATTATCCCTTTTCAGTAACTGACACGGGTGAACCCCCGAAAGTTACAGAGGGTTCACGGAATTTTTAATTTTTTTGGGATGGGTTTTTCGGGCGAACGAGTGAGGGACAGAAGGTCCATTCAAGGACACATGGGTCACCGCGATCCCATTTGGCCTTGAAAGTCCATTTTATCCTTTGTAGAGATGCGCGCTACGATCGCTCAGTGACGGGCCGCCAGGTGCAATCGACCGGGCCGGTGTAATCTGCCGTCGGGCGAATGATGCGGTTGTGCTCGTATTGCTCGAGGATGTGCGCTACCCATCCGGAGGTGCGGCTGATAGCGAAGATCGGAGTATAAAGATCGAGCGGAATACCCATCAAATAATAGGTGCTTGCCGAATAAAAATCGACGTTCGAGTAGAGGTGCTTTTCCTGCTGGATGAAATCCTCGATCGTCCGCGACATTTGGAACCACTGCGGCTGGCCCTTGCGCTTGCCCATTTCTTCGGAGAATTTCCGCAGATGCGTGGCACGCGGATCTTCGGTGCGATAGACCCGATGGCCAAAGCCCATGATCTTCTCCTTGCGGGCGAGTGCATCGGTAATCCATTCCTTCGTCTTCGCCGAATCGCCGATTTTTAGGAGCATCCGCATCACTTGCTCGTTCGCGCCGCCATGGAGTGGGCCTTTGAGCGCGCCGACCGCGCCAACGACGGCCGAATAGATGTCGGAAAGCGTCGCGGCAATGCATCGCGCCGTGAATGTGGATGCATTGAACTCGTGATCGGCATGGAGAATGAGCGCCGTATCGAACATTTTCACGACCTCGGCATCTTGCTCCTTGCCGAGCAGCATATAGAGGAAATTGGCTGCGTGGCCGAGCGAATCCTTCGGTTCAACGAAGGCACGTCCGTTCCGGGCTGCATCGAACCAGGCAACGAGGAGCGGCATGATTGAGATGAGCCGAATCGCTTTTTCGATATTCGCTTCGCGCGACATATCTTCGGCCGCGGCGTCCGAAAGTCCGGCGGCACTTGTAAGCGTCCGAAGCGCGGCCATCGGATGGACGTTCTTCGGAAGCTCACTAATGCGGTCGCGAACGGCTTGCGGGAGTTTGCGGTGCTCGACAAGCTTCGTGTTGAAGTCTGCGAGCTCGCTCTTATTCGGCAGCTTTTCATAGAGCAGCAAGTAAACCGTTTCTTCGAACGAGCCTTTGACGAGATCGTGAATGTTGTAGCCGCGGTATGCGAGAATTCCACGCTTGCCATCTAAGAAGCAGATGGAACTCGTTCCGGCAACGACATCTTCGAGTCCGGCTTTCGCTGGCGCGGCAGCCGGTGCGGATTTTTGCGCCGCGCCATTGGTGGTGGCTGCGGCAGGGGAGGTTAACGTTTCGTTTGCCATAATTGAATGGGAGATAAATTGTTTGAGGATGGCGTAAACAACTCTGCAAGGAAAAAGAATTCGGAAATTTGCAGAAGACAATATTCTTAAAATATACTTTAAACCTTTTGGCGGCAGCCCGCGTCTTAGGATTCGGTTTTTAACCTCTAACCTCAATTTCTCATGCGTATTCTGAATCGCACTCTTCTATCACTCCTGGTCACCCCTGTTGTCCTTTTCTTTTCGAGCGCGGGTTTTGCGCAGAACGGCAATTCCGCGACTGCGATTACACATGCCTGCGTGTCCGTGCAGCCGAGCGCCGGAGCGTCCATGGAATCTTCGGCGTGTCCGCAATGCCCGTGGATGGGCGCCGGGATGATGGCCTCTCGGCGTGGTCACGACTTCGGTCGGGGACCGATGGCGCAAGCCGTTCGCTTTCTGAACGATGCGGCGTTTCGGGATTCCGTTGAAGCGCCGATGACGAGTACCCAGAAGCAAACCATTGAAACCGATGTCGCCCAAATCAAAAGCGATATGGCAACGCTGAGAGGATTTCGACCGCAATTCCAGGCCGCCCGGCAGGCGCACGATACCGCTGCACTTCACGCGCTGATGAGTTCCACGCGCCCGGCCATGCTGCAAATTCGTTCCGACCGTGAGGCCATCATGGCTATCGTCGCACAATATCATCCAAAAGCCGCGGCTGGCAACAGCATGAAGCGGCCGAACTTTGCATTGGAGATGCGGTTCCTTCGCGATGCTAATTTCCGCGACTCTCTCGAACGACCGATGACCGTCGCCGATAAAGATACAATCGAAACCGACGTGACACAAATCAAGAGCGATATTGCATTGCTGAAGACCCTTCGGCCGCAAATGAGAGCCGCCCGCGAAGCACAGGATACGGCGAGGCTTCGCGCACTCTTTCGTTCCTCCCGGCCGGAGTTCCACCTAATCCGAGCGGACCGCCACACAATTATCGAAATTCTGGAGCGATATAAATCGCAGGCCGGCTCGGTTCAAACGGCGAACCTGCTCGATCCGGTTTATCCGAATCCTGTTCGTTTAGGCACAGGCCCGGCAACAATTAGTTACCATCTTACGGCCGCCGGTCCGGTAACAATAATCGTAACGGATGCGTCTGGAAATATCGTCGAGCAAATTTCGAAAGATTCCCAGCCGGCCGGGAATTATACGCTTGCGGTAGGCTCCTCCATTGCGAAAGCCGGCGCCTACTACGTGACGGTTATTGGCGGTGGTAGCAAGAGCACCCGGAAGTTGGCGATCGTCGAGTAATTTTGAAAATCTATGAAAATCGGGTCCAACTCGCTGGATCCCATTTTTTATTATTGGTTCCGAGCGGCTCGCCGCGCGCGGGCGCGGAAAAACTCAATGATCGGAGGAATCATCGAAATAAGAATAACGCCGCCAATGATGAGATAGATATAGTCCCCGATATTTTTTACCGACACGCCGAGCGCCAGCCCGGCCAGCATTACGCCGCACACCCATAGAACGCCGCCGAGGATATTGAACAATGTGAACCGTTGGATGTCCATTTCGGCCGCGCCGGCCACAACTGGAACGAAAGTGCGAATGATAGGAATGAATCGGGCGAGCACGATCGTCTTGCCGCCATGCTTTTCGTAAAAGTGATGCGCCCGCTGCAAGTGCTCGCGCTTGAATAGCCTGGAATCCGGCCGTTGATAGAGTTTTTGCCCGGCCTTTTTGCCGATATAATATCCAACCGTTTCGCCCAGAATTGCCGCGAGCACGAGAACGCCCATGAGAGGAACGAACGCGAGTGCAACTTGATGGCCGCCGATGAGAATGCCAGCCGTGATGAGGAGCGAATCGCCGGGAAGGAAAAATCCCGCCAGAATGCCGTTTTCCGCAAAAATGATGAGCGCAAGCATGAGCATGCCGCCTTCGCTGACGAGGTGTTCGAGTCCGGCCGGGCTGCTAAGTGTATGAAAAAAATCGGCGATGGCGTGCATTTTGGAGAAAGTTTCGGCCACCCACTACGCGAAATGGCGGAAGAGGGTTCACGCGAGATTAAACCTTCTTCGAAATTGAATCGTCTTTGCTACTACGGGTCCGGTCTTTTGGCCGAATCGTGCGGATAGCTTTCCTTTATTGTCGCATATTCTTTTCGTTAACATGGAACGAAGAACTTTCCTGAAAAGCACGGGCGCGGGCGCGCTCGTCGAAGCGCTGGGCGCGGGCAGCTTGCTCGCCGCGGTCATTCCCTCCAAATTATCGGCGAAGGGGATAACCACGCCCGAGCCGCGTCCTATCTCACTGCGCTCCGTAGGAGGGGCAGTTCCGCAATCGGCCGATCTGAGTCCGTACACGGGCACCTGGGGCGATGTGCAACTCAGGCATTTGCTGCGCCGCACGATGTTCGGCGTGCCGGAATCGCAATTCGTTGCCGCGCAAGCCATTGGGTCGATGGAGGCCGTAGTAACGCAGCTTCTCGCGTGTCAGGATCTGACGAAAAATCCACTCCCCGCGCCATTTGCCGCATGGCTGAATAATTTTCCGACGCAATATCAGGCCGGCTCGGCCCAGGCGCTCAACCAGGCCACGCTGATGGCATATGAGGTGATCGAAATCGTCAACTGGTGGTTCGGCCAGATGTTGCAGGAAAATCTTTCGATCCGGCAGAAGATGACCCTGATGTGGACAAACCATTTCGTGACCGGCTCGGCTACGGTGAACATTCCGGCGTATATTTATACGTATCTCAGCACGTGCATGGCAAATGCGCTTGGGAACTTCAAGGATTTCGCCTACGCGATTTCGATCGATCCGGCGATGCTCCTCTATTTGAATGGGAACCAGAACTTTGTGACTGCAAAGCGGAGTGAGGTCAATGAAAATTATGGGCGCGAACTCATGGAGCTGTTCACGATGGGCATTAACTTTCCCAACACCGCGATTCCGAACTATACACAGGATGATATCGAAAACTCCTCCCGCGCACTCACCGGATGGACGCCGACCACGACCGCTCCTTTCGCCGGCCAGTTCAACAACGCCCGGCACGACTCGACGAGCAAAACCTTCCTCGGCCAAACTGGGAACTGGGCGTTGCAGGATATTCTGAACATCATTTTCTCTCAGCCGGATTATTCGACCGATACGCCTCCGGGCATTCCATCCGGGTTCCCGTCGGGATATACCTCTGCCTATTGGGCGTGCGAAAAAATGTATAAGACGTTCGTCTATTACAATCCAAACGTGACCGATCCCAATCACACCGTGATCGACGCAATGGCGCGCCTCATGTTGCAAAAGAATTTCGCGATCGCGCCGGTCATGCAGGCGCTACTGACGAGCGCGCATTTTTACGACGCCTCGGTCATCGGCGCGCAAATTAAAAGTCCGGCGGAATACGCAGGAAGTTTAGTCCGTGAGTATGGGCTGACCTATCCTGCATTCGATCCTACCGATCCGCCCATCAAAGGAACAAACGGGAACGGGCTGAATACTTATACCGACACAAACCCGGCGCTTTCTTATCTGACAAATACCATTATGAATAATGGTCTGGGACAGCAACTCCTGAACCCGCCGAACGTGGCCGGATGGCCCGGCGGTGAGAATTGGCTCTCGGCTGGCTCCTTCCAGTCCCGGCAAAATTATAGCGATAATATCCTAAGCAAAAAGAGCGCGCTCACGTTTAGCGAAACCACGTACGCGAATGAGATCGCGAACGCGAGTTCCCTGCCGGAAAGCCAACTTTTTTCCGATCTGGAAAATGCATCGCTTGCCTTTACGCTAGGGCCGATCGAGTCTGGCGACCTTGCACCGAATCCAACCAAGACGGATGATGTCATCGGCACGGATGTGCCCACATTTGCCATCGACCTCGCGCAGCTTCCGGAATTTCAATTATTTTAGCCCTTCCAAATTATGAAACGTCGCGATTTTCTTAAAACGGGAATTAAAATCGGTGTGGCCGCGAACGCGCTACCCATCATGTTGGGCGGGCTGCCGATTCGCGCGCTTGGGCGTTCGCCACTACGCAGCGCACTACAAATTACTGGTTCGGGGAATAACAATGTGCTCGTCGTCATTCAAATGCAGGGCGGCAACGATGGTCTCAATTGCGTGGTGCCGTATAGCGATCCGAATTACGCCACTCTGCGGCCGACGCTTGGCCTCACGCTCAATGCCAGTTCGAACGCGAACGGTCAGGGCGGGAACCTGCTTCCGCTTCCCGCGCCAAACGATTCGCTCGCGTTTCATTGGGCGATGAGCGGTTTTTCGAAGCTGTTTGGCGAAAGTAAAATGGCGCTCGTTCAAAACGTCGGATATCCAAATCCGATCCTTTCGCATTTTCGCGGCACCGATATTTGGAATACCGCGACCGATAGCGGCATTTATGCCACTACGGGATGGGCTGGCCGCTTGCTCGCAAACCAATATGGAACTCCGCCAACCGCTTCCGGAAGCTGGCCGCTCGCAATCGAATTTGGAAATGCGCTGAGCGATATTTTTTTGGCAGCTAATGGCGGAATGGGCGTTGCCATGAATACGGTTCCTTCGAAAGCCGCACCAGGCGGACAAAAGTATGATGCCATTCCTAACAACCCAACCACGCAATACGATGAGTTAGCCTTTGTGCGGCTCGTGCAGACCGAGTCGCAGATTTATTCGCAAACGATCTCCGGCCGTTCGGTTCAAACGAATAACACCATTGCCGACCCCTACCCCAGCACGACGATCGCGTCGCAACTTCAATATATTGCACAAATGATCGCGAGCCAGGCGCGCAGCACGGCGGGCATCCAAACGAAAATATATCTCGTCACGCAGGGGAGCTACGATACACATTCGAATGAGATTACCAATCAGGCGAAGCTCCTGGGCGATCTCTCTTCGGCGGTATTATCGTTCCAGGAGGATCTCGAAGCGTTCGGCGTTGCCGATCAGGTTGCGATGATGACCTACTCGGAATTCGGCCGCCGTGCAGCCGAAAATGGTTCCGGCACCGACCACGGAACGGCCGCGCCACATTTCATCATCGGCACGCAGGTGAATGGCAAAGTGTATGGCTCCAATCCGGCGCTCGATGCAGAAGCGCTTGCAGGTGCAAATCCGGCTGGGAACCTAACGTATGACTCGCTCTATGATTTCCGCAATGTTTATGCAACGGTGATGAACGAATGGCTGCTCGCGGGCGGCGAACAAACGCAAATCAATTCCGCGATTCAGGATGTCCTTACGCAGGATTCGAATGCGACCTATTCGACGACCTCGAGCTGGAATGGCGGGCTCGGTTTCTTCAAAGGCTCGGTACAAGCCGTAGGTACGAGCGCGGGAAACCCCGGGCTGATGTTGATGCAAAATTATCCGAATCCCGCGCAGGGAATGACAATCATTCCCTTTACACTGGATGTGGGCGGGCCGGTTACGCTGGGAATTTATACGAGCGCCGGCGTGGAAGTGGCGAGGCCTGCCGAAGGCTGGCAATCCGCCGGGAATCAGCAAGCGAATTTCGATGCGAGCAAGCTTCCCAGCGGTGCGTATTTTTATCGGCTGACGGCGCCTTCCGGAACGGTCACGAGGCCAATGGTGGTGGCCCATTGATGCATTTTGTGTAGCCGCCGCGAGTATACTCCCAGTGCCTGCACAATAAGTCATTTGAGTTTTCTTATTAGCGCATCCCGGCTCGTGCGGTATTTGAAGGCCACTTTGCCATTGATCAAGATAACAGGAATTTTATCCCAATATTTTCGCCATAACTCGTCGCCTTCACGAATTTTCAGAATGTCAAGATCGAACTCGACGTAATCCATCGCCGATTCGAGCTCCACAAAAGCCTGGTCGCACAGCGAGCAGCCTTCTTCTTTCGTAATGAATTCAACGTGCGGGCGCCCTGAGTTGCGGTCAAAAAACTTCATGGCGCGGAGACTGTATATGGAATTGAATGCTGTGCGTCCGAGGGAAGGAAAAATATGGTGATCGGCTGAGCGTTCGTAAGTGCAAAGTTAACGCGCTCCGTGCCGGAATTACCATCGGAAGCTGTGAACGATTGTGCGCCAACCGGAACGTCGATATAGCGGACATCTCGCTGCTTCATGCTGAAATTTGTTCCGTTTAGCGTAAAGCTCGCGGTGTAATCCGCCGAAGTACTGACGATGCGCACGCGGCCCATCGAAGGGTCGGCCGGCGCCGAGACGGTGTCGCTGAGCACAATTGAATCGAGCCCCGGCTTCCCTGTGGTATTATGCGGGATGGTATCGATGGCAATAAAGGTAAACCGCTCGTTGGCCTGTGGGCCTAACAACCGGAATCGGAAAGCCGTATCTTGGTCAGTCGGTCCAAACCAGAAGTCGATATAAACGGGAGGCGAATAACTCCAGCCGAGTCCGAGATAGGCACTGACCGAGTCTGTGGCAAGGTTTGTAACTTTTTGCTGCTCCGGAAACGCGTTATTGTGGCCTGGGGATCGGGGTGTGCCAGGGATTGCGTCCTGCGAACTCGAGATGAGAAGCGAAAGCGAATCGTACCGCGCCGCATTCACGGTACGCACTCCGAGGGTTTGTTCGTCATATACCGGTACACCGGGCGCAAGGTCGCCATCTTCCACCACCAGCGCAGAAGCGGCCGGTTCGCTCCCGTTGGGGTGCATTTCGCCGCGCACAACGATCGTCGCGAGAAGGCCGTTCGTTATAGCGGAATACGGAATATTGACGATCGCATTATTAATATCCGTATCGCCTCCGGGCATGACAACGAGTCCGGGAACCGTGTGTGGGAATTGAATATAGTCATCGGGCGAAAGGCCGGTTCCATTATCGCCGTTGGGTGTGTGGGAGATATGCCCGTAACGAATGTGAATATCCGGTCTGGGCACGCCGTTAACCACGCGCGGAACGTTGTCGAAATAAACGTCGAGCGAACCGGTATCGCCGGAAATATCTGGAACAGCATGGATAAATCGGGCATAGGACACGGTATCGATGGCTTCCCTCAGCAAATCTTTCAAGTACAGCACACGCGGAGTCTGCTCGGGCAAGGCACCAATTTTACCGATATAGATCAGGCTTTGGCGGGTTCCGAATAACTCAAGCTCCGTATCGACGATGCTCGAAAGTGAGTCCTGCCACATGACCCGCGCTTTAGCAACCACGTGGTGCAGCCCGGCGCGAAGTTCGGAACCGTCGGATAAATAGGTGCTGCGATATCCGAATGAATGTCTCGGGAATGGGTAAGTAACTCCGCTGATCGTGTAAAAGGCGCTGTCGAATAATTTCCCATCGACATATATGGTAACCGCGCTGGCATTGCTGATCGCGTCCACGATTCGCACCTGCGCGAGCGCTTCGGTCGGGATGCTGTCGCAGGTGGGCTGGCAGCTTTCGAGAAATGTCGAAAGCGCAGCGATCGAGAGAATCGAAAGAGCCAAAAAAATAGAAAATTTCTTCACAGTCATTACCGTTAGCAAAACGCGTCCGATCGGCGGGTCCGATGGAAGGCACGATCATCTACATAACACTCCGGAACCGCGAATGTTACAGCGCCGGAGACGGATGACGAGCGATCCGCGTTAGAACTACGCAGGAGAAAACAGGTTCGTGCCCACCGTGCGGCCGCGTTCCAATGAGTTCATCTTAATCGCTTCGGATTACCACTGCGAGGTTTCAGTTAACGTTAGATGTCCAAATATTATTTTATCAGCGATGTGCACTTGGGCTACGGCCCGCGCGAAGAGGATCGGGCACGGGAACGGAAACTCGTTCGTCTGCTCGATGACATTTTGTTGCAAGCGCAAGCTGGAACTGTTGGTGGGCTTTTCGTTGTGGGCGATTTGTTCGATTCCTGGTTCGAATTTGCGTCCGTCATTCCCCGCCGGCATATTCGGACGATTGCCGCGCTCGCCCGGATCGCGGAGTTCGCGCCCGTCGAATATCTCATGGGCAACCATGATTTCGGTCACCAAAATTACTTTGAGAAGGAGCTTTCCATCCCGGTTCATCGCGGGGATATCGAGCGCGTGCTTCTTGGCAAACGATTTTTCATTTCTCACGGTGATGGCAAGGCCGCCCATGATACGGGTTATTTGATACTTAGAAGAATTCTCCGAAATCCTTTATTACAAACAGGTTACCGCCTCGTCCATCCCGATCTCGGCATTCGCTTTGCCGAATGGATATCTGGGCGTTCGCGCTCCTATACGGATGCACGCGATGCGCTGAAGAAAGCCGATGGCTTGCGTGCGTTTGCGGAAGAAAAAATTTCGAACGGAAGCGCCGATTTCGTGGTGATGGGCCACCGGCACACCCCGCAGCAAATCGAATTTAAGCATGGAACTTACATTAATTTGGGAGACTGGATTCATAGCTACACCTATGGCGTGTTCGATGAAGCAGGATTTCGAATTCTGTCCATGCGTGTAGCACCAGAGCTAAGGTAGCCGTGTACGGGGAAGCTTCAGCTTCCCCCGGGGGAGATAGTGGAAGCTGAAGCTTCCACCAGCGCACATTCAGAACATCATGCCGAAACATTGGTGGCTCGAAAAAGACGAAGAACCAGCGAACCCGCCGGACGAATCGGGCTATTCTGAGAACGAAGTTCCCGAATACAACGCGGATGATGACAATGATTCTTCCCAGTCTTCTCGAAAACGCTGGCGCGTGAAACGCTGGCAAACCATCGCCGGGAGCTTCTTGCTGGTTGGAATTGGCTTGGTGGTGTGGATTTGGATCGCGGTGGGCCGCGGGATGCCTACGCTCGACCAGATCGAAAATCCGCACCCCGAACTTGCCACGCAGCTTATCAGCGCCGATGGCGAGCGGCTCGATCAGTATTACATCAAGAACCGCACATCGGTGGAATTGCGGAACGTCCCACAATCCGTCATTGACGCGCTCATTTCGACGGAAGACCGGGATTTTTATCATCACTGGGGAATTAATTTGTGGGGAATCATTCGTGCGGCCATCTCGGATGTTGCAACGCTCTCGCCGCGGCAGGGCGCAAGCACAATCACGCAGCAACTGGCGAGGAACCTTTATCTCACCCAGCAAAAAAGTGTGATGCGGAAGCTCCGCGAGATGGCCTCCGCCATCCAAATCGAACGGATGCATACCAAGAATGAAATTCTCGATATGTATTTGAACGTCGCCTACTTTGGGCGCGGCGCCTATGGCATCGAGGCGGCAACCCAAATGTATTTCGGCAAGGACGTAGGCCAGCTCAATGTTCCGGAGGCGGCATATCTCATTGGTATCCTGAAAGGCCCGGAAAACTACGATCCTGAAGATAATTACGATCGTGCGGTTGCCCGAAGAAATATCGTGCTGGATAACATGGTCGAAACGAAAGATCTCTCGCCGGAGCAGGCCGATGAGTACAAATCGGAACCGATTCGCGTGCAGCCGATGAAACCATATCATGGTATCGCGCCACAATTCGTCGAGATGATCCGCGAACAGCTCGAACATCTGCCAGCTCTGGCGGGATACGATCTTTATCGCGATGGATTGGTCGTCTATACCACGCTCAACGCCCAAATGCAGCGTGCAGCGAACCATGCGGTTCAGGAACATATCTCGGATTACCAAAAAAATGTGGTCGATAAACGCTGGAACTGGGATACCCATAAAGGGCTGCTCGATTCGCTGATCACCAAAGCCATTCACCAGAATTTAGCATACCGGATGGCGGCGCGCGGCGATCGCCGGCAAATTGCGGCGCAACTTCGAGGAAGTAAACCCTTCACGGATAGCGTGAAGCGCGCGGCGACGCGCATCCAATGCGGCTTCGTCTGCATCGATCAGGCCACGGGACAAATTCTCGCAATGGTCGGAAGTTCCGATCCGGATCAGGCGCGCTACGGTTTGAATCATGTTACGCAAATCGAGCGGCAGCCCGGTTCCGCATTCAAGCCGATCCTCTATGCCTCCGCCTTCGAGCACGGTGCTACGCCGGAAACGATGGTTTCGAACGAGCCGGTATCGATTCCGGACGGCAATAAAATTTGGTCGCCTGGGAACTTTGAAGGGGAATCGGAAGGCGGAGATCGTTCGATTCGCCAGGCGCTGCAGTATTCGGTGAACCTGTGTGCCGTCCACGCGATTCTGGAACTCACAACGCCGGCCGATGTCGTGAAGATGGCACATCGGCTTGGGATTCGTTCCACTATTCCGGCCTATCCATCCATCGCATTAGGAAGCGCGGAGGTCACGCCGCTCGAACTCACGAGCGCGTATTCCACCTTCGCCAACGAGGGCGTGCGCGCAACGCCATACGCCATCCTTCGCGTCGAAGATGCGAACGGCAAAGTGCTCTACCAAGCCCATCCCGAATACGAAAGCGTGCTCGAACCACGGATCTGCCACATGATGACTTCGGCCTTAAGCGATGTTGTGAACGCTGGCACGGCCACGAGAATTCGTTCCGTAGGGTTCCATTTCCCCGCCGCTGGGAAGACGGGAACTACGCAGGATTATGCGGATGCCTGGTTCGTGGGCTACACACCGCAATACACCGCCGGCGTATGGGTTGGTTTCGACGATAAGCGCGTCTGTTTCACCGGCGCAGATGGACAGGGCGGACGCGCTGCCGCGCCTATCTGGGGGATCTTTATGAAGAATGTGTATGACGAGCTTCATCCGCCCCTCGAATATTTCACGATGAGCTATGCGAATGTCGCTTCGCCTTCGTTCCCGGGGCAGCAGAATCCTTCCGATTCCGGCAGTATGGATACAAGCCGGCCCGCGATCGAGATAAATCCATTGCCAAATGCAAACACGCGGTTCCCGAATCCCGGCGCGCCGCCGCCGGCCGAGCCACTGCCCGCACCGAAAGGCCCAATAGGCGAGATCGGCGATAGCGCGCCGATGGAAGATATTCGTTCCATGATGTCCGCGACCAAGGGAAAACTGGCGAGCGATACCGGCAGCGAGCGGCTATTGCGGTTTATTCACAAGAATCAGGATAGCTCGACCGCGGGGGAAGGAAAAGCAAAGTAATGTTACCAGGTTGTTCCCACAGAGATCTGCTCGAAAAGGTAAGAATGGAACACATTGATATTGTAGCCCAATGTTCCTTCGAATAGGCTTGCCGGAGTGAGCGGAATGGCGCCTCCGAAACCAAACTCCGCGCATGGGCGGAAGGTTATATCGTGCGTACCCGGAATGCCATCCTTACTGATGTTTTGGCCACTCGAGGGCAATCTACCGGAACGAAAGCGGGCAATGCAACCAAGTCCAACAAATCCGTAGTCTCGCCGAGCACCGGTATCCTTCGTAGAATAATATCGGAGTGTTGCGGTTGCGAAGTTTTCGTTGACCCAGTCAGTGCCGGTATCAGGTATCCAACTGATGGACGCTCCAATCGTTTGGCCATCGACTTTCTCAGATGCAAGCAGTGATGCAATCGGAACTCCGGGGTCTTCGACCAACAGAGAAATAGGATTGAAACCGGCCGCCACAATAAATTGAGAAGGTGCTATCCTTTGGGTATCTGTTGCATGAGGGGACTGAGCACTCGCGGTGCATGGAGAACCCAGCCATGCCACAGCTATCGTCATTGTGACCCAAAGGATCAATGCCATGGAATACTTCATGATTAACAAAACGTCATCACCGTTTGAATAATTCTTCCACCGCCACGCTAAATCCCGGCAATACTTCGGACTGCGCTGCTTCGCTCCCGCTTCCCGAGAAGGTTTGCTGGAACTTTCCATTGCGGTTCGAAAAAATTGTAATCGAATGCGCGATAGTATCGACGATCCAATACTCCAGCACACCGAAGCGTTCGTAAAGTTCTTTCTTTTTCGTGAGATCGTAGTATTGGGTCGTTGGCGAGAGCAGCTCCATGACGAGATCGGGCGCGCCCATGATTGCTGCGGGCGTTATAACCCGCGCACGCTCATTCGAAACAAAGAGCAAATCCGGCTGGCAGACATTCCAGCGGTCGAACACCACATCCATCGGCGCGGCGAAGGCTCGGCCAATTTTGTGCTTGCGCAGATATTCCGCAAGCAGAAAAGAGAGTTCGAAGCTAACTCCCTGATGGTCCGAACTCGGGCTTGGTGTCACAATAAATTCTCCATCGAGTAGTTCATAGCGTGGATAATCGGGGATTTGTAGGTAGTCCTCGTACGTCTTTCGGGCGCGTGTAACTTTTTCGTCAAGCACTGCAAGCATAATGGTACCTCAGAGTCGTAACGCCCGTGGAATCTTCTTTCGTTCGGATGGTCTTCCTCTCGCAGGTGTTACTAGAGCATGAAACGCATCCATCTCATCATTTCTGGCCGCGTGCAGGGCGTTGGATTTCGATTCTTCTGTCAGAGTCACGCTGAGCGGCTCCGACTTTCGGGCTACGCCCGCAACCGCGAAGATGGATCGGTGGAAGTGGAAGCGCAGGGGGAGTATGAAGCGTTAGAGGAGTTTTCAACCCTGATGCAGGCTGGGCCGCGAGCAGCATGGGTCACGAATGTTGCGCGAAAAGATGCACCTCTGAATCAGACTGAACTTGACTTTCGGATTTAGCAGAAAGGAATCATTCCTATCATCCGAATCACATCAATCACCGTTCAGAAATTGAGATCGATCACACTGGCGAGCATCGCATTCCAGGTCGGCCAATCGTGCCCGAATTCTTCGCCCCAGACATCAACCCAATTCGTGATTCCCTTTTCGCCCATCAGGCGGCCCATCGCCCAGCTTGCATCCGGATCTTCGCCCGCGCCGCTGCCCGATAATAGGAATGACTTCTGCTTTTGCCGAAGGCTCGTGAGGGCGGGGCCGGTCAGGTTGGGAAGATAATCCATCGGCGAATTGAAATAGACATCGTTATCGTAATAGCCGTTTGTCCACGCTTTGAGGTCGTAGCGTCCGGAGATTCCAATGGTTCCCTCGAACAGATCGGGCCGGCGCAGGAACGAATTCACGGCATGAAGCGCGCCGAGCGAAACACCGCACGTGTAAATGGTGGGATGATTACTCCGCATGTTCCGCGCGATGAAGGGAACGACTTCTTCCGTTACATAGCGATTATATTGCTGATCCCGGATCGATTTCTTTCGTGGGTCGAGTCCTTCGCCAAGCCAGCTTTCGCGGTCGACGGAATCGACCGCGAATATTTTTATCCTGCCCGCTTCGAGCAGGGGTGCGAGCGTCGCAATTGCACCATGGTCCTCGTAGGACATAAAATTTTCACCGTCGAGCGGGAAAACAAGAAATGCGGGACCGTAATGTCCATACACGGCCACGGCCATGTCCTCCTCCAAAACCATGCTATTCCAGCGCTCGACGTGTTTTTCCATTCGGTGCAAAGATACGAAAACGATATACGCACGATGCTAAGTGCCGGAAATAAACGCGACGGGATCATCCATGCATAATCGGCACGTTCGCGAGGTTTGCAACGATGTTCGCTTCGACTGCCTCCAGTTGGTCGAGGCGTTTGGCAACGATGGCTGGGTCGAAATAAAGCCGCGCCAGCGAAACAAAAACGCTCCGGTGCCGCGCTTCGCTTTCGAGGAGCGAGCGATAAAATTGGCGAAGGTCTGCGTCTTGTACGAAATCCGAGAGCAACTTGAACCGCTCACATGAACGAGCCTCGATGAGCGATGCCACAAGAAGGAAGTCGAGGAATCGTTCCGGTTCCCCTTTGCGGATCGATTCGTGAAGCTGCTGCACATAGCGATCGCCGGCGTCGTGCGTGAGTGCGATTTGCCGCTCCTTCATTTTGGCGAGAACCATGCGGAAATGCCCCATCTCTTCTTCAGCCAATTCCGCCATGCGTTCGACTAACTCGGATTTGTCGGGATAGCGATTGAGGAGCGAAATCGCCATCGTCGCTGCCTTCTTCTCGCAATGCGCGTGATCGCGAAGCACCGACGGAACGTCGCCGCATGCAGCTTCGAGCCATTCCGAGGAAGATGTGTTATTCAGGCCGAGCATCCAGGTTCCTGAGTAGTGCTTCTTCCTCCGACGAAATCTCGATGCCGCGTCGAGCGGCTACAGCCCGCGCCACCGCCATCGCTTTTTCAAGTTTGTATGGGACGATTCCTTCCGGCGCACACCACGAGAAATTGGGGATCCATTTTGTCGGGAATCCGACTGAAAAGATATTACAAGACACCCCGACGGCTGTCCCGGTATTAAATTGAGTTCCAATAGCGCTTTTCGAATGATCGCCCATCATCAGCCCGACGAAGATCGAGTTGGTTTGGAACTCCTCGTCTTCGATCGTCACGCGAACCGGCGAATAATCGTTTTTGAGGTCGCTCGTGTTCGTTCCCGCACCGATATTTACCCATTCGCCCAGGAAGCTATGGCCCAGGTAGCCATCGTGTTGTTTGTTCGAATACCCTTGAATAATCGAATTCTCGATTTCGCCGCCCACTTTTGAGACCGGCCCGATGGAAGTTCCCCCATAGATTTTCGCACCGATCTTTACCAGGGAATGTTTTCCGATGAAGACCGGGCCGATAATCGTCGCGTGCGGCATAATGCGCGCGCCTTCTTCGATGATGATCTCGCCTTCCGAGCAATCGAGTACTACCCCGGCATCGACTTGCGCCTCCGGATGGATAAGGAGATTTTCGGGCCGGATAATTGCGCAATTCTCAAAGCTTGGCCGCTCGATGCTGCGGCTCGCCATTGGCCAAAGTTCGGCATCTAATTTAATTGCAGACGCATTCGCATGAATGATTTCCCACAACGAGCGAGGCGCATCTTCGCGAACGGGTTCCGGCGGTTCAAGCGGTTCACCGGCGGTGAGGGACTGTGCAATTTCAGCAGGCAGTTCGTCATAAACATGCCAATGATTGCCGGGATCGAATGCCAGCGCCTCTCGCGCGTTGATGAGGAGGGTGCTTCCGGTTGGAATTTCGTTAACCGGAAGGCCATACCGCCGTGCGATAACTGCTTTTAGCTCCTGTCGCGCATGGAGAAAGATATTCGCATCGCCGAAGATCGCCCGTACCCTCTGGATTACGGTGAATGCGCCGGTTCGAAACTCGGCAATCGAGCGCGTGTAAGCGATCGGAAGGAATTTCCGGCTCCGCGCCTCGGCATCCTCGTAAAGGAGAACGTTTTGGAAGGATCTGGACAAATCTAATTACGAATTGCGAATTTCAAATTACGAATTAGTTTAAGACGGAATTCCGCCAAAACAATTCCCTAAGACAAAATAAAATGGGGGATAATAATTATCCCCCATTGAGAATATGAAATTCCTAATCGGTAATTACGCAGCAGCAGCCGCAGCGGCTTTTTCCTTGCGCTCGGCAAGTTGCTTGCCGAATTTCTTCTGGAAGCGCTCGACCCGGCCCGCCGTATCTACCAGTTTTTGCTTACCAGTAAAGAACGGATGGCAATTCGCGCAGATTTCGACGCGAAGCGTTTCGCCGTCGATCGTCGATCGCGTTTCAAATTCGTTGCCACAGCCACCGCAGTGAACCGTGACCGTGTGATAATTTGGATGGATTCCCTTTTTCATAATATTTCCTTTCTTTGGACGGATTTGGCCGTCCCCGTTAAAATCCGATTTGTTGTTGGAGGCTCGCTAACAGCCCATACTTTACCTAACGTTCCGTAGTTCCCGCAAGCTTAAGCTTGAACCAGAGCGTTTGCGATTGCTGAAGCGGATTCTGGCCTTCTGCCCGTGATCCACCGCCTCGGTGCCCGCCACCACGCCCCATTCCGCCGCCATGTCCCATTCCGCCGCCGCCGTAGCCGCCTCCGGGCATTCCTGCTCCAGCGCCACCAGGGTCATCGTCACCCTCTCCCGGAGTGTCGCCACCCCGCTCGGAACCGCTCGTGCTCGCCAAATCCCCTTTGTTTCCAGCGGCATGTTGCATTCCATTTACGGTGAAAGTCATACCGAAGATTCGTCCGGTATCCCACGGGGAAAGCTGCTTGCCGAGGAAGTCTGCAAATGGAATAGCTGCCTCGTAGTAGAGGACATTATTCATCGTGTCCCAATTAACGCCTACCTGGATTCCAAAAGCATTGTTAACTGGTGTAACCCCTCCGATGGGTGGCGAAAACCCCTTGAGCTCCATTTCGCCCGGAGAGCGTAGGAACGCACGCCGAAGAGCGCCGATAGGATCGAAATCCTCCGCCGTATTTTGCAGCGCACCTCCAGATGGATCGCGCCGCCAGTTCGCGCGACCATGAACCATGGTTGCCGGATCGGGATAAAGCAGCCCTATTTGCTGGGCTTTTCCACCAGCTGTATCAATCCAAATTTGCAGACCGCCGCGAATAATTCTCATCTGCAGTGGTTCATCATACGCGGCAAAGCAGAAGTAAAGATTGGCGCTGTCGTTCGAAACGGAAAAACTCAGTTTCGAATCCTTATCGTAATAGGTCAGTGGAAGCTGCCAGTCGATTGGATTGCCATCGATCACGACGGGCGTTTTCTGCTGAAGGCTTGGATAAATCGGCGCGGAGGCGCAGCCAGCCAGCAAACTACCGGCGGCGAGCATCGAGAGAATAGCCCGGTTCATAAGAATATTGAAGTTCGAAGCCGTACAACACCACAAATTAGGTGGTATTGCGTGAAATCTCACTCATCGGATTTTTCCCGTGTTGCCGAAGGCAACGAACGCATCATAAATCGCCCGAAGCTTCGGATCGAGCGCCGCGAGGGCTTTGCGATGTTTATCGAGAGTCGCTAAGTCCTTCCGCTTGATGGGACCTGTGAGCACCTCCTTTGCAGGAGCTTTGAGCACATTTTCAAGCGCTCGTTCTGCGAGCGGACGCAGGGCGGCTTTCATTCGCTGCGGATTTGGGCCCAATTCTCTACTAATTTCCTCGATTCCGGCAAAAAGCAACGTAATAAAATTCGAGCTGAACACCGTCATAGCATGGTAAAGCGGGAGCATTTCGGGAGGCAGGATTATCACGCTTTTGCCACTTAAATCGGCGACGAAGCGGCGCGCCCAATGGAGCGCTTTCGAACTATCGGACGAGGCCATCCAAAAAATCCCGCGAAGGAGATCGGCATCGGGTTCCGAAAAAGTCTGGATCGGATGCAGGGTCAAACGCGCAATGCCTTTGCGCTTTGGCAGCACCGATGGCGGCATCGAACCGGCAAGGTGAACCATGATTTCCGGCGGTTTTAGCACTGAATCGAGCGCTTTTTTCGAGACAGCCGCAATTGCGTCATCTTTCGCTGCAATGATGATTATATCCGATTGAATGACGGGATAGCGGCTCGTCCGCGCGGAAATAATCGAGGCAAGTTTGTGCGCCTCGCTTGTGCGAATCGCCTGCGCGATCGAAGCGCCAACCTTGCTTTTGCCGATGATGGTGATGCGAGACATGTAATATGCCGCAATTTACGAGGTGCTTAAGCCCGTCTGATTCAGCGGAACGGCACGCCGTCTCAACCGAGGAAGCGTGCTTATCGTTTTCCCTACTTTTTGTTCGGCCACACGAAGATCGTAGATGCTCTGTAAGTTCAGCCAAAATTCCGCGGTTGTGCCAAAAAAATGGGCCAGGCGCAGGGCCGTATCACCGGTAATGCCGCGCTCCCCGTTGATGATTTCGGTAATTCGGTTTGCCGGAACCTCCAATTGCCGCGCTAATTCCGACGCGCTCATCCCGAGTTCCGAAAGTTCCACCGCGAGATGATCGCCCGGGTGAATTGCTAAGCGTGCCATAATCTCTCCGTTAGTGATAATCCACAATTTCTACTTTTTGCGCACCCATCGCGGCCCATTCAAAACAAATGCGCCATTGGTCGTTGATACGAATGCTGTATTGGCCTTTCCGGTCGCCTGACAACGCCTCGAAACGATTGCCCGGAAGAGCTGCAAGGTCGCCTAAAGAAGTAGCCGCCTCCAAACGATCGAGCTTCAGGCGTGCCACTCGTTCAATGCTCGCAAATGCTTTGACATGTCTTCCCGAAGCAAAATCTCGTGTGCGCTTATTTCCAAAACTTACGATCATGGCGAAAGGAAGAAACGGTATGCGTTACGTTACGCATAATGCTATCGAATAGTTTCTGGTTCGCCAAGTATTGCGTCCGGGTGTGAAAGAGATTGTCGAATGCCGGGCGCGGTTACTACTCCTACCCAAAATAATCCGCATCCGCTTTCTTAATCACATATTCTTGTGATTTGGATACGCCATCGCCGCGCTCAATATCCCCTTAAACAAAGAATGCCATGCAAAGCACGGCATCCTGATAAATATGCTCGCTTGGATCAGTCTTCTTCTTCAGCAATCTCAATTTCGGTAACCTCAATGGCGGAGGTCGCCACATAGAAATGAAGAGGAAGTACTTCGGTCTGCGGCTGTCCCGGAATACCAAGTTCCTGCACGCCCGGCATCATACGACTACGCATGAAATTGTTCAGGTCCTCCTCCGATTCCCAAACGTCACAAACTCGAAGACCTTTGTCATCGAAGGATGCGGCATGAAATATTTCGCCTTCCGCAGGATCGGTATCCCACTTAACAGCTTCTTTGAGCGCATCGTACTGCTCGGGGGTTACGCCTTCCCAGCGCATGAACATTTGAATCATAATTGTTTGCTTTCTAAATAGATGGTTCGTAATGAGATGAAAAAACAACTTACAAAAAATAAGCCATAACCCGACACTTTCAAAGCAAACGTAGGTTACGATTGTATTAAATCGCGCTTCTCTCACTGTTTCCTCGACGATGAGGCGGCCCGCACGACTGGGATCGTCGTTGTGGTTTACGCAACTTCCGCCAATTCCATCCAACGAGGCAGTGCTTGATCGAGAAGTCCGCTCACGGTCTTGAGTTCCGCGAGCAACCTGACGGTCGCAGAATAATCCGACGCAAATTCACCCAGCGCGGTTTCAATCTCCGCTTTACGCAGTTCCCAAGCTGGGATCTCGCGTTCTAATTTTTCCAGTTCCCGCTTTTCTTTGTAGGTAAGTTTCCGCACTGCAATTGCAACAACCTTCTTCTCCGCCGGCGTTGCTGGCTTTGTGGTTGGTTCCGAGGCGCGTTGCGCGCGATCTTCACGGTCACGAATCTCAAGGAATGCCGAGTAATTGCCGGGATATTCCCGGGTGCGCCCATTGCCTTCGAAGCGGATAATCTTGTCGGTCACGCGGTCAAGGAAATAGCGGTCGTGGCTCACGGCGATCACCGCGCCGGTGAAACTATCGAGATACTCTTCGAGCGCCACGAGCGTCGGAATATCGAGATCGTTCGTCGGCTCGTCGAGCAGCAATACATTCGGAGAAGACATCAACAAACGGAGCAAATATAGCCTTCGACGTTCGCCTCCGGAAAGCTTTGAAATCGGAGCGAATTGCATCGCGGGCGGGAACAAAAATCGCTCGGCCATCTGGCTCGCGCTGATCGTTCCGCCATCGGCCGTCTTCAAATGCTCGCCCGCCTCTTTTACATATTCGATCACGCGCATCGTCTCATTCAGATCCCGGTTTTCTTGATCGTAATATCCGATCGAGACCGTCGGGCCGAGACTAATCACTCCCTCGTCTGGCTGCAAGCGGCCGGTAATCATATCCAGCAGGGTGGTTTTCCCGGAACCATTCTCTCCGATTATGCCAATGCGGTCTTCCCGTTGAACGATATAAGAAAAATCTTTGAGCAAAATAAGATCGCCATAGCGTTTCGAAACCTTTTCGAACTCGATCACTTTCTTGCCAAGCCGCTTCCCTACTGCGTTGATTTCGATCTCCCGTTTCGGCGCTTCTTTTGGCGCGGCGAGCATCTCTTCGGCACGTTCGACACGGGCTTTCTGCTTGGTTGTCCGCGCTTTGGCGCCGCGGCGAAGCCAGGCGAGTTCCTGCTTCATCAACTGCTTCATCTTCTGGTACTCCGCCTCACGGCGCGACTCCTGATCTGCTTTTTTCTCTAAGTAATAGGAATAATTCCCGTCGAATACCTGCGTGGTACCGCGATCTATTTCGACAATATGATCGGTAACGCGATCGAGGAAATAGCGGTCGTGCGTGACAAGAAAGAGCGCGCCGGAATACCGCGCAAGATAATCTTCGAGCCACTGGATCGTCTCGGCATCGAGATGGTTCGTCGGCTCATCGAGAATAAGCAGATCGGGCCGCGTGATGAGCGCATGAGCAAGCGCGACACGTTTTCGCTGGCCGCCGGAGAGACTTCCGATGCGCTGTTCGGTATCGGTAATACCAAGCTGCGCGAGGATGGTCTTCGCGTTCGTTTCCAGTTCCCACGCATTTGCGGCATCGAGCTGCACAGCGAGTTCGCTCATCCTCGAGAGTGCCTTTGCATCCGTGTGATCGTGCGCGATGGCGGCACATACCGCTTCGTAATCGTGGATAAGCTGCATCGTCGCGTTGCTTTTCGAGAACAGCGCGTCGAGCACGGAAAGCTCATCGTCGAACTTCGGATGCTGCGGCAAATAGCCTATCTGCGCGCGATCGGCCACAACGATCTCGCCAGAATCGGGAGCAAGCTCGCCGGCGAGAATTCGCATGAGCGTCGTCTTACCGGAACCATTGACGCCGATAAGCCCGACGCGATCGCGCCAGTCGATACCAAATGTCACGCCGGAAAATAGCGGCTTGTTACGAAAATCTTTGCTGAGGTTGAGTGCGGTGAGGACCGGCATAATAAATAATGTGGTGTGCAAACCACAATGGCCGCTCCTTTACTCCGCGTTACTGTGATGCTGGCTATTCCTCCCCAAAATAGTCGGCATCCACTTTCTTAATCACATACTTCTGCGATTCCGAAACGCCCACGCGGACTCGATCATGAGGTAGAGGGATATTTGTCGTATTTTTGTGCGTAACGGCATGGAACGAGCAGCGGGACGGCTTTGAATGGGACGAAGGCAATTCGTCCAAGAATTGGCTAAAGCATGGAATTACAATGGCCGAATGCGAACAAGTATTCACCAATCGCCCGCTCTATATAAATCCGGACCGGAAGCATTCCGAACTGGAAGAACGCCATACTGCGTTAGGCAGAACGGACGATGGAAAGCGCATTGCAATTGCATTCACGTTCAGAGGCCGAAGGATTAGAACAATCTCCGCCCGAGCGATGAGCAGGAAGGAAAGGAAAACTTATGAGCAAAAAGGGACGGAAGAAAATGCCGGATTTTAAGACTGACGAGGAATTCGGTCAGTGGCTGCTCGACCACGACACCGCGGACTACGTCAACTGGAGTAATGCCGAACCCGTGCAATTCCCAAATCTAAAACGCTCCGGACATCTCGTGCCCGTCCCGGTTCCCGACGAAGAATACGACCGTCTCTCGAAAATTGCCCTCGATCGAGAAAAAACCCGTCGCAGAACTGGTGCGCCAGGTATTTCAGCACGGACTAAAGGATTTCGCCGCGCACCGGGCGCGGTAACTATTCCCACTTCGGAGGCTGCTACCCCCCATGCGCGAAATCCGGGAAATCGGTCATGCCGCCATCGACGAAGACGGTGCGGCCCGTTATATACGACGCCAAATCGGAGACGAGCACAACCGCCATCTTCGCGATTTCCTCCGGCGTGCCGATGCGGCCTAGGGGAATTTTTGTTAGCAGATCCTGCATGTTTTTCGGATCGCTCCATACGGATTTATTGATCGGCGTTTTGACGGCGCCCGGCGCAAGCGAGAGCACGCGGACGCTGTGCGGCGCGGCCTCCTGCGCCAACGTTTTCGTTAGCATCGAAACGGCGGCTTTGCTGGCGGTATAGGCGCTGTGGCCCGTCCAGGCGATCTCCTCGTGGACAGAACTAATATTGAGGACCACGCCGGTTCCGGCTGGAACCATCCTTTGCAACGCCTCGCGCGCGCAGAAAAACGTTCCGAAAAGATTGATTACGATTACGCGCTGCCACGCGGCAATATCGGCTTGCCATCCGGCTGCCGTTGCGCCGTCAATGCCGGCATTGTTGACGAGAATATCGATGCCGCCCCAGGCACTATCTATTGCTCGGAACATGGCCGCGACTTCATCGGCTTTCGAAATATCGGCTTCGAGCAAAATCGCTTTGGTGGATTTCGCGGCGAGTTCCGCGCGGAGCGCCTCCGCCGCTTCGGGATGCGTCACGTAATTTATCGCCACCTGCGCGCCCGCCTCCGCCAGCGCTTTGACGATGGCCATTCCAATACCCGAGTTCCCGCCCGTGACGAGGGCGCGTTTGCCGCTAAGATCAATTTTTATCATTTTGCGATAGAGAAAAGAGTAGAATCAACTTTCGCAGGATGTGGAATAGTGCCAACTCAGCCATTTGATTGCAGAGCGGCAGCAAGGAAGTTAACTCATCCGGTCCCGGAGTCTTTTGGAAGAAGCATGGAACTCCTCTACCGACGATCTCCTTTAGTCTTTTATAGTGGCATTACATCAAACGTTGCGAATTCCCGAGGATCATATTCTTCGACTCAAGATACCTAACGTGCCGAAAGGAGAAGAAGTGGAGGTGCTCGTCCTTTCGAAAGATCGCGCTGCCCATAAGGCCAAGATCGCCCTTCTTGCCGAGGCTGCGCAAGACCCGCGCTATCGGCACGACATGGATCGGATCGCTAAAGATTTCTCCGTTATAGACTCGGAGCATCTGCGATAGCCGTGGAATTCCGCTGGAATGTATTTCTTGCCAACCTCGACCCCGTGATTGGTTCCGAGCAGGGAAAAACGCGCCCGGTGCTTATCATTAGTGAGGAAGAAATCAATCAACTGCTTTCCATTGTGAACGTGCTCCCTATCACGTCGAGAAAAGAATCCCGTAACATTTATCCGAATGAGGTTCTCCTTACGGCAGGGACGGCTGGGCTTCCGCGAGAGTCCATTGTCCTCTGTCAGCAAATTAGAACGCTTGACAAGAAGCGCCCGATTCGACAGGTTGGAACGATTGATGACCGGATGCCGCGCGAAGCGATTCTCGAAGCGTTGAGTTTTCAATTGGGAATGAAATAAAAAATCATTCCTCCCCGAAATAATCTGCATCGACTTTCTTAATCACATATCTTTGCGATTCGGAAACGCCAACGTTATGCTCGATCGCCTCAAATATTCTGTAGTCCCCACACATTCGTTCCATGTGCGAGGATAGAGGGAAGGATACTCTTCGTGCGATGCGTCATGTAGCCCCAGAGGAGTCCGATGGGCGTGATCGCAAGGATTCCTACAATCGCATCTCCAGCATTGCCAATTTGCGCGAGCCTCGCGGGGACGTGCATCAGCGCCCAAATAATGGACGCAACGATCCATCCTGCGCCGGTATTGCCAAACATCGCGCCGAAGCGCGTCTGCACGATGAAGCGCCAGAATTCTTCCGCAAGTGCCGCGGCAAGGAATCCCTCGAACAACGCATTCCAAATCCCACCCGGCTCCGCCAGAATGTCTTTGATGGTCAACTCACCCGGCGCGACAAGCCATGCGGTTCCTGCAATGATCGCAATGATTGGCAATGCCACCAGCGTATCTTTGATGCGGATTCCGAGTTCCCTCGGTTTATACTTAAGAAGCAGAAAGACGATGGCGAATGCGATTGGGAACACAAAAAGGATGAGCGGCAGTACTGCGAGCTTTGCAATGTGACCCATAGATTCCCAATAGGGCGGTCCGATAAACCGGAAATACAGAAAACCGAATCCAAAAACCAGCATGATCGCAACGTAAATCCCCTCTCGCTTAGGGTTCCGAACGACGAACTCATATTGCGGCGGTCTCCAATAGACATAGAGATCGATAACGAACGCGCACAACCACACCGCGCCAAGATACGCGATGCTTTTCACGATATGCGCCTCATGGTAACCGTCATAAATCGTGATAAGCGCAATCGCCGCTAACGCGGCGAAGGAACCGAGATTATTTTTGATTCTGGTGAGGTGAAGTTTAAAGACGCTAAGAATCATTGTGGTGAAAGAAATATAAAAAAGTTAAGGTCCAATTCGCCGCTTCATTTCTTCAGAGAAATTCCCGGCGCGCCTTCGTTTTCGATCTGGGCAATGCGAAGTTCGAGCAAATCCCTTGTCCACTCATCGAATTCCTCGTCGGGTAATCGAAGGCTTGCGAGAAGTTTGTGATGAAGGAGCATTTTATCTTCCGTTCCAAGTGCGAGCGATTCCATGAGTAATTTCTTCGCGTTTTCGCTCAAACCATTTCGATCGAACGGTTCCGCGTAATGACGTTGCAGGACACCAGCTATCTCGTCGGCAGAGAGCGTGTATTTCGAATCCTCTTCGGAATGATTCCAAAATTCCGGTACATTATTCATGCTCACGATGAGCTTATCGACAATATCGCAACGATCCTCGCGATCAAGCGATAATGCGCGATTTAGGATTTCTTGAAACTTAGCGTCCATTGGTGATTCCGAGCGGTCTGGATTCCCGCTTTCGCGGGAATGACATTCTTCCTTTCAAAAGAGTTTTCGGAATGATGAAATTTTTCTTACCTCATATCGGACTCCCTCGCGTGATGGCACGAAACGGAATAAGGTGTGTTTGGATAGCATTATGCCAACGAAACACGCTACGAAACATCGTCTTCCGGTGCGCAACGGGGCGCATCGAAAAAGCAGTTCCAAGGTTGCAAAGCACACGGAGGCTGAACGTCCTTTGGCATGGATAGACGACCTGATTGCCAGCATTCCACCCGAGGCATGGGATAACTTCCCAACCGATGGCTCTGTGAACCATGACCACTATCTCTACGGCGCACCGAAACGGAAAGAATGACGTTCTTCGTCGATACCAGCTTTTGGATTGCTCTTGCCGTTCCCCGGGACCAACACCACCGTCACGCTCGAACGATTCTGCAATGATTCGGTGCCGCAGATAGGCTTGTAACGAGCGAGTTTGTTCTGATCGAAGTGCTGAATTACTTTTCCGAACGCGGTGAGGCATCCAGGCAGGAGGCAGTGAGTTTGGTGAAAAGCCTCGCGAACGATCCGCGCGTACGGATAGTCGCGCTCTCGAGCGAGATGTACTTGCTTGGACTAAAGCGATATGAGCGATCCTTCAACAAAGGTTGGTCGCTCACCGATTGCACCTCGTTTCTGCTAATGGAAGCGTTCGATCTTGATTGGGCGCTTGCCTTCAATGACCACTTCAACCAGGCAGGATTTCAGATTACGCGTTAATCGAAAAAGCTTCCCTTCTCTATTGCGGATAAGGTCGTGTGATTGTTCTCGCACCCGCCTTACCAAAAAATTAATATTGAAATATCGGACTCTTTCAGTCCTACTTGCTGTTACCGCTACCGACAAATAAAATGCTGAGGCTATCGAAACGGGTGGAATATGGGCTTGTGGCCCTGCAACACCTCGCCAAATTAGGCGGGGATGAACGCCCATCCGTGGCAACGGTGCGCGAGATTTCGGACGAGAATAACATCTCCTACGATCTCCTCGCCAAAATCATGCAGGACTTGAAGCGGGACGGCATGGTCTATTCGAGCCAGGGCGTGCGCGGCGGCTACGCGCTGATGCTCGCGCCGCAGCAGATTTCGGTTACGCGCGTGGTCGATGCGCTGGAAGACCAGAACTCGATTACCGAGTGTACTTCCGATCACGAAAGCTGCGCGCGCGAAGGAACCTGCACCATCCAGGGCCCCATGCACAAGTTGCAGGAGCAAGTGGAGCAGGTGCTGAACTCGGTGACGATAGCGCAATTACTTTAGGAATTTAATATGCTACAACTGCCAATTTATTTAGACAACAACGCCACCACTCGCATGGACGAGCGGGTGTTCGAGGCAATGCAGCCCATACTTCACCGAATATTTCGGCAACGCGGCGAGCCGGAACCATTCCTTCGGCTGGGAGGCGGAGGAAGCGGTCGATCATGCGCGCGAAACGATTGCGCGTGCCATTGGCGCCGATCCGAAGGAGATCGTCTTCACGAGCGGCGCGACCGAATCCGATAATCTCGCGATCAAAGGCATCGCCGAAATGTACGCCTCGAAGGGCGATCACATCATCACGCTCACGACCGAGCACAAAGCCGTGCTCGATACCTGCAAAGCGCTCGAACGCGAAGGCAAGCGCGTCACCTATCTAACGGTAGAGAAGGAAGGATTTGTCGATCTGGATGAGCTCCGCGACGCCATCACCGATAAGACCATCCTCGTTACGATTATGACCGCCAATAATGAGGTCGGCGTGATTCAGGATATGGAAGCCATCGGCAAGCTTTGCCGCGAAAAAGGCGTGATTTTCCACACGGATTCCACGCAGGCCGATCGGAAAAATTCCGTTCGATGTTCAGAAGATGAATGTCGATCTCGCCTCGATTTCGGGCCACAAAATTTACGGACCGAAAGGCGTTGGCGCATTATATGTTCGCAAGAAATCGCCGCGCGTGAAGCTTGCCGCACAAATAGATGGCGGCGGCCACGAGCGCGGAATGCGATCGGGCACGCTAAACGTGCCGGGTATCGTTGGACTTGGGAAGGCACTGGAACTTTGTATTGAAGAGATGGGACCGGAAACGAAGCGGCTTCAATCCATGCGCGACAAAATGTGGATGGATTTCCAGGCCGAGCTCGATGAGATTTACATCAACGGCCCCGATCCGCTCGATAAACCGGAGTGGCGCTTGCCTGGGAACCTGAACGTTAGCTTTGCCTTCGTCGAAGGCGAAGCGCTGATGATGGGAATTAGAGATATTGCGGTTTCGAGCGGCTCGGCATGTACGTCGGCCAGTTTGGAGCCAAGCTATGTGCTGAAGGCGCTCGGCGTCGGTGAGGATTTGGCGCACACCTCGATCCGTTTCGGCATTGGCCGATTCAATACGCAGGAAGAATGCGATTACACGGTTGCGAAAGTCGTGGAAACGGTGAAGCATTTGCGCGAGATGTCGCCGCTGTACGAGATGGCGAAAGCGGGCATCGATCTGAAGAAAATCGAGTGGGCGGCTCACTGAACACTTCACCGAACTGACTAGATCCGGCCGATGATTCCGATAAAAACAGATTTGGTCGAGAAATATTTCGGCAACCCCGAAGTGCTCCTCGGCTTCATGCGGCGGACGCGGAAGCCGGTATTTCATAAGTCGAACGTGTATTTTCGCGACATCCAATATGCGATTCGCGATTATTTCGATACGGTCGAGCGCGAGCCGGTTTCCGATTCCCGAAGCGGAACGAATGGCTGCGGAGATCGTACAGCTTTACACCAGGCGCGGCGTGCTCCGCAAAGTGAACAACCAGGCATACACACTGAATATGCCGGAGTTCGCGACGACAGCGGATGGAACGTATGCGATGCTGACCATCCATGGTGCGCCGCTGCCGGGCGCAGCAGAAGCAGCGCTCGAAACAGCAACGGAGGGCTTGGCGGAATCCGCTGCCGCTTCTGAAGAGCTTGGGGAACCGAAAGGCGGCGATGTAAGCGCCGAAGGAAACCGCATTGCGGAACTCGTGCTGCCCATCGCTCCGCCGAAGAATGCGGAGCCAGGGCATATCGGTGCACCGGAAGAGCCGCACAACGATCCGCAGGCGATGACGACCACGAAGCCGAAACCCATGCCGCCGTGGGTCAAAAGAAATTAGGTTTTATCATTGGAGAAGAATTATGGCATACTCAGATAAAGTAATTGAACACTATCAGCACCCGCGTAACGTGGGAACGCTGGACGCAAAGGACGAGAACGTGGGAACCGGACTCGTCGGCGCGCCCGAATGCGGGGACGTGATGCGCTTGCAGCTTCGAGATCAATCCAACCACGGGCGTGATCGAGGATGCGAAGTTCAAGACCTTCGGCTGTGGCAGCGCGATCGCATCGTCTTCGTTCGCGACCGAAATGATCAAAGGCAAAACCGTCGATGAGGCCTACGCGATCAAGAATACCACCATCGTGCAGGAACTGAACCTGCCTCCGGTGAAGATTCATTGTTCGGTATTGGCCGAGGACGCGATCAAAGCCGCCATCGAGGATTTTAAAAAGAAGCGCGAAAAGGCGAAGCTTGAAGAGGCTGTCGCGTAATTCAAATGTCATTGTGAGGGGGGAATTGCGAAGCGATAGCGTAGCAATTCTGGTTGCGAGGCACGAAACAAAGCAATCCCTTCGCGTGACGGAGAATGCCAACGGATTGCTTCGGAAAACGAATCTTCTTTCAGTCGATTCGTTTTCCTCGCAATGACAGCGATAATAAATTTTTTTTCTACTAGGAGAATTCAATGACAGAAGTAATGGAAATGCCCTCGTTAGAGGAAACCACCGTCGAGCAAGCGTTTACCGATCTCGAAAACGAGATCTCGCTGACCGATAAAGCGTCGAGCGAAGTGCGGAAAATCATGGAAGCGAATAAGATTCCGGAGACCTACGGCCTGCGCGTCGGCGTGAAGGGCGGCGGATGTTCGGGGCTTTCCTACTCGCTCGGCTTCGATGCCGAGCAGCGCGAAAGCGATAAAGTGATTATGAAGGAAGGCATCCAAATTTTCGTCGATCCCAAATCGCTCTTCTATCTTTCGGGAACCCAGCTCGATTTCACCGATGGCTTGAATGGCCGCGGATTTGTGTTCAATAACCCGAACGCGACGAAAACCTGCGGCTGCGGAAGCTCGTTCGGAGCGTAAAACGAATCTTGTAGCCGTGACCTTTTAGGTCACGGTGGCGAAGCCGCAATTCGCCGTGGCCTTAAAGGTCACGACTACACCCATGACCGACCACTTCCTCACCTTCGGCATCGACCGCACATTTAACGTGGATCGCGAGCGTCTCGAACGGCGCTTTCACGAACTGCAATCCGCACTCGCATCCCGACCGGCACGTAAGCGCGGAAACAGATCGCCGCGAGCAGGCGCTCTCCGAATCGAGCGATATCAACGCGGCTTACCGCGCGCTTCGGGAACCCATTCCGCGCGCCAAGCATCTTGTGGAAATCTATCGGATTTCCCATTTCCGATCAAAAAAGCGTTCCGCCGGGCTTGCTCATGACCGTGATGCAAGCGCAGGAAAAGATCGCCGAATTCGAATCCGCGCCGGACCGCGAAGCCAAGCAGGATGCAATGAACGAACTCATCGCTATCGTCGAAGAATTGGAAACCCAGCGCGAAACCATCGACGAAGAGCGCGAGCGCCTTGCAAGAAAATGGGATACGGCGATGCATTCGAACGACGCTTCGGAACTTTCAGACACCGAAAAAGAAACATTAGGACGCATGGCGCAGCTAATCAGCGAGCGCGCGTATTTGGAAACGCTGCGAATTTCGGTCACCGCCGCCCGGCAAGGGAAGCCGGCATTTATTCAACATTGAGATGAGATTAAGATCGTTGGTAATCGGCTCTGCGGCGTTGGTGCTCCTGTCGGGGAATGTATTCGCGCAAGGCCCGAAACAACTTCGCGCCTCGGCCTCGCGGCAGTGGAAAAATTATTCGAACGTACTGGGCTTCGATCTCGCGCTGCCGGATTTTTTCAAAGCGTCGAATACCGCGACGCCGCAAATGCAGGAGTTCCAAGCCGCCAACCCCAGCAATGCCGGGATTCTTATTTTTATTTCGCGCGTGGGTGAACCGAGCTCGGCTTCCCTCCATAGCCGGTACGATCAATTAGTTACCGATCTGCGGCATGAGGAGGGTGTGAGCATTCGTTCAAAACGATTATTGCGAAGTGGGTTTATCGTATGGTCGAGCTCGCACACCGACGATGAGCTTGACAGCCGGGGTAAAGAACAAGTTTTTATCTCCTACGAGCGTGGAATATCGACCGCCAACGGACTGTTCGAAATCGACATTCGATTTTGGCCACAATATCAGAAGACCGTTACCGCCATGCTGCCACATCTTCTGTCCGGTTTTCAGATTTCCAAGAATTCATGAGGAACGAAATTCAAGCCTCGCTTTCGGGGATCGCGCATGGCTCAGCCTATAGGCAAAGGCGCGTATCTCGAAACGCCGTGCGTTTCCGTCACCGCCGCCCGGCAGGGAAAGCCGGCGTTTATAAAACATTGATGGAAGACTATGAGCGAATACCATTCCGAAATACGCACGCTCTTCATCGTCGCATACTGCTTCGTCATACCGGTCATCCTGTACACACTGGTGGCGAATGCAGGCCCGAAGGCATTACGCGACCGCATACACACGTACCGAAGACCGGCGCAAATCATCATCGCGCTTGGGGCGCTCGTGATCCTTTCATGGCGCTTTATCATCTTTCTCCAGACCGGGCATTGAACACTCTTTGAAAGATAATTTTTACATCGTCAATTCGAGGAGGAAATTGCGGAACGAAGTGGAGCAATTTCCGACGAAGCAATCCCCCCTTTTCAATAGCGAAGCGGCGGGATTGCTTCGGAGAACGAATCTCCCTTCGGTCGATTCGTTCTCCTCGCAATGACGGAACTATAAGGATGGCCAATTCGAACATTATTGCAAGTTTCCGCGAAGCGCAGGACGCTCTCGCTCAATTTATGAGCGACGAAAGCAATCTCGCGCTTATCGAAACATTTGTCGATCTTTTAGTCGAGACGTTCGAAAGCGGGCACAAAGTTTATTCCGCCGGCAACGGCGGCAGCCATTGCGATGCCATGCACTTCGCCGAAGAATGGACTGGCCGCTACCGCAAGGATCGCAAGCCGATGCCCGCGCTGGCGTTCTCGATCCATCGCACATCACCTGCACCTCGAACGATTATGGTTTCGAACACATTTTCGAGCGGATGGTCGATGCCTTTGGCGAGAAGGGCGATGTCTTTCTTGCGATTACAACGTCCGGCAATAGCAAGAATTTAATCTTAGCCGCAGAAGCGGCGCGCCGAAAAGGAATGAAAGTCGTCGGATTGCTCGGCAAGGGCGGTGGAGCCATCGCGCCATTTTGCGATATTCCGATTATCGTTCCCGGCGAAACGAGCGACCGGATTCAGGAACTTCATATCAAAATTATTCACATCGCCATCGAGTGCGCCGAGCGACGGTTATTTCCGGAATTATATTAAAGATGAATCATAGTCTTAATGTCATCTGGTGTGAAGTCTTGCGGAGCAACGCGAAGCAAGATGGACCGAAGGATCGCGTGGTTTTGGCGATGTCCCGGAGCGATGCTTCGCTACGCAATTCTCCGCTGCGCACCGAATTGCTTCGCTCAAAATGACGGGGAGAATGCCGCTTAACATTCAATTACCCGGTCAGCAAAACGGTCAGAGCGGGCCGCGTCGTCGGCATCGATCTTGGGTACGACGAATTCGCTCGTGGCCTGGGTCGATCATGGCGTTGCGAAAATTATTGAAGGCGCCGGATGGGAAGCTCGTTCCTTCGGTCGTGACCTTGAATGATCATGGCGATGTTGTTGCCATCGGCGAAAAGGCGCGGGAACGTTCCATGCAGGATGCGCAGCATACGGTTTATTCCGTGAAGCGGCTGATGGGCAAGTCCTATCAGGATGTAAGAAAGGAATCGGGCATGTTGGGGTACCAGTTGGTTCCGGCGGACGAAGGCCTTGTGCGCATGCAAATCGGCAAGAAAGCTTTATACACCCGATCGAACTTTCGAGCTACGTACTCGCGAACTTAAAAATCGCGCGGAAAACTTTTTTAGAGAGCCCGTCACGCGCGCTGTGATTACCGTTCCCGCCTATTTCAATGATTCCCAGCGCCACGCCACGAAAGATGCCGGACGGCTCGCCGGGCTGGATGTGCTTCGCATCATCAGCGAGCCAACCGCTGCCGCGCTCGCCTACGGCCTCGATAAAACGAAGGAAGGAATCGTTGCCGTCTATGATCTGGGCGGCGGAACGTTCGATATTTCGATCCTTAAAATCACGAGCGGCATTTTTGAAGTACTTTCGACAAACGGCGATACCTATTTGGGTGGCGACGATATCGACCGGCGGCTGATGGAACTTTTCATCACGCAGATTCAGCACATGACTCCCACGTTCGATCCGACACCGGAGCAAGTGCAGAAAATTCGACGCATTGCGGAACGGGCGAAGATCGCGCTTTCCGCGCAGCAGCATGTGATGATCGAAATCGACTTTCCGGAATCCGGAATTGCGTATCGCCGAAATTTAACCTTCACGGAATTCGAGCGCGTCGCGAAGAGCATCATCGAACGCACCCGCAAGCCATGTGAAGATGCACTGCGCGATGCAAAGCTTCGCGCCGACGAAATCGACGAGGTCGTGCTCGTTGGCGGCGCAACGCGAATGCCGATGGTGAAGGCGCTCGTGAAGGAAATTTTTCAGCGCAAGCCCGCACGATGAATTGAATCCCGATGAAACCGTCGCGCTTGGCGCGGCAATTCAGGCGGATGTGCTCGCGGGTTCCACGAAGGATATACTTCTGCTCGATGTCACGCCGCTTTCGTTAGGGATTGAAACCATGGGCGGAATGATGAGCACGATCATCCCGCGCAATACCACGATTCCCACAAAAGTTACGGAGACCTACACGACGTTCGCCGAGAACCAGACGGGCGTTGAGATCAACGTTTTTCAGGGCGAGCGCGATTTTGTGAAGGATAACCGCCATCTTGCTTCCTTTACGCTCAAAGGCGTTCCACCGATGCCGGCTGGTGCAGCAAAAGTAGATGTAACGTTTTTGATCGATGCCGATGGCATCCTGCAAGTTCACGCGCTCGAAACGCATACGGGAACCGAGCAGCAAGTGGAAGTAAAGCCATCGTACGGCCTGAGCGAAGAGGAAATTTCTCAGATGCTTCAGGATTCGATTGCGCACGCACCCGCCGATATAGCCGCGCGCCGATTGGCCGAGGCTAAGACCGAGGCGCAGCGCCTTCTTGCAGCCACAGAAAAAGTTCTTGGCCAGCTTCGCCGCGGGCAGCTTCCGATCAGCGCCGCAAAACTAAAGACGATCAACGTGGCGGACGTGATCGATGCACTGTACGCGCTCCGGCGCGTCGTCAATAGTGACGATGCCGCGGCAATTACCGAGCAGCAGGACGCTCCTCGAACGCGCTACGGAACCGCTCGCGCAGGAAATTATGAATGCGAGCGTGGCGGAAGCGCTCGAAGGCAAGACGGTCGAACAAGTTTAACGATAATTTTTGTAGCCGTGACCTTTAGAGCAATTGCCCTGAGCGAAGCTTAAGGGTCACGGCGAAAATCGCAAGATTCTGCTAATTAACGCCGTGACCAAATACGCCGCCACGTGCTATTTATTTCGCAGAACCATCATTTCTTTTTACTCACATGAAAGCGACAGAATTCAAACTCAAGAAACGTCCCTATTCGGACGACGAGGCGAAAACCCTCCTGGCAAAAGTAATCGATGCCGAAACCAGCGACTGGCATTATAACGTCGCATCACAAAGGCTATGTCGATAAGCTGAACGAGATCGAGAAATCCCTGCTCGATGCCGATCCGGCGAAATCGAACGGGAATTATTCGCTTTTCGGCGAACTCAAGCGCCGCTGGACATGGAACCATTCGGGAACCATCCTCCACGATGTCTATTGGGAGTGCATGGGCGGCGATGGCGATCCGGCCTTCGGCGTCGAGATTCACGAGCAGATCGTTCGCGATTTCGGCTCGTTCGAAGAATGGAAGACCGATTTCAAAGCCACGGCCACGGCGGCGAAGCTTTCCGGCTGGGGATTGCTCGTGTTCGATACCCTCGGCTCCGGGCAACTAAAGAATGTGCTCGTCGATGAGCACCATTATGGCGCGGTGTGGGGCGCGATTCCACTCGTCGCCTGCGATGTGTTCGAGCACGCGTATTATCACAAGGATGGCCCGAAGCGCGCAGCTTATATCGATAACTTCATCAATGGCCTCAATTGGGGCCGGGTGAACGAGCGGTTTTTGAAATATATCGCGCGATAAAAGTGCTGAGTGCTAAGTGCTAAGTTATTTTTATTAACGCGTACTTAGCACTTAGCACTCAGCACTCAGCACTTAGGACTTACTTTGGCAACCGTAACTTTCCTTCCGATGAACGTCACGTGCGAAGCTCTCATGGGTGAGAGCTTCCTGGACGTGGCGCTCGCGCATAATATCGACTTGCAGCATAACTGCGGTGGCGTGTGCGCGTGCTCCACGTGCCACGTGAAGGTGAAGCAAGGAATGGATCTGTTGCCGGAGATGGAGGACGACGAAGCGGATCAGCTCGATGAAGCCGAGGGCCTTGCGCTCGAATCGAGGCTCGGCTGCCAGTGCAAGATTAATGATGACGCGGACTATATCGTTGAAATTCCGCAGCTTAATCCCGCAATCGCGAAATTATTTCACGAAGGCGCGCATTAGTCACGGATGGGTCGGGCTGGAAGCGCATCATTGGCGACGCGTCCGACCTACCGAACGCGTTCGAAATCAATTTGTTGAACTCTTAGGCCATGGATAAACTAATTATTGTAGTGTTCGTGATTATCTGGGCCGTCCTTCAAGCGCGGCGCAAGGCGATCCGCGAGCAAGCTCGGAGGCAAGCGCAGAGCCGCGCGCCGCAATCACCTCGAACGCAATCGCCAACTCGGGCGATGCAGCGCAGCTCCGCGCCGGTAGCCCTGGGCGCAGTGACCTCGGAAGAGAATCGGGCCTTGGGCGCGACGGCTTTCGAGGCTCCGGTTCAGCGGTGGGCCGAGCGAGCAAAGGCGGCGCTGGGCGCGAACGAAATGCCGGAGGAAGTTCGTGGGCTCATGGAACTGCGACGCAGTCCCAAGCCGGAGCCGGAAACAGACGACGAGGAGCAGGTAGAAGAAATCGTTCCGTCTGCCTCGGAGGCCCCTTACGAACAGAAATTGCTAAAGAAGAGGACGATCTCCCTCGGGCCGGAGGCACTTCGCACGTTTATTGTAACGCGTGAAATTCTGGGCCCGGCGCGTTACCGCAAACCACACCGGCCTGGCATAGGCTCGCGATAGTTTTGAATGCCACAAGAAGCTCAGCAACTGGATTTTAGCCAAGCGGAAGTCCGCGAGCGAAGGAACTTCGACACCACGACGTTCCTCTCCATTTTGCTTCTACTCTCCGCCGGTTTTCTTGCAATCTACAGTGCAACGTATGCGGCACACATGAATAACCGGTTCGGCCAACAGCTGTTGTTCGCAGCCGGGGGCACGTTCGGGATGCTCGTTATGGCCATGCTGCCCGTGCGCTGGTTTCAGGCAATTGCGTACCCACTCTATATCATAAGCCTGGGGTTGCTCGCATTCGTTGCAATAAAAGGAAAAATTGTTTATGGACATCGAAGCTGGATCGCATTTGGGGGGTTCCAGTTCCAGCCTTCGGAACTTGCCAAGCTCGCCACCATCTTTGCCATTGGCGCGTACCTGAACAAGGGCCGCGACCTCGCGAAAATCAGCACGATTGCGGTGATCTGCGCGCTGGTGCTGGTTCCCGTTGCGCTCATTATGAAGGAACCCGATCCCGGCACGGCGGTAATTTTCGGTGGATTGCTCCTCGTACTCTTGTTGTGGTCCGGTGCGGATTTATTTTTGCTCGCCGCAGTCTTTTTACCAACGATGGTAGCCGTCCTCTCCCTCTTTGGCGAAACGCCTGCGATTGTTTCCGTGCTGGCAAGCGGCGCAATTTTGTTGTTTATTTTTCGCAGGAATCTTGCGCTCACGATCTTTGCCTATGGCATCGTGATCGCGGTCGCGTTTTCCACAAATTTTATTTATGAGCATTTGCACCAGTACCAGCGCAACCGCGTGCAGGTGGTGCTAAACCCGGAGCTCGATCCGCTGGGCGCAGGCTACAACGTCATTCAAACGCGCATGGCGATCGGTTCCGGCGGACTGACGGGAAAAGGTTACCTGCATGGCACGCAAACCCAGCTTCGCTATGTGCCGAAACAATGGACAGACTTTATCATCAGCGTCCCGGCAGAAGAATTTGGATTTGTTGGAGCCGTGGTGATTCTTTTGCTCTACCTTTTCGTGATTTTTCGAGGCGTGGCGATCGCGTCGAGCGTTCGAAGCATTTTTTCAAGTGTCGTCGCCATCGGCATCGCGGGAATTTGGTTCCTGCACGTGACCGTGAACATTGGCATGGCACTCGGCCTCATGCCCGTAATCGGGATTCCGCTTCCGTTTATGAGTTATGGCGGCTCCGCGCTGCTCACCAATTTGCTGATGGCAGGGATTCTGATGAATTTGTATCGGAACCGGAAAGTGCTTTTTTAAATACCGGGTCCCTTTTTTCTTAATTTTGTGGTGGTTTAAACAATGGTATCGCCTCGATAATCATCAAATTCGTGCTTCAATGAAACACAGGTTCGTTTTCTTTTGCTTGAGCATCCTTCTTCCTTCGACGAGTCTTGCGCAGTGGGTGCAAACGCCTGGGCCGGAAGGTGCGGAAATTGTCGCCTGTACCGCTGCGCGTTCCGCAATTGTTGCAAGTGCATTCAAAACCGGAATGTACCGCTCCACAGACCAGGGGCTGACATGGACTTTAACCGATCCCTCGGTGCAAACTATTGCTGAACTCACCTCTATTGGGGATACGGTACTCGGGATCGGCCGCGGTTTGTTTCGCTCATCCGACGGCGGGATTACCTGGGAATCCGTTCCTGCCTTCCCGGACACCGGGTGGTTTGAAGGTGTTACCCGAAGTGGCAATGACTTCTTTTTAGGTTATACCGCAACACTTAGCCCCAGGTTTGGCAGTACGCTTGGTCCGAATGCGATTTACCGGTCAACCGATTACGGCCTGCACTGGGATTCCATTTCCTCGATCCCCGAAGGAGCGAGTTGGTCTGGCAGCAATTACTTAGCTTACCTGGCGACCCTTGCGGATGTATCCGGCACGCTCCTCGTCGCGAGCGATAGCACGGTCTATCGTTCGACCGACCGTGGCGTCACATGGACATGGAGCGGGAATGGGTTCCCATCCGGAACCACGGTTAGTTCGTTTGCCGTGAGCGGGGAACACGTTGCCACCAATACGGCTGCCGGAGTCTTTAGTTCAACCGACGGAGGCCAATCCTGGCAACTCCAGCGAGCTATCAATCCGTTGGGTGCTAACTCGGGCGCTTGTGTATGGGCTGACACAAACCTCATTATTGCATACCCCGATAGTGGAATATTCCGATTTGGCGGTGGGACTTGGACGGAAGTGGATTCTTCTTTCGATGTCGGCACCTTCACCGCCGATGGAAATATTCTTTTTGCGGGCTCCGCCACGATGGGAACGCTCCGTTCGACCGACCAGGGTGCAACGTGGACGCAATGCACCCACGGCATGGTTGGAACCTATATTTCCCAATTGACCACATTCGGTTCAACGATACTAGCCTCCACATTTTCGGGAGTGTATCGATCGACCGATCAGGGGCAAAGTTGGACCCAGGCGTCTCCTCCTGGCATTCGGTTCCGTCTCACCAACCTTGCAGATCCTTTGGCTAACGATGGGGTGACCATTTTGGAAGCCCACGACGATCAGATATATCGTTCCTACGATGGCGGCGCGACGTGGCAACAGATCGCCTCCCCCTTGCCGGGCGGAGCCGTTGCTTCGCTCGCCATTTCGGGAAATATTGCAGTATCGGTAGCTTTTGATGATTTCTATACTTACCACTTGTATTCTTCCACAGACGGAGGTAATCGCTGGCAGTCCGATAGCGCACAAGTCCGCGTCCCAGAGTACGGTGGTTTCGTGACGATATTGGGCGATACGCTCTTCATGGTTGCGGACAGTATAGTTTTTCGGTCGTTGGACCGTGGCGCAACCTGGTCTGAGGATACCCTTCCTGGAGGATATCTCTACGATTTTCTCCCTTCAAACGGTAAGATTTTCCTGTCAAGTGGTTCAAATGTCCTTGTATCTTCCGACGGAGGTGGTACGTGGCACCCTGCGATCGCTAAGGGTTTGCCTGCGGGTGCTTCTCCAAGTTTCAGCTATAAAAATTATCTCTTTGCGTTGCTCGATTCTTCCGTTTGGCTTTCGACGGATGGAGGCCAAAATTGGAGTCAATTCGGAGCGGGATTCAATCCCCTGGTATGGCCAGGTCCATTGGCCGTAGTTGGCGATTATGTGCTCGCAGGCACAGCGTTTTACGGTGTGTGGCGCCGGCCTCTTAGCGATTTGACGGTCTCTGCGCCGGCGATAGTTTCTCAGATTCTCGAAATTCAAACTGTTCCCAATCCTTTCCTCGCTTCAACAACCCTCACCTATTCGATCCCTGAAGCGGGATATGTTTCCATTAATCTTTATGACAGGTTAGGGCGGAAGCTTCAGGATATAAACAATGGCGTCGATGCCGCGGGAACTCACTCTGAAGTGCTGGATTTCCAATATCTTCCGGATGGAATCTACATCTGCCGTATCTGTTCAGGTTCGGAAAGCACAACTCGATGTCTCGTCAAGAATTGATTGGTCGGCGTGGCGGGATTTGAACCCACGACCCCTACTACCCCAAAGTAGTGCGCTACCAGGCTGCGCTACACGCCGTCGATCTCCGCCGCCGCCGCGGCGGATGCCAAGTATCGCGGTAACAGGGCGGAGCGCTATGCTCGTTCCGCTTGCATCCCCAATCCAAAACATTCCATGCATCCCGGATCACTTCCCCCCACGCCAGCGTCGGCGAACACGGATAGGAACCATCATCGTCGGAACTGGGATTAGTGGGATTCGGAGAATGTTTGGGATGATTCTGCGCCTTCCCAATAATTCCATGCATCCCAATAATCCCAGTTCAGACCATTCCCGCCGCGGCGGGCGGCCCGCCCGCGAACATCGTTTGAACTGGGATTTTTGGGATTCGGGGAATGTTTGGGATAGCTCTCGCCAATTCAGATATTTTTGTTAAATTTCCGATTCGTCAGGCGATGAAATTGGAGTTTAATGGAGCCGAAGTTGATGAGCAGTCCCGTCCGCAACTCATAAGCTTCGACATAATTCATTGCCTGGGCGAGGTGAACGTCTTCGAGTTCGGTTAGCGCCTTTAGTTCCACGGAAATCCCGTTTATGAGGAAGTCAACCCGGCGCCCGCCAATAAACTGGCCTTTATATCGGATCGGCATTTCGAATTCGCGCTGATATTCCATGCCCGAATCTTTCAATTCGATTTCGAGCGCGCGCTGATAAATAACTTCCTGGAACCCGCAGCCGAGCGCCGTGTGAACGCGCATGGCGCAGCCGATAATATCGTAGGTCAGCTTCTCATCATCAAAATGCTTCTCCATACGATTATCCCAAACATTCCTCCTATCTCATAAATCCCAGTTCAGACTGTTCCGCGCTCATATCTTCAACGGCGGCATTCTTAAACGTTGCCCTCCCCAAAGATAAATCCGGAAATCTCGCGCGTTCGGTGCCGGACATGTTTCCCACCCACTCCGTAGGAGTGCGATATTTGTGGCCGCCGGTTTCAACCGGCGGTTCGGGCAGCCACCGGAACCACGCGCTCCATAGGAGCCGCATATCCATCGCTCGCGATAAGATTGAATATTTCGCTCCTCTGGAGCTTGACAGATAAAACACGTTCCGTTCCCGCCGGTTGAAACCGGCGGCTACAAATATTATGCTCCTAACGGAGCAGGGTCGAAAATCCTCTCCCACGTTTGAAACCGGTGGCTACAACTAATTCGCACCGATGAAGCGGGTTCCCACGTCATATTGAAAACCGGTGCCCGCAATATTAAATGTTTGGGAATTCGGAACGCATGGTATTGCAACCGTATTATATTAGTACCGTCATTTATAGGCACCCATTTGCTATTTGCAAGCGGTTTGTATTGCTCATTGAAAACAGACCCGCCGTTCATGAATGCTGGAAGGCGAATTGGCGTTTTTAGAAGAATTAGATAGTTTTCAATGAATTATGAATTTGCACACACACAATCGGCACCTGTTGGCCTAAAGAATTGGCTTTCAGGAAAATGGTGCCTTTATTAAAACCAAACGCAATGGCAAGTTACAGCAGCGAGGGGTGCGCTACTCTGTCTCAGCTTCATTCGCATTCGACTTCCGTATCATTCGCTGCTGCTCGGCAATGGTCGGGCTGAAATAATGTCCGCCGGAGCCATCGCGGCGGGCGACGAAGTAGAGATATTTCGTCTTCGCCGGATGCAGCACGGCGCGAATGCTGGCCGCGCCGGGATTGCAAATCGGTCCCGGTGGCAGGCCGGGATTGAGATAGGTATTGTATGGATTGGGAACCACGAGATCGTCGTGCGTGATGGGCCGCGTGAGGTGCAGGCCGTATTGCACGGTGGGATCGGCGTCCAGCGCCATGCCGATCTTGAGGCGATTGAGATAGACACTGGCAATCGTATCGCGTTCGGTGCGAAGCTTCGCTTCGGCTTCCACAATGGAGGCTAACGTCATAACCTGCTCGATGGTGAGCGGCGTGGCAGTCGATTTATCGTAGAGGGAATCTTCCGCGATCTTCTTCCATTGACGAACCATTCGTTCCACGAGCCCTTTGGGATCGGCAGAGAGAACGAATTCGTAGGTATCGGGAAAGAGATAGCCCTCGCCGGATTTCACGGGTTTGGGAACTCCGATCGAATGGAGAAACGCGGAATCCCGCGCGAAGCGGATAAAAATTCCTGAATCGAGGCCGAGCTTCTCATGGGCGATGGAGGCGGCATGGTAGATGGTAATGCCTTCCGGGAAGGTGGCACGGAGGATGAGGGCATATTCGGAACCCGTGAGCCGCCGGATTATCTGGAGATTCGAAAGTCCCGGCGCGATGCGGTACATGCCGGCATGGAGTTTCGTTCGCACGCCCAGCACGCGCGCGGCCAGCTCATAGGCGATCCTGGAACGCAGCAGATGATGCGCCGCGAGCGTATCCGTGAGAGTGGCAACACTCGCCTCCGGCGGGACGATGACGATCGCTTCTTTTTCGCCCGCGCCACGCGGATTCTTCAGAAAAAAGACGACATAAATGACGACCGCGAGAAGCGCCAAGATTACGAAAAACGCCCGACGAACCATCATTCAAAATTACGAAAAATGCAAGGGACGCCGGGACATATTTGAATTTTAACTGCGAATCCGGACCTCGGTGAGACGCGTGCCAGAGGAATTTGCATTTCGAGCGCCCTGTGAGTTGGGTGCTTCACACCGTGCCGAAATAATTCGGGACACGTTTGTCCACGTTCCGAACGTTCTTGAAATTGCACAATCCGGGGTGGTCATGCTCGGAAGGCTTTGCTGGATTTCGAATGTTCCATTCGTCGATCAACCGCTTTTTCGGTGGCACGCTCGTTCTCGCGCTTCTCATTGCAATGGGGAGCGTGGCGGTTCGCGCGCAGCAGACATTCCCACGTGCGGGCCGGTCGTTCTCCTTCGGCGTTATCGAAGGCCCCGATGATTTGTTAGGCGATAGCGCCCAGCAGCAGACCACGCTTCAGCTCTCGGTGGTGAGCATGTATTCCGGCTGTGGCGTGATCGTTTCACCCTCCGGATATTTTCTCGATTTTAGTTTCGTTCCAGGCACGCCGACGCTTATCGACTTGCCTTATTATCTGATGCAGCGGTTCGATCTCGGCAAAACGAACAAGGGAATCCTCGTTCACACCTCGGAGCCGGTAAACCTGATGCTGGAGGATTATGTGCTCCAAGCCGGTGATGGAACCCAAATCTATCCGGACGATGCGCTCGATACGAATTACCTAACGTTCGGCTGGGGAATCTACGACGATCCCGGCGAGCGCAATATCATGGAATTTTTGGTTACCGCAACCGAGGATTCCACGCTCGTCACCATCACTCCCACGGTGAATACGCTGGATGGCGGCACGGCAGGCGTTCCCTTCGAGGTGCGCCTCGATCGCGGCGATTGCTACATTGCGAAAGCCGATATCTCAGGCGCGCCAGCCGATCCATCGCTTTCCGGTTCGACGATTGTTTCCACCAAACCCGTAAGTGTTATCGCCGGGCTAACCTGCGCTTACGTCCCCCTAGGATACGAATCGTGCCAGGAAATCATGGACGAATTGGTAGGCAAAAAATGGTGGGGTTCCCATTTTTTTGTCGAACCAATGGGGAACGATGATTCGGGCGTCGTCATGGTGTTCACGGGTGACCGGCCGTTCTTTGCTAAAATCAACAATGGCTTTTCCAGCTCGACGGGCAATCGTATTGTTGCCACGTTTACCGGGCCGGCGGAGATACATACATTCGATAATAATGGCCCGGTTCGAGTCGAAGCGCACCAACTCGCGCGCGGCAGCGATTTTTCGCAAACCGGTGTGAGCGACCCCACCCTCGTCACCGTGCTGGACACCGCCTATTACGCAGATACCTTGATTTGGAATACTCCGAATCTCGGGAGTTTCCAAAATTGGGTTCCCATTATTTATCCAACGAATGCCCTAAGCGGCATCACGCTCGACAACGCTCCGCTTTCTTCAACGGGTGCCGTTTCCTCGGTCATCAACGGAAGCGAATATAGCGCGATCAATCCCTCTCTCTATCCCGGTTTTCATTCGCTGATCTCGCCGGAACCCTTGTTTGCCATTGGTTCGGGATTTGGTCTGGCCGATGCGTATTCGTTCCTTCCCGGAACGGCAGGTTCCAAACTTCCGCCCGATACGGCAGTCCACAAAATCCTGCTCACCGCGGATTCCGGAGGCAGAGTCTGCTCCGAATTTGGCGTGAGTGCTGCGCTCGTTCCACCCATCGTTCCGGATTCGACGGTAAAGCCGGAGAATGTGATGTCGCTCACAATTCCAATCAGCTACGATCCGGCGGTAATGCACTTTCTGCGCGTGGAACCTCACGCGGTGCTCTTGAATCAGGCGATGTACTCAGTCGATTCCTCTACGCCGGGAATAATTATTATTTCGATCGCCGGAGTTCCATTTCTCGGCGGGAGCGACCTCTTCCGCGTCGTCTTCGAAGGACGTGCGAGCACTGCCGCGACACCGGTTGGGAATAATAGCACCGGCCTCTTTGGCTGCGGCGACGCTACGGAATCGCTTTCCATCCTCCCCACCGCGCTCGCAATTCAAGCAGCGACCGATACACTTCGCCGAACGTTCGCGCTTTCGAATTCGCCGGCTACGATCTGCACGCCGCTCACGGTCGCGCTCACCTCGGATTCTGTTCTTCATGCTGCCGATGGATTCGCACTCGCGAGTATCGAGGTCACATTCGATACGGCTGCGCAGCAGTTAGTTAACACGAGCGCCGGGGAAGTATTGAATGGAATTCCTTTTAAAGAGAGCGACGCGGCGATTGGCGACTACCGGCTCATCCTCAATACGCCCGCAACGCTTGCGGGTGGCGATACGCTGCTGCTCCTGCAATTTGTTCCCGACGCCAGCGCAACATCCGCCACGCTCCATGCCACACTTACTTATATCCGCTGCTATGATACACTCACGCGGAATGTGACCCTTACCTATCCCATTTCGCCGCTGGAGGACACAACGAGCACCGCGCTTTCGATCCTGACCTCAACGGTGTCTCTCGGGAACCAGGCACTCGTCGATATTTTGCTTTCCGGACTTCCCGCGAGCGCCGAGGTCCATGCGTTCGATCTGTATCTCACCTATAATCACGATGTTGTGAGCTACGATCAAGCGAACCCCGTTGGAACGATAACGGCGAATTGGCCAACCCCGCAAATCCATCGCGGAGAGGAGACGGATACGCTTCACTTCGCATCGCCAATTCTGACGCTCGCGAGTTCCGGTATCCTTGCGCACTTACTCTTCACGACGTATGTGGCCGATTCCGCATCGACGCCTATCGAAGTAACGAGTTCCCTGCAAGGCATTTCGGGCGGCTGCCCGATCTTTTATATCGCGCCGCTTTCCATCACCGCGTTCGATGGGAGGGATCTCTGCGGCGATTCCGTCCTCCGATATTTCATGCAGCAGGGTCGCATCACCCTAAAAATCGCACGGATCGAGAGCGGAAACCTGCATGTGGTTATTCAATCGCCCTCGAATGCGGATGTAACACTCACGCTCACCGATGTGCTGGGCCGCATCGTTTGGCAGGGGACGCTCGCCTGCGGCGATGGCACCACCACGCACGATTTCCCGCTGCCCGCCTCGCTCCCTTCCGGCCAGCTAACACTCAGCCTCACAAGCGAGCGAAATGTGATTTCGAGGCAATTGCTGCTGGTGAAGTAAATCTCACTTGATTAACGCCGCTCAAGCCTTTCTGTGGAATTATCGCCCGCGCCTCGAAGTTCGTCACTTGCTATTCTTACAGGAATACTGCGGGCGGAAACGCCCGTTTATTTTAACCGTATCCCACTTTCTTGGAACATTATATTTTAGCACTATTTGGTTCGGCAGGGGCCGTCCTGGGCGGCGCGGAGAGTTTTTTTGGCTCCCTACTTTATTTTATCATCACGATTTTCGTAATTGTGACCGCTCACGAGTTCGGGCATTTTATCAGCGGCCGGATTTTTGGGATGCGCGTGCCCGTATTTTCGATCGGGTATGGCCGGCGCCTTATCGGATTCAATAAAATTAACGGCATCACGATAGGCCCGCTCAATGCCGAAACGGAAAGCAAGCTGACCGATAATACCGACTACCGAATCTCGCTCGTGCCCGCCGGCGGATATGCCAGAATCGAAGGCATGATCGACGAGACGCAGAAGGAGGAGCTGCCCGAGGAGGTGAAACCGTGGGAATTCCGCGCGAAGCCGTGGTGGCAAAAATCCATCGTCATTTCGGCGGGCGTGATTATGAACGTGCTGCTGGCGTGGGGCATTTACTCCGGGCGCAACCTGGTATATGGCGCCGAAGGATGGGCAACGACGACAGTGGGATACGTTGCTCCCGGTTCCATTTCGGCGGCAAAGGGCATCCAGCCGGGAGATAAAATCCTTTCTGTCGATCAGAAGCACGTCGCGACGTGGCAGGACATCGAGCAAGAGTTAGGCCGCCATCTGGGTCAGGCTTTTTCGATCCAAATGGAGCACGATGGAAAGCCCTACTCCGTCGTCGTTAGCTCGGCGGCTGCCGGTGACGTAAAGAACGCCGAGCAGATGTTCGGCCTGGAACCCGTAGGGCTGGCGCCCGTCATGGATAGCGTTATCGCCGGGGATCCCGCAGCCATAGCCGGCATGATGAAGGATGATAGCGTGATCGCCGTCAATGGAACGAAGGTGGCCCTTCCCGATACCTTCATTGCCGAGGTTAGTTCCCATGCGATGAAACCGATTGCCATCGAAGTAAGCAGGCATGGGGTCGATACGACACTGACAATCACCCCGAATGCCGCTGGAAAAATCGGCGTGCTGGTTAGGGATTTTAACGGGCCGACGGTCACGATCCACTACGGATTAATAGAAGCGGCGGGATTAGGCTGGACAAATTTATGGACCGTGCTACGTCTCAACGTCTATGGAATTGCCCAGGTCATAGCCGGCAAAATGCCTGCGAGCCAAGCCTTTGCCGGGCCGGTGAAGATCGCCGCGTATGCATCGAAATTTGCGGCCGGTGGGATTGATTCATTTCTCTTCTTCATGGGCCTGCTTTCGATTTCGCTGGCGCTAATCAATATCCTTCCCATCCCAGCGTTGGATGGCGGGCACTTGCTCATCATCCTCATCGAGGCCGCGATCGGCCACGAATTGTCGCAGAAGTTCAAAGTCAATTTCCAGAGAGTCGGCATCGCACTCATTCTATTCCTGCTGATTTTTATGACGATCAACGATATCAGGACGCTTTGAGGTACTGGGTGCCGTGTACCGAGCGCCGGGAGGAAGAAATGATACTTTTGGCCATTGCTTTTTCAGCTTCAATCGTCAAAAGTATGTCGAAAGCGATGGGGATGGATACTCGGTACACATCACTCGGAACTCGCTTTCTCCTTTTCCGCCTTTCGCTTCTTCCGAAGGTAAAGTAGATACACCACCAGCACCACTGCTGCAATGGTGATCGTAATTCCGGCGCGTTTGACCCACGTTTCGAGTAGGGGAAGATTGGAACCGAATGCGTAGCCCAGGGAACCATAAACCGAGGCCCATACCAGTCCGCCAAGCACATTATAGAGCAGGAATTGGAGGTAATTCAGCCGATGTGCGCCAACCAGGACGGCGATCCAGGTTCGGGCAACGGAAACGAAGCGGCCGAAGAACACGGCTTTGCCGCCATGACGCTTTAGGTAATCCTGGGCGCGTTGGTAACGATCCTCTGTTAGGCCGACGAATTTCCCATACCGTCGAATGAGGCGGCGGCCGCCTTCTCGGCCGATCCAATACCCTAAGCTATCGCCGATCATCGCGCCGCCGGCCGCGGAACCAATTACTCCGAAGATATTGAGCGCACCCGTCGAAGCGGTGTATGCCGATGCGACGAGCAGCATCGTCTCGCCAGGGAACGGCACGCCCATGCTTTCGATCATAATTGCGATAAAGACGATCGCATAGCCATAATTGACAAGCGCCTGGTCGAAAAAGCGGATAACCATGCCAGTAAACCGTGCGATGGGGTGAATCCAGGCGAGCGCACCCAAAGCCGCAGTTATTGCGGCAGGATCATACGGGGGCAGGATGGTCATTCGGGGTGTTAGAAAGCTTCGGAGTCCGCTAACTAACGGCGGAACGCGCGGTTGGGTTTAGTCGAAAAAAAACCGGGGCTGTATAGCCCCGGCAACTTCACTTAATTTAGGAAGGAACATGAATCATTTCTGACTCATTTATGAATCATTGCTGATTCACCACTCGAATTTCATGCGTGCCCGTCGAAGAATGCGCGACGATAACATAGGCGCCTTCCGGAAGCTTACTGCCATCGAAAGCAGCACTGTACGTATTGCCTGCGTTTTCGGCAGGGAGGTTTGCCACTTCACGGCCCAGCAAATCATACGCGGCCAGCGTCACATTATGCTCGCCCGGAGCGGCAACGTAAGATACTTCGGTCGCGCTGTGGAACGGATTTGGCGACGCCGTAAGCGAGACGGCTTGCGCATTCTCGTTCGATACAGAGTTCGAGGCAGTTGTGCCCATTAACGGAATTGCCGGGCCCCTTCCCTCCGGAACCCCGAGGATGAGCGAGGCTGTCTGATCGCCTTCCGACACTGGCGCGAATGTCACTGAAAGCGTCTCGCGTGCCACCGGCAGCGAGCGTGACCGGGAGGACTATTCCGCTGAAGGTGAAGTTAGTGCCCGAAGGACTGACGGTGATCGTATTGATCGTCGCCGGGCCAGTTCCAGAATTAGTAAGCGTCACGGTCATTGACTTGCTGGTACCGGCTGGAACAATCCCGAAATCAACCGAAGGCGGATTCGAGGTGATGCTCGACGTGACCGGCGCGGACATTAGCCACTGGATCGAACGACGGAAAATGGTGTCGGCTTTCACCTGGTTTGATAACGCATCCAAAGCAAAGCCCATATACACCACTTTATTGCCTGAGGTAAGCTGGGCTTTCAACGATACATTCGAGGTCTTTTTACTGTCCACATAGAAGAGTGAAGTCGCGGCGCTGCCTGCGGGAATTGTGAAGATCGGTGTTTCCGGATCGCCTGCGAGGGATCCGGTAGTATTGGCCAGGAGGCCGGTCATACCGGTCGCGATCGGATCCGACGTTCCGGCAATTGGGAACTGGACATATTGATTGCTCGAATTTATCCGGCTCACATCAGAGCCCCAAGTTATTCCGAGCGAATCGTTGAAGAAGCTCTGCGCATCCGAGGTTTGCGTGTACGTAGGTCCGACAAAAGCAAATGCCATCGCATCGTTGGAACTGATATACACCCGTTTGCCAGAGGCCATAGCATTGAGGATGATCGGTATTGCAGAAGGGATCCCATAGTTTGCATCGCCGCCATCCAAAATCGGATCGTTCAAAAACATCGCGAGCTGGACGGGAGAGGCAGGATCGCTCGGATCGTAATTATTCAGAACATCCGCCGTAAGCGGCAGGTAGGCGGTGTGAAGCCGCATCGTGTCCGGCATACCGAGCTGCGCGGCGGTTTCGCCGGCATAATCGTACCCCGCGTACCACGTATTATCCGAGAGTGCGCCAAAGCTAAAACTTCCTGATGGAATATATACCCCGTCGGCCGTCGGCTGAACCACTACGTTCGGAGCGATATAATTGGATTGCTGAGGCGCGGTAATCGTCATCGTCACCGGCACGCTCCCCCCACTGGGAATCGTCGTGGGCGAAGGTGAAAACGTCACGGCCCAGCCCGCCGGAAGTGGCGTGGCGGCGTCGATCGAAAGCGATACCGTGGCGGAGCTATTGCCGTCGTTCTCGACGCTGAGCGGTACCGTGGTGTCGCCACCGGCGTGTGCCCATGCGTAAGGACCATTATCGGCAGAAACAAGAATATTGTTCGGAGCGAAGGCGATCGGTGTCGTTGTAAGCGGAACTTCCTGTGCATCCAGCACCTCATTGCCATTTGCATCGGTCGCGCTGTATTCGTGAACGATTCCGATCAAGTGGACGTGGTTCGGATTCTCCACGGAAGTCGGCAGATGAAATGTAAATGTGGCGGTGTACGGTGTGCCCGCAGCAGCGCTCGAAGGAATGATACCCGACTGGCCATGAATGCCGGCAACTGCTTCACGGAAAACGTGCATGTGCTCAAATCCGGGGATGGAGGGCGGAAAATTGTACATCGGGTTACTCGGAAGGCTTGCTCCCGCCCCACCCGTGGCCGAATAATAGTTATGCTGGTCCCAGCCAGATCCGGTTCCAGTTACGCTATCTTCCGTGACCATCAAGTTCAGGCGCAAATCACCGGCCATCGCGGAGGCGAAGGTTGCAGTCACGCGAGCCGTGACCATGCCCGTCGCAAGATTGTAGCTCACATTGTCCACGGTGACACTTGCCTGGGCAGGCTGAGCAAGTAGCGTACTTACGATTCCATCGGTCGCCGACACACCAAATTGTGTAGCAACCCCCGTTGCCCATTGGGAAGGATCTACATTCCAGCTCGCACCCTGAACGGTCCGGGCCGTCCAGCCGTCCGGGAAACCCGTAAGGGCTTCAGCGGGTGGGAAGCCGAGGTCGGAAACCATCGAGTCCCCTTGCGGAACATCCATCATATCGTTTACGGGGTTACCCTGATCGTTATGAATCGATACAACTACGACCTGGCCGGGATACGTTTGATAGAGGTTCGTAATTGCGTAAGCTCCGCGAGGGCAGTACCCGCACCAGGCGCCCGTGAATTCTTCCAGATACACGTGCCGCGTTTGTGCCTTTGAAACGCCCGCGAAGTTCGGTAATAGTGTTAGAAGCAATGCAAAAGCGCCGATTAGCGCAATCGCCGAATGAGATCTTTTAAAGTGTGACATAAGCATAAGTTGACTAAGAAAATCCGAAGTACCTACCGCATCGCGACCTTTTTCCCGATACAGCTATGATGAACGCCTGTTAAGACACGCGAGCCCCGCCGAAAGTTGCAGGCGTCTTTCACGTATCGAAACTTACAAATATACGGAAAAAATATGGCAGGGACTTAGAATACTGAAAGATCGTGCGTCTCCAACTCCGTAAGACAAACGACCGATCGCGCCTAATTCGCACGCGCGCCCGAGTAGCCACCGATGACTTCCCGGACATTATAATAGCCCAATGCACGTAGCAAACGCGCGGCATGGTGGGAGCGGACGCCTAAATCATCATAGATGACAACAGAAAGATGCTTATTCGGGTATTTCCGATGCATTTCTTTTGCAAGCTCGGGAAGGGGAATAAGTTCCGCACTTTTCAAGTGGCCGCGATTGAATTCGGCAGGCTCGCGAATATCGATTACTTTCGGCGGGCGTGGGCCGGCGAGCGACTTTTCTAATTCTTCCAGACTGACTTGCGATAGCATTTGATAACTCCACTGCAAAGCAGGGGCCAGAAAGAGTTTATTCAAAATCATGCTCGAAATACGGAATGACGCGGTCGCCCGCGTGGGCGCCCTGATCGGCGGCTTTGGTTTGGAGAAGCTGCTCCAGTTTCATGGCAAATTCTTTACTGGCATCGTAGCCGTAGTGCTTGAGCAAATAATTGAGCGCGATGACTTCCGCGATTACCGTGATATTTTTTCCGGTGATAATCGGCAACCGCACATGCGGAAGATCGACGCCCAGGATTTGCGCGCTGGATTCGTCCAATCCCGTCCGCGTGTATTCGCCATCGGCGCTCCATTCTTCGAGTTCCACAACCACTTCGATCCGCTTTTGGAAACGAATCGCACGAATACCGAACATCTCGCGCACGTTGATAAGGCCCAGTCCGCGGATTTCCATGAAATGCCGGACCAAATCGGTTCCCGCGCCCATGAGGATGCCCTCGCCTTTTTGGGTCACCATTACGACGTCATCCGCCACGAGGCGGTGCCCGCGTTCAAGAAGATCGAGCGCCACCTCCGATTTTCCGATTCCGCTTCTGCCCACGAAAAGCACGCCCACGCCATAAACATCGACGAAGGCGCCATGAATTACCGTTTGTGGATTGAATTGATCTTCTAAAAAATCGGAGAGGAAAAAAATCGTTTTCGTCGTATCCAGCGGCGAAACGAAGACAGGAATTTTTCTTTCATCGCAAATCGCGAGGAGTTCCGGGGCGATTTCATGCCCGCTCGTAATAATAATGCAGGGAATGTCGAAACCGGCTAATGTTGAAAAGGATTTGACGCGTTCCTCGATCAAGAGCGAGCGCAAATAAAAAATCTCGGTGTTGCCGAAAACCTGAATGCGGTGATACGTGAAGAGGCCAACGTACCCGGCCAACGCAAGACCTGGCCGGTGCAAGCTTTTATCGGTAATCCGGTTATCCAGCCCATCCGCACCGGCCAAAAGTTTGAGCCGGAATCGCTCGCGCGTCGATTCGTAAAAATGCCGTACCGTGATCGACTCACGCTGAATTGGCTGGGTATTCCGCCAGCCGGTTCGGGTATCTACTGCCATGATGGTCTCCTACAGGTTCCTACATCGGACGCTCGGAGCAAGTCGGTTTGCCCCGTGTGCAGGGACAAGCACCCTTTGCGCTCCTGTTACTCTTTGTACGGATTCGTGAGATACTTCACTACGACGGAATCTCCGTTCTTGCGATAGTACTCAATGGGTGTCAGGCCGTCCTCATCTTTCACGGTGGTGCTTGCACCATGCGCGGTGAGGCGGCTTGCAATGAACTCGAAATTTTCGCCGGGCAGATAATAGAGCGCCGTCCGCCCATCATTATCCTTCAGGTTCGTCTCAGCGCCTTCGTGCAATAGCGTATCGACCGTTGCATCGTAGCCGCCCTCGACCGCAAGCATCAGCGGCGTTTGTCCTTTACGGTTACGCAGATTTGGTTTGGCATGAATGACGTGCGGCCCATCGTCCCCGAGTATGAAATCGCGGATGAGTTCCGCGCGGCCTGCGTGCGCGGCAAGATGCAGTGGTGTATCGCCCGCGCTATCGGCAATGTTCGGGTCGGCGCCGAGATCCATGAGAATGTCAATTCGTTCCGGCCGGTTTTCCCACGTCGCCAAATGCAGCGGCGTTTGGTGGTAATTATTTACCGCATTAACGGAAGCCCCGTGAGCCACCAATAAATCTATAATCGCTTTGTTGCCATGCCATGTTGCCGCAAGGTGAATCGGCTCATCCCCATTCCCGGCACGCGCCGATACACGGGCGCCATGTTCTAAGAGAATTTTTGCAATGCCGGCATGTCCATTTTCCGCCGCGAGATCGAGCGGGGTGAAGCCATCCGAGGGATCACCCGGATTGTGCAGCGGCCGGTTCACTTCCGCTCCATGATCGATAAGAATGGTTACGATCGAATCGTAACCGGCTGCACAAGCGGCATCGAGCGGAGTCATATTGTCCTCGTCGCGAGCAGTTTGGAGCGAGGCGTGATGCGCGAGCAGAATCTCGACGACCTCCGTTCGCCCATTATAGGCCGCATCGAAGAGTGCCGTCTCGCCCGCGAGGTTCGGAGTGTTCGGATTTGCGCCATGCGCAAGCAGCATATCGACGATCGGCACAAAACCATTGGCCGCCGCTAAGGTGAGGGGCCGCTCGCCATCGGGATCGCGCCCATCGACAGCCGCGCCACGTTCGAGAAGCACTCGCACCGAGGCGGTCTTGCCATGGAAGGCAGCGGAGTGCAGCGGCGTCCAGCCATCGTCGTTTGGAGAGTTGATCGAGCCGGGTGCGGCGCGGAGCGCGGTAAGTATCGCGGATGTGTCATCCTCGCTCACGGCTTGCTGAAGCTGGGAAGGAATCCCGGTCTGCGCAAAGAGAAGCGCCGGCCCGGAGAGCAGAACTGAGAGTAGAAAAAAGTGAGTAAATATCGGTTTCACGGTTACGGCTAACACCGCACGCTATAAAATTGAGCCAATGAAGCAGAAGAATCTAATGGCAGAGACCCTCTGTTTTACCAATTCGAAACCATTTACCCCTTTCATGGACCGACGAACTTTTTTAGAACGCCTCTGTGTAACCGTTGCAGGAACTGCCTTTGTGGGCCCGCTAACGGAATTCCCCCGCGATGCGCGGGGAACCGTGCGCGCAAAAACCACGGATGTTCGCGAAATCCCGATCGATCTCACCGATAATCCGGATCTCAAGCCTGTCGGCGGCACGTACAATCTCGAGTTCGATGACCTGGACCGGAACCTTCTTGTCGTCCACGTTAAGCCCGGATTGTTCGTGGGCGTCGATATCAAATGCACACACGCCAACTGCGAGGTAACGTACGATCGCGACAATACCCGGTTTTACTGTCCTTGCCACGGCTCGCAGTTCGATCTCTATGGCCGCGTTATCCAGGGCCCGGCAACCAAGCCGCTTGCATACTATCATGCCGAGCTTCAGGGGGACGAAGTGATGGTAACTCTTTATGGCGCGGACGATCCGGTTCCCGAGAATTGCACTCCGCCACCCATCGATTCAACGAAGCATTGAACGATGAAGACCTATCGCAAGGAACTTTGGATGCACCTCCCGACCGAGTGGGGCTACGTCAATATCTCGGATGATGTGCAGGCGGCGATCGAGGAAAGCGGCGTGAAAGAGGGATTGGTTCTCGTCAACCCGATGCATATTACCGCAAGTGTATTCATCAACGATGACGAGCGGGGCCTGCACAGGGATTTTGAGCGATGGCTCGAACGCCTCGCGCCGCACGCACCAATCTCGCAATACGACCACAACAAAACCGGGGAGTCGAATGCCGATGCACACCTGAAACGGCAACTCATGGGCCGCGAAGCGGTGGTTGCCATCACCGATGGCAAGCTCGATTTCGGTCCGTGGGAACAAATCTTCTATGGCGAGTTCGACGGCAAGCGACGCAAGCGAGTGCTGATTAAAATTATCGGGGAATAAAGCAGGATAAAGGGATCGGACTATTCCAGTTCCGGCGTCAACTTCACGAGGATGTCCTCAATTTCGCGCCGGCGAGCTTCGCCCTCTTCGACTGCGCGAAGGCGGACCGCCAGCACGAGCGACTTCTTTTCGCTGATGAGGCGCACATTGGTTTTGCCGAGGATTTCGAAGCGGTCCAGAATTTTCGGGAACGTATTCTTGTAATAAAATTCCTCCGTGTCCGGCGGCAGAAGAATTCGGAGGGTGCGAGTTGGCTCCTCGAGCGTAATATTCCGCGCTCCAAGCAGTTTGGCACGCCAGCGGACGCGAGCCACATGGAGCAACGCCGAGACTTCTTCGGGCGCCGGTCCGAAGCGATCGGTCAGTTCCCGAGCAATTTCTTCTAGCGTCATGTCATCGGCGGCATCGGCCATGCGCTGGTAGAATCCGAACCGCTCCGCATCGTCCTCGATATAGCCTTGCGGAATCAACGCCTCGGCGCCAATTGCGATGGTGACCTCGCTTTCTCCAAGCGGACGTTTACGGCCAAACGCAGTGCGCTTCTGGCGTGAGAGCTCGTCCTGGAAGACCTCGCGGAATTCTTCTCGTTTTAGTTCCTCGACCGCTTCCTCGACCATCCGCTGATACAGATCAAATCCGATTTCGGCGATAAATCCGGATTGCTCGGCGCCGAGCAAGTTCCCCGCCCCGCGAATTTCGAGATCGCGCATGGCAAGCTGGAACCCGGCGCCCAGATCGGAAAATTCTTCCATTGCTTCGAGCCGGCGAAGAGCATCCTGCTTTAGTTCCGTCACGGGCGGCGCGAGCAGATAGCAATACGCCTGCTCGTTCGAGCGGCCGACGCGGCCACGAAGCTGGTACAGTTCCGCGAGTCCAAAATTCTGTGCGTGATTGATGACCATCGTGTTCGCATTCGGGACATCGAGCCCGGATTCGACGATCTTGGTTGCAATCAGGACATGGATTCGGCGCTCGATAAAATCATTCATCGTGCGATCGATTTCGCCAGGGGTCAGTTCCCCGTGGAGCACAGCAAGATGCGCATGTGGAACCATCGCGGCGACCTGAACTTTAAGTTCCTCCGCGCCGAGCACATGATCGTTGATGACATAGACTTGCCCACCGCGCGAGAGTTCCCGATTCATCGCTTGCGCGATCACGTCTTTCGTGCCGCCACTCATGGTTTCGATAAAGCCGGTTACGATTTCGGTCATGATCGGCAGCCGATTGCGCGGCGGCGTTTCCATGATGGAAAGATCGCGTGCGCCGAGCAGCGAGAAATTGAGCGTGCGTGGGATTGGCGTTGCGGTGAGCGTCATGGTATCGACGTTGGCTCTCATTTCGCGCAGCGTTTCCTTCGCGCGCACGCCGAAGCGATGCTCCTCGTCGATCACAAGCAGCCCCAAATCCTTGAACGAGACATCTTTTGAAAGCATCCGGTGCGTTCCGATGAGCACATCGATCTTACCGGCTTCGAGGTTTTTAAGAATTGTTTTCTGTTCCGCCGTGGAACGGAACCGGGAGAGCGCGGCGCAACTTACGCCAAATCGTTCCATGCGGTCGCGAAACGTGCGATAATGCTGTTCCGCCAAGATCGTCGTCGGCACAAGTACCGCAACCTGCTTTTTATCGAGCACGGCTTTCATCGCTGCGCGCATGGCCACTTCCGTTTTTCCGTAGCCCACGTCGCCGCAAATGAGACGATCCATCGGATGAACGGACTGCATATCGCGCTTCACATCTTCAGTTGCGCGCGCTTGGTCCGGCGTGTCGTCGTACATAAACGCCGCTTCCATTTCGCGCTGGATAATGTCGTCCGGGCTGATAGGCAGAATCCTTCCGTCTCCCGGCGCTCCGCATAAAGTTTGATGAGCTTTCGCGCAATATCCTTTAGCCGCCTTTTGGTCCGCTCTTTGGTGGATGTCCACTCGCGCGTGTCCGAGCTTGGAAAGCGAGGGCTTGGCGACCCAGTTCCGCGGCGGAATAGCGCGAAAGCCGGCCGATATAATCGAGATTAACGAAGAGCACATCGTTATCGCGATACTGCAGGCGAACGACTTCCTGCTTTTTTCCGCCCACGGTAATGGTTTCCAGCCCCATAAACTTCCCGATGCCCTTGTCTTCATGGACGAGCAAATCGCCGAGCTTGAGCAAACGAAGTTCCCGGAGCGAAATGCCCTTCGTTCGCGCGGCGCGTTTTCGCGCGGAGGCGCCGCGCTCACGCTTGCGCCCAAAGAATTCGTGCTCCGTGTACACGGCCACGGATAATCCGCCATCCGTTGCGCCCGCGATTTCGAATCCGGCGGAAAGGGATGGTTCCATAAATTCGGGTAGCCGGGCCGAAACATTGAGATCCTCTTCCCCTTCATCCAGCAAATCCCGCAGGCGCTTCGTCAGATCGCTCGTTTCCGATAGTACGATCGTTCGCTGATTCTGCCGGAGCCGTTTGGTGAGATGCTCGCGAATGAGCTTGAGATTCGCGTTGAAGGAGGGCTGCGACCGCGCGGCAAAGTCGACGCGATTCACTCCCGCAGGAGGAAAGGCGGCAATGGAAAAGCGGCGGTAGGAATCAAGCGCCTGAGTTAGATCGAACGTGAGCGCCATATCCTCCATGCGCTTGCGAATGCGCGCCGGCTCGATGCAAAGCACGATGGCGTCCGGCGCCATATAATCGAAGAGCGTTGCATCTCGCCCCGTTTCGGATTCCGTAAGGACGTTGGGAACGAGAAGGAGATCGTTCCGCGAGGTAATCGAACGCTGGCTGATCGCATCGAAGGCACGCATGCTTTCGATCGTCTCGCCCATAAATTCCAGCCGGATGGGAACGGTTTCGGTAAACGGAAACACGTCGAGGATACCGCCGCGAACGGCATAATCGCCAGCGGTTTCCACGAAGTGCTTGCGCTCAAAGTGATGCGCGTCGAGCCAGTGAATGATTCGCTCGAATCCGGCCTCCCGCCCGGTTTGGAGTGCAAGCGATTCGCCGGTGAATTGCTGCTTTCCCGGCAGTGGCGTGCCCAGCGATTCGGCATCGGCAATGGTGACAAGTACTCCGGTTTCGCTCCCCTCGGTTCGCGCAAGCCGTTCGATCGCTTCGAGCAGTTGCGCGGTAGCCTCCGCGGTTTGCGTGCGCTTCTGACGCTCGCGCTTCAGAAGCGAAGCGTGCGCGCCTTCACTGAAAAGCGCAAGCCGCTCTTCGTCGAGCAGGCGGGCAAGATCGTCATATACCCGTTCCGCCTGCACAGCATCCTCCACGAGCACGAGGAGCGGCCGCGCCTGCGCGCTCACAATCGTGGCGATCACCGCGGCGTCGAGCGAGGGAACCAGATTGGATAGATAGGTCTCGGCATTCGTTTCCGCCGTGGCCGAGATTGCTTGCTCGAACGATTGATAACCGCGCAATTCCGCAACGATAGGTTGTAATAACTTCAATAATGCAGTCAAACCAAGCTACTCCATATTTTTTAAACACGAGCAAGCGGTGCCAACGGTTTGATCCATGCCGTCCGCATCGCTCATAGCGCCCGAATACTCGCGCGCCGGAAACACTAATTTACACCGCTTCGTGCTAAGATGAAGGTGGCCAATGGTCACGATTCCAAATACACCAGGGGCCCATCGTGCCGAGTCCGGAGTTCATAATAGAGGACGGTTCCGAAAATCGGAATGAGCGAAAAGAGAATTAGTATGCCGATACTCGTTTCTATCGCGACGGCTTCGAGGAAGGAGGGAATCGCGGACTGAAACCATTGCACGGTAAGATGCGGGAGCGTGAAGAAATCGTTGAGTCCGGCAAGACCGGTTCCGGAGAAGATGCTCAGAATCATACTGACAACAATCAGGGCAAGAAAATAGAGAATTCCAAACGCGACGGATGTTCCCAATACCTTCCATGCAGTCCGCCTGGTAAGCTCCCAACTGCGCCGCACTGCGGCGAGCGGGCCAATTCCCTCGCTCACCAGGGCCGGGAATGTTACCGCGAGACGAATCAAAACATAGAACTGCGCGCCAGTAATAAAGCCCGCCAGCGCTCCGCCAATGTTCGATGGCAAGAGAAGCAGAAACCCTTCCAGCATCCAACTGATAAGGAGCCAGAGAAGATACAGGACTATCAGTTTCCAGGCATTCCGCCCAAGGCTAGCGCGAAGCGGTTCCCAAAGTTCTGGCGGGCGCTCTTCAAATAGTTGCGACGCAAGTTCGATGGTCGCGGCAATCAGCGCGAACAGCCCAATCATCAGCAGCAGTGCGCCGGCAGCGAACAGGTTCATCGGCGCCGAAAAATAAGCGACGTGGGTTCCGAGATAATGCAGAAAGGCCCGCGTGGTGGGATGGGGAACGTTCGTGGTATCGCGCACCGGCCATTCGGCGGCGAACAGCGGATTCTGCGCCGCAAGCCAGGCGCTCGCATCGTTGCGAAGCGTGGTGAGCGCGCTATCGTTAAGGCCAATTTCGTGCTGCGCGGATACAACCGTCTCTTGCGCGAGATTGATCGAGCCGATCGTCACCAGTATGGTTCCCGGCACGAAGAGAATCAGAAACAAAACGCTATACCGAAGAAGGCTCCGGGCGTAAATCGAAAATGTCTCGGCAATAATATCGACGAGCGAGAGCGGGCGAGATGGTATCAAGATTACTTAAAGATTAAGAACCGAGAATTAAAAGTGATGGGTCAGGTTAACGCACGCAGGAGTGTTTCTTCATCCAACACTTTTACGCCGAGTTCCTCCGCCTTCGTAAGTTTCGATCCCGCTTCAACGCCTGCAACCACGTAGTCCGTTTTTTTACTCACGGATCCGGATACCCTGCCGCCGCGCGCTTCAATTCGTTCCTTCGCTTCGTCCCGTGTCAGGCTCGAAAGTGTGCCGGTCAGCACGAACGTCTTTCCGCCAAAAAATCCCGAGGGTGCGGGCTTCACTTTTCGTTCGCCGTGGAATGGAAGCCCGCTGTTGCGAAGATGTTCAAGAAGTGCCCGGTTCTTATCCTGCGCGAAGAAGGCGACGATGCTCAATGCGATCTCCGGCCCGATGCCGGGAACCGCATCGATGGATTCTTCGGATGCTTCCGCAATCGCATCGATGGATCCGAATTCGTCGATAAGCAATTTGGCCACGCTGGTTCCCACGTGGCGAATCCCTAAGGCAAAGAGAAATCGTGCGGCAGGCTGCGATTTACTCTGTTCGATGCCTTGAAGCAAGTTATCGACTTTCCTTTCGCCCATGCGTTCGAGCGCGAGAAGTTCCGCGCGATGGTCTTTCAGATCATAAATATCGCCGACGTTATGCAGAAGGCCAGCCTGCGCAAGCTGCTCGACCGACTGATCGCCCATTCCAGCGATATCCATCGCGCCGCGCGAGGCGAAGTGCGTAATTCGGCCGGTCACCTGCGCCGGGCATGCCGGATTTTCGCAATACCAATTTACTTCCCCAGGCGGCCGAACGAGCGGTGTGTCGCATGCGGGGCAGACTGTTGGGAACTGATAGGGGGTTGCGTTCTTCGGCCGTTGTGAACCATCGACGCCAACCACTTTCGGAATCACCTCGCCACCGCGCTCAACGATCACAAGGTCTCCAACACGAATATCTTTTCGCTCGATCTCGTCCGCATTGTGGAGCGTGGCGCGGCGAATCGTGATCCCGGTGAGCGCAACGGGTTCAAGCTCGGCGACGGGCGTTATCGTTCCCATCCGGCCCACTTGCAGCGTAATGCCGTTCAGCCTTGTCTTTGCTTGCTTCGTCTCGAATTTATAGGCGATCGCCCAGCGCGGCGATTTTGCAACAAAACCGATACGTTCCTGCTCGGCGAGCGAATTTACTTTGATGACCGCGCCGTCGATTTCGAATGGAAGTTCCTCGCGGTGCTCCTGCCAGTGCATCGCGAATTCCATGATATCTTCGGTTGACTGCACTATGCGGGTTTCTTCCGATACCGGGAACCCAAATCCCCTCAGCAGATCGAGCCGGCGTGAATGGGTATCGAGCTCGGGCGAATGTTCTATCACCGCATCGTCAAAGCGGAGCTGGTAAGCGCTAAACCGAAGCGGTCGCTTTGCTACTTCGCGAGGGTCGAGCGTCTTCAATGTTCCCGCCGTGGAATTCCGCGGGTTGGCGAAGGCTGGCTCGCCAGCTTCCTCGCGCTGCAAGTTCAGGCGTCGAAAACCCTCGACTTCCATGAAGACCTCTCCGCGCACCTCGAAGCTCGCGGTGGCAAGAGGCACATTAGGTTCCAAAACAAGCGGGACGGAACGAATAGTCCGGACATTGGCGGTTACATCGTCCCCCGATGTGCCATCGCCGCGCGTGGCACCGCGGGCAAGCCGGCCATTTTGGTAAAGGAGGCTCATTGCAACGCCATCGAATTTCAGCTCGCAGGTAAAGCCGCATTCAGGATCGTGCCCCAATAAATCGTGAACGCGGCGCGCAAAATCGAGCACGTCTTCCGTGTTGTAGGTATTGGCAAGCGAAAGCATCGGCACGTGATGCACGGCGGGTGGGAATAGTTTCGTTGGCTCGCCGCCCACGCGCTGCGTGGGCGATTCCGGGGTAATAAGCTCCGGGAACTGCGCTTCGAAGATCGCGCAGGTCCAGGTAGAGGCGGTCGTATTCGCGATCGCTAATCGAAGGGGCCGCTAAGACATAGTAAAGCCGATCATGCTCGCGGATGGTCTGCCGGAGCGCTGCAATTCGTTTTTGTGCTTGCTCGATCGTCATGGAAGAGCGATGACTTGGCGCTGAATCGCGTCTATGGCCCGGGTGGAATCGGTTGAACCGGATGGATCGGTTCTAACGGTATAAGGAACTTCTCGGATTTCTTGCGGTGCTTAGAGGCCGAGGATTGTTTCCCTGACGCTGGCTTCGGTGTGGCTATTTGCGGCGCATTCGTTTCATGGGCCTTCTTCGCCAGTGATTCCATCTTTTTTGCGATCGGCGGGAGCGGAATACTCGCAGGCGCCTTCGCAATCGGCGCAGGCGGAGGCGTCGCCAACTTGTGCAAATCAACTTCGCTCCCGCCCAGCGAGGCGTGATTTCGTGTGAGCACTAAGTCGCGGACGACGACATTCGAATGCTGAACCGCCGGAAGCCCAGAGAGCGGCGCGCCATCGAAGGTCATCGTCACCGCCTTTTGGTTGCCGATATCGATCACGAATTTTTGGCCGGCTTTGAACGAACGAACTTCCCCGGCACTCATTTGTCCGCGGTAGGCCGGCACGCCATCGGGCGCGATGGATACCCAAACGGGCTGCGTCGCGCGAAGTTGAAACTGGAGCGAATCGCCCGCCGGAACCGTCTCGGGTGCAGCAGGAACGGCTGGCGCCTGCGCTGGGGCTTCCGTCTTTTGCTTCACCGGTGGCGGAAGATTTTCAACGGGCGCTGGAACGTAATCCCGGCTGGGGATGGCCGTCCCGTTTTGATTTCGTGTGGAACGAATAGCGAGAAAGGCGACCCCGGCGAATACGATCGCCAAGCCAACAATAACGATGTTTGTCGTGCGGCGTGGGATCCGGATGGGCGCGGACCCGGACTCGAACGATCCCTCCAACGGAGAAGAAGTGGGAGCCGTGATTCGAGCTGGCCGGACGACTCCGGCTTCCGGCGCATGTTGGGTGGGAGCTTTTGGCGAATCTTCGTGCCGCCGTTCGAGCGGCGGAAGCCCGTGGCGCTCGCGACGAATATCCTCCGCCTCATCCCATAGTTCCCGCGAGGTCAGTACTTCGAGCGCATCCTTGCTGCCGGTTTCGACCAGGTTCACGACGCTTTCCGTCGTTTTCGTAACCGTTTTTACCGCGCCCTTGACGGCGGTGTTCGCCAGCCGCGCCGTTTCTCTCGCCACTTGCGAAATTGCCTCGATCGGCCCAGTTTCTTCATGGTCGCCGGGACGCGCCGGATGACTGACCACTTTTGGATCGCGCGGGGAACTGGCGGTGGGTGCATGTTGCGGCGCATACTCCGGCGGAACCGGCATCCCCAACGCCCGCGCATACTCTCTCACAAACGCCGCGACGTACGGGCCTTGCGGAAGCAGGGACAGATCGCCCGATTCAATCGACTCCAAATGTCGGCGGTTAATTTTTATGGCCGAGGCGATATCCTCCAGGCTGCGCTGTTGCTCGATGCGCCTGGCCCGAAGTTTTTCACCAAATACTCGAAATGTTTCCGCCGATACCATAGTACTCTCAAACGGTGGAACGCAGTTAGCGCGGGCCTTGGTTCAATTTTCCAGCTCGGACAAAGGTTATAAACCGTTCACCAGCTCCGTCTGGCGCGATTCTATCAAAAAAGGTCTTATGTTTGGGGACATCTTTCCCTCTGAGAATGTTGTAGCGCAATGGAGACAAACTCACGCCGCCCGAAGCCCCGATCTTCCGATAAAATTCTCGCCGATCATGGAATTACCTATGACGACGTCCTTCTGATACCCGCGCACAGCACGGTTTTGCCGCGCGATGTCGATACCTCGACGTGGCTTACGAAGCGCATTCGGCTTTCCATCCCGCTCGTTTCGAGCGCAATGGATACGGTTACCGAATCCGCAATGGCGATTGCCTTAGCACGCGAAGGCGGCATCGGGATCATCCACAAAAATCTTTCGATCGAGCGGCAGGCCGAGGAAGTCGATATCGTAAAACGTTCCGAGAGCGGGATGATTTTGAAGCCGATCACACTTACGCCGGATCGTTCGCTGCGCGATGCCCTGCTCCTCATGCGGAAGTATCATATTTCCGGGATACCCGTCATTACGGATGGGGGAAACCTCGCGGGAATTATTACTGATCGCGATATTCGCTTTGAATCGGAACTCGACCGCTCGGTGGCTGAGATCATGACCAAAGAGAACGTGGTAACCGCGCCGTTGGGCACCACGCTCGATCAGGCCGAGGCGATTTTGCAGCAGAACAAGATCGAAAAGCTACCCGTCGTCGATAAGACCGGGAAACTTCGCGGCCTCATCACCTTCAAGGATATTCAAAAGAAGAAACGGTTCCCATACGCCGCGAAGGATAAGGATGGGCGGCTTGTATGTGGCGCGGCCTTGGGCGTGGCGGAAAATACAATGGCGCGCGCCGAGGCGTTGGTGCGCGCGCAGGTGGACGTCGTTGTCGTCGATACGGCACACGGACATTCGCAGGGCGTGCTGGAGATGGTAAAGAAAATAAAACACGCGTTCTCAAAAATTGAAGTTATTGCCGGCAATGTCGCTACGGCCGAAGGCGCGGCCGCGCTCATCAAAGCTGGCGCGGATGCGGTGAAGGTCGGCGTCGGGCCGGGATCGATATGTACAACGCGCGTGATTGCCGGCGTGGGGGTGCCCCAGCTTTCTGCGATTATGGATGCCGCCAGTGCTGCACGAAAGAGCGGCATTCCCGTCATTGCCGATGGGGGCATCAAGCAAACCGGCGATATTCCGAAGGCGCTCGCCGCCGGAGCGTCGAGCGTGATGATCGGCAGTCTCTTTGCTGGCCTCGAAGAATCGCCGGGAGAAAAAGTGTTCCTCGAAGGGAGAACGTATAAAACCTATCGCGGTATGGGTTCCCTTTCCGCCATGGCGCAGGGCGCGGCCGACCGCTACTTCCAGGATGCCGAAGAGGGCCTGCAAAAGTTGGTTCCCGAAGGCATTGAAGGCCGCGTGCCGTTTCGCGGCGCACTTTCGGAGACAGTTTTTCAGATGGTCGGAGGCCTCCGGAGCGCGATGGGCTACACCGGGTGCGCGACGGTTCGGGATTTACAGGATCGCGCCCAGTTTACTCGCATATCCGTCGCGGCCCTGCGTGAATCCCATCCCCACGATGTGACCATCACGAAGGAGGCGCCGAATTATCATTTGTGAGGATCGCAGCAGACGTTGCGGGGACTTTTGTAACCTCGACTCTTAATTCACGGTGGCGTAACAGACTTCGAAAAAGCTTTTCACATCGTTCCACCGTTTCTCGAGGCGAAACCCGCTCGCTTTCAGGATCTCCTCGAAAGCCTCCGGAGAATATTTGTACGAAAATTCCGTAATAACATGTTCCCCTTCCGCGAAATAAATTTCCTCTCCTTCTAAGAGGTAATGCTGAGCCTTCCGGCTGACTAAATGCATCTCGATTCGGCTTTGCTGCTCGTTAAAGAACGCGAGATGTTCGAAATCGTTCTGGTGAGATGGGCAGATCGAACGCGGCGGCAACCCGCTCGATTAAGTGAAGATTAAATTCGGCGGTAATTCCTTCCGCATCGTTGTACGCTGCTTCGAGGATGGATTTATCTTTTACCAGATCGAACCCAATGAGTAGGCCACTGCCATCGCCCAATAGCATGGCAATGCCCTTTAGAAATTCGACGGCCTGCTCCGGCATAAAATTCCCAATCGTCGAGCCGGGAAAGAAAAACATTCGCTTCCCCTTCTCGTTGAATCGCGGAATCGTAATGGGTTTCGTATAGTCTCCACAAACCGGGCTTATTTCAAGCGTTGGAAATTGTTCCGATAACCGACGCGAAGCGCGCGCGAGCTGCTCTCGTGAAATATCCACTGGGATATACGCGCGAGGCTGATCGAGCGCCATGAGCAGCATGCGCGTCTTTACGCCGGCTCCGGTGCCGAATTCAATGACGAGTGCGTTCGGGCCGATAAGCGCGGCCATCTCCAGCAGGTGGGCCTCGAAGATCGCGATTTCTGTTCGCGTGAGATAATATTCTGGCAGGCGCGTGATTGCCTCGAAAAGCTGCGATCCGCGCTCGTCGTAAAAGAGCTTGCTCGGAAGCTGTTTCGGCTTGGCAGTCAGGCCCGCAAGCACCTCCCGCCGGAAGGATGACAAAGCCGGCCGCGCTCCGGGATTTATGATGGTAGTGGGGTGGTTCAAAGAGTAATTAAACACTCGGCATCGGCGCATAAATCCGTGCCTCCATCTGCTCTCTGAGAATTAAATCGATATCCGATACCGTGCGCAAAGTTCACATCGCCACCGTTTCGTTCCTCATGGAGGATACGCCACATTCCGTCCCATTCAATCTGGGCCGGGCCGCCGAATATATTCGTGAGGCGCGACGGGCGGGTGCCCAACTCGTGTGCCTGCCGGAGACGGTCACGACGAATGGGTTTCCGGGGCACACAAAAGCCGATCCGGATTGGTCCAACTTTTTCCAGGCGGCGGCGATCGAGAGTTCGGTCGCTGTTATTGCCCCGTTTTACGTCGAGGAGAATGGGAAGGTGTTCAATCAGGCGAATGTGTTCGATTCATCAGGGAATCGGGTCGGCTTCTACCGCAAAGTTCAGCCGACGGGAGCGGAAGCGAAGTGGGTGACGCCGGGTAGCGAGTTCCCAGTTCTCGATCTCGGATTTGCGAAGATCGCGATGATGATCTGTATGGATATTTATTTCCCGGAGATCGCCCGAATCTACGCCATGAAGGGCGCGGAACTTCTTTTCTGGCCCACAACCACGCATGGCCCGACACAAAGCGGCTTGGAGGCGCAACTTCGTTCCCGGGCCATAGATAATTCCCTGCACGTTGTCGAATCGAATCTTGCATGCCACCCGCCGTATGCGCCATATAACGGCCGATTTTATCCGGGCAATGCACGCATCGTGGATTTCAGTGGCGATATGCTCGCGCAAACCGGCCGGCGGGGCGGGATCGCGTTCGCGAGTATCGATCTGGACGAACGCCGAATGACTTCAAACGTCGTCCTCATCCACGAACCCGACGACACCCGCCTCGATTTGGAAGCGCTTGCGCAAATGGATTTATATGCGAAAGAATATGCCGCTATTGCCGCTCGTCAAAAACGATTTTACGACTCCATCAAATGAGGAAATATTTTGCAACGCTTACCGTCCTTGCTCTCGCGTCCGTTCTTGGTGGCTGCAATCGAGCGGAAAACGCCCCCGGCAAAATCCACCTCAAGCTCGTTCACTTTTATCTCGATCAGAAGGATGCGTGGCAGCATGATGTCGTCGATCCATTTATGAAGGCGCACCCCAATATCGAGATCGATGTCGAAGCGATTCCGTATGGGTTATACACCGCGAAGATCGAGGCAGCGGCGGCAAGCGGTACATCGCTCGGGGATGTTGTTGTCATCGACGATTGGTTTGGGCAGGATCTCTTCAAACGCGATTATACGATTCCACTGGATTCGTTTTTTCATCGCGATCTGAATGACAGCGATTTCTTCACACAATTTTTCACCGTATGGCATAGAGGCAATGTTCCCACAGGGCCGCTCATGGCCATGCCGGCATGCGGAGGCGTAACCGCACTTTTCTATAACAAAGATCTCTTCGATAAAGCTGGGCTTCAATATCCCGATTCTTCCTGGACTTATAACGATATGTTAAATGCCGCGCGAACGCTGACGAACAATGAGGCAGATCCCGCAAAGAAGAGCTGGGGACTCTTGCTCGATGACGGAGGCTTTACCGGAGTCGATACCTACATTTACTCGAACGGTGGAAGAATCCTGAGCAATGATATGCAGCACAGCGCAATGATGGATCCGGCGACGCTTGCGGTGGTTCAATCCTATATCGATCTCGTTCAGAAAGATCATCTTGCACCTCCGCCGGACCCCTCGATGCCGCTGGGGGAACAGTTCCTGCTGGGCCGCGCAGGAATGATGCTGAATATCGACTACGCAAAAACAGAGCTCGCGCACGCCACCTTTCGTTGGGATTTAGCCGCACCGCCCCGAGGCTCTGCCGGACTGATGGACCGTGAGAATGGCCAAGCCTTCGGTATTCCGACGACGTGCGAGCATCCGGATTCCGCGTGGGAACTGATTAAATGGATCGTCACGCTGCCCTCGAAAAAGGGAATTAACGATCTCTTCTTCTCCGCCATGCCGCTGTATAGACCGCTCGCGAATTCGAGCGATTATCTCGATGGCACCCCAAAGTGCAACCGGCGCGCGCTCATGGCGATCAATAATTACGGGCATCTCTTCACGCTCATCACGCCCGGCTGGCAGCAGTGGCGCGACAACGGATTCATTCCCAACATGCAGGATATGCTGGCGGGGCGCGAATCCGTTCAGGACGGCTGCGCTGCCATCGATAAAATGATTAACGATGTGCTCGCGCATAATCGCGCCAATCCATGAACCATTGAAATCACGTTCGGCATATCTCTACCTCCTTCCGATTTTGATCGGCCTCACCGTATTTACGGCCGGCTCCGTGCTCGCTTCGCTCGCGCTTTCCTTTACGCACTACAATATCGGCCAGTTCCCAGCGTTCACTGGCATAGCAAATTATAGGGAGCTTTTTCATTCCGATTTATTTTGGCGGGTGGTTCTGAATACCTGCTATTATGTCGTTCTTTACGTTCCAGCCAGCATCGCTGTCTCGCTTGCACTGGCCTTGCTCATCGAGCCGAGCATTCGCGGAATCTCTTTTTTCCGAACCGTTTATTTTCTCCCGGTCGTCGTGAGCATTGTTGCCGCAGCGATAATCTGGTCGTGGATGTACAATAGCGATGTGGGCCTGCTCAATTATTTGCTTTCGTTCCTTGGCATCGCAGGCCCGAAATGGCTGGACGATCCGCATTGGGCACTGCCGGCAATTGCCATCATGAGTGTATGGAAAAACGCAGGATATAACATGATGATCTTCCTCGCGGGCCTTGCAAGCATCCCGAAAGATTACCACGAGGCCGCACGCCTCGATGGATCGAACGCGTGGAACCGTTTTCGGCATATCACGCTGCCCCTGCTTTCGCCGGTAACCTTTTTTGTGCTTATCGTGACGACCATCGGCGCATTTCAGGTTTTCGAGCAAACATTCGTGATGACGAATGGCGGCCCAGGAGTTTCATCGCTGACGCTCAGCTATTACATTTGGCAAATGGCGTTTCGCTTTTTCGATCTTGGCGGCGCAAGCGCGCTCGGGTATATTTTGTTCCTCCTCGTACTTCTCGTGACTGGGCTGCAATTTCTCGGGCGACGAAAGTGGGTGTTTCAGCAATGAAGAAGACCCTTCACCACATCGTTCTTTGGATGGTTGCGGCGATGATGTTGGTGCCGCTTGTTTGGATGGCGATTACTTCGCTTCAAAGCCCGGAATCGCTCGTTCATTTCCCGCCGAAGCTAATTCCTTCTCCGCCTCGATTCTCGAATTATTCCACCGTATTTCGCGAACTCCCAATTGGAACGTTTTTTCTCAATTCGATCAAGATTTCGGTCCTCGGAACGATTGGCGAACTCATCGCCGCATCGCTCGCAGCCTTCGCATTCGCCAAAATGCGATTTCGTGGTAAGCGCATTATCTTCGGTCTGCTGCTTGCGACGATGATGATTCCGTTTCAGGTGACGATGATTCCCGTCTATGTCGTCATGCGCTATCTAGGCTGGCTGGATAACCTCGCTTCCCTCATTGTGCCGCATTTCTTCGGCGGCGCCTTTGCCTCGGGAGCTTTTGGCGTATTTTTGCTCCGGCAATTTTTCGAATCGGTTCCCAAAGAATTGGAAGATGCCTCGCGCATCGATGGCGCGAGCCAGTTCCGGTATTTCATAACCATTTTGTTACCGCTTTCTCGACCTGCGCTCGCAGTGCTTGCGCTGTTCGTTTTTATGGGTATTTGGAATGATCTGCTTTCGCCCGTCCTCTTTCTTTCGAGCGAAGATAAAATGCCGCTGCCGTTCGGACTCGCCGTTCTGCAAACGGTTCAGCATAATTTTCGGTACGATTTGCTCATGGCCGGAACGCTCATTAGCATCGTTCCCATCGTTATCGCCTACATTTTCGCCCAGCGATATGTGACTCAGGCATTTTTGCGTGCAGGAGTGAAGGGATAGAGCCCAATGGAATCCATATCAATCGAGCGCGTAATTCTACGCCGCGTTCGCATTCCTATGCGTGAGCCGTTTCGAATTTCGAATGGCGTCGTTTCCAAAAAGGAAAGCATCGTCGTGGAATTGCATTCGCGTGGCCGGATTGGTTACGGCGAAGCCTCACCAATGAGCGGCTCGTTCTATTCGAGTGAAACGCCGGAGAGCACGTGGTCTGCATTGGCGAATGACCTTATTCCCGATCTTTTCTCGCGAAGCCTTGCAAATCCCGTGGAGTTCGCCGAAGTGCTCAATGATTATGTGGGCGAGCCATTCGCGCGAGCAGGAATCGAAGGGGCGGTGTGGGATTTATTTGCCGCCCATCTCGGCACCAGCATTCGGGAGCTGTTCGGCGCACCTTCCGCCAGAATCCCTTCCGGCCTCGCAGTCGGCATATATGAGTCTGTCGAAGAATTGCTCGATCGCATCGCGTTTTACCAGAAGGACGGTTACCAGCGTGTTAAAATAAAAATCGCGCCGGGATGGGATATAGAGCCACTCACCGCAGTGCGCAACCGTTTCGGAGATATTCCGCTTATGGTCGATGCGAACGCGGCTTATAATTTGTCCGAACACGCGGATATTCTCTGTTCGCTCGACCGATTCCATCTCATGATGATCGAGCAGCCGCTCGGGAGCAATGCACTTGACGCACTAGCGGAACTTTCGCGGATGATGCCAACGCCGATCTGCTTCGATGAATCAGCGGATTCGCTCGACGCGCTCGAAAAAATCATTGCGCTGCGGCCACCAGCTAACCCCTTCCTTGAACAGGCGGGGAAATTTATCCTGAATATCAAAGTGCAGCGGGTGGGCGGGTTGTGGAATGCGAGGAAAATGCTCGATCGTGCGCGCGAGGCCGGGCTTGCGTGCTGGCTCGGCACAATGCCGGAGCTTGGCATTGCCAGCGCGCAGGCCCTTGCGATTGCAACGCTCCCGGGATTTGTTTATCCGACGGACATCGAAGCCAGCGATCGATGGTTCGCTGACGATCTTACGGATCCCGCCATCACAATTTCAAGCGATGGATTTATTGTTCCACCCAATGAAGGAACGACGGGATACCTCGTGGATCGACAAAAGTTAGAACTCTATACGATCGAAAAGCGAGTATTCGAACGATAATATGAAGGCAGCAGAAGTTCAGGAACGTTTGCGGAACCGGCTTATCCCGGCCGTGCCGGTTCCGTTTACGGCGGATCGAATTATCCATCACGAATCCCACGTGCGCATGGCAGGATACATGGCCGACATGCCGATCGCGGGGGTGGCCGTATGGGCCCATACAGGGCGCGGGCTGCTACTAACGGAGAATGAACGCACGGAAGTACTGACGCATTGGCGCGAATCGTTACCGGAATCGATCATCGTGGCCGGAGCAGGCTCGCGCGAGATGGCGAAACATGCGGCTTCGCTCGGCGCAGATGCAATTCTCTGCCATCCGCCCACGCAGCTTCGGGAACTTCCGGAGCGAGAACGCGATGGCGCTATCATGGAATATCATCGCGAACTTTCAGAAGCCGGTCTTCCCCTTATCCTATTCTATCTCTATGAAGCCGCCGGCGGCATCGACTACTCAACCGACCTCCTTCGCAAACTCCTCGCGCTACCAAAAGTAATCGGCATCAAGGTCGCCACGCTCGATAGCATCATGACATTCCAAACCCTGGCAAAAGTCATCAAAGCCGACTTCCCGCACAAGCTTCTCATTACCGGCGAAGACCGTTTCTTCGGCTACTCGCTCATGCTCGGTGCAGACGCGGCCCTCGTGGGCATGGGAACGGCGCTCACGGCACTGCAAGCCGAGATGATGCAAGCGTATTACTCGCAACAATCCGAAGATTTTCTTTACCGCTCGAACGTCGTCGATCGATTCGCTATGGCCACCTTCACCGCACCGATGGAAGGATATATCGGCCGGATGCTTTACGCGCTCTCGTGGCTGGGCGTGATTTCACCAAACGCGATTTTTGACCCCTGGGCACCAAGCATTGAAGAAGAAGACGTTCAACGCGTTGGCGATTTCCTTGCCACCCTGCCAACCGAACTCAAACGCTGATGGACTGGCGCGCAAAGCTCCGCGAAGATTTCGAGCGTTTTGCCAATGGGCTTCCGCGCCCCCTTGAAGGTTACATTCTCGAAACGTACGGAATCTCCCTTGCAAGCGAATATGCCGGAATCCCTATAAAGAATCCATTCGGAAAAGCGTCCGGTCAGCTTTCTCTTAATGAGAATCAGGTTGAGCGGGACGCGGAAGCCGGACTCGGATTCGTCGTTCTTAAGACGCTTATCGCTCAAGATGAGAGCGGCTCGCAGTCGATGAAAGCGTGGGCCATTCAGGCCACAAAGATGACGGTCGAAGAAATTGTTGGAACCCGTGAAGCCGTGCGCGGCGAGCGAGGGTGGACGATTTCGTGGAAAGGACGCGGATGGAGCGAAAGTTTCGAAAAGTATCTCGATTTTTTCGATCGTGCGCTCCAAATTGGATGGAACGCAAAAATGCTGATCGTTCCCTCGGTCAAATATCATCTTCCAAAGCCGGGCGAAGACGAATGGCGAACGGGCGAATATGAGTTTACGACATCTGAAGCTGCACCAGCTCTGGCAACGACACCGAAAGGATCCGATGCCACTCGAAAAGGATTTTTCGCCGACACTCGCCGGCGATCAGGATTTTTCGCGCGAGAAGGAGAATATCCTCAACTGGCTTCACCATGTGCCGCGAATTGTTCGAAAAACGAGCGTCGGGAACGCTGTTCGTCTCGGCCTCAAGATTTTTAACGCCGGGTTCTCGGATGAATTCCAGCTCGCAATGCTCGATCTCTGCGAGGCAAGCATGCCGCGCGCCGATTACATTATTTATGGGAACCGGTTGTTCGATCCAATAAAGAGTTACGAGGGCGTGAGTGGCGTTGCCTACGGCGGCCCGGATTTGAGTGACCGAAATCTTTCCGTGCTTTCACGCTGGCGGCATTCCATTCCCCTTTCGGCGACCGGAAATATCACCACGGGCCGAATGGCCTTCGAATATTTGAAAAACGGAGCAACATCGTTCCAAATGCATACGCTCTTTCAGTTTCCAGATTCGGAATTCGTAATGAAAGGGGGTTCCCGAACCGAGCGTGCCTTGCACCGGCTGTTGTTTCATCCCGAGCATGGGTTCCTTGCCCCGCTGCTGGCCCAAGGAGAAAAGCAAGGGTGGGCGCGGGAAATAAGCATCGCGGAGATTGCGCGGAGCTATCAGTAACGCAGTTGTTCTCGCCCCGCGAGCGGACTTTTAGTCCGCATCCTGCTGAGGGAGCTTAAGCGCGATCCGTCTAGAAGTCCGTCGCACAGACAAAAATACCTGTGCCACTCCGCTCGTCACTTATTGTTTTGCCAGATTTTGTGCATCGCCCTCTTTTATATCATAAATTTGTAGTTAAGAATTGTACCGAAGAAAGGCTCATCATAATGAATTTTGAAATCGCAGACGAGATCGACATAGTAACCCCAACATTTCCGGCGCGGACGGTGCCGCCGGTATCGCAGATGGCGCAAGGGCTAATTGGCTCGGAGATCTTAAAAATCGCCGCCGATATTCGCGCGATGGTGGCGGAGGGGCACACAATCTGCAATCTCACCGTTGGCGATTTCGATCCAAAATACTTCCCGATCCCGAGGAGCCCTGCGAACGTCGATCGAAGCGGCGCTCGACGCCGGCGAAACGAATTATCCGCCGTCGGATGGAATGTTGAACGCTTCGCAAAGCCGTGAAAAGCTTTTACGAACGGCGGCTTGGCCTGGATTATCCAACCGAATCCTTCATCATCACGAGTGGCGCGCGGCCAGCGATTTATTCCACGTATGCCACGCTGATCGACGAAGGCGATAAGGTGGTTTACCCGGTTCCATCGTGGAATAATAATCATTATTGCCACGTGGCCCGCGCAACATGGGAACGTGCGGTCTGCCGCCCGGAGGATGCGTTTCCTTCCCACTCGCGAAGTGCTGGATGGCAAACTCGCCGATGCCAAATTGCTTTCGCTCTGCTCGCCGCTCAATCCGGCGGGCACCGCGTTTACCCGCGAGGCGCTGGAAGGAATTTGCGATCTCGTGATTGATGAGAATGATCGTCGCGGTCTCGGATGACCGACCGCTTTTCATAATGTACGATCAGGTATATTGGATGCTGACGTTTGGCGAGACGGTGCATTACAACCCGGTTTCGCTTCGACCGGAGCTGGCTGCGAATACGATCTTTGTCGATGGCATCAGCAAAGCCTTCGCTGCAACGGGTGTGCGCGTCGGGTGGGCCGTGGCCGCGCCGGATGTTGCGCATCGCATGTCCAACATTTTGGGGCATATCGGTGCCTGGGCGCCTCGAGCGGAGCAGGTCGCCACGGCGGCGCTCCTCCTCGATGATGACGCCATCGATGGCTACCACGCAACGATGATCGCGGAAATCGAGGCGCGCTTGAATCTGCTGTATCACGGCATTCGCGATTTGCGCGAAGCCGGGTTCCCCATGGATGCGATTACGCCGATGGGTGCGATTTACCTTACCGCGCGCTTCGATCTGATCGGCCGCAAATCCCCATTGGGAACGACTTTCGAGACAAACGAAGATATTCGCAAGTATTTGCTCGAAGAGGTGCGGCTGGCGGTCGTGCCGTTCCAGGCATTTGGTTCCGAAGGCAATTCGAGGCTGGTTCCGGCTCTCCGCCGGTGCGGTTTCGATGGAAGCCATTGAGGGGATGCTCGGACGACTGCGTACGGCGCTGGAATCCCTATAATCTTAAACTTCCGTTCTCGATTACAACGTCCCGAAAACCTCGATGGATTCGGTTCCCAAATCGAAGCTCACCACCGCGCGCCCGTGATTCTTGAGCGTTTCGAAATCGCCGATGGCTTGGGCGCGGATGAGCGTGCCGAAGCTGTAGGGTTTTTCGGGAATCGGAATGTCTTCCTTAGGCGTATCGACAAATTGCACGAACACGCCGCCCGGCGGGCCGCCTTTGTGAAGCTGGCCGGTCGAATGCAGGAACCGCGGGCCAAAGCCAACCGTCACCGGCACATGATATTTTAACGAGAGCCGGTCGCGCAGTTCCGCCAGAGCCGCTTGCGATGCTTCGTTCCGCTCGATGAAGGCCATGATCGCGATATAGCTATCGGATTTCAGATTCTCGGCGAGAAATTGAGCTAATGCGGAGAGGGAAAAACCACCCCCTGCCCCCTCCTTGAAAAGGAGGGGGGTTCCAGGACGATACCCTTCAAGCACTTCATTGGTTTTCGCTTTGCTCTCTGCGACGTTCGGCTCGTCGAATGGATTAATTCCCAGCCGTTCGCCTGCAACCGCAGTGGCAAATTCCCATCGGAAGAATTCCGCGCCGATATCGTAAAGATTCTCCAAATGAAGTGCGAAATGCGCGGGCCGCCCCTGCAGGTCTTCATCGAGCGATTCTTCGCCAAGGGTCAGGTGCGCATAAATGCGGTAATCGGCCTGCTCTTTTCGAGCCGCCTCGCTCTCACCTTCGATCGGAAGGATGCCCTTACCCAGCTTGCCCGTACTCTCGGCGATAAGCTGCTCGGCCCAATATCCAAAAGATCGAAGTTTCGGAGGCGTGACGATCGTAAGCTTATTACGGCCATTTTTCGCGGCATCGCCCAGGAATATGCCGAAGGCGAGCGGCGAATTGCGCTCCTCTTCCGCGCGCGAAAGTCCCGCTTCGGAACTGGCACTCGATAGTATTTTTTCGATGTCGATCCCCGCCAGCGCGGCTGGAACCATACCAAAATACGAAAGCACGGAATAACGCCCGCCGATATCCGGCGGATTCGAAAAGGTATGGCGGAATCCGCGATCGTCGCCCAATTTCTCGAGCGTCGTATCGGGGTCAGTGATCGCTGCAAAATGAAGCCTGCGATCGTCACCCAGGGATTCCAGTTTTTTCCAGAAATAATCGTAATAGCATTGCGGCTCCAGCGTCGTGCCCGATTTGCTCGCCACGATGAATAGCGTTTTTGCGAGATCGCAGGCGCGTTCCGTCGCCAGCACCTGATCGGGATGCGTGCTATCGAGCACCAGGATGCTGGGATATCCATTCCGGGTTTCAAATGAATCCCGCAAAGTCTCGACGCAGAGGCTGCTACCGCCCATACCGAGAATGACGACATGTGTGATGCCGTCTTTCTGAACCCCCTTCGCAAAATCGGCGATCTCATTGAGCTGTTTGAGCGACCAATCGGAGACTTCGAGCCATCCAAGGCGATCCTCGATCGTTTGACGGATTTTAGGATCCGAACTCCATACGCCAGAATCTTTCTCCCAGATCCGAGTGGGTAGTTTTTGCTCGATAGCACCCGCAATAGCTGTGCGCAATTCATCCGTGAGGACGGTTTCTTCGGGCTGCAAGGTCTTTCCGGTTCCCAACATCAGGCGATGGCCTCCTCGATCGTGTGCCGTTTGGATTCCAAATTTTTCGCGAGCGAATCGAAGGCATCCGCGAATTTCTTCACACCTTCGACCTGTAATTCCGTAGCCACCTGCTCGGTGTCAATTCCGATCTTGCTCAACCGTTCAATCACTTCGTGGGCGTCAGTGATTCCTTTAGTGAGCGTGTCGGCAACTGTTCCGTGATCGGCGAAAGCCTCGATCGTCTCGTCCGGCACGGTGGTTACGGTTTCTGCGCCAATAAGCGGTTCGATGTATTTAACATCGCTATAATCGGGATTCTTCGTGCTGACGCTCGCCCATAAACATCGCTGGGGCCGCGCGCCGGAATTGCTCAAATCCGAAAACGGAGCGCCATGAAAAATTTCGAGATAATGCTCGTAGGCAAGCTTGGCATTGGCAATGGCGGCTAAGCCGTGGAGCGAACGAATCGGGCCCGCTGCACCGTCGGCGGCGCCGATTTTGGCGTCGAGCTTCTGATCGACATTCGTATCGACGCGCGAAAGGAAAAAGCTCGCCACGCTCGCCACACGAGAAATATCCTTGCCGCGCTTTTTCAAATCCTTCAGCGCGTCCAGATATGCTTTTGCGACCTGCGAATAACTCTCGATCCCAAAAAGGAGCGTGATGTTGATATTGATGCCTTCGGAGAGGCATTGCCGAATAGCGGGAACTCCTTCAGGCGTACCAGGAATCTTTATCAGCACATTCGGCCGATCGACCGTCTTCCACAGCCGCCGAGCCGCATCGATGGTCTCCTCGGTTTTGTTGGCAAGCTTCGCATCGACTTCGATCGAGACAAATCCATCGACGCCCCGAGTCCGGTCATAGACAGGGCGCAAAATATCGGCAGCATTGCGAACATCGTCGGTGGTGAGATGCTCGTAGATTTCCGCGGTCGTGAGTCCATCGCGCACGCCCTGCTCGATGTCCTCGTCATATTCATCGCCTTTGGAGATCGACTTTTCAAAGATGGAGGGATTGGATGTAATGCCGCGAAGCCCGAGCTCCTCGATCATATTGGCTATTTTTCCCTCGGTGATAAATTTTCGGCTCAGGTTATCGTACCATAGGCTTTGGCCGTAGCGTTCTAATTCTTTCCAGCGGTTTGACATGAAAAATTAAGTTTTTGGTGGAGATACATTCTTCGTCCCGAAATCAGAACGAGAAGCGTGCAAAAAATAAGCCCTCGCAGAGAGATTCTGCGAGGGCTCCAAAAATACTCCTTCGAATTGCGAAGGAAGGGGAAGATTTTTACTTCTGCACCACGAACGGTACGGACTGCTCCGTTGCGCCATCGGAAACGCGCAGGATATAACTGCCGCTGGGAAGCGCCGTTGTTTGTAGCGTAGCACTGTGCTCGCCGGTCAGGATCGGGTTTTGCCACATGAGTGTCAGGTCCCGCTGGCCGAGCGCGTCATAGATGTCCATCGTTAGCGGCACGCCATTGAGGCGGACGGAGTAGGCAACCGTGGCGTCACCCCTCGTGGGATTCGGCGTAATACTCTCAATCCGGAACGTTGGCGTTCCTCCGCTAAGCAAATTCCGAAGCGTAAGGTCCCCACAGCGGTCCAGGCCGGCAAAGGTTGCAGGGATCGTATCATGCGAAACCCAGCAGACCGGATTGCCAGTCGAATCCTCATAGACGGGATCAATAATATCCAGTGTGGAAATCGAATCCTTGTTCACCACATATTCCAAAGTGACGCTCGCGATCGAGCTATCGCCTTCGGTGATCGGGCTATTCGATTGAACGACCACGGTATTGAGCACAAAATTCGCGTCCGAAGGATCCGGACCGCTATTGTTCTGAATCACCCGCAAGCCGCTGGCATTATTACCTTGTGGCGTACCAGAGATAAACATATCGCGTTTGTAACGCAGGATAAACCGAATGCGATAGATGCCCGATTGCATATTGAGGCCACCTAAGCCCGAGCCGAAGCTAATCGGAACGGTAACGCTCTCCGACGGATGCGCCGTATAGAGACCACCCGTCGCACCGCTCGCCAGGCTCAAGGTGTTCACGTAGTGTAACGGCGCGCCCGAGAGTTGCTCGAGGAACGAGGTGTCCATTCCCGTTTCCAGGTTGGTGAACGTGTAACGCAAGTAGGCGCCGGTCCCGCCCGCGATCTGCGGATTGAACATCACGGTAAAGTTTACCGAGCCATTCAGATTCAGCGTGTCACCCAATGTCAAGCCGTGGGTTCCATTCGTGAATGTAAATTGGTTCGCTCCGTTGCTCGATAGTGCATCCACGATTTGGACGCTATCCAGGACCGCTGGTATCGTTCCCAAACTCTTCGCTGTCACGACGGCCGAATCGTTCCGGCAGACATAGACGTTGCCGAAATCGTGATTCGTCCCGGCAACCGCGAAGCTTGTGGCGATAACCTGCACCGGCGCGGTTTGAGCCATCGTGCATGCGGTATCCGCGCCCACGGCCAGAAGACTTCCGATGTTCGTGCCGCCTGGAACGCTGGCAAAGGTCACCACGACCGGGGCACTATCGCCAGGAAGAATCTGCTCATTCGGAGTGTAGCCGGACAGCGCAAAGCCGCCATCGACCGTCAGGTCCGAAAGCACGAGCGTCGTATCGCCATCATTGTGAATCCAGAAAGTCGTTCCCACGCTATCGCCGGGATTGACCGTTCCGAAATCGTCCGAGGGCGGCGTGATGCGGATCGTCGCGTGGCGGACGATGCCGGTTAGGATGAGTTCCGGCGTATAGATATTTTCACCGGAATTTCCCGAGGAACCATAAGCGATGATTGTATCCGTCCTTTCCCCGTATCCCTTGGTCAGGTCTGGAGTAAATTTGAGTATAACAAAGGCATCGGCACCTTTGGCAAGTTGCCACATTGTCGTTCTGGCTGCCATACTGCATACCGATGATCGAGAACTCCGCTGCATCCGGACCATGGATTTGGACGCTATCTACGGCTACAGCCGCCGTCGCGCTAAGAGGATCCACGAGGTACACTGTATCGATCACAGGATTGCCGCATTCGGTCACGAAACCCTGGCTCGGGCGGTTCCAATTGAGTTCTGCCTTCACGCCAACTCCCAGAAGCTGCGAGGTGTCTTTAATCGAATGGACAAACCACCCCGGGAGATTATCGCTCCAGTTCTGCAGCGATTCCGCAGCGCCGGTATCCTGAGGATGGAAGCAGAATTCAAGTGTGACGGTGGCTCCGGGCGGAATCGTCACAGGCAGGATGGAAGAGTCCGAAAACGAAAAGTCCGCATTCCCGCCGAGCCCCGATCCGGCACCGAGCGTGAGCGGCGCTTTGCCGACATTCCGCACCGTGACCGGTTTGCAAATCGTATCTCCGACTGTTACATTGCCAAAATTGAGATCGCTCGCAATGATGAGTGGCGTGGTGCCAATGCCCGAGAGTGGATAGGGCAGCAGCGTGCAACTATCCTTCCCGATCGCCAAAAATAAGGTGTCAAACGATAGAAGCGTGTCGGACGGCGTGAAGCAAAGCTGGAGTGTGACGCTATCTCCCGGCTTGATCGTTCGGTTTATCTCCGTTGGAGATATTTTAAAGGTTCCCGCCGTATCGATGCCCATAACGTGGGCGCTCGCGACCGTAATCGGTCCGCCGCCAGTATTGACAAACGAAATCTGCTCACAGGAATCATCCGTCACCCGAACGGGTGCAATCTCGAATGGCGTCGGCGAGGGGCGAAGTTTCGGCGCAATGTAATAATATTGATACACGGTGTCGTTGCCGGCCTTATCCGTCGTCCAAACGGCGGCGTAGGCATCCTGCGTGGGATCGATGACGTTGAGGTCGAAATAGGCCGTGCTATCGCCCGAGGTGAATGGGTGCGACGGATCGAAGCTAAAGACGAAATTATGCGAGGACTTCGGCCAACGAGGATCGAGCGAATCGGTAATCAGCTGGATGTCCGAAATTTTTGTATCTTCGAAACTAAACGTGGGCTCGTGCCGAGTCTCCAAAAATTCCACCTGGAAATTGGTACATGAGGAATCCACCTTTTCCAGAGGCGGCAGCGTATCGGGCGACGGAATTCCCAGGGCCATGCCGGCCGGATGGCCGTAACTTTCGTATTGCGACCAGCCATACAAATAGCATGCGAATGGCGAGCCGCAACTGGCAACATAGCAAGTCGAGGTTCCCGGAAACTGAATGCGGTAACATCCCATGAGGGGTTTCGTCCCGGGAATGACCGAATGCCCCGCCGGGGGATAGAAGGTGATTGGTTCCCCATTGATCATGATGTGCAGGATCGAATCGTCCTCGCATAAGAAAGTTCCGTAATGGACAAACCCCGCCACCCCGGTTCGATCCGGTGGCCGAAAGATCATCTTATTCTGGAACTGTTCCTTCGGCGTGAGGACGATCGAAAATGGATCGGAGAGTCCCGGATCCCCATCGTAATTCTGGCTATATGCCATTTGGACCGCGAGGAACTTTTCTCCGCCCTGAGAAGAAATCGTGCTCGGCTCGACCACCTCATCGAAATCGTAATAATCACCTGCATGGAGCAGTGTGGTCTGCTGATTCCGATTGGCGCTCACAAGCGTAACCGTCACATTATCTTGTCCCGCAATCACACGAATCAAATCGCCGCACACGACGCGTGTTGCTGTTGGCATGTCGTAATACTGCGTTCCCCATTCCTGTATGGGCGGAACCATCTCCATCACTTCGTCCTTGGAGCCATTCGAGGCGGCCAGTTCCCCGATGGGAATCGAGCAAAGCTGGTGCCCGGAGATGAGCCCGATTGGCTTCGTGCTCGTGATATGAGTCCCAGTTAGGTCCGCATCGCCATACTGCAGTCCGGTCGATTGCACGAGGTACGTTTGGCCCTTCATGAGCGTGATGTTCCAGGTGTCGCCCGCATGGTGCAGAATGGTTGTCGCGTTTGGGTCCTGTCGCGTATCCGTCTTCACGGGGCCAATCGTGACGAGATTATTGTCATAAGGCGAAATAATCAAAAACTGCCCCGCCAGGGGAGGAGTCCCAAGCAGCGTGTAATGATCGTCGTAATAGCACGCGGGGTAATACTCGGTTCCCAGCGCCGGCGTCGGGATGGCAAGATAACTGTCGGTTGAGGAGGTATTGGCTCCGGTATATTGATAGCCATAGACCACGACTGGATTCTTTGAATAAACATGAATACCAAAATTGACTGCTTCCTCCGGCGAATAATCTTCCCACGCCGCTTCACTCCGTGCCGGAACCGTCCAAATGCTATTGGGCGTCATCGTGGAATGGTATGTCTCTACCGGGCCGGACGAGCCGCCATAGACATCGACGTGAACATCGTTAGCGGTTCCCGTACCAATGTAGAGCACGCAATTCTCTGGCGGGCAGCAGTTTAGTCCAAACGAATTTGGCATGAACCCCATCCAGAAATCGGTTCCCATCGAAGTTTGGCCTTTTTGGGCAACCGCGCCCGAGGGCCAAAGCCACGCCGAAACAAGCAGGAGTGCTGCCCAGTGAAGGAAATTCAGACGCAAAGACTGACGAGTTATATACATGGAATTCCGAAAATAAGAAAAACAAAGTTCTGAGACGCGCCGCATGCGCGCCTCACTTAACTACCACCCGCCGCACCATTGCGGCAACTCTTCCCCGTTTATCCGCGGATGAAGTAGCGGATAGCGATTCCGCCGAAGAGCGACGATGCGCGCCAGGCTTCCGGCGCATCCACTTGCGTCAGCGGGAAATCATAACCAACGACGGGCGTAGCGATCCAGTCATTCGAAAACGAAATATCGTATGTAGCCGCAGCGCGAAGCGCGATGCGGAGCGACTGCGCAGTCGCAATCGCGGTGGACGAGGTGACGGTTTGCGTCACATCCTGATTGTCCTGCGAAGCGCTCGGCGAGATTGCGGAAACGGTAACGGTCTTATTGAGCGTCGCCCCCATTTTAATTCCCACCGTGGGTCCGATCATAATGCCGGGGCCAACGGGGCTTGGGCCGGGCGTGAAGTTATATTTGTATGCCAGGTTCACTTCAAGATAGCTCACGTTCGCGGTAAGCGAAGTGGTAACGCTGGAATTATCATCGACGTGGCCATTTTCCTTCGTGGGAGTGGTTACAGCGCTTGAATTCAAGTTATTGAACTTCGAGGACTTCGAATCGAAGATCACTTCGCCCACGATGAAGTTCTGAAGCGCATCCGCATTCCCGAGCGGGAACTCGAGCGAAACGCCGCCCCAGGCCGCTACATCCGAACCATTCTGAGCCAAAAAGCACGTAGGCTCCGAATTCAGGATGGGAAACTGATTGGAATTATAGGTCACGAGATTGATGCCGCCTACCGGTCCGGCCAAAAAGCCGACCTGCACCGAAGGCGTCAGAACGCCCTGTGCGGAAGCACGGCCGAACTGGATTGCAAGGAAAGCGAAAGCAAATAGAATTAAAAAGAGACGAGTACGCATGGTTTTGTTCGTTAAGTCGAGTGTGTTTGTTAAAAGCTTGCAGTGGCTACGACGCATGAATCGTTCATACCGTGATCTCTCATGCGCGAAAGGTTGAGTTTCCAAGTCCTTTCGGCTGCCGTTAGTTCCGCAAATTGAAAATCGTTCATTCGATGACTCCATTTTTCATTTTACCGGTCAATCACGAATTGCTTCGAGATGACACTTCTGCCCAGGTTGCCTTCGGCAGAAAGCCGGTATGTATAGGTACCGGCGGGAAGCTTCGCGACATCCGCGGAAGCTTCCCACGAGCCAGCTTCGTGATATACATTGCCCACGGGCCGCGCTACTTCGCGACCGAGCACATCGTAAATCGTAAGTGTCAGCCTCGCCGGCGCCCAATTCGCATATTGGAACGTTATTTCGCCCCCGGTCACCGGATCCGGCTTCGCCGGCTGAATGAAGGCGACGATGCCTCCGCCCTGCATAAAGCCGCGCAAGGTTGGATCGCCGCAACGCTGAATCAGGCTGAAATTGCTATCGGCCACCATCGGATTGATGCATCCGGCGGTTGCGCTGTCACTGAAAAATGTGAGCTCCGCGAGCGTGACATTCGTCGCCGTATCGAGTTTTGGCAGCGTAACGGTAAAGCCGATCTGGCCTAAAGTGATGGTGCCATTCGGAAGCTTTGGGCCGCGCAGCACGAGCACGACGCTATCCCCCAGCTTCGTTACATACGATCCCGGCGCCACGCTCCAACCCGGTGGAAGCCCAGCAACCGCGTTTGTGAGATCGCCTTTCGTGATATTCAGCAAATCCGGATTTGAAATGAGATAGACGAGCCGCACGCCCGTAATATCCAAATCTGTATCGTTCACTGTCAGGTTGCGCGGATTGACCGTGAGCGACATCGGAAGATCCGCCGTCGTCCCTGCGTTGCCGCTCGGCGGCGGGAACTGCGAAGTCACTTCGACATCGACAAAGTTCGAGGTGCCCTGAACCGTGGCAACAACGGTAGAAATCGATTTGGAATTCTTCAGCGCGAAGGCGATCGAGTCGATGTCCGTGTGCAGATTCGAATCCTGCGCGTTCGGAATGAATTCCACCGGAATGCGAAGGAAACTATCGCTCGGAATAATCAGTCCTTCTGGATTCGTTGGGAACAAGAATGCAGTGCTATCCGCCCCGAGCCAATTTGCCGAATGGATCGTATCCGCTTCCGGGCTGGGGTTCGTGATCGTGATCGTGTCCATCGTATGTGAGCAAGCGAGGATGGGCGAGGATACCGTGCTTTGAGCCACATCCGGTGGCAAGCCGGAAATGCTTAGGGCGTAGATCGATGTGTCACATGCTGTGCTTGCGAACTCGAGATTCACCCACTGTGAATCGACAAAGCTCACCGAAGGATCGAACGTAACCGACACCGTAAGCGATTGCCCCTGCGTAAGCGTAACCGGCAACCCATTGCCCGCGCTCGGCGAAACCGAATACGATCCCGGCGAGCTGCCATTGACTGGCGCAAACGAAATATCGTTATAGATAACCGGCGTTGCATTCGGATTCGTGATGGTAAATGTCTTCGTAACCTTACCGCTCTGATAGGGAACCTGCCCAAAATCGAGCGTGGGCGGATTGAACGTCATGGTAAGCTCGTTGACCTGGATATGGGCGATAACTTTGCCCATCGGCTGATTATCCGAGCCGTACGCCGTGATGGTGTCCCACGCCGAGGCATTCCCACCGGTGGGAACTCCATAGGTGACGACGATGGTATCCGCGCCACCGCTCTTGGCGAGCGTTTGCGCCACTTTGGCGGGGTCCCACGTAGAGTCGTTCGCTAAAATGCCAATAGGTTTCGAGAAATCCAAAGTATTCGATGCAGTGACACGGTTAACAATGGCATCCGCCGAGCCGCTATTCGAAAGCACGAACGTCAGCCGGAGCGTATCGCCGGCCTGCGGGCAGTCGATCGTGTCGTCGATATTCTGGGCGAAGGTCACTTGCGCCACAATCGGGTTTCCAAAGAGGGAATCGTTATGGAAATCGAGCGAGCCATTGGCGTTTTCGCCGGCGCTTTCCCAATAACCTTGTGCCTTATCCTGCTCGACGACGGTGGGCTGATAGATGAACCAGACGGAATCGAGACCATCCGGGCCATTCACGGTTTTTTTCTTGGGAACCGTTACTGTTTTTGCTTGATAGGGCGCAAGGTAAAAATGCGTGGGGTCCGAGACCGAATCGAATTTCACAACGAGGTCCTCGAGCGATGTTTTGTTGTGAATCACCACGGGCTTTTGCACCCATCCGGTATCTTTTGTGAGCGGCACATTCAGCCAGGTTTGGTTATCGACGCTATAATCGGCGGCGCCGGCATTGCCCTCGGCCACCGGAGCCATCGCCAGGCATTCGCTCCCGAAATCCAGCGTATCGTACGCTTCCTGGCCCTTCTTTGGCGTGAACTGAATCTCTACGACGCGCGAAGAATCGGCCGGTATCGGGCTCAAATCTGGATTGACTAAGCTGAATCCCTGGTTCCCAAGTTTCAAGGTTAGCGTCTTGATATCGAAGGGCGTTTTGCCCGTATTGCGAATCGTATCGTAGAGTACGGCGGTTACCCCAAGCGCAACCGTTCCGAAATCCTGCACGGCCGGAACGATTGTGGCGTAATTTGGCTGGTATCTACTAACGATGCTCGTCGCATTGCCGGCGATGTCATACACCGTCACTTGAAGGTAGCCCTCTTTCGTCGGATCGGTGACGGATATTCCGTAGCCGGAGGTGTCCAGCCCCACGCCCTCGAGCCAATCCGAATCGAGGGTGAACGTCATGTTGTAGTCGCTATCGATCTGAATCTTTGCAAGCTTGGTTGCAAGCGCACCGGTATCGGAAAGATGGATGAACGCGTCGTAGCATGCGCTGAACGTATCGGCTTCGGGCGGAATGGTATCGGTCGCGTGAAACGTTCCGGTTCCGAAGGAGCCCACCCACGCATAAGACTCATCAAAGCCATAGCCATAAATATACACGCCAGCCCCGGCGGTGTCGCCGGCGATAATGTGGACCCCCGATGGCAGATGTTTATAGGTAAATATTTCAAACGTATCGTCGATGTTCTGCTTAGTCGAGTTTAGCGTCAGAATGCTATTGCCATCGATAGTCGTGGTGGCCTCATCGTTCTTATTGATGGTGATCGTAGCGTAATTATCATAGGCCTGTTGCCCATTGCCGGGTATCGGGGATTCGAATACCACCGTTTTCGTGAATTGTTCGCGCGGATTAATTACCACTTCGGCCGGATCGCCATCCCCGTTGACGTGGTCAGGATAGCTGGAACTATTAATATATTCGACCAGCATAAAGGGTGCGTCGCTCCAGAACTTTTGAGCCAGTTCGATTTCATCCCAGTAGGTGCCATATTTACTGCCAATCACACATTCTTGACTTGTTCCGCCTTGCGCGGAGTTGTACTTCCAAATGGTCTGGCCCGGTTTGGAAGACACAAATAGATACAGCCCATAATCATGACCATTCTGCCCGGTCGGCTGGGTAAAGTAAGTGCTGTAGTATGTCGATGCCCATGTCCGGACGGGCGGCATCATGTGCTCCACATGGTCGCAGTAAGGAAAATCAAGTGGAATATTCGTACACATGGAGCCGCCGATGACCCCAACCGGATTGTTCGAGTGAACGATTGTTCCGGTCACATCATAATTGTCGGCATTTGTCGCAAGCACTGAAAGGAACTGCTCACTCTCGCCGCGATTGAGCGTAATTTGAAAGGTGTGACCCGCCGCGTACCCGACCGTCGAAACACTTTCACCACCCTGCCGGAGATCGCATGCCGGGGTAATTTGGATGACCGTGTTATCGGTATTCGCGGCAATGGTGAATTCGGATGGGTAGTCCGCGCTTGGTTCAAAGAGAGAGGCATATCCCGCTACCACATAGTCCGTGCCCCAGCCTATGGTGGGAACGACATAGGTTCCATCGGAAGTGTATTCGTCGTGGGACATGAAATAGACCGTCAGATCCGCATCATTCGACCAGACATGCACCGCCTGCTCGACGGACCCGCTATTCTCGATCTCATCAGAAAAAGGCAGGTTAATGGTAGCAATCTTATAGGCCGTTACCGCAACGGACTGCGCGATCCCGGTTCCCAGTGCTGCGTAGGCGGTGGTGTTATAAGGCGAGGTAATGAACAAATGGAGATACTTCCCACCCGTGTTCACACCCCAGTAATTCGAGGGCACCCCGAACCAGAATTCACGCCCCATTGTGGGCGGCGATTCATGGAGTTTCGTTATACTATGGGTGATGAAGCCGGATTGCGCGCGCACCGGCTGCGTCGTAAAAACGGCAAGAGTGGCAAGCAGGACGAGAGCCACGAGACCACGCGAGTGGCGCAGCGTTGGGCGCAGCGTTGCGTGCAACGCCGGGCGCGAGATACCGCAGCTTGAATTCCGGTGAATAATTCTCATCGAAGTGTGGAGGGCTTCGCGACTCCATCGCGAAGATACCTTCTATAGTTAAAAACGCGCGGAAGGCTTCGGGTTACAAATTATTTTTATGAATTGTGGACATCCACCCAAAAATCCCGCGCTCAATTTGCAAAGCAATTCCAAGCGAAACAGTTCAGCGACGCAACCTAATTCCCCGTGGCGGGCGGCATCAACGCTCTTTTACAGCCCGCTTCGTCCGAACGATGCTCCCTGCTTCGAGCCGAACGAAATACGTCCCAGCAGGCCACGAGGCAGTGTTTAGCTCATACTCAGAAGCTTCGGTGAGCGCATCCGCGGCCGGAGTGGCCATGGTTCGGCCCAGCACATCTAAGACACTCAGCGTCGCCGGAATGTCCCGCGCGAGGCTCACGTGGATTTCCAATTTATCACTGAAAGGGTTATTTACGACCTGAAGATCGCTCGCCGATACACTTTGGACGGGAGCGACTGAAGCCACCGCCGCATTTCCAATCAGGCTATCGGTTCGAATGCTTTCGGTTTTGCCATCGGAGGCGAGGACTTGCGGGCTTGTCCAGGTGCCTAACGTTCTGTTGGGAATCATTGCGGAGCTATCGTCCGGAAAATATGCGATGTGGAAGGGAACGGAACTCGTAGGCGGCACGGCGAGCGGGAATCTATCGTCGGCAAGGAAATGCCGGTCCGGCCACCAACCGGTATCGATCGTGATCGGCCAGGCTGAAAGATTGTGAATGCTTACCGCCATGATATATCCCGCCGGCGGCGCGGGAATGGATTCATTCAACCAGCGGGCATCACTCACGCTAAAATCGGCAGTGCCGGCGTTGCCGACGAGCGCCGCGATTTCGGTGCTGCAACTGTCGCCAAAGAGCAAGCCATCGACGGTGGATCCCGAACTCGTTGGCTGAAACGAAATTTTTAGAACCCGGCGCTCGCCTGGTTGAAGCGTCGAAGGCGTCATGCCGCTATCCAAAGTAAATCCAAGGTTCCCGTCGGCGAGCGCGAGCTTCGTGAACGGATATGGCACGGAGCCAGTATTGACAAGCGTATCGTACGCGTACTTAATCGATGACGTACTATCGGAACCAAAATATTGCACCGCCGGCTCGATCGAAGCCGTTTGCGGCGAGTAGGTGCTTGCAATCGTCGTTCGGTTGCCGGCCACATCGAATGCTTCCACTTGAAGATAGGCCGGCTTTGTGGGATCGAGGACGTACATGCTGTAATCAGAAGTATCGCTGCCAATGCCTTCCAGAAAATTCAGATTCGGAAAATAAGCCATGTTAGACTCGGAATCGAGGCGAATCATAGTCAACTGGCTTTGCGGAATTCCGCCGGGATTCATTCCCGAATCCGCGAGATGCACAAAGGATTCGTAACACGCTCCCTTAATCATTGCCTTCGGCGCGACGGTATCCGGCGAGCGATATGTCGAAATCCCCAGCGGCCCGCTCCAGGCGTAGGCTTCGTCGTGACCATAGCCATAGGTATAAACCCCAACCCCGGAGGAATCTCCCGTAACAACATGGACTCCGGGCGCGACATGCGGAATGGTAAACACCTCGAAGGTGTCGTCAATGGGCTGCACCCTATATTGCGGGAGATTCTTCCCGTCGAATGTTGTTTGGGTGACTTCGCCCACCTTCAGGATAATGGTCGCATAATTGTCGTAAGGCAGTTGTGAGCCAGCGCTGATCGGTGTTTGGAATACGACGTTTTTTGTGTATTGCCCGCGCGAAGGAATGACAACCTCCGCCGGATCGCCAAGGCCATTCACCCCATCCGGATAGCTGGAACTATTAATATATTCGACCAGCATAAACGGCGCATCACTCCAAAACTTTTGTGCGAGTTCCAGCTCATCCCAATAGAGATCGTACTGACCGGCGAGTTGACACTCCACGTGCATCCCGGAGCCGTAATCCTGCCGATAAAAAGTTTGGCCAGCTTTCGAAGCCACGAAAAGATACAATCCGTAATCATGCCCGGGTTGGCCAGCAGGCTGAACGAAATTGGTTGTATAATACACGGTTCCCCAGGTGCGAACCGGCGGAATCATGTGCTCGACGTGATCGCAATACGGATAATCAATTGGGATATTCGTACACATCGACCCACCAATTACGCCTACGGGATTGCTTGAGCGTATGACCGTTCCGGTGACATCGAACCCTGTCACATCAGTCGCCGAGTCAGACATGAACTGTATGCTTTCGCCGCGATTGAGAGTATCAATAAAGGTTTCTCCCGCCGGATAAGCGACGATGGATGCATTCTTGCCAGCTCCGCTAGCCCGACGAATGTCGCACGATGGCGTAATTTCGAGGACTGTCTTGTCGGATGCTGCGGCAACGGTGAATTCCGAGGGGTAATCGCCATTTGGTTCAGAAATCGCTCCAAATCCCGCAACGACATAATCGGTGCCCCAGCCAATCGTCGGAATAATGTAGGAGCCATCCAACGTAGTAAAGTCATCGGACATGAAATAGACGGTCAAATCCGCATCGTTCGACCAGACATGAACGGCCTTGGTTTCCGCTATGCCGCTCAATTCCATTTCCCAGGAGAAGGGAACCGCAAAGCTCGATACGTTATAGGCTTGGACAGGCACGGCGACAGCTCCGCCGACCCCCACGCCGACGTAAGCTGTCGTATTTTTCGCCGAACTAATATAAATCCGAAGATACTTCCCACCGTTATCCACTCCCCAGAAATTCGATGGAATTCCGAACCAGAAATCCCGCCCTGCGGTGGGCGGCGCGTGCTGTTCGGTCGTGATTTGGTTTTGAATGCGCGCCGATTGCGCGTGGGCGAAGCCAAACGAGCACGCAATAAGGGCGAAAGCCGCAAGGAAAATCCGGCGAGGTGAGTGGTTCACGATAGCAAATGTCCTTCCTTAAAGATAACGCTCTATAACGAAGACCCGCGAAACGCCGAAAGGTTACAGCATTCATCCGGTTTTTCGCGAGACTCCTCATAGAATAAAGCGCACAACTCGCCAAAGGTTACAAACTATTTTCGGGAGTGTCTCATTATTCCTGAAGTTCCCACTCGGGCATCGGCTCCGTGAACTCGAATTAATTCGTTAAAAACAGCATTCTTGCGGCAAATGCCAAAAATGCCGCGAAGTCGCGCGATAGCCGCTGGGAACTCGGCTTTGTATTAATCTTGTTATATTAATCATGAGAACATTGTGTTTTTTTCAGAAAATATACTTTCAAAAAAGAAACCAGTTCATGAATACGCATCCAACACCCACTATAAAATTTGTCGTAACAGTTATTTATGCCGGCTTCTTGTCACGGCCACGATCCGCTATTGCATCATCATTTCAATTTGCTTGCGAAGTTCCTCGATGCTCTTAGCGAGCTTGGGTTCGAGCTTCATATCCTCATGGATGGCCTGAACGGCGTGGATGACGGTGGAGTGGTCGCGCCCGCCAAAATGAAAGCCGATGGATTTGAGCGAATGGTTCGTCATCTCCTTGCAGAGGTACATTGCAATTTGCCGCGCCAGCACGACTTCCTGTTTCCGAGTCTTATGGCGCAAAAGCTCCTCCTCGATTCCCATGCGTACTGCAACGGTATGCTGAATCGCCTCAATGGAAATAATCGGCGCAGCGCGTTTGGCGATCTTTCGGAGCACCTCGCGCGCCAGATCGAGCGTGGGTTCCCGGCCTTCGAGCGAGGACATCGCCAGCAGCGAAATCAGGCAGCCTTCGAGTTCACGGATGTTCGAGGTAATGTTCGAGGCGATATATTCGATTACTTCACCCGGAAGCTCGATCCCATCGGCGATGGCTTTGTGCCGAAGGATTGCGATACGCGTTTCGAGATCGGGTGCACCAATATCGGTCGTGAGGCCCCATTGCAGTCGGTTGAGCAGGCGGTCGTCGATGTCTTTTAGTTCCTTCGGCGCGCGGTCGCAGGTGAGGATGATTTGCTTGCCAAGCTCACGAAGCGCGTTGAAGGTATGAAAGAAAATATCCTGAGTTTTTTCTTTGCCGGCAAAGAATTGCACATCGTCGATAATGAGAACGTCGATCGAGCGATAGAGCGCCTGGAATTCGTTGATTCGGTCGTTCTGAATCGCATCGACAAATTCGACGGTGAATCGCTCGCTCGAAGTGTAAAGGACCTTCGCCGATGGGAATTTTTGCATCGCCGCGTGGCCGATCGCCTGAATAAGGTGCGTCTTACCCAATCCGACGTTGCCATAAATAACGAGCGGATTATATCGCGTGCCGCCCGGGTTATTTGCGACCGCCATCGCCGCGCCATACGCTAATTTATTCGATTCGCCACGAATGAATGTATCGAACGTGTATCGCGGGTTTAGCAGCGATTCGAAGGCCGCCGCGGCGGGCCGCTTCCCATTCGAACTTGCTCCATTCGCGGAGATTCGGATCGGGGATGTGCCGGAAATTGACGCAGCGGGATGCGCCATGCCGTTTAGGCTGGTTGGTTCGTTCGTAACCCGCGAGCTAAATGGCTCGGGTGCGGAAGGTCGCGCAAATGGTTCCGAACGAAACGCCGGTGGCTGCTCGCTCATCCGCGGAGCCGAATCCGATTTCATCGCGGGTTCGAGTTTCGTGTTCAGGGACTCGACCTCGTTTACGCTATCGAATCGGAAGCGAGCCACCGGGCCTAAGACCGCGTGAAGGGATCGCTCTAAAATATCCTGGTAATGCTCGCCGATCCATTCGCAGAAGAAGCTGCTTGGAGCGCGCAGCGTCATCTCCGATCCTTCCAGCGCGACTGCGCGAAGCGGTTCGAACCACGTACGCATCGTTTGCGCCGAAAGCTGCGGGCGTATTGTGTCCAGGCACATCCGCCAGATTCGTTCCGCCGCAGCCTGTAAGTTTGCAGCGGAGGATTGCTCATCGGCATTTAATGAGCGCTCATCGGTTGTCGAATCCAATTCGGATTCAGGTGCTAATTCGGCCGCAGCAATCGCCGGTTCCACACCATAATTTGAATTCCGATCGATCTCAGGAGCAGCTAGCGGCTCTGACTGCGGAACCGCCGATTGACGCGCCAAATGGCCAGCATCCGGCCACGCGTCGATCAAATTTTCAGAATTCGTGGATAACCGAGCCCGATCGGCGACACGAGCGTGCTCGCTCCGTGCTGATTCGCTAATTCGCAGGTCGCTTTTTCTTGAGGATGAGTGGGCGGAAGCCAGGGGCGTACGGTTATCTACGGAAAACTCGGTCATGGTCTTGATGGGTCGTAACAGAAGGAGAAACACTCGCCGTGGCGAGTCACGTTCGGATTATTTCGATCTCGTTCATTCTATTTTATTTCGCATGAGATACGTTTGGTTCTCATCATTTTTATTTCCTATGCCCATTCTCTGCAAGCGACTCGCATCGCTGGCGCATCTCAATTGGCGATTCAAACTTATCCACAATCTCTAAACATCTGCACGCATTTCATATATCTTACAGTATAAGCAATCGATCCATAACCAACTCGAAATTTCAAAAAAATAATTTAGTAACTTTGATTGACCACTGTGTGCCGAGCACCACGTGAAGAGCAGACGAGCTGCAGTGTCCTGAATCGTCCTTCGGTGACGGATTAGCGTCCCGCTACCCTCTACCGATGACCCTGTACTCGATACTTGGTACCCCCGAGGGATAAGCTTCCCAGCGTGGTGCGCCGTCGCGCGCCGGTTGTTGCAGGGAGGTGGATGGGAATGTTTTCGACAAACGCCTTGGCAAAAAATGCGAATGCGATCGCTTCCTTCGCTTTCGAAGGGATCCCATACCTCTCAGAATGCCACCACATTCGCGTGCTCTCCCGCAGAGGCAGCCAGAACGCTGCATAAGGAATCCGTTCAATGCACCACCGCCGCTAACGATGATTTCGACAGGCGCCGATATCGCGCCGATCAATTTCAAGCTTTGGACGATTGAGCGGGCTGTTAGTTCTGTAAGTGTTGCGAGCACATCTTTCGGAGCCATTTGCCTTGATGCGATAAGCTGGCGTATGTGATCGAATTTACTTTCGGAAAACAGTTCCCGGCCTGTCGATTTCGGGGGCCGATGTTCGAAGTATGGATTCGAAAGAAGGTCGATTAGCAATGCCTCGTTGATCGTACCGTTGCTGGCGTGCCGCCCACCGAGATCGAAGTCCTCTTGGTAATAGTCCTGGGAAATCCAATCCAGAAGGATGTTTCCCGGGCCAGTGTCGAACGCGATCACATCTGCTTCTCGAGCGGTTCGAGGGAGCCACGTGACATTTGCTATGCCGCCGATATTGACGATGAGCCGATCAACAGAGTCGCTTTGAAGGAAATGATAATCGAACATTGGAACCAGCGGCGCTCCTTGCCCGCCGAGCGCAAGATCGGCGGAACGAAAATCACTGACCACATCGATTTCCGTAAGCGCGGCAAGTGCGGCGCCGGAGCCAAGTTGCAGCGTTGCCGGATGTGGCGAACCCGGCAAATGCCGCACCGTTTGGCCATGCAAGCCAATCGCCCGGATGCTCTCCTTCGCGAGCGCTGCCGCATCGAGCGCGCCGACCACTGCCTGCGCGTAACGTTCAGCCAGCACGAAATGCGTGCGAACGACAGTATCCATTTCGACAGCGTGGGCGGTCGCCACTTCCATCAAGAGACCGCGCAATTCATCTGAAAACTCCGTTGAATAAAACGACACGAGTTCAACGTTCGTCTTATCGAATTGCACGATCGCGACGTCGATGCCATCTAAGCTGGTGCCAGACATTATGCCAGCGTATAGTTCCATCACTCTTGGTTCGGGCCTTCAGCGTGGAACATGACCGGCGGTATCGACGCTCCGCTCGTAGGTGGTATCGGGCGCAATACCACTCGGAATTTTCCGCTCGGTAACTTTAACAAACAAGAAAAACACGACGCTCATCACAGCGAAAATGAGAATGCGAACCAGGATCGAATCGGCGCGAAGCCGCGACCGAAGCCCTTCTGCGCGGCCACTGTATGGCGAAGTTTTGGAACGCCCGAACACGTGCTAGGTCCTACGTTTTGGAGTGGTGGGAATGAAGCTCTGCGGCGGTGGCAAGAGGCATCACTCATTTACGCTAAGAGTTTTGGATGCCGATAAGTTCGAGACTCGAGATGACAGAGCGCTGTACAATCTGCTGTTCGAGAATCAGGCCGTGGTCTTGGGCGAAGAACCGGAGCGTATAGTTATCGTTCGGCTGCCCATCCTCATGATATTGCACAACGAGCACGTTCGCGTAATCCTTCAATTTCACGTCCGGCAAATAGTAATCGTCATACTCGGTGAGCACCGTCGCGTGAATGCGGTTGATGTCGTCGGCCACCCAGGTTGCCCCATCCTCGAGCGTGCCGTCAAGTACCATGAGCGACGAGGTGTCTGTCGAAATCACAGCCGCCTGGTTATAGTTCGCGTCATGAGTCAGGCTCACGCGGTAAAAAGTGACCAGCGTGCCATTAGCGCTTTTATAAACAAACACATTTTGTAGCCCCTGCTGAGCGGTGACAAGTCGCAGATTCAATGTATCATAACGATTATTCAGGAACCGCTGATAGGTGTAGATGAGGCCGTTATCGAGAGGGTAGAATTGCGACTGCACCGTCGGTGTGGAAGCGGGTGGCGCATCACTTGTGCCACATCCATTCAGCAGTGCCGCGCCGATCGCCAGCGTGGCAACGCCCATCCACCAATATGATCGCACCGGCATGGAGTTTAGAAATCGAAGAATAATCCGGCATTTAGTTCAGTATTGAAACTCGGGCCGACTGACGCGACCGCGTTCGAAATCGCGAGACCGCCTGGCGCCGATTGAATCGCCGCCTGCTTTTCGGCGCTTAAGTCGTAGGTGAAACGCATGACCCGAATTCCAAAATCGGTTCCCATCTCTTCGGAGATATTGTAGTGGAAGCCCACTTCGCCAAAGAGCATGCGCCCCAGATTTGCCCATCCGTAGCCGCCCCCCAGCGTGAGATCGGTGGCGGCAAAGGCCGGTAGATGAAGCTCTGCCATGGCAGCAACATACGTGGTCTGTTTGTGCACGGTATCGGCCTGCAGCACATCCTGCGATAGCGGAATGTATTGCGACTGCGGATCGCCCTGCTGTACGGAAAGTTCTTTCGTTGTCACACTTGCCGAGCCGTATCCACCGCCGACCCAGACCAAGTTGGAATGCGGCAGCAACTGGAAGAAGGCCGAGATCGAAGAATTGGTGATGAGCGGCCAGGAAACATTCGTCATAGCATTGTTTGGAAACTGACGCCCAAAGCTTTCATCGACACGGAGTTCGAAGCGTTGCAGTAAGCTCGTATGAGCTGCGCGGATTGCCTCGGTGTGATGAAAGATCGGCTTGATTCCGCCGCCATCCCCGCCGATTCGGTTTTTGAGGACAATGGGCTGCTGGCTTTGAGGGGTGATGCTTGCGATCATTGGCACTTCGTTCACAGGCTGATCGGACAGATCAGGCTGATTAGTCCGTTGAACCACATTGGACATGACTCCCGCGGCATGGGGCTGCATCAACGCTGCCAATGGTGCAGGAACAACATTCCGTCGGAGCATTTTGTGATACACCGGAGTATTCGTTTCCACATCCGCCGAGGCCTGAGTTGTTGCAGGCGTAGGAGAATGAATTTCGACAATTTTCGTATGCACCGGAGCATTTCGTACGCCGGCAAAATAGCCGATTCCTATTCCAGCGAACAAAGTTACGGCGCTGGCGATCGCACGAGCCCCGTGGAACGAATTCGCTAGGATACCTCCCGCGTTCGTTTCGACTGGCACGGGGATGAGCGCCGGCTCTGCCGCCGAGGGCGCCGGCATCACCTCGTCCAATCGTTCCCACAGCCGCTGCTCGGCTTCGTAGGGAACCTGAAGCGATTTGCTGTCGCGCGCCAGAAGCGTGCGCTGATCCATAAAACCGCGCAGTACACCCCGCTTTTCCGGCGAGACGGAGAGGGTGTGGAGCAACTCCGCTTCATCATCGGGATGAAGCGAGCCGTCCATAAAAATCTAAGATGCGATCGTTCAATGTCATAAAAATCTCCGCGCACCGTTATGCGCCATAATGCTCCTTATAATAGGGAGTTAGAATTTCTCGTAGTTTTCCTTTCGCTCGATAGAGCCGGCTTTTGATCGAAGGAATTGTGGTGTGCAATACTTCCGTCATTTCCGAATAGGTCATTCCCTCATATTCGCGCAGGAGGATAATCTCGCGATATTCCACCGGCAGCAGCGCCATCGCGCGCGCGATTACTTCCTGCCAATCTTCCCCGATGGCGCCTTCCGGAGGAACGGGAAGATCGACATCGTCGATGGAATCCTGTGGCTTGCGGTCGCGCACTTTATTCAGGCAAAGATTATGCGCAATCGTAAAAATCCAACCGCTCAAGCTTCGCTCTTCGGTAAAACTATCGGCGTGGGTATAAACCCGGTAAAATACTTCCTGAAAAAGATCCTCGGCATCCTGTTCGTTAGCGAGCACGCGAAGCGCGTAGGCATAAACACGCTCACGGTAGCGCAAATACAGCTTGGTGAACGCCTCGCGCGCGCGCGCCGCGCCGCTTTCGCGGTGCGAATCGACTCCGCTTTCGGCCACGGCGCGGTTCGTCAGGAATTCGCGGAAAAGCGCAAGGTCTTCCGCATTTTCCCGATCCCGATCCCGGCCGGATGATCGCTCATCCGCACGATTCGCGGCGGGCGGCTTGAATTCGAGGGTCTCCATCTAAAGGGAGAACACACGGAAATGGCAGAAGTTGCGCGGAAAGATTGTTAAAAATCTGGTCCGCGAGCGGGGTTACCGACCTGCCCAAATTGAATGGGGCCACCGCCGTCCCCCCTCTCGGATAAAATTTTGCGTTTCCGAACCAAAATCGAATTTTCTTGTAACTTTCCAGCGAAAAATGAATTCTATAAGCATGAACACACCCATATTTCGATCTCTGGCCCTCATGGCTTGCGCAGCGGCGCTCGCCACATCCGGCTGCGCTCCCTCGACGAGCTCCACATCCTCGAACAGCTTTTCAAATCCCGACGCCAAATACACGGCGAACGTCTCGCAGCTATACCAACTCGTGCCCTATGGAACATTTGGCTCCTGGAGTGGGATCGATCTGAAGTGGAAGGACTCGGCGACCGGAGAAATTCGGTCGCTCTCCGGCGATGCGGGCAAAGTGCTGTTACTTACCTTTTGGGTGACCCGACCAGATACCGGTGCATGGGAAGTGCCCTCGCTCGATTCGGTGCAAGCCGATTTGGGCGACAGTGTGCGAATCGTTACCGTTGCGGAGGACGATAATTATCCCGATAATTTTCAGAGCGTCTCCGCTTATGTCTCCGCGCATAATCTTCATTCCGAGGTCATCCTCGATACCACCGAGTTTGCCCATATCCAATATGGCGAGCAGGTTAGCACCGATCTTGGCCTGCCGGAGACGTTCGTAATCGGGCCAAGTGGATATTCTTCGAATCCGGAGGCCGTCCTTGGCTATTATTCTTCGCATCAGCTCAATAGCCTCGTCCGTGCGAAGTATCATTAACGCAGTCGTGCACGTCCAGTCAGCGAAAACAAATCACTACTCGCGCTTATGGCGCGATTCCCTCAAATGCTTGAGCAGCGACTCCCGGCCGGATTCCACCGCGCGGTGAAGATCGGCGCGGCGCTTTAGGCGTAGCGCTGCGGCAGTAACCGCCAGAACCCCGGCGGAGCCAAGCGCCACATATTCCGGCCAGCCGCCGCTAACATCGACGAGGGCGCCCAGGACCGACAGCACGAAAAACACTCCGAGACAGATCAGCGCGGCGGCATTCAGAACGGGTTATGGTTGAGCGAGCTATCATGGTATGGGATCGAATCCTCCTTTGCAAATCACCACTCCCGCTTGTGGCGAAGTTCCCACAGGTGCTTCAGAAGCGAATCGCTGCTGGATTTCACCTCGCGACTACTTTCCGCGCGGCGGCGCAACTTCAGAAATGCGGCGAGAAAAATAAGCGAACATGCGACCCCAATAATGCTGTATTCCATCCAGCCCGTCTCGCCCCTGAAGACCCGCATAATCGAAAGGACGAGATAGATCGCAGCGAGCAACAATGCCGCCGCGATAATTCGATTGATGGTGATTCGGGAAATCATTAAGAATGCGGGATTTCAAGACGAAGATTAAGGGACGGGATCGAATCCGCCGTTATGGAATGGATGGCATTTGCTTACGCGCTTCATGCCCATCCAGCTTCCCAAAAACACGCCATATTTCGCGATCGCCTGCGCCGTGTATTCCGAACACGTCGGGGTAAATCGGCACGAAGGCGGAAACAGCGGAGAAACGAGCCGCTGATACAAGCGAATCACGAAGATGAGTATGGTGCGCATGATCTAAACCATGTTCATTACAAAAGAAGATTCAGACTCGTTTCTTCAATTGCTCTTTGATATTTCGAACGTCTTCAAGAACGGCGGCCCAGGTTACTTCCCGAATAGGTTTGGAAATTCGCATCATGAGAAGAATTTGTTCGCTATTCGCGACTACTTTTTCTTCGAGTTCCAAAAATTCGGCTTTTGTAATCGCGGCGCGAAGCCATCGCTTCATTTTGTTGCGATCATGTGCTCGCTTATAGGAACGTTTCGGAGCCAGAAGCAGGAACCGAATTCCCGCATCCCCTGCGGGCAGCGGACGTTTTGCCCAGGCACTTTCCAAAATGGATGAGCGATCATTCAGCGAAGACAGGCGAATCCATTTCCGGTTCGCAAAAAACCATGCGATATTTTCGCGGCCTGCTAAGGAATGCCGGCGATCGAGTGTGAGTCGGGAACCCATGAAAAAAGGATGACGGATGAACGCCACAGGGCATAACCCTCATCCTTCACCCTTCATCCCTCAGCCTTTTCTTTCGTCGGAGACGGTAAGCTTGTGCCGGCCTTTGGCGCGGCGAGAGGCCAGCACGCGGCGGCCGTTTTTCGTCGCCATCCGTGAGCGGAATCCATGTTTGTTGGCGCGGCGGCGCCGGCTGGGTTGGTAGGTACGTTTCATATTGAGTCCTTAAAGTTCGGAGTCCTTCGGACTCGCTTCAAATTCGGCGCGGCAAACAGCAACCGGCCGCGAAATGGTTCAGGCCAAGCGCAAAGAGCGGATGAGGGGCCGGACCAGCTCAAAAAAATCCCAGAAAGCTACTCCAAACCATGCGCGCGCGTTCGTGCTTCATGAACTATGCCGATTCAAAGCCAATTTCGCCGTTTTTTAAACTGTGGTAACTTTTAAACTCACTTTTTCGAGGGTGGTTTTGAAAAACTTAGAAAAGTAGTTTTCACTACAGCCTTGCCTGCGGACACTAATCCGCGACTTGTTAGAACCTCAATTTGGCGAGATTAATTGGATTCCGATCATCGTTATAGCAAAACATCTCATTAATCTCGAAAATCGCGCGAATCGCGCTTCAGGAAAATGGAAATCGTCATTATCACCGGCGGCACGAAAGGGCTGGGCCGCGCTTCCGTTAAAAAATGGCTGGGGGAAGGCTGGCGCGTCGCTACCTGCGCGCGCGACGAAGCAGATCTCGCCCGACTGGAAGAAGAACTCAACACTCCTAACCTGCTCACGCAGGCGCTGGATATTTCGGAAACGAACTCCGTACACGGTTTTGTCGAGCGGGTGCTGGGGATGTGGTCCGCAGTCGATGTGCTCATCAATAACGCGAGCATATTGGGACCACGCGACACCATCGAAGAGTATTCCGAAGAAACATGGCGCGAGGTAATGGATATCAATCTCAATGGGTCGTTTTATTTCGCCAAAGCCGTGCTGCGGCCAATGTTGGAAGTGCGTTCCGGTGTTATTATCAACGTGACGAGCGGCGTAGGAATCGTTGGGCCGAAGCGGTGGGGAGCTTACTGCGCAAGCAAATTCGCCATCGAAGGATTTACGCAGGTGCTGCAGAATGAACTGCTGGACTCGCATATTCGCGTCCACGCCTTCGATCCCGGCGCGATGCGAACCGATATGCGCCGCGCCGCCTATCCCCAGGAAGACCCCACGCAGCATCCCACCCCCGAAGCCGTCGCCCGCGTCCTCTTCAATGTCGCCGCCGTGTATGAACCGACGATGTGTCGGCTCAATGTCAGCGATTATCTGTGAGTAGCGTTCCTGAGGAAACTGCTCCAAAGCGTGTGTGTGTAAATTCATAATTCATAGAAAACTATCTAAATCGTCCATAATCGCCATTTCGAGTTCCACAGTTCATGAAAAGACCTCCTTTCCTTTTTCAATGAGCCAAGCACCGAATTCCTAATTCTCAATTCCTAATTGCTAATTGAAATAGGTGCCTATCAAAACACCATACAATATAATACCTATTTTGCCGGATGGTTCGAAATCCGAAAGATATAATATTGCGGGCACCTACCCTCGCGTCCGGGTCGCGGTGAATAGCCCGAAAGCCACGCCGTTTTTTCCCGGCGGCCTCAAAGCCGATATCGAGGAACTTTTAGGTTCTGAAATCGACATCGTAACCGAAAACGCCCTTCATCAACTTATTCGGAACCAAATTTTGCGCGACGCCCGACCAGTCTTAATGCTTTGAAAAAATGATGGTTACTTGCGCGGAAGGATCGCTCCAGTCAATGCTCAGGGTTGTCGAGCTTTGCCCGTAAAATCGTTCCGTCCACTGCTCTTGCGAGCTAAAATATGCATTCCTCACCAGCGGGCCACGCGCTTCGAACACCACATCCGAGTCTGACTGACTTCTAAAAGGAACCTGATAGAAATCACAACCCGCCGAACCACTACTCGATCTATTGGAACCATTATTGGGAGAGATCGAGAACGTCAGAACCAGAGTTCCCACCTAAAACACTCAATATCATAGTCGTGTTGCTGTCAACTCCTCCGCCACAAGACCATTCAAAACTCCCGGAAGATCCCGAACTCGAATCGTACCAACTGTACTGTGTATCCATCTCGAATTGAAAATCATTCCACGTGAGCGGTTTGTAAATGAAGGCCATTTCCGGGCTAAGTGGCTGGGGGTCCATGCCTGACTCTGTGCTTATGAGCCGGCCAGCGCACAAGACGGTTGCAAACCGCATTTCATTCAACAATGCCAAATCAAAATGACGGGCAACAACATGCACCGAATCGATTTGGGAACCGAGTAAAATATGGTTTACTGTATCATCGAGTTCAACACGAACAGTGTAGTTTCCCGGCGTAAGGTACCAGTGCAAGATGCTACTTTGTCGAGACGAAACGCTTGCGCTATCTCCCAGCGTCCACGTATATTTCCACGCTGAGCGGAGTGGTTGGGAACTCGCAACGCTCATCACGCACGAATCGCCCCAATAAACGGTATCAGGAACGGTCAGCGTAAGCGTTGGCGCATTCAGCGGCATCACCGGAAGCTGCGCGGTTTGCTTCGCAATCGTCTCCCCCGTGCTATCGACTAAAGTTACCCGAACACTGTAGGTCCCGGCCGAATCATAAACGTGGGAGATGCTGCTATCCGCGGTTGTGTCGCGCGAAGAATCGCCGAACTGCCACTGGAATTTCCAGGAGGATTTTATCGAATCGGAATAATGGACGCGAAATACCGCCGTATCGAACGCACGCGCCGACTCCGGCAAAATAATCGTTAGCGTTGCCGGCGGCGGCGCGGGAACCGAAGCCGTCGGAGCTTTGCAGGAGGCCAGCAGCGCAAGCAGCGAGAGAACGACGAGTGAGGCTATGCGATATTTCATATCCGCCCTTTTTGTTCCACAGCTCAAACAGCGATCGAGTGGGATAATTCGCATGGGACAAATTATTGACCTAATGCAGCCGTGATCTCTACCGCCGAACGAAGCCCCGCGTGCGAAGCGTTTGGGATGCGGTGAATATCTTAGTTACGAACGACGATGGCATCGACTCCCGCGGGATTTACGAACTCGTGCTCGCGCTCCGCGAAATTGGCGATGTGATCGTGATGGCGCCGCTGGGGGAGCAATCGGCGGTGGGGCATGCGCTGACAGTGAGTCTGCCCTTGCGCGTAACCGAGTTTCATAAAAACGGGAAGTTTTTCGGCTTCGCCGTAAGTGGCACACCGGCGGACTGCGTGAAGCTCGCGCTGCGCACGTTCCTCGATGAACGCAAGTTGCCGCGGCCCGACATTGTCGTCAGCGGCATCAATCATGGTCGAAACACCGCCGTCAATATTATTTATTCCGGCACGGTAAGCGCGGCCACGGAAGCGACCGTGCTCGATGTACCGGCCATCGCGGTTTCGCTTACGAGTTATTATCCCGATGCGGATTTCGGCGCGGCTGCCGAATTTATGCGCCGCTTTACGCCGCACGTTGCGGCGCTCGGCCTGCCGAAGGGAACGTTACTCAACGTAAACGTTCCGCCTCTTCCGCTTGCAGAAATTCAGGGTATCGCGTACACCAAACAAGGCGCTTCCTACTGGGAGGACGAATTCGAGAAGCGCGTCGATCCGCAGGAGCGGCCGTATTACTGGCTCAAGGGCCGCTACATTCTGGAAGACCGTGAGGATGACATCGATGACATCGCCATCCGGGAACGGAAGATTAGCATTACTCCGATCCACTACGACCTCACGAATTACGATTTTTTACAAAAGTTACGGAGCGCGTGGCCGAAAGAATTTTAGAGCAAGCCGGAGCTTGCTCTTACTCCACTAGTTATGTTCATCTTCCGCGAAACACTTCGGTTCCTTCGCCATCATTTCGGATGGTGGCTCATGGCGTGTATAACGCTCGGGGTGGCCCTGGGCGTGAGCGGGCTTTTTGCGCTCCTCGCATGGCGTGCGCATTCGGCGATGGCGGAACTCCGTGCGAATCTCGCCATTGAAGCTTTTTTCGATCCAGGTATTTCCTCTGGTGACGCGGCAGCCATTGCGCAATCCACCATCGAGTCTCTTCCCGGAGTTTCACGAGTCATCTTCATTTCGAAAGAGCAGGCGCTGCGAGATTATACAACCTCTTCCGGCGAGGACGTCGCGAACGTGCTGGGAATGAATCCGTTGCCCGCGAGCGTGAAGATTTATCTTAGAGATCCGAGCGCGAAATCGGCCGAATCGACGGAGGCAGCGCTTCGCGCTGTACAAAAGATCGAGGAGGTGCGCGGGAATTATTCGCTCCTTCAAACGATGGAATCGCGTTCACGCGTGCTCGACAACATCGCGATTCTTCTATCTTCCTTGCTTCTTCTCTCTGCGTTGTTTTATGCGCTGCTGGCGGGCCGTCATAGTTTCGAAATCTCTCGCGACACACTCCGAACCTTCGATCTTTTGGGCGCCACGCGCTTTGCATCCATTGCTCCGATTACCATCGCAACCGCCGCGGCCGGCCTCGCGGGCGGCACATTGGGGTGGGCGCTTACCTGGGCTGCAAGCAAGCAGGCCGTAAGGTTCCTCGATCCGGCGCTCACCGTATCGCTTTCGGGGGCCGAATCATTCGTGTGGCTGGGCGTGCTCGCGGGTGCGGGATTTATTATTGGAACGCTCGGTGCTGTGCTCTCGGCCTCCCGCCGGAATATTTTTGAGTAGAAGCATTGAACCGAGCCGCCCGCGCATCCGTTTAAATCCGCATGATTTCAAAGCCTGCAACCTTCTCTGTTCTATTCTTTGTCATTGCAATTCTCTCGACGCCCGCCATGGCGCAATTTCAGCACGCGGCGCCGCCGCTGCCGTTGAGCAGTGAGGGAACTATCGCATTCGAGCGGAGCGAGGTAACCTTTGCGCCGCAAAGCACCGGTATCGAAAATTGCGTGAACGTTGCGATCAATAACACGACGGATCACCCTCGGCTGCTGACGAAGCTGCTATCGCTCGATCCGAAACACTTTTACGTGAGTTCGCCCGCGCCGGAAATGATGCCGCTCACGATTGGGCCGAACACGTCATTCTATCTGAATCTCTGCTTCAAAGCCGAACGAGCGGAGCAATATCATGCTGCGTTGCTCGCGATGTTTCAGACGGATACCGTGCGCCTGGACCTTACGGGAACCGGTGTCGAGGCGCCGGAAGTGATGCCGGTTCCCAAGGAGACGGCGATTACGAAGATCACGCATAAGCGGCACCAGTGGCTTTTTCAATTCGGTATGGCTACCCGCGGCACGGTGCATTTGGACCTCGAATCCATCGATGGGAAGGCCGTCCGGAACTTTCCGTTCGAGGCGCTCAAAACGCCGGGATATTATGAAGTGGCGTTCGACGAGCGCAACGATGTGGGTAAGGAACTTCCGGCGGGGACCTATATCCTCCGGCTCGATGTGACCGACATCCAGACCCGAACGGACGTGCATTCGTCTCAATTGGTCAAGATCCCATAGCGTTACGGAGCCTCGTTATCCGGCTCGTCTCCATTCGTGTTGGGCAGTTCCGTTGCGCTGTCGGGGAGGGCAGCCCAATCGGGATGAATGACATCGACCGTGCTTGCCTGAAGCGCCTGCACGACGACATCGTCAGATTCGTTCCGCTTCGTCCAGCCGCGAATTACCGTATCGCAACCCAGGACCACCTGGTAGTAACGATTCGCCGAGAGCAGCGCGACGTGCAGAATCTGTCCCGGGGACGCGATCATGTCGGGCCGCGAAAGAAGGATTCGTCCCGAATCTGCGAGCGTTAGGCCTGAGGTCGTAGCCATAATAATAATTCCCGAATCGGGAATATCGCGGTGCTCGACGACAGGCCGCAAAAGAATGCGAAATCCGTTCCCAGTACGCAGCCGAACGCCCATCGTTAGATAATATTGCGTGGCGCCATAATAATTGAGATCGAGCGCGGCGGTATCCTGCAGCGTGGCCATATAATCCGAGTGATCGACGCCCGGAAGCGAAGTGAGAATATAGCACGTAACGATATGCGGCCCGCCCATCACAAATTGGTAGGGATTGCAGCCAGCGAAGGTAAGCAACGCCGAAAGAATGAACGCATTCCTTGATCCGTGCAATGGCCTCACTATGGTTCCGATGCGATTTGACATTTTATTTTTCTTCATCACTCGGTACTCAGTACCCGGCGCTCTCTCGTGCCCGGTCGGCCATCACCTTTTCCGGCGTTTGGTCCCAGTCACCCAAGAAGAGCGAGATGCCCAGATAGGCTGTGCTGAACGATGTGGCTTGGGCAACTCCGGCGGTATTGAAAATCTGCGGCGTGAAATCGCCCGGCGATCCGGTGGCGTAGCCTAACGTGATACCGATATTTTCTGTGCTATGCGTATCGAGTTTAAGTTGCGCACCGATATTGAAGATCGTCGAGGGATAATAATTATACTCGACAAACGGTTCAATCATTAGTTCCGGACCGAAGAGGTATTGCCGGTATCCGGCACGCAACGGCAGGATGCCCAGCCCCTGCTTTTCGAATCCCATCGCCATCCAGTTAATGAGCGATGTTCCAGCCCAGAAGTGATAGTTCCCCAACGGCAGCGGGAGTTCCACATTCGCGAATTTTACCTGCGCCGCGGTAAACGGAATCGTCGAGTCGCTCCAAATGCTAAGATAATTTGGGAAGGTGCGCATGAGCGTTGCTTCGAGGATATTCGTTTGAATGGCGGTATGGGTGTAGTCCTTCCACTCATGCTCTGTTTCCTCGACGGCGTTCGTAAAATCGAGCGCGCTCACGCCAAGCCCGAGGTATGGGAATGTTAATTCGTGACCGGGCGAAGTCCATTGGAAGCCGGAGGCGAGGCCCGCGTACGCTCGAAGATTAAATCCCGCGAGCGAGCCGAGCTGCAATTCCCCACCAAGATTAACGTACGCGGATGGAAACGCGCTGATGCCGACGAACGGATCGAAAATAATATACGGAATCCGGTCACGAAGGAAAAAGCGGCGGCGGAGATAGACATTCGTGCCAACGCTCATGAGCCAATCGTTTGGCGTGCCAGCAGTTCCCCGCAGTTCGTCCGGCGCGAGTAGCTCGAAGGCGCTCCAGCCGAGCGTCCAATTCGGGGCATCGTTAAACCAGCGCAGGCGGTATTCATAGGGCATGATGCGGATGAGTTCCCCTTTGAAAAGTTGGGAAGATGGATTCGTCCCCGGAAGCCAGAGTGTTCCGGGATGTGTGTATTGATCGGCCGTAAAGAGCGAGTATATCCCGAGCAATCCGGGTCCGATGCCGTTTGCGCTGGAACTTCCCATCAGCCCGGCTACTTCAATTCCCCCGGCCCGCAGGAAATTCGGATAGTTCCGATCGTGCGTCGAATCGTGCGAAAGTGTGCTGCGGTCGATATAAATTTCGCGGGATGAGGGGAATACCACGCCATTATCCGCCTGGGAACCCGGGACATTGCGCGAGGTTTCGTGATAGGTCGTATCGCGGTCGGTGATGGTATAATAATCCGTTTCCGTTCGCGTGATCGGATTGGAGACGTGCGAAAAGCATCCGGTGAGCCCGGAAGCTAGCAGGATACACGCGGCACAAGCGAAGGCGCGAATTCGATAATTAAATCTCATCATCATTTAAACACCTTGATAAACTCCACTCTGCGCGAGCGCAGGCGAAAACTTTCATCCGATTCATCCGGCCGCCGCGCGACGGGCTGCCGCCGACCCCGTGATTCCACTTTGATAAGTTCCGGTGGCACGCCACGTACTTCCAGTTCCCGCGCAACAAACGTGGCGCGCTCGAAACCGAGATTGTCGTTGTACGCATCGGTACCCAGTGAATCGGTATAGCCGATCACAATCAATTCCTTCAGCGTTCGAATCGACTGCATGGCGGAATGCGCCGTCAAATCGAGCGCACGCTGCCATGTGACCGATGATGGCTGGCCGCTTTCATCGATCGTATATTCATAGGGATGTTCGTAATCATCGAACGGGAAATTAATGCGAATGACGAGCGTGTCCGGCAAGTGCAAATATACGTGTACGACCGAATCCGTGGAATTGCGCAGATCGACATGGCGCACATCGAAAAACGCCTGCTCGGTCTCCGCGCCCACATCATATTCCGCGCCGCGATTGACCTTAAAGCCCATCATCCCGCTGGCCGGAATGATTCCACCATAGATTTGCTGCGAATCCTCGCGCACAAATATATCGGCGCCGACTGCGGGCCGGTAATCCGCGCCCTGCGTAACATGCGCAATGATTTCTACGGGCCCCATCGGCTTTGTTATCGCCTGCCGCAATGTATTGAGCTTCAAATGCCCAACCTTCGGCCGCTCCGGCGGTTCAACTTGCGGATTCACGGCGAGCTCCGGCCCGCGCGTCCGAGTGATCGTGTAAAGATTCATTCCCGCTTCGTTCCCGGGCCTGTTCGATGACCAAAAAAATGCCGTATCGTTTAGCGCCGATGGGAACACTTCATCCGAGGCCGTATTAATCGGCTTTCCAAGATTGTCCGGCTCCGCAAATCGGCCATCATCGATATGCGTTTTGAAGAGATCGTATCCGCCGACCGTCTCGTGGCCGTTCGAAGCGAAGTAGAGCGTCGTCGAATCATAAGGTGGGATAAAAGGCGATACCTCATCGCACGGTGTGTTTACCGGTTCCGGCAACGGCTGCGGAACGGACCAATCCTGCGAGGATGCTGAAGATCGTTCGGAATACCAAATATCCGTTCCCCCATCGCCGCCGGGACGGTCACTGACGAAATAAAGGTGGGTTCCCGATGGATCCAGCGCGGGCTGGCTATCGAAATTGCCGCGGGCATTAATCGTGATCAGCGGGCGCACATCGGAAAGCGAAACGACAGCGGCATTAACCAAAATACGCGCCGTATAAAGATCGAAATCATCGGGATCGGTATTATCCGCTTTTGCAGAAAAATAGAGGAGCTGGTCGGCCTTCGAATAAAAACCCGCTCCGATGGGAACCGGCGCATCGCCGATTTGCACCTCTTCGAGCGGCCCGAAGCTGGTCGTGGAATACATCCTTGCCGAATAAAGCTTCTGTACGCCAGTCTCCCCGTCATCACTTTCGGCATTAGCACGGTTGCTGGTAATCAACGCGAACGGCCCGTCGGCGGAGGCGATGAAACTAATCGCATAATCCTGCACGCTGCTGTTTGGAGGGGCAGGAAGCATCCGGATATGATATTGCGTATATGCCTGCCCATGATAGAGCGTATCGAGCAGCGTCTTGTCGAACGCGCCAGGCGAGCACACCGGAACCGGCGGCGGCGGGCACGCCGGGTTTCGCACCACGGGCGGCTGGGAACAGCCCCATGCTCCAAGCAGGAGCACGAACACAACGCCCCAATTTAACGGAGCGGGATTACGATGATATAAGACGACGGACATCCACTGCGAAATTACGCAATTGTTTTCGTCACCAGCGAAAAAAGGTCTTTTGTACCAAGCGGTTCGTGCGACCAGAACGGCTCGGCATAGCGCGTGCCAATCATCATTCCATAGTGAGCGGCGCGCGCCCGCAGGCCATCGACGAATCCGGGCATGGCAAGGATAGTCATGCGCTCGCCACCTGCCGCTTCAGTTCCGGGCTTTGGTGTGAACTGCGAGGCAAAAGCTTCCATCGCCTTCATTCGCTCTTCGAATACCGGAGTAACATCGAGGATAATCTTCGGCTCGAACGAATAGCCCTGCATAAAATGCAGTACGAGGAGCGGACGGTGTGGCTCCTGCTTGGTTCCATCGTCATCCTTCGTTTCAATTTTTACGAGTCCCGCATAAAACGCGGCGCGGTGCGCAAGTTGGGCGGCGGCTTCGTGATCGGGATGCCGCTCGTGCGGACTCGGGGCCAGCAATATCGTGGGCCGCGTTTTTCGTATATGGATTATTACGCGCCGGAGATTCTCCTGCGACAGCTCAATATTGCCATCGGGCATTCCAAGATTCGCGCGATAATCCAGCCCAAGAATTTTCGAGGCGGCCTCGGTTTCGCGCGCGCGGCTTTCTAACGTTCCACGCGTGGAAAGCTCGCCGCGCGTGAGATCGAGGATGCCGGTGCGCTTACCCGCGCGCTTGGCCATGAGCATCGTGCCCGCGCAGGCGAGTTCCACATCGTCCGGGTGCGCGGCAATTGCGAGAAGATCTAACATAGGTGGCCTGCTATAACCACCGAAGCTAAGGATTCGGTGCTACTTGGATTCTTCGTTTCCATCTCCAATAAAAATAAAACGGCAGCCCCGTCAGCACGAGCGCGAGGCCCGTCGCGCTTTTGATGAGCGGCTGCGTGCCGGCCTGATACGCCTGAATATCGGTGACGAGCGTGATGATGAGGAACGCGCTGGCGAACAGCACGAAGATGGCTGGAACCCAGGGATAGCCTGGAACTTTGAACGGTCGCTCGCCTTCCGGTTTGCGTTTTCGCAGGACAAAGATCGCAAGTGCCATCAGCACATAGAGCACCCAGTTGACAAAAACGTACATGCTCGTGATGAGATCGAACGAGCCGGTGACGAGCAGCACAATCGACCACGCGCCTTGCAGCACAAGCGCAATGTGCGGCGTTTGGAATTGTTTGTGAATCTTCGCACCATTGCGGACGAAGAGGCCATCCCGGGCCATTGCGAAATAAACACGCGCATTCGTGAGGACCGTGGAGTTTGTCGCATCGAACGCGGAGAGCATCATGATCGCTGCGATAATGCCCGCGCCACCCGCGCCAACGACCGCGAATATCATTTGCGAGGCCACGCGGTCGCCGGGCGCATTGGCAACGCCGGTCACCGAGAGAATATAGAAATACGAAAGGTTAACGACGATATAGAGCGCAATGAAAATAAGCGTTCCCATGATTATCGCGCGTGGAATCGTTTTTGTTGGCTCCCGAACCTCGCCCGCAATATAGGCAACATTTCCCCATCCATCATAAGACCAAAACGCGCCGGACATCGCGAGTGCAATTCCGCCGATTAATGTCCACCCGGATAGCATCGGCGTACCACCGTTGGCCGCCAGCCAGTTCCCAGACGAGCCAACATGCGAGCCAGCGATAAATGCGACGAGTACGATTGCGAGAATGGCGAGCATTTTCATTGTTGTCGAAATGCTTTGAAGCGTTCCGCCCAGTCTCACACCACGAATGTTGAGCGCGGTGAGAAAGATAACGAGAAACGACGCTACTAATTTTCTTCCCAGAAATTGATAGGGAAAAATCGCTCCCAGGAATGGGATATTCCACGGAGTCGCCTCCGTGACTCCGATGGCGGCAAGCGCGTGCGTAAAATGCGGCAGGCTCACGAAATTCTCGGCGTACATCGCGAAGAAAAAACTGATGGCCGCGATCGCGCCCGAACCCGCGATCATAAAATTGGCCCAGCCATAGAGGAATCCGATTCCCTCGCCATACACCTCTCGGAAGTATTCGTAAAGGCCGCCGGTGCGCGGCATTTGCGCGACCAGCTCGCACATCGTAAACGCGCCAAAGAGCGTGAGCACGCCGGTGAGCACCCATACCGCGAGCAAATATGGTGCGCTCGGCAGGCCTCGCGCCATTTCCGACGGCGAAGAAAAAATCCCGGAGCCCACCACCGAGCCGATGACGAGGGCGGTGGTGGCATAAAGGCCTAATGCGCGCTTGAGGGGCACGGGAATGTATTAGAGTATTCGAGACCTGAAAACCTAAATCAAGTTAACCGGATATTGCCGGAATTTCGGATCGTCGGTAAGGATGGGAATATTTTCCACAATGCCTTGAGCAATAATAAGGCGATCGAACGGATCGTGACGATGCTGCGCAGTCGAATAATTTCAGAGAGATGAGAAGGTAAAATAGATAGCGTTTGAATGCCTCGATCGTTCACATTCTTTTCGATAAGTCCCTCAAACGGGACTGGCAGGCTCAATTTCTGAATAGAGGTCTTAATCGCAATTTCCCACGGGCTTGCAGTGCTCAGTAAAATGTCATTTGTCACATCCTCAACTATCGATTTCCATTTTGATCCAGCCTTTTTATCATCGGTGGCAAGCCACAAAAATGCATGCGTATTGAGCAATACTCTCATGATTACATGTAATCTTTAAAATCCTCGAGTGGCTCATCGAAATCGTCCGCAATCCACACTTTGCCTATTAGGCTTCCGACAAATCCGCGTTTCACCAGGCCGCCATTAAAAGGCATTACCTTCGCAACCGGTTTTTCATGTTCGGTAAGAATAACCTCCTCGCCATGCAGCACATCGGCCAGAACGCTGGCTATGTGCGCCGTGGCTTCTTCAATCGTGATCTGGTGCATAAATTCCCTCTTTTTGCTAACGACCTACCAATGGTTACAGTTCGGCGATCATTTCACCTCAAAGTCAATATTCGCGATGGTCCAGCGGGGTCGCGCATCGAATTCTTTTGGGAACTCGCCGGTGGGAACACCGAAGTGCCAGGGCCGCACGGAGCCGGGGTCGTACACGCCCGTTCCGTCGCGTGAAAGGTACGCGCGCGCGCGATAGCTTGCGGTTGGTATTTGATCGAAGGCGAATTTACGTTCGCCGTGCGGCAACACCTTTTGCGCGGCCACCGCGCCGCCTTGCAGGACTTGCAGGACTTGCACGACGAGTGCGCTCCTCGGATTTTGCGCGAAAAAAGAATCGGCTATTGTAATTGTTCCCGATATTTTTCCAAAATCGCGAATGTTCGCGGTTTGGAAATGATACTGCAGGACCGTGTCCACCGCCGGACGTTCCCGCGCGGCGATCGGGCTTCGAATGCCCGCGGTTCGAATCGTCACCGTGTACCAGGAATTCGAAAGCAAGCTATCGGATGGCGTAAGATACACGCGCGCATCGTCAGACCAGCGAAAGACCGTCTTGACGAGATGATGGCCAGAATCGGTCAGCGTAATCGCTTTCTCGGCAGAATCGTGGTTCACCGCATCGCTGAAGGAAATTGGGAAGGAGGGCAGCGCGGAAACATCGCGCGTGCTATCGCGAATGCCCATCGAAGTAAATGCCGGCGGCACGGGGGCATTCATCGAAGCCGGAGTCGTAAAATCCAACTTATAGGCGGAATCGCTCAACGGATTGTGCGAACGATCGTGGATGCGGTCGCGAATGCCCTCCAGCGTGTACTCGCGATTCGACGCGATTGGGGTTCCCAACAGCAGCAGCATCTGCTCGGGATGGGCGTGTGGATGCTCGCGGAACGCCGCCACTACATCCAAAGGACCCGAAGAGGACGAAAGTTTAAAATTCTCAGCACGAACATCCCCGCTATCGATCGCTTCTGAAAAATGGGCGCGAAGATGGCGCAAATCGACGATCTCCACATCCGAAAGTTCCGGTTTGATCGTATCCGTCGGCGGGGACATTCGAATGTACATGCCGCTCGTAATCGCACTATCCAAAATGGCATCGCCGGCGGGAATGCCGAACGCATCCACGCCGGGATCATAGACTTTATTGCGATAGACATCGCCAATCGCGAACACGCGATACCGGTGCCCGACTTTCATCGCGCGGAACTGCCACAGACCCTGATCGTTCGGCTGCGTAAGCTGATCGGGCGGAGTGTGCGTGAAGTTGAGTGTATCCGGGCGCTGAACGGAAATATCGTAGGCGAATACGAACAGGTCTGAAGGCTTCATAGGCGGCGCGTGGATGGGCGTGAGCAAATAGCCGGATAGAAGACCCGTATCGATAAGCGGGCCGGTAGAAAACGTAAGAAAATATGGTTCCTCAAGCGCGGCACCCGTGCCGGTGAGAAGCCGCGCTTTCAGGTCGCGTGAAAGTTCCACCGTGTAGGTGGTGGAATCTTTGAGCGTTGGGAGATCGACACGCACTTCGTTCGACCCCGACCAGTGAAAGGTGGGTGTGCCATTCAAATACGGCGTGATCGTAAACGCCGTCGCAAACGAAGGCTGATCGACATCGCGCTGAAAATGGAACCAGAGATACGTGCTCGTGGAAACATTTATTTGCCGGTGATGCGGAATGACCGAATCAATCGCCGGGCGCGTGGTGTCTATCGGTCCTCCCGGCGGGGGCTGCTGCGAAGCGCAGGAGGAGAGGATAAGTATGAGGTATGAAGTATGAACTATGAAAAGGGAACTTCGCGGTATGAAGAGCCTAAGGCTGCGCCGCATTGCAGCGCTCTTTTTTTCATACTTCATAATTCAAACATCATAATGTTCCTCACGCAGCAACGGATTTGTTCTGGAAATAGTCCACCGTTTCACGGAGGCCTTCGATCAGCGTCATCTCCGGCTGCCAGCCGAGCACCTTCGCGGCATGGTCGTAGCTGCACACGCTTCGCTGCTGCTCGCCCGCTTTGGCCTCGCCGTGCTTCGCTTCGGCTTCGCCATTCGTCACAAGCTCACTCAGCACCTGAAAGATTTCGTTCACGTCCGTTTCGGTGGCCGTCGAGAGATTGATAATATCGGAACCGGATAGCTTATCCAGGGCCAGCATGTGCGCGCGGACGACGTCGCCAACGTAAACATAATCGCGCGTTTGCGTGCCATCCCCGTTGATGACGCATTCGTTTCCATCCAACAATTTCTCGGTAAAAATCGCAACCACGCCGGCTTCGCCATGCGGCGATTGTCGCGGGCCATACACGTTGGTATATCGGAATGCAACATACGGCATCTTATGCACTTGCTCGTAGTAATGCAGATACAATTCAATGCTCCGTTTTGCAACACCATAGGGCGAAATAGGGCGCGTGGGATGTTTTTCATCGGCGGGGAAATAATCCTGCTCGCCATAGATCGCGCCGCCGGTTGAAGCGAGCATGAATCGCTTGAGGGTTCCCACTTCTCTGGCCGCTTCGAGCAAATTGAGCGAGCCGATAATATTCTGCTCGCAATCGAAGACCGGATCGGCCACACTTTTGCGCACATCGAGCTGGGCCGCATGATGATTGACGATCTCGAATTTATGCTCGCGGAAGATCCGCCGCACGAGTTCGCGGTCTGTAATATCGCCCTGAATAAACTCAGCTTTGGGGTTTAGATTGTCGGTCGAACCCGAGCTTAAATTGTCAAGTATGGCAACCGTATCGCCGCGCGCAATAAACGCATCCACAATATGGGACCCGATAAATCCCGCTCCGCCCGTTACTAATACGTTCACGTTTTTCTCCTTCCGATAGAAACATTAAATAGCTGTCTAAAGGATTCAGGAGCAAAAAGCGGGCAAATGGCACTCCTCCAGCCGCACCGAGGTCCGGTGCGCGGAAGTCACGCTCCGGGCGCCATTTCTCCCAGCTCAAGCGCTTTCGCCGCCCAATTCATAAGATCGCGCATGGTAGCCGGGTCGAACGGCGAGCGGAACCCGGCCGTTTTGAAAAGATTGAGGATTCCCATTGTTCCCCCGAGTTCGCAAAGCCGGAAGTACGTGGCAAGTGCCCTTTCGTGATCCTCGGAGTCCACCATCCCCAGTTGCATCGCGGCCGTCTGTGCAATCCCGTAACCAATGTAATAAAAAGGCATACGGAACGAATGCCAAATGGCGTACCACCCTGCAAACGAATAATCTTCATAGCCCGTGTAGTCCCTGCCCGGCATATAAAGATTCGATATCCGAGCCCAGGCCTTATCGCGCTCGGCAGCCGAGGCATTCGGATGCTCATAAACCCAATGCTCGAACTCATCGGTGGCCGCAATGCCGCAAATTTGATTTACCGCGTTGTAAAATTGATGCCTCCGAAACTTCTTTGCGTTCTCGGGCCTAAAAAAATGTTCGATGTGCGGTAGTGACAGGAATTCCATTCCCATTGAAGGAATTTCCGCACCGTCGCTGGATGCCGTGCGCAACTCCACAGGCTCGATTTTCTGGCTCTCCCACGATTGGAACGCGTGCCCCATTTCGTGAATCAGAGTCGTTACGTCACTCTCATCACCGGTAGAATTGCAGAGGATTGCCGGCTTGCCCTCGTCGTGAAAGGTGACCGTGAAGGCGCCCGCTTGCTTGCCTTTTCGATTTTCGAGATCGATCAGGCCCTCCTCGCGCATTCGGACAAAATGCGCCGCAAGGCGAGGGGACAGAGCCTTGAATACCGCTTGGGCGTTATCAAGTTGTGTTTCAATCGGGGCGATGCCATTCGGCAAGGTATAATGGGGCTGGTATCGGACATCCCATGGCCGAAGCGTTTCGGTTCCAAGGGCCTTCGCATGTTCCGCGTCGAGCCATGCCAGCAAAGGGACCGCGTACTTACGAACGGAATCCCGAAACGCTTCAAGTTCCTTCGGCCCGTAATCCGTCCGCACCATGGTGAGATACCCGAGCCGGACATAATTGACGTGGCCAAGGTTGCGGGCCATTTCGTCCCGCAGATGAACCAACTCGTTGAAGCAGCCGGCGAGAACCTCGCGGTTTTCGAGGTACCATCGTTTGCTGGCGAACCACGCGGCCTTGCGCGTTTCAGCGTTTGAACTACTCTGAAGTCCGGAGGCGCGAGGAAGCGTCATTCGCGTGCCTTCTACTTCGACCTCGGCGCTGGCCGTCAATTTTTCATACCGCGCAACGACATCCCCTTCCCGCACGCGCAACTCGGAATTCACCGGCGCCAGCGGCTCGACCGCAGCCATCGCCGACACGATTAGGCGGGCCCCGTATTGCTCACCTATCGCATCGCGATGACGAGATCCAAGGAAATGATCGAGGAGTTTCGCCATGCCAGGTTCCGCCGCCGGGCCTATCTCTGGGCGGTAATAGCGGAGGGCCTCCTCGGCAGCTTGATTGTTCGTGTCCTGCGCATATGCGTACGTCGCGCGGTAGCCATCGCCGCTACAGCGGGCGGCAAAGTCATTCCAATCTCGATAAAGGTCGATCCACGCGTTTGGGGATTCGGATGCCTCGGCCTGAGACACCCGGGCGAGCAATTGTTCAAGCGCGCTTTCGACAAACTCTTTTCTCTGCATAGAGGGCCGGGATGTAGGACTGGACTGTACCATTGCATTAGTAAGATTGATGTATCAGAGAAGGGATGCAGTGGAAACGACGCCTTTGCCGAGAAAGATTCGCTCCCCCTCGCGAGCGTTCAAACTTACCACAGCGGGCGAGGCACCAAGGAATTTAGTCTCCACACCGCAGCGCTACTGGAGTGCATTGCACCCCGCCATTCATTCGCACGATGCACTCGTACATCCCCGCCGTCAGCCTGCCCGGTTCCAAGGTGAAGGAATGCTCGCCCGCCGAAAGCTCGCCCGAGAATACGCGCGCCACTTCCAAGCCGAGCTGGTTTACCACGCGCACATTTGCATAGCCGGGCGCGGTGCTGGTGAAGGCGATTGTGGCGGGGCCGGTAACGGGATTGGGGAAGACGGAGATGGGCGCGGCACTCACCAGCGGCTGCGGCGCGACGGAACTAATGCCGAAATCGGAAAGCGGGCGGCGCCAGACACCAAAACCATAAGTTCCAGCATAGAGATTCGAACCTACTATAGCGAGGGTCTGTATCTCAGCGCTGGTCAATCCCTCCAATTGCCAACTATTGCCGCTATCGGTGCAGAGATACACACCACCATTATACGCACCGGCAAAAAGATACGATCCACTCACAGCAAGGGTTTGAATTCGCGTGGTATCCAGACCGGCAGATGTCCAATCCCTGCCACTGTCCGTTGAAAGATAGACGCCAGTATAGGTAGATGCGAAGAGCAGGGGCGAAGCAGAACTGTCACCCATAACTGCTAATGCCTGCACATCCAAATCTCCCACAGCGCCTCCCGATATCCAAGTGCTCCCGCTATCGGTCGAGCGAAATACTCCGCCTCCAAACGTTCCTGCGAAAACAACGGACGAAGAGTTGCTCGAACCGATCAATGCAAAACACGTAACTGCGTCGCTCGCCAAACCGCTACCCGAGTTCTTCCACGTTGTGCCATTATCGGTTGAACGGTACATACTTCCGCCACCCACCGCTCCGGTAGTGCCAGCAAACACTATTGGCGTTGAGGTGTCTGCTCCGCCGATTGACGCCAGGGCAGATATTTCGAACCAGGTCGACAAGCCGCTCGCCGCTCTGGACCAAGTAACGCCCGAATCTGACGAACGATAAATGAGACCTGAAAGGCCGCCGAGGGTTCCGATCGTGCCAGCAAAAATTACTGGCGTGGAAGAATTTGTGCCGCTCACCGTTAGAGCGGTAATGTCGGAATTGGCTGCGAGTCCATTGCTTGCCTGCCAATTATCGCCATCATCGGTCGAGAGGAAAAAGCCCCCGAGATAATTCCCTCTAAAGTTAGAACCTTCGCCAGCAAATAGCATTGGCGATGGTGAATCCTGGCCAATGGTAGTAAAGGCTTGCACATTCGTGTTCACGGGCAAACCGTTACTAGCGTCCTTCCACAGAGTTCCGTCATTCGTCGAAAGAAAAATTCCATTGATTGTTCCGGCAAGGAGATTATTGCCGCTGGGCAGCAGAGCAGTACCAAACGTGTTTGTCAAACCGAGATTCACCGCGGCCCAGCTTGTGCCGTTGTTCGTTGAGCGATATATGCCACCCTCCTGAGTGCCTGCGAAGAAATCACTTCCGCTAACGGCCAAAGAATAAACGGCCAGACCAGATCCTCCCAGCCCTGTGGTATCCGCCGTCCAGCTGGAACCATTATCGGTTGAAGCAAAAACACCTCCGCCCCATGTGCCTGCTAAGACGGTATCCCCGCTGGCCGCAAGCGCAAGAACTTGCTTATTCGTTAGACCGCTGGTATCTACGGTCCAGCTAATACCATTGTTCGACGAGAGATAAACACCTTGGCCATAAGTTCCGGCCAGGATATTCATTCCGGAGACTTTCAAGCAAATGATGTTCCCATAGGCTACGCTATCCCAGCTTGCGCCATCATTCGTTGAGCGAAAAATGCGATCTGCCGTTCCAGCAAAAAGATCGGAGCCACTTACAGCAAGAGCTTGGACACTCAGGTTCGCCAAGCCATTGTTCGTGGCCGTCCATGTGGCACCGCTATCGGTCGAGCGGAAAACGCCGCCACCACGCGTTCCCGCAAAGACGGTGGTGCCGCTAGTGGCAAGGGCCCACACATCCGTGTTCGTCAGGCCGTTGTTTTTTGCCGTCCAGCTATTTCCGTTGTCCACAGAACGAAAAACTCCAAAGCCCGCGCTTCCTGAGCTCGTGACCGCAGCAAAAACAACAGGCGATGTCGTATCCATCAATGCAAAAGCACGGATGTAACCGCCGCTTGGCCCGTTCGTTTGCACCCACTGGCCGCGCGCGCCCGACGCGGCAAGCAGGGTTCCCAAAACCACCATCGCGAGAAGAGAGACGCTTCGTTTCATGGTTACTTCGATAAAAGTTACTTCGTCGGGAGCGATTCCACCGGCGTTGTGACGAGGAACGCATCGTAAACAAGAATAATGCTCCCGAATGGAAAGCATTATTCGCAGTCAGAACTTTGAAAAAACGGTCGCCGCTTAATGCACTCGGTTCGGAACCGGAGAGCATCATCCGTCCGTGGGAACCGGAATAGGGGAACATCGGCGAATCGAAATGGAAGATGGCATGGGCAACCAAATCCTTCACATCTTCGAGGGAGGCACTCGGTATGCCGGAAAGCATAATGCGATCGATGAGGAACTCCTGGTCGGCATCGCTGATAAGGCCAAGTTCGAGCAACTGGAGCATGAATCCGCGCGCTTCGGGAGAAATCACACCGCGCTCGACTTCGTGGTAAACTCTAAAGCTGGCTTCCGCTTTTGTGGAATTGAGAAGGCTGCGTTTGCCGAAGGGAACCGAGAGCATGACCGGGTTTTCATCCGGTCCGTTCGGCAAAGCGATCGATGAGCCAGGAAAATGCGGTCGAAATTTCCGTCTCGCTGAAGCCCCGAGTGGAAAGGGGCTTCAGATCGATATCCGTAAGCGGTGTATTATCCCGTATTTCGTTCAGCAGAAAAAAAATAATTTCTATAATGCGCTCGCGTCCAGATTCCACTGCGTGCGGCACTTCGGATGTATTTTCGACTTTTATCATTTTTCTTTTAGGCACGGATTCGGAACATTCCGTAAAAACATGCGAGAACGCTATCAGTTAGCCGAGCTGTCGGTCAATTGAGCTAACCGGGCGAAACTGAACAAGGTACGAACGCTCTCGTTGGCGCATTCGTTTCAGGCCGTTCCGCGATTTATCTTCATAGCCGGCCAGGTGCAAAACCCCATGAATGACAAGGTGCAAAAGTTCTAAATCGGCCGGTTCCTCATAGCGTTCGGCATTTTCTATCGCCCGCTCTGCGCTCAGGTAAAGCTCCGCTTCGAGTGCGCCCGGTGCTCGTTCGATCTCGAACGTAATCACATCCGTAAGCCAATCGTGTCCGAGCGAGGCGCGATTAATTTCAAGAAGTTCCGCATCGGACATCGAAATAATTGAGAGGCGGAACTCGGAAAGATCGCTCATCTCGGCTTCGGCGATCTGGCGCGCAGCGCGAAGCATTTCGTGCCGCAGCCCGGGCGCAATACGATAGTGTTTTTGCGCAGCGAGCGTTCGAGTAAAGGAAAACTCGAAGTTCAAGCTGGGCAATGTCCGGATCTATTCATCCTCCAGAAACACCTCGGTATGCTCGGCAAAAATCTTGAGTGCGATGGCGGCGCGAAGATCGACATCTTTCACATTCGAAAGCTCCATCGCCCCGAGCGATTCCGGAACGTTCATATAGACCTGCAGCGCGCCGCGTGAACTTACGGTGAGCATTGAAACGGTTCCTGCCGAATCGCCTGCCTCCCGCGCATAAAATGCCGCTTCTTCCGTCGCCGCAAGGAGCCGGATTTCTTCAACGCCATGCATTTCCGCAATGCCAAGGGCGGATGTTACGATGACGGATGTGCCATCCTCACCTTCCGCCAAATTTATTTCGAGGAGCGGGCTTTCGCCCGCCACCGGACCGCCCACATCAACGCCGCTCGAATGATAGACGAGTACACTGGCTTCGCGGCGGCCCTCCTCGCTGGGCGATGCCGCGTGAGCATTCGAAATGGCGATACCTTCAAGTGTATCGGCCAGCCTGTCAACAAGTTCCTTTCGAAGGAGCATTCTTTATTTATAACTTCCTGCTACTAAAATACGGAAAAAATCGCGCGTTCATTTCACTTTCGTCTCATCGCGGCATCACAGGAGTTTCAAATTCGCGAATTTCAGCATCAGATTCTTTCTTCCGAATTTTGGAAATTCGACGGTGGCTTTAGCTTTATCGCCCATACCCGCTACGGCAATGACGCGACCTTCGCCAAAGGTTTCGTGAAAAACGCGCGAACCATGATGCAAATTCGGCCCGTCTTCAAGTTGAGAATATTCGTTGTGCGAATATTGTGAGCGCCCGTCGAATTGCTGGCCGCTTTGCGATTCGCGCCGCTTGCGCGCAAACGTGCGACCATTGACAACGGGCGAGCCAGAGAATAAATGCGAAATCTCCTGTGCCCGATCCGTAAGCGACGCGCGTTCACGTGGTTTCGTTCCAAAGCTCGTCACATGCTCGGTCGAACCGGAACGCTCGATCTCTTCCAAAAATTGCGAGGGCAGCGCCCGCGCCGTCTCGCCAAATCGCAATCGTTCCAGCGCATAAAAAATAAAGCAGCGGCGCATCGCGCGTGTAATGCCGACATAAAACAAGCGCCGCTCCTCCTCGATGTCGCGCGGCTCGCGGTTTGTGCCCGCAGGCTGGCTTGGGAAAAGGCCCTCCTCCAAGCCCGTGATGCAGACCACCGGGTATTCCAGCCCTTTGGCAGCATGAAGCGTCATGAGCGTGACGGCATTTTTCGTTCCATCCGCCTGATCGACTTCGCTGAGCAAGGAAATCTCTTCCAAGAACGATTCTAACGTTGCGTCCGGCTGCCCGTGGAAATAGTCGGTAATGCCGGAGAGGAATTCCTGGATATTCTCGCGCCGCGAAAGCGCTTCCATCGTGTTTTCGAGCTTTAGTTCCTGAAGGATATTCGTTTCATCGATCAGAGAACGGAGCAATTCGCTGGGCGACATTTTGTCGCGGAGGGCCGAATATTTTTGCATCAGCTTCGCGAACTCGCGGATTCGCTGCACAGCACGGCTTTGCACGCCTGGAACGAAGTCGATCGCTCCGAGCGCGCCCATCAGGCTTTGGTTGTGATCGCGGGCATACATCGCAACGTGCTCCATCGTCGTTGCCCCGATACCACGTGGCGGCGTATTAATGACGCGCAACAGGCTCTCCGAATCGTTGGGATTCACGAGCAGCCGCACATAGCCGAGCACATCCTTGATTTCCTTGCGTTTGTAAAACGCAGTGCCACCGACGATCATATAAGGAATGCCTTGCCGGCGCAAGCCATCTTCGATCGCGCGGCTTTGCGCGTTGGTGCGATAGAGAATCGCGAAATCTTTCAGATCCAGCTTATGGGCGCGCACCTCTTCTTCAATCACACGAACAACAGAACTCGCCTCGTCGCGCTCATCCAGGCATTGCGTAATGCGCACCGGCTCACCGCGAACATTTTCGGTGAAGAGCGTCTTCGGAATCTGCCCTTTATTATTTTTTATGAGCTCATCGGCTGTCGCGAGGATGGATTTGGTTGAACGGTAATTTTGTTCGAGGCGAAAGATTTGGGTTCCCGGATAATCGCGCTCGAAATCGAGGATATTGCCAATCTCCGCGCCACGAAAGGCATAGATGGATTGCGCATCGTCGCCAACGACGGTCAGATTGGAATGCTTCGAGGCCAGCCGCTTTATGATCGCGTACTGGGCGCGGTTCGTATCCTGATATTCATCAACCAGGATATACTTGAACTTCCGTTGATAATGGGCGAGCACGGATTCGCTTCCATCGGCGGTGGGCTTATCGAAAAGCGCAATCGTTTTGAGTAGCAGGTCATCGAAATCCATCGCGTTTGCAAGCGCGAGCGAGCGATTGTATTCGGGATAGACTCGGGCAACCTGCTCGGAAAACGGATCGCGCGCAAGCCGCTCGTATTCCTCCGTACCCACAAGCTGGTTTTTCGCGCTGGAAATCCGGGAGCGAATGGCGTTCGGATTGAACTGATCCTTCGAAATCCCCACCGCGTTCATCACTTGCTTGATGGCGCTGAGCGAATCGTCGCTATCGTAAATCGTAAAGCTCGATGTGTAGCCAAGTTCTGCCGCGTGCCTGCGAAGAATTCGGGCGAAGATGGAGTGGAAGGTGCCCATCCAGAGATCGCGCGCCAGTTCCGGCGAGACCATCCGCGAAATACGCTCCTTCATTTCGTTCGCCGCTTTGTTTGTAAACGTGAGCGAAAGCACTTCCCAGGGCCGCACGCCACTTTCGATGAGCAACGCGATCCGGTGCGTGAGCACGCGCGTTTTGCCCGAACCGGCCCCAGCTACAATCATCACTGGCCCGGTGAGCTGCGAGACGGCGGCCCGCTGCGCCGGATTCAACCCGGCCAGTATTTTTGACATGCGCGATAAAAAGTGCTAAAGTGCTGAGTCTTAAGTCCTGCGTGCGCCCGGTACTAAGGCGTTCACGGAGTGTTCCTCACCGTCCCTGCAAAGCCCAAATTTCAAAAATTCAATTTGCGAAGCGAATTTTGGCTTCTTTTCAAAGGTTCGACTCTTGGTAAACCAAAGAGATGAGCTTCATGGTTTATTATTTTTGATGAGCGTAGCAAAATCCTCCGTGAAAGAGCGAATCGGCTCGCGCGATTCGGGGGCGCCCGCCGCGGGTGCGGAATCGCCGCCCATGCTCTCCGACCGAGTCGGCATCGAACGCGCCTTCAATGTTATTCGCCATCACACCGTTCACACGAAAGGATACGTTATGACCGCGCTCCAGCTGATCGAAGAATTTGGGAACGCCGCGGACAAAGCGCTCTTAGCCGAACTCCTTCGTGACGACGGCCACGCGCCGGAACTTGCAACCTCCCGCCCGCCCACAGCGAAGAAGAAGGTTGGGAAGCGGAAGTAGCTTTTATCTTTGTTCCTTTAAAGTAGTATCCGCCGGCAGCCCAAGAGGCTGCTCCTGCATGGCACCCGCACCGGGAACACTTTGTGGCGTGGGGCGAAGCGGGGTTTGTGAACCGGCGGAGGGCGCCCCGAAGGTTCCGGACGGCGCAATGATCGTGGGATGAAGAATATGATAATGTTCTAAGCTTTGATCGCTTTCGAAGCCGATGCCATCCGTAACGCGGCCATTCTTTTCCACGATGTGAACCGGCGCATCCGACTTCACCGTCTGCGAATTATTTTCCCACAAAAGCGAATCGGTATCGACCGTCGTTCCTGAATCGCTCACGATATGCACACGCCCGTATGCCGTCATATTATTGTTGAGGGAATTAACTTCCGCGCGCTGAGATGTAAGCACGCTGGAATGCACGCCGCCGTGATTGTAGAAATCGACACGGACGCCGCTATCGAGCCAGGTGTAATGCTTCATCTCGAACGTTTGCACGCGCCCCGCATGAAGGATCGCGCGAAGCATGCCATCCGAGGAAAAATTCATCGAAGTATTATAGCTTACCTGGGCGGCCTCGCCCGCGCCGAGGGGCGCGTTTGCCGTGCTTGGCGAAACTTTCGGGCTTTCATCGCAACCAGAAACAAGCGGCAAGATGAGACAGGAAGTGACGAGAGCGCGAAATACCCGCGAGAGGGATTTCTGCGAGCACTTGTCACCCCATACCCTATACCCGATCATGCAATTCCTGCTTTCACAATATCGTGAATATGAATAATTCCCTCGATGGCACCATCCTCGCGCACGACGAGAAGCTGCATCACTTTCGCTGAGGCGTCTTCCATCGCGCGCAGTGCTTCGATGGCGAGTTTGCCGGAGAGGATCGTTCGGGGATTGCGTGTCATGATGTCTGTTGCGAGGACCTTATGCGTATTGAACGTGGTATGCGATTCAAAAAAGCGGCGGAGATCGCCATCGGTGATGATGCCGACAAGCCGGCCCGATTCCGTAACCGCCGTTGCGCCAAAACGCTTCCGTGACATTTCCATCATCACCTGATTCATCGATGCCGATGCTTCGACGCTGGGAACCGCATCGCCGGTCGCCATGAGATCGTTAACCGAGAACGTGAGCCTGCGTCCCAATGCGCCGGCCGGATGCAGCTTCGCAAAATCCGCGCTCGAAAACTTCCGCGCCTCGAGCAACGCGATCGCCAAGGCATCGCCAAGCACGAGCATCGCCGTCGTCGAAGCCGTCGGCGCAAGATCATGTGGGCAAGCTTCTTCCTCACAATGGATGAGCAAAACCGCGCCACTGCTGGATTTCGCCATCTCCGCTAATTTCGATTCCGGCGCGGCCGATATTGCGATAATGGGAACTCCGATCGTTCGAAGCAATGGATAGAGTGCGAGAAGTTCATCCGAGACGCCGCTCTTACTTAGCACTATCAGAATATCCTCCGGCTGCACCATGCCCACATCGCCATGCGCCGCTTCCGCCGGGTGCAGAAAAAACGCGGGTGTCCCGGTCGAAGCAAGCGTGGAAGCGATCTTGTTCGCAATGTGCCCCGACTTGCCGACGCCGGTGACGATGACGCGGCCGGATGCATTCAAGATGAGGTCGCAGGCGCGATCGAACGCAACTGCATCGAGCTTTTCGGCGGTGAGTTGCACGGCACGCGTTTCGATCTCGAACGCTTTTCGCGCCCGCTCGATCAGGGAACCATCGCTCATGCACGTTCCTCCGCCGCTTCGCGGATTACAAGTAATCGTTCCAGAAGCGGTTCCAATTCCGAAAGTGGGAGCTGCGAATCCCGGTCGCTCCAGGCCTCGGCGGGGTTGGGATGCGTTTCGAGGAATAATCCATCTATTCCAACAGCCATCGCCGCGCGGGACAATGGTGCGATGAATTGCCGCTCGCCACCGCTTACTCCATTTTGCCCGGGCCGCTGCACCGAATGTGTCGCATCATACACAATGGGCGAACCGAATGCGCGCATTTTCACAAGAGAACGAAAATCGACGACCAAATCGCCATAGCCGAAAAACGTTCCGCGCTCGCAAAGCAGTACGCGCTCATTGCCCGTACCACCAACTTTTTCCTTAGCGAACCGCATATCCTCAGGCCCCATAAATTGCCCTTTCTTGATATTCACCGCACATGCCGTTTTTCCCGCGGCCACGAGCAATTCCGTTTGCCGCGAAAGGAAAGCAGGAATTTGCAACACGTCGCACACCGCCGCTGCGACGGGACATTCTTCGGGTGTGTGCACATCGCTCAGCACCGGCAAATCGTAATCGGAACGGATTTTCTCCAGCAGATGAAGTGCCGCATCCATTCCGATCGAGGAAAAGCTGGCAGCACTCGTGCGGTTCGCCTTGGTGTAGGATGATTTAAAAACAAAATCGACTGGCAGCCGCAATTGAATATTCAGAAGCCGCTCCGCCACCGTGCGAAGCAGCGTTTCGCTTTCGACGACGCATGGTCCGGCAATCACGGCCAGCCGGTCATTCGAGCCGAACGCAACGCCTCGCACGCCGGTGGGGGATGGAATGGTAACTATCTGGGTCAAAAGAACTAAAATTGGTAATGCCGCACAACACCGAGGTGCGTCGTTTAGGTCGCTCGCGTCCTTACCGTCCCTTTCTTCGCCCTCGCAGTTCCGCCAACACAATGGCCGCGCTCACCGCCACATTCAGCGATTCGCCGGAACCATATTTCGGAATAATCACCTGGCGGCTCGCCATCTGCAAAAGTTCCGGCTCGATACCCCGGCCTTCGGTGCCAAAAAGCAGCACGCACTTTTCCGGAAAATCGAATTCGAACACCGAAGTTGCCGAACCCTCGACCGTCGCTGCTATGATTTCGCGCCCTTCGCGAAGCGCTGGCAGGCGTTTGTTCAGATCCGCGTTGGTTTCTATTCCAACATCGAAGATCGCACCTTGGGTGCTGCGCACAACCTTCGGCGCGAAGGGGTCGGCGGTGCCATCGCCCAGCAGAATGCTCTCCACGCCGAACCACGCACACGTGCGAATTACGGTTCCCACATTGCCGGGATCCTGCACGCTATCGAGGGCAATTACCACGTCCCCCTTCACTTCGGCTGGCCGCGAGGGCAACCGCAAAATGGTGAACCAGCCTTGCGGCTCCCGCGCATCCGTAATTCGAACGGCGTTTTTGGGCGAGAGCATATAACTTTCGATCCCGAGCGATTCCGCCCGCTCGACAAGCGCGGGATTTTGGCTTATCGCTTTCTCCGTAACCGCGATATAAAGAATGAGCTTCGGAGCTTTCTCAAGCGCCGCTTCGAAAAGGTGCGGCCCCTCCGCGACAAATTCCGAATCGCCGCGGCGCGCTTTCGGATTCCGCAATAGTTCTGCGATATGTTTCGAACGTAATTCTGTTAACGGTGTCAATGTCAAAAAGTATGAGGTATGAAGTATGAAGTTTGAAAATGGCTCGTTATCTTCCTTTGAGGATAAGAACGATCTATTTTAAAGTGGCAATCAATTCGTTCCTTTCGCTACTGAGATTATCGAGCAGAGATCAGTCGACCGTACCAGCTTCGACAAGAATCTTCAGCCAGCACCGAGTCTCTTCGATCTCTTGAAGCGCGCCCGTCAGCTTACTGTTGTAATCGGCTTTCGATTCGTGCGAGAGGCTACGCGAAATTGCGCTCCAGCGTAAGTGCCACTTCGAAGTACTTGCTGGTCAATAACTTTCCCGCCGGAAGTATGAAGTTTGGTATAGAGCCGACTCATGCGAAGCGCAAACTTTTTTGTTCTATCGCCGGGTAGTTATTCATGCCCTATTTCATACTTCATAATTCATAGTTGCCCGGTCAAGGCTTCAGCGGATCGAAGGTGAGAATCGTATTCCAGCCGACCGCTACGAAAATAATTCCGGCAACAACGAGCACTCCAAATATCGTGAGGCCAACGGCCGGGCGGATCTTATAATCGCGTACGATATTCCAGCAGCCTTGCAAGCCGTGGTACATTCCGATGGTGATGAAACCGAGATAAAGTCCCTTGAACCATGGCGAAGCAAGCCGCGAAGCCGTCTCGCCATAATCGTGCCCGCTTACCTGATTATAGTGCATCATGATATAATGCCCAACGAGCAGCACGACGAGCGCCAGTCCCGTAACGCGCTGCAACCACCACGCAGGCGCGCCGCTCCGTCTCGGACGTGAATAGCTGCGAATGAGCCGATTCGAACGCACCGACTCCTCTTCTCCGACGGGGATTGCGGATACTTGTGCTTCTGCTTCCATAGTTTATTTGGCGAATAACTCGCTGGAAAAAATGAGAAAAAACATCCCGACGACGATAGCGACACTCACCACCCACACGGCCGCGAGCATTGGCTTGTGATAACGGGCGCCGTTCGATAAATCGACCACCGCGATCCGGATTCCGTTGAATGCGTGGAACATAACGAGCGCGCCAAGCAGCCACTCCGCGATTTTCCACGGCACGGAGGAAAAGGTTACCATCTCCTTCGTAAACGCCGCCCGCCCGTGCGTGAGCGACGAGAGCGCCCAAATATGTATGAAGAGATAGACAATGAGCCCAATGCCCGTAATCCGGTGAAGAATGTACGCCCACGAGCCGGAATAGCGGCGGTACGCCATGATAAGCGTGTTCCATGCGCTAAAGGGCTCTCGAATTCGGTGTGTATGCCATGATGAGGAGGAGATTGCTGGTCGTGTAAACATACGGGATAGGCGGAATTGTTGCGGGGGACACAAACGCGGAGCAGCCGGCGGAGGATACCCGAGAGGGTGGGTATCCGCCAGCCGGCCGCTATCTGCTTCGCGAACTTTGTGGCAAACTAAGCTTGCGCCTGCATAAGCTTGCGCTGCATGGCGGCGGAGGAGGCTTCGCTATAGTCCAGCCGCGCATGACAAAAGATTCGCTAGTTCTAAAGAACTTGCCTCAACCGATTTTGTTACACCCGTTTCGAAAAAAATATGAAGTTTGAAGTATGAAATATGAAAACCGCCGCCTTTTTTTTCTCACCGGAATTTTCGCCATAGCACTTATCGGATGCAGCAAAAAGGAAGCTCCTCCGCCCCCGCAAATACCCGCTAAGCCCGCCATTACGCCGCTCACGGTACCAACGTTCGACGCCGACCAAGCGTTTGCCGATATCCTGAAGCAAGTAGATATGGGTCCGCGGGTTCCCAATTCGCCGGCCCACGCAAAGTGCGTGGCCTGGCTGGACTCGGAACTCACGGCATGCACGCAGAATGTGGAACTCCAGAAATTTACTGACCCCGGTTACTCTCCCGGCGAAACGCTGAATTTGACGAACGTCATCGCATCCTTCAATCCGAAGGCGACGTGGCGGGTGCTGATCCTCACGCATTTCGATACCCGTCCGTGGGCCGACGAGGATCCGAATCCGAAAAACCACACTACGCCCATCCCCGCCGCAAACGATGGCGGTTCGGGAACGGCCGTTATGCTAGAACTGGCCCGGCAAATGAAACTGCATCCGCCCCCCATCGGAGTCGATCTCTTTTTTGACGATGGCGAGGATTACGGGAAGTATCAGGTTGATAACCTTACCCGCTATTTTCTGGGTGTAAAATATTTTGTGAGTGTAAAGCCCGCCGATTACAACCCACGCTTTGCGATTTTGCTCAATATGGTGGGCGATACGAATGCGGATTTCGAACCGGAGACGAATTCGGTTCAGTCAGCGCCGCAATTCGTCAACGAAATCTGGAATACGGCGGCACAAATGGGCCTTTCACACTTTCATACGGGCCATGGCTCCGATATCGAGGACGATCATCTTCCCCTGATTCAAGCAGGCATTCCTTCGGTCGATATTATCGATGGCGATCTCGTCGGCCATGTTTCGCCCGATCCAAACCGGAAATACTGGCACACGTTAGACGACCTGCCGAAGCATTTGGCACCTTCAACCTTGAGTGAAGTCGGCCGGCTGTTGTTAAATTTGATCTACAATCGGCTTCCGCAGGATTCGCAATCGCTTTAGAACATGAGCGGACACGTCGCGCTTTTCTTCGAAGTCGATACCAACCCTGACGCACTCGAAGGATTTTTTCTCACGCACTCGACGCTTGCCGGAATCGAAGAGAAGAGCGATGGAACCCGCGCCTTTTATCTTCCCGGGAGGAATGGACGGCGGAGTTGCGAAAAGCGCTCGCCGAATTTACCGGAGCGAATGCCGGCATAGAGTTCCTCCGCTCCGAAGAGATTCCCGAGCGTGATTGGAATGCCGAATGGGAAGCCTCGGTGATGCCGGAGCGTGCCACGGCGGAACTTGTCATCAGTCCATCGTGGCGGCTGGAAGAAGCGAAGGCGGTATCGGCCAAGCACATCATTATTATCGATCCCAAGATGAGCTTCGGCACCGGCCACCATGAGACGACGAGGCTGTGCCTTGGCGCAATCGAAGCACTGGATGTTTCAGAAAAGCATGTGCTCAATTTGGGCACGGGAACCGGCGTGCTGGCGATTTACGCGATCTTGCGGGGCGCCGCGGGCGCGGTCGGGGTCGATACCGACCATTGGTCTATCGAAAACGCCGCGGAAAATCGCTCGCGAAATGAGATGACGGAGAATCGCTTCGAATTGAGGCTGGGAACGCTCGAAAGTGCGCTGCGTCCTTCGGAACGATACCAGATAATTCTTGCCAATCTGCACCGGAATTTATTGATCGAAAATGCGGAAGGAATTCGGCGCCATGCCATGCCCGGCGGGCGCGTGGTGCTTTCCGGTATTCTTATCTACGATGAGGCGGATATCCGCCAAGCATACGAGGCGAAGGGCTTTCGTTTTATGAGAGAATGGCGGGAAAATGAGTGGGCCGCACTGCTTTTCGAATCCTGATGGATTGAACTTCCAGCAACAAACGTTCTCATAACATGACTTCCACGTTCGAACCTCAGACCGGCATCCTTCGCATCACCTTAACCGGCGACCTCATTGGCGGAGCCGAGGCAATGAAATTCGCAGTCGATCTCCGCGATCAGCTATCGGAGCATCCCATGTTGAAACAAGAAGGAGGGAGCGATGGCAAAGTCGAAGTGGATGCCGCAGGCGTGGGATTCGTTAATAGCTCCGGCCTCGGGATGCTGATCGCGGCGAGGCAATCTGCGATGGAGCATGGGGCGGAATTCCGGCTGAATGCCGCCGGCGAGCAGCTTCGGCATTTGCTCAATGTGACCAAACTCACTGAAATCTTCGGGGTGGCGTAACGGTACCGCTGTGACAGGTGAGGCCATTCGGTGTTTTTTTAGAGCAACTTTTCCTTCATTTACGGGTTTTCACCACCGCAAAAAAAGGGGCGGATAGGCCGAGGGCGGCCTCACAGCCTACAAGCGGCTTTCTTAACTTAAATTTCGAACACAATGAAACGTTTTGGTACACTATTTTTGATTTTCTTCACCTTCCTCGCGGTTTCGGCACGAGGGCAGGTCCCTCAGGCTCTGCATCCGGCGACGCAACTCAGTTCGGCACCTACTGTTGCTATCAATCGCTCAGGTGCCACGCCGATTCTATTATCCTCGGGGGGGCAACCGCTTGCTACGCAAATCGATTCTGTTCTTTATTATGGTGATACATCGGGCGGGAACGCCTGGGTTTATGTGCCCGTCTTGGATCAAGCTTCGGGCGATTCGCTTGGCTACTATGGGGTGAGCCAGGACGGATTATTCTATTATCAAAATGAAGACACGATCGGACCGACGGATTTCGGCTTCTATCCCCCCGGTTCCAACGTGGTTGTGGATACCACCGCATTCGACACCATGTACAATCGGGTCATGGCGCTTCGCGTTAACACGCCGACGGATATTAAATCACCCCGGTTGATTGGCGTGGATGTAACCCTTTTTCCGATCGCTTTGAATCCAACGGACCGGATAAAGATTTTGGTGGTTCCAGTTGCCGATGAGCAGTTTGGAGACAATAATTACTACCCGATCCCCCAAATTTTTGGTCCCTACATCGACTCGGGGTCCGTTGATGCGAGCACCATAACGGTCGGCCAAATCAACACCGTCCATTTAAATATCAGCAAGGTACTTTACAGTGGGAGCAAGATACTCTACCCACAATTTGGCGTTTGTGTCTATGTGGATGGTCCTAATTTTGCGACGGATACGGTTGGCTATGTGCTGGATCAAAATTTAAATTCCACGTTCACCACTGCCTTAACTATCGATACTGATGGGTCGCTCGGTGTAACAGGTGAGCCGATGCGAACCTACCGGCTAAATTTGGACGCGGGTAATCTTAACATTCGCAATGAACCCGGACCTGCCTACGTTGGCGGCGGCGGTGGATTCTTTATTAATTTTGAGCAGCTTGATCCAACGCAGCAACCCGCGGCACTCACTGGCGAGGCCTACGACGGGAACCTATTACTAACCACTTACTTTAGTGGAACCTCGTTGGCGGTCACGCCGGGCGGAGCTAATGAAAATAGCCTGGATGGTATTTATCCGAATCCGGTCGGCACTTCGAGTGCGATCAATTACACTCTCGCACAAAGCGGGCCCGTTTCGCTCACGGTGTATAATACCCTCGGTGAGCAAGTGGGAACCGTGGTGAATGGCGTGCAGGGCGGAGGTGAGCACTCGGCAACATTCGTTCCGGGCACGCTGCCGAACGGGATGTACTACTACAAGCTTCAGTCCGGCGATTTTACCGCAACGCGGACGATGGTTATCAATCGGTAACGGCTCGATAAAATTTAGTTACACCGAATCCCCTCTCGAAAAGAGGGGATTTTTATTTTTTTGCGGCGGCTAACGTCAGGATGCCGATTGACTTCGGCTTCGCTCCAAATAATGTTTCCGCCGCGCTGGCAAGCGTGGAACCCGTTGTCGTTACGTCATCGACGAGGAGCACGCGCTTTCCTTCAATCCTCAATGCGTGGCGGGTCATTGCGAACGCTCCCCGAACATTTTCGATGCACTCCGGAATCGTGAGCTGCGTTTGCGATGGCGTGGGGCGTGTGCGCGTGAGCGCCAGAAGCAACATTCCGCCACGGGCCTCGACGATTCCGGCCGCTAGCGATTCGGCCTGGTTATATCCGCGCTCCGCTCGGCGTGTGCGGTGCAGCGGGATGGGAACGATGAGATCGGTTCCGGCTGGAACGAATGTGGCAAGCTCGCGCCCGAAATGTCTGGCTAGCCGCGGCATGCCAGAATATTTAAAGGCGTGGATCACCGATTGCACGGGCGAAGCTGCATCGAACCAATATTTGCTTCGGCACTGGGCGAGTGGAACGGAAACCACGCGGCCCAATTGATCGCGAAGCGCTTCTTCCTCCGGCGCCTCCTGAAATTCCAGAATCCGCGAGCAGACCGGACAGAGATACCGATCCAGAAAATTCTTCTTACCCTTTCGCACCGAGCGGGTTGCCGGCTGCTCGCAATGAAGGCACTTCTCCGGTAAGAACAGGCTGAACATCAGGGTTTGCTTTTTTTTCGTTCCTGCTTTTCTGCTTCCGAAACCGCGTACTTTACGTCGCGAACTGCTTCGAGCGTGCATTCCTTCGGTTTCTTATCAACCCGAGGCCCGACGAAGACCGGGTGCCGAAAACTTCCTTCGCTCGTCATTTCTGTGAACTTTACTTCGCAAACGAGCTTGGGTTTAAGCCACTGCACGCCAAGCGCCCTGCTTCCAATCGTTCGGGCGTCGAAGGGCGGCTCGTCCGTTTTAAGTGGCTGCATTTTATCGTAAAGTTCTTTGAGGAGTTTGCGATCGAAGCCCGTGCCGACTTTACCTGCGGGGACAAAGTGCTTCCCACTATAAAGCGCGAGTTCCAGAGCGCCAAAATATTCGCGGCTGCCTTGCGGCTTGGTATAGCCCACGATGGCCGCCTCCTGCCGCCTCGTCGTTTTGATTTTCAGCCATTCGCTCGAACGCCGTTCTTCATAGCGGCTTGCGCCATTCTTGGCCATGATTCCTTCCAGATGCCGACGTTCGGCCACCCGAAATAATTTCGTTCCTTCGCGCGTTGTATGCGGCGCTACTTTGAAAACATCTTGCTCTCGAATTATACTCACAAGTGCCTTTTTCCGCTCCAGCAAAGCCGCAGACATGAGATTGTATCCATTGAGATACAAGAGATCGAATACGAAATAGATGATCTTCTGTGTTCGAGCCAGTTTTTCGATTACCCTTTTGTTTGTAACGCCGAAGCGCGCTTGCAAATCCTGAAAGCTTGCCGTGCCGCGCTGGTTTAGCACGATGATCTCGCCATCCAAAATGGCTTCTTTCGCTTTCACCCATTTCGGGAGATTGTGTAGTTCGGGGTAGCGCATCGTCATTGGCTTTTGGTTGCGCGAAAGGATTTCCAATTTGCCATTGCGAATGTACGTAAGGGCGCGAATGCCATCGTACTTATCTTCGAAAATCCATCCATCGCGCTCGAACGGATGATCGACGAGCACAGCCTTCATTGGCTCGATCTCCTGCGGCATCGGCGCTTTTCGAGCGCCTGGTATCGAATCGATTGCAGTCACGCTTTTTTCTTCTTCGAACTTTTCACCAATCGCTCTAATGCCCGCGCGGCGGTATCCGATTTCGCTTTAGCCTTGGCCGACTGACTTCTGGAACCATAATGAAGCCTCGGCTTCAGTTCCCACGACTCATCGGCGTACTCATCGCGATGTTTGAAGAGCAGCCAGTTGTTCTCGCCGCGTCCCTTCATTTTGACAAGGTGAAATTCGCCTTTGAGTATCTTTCCGCGAAGGATGATGGTAATCTTTCCATCCTCGATCTGTTGGATGAGCGGCTCGCCAATTTCTTCATACGTCCCCTTATCCCAAATGCGAACCTCGCCCGCACCATATTCGCCTTCGGGGATCGCGCCTTCGAAGCTGCCATACTCGAGCGGATGATCTTCCACCATCACGGCGAGATGCTTATCGTTAGGATTCATGGAAGGGCCTTTGGGAACCGCCCACGATTTGAGCACACCTCCGGCTTCGAGCCGGAAATCGAAATGGAGCCGCGTCGCATGATGCTCGTGAATGACGAACCGAAGCTGTTTCGATTTTTTCGATCGCCGCGCCATCCCTTCCGGCTCCGGTGTTTTCGAAAACCGGCGCTTCTTACGATATTCTGCGAGGGTCTCGAGTTTGCTCATGACTATGAGGCAAACAATTGCGGTGCCCAAATCGCTCATCCGTCACTTCGAGGCTACTCCTCTTTCTTCGCCGCGCCGAGCGGACCTTTGTAATAATAGATGAGGACGAAATAATCATGCGGGTTGTAACCTCGCACTTCGAGTGTGACTTGTAAACTGCTACCCAATTTCCAAACATCCTGCTGAGTCGTGTCACGCATCGCCTTGCCCGTAGGCGGCCCGTATAATTTTGAAAGCCACTGGTACACACAACCTTGCGCAGTGTAGATTTTATCCGGCGTCGCTTTATACGTAAATCCCACGGCAGTTAATTTACCGGCGGAATCGAAACCGAGCGTGCGCCGCATCGCCAGCATGCAGGATGTAACGGGAACGGTATCCGAGACCACCCGTTGGCCATCATGCGGGGGAACCCGATCCAGCGCGTGGGAATTTTTGCCGGCAACGCTCAGCGCCACACGCGCGGGCATCCCGATTCTAAAGCCAAGAAACTCCGGCGGCTTGTTCGGCAGAGCAAGACATAAAGCAGTTAAAAGCTGGCAGAGAGCAAGAGCAGCAACCATAAATTTCTGTAGTGGCGACCTTAAGAGCCGGCCCCGAGCCTGCCGAAGGGTCGCAGTATGATTCGGCGTGACCTAAAGGTCATGGCTACACCGGTTCCGCCAATGCGGACTCATCGATGTCGGCATTGGTAAAAACATCCTGAACGTCGTCATTCTCTTCCAGGGCGTCGATAAGTCGAGTTAAGTGTACTGCCTCCGCCCCGGAAACCGCGACCAGATTTGCTGGAACCATTGCGAGTTTCGCGTCCTCGATCCCGATCGTCGCATCCGTGAGCGCGTTGCGAACATCCTCGAAATCCTCCGGGCGTGTCCGAATCTCGAAAAAGTCCGGATCGTCTGTCCGAAAATCTTCGGCGCCGGCTTCGAGGGCGAGTTCAAGCAATCGTTCCTCACCGGTCGCGCTGCGCGGAATAAGTATAATACCCTTCTTCGCAAACATCCAACTTACCGAGCCGGATTCTGCCAGGTTTCCCCCGAATTTGCCGAGCACGTGCCGGATTTCGCCAACCGTACGGTTCTTATTATCTGTAGCCGTCTCGACGATGAGCGCAACTCCGCCGGGCGCATACACCTCATAGCTTCCTTCGACCAAAGCAGCCGCGCCTTCCCCGCCGGCACCGCGCGCGACTGCGCGCTTGATATTATCGGCCGGCATGGAATTTTTCTTCGCCTGCTCAATGGCAAACCGAAGGCGTGGATTCCCATCCTGGTCTCCGCCGCCAATCCGTGCCGCAATTTGAATCTCGCGGATGAGCCGCGTAAATAGCCGCCCGCGGTTTCGGTCCGTGACTGCTTTCTTGCGCTTGATCTGCGCCCATTTCGAATGTCCCGACATTGCGAACTACAAATGGCATCGAGAGTTTTTTAGTTCTCTTTTCGCCTTATGGACCGGGCCGGTATTTCACGCGCATCCGCTCCCACCATTCGATAAATCGCTTGAAATAGCGGCGCTGCGGCTGAAGAAGCAAATTATAATCTGTTGCGCAGGCATCGAAGGAAAGGCCGACGGGTTTAACGTCCGCCTCGAGCGGGACGATGCGGACGGTGTAATGCTCGACACTCGCGCATTGCTGGTTGAGATTGGAAGAGTCGATTTCGAAGAGGTGCCCTTGGCGAATAAAAAACCGCAGCGAATCCATATCCGGCCTATCGAGTGCGGCAAGCCCGCTCTGAGTCGCATGGTTTTGTAGGGAGATGCGCCTCGAAACGCGAACGTTCAGTTCGCCGGTCGTGTCCAACGTCCACGAGTCGTATGGCTTGGTTCCCGTATCGCTCACGTCCTCGTTCCCGCTTCCGCTAATATAGAAACTGAACTTGAAACTTTGCGGTAACGGATTTTGCGAAACGGATGACGGCGGTGCCGGATGAACCGGCGGCCCAGTTGATTTCGATGCCTGTTCGCTCTCGCAGGAAGCGAGGCCCAATAACAGCAGTAGCAGACCTCTATATCTAAATACGAGCGGCCGGACGGTACGCGATGGAATCACTGATTGTCTTCTATTTTCTATAGTAGTAAACGACGATCTACGTTGCATCATTCATCATTTGTATGACCGCTCGAATCGACGGCATCGATTCGCTGAATGTTTTGATAACAAATCCAGGCGGGGTTTGAAATTCCCGATCGAGATAGGGATTGCCGAACAAAATCAGGCCGCGCGCCGCAAGGCCGCGTCCATCGAGCGATTGCGCAATCCCTCGCACGAGCTTGGGGAGCGCACGCGGTGCGAGATCGCCACCGACAAATCCGCGCGCACGGTGAAAGGCCGAGATGATGGTATTCGCGTCAAACTCCAGCGGACGCACGGGCCATTCACTCGTGGTCATAATCTCCACGCCATGCGAACCGCCCGCGATAGACTGCGCAAAAAATTTCACTTTTTCCATAACTTCGGGTCGTTCATCCGCGAGTATCACGATCTTGGCGCCGGAGAGATCGAAGACGCCTTGTGCTTCGATCGCCTTTCGCGCGATTTCTTCGGCGATCCCCACATGCGCCTCGGCGACTTCCTCTAACTTTGCCGGGTCGATGCTGGAAGGTATGATCTCTATTTGTTGCTTCAGCCGATCAATTCGTTCCAGACTCGCCCAAATCCGGTTGACGGGAAGAATTCCGGATTGCACGGCTGAAGCGATTGAGGCGTGCGTCGCGCGCGCATCCACCGGCATGAGGAGGACATCTGCACCGGCCAATACCGCGCGCACTGCCGCGTCCTCGGGGCCGAAGTGCTTGGTAATGGCATGCATTTCCAGTGCATCGGTGACGATAACGCCTTCAAAACCGAGACGCTCGCGAAGAAGATTCGTCGTGAGAATTCTTGAAAGCGTTGCGGGAAGATCCTGTTCCGCTGTTGAAGCCCCCAAATGCCTTGCAAGATTTGGTGCGGCGAGATGGCCGGTCATGATCGAAGGGACCCCCGCGCGAGCGAGCGCTTCGAAGGGAGGCAATTCGATGGCGCTAAATTCCTTCCAATCCTTTTCAATCACGGGAAGCTCACGGTGCGAATCGACGGAAGTATCGCCGTGTCCCGGAAAATGCTTCGCGGTTCCCGCAACGCCTTCGGCTTGTAATCCGCGCATAAATTCTTGTGCATAGTTCGTCACGGTGTTCGGATCATCTCCAAATGCCCTCGTATTGATGATTGGATTGGCGGGATTCGAATTGACATCTGCGACGGGCGCAAAATTCCAGGAAAGCCCAATCGCTCGCATTTCTCGCGCAATCGCCTGCCCAACCATATAAGCATACTTCGGCTCACCGGCTTTTGCAATCGCCATCGCATCCGGGAACTCCGTACCACCGGCGGTTAGACGCATGGGCAATCCGAATTCGCAATCGCAGGAAAAAAGCAGCGGTGAATCGGTCGCGAGCGATTGCAACCTCTTCACGGTGTGCGCGACCAATTCTGCTGTTCCACCAAACACGCAGAATCCACCGGCTCGGGATTCAATCACCAGACGTTCCATGCGTTCCGTGTAGTCAGGCTCATGCACGAAGCGATCGATTTCCAGCCGCGGCATAATGAGGCGGCCAATGAGCACTTCAACGGATTGCATTCGATTAGGCATCGTTCTTCTAACAGCGAGGATGGATTCAATGTCCCGCCTTGGAGCTTTGATGCGAGAGAATCGGTTCTCATCCAATGCCGATGCAGTTCACGCCCTCCCAACAAAAAGCGCTCTCAAGTGGGCGGCATCTCGCAATCATTGCGAATGCCGGCTCGGGAAAGACGCGCGTCCTCGTCCGGCGCTATGTGGATCTGTTTCTTCGGCATCCCGATCTCGGGGTACGCAATGTTGTCGCAATTACTTTCACGGAGAACGCAGCGGCAGAACTCCGCAAACGGATCCTCGAGGAAATTACCGATCGGCTCGCCAGCCTTAGCGGGCTTCCTAACCTTGCCTCTGGCGAACGGGAACTCCGCGACCGCCTTCGCCGCCTGCGCGATTCATTCCCAAGCGCATTCATCGGCACGATCCATGGATTTGCTTCGCGCATTCTCAAAGCGTATCCGGTCGAAGCAAATATCGACGCGGGGTTCACGATCCTTCAGGGTGCGGAACGGACCATTCTGGAAGAGGATGCCATCCAACGCACGTTTTATTCCGCGCTCGAGGAGGCGTATGCCGCACCTGTCAAGGAAAATGTTCTTCGACTGTTTCGCAAGCTGGGCCGGCACGAATTGAGGGAACTCATCCGCGTACTGATTGGTAACCGCACGCGGGCTCGGCGAGTGCAGCACGATTTGCTCCAGCAAGCGGATCACGAAATTCTGAATTCCTGGCGTTTCCACATCGAAACCGAGCTTCCCATCCTGCGGCAACCATCGTTCGGACTTCGCCTTCTGGAACTAACAAGGCACGCGAAAGCTGGCAAGATTGGTCAGGAATATCCATTGCTGGCCCATTCGTTCGCACAAGCTCAGAATTTTTTTTGCAAGGCAGCCGCACTTTCGAAGCTTGCCGACAAATTAATCGTGGGGCAAGGCGCACGATCCAAACGCCGCGAAAATGTTTTCGATTTCAAGTCCGGCCCGCCAGAATTGGAAGCAGAAGTCGATTCGATCATCGAGCTGCTTCTGCCGATGCGCGGGCTGCTCGCGGCATGCCCAGCTTCGGAGGAAGAATTCTTGACGCAACACTCGGAGTATCTCTCGCTGCTTCGTGCGGCCTTCGCGCTCTGGGATCAGGTCCTCGAAGAATATACGCGCACGAAGGCGGAATACAGCGTGCTCGATTTCGACGATCTAATCGAATATCTCGAACGCCTGCTGGACGACCCTGGCGTGCGAAAAGAACTTTCGACGGAGTTTCGGTTCCTCATGATCGATGAGTATCAGGATACCGATGAAAGTCAGTTGGAACTCGTGCGGCGCTTGACCGCGGATTTTGGCGAGCGCGGAAACATTGCCGTCGTCGGCGACCCAAAACAAGCGATCTATACCTTCCGCAACGCCGATGTCAAAATCTTTTTCGATACCGTCGACGCCGTCCGCAGTCAGACGCTTCGCGTGCCAAGCCCCGAAGACTCGCTTCCGCTGACACCGGAGGAAGCGCGCGGGGTCATTACACTCGGAGAAACTTTTCGAATCTCGCAACGGCCGCTCGCCGTCGTTAACCGGCTGTTTCGTTCCATTATGACTGAAGGCTCCGACGGGATGGCCTATTCCGATCTCATCCATGGGCGTGATACCACGCTAGAGGGCCGAGTGGAATGGATTTGCCCATGCGCCGATGCTGAGGATCGGTTTCCAAATGCATCGAACTCGGAATCCGGCGATGAGCCTCTCCGGGACTCCCCAGACAATCGCGAAGAGAGGGCGAATTACGAAGAAGTCAATCTGATTGCTAGAAGAATTCGAAGCATCGTATTGGATCCGGAGTATGAAGTCGAGGACAAGGCCGCGCCGCGCCGCGCGCGGTATGAAGACATCGCGATCCTACTGCGGTCGCGCACCCACCTTTCGCTTTTGGAGCGCGCGCTGCGTGAGGCTAACGTTCCCTACGGCGTGGCGAAGGGAACGGGGTTTTACGTGCAGCCGGAAATTCTCGATATCCTGAGTTACGTTACGTTCCTTACCAATCCCGCGAACGACATTGCGCTTGCGGCGATTCTGCGCGCTCCGTACTTTGCGCTATCGGATGTGGAACTCTTCCAGGTCGCCCATCACGAGTCCTTTCGTCGGCGCCGCACCCAAACCCGTTGGTCGTTTTGGGATCAGTTCCAGGATTATGGCGCGCATTCAGGCTTGCCTCACTTGGAGCATGCGTTGAGCCAGCTTCGTGAGAATCTTGCGCTGGCGGGAAGGACGAGCGCGGCTCAACTTGTGGAAAAGATTTATTCGGAAACCGGAATAATGGCAGCACTCGTGGCCGATCCTCAATCCGCGCAGCGAATTGCCAATCTCGATAAGTTCCTGGCCTTGGCCCGCACGACGGATGCCAGCGGTTTTAACGGGTTAATCGATTTTGTGGAGCGTATGCAATATCTAAAGGAATCGGACGAACGGGAATCCCAGGCGGAACTTCCGGATGCAATTGGCCTCGTGCGTATTATGACCGTACACGAAGCGAAGGGGCTCGAGTTCCCGATTGTCATCCTTCCTTTTCTGCAAAAGAAGTTCCGTTTTGAATATACGCACCTCTTAGACAAGGAACTCGGCCTACAAATTACTTTACCGGATGGAAGGGATTCTTCCATCGTTTCTACTGTCATCTCCCTTCGAGCAAAGCATGCCGTCATCGCCGAAGAAAAACGGATTTTCTACGTGGCGGCAACTCGGGCCCGCGATCATCTCATTCTTTCCAGCACTATAAGCGAAAACGTCGAGCCACATTCCTGGCTGTCTTGGATTCAGGATGCGCTCGGGCTCCCCAACGGCAACGAGCTGAGAATCGTTGAGGTCATCGAGAAATACAACAGCCAATCGCAAACTATCGAATCTAAATCGGTCGAACTGAGCATTCCGCTGCTTCGCGTGGAATCCGATATTATCGTTCATGAGGAGGATGCGCCCCCAGATCGCGACTCAGAGATTGGAACAATCCATCTCGCACCCGTCGAGTTACCAAAAACGACTGGCCGCTTCAGCGCCACGCAGCTGCTTCGCTATAAAGAATGCCCGACCAAATATTATCTTTCCTACGTCCTCGGAATGCCAGAAGAACCAAAGCTTGCGTATGATCTTGCACCCGAGGAATATTCCGAACGCATTCAGGGTCGGCTCCTTGGGCAGATTGTTCACCAATTATTCGCCCGCTTGGAGCAAATCACGCCAAGTCATACGGTCGATCTCGCCGGGTTCGATCGGGAACTTGGGAAGGTACTGGATGATCTTGGTATCGCGGATTTGACGGAACGGAGAAGATTCGCCGATGCCGGGTTGCCACATATCCTTGCATTTGTGGAATCACCGATTCACATCCTGGTTACATCTGCAGTGGATGTTCGCCGGGAGTTCCCGCTTCACGCACCGCTCGCCACCGGCGATCAACTATTTGGAATTCTGGATTGCCTGTTCCGGAACGAACTGGGAACCTGGATGGTCCTCGACTACAAGACCGATGCCGTGCCCGATCAACAAAAGATCGACCGGTATGAATTTCAAATGCGATTCTATGCATATCTCGTCCAGCTTTTCGATCCCGCTGCAACGACGATACGTGCGCTTCTATTCTTCACCTCGACTGGCGAAATGCGGGAATTTATTTTCGGACCAGAATCCTTCGCCAACTTCGAATTGGAATGTTCCGCTCAAATCGAAGCTATCAGAGAATCTGAACGCGTTGCCAATCTCATCGACCTTCCTCGTAACACTTCGCATTGCCCGGAGTGCAGCTTCTATAAGAACGCCAAGTGTATCGTCCTCGCCGCGAATCAGAAGCCGACCGAAATTCCCGCCAAATAACCCAGCTCACTGATCGCCCGCAGAGACGGCCCATCGTAGGATTCGCCGCCAGGAGCCACCGGGCCGATCACCGGGAACGACCAGTAGCGGCCCATGAGCATAATTCCCAAATCGTAGGTCGAGGTTACGATCAGCGAATACCGAATTCTTGCAAATCCAGTCAGAAAAAATGCGCTCCACTCCGTAGTGGAACTATATTTACTAACATTCCCGCTCGTATCTCTTACATTTGCACCGGCCCCGCCCAGCCCGTAACCAATTCCGATTCCCATTCCAAATCGAAACCCGGATTCGCTGACAAGATTGCGGACGGTTTCGAGGCCAAGGGTCGTCAATGTGAGCGTCTCATCCACGGAGGCCGGAAAACTCTGCTGCCGGTCGTTAAAGAAAAAGTTGGTCCATATTCCGTTCCAGGAACGCGTTTCGCTCACGTGTTCGAGGAAAACCGATAGATTCTGCACGCCATTGCTGGCGGCCTGATAATAAACATGTTCGATCGTTGGATTCGTAAAGAATCCACGGTTCCCATCGTCCGATGCGATGAGCGGTTTCTGGCCGTTCACGGCAATCCATAAACCCGCTTCATGCGGCATGTTCTGAGCGGACAAATGTGAAGTATGAAGTATGAAGTATGAAACGAGGAATACTCGCAGCCATAAATCTATCCTTTTTTCATCCTTCATGGTTCATACTTCATACTCTCTCAATAGACTCGCTTCTTCGGCTGGTACTTGGTGACGGTCACCGGGCGATATTCCAAGCGCGGTTCCCCGTCATCGCTTTGATAGGCGAAGGTATGCTTCATCCAGTTCGCATCGTCCCGCTCCGGGAAGTCTTCGCGGGCGTGGCCGCCGCGGGTTTCCTGCCGATTGAGGGCGCAAATAACGACGAGATTCGCGGTATCCAGCAAGTTCCCAAGTTCGATCGCTTCGAGCAAATCCGTGTTGAATTGCATTCCCTTGTCGTCGATCACCACCGTCTTATATTTCTCCCGAAGTTCCCCAATCTTTGCAAGCGCGCTTTCCAAATCTTTCGCATTGCGGAAAATGCCGCAATCGGCCATCATCAAATTCTGCATTTCGGTGCGTAACGGCGCGGGTTTATTGCCACTTGTTCGCGATTTGATTTCCGCAATCTTCGCTTTCGTCCACTCGCCCGCATTCGCGGCAAGCTTCGGATATTCCGCGCCCGATTTCAGATATTTCGCAATCGCCTTTCCGCCGCGCCGCCCGAAGACGATAAGATCGAGCAGCGAATTCGTTCCCAAACGGTTCGCGCCATGAACGCTTACACATGCGCATTCGCCCGCCGCATAAAATCCTTTGACGATTCCATCTTTATGATCGAGCCGAACTTCGCCTTCAGCATTCGTCGGGATTCCGCCCATTACATAGTGCGCGGTTGGCTGGACGGGAACTCCTTCCGTCGTCGGTTCTACGCCTAAATAGGTTCGTGCAAAGCCGGTGATTTCGGGAAGCTTTTCGTTGATAACCGATGCCGGAAGATGAGTCAGATCCAAATGCACGTAATGCGTGCCATCCTTGCCTTCAAAGCCGCGGCCTTCACGAATCTCGGTAATAATTGCGCGCGAAACCATGTCGCGCGGCGCTAAATCTTTCACGGTCGGCGCATATCGTTCCATAAACCGCTCGCCATTTTTGTTGCGAAGCATTCCGCCCTCGCCGCGTGCCGCTTCGGAAACAAGAATGCCCAATTTCCACAATCCGGTCGGATGGAACTGCATAAATTCCATATCTTCGAGCGGCAGTCCGGCATTATATGCGAGCATGAATCCATCGCCGGTTCCCACGTGGGCGTTCGAGGTGATGCGCCACACGCGGCCATCGCCGCCGGTGGCGAACATGACGGCTTTTGCATGAAAGACGTGAATCTCGCCCGTCAGAATTTCAATGGCAACCACTCCGCTCACTGCGCCATCTTCATGCAATAGTTCCGTCACGAAAAACTCGCTGAAAAAGCGAACGTTATTCTTCACGCAATTTTCGTACAGCGTGTGCAGCATCACATGGCCTGTGCGGTCGGCCGCGTAACAGGCGCGCATAACGGCCACGCGCTTCGAATCCGGGTCGGCCGGATTCTCTGGCCGCGTATGCCCTCCAAATCGACGCTGGGCGATCTTGCCTTCTTCCGTGCGCGAAAATGGCATGCCCATGTGTTCAAGCTCGATGACGGCGCGTGGCGCATCGTTGCACATGGTTTCGATGGCATCCTGGTCACCGAGATAATCGGAACCTTTTACGGTATCGTAGGCGTGCCATTCGGGATTATCTTCCTCTTCGTTCCCAAGCGCGGCGCATACGCCGCCCTGGGCCGCGCCGGTATGCGAACGAAGCGGATGAACTTTGGTGAGGACCGCGCAGGTAAAACCTGCGGGAATTTCCACCGCCGCGCGAAGCCCTGCGCCGCCCGCGCCCACGATGATTACGTCAAATTGGTGTGTTGTCATTTATCAGAAAAGATCGAGAGAAATCTTTACTTTGTTTTTTTTCTGGTTCCGGAAGCCGCGTGCGATTGTAGTGATCGTTTCGCTTTCTTCTGCGCTTCCTTCGCCCGCTCTTGCTTCAAAAAATCGCTGAAGGCTTTTGCGTCTTCTGGCGTACCTGGAACGACTACAAGGTCTTCGAGCTCATCTTCGCGATCGATAGTAAATTTTATGAATTTCATAAAAATGGAAAATCAGGAAAGTATTGTCTCACCAGTACTAAAGCATCAAGCGACGTAATAAACATCCGATTATGTGTAAATCGTTGTGCTCTCAGTATTTTTTCATAGTGGGGAATAAGCTCGGTTTTTGCAATGAAGGCAATGGTCCCCTTATGGCCTCGCTCACAGGATGTCTTACATACGAACGCGACCAGATTTCCGGGAACCCCATCGTATTGTTTTGAGTGTCCACGGTTGTGCGGACTGCTCTCCAACAGGTGCATGAAAATATGGTCCGGTTCGTTAGAAAAACGCACGAGTCCTTGCCAGTTGGCTGGTTCAACTTTTTTCACAAGTGCAACAATCTCCCGATCCGGTTGTAACAGTTCCATCGGCCAACGGAACGACCACCCTCTTGTTTGTCTTCGCAAGAAATTGATATCGTGAACTTGCACGATTTCCGTCTCGAATATGGTTCCACTTGCCGCTTCGATGATGGAATTCGTCAGTGTATCGATTTCAAAATCCAGGCCTCGTCTCATTGCTCCACCTCCCGTATTTCTGGCCGGTCGAGAACCCACTTGGCAAAGGCCTTGGGAATCTCGAGATACGGAAGATTATTGGTGATGAATTTCATGTGCCATACGCCAACGTAATGCTTTGTGATGGTGCGGCCATTGATCGTGTCTTTGCTGGTAACTTTTACGCTTACCGCACTATCGGGTGAGACACTATTGACATCCGCCTTAATAGAGAGTGTATGTGCAAACCCGCTTAGCCATTTCTTGTAGGGATGCGAATCATGATAGGATTTTGAAAACATGGAATACGCATACTCCTTACTCGTTCCAGTATCTGGTGGCAACAAGACGTATCCGAAATCGCCCGAAAGAGCGGCGTAGAAAATCGAGACCGTTAGCCAAGAGGATTTATGTGCCGGGAGTACCTGGAGCGGTAGGAATCGAACGGAATCACCGTCCCTCACAATCCTTTGTACATCTTGAGCACGCTCACAGCAGTCGGGGTCTTGATCGAGGTAATGCGCGGCGGTCATTTGAATCGTGTCTCGGATAACGGTGTCAAAAAAATGTCCACCGCTAAAAGAGCCGCAAGATTTTGGCCCGTTCGGCGTTTGAAGAAACATTAGTCCAGTTCCATACTCGCCACTGCCAGGATTAGCAAGTGTGATCAACGCATCTTCACGGTGATCCTTGTTCAAGTCCACATAAATGTCCGGGTACCAGGATTTAATGTATCCGTCTCCTTCTTCCGGATCGTGCAAAACCTTCACATAGGGTCCATACATAGAATCAAAAACATTTGAAACAGTATCGTCAACCTGAAAATCAAGTGCGTCATGCGAAAGCAGCGAATCCCAATTCACTAATCGAATGGAAGTATCCAGCGCCGGACGTTGCGCCAGCGCCGGATGCGCCGGATTCAAAATCAGAATTGCAAGTACGAAAGCAATCATATTGGTTAAACGATTAACGTGTTGAATGTATTCGCTCCCGCCGGTTGTTTCCCCTCTCATGCCATTTACCGAATTCGACCGAACGATGATGCTTCGCGCGCTCGCCTTGGCAGAGCGCGGCAGGGGTTACGTCAGCCCGAACCCGCTGGTGGGCTGCGTGATCGTCGATGCTGCCGGAGAAATTATTGGCGAGGGCGCACATCTTGCGTTCGGCGGGCCGCACGCGGAGCCGAATGCGATTCAGGATGCAGAGTTGCGCGGGCATTCGGTGCGCGGCGCTACGGTCTATGTCACGCTCGAACCGCATTCGCATCAGGGTAAAACGCCGCCGTGCTCGAAGCTGCTGATCGAGAAGGGAATCGCGCGGTGCGTTATCGCCATGCAGGATCCCAATCCCAAAGTATCGGGCAGCGGCATTCGGGAACTTCGCGAGGCGGGAATCGAAGTAAGTATTGGACTTCTGGAAGACGAAGCGAGGGAACTGAACCGATTTTTTATCAAGCATATCACAACCGGCCTTCCCTTTATTACGCTAAAACTCGCTACTTCGCTCGATGGCCATAGCGCGCTTGCCAGCGGCGCATCGAAATGGATTACATCGGAACCTTCCCGCGCGCGTGTCCATGCCCTTCGCGCGGAGCATGACGCGGTGATGATCGGCGCGAGAACCGCGCTCGTGGATAATCCTTCCCTTACCGTTCGGCTTGCATCCCCACCCTTGTCCCCCCGCTCGCGGAGGGAACTGAGGGGGGTGCGCATCGTGCTCGATGCGCGTATGGAATTACCTCCAACACTCAATCTATTCTCCGATCAGGAAAAATCGAAAACTATTGTGATCACCACGCGGGAGGCCGCTCATCGGCACGGAGATTCATTCCCGAACGGAATTGAGCTTCTTCCACTCGATGCTGCCGTCGCGGGACGCATCGATCTTTCGCAATTGTTCCAAGTGCTTGGAGAGCGGAATATAACGAGCATTCTCGTCGAAGCCGGCCCTACGCTCGCCGCAAGCATTGTTCGCGAAAAGCTGTTCGACGAGTTGATTCTGTTTTATGGATCCATCCTTCTGGGCGCCGATGCGAAACCAGCGATTGGGCCGCTCGGGGTTCCGTCTCTCGCCGATGCGCCACGCTTATCACTCAAGAGTGTGGAACGCGTTGCGGATTCGGATGACGTGATGATGCGGTTTCGTCCGAGATGACGAACGCGCACTTTGGCGCTTCCAGCCCGGCATGCGCGTTTTTCGGGCTGGAAACGTTGACCTAATGCGTGATGATACAATGTTCGCCCAACTAAAGTAAGGCGCCACGCGGTTTACCTATTCTATGTTAATCTCCATGACGGGCTTTGGACGCGGCGAAGCCACGCGCGCGTTCGAAAGCGGCGCAACGCTCGCGGTTACGGCAGAGCTGCGCAGCGTGAATTCGCGCTTTATCGAAATCGCGGTGCGGCTGCCGCGGACGCTGTCCGAGAGGGAACTCGAATGCCGGGAACTGTTGCGCAAGAAGCTCGAGCGTGGAAAGATTTCGCTCAATATTTCGGTGGACCGGCAGGGAACCGAGGAAATTCCGCTGCACGTCAACGAGGCAATGGCGAAGGCCTATTTCAATTTGCTCGATCAGCTTCGCACGCTTACCGGACTCACGGCCGAAATCCAACTGCGCGATCTTACCTCCTTTGGTGATATTTTCACCACCGAGGACAATCCCTCCGAAGCCGCCGCCGCCGAATGGGAACTAACGCAGGCCGCCATCAACGATGCCATCGCGCAATTGAATGCCATGCGCCGTGCAGAAGGCAGCGAACTCGAACGCGATTTGCGTGCGCGGCTTACGGCGATGGAGACTGGAACGAATGAAGTCGAACGCCTTTCCGCACTTACCGCCAAAGAAGAGTATGAGAAACTGAAACAGCGGATCCACGAACTTACGAACGATGCCGATGTCCTGAATAACCAGCGGCTCGAACTCGAAGTAGCCATGATCGCGGAGCGATTGGACATCACCGAAGAGATCGTTCGCTTCCGTTCCCACCTCAAATTCTTTTTGGAGGCGATGGATGCGCCGGAGTCGGCCGGCCGCAAGCTTAATTTCATTTTACAGGAAATGAACCGAGAGGTCAATACAATGGGATCGAAAACCAGCTCCGCCGACGTGGCCCATCATGTCGTCAACATGAAACAAGAACTGGAAAAAATGCGGGAACAAGTGCAGAACATCGAGTAGGGTATAGGGTTTAGGGTATGGGGTTTGATATGGTAAAGGGAATAGCAGTGAGAATTAAGCACAGCGTTGCTGCACGAATCGTTGGTCCAATGTTCTTGCTTGTTGCCTTTGGTGGTTTCGCGAATGTTCACACGGAACCAGAGCCATACCCCATCCCCCGTACCCTATACCCCATACCCCAACCCCCTTCCAATGACTCCATTTTTTCCGCGCGCATGGCGGCCGCGCGGGCCGAGCATCTCGGATACGTTGCCCATCGGCAAGAGAATTGCTGCGATTGGAATGTTATTTGTGGGAACCCAGTACGTCGCGAGTACATTGGATACGGGGGCTGGGCCGGAGCATCTCATCGTAAATCTTACCGGTTTCGATTGCGTCACGTTTTATGAAAACTCGCTTGCTTTAGCAAGAATCATTCGAGAATATCCTCATCCCACGATTCCGGATTTCGAGCGGGAACTAACATTCCTCCGCTACCGGAATGGCGGGATCGCCGGATTCCACTCGCGATTGAATTATACAATCGACTATTTCTATAATAATGCAAAGAAAGGCGTGTTCCATGTCGTCACGCGCGATGTGGGCGGTTCGTATGCGAAGTATGATGGTCGCGCAATTAATTTTATGACGAAGCATCGCGCGCTTTATAAACAGTTCCAGGCCGATCCGGCGGAATACGCAGCGATGCTGGAAATCGAGCATGACATCAACGCTCGCAAAGCATTTTATTTTATTCCAAAAGCCGATATTCCAAAGATCGAAAGCAAAATCGAGACCGGCGATATTCTTGGCATCACGACGAACGTTCCCGGCCTCGATTGCTCTCATACCGGAATTGCGGTGCGCGAAAGCGATGGCCGCGTCCATTTTATGCACGCTTCGAGCCTCATGGGCAAGGTGATCATTTCGCCGGAACCGCTCGCCGAATATCTCACGCATTCCACGCATCAAACCGGAATTATTATCGCGCGCCCGCTCGAAGTGGAGGAGCGATCATCCCGGCAAAAGAAATAGTTATGGTAACCAGACAAGAAGTACAGCACGTCGCCGATCTCGCGAAACTCGAATTTTCCGGGGAAGAATTGGGCGCGCTTACTGAGGAACTCAATAAGGTACTCGGGTACATCGATCAATTAAAGGAACTCGATGTGAGAAATGTTGCACCGCTTGCGAATTTGAATGAGTCCGTTGAGGAGGCTGCTTTACGAGCCGATGAAGTTCGTGCCTCGCTTTCGGTCGAAGAGGCGTTACGCAATGCCCCCAAAGCCGCGGATGGGTATTTCCTGGTTCCCAAAGTGCTGGCGCAGGATGTTAAATCCAATGTCGAGCAAGACATCGTTGGCGGCGAAGAAGAGGAGCGTTAGTGGGATAACCCGTTACTGGGTCCTCGTAACGCTCAATGTCTTCGGCACTCGATGGCACGATCCCAATGCTGCAATATTCGTTCCTGCTCTTCCTCGGTCACCGTTAGCAGCGCAATCGGCTGATGTTGCAGCCATGCTTGTTCGAGTTCTTCGATCGACCGCCCAAAAAATGTTCGGAACGATTCGCTGGTGATCGCATCGTCGCTCTTCGAAAAACTGACGACGGTATCGTCGCTGAACGTATCGCCTAAGGAAAGCATGAATGCACCTGCCAGGACGATTCCGTCGATCGAAAGCCCGTGCGGCGGCGCATTCCAAACCTCCGGCAGCTTGGCCGAATGGCAGTGATATAAATGATGGGCGATGAGATCAGCCTCGGCGCCATAAAATGGGAACGTATCGGGCTGCATCGAAAGCCGCTCGCTTAGGAAAATTCCGAATGCTTCTTCGAGTGTGGCCCAACCGGGCGTGCGCTCGTAATGCCGCGCATATCGCGCAAGGCGCATCGCGTGGGCGAGCAATTCAATAAGCTCCTCCTGCGCCTGCCGCGAACCGCTTTCGATCAGATAGATCGCCGGCTCCTCCGCATTGAAATGCGGCCGAACGCTGCGGCCGAGCAGCGCGGGTTCCCGCTGATCGACCACATAGACGGAGAAACGGCCCGGGAACGATTCGTGCGTGAAATGAAAGATCAGGCTATAGGCAATTTCAAGTTGCTCATCGAGCGCCGCCGCGCGCGGCACCGAGACATTCGCCCGATCGTAGAAAACCTGAAAATGCGGACTGGTTTTACTCGACCACTGAATACGCGCGCGAAGTTCCGCGTCCGAAATCGGAAGCGCGGGTTTTGGCGTGATCACTCGCGCGGAATGGCCATCCGCCGCCTGCCGAGGCATTCGGTCAAGCTCGAGCGTAGTATTCATGGAAGCATCCATCATAAGCCCCCCAATATACGAATAAATTACCTAGATTTCACAAAAAGCGTATTTATTATTGATTTTGGTTAAATTTCGAGGTATCTTGGGCGTTCACTTATGCCTATTAATAGTTAGGATGGAATTGCATGATGAATTTGCTGTTGTGCAGTACGCCATGCAAAACGGAGCGACGCCGGAATTTTTTGGACGTACCCGCGAAGAACTCGCCGAAGTGCTTCGCGCGGAATGCTCGGTTCCCGAACGGTTTCGTGCCGGTCAGATCTATGAGTGGCTCTATACAAGGCGCGCGCGATCGTTCGCGGAGATGACGAATCTTCCACTCGCGCTCCGCCAGAAGCTTGAATCGCGATTCTCGATTCCTTCGCTCGTATGCTCTCATATTTCAAAGAGCACGGATGGCACTTTGAAGTTTCTCTTCACCCTCGAAGATGGGCGGGCAATAGAAACCGTTTTAATTCCCGCCGAACTTCGCAGCGAACGGGATGGCCGATCATCCAGGCCCCGCCGCACCCTCTGTGTTTCCACCCAGGTGGGCTGCCCACTTGATTGCAAATTCTGCGCAACGGCATCCCTGAAGCTGAAGCGAAATCTTAGCACCCCGGAAATTCTGCTTCAGATCTTCGAGGTGGAACGAATTACCGGCGAAACCATTACCAATCTCGTGTTCATGGGCATGGGTGAGCCGATGCTGAATTACGATAATGTCGTCCGCGCGCTAACGATCATTACGGATCCAGTGAGCGAAATGCTCGGCACTCGGCGCGTGACGGTTTCCACGAGCGGGTTCCCCAAGGCGATCCGGAACTTCGCGCGGGAAGGATTGAATGTGAAACTTGCCCTCAGCCTTCATGCCACGACGAACGAACTGCGCACGCGCCTCATGCCCATCAACAAAAAATATCCGCTCGAAGAAGTGCTCGCGGCGATGGAAGAATATTACAAAGTTACCGGGCGGCCCGTCACGTATGAATACATCCTCTTCGATGGGCTGAACGATTCGCCGGCGGATGCCGCGCGGCTTGCAAAAATTGCGCGGCGCGTTCCCAGCCGCGTGAATGTCATCCCGTTCCATCCGATCGACTTTACGCATCCGGCCGGCTTCGCAGCGGAACTAAAGCCCGCGAGCCAAGCGGCCTTCGATCGCTTTATCGAAACGCTGCGCGATGCGGGAGTTACTGCCGTGATTCGCACGAGTTCCGGCAAGGACATCGAGGCCGCCTGCGGGCAATTGGCGCTTGCGGAATTGCCGATTCTCACTCCGCTCATCGCATAATCACGAGCGAGCCTTCGGAATGATAGTCGAGACTCGTCAGGCGATAGACATAGCGCCCTTGTGGCAGATCGGAAACATCGAGCGCAAGCGAATGCGCACCAGCCTTCGCGGTGCCCAGATCCACAGACTTCACCAACTCGCCGATGGAATTATAGATATTCACCGTCACCGGACCATCCAACCCCAACGTGAAGGCGAGCCGCGCTTTGTCGCCTGTGGGATTGGGAACGATAGCACTCGTCGCATACGGCCCCGCAAATACGACGCCATGAATCGCCCCGCCGCAATCGGCGACATTGAAAGCGCCGTCGGCTTCCGGCTGGTCAGCCGCGGGATCGGAATTCATCACGCGAATATACGAAAGTGGATGCGGCCCGAGCAATGCTTCGGTGTGCAGCCGCATGACGGTTCCACCATTGAAAGTGCTCATTGCGATGGTAGCTGCCACTGTGCTGTCATTCAGCCGGGTAAATCGCGAAACCGGAACGGTTCCCAATCCGGCATCCGCACCCAGCATTCGTACCATTTGCGGATCGAATCGAAATTCGAGCAATAGGCTATCGGCATCGATTTTCGAAAGCCGAATGCCGCTCATTGAAACGGGGATGGAATCGAATTCGCCAGGCTCCGTCGTAATCGATGCAACGCTATAGCCAAAACTCGGGCCGGTTCCGGCTGGGTAAATGCCCGTGCCGATCAGAATGAGCGCCGGTACTGAATCCGGCGAGGAAGTTCTGAATTGAATCGTATCTTCGACCGTTCGTGCGCGGACCGGTTGGAAGGTCGTAGAAAATACTCGAGACGAATCCGGAAGAATCGCAACCGAGGGCGAGTCTGGTACGGTATAAAAGATTGAATCGGGAGTCAGCGGTTTGACGTAAAGCGGATATCCACCGGTATCTGCAAGTTTTACCGTTTGAAGAGTTACACTCTGCCCAAGTGTGACCGTCCCAAAGTTAATCTGGATTGGATTCATTTGTGGGTGTGCTTCCACACCGCGCCCCGTGACCGGAACGCGCCACGAGTTCCCGCCGGAATAGATCACAATAGAATCGTTATCCAACTGTTCGAGATGCGCGTGGTATGTGACGTTTACTGTTACGGTATCGCGATCGCTCTGAATCGTATAGGGCAACGATTGACTCAAGGTATCCGAAAATGTATCGGCCCGCGCGCCGATGGTAATGCGATCTATCGTTGGGAAGTTAGTCGTGGCGAAGAGATAGAGCGGAAGTGTGGAATCGTTTCCAACGTGCACCCTGCCGAAATCGAGGCCCACGGCACTCAGTTGCAAGCCCGGTTCAGTGCCGAACCCGCGAAGCAGCACACTGTCGCGTCCGCCGTTCCAATTCAGAAAGAGCGTATCATAGACGAGTCCGGTCGTTGGAAGCGGACTAAAGGTTACCGCGATGGAATCGAGCGCATGGGGAGGGAGCGAATCCGGCTGCTGCACCACAAATAGCGGTGGACGATACGAAGCCGTAATTCGGGAGCCCAGATTTCCGAGATTGGTATCATAGACCATCATCGTCTTGCTATCGTGATGCAGCACATATCCGAAATCAAGCAAGGCAGGGCGGAACCGCACGTTCTGGCGCGAGTCCGACGCCACGGAGCGTGATGGTTCGCGGTGACGCGCTATCGGAACTAAGCAGAAGACTGGCATCGAACACTCCATAAGTATTTGGCTTGAATCGAACACAAAGAAGGGCCGTATCGCCTCGCGAAATCATTCCCACGCTCGAATCATCGAGAAGCTGAAACGGCGTTCCCGCTAGCGAGGAAGTGTTCGCGGTAACACTGAGAGGCGTGCAGCTTGGGTTTGCTACAGCAATACAATAATCCTGCGAGTCGCCGACGCGGACGCTGTCAAAGTCGTAGCTCGTGTCAAGCAGACTGATGCGTGGCGGCGGACCGCCGGAACCATTCAAGGGCAGCAGAAACGACGTTCCACAGCTATCCGATAGAACCGTCAGCGTTCCGGAATACGGCTGCTCTCTCGGAGGAGTGAAGCGTACGCGAAAACTTCCCGAATTGCCCAGCGTGGTTGGTGAACTGACCAAGGTGAACCCGGTTCCCGAAACCTGCACGCTCCGGACATCGATCGAGTCGATTCCCTTGTCTCTCAGTTGGAACGTTTGTTCCGCGCTATCGCCGGGGCAGACTGTATCGAAGGCTCCGGCGGTGGGTTGCCACACGGCCTTCGCGATTTCACGCGATCCACGAAGCGCGAGCGACGCAGCCGTGCAACCCTCCGGGGAGTATAAGCGAAACGTTGCGGTATCTAAATATCCGAGCGAGGGTGTGTAATTAATCGCAAACGATTTGGATTCACCCGGTTTCAGAATAATCGGGAACCCAAATGGATCGAGCAAAAACCGCTTGGAACCAATCAGGCTGTCACTGGTAAGTGTGATCGTGCGCGCGGTATGGTTTGTCAGGTTCGCGACTTCCACGATTGGGTCGATTTTACAGCCGCGACCGAACAGGAGTTGTCCAGAATCGAACGTAACATTCGCATATCCCCAATTCGCCGAAAGAATCGTCATCCCGGTTCCACAGGGCGTGGTGTGTAGATAGACGGTGTCCTGGTAATCTCCATTGCGGGAAGCATTTAGTTGAAATTGGACCGGAACGCTGTCGTGTGCCGGAATCGTATCGATAAACGGCCCATTCGTGAATAGTGAAGCTTGGGTGTAAGTTATCGAATCGAGCCGGACGGGAAATGCATTCGGATTCGTAATATAAAGGAGCGTATCCTTCGGCTCGCACAGTGTTCCGAAGTCCGCGGAGCTTGCGGTGAGCGCGGCCGGAGGAATCAGGTTGATGAGAGCGAGCGTGGAGGTATCCACCAGGCAGTTCGAGCTCGTGATCTGGAGCTTCCCGATTTGAAGTCCGCACCCGGCGGCATTAATTTCAACATGAAGCTGCACGGTGTCGCCCGGCCCGAATGGAACACCCGCCCTGGCCTTCCCGAGCACTTGCAAAAAGTCGATCGGTCCGGCTTGCGCGCGGGCAATGGTGGTCCATGTGTCGCCGGTATTGGTGACCACAATCGTGGTATCTCGCCGCACTCCGGCGAGCGTGGCGGGAGCGGAACCAAAATTCACCGTGTCCGGCACGGAAAGTTGTTCTGCCTTCCGCACTGCCGACACATTAAGGAGCACCTCGCGCGAGCATTTATCGAGCTCGAAACCGAGAGCCGCCACCAGAGGCCCGCGTCCGCGATGCGTCAGGGCGATATGAAGCAGCGCGGAACCGCCGCTCGGCAAGGCGATGGGGAACGTATCCAGAACGAGAAGTCCCGACGAAGGCGGGATGACCGGGCCGACAATCGTTACCGAATCCGTTACGCTGGTGTTGCGCATGGTGACGGTGCGAACCGTATCGTTCGAGCATTGCGTAACCGAATCGAAGCGAATCGTATCCGTGCTTGCAGTAAGGCCGACGCTGTCGTAGGCCGCTTCGATGCCCACATGAATTCTTCCGGCGCAATCGCTGGAACTCGAGATATAAAGGGAATCGACGTACCTGCCGCCGGCGATGGGTTCGAAATGCAATCGAAGGGAATCAATCGCATTGGAATCGGCAGGAAGCGTGAACGGCGAGTTGGGAACGATAGAAAAGACCTGACCGACGGAAAAGCCGACCGTATCCACATAAAGCGGAGTGGAACCCAAATTGCGGACGTGGACGACCGTATCGAACGAGCGTTTGCACCGCTGGGTCGGAATGACAATATTCGATTCCACCGCAACTAATCGGAAGCCCGGCGATTCATCCACGACAGGAGAACTCGAAGGAACAATTTCCGCGCTGCTTCCGCGAACGACCCCATCGCGGGCATGCCCCGAAAAATCATGGATCCGTACGGAACCTGCTTCGTCGTCGAAGGAATAATAAAGCACGAGGCCGGGAACGCTGCCGGCCAGTACGTGATCCATCGTTTGCTTGATTTCGGCAAGCGAGCGCGGCACATTCCAGATTCGAAATTCGTCGATCGAGCCCATCCATGAACCGCCCGCGATGCCCATGCCGATGCGAAGGCTATCCGTATTCGAATCGAGCGCGGTAATAGAAACCGCGGCGCTGGCCGCTTCCGTGGAATCGATATAGAGTCGCAAACTATCCCCCGGCGTGAAGACAAAGGCGAAGTGATGCCAACTCGTTAGCGTATCCACCGGCGCGGTGAGGCGAATCGCCGTAGAGTGTTGGACCATGCCACTCACCGTCGAATCGGTTTCCAAATAGATTCCATAAGTTCCTTTATCCACGATTGCGGCCTGCGATGCGGATGGCGATTCGAGCCGCGCCCAGCATTCAATCGTAAACCCATGCGTGAGATGGAGCGCCTGAACGTCCGGCGTCGCGACATACGATTGCGGACCGAAGATTCGAAGCATATTCCGCGAGCAGGATTGCGCGTGGATCGGTTTAGCCGTGAGCATCGCGCAGCACCATACGATAGCGCCAACCAAGAAGGCGGCGCGAGCATGGGAAGATCGTTGAGCGATGTGAATCCTCATGGGTTCTCGATCGTTGCGCGGACGGTGCGCGAAAGCATGCGGCCTTCCGGGATGGAGTTATCGAATAATTCATCGCGCCCGCCGCGCCACTCGACCGAAATTCCGGACGCTGGTTTACCAAGGCGCTCGAGTTCCGCTCGCAGCATCTGAGCTGCCTGCATAGCGCGCGCGCGCGATAGCGCATCGTTGAAGGCATCGTCGCCAGTTCGGTCCGTGTGACCGGTGAGCGTAATCCTCGTTCCATCATGGATACTCGAGGCCATATCGCTCACAATGCGTTCGGATTCGGTGCGGTCCAGCAATGACGAACTATAATCGAAGAGGATCAGGCTATAACGCTCGATTTGCGCCTCGGTAGCCGTGTCCGTCGCATGTTTCAAGATGTCTGTGGCCCGTTCGCGAACATGGATTACGCCCGTCGCTCGTGCCGTATCGCCCAGGCTATCGATCGCGGTGAACGCGTACGTTAGCGAATCCTCGCGTCCCATAGCATCACCCGGCATGGAACGGTCATCGAGCGTCCAGCGGTACTGGCTCACGGCGCTATCGGTCAGCGCGTCGATTTGGCGCAGCAGATGCCCATGCTGCATCACGGTGATCGTAGCGGAACGAATTCCAACCCGCGCCGCCGTGGTAATCGCAGGAACGAAGTCGATTCGCGGCGGCGTAGCCACCCGCTCGATATGTTCCGTCCAGAGCGGAGCCGTGATATCCGGCGTCGAAGGAATAATCTCGACGCGCCGGTTTTCGGCCTCACCGGAGGAATTGTGGTCATTCGAAGCCGCTTCGGGCAATCCGCGAGCTTGGAGGAACATGCGGTCGCGCGATATTCCCCACACGTTTGCGAGATAATCCTGCATCGACTTTGCGCGGGCCATTGCAATGCCCGGCCCGCTTGCCGAATCGCCCGGCGAATGCTCGCTCCTTGCGCCGACGAGGGTTATGCTGGCGGATGTGTCCTCCCGCAAGCGATGCCCGATAATATCCAGCACATGATGATGGATTTCGAGAGCATCATCCTTGAAAAGAGTCTTCTCGTTGAACGCTCCACGCGTTTGGGCATTCGATAAATCGTACCGCGCCGGAATCGAGGCAGAGCCATCGTTGAAAAAGACATAATGCAGCATGGGATAAACTTCCGTCACATGCGTCCGCTCGATGGAAAGCACCGGTTCGGTAACTTGCTCGCCGTTATCTTCCACTCCGAGCGCCTTGATCGAAACTTCGAGCGCCTCGTGTTTGGGAACGGAAGGAGAAGAGGGCGTCGCCACTTGTGGATGGGCGGGAACAGAAGCGGGAACCGGTATCTTGGGTTCCGACGCTTCCGGAACATGATAAACAAGTTCCAGCGACGCGCTAGCCGGATACAGATGGAGGCTGCCGGCGGAAATATTTGTAAATGGAATCATCCAGCCAACCGAGGGTGAAAGGCCGACGTTGGGCTCGACGGAAAACTCATAACCAGCCTGAAGCGCGAGACCAAATTGGAACGAATTTACATTCGGTAATGCGCCGGATCCGATGGTGCGATCCGGGAGATTATTTTCGGCATAGACTGCATTCGCGGGTGATTCAATATGCTCGGTTTCGAGGAACGAATGTTGAAGGAGTACGCCCGCAAATGGCCCGGCCGAAAGGTGAAGTCCCGCGATCGGCGCGAACGAAACCATCCCCGCAATAGCCGCCATCGAAAGAGTGGCTGTATAGGTGCGAGTACGATTAACCTGCTCAAACGATACTCCATCCGGCGCAAGAATCTCCGGCATTTGGTTCGTTGGACTGGCGTTCGTCGGCAGCGCGGTGGAGAGGTTATCGTATTCGAGTTCCGGTGCGATCGAAAATTTGCCAGTCAAAGGAAAGGTCGTTCCCAAAAATCCGCCGAAAGCATCATTACCTCCTTGTTTGAACGTGCCACAGAGCGCGCTTCCGTCCAGCGCCGGAATTTGTGCAAAGCTTATATTGGAGAGGAGCGATCCACCAATAAAGAACGAATTTGGTGAGAGAACGGTATCGGGAACGATATTTTGTCCCTGAGCGCGCGCGGAGAAAAAGAATATGAAAAGCGAACACACCACCCATCCTCGCCGCGCAAATAATTTGGCGCGAGTTCCAACCGGAGGGCCGAATTTTTCGGATGATCGATCATCCGCGGAAGCAACCCTCCGCTCATGGTTTTTGCGTGCCGCCCGTCTCATCTCTTCGGGGAGCAGGCTATGAATAATGAGTGAACGGAGGAATTAACACATGGCGGAGAAGCGAGCGGGATCGATTCGCCCGGGTGCGCCACGGTCACTCATTATCCGTTGACTCGTTACGGTGTAGCCTTGGTCGAATCGTTTTTCTGAGTAATTTTAGCCTTTTGCGATTGCATCACGCCGGGATTATTCCTCGATATTTCCGGTAGCGACGGATTACTTTGAACCGTGTTAGCAACTGGATTCGCAACCCGAGGTGTATTCGCAGCATGATGCTCCATGCTCGCCCGATGGTACGCCACCGGTTCCGCATGGCTGGAAGCGGGACGATCCTCAGCCATTGTATTCCCTGAAGATCGCGCGCCGATACTATTCAAGCCATTTTTGGCCGGTATTGTTTCCGCAGTGCCGGATCGCGTGCCGGCGGGAGAGACTGCTGGCATGGGAAGCACAGCAGGGGCAGGCACAGCAGGGGCAGATGGAACATGCTCAAAATGCTCGATGGCAGTCGTGGAAAAAATCCCAAACAAAAGACCGGCCGAAAGCGTAAGCGCCGGGGTATGCAGCAGGCGCCCAGCCCACTGGCCAGCCCACTGCATACCAATTCGCGGCGCGTTCGCAACCAGCGGTTCCGCGGATGAGCGATCATACGCAGCCATAGGCTTATGGCCCGCGGCTTTCTCACCATTCAGGAGTTCCTGCTCGAAGAATTGCCCCGCTGCGGTGGCCGAGAGTCCCAACGCAGCGAGTGTCCGGTTCCTAACCTGCGCGACCGACCGCAGGCTATCCTTATCGGAACGGACCGCCTTCATTAATTCGAGCTGCGAGCGAAATGCCCGCCGGAGCTCATCGCTGGCTGCGACCGAAATCAGAAAATTCTGCTCGTCAGCGGCCGACATGCCGTTCTCGAAAAACTCGTTCAATTGCTCTTCTCTATTCATAATCATGACTTCCCTCTCCTGGCAAACTGTTTATTCTCTTAAATCTTAGCTATTTTAGATATAATTCGCGGGGTCATCGGCCTCACCTAAGTTAAGCCAGCCCTGGATAAATTTTCTCAGCCGAATGCGCGCCCGATGTGCCCGGACCTTCACATTTTGCTCCGGCACATTCATCATTTCCGCGATCTCGGGGTAAGAAAACCCCGAGTACTCGTGTAAAACGAAGGTTTCGCGCTGATCGAAGGGCAATTTCGCCAGCGCCTGAATCATCAATGCCTCGATTTCACGACCGGATGCCGCACCCGACATTTCTTCGCCGACGGAAAATTCGCTTTTCTCATCGAATGAATCGTCGTCTTCCGTACTGGCCTCAATGCTTTCGTTTTGGTTCCCGTTGTGCAGCGCCGACCAGCATAAATTTCTTGCTGTATGAAACAGCAACCCGCGAAAATGGCCAATTACGGGCTGAATTTGGCGCCTTCGAAGCTCGAAGATTCGCGCCCAAGATTCCTGAAAAACATCCTCGGCCGCCGGCTTATTATGAAGCATGCGCTTGCAATAATAGAAAAGCGAAACCTCATATTTTGCATAAAGCCGGATAAATGCATCGTCGCTGCCCGCAAGAAATGCCTGGGCGAGCGACGCATCCGGATCCGTTCGGCCCTCCTGCGCCCATTTTTTTGCCGATTTTGAGCCGGAAAGCCGAATTTTGCCCGAGCTTTCCCCGAATGAACCGCCCGCAGCCAATTCATTCTTTCCAAAAAATCCCTTGCTTTCTAAATCCCGCTTCATGCCTCTACTATGAAGACCCGCGAGAAGGCAAAAGGTTACAGCCCGTCATACGTTTTTGGTAAAATATTTTGAAATTTCTTTTAGAAGTTTCCACATTCATGTTTTTCGGAGTGAATAATAATCCCTCGAATCGTTCCGAAATCCCAGGGAAAATGGAACTTTATGCGGTTTTCGTGGCTCACAGACACTGGCGAATTCGTCTCCCATGCGCCTAATTCGGCACTTCTCCACAAAAAATCGTGGGTAGGTCAATAACTTTTTGGTTCCGTCAACTGCCAATCAAAGCTCGTTTTGGCCAGCGCGGTAACCTTTATTGCGAACGTGGATTCACTTTGGCGGGTTGCAGACCTTGCAGGGTACGTAATATTTCTTTGCTTCGGAAAGCGGGAGCGGAATTTTTGATTTGGCAAGGAAACGGCATGTGTCGCGATGGTAGGCTTTTCCGTGTCGCGTGATATAGACGATGCTATCTTTTTTCGCTTCGTAATTCGCCGAATCGGGTTTATTGTTTTGCGCGTGAGAGAACGGTGCCTGGAAAGTCGTCGTGGCCAGCAGTACAACTGTTGCAATGGAGAGAATGGCGCGCATCGTAATTCCGCAACAGTCTGGGAGCGAAAAGGATTGTGTCGATTCGAAGAAACTCGGGCACATAAAAAAACCGCTACAGTCTGGGCTACAACGGTTCTGGGAACCATCCAAGGTTTACCCTCCGCGCTTCCGGCTCGGATTGCGGCTTAACCCTCACGTCTATGGCTCGATTTCCCAGCCTTGGATCTCTCCGACCATTGCATGCGCCAACGGTTAGCGACCGGGAACCCTTTTATTTCCCCTTCGGCGCTGCCGGTTTCGGTTCCGGTGGCGCGACTGGCTTTGGTTCCGAGGGTGTTTTTGCGTCGGGCTTCGGCTCGCTCTTCGTCTCGCTTTTCGCCTCCGGTTCCTTGCCTCCGGAGGATTTCTTCGAATAATCGGTGACGTACCATCCCTCGCCTTTATAAATCACTCCGGCGCCGCCGGAGACGATTCGTTCCAGCGCCTCTTCCCCGCACCAGGGGCATTTCGTGAGCGGCGCATCGCTCATGCGCTGGAAGGCATCGGAAACGCGGTGGCAAATAGCGCAGCGGTATTCGTACGTCGGCATAGGTTCTATGGTTTGCGTACTATAACCACTTTCGCCTCGCCATTGTCTCCTGTTTGTGCGGAAGTCGCACTAATAAGGTACATGCCGGTGGGAACTTCGCGGCCAAGCGCGTCCAGCCCGTTCCAGGTGACGGTCGAACCGAGCGCCGTGCCATTGATCGTATTGATAAGCCTCCCTCGGAGCGAAAAAATCTGTACCGTCGAGCCGGCAACCAGGCCGTCGATATAAACCTGCGGACCGCCCTCACCGGTTTGCACCACGGGATTCGGATACACGCGAATGCTCGAATAATCCGGGTTCCCTTGCTTGAAAATCGTACTGAATCTGGAAATCCCCGAGGGTGTGCCGGCATAAACTTCGCCGCGCCTGGGATCGATCGCAAGCGAAATGACGACATTATCGACCAGCGGGGAATTTTCTTTCGTAAACCGCGCGACGCTATCGGCGCCATCGGGAGAGACGACAAAAATTCCATTGTCCGTACCGATCCATTTATTTCCCACACCATCGACGGCCATCGTATGCACATCTTGCGTGGCAAGGAACGGAACGCTTCGAATCGAGAATACCGGGTTCGGCTGCTCGATCGCGTAAGGATTCGAGATGATTTCCACGCCGGCCGCCGTACCGCACCACACTGCGTCATCCTGATCGGTCAGCACTGAACTAACATCCTCCGTTCCCTCCACACCGTTGCCAAGCGTCCCGGACTGGCCTCCCTGAATAAAACCGCTCAGGCCGTCCGATTTCCGAAGCCAGTAAACGCCGACCGGTGGTGGCTCGCCACCGGGGTTGGTGGTGCCAATCCAATAGTTTCCATCCAAATCCTGTGTGACATCCTCCCATGGCTCGGGGCCAACAGGCTGTAAGGAATAACGCGTAAAGTTAACGCCATCACTCGTGACCGAAAGACCGTTACCATCGCCGGACCACGAAGTTACCGCCAAATTACCGTCGTGATCGACCATCAACCCAGCAGTCCGCATGTAGTCATGATCGTACGGCGAGATTTTGGCAGAATCGAAGGACATCCAGATAGGGGAATCCGATTCGAGCGACTGAACGCGGAGGAGCGGCTGGCCGATCGAGGATAGCCACAGCAAATTACGAACCGAATCATAAAGTACGTCAAGGTACTGCGCATTGGGCGTGGTTCCGGTTCCCGACGCGAAATCGTTCCAGATACCCGAGTCCGGATGGAAGGCATCGAATCCGGCGCCTAAATGCGTCACATACAATTCGCCGGTGAATGTGGAAAAGTAGAGGAACTGCGCGGCATTTATAATCGGGCCGGGCGGGAAGAGGTTTGTCACGAGTGAGTCTGCGGATGGGAACGCAATTCCATTCGCCGCGGATGCCAGAACGAAGCCCCCCAACGAATCCGGCGCAACGGCGAGGGCGGTGCTGCCGGCGCTCGACGCCTGGCGCGAGAAATTCTGCAGATCGCCCGTCGTAAATAAATTTCCCGATTGATCCAAAATGCAGAGTGAATCGTGCGCGACAATCAGGCGATTAACAGAAGCAGGGGAACCGGCGACCGGAATCAGGCTATCCTGCGCGAGAGATACTACGAAGACCCCATTCTCCGCTCCGGCATATATAGTTCCGCGATATGCTGCGAGCGATCGCACCGCGCCGCCCGTATCCGGAATCAGCGTCCAGTTCGAGCCTGCGTGTAGATCCAATGCATCGCGCGCCACCACGACGCCTTCCTCCATCGCGGCATAGACATGGGTTCCATCGTCCAGCACCTGCCGAATGCTATCCTGCGAAGGCAGCCCCGCAATTTCCGTGACCGTCTCGGCAAACGCCGAATCCTGCGCATTGAACACGGTAAGGCCATACGCCGTCGCGAGATAAACAGTACCCCCGAACACCGTGATGCCGTTGATCGCCTTGTTCGTGAAAGAGGATTTCTCGATATCCGTTCCCAATTGGCGTATCGTTCTCGTCGTGCTGTTATAGAGATCGAACCCGCCATTCGCGCCACCGAAATACGCGTTCCCATGACCATCCGCGGCGACGGCGGTAAGCTCGTTCTCGGAAAGTCCGTCCGTGGTTCGCAGCGCGATTGGCGCGTTCCCGGAGGAACGAAGATCAACTTCGTACGCGCCGCCGCCGGTAGCGACCCAGGCATGAAGCGAATCGGAGGCAAGCGCCACGTCCGTCGTGGAACGCATGGAGGTGTACGTTTGCCACTCGCCCGGCTTCAGCGTTTGCGCCGAAGCCGTTTGGGGAACCGCGAACAGCACCGCAAGCAGGACTAGAAGCAGCGCCACAGGCAGTACGCCGAGCGCGGCAAGAATAAGAAAATTCCTAAAAGATTTCATCCAAAGAAAATTCGGCGCGAAATGAACGCAGAAGATTAGCGGCTTCAACGGCGGTCAGCGCGGCCTGACTGCCCACGTTCGCCTCATCCAAACCGGAGCGCGCCCGCGCTTGAGCGAAATCATACGCGGTAAGAATGCCGCAAGTTACAGGTAATTCGTAGTCCCTTGAAACCTGCGCGATGCCATCGTTGGCCACGCGGCCAACGTGCTCGAAATGGGCCGTTTCGCCTTTAATGACGCAACCAAGCGCAATAATGGCATTGAGCTTCTGAACAATTCGCGCCTGCGAAGCCAACCCGCGCGCCGCCAGCGGAATTTCGAGCGCGCCCGGAACTTCGACCACCGTGATGTTCTCTTCCGGCACCGAGCACGCCGCAAGCGCGCGCAACGCGCCCGCGAGCAATGCCTCCGTGATCTCCGAGTTCCACCTGCTGACGACGATCGCGATGCGAAGTTCCGCCCCTTCGAGATTGCCTTTGATTCGATTCATGTCAATAATATTGGAATGACGACATTGCGAGGAGCGCGGTTCGAACGAAGGCAGAATCACGCTAGGAAGCTATCCCCTCGCGCGGAGCTTGCTTCATCGCATCCGGCTCCCATCGGTCGCCGAACGTTCCTCGCAATGACGAACAATGACAGTTCCCGCTCCGAACAACGTTCAACACTGGCAGGCCGAACTCCGCTCCGCGAGAAAAAGGTCAATTTTAGGTGACCTTCGAAGGCGGCGGGAACGTTTGCACCGACGCCGTCGGAAAGCACGAAGCGAAATGCTCGTTGCTCGTGCCGATCAGGATCGTCATCCCGCGAAGATTTTCGCGCTGGAAAATCCTGGCAATCTCCTGCTGCGCGGCCAGATCGAGGTGCGCCGTTGGTTCGTCGGCCAGGAGCACAAGCGGTTCGGCGGCCACCGCGCGCGCAATGGCAACGCGCTGTCGCATACCCATTGGCAGCGTATCGGGATAGAATTCCCGCACCGCCTGCAACTCGAATCGATCGAGAATTTTTTCCAGCGCCTCGCACCGGCGCGCGCGATCCATTCCAACGAGTTCCAGTGGCAGCAAAATCTGTGCTTCCACGTTGCGGTCGCTCACGAGCGGCACCTCCTGGAACACGACGCCGATGGACCGCCGGAACCTCGCGCGCCGCGCACCGTGCAGCGAATCGACAGATTCGCCAGCCACCCGTACCGTTCCATTCGCGGGAAGGATTTCGGCGGTCAGAAGCCGGAAGAGCGTGGTCTTTCCGGAGCCCCCCGCGCCCAGCATAACCCGCAAGCTTCCTTTGGGAACCGAAAAATCGAGACCATCGAAAATCATGCGCTCGTCCGAGCGCACCGTCACATTCGAAAGAGCGATTACTTCGTCCACGCTAATGTTATGCGATTAATAAAACGCATTTTTATGATGGCGAATATCGATCTTCTTGCCCAGAATATCGATAGCGACAACGTCGAACCGGCACACCACATCGGCAAGCGCATTCACATAATAGTACATTTTCGCCACGCGCTTTAACTGCGCTTGCTTTCGCGCGTCGATTGCGGCTTCGGGTGCGCCGTGGCTGTAATCCTGCCGCGCCTTGACTTCGATGAAGACGAGGCACTCGCCATCGTAGGCCACAATATCGATCTCGCCCACGTGGCCGAACCGAAAATTCCGTTTCACGATGCGGTAACCCAAGGTCGCTACGTGCTTCGCGGCGTGCTCTTCACCCACCTTCGCCAGTTCCTTGGCCGTGAGCTTGCCGGGATGCGGACTCGGAGCGAGATCTTCGTCGAATTCCATCCGAAGGAAACGCGTCCCCGCCCGCGGTTCGTGCCTGCCCGCGGTTCGTGCTTGCCGGACCACCGCCGGAGTCTATCCCGATGACTTTTGCAGCGAAGCCGAAAAAATTTCGTAAGTTTGCAGGTAAATTAACATTAGTTCAGTATCACTTTTCCTGTTGTCAACTATGAAAAAGCTGCTGTTTCCATCTTCCTTCTTCGCATTAGTGCTTTCCGCGCTGCTCTTGGCGCCCGCGACATCCCGCGCGCAATTCAACAATGGCTCGCTCTTTCTCGGCCCCGAACTCGGCTTGGGCCTCGGATACGGCGGAGGCATAGTGCTGGGCGGTATGATTGAAGGCGCCATCACGAACGCGGGGACCGTTCGGACCGGGCCGGTTAGCCATTGCCGGCCGGCTGGACTACTATAGCTGGTCCGACGGGGCATATTACTCCTATTCCTACATTCCGATCGGAGTCTTTTGCGATTATCATTTCGCATTAAGCGACCCGCGTTGGGATCTGTTTGGAGGGCTGGGGCTTGGCTACGTCGTTGTTGACGCAAGCTACTCGGGGCCGGGAGACGTTCCGGTTGACTACGGTTATGGCAGCACGGTATTTCTCGCGGCGCAATTCGGTGCGCGCTATTTCGTTTCCCCGAACGTAGCCATTCGCGCGGAGTACGGGTTTGGCTATATGCCACTCGGCCTCGGCGTGGATTTCAGGCTCTAATTGCCGCAGCGTGAAGCCCCTCCTGATCGAACCGTTCGGGTCGAAAGATTCGGCGTTGGATCGGGCCGGGGCTCTGCTCTTTCAGAACCCGCGCCTCGCCTGGCGTGCTGAACCCGGCATTCGATTTGAGATTCGTTTAGAAGCATCGCGAGAGTATCTGACCTGACACTCAAGGAGTTCAGGAACCTGTAAGCATTTCGGTTCCCACGTGTTCGGTAACCACTTCGAACTTCAATTCCTCCTGAAACCGCTCGGGCCGGAAACTTCGCCGGTGAATCGGGCACGGCCCATGCTCTTTGAGAGCACGCAAATGTTCCGGCACACTGTACCCTTTATTCGATTTGAAATTGTACTGCGGATAGCGCTCGTGCATTTCGACCATGATGCGATCTCTGGTAACTTTTGCGATCACCGAAGCGGCGGCGATGAGCGGCGATTTTGCATCGCCATCGACGATGGTTTGGTATTCATACGGTAGCGTCGTCCGGAAATAGCTCCCATCGACCAGGAGCATTTCGGGCGCGATATTTTCCATGGCAAGCTTTTGCGCGGCTTCGTCAACCGCGATGGACATCGCCTTCATCGTGGCCTGCAAGATATTCAGCCGGTCAATTTCTTCATGCGATACAATGCCCACGCCCCAACTTCGAGCATGTTTCATAATAAGCGTATAAAACCGTTCCCGCTCTTCTTCGAATAATTGCTTCGAATCGTTCAGATCTCGCAGCGATCTCGGAAAATTGTGGCACTTATCGTAATCGAAGTACACCGCCGCGGCTACCACCGGCCCCGCGAGCGGCCCGCGCCCTGCCTCGTCGATTCCCAGAATGGAAACGATTCCCTTCTTCCAATGCGCGCGCTCCAGTCGCCACGAGAGCGGCTTGCGGTCGCGCCTCGGCGCCGGTAAGGCTTCCGACGCAAACGCCGCGGGATTATCGGAAAGGATTTGTCCGATTTCGATTGGATCGTCAGTCATCTCTTGCAAAATCTTCTCAAACTATCTAGTGATGTCATTCCGAGCGAAGCAATTCCGTGCAAAGCGAGGAATTGTGGAGTCGAGGAATCTCGGGGAGTTCCCACCAAGATTCCTCGACTTCGTTCGTCTCCGCTTCGCTCCGCCGAACTTCGCTCGGAATGACATTGTAGAAGGAGGGATTGTCCTTGATTCTATACCCCATACCCTAAACCCTCTAAAATTGCTTCACCAGCCCAAATGCAAAAATCGCCTGCGTGATCGGTTCGGCTTTCGCGAGGCCGATGTTCACAGCAATAATTCCCAGCGGGCTTTCGAGCTGCGCGCCAATGCCGTAACTCAGCGGATACTGCGGCTGTTCCTTGGGCGAACTCGCGGTCGAATCTTTCATCAAATATCCGCCATCGACAAATCCATAAAAATAGGATAAATCGGACATCATCACGCGCAATTCAAGATTCGCGTATGCATAACGCGAAGCAATTAATTCTTCCTCCCGGTAGCCACGCAGAGTAAAAATCCCGCCGATGCGAAAGAGATCGCTCGCATCGAGCGTGCCGCCAAGCGCCGTAACGCTCCGCGCGTGAAGCCCGATTGCACCGACCAAATTCGGACGGAACAGCGTATGATAGCCGCTCGCATCGAGCGAAATTGTTTGAAGCCCGATCGAAGCCGGCGTTGAGGAGTCGATAAATTGTGCCGGGCCGTAAATCGCTTTCGTTCCGTAGCTCGCGCCCAGCAATCCGAAGACGCCGTAGCGCGGGGCAATGGAATTATCGCGCGTATCCACGCTGGCGCTAAGGCCCGTGGTGATGGTGCGGCTATCATAGACCGAGAATGGCATGTTCGGCTGATCGCTTGGGATAACGCGATCGTAAGACAGGTTCCCAATAATGCGAAGATCCTGCGTGAGGCCAAGCGATAGGTTCCCCGTTGCGCTGGTTTCCGTGTAGGTGCTATCCTGTTCGCGCTGCGCGAAGCCGGCATTGAGATTGATCGGATAGCCGAACAACCACGGTTCGAGATACGTAACCTGAATGGTTTGCGTTTGCGCCGCCAGCCGCTCGTAATGCAGCGTGGCATTGCGCCCGGATCCCGAAATGTTTCGCAAGCTGAGATCGATGAGGCCCGTGATATAGCCGGATTCCGTAGCTGTCTGCGGAGGATTGTAGCCCAGAACGCCGTCGATTGCACTCGTGCTCGCTTCCTTCACGCGAAGCAACACGAGGACGGTAGAATCTTTATCGAGATATAGTTCTGGCTCGGAGACCGATTCGAAAAATCCGAGCCGCTCCACGCGCGCTCGCGCGGAGGCAAGCGCATCGGCATTGTAATATTCTCCCGTGCGAAGTCCCAGTTCGCGCGTGATTACGTTTGCGCTCGTCGTTGCATTTCCTACGACAACGATCCTTCCGATTCTCGCGCGCGGTCCTTCCTCGACGCGGAGACGAATCGCAAGCTTGCCTGCGCTCCAAGCGGAATCATAACTTGGCGTGATCGCGTCGATCGAAATTTTCGCGAGCGGATACCCCCGTGATTCATAAAGTGAAAGCAGATCGTCAATATTCGATTGCAGCTTATCCTGATTCAGAATCTCGCCAGGCGCGACTGTAATGTGAGAACGCAATTCCAGCTCCGAGACGACGTTCATCCCTTGAATGGAGATCGAGCCGATGCGATAGGACACGCCTTCGGTGAGGAAAAACGAAAGCAGGTAGCCTTGCGCGGAATCGGTTGGAACGCTCAGGCCAATTTGGAACGAATCGACTTTGGCATAGAGATATCCATCCTCCGTGTAAAGATTTCGCAGCGTCTCCTTTGCGTGTTCCACGGCGAGCAATAGTTCCGACTTACTGGAGATGTTTTGGCCAACGATGCTATGGTCTTCCGATTTCAGGGCATCCAATAATTGTGCGCTGGGAACCTTCGCATTGCCATGAAAGAGGATTTTCGTGATGGGGAATGCTACGCCCGTCCTTGGTAAAAGGACTAAAGCCACCAGCAGCGACCGAAACGTAGGCATGGCTGAAGTAGAAGGCAGAAACGCGGCCTTTTGTCCCTTGAACTCCCTGCCGCACCTTAACTGGCACCCGTTGCCGCGGGCTGCATCGCGCCAAATTTCTGTTGCGGCGCGGCTTCCGCTTCGCGAATCAGGATGGGAACTGAAAGGACTTCCGGCGGGGCAAGACCCAGCGCCCGGTAAACTTCCCGAAGGTGCATCCGGTACAACTCGTCGAACAAATCCTTTTGCATGCTGAAATGCTCTTCGCCATACCACCAGCACCAATCGCTTCCCTCGGCGATCATGAGTTCCGCGCGGGCGGCGGCGATGCGCGCGAGTGCTTCCGATTTATCGGCACCGGCGAGCGATTCCGCGCTCACACGTTCGCCTTCGATTGCCTGATAAGCATCGTAGAGCGCATCCCATGCCGCATTGTCTTCGGGATGCCCGATCCAGATGCTGAAATTCGCGTTGATCCAGGAACCGGCAACAAAGCGCGGCAGCACCGGCAACGATTCGCGTTTCGTTCCCGCCACCGCCTCGCTGAACGTAACCGGCTTGATTTCCGGCGTCGCCGTCAAGCGGGAGTACAACTCCGTCAGGAACTCCATCCCATTATTCGGATAATATTCCCAGCAATTTTCGCCGTCAAGAATGACGGAAATGCAGGCATCCTCCATTACCGATTCGCCGTAAGCATCAATCAGTCCGGAACGAATGTGGAGCACGTTATGAATGAAATGCCCGACCGCATCCTCCGTGCGCCATGATTGATAGCGAAATCCAATATCGTCCGAGAGGCCATGATCGCGGAAGAAGACGACGATTTCGCCCCCCGAAGTCTTCTGGCGCCACGGAAAAAATCGCGCATGTTCTGGGCGTATCAATTTATCACCGGAGGGAATGGATTCTCCGCGAAGGGAATTCGCGAGCACCGATTCATCGGTGGCCGTCCACGCAAAGCCTCTTTTTTGGATCAATGCGAGCGCATCGGTCGAAAGACTTCCTTCGCTGGGCCACATTCCGCGCGGCGTTACGCCGAATTCCATCGCGAAATATTGTTGCGCGCGCGCGATCTGGTTCTCGGCTTCTTCCGGTGCACGAAAGCGATTGCGCGGAAGCTCCGCATCCGGCATGGCCTCGCGCGCGCTATCGGTATCGACTAAGAGCGGAAGAATGGGGTGGTAAAACGGTGAGGTCGTTAGTTCGATTTGCCCGCGCCTCGCAAGTTCCGCATGAAGCGGAATGATTCTACGAACATTCTCGATCTGCGCTTTGGCAAGCGCTTGCTTATCGGCCTCGGTAAACCCGCGATCTTTTGCCACGAGCGATCGGAACGGTTCCCGTTCGCGCGCAAGCTCGCCCGTCCATGCGAGCGAGTAGTGGACGGCAAGATCGCGGTAATCCGCTGCGGTGAAGCGCCGCTCGCGATTTGCGCCTTTCGATTTCTCCAATAGTTCCACAAAGCGAGCCGAGCGCGCGATCACTCGTTGGGGATGCGCATAGAAGAAACTATTGAGCATCAACTCCTTTTCGGACGCGGTGAGCGAAGTCGCCGGCTTGGACATCAGTTCCACAACCGGATCGCGCGCCTCGCCCGATAGATATTCCTCGATCTGTTTCAGGAGCGAGGGAACCAGATTGATCGTTCCGCGCATCGCCGGATGCCGCTCGAACTGCTCCGCCATTTCGAGGTAATCCTTCGTGGCATGCAGCCACGCCCACGGCATCAGGAATTCGTTCCCGGCGCGGTAGTACGGCTGGTGCTGGTGCCAGAGAATCGCTACGCGAATCGGGTATCGGGTATCGGGTATCGGGTATCGGTGGGAATCGTTCTCGAGCATTCTGCAACTGGCTATTGAAGACTGGAAAGTAAGCGATTGAGCATCTTGCCAGAACGCTGTAACAAATCCCACGCCTGCTTCGCTTCTTCTTTTGAAGTATACTTCTGGCGACCACACACAATTAATTGTGTTTCGAGTTCACACAACGAACCGAATGCAATCGACACATGGTGTACATATTCCCCGTGATGCTTTCTTGCATAACCCTCAGCGATATCCGAAGGAATTGAAAGTGCCGCGCGCCGCATCTGGGACACGAGCACGTAGCGTTCGTCAGTCGGAAGTTTCTTCGTTATCGCATAGATCTCGCCGAGTAGATCCATCGAACATTGCCACACTTCGAGCCCGCGATAATTCTCGATCTTCGCCATGGAGATAAAGGGAGTTTAGATCTTGTTCGATAGCCGATCACTCCACTTCCTCGACCTTATGCTTCGCCGATTCCTTTACCACTTTATCCGCGAACTCGCGCGGGGCTTCTTCGTAATGGCTGAAGGACTGCTTGTGCGAAGCCAATCCCTGCGTAAGCGAGCGAAGCCGCGTGGAATAATGATATAGTTCCGCGAGCGGAACTTGTGCGCGAATGACTTCGAAGCCATTATTCGAATCCATGCCCATGATTTTTCCGCGCCGCGAGGAAATATCGCCCATGACATCGCCCATGCGCTCGCTGGGAACCGAAATTTCGACATCGTAGATCGGTTCTAGCAAAACCGGCTTCGCGGAAAGGAATGCCTCTTTGAAGGCCATCTTGCCGGCCGTCTTGAACGCATTTTCGTTCGAATCGACCGAATGCTCCTTTCCGTCATAGAGCGTCACAGCCACATCGACGACCGGATAACCCGCGAGCGGCCCGTGGGTCAAAAACTCGTGAATGCCTTTATCGACCGCGGGAATGAATTTGTTCGAGACCACGCCGCCTACGATCGCATCGATAAATTCATAGCCTTCGCCACGCCGCCGTGGCTGCAATTTTATTGCCACCTCGCCAAATTGTCCCGCGCCGCCGGATTGCTTTTTATGCCGGTAGCGTGTGTCCGCCGGCGCCTTGATCGTCTCGCGGAACGGAATGCGCGGCTCGACGATCTCCACATCCACTTTGTATCGTTCCTTCAACCGCTTGATCGCAATATCGAGCTGCAGTTCCCCTTGTCCTTCAATCAGCATCTGGTGCAGCTCCGGATCGTGACGTACGAGGAACGTTGGATCCTCTTCGTGCAGCGAGTGCAGGCCCATCGCCATCTTCTCCTCATCGCCTTTATTCTTCGCGGCAACGGCGCTCGTAATCACTGGCGCTGGGAACTCGATCGGATGCAACACCACCGGGAAGGTGCGAGAGGAGAGGGTATTGTTGGTATGCGTGTCCTTCAGCTTTACAGCGGCTGCAATATCGCCACACGCGACACTGGGAACTTCTTTTCGATTCTTGCCGCTCATGACGTAAAGCTGCGCGATGCGCTCGCTCTTGCCGTTCGATTCGTTCACCAAATCCGAGCCCGGATGCAGTTCGCCATGATAAACACGGAAGAAGGAGAGATCGCCCAAATGCGGCTCGCTCACGGTCTTGAATACAAAAACGGTCGTTGCATCTTTTGGCGCGGCGCTCAGGCTTACTTCCTGCTTCGTGTTGGGATTCGTTCCCCTCACATCCGCGATATGATCTTCGGGCGCGGGCGCATTCGTTACGATAAATTCCAGAACGCGCTTGGGGCCGATATTCTTTTCCGCCGAGCAAGCGAGCACCGGAAACAGCTTGCGGTGCGCGAGCGATTCGTGGATGCCGCCGGAGAAATGCGATTCATCCAACTTGCCATCGTTCGCAAAAAATTCTTCCATGAGAGCATCGTCGCTTTCGGCAACGATTTCGACGAGTTCCCGATGCAATGCCTCCGCCTGTGCGCGAACATTCTCCGGAATTTCCTCCTCTGTGTAGTTCCCGTCCGGCGAAAAGCGGAGCAGCTTCATCTTCATCACATCGACGATGGCATTGAACCCATCGCCCGGATTCACTGGGAACTGCACCACCGCAACCTCATGCCCGAATCGCTGCTTCAGTTGATCCACTGTATTATCGAAATCGCTTTCGGCGTGATCGAGTTTATTTGCGATAAGGATGATCGAATTCTGATCGTGCTCGGAGTAATCCCATGCCTGCATAGTTCCCGCCTCGACGCCATGCTGGGCATCGACGATAATCGCCGCCGTATCCGCCACATGGGTGGCCGCGCGCACTTCACCGGTGAAATCGGCATAGCCGGGCGTGTCGAGGATATTAAGCTTGGTATTCTGGGAACTTAGGGAGATGAGGGAAGTATTGATCGAGTGCTTTCGCGCAATCTCGTCAGGGTGGTAATCGGAGAGGGTGTTGGATTCCGGAATCGTGCCGCGGCGGGTCGTGGCCCCCGCGGCGAATGCAATGCCTTCGGCTAACGTGGTTTTGCCCGAGCCGGCATGGCCAACGAAGGCAAGGTTACGGATCTGCGTACTCATAAAGCAGGCTTCCTTTCGTTAATAGAAAATTATGAAATGATTGGGAAATGATAACCAGAATGAACGGAAATAGAGTTCTTGGAAAGAAAACGTGGAAAATGGATCGCGATTTTCCTCGGGTACATTTCATTTATTTATCATCGCCCCATTCGGAAACAGCACAATCTTCCCCACTTTCTTCGGCGACTCGATCATTAGCTCGAAGGCTTCCTCGAAATTCGCCATCGGCAGTTTGTGGGTAACAACGGGCCGAACATCCAGCCGCTTGCTCGCCAGCAGATTCGAAACGGTGAACCAGGTATCGAACATCAGCCGCCCATTGATACCATAAAATCGGCCGCCATTGAAGATGATGTCGTTGAGTGGCGTTGGAACCAAATTGTCGCGAAAAATTCCGAAGAAGCAATAGCGCCCGCCGCGGCGCAGCATTGCAATGCCATCTTTCATCGCGCTCGCCACGCCGGACATTTCGAGCACCACATCCGCGCCAATGCCGCCCGTTTCTTCCTTGATGATTGCAATCGCATCCTCTTTCGCGACATTAATAATGCGATCGACGCCCATTTGCTTACCGATAGCGAGGCGAAACGGCTCGATGCCCGTCATAAAGATTTGCGTTGCGCCGGAAGCGCGCGCGACGCCTGCCGAAAAAAGCCCGACCGGCCCATCACCCAAAATCGCAACGCTCTTGCCATGCACCGGCTCGATCAGCGTGGCATGCACCGCGTTCCCAAGCGGTTCCTGAATGCTCATATATTCCGGCGGCACGTTGGGATCGTTTTTCCAGACCACGATTTCGGGAACCGCAAGATATTCCGCGAACGCGCCGTTCGTATCGACTCCCAAAATCTTGAGATTCTGGCAAACGTGCATCTGTCCCGTCAGGCATTGCTTGCAATGCCCGCAGGGGATGTGCGTCTCGACCGAAACGGCATCGCCTTCTTCGACGCGCGTCACCATGCTGCCCTTTTTCACGACGATTCCCGTCGTTTCATGGCCCACGGTGTAGGGAACGTTCTGCACGCGCGACTCAGCCCACGGATCCCATTCATAGATGTGAACGTCGGTTCCGCAAAGGCTCGCGGCCTGAATTTTTATGAGAACTTCGTTCGGCTTAATCTCCGGAATCGGAATTTCCTGGATTTCCGCGCCGCGGGCGCGTTTGGTTTTGCGCACGGCGATCATGGTTTCTGGCATCTATCTAATTACGAATTACGAATTTCAAATTACGAACGGGAGTCGCGTTAACAGCAATGTCTGAACTATGATTTATGTGATTCGAATGATTGATACATGATTGTCGAATTTCATTAAGGAATTTCTGATTTGATAACTATGTCATTCCGAGCGAAGCAATTCAGAGCGAAGCAATAATTCCCTTTGGGAATCATTGCTCCGCTCGGAATGACATATTGAGTTTCCTTAATCATCTTCCAATCAAAAAAATCACATAAATCATAGTTCAGACAGCCATCGGCGAATTTCCTCCACCGTCTCCGGCAATACGCCGTGCCCAACGGGATACATCTTCGCGATTACATTCGCGCCTTGTTTCCCCAGCCATTCTTCCGCTTCCGGCAACGCCTGCGGCGGAATCAATTCGTCATACTCCCCGTGGCAGATAAAAAATGGGAACCCAGAGGATGATCGATCATGCACGTTGAATTGCTTCTCCGAAAGCGCCTCGAAAATATCGCGCGGCAAGTAGCCCGACATATTAATGGAAGCAATTGGACCTATACGATAATCTTTTAGGTCGTAAATCGCGAGGATTGAATAAATTACCGCCGCGCCCTGGCTAAATCCCAGAAATACGACGCGAGACGCATCGCCGCCTTCGCGCTCGATGATGCCGGGCAGTGCTGCAAGCAATTGCTCCTCGCTCGCGTGGCGCGAAACATCGTCGGGAATGATTCCATCCGGCGTTTGCAGCAGATCATACCACGCATGGCCTCCGTGCGATAGCTCGATCGGTCCCTGAAGGCTGACAATGAGGAATTTCCCGTCCGCGACTTTTTCCGCGATGGGAAGCAAATCGTATTCGTCCGTGCCGTAGCCATGCAGCACGACGAGCACGGGCGGCTTCTCCCCCTCCTTAAGAATGAAGGGGCCGGGCGGTGGTGAAATGACGCCGGGCTGGCGCGCTACGTAGTTCATCTTATATTTCGTTTAGCAAAGCGTCTCATGTTTGGGCCGATCGTTGAAATCATTAGACTTAGAGACTTTTTTTTGAATTTGTAATTCATAGTTCCCGCCCTGTATGAAAGAATCGTGTTGCCTAAATTCGCATTTTTTTTATTCCAAATTGAGATGGGTGCCCATTAAAGCAAATGCAATATACGACGAAAATTTGGGAAGGTTTTGAAATCCGAAAATCTTGGAGTAGCACAGCCGTTCTCGGCTGTGAGGCGGACTTTTAGTCCGGTCGCCTGCTGCGTTTGGGAGCGGACTAAAAGTCCGCCAACTCAGGCGAGAACGCCTGAGCCACTGACGCCTATGCAATTCCTGCTTTTCACCAGCCCGCCCGAAATTCTTCGTATATTGAAAACTATTATTGCACGCGAATGGGCAATTACTCTCGAAAAACGCTTTGGATGGCGGTCGCGCTGTTCTCGCTCGCGGCGGGCGGAGCGCGCGGGCAATGGAGGATTGTGGCGCCGATGCTGACCCAATTTACTTTGCCATTCGGTGCAATGAGCTTTACGAATGGTATTGTTTGGATTGTAGCTAATAATAATTTATATGAGTCTGAAGACTCTGGCATTACATGGTCCACAAAAGCGTTGCCAAATTCGCCCGGTTCAACCTATGATCAAGACGTACAATTTTTTAGCCCGAATGTAGGTCTCTTGTCTGGCGTTAATGAGACGTGGATTACAAGCGATGCTGGGGCAAGTTGGCAAGACCTGAACAAGCCTTCAGTAAGCAATTGCTTTCTAAATGGGGTTGATAACATTGCGCTCGCTGGTGGATTGAATTCGGTTGGTGTTACATCGAATGGAGGTGGCAGTTGGAGTGAGTTGCCTTCTCAAAAAAAATACTCCTTTTGCATCAGGTATAAGGCGGGAACGATTTATCAATTTAGAGGCGATAAGAGCGGAGGTTTTATTTTTACGAGCAGTGACTTTGGGATAACATGGCAACAAGGCAAAGCAGGGATAGATTGGGACTCGTATTCTTTTGCAATTGATTCGTGTAATCCAAATATGATTTATCTAAGCCACGAGGATTACGCTAGTCAGACTGACCAATTCTCGAAAATATTTCTCTCAACTGACCGTGGTGATACATGGCAGACTATGATTACTCAACCAGAGCCATTCTTCACTGGCTCTATAGCCGAAGGACCGACCGCTGTATTTTGCCAATCGGTTTCTAACGGTGTATTTCGCTCGACCGACAAAGGGAAGAGCTGGAGTGCCATTGGTGGCCCATCAGCGTACGCTGACACCCGACTTATTGCCGCTCTAAGCGATAATGTTATACTTGGCGTCGATTATGTTGGAAATGTTTGGCGAACCGATAATAGCGGAGGCGACTCTGTTTTCTCAACATATCCGTCTTCGGTATTTTCCGTTTCACCTAAGTTACTATTTGCTACCGATACTCTTTTATGTGATAGTCTTACTCGAACAATCGTATTTAAGCGGAGTGGGTGCATATTTCTATCCGGCTCTGTTTCAGGCTGGTTAATCAGTGGCTCGGATGCTTCAAGTTTCGGCATCAGCAATCTCTCGTACGATTCGATCTCAGTTACATTGCATGGTGTCAAGCAAGGCCCGCAACATGCCCAACTCATTCTCATCCTCGATGATGGTTCCAGTGACACCGTCCAACTCGCCGGTTACGTGAACATTAATCCAAATGCCACGGCGATTTCAACTCAAGACGTAAAAACCGACACCCTCGGCGCCACCGTTGTGGTTCCCATTACGATTAACGGCCTCACTCGACCGGAGGATGTGAATCTCATCCTGCACTACGATGGCTCGGTGGATTATTTGGGAACGTTCTCGCCAACGGGCGCGACGCTGGATGTTGCGGGCGGGCAGTGGCCGGGCCGCTCAATGCTGCACATTGCTGGAGCGGCGCCGGGCGTGGTGGCGGGCTATGCGAAGTTCAACGTCTTCAGCGATTCGAATGAGGATGCGCACGCCACATTCGATTCGCTGGATATTCTCACCGCCATTTCACCGTGCGAATATAGTTCCGCTCCGGCTGCCACGAGCACGATTTTTGCTCCGAAAGGCTGCGGCATTCCGATTCTTTCGCAGCTCGTGCATCTTGAACGGGAACCGGTGCTCGGCGTGCGGCCCAATCCCGCCACCGGCAGCGTGTGGATTTCATCGGATGAGACGGTGGGCGCCGTGACCGTCGATATTTACGACATGCTCGGCGCGAACCGCGGCGAAATTCATGGAACAATCGCGAACGGAGTTCCGCTGGAGGTGTTACTTCCGAGCGCAGCAGGTGTTTACAGGATGCGCATTCAATCGGCCGCGGGCGTGCGAACGCTCGCGGTCATCGAGGAACGATAATGGCTTCGAACTTCCGTTTTGGTCTTCGCCTTTTCGGCTTCGGCGCGGTCGCCGTTGCGGCGTTGTTTTTCGGCACGCGGTCGCTTCGCGCGCAGTGGCAGCAGGCTCCGGGTCCGCCGCTGCCCCACCCCTCGCAGCACATTGGCGCCCTGCGGGCCAGCGGGCGCTTCGCGTGGGCGGGAACCTGGGGGCTCTATCGTTCCACCGATACCGGCGCGACGTGGCAGCCGGTTACATCGTTCCCAACCTCCTTCGGCATTACGGACATCGCCGTGTGCGATTCCGCGCACGTGTTCGTGGGAACCTGGGGCAGCGGAACGTTTTATACCACGGATGCCGGTGCGACGTGGTTCAACGATTTCCCGGACTACACGAATACCCAGACCATCTATAATCAGGTGGCCTTTAACGGTTCCGATTCGAACCTGATCGCGCTGGATTATAGCACCACCGCAATCTTCTTCAGCACCGATGCCGGTGTTACGTGGCGAGAAAGCATCCCGACCTCCGCGTTCGCAACAGGTTCCCTCTGTCTTGGGATCGCGAGAGATAAGACGCTCTATGTTCTTTCCTACACGGGCAACGAGGGCTGGATCAATCGATCGACGGATGGCGGACAGACCTGGTCCAGCAACAGTACGAACACCGATGGCGATAGCAATACCCTTTCCGTGGATTCGTGCGATGCAAACCGGCTGTACGTCGTCAATGAAAACACGGTCGCCCGCAGCGATGGCATGACGCGCGTGGATCTTACGACGGACGCGGGCCTTTCCTGGCAAGCCGCGGGAACGGTTCCGCTCGATTATTATAACGGCGCGATGGCGAGCCGAACGAATGTGCTCTACCTTGGAACGGTTCCCAATGGCGGCAACGGCGTGCTGCGCTCCACCGATCGCGGCGCGACGTGGCAATCCATCGGCGGCCCGTCAGAGGAATTCGATACGCGAACTATCGCCGCGGTTACGAACAACGTGGTCCTCGTCATGGATAGCGCCTCCCGCCTCTGGCGCACCGTAAATAGCGGCGGCCAGCCGGTGCGTTTGCCCGAAGGCGCAGCGATCGCGCTCTCCATCCCGTCGACGCGGATAAGCTTTCAGGAAAGCGGCTGCGGCGCACCGGCCGCAGCCGCGGTCGCACTCCAGCTTAACGGTTGCGGCACGCCAAGCGGCGCGCTCAATTCTGCGTGGGTGACGGGTTCCTCCGCATTCCTCATTTCAGATTCGCGTTCGCTGCCGCGCACCCTCGAAGCCACGGATAGTATTGCAATCGAGTATAGTTCCACGCATTCCAATGATTCGGCGGAACTCCACCTTCGCTACGATCTTGGCACCGGCGCGCGGGATACCACGATCGAATTGGTGGGCCGCTCTTCGCCGCTCACGAGCAAGCCGGCGGAACTGCACCGCGCAAGCGCTTCGGCGTATGCGGGCGCACTGGCCTCGCTGCCGCTTTCGGTCGATCTCGATCCTTCCTTCAACGTGGATTCGTTGTGGCCTTCGATCACAAGGATCGAGGGAACTTATACGTGGGATTCAACGGTCGCCGTGTTTTCGTCGTATTCGCCTCCGGCGGGATGGTCGCTTTCTGCACTGAACGCGGGCAGTGATAGTGCGAGCTTCGCCATTCAGAAGCTTTCCGGGGCGTTGGCCACGAGCCCGCTCGCATTAGGCACGGCGATGTTCGAGCCGGTGAATTCCCTGCTTGCGACCACGTGGGTGGAACTTCCTCGATTCGTAATTTTCATCAATGGCGAGCCTCAGGGCCTGTGCGTTTCTGAAAATGAAGACAGCCATTGGGACATCAAAAACCTGGGCGAAGCAAGCGGCGTGGCGGAAATCCCCACCGCGCCGAACCGCCTCGCGCTCTATCCCAATCCCGCCACCGGGAACGTTTGGCTTTCGTCCTCCGCCGATCTGGGGCGCGTAACGATTACGGTTTTCGATATGCTCGGCACCCCGCGAAGCATGTCGATCACGAACATGGTGCAAGATGTTCCCATTTCACTGGCGCTGCCGGAGGCCGCGGGTGTTTATGCAGTCGCGGTGCGAACCGGCGAGGGGTGTTACAATTTGCGGGTTATCCGCCAGTAGAGTTGCGGCGTCCGCGAAGGAAGGTAATTACGATGAGGACGAGCGCGGCCACGAGCAGCGTATCTACCCAATAAGCCGCCGCGCCGAAGGTGATATAGCCGATCAGCCAAACCAGGATAAGAATGGATACGATGAACCACATGTCCGTCTCAGCATAACCAAAAAATAATCCGCTCCGCTCCTCTTGCTCGAAGAAATTGTTTGAACTCGGGCAACCTCCGCTATCGTTTGCGCACCCGTGAAATTACAAATCGGCCACTCCCCCGACCCCGACGATGCCTTCATGTTCTATGGCTTCGCCGAGAATTTGGTTACCATTCCCGGATATGAGATCGACCACGTGCTCGATGATATCCAATCGCTCAACGTTCGGGCTATGACAGGGGAGCTTCCTGTTACCGCGATCAGCGCCCACGCCTATCCATACGTCGCCGATAAATACTGGATTATGAAAACCGGCGCCTCGATGGGCGAAGGCTATGGGCCGATCATCGTTTCGAAGAAATATAAATCACTCCGCGAACTTGAATCGGATGGCGGCGCCGTCATCGCCCAGCCAGGAAAACTAACGACAGCAAATCTTTTATTGCGCTCGTGGTTTGGCAACGTGAAATCCGTCGAGATGTCTTTCGATGAGATCATCGATGCCGTGCTTAATGGTAAAGTCGATGCCGGATTGCTGATCCACGAAGGACAAATTACCTGGCAGGAATATGGCTTGAACAAGCTCGCCGATTTTGGCGAGATCTGGAACGACAAAACCGGCGGCTTGCCACTTCCGCTTGGCCTCGATTGCGTCCGCAAGGACTTGGGCGAGGACATGGCGCGGAAAGTTTCACAGGCGTTGCGCGATTCCATCAAAGCGGCATACGAGAACGAGAAGGATTCGGTGGAATACGCGCTGCAATGGGGGCGCGGCATCGATCATGCCACCGGCGCGAAGTTCGTGAAAATGTACGTCAACGATGTAACCATCGACATGGGCGAGCGCGGCAAACAGGCGCTGGAGTATTTGTTCCGCATGGGGGCGGAAGCAGGAATTATACCCGAAGTGGATGCAATCAACTTATATTGACAGCACTAATTCTTCATATTTAAATTAAATTCCCCATCGGTTACTAGTGCGGTAGAATCACTGATGCGCAATACGCCGCGCTGAAAGCTGAAAGTTCCTTGCAAATTCGAAGGAGTCCGACTCGCCAGGAAAAGCGAACCATACGGCGTAATTAGTTCATTGGAACCTTGACGGTAGTCGCCATTTGGAGGGCATGAATCCGGCGCGGCTTGCGAAGAGGCTAAGGAAATACTGATGAATTTAGAATCGGATCCTGAGCCCGACCAGCCCATTAGGACTATGCAAGTACCACTTTGGATAACCTCTGTGGTATCGGCTATCCATAGGTTTCCGTTGATAGTTGCCCTCATTCCGGGTGGTATCCCAGTATTTGGGTCGGTGCTGGTACGGCAACTAACGAATCCGAGTGCACTTAAAAGGAGTGCTGGTAATGTGCGCTTGAGGTGCTTCATAAGGTTTTGTTTGTTGTTTTCTATGGATAAAACACCTCTGCGGGCCGAAAGTTACAACCGTTGACTACTCAAAAAATACTCATGCCACTTTAAGCACCATTATTTTTCCGCCCGCGCGGGAATCACCTTCGGTACTGCCTCTCCGCTCATCATCTTCGGCGCGCTTGCTTCCACATTCGCGGCGAACGCATCCCATCGCTCGTCGTCGCTCCAGGCATCGAAGCGGGCAGATTGCAGGAGGCGGCCATCGCGATCCCGAAGGAAGCCGCAATCGGTTTCGAGGAAGGAACTTATCGCCGGATCCCACTGGCGAACGCGAAGCTTTTCGTAGGTCACGAAATATCCTTCGAATCGCGCAATTTGTGAAGCAACCGAATAGATCGCTCCCACTTTTCCGTCGATTCCCGTGAGCGCATATTGTCCGCTCGTAACGTCATCCGAATGCCCATGCGTGATGCTCTCATCCACCGAGACCTGCTGGCCGATGAGCGCGCCAGAACTCATAACCTGAAACGCAACCACACGGGATTCGTTGGGATCCTCCGCATCGCTCACGGCGAACACAAGCATGGGAACCGGCGATTCGCCAAAATGTCCGAAGAACATTCGTTCCCTAACGCCGTGTGCGTACACCAGCGCAAGATGGGCACCGCGCACAGTATCGCGCGTATCGAACCACGTATGAATTCGGACCTCGACGTTATCGTTCTTTAGTTCCGTAAGGCACACGGTTCCGTCGAACCCCTTCATGCTGATATGGCGCTCGAAGGAATGCGCGGCCGGCCGGGAACCAGAACGCGGGAATTGCGAAGAACAATAACAGGATCGAAATTTTGGGATATTTCATGGTCTTAGAGAATATAGCATGTTGCTAATATCGTAAATTTTGGACGAAAAGTCAAGTGGGGACCGTAAAATGAGCCCAAATGCCTCATAAAGGGCAGGCGATTGCGCAGCGGGACAAGCAGCGACCTATTCAGCACTCACGGCAATTTCGCGAACGTGAACAGATCGACTGTCGTAGGATCGCCGTGCGTGATCGCCAAACCGGACGATACTTCGAGAGTCACAGTATCGGTGGGAACGAGCGAAAGCGTATCGAACATGGATTGGGGAACCCAGGTTAGGCTGCCCGCGAGGGAATCGGTCACTGTACTCGATATCCCCCCGCTCACTTTGGTGACAGACATCCACGCCGGATGAAAGACACTATCGGCATACACATATTTCGTGTGAGACCACAGCGAAAATTCATACACACCGGAACTGAGGTTGGTGAAGCTCCGCGTAATATTAACCGATTGCGTGGGATAATCGACCGAGTGCATCTTAAAACCCCAGGTTCCGCCACCAGGCGGCGCGTCCTGCTCATAGTCGATGGTGTCCAACATACCGGAGGTGGGGCGATGGAATGTCCAGCCATTCCAGCCGTGGGTTCCCGTGGAATCCCAAGTCAAATTCTTCAGGAAAAAGGTGGTGTCCGATTTCGGCTGGAGCGTATCCGCGCTATTGGGCTGCGTGCTTGTATTGCTTTTGCACGACGCGAGAGCAAAAGCCGCAAGGAAAGAACAGCCAAGAAACAATTTAAGCATATTGGGAACCGGCGATCGATAATTACGGAAGTTTTTTGAACGTGATGTTGTCGTACCAATAAGGATTGCCGTGGCAACTGCTGTCGCACATTCCGGATGCGATCATAAGCGTAACGGTATCTGTTGGCAGGAGCGAGAGCGTATCGAGAACGGTCACGGGGTTCCATCCGGTACTGTCGCCGCTGGAAATGCTCGTAGTGTCAATCGAGCCGCCGCTTTGCTTCAGGATCCCAATCCAACCGATGGGATTGTAGCCCATGGCAGAATCGAGCACCTTCTTGATACGCAACCAAACGGTAAAGGAATAAATCCCGCTCGTGCAGTGAATAAAACTTTTCGTAACGTTATTCGTGATGGGCGGCACATCGCTCTTGCGCAGCGTGATCGACCAATCAACCGGGCTTCCCGGAGGCACAACATTATCGAACGTAATCGTGTCGCCAGGAATGGAGGGATGAAATACCCATCCATCGAGCGACGGCAACCCGTTGACGGCGAAATACTCGTTCGTTGGGAACTGCGTGGTATCGAACACCGTCTGCGGCGTGCTCGTGGGCGCGGTTGGACTGCTCGACTTGCTGCATGCGGCGAGCAAGAAAGCACAGAGGCATAATATAACAGGGAGAGATTTCTGCATCTATGGTTAGGCAGGTTCGAGATCAACGATCGGAAGCTGTGTTAAAATTTCGCTCGCGCCCAAATGGTAATCCAGTCGCGCGGAGTCGATCGCGGCTTGGGGATACTCGCCCTCGCCATATTCGGCGATGATGTCGTAGAGCGTGGTGCGTTCGGCCGGGGTGTAGCCCGCGCTGCGAATGAGATCGACCGTTTCCTTCACCGAGGTGGTGTGAACGAAATTGGCAGAGGCGTGAACGTTCTCCTCTTCCAGCACGCCGCCGAAATCATCGGCGCCAAAGTTAAGCGCGATCTGCCCGATCTTTTTTCCTTCCGAGAACCAGCTCGCCTGAATGTGTGGGAAGTTATCCAAAAATATTCGCGCAATGGCGATCATTTGCAGATAGCGGGTTCCCGTCGCGTAATGGGGAATGATTTTTTCGAGCGGCGTATTGCCCGGCTTGAAGCTCCAGGGAATATAAGCGGTAAAGCCGTGATATTCATCCTGCAAATCGCGAATGACGGAAAGATGCTCGATGATGTCCTCATCTTTTTCCAAATGGCCGTACATCATCGTCGCAGTGGTTTTGTACCCGAGTTTATGAGCTTCGCGCATGACCGAAAGCCAATCGGCGCTCGTGCCTTTTTTGCTGGATATTTTTCTTTTAACTTTATCGCTGAGAATTTCCGCGCCGCCGCCGGGAATGGAATTGAGTCCAGCCTTTTTTAGTTCCAACAATACTTCCGGAATCGAAAGTCCGGATACATTGCTCATTCCAATAATTTCGCTGGTCGAAAAAAAGTGCGGATGAATCTCGGGAACTTCCTCGCGGGTGCGGCGAACCATGTCTAAATAATATTCGAACGGAATCGCGGGATTAACACCGCCTTGCAGGAGCACCGTCCGCACGCCGCGCTTGGCCGCAGCTTTGAAGCGCGCGATCATTTCATCGACCGTGTAAGTGTACGCATCTTTATCGCCGTCATGCCGGTAGAACGCGCAGAAGATGCAGTCGATGTTGCAGATGTTCGTGTAATTCGGGTTCGAGTCGATGACGAACGTTACGCGCCGCTCGGGATTTATTCTATAACGCACGGCTTCCGCCAGCTCCGCGAGATCGAGGAGCGAGGCGTTTTGGAGGAGCCAGAGGCCCTCTTCGCGGGTGAGGCGTTCGGAGGAATTTATTTTGTCGTTAAGAGATAAAAGCATTACTTGTGCTGTCATTGCGAGGAGAACGGCGTAGCGACAGCGGAGCCGTTCGACGAAGCAATCCCCTCTCGTGGGGATTGCTTCGCTCCACTTCGTTCCGCTCGCAACGACGGAGCGGGTAAAGATTCATATTCCATCTCGAACTCCGCCATCGCCGCGTGCTCTTCGAGCGTGAAACGGTAGCGGAATTGCGAGAGATAATCGGCCACTTCCGCTTCGCTCATTCCTAAACGCGCGCCGTGTTCGCGGCCTAACTCGCCGAAATGATCCTTCGCATTTTCCAGCGATCGTTCGAGCGAATGAATAATTTCGTTCCGTGCCATTTCCGGTGTGTTCTTCCGAATGGCCCACACGGCGAAGACGAATGGCATTTCCTTCCACGCACACCATTCTTCCGCGAGATCGAAAACTTTTTCGTAGCCGGGGATGCCGCCGCCGTAGGCTGCATCTAAGGCCTTATCGCCAATTAGCAAAACTCCATCAAATTTTTCATAGGACTGATCGGTCGGATCGGTCCGATGGAACGAATAATCCGCAAGTCCAAAGCGCTTCTCTAATAAGACGCGCAACAGTTCCACGCTGGTGGAAGTCTCCGAAGTGATGGCAATCCGCTTTCCCTCTAGTTCGCGCCAATCGTATTTGCTAAATAGAAGCACGGAATTCGCCTTGCCTTTTACGGCGACGCCGTAATCGAGTTTTTCGAAATCGTCACTCAGCGTCATGTAATCGCGTAGCGACATGGGCCCAGCCGCCACACTCCCTAGCTCCGCGAGTGTGCCAAATACGCGCGGCGCGAGTGGAGCAAGTTTCACCACATTCGAATAATCCGGGAATGAATTATAAAACGGCACCGAGTTGAGATACGGCATTTTGCTTACGACCGACCATTCCTTCTTCGGATAGATCGCGAGTGGATTATACCACACATCGCGCTCGACCGGCAGCTTGCCGGCATCGTGAATGATCGAAATGAGCTTGCTCTTCGCGAGTTCCATCGGGCTGATCGCGCCGGCATCGTGCGCGATGCGCTCTTCGCCAACGGTGCCATCCATATCGTCCGCACCAAAGTTCAAAGCGATGGTCGCCACCTCCGCCGTCAGCATCACCCAATAGGCTTTGATGTGCGGAACGTTATCGAGCATGAGGCGTGAGACGGCAATAGTCTTAAGATCGTCGATCGCGCTCGTAAAATCGTTTCGCGTTTTAATTCCCGTGTCGCCGGGCTGAAACGCGAGCGGAATGAAGGAGAGAAATCCGTGCGTCTCATCCTGGCATTCGCGGACGCGGAGCATGTGTTCGATGCGTTCTTCGATCGTCTCGATATGGCCATAGAGCATCGTCACGTTAGAATTGATGCCCAACCGGTGCGCGGTGCGGTGAACTTCGAACCACGTTTTGGCGCCGATTTTCTGATGGAAGAGATGCTTCCGCACGCGCTCGGAAAATACTTCCGCGCCGCCGCCGGGCATGGTGCGAAGGCCAGCTTCCCAAAGTTCCCGCAGCACCTGTTCGTGCGATTTCTTGAATTTCTTGGAAAAGAAATCTATCTCCACGGCGGTGAATGCCTTTACATCCACATTCGGAAAATTCGTCTTGATCTGGCGCACCATATCGAGATAAAATTCCCACGGCCATTTGGGATGCAAGCCGCCGGTGATGTGAACCTCGTGCAAATCGGGCCGCAGCTTCGAAAGCATTTCAGCGATCGTCATCTCGTAGGCTTCGGGCGAATCGGGCTTTACCGCAAAATCGCAGAACTTGCAGGAAAGCACGCAAATGTTCGTCGGCTCAAGTTTGCGGTTGAGCACGAAATAGACAGAATCGCCCGATTTTTCTCGGGCTACGGCATTAGCCATGCGGCCCACGCCGATGAGATCGGGCGAAGCATAAAGCGTGAGGCCGTCTTCTTTGGAAAGCCGCTCGCCCGAGCGGATTTTTTCCCAAATCGGCGCGAGCGCCGCGTCGCGGAAAGTGAAATTGTGAAAGCTGCTCATGAGTAATTGGCCTTAAACACCGGGCATGATGATTGTGCTCCGCAAATGTAGTATCCGCGGCACACTTTTCGCTATGCAATACCCCATAAATGATAACCACGGACACGACGATAGGCGATCTCGGCATTTTGCTTATACGCTTCGAACTTGCCGGAATTTTTTGGGTACATGGCTGGCCGAAGCTGAATCCAAACGGCGTCATGCACGGCCCAAAGGGATTCAGCGCCTTTCTGAAATCCAAAGCAGTTCCGTCTCCGGTTCTCGCGGCATGGCTCGTCGCAGTTCTCGAAACGGCCGGGCCGGTGCTGCTGGTGCTGGGGCTGCTCGTTCCCATCGTGGGATTTTTACTCGCCGTCGATATGGCATCCGCGATTTATCTTGTCCGGCGCAACGATGGCTTCACCAAACCTGATGGTCCCGGCTGGGAATTCGAATTCGCGTTGCTCGCGCAGGGCCTCGCCCTCGTATTTCTGGGATCGGGAATGATTGCTCTTTGACGTTACGGATAAAACCGTATTCCGATCCCACCATCGAGGCCGACACCAACGTTTGGAACGAATGCAATCAGCGGCCCCAATTCGGCAAAGATCTCGACCGGCGTACGGCGCGGAATAATATTTAGCCCTACGATTACCCGCGCCCCAACGCCCAGGTGTGTGGCTCCGGGCTCATCGTCGAAGAAACGGTTGTCATAGAATGGGCCGTGCGGTTCCGCTTGGCCGAAGGCAAGCGCAAGGCCCGGCCCGGAGTACATTTTTACGATAGAGCTGTGGAAGACGTCGAAATGCCATATATAATCGGCCTGGACGCGTAGCGGGCCAAAATACGAAGCGCCGATATCGCCGACAAAGGCCTGATCCGAGGCTGTCCATAGCTTAACCGTCGCGCCCAGCGGCGTCCCGAGAATGATCCCAAAGCCGAATGATTTTCCTTGAGGTCCCTGAGCGAGGATGGCCGAGGGAGCTAAAATCGTGAGCAAACCCGCGAAGGCAACGAATTTAAATGGATGGGCTTTCAAAGGGCACGATATTAGAGTCTTCATTATCAATAGTTGGAAGAAAAGTAATTGGCATGAAGCTCAACATAAATCATACCGTTGGGAAAGCGCTTTTTCTGGTTGGGGCATTTTTATTATTTGCCTCATCGCAGGTTTTTGCGCAGATCGATACGTCCCACATAGCGGATACTACGGCTTCCCAAAAGAAAGGATCGTGGTTGCTCAGCCCGTTTACAGCGCCGGCGAATTCGTTTTCGAAGCGCGGTTTTGCGGGCGCGCCTTACATTAAGTACGCGCCCGAAACTCGCTGGGAGGGCGGGCTCGTCGGACTGTATTATTTCCATCTTGGTTCCGATACGAGCGAGCATCTGACGCGTCCCTCAGATGTCTCGGCCGGAGTGCGATATTCCCAGAATAGTCAGTTGTTGCTCGGGGTCGATTATAATCTTTACTTCCCGCGCGATGCGTACCTCATCAATGGCGGCTTCCACTATCAACAAATCCCGATCGACTTTTATGGTGACGGAAATTACAGCCCACCCGATCGAGTCGATAATTACACGCCGCTCTATCGTGGCCTCGAATTTTATGCGATTCGAAAATTAGTTCGTACCCAAATTGGCGACGGCCTGAACGCGGGCATCGAAGGGGAATTCCGATACGATAAAGTGCTCTCTACTATCAACGACACCGGGCTCATTGCGAGCGACCTTGTCCCGGGCGCGACGGGCGGCTATTCGAGCGGCGCGGGAGTTATCGTCATTTACGATACACGCGACAACATCTACTCGACGCAGTCCGGGGACTACGAATCCTTCGACGCCGAATATTACGGGCGTACGCTGGGAAGCGATTACACCTTCAGCCGCTACACGCTCGATGCGCGGAAGTTCGTTCCCGTTACCACGAATCAACGTTCGCCGCGCAATTTTATGGCGTGCTCGCCAACGGATTAGTTCCATTCTATGAAATGGCGGAATTGGGCGGCGATTCGAAATTGCGCGGATATTATCAGGGCCGGTTCCGCGATAACGATCTCGGCCTGCTGCAAGCCGAATACCGGTTCCCAATCTGGTGGCGCTTCGGCGGCGATGTCTTTGCCGGGGCTGGCGAAGTCGGTCACGTCCTTTCGGATTTCACCTGGGGCGGCATCCATCCTTCGTTCGGCGCGGGGCTTCGGCTGCTCGTTATTCCCGCCGAGCATTTGAATGCCCGGCTGGATTATGGCATCGGCACCGATTCGCACGGGCTGTATCTCGCCATTCTCGAAGCGTTTTGATTGCAGTGCTGCTTGTAGCCGTGACCTTCAGGTAACGGCTACAATAGTTACAGCAGCAGCGCCGGTTTCTCAGCGGCTGCGGCTGTGAGAATAACACCAGGAGTAACTTTAGTCGATGGTGTTGATGAGCTTGAGCTCGCGGGATACAATGTTCTGCGGCACTTTGGCATACCACAGAGCTTTCGTATCGTTCTGGCCGGTGGTAAGAACATACTTCAGGAATTTTTTGAGCATGTCGGCCTTCGGGCTATGCTGATAAACTATGATCCAGCTCATGCCGGTGATCGGGTAGCCTTTCGGAGCATTGGTGATCATCGTGCAGAGATTATCGGGGATCTCGCTGGATTGTGCCGCTTCCATCGCCGTTTCGGCGCTGGGGTAGGTGTATTTTCCATCGCCATTGTCAATCGCGGCGAAGGGGAGCTTGTTTTCTTGTGCATAGGCAAGTTCGACGTAGCCGATGGAGTAGGGGTGCTCTTTCAGAACTCCGGCCACCCCTTCATTGCCTTTGCCACCCAAGCCATTCGGCCATTTGACTACTTTGCCACTGCCCACTTCCGAGTTCCATTGCGGGCTCACCTTCGCAAGGTACGAGGTCATGATCGCCGTCGTTCCCGATCCATCGGAACGGTGAACGGTGAAGATCATCTCGTGCGGCAGTTTCTTGCCGGGATTGCGCGCAACCAAGCGGGGATCATCCCAGTATTTAATCTTGCCAAGAAAAATATCGGCAAGCTCCGATGGCCCGAATCCCAGGCCGGTCCCAATGCCGGGAAGGTTGTAAGAAATAGCAACTGCGCCAACGACCGCAGGAAGATGGATGACAGGCCCTTTGGCGCGGCCAAGTTCATCGGAGTTCATCGGGGCATCGCTGCCGGCGAAGTCGATCGTGCCATCGATCAGGTTATTGATTCCGGCGCCGGAGCCAACCGATTGGTAGTTGACATTGACGCCCGCTTTCTTCTGATAATCATAGACCCATTTGGTCATGATGGGATTGATGAAGGTCGAGCCGGCGCCGGTCATGTCCTGCGCGTGGGAAGCATTCGGCGCGATCGCAGCAAACGCGAGAACGGCACATGCCAATGTTAAACTGATTTTTCGCATAGTAATTGTTCGAGGAAATAGTGAGTAGTGATCCAAAGAAATGCGCCGAGAATCGACGCGCCATGTATAATGGGATTTGAGCAGCCCGCGTTTCGAATTTGACGTTATGAGTTCGTCAATTTATTGATTCGCAATCATTACCCGTTTCGAAGCCACAACACGCCTGAACGCCGATTCTAATGAAGACAAAGGCCGGGAACGCCCAAATCTTTCGACGGGGTTCGAAGGAGAATATAACAGGCTCCGTTGGGGATACGCGAAGCATCGAACGTGAGATTGCACGCACCGCTCGACATCGTGCCACCGTCAACGGATTCCACTTCCCGGCCAAGCGCATCCAACACAACTAACCGAACTGGCTCCGCGCGATCCAATCGGAACGAAATGCTTGCGCGGTTGCCAAACGGCTGCGGCCAAATCGCGAGATCGCTTCCACTGGAACGTTCACGCCCGACGGATAGCCCAAGATTAGCGCGAAATACTTCCCCCAGAAATGTTCCCGCAAAGAGAGAGCCCGATGGCGCAACCGTGAGCGCATACACGTGGAGATCCGTCAGCCCGCCGGAGAAATTGGTCCACGTAGAACCAAGATCGCCGGTTTGTTCAATGCCGGCGCCAAACATCCCCATAAACACGCGGCCGCTCACGGCAGCGAGCGCATGCACCTGCTCATCGGAACTTACAGCAACTGGCGTCGTGGACTGCCATTGCGTCGTTCCAACCGGCAGCCACAGCCTGCCCGATTGAAGAGTGCCTGCAAAAATATTGCCCGAGGAATCCGCGGCAAGCGCCAGCACTTCATCGAAAGACAGCCCGACATTCTCGGAAGTATCCCAATGCTCGCCCTCGTCCGTCGAGGAGAAGATAAACTGCTTACTGCCCGCATAGACCGTTCCATCAGGTGCGACCGTCAGCGAGAAGATAGCCGCATTCTCCATCGAAGAATTTCGGGCCGTCCAACTCAATCCATCGTCCGAGGAATAAAATACTCCCTCGGTGGAATGTCCGGCAAAAATATTGCCGTGCCCATCGCTGGCAACTGAAAGGATATTGGAACCGCTTGGAATACCCGTATTCGCGCCGGACCAGCTCGTGCCGAAATCCGTCGAACGAGAAATCCCGCCGCCCTCCGTTCCGGCGAGAATCGTTCCATTGGGCGTGACGGCAAGTGAGAAAATCTCCGAATCCGTCAGGTCGGTAAGTTCCTGCGTCCAGGTATCGCCATTGTTATTCGAAACATAAACGCCGCTATCGGTTCCGGCATAAACGTGGCCGGCATCCGAGGCAATCGCTTCGACATCACCGCCTGCGGGACCGAAGACCTTTGTCCATTGTGCCTGCGCAGAAGAGCGCAATACGAACGAAATCAGAATACAAAATACAATTCTCGCGTTCATTCTTCGAGCCATCCGGGTGCTTATAAAAGCAATGAGTCTGAACCAGCCAGCCGCACGAATCGTTCAGCGAAAATTAAAAAGCCGACCGCTGCGGGGGTCGGCTTGCCTTGCAAACAGAACAAGTACGCTACCTTTCAATAGCGACATTCAGATACGTCACATTTTCACCAACGCGGATCCGACAAACATAATGGCCTGGCGGTAGCGATTCTGTGCCCAAAGATATTGATCGCGTTCCGGCATTTTCGTAGTCGGAGGTAACAAGCCGAAGTCGATTTCCGAGCACATCATAGATCGCGATTTGCACAAAGTCGCGAATGGGTACATCGAAACTGAGCTGACACGCGCCGTTCGTCGGATTTGGATAAACCTCCGGACCAGCAGGCGAAACGGCCGACGGTTCCTTTACGCCTGCCGGGCAGGCTGCCCAATCGACGTTATCCGGGCAATATAACTTTTGGAATTGACACTTATCTTCGTCAGTCAGCTCGAACGTGGGCTCGTTTACCTGGATGTTGTTCTGAGCCATAATGGTTTGATAACCGTCAGGATTGTAAGCTCCCGTCACGAAATAGACGGGATTCGCGGTGTAGCAGTTCGTGCATGAAAAGTAGTCGCCCTGGCCGGGGTCTCCCTCGGGGTGATGCAGACCAAGGAAGTGACCGATTTCATGCTGGATGAGATTGAAAAAACTTCCTACACTAAAACCACTGTACACCTTCGGGTTGAACTGCCGATCAGTGTAGAACCCCGTCGGGTGCACTGCATAGTATGTGTATTCGGCAACGTTTGGTACAGCTGATTGAAGATCCTGGTTGGTAAACGCCGTTGAAATATTAATTTCGATAAAGCGCGTTAGGTCCGCGCATGTAGATTCACCGCATTTCGGGTATCCGGCGTTCCCGTCGTTGTCAACAGTTTGCCCCGCCTTCGTGGTGCCTCCAAAGTCCCTCGAATTATTGTCTAGGTATACATGAATGCAGCAACTTGGGCCGTCAGGCTGCACCGGGGGTGCGCACACATTCTCCCACTCCATCAAAGCTTCAGTTGCGTCGGCTTGGGCATCCGCATCGTTCCAAATTTGGGCGTAATCAGTTGCGCTGGCGGTCCAAGCCGAGTCGTCAGAAAAGTATTGCTCGCTCGAACCCAAATAAGCATCGTACGCATCCTCATCGGCGTGCCACTGCTCGCAGGTGTCGGTATCACAGTCCGGTGGGTCGTCCAAACAACAAATTGGCTCAATACCAGGGTCGAACTGAACGGTCGGGGGGATTGGCGGCTGACCGGTGCTCCATTGATACTGGTCGACGCCAAGCTGCCCGGACGCGCCGCTCCAAACATAATAGTCATACGCAAAATTTGGATCATTTTGGTCAGGTTCCTGCACATCGATTGGCGGCAGCTGGGGTGGGTCGGTTGTCGGCATAAAGAGGCCGTCCGGAGGCATCGAATTCATCATTGTTACACAGCCAGGAAAGAACGCTTTGGCAGGCGAGCCCGCGGGATCATTCTCCGGATCTTTCGAGCAGATCGTGATCTTTTGCCCCTTGGAATTGCAGAAGTCATACGGAAAGCTTTCCTGGCAGCACTCCAAGTTACACGTGGCGGTCGCTGGCTTTCTCGGGCCTGATAACGGAGTCAAATGCTTGCGGGAATTTAGTTTTGAACTTTGGGAACCCATAATGGCAGCTTGCCCGAAGGCTGGTGCCGGAACGCCAAGTAACGCTAAAAAAAGAACCGTTAGTACTCGTTTCATAGTAGCCTCCTCAGTTATGGATTAACGAGCCGGTTAATTCGAGCGCGAAGATGGGCTTTCCAATTCGCGACTGTTAAATTTGTCGCGCCGAAGCCGAAATCATCCCAGGGATCCTGGACAATGCCGTTGACGACAGGGTACATTCCGCCGTTCGTTCCGCCACCGCCAGCCCAGAGGCTAAAATAGGCACGCGCTGTGTCGCCCTGGAACCCGATGAGGTTGAGGAATACGATGTACTCACGACCAGGTTTGACCCACCACCCGCCTGCCGAATCGATCAATCGGGGGCTCTCATCATCGCTAGGAACCTTCGGCCACTCGGGGGAATACTCGAATTGAAGACATTGTCCGGTGTCGGCCTTGACCGGATAGGTTGCCCAAGCGGTCACCTGGCTTTGAGGAAGATCATGGGTTTTTCGGCCAGTCTTCATGTCATGTCCAACGCAGAGAGGAACCTTGCTTCCCTTGATCTCATCGAGTATGGTGCCGTCCACTAGTACCGCGTTGGCAGCCGATAGCGCCGACGGGTCTACGTAGCAAACGGTATCGGCCACAATCAAATCAGCGATTATCTCGGAATGCAAAAGGAAAGAAGTTCGTCCCGTATCGGCGGCGATATGACTGCACCTACTGATGAATCTGAATTCAGCTCTTCCAGGACTTCCCTTGTAGGGGTTTGGCTTTATGGCATCACCCGACCACATGTAGTAGGCTAGCGGATTATCGTCCTGAATCTGATACAACGCGCTTGCCATGGTTTTCGCCGTATCGCTCCAACTCAACGCGTTGATAAAGGAATCAATCTCATACTCCGGGTAAGCCCGCATAGCCTCATCGAGCCAGAGATAGGCGGTTTGCACGTTCACTTGCTGGGTGGAATCAACCGGGGGAACTGTTTTCTCCCACGGCATACTATAAAGCAGTGCTCCCCCATATGACGGAGCCTGCGCCCAGACAGTGGAACTAATAGATCCGAGGACCACCCCGAGCATAAGCAGCCTCGCTCGGAGAACGCGATTCGATTTCGCCATAAAAAATTCCTTTCTTTTACTAAAAAGCAGTAGAAAATTAGCCGTTGAGAAATCCGTACGCGAAGTTCTCAATACAAATATACGAACTTTTTGCACGCCATGCTCAAATGGCGTACTTTTTAGCAAAACCCGAATCCTGCACTATTAGGGCATGGATATGGCGAAAATCGTAGGTAATAATGTGCGCTTTTTGCGGTTAGCAAAGGGGTACTCGCAGGAGAGTTTCGCACTTAAGTCCGGCTTCAAACGAACATACATTGGCGCGGTGGAGCGGGGAGAGATGAACCTTACTCTTTCAAATTTATGCCAGTTGGCCGATGCCCTCGGCCTTCACCCGAGCATTCTGATGATGGAGAATGCATTTAGAAAAATATGACCATTCATGGAATGAAGTTCCGCCACGCATGAATGGCGTATAAGATCATCCCCAACCTTCGCCCCTTGGAGGCTCAGAACAACCCCGGCAGGATTTCAAAAAATAATTCTTTGGAAATCTCATCCGTTGCCGCGGTGTTCAGCCTGTACGAAAAAGCATGTCTAAACGCACAGCAAAATCCATGTCAGGTATTCCGGCGGAGGCGGGAATGTATTCGAGTTTCGCATATCCAATTGGATCATGCCGATTCTCTCATACGCTCGGCCCATCCGATGAACGATAGCCCATACCCGATAGCCCGAACCCCAAACCCAATTACGGATCCCCGCAGCTTCTGGCTCCGCGTGGCGCGCACGGTGCTCACCTCGCGCGCGCTCGATCGCATCGAAGAACAGGAGATGGCTCCGAAGGGCTTGGTTACCTACCAATTTTCCGCACGCGGGCATGATTTGGCGCAAGCGATTTTAAGCGAATTTATCACGCATCCGCATGATGGCGCGACCTGCTACTATCGTTCCCGGCCGTTTGTGCTCGGGCAGGGACTGACGGCCGAAGAAGCCTTTCGCGGCTCGCTCGCCCGCGCCGGCGGCATGACGGATGGGCGCGACATCGGTGTCGTCCATCTGCTTCCGCGCCGCGAGCGCGGCACCGTGCTCCCAGCCTCCGGAGACGTTGGCGCACAGTATTCTCCCGGCGCCGGATGGGCACAATCGATAGGATACTATGCCAATGTTTTGAAGGATGAAAGTTATCGCGGTGCAATCGCCGTTGCTCTGGGCGGCGATGCCTCGACGGCGACGAACGGCTTCTGGGCCGCATTGAACATCGCGACGACGCTCGAACTGCCGATGCTGTTTTTTATCGAAGATAATGGCTACGGCATATCGGTCACCAGCGATTTTCAAACGCCGGGAAGAAATATCGCGAAGAATCTCGCCGCCTTCGGGAACCTGCAGCTTTTCGAGTGCAAAGGCTATGAGCCGGAAGAAGCGGAAAAAAATATCCGCGAAGCGGTGGAATATGTGCGCACATGGCAAGGTCCGGCGCTGATTCGCGTTAGAAGTTCCCCGGCTTTCCGGGCATTCCTTCACGGATACCGCAAGCTATAAATCTCAGGAACTTCGCGCCATGGAGGAATCGCACGATCCGCTGCCGAAGCTCGAATCCTTTTTGACGAAAGGGATTCTTTCGAAAAATGAGTGGGCGAATTTGGTCGAAGAAGTGGTGCGTGATGTTCGCGCGGCCGCCGAACGCGCATTGGCTGCGCCCGCGCCGGATCCAACAATAGTTACACGACATGTATTTTCGTCAGGGACGCACGGGACGGAAGCGACCGAAAGAGACTGGGCCGCGGATGAATTTGCAGGATGCCGTGCGAAAAGTGTTGGAAACCGAACTTGCGGCAAATCCCAAACTGCTTATTTTTGGAGAAGATGTGGGAGCGAAAGGCGGCGTGCATGGCGCGACCGTCGATCTGCAGCAGAAATTTGGCACGGAACGCGTCTTCGATACTTCGCTGAATGAGGAAGGAATTATCGGCCGCTCCGTGGGAATGGCGATGGCCGGTTTGCGTCCGGTTCCCGAAATTCAGTTCCGAAAATATGCCGATCCCGCCACCGAGCAAATCAACGATTGCGGAACGATTCGATGGCGCACCCTCTCGAAATTTTCCGCGCCCGTCGTCGTTCGCATTCCGGTCGGCTTCGGCAAAAAGACGGGCGATCCGTGGCATTCCGTTTCCGGCGAAGCGATTTACGCGCACACCATCGGATGGCGCGTTGCCTATCCTTCGAATAGCGAGGATGCGACCGGCCTTTTGCGTAGCGCGCTTCGCGGCGAGGACCCAACCTTCTTCTTCGAGCATCGCGCCTTGCTGGATACCGCGCAAGCCCGCGCGAATTATCCCGGCGATCACTTTACGCTTCCGTTCGGAAACGCACGCATCCATCGAGAAGGAACGAAAGCAACCATCGTAACATGGGGCGCCATGGTCGATCGCGCAACGCAAGCCAGCGATGGAATGGATATTGAGATTCTCGATCTCCGAACAATCGTTCCGTGGGATAAAGAAGCCGTGCTCGATTCCGTTCGCAAAACCAATCGCGTGCTTCTTCTCCATGAAGATGGCTGGACGTGCGGCTTCGGCGGCGAAATTGCCGCGACCGTTTCGCAGGAAGCCTTTACCTTCCTCGATGCGCCGGTCGAGCGATTGGCCGTCCCGGATTGCCCGGTTCCCTATAACACCACGCTCATGGCGGCGGTCGTGCCCGGCGTTCCCGAAATCCGGACGGCGCTTGAACGGCTGCTCGCTTGGTAACTTTCAGTCCTTTCGCCGTTCTCAATGCCGCTGGTACCTCATGCGTAAGTGGAGCCAATACCCCCTCGTCGATCGTGTTGCGATCGGCGCGTTGCTGGTCGCTGCGCTCGTCGAAATTATAAGTTTGGTTCGGCTCCCCGTTCAGGGCTACGATACTCCAAACCATCTCTATTGGATCGAATCGTGGCACGCACTGTGGCAGCAGGGAATCTATTATCCAAGATGGCTTCCTAATTCATTCGGCGGCTTCGGTGCGCCATCCTTTTACTTTTATCCGCCGCTCACCTATGTGGTGACGAGCCTTCTGTATGCTCTTCTGCCTGCCGCGTCCCTTCTATCGATCGGAAAGTTATTTTTCGTCCTCACCCTCGCAGGCTCGGGAATTACGATGTGGTGGTATCTCCGTTCGCGAGGATTCTCCACACGAAGTTCCTCACTCGGAGCGATGCTGTATCTCTTCGCTCCCTATCGGTTTCTGGATTTCAATACGCGAACTGCATTCTCCGAACATTTTGCATTCGTGTTTTTGCCGCTGGCGTTTTGGGCCGCGGATCGTTGGATTGAAGGCAAACAAGTTTGGAGGGCCTCCGCCGTTCTGCTGCTGGCCCTTGTTCTGCTGATCCTAACGAGTCTGCCATCGGCAGCCACGATGTTTTTGGGTCTCGTCGTCTATGCCCTCGCCGGTACGGGGAGACGCGCAGCACGAAACCTCGGCTGGCTGGCGACCCTCTGCGCGGTTGCAGCCTTGCTCACCGCCTTCTATCTTTTGCCAATCGTGCTTTTTTATCGTGATGTCCATCTCGGCATCATTTGGGATACTTCGTCCATCGGGACCGGCAATGCCGTGTTGGCGCTCTTCCAAGGCGTTGGCTTGCGTATCAATCTGTATAATGGCATCAGTTTTTTGGGCGCGGTGGTACTCTTGTTTTTCTGGTGGCGCATGAAAGCGGAGGTGGGCTACGATTCGCGGAACGCGTCGAATGTCCGCCAAGGATGGCTGTTGGCGATGATTGTCGCGCTCCAACTTCCGTATATTCCGCTTCCATTATTTTATTATATTCCTCCATTCAAGATGGTGCAGCTTCCGCCGCGGCTGTCATTGCTAGTAGTGGTCGTGTTGGCATCGGCGTGGGCAGCGCGGCTGGATCGTCCTAATAATTCCTTGTCGAGCGGCAGTTCGTGGGTGGTTGCCGGTTGGTCGATTGCCGCGGCGTGCCTTGTCGCCGGGCAGGTAGCAGGGTTTCAAGTACATAAACATTACACACTTGGCCGCGGTGATGCTCCCGAATATGTGACGCGCTGGTCGCCACACTACCGGAGCGAATTTAGCGGGTTCCAGGCTGGCTTTCGGGATACATCTCAAAGGCTGATACTCTCGAGCCCGACCGGGATCGTTCTGCATAGCCAGTCTGCTCCATATTCCGACAGGATTACATACCGAAGCTCGGAACGTGGCCTCGCAATCATCCATAGACTCTATTGGCCCGCGTGGAGCGTAAGGATCGATGAGAACCTTGTTGCCACGCGTCCCGATTCGCTGGGCCGGTTGAGTTTTCTTGCCCCGGCGGGAACCCACACCGTTTCGGCTCGCCTTGAAACTCCGGCAGCCGCCACGCTGGGAACGTGGTGCAGCCTACTAACTTTCTCGCTGCTCGGCCTTACCCCGATCCTTTTCTTCCGTCGAAAGCGCAGAGCCACCAGATGAGTCTTTCGCCCACGAAACAACGCGCTTCGCTGGAAATCGCCCAATGGGCCCTGTTCGCGCTCCTGGCGTCAGCATTCGTCGAACTTATCGCAAATATCACACTTCCATTTGCGGGTTATGACAGCTACTGCCAAATATTTTGGATCGGCCAGTGGCATTCGATGTGGAACGCGCGAATTTTGTACCCGCGGTGGATGCCCGGATCCTTCGCCGGGTTTGGCGCGCCCTCCTTCTATTTTTATCCGCCTCTTTCTTTTTTTCTTTCGAGCGGGATTTATGCAATTCTTCCCAACCTGAGCGCGGCGGCGGTCGGCAAAGCGCTCGGATTGCTCGCATTCGCGGGTTCCGGTTTTGCGTCATGGGGGTATCTCCGGTGGAGACGTTCCCTTCTCACGGTTGCCTCGCCGGGAACTTCGGAGCTGCATCCGGCGCGGAACCCGGAAATTTGGGCGGCATTACTCTATATGTTCGCGCCGTATCATTTTTTCGATTACGCGGTGCGCGGCGCGCTCTCGGAGCATCTCGCGCTTGTTTTCGTCCCGTTCGTTTTTTGGGGTCTCGATCTTGCGATGGAACGCCGGCACGCGCGGGATGTGCGTCGTGGCGGCGCGTTGCTTACGCTCGCGCTGGCTCTGCTCGTGTTGAGCAATCTCCCGGCTGCCGCAGTCACCGGATTAGGCGCGGGGGCGTATGTGCTTGCGCAGCGCAAATCGAAGCTGCGTGTGCTTGCTATCCTTGCTGGCGGTGCGGGCGCTGCCGTGCTGCTCACGGCATTTTATCTTCTTCCAATAGGCGCGCTCTTCAATGATGTGCAATTCGACCGGTTGTGGCAGCCCGCTTCGGTCGTATTAAGCTCGCCTTTCCTCGCGGTTTTTTCCGGCCGCGACCTGATGATTAATAGTTACGCAATGCTCTCCCTCATTGGAGCTTGTATTTTGTTAGCAGGATATTGGCAAAGGCAGAGCGGCGGAGAATATCCGGTTCCATATCGTTCCGCGATGGCGTGGTTGCTGCTCGCTATCGTCTTCGTGCAGCTTCCCTTCGTTTCACAGTTTTTGTTCAACCATATTTTTCCATTTACGATCATTCAACTTGCTTCCCGCACCTCAATTGTGTTGCTTGTTGTGGCATCCCTTGCGTGGATGGAAGAGCGGAACACGGTAGGCGAAGCGATGAAGCTTTCCCGGCATTGGCGACCGGCTTCTGCGATGGTCGTCGTGTGGTCGATTGGAACTATTGCATTGGTGGGTTTGCAATTAGCGAACGTCCACGTTCACCGGCACGATGTGCTTCCGGTGGGCGAAGCGCCGGAATACGCACCGCGGTGGTCCCGGCCGTATTACGATTTCGGCACGGCACTCCGCGCGCCGTTTCCCACCGATACGACGTGGGCCGTCTGGCAGGGCAGCGCGAGCACCTTCCTTCACGACCATCGGGAACCCTATTCGGATACCATCGAATATGATGCCGGTTCACCCGGCCGCATTCTTCTTCGCCGGTCCTATTGGCCCTCGTGGCATGCCACGTTCGACGGGAACCCAACCGCGACCGCGCCGGATAGCCTCGGACGGGTTACCCTCTTCGCACCCGCCGGCCACCACCGCCTCATCACCTCGCTGGCGCCGGAACCTTCCGCGACGATGGGGGCATGGATCAGTGTGGGAACGGTTGTAATCGTGGGAATTCTTTGGGTGCTGCTGTAAACTCGAATCCATGGCGGCCGATGAGGAAAAATTTTTGACCAGCGACTTAAGGGTTGTTTCCCTAACGTTCCGCGTTCTATTATCGTATTTTTACATTCGAGCATGTTTCGAAATATCATCTCGTTTCTCCTCCTGGCCGCGGCTCTCGTGTTAGCGCGGGAAGCATCCGCGTAGGGGATCGATCTCTATTCCCGGATGAGCGATCCGCGCGGCATCGCCCTACTGGCGACACCAGACACCGGTCTAACCTATGCCGTGACGTTCCACGGGGATGCTAAGTGGAATATCGATAGTGCGGATCATATCCCCGATGTAGCCAAAGATAGTGGTACCGGCGTAATCACTCATATTTGGAGCATCCTTGGCGCGCCCGACAGCACATGCATGTTATGGCTGTACCTGAACGATTCCCTCATTATCAAAGACTATTATACTGAATTCTTTCAAAAATTGCGTGGCTTTATGCGTCCGCCGCTGGATACCTTCTCGGAAGGCGCGAATATTTGGGACGATCAGATTCCGTATCACCATGGATTCCGCCTTGCCATGCAGACTTCGAATCCGAATGTCTATTTTGCGTTCGAGTGGCACAAGGTTCCGGAAACGGACCTGCCATGGGATGGACTGCATCCTTTTTCTGCGCCCACGATGCAGCAGGTTGCAGAGAATCGCTTTCTCAGTTCGGCTTCACCCTGGCACGATACCGATGCCATCACGATCGAACGGAAGGATACGCTCGCTCCCGGAAGTTCAGTGGAACTTGCCGATCTATCCGGTCCGGCCATGCTGGAAGTGCTTCGGTTCTGTCCCAGCTCCTATGATTTTGCGGCGCTCGATAGCCTGTGGCTCAATATCTATTGGGATAAAGCGCAGGTCCCTTCCGTCCACGTACCACTCAAAGACTTCTTTCTTAGTCCCGTGAACGTGACAAATGTAAAGGCGCTACAACTGCGGGCGAATCGGGATTCGGGTTTTATCAGTTTCTTTCCCATGCCCTTCGCGCTTCATGCCCGAATCGAACTCGTTCGAACAGGCTCGACGCCCATCGGAATGATCACCACCGTGCAGTACCACCTGGAACCAATCGACCGCCATGAGTACGGATACTTCCACGCCGATTTCAGTGAGTCCAATCCGACGCGATACCATGTCTGGCATCCGGTGATTCATACGGTTGGCCGTGGCCGCTACGTTGGCTTCGGGTGGGGCGTCATGGACGGGCCATCCTCCAACGTCTTTCTCGAAGGGAATCCCCGCTTCCAGGTCGATTCCGACGCCGCCCAGTTTATCGAATATACTGGCGGAGAAGATTATCTCGATGGCGCATGGTGGTTCGCCGCCGGACTGTTTTCGCAGCCCTTCGCGGGTTATACCAATCCCGTCAATCAGTTCTACCGGTTCCATTATATGGACTGCTATGAATTCGACCACTCGTTCGACTTCGATTTCCAGCCGGGCAATGCGACGGACATTTACGATCACTTCCGGACCGTCGGATATTATTACAAGCTTTGGACGCCCTTCTGGACCAACCGGGATACCCTCGTTGCCGGTGAAAACTGGCAGATCGCCGGCAGCGGATACCCGCCGCGCACGAAACTTCCCATCGTTCTCGGGCCGGTGAAGTCTTAGCGTGACCACCAATGACTCCGGCGAGTTCAATACCTCGCTCACGGTTCCCGCATCCTGGACTGCGGGAATTTATTACCTTTCCGTCAATGGGGAACCGGCGCCAGATAAATACTACGTCCTGGCTTCGCCGGCTATTCGCCCGCTCGTCGATACACTGCCAATCACGCTTCGCGCCGGTGACTCGCTATGGGTCAAGGGCATTGGATTTCAGCCAGGCGAAATCGTTAACTTTTATCTGGATAGCATTGCGCTCGGTGAGTCCGCGATAGCGAACTCCAATAACGAGTTTGTCACCCTGCTGCGGATGCCATACATCGCCGAGCATTCGTATCTGCTCGTCGCACGCGGCGCACGCTCTGGCAATGCTACCGCGGATCTGCGCGTCACGATCACACGCACCGCCGACTATGAGTTCGAGGATATGATGCCGCCGGACACCGTAACGCCGGGCGATTGCGATGCCGAGAACGTCAGCTACTTTTGGGAAGCTTCGTGGAGCAAACAAATGTTTGTGGTGTTCAGGCCCGATACCGTTCTAACCGGCGCAGAGTTGGAACTGTCCTTCACCACGCCGCGCTCGGATACGTTCAACATGATCTATCACGCCAGCATTGGCCCGGATCAGGGCCGCTACGCTATCCGCCTGGATGGCGATAGCATCGCCAGAATCGACGGATACGGGAACACCGGCGGTTGGATGCCGAATCCACTGCCGACCGGGCCGATCGATTTGGGAATTCATTTCCTTCCTGCCGGCCGGCACAACATTCTCTTCACCTGCCTCGGAAAGGCAGACAGCGCCACAGCCTACAACATTTTTCCCGATTGCCTCGTACTCAAACCAACGACGTACATGCCTCCGACGCCGGGAACGATACTCGCGGGTGTTACGCCACCGGATACGGCCCTCAGCCGACCGCAAAACTTTTCTCTTCAGTTGTATCCGAATCCGGTTCGCAATGGTGCGGCAACCATCGACCTAACGTTGCCGGCGACCCATGCGGAATTCTACCAGGCAAGCGTTGCTGTTCAAGTATTCGATGTTCTTGGTCGTGAAATTCCGGGGGTGATGGCCGGCTACGTGGCCAATGGTATTCTTGATGGCACGCTCGAATTCCCGAATGCGCTTCCAGGAACGTATTACGTGAAGATTCGACTCACTGCACCCTCCGGCGCGCTCCTCGATCTTCCGCCACAGAATGTGATTGTGGAGTAAAGCTATCCCTCCCGCTTCACCCGATCCCATATCGCATCCAATTCTTCAAGGGTAAAGTCGTCGAATGGCCGGCCGGAGGCTTCGACTTCCCGTTCGATGCCTTGGAACCGCCGATTGAATTTATTGGTGGCGGAGCGAAGTGCGCCTTCGGCATCCAATCCTTCGTGGCGAGCAAGATTCACGAGCGAGAAGAGAAGGTCCCCGAACTCCTCATTCCGCCCACCTTCGTCCTTCAGCCTTCCGCCTTCATCCTTGCCCCCGATTCCGGCTTCCTCCATCTCCGAAATCTCCTCCCGTATCTTTTTCCATACACCTTGGGAATTTGGCCAGTCGAAACCAATTTTGGCGGCGCGCTCCTGGATTCTTTGGGCGCGCTGGAGCGCGGGCATCGAGACGGGAACGCCATGCAATACACTGTTTCTGCCCTTTTCGAGGCGTTTTAGCTGTTCCCAGTTGCGCGAAACATGTTCTGCATCTTCGACTTTCACGTCCGAAAACACATGGGGATGCCGATAAATAAGCTTCTCGCATTCTGCCTGTATGACATCATCGAGCGTAAAATACCCTTCTTCTTCGGCCAAATCCGAATGGAATAGGATATGTAACAATAGATCACCGAGTTCTTTTTTTAGGTCAGTGTAGTCTCCTGTATCGCAGGCGAGGTCGATGGCTTCAACAGTTTCGTAAGCTTCTTCGATCAGCATTGGGCGAAGCGTCAGGTGGGTTTGTTCGCGATCCCACGGGCATTCGCGGCGCAGGCGGCGTACAATGGCGAGGAACTCGGCGAGCGAGGCGCAAACATTGGATAATCGATCTTGCGAAGTTCGCGCTTCCGAAATAGCGGAATTGTTCATAGGAAGCCATCAACACATCCAAACAGAAACGGGTGTCGCAGCTTCGGAGTGAATCCCCGCACAACGAGTTTAAGATTAACGATCGCCCGGTATTTAACTTTGCCGCGGCGAGGTGGATGAGCGATCATCCACGCGCATCGAGGGCGATGCATACCATCCACAATCGAATCCAAGAAAGCAAGCAACAATGGCAACTACAGACGCTGTAACTCCTCAAGTGCGGCAAGCCGCGCCCGCACAGGCGCGAGCCGCCGCCCCCAAACCACGCCTTGGCGATGGGCCAAACCGCAAAACCAAAAAGCCGAGTGTGGCGCCACTCATTATCCTGACAATTCTCGGGGCACTCCTCATTCACGTGCTGCTCTGCTTCCTCCTTGCCAATACGGGAGATGAAATTACATGGAAGCCGTTCGGATTCCTGGCGGACGTCCGGTTTGGAGATGCACAGTTCATCGTAAATGCTGTGCTGAGCTTCTTGCCGTTCGATTTTATCTTCGGATGGATCATTGCCGTGTCGGTTGGCTTTATGATTCGGCTGCCATTCTTCCGCGACCGCGTACATCACACGGTCATCGACTTGAAGAAGCGGTTGCAACTTCAGCTTTCGGCATCCGTCGATGAAGTGGATTCCATCCTTCGCAACGATCCGGAGAACAACGCTCGGCTCCTGGCCCGACGTGATGACATCAACCTTGAAAGCGTGGAAAAGGAAATCGGCTCGATCAATGCCGCGCAGGCCTACCTGAGCGGAAAAGGCTCCTGGTGGGGAGGACTCAATACCTACATGCGGTTCCACTTCACCGAGGAGTACTTGAACGTGGTCACCGGGTTAGCGTATGCGGGCGCTGCATTTCTTATCTTTGTCGTCGGTGTGCGCGGACTCAAGTTTATTCCTGCCGACAAACCCTCCTTTGTTATCTTCGCCCTGGGCGTCGAGTTTACGATGCTTGTCTTGCTCGCGGTTTCGATGATTTTCAGCGTCGAAGAAGAGCGGACGGATCGCATCCTTCGCCAGTTGGTCGATGCCATGAAAGGCCCGAAGAAACAGGCGGCACTGCCGGAACCCGAAGCCGAGCCTGCGCTCCAGCTTACTCGCGGCGACTACGAGCGGTTGGTTCGCGAACAAATGGACAAACGCATCCTCAATGTCATGGCCAACAAGGACGACGACGCCCTCCGCCGCATCGCGCTCGACTTGGTGAGCAAAGCGTAAGTTACCTCGAAAGAGTTACCTCCAAGGAGTTTACCTCCAAGGAGTTTACCTCCAACGAGGGTAGAAAAAATCCGCGGGAGTGCAGAGCACTTCCGCGGATTTTCCTTTTGTGCCATCCGAGCTTTGTGGTGTCCCGCGACTGTGCCGTCCCAGGTTTGTGGTGTCCCATGTATTGCCCGTCTCTCCCGGCCCACACCACGCAAATGTCCCGTTCGGGTGCTTAAAGTAGCACTTTATCGAAATTTTTTATCCCTTAGAAGCTAAACGATTTGTAATATAAATAGCGAAAAGGAATTTATACTTTTTGAACTTCGGCTGGCAGATTATGTGTTGAATCAAGTGAGGAGATACATTATGACGCAAAAAAACAGTAAATCGAAATTCCAGCGAAAGAGAGAACTACGGCGAATGCTCGATTCCATGATGAAGACGATGACCATCGAGCCGCACTTCAACCTCCGAGGCTCCGATCTCCCTCGATTCGACCGACGCCGCTCCAACGGGTCCTGGCAAGCTCGCCAAGAATAGGCGCATAATTTTTTCCATTCTACCGCGGATGAGCGATCATCCACGATTGATGAGCGATCATCCACTAATCAAAATCCAACCATGACGAACCACACCACTTTCCACACCCCGAATACCAAAATGCCTTATTACGACCGACTTCTCGATGACCAGCAATTCGACGATGCGTGCGATCTCGTTTCATTCGACGATGACGCGGCAGCGCCGATGGAACTGCCCATCTCGCCATTCACCGAGGACGATTTGCGTTTCCTCCGCGATTTCATCCTCGGAACCGCGATGTACGTCGAGCAGCTCGAAGCCATCGCCAGTGAGCAGTCCGACGAATTCTGGCAAGCCCGCGAACACGCCTACCGCATCGTCACCGCCGTCCTCATCCGGCATTACGAGTACGAGCTGGAGGGATAGGGAAATATAAATTCCCAAAGCGGGACACGCAAGTGCGCCCGCTGAGGGAACTATTTCTCAAAGGCAGCACGACCCCACAAAAACTGTTGTTCCGATTTCATGACTCGTCTCGATCTCAAACCTGCCCATAAGCCGATTCGCGCCTATTACGATTCGCTTGCCGCGTTCGAAAAACACGCGGCTACGAAAGAAACGTCCGTGCGACCCGCCTTTGCGGACTTGCTTAAATTTTGCGCCCGGAAGTTCGGATGGACCCTGATTGAAGAATATGGCTACACGCTCGCATCCGGAACCCGAGGCGCAATTGATGGAGCCATTCTCACCGATCTCTCCATTGTCACCGGATATTGGGAAGCAAAAGATTTGGGCGACGATCTCCGAAAAGAAATCGCGAAGAAATTCAAAGCCGGATATCCGCAATCGAATATTCTATTCCAAACGCCCGAGCGGGCAATCCTCTATCAGGATAAAATCGAAATCGGCGAGTATGATTTAACCAAGCCGGAACGCCTCATTGCCTGTCTCCAGGATTTTTTCGGCGGCAGCAAAGTCGAAGATGAAGTGCAGTGGGAGGAAGCGGTCGAAAGCTTCAAGGAACGAATGCCGGAGTTCGGCGAAAAGCTGCTCCAGCTCATTGCGACCGAGCGTGCCTCGAATCCGAAATTTGCCGAGGCCTTCCGCAGCTTTGCCGATCTCTGCAAAGCGAGCATCAATCCCAATTTGTCGGACAAAGCGGTCGAGGAGATGCTCATTCAGCATTTGCTTACGCGAAGAATTTTCGCGACCGTCTTCGGGCTGCCGGACTTCATTCACCGCAATCCCATCGGACAGGAAATTGAAAAAGTGGTTGGCGTGCTGACGAGCCGCAATTTTAATTCCGAAGATTTCTTCAAGCCGCTCGAACATTTTTACGCGCGCTTAGAACAAAAAGCCCGCACCATCACGGTGTGGGAAGAAAAGCAGCAGTTCCTGAATACGGTTTATGAAAAGTTCTTTCAGGGATTTTCGGTGAAGGTCGCCGATACACACGGCATCGTATATACACCGCAGCCGATTGTCGATTTTATGGTCCGCTCGGTGCAGCATATTTTGAAGACGGAGTTTAATCGTTCCTTAGCGCATGAGAATGTCCACATTCTCGATCCGTTTGTGGGAACGGGAAGTTTCATGATGCGCATCATCCGCGAAATCGGCGCCACGCAAAAATCGAAGCTCCCGCAGAAATACAAAAACGAACTCCATTGCAACGAGGTGATGCTGCTCCCCTATTACATCGCCTCGATGAACATTGAGCACGAGTATTACCAGCAGACCAAGCACTACGAGCCCTTCGACGGCATCTGCCTCGTCGATACCTTCGAACTCGCCGAGCCCCACCAGACCTCGCTCTTCACCACCGAAAACACCGAGCGCGTCGAACGACAAAAACGCTCCCCCATCTTCGTCATCATTGGGAATCCGCCGTATAATGCCGGGCAGGTGAACGAGAACGATAATAACAAAAACCGGAAATATCCGGTGATTGATAAGAGGATTGCTGATACTTATGCTAAAGGCAGCCAGGCCAAATTATTGAGGAAGTTATATGATCCTTATGTAAAAGCATTTAGATTTGCATCTGATCGCGTCATTCGAAATAAAGAAGGTGTAGTTGCATTCATTAGTAATAATAGTTACTTGACCGATTTTTCCTTCGACAGAATGCGTGCAAGCTTATTTAAAGAGTTCAATAAGATTTATGTGCTTGATTTAGGAGGGAATGCACGTAAAGGTGGCTTAGTCGCTAATTCAAATGTTTTTGACATAACCGTTGGCGTATCCATAACACTTCTTGTGAAAACCAGCTCCGACAAGAGCAATAAAATTTATTATCATAGAATCGGCGACGAAAATTCGAAAAAAGGAAAATTCGATGCAATGAAATCTTATCAAAAAATTGCTGGCGTCGATTGGCGTGAAGTTAATCCGGATTCGAAGAATAACTGGATTTCTGATGGCTTAGAGACTGATTATGATAACCTAATATCTGTTGGTCACAAAAAATCTCATTCGCTTGCTGAGTCAAAATTTCTTTTTCAACAATATTCGCTTGGTCTGTCGACAAACAGGGATTCAACTGTCTATTCCTTCAACCATGACTCACTTCGTGCCAGCATGGAGAATTTTAGCGAAGGTTATAATGATACACTTCTGAGATTTAAAAAGGAGGGAAAGGCCGCGGATGTAGATTCCTTCGTGGAGTATTCACTACTAAAATGGAGTAGGAACCTCAAGCGTGAACTGAGAAGAGGAAACCCGCTTAAGCTCAATGATGATCGAATAAGGCTTGGGCTTTATAGACCCTTCGTTACCAAATTTCTCTATTTGGATGACATTGCTGTTGACGAACCGGGTTCAATGATGAAATTCTTCCCTGAAGGAGCATCAAACACTGTAATAGCTTTGAGTGACGTTGCTCAACGAGCTCCGTTTAGTTTATTGGCTTCGGACAAGCCCATAGATCTTCATTTGGCAGCGACAACCGATGCATTTCAATGCTTCCCCTTCTACACGTACACGGAGGATGGCGGGAACCGCAAAGAGAACATCACGGACTGGGCGCTGGAACAGTTCCGGGAACGGCTTGCCTCTCCCGGTCAGCCTACGGCTGACGTCCCTCTCCCTGCTGGGAGAGGGAGGGGTTCTGTTGGAGAGAAAAAGAAGAATAAGATTCCCCCAATTCCCCTCTCCCAGCAGGGAGAGGGGTTAGGGGAGAGGCCGGTCGGGAAGTGGGATATTTTCTACTACGTCTATGGCCTGCTGCACCATCCGGGTTACCGGACGAAATACGCGGCGAATTTGCGTCGGGAACTTCCGCGCATTCCGCTGCCGAACGATTCGGAATCATTTTGGAAATTCTCCGAAGCCGGCAAACAGCTCGCGGAGTTGCATGTGAATTACGAATCGCAGCCGGAATATGATTTGGAAGAAGTGTGGTCGGGCGAAGGTTTGGATTTGCGCGTCGAAAAAATGAAACTGATGAAAGATAAGACCGCAATCGTCTATAATCAGCATCTCACGCTTCGCGGCATTCCCGCCGAAGCCTTCGAGTATCGCCTCGGGAACCGTTCCGCCATAGATTGGATCATCGACCAATATCAGCTCTCGACCGACAAACGCTCCGGTATCGTCAACGACCCGAACCGGGCGGACAATCCCGGCTATATCCTCAGCCTAATTAAGCGCGTCGTTACCGTGAGTGTGGAAACGGTGAAAATCGTGCGCGAGATCGAAGCGATAGAACTCGCGTAGGTCGAGATGCTGGCAAAGGGCTTGTGGTGCAGATGGAGGGGAAGATCAAGGCGAAGGTTGCGGGGATGTGGGGGGAATGAAAGGAATTAGAGCGGAGTAGGTGCTTGTTCTGACAATTCGATATTCATTTCCTACGGAATTGATGAATTATGGCCAAAGAAAAGCAAAAGATCAGGGCGGATGAATCGGTGAGCTTGGAATTCGATGGGGAAAAAACGACCCCGCGAAAATTCCTGGCCACCCTTCACGCTTTTTTCGATCTTGTGCAGGAAGTGGGAAACCAGGTTGCCGGAGAAGAAAATGCGATTGAACTCAATGTAAGCGTCTATCAGGCCAGCAAAGGAATTCGTGTTACGCCTTATGTTCGACGAGGAATTCTGATGCCAACGACCATCGAAAGCGCGATTATCGTTGGCGTGGAACTTCTGGAACGAAATGGCGACCGGGTTCCACCGTATTTCACGATCAAGGCCTTAGACGATGCCGCGAAACTTTCGCACCTGGGTGGAACGAAAGATCGGCGTGTATTTTCGAAGATGAACCTCGTGGGAAGTTCGAAAAAAATCGTTCCTATTTCGCCCCAAACCGAAGCGACGGTGGACCGGCTCATTCGACCCAAGTACACCGCTTATGGTTCTGTTGAAGGCGAATTACGCGGTCTTAAAGATGAGGACGATCAATCCATCAAATTCCAGGTTAGAGATGAAGTGAATGATGATTGGATTGATTGCAACGTAACGGAGGAATGGGAACAGCAGATTTTGAAATATTGGAAAAAGCGCGTTTCTGTTGCTGGACAAGTTCACTATAACCGTGATGGCTTTCCCAATTCTATCACGGTAGAGGACGTTCAGGAACTTCCGGGTTTCGATACTCTTCCACCGATCGAGACCTATCGCGGCCTCTTCGTTTCGTGATGCAAAAATACTATTGGGACGCCGGTGTACCTCTCGCATACTTCAATAAGGAAGAAGGGCGATGGGAGGCGGTTGAGCGCATTCTGAAGTATGCTCAAAAAAATAAATGCCACATCTTTACTTCTTCCTTCTCACTTGTGGAGGTCATTCACATCAAAGGACACGTTTCGCTTAAGCCAGAAAATGAAAAGCTGCTCGACGAATTTTTTCGTTCGCCCTTTATTACACTAATCGATGCTCGCCGAAGAATTTGCGACGAGGCAAGACAGTTAATTTGGAAGTTTCCACATTTAAAACCAAAAGATGCAACGCATCTCGCCTCTGCGCTTTTTGGAATGCGCACCCCACCCGACGAGATTAATTCTTTCGATAAGGATTTCCTCAAATTGAGTAATAAAATTGGGAATCCACCAATTCTCATTCGGGAACCTTCTGACATTCCTGGCGAACTCTTCAAGAATGAAGAGTAGCGCGTAGGTTGGGCTTCCAGCCCGACATCCTCGCCGCGAAGGGGAAGTCGGGCAAGGATGCCCGACCTACGCGGCGTCAAACCGCAATCAATTGTGCGAAATCGCATCCGCGTCGCACCATTGCTCGAACAAGCGGTAGGTCGGAACGATATTACGAGCGGCGCATTCCTCTCCGAACCGGACATAATGCTCCATGTTCGCGGAGCGCGCGCCGAACGCGGCGCCGCGGGAACCAAGCAAAGCGTCATACTCGCGGCCGATCTTGCGGAGTACCCGGTCGGGTACCGTATCGGGCGGCAGCAAGTTAAGCGCAGCCACATGCGGCACATCGATCGCTTTGCCGGGCGATTCCCGGATCCAAAACGATTTGAGGCTGGCAGGCTGCGAGCCAGCCGTCGCAGGGGGCGTTTTATCTACAGCGAAGGTTTTCATTTTGTTCTTCAACTAAGGGGCTTCAGAGAGAACATACCGGATCGTGCAAGGAGGGCACCACCGGCCGTCATCCTTTAGCAATACTAAACTACCTCTAAACTATTTGCAACGCTTCCAGCAGCGGTGCTTTGGCAGGTGCGCTAACGCGCGGTTCCCACAAAAGTTTCCCGCGCCCGGCTCCCTATTCGCAGAAGTGGGACAGTTTATTTCGAAAGTGGAGATTTGTGTGGGATTTATATTACCCCATCGTTACGAACCTCCACATCGCCAACCAATCTACTCAATCAATTTAGACAATCCTATGACAATTCAAAACAACCCTGAACTCAACAAACTAACTCTAGAACTCTCACACGACGAAGCATCCGTCGTCTCCGATGCGCTGAAAGACGCGCACGATGCCGCCCAGGAAACCGGAAAAATCCTGCATCCCATTCTCCACAGCATCCATCTGGAACTCCGCAAGATTGCGGAGAAGCTGGGGATGGCGAAGGCGGATTAAAGTGAAGCGCGCAATAAGAAAATGAGGTCGATTTCAGTTGAACCATGAATCATTGTGGTAAACCTCGGCGTTTTCACATCTAGTTGGACACTTTGGTGTTCAACTATTAGTTCAAGCATCGAAGCTTATGAGAGAAAACAAAATTCAGGAGTATCTTGCTGCGATGGATCGTGCTTCCAGAAAAATTCTGGCAAGCAAGAGTTCCGCGCGCGCAGCATTGATGGAAGCCGGAATCGTGGACGCCAACGGCAACCTTACCCAACATTACCGCCCTCCGCATGTACACGCTTCGCCCAAATCTCATACTAGCGTTTCACGGGTGCGATCTCGAAGAGCGGGATAACCTCATTCAATCCAAGTCCGCTCCCAAACCCAGCATCAATGAGTATGACTGGCTTGGCCATGGCATGTATTTCTGGGAAAATAACGATCAGCGAGCACTCGAATGGGCCGAGTGGATCAGGGATAACCCCAAATACTCCCAACGTAAGATCAAGACTCCGGCTGTATTAGGTGCGGTTCTATCATTAGGGAACTGCCTTGACCTGCTCGATAGTCAAAGTATTGCGCTCGTCAAAGACGCATACCACAAATTTGCACTCTCGTATCAGGAGCAAACTAAACAGCCACTACCGAAAAATGCCGTGGGGCCGGACCGGGTTCTCCGCTACCTCAATTGTGCTGTCATCAATTGGCTGCACAAACTTGTGAAGAATGCCGGGGAGACGCCGTTCGATTCCGTGCGAGCAATGTTCCCGGAAGGAACTTCGCTCTATCAGGACGCTGGCTTCCGCGACAAAAGTCACATCCAAATCTGCATTCGAAATGCCGATTGTATCAAGGGATTCTTCATTCCACGGACAGCGAAAGGAATGCTGCTTGGAGACTCCATCGAGGAGGTCCTGTAACTTTCCGCCGCGCCGCGTGTTAGTTTGATATACACTATATCATCCGAACGAGTATGAACCGCGGAACTAAGATTACCCTGCTCGCATTGGGAACGATGCTCCTCGGCTTGGCCGCGTGCAGTAATTCCACGAGCGGGCCGAACTATCCACCGCCTCCGCCACCACCGTCAGGTGCGATAACTTGCGATGGCCATGCGGAGATATACCGGGAAGCAGGGGCTTCCACAGTGACCGATTTTTGGTATGCATACTGGTTAGAGCCGCGTGATTCTGCACCAGGAACTTTGGAATTTGGCATAATTGACACGAGACTCCGAGATACAATCAGAGACACATTGTATCTCGACCGTTCCGTTGATTCCCTGGAATTTGCACCTATTGATTGGCGAGCGCAATATTATGACTCCACCATGATCGGGGTCGAGACAAGCGATTCGCTGATCGTCGGGTTTGGATATTTTGAGGGCAGTGGCCAAACCTACTTCTTCAAAAAGCTGCATTGACATGCACCGCACCCCGCTTCCGCACCTCGCAATCCTAATCCTCGCGCTCCTCGCCGGCTGCACGACGACGAACACCACGCAGGTCACCGAAGTCCAGCCCGCCAGCACGGGAAAAATCGAAGGCTCCGTGCAACTGGTCGAGATGGATTGCACACCATCAGCGTCCTACGCGGGGGTGACGGTGAACCTTTTGGGAACGAACATCTTAGCGGTGACCGACAGCGCGGGCAATTGGGCACTCGACAGCGTCCCGGCAGGATACTATACCATGCATATTTCCAAGTCGGGATTCGAAGAATACTTCGCTGGGCCGTTTCCTTTTGTCGGCGCGGGAACTGATATTTTTGCCGCGAATCTTACACTCGCGAGAATCCGGAATTGGAAGGTTACGCTTTCGCCCGTCACGATCTCGCGGAGCATTTTCATCGCTCCAACCTATTCTGACACTTCATTCCCATGTTCCAACACCCCGAATGTTGTGGATACCGCCGGTAATGATTACTCGAATACCGCGAATCTCTACTATTTTGTTGGGCGGAAGCCAACTGTAAGTTATGCCGACGAAGGCGATTGGGTGAATTTTGGAAACGATCCTGGCATCATCTATCCGAACCTCGGCAATCCGAACGAACATTCGGGGGACACGCTGTATATGGTCGCTTACGTCGCAACCTGCGATAATGCCGTAAAGTCAGATTATTACTCTGGTGACACGCTAAAAGCCGTCTTCACCGGGCTTGGCCCGCCTTCAAATGTGGTGAGGTTCGTGCTGCCATAGAAAAGTTCGGGAACTTCGCTCCGCGGTAAAAAAATAAGGGCTGCCCCGTCCTCCGCCCGACGCGGTTCCACTTAGAGGGTAGGGCGCGATGATCGCTGATCCTCGGAAACCGCAAAAACGCTGGGTAGTCTATAGGGCAAAACTCCTGCATAATGGATGCCGGAAAGCCGCCCGTAAATAGTGCCGGAAGCGCGCAGCGGCGGGCTTCCGGCCAAGCGGCAGCCTGTTGCAGCGATCAGCGCTTGGCCCCATTCGGCAGCTTACATTTTTTACAGTTCAATATCTGCAATTGCCTTCGAGAGCAGAGAAATCATTTGCGATACATTGCTGCTGTCGAGCGGGATCGATTCCAACCAGGCGGTTCCATCCGCTAATGTTAACGTTCCTGCTCCAACGTAATATCTCACCTGGCATGTTGAAATCCACGTCGTCTCGGATGCGATTCCCGTCGAAACCGAGTATCCTCGCGAGGTGGTCGTCACCGTCGTGGGAGCAATATTGACTTCCGCATCGCAGGAGTACTGATAATACGAACTGTCATGCGTCGGAGCCCGTGCGATCGTCCGCAAGATTCCGAGGAATGCCAGAGCATCGGTATCGGGCAGGGAGATGGCGTGGCTAAGATCGAAATTGGCGAGCGCGCTTCCTGCTTCTCCAAGCTGCGGCGCTACGAGGATGTACTTTGTAATGGTTCCAGCGCGCCCGGGCTCTCCAACCGAATCCGCCGCGTTGATAAGCGCAAGATCAGTGAGCGCCGATCCATCCGGTCCCAAACGCGAACCGCACCGAAGCCCGATTTTATCGCAGAGGAGTAATGCGGCGCTTCACCGTTTGCACTATAAACGAAGTTCATAACATTCGCATGGCAGCTCGTTAACATCGCGGCGAACAATAAAACGAAGAGAACATATTTCATGAGCCCTGTTCGGTTGTGTGGAGAAAATAGTTGTCGGAAAAACCTTCGTTCCCCCCCGTTCGTGCGTCGAGCCAACTGAATTTAACTTCATTTCGAACGAGCCAGAACACGAATGTCTCTCTCATAACTTACAAAATTACAACAAAATTTGTCGTGTGCAGGGAAGCGCTGCTTCCTTTTGCCGGAAGCGGCGCGTCCGGCCCCACAGCTCTCTATTTATGTCCCTTAACGAATTCGCAGAAAAAAAACTCAAGATAACAATATGGCCAAAAATGACAGAGATCTTCAATGCCGTCGCGCCCGAAGATGGTACGCCCGGCTCGCGAAAGATACTGATTCGCTCCTGCAATGGCGCCGGCAAAACGACGGCGCTGGCAGCGATCTGCAACTGGTACTTCACAACGTACAAAGATTCCATCGTCCTCACGACGGCCTCCAGTTGGAACCAGGTGAAGCGAAACCTGTGGGGCGAGATACGGCGGCAGGCCCGTAGCGCCAAGCTCTATAAGGGCAAAAAAGTGAAGATGTTCGAAACGAAAATACAAATCACCGATAAGCATTTTATGATTGGCATTTCGCCGGACGTGCCCGAGAACGCGATGGGATTTCATGCGCCGCATCTTCTCGTCGCCGTCGATGAAGCCACCGGGGTCAGCCGCGATATTATCACCGCGCTGACTGGGAACCTTACGGGCACGAACGCGCAGATCGTACTCATTTGCAATCCGATCGATAAAGATTCCTACGCCTATGAGGCGGAACGATCGGGCGAATGGCGGGTGATCCACATTTCCGCTTTAGATCATCCGAATGTGAAAGAGAACAACGAGGACATCCCCGGCGCCGTCACCAGGTCATGGGTTCTCGATCGAATCAAGGCATGGTCCTTCGAAGTAAGCCAGCACACGATCAACGTCGGCAAAACCATCTATATCAAGTGGCTCGATAAATGGTTCCGAACCACGACGCTGGCGCAAACGCGGATTTTAGGCGAGTGGTCGAATACGGAAAGCGAGGGATTTCTCGCTCTGGAACTCCTCGAGCGATATGTCCGCCCCAAACCAAAGTTCCAATTCGTGATCGATCCGCCAGTTACGACCGCGAAGGTGCGCGCGATGGGCGTCGATATTTCGCGCGGCGTCGGCGAGGACGCGACCGTTTATGCCTTCTTCGACGTCATCGAAGACGGTCCGGATATCCAGCTTCCATTTAAACAATATTACGATGACGACCTCATGGCAACCGCAGACCGAATTCAGCGCGAATACGAGGAGTGCCAGGCGGTGGGAATCGAACTCGTGATTGCCCTTGACGACACGGGCGTGGGCGGGGGTGTGACGGATAAACTAAAACGGGAGAAGATTCCAGTATTCGCGGTGAACTTCGGACAAAAGCCGAAGGGATTCATTCCCGGCAAGGAAATGGCCAACGCGCGTGCCGAAATGTATTTTCTGCTTGGCGATGAAATTCGCGAAGGCAAACTGGGATTGTACGATCATCCGCGATTTCTTCAGGAACTATCCTCGGTCCGGCTGACCGTGAGTAAAACGAACGGAACCTATAAAATGGAAGACAAGGAACTAACCAAGCAGCGCCTCGGCCGCTCGCCCGATTTCGCCGATGCCACCGCGCTTGCGCGGTATGGGCTGCGGCTGAAAGAACATTCAAAGACAGACTGGTTTTTGTAGGTACCAACGAGTGGCACAGCCGTTCTCGACTGTGCGACGGACTTTTAGTCCGGCCGGTCCGAATTTGTTTATTCTCGGAGGCGGACTAAAAGTCCGCCAACACAGGCGAGAACGCCTGTGCTACTGAATTCTCATCGCCGGCGCCTCGAAATCCGAATCGTGTCCGATGAGCGGAACGATTGTATTCACAATGTCGAGATATTGCGGCGAGGTGGTATCGACGAGGAACTCAATATCGTAAACCGGCTGCGGCGACATAAACAGCGGCTTATAAGTAGCCGCGAGCGCGGCGCGGGCAAGCGCCGGATACGCCGAGCCGATCAGACCTTGCCCATGCGGAAGAATCATCCGACAGGAATCATTCCATCCCGGCGTTTCGTCCCGCCGATACACGAGCGGAATGACGATGAGGTCCGGCTTCGCATGAATGACATAATGCACTACTTCTGCCGCTGTCCGCGCATGGGCGATCTCGTTCGTATTCAGGCCAACGGGATCGATGCTGTACAGTCCGGAGTAATACGGTAAGCGCCCGGCATCCCCCCAGGCGAGCGTGATCGCCTGATAATTCGGAATGGAACGAAATACTGCTGCCAAATGCGGGTAGGTGCTCTCGGCTTCGCTTGTCCGCTCAATATAGCCGATACCGCCTCGCGGTTCGAGCGTCCAATACGTTTGAGTCGCGAGCACCACGATCATCGAAACCAGCGGCCAAAGCCGGCTTTTCGGACACGCCGTAATAATTCCCATTGCCGTGAGGAGGATGAGAAATACTTCGATCGGATACGAAAACCGCTGGTAGTCGTTTTGAATAAGTTGCGAGAAGAAATAAAATATGGTAAGCAAAAGGCACCAGAGCGCAACGGCTCGCACCATTTTGCCTTTTCGAAGTTTCCACACCGCGATCGCGGCGAACGGCAGCAGATACCAAACACCCCCATAGAAAATCCGCATGGCTCCGCGGCCCGGGAATAGACTCACGAGGCTGGATGCGTGGGCTTGTGAGACTTTCACATAAAATGAGTTCGGCAGCAGGTTCCCAAAGTACCAGAGCTTCCATCCGGCGTAAATCGCGAGCGGAATCGCGAATGCCGCAACCCAATAAGCGAGCACGGAGGGCGACTCCTCTGCCTCGGAACGTTTCCGCGAGTGCAGCCAGCCAACGGCAAGAAGAATCATTCCCATCAATCCACCCTCGGGCCGCGTGAGCGTGGCGAATGTTGCGAACGCGAAGGATAGCTCCATCTTCTCCGATGCAAACGCCCACACTGCCAGCACGAGCCACATCGTGAAGAGGCTGGTTTCCAAGCCCGAATAGGCATTCATCCAGGTGAAGGGATCGAGCAGGAACAGCGCGGTAGCAACCGTAGGGGCGGCTCGCAGCCGCCCGTTTTCGGGAGTGACGCTGTGGCCACCCGGCGGCCGGCCGCAGGCCGACCCTACGATCCCATAAATCGCAATCGCCGAAATGGTTACCGCGATCACGCCAATTGCCTGCGAGACGGCGACCAAATTCCATCCCAACGCGCTAAACGGCGCGAGGAGAAGCACGAGAAGGAAATTCGTATAGCCTTCCGTCGTCGGGCCGCCCGGGTTCCACACAATCCCGAAGCCATGCGCCAAATTTGCCGCGTAACGAAACGTGATGTACGTATCGTCGAATGGGAACCGCATCCGAATCGGCAGCCAGCAGGCCGCGATGGCAAGGCTGGCGATGGCAATGAGAAGTCCGGTGCGAGTTCGGCGAGACATCCTTCGCTATAACGCATTGCAATCCTGATTCGTCATCGCATCGAGCAACCGGCTTGACAAAGCGGCAGAATTTCTTGCAGCGCCACGTGAACATTCACGGCGCCGGCGCGAGAAAATGCGGATTGTGGCCGACCCATGGCACGATCGTCTTCGCGATATCGGCATAGTGCGGCGACCGCGTATCGGCAAGAAGTTCCATATCGTACACCGATTGGGGAATCCGCGTAAGCGCCCGGTAGCCGGACGCCACTGCCCACTCGTTCAGCCGCCAATAGACCGAACCGATAAGCCCGTGCCCACCCATAAATACCTTCGAGGAACCTTTGATGATCGGGATGATGATGAGATCCGGATGAGTGGAAATAATATCTGCCAGCACCGCGTCGGCGTTGGGAGCATGGGCGATGCGCGTTTCGTTGAGCCCAACAACGTCCAGAAAGCGTATCCCCGAATAATAGGACAAAACCCCGGCATCGGCCCATGCCAGTGTGATCTCGTCGTGCTGCGGAATGCTTCGAAAGACTGGGGCAATTTGCCGATAGATCTCTTCAAAAGAGGTATCGCGATGTAATGTGCCGAACCCGAGCCGGAGCGTCAGCCCCGCAGCAATTTCTGCAATGAAAATAAGAGCCATCAGGGAACTCCGAAATCGCGAGCCTCGAAATAGAATAACCATTCCGACTGCTGAAAACATGAGGAGAATTGCTTCGATCGAATTTGTAAACCTGCCGTAAAAGGCCATCAGCGGTTGGCTGAAGAGATACACCGTGGAGAGCAAAAGGATGAAGACGCCGGCGCTAATGGCGAGCGTTCGCTGGTTGCCGGATCGGGTTCGAGCGGTCCGCCAAATCGCATAGGCCGCAAACGGGAGAACCGGCAGCATCCCGCCATAAAAACGGAGCAGCGTCCGAATGCCTGGAACGAAAGAAAGCCGTTGCGCCTGAGCAATCTTCACATAATACGAATTTGGCATGAGGGTTCCGAAATATGCGAGTTTCCATATCCCATAGCATGCGAGCGGAAGTGCAAATACCAATGCGAATATCTTAACGATCCGTGCCCGATCCAGGGATCGTTCCCAGAGGAATCCGGCCAGTAGAGCACCGCCAATCAGTACTCCCTCCGGACGCGTGAGAGCTGCAAACGTTGCGAAGAGGAAGGCAAGCGGAATTCGGCGCCGAAGGGAACTCGCAAGAGCGAGCAAAATCCACATCGTGAAGAGTGACGTTTCAAGGCCGGCAAACGCATTGAACCACACGAAAGGATTGAAGATGAAAAGAGCCGCGGCAAACAGCCCGATTTCCCATTCCGCCGCCATCTCGAATACCGCAGCGGCTGAGATGGCAACCGCGATGACCCCAATGGATTGCGAGACGGCGAGGAGATCCCATCCCATCGCGCTGAACGGCGCAAGCAAAAGCACGAGCAGGAAATTGGTGTAACCCTCGGTGTGCGGTCCGCCGGGGTTCCAGACAATGCCAAAGCCATGCGCCAAATTCGCCGCGTAGCGAAACGTGATGTAGGTATCGTCGAACGGGAACCGCATTCGAATCGGCAGCCAGCACGCGGCAATCGCCAGCGCAGCAAGAATAATCAGGATTTCCGAGCGATACCGGCGGAAGAACATCGTGCAAATATACGCATGAAATTGAAGTAAAACGCAGGACTTGTCATTCCCGCGACGGCGGGAATCCAGAAGCCGCGAGAAGGAACAAGCTTCCGACCCTCCCAAACAACTGGATTCCCGCTTTCGCGGGAATGACAGGTGCTCTTGCAATAAGAAGCATCATTCATCATTCCTAATTCCTAATTACCATGATATGAATCTTAAACTTGGAAACTTTTCCATACAATTAAAAAGGCAGGCGGAAGGCACCGTCAGCCCTGCTGCACGAAATGCGGCGGAACAAGCAGCGACCGGTCTGCTCCCGTGGCCGCCGGGCGGGGTGCCGATGGTCTATCCCTCCGGTACGCTTGGCCGCGAGAATGCCATCGAAAATCTCCGGCATATCCGCGAGACCGTTGCAGCGTGCATGCACGCGCGCAGCGAAGCCATTGGGCGCGGCGTGTTCCATGCTCGCGTTAAATCCTCCACCACCACCCAGCCCTCTGCTCCTGGCGGAGGCGGGGGAGCACGCACATTGCAATTACTCGCCGAGCATCCTCTCGAACGATTGCTCGCGCGGCCCAATCCCATCTTCGACATGAGCGACCTTCTGGAACTCTCCAGCCAATGGCTCGATGCGACGGGCAATGCGATTTGGCTAAAAGTTCGAGACGGGAACGATCAGGTCGTCGAGCTTTGGCCGGCGAGCGTCTTCTCCTTCCAGATCGAACGCGGCTCGGACGGATTGCCGGAAACCTACCGCTTTCTTCCCTCGAACGCGATTCTTCCCGCGCGGGATGTGATCCACATTCGCCGGCCGGACATCCGCATGTCGCCATTCTTCGGGCACGGCATCATCTCCGACATTCTCGACACGGCGAAAGCGGAAACGGCGGTGCGCCTGTTTCAATCGCGCTTTTTCGAGAACGATGCCACACCGCGCGCGGTATTGCGCTGGCCGCCGGGCGCGCTCATGACGCAGGACGAAATGGATCGCCTGCGCCTCGCCTGGGAAGCAAAATACGCTACGCCCGCAAATGCCGGACGCATCGGAATCCTTCCCGACGGCGGCGAAGTGCAATTGCTTGGCTCGAGCGGCAAGGAACTCGATTTTTCGAAATCTAAAGACGAGATTGCAAACGCCATTCGGCAAGCCTTTCGCGTTCCCAAAATCATCTTCGGAGATACGGAACGTGTCAATCTCAATAATGCGGATACGAGCTACACCGTCTTCCTGCGCGATGTCGTCGATCACGCACTGGCGAAACATGCGCAAGCCTTCACACGCGGGCTGGCGAGCGAATTCGATGCGCCCGAACGCTCTTCGGACACCGGCCGCTTTGTTCCGCGCGGCGAAATTGTGATCGAACACGAATCCGTCCTGCCGGAATCGGAAGACATCTTCATGGCGCGCATCGCGGAACTAAAGCAATCCATGACCATCGACGAGCAGCGGGCGCTGATTGGGCTTGGGCCGCTCGCGGGCGGCCACGGCAATTCTTTGATTCTGGGCGATCAGATCGCTCCGGTCTAATCGCATAGGACAGCCGGCCCGAGGAAACACTTTATTCCTGCTGTTTCTCTTTGGCCGAGATCTGTCGCTGCACTAAAAATCTGGCGGATAACAACACGATGCCGCTGAAGATGGCAAGCTGCGAGAAATTGGAGAACGTTGTTCCCCATGAAGTGCATGCAGCAACGCTCGCGATCACGTCGATCGCGAATAATACTTCCAGAAGCCGGGCGGATCTCTTCCAACCTGTGAGCGACATTGTTATGGTTGCTTAGATACTACACCCAACTTCCCGCGCCGAGCAATAAATCCTTCACTCCTCATTTTATATGACCACAGCACCGATAATTAAAAAGCAAATTGTAGTTGACGCCCCACCCTCATCCTTCACCGATCAACCTTCGTCCTCACGCGCCTCGTCGCAGATGCCTCGCCTACGCTGGCTCACCATGGCCACCGATTCCGTCGATCGCGCGGGAGATATTCTCCTCTTGGATGGCATGGACGCGGAGAACTTTTTCAAGAACCCGCAATTCCTCTGGCAGCATGGGGCGAGCGGCGAGACCATCAGCACCATTGGCAAAGTATTGGAACTCCGCGTGGTGGGTCGGGCAGGAAGCGCCGACCTACGCGCCCTTGTCGAGTATGCAACTCCCGATCTCTCCCCGCTCGCCGAGCAAGTCTATCAAATGGACTTAGCGGGAATACTTCCCGCGAACTCCATCGGCTTTCGCCCGATCGAATACGAAGCCAACGAATTCGGCGGCTATACCTTCACCCAATGGGAACTCATCGAATGCTCGAAAGTCGAGCTGCCGATGAACCCGGATGCGGTGGATGAATACCGTAGGGACGGCTTACAGCCGTCCGATTTCGTCGCGGCATCCAGTAATCCTATCTCGCAAATCCCATCCGGGCGGCCGCAGGCCGCCCCTACGATCGAAGAGGCTGCCGATTGGCTGCTCTCCTAATTCCTTCCCTTCGTAATTCATCATTCCTAATTCCTAATTTCCAAACTATGTCTATTAACGAAACCGAAAACACCCTCACCGCGTCGCGCGACGAAATGAACACCATCATCGACAAAGCCCTCGACCGGAAACTCGCCGACAAAATTAAATCCTTCCCCGACCGCTCTGCCCTCACCGCCCTTTCTGCCAACGATCGAGAAGGGTATAGGGCACAGGGTATAGGGTATAGCAACACTAAACCCCATACCCCAAACCCAATACCCTCGCATGGAAAGCTTGCCGATCGCGAGAAGATTCTGAAAACCTTCCGCTTCTTCAACGCCGTGGCCGAGAACGATCACCAAACGCTTCGTTCCATCATGCAGACCTACGAGCCGGAATACGTCCGCACGCTCTCGCCGCAAGTGGAGGGAACCAGCACGGCGGGTGGCTACCTCGTCCCGCAGGAATTTTATGCGGACGTGATCTTCCTGCTGAACGAATACGGCTTTGCGCGAAAATATTGCGCGCAAATTCAGATGTCCTCGAACATCCTGAACGTCTCGACGCTGACGGGCAAACCCTCCGTCTCCTGGGTTTCCGAAAACGCGACGATCCCGGCGAGCAAGGGAACCTTCGGGCGCCTCGTGCTCACCGCGCAAAAACTTGCCGCCATCTATCCCATCTCGAACGAACTGCTGATGGATGCGAACGTCGATGTCTATAATACGATCGTGCGTATCTTTGTCCAGGTCTTCGGACAGGAAGAAGATACGCAGGTCTTTAACGGTACCGGCTCGCCGTTTACCGGCATCCTGAATACGTCGGGAACCACGCTCACGTATCTCGGCGCAAGCAGCACCTCCGGCAAAACGCATTATACGGACATCACCTTGGACGATCTCATCAATCTCGTGCAGTCCGTTGGCCCGGCGCAGCAACGCGGCGCGTGTTTGTTCGTAGAGCAGAATACGCTTACGGATTTGCTCAAGAAAAAAGATTCCAACAGCCGCTACTTGTGGGATATTGCGACCTCGAACGATCCCAACATCAATGGGGCAGTTGGATTTAATGCCACGAACCTAAAGTTCCACGGCTATCCCGTGGTTGCATTGCCGAATGGCGTTATCATCGATGGCTATGATAGCGGCAGCCATCCGAGCACGCCGTTCGCGGTGTTTGGGAACCTGCAAACCTCCGGCTGCTGGCTCGGACAGCGCGGCGGAATGGAACTCCGCATCTCCTACGATGCCACCGCCGACACAGTGAACGCCTTCACCAACGATCTCCAGCTCCTCCGCATGACCGAGCGCCTCGCCTTCGGCGTCGGCCAGCCGGGGTATCTGGCGGTACTTTCGACTTCCGCTTCCTAAACTCTATTGTACTCAATACTCCGGCACTTATTTACGAAATTCAACGTATTGCAACGTTATGAGTGACAATCAGGCAAAACTTTACCTGGAAGCAATGGAACGTGCCAGCAAGAAATTCTTGCGTAGCAAGAAGACTGCGCTCGCTTCGCTGCAAGCAGCAGGCATCGTCGATGCCCGCGGTAACTTAACATCGCATTACCGCCCGCCGAATGTACGCAATTCGTCCAAATCTCATTCTCGCGTTTCACGGGTGCGATCGAAAGCTTAGAGATCGCCTCGTCGAAAACCCAAGAACCTTACGAGCAAGCACAAACAGCTTTGACTGGCTTGGTTCGGGCATGTATTTTTGGGAAAACGATCCCAGGCGCGCCATGCAATGGGCGCAAGATCTAAAGAAGCATCCCTATCACGATGCTCAAAAAATTCGTACACCTGCCGTGCTGGGTGCAGTGATCGCTCTGAATAACTGCCTCGACTTGCTGGATGCACAGTCCATCGAGCACGTGAAGAAAGCGTATGAAAAACTTCTCGCGGCCACGAAATTGGCCGGCGCGGAGTTACCTCAAAATACCGGAGGCGAGGACCGTCGGGCGCGCTATCTGGATTGTGCTGTCATCAACTACCTGCACCAGATGATAAAACAAGGCGATGCTGCCGTTCATGGCCTTTCGCCGTTCGACTCCGTGCGAGCCATGTTTCCGGAAGGAGACGAACTGTATCCGGGAGCCGGGTTCCGAAAACAAAACCATGTCCAGGTTTGCATCCGAAATGCCGACTGCATCAAGGGGTTATTTATTCCTCGCACGCCATACGGAATGCTGGTGGAATAACGAGCGCATCGCCTTCGGCGTCCGGCAGCTGGGGTATTTGGCGGTGCTATCGACTTCGGATTTCTAAATTCGCTTGTAGAGACGCGCCAGTGGCGCGTCTCTACCGATTTAGAACTGGCTCTTCGGCGGGCCTGGGCAAATACGTATTCTTCAGAATGCGGTCGATGATCGAGTGGGCGTCGTTAATGAGGTCGGGTCGGCGGAGGAGTTTGCTCAAGTCTAATTTAAGTTCCTCCCACATTTGCTGCTTAAGGCCATGAGGCGCTTTGCTTTCGATGAGGCTGACGCGAGCGCCACCCAGGAGTTGCTCGATCTCCTTATGTGATTTGCAGTTTGGTAATTCGCGGTGCAGGGTGCTTCGTACGTCTTCTAATATTTTCATTCTTTGGTGTGAACAGTTAACGGCGGGCTAAGAGCCAACCATGTGCCAACCAAGTCCCCTCAACCAAGATATACTTTTCATGTAATTTATGCCCACATTCACTTCCCCCGTTGCCCTGGCGGATTTTCAGACTTATCTCAAGGATAGTTCCGTCGATCCCACGGTGACGGGCTTTTTTCAAACATGCCTTAATGCCGCCACGGAAGCGGTCTATTCCTGGCTCGATCGCGATTACACCGCGCTTGCCACGAAGTCCAACATCTTCTGGGGCGACGACACACAATTCTACGCGCCGCGCCGTCAGGCTGGTTCGCTCACCAGTTGGACCTTCACCGATCTTTCGGGAACGGTTACCACGCAAAGCGTAAGCGATCTCCTCATTCGTGCAAATGGTTACCTCGTGCAAACGCTGACACAAACGTTCCAGTCCGGCGCGGAGCATACGATCACTTACAAGCAACCATCAGCGCTCACCTGCCCGGAAACGGTGATGGAAGTCATCACCGAAATTGCGGCGATACTTTTTCAGCAGAGTAATCAGGGCGCCGGGAACCTCAATCTCTTCAGCATTTCCTCGCACGATGGCGCGGCTTACGAGCGCGACCGCTTCCTCGATCTCTCTGAGCGGCATAAGGACATGCTGCGGCCGTACAAACGATACCCCGTCTAACATTTGTGTAGGCGGAAGCTCCTGCTTCCGCCACACGCCGGGAAGCAGGAGCTTCCCGGTACACGACCTTTCTTATGACCAGAGAACTTTTATTCCAAACCACCTTCGAGCCACAGCTTGCGGCATTTACGGCGTGGAAATCGCTTGTGGATGTGCAGGCCGGCGCGCGCACGCCACTTGCTCCGAGCGATGATCCCGGCTTCGAAATCATTCCCGGCGAAGCGAAGTACACCATCTTCGATCCGCTTGGGTTCCCGCGCAGCGGGACGCAGGCGTTTACACTTCGCGTGGTCTTCACGCACCCGCAGCTTGCCACTGCCACGATGCGCGCGCTGCGGGCAGGCAACATTTCACTCATCGAAATCTTCTTTTCCGGCGGCTATACGCCGCCCGCGCCGCTGCCAGGCGATACCGCGCGCATCGATAGCATCCAGCTTCAAACCATCGCTCCCGCTGTGCTCAATAAAACCGCGACTCGGTCTTCTATTACGGCGCAGGCGATATATAACTTCACGCTATTCTAATGACCCAACTCTATCTCCAATATCGCGCATCCACTTCCGATCCATGGACGCAAGTTCCCGATCTCACGAGCGCGTTTCCCGCACTCACGGTGGGAGCGCTGCCCGTTCAATCCATCACCATCGCAAGCGAGCCGCAAACGGTTACGCCGCTCTGCTGCGATGGCGCGTGGCTTCCGGTTCCCGGCGGTTCCGGCGCGGACGACCATCTCATTCTTCACGTATCATGTCCGCCGATTCCGCTTCCCCTCGAAGCAGGCATAATGACTTTCCTGATCAATTGCAAATCCGCCGCGTACTACGAAGCAAAGTACGATCGCTTCGGGCAGGGCGGATATATCACCGCCTCGATTTCGCTTATCGAAGCAAAAGAACGGCACGGCATGCTGCATCTTTCGTTCCGGCTCGCTTCGGCGATGGCGGATGCGCTGGTGAATACGTGATGCGAAGAGAGTGCCGAAGGCACGAAGTATCCGCAGCCCAGGGTGAAGCAAAGCGAAACTCTGGGTTCAGGAAAAGATAAAACAGCTCAGCCCTGAAAGGGCGAAGTACTCCGCCCTTTCAGGGCTTATGAAAGCCCACCTAATTTCCACCCAGGGTTGCGCCTCGCTTCACCCTGGGCTGCTCGTACTGCGCCGCTCCGCGGCTACATTGCAATCTACTATTTATGTTCCTTATACTTATATTTTGCCATTTGAATCTTTCCTCCACAATCGAACAACAGGTTGCACAAACCGTCGCTTCGGACTCAATCGCGGCAAGCGAAACCGTCATCATTCCCTATCGCGCCGAAATCGAATCGGCGGCCGCACGGGAATCGTTACCGCCGGCACTGATTGCCGCTGTGATTCAGGAGGAATCGCGGTTCGATCCCTGGGCGACGCGCTCGGAGCCGCGCTATTTATCGAGCCGCCGGGTTCGCCGCGCGGCACAGCGCTTCGTTCGCGCCCATCATGGCGGCGCAAATGCTTATACCGAATTCGTCGATCGCGCCCGGTCCTACGGCCTCATGCAAGTGATGGGCGAAACCGCGCGCGAGCAGGGATTCTCCGCGCCGTTCCTCGCCGAGCTTTACGTTCCCACCAACGCCATCGAGCGCGGCGCGACGTTGCTTGCGCGATTGCTCCATCGTTACCACAATGATACACTCGCCGCGATTAGCGCGTATAATCACGGATCGGCTCGAAAAATCGACCAACATCGCAGAGCGGTGTTCGCGAATGCGCGATATGTTTATCGCGTGGCCATTGCCTGGCGGGCGTATGATAAACTCTTTCGTTAGGGTTTAGCGAAATAGGACTTCATATATTCCAATCTTCTATTTCTTCCCTCAAATTCTATATCTTCGTTCCCACTATATTCTCGCCCAATAACCCTACGCACGCCCCCATAATACCCTATACCCCATCCCCTATACCCATACCCTATGATCAAATGGCAAGACATTACAATGCTCCTCGTCGTGGCGTTCGTTCTCGGGCTTCTGCTTGCGGAGGGATCAGGAACGAAAACGAACGATGTGATCCGCGAAAAGGAAATCGTGCGCACCCGGCCCGATACCGTCCTTTCTATTGTTGAAGTTCCCTTGCGTTCCATAGCGATAAATGCCAAACGGAACCATACGACAACCGTCATTGAGCACGACACCGTATTCGCCGAAGACTGCTTGGACACCCTTCTCACCACCGACACCGCGGCCATTGCGCCCGATACACTTTCGGTTTGTTACGCGCGGAATGCCTTCGCTCTCTCGCTGGAACTTGCGGCGCGGCGAAAGCCCGTCGAAGTTCCATACCTCGCCCGCGACACGTTTTACTGGCGGGCGGATTCCATCCGCATCGAATCCGGAAATGGCCATGCGTGGTATGACAATGCGCTGATGGTCATCCTCGCTATCGCGGCCGGAATTATTGTTGGGAAGTTATAGCAAACTCCCCCTCCACTGATTAAGAGGAGGGGGGAGTCGCGACCGGAATATTTCTACTCTTTCTCCAGCACAAACTTCCGCACCACGGTAAACCCGTTCATGCTAATCCGCACGAAGTAGGCGCCCTGGGACATCGTGTTCGTGGGAATGGGGACGGCGTGATCGCCCTTTTCGAGGTAGCTGTTCATCAGCTCCTGCACCGGGTTCCCAAGCTCATTGACCACATCGACCGCAGTTTGCGTCGCTACATTTGTCGTGAAATGCAGCATCGCTTTACTTCCTTCGCCACGGACCGGATTGGGAACCACTATGATTCCGGTCACCGGGTTGAGTGTCCCTTGAAGGAGGGAATCGTAGAAGTTTTGTGGACAGGCGATCGTGATGCATACCGGAACCTGGTCCGTCGAAAGCGGCATGGCCCTCATCACGCAAGCCTCGTATGCGGAATCGTTGAAGTGGGTCGAATCCAGCATGGCCGTAGTCGTCAGCGAGTTGCTCACGGCGCCCAATTCGGTGACCGTTAGAATCGTATCGCCCGCCGCCGTGAAGCCATGACCGGAACCGTTGTAGTTCAGCGTGATATGCACGCCCATGGTGTCATCGTACCAGCTTGCAACGGTCCATCCGGGCGCGAGATTCAGGAATTTCGGACTCCAGAGCAAATCCCCGTCATAGTGGATGAGGAAATGCAATTGGTTCACGTTGAGGGAATCCCATAGCGTATCGCCGAGCACCACATTGAATTGCTCCAAATCCGTGTCGTTCGGACGAATACAGCCATCGGTCGGGCTTTGGAGGCCGATGTGCGTGAGGTACTTCGTTCCGACGGTTTCACCGACAAGGGTCACCGTCTTTTTAAACACGGTGCCTCCAACATTCACGGCGAGAGTCAGCACCGCGGTATCGTTTCCGCCGACATTCGGATTGAAGGTAATCGTCCCACTGTCGGGCAGGGTCGTGGTGCTCGTGTTCGTCATCGTGAATTGTGGTGAGCCGGTAAGCGTAAGGCTCGTGATCGTTCCTCCGCTGCCACCGGAAGAGGCCGTGAATGTCCCGGTTCCCGGCGTGCAATTAGGCGTCATGACGATGCTATCCGAGATGTTGAAATTGAACGTGCTCGTCACATTGCAGTTCTTCACCGGAATATCATACGGAACCGTAATCGTTTGGCCGCCGGAATCGGTGAGGGTGACCGTGCCGGTAAGATTTGCCACAACGCCTTGCGGATCGAAATGCACCGTAAACACTTGCGAATCGCCGGGCGCGACGCGCACGGTGTAATTCGTTCCATTCGGCATGGTCGTGACCTTCGAGCCATCCGATGAAGTTGCGCCGGTGAGAACATAGGTATAGCACGAGCCGGTATTCACGAAGGTGAACGATTCGTCCATCGTATCCGTAGCACAGATCGTGTCCGACGCCAGTTGCGTGACCGTGTACGATGGCGAAGGCGGCGTGAGATAGCCGGTGAGATACAGTGTATCGGGAATGCCGACGACACCACTGAGGTCGGTAATCTGATAGACGATCATGTCCGAAACCGCGCCCGCATCGACCGGATTGAGGCAGACCCCCACGCGCACGCTATCGCCGGCATTAATCTGGGTTCCGGTGGCTGGACCATCTACGGTAAATACCGAGTCGGCTTTCGGCCCGGTAATAAATCCAACCTTCACGGCACCGCAGGAGGAAGCCTTCATCCAAACGCTGTCGCACGCACCGGTGCCGCAGGGCAGGATACCGAAGTCCAGATTGTTGGAACTTAACGGCGCCGTGGCCGCAGACGTACAGGATCCATTAAGCTGCACTTTTAACGCTTCCGTGGGCGGATTCAGGCACTCGCTCATAAAATTAAACGTGAGGCTGCCGACGGCCGTCACGGGAGGCTTATAGCCGACTGTAAACGTTTGGGAGGTCCCAGCCTTCATCAGAAGCGGCGTGGTCGGCCCGGAGGACATCGTGAAACTTCCTCCGCCATCGCCGAATCCGACACCTTCAAGCGTATCGTCTTTGCATCCCGCGGTGACGGTGACCGTCTTGTATGTGTATGATGTATCGCAACAACTGACCAGCCACCGGAGATTATTCGTATTCACCGTCGGCTCTATATCCCCGGTTGCGCCGACGTGCATCGTTATGATCGTATCCCATGATCCGGTGTCTGCATCGGGACACGCAATATTGCCACTGTTGAACGCATAACTGAAGTGAATGCTGGAATGGAAGGTGCCTGCATGGCAATCACAGATGTGTATTGTGAGCGGCAGAAACGCGTTCGGCGGAACTTTAATCGGAAAGACGGGGGACTTGAACCCTTTCTTTACCATCGCCTCGGTATTGAGCGAGAACATGCCGGGGTCGTCCGACTTGAATATCGGGGTGTAGAGCGTGAGCGAATCCGGGCATGTCGTCGAATTCAGGAAATAAATCGTCGTGTCGTCCGGCACGTTGCAACAGCTTGCTGCATTAAGGTTCAGGCCCCGGAACTCGGGATGCGTATTCGTCGTCGTGACGGCATCGATTACTACAGTCTTTGTTGTGCCATTGAGGCTGTGATCCAGCGTCTCCCAATCAAAATTGACGGAGGCGGAAGTCACGGATTTCTGAAGTTTGCCCTGAAAACAAACATTAACGATAAGCACAGCCCCCGGCGTCAACTCAAAAGGGAGCGACGTGGACGTAGTGATATTGAGAAAACAAGTGTCCCCTACATCCTCCGTGAGGTGCTCACCTGTAATTCGCAAGGCGCTGCAACTCGAATTAAATATCTGGAAGGACGTGCAGGTATCCTCGCACGCCGGAACGTTCAACACAATATGCGGGGTGTTTGGATTAGAGCCCGCGTTAAGCAGGGTCACGCCCGGCGCTACGCCATTGCCCCACACGTGGATGACCGTGTCCTTCAGAGTGCCATTCTCTGTATAGTAAATTGTTACCACGCCGACATCGGGATTGGAGTTCTGCGGAGTGTAGCTTATCGTTATCGAGTCCGGATTGCCTTCGGGCGCGGAGGTATGTGGGCATAAGGGGTCCGGTAACGATCCAACATGGAAGGCTGCGAAACTATCGGTAGTCTGGCTTGTCACCCGAACGCTGTCGATAATATCGTTATTGCTGCATACGCAGCCGAAGATGTGAATCACGGTGTCGCTCGTTTGGCCGCATGTAGCGTGCTGGAACGCGATGGAATCGCCCGGGAAGATATGGATCGGAATCGAGCCTGTCCGTGGAATGAATTCGAGAAAGTTATGCTGAAAACTCCAGACCGTGTCGGACGACGCATAAATTCTTGTATTGACGGGCGGCGCGGGCGCCTGCGGATCCGTGACCCAGGACGAACCATCCGTCATCGAGGACCACAGCGCCAAAAGAGAAAGCTTCGATGGTGCATAGAGGCCGCATGCATCGCCGACGATATCCTGCGTCAGCGTGTCGTTGGCCGCCGTGTACTTCGTCTCGGGGAAGAACAGCCTGCCACCATCGTCCGAACGCAGAAGCATGGTGGTGTAACCAAGATAATAGTTGGAGCTGGCGAAATAAGTATTGGTGGTCGGAATGCCGACGGGCTGCCAGCATTCCCAGAACATGACAGAGGTATCCCAGGTAACGCCGCCATCGGTGGTCGTGAGCCACGGATAATTAGGAATGAACCCGTTCGGTTGGGAACCGTACGTTGCCACGAGGCCATTGCTCCCGCTCGTGAAAGCGAATCCGGTGAAGTGCGTCCGGGCGTCGATTACTTTCCATGTGTGACCATTATCGGTGGAACGCACCAGGCCCGAATCTAAGCTCGAAACGAAAAGGTAATTGTTCGCAGGGTTCCAATAAATTCCGTTGCCGCTATCCGGCGTCCCAGGATAATCGGAGAAGGCCCAGTCTTTTCCGCCATCAGTCGTTATTAAAAGACCCGAATCACCCGGGTTCGTATTGCCCGTGATGATCGCTGCGCCGTTCATCGCATCCTTGAACGAAATGTCGGTCACCCAGCCGGTCGGGAATACGCCGGCTGGCGGAGGGACTGGAAGCGATCCGGTAATCGTCGCCACATGCCAATCGGCGGGCGTTTGGCCGCCAGTCCAGGTGTACTGAATCGAGTCCGAATCACCGACAAATCCGGTATCTGCCCGCATCTGCGCATCCAGGAATTTCACGATGTGAATGCTTCCGGCGAAGGGCGTTGGCCGTAGCGTCGTCCATTGCGCGTCAGTCGTGCCAACGAGGGATGTACTGACAAACGCGGAAGCAAGCAGAAGCACGAACAGCGAAGAAGCGAAAGGCCGTAAGAGATGTTTCATGTCAAGACCTATAAAAAATCGAAAAATGAGAAGCGGAGCATACGTACTCAGAAGGCTCCATCATGAGCAACATTAAATCCTGTAAATAATCTCACCGAAATCTAATGAAACTGCAAAAATACGAACTTTTCGGGCTGCCCGGGACGAAAAGCGCAGATCAGTGATAACTCCGCCGGGGATGCGCTTGAACCTCTACCGGATTTCGATTTTGGCCGAATGGGTTTCGCCGCCGGCCGACAAGCGGAAAAAGTAGGAACCCTGGGAAAGCTCGGGCAAATCGAAAAGCTCCGAATGCTCGCCGGAAGACTGGGTTCCGAGTCCGCGATGATAAACGCGGATACCAAGCGCGGTAAAGAGATCGAACGATACCGGCGCGGGCGCGCGAAGGGCATAATCCAGCGCGAGCGATCCGCTCGCAGGATTTGGCGCGGGCGGCAGCAGCATGGCTTCGCCCGAGCCCGTGGCGAGCCACTCGGCAAGTTCCGAAGTTCCGGGAAGCGCGACGGCGCTCATGGAGTAACCGGAGCCGCGCAGCACAACGGTTTGCGTTCCTGCGCTCGCTGTTTGAATGTGCAGGTACGAGGTGTAGGAATAATCGTTGGTTGGCGCAAAGACGATTTGCAGCGTGTGCGCCGCGAGTGGCGCGAGCGTGAAGGGGAATTTATCGCTTGCGATCGTATCGCGGAACACGGGATTGTCGATCCAGATGCTATCGACCGAAAGCGGCCAGTAGGAAGAGGTATCGGTAATGGTTACCGCGGCGAGTGTTTTGCTCGTTCCCACAAGGCAGGTATCGAAGGCGATGGTTTGTGCGGAGAAGCCGGGCTTGAGAAGCGTTTTCACCGGCGCGGTATAATCCAGTTCGCCCACGGTTCGGTTACCCGCCATATCATAGGCAATAATGCGCAGCAATGCCGGCTCATTCGTATCGGTCACGCAGAGTTCGAGAAACGTCGAGCGAATGCTATCGCCTGGAACGAATGTCGAATCCGGACTGAGCGTGCAATTCACGAGTGAGTCGATCGCAAGGTGCGAAAGGCCGGATTCGGAATCGGAAATGCGCACCTCGGCACACGCACTATCTTCATTCCAGGCGAGCCGCGGTGCCGTGGTATCCGCGCCGGGAGGCGCGAGGAGGCCGCTCGTGGCCGGGTACGCGATCGTTTCGCCACTGTGAATCGAGTAGCCATAGAGCGATGCGCCAACTGGCGCATCGGAGGCAAGCACGTGAGCGCCGGGAAGGATCGTGCCCGCTGCATTACGGTAAATAATCGTTCCATCCGGCAGTGTGGCTTTGGGCCACGTCCGGACGCTCGTGCCATCCAGCGTGACGCGTGTTGCCGCCGGACTCGCGATGACATTCACAAACGAAGAGAATTGCGTGGAAAAGCCGCCGCTCTGGATGGGAACTTGAAACGTTCGAAGCGAGCGCGAATTGGGAAACCGGCGGCACGATCATCATCGCCGGCGTGCCCAGCGCGCCGGCCGTCGCGTCGGGGTAATCGTAACTATTTACATATTGCGCGAGCAAAAAGGGCGCGGAGCTATGCCAGGCCGTTGCAAGCGAGACATCGGGTTGGACCGAGAACGTCGAAGGCATGATAGAGGAGCGCGAATAAATGATCGCCGGTTGCATCGGTCACGTAAATGGACTGGATCGGAACGCTTCCAATGACGGCAAAGCTGCTCGCATCATGATTCTGAATGCCCGGCGGTTGTTCGAAGGGCATCGAATAGTAGAGCGAATCCCACGCGCGCATCGGCGGAATCATATCCGCAATGAAATCGGGATGCTCAAGGTGATCGGCGGGAATGGCCGCGCGCTCGGAAGCGCCAATCACGGCGATGGGATAGGTCGAACGGATTATCGTTCCCGTTAGATCGTAATTCGTATTGTCCTGCGGCAGAACGGTCTTGAATTGCACGGACTGCCCGCGGTCGAGCTGAATCGTAAACGGATTGCCTTTGCGGTGCGCAACGCCGGTGGGATCGGGAGTGGTCTCGGTCTCCATACGCAGACCGCAACTGGGAACGATCGTAATATACGTCGTGTCCCGGATGCCCGTCAGCGTGACCATCGATGGATAGTCGTAGGCCTGCGATTGCGCTGAAAAAAATGACTGATAAGATGCAACCGCATAATTTTTGCCAAGCTGAAAATCGGGAAGAATATGGATGGCGTCGCCAGCGGAGTCGATCGAGTAATCGACGACGAGCATCACATCGAGCGTAGCCGAATCGCTCCAAACATGATAACCCTTCGTCTCGACGACGCCGCTTGTCTTAATGACTTGCGAAAGCGGTAGCGAATAGGCGGCGGTTTTACCGGCCGTCACCATCACCGTGGAAGTAATCGTTCCCGTTTGAATGTGGACCGCGGTATTCTTCGGCGAGGTGATATTGAGTTGATAATACTCACCGGCATTGGCAAAAATTTGGGGCGGCGCGAACCAAAAATCACTGCCCAGAATCTCGCTGGCATCGTGCGCGTGCGAATAGGTGGTATCGTGAAAACTTCCCTGTGCGCGAGAGGACTGCGGGAGCAGGCTGGCACAAAGTGAGAGGGCGCAAAGCGAGCCAACGAGGAGCGTCCGAATCATGGAATCGAGATAGTTGAGAATAGAAGAAGTGACCGGTAATGCACGCCTACTAAACCCGCAAAACGGGAGAAAGTTACAGTTTCCGGGAAAACACCGGAACGCCATTTCGATCGAGAACCGAACTAACTCGCCAATCCGCCGGATTAGAGAACATGCCGCGCCGAACACAAACTGCGTTCATGCCTCGTGACCCGACTCGTGAAAGGATATTGCCAGCTCTCGCGGGAACCAACACGGCCGGCACTGAACGAACGCCCGATGAGACGCTTTCCGTGAGCGACCTCACCAAAGCGATTCGCACCGTTCTGGAGCCCGCATTCACGAACGTGACGGTCGAAGGCGAAATCTCGAATTTTATCGATCATCGCTCGGGCCACCGGTATTGGACGCTGAAGGACGCCGAGTCCCAAATCTCCTGCGTATTTTGGAAAAGCCGCGCGCTTGCATACGAGTTGCGGGACGGGATGAAAGTGGTTTGTCGCGGGCGGCTAACGATTTATGCGCCGCGCGGGAACTACCAGTTCGATGTCTATCAGGTGCGGCCCAGCGGCATCGGCGATTTGGAACTTGCTTATCAGGAACGCTACCAGCGATTGCTCGCCGAAGGCTTGTTCGACGAAGGCCGCAAGCGGCCCATTCCAAAGTTCCCAAAGACGATCGGCATCGTCACCAGCGAAAATGGCGCGGCGCTGCACGATATTCTCACCACGCTCGAACGCCGCTGGCCGCTCGCGCGCGTGCTGGTTCGCCCTGCAGCGGTGCAGGGCGTAGGCGCGGAGCTGGAGATCGCCAGAGCAATTCAACAATTCAATCTATCCGCTCCGGCGGATCGGGCCGATGTGGTAATCGTCGGAAGGGGCGGAGGTTCCCTCGAAGATTTGTGGTGCTTTAACGAAGAAGCCGTCGCGCGGGCGATTTTTGCCTCGAAGATTCCCGTCATTAGCGCCGTTGGGCACGAAGTGGATTTCACCATCGCCGATTTCGTTGCCGATCTTCGCGCCCCCACGCCCACGGCTGCCGCGGAACTGGCGACGCCGGATATTGCAGAATTATTTTCCGTGATCGAAGGACAGCAAATAGGATTGATTCGTCTTATGAGACAGATTATATCCCACTTGAAACAGAGCGTTAGCGTTGCAGCGAACAAGCGTTCGCTAACACAGTCTCTTTCGAATACCATTCACACCCGTCGCGGGCAGTTGAACGCGGAAATATTAGGCGCCTCGCGCGCCATCGTTCATTCGCTGGAACGCAAACGGCTCACGCTCGAACGCGATTCCGCCAAGCTTGCCGCGATGAACCCGGATCGCGTGCTCGACCGCGGCTTCACCGCGCTCGAAACGCTCGAATGGTGAAATCGTTCCACGCCTGGCGCAGCTCCTCGAACGCGAAGAGAAAAATGGCATCCTCATTTTTGCGGATGGGAGGATGACGGTGCGGTTCGATTGAATTATGAACATCGAAAAAATTCTATCACTCACATCGGGCTTTGAATGGGATTTTGCCAATATCAATAAGATATGGGAGAAACACCACGTTGCGCCGAATGAAGCTGAGGAAGTTTTCTTCAACAAACCGCTTCTTCTTTTGCCGGATGAGGAACATTCAAGTGTGGAAGAGCGCTTTTCTGCTATGGGCAAAACCGATGCGGAACGGCTGTTGTTCGTTACATGGACTGTACGCGGACCTCAGATTCGCGTCATTTCAGCACGGCCGATGAGCAGAAAGGAACGAAAAGTATATGCAACCGAAATTTAAGAAATTACCGAAATTCGAGTCCGAGGAAGCGGAACGTGAGTTCTGGTCTTCCCACGACTCAACCGAATATCTCAATTGGTCGAAGGCGATCAAAAATCCCTCGTTCCCAAATTTAAAAAGAACCGAAGGACTCTTGTATATCGTCCTTCCTAATACGATTCAACAAAAGCTCGAAAGGATCGCTACTCAAAAGCACATCCCAAGCGAACGGCTCGCCGCATACTTTATACGCGAGGGAATGATCAGTAACACTTGGCAATCTTTGGTCGGATTAATCTCTGGCTTCCTTTTATCAGCGCTCTCAATTTTTCTCTCCTACAAACTTATTCTAAATGGCCACGACTACGCGGGAGTCATTATCGTAACGGTAACGACAGTGGGCCTTGCCGGAACCTACATCTATGGAACAAGGAGACAAAGGAAAGAACGCAACCCCACAAAACTGGCCGGGAGGAGAAAAACGGCATCCTCATTTTCGCCGATGGGAGAATGACGGTGTGGTTCGATTGAAATGGGGTATGGGGTATGAGGTTCAGGGTTTAGTTCCCGCCTTCCATACCCTAAACCCTATCCCCTATACCCTTGTTCACAGCCCGATGCCATCCAGCAAACAAAAGAACACTATAGTAGATACCCCCTCCTTCGAATCCGAATTCGAGCGGCTGGCCACGATCGTCGATAAACTCGAGCAGGGCAACGTCCCGCTGGCCGAAATGCTGACGCTTTACGAAGAAGCGATGGCGCTTTCGGCCAAGCTGAAAGAGGAACTCACCCAGGCCGAACTTCGCGTCGAAAAATTGGCGGCGGTGCATGAGGAGGGGGTGATAGAATTCGAAGAACGCGGGGAAATCGAAGACGCTGACGCGAACGAGTTGTTTTAATGGAATTACATTTTCCAAATATCTGTATTATAGTATAGATATTTGGGAAAGGTATGCTAAGTGCTTGATTTACAACGACTTCTGCCGCCATTTAATCCTTGGTGGCGGGATATTACAGCCGCTTTTGAACAGCTTCCGGAATTTCGGCGGCCTATTTTCAACGATCTGAAAGCCGATATCGAATCGCTTCCGCAGATCATCTCGGTGACGGGGCCAAGGCGGGTTGGCAAAACAACGTTACTTCAGCAACTCATCCGTGATCTGATTGAGAACGGTGCCAATCCCCGCCGGATTGTCTATTATTCCATGGACGACCCGGCGCTGCTCCTCAACACCCCGGAAGAAATCAACGGATTCATCGAAGCGGCGATGCAACGTACGCATGAATCCTCGGATCGGTGGTACTTTTTTCTGGATGAGATTCAGCGGCTGGAAGGGTGGGAATTATACTTAAAAAAATATTACGACCTGAAGTATCCGGTTCGCTTTATGGTCTCGGGTTCCGCGAGCTCTACAATTTTCAAGAAAAGCCGTGAGAGCTTGTTGGGAAGAGTCAAAGACTATCATTTGCTTCCCTTCTCGTTTCGGGAGTTTGTCCTCTATCATCTCGAAAATTCACAATTCTCGAAGGAACTAAAACAGTTAGAAATACCGGCTGGAGAAATGGTCGCGCAAATTGTCGATCCATTTCATACTGCGGATTCCGTCATGCTTTCGAATGTATCGAATTCCTTAAAACGCGAATTGGACGGGCTGCTCGCGATTTATTTCCATGAGGGTGGATTCCCGGAAGTATGGACCCTTCCATCACTGGTGGCTAAGCTCAATTATTTATTCGATAACCAGGTAAGGAAAGTCATCGATGAGGATTTGGTTCTGGCTATTGACTTACGAAAGCCTGAACTGCTGAAGCAATTTTATCTCTCACTCTTAGCGATTCCCGGCGCGGAAAAGAACGTCGAGGAAATTTCCAGGGAAACCGGCATCAACTCGCAACAAATCGAGAAATATCTCCCGCTGCTGGAGATGACGGATCTACTATTCCATGTCTCGAAATTTCGTTCCGGAAGTTTGAAGGTGCGCAGGGGAAATGTAAAGTTTTATCTGAGCGATCTTGCTCTGCGCAATGCGGTTCTTCGCATTGCGCCGGATGCCTTGATGGCGGATGCCGATACACTCGGTCGCTATGCTGAAAACCTTGTCTTTCTTGCGCTCAAGAAAAATCGTGGTTCGCTGCAGATAGATTTTTATCGGGAGAAAAATGAAGAAATCGACTTTATTGTCCATGCTGGAGCGGGCCGATACATTCCTATCGAAGTAAAATACAGGAACGCTATTAGCGCGGAAGATCACTCGCTCCTGAATCGATTTATCCGGAAATACCCATCCTCGGCAACACCGGTGATGGTCACTAAAAATTGGGATCAGCTCGGGTATTTCGAGGGAGTGTTTCATTGGCCCCTACCCCTCTTTTTAATCCTGTTCGGATAAACGAAAGCGTGAACGTTTTCCTCCGTTTCGAGGATTTATTCTGACCAATGGATTCTTATCCCCTGCTCGACACAATCGACACCCCGCCCGACCTCCGCTCGCACCCGGTAACCGATCTTCCCGGAATTTGCGATGACGTTCGCGAATACCTGATCGACTCGATCGCCCAAACCGGCGGCCATTTCGGCGCGGGTTTGGGCGTCGTCGAGCTGACCGTCGCGCTGCATTATGCGCTCAATACGCCGAAGGATAAGCTCGTGTGGGATGTCGGACATCAGGCATATCCTCATAAAATTCTGACGGGCCGGAAAGACCGGCTGAATACCATTCGCCAACGCGATGGCCTCGCGCCGTTCCTCAAGCGTGAAGAGAGCGAGTACGATGTCTTCGGCGCGGGCCATGCCTCCACTTCCATCAGTGCGGCGCTGGGAATTGCCACGGCGCGCGATTATGCGGGCGAGGATTACAAAGTCGTCGCCGTAATCGGCGATGGCTCAATGACGGGCGGCATTGCATACGAGGCGTTGAACAATTGCGGGATGTTGAAGAAGGACATACTCGTTATTTTGAACGACAATCAAATGTCCATCGCGCCGAATGTGTGGGCACTGCACAAACAGTTTAACGCACTCATTACGAACCCGGCAGTGCGTAAGATTAAGGACTCAATTTGGGGCACGCTCGGCGGTCATGATTTTCTCCGCTCCGCCGGCTCGAAACTGGTTGACGGAATGAAGGCGGTTATGACGCCCGGTTCGATGTTCGAGTCCCTTGGCTTCAAATACTTCGGGCCGATTCCCGGGCACGACGTTCAGAAGCTCGTGGAAATGATCGAGTTCCTAAAGCGGCAAAGCGGACCGCTGCTGCTACATGTGATTACAGAAAAAGGTCATGGGTACGCGCCGGCGGAGTCGCACGTCCAGAAATATCATGCAGCCTCGGGCGCGTTCGATAAAGTTACGGGCCTCGCCGTTTCAAAACCTGTCGTCGGGCCTCAGCCTCCCGAATACACGAAAGTCTTTGGCAAGGCCATGGTGGAGATTTGCAAAGCGAATCCGAAGGTCGTCGGCATAACTGCGGCGATGCCGGACGGCACCGGGCTTAACCTGCTCGCGCAGGAACTTCCAGATAAATTTTTCGATGTGGGAATCGCGGAGCAACATGCCGTTACCTTCGCTGCCGGCATGGCGACCGAGGGAATGATCCCCGTTTGCGCGATCTATTCCACGTTTCTTCAGCGTGCCTTTGACCAGATTATCCATGATGTCGCCTTGCAAAAGTTACCGGTTATTTTCGCAATGGATCGCGCCGGGTTGGTTGGCGCCGATGGCCCAACGCATCACGGCGCGTTCGATCTTTCCTACTTGCGCCTCATCCCGAACATGACCATCATGGTTCCAAAGGACGAGCAGGAACTGCGCGATATGCTCTATACAGCAACGCTTCATCGCTCCAATGAGGAATTAGGAATGAGGAATGAGGAATTGGAAGCCAACCCGCCTCTGCATGCTAATTCCTCATTCCTCATTCCTCATTCTAAAGGCCCGATCGCGATACGCTATCCCCGCGGAGCGGGCATCGGGGTTCCATTAGCCGACAAAGGCTTCCGTGAAATTCCGATTGGCCACGGCGAAATGCTGCGCGATGGCGAGGATGCGGTGATTCTTGGCGTCGGCCCAATCTTATACGAAGCCATCAAGGCGGCGGAAGATTTGGAGCGGGAAGGAATTTCCGTCGCGGTGGCAAATGCTCGCTTTGTCAAGCCACTCAATACCGCACTGCTGGATGCGTTGGCGGCGCGATTCCTACATCTAATCACAGTGGAAGAGAATGTGGTTGCCGGCGGGTTTGGCAGCGCGGTCTCGGAATATCTCGCTTCGAAGAAAATCGGAGGACAAGCTAAAGCATGTCTTACACCTGGGCCTGCCGGATCGCTTTGTCGAGCATGGCGCACCAGCCGGTTTGATGGAAGATGTCGGCCTTACCCGCGAGGGCATTCGCGAGCGGGTACGCAGCGTAATAATTTCGACAGGAAGTTCAGCGGCAACGGTGCCGGCGACATACACGAAAAGCTGACCGGCAATTCCTACGCATACATCAAACGCCCTTTCGGCTCGGGAATCGTGCGGCCGAGTTCCTTTGCGGTCTCAATCCATTCCGCAACAACGATTTCAACATTTCGCACGGCTTCTTCGTAGGATTGCCCATCTGCCATACAGCCGGGTAGTTCGGGAACTTCGGCGAGGAACGCCCGGTCCTCCTCACTCCAGTAGATGATCACTTCGTATCTAGTCATGATGAAATAATTCTGTATTTGAGTAAGAGGTTCCGAACCTGCTTCACTTGGTATGCTTTCGCGTGGCTATCGTGCAGCGGTTGCACGTTCAAGATGTCACTCACGCCCACGTAGGTGAAAATATGATGCGAACTTCCTTTCTGGCGCTCCGCAAACCCAAGCGAACGAAGCAAACCGCATAGTTCCTCGAACCGAATGTTTGCATCCGATGCGCCGGATAGAATTCGTTCTAATAGTTTATCTCAATTCATGCTTTTTGCCTGAACCCAGCTCTAATTTCACAAACTGATTCATTGCAGGCATACCGCCCCTACGGCCGGATGAGCATTATATTCTTCGTTTCTTCTCGCGAGCCGCTTTCGGCATCGACGCGAAGCAGCACGGCGCCGTGAACATTGTCCGGGAGCGAGGAAAGATTGAATACGTTCTCTCCCATATTTGCACTGTTCGCCATCCTCAGCACTTCGCGCCCCGCAATATCGTAACCTACGATCGATAGCGCGGCCGGTTCTGAAAGCTGGACATCGAGCGTACCGGAGGAGGGCATCGGATTTGGGAATACCGTCGCATTCACTAAAAGTCCGCTGGAACTGGGCGCCTCGTTCACCGCCGCGGTGGGAATGAATCTCGGTTGCATATTATAAAAAACCGTGATCACATAATTCATCCCCCAAATGCCCTGCGTATCCGGACGCGGAACGGTAAAAATTCCCGTATGCTTCATATCCACGAATGGCGTGGTGGACCATGAGGGCCGCAGCCATATCCCCGTGATCTGCGGCGGGATTTGGGTAGTATCCCAATAGAGGCTTCCCGGAAAATAACTGAAAGAAACGAAGGTGGTGTAGTCGATCGCAAACGAGTCGAGCGAGGGCTTATGCATGATATCGATCGTTCCCTCGTCCGGCTGACCGCCGAACAAATCGGGACGGGTGAAGTAGAAATCCTGATCGGGGCTCAAGCCACCTGGATATTCGTCCTCCCCGAATGAAGGATCGAGGCTATCGGTAGCGCGCGAATCATAGCCAATTTCCCGAGGTGAAAAATTCGATACAGAGCCATCGGAGAGGGTATCGGTAAAATGAATCGTCAGCCCGAATTCCGGGAGTGTTTGCGCTCGAAGCCCGGAAGCCGCAAGGAGTAACGCCGCAAGGAGTAGAAATTTTCTCATGTTCTTCTTAAATGCTTAAAGCGGGAACCGTTGCATTCGTGCAACAGCTCCCGCTTTAAAGTAACATCGCTTAGGCCAATTTGTTACCGGCCGAAGCGCAGCATTCTTCGATCAATGCTGCAAACTCATCGTCTGAGTCTGGACGAAGTTGCCCGCCTTCAGCGTGTAGTAATACGTGCCGGAAGGAAGCCCGCGTCCATCGAACTGCGCCTGATGCGGTCCCGCGCCAACCGTGCCGCTCACGAGCGTTTGCACGACCTGGCCAAGCGCATTATAGACTAGCAACGACACGACAGACTGCTGCGGCAGCGAGTAGTTGATAAGCGTGCTCTCCGGGAACGGATTCGGCGAATTTGCTTCGAGCGAATAGCCAAGCATGTTCGCGCCGACGCCATCCTGCTTCTCCGCGATGCGAACCTGCGTCACCGCTGGATTCGTAATCGTAACGACACTATTGTTATCGGCAGTGCCGAGCGTGTTGCCGTTCATATCGGTGACGATGGCAGAACCATTCAGGTTCGAGAACGCCATCGTGACGGGGAAGCTCTGGGCCTTAAGATCGACCACATACGATGAGTGGTTGTAGCTCATCATGCCGCTATTGGCATCGAAGCGCGCGTCGAAGGTGCGGAAGTTACCCGGCATTTCGAAGCGGCTCTCCGAAACGGTCGTCGTTGCCTGGCCGAAGTAGAGATCCTGCCCATTCTGCTCGGCATCGCTGAGATAAACGTGCGTAAGCTCTCCAAGCAACGTCTCGCGTGGCGAAATCTTGCCGGCGGGAGGTGTGCCTTGATGGGTTGTGGGTCCTGGCGGCGGCACCGGCGTGCTCAGATTATAGAATCCCGTGTGATCGACTTTGATGAAGTAACCACGGCCCGGTGTAAAGAAGACGGTTTGGCTATAGCCATGCTGGGGTGTGTAATCCCACATCCAAGGCGTTACGCCATCCGTCGTGAGTAGCGACGGAACCGGCGCGCCCTGCTGGTTTGGCGCAGTGAATACCAGGCTCGTTCCTCCGGCTCCGGTGATATTTCCCGGCCCGCTCGTGCCACCGATCGTATTCCAGCCATCCGAAATTGCGACAGGCCCTGTGCTGAAGGATTTTACGCCGGCCACGTTGGCGTCCTCGTACCCAATGTAGTCGCCATAGCGAATCATATAACCACGGCCAAACTCAAGATTACTCGCCTGGTTCCATGCGCTGCTGGAGGCATAGGACCACGCCACCTGCCCGATGGAATTCGGGAAGATCACGCTTGTCGCCGTATTGGGCGGTATAACGGGGAGCGAAATTAGAGTCCAGCTAAACGGCTTCAGATATGCCCCTTCCGTGAAATTCGTTGCCGGCGTATATTCGATGAAGAAAGAATCGATACGGTGATCGGAAATCGTCACGCACTCCATGCCATTCGCATCGAGCGTCGCATTCCGTAAGTCGATTCCCTGCTCCGAGCCATTCAGTGTGAACTTCATAACGATGCGGCCGCCTGCCGGGAAATCCGCAGGATCGACGCATACCTTTTCAGGATAGCAGTTTACGTTGCCCGGATTGAAGATGACCTGATAGATCAGCGTCGAATCCGCCGTGGCAGACCGAATGTCCCTTGTTAGACCGGCGAAGTTCGGATCCTGGAATTCAGGATCGACATTCAAGTTCATCGGCTTGAAGTAGGCGTAGCACTGGCCAAGCCCCTGATAGCCGAGGAGATCGGTCTGGCTGACCGTGTCTTCGCCATAAAGAACGTCGATGCCTTCGGTTGCGCCGGCGCCTGTTCCGAACGTCAGAGTGCTCGTGCAGGTCGGGCTACAGCTATTGGTTAAATGGAGCCGAATTCCTGTATTGCTCGCGCTGCTCGGCACTGGTTCGTTTGGCGAAGCCAGCCGCACGAAGCGAACTCTGAGCTTGAATGGGGAATTCACCGCTCCGTCACACGTAAATGTCACTGTTGAGTAATAGACTCCGGGCGCGAGCTGGTCCGGGTTGTTAACGCTTAGCCAGAACGTAAGCACCGTACTGCCAAAACTTTGAGAGTAGTCGATGGCGTCCCAACCTAAGAACACACTATTCGAAGACCCTGGCGCAGTGCCGACGTTAACGCCGAGCCACGACTGATCCGAGGAAATCGTAACATTGTTCATCTCCGTCAGCGAGACGGCGTCATCGAGCAGAAGCTGCACCGAGACAGAACCGCCAACGGACGGGTCATAAACCAGCGACGGCAAGAGCGAATCGTTCGGACCCAGCGCACCATCGAGTTGTGAGATGAGCGTGAGCGGACGAAGCTCGAAGGCCGGCTGAGCGGTTTGATCCACTTCGAGGTAGCCGGTATTGATGTTATAATCCGGTGCGAACACACCGCCGCCGAAGTTGCCATGCGTGTAATCCAGCGAGGGATCCTGAACGCGGATGGAATCGCCCACGTGATCGTTGAACATCGCACTATCCATGCGCATTTGGTCGCCCGGGAAGGGGGCAATGACGCGGAATCGGAGCCAGAGCAAAATGCCGTTGTGCTCCGAATATCCGCTATCGGACGTAGCGTTGAACGGAAGCGGCACCTCGCTTGCGCCGGCAATCCGGATGACGTGTTCGAATGCGTTGTTCGGGTTATTGGAGGATTGGTCGCTCCAGGTGACGAAGAACGTCTTCGCAAGCCCGGTGTCAGGGTGCGCGGTTACAGGCGCAAGGTTAGAGCCATCCACGATGGATGGTCCGGTCATGACGATCGGTGAACCGTGGCCGGTATCGAGCACTTCCATCTGGGTATGATACCAGACCTGGAACTTAAAGCTCCGAACGGGCTCCAAATGCTGGCCAAAGTGCTCCCCATCGTTGTTACCGGGAGGAACAAGACCAACGTGATCCGGACCGCCGGTATCGAACGCCGTATCGACCTCGTTCCAGATCCACACCGGCACGAGGAAGTATCGCTCCCCGCCGTTACCGGGTCCGGGAACCACTTCGACGCCGTTCTTCGGCCCCGTATGAGGCGGAAGATGGAAATTCCGAAGCGATAACGTCGGATATAGACGATAATATTGATCTACCTGGCTCCGGGCTGGCGTCACAAGAACGCCCGCGAGTAGCACCAAAACGGCGAGCATGGCGCTCACCCCTAAGCCGTATTGCTTGCGCATGGCCATTTTCTCCTTAATTGTAAAATTGTTCGGGTTCATCATACCTGACAACTAATTCGTTAAAAAAACTTTTGTTACATCCCTCGTGGGAAAATTCGTATTCTTCTATGGCTACCGCTCGATTAGGAGCATGGTTTTCATCTTCATCTGCCCGGTTCGATCACGCTCGATTACTTGATACGCCCCTGGCGTTGCAAAACGCGGAATGTCCCATCTAATCGATGCACCGGTTCGCTCGAACATTCGGCGACCAAGCGCATCGAACACTTCAACGACCGGCGATTCGTTTGTTCCGCCCGCCTCTATGTTCACCTCCGCGCTTGCCGGATTCGGATAAACCCTCAAGTAAGCCTCCTCGAGCTGCGTTGGTTGAACAGCACTCGGTGCTGAGCCTTCAAGGCATATCGAATCGCCTAAGTAAATCGTATTTCCAATCGAAGCTGTCGAATCGAGCGGCCGAAGCGATACATCTTCGAGCGCGCCGCAAACGGTGTCCAATCCAACTAACCCCGTAAAGTGGAGAGTCAGGAGCGTATCGCCGCCGGAAATAACACCCGATCGTGCATTCAGCTTAATTTCCACGCGTTGACGGCCGATCGGAATTGCCGCGCTCGTGCTTGAGCTGATATAAACGTTCGAATCCGCCGTTCTGGAACTTACGCTGCCCAGCGATAGCACCGTGCTGTCATACGAAAACGACAACAGCGCGCTTTGCATGTTCGCTGCCGCAATATCGGAAACGCTGACCGGAAGGTCGAACGCTACCGAATCCGGACTGTAGCCAACCGTCACTCCATGAATCGTTGCCGCCGGTGTGCTTACTACCACATGGCCGGCAGCCGAGGCCGTCCGGATCCATCCATCCTCGCGAAGCACCTGATCGATGTTTTCGCTCGGATCGAGCAGGTTGAATGACGTATCCCACCGAATGAACGCCGTATCGGCAAGCTGCCGGTTAATGCGAAATCGGATTCGAATGAGAACTGGATTGCTTAAATCGAGTTCCGATTGTCCCTGAGCGGCAATCCCCAAATGACTTACCGTCGTATCGAAGAATCCCGCCGATGCCGTTCCGTCCAGTTCGTATCCTATCGGATAAATTTCCGATGAATCGTACTGAAGGCGCAATTGAAAATAATCAAGATTGTGCGAATGGGTGCTGGTGAAGTCATAATAAACGTTCACCGCAACCGTGTCGCCCGCCTGTGCCGTGATGGTATCGAACCGGACGCGAAAGACATTCTGCGCTTTCGCAAGTCCGGCCAGGATTCCGGTTAGCATAAAAACCATGAGCGCCGCACATTGCAAACGTCTCATAGTCGTAGCCATAGATTTTCAAAGAACGATTCGAAGGGTGATGCTGGAGTAGCATCACCCACTGAACGCAGCCTAGCGCACGACCTGCATCTTCACCGTCTTCGTGAAGTCGGGCGTTACGAGTTGATAATAATACAATCCGCTGGAAACAACGTTTCCGCTCGCATCGCGGCCGTCCCACGAAACAGCATTGTGCCCGGACGTGCGGCCCTCGCCATCGAGGAGTGTGCGCACTTCATGCCCAAGCATGTCGAACACGCGAAGCGTCACCGTTTCCGGTTGCGCAAGTTCGAAGCCGATCTGCGTCTCGCCGGAAGCGGAGACAACGAACGGATTCGGTACATTCTGATCGAGTGCACTCATGTTTGCAACGGAGCCATCGGTGCCAAACTTCAGCGCAACGTGCGTGGCAGGCACCGGAGCATCGTTCACTTTTATTCCGGTCAAATCGAATGAAGCATCCTGATTTGCAGGCACGCGTAGTTCGAGATAACCAATCGTCTGGCCGTCTTCGAATGTACCGCTCGTGGCCATCGCTACGCGGCCTAATTTGACATTCGATGCGCAGATCGTTCCGGAAGGAACCCGGGTGCCGACGAATTCGATGCCGCTCTGAGTCAAGCCCTGCAAATTCATTTCGACCGAAAGTGGACCGTCCACCGCTCCTTTGAGCGTGATCGGTACCAGCACCGTCGAGCCATCCGTTTGGATGTTCGAGACATCCGCGGCTACGCCGGAGACATCGTTGGAACGGGTATCGGCAGTCTTATAGCCAGGAACGGGAAGCGATAAGGGCCACGGAAGCTCGGGAAGTTTGCCCGATAAGTACATCATGATGTAAGCCGCATCGTACGGTGTCGTAAAGTAGAAGTACGCATCGTATCGGGGGTCGAACTGATCCGGGTGGAATACCCCCTGGGCATCATGGTAGCCACGGCCATCGTGATTGGCATCGCCGTGGAACGCTGCGCGCCCTTCAACGGAGTCGAGCAGAACATCGTTCGAACTCGATGCGAGGATCTGCATCGCATCGTTAAGATCGACGAAGAGGCTCTGGTGGTTACGGACGTTCAAATCCGGGCTGGTGAACTGAAGTAATTGCACGTCGCCATCGCCCCATTGGTTTAGCAGGCCGGTGCCGATCGGCGAAAATTGAATTGCACGGCCCGGCAAGCAACCCGGAACGGGCGGCCAGCACGAGGTGCGGGCCGTCGTATTCGTGTCCACATCTTGCCGGATCGACAGAGGATTGGTACAACGCGTTAATGTGCGTGAACCCAACCGAATCGTTTGCGCCGACCGCAGCGCCGACCGTTTGAACGTTACCGACATTGCCGATAGGTCCGTATGAAAACTCAATTGTAGCCCGCTGATCTGGGGCTGCCAAGTCGTAAGCCTTCGGATTTTGGCGGATAATGAGCTGGAATGACGCGATCGAATTCGGATTCGTCTTGTCATTGATATTCAAATTCTTCCACTCGATCGTGAAGGTACCGATTTGCTTGAATAGCTGCGAATTCGGATCGACGCTCACTGCCGACACGTAGGTCGTTCGGTAGGAGATGGTCGATGGCGTGTAGCCCGGTTCGTCCGTCCGGTAGAAATGGTCCCCGAAATACGGCGCAAGGCAGTTATCCGGCAGCACCGAGCTAAACAGCGTATTATTATTGGCAGGTGTTACGGGAATCGCATTGAAATTCGCCAGCGAGTTATTCGACCGGACGGTTATCCAGCCGTTTATATTAATGTTGACTGCGCCAGCCGTCGCCGAAGCGACATCGCCCGACATGTTGCCGTTGAACATGAACGGGAACCCGACCGAGACGTTTACGTCCGTTCCGTCATCGTGGTCCGGGATGCTGTTGAAGTCAACGAATTGATCGGCATTGATGATATTGCCGCCGGCCAACGGGTTATAAAACTCGTTGATTACCTGGACGGCGTAATTCGCCCAGATCGGCTGCACGCCGAAGGTATCCACCAGTGGTGATTTGCCCTTTTGCGCGTCCGCGTTGCGCGCCAGGCTGAGTGCTCCGACAGCCAGCACGGCCAGCGCAATGAAAAACCGTTGATAAAGTTTCATAGGTAAATACTCCTTGAAAGTTGCCATAAATCAGATTAAATTCTTTCCCGGATGACCGATCGCCGATGAATCCTGATGACGAATCGAGATGATGATCCGAAGGTCCTTTCAGCGCCCGGGAGATTGGATTAATCTCCCAGGCCGCCAAAAGTTACACCCTTATTTTTATTTTCCCGCTCCGTTATCGAGTGACATCTTGACGGAGGAATTGAAGTCCCCGGCCGTCATGTGTGCGATGTAATTGCCTGCCGGTACGATCGCTCCGGAGGCGTCGGTTCCATCCCACGTGACGGGATACGAACCGGGTTCGAGCTGCTCGTTGACCAGCGTGCGAAGGAGTGAGCCCTTGACATCATAGATGTCGATTCTCACATTCGAGCGCTTGGCTACGGAGAAGTTTAGCGTCGTTGCATCGCTAAACGGATTCGGATAGTTCGGCTCGAGCGCGAAGGTCGGCAACGTGCCCGTGCCTACTCCGGCGATGCTCTCGGGTACGAACACGATGATCGCATTCGTAAGACCCTGGTCGCGAATCTGCAAGCACAATGAGTCGCTTCCGACACGCGTGAGCGTGTAGAGGCTGTTATCGACCGGGCCAGCGCCGCTATTCATGTCAATACTGAACTCCTGATCGTTACGCGGGTTCCTGAGAAAGAAGTGGCCCGTCTGGAACGTGCTGCCGGAAGGCAGGGCGCTGTCGCTTAAGCACGCGGTGTTCCAGCATATTTGTACCGGATATAAGCTGCCCGCGCCACCCGCTTCGTTGCCCGGCTGGAACTGTACCTGCCAGGTAAGGAGTGCATTCGGGTTGCCGTTGCTGCGAATATCGACCGTGGAGCCTTCCAACTGGCCGGCGATCGGCAGGATCCAGCGAGCATCGAAGGCGCTCGTCGGCGGTGCCGGAGCATTCTCGAACTCGCAATAGATGATGTCGAGCGAATCGGTACCGAACTGGCCGGCGCCGAAGCAGAGTTTCTGGATGTCCTGCAACGGATGAAGCTGCGTAACGGCATTCGATACGTAGATTGAGCACTCGAAGGCCGGGTTATCACCAAGATGAACCGGATAGGTCAGCGTATCGATCGCGCCATCCCTGTCGGTCACTTGCAGGCGGATATACTCCGCCGCAATCGTGCCCGAGGTGAAGTAATTCGGCTGTTCGTTGTACGTACCGCAAACGTTCAAACGCACCGTGTCGCTCATAAGCTGGCCCGAAATCGAATCCGTACCATTCTGTGCAACAGTAACTGTTACTCGTGGGTCGAGCGACGTGAAGGTCAGCGTCTCGCCTGCACACGGACTGCGGAGCAGATCGAGGTCGTAAGCAAGTGCGCTATCGCAGAATGCTTTGCCGTTCGTTACGCAAAGCGTATGCGGACCGGCGATAAAGTGCGGTGGATGATTGACCGAATCCACATCCAGCGGGAACTGCTGCCACGTGGCTACGCACGTGCCATCCGTTACCACGACGGTGACCGTATCCTCGCCGCACGGAATACCGGAAGCGCGTGGCGCATCGGAATCCGATGGGGTGCCAGTGAGCACGCCGGAATACGGATCGATCTTCAGCCAGTTCGGCGTATGACCAACAACCGTGTCCGGAGTACCGATATGGCTTGGCCGCACAACGAAGTTGGATTGACCCGGCACCGCGGAATCCGCTGCGGGAATCTTGTTCTGAATGTCGCGATAGAGGTACTCCACATCGCCCTTATAGAGCAGCTTATATGTAAAGTACTGCGCCGGATTCGGATTTTGAATGAGGATCCGGTTGATCGAGTCCGCGTTTTGGAAGTTCAGGCTGTAATCCAAGCCTTCCTTCCCATTCGGAAGCGATGTGTTTAGAATCGTCGGCACGAAGAGGATGGGCACGGACCAGCGCTCAAGCGCCTTGCCAGTGTGACCATCGTTGGCTTCGACAGCCGCGATGGTATCGAGGTTTAGCTCTCCGTTTACCTGCGGGTTCGGCAGGATATACGGGCCGCCATACTGCGTACCACTTACTGCCGTTGCCGAATCTAAGCGCACATTGATAATGCCGCGCCGGCGGAAAGCCAGGTCAGTCGCGCTATCGATTGGCACATAGTGGCCGCCCGAAGGATAAACCATCCACGAAGGCTCTGTCGCGAAGTTATACGCCGTACGGCCATAGCGGAAATCCCACGCCGGCTGCCGCGTATTGTCGCCGGTTGTCGCCGGTGCTTCTGTTTCAGCGGCGGCTGAGTCATCCTCGAACTCGTCATCGGTATTGAGATCGAGGGTGTAGCGCAACGAGTCGGTTAAGACCGCGCCGCACGGATTCGTACTCGTCTGGAATACCGGAAGGCTATCCATCACCACGATGCGGAAATGGTAGGTGGCCGAGCTTGCCGCGACGCAGAGGGTGTCCGGAATTGGCATGAGCGTGTCTGGCGCCCGGTCGCAATTCATATACGGCGGGAAGACCCACATGCTAAGTGCATTGCTATCCGGTCCAAGCGCGGAGCCTGGAATCGAATTGAGTAATCCGCTCTCGGAATTAAAGTTCGGCGGGAAATTGGTAAGCGTCGCCGTCACACCCTCACCGCCCGGAACAACGTCCGGATTGTGCGGCTGACCTTCGAGCCTTACGTACCCGTTGGAACCCGTAATATTCTGATTGAAGATTGTCGTCTGCTTCAGCCAGTGCCACAGGCGCACGTGGTTGCGGACGGAATCGAGCGCCGCAGCGGTGTAAACGTCGCCAGGCGCGCCGCCTGGAACCTGCGAACCGATCGTCGGGACGCTATCGCCCGTGAAGAGATCCGGCATGACTGAAATCGCAAGCTGGGTATAGTTACCCTGGTTGAAGAGGAAGCGCGGGTCGTAGAAATTATTAACGTCGTAGCCGGCCACGCGGAAGAGCGTGTGCGCGGCGTCGCTGCCATTGTAGTTCACGTCCTCATGCACAAAGCGCACATTCGGATTGTACTTGTCAGCCTGGAGATTCGGGATATCAGCCACGAAGGCAGGCGGAAGCACGTTGCCAATCGGGAACGAAAGGCCATGGGCGATCGCGTAAGCCGGGCCGTACTTCCAAAGCATCGTGCGGCTAATGACAAGGATGTTGTCGCCGGGGCGGACCGGAAGCGTGTGATAGCGCTCGCCGGCATACCACGTCGAGTTGGACTTAAATCCGCCGGACTGGCAATCGGCGAACACCGTATCGCCAGGCGCCATGAGGTCGCCCGGGGCAAGCTGGTACTCGCGGCCATGAAGCGCGGCGCTATCTTCGAGCATCGAGGCGCGCTGCACCTCATCGAATGTCATCGTCGACGGACGCAAGAGCGAGAGCGTATAGAGCGTCTGCTCACGGAGCGTCGGATGGCGCTCGGCGACGGAAGAATCCGGAACGAAATCGAGTCTGCCGCGATAAATTTGTTCCGCATCGCCAACACCTTCGGCCGGCTTGATCTCTTTCAGATTCACGCGGACGAATTCGTTCGTGGTCGTATTAAAGACCATGAATACCGTGTAGTCCTCCGCATACTGATCGTTATTCGTATCGTTAAGCGGCACATCGGCTTGGAGGAATAGCGGGTATCCGAGCGGGTGCGGCCCGGTAAAATCGGTCTGGTTGAGATCGATCTTGTTCAGATAGACCGCATTCGTATCGAAGATATCACGAGTGTAGCGGTGCATCATCCGAATCGTGTCCGGCAAGCCAAGCGAGAACGCTTCGGCAGGCGCCAAACGGCGGTTCGAATAATCGGCAACCTTCATATCGGTGCCATGATCGAAGAGATCGTAGATGCGCCCTTCGAGCAGCAACGTGTCCGGTACCGTCCCGATGGTAACCGGGAAGTAGGTCGTCGGCGGATTGCTGTTTGGCTCGAACACATTCGTGAAGCAGCCTTTGTAATAGTCAATGAAGAACGACTGCTGCTGAGCTCCGGTCGGCGGATTGATTTCCGTAATAACATCCGGTCCCGTCTCGCCCCAGAAATTGCCACGGAGCGTATCGGCGCCGCTCGCGCCCGTTTGGGGCGAAACCGGCAGGCGCAGAATGTAACGCGCCGTGTTGTCATAAATCGCATCGCCGCGCGAATTCGATTCGTAGGAAGGAAGCGGTCCTTCGAAGTCGGCCCAGATTGTTGCGCTGGCGTTCGGGTCGCCCGGATTCGAAATCCCGGTCGAATCGAGATCTACATTCGCCGAGAAGGGCGAAGTTGCCATGTTATTGGCAATGAGCGTCTCGGTTCGACATGAACTTGAAGTCGTACCGGTCGCACCAAATTGCGGAACCGGAGAATGCCGTATCCTCCTCGAAGCGCACGCGGCTCAAGAAGGTCGAATCAAGCGGCGTGATATTCTCCGGCGTGCTCGTAATCAGAAGGAAGAGTGCGCCGCCACGGCCGTGCACAGTCCCGGGATTCGTCGGATCGTAGTTATAGATGCCGACCGAATCCGGCCCGAGCGTTACGCTATTTCGCACAAAGCGAGTAAGTTCGCGCTGATCGAATGGGAAGATGCTCGCGCTCGCAAAGGTATCGCGCGGCACGCGCACATTGTGAGCATTGTACTCATTTTCCGCGAAGTAACGGTTGATCGGAGTCTCGTTGCCGGTAGCAACAAAATCCTCCATCATGACTGCACCGCCATCGCCGCCCACGACCGTGTTGCCGTTGAACTCGGTTGCGAAAGTGGAATCGCGGAGACCGACGAATTCCGCACCGCCGCCCAATACGCTCGCGCCATACATCGTGCCGCGGTTCACACGGGGCGTATTAACGCGAAGATCGAAGGGATTGACGCTGTTATGGAGATGCCAGGAACGGCGCTCGACCAAGTCGGGGGTGCCACCTGCGAATCCATCGAGGAAGATGCTTCCGCCGCCAACCGAGGCGACGTTATTCGAGAACTCCACGCGGAGTTCCACGGAATCCGATCCACCCGGCCACGGGAAGTCCTGCGGCGCAAGGTAACCGGTGATATAAACTTTATCCGGCGAGAAAATCGCGCCACCCTCTTTATACGCGGTATTGCCATCGAACCATATTTTGCCGGAGTCACGCCAGGGTATGCTGCTGATTCCTACTGCCGGCGGAACAATATGTTCGGAATTGACGACAAGCCTCGGCGCCGGATTGCTCGAGCTCACCGGGGGTAAGCCCATGTGTATCGCACCGCCCAAGCCGGCCAGGTCGCCGCGGAATGTTGCGGTCTTGAGGATGGCAAGGCCCGGCACCTGATCCGAAAGCGTACCGTTGTTGGTCTCATTCGGGTTGCCGGAATAAGCGCTTACGTCGATAGCGCCGCCCCATGCGTTGTCATCGTCCGCCTGAATAGCGGAGTCCGTGTTGAACGTGCCCTGAGCAAGAACTAAACCGGTGTTGCTGCCGACGTAGATCGCGCCGCCTTTGGCATAATCCACATGCGTGCTGGATCCGTTGACCGTCGGCGTATTATCGAATGTGTTGTTGGCGGTGCAGCGCTCGAACAGGTTGGCATCCTGCGCGGCAGTGAAGTCCACCGGGCTACTCGGCACGCCGGTAACGAATGCATTCTCGCCCAAATATCCGACGACCGTATCCGACGCGTTAGCGCCGTCCGCCCACCAGGGTACATTCGAGGCCGTCATCGGCGAACCGGCAGCAAGCGTCACTTCCGAAGTACTGATAACGCTCGAAATCTTTGTATTGAGGCCACCCGCTGAGGTAGCGAAATGAAACTCGTGGCCAACATCGGCGGAGGTAAAGTGCGCCGAAATGTCCTGGAAGACCGTGGAACCGGTCGAGACCGTGCCGGTCTGGCCCGAGATCGCACTATTCGAGGCGATATAAATTGCGCCGCCCATCGCGCGGGTGCTCGTTGGCGTTGGCGCGACTTCGGCGTCATAGACGCGCGTGTCGCGAATCGTCAGCATAGCAACCTGGCGGTTCAGGAGGGCCATGCGGCCATCGTCACGGAATGGGAACCCGAACGGAGCCTGGAGAAACGCGAAAGCGCCTCCGGCAAACGAAGCCTGGCAGCTATCGACAATAGCGTCGTAAATCCATGTGTTATGCGAGAACGTCGCGATGCACGCACCGACGCCATTAATATCGTTGTTCATCTCGCCATTGAAGGCGGCATCCGCCGGATCCGAGAACGGGCTATAAAGAAGCGTCACATCGACGGTGTTGCGCTTCATAAAATTGACGAAGCGAACGTTCGCGAAATAGGCGGAATCCGCTCCCGGAAGAATGACGAAATGCCCCCATTCCACGGAATTGGCATTGATGCGCAAACCGCGGAAAAGAATGCGGTTCTGCAAGCCCGTGAAGCCATTGGCAACGATCTTGCCGCCAGCCGAGTCGATCACGCGGCTATTTGGAAGGAAATCGACTTCGGCGCCTTGATCGATCCGCAGAGTGCCAGCGATATCGAAGTTGCCGGAGATCTGATAGATCGTGTCCAGCGCGGTATTGGAAGGCACGCGCGGGAAGAATTCGCGCGTCGAACCTGCCGAAAGATAGCCGGAAACGGTAACGATGTGCTGCGCCTGCGCCTGTTGCGCGAGCGCGCCAAGGCCGAGAAGCACGATAAATGCAGTCAAGTAACGGTACATACTACCTCCATTAGTGAGGAACATGGACCCCCGGCGCGTAGTCGCACCGCGATCCGTATTATAAAAATTGGTATCCTGGTCGTTTCGCATAAAGTCCAGTAATTCTATTGAACCTCGTTGGTTTTCTTATCACAAGACTTCCGAGCCCGGCGCAATTCGCCTTCGGTTCGGAAGCCGTTTTTTAAAAATTTTGTTTCCGTTCGTGGATTACAGCTCCACGTTCATTTTCAACAGTTCGCGCTTGGCGGCATCGTCGAATTGCGAATTCGGATAATCCGCAACGATTTCGCGGTACACGCGGACGGCATCGTCATCTTTTTTCTCCGCTTGTAAGTCCCGCGCGGCCGATAAGAAGTAATCTGCCGAGAGCGGGTTCGTCGTGTCGCGACGTGCCGCAGATTCGAATAACTCCGCTGCCCGGTTTTTGTTACCTCTATGTTCAAAAATAGCTGCGCGACCCGCTTCGATCGATGCTTCAACGAGCGGGTAACTGCTCGAGGCGTTATTAAAAGCGCGGCTGGCGCTATCGTACTGCCCTAATTCATAATAGGCGTTGCCCAAAAACAAATCGGCTTCGCGGCCCGGAGCCGTCGAGCCATATTGCTGCGAGATAAACCGGAGACCGTAAATCGGCTCGCCACTAAGGCGCTGCTGTTGATTGCCATCGATGGCGTGCCGCATGTCCCCTTCGAAATAATAGTTGAGTGCCCGCGATAGCTCGGTTGCCGCGGTGTCCGAATTCGCCTGGCGCTCCGAGGCCCACCAAAACAAGCCGGCGACAATCGCGACCAAAACAACGGCCGCGGCCGCGACGATGCGCGGATTCTCCAACACCCAGTCGCGGCTCGTCTCATAGCGCAGCAGCAACTTCTCGGTCTGAGAAAGTCGCTCCGTGCCCGGCTGCTGTACTTCTTTTAGCTCTCGTTGCGAACGGATCATCCGTCTCTATTACTTAAATTCTATAATAGCAAACCTGAATTTCTTCAGCGGCTCGTTTCCTGCTGCTCATTTGCTGCTGCTCGTTTCTGCTTGCGAAGTCCCGCCTCTTCGCGGCCGCTTCCTTGCGCGCCCGGAAGGACTTGAACCCTCAGCCTTTGGAACCGGAATCCAACGTTCTATCCAGTTGAACTACGGGCGCAAGCTTGCTCGTTGCGAAACTCTTCTCGCTACCGAGCCCCTGCTCGGTGCCGAACTTCTGCTCGTTGCGCAGCATCTTCTCGTTGCCGAGCCATTTCGCCGGATTGGCGGCGTATTCGCCCGGCCCCATGGACCCGAACGCGAACACATTCTTACAAAGATACGAACTTTTTGCGCCCCGCGCCGAAAACTTGCCTTTTGGAAAATTTTCGGCGGTCAGCACACGGCGCTCCTTCCGCTATGAGCGGTGAAGAAGCTTCCGAATAACTTCGGATTTCGAGTTTTGTTACACCTCCCTGAACGTTTTGTCAAAAATAATTTAGCGAACTTTGAAAAACCTCTGGAATTAGCGCGCATTAAGCATTTTTTACGCCATCGCAGAAACGGCTCATCCGCCCCACGACGCCCAAAATTCATTTCACGAGTTTTTCCTCGATGAATTTTCGACGCCGTGGGGCGGAGCGAACGAAAAATTTATAATAGCCGCCAGCCTTCCAGACTTCGAATGATCGCTCATCGTAATGATCGATCATCCGTGAAAGGCTGCCCCTATGGCAGCTACCGGTCGTTCTTCGTTCGACATCCGCATGCCCAACTTTTTCGTTAAGAATGAAGAGTTAAGAGTAGGTTGAACCTTCCGTCATTGGTCTGCAACCTTTTTTTACCATTTTGGCCTAAACCTAAAGACTCCCCTGTGCAAGGGTCGATTCGATCCCATACTCTTAACTCCTAACTCTTCATTCTTAACTGATTTTTCCCCATCTCACTACTTGGATCCGCACGCGCCCCAAGCCCTCGCGCTCGATGCCGATGGCCCGCGCGGCCGCTTCCGTGAGGTCGATGACTCGCTCCCGCTTTGCCGGGCCGCGATCGTTGATGCGAACTTCGACCGTGGCATCGGTCGCGAGGTTCGTCACCCGCACAATGGTCCCGAATGGATACGTGCGGTGCGCGGCGGTCATCTTCGCATTATCGAAGATTTCGCCATCGGCCGTTTGTCGGCCATCGAAATCGTTCGAGTAATAGGATGCGATCCCGGTTTGTATCGATGCCTGGCCCGATTCCGGACGCGGACCGCACCCGCTCGCCGCTACCACAAGAATGGCTGCCGCGATGACAATGGCGAGGCTCTTCGGCTCGAATAATGACCGCATCTACTAAAGTGTCACGTTCTACGTTCTGCAAATATACAAAGAAAATCAACGTTTGTCAAGTGGTTACTTAAAGTTTTTTCTTAGGTAGGTCGTTTTTCCCACAAAATGACACCATTTCGCCACAAAATATTTTTTAAGCGGATGAAAATGTCTGGCTGGAAAGCTGGGCGATAAGAAATGCGGCCCCAATCATCCTAAATTATTAACCAGAGGGGCAGCCGCAATAATGCGTGCTCGCACTTGTTCTCGCTCCTGCTCCGCGAGATACGCTTGCATCGCCGGGGATACCAAACTGGTTCGTATTCACTAAAGGCGATACGATGCGCCTCCGGTGTCGAGGTCAATTTTCAATCCCTTTCGAACGGAAGCAAAATAAATCCCTGTTTCAAGCGGCATGAAGACGTGGGTTTTCGTTTTCCTCTGCTTCGCTTCGGCGCGGGCGTTCGCCTCTTCCGCCGATAGCGGGCGCTGCCCGTGGAAGCTGCCGTTTACGATAAGTCTGCAAGCAACGGGCTCTGAGCACACATTCGAACTTGCAAGATCGCTGCTCCCTGGAGGATGGTACGAACACGATAGTGATTACGGAACGGTGCCAAGCACCGACAGCATCAGAGTCACGGTTGATACAGCAGGGTTGTACCTATCCGATAGTATCCAGTACTCATTGATTGGCGATAAGCTCCAGTACTCCGGTGTTCAACGGGTTTATGGATATCCGCATTTAACTTCGGTAAGTATTGTATTCGCGCGTGGGAAGGATTCCATTATTTCGATGGAGGTCTCAACGTTAGATACATTTGGAACCACCACCCAGGGGTGGGACATAAGCTATGATCTTAAGATATCAAACCTTGCTTTTGATGATTCTTCCATTTTTATTTCCGATTCTTCCTTCCAGGGACACAGCGTCAGTTTTATTCATTCGGACGAGAACATTTACGGTTACGTAAGCGAATATGATTATGATGAGACTTTTGATGTATTTACCGCTGCGTCCGTCACTCTTTCGGGTATCTTTCGTCCGAGCAGAATCGGCCCGCCCCCTCCTGGTCGACCCACTCCCGGAAGTGGCTGCCCGTGGAAGGTGCCGTTTACGCTCCACGTCCATGCCGCCGGAGAGACCGTTGGTCATGGCGAATTCGTTCCCCAGGAAGTAGGGATGGGGAATGAGGGGATAGCACTCAATAATGACGCGGTACCGGATACAGAAGATTTCAGTTTTACCGTTGATAGTCTGTACTCGTTCAAAAATGATACACTTCGATTTAATGTGCCCTTCTTCGCATTCAGTGGTACGGACAGCGAAGTCGTTATGATAGCTTTTGAACCTGGCTTCGATTCGATCTTATCAATTAGCTGCTCGGAAACCGTGGGCGGGAAGTCTGATTATTTTCAAATTTCCTCCCTACAGTTCGATAGCACCGGAATATTCGTCACCGACTCCTCTTTCAAAAACCATAATACCAGCATTACGATCGACGGAGGTTGCCAGAACTATGTTGGGCCACATCAGTATGTCTCTATTGGAAATAATTTCGTGGCTTCTTCCGCATCTCCCTCCGGAATCTTTCGTCCAACCGATTTGGAAGATTCAACAACCACCTACAAACCGCTGCACGTCCCATTCCAAATGAATATTCACTTGGATGGGTATAAATCGGCGGGGTGGCCAATCCCTGATTCCGATATTTCCATTAAAGTGTGGTGTTCCTCGCCATCGAAGCCGAATACGTTTTACTTTAGGTCTGGCTACGAGGATTGCGGTGGAACTGCGCAGGACACGTCGCTTGAAATTGATTTCATTCCGGGAACTGATTCAGTGAGTGCGATCACATTATCGGTTAAAAATACTTTCTTTATGGATGGACCTGGCTCACCATGCTCGCCACTCGGTGATGAATGGAATCTTTTTACAACAACCGCGCTCTTTACTGCCGATAACTTTGTCCATGATAGCGCATCTATTTCCTCTGCGGATTCTTCCTTTTGCGCGCATCATATTTCGATGATTATCTCGAGTGTGGATGCGCATGACTGCACATGGCAGTTAAGCACGGACTCGGAGCGGCTTTTCACCGCCGCTTCCGCCACTCTCTCCGGCATTTTCCGCCCCACGCATTACACGTGCTCAGAAAGCGTGGCAGAGCCGAAACCTTCGGACTGCCAGAATCTAACGATCACGGCTTTGAAGAATTCCCTGTATTGCCGCTTCGAAGCCTCGGCCAATCCGCGCACCTTAAAAGTCTATTCCATCTTGGGAACTACGCTTGCCACGGTTCCCATTCCATCGGATGCAACGGAGACAACCATCTCGCAGCTTCCTCCGGGATTTTATTTTATCCGGCTTGGGAATGAAGTGTCGAAAGCCATCGTGACCGAGTAGCAGGGAAGCTGGAGCTTCTCTGTAGACCATTACTCGATAAGTGCCGCGATCAACTTCTTCATCTCCTCCTCCGTATTATAAAAATGCGGCGAGGCGCGCAGCCGGCCCTGGCGCAGGGAGATGATGATATTTTGGTTATGCAATCGTTCGAAAACCTTTTCCGCGTCAGGGAAATTGAAGGAGACGATACCAGCATGCTCCCGCTCGTCTTTTGGCGTAATGACTTCGATGCCTTGGCGCTCCAATCGGTCGATGAGGTAATTGGTAAGATCGAGCACGGAACGTTCTATCTCATCCAGCCCAAATTCGAAGAAGAATTTGAGCGAGGCATTCAGCGCCGTAATGCCGGCGAAATTTAGCGTTCCCGGTTCGAACCGTCCCGCACCGGCACGCAAATCTTCCGGGCGTAGCGTAAAATCGAACGGATTTTCGATGCTCAGCCATCCTAAGATATCCCGGGTGCATTCGTTCCGAGCGCTCGGTCGCTCACATAGACAAAAGCAGTTCCCGTATCGGACATCATCCATTTTTGTCCACCGCAGGCGAGAAAATCGATTTTATCGCGCTCCACATTGAGCGCGGTATGTGGCAGCGATTGAATGGCATCGACGGCGAACAAAATATCGCGCTCGCGGCAAAGCTGCGCCAATCGCCGCAAGATCGGCCTTCGCGCCCGTCGCAAATTGCACATGGCTCAAGTGACAAGCCGCGTTCCTGGTGCAAGATGACTCTTAGTCTCTTTCGGTTGATTGAACGCCGCCAATTTGATCCTTCGCTTACCTTGAAGTCCTCGGTGGGAATGGGTTCTATCTGACGATTGCACCGCGATGCTGCAAATTCAGAAAGGGATACGCATTAGCCGGAAACTCCAGATCGTTGATGAGGACGTGATCGCCCGGCTTCCAATCAATGCCGTTGCGCGATGATGTTGATGCCATCGGTGGTATTGAGCGTGAAGGCGATTTGCTCCGCGCGCGCGCCGATCATTTGCGCAAGTAGTTCCCGCGTTTCCCGGATGGTCTTGAGAATCCAGGGATACGGCTCGATGCCTTTTAGCGCGCGGCGCGTGTAATAGCGATCGACAGCATCCCGCACCCGGAACGAAAGCGGTGCGACGGCGGCATGGTTCAAATACAGCATGTCCGTCGAGGTGTGGGGGAATTCTTTCCTGGCTTGTTCGATGGTCATGAGGAATGAGGAATTAGAAAAGTTTGAAGTTTAAATGCGTAATTGGTAAGAAAGCATCCCATTCCTCATTCCTAATTCCTAACTCCTAATCCTAATTCCTAATTCGAGAAATTGCTTCAACTTTATAAATATCCTCCGCCGTATCCACCGCAACGGATTCATATTCCACTTCCACGCATCGAATTGGAATTCCGGCCTCGAGGAGGCGAAGTTGCTCCAATCGCTCGGCACCCTCGAGACGGACTTTGGCCAAGGGCTACGAATTGTTCCGAGAATTTCGGCGCGATATGCATAAACTCCGACGTGCTTAAAATACAAATGCTGCGTTGGCCAATCGGAATCGAACCGGTTCCCAATGCGCGCAGAAAGGGGATCGGATGCCGCGAAAAATAGAGCGCATTATTGTTACGGTCCTTCACGGCAAAGACGACGTTTGGGTTCGATAATTCTTCCGCGCGTTTGAGCGGCGTAATGGGCGTTGCGACCAACACCTCGGGATGGCTTTGCATCTCCAAATCGAGAGCGGTGAGGACGTTGGGGTCGATCAGCGGCTCATCGCCCTGCACGTTGATAATGGTGGCGTGCTCGTGCCCAAGTTGCGCGGCGGCTTCGGCGACGCGACCGGTTCCCGAGGCACAATCCGGCGAAGTCATGATGGCGCGGCCGCCGAATCGCTCCACTTCGCGCGCGATGGCTTCGTGATCGGTTGCAACATAAATTTCATCGATGCCGGATGCCTGTTCGCATTGGCGATACACGCGCTCGATCATCGTCATGCCGCGAATCATTGCGAGCGGCTTCTTTGGAAGCCGCTCGGAGCCATAGCGGGCGGGAATGATAACAATTATAGGACAAGTGTGATCTATGGAATACAGAGTGATGAACGTTAGGCATCCACTCACGGTTCATAGTGAGCGACTTAATATTCCCATTCTGCGCAATGTTCAAGAGAAATTTCATAGTTCATACTTCATCCTTCATCCTTTTCGTTCTTCTCGCCGGCTGCTCGGGGGCTAAGCGACCGCTTTCGACGGATAACCGCGTGATCGAGTGGGAACTCTCCGACGCCGATGCGTTGAACCCGTTTAACTCCCAGTCCGCCAATGCCACGGATGTGGAAAATCAGATTTATCAGCTCCTCATCGGCATCGATCTCAAAACCATGCAGTATGACGTTCCCGTCCTCGCCGATTCGATGCCGGTGGTTTCGTCCGATCATCTTCAATACGATTTTACGCTACGCAAGGACATCAAATGGCCGGATGGCCAGCCGTTTACTGGCGCGGATGTTATTTTCAGCCTCAAGGCGCTCAAGGATCCGTATAATGTTATGTCCGCGCAAAACCGCGTGTATGTCGATCCTGTCAAAAGCGCGGAACTTATCAACGGCGATCCCTATCGGGTGCGATTCACGTTCTCGAAGCCCTACTTTCTGGCGATTCCCGCGATCTTTGGTTCCGCTCTTTATATCCTTCCCAAACATATTCTCGATCCGAAGGATCTGACCGATCAGTTTTCATGGGACGACATTGCGCAGGCCGCTCAGGACACCGGCAAGAAAACTTCCAGCGGGCTTTCGACGAAGAAGAATCCCGCCATGCAGGAATTCGCCACATGGTTCACGGATGCGAAGCGCAATCGGGATGCGCAGTATATTCAGGGAACCGGGCCGTATAGATTAGATCTGTGGTCCACGAACCAGTTCATCCGGCTTGTGCGGAATTCGAACTATGTAAATCATTGGGGGCCGCAGTTCGAGGCGAATCCGGATACGATGCTTTACAAGACGATCAACGATTTCAATGCGGCGACGACGGCACTGGAGTCGCGCGATGTCGATTTGTTGGGGGATATTCTGCCGGAGTATTGGCGAGGCATCGATACGAGCGGTACGGAACTAAAACGCACCGCCTTTCCGATCGGCGTTTTTGATTACATTGGCTTTAATGAGAAAAGCCCGCTCTTCAGCGACCCGGCAGTGCGTTGGGCAATGGCATACATGATCGACCGGCCCATGATTATAAAAAAGCTCCTGTTTGGAATGGCGAAGCTCACCGAATCCCCGGTTCCCTCCACGCGTCCGGAGCACGATAGCACGCTGCCCGTCATTTCCTTCGACCCCGCCAAAGCCGAGCATATTCTCGATTCGCTCGGTTGGACGGACCACGATGGCGATGGCATTCGAGACAAAATGGTCGATGGCAAGCGGATCCCATTCAAATTTACCTTCACGGTGAACGCCGGAAATAACACCCGGATGCAGGTGCTCCTCATCTACGCGCAGGCGCTGAAAAAGATCGGCATCGATGCGGGTGTGAATACGCTTGAATGGAGCGTCTATCTTGAGCGGGCGCGCGATCACTTGCTCGATGCCCATATGGGCGCGTGGATTACGAGTCCGTATGAAGCCGATGAATACCAGCTTTACCATTCGTCACAAGCAAAAAACGGCGGCTCGAATTCGGATAGTTACAGCGATCCTCAAGCCGATAAGCTGATGGAAGACATTCGTCTTGAATTCGATCTGGCGAAACGCATGACGATGGAACGCCAACTGCAGGCGATCATGTACAAAGATCAGGCGAATCTATTCCTGTGGGAACCGCTGAATACTGCCGCCTGGGTCGATCGCTTCGATAGCGTGTCGTGGAATGCCTATCCGCCGGGTTACAACGCGGCTACGTGGAAAGTGCGTGGGGCAGGAGGGGGAGTCCGGGCGATGTTTTAACCGACCTCCCTACGCTCCATCCTGGGCTATTCACCTTCTAAGAAATGCCACAATCTTACTCCGGGCTTTACTATCATCTCATCTTTCATACTAAATCGAAAGACGTACTCATTCCTCGCGAGCTTTTCTCCGAATTGTTTGCGCATATGGGAGGAATTCTCCGCAAAGACCATGGAATTTTACATGAAGCCGGTGGTATGCCGGATCACGTTCATTTGCTGCTCACAATCAGCCGCGAAGTTACCATTGCCGATGCGATACGCGCAATTAAAGCACGATCCTCATTCTGGCTTTCGAAACAAGGCGTAACAGAATTCCGCTGGCAAAATGGCTACGCTATTTTTTCGGTTAGCTCCAGCGTCGTTCCCGCCGTTCGGAAATATATCCGAAATCAGGAAGAACATCATTGAGCAAAAAGCGCCGAAGAAGAACTTCGGACATTCTACGAACATTACGGGGTTCCTACAAACGAACGGGAGTAAGAAATAAAAACGGTAATTAGCCCAAGGTGGAGCGAATGCGTAACCCTGGGTATCCGTGTGACGACTCCCCGGAATAACCGATTTCTCAAACGAACCGCCGCCAATCGAGGTTTTCCACTCTCGAATGTTTCGCAATTTACCCCCGCTCACGAAAGGGCTGATTCTCGCGCTGATCGTTTCGGCACTGCTCTCGCTGGCTATTCCGGCGGTCACCGTCGCGGCGCTACCATTGTTTCCTGAATTATTAATGCGCGGGCAACTGTGGCAGCTGGTTTCCTATCCGTTCTTTCTCATAGCATCTATCCATAATCTGCTCGCGAGCGCTTTCGTGGTGCTGTGGAATGGAATCATTATTGGGATGTTCGGTGGGGAACTGGAAACGATTATTCACACGCGCGCGCTTTCTATCGCACTGGGCGGGGCGGTGGTGCTCGGCGGGGCTCTTTTCGCACTGTTTAGTTCTGGCGGCGTTCTTGCCGGGCCGAGCGTGCTCTCCATGTTCATGCTCGGCGGTTTTGCTTATATGTGGCCGAAGCGGGAGATTTCGCTCTTCGGATTATTTTGGGTGAAAGCATGGATCATCGCGCTCGTCGTTTATATTCTGTCCATTATTCCGATGTCCGGCATGCAGCTTGATACAAGTGCCTCGAACCTCTTCGGACCGACCTATGGCGTGCTTGCGGCGATCCTCTATTTCCATCTCGCCTACCGGCAGTATAGTTTTGGCCGCGGATTCCTGAATCGCGTTTCCGGAGTATTTTCACGACCGCAAAAGCCGGCGTTCGATGCACGGGATTCGAATTCCGTTGCGGCGCGAATCGACTCCATCCTCGATAAAATCGCCAGCTCCGGAATGCAAAGCCTCACAAAGGAAGAGCGGGAATTTTTACTCAAAAACAGTAAGTAAGAGCTGACGTGAGTTTTCAACGCGCGCTCGCCTGGAGCTTTTTTTGGATCGGACTTTCGATGCTCGCCGCGCTCGGAGTCTATGCCGAGTGGGGCAGCGCGGCAGCAGAAGCGTTCCTGACCGGCTACGCACTCGAAAAGGCGCTCTCCGTCGACAACCTGTTCGTCTTCCTCATGCTCTTCACGTATTTCGGCGTGGAGCGCAATGCGCAGCGCCGCTCGCTGAATTATGGACTCATTGGCGTGTTGGTTTTGCGCGGTATTCTGATTTTTGCGGGCATCGCACTCGTCCGTCAATTCGAATGGATACTCTATGGGCTCGGGGCCGTTGTCATCTATACCGGATTCGTAATGGCGTTTGGCGGGACGAAGGAGTTCGACCCCGGCACCAGCCGAACCGTGCGACTCGTCCGCCATTTTGTGAGGGTTTCGGATCAGTACCACGGTTCGCGGTTCTTCATTCGCGAGCATGGGCGAAACATGGCAACGCCGCTCTTCCTCGTCGTCTGCGTGATCGAGGTCATGGATCTAATCTTTGCCTTCGATAGTATTCCGGCGATTTTTGCCGTCACGCGCGATCCTGTTATTATTTATTCTTCGAATATTCTGGCGGTCCTGGGCCTTCGCTCCATGTACTTTCTCCTCGAGCGCGCGCAGGGTGCGTTTCGCTTCGTGAAACAGGGGGTGGGAATTATTTTGTGGTTCATCGGCATAAAAATGATTTTGCCGGCCTTCTGGCCAGCCGCCGTTATCAGCAACACGATTGCGCTGGGGGTTATTATCGTGGTGTTAGCAGCAGCCGTTGTGCTTTCGGTAACTATTAAAAAACCACGTGCGGCGTGAAGCGCCTCATCGGACGGATATGTCGAATCGAATCGATCTCCGGCAACGGAAAATTCTTCTGCCTGCACTCGGGATAGCCGGATGTGCGGTTATCTTCGGCTGTACGCTTACGTACCCATTCAATAACGATAACGCGCTCTATGCCTACATGGCCGATTTAGCACTGAGGGGGCATTTGCCCTATATCGGCTCATGGGATCAGAACTTTCCGGGAATTATTCTTATTCACGCGCTGCAAATTTTGGTAAGCGGGCGTTCACAGCTTGCGTTTCATGTCTTCGATGTCGTACTGCAGCTTATTGGCAGCGGCATCCTGATCCTCATCGGCAAACGACTGTATGATGTGCGTGCCGGCGTCCTCGCGGCGATTCTCGCGAGCCTTTATTATGTGCAGCAAGGCCTCTGGATGTCGGGCGAACGCGATACGTATGTTACAATCATGCTGCTTGCCGCATTCTACCTCGCGCTTGATCGGAAGTGGCCGGCGCTCGTTGGCGCACTGTGCAGCCTCGCATTCCTTTTCAGGCCTACGTACGCGCCCTATGCGGTTGTCTTCTTTGTTTGGTTCGTCACCGTTGGTTCCAGCGCGTCGAAGCCGCGCCTTCTGTTAAAGTTTGTCATAGGCGCCCTGGTCCCTCTGTTCCTTTTCGTCGCTTTTTACACCATTGTTGGCGGCCTACGCGCCTTCTGGAATGCCACCATTCTCTTCAACCTGAAAATTTATTCCGGCGAAGGCGCAGCCTTTAGTCTTTGGGAACCGGTGCGGTTTTATGCCATTTCGGTAATCGCCGCGGTGATTTCGGGAATTTATTTGTGGATGCGGGAACGAACCGCATTCTTGCTTTGGGCTAGTCTCTTCACAGCGAGTGTGCTGTCGCTGCTTGTCCTCTATCGTCACAGCGTCTATCATTATCATCCGGCGATGACGCTCTTGATTTTGCTTTCAGCAATTGGATGGATTCGCACCGCGGATTGGTTTGCAGAAACATGGAAGCCCATGCGGTATGCGTTTCCCGGGGTCATCCTGCTATATTTTCTCTTTTCCACATTCCGGGGTAATACGATTCAGCATGTTCTGTTAGATCTTGCGCGCGGCCGGATTCACACTCTCGAAGCATCGTACGATCGGTACGAACCCTCCCCGGATTTCGGCCTTCGCGTGCAAACAGCGGTGGGAGATTATTTGAAAGCGCACACGCATCCCGGCGATACAGTGCAAATGTTCGGGCCGTATAGCTATCCGCAATACCGCGCCGGGCTTCTTACCGCAAGCCGGTTCCAAACGCTACACGCGATCACCATGCGTGGTGCGGGCGATACACTCCAGCCCTTTCAACGCGAATGGCGTGAAGAATACATGCAGGATATGCGCAAAAAGAAGCCGCTTTATTTCATTGTTTGCGATGGGCCGCCCGCGTTCCGTCAGTATTATGGCGGCCGCCTCGGGCACGAAATCCTCCGCGATGATTTTCAGGAACTTGGCGCCTGGCTCGATTCCAACTATTATTCTGAAACCAAGATCGGCGCTTTTACTTTATACCACCGGAGATAATGCGCACCCTGTCCGTCGTCATGCCAATTTATAACGAGGAGGCTCTTTTGGCAGAGCTTTTCCGGAGGATGAATCGCGTATTTAGTGGGGTGGAACAGGAATTCGGAATGGCTTGCGAATGGGTGCTCGTCAACGATGGCTCGCGCGATCGTTCGCTCGAAATGCTATCCGACTATGCCGAGCGGGATGGGCGCCTTACCGTACTCGATCTTTCTCGGAATTTTGGCCACCAGCCGGCGATTCAGGCCGGCCTCGAACATGCAACCGGCGACGCCATCGTTATTATGGATGGCGATTTGCAGGATCCGCCAGAACTTATTCCGGAACTCGTTCGCGAATGGCTAAAGGGAAGCAAAGTTGTCGTCGCGCAGCGGCGGTCGCGCGCGGAGCATGGGATAAAGGGCATGATGTTCGCGGCCTTCCATGCCATGCTTGCGCGCGTGAGCGATCTTAAAATGGAAACAGGCAGCGGCGTGTTCGGCCTTCTCGATCGGCGCGCGGCCAATAACCTCCTGGAACTTCGGGAGCGAAACCGGTTCCTGCCCGGTCTGCGAACGTGGGTCGGATACGAACAAAAGAAAGTGTTTTACGACCGGGAGGAGCGCGCGGCCGGTAAACCGAAGCAAAGCTTTATCCGGCTCGTCCGCTATGGCTTCGATGCGATTTTTAGTTTCAGCTTTAAGCCGCTCCGCGCAATTTGGACGCTCGGTTTTATCGTTAGTCTATTTTCCTTTTGTTATGCGCTCTTTTTAATTGCGATGCGCATCTTCCACGTCAATGTCGTCGCGGGGTTTACAACGCCAACGGTTGCAATTCTTCTTTTGGGTGGCATCCAGCTCATCTCGATCGGCATCCTCGGCGAATATCTCGGCCGCATTTACGACGAAGTAAAGCAGCGCCCGCATTATGTGATCAACCGAATCATTCGGGGACCGGATCTGGGCTCTCGCGTATCGGGTATCGCAGCCGAAGGCATTCCGAATCCGGTTCCTGCGAATATGAAATCGGAGGAAGAGATTTCAGCGCTTCGCGAATCAAAATATCCAATCCCCGACACCCGATATCCCATACGCGATCCACGTGCAGATTGAAGAATATGACGCGCTCGAGCGCGTGGAGCGCGAGCATTGGTTTTACCGCGGAAAGCGGATCCTGGTGCGGCATTGGATCGAGCGCGCGGCGACACTCATGGCGGGCGACCGCATCGTCGATTGCGGCGCCGGAACCGGGGAACTCGTTCGGGAACTGCGTGGCATCTATGAGCCGCGCGGGATCGTTGTGATTGGCATCGAGTATGCCGAGGAGGCCCGGCGGCTTGCCTTGGAACGAAAAGGCACCCAACTCCTTGCGGGATCCATTCTCGATTTGCCGCTGCGTGACGCTTCAAGCCAGGTGACGATCGCGCTCGATGTGCTGGAACACGTCGAGGATGACCGGCTGGCCGCGCAGGAACTGTTGCGCATCACCGCTCCCGGCGGAATTATCCTCATCAACGTGCCTGCCTTTATGACGTTATGGAGCGAGTGGGATCTGTCGCTCGGCCATTTCCGCCGTTACACGAAACAACTCATGAGCGATCTGCTCCTGCCCTATCGTCACGAGTTCGAACTGCTGCATTTCGAGTATCTTAATTCGTTCGCGTTCCTGCCGATACTCGCGGCTCGCAAAGTTGCACGCATCCTCCCGCTTCGCTCTCGGATGGAGGACCGCATTCCCGCGCCGCGCATGAATAAGATGCTGCTCGATCTCTTCGTCAAGCCAAGCCAGAAGCCTTGGTTTCATCCGCCTTTTGGTTCCTCGCTCTTTTGCGTGCTAAAAAAACGATGACGCTCGAACGAACCACTCGCTCACTTGCGATTTTAGTTGGAGCCGCCTTCATTGCCCTCGTGCTTGCGCTTTCCATTTTGCGGCTTGCGTATCCGTATGAAATCGAGTGGATGGAAGGCGCGATGGTCGATCACGCGATCCGCGTCCTGATGGGCAAGCCGGTTTATACCGTGCCTACAATTGATTTCGTGGCCTGGCTTTATCCGCCGCTCTATTATTACGTCGTTGCAGCGGTGATGAAAGTTACTGGCATCGGATTTTTCGCCGGAAGGATTGTCTCCTTCGGTTCAACAATCCTCACCGCGCTCTCGCTCGGCTGGATTGTTCGCAGGATTACTTCCAGCTTCGTGTTTACCTTTCTTACAATTGCGCTCTATTTTGCAACCTATCACATAACGGGGTTTTATTTCGACATCGTACGAAACGATGCCTTCTTCACGTTCCTCGTCGTGGCAACGGTTGTGCCCGCAATTTTTCGCATGCGCGGAGCGCCCTATCTCAGCGGAATCCTCCTGGCACTCGCGTTTTTTACCAAACAACAAGCCATTTTTTTTCTTCCACCGCTGGCGATTTACTATTGGCTGGGCTCGCCAAAGTCAGGAATTAAATTCCTTTTGAGCGCAGTCGTCCCTGGATTCGTTTTAGTCTTTGTCCTCAATGGAATCACTCATGGCTGGTCGAACTACTACATGTTTAGCATCCCGAGTTCGAAGCGGGCCAATTTTGTCGCGCTGCGAATGCTGGGAATCTTTCCAGATTACGCGCTGGGGCCGTTCGCTGCCTGCGCGCTTGCGATGATTACGCTCCCCTTCTTAAACAGGGAAAGCTTTTGGAAGAGCGGCACCGGCCTTCTCATCATGATGGCGCTTGTCGCGCTCCTTGCCGGCGCCTTCAGCTTGGGTAACGAAGGCGGTTACCGCAATGTGATGATGCCATTCGCGGCGTTTGTCATTCCGCTGTTGCCGATCGCATTGGAAGGCATTCGCAGGACACGTCCGGAATTCGGGCGATACGTCTATTTGGCAATCCTATTTCAATTCGTGGCGCTTTATTTCAATCCTCTTTCGGAGAAAATGCTGATTGCCAGTGCGCGCCAGAGGCATGGCTCTGAAGCGTTTATGCAAAAGCTCGCGGCCATGCCGGGGGATGTGTTTATTCCCTATCATGGCTTCATCTCTCGACAAGCCGGGAAGCCAACACACGCGCAAATCCTTGCCGCGCTCGATGTGCTGCGCATGCATGACACCACCGCGCGCCGCCTTCAGTCCGATTTCGATAGCGCCTTTGCCCAGCAACGGTTTAGCGCGATTATCATGGAGGAAAGCCCCGACTTTCGCGTCGATTCCGTCGCGCATTACACTTACGTGGGCCGGATGCTCGCGGAACCGAACGTAATGCTCACCCGAGTAGCCGATGATGCCACTCGGCCGGAGTTTATCTTTTCGCCAAAGTAGTTCGAAGTGTTTTCCTTGCTTTCCGCGTTCATGCCTGCGATGTATTCCGAGATAGAAGCCAAGAAAGAGCAAGCCCCGCCCCGCGCCGAGGGTGAACGGATTTCCATTACTCTCCCGGATGAGAGCGTTCGCGAATACCCCTCCGGCACCACCGGGATGCAAATCGCGCACTCCATTTCACCGCGGCTCGCCGAAGCCGCGCTCGGCATTTACGTTGATAACGTCCCGTATGATCTTGCCACTCCCATAAGAAGCGATGCGCACGTTCGCATCGTCCAATGGCGGGATGACGAAGGCAAAGGAATCTTTTGGCACTCCTCTGCGCATCTTATGGCCGAAGCGATCGAGGCACTCTATCCGGGAACCCGGTTCGGCATCGGTCCGCCCATCGCAAGCGGATGGTACTACGATATGGAACTTCCGCAGGGCGTAAAACTTTCGACGGACGATCTCCATAAGATCGAATCGAAAATGTACGAGCTTTCGAATCGGGACGTTCCCTACCACCGGATCCCGAAAGCGTATGATGAAGCGGTGCAATATTTCAAAGATAAAGGCGATTGGCTAAAGCTCGAATTGCTCGAAGGCCTGCGCGGGCAACCGATTACGTTTTACGAGCAGGGAAATTTTGTCGATCTCTGCCGCGGTACGCACGTACCGAGCACCGGCAAAATAAAATTCCCCAAACTGCTTTCGATTGCGGGTGCCTATTGGCGCGGCGATGAGAAGCGGCCCATGCTGACCCGCGTTTATGGCGTGAGCTTTCCGACAAAGAAGGAACTCGACGCATTCATCCTCCAGCGCGAAGAAGCCGAAAAGCGCGATCACCGGAAAATTGGCAGGGAGCAGGAATTATTTCTTATCACGCCGAAGGTTGGTTTAGGGCTTGTGCTTTGGCTCCCAAATGGAACCGCCGTCCGGCAAACGCTTGAAACATTTCTCAAAAAAGTGCAGCGCAAGCATGGCTATGAACAGGTGATCTCGCCGCATATCGGGAACTTGGATCTCTATCGTACGAGCGGACACTATCCGTATTACAAGGAAAGCCAGTTTCCGCCGATTTCCTGGGAGGAGGAGGGGCATACCGAGGAATATCTTCTCAAGCCGATGAACTGCCCGCATCACTACACGATGTATGCTTCGAAACCACGCTCCTATCGCGATCTTCCGGTGCGCCTGGCGGAGTTCGGAACGGTGTATCGCTACGAGCAATCGGGCGAGCTGAATGGCATGAGCCGCGTCCGCGGTTTTACGCAGGATGACGCGCATCTTTTCGTTGCGCCCGAACAATTGCGCGACGAATTATGCGATGTTATTCGGCTCACGCAGCATGTGAGCGAAGTCGTGGGGCTTACCGGATTTCGCGCGAGGCTTTCGTTTCGCGATAAGGCCAACACCGCTAAGTATGGCGGCTCCGATGAGCAATGGGAACGTGCCGAACGCGATGTACGCGAGGCCGCCGAGGCGATGCATCTCCAAACAACGATTGGCATTGGCGAAGCAACATTTTACGGCCCGAAGATCGACTTTATGCTCAAAGATGCTATTGGCCGAGAATGGCAGCTTGGCACGGTGCAGGTCGATTATGTCATGCCTGAACGATTTAATTTGGAATATACCGGCGCGGATGGACAAAAGCACCGTCCGGTTGTGATTCATCGCGCGCCGTTCGGCTCGTTCGAGCGGTTCACGAGCCTGCTCATCGAGCATTACGCAGGTAACTTCCCGACCTGGCTTGCGCCGGTGCAGGTCGTCGTTCTTCCAATCACGGACACGCAGGAACCTTACGCCGAAGAGGTTCGCAAATTGCTGGAGGATATCGGCGTTCGGGTAAAGCTCGATGCATCGAACGAGAAAGTGAACGCCCGAATCCGCGATCACGAATTGAAGAAGGTGCCCGTCATGCTCGTTGTCGGCGAAAAAGAGCGCGCGGCGCGAAGCGTTGCCGTGCGGCGGCATGGCAAGGGAAATGTCGGAACGCTTTCGCTGGAAGCGGCATTAGCGGAGCTTCAAACGGAAACAGCAATTCCTGAATAATACCGAGTACTCAAAGAGTGCCGAGTATTTCGTTTCATAAGAGCGCGCTGGTTCGAATTATGGTTCATATTTGGTACGCGGGACTTGTTACCCGGTACTCATCCACATTAATTGGTTCTATTTGATTAATTTAGACACGGTTTCCTCTCCGGACGAGAATCCCACAACAGAAAGCCCGGCCACGGTCAATTCGACAGCGGACAGCGACGACACGAGCAGTTCGGCTGCGAATGGCTCTGCTATGAACGGCTCTGCCACGAATAGCGCCGCAACGGATAACTCGAAACCCGCGGCGCCGGCAGCCGTCGAAGTTGGTGGCATGACGTTGCGCAGACGCGCAGCACCTGCGCCCGGAGCAAAGCCAGCCGCTGCTTCGGGAAAACCCGGCGGCTTGGTAACGCCACGTCCGGCGGGTGGCGCCCCGCGTCCCGGCGGCCCGCCACGCACCGGACCGAAACCTCCCTCCAAGCGGATGGAGCGCTTTAGCCGCGTGCTGCCCTCGCGCGACCCCGGCGTTCGCATGAATGAGCAGATTCGCGTTGCGGAAGTTCGGGTCATCGGCGAAGATGGCGAAATGATCGGCGTCATGTCGCCGAAAGAAGGGACCGAGCTGGCTCGCTCCAAGCAGATGGATCTCATCGAAATTGTCCCGAATGCGAAACCGCCGGTGTGCAAGATCATCGAGTTCGGCAAGTGGAAATACGAACAGCAAAAAAAGCAGAAACAGGCGAAGAAATCGTCCCACCAGCAGTTACTCAAGGAGGTGCGCTTTCATCCGCATACCGATACACACGATTTTGAATTCAAAGTCCGGCACGCCCGGAACTTTATAGAGGAAGGCCATAAGGTAAAGGCGTATGTGCAGTTCAAAGGCCGTGAGGTAAACTACAAGCAATTCGGCGAGGAGCTGCTCAAGAATTTCAGGGTGCGCATGGAGGACATCGCCAAAGTCGATCAGGACATTTCGATGATGGGCCGCACCATGTCCATGGTGCTTTCTCCGGGCAGGAAGAAGGCCGCCGATGCCAAGAAAAATGGCGAGGAACCGCAAGTGGTGCTGAAAACCAAGAGCAGCACGGAAGAACCCGAATAGTTCGATGCCAACATTACTCATCAAACGCCTCTCGGAGGCCGATAGCGATATTCCGCTGCCACACTATGCGACGGAGCACGCAGCCGGGATGGATATTCGCACCAATGAAAATATTTCTATCTTGCCCGGCGAAGTGCTGCTTGCCCCGACGGGAATTGCGCTCGAAATTCCCGAAGGGTATGAAGGGCAGGTTCGGCCGCGCAGCGGTCTGGCCGCGAAGCATGGCATCACCTGTTTGAATTCCCCGGGCACGATCGACGCAGATTATCGTGGGGAATTAAAAGTGATCCTCGTCAATCACGGCAAGGAACTGGTGCGCTTCGAGCGCGGCGACCGTATTGCTCAGCTCATTATCAGCAAATACGAACGTGCCGAAATTATCGAAGCCGATGAATTAGCGGAGACGGCGCGTGCGACGGGTGGCTTCGGTCACACAGGAACGCATTAGCCGGACTTGCCACGGAGATTGCAGTTCTGCTTGGCAATGATGCATTCAACCGGCGTAGCACGAAAGCCACGAGAGGATCTCGGACTAAACTAACTTCTAAGCACACGGAATCAGGATGGGCGTCCTCGTTACGGTTCTACTTCTTACAATTTCCAGCACGTTTATGACGATTGCGTGGTATGGGCATCTCAAGTACACCGCCAGGCCGCTTTGGTTAATAATCCTGTTGAGTTGGGGCATCGCTTTTTTCGAGTATTGCTTTCAGGTTCCCGCAAACCGGTGGGGTTTCGAGCATCATCTCGATCCGGCAAGATTGAAAATACTGGCGGAGGGGATTGCACTCACCGTGTTTATTGTCTTTGCGCGACTCTATTTTGGCGAAACGTTCAAATGGAATTACGCGGTAAGCTTTGCCCTGATTTTTGGGGCGGTTTTTTTCGCGTTCGCATTCAAATAGAGCTTCGAGCGCCAATTATTTCTGCATTCGTAAATCGGTACGTAGCTTTGGTTCAGCATGCCGTTAGTCCGCGATAAAGTCATCACCATCGAGCGCCACATCATTGAGCAGCAGGCTCGTTCCGATGGCGCAACGGGCGATTTTTCCGCGCTGCTTCGCGATCTTGCTCTGGCCTTCAAAATCATCAATCGCGAGGTGATGCAGGCGGGCTTGGTCGATGCGCTGGGTGCGACAGGGGAGCTGAATGTCCAGGGCGAAATCGTCCAAAAGCTCGATACCTTCGCCGATACCGTAATTTACCGCGCGATGGATCATGGCGGACACCTTTGCGGCATGGCGAGCGAAGAGAACGCCGATATTCTTCCGATTCCAAATAAATATCCGCTCGGAAAATACGTGCTGCTTTTCGATCCCCTCGATGGATCGTCGAACATCGACGTGAACGTCTCGATTGGAACGATATTTTCCATTTTACGTCGCGTCACGCCGGAGGGCGGTCAGGGAACCTTGCAGGATTTCCTTCAGCCGGGCTACAAACAAATCGCGGCGGGATATACCATTTATGGCCCATCGACCATGCTCGTTTACACCGCAGGCCGGGGGGTTTATGGCTTTACCTACGATCCTTCGGTTGGGGAATTCCTGCTTTCGCACGATGACATTCGCATTCCCGAGGATGGAACGATTTACAGCGTAAACGAAGGCAATTACAACAAGTGGGATACACGAATCCAGAATTATATCGACTGGGCCAAACAGGATGTACCGGAGGAGAGCAAGAAAGCTTACAGCCTGCGATATATTGGTTCCATGGTCGCCGATATCCACCGAACGCTGCTTTATGGCGGGGTTTTTCTTTATCCGGCCGATATCAAGAGCCACCGCGGAAAGCTCCGATTATTATATGAGGCGAACCCGATGTCCTTCGTCGTCGAGCAGGCGGGCGGCCGCGCGCGCGATGGCGGCAAGCGCGTTCTAGAAATCGTTCCGGAGGCTTTGCATCAGCGGACGCCACTTATTGTCGGCAGCCCGAAGAATGTGGAGGAAGTGGAGCGGTTTCTGGCTCGATAACTACGCCTCACTCGAACTTTCGAGGAGCTGCATGCCTTCGGAACATTTATTGAGTTCCAGCGCCTGAATTAGTTCTCGAAGCAACCCGCGCTCTTCACGATCCAGCGAATGAATGCTAATCAATCGCGAGCTTCCGGCAAGCGCCACAGCAAGCGCGCCGCGGGAAATGGCGGTGCGAACTGCATTGGCTTCCGCCTCCGGGAGCCGGCTCATAGAATCTTTGAGGAGTGCCCGGGCTTCGAGGAAGTTCTCTTTCCTCCATGTTCCTGGAATCATGGGCAGAAGGCCCATGTCGGTTCCAATAGCTTCGATCTTCTCGTGGGCGGGCAACTCGAACTCCCGCTGAATTCCGCGAATGTATTTGACTACCGATTCGAATTCGGCGGAGGTCGTGGCACTATCGTGCACGACGATTTCCATGATCGGCGCGAGCATCAGTCCGGCAATGGCGAGCCGAGCCGGTGCCGTCCCGTCCTGCCAAAGCCCAAGCGCCCGAAGCTGGGTTAGCTCTGGCTCGTTATAGAAGGTGTTATTGAGAGAACTTAGCATAGTGCCATCCAGGAAGCGCAAAAGTTCGAAAAAAGCTCCAACCGAAAAGGCTCCAATCGGATGATGGTCTCGACCCGCAGTCAGAACAACTGGAAGCGCGGATCGGGTGCCACGACCCGCCTCCTCGAATTACTTTGCGCTCTGCTTCACCAATTTTGTGAATACTTCGGGATGGTGATATGCCAAATCGGCGAGAAGCTTTCGATTAATCTCGATGCCGGATTTTGCGAAGGCGCCCATGAGGCGCGAGTACGTCGTGCCATTTTCGCGGGCGGCGGCATTGATGCGGACGATCCAGAGTTCCCGGAACTCGCGCTTCTTTACGCGCCGGTCGCGAAACGCGAATTGGCGGGCTTTATCGACGTGATGTTTGGCAACGGTAAGAACATTGCCACGCATGCCCCAATAGCCTTTGGAGGCTGCAAGGACTTTCTTTCTGCGGCGCTTGGCCTGGGGTAGGTTTTTTGCTCTCATATTCTGTTTTCAGATTTTTTGATTGATGTGAACCGCTCTTCGAAGCATCTGAATCCTTATTCTTCAATAAGGATCGCCCGATTTACGGGCGCTCGGAGCAGCAAAAATTTTCAATCCCCCTCCGTTTCAAGGAGGGGAAAGGGGTGGTTACTTCGCGAGAAGGATTCGAATCGCCTTCTCATTGGCCGGCGCAACGAGCGTGGCCTGGCGTAAATTACGCTTGCGCTTCTTCGATTTCGAGGTCATAATGTGCGACTGGAACGCTTTCTCGCGCTTCAAGTGGCCGCTGGCGGTCAGCTTGAAGCGCTTTTTCGCGCCAGATTTCGTCTTCATCTTAGGCATAATATCAAATCGCACCATCGGTGCGCCATTAAAAATTGAGTGCGCGGTAACAGCGGGCCATACAGCTTAGTTCGAGAGGAGACGGATATTCATTGCCGAGCGATAACGATAAGATAATATTCTCCGAGTGCACAGTACGATGGCTGCGTTTGTTTTGATACCACGCAAATATAAAAATTTCCTCTGCCATGACTGCAGAACTTCACACCAACGGCACTGCCGCTCCTCCGGGCGAGCGCCCGAACATTGAGCCGGCCCGCAAACTGCTGGGCGAACTTCGGACGCTCTACGACGATGTAGTTCACCGTGGCGAAGCCATGTATGAAACATGGGCGCCGCTCATCGAACGTGAAGCATTCCGCGCGAGCGCGCAAAATTTATCTGATTATTTAGTGCTCCGCGAGCATGATATTCGTCCGCTGCAAACCGCGCTCATGCCGTGGGGGCTTTCCTCGCTCGGCCGGATCGAATCCAAAGTGCTTCCGAATCTCGAAGCGGTGCTCGCAACCCTCGAATTGATCTGTGAGCGCGAGTCAAAACAATTCCGTCACCCCCCACTCCCGGACTTTTTTCAAGGCGAGCAGATTCTCTCGCAAAATTTAGACGGGTTGTTTGGCCCACAAAAGGGCGAGCGGCGTATTCGCATTCTTGTAACGATGCCTTCGGAAGCCGCCACGGATTACAACCTTATGCTCGACCTCGTCAAAGCCGGCATGGATGCCATCCGCATTAATTGCGCTTCGGATACCTTGGAAGCCTGGCAGGCGATGATCGGCAAACTTCGCACCGCCGAGAAGGAAACTGGCCGTGAATGTAAGGTCATGATGGATTTGGCAGGGCAAAAAATTCGGATGGGAACCGTTCTCGCGCCGCTGCCGGAGGCTCGGCTTTATCCGGGCGAGAAGCTGTTTTTGTCGAGCGCGGAACGGCTCGATGCGAGGCCGGAATACCGCTTTCAGGCCAAATGCTCCATGAAGGAAGTGTTCGAACAAGTTCCAGCCGGAGCGGAAGTGTGGATCGACGATGGCAAAGCCCGAGCGCGCGTCGAACGCGTGTTGCCCGAAGGATTGGAACTGGTAATCCTCGATGCCGGGCCGAAGGGTATGAAACTCAAGCCGTACAAAGGCATCAATTTCCCCGATACGAAAATCGCGCTTCCGCCGCTTTCGGAAAAAGATTATCGCGATCTCGATTTCGCCGCACAAAACGCCGATATCATCGGCTATTCCTTCGTGCAGGAAACCGAAGACATCGAACTCCTTCAGACGGCGCTAAAAGATCGCATCGGCGACCGCTGGTGCGAAAAAGCAATCATCGCTAAAATCGAAACGCGGCGAGCGGTCGCGAATCTTCCGGCACTTATCGTGGCGGCGGCCGGCAAGCAGCCATTCGGCGTGATGATCGCCCGCGGAGATCTTGCGGTGGAAATTGGTTACGAGCGGCTTGCCGAAATTCAGGAGGAGATGCTCTGGCTCTGCGAAGCGGCGCATGTGCCGGTGGTCTGGGCCACGCAAGTGCTGGAATCGCTCGTGAAAACCGGCACTCCCTCGCGCGCGGAAATGACGGACGCCGCAATGTCCGAACGCGCCGATTGCGTGATGCTGAATAAAGGTCCGTACATTGTAGAGGCCGTTCGGATTCTCAATGACGTACTGCTCCGAATGCAGGCGCATCAATTAAAGAAGACGCCGCAGCTTCGCGCGCTGCATGTATGGCACGAGACGATGCAATCGGTGGAAGCCGAGGATAAGTAAGTTACCGCTGAATGAGGAGTGGTTCCGCTTGCAATCCATCGGTGGTATGGACGACTGCCTCATAGCGCCCGGGCTCCAAGCCGCTTACATTGAGCGATTTATTCCCATTCAGTCGCGAGGAAAGGACTGTGCGGCCGAGCAGATCGAGAAGCTCGACGTTCGAAATAGAAGCCGCGCCCTGAATTTGAATCGAAGTGGCAGCGGGATTCGGGAAAATCGAAATTGCGGATGAAGTTGGCGTGCTTGCAACGCTCGAAGGGGCAGCCGATACATAGGCTGTGATATAGAGATTGCTGTAAAGCGGTGCCACATCGCCTGCTGGAGTAAGATTGCTATCGATTACGCCTGATTCAGATTGCCCACTACTGAGATTGACTGCGATGAAGGACGAGTGGCAATTGTCCACGGTTCTCACGCGTGTGGCTTCGCTATCTCCGCGAACAGCATAGAAAGCGGTGAGGCTGCCATTGCTTTGGTTGAAGCTCGGAACGAGCGTGACATGAAAATTCTTGGGAACTGGAATGTGAGCAAATGCCACAGTGACGGTGTCCGAATGTAGCTGCGATGGATATATTCCTGCTACGCCATACGCGTTGACGGAGTTATCGAAGGCGGTTTCGTCTAGGTGCTCGTTGAAGCCGGACGGACCTGCAATAACGGTGTCTGGATCGAGGACGACGGCCACGCTATCGCCACCGATTGTGTTGAAGACAATACGCACCGAATCGACGTATCCGCTATCGGCTGGCAGCGTGATGCGCTCGGTGAATGCGAGTACTTCCACGCCCCAATTCGAAGGCGCAAGCCAGGAATGGGTGGGTGTCGCGGGGTCGTAGTAGCTTATCGCGATATCATCGCTTTGCGGCAGAAGTGGTGAATTGGCAGCCGGAACTTTTGCAGGATGGGGCCACGCCCACGTGTTCGCGGTTATAGCGCCCGAAACCGATGCGCTCTGTCCGAAGGCCGTGCCGAATGGCAGGCTGCAAAAAATAAGAAGCACGAATGAAAAGTGGAAGCGACTCTTGGGGTTTTTCATGAAAGAGATGAATTAATTCACCGTCACGAACAGAGCGGATGCAATATCTATTCCTCGCTGCCAAAAGCAACTCCGGCCCGCAGTTCTGCAGGCCGGAGTTGGGTCATCATTTACGTTCTGAAGAGATCGAGATACTCCCGGAACGCATAGCGGCGGTTTCTTCGGAAGCCGGTCGTTTCCTCGAGTATCCTCAGCCGGACGAAATCATCCAGCAAGCGCGAAGCCGTTGAAGTACTGACACGCAGCTTCGCCTCCACGCGCTCCCGGTCGATCACCGGATGCGCATAGAGCACTTTCAGCAATTCCGCGCCATGTTTGGCGCGTTTGCCGAGCTTCGGCAGGCGCGCCGTTTCCAGTTCCCTGCGCAGGGCGATAATGCGCTCGATGGTTTGCATCGAACGCCCGGCCGTCTCGAGCATCCCCGTGAAAAAGAATTTCAGCCAGCCTTCGAGATCGTTTTTTTCACGCGCTCGTGTCAGCCGTTCGTAATATTCCATCCGGTTTCGCTCGAAAAAATCGGAAAGATAGAGTACCGGCTTCTCCAGAATCTTTTCACTCACCAAGTAGAGCGTAATCAGCAGCCTGCCCAACCTTCCATTACCATCGAGGAACGGATGGATGGTCTCGAACTGATAATGCGCGATCGCGATTCGTGTGAGCGGCGGCACTTCAATCGCGCGGTCGTTCAGGAATTTTTCGAGATCGCCCATCAGATCCGGAACGTTTTCGTGGCTGGGCGGCACATAGACCGCATTTTTGAGCGTCGGCCCGAGCCAATTCTGGCTCCGACGGTACTCTCCGGGGCTCTTGTGCTTGCCCCGCACTCCTTGAAGAAGCACTTTGTGAGCATCCCGCAGCAGCCGTCCGCACACAGGCATTTTTGCCAACTTGCGGATGGCGAGCTTGAGCGCCTCGATATAATTCTGGACTTCCATCCAGTCATCGCGGCGTTCGGGGTCAATGTCCTCGCGCGGCTCGATGGCTTCTTCGATGGTGGTGCGCGTCCCTTCGATTTTGCTCGAAGTCGTGGCCTCCTTCGCAATGTGCATCGAAAGGAAAAAGTCAATACCCTCGATCCACTTGCTTGCCGCGTTCAGCTCCCCCAGGCTTCGATCGACTTGCGATTGTAGCGCCACCAGCGCCGCATCGCTCACCGTCCACGGATGGTCGATCGGCTCGGGCAGAAAACTATTATAGCCCGTTTGCTTTCGAAAATGCCCCGATTTGAAATTGCGAATGTCCATTTGACCAGATACTTTATCAATTCGTCAGTTATACAGTTTATTGACGATATAAGTTTCCTTATGGTCAGATAAAATGCTAAGTGACGATATAATATTTTATCTGCTCTTTTGCCGGCACAAACCTTACTCACCTACTTCGCGTTTGAGGGCCGGTTAAAATAGGAAGCCGTCTCATTCGTCTTCCTTGCTCCTCAAATTTCATAGCGTTTCAAGCCCATTTCGGTTTTTATATTTTAAATGGATTCATTGAAGACAACGACAATCGGGATTATTCTCATCTTCGTGGTCTTCATTGGCTGGCTCCTAATTATGAATAATGAGGAGCCCAAAAGCCCGCCAAAGGCCACGCCCGCGGATACAACCCACGCCGCCCAAACGCCACCGCAGGCGGCGCCGGAAGCTGCCCGGCCCGAAGTCCCGCCGACCGCTCCGCTCGCCAGAGATACCGACGATTTATCCAAGTTATTCACGAGAACCACAACCGAGCCTGCCGTTACAAAGCAGATAGAAACGCCGCTCTTCACCGCTCAGATTAGCTCTCGCGGCGCGGCGATCACCAGTTTCGTCCTCAAAAAATATGACACCTGGCAACACACGCCGGTTCAGCTCGCAAACCCGGAAACGCACGGTTCGGATATCGATCTCAAATTCGTCGCCAGCGATGGCAAAACTGTCTCGACCAACGATCTTCCCTTCACGCTCGATCCGAAATCCCTCGTGCTCGGCGCAGGCGATACCACAAGCGTCTCCGCGTTCTATCGTATGGATAGCGACCGTTACATCGAAAAGGATTTTCGCTTTAGAGGCCCGCAATACCTTATCGGCATCCAGTATAAATTGCACGGTCTTGAAAATTCGATCGGCGGCTATCACTATACCGCATCGCTCGATTCGCCGATTCCCTACGTCGAACAGCGTGCTGAAGATGAAACTTCCAATGCGAGAGCCTTTGCAGGACAAGCCGGCGAAATCGAAACGCTCACCGTAAAAAAATCCGGTGCGACTGACCACAAAGTGATCGACGGAGCGATTGCCTTCGCCGGTATGCGAAACCAGTATTTCGAAGAAGCGATGATTCCCGTCTCGACGGATGAGCGATCATCCACGAAGACAACCGGTGCGCAAATATCCGGCTACGGCGCGCCATCCCCGTCCGTTCCAGGCGGCGTCATCTCACAGTATCAGGCTGCGATTAACGTGCCCATTGGACGGACCTCGAACGAGACGCTCAATTTCAATCTCTATTTCGGCCCGCTCGAACTCTCACGCGTCTCCGCCCTTGGCGTCGGGCTGGAACAGTCAATGGATTTCGGCTGGCCCGTAGTGCGCCAGATCGCTATTTATATCCTCATGCCGCTCTTTCTCTGGCTGCATGGATTCTTTGCCAATTGGGGGCTCGTCATCATCATCTTCTCCATCATCATAAAGCTGGCGACGATTCCGCTCTCCACCGGCCAGATGCGCTCGATGAAAAAGATGCAGGTGGTGCAGCCGATGGTCACCGAGTTGCGCGAGAAATACAAGGACGATCCCAAAAAGCAGCAGGAAGAGATGATGAAGGTCTATCGCACCTACGGCGTCAACCCGGTTGGAGGCTGCCTGCCACTCATCCTACAGATGCCGATTCTCTTCGCGCTCTATACACTCCTCCGAAATGTGATTCAGCTTCGCGAGGCGCCATTCGCATTCTGGATTCACGATCTCTCCGTTCCAGACTCGCTCATTCACTTTGGCACCAGCCTGCCGCTCATTGGGTCCACCATGTCCGGACTCACACTGCTGCTCGTCATCACAATGTTCATTCAGCAGCAGTTTACCGTGACCGACCCGCGACAAAAGCAGATGATGTATATCATGCCCGTCATGTACCTCTTCATGTTCAACGCGTTACCCAGCGGCGTGGGACTCTATTACTTCATGTTCAACGTCTTTGGCGTCTTCCAGCAAATCTATATCTCCAAATTCGCAAAAGCCCCGAGCCTCGAAGAAATGAAGAAGAACCCGAAGAAGGGCGGGGGCTTCATGGCACGCATGCAGGAAATGGAAAAAGAGCAGCGCGCCGTCCGACAGAAACAATATGCCGGTAAGGGATTGCCGGCCGGGAAGAAACGGAAATGATCGTCATCGCCGCTCCACGGCGATCACTACGGCTACTGTTTTGCTTAGCGTACGGACAGGGCTTTGCGAGGTGAGTTCAATCAAAGCCGCGTAAATTCCGGGCGGAAGTATCTGGCCGTTGTCGCGCTTGCCATCGAAGCTTAGAAGCGCCGCGCCCGTGATAGGCGTGGCGTCGGTGAGCAGCCGAACCATCCGGCCGTGCATGTCATAGATTCGCACCCGAAGTTCCCACACGCTCGCAGCATTGCCCGATTGAATCGTGAGCGAAGTCGTGTTTTGCATGCCATCGCTGGGCGAAAAGGTGGTGGGATCGAAATGCACCGCGAATTCGGTTCCCGCGGGAGGAATCGAATCGTGTGCAAGCGTGGCGGCACCGGAATTTCGGGCGAGCGGTGTGGCCCCGGCGGAATCGAGCGAGGCCTGCCAGTTATTGGGATCCGTGCTCGCCGCCGCCGCATCTTTTCGTTCCAACGAAATTCCCACAAAGGTTTTCTTTAGCAGGCTTTGCTGCCATGTTTTCTTATATGGCACAGAGTCGATCTCGGTGCTATCCGGATTTTCGAGAACGAGGAAGCAGGAATCGCGACCTAATTCGAGTGTGGAAACACCGAGCCCAGCGACTGCGCCGCGATGACCCAACGACGGATAGGTTCCGAACAATATCGAACTATCCGCAGCGACGACACCGAACGAATTCGGCGCGATGAGGAGCGGCGTAAGCCATCGTGAATACTCGGCTGGTCTCGTTTCGCCGGTTACGAGGCGTGTGGAATCGAGCGAAATCCAGCTTGCCGATGGATTGTACAGTTCCAACCACGCACAGCTCGTGGGTACGGGGTCGAACATGATCTCGTTAACAACGAGGCTATCGGGCGGAATTGGAAATTCGATGCGGAAGCCAAGCGAATCATTCGAACGGTCTTCATCGAGCGAATCGACGACATAGGCGATTCCCGAAAATTTCCCGAAAAGATTCTCCGGCAGCGGAACGGATACTTCCATCGAGCTATCCGCCAGGATCGACCCCGACACGGGAACGATAACCGTATCGAGTGAGCCAATTTCCAAGCCGACCCAAATTTCGCCGGATGGGTTCCGGCCTTCATCGGTAACCATTAGTAGGATCGAAGTATCTGACGCTTCTATGCGGGTCACGGCAAGATCGTAATCGCGCCTTCGGACCGAATTAGGCCGCAGAATCGTCGAGCCGCGAGGATCCCGGCATGCCGCCCAGTTCGAAGCAATGTATCCCGGCTTAGAAGGATCGATGCGCTCGATTGAGATCCCGTGCGGGCTCCAGTTCCCATCGTAGGAAACACTGTCGACGAAATCGCCATAGGAATCATACAACGCCACCACCGATCCATTATTATTCAAAGCTGGAAGCGAGGTTTCAGCGACTCGCGAATCCGGAACGCTATCGAGCGGCGAAAACACGGCACTGAACTTTGTCAGAATCGCTAATGAGTCTGGCGCAATCGTGAAAAAACCTTCCAGCGGTCCCAGTAGGTTTGTTCCCACACGAACGGACCAGTTCCCAATGTTGATGGTATCGCGCGTGGTATTCAACAGCTCGATCCATTCCGGTTCCGGGCTTATGGGCGCGAACATGATTTCGTTGATGACCAGGTCGAGCGGTTTAGCGGGTGCGGCGGTATCCATCGGGGTGGAATCCGGCGCAGCAAGACTGTTGAGCGCGCCCGGCGTGGCAGGTCTGAGGCCGTAGCTATTCGGGGCAGTCGAGGCGCCCCAGTTGGTCGGATCGGTAGCCGGATTTTTGGTGCTTCGGCGTTCGAGCGAGGCGCCTGTCGAGCCGCCCCATGAGGGAAGATAGCTCACGCTATCGATCGTTCGGAGTGCGGAATCCTGCAGTATAAGTTTCGTTCCGGCGTTCGGCAGGTCAGGAAGTGGCATTTGAACGATGCGGGCCGTGTCGGGGCGAATAGAAACCAGCGTCAGCGAATCCTTGGTGAGAACGAGGTAGCCATGGCCTGCAATCATCCCATACGGAATGACACCCGCATGCGAAGTTGTCACGATATGCCAATTCGTGAGATCGACTGCAGCGGTATCTGAATTATATAGCTCGATCCATTCCGGCTCCGGGCTAACCGGCGCATACATGATTTCATTGATATGAACAGACTGCTGCGCCCACGAGGTGAGCGGGCCGAGAAGAACCTGAGCGACGATGATAACAGCGAATCTAATCATGCAAAAATAATCATTTTCTTTGGGGCGCAGAGAAAAATGGCCGCAGCAGCGGGTACTTTTGGAACCGCGGCGGCTTCCGCGTGTTAAGCTGAATGGATGCCCACAACCAGCGAAGTTAAAACCGTCGCCATCGTAACGTTAGGCTGCGAGAAAAATACCGTCGATTCGGAAGTGATTGGCGGGATGCTCGCTCGGCGTGGCGTTCGGCTGGAGCGCGATGCCGAACGGGCCCAAACTGTAATCGTCAATACCTGCGGGTTTATCGATCATGCGAAAAAGGAGTCCATTAGCGCAATCCTTGAAGCGACCGAGCTGAAACAGAAAGGAACTGTTCGGAATGTCTATGTTGCTGGCTGCCTTTCGGAACGGTACCGCTCGGAACTCCAACAGGAGATGCCGGAAGTGGATCGCTTTTTCGGCACGCAGGATTTCGAGCAGATATTGAATGCGGTCATTCCGGAATCGCGTGTCTTCGATCTCAAATATAATCTATTAAATGAGCGGCAGCCTGCGACGATAGAGCGATCACCGAATGATCGATCATCGGATGAGCGATCATCCGTGAAGCCTTTCGCCTACCTAAAAATTTCCGAAGGCTGCGACCACCCCTGCTCGTTCTGCGCGATTCCGATCATGCGCGGTGGGCACCGCTCCCGCCCGATGGAGGAACTTGAGTTCGAAGCAATGATGCTGGCCGCAAACGGCGCAAAGGAACTTATTCTTATCGCACAGGACTCGACAAACTATGGCCTCGATCTCTATGGCGAACGTGCCATTGCCAAACTTGCCACGCGCCTCGCGCACGTGCATGGCGTCGAATGGATTCGCATAATGTATGCCTATCCCGCGAAGTTCCCGCTCGATTTGCTGGATGCGATGGCGCAGGAAGAAAAGATTGTAAACTATCTCAATATTCCCGTTCAGCACGCATCGACTTCGGTACTTCGCTCGATGCGGCGCGGCATCACGCGCCGCGCGACGGAGGAACTGATTGCAACTATTCGCGCCAGGGTTCCCGGTATCGCGCTTCGCACAACACTTATCACCGGCTATCCCACCGAAGGCGATCGGGAATTCGAAGAACTGGAAGAGTTCGTCCGCGAGATGCAGTTCGACCGCTTGGGCGTATTCACCTACAGCCAGGAAGATGGCACCACCGCCGAACCGCTCGGCGATCCGGTTCCCACGGAAGAAAAACTTCGGCGGCAAGCGCGGCTCTATGATATTCAAGCAGAAGTTTCGCTCAATAAAAATCTTGCAAAGATTGGCTCCACGGATCTTGTGCTTGTCGAGCGGGAGGAAATGGATGAGCCGCATCGCCCACGAGGCTCATCATCCATGGAGAATGGCGATACGTATTACTATGGCCGAACCGCTTCTCATGCGCCGGAGGTCGATGGCGAAGTGCGCATCCTGGCCCCCCTTTTATCCCCCCGCGATCGGGGGGAAACGGGGGGGATTGTGCTCGGCGAATTCGCTCGAGTACGCATAACCAATGCCACGGAATTCGATTTAGAAGGTACTCCTGTGTGACGCCGGCCGCGGCCGGCATCGCTCCCTATGTGGTATATTTTCATCGTTGTTTGCCTCATGATGGTTGCCTCGCCGGGCGCCATGCGAGCACAATTGGGAACGGAAGGTGGTGAGGCCACGCCGCAACGCGATGCAATCGTTCCACATCGCATCGCCGACCATGCTCCTCGCCCCGTCTTCAACGTGCTGGATTTTCGGGATTCCACATCCGATGACCGATCATATCCGGATAGCACACGGGTCGATCTTTATCTTGCGGTTCCCTACCACTCGCTCGAGTTTCTCTTTTCGGGCGCTAATTATATTGCGGAGTATTCGGTAAGCCTGCGAATTTCGACGCCCGCGGATGATCGCTCATCCGAGGCTGAGCGATCATCCGGCGACACCGCAGCCGCCGCGGCGGGTGTGACGCTCGATCTTTTTAAATCCTACGATATTCTCGAACCGGCTGCGGAACATCATGAGGCAGGGGACGGCCGCGCATCGCTTGTGCGTGCCGATGCCCAGCAGCTTTCCTTTCATCTTCCGATTGGGAAGGCCGCCGCGGCGGCCGATTTTCGCGTGCAACTGACCCTTCACGATTCCTATGGCCGCCGCGATTACGACACCACTTTCAATGTTCGTGTGAAACGATTCGCCGCCAACACGCCGGCGATGAGCGATCTCCTGCTCTACCGCGACCGAGAAGGAATGAACATCGTTCCCTCGATCGGACCGGACGTGTCTTCGCTCGAATCGCGTATTGGGAGCCCCACTGCACGAGCGCGCGATTCAAAAGGTTTCTTCGCGGAGTTGTATGATATGCCGGCCGCCGCAACGCTGGGAATCGTTAGCGAAGTTATCCCTGATCGAATGATCGGTTATCCTGATAGCGTAGGAACTACGGGAACGATAATCTCCCGCTCGACGATGACGCTCGAGACGCCGCCCGCGCCCGGCATGCCGGAGACGTTCACGGCCCCAGCATCCACCCCGGCTTCCGCGCGTATTGCAACCACACCGCTGTTTGCGCCACTCGATCTCAGTCACCTCTGGCCCGGAGTTTATGAACTGCGCACCTATATTCTGCCAACAGTGAGCGACACAAATATTTCCGATCCCGCCGAGCTTTCCCGGCGCGCGCTGGCGTTCGCGCAGCGCACCATCCGCGTGAGAATCGCCGAAGGTATTGATGATCGCTCGTCCCTGGGGACGCTCACCGATCTGGATCAGGAAATTGAGCAGCTTCATATTATTGCGACAAGCACCCAATGGGATTCGCTTTCTCACGCACGAACGCGGGAACAGAAGCGAAACGCCATTCTCGATTTTTGGTCTATGGTCGATCATCAACGGAAATCATTTTCCGACAATGGTTCCGATCGTAGCGAGCCAGGGCCTGGGGATGATGGCTCATCCGACCGTCGCGCGATGGATGTATTTTATTCGAGAATCGAATATGCCGACGCGCATTTTGGAACCGGATCTGGCTCTGGCTGGAAAACCGATCGCGGGAGGGTGTATATTGCGCTTGGGGAACCCGATCAAATTGAAGATCACCAGCAAGGCTATAGCCAAACCTTCGGAGGGATGCAACCCGCATATCAGGTGTGGAATTACAACCGGCAGCGCACCGCGGCCGGCCAATATGTTTTCGTCGATGACTACGGCCTTGGCGATTACCGGTTGCGCGGCGCCTTCCCGCCCGAGGGAACGTTTCAGTACTGAGGACCGGGGTAGGGTATGGGGTTTAGGGTTCGGGGTATAGGGTTCGGGGTTTAAGGTTCGGGGTTAATTTCATACGGGTCAGCAATTGGCAGTTAGCGCATTGCGCTCTAATATTCAGCACTGTAGCACTCAGCAAGTCACGGACTCATGAGAGGAAAACTTCTTGCGATCGCGGTGGCCGTTCCCGGCGTATCGGACGCCGGAGAGGCGGCATCGCTTCTCGCGCGCTCGCTCCGCGCCGCGGATCGTTCGCTGGACAGTGGGAACTTGGTTCCATTCCCATGGCTCGATGGCTCGCGTGGAACGCTAGATTTTCTCGTTACGCATACGCTCGGCTCGTTCCTCGAAGTGGAAGCGACGGGCGCCTCCGGCGATGAAATCGTGGCGCCGCTTGGCTTTGCTGGCGAAGATGGGAAGCTCGCCGTGATTGAAATGGCGCGCGTAGCGCAAGTTCCCACTGCCGGGGAGTCCGGCACGACGGCAGGCATCGGCGAATTGATTCAGGATGCACTCAATGAGGGAGCCTTCTCGATACTTCTGTGCCACGAGGAGCCGCTGGCTTTCGATGCGGGCTTTGGCGCCGCCGCCGCGATGGGCGTACGTTTTTTTAATACCGAAGACAAGCTCCTCAATTTTTCGAAGCCAGGTTCTCAACTTTCCGAGGTCCAGCGCATCGATACATCGGGCCGAAGTTTCGCACTTTTGAGTTCCCGCTTGTTTCTCACGAGGTCCACCCGTACGGGAACCGTGACTCCTATGCCGGAACAACGCAAGGAACTAAAGCGTCTTGCAAAAATCGTTCAACGTGATACCGGCATTCCGGTGGCGGCCGGTAAGCTTCATGATCGCTCATCCAGCGCAAGCGCGGTGGAATTTGGGATCTGCGCACTGCTCGGTGCGGAAATTCGGGACGGGGCGACCTTAATTCTCGAAGCCACGCGCATCGAGGAGCAGATTAGCCGCGGCGAATTTTCCTCTGCCATCCTTCTCGCCCCATCGCTGGCCGTGCTGGAAGAGGAGCCGCTCGATCGTTTTATCGAGTTGCTTCGCGCGCGCATCGAGCGCAGAGCGGTAATTTTGCACGCTCCGCTTGTCGAACGGGATGGGACCTTGGATGATCGATCATCCTCGCTTCGGGAGGCAGTCTATTCGCTCGCACAAGTCCCCATCTTCCAACAGCCGTTGCGGGCCAATGCGACGGCGGAGGAACTTCGTCGCGATTTTACTATGCGCCTTGAGAAATTGTTACCGGATGTTCTCATCGCATTACACCAGGAACCTGCGGTGGATGATCGATCATCCCTGGATGAGCGATCACCCAAGCCCAACCGCACGCGCCGTGCGTAAAAGATGCGTCGTGCTGATGCTCCTGGGGTCGTCGGCGATAATCGCTTCCTCTTCGAGCCGTGCGCAAAGTTCCCACGGCGGGCTGGGCATGGCAGCTTTGCGCGCGCGGAATACGATTGCCTTCCCGCTTTCGCTGATACTCCCCGAAGGAATCCGATTGGGTTATGATATGCGTAGTTACATCGCATCGCCGGAGTTTGGCGCATTCGATTCCAGTGTGTCGCCGGGGGATGCGTTTGACGAAATCTATTTCGAAGCGCTCGAACTGGCGCATGGCGATGCTGCTACAGCGGAACTTGCCGCCTCGATCGGCTGCTTCGAGCACGAGTATATTCCGCTCAATATCCTGGGAATTAAAATAGATTTGCCACTGACGAGCGAGCCTCACGCCCGCTTTGAACGACGGTGGTCGCACCTGCCGGCCTATCTCTACCACACACGGGAACTCGATCGCGATAAGCTTCAGCATTTTTTCGCGAGCGCGTGGCTTAAATCCACCCTTGGAATGGACTGGCTCGTGCGGCTCGCCGGCCATGCCGTTGAGGAAGGCGAAAACTTACTTGTTATCGGAGGATTTGTCGATCCGCGCGATCTTCATGCGAATGCCGATGGCCGGCACTTCGGAACTCGCGCAGCCGCGAATCAGAATGCGCTACCCTCCGGGAACGTGACACCGAATCCCTAACGCCGTTTATGGTATAGGTTATGGGACAATAGATTAGACTCTATCGCCCATACCCGATGGCCTAATGTTTAAACCGGTAATCGACGATGGTCGCGTTTTGCTTTTGGGTTCGAACCCAATCCGTCAGCAGGCGCTGTTCTTTTTCCTGTGTCATTTGACTCACGATCATCGGTTTGGCCTTCTCGAACTCCTGCCGGCTCGGGATCGTGCGGCCCAGGAGCTTGGCGATATAATATCCGTGCTCGCCTTTGAGGGGTGGGCTAATCGTTCCCGGTTGCGCGCTATACGCCCAGTTGTTTATCACATACTCCCCGGTTGGAAGCCCATTGACGGATTCCGCTGGACCCATAACCGTCGTGATCGGCGCAAGGCTTGGATCTCCCGCTTGTCGCGCGGCGGCGGCAAGGTCGCCAGATGAGCCGATCATCGCCCGAATTTGCTGAGCGCGCGTGGCCTCGGCCGCCACGGACTTGCGGAGCGCGAGTGTCTCGGAGATCTGATCCTTGACGGAGGCAAGCGGCTTCGGTCCGGCGGGCGCGATATCGGTTAGTTGGGCGACGAGGATGGCATGTGCTGCCGATAAATTAAAGGGCGGAGAAACATCGCCCTTATCCGACTGGAAACACCAATCGACAAATTGATTGCTGCTAAAGATAGGTTCACCCTGGCGGCTTACGGGCGGCGCATCGCTAATAACATGATCGCCAGCAGCAGCGGCAGCTTGGTCGAAGCCATTCTTTGCCGCATTGTCATGGAAAATATTTGCATCTTGCTTTTCGATATCGAGCGTTTGGGTGCTGGGCTTGACATCCAGTGGCACGCCGATCACGGCCCACGCCTTCTGCGATTTGCCGAGAACCTGAATAATATCGTAGCCACGCGGTGATGCGACCGGCCCTATGATCGCGCTATCGGCAGCAGGACCGATGGCCTCGCGAAATTCGGGTGGTAGCGTCATCGTATCGATCCATCCCATGTCGCCTCCGGTTCCGGCTGTACGGGGATCGGCCGACCGGGTACGAGCCAACTCACCAAAATTAGCTCCTGGTTGCTGAAGCTGTGCGAGAACCTGATTGGCGACGGCGAGGGTGCTGTCTTTTTCCTGCTGAGACGGCGCCATGCTCATGGAAGAGAACCCGATCGAGATATGGCGCAGGTGATAAAATGTGTGGCCCGTATCGAAGACGTGCATCACCCGCGCTACGGTAATCACCCGCTTGATCGATGCGATGACCGTTTGCCCCTCCTGGGCAGATAAGAGCGTGGTATCGCTGCCAATGTCCGGCAAGGTAACGATCGCATGGGGCATATAGGGAAGATCGCTGTAGTCTTCCGCAAGATTCTTTGCCACGGTATCGACTTGATCGACGGGCGCCTCGCCAAGGCGCGACGCAACCGATTGTGCCGTTTCCATCACCGTCGCCGTGTCCCGCGCATTCGGAACAAGCGGAAACACGACAAACTTGAATTTTCGCATCTCCGGCTGGGGGTACATCCAGGAGTGAGTATTATAATATGCCTGAATATCGGCAGGAGGAATCTGCGCCGCCGCCGAGGGAGCCGCCTGCGGCGGTTCGAGACGAATCACCTGCAGCATGGCTTTTGCGCTATCGGTCATGAAGCGAATGTAGGCTTCGGTATCGGTAACCCGAACCGTTCCCGCCATCGCCTGCTGCCAAAGCATGGTCCGAAGCTGCTCCCGCGCGTTCCCTTCGAGCACGCGTACGATAGAATCGTTCCGTGGATCCCGCAACGCCTTGATATAGTCATCCTCATGAAACTTTCCGGTTGAATCGGTGAACTGGCTTTTCAGGTTCGCCGGCGGACTATTGAATAGCATATCCCGCACCTCCTGATCGGTAACGCGAATGCCCATCTGTGCGATGCTTTGGTCGGTTATGGTCTGCGAAACGGCCTGATCCCACGCCTGGGTTTGCGCGGTGTTTTCCTGGGTTTCGGAAAGTTCCTGACCCTTGTTCTTGTCCTTCATCTCCGCCGTTACGGTCGCCAGGATTTTATCGTAATCCTTTTGGGTAATCGGCGTCCCGTTTACGGTCCCGAGCACGCCGCTTTCGCCACCCGGCTGAAAGAGCGTGCCCTGCCCGCCCCACTGAAAGATAATCATCAAGAGAAAGACGGCGGCGAGCCCCGCGAATACGTAGGGCATCGAGTCGCGCATCTTGGTCATTACTGGCATAATACGGTTCGAAAAATAGATGGGACGGGCGGCTTGCGCTTACCTCGGCAACGCGTTGCCCGTCAAAACATGATTTGCTAAAGCGAGGGAGAACACGCAAGCCCAAGGAAAAAGTGCGCCTCCGCGCCCGATTATTAGGCCAACCCGCCTGCCTTTTTTCCGGCGTAAACGTGTGTTCGTACTATTTTTGAATTTGCTTGCCGAAATATGTTGTGCGTGTGCAATGCGTTTTCATAAACCGTAAGATTATTTTACGCTTTTGCGCCGAGTTCCCCAAAATCCAGAAATTCGTGAGGGAAAATAAAAAAGCCCCTCCGAAAATTCGGAGGGGCTTGGAAAAATTGGGAATTCGTCATTCCTTCGTTATTTTTAGCGTTCGCACTTCATTATTCGCCGTGGCAATGCGCACATAATATGATCCCGGCGGCGAGTTCGAAAGATCAAGCGGGATCACGCGCGAGCCCTGTTCAACCGTTCCCGAATAACCCGCGCTTTCCACCTCGCGGCCAAGCAGATCATACACTTGCACGTGAAGATACGCCTCCCGGCCAATCGAAACGGCCAATGCCGTAGCTTGCGGGAACGGATTCGTGGTGATCCGCGCATCCAAAATGATTTGGGAACCGGATGCCGTGTATCCTACGCCCGCCGCATCACCCAGCAGCGAATCGAGGCCGAGATCGTGCAAGCTCGGAAGCGTCGAATCGAACGTGTCCGTATTTGGGTGTGGGTCGTGAACGGCCCAAACCATGAAGGTGTCCTGCATGCCGGAATTATACTCTCGGTCGTATGCGGGTGCATCCCCTGGACAATGCGGATTATCGATTAGGAACTTAGTAATCGCTAGTTGATCGAACGCATTTGGGTAGGTTGATGTGATGGAAAAGACAACATCACAATACCAAGCCGGGTCGGTTGCCGGCAGGTTGCGGATCGACATCAACCATGAACGCATAGCCAACACGCTATCCCAGGGTGCGTGATTATACACCAATACCCCTTCTTGAATATCTCCAAATATGTCGTTCCAGACGCTGCTGGTATTTGGCAGCATGTAGCAGTGATCGAAAAACCAGCGTATTGTGTCGTAGGCGAGTTGCCATTTTTGCTGACCGCTGTAGTTCATGGCCAGCGCCAGTGCGGAATTGCAGGAATCCAGTGAGCTATCTGCCGACTGACCTAACGGCATTCCAATCTTACCATTGGCTCGACCTTGTATTGTATCGTTCCCGCATGAAACCTTGATATCGTTTATGTTCGCTTCGTTGTCCCAGTTGGGAACTGGCGTGTCATAGAGGAAATTGGGCCAATAAGTGCTGCCCTGCGTGTTCGGATCAAGGCCAACCCAATAATTATTATCGATGCTGCGTGCGATGGCATTCTGATTACCTTCGACCAAGATTGAACTATTACCCAGCTCGATGTTATTGTCGCCGTAAGCGGTATAGGTGGCTTGCTCGGTCCCGAGTTCGTTACTGCCCTGCCCCAGCCATAAGTTTCCAGAGGTTTCTATTTGATACACCCGATTATTGATGACGGTATTATATCCAGGCAGATCGCCGGGCGATGCGTCCGGGAAGGAATGGTGTACACCCGACATATCAAGGTCAACAGAGTATCCGTTGATACCGACTCCGCGATTGTCGTGTATGTAATTGAACACGACATGGCTCGTGCCGAATCCTGTGAGGAAGTAGCCGTCTCCACTTCCGGTTATTTCGTTCCATTTGACATACCCATCGTAATCTTGGGTAAAGAGTCCAGAGGAAGGGCTGGTACTCAGAATACTATTGTCGCAGATGAGCGAGTGGCTCAAGTCATCTCTACCATGACCATCGTCTTCGATTCCCTGGTCGTATTTAATGTCATCGATGGTATTGCCCGAAACGGTGCCCGTTGATCGCCACAACTCGATTGCGTTCTCGATCGCACCGTGATCTTGACCGTTATTCGTCGTAAACGAGTTCGTATTAACTTGCAGCCAGTTGAAATTCTCATCCTGGAAATTTTGAAACTCGATCTGGCCGGCTTCATCCGCTGAGGTGCTTAGGAAGGTGTATTTCCCAAAAGTGTTCCCAGTGATCCATTGAATCCCATAATCCTCTGTTTCGGAAGCCTGTTGAAGCCAGATTGCTGGGTCAATCGAGTTGTCGAACGTGCAATTTTCGATGTTCATGCTATTGTGCATGTCCACGCCGATAATCACGACCCCATCGAAATTATCGCCACTAAAAAGTTCCGATTGATCGGTTCCTCCGGGGTTTCCTTCAATCCGTATTTTGCAAACGCCTCCAGAATACGGATCCTCGTACGTGTTATTGTCGGATGTCCATTGCGGGAACGGCGAGGGATAAGTGGGATTCGTCGAGTACGTTATGTGCAGGATATACTGCTGAAGGAAGGTTGGCGGGTTTCCCGTGAACGCCTGGTAGTTGCCGTCGATCGTAGAGTTGCTAACCGTGCCCTTGCCGAGCATCGTGATGAGCCCACTGGCGCTTGGGTTCGGCGTTCCCGTTGTCGTAGGATACATGCTCGTTCCTAAGGCCACGTTGATAGTTCCATAATCGGAAACCAATCTTCCATTCGGGCCGAAGTTAAGATTCGCGCCACCGCGAATGTCGATCTCACCGCCGGACGTGCCAACATAAGCTAATTTTATGGTTCCACCTCCCGCGCCGTCCGCAGTGCCATCGGTAAATGGCGTGGTGCTGTCGAGCGGGTTGCCAAGGTTGTCGTGCGTTGTAAGCAAGCCATTGTAATCGAAGTACCCCCACTTGTTTACATGCACTCCCTGATTCGATCCGGGAAAATTGAAGTAAAAATAGGGCATGACCGAGAGCTGGCCACCGGCCGCGATGCTCCCGTCATTTCCTCCGTTGGGGTCACCTACATTAAGAGTTACGCCGGTTCCGCTGAAATTGAGCGTTCCAACGTAAGGGTTAAGCGTAGAAAGGGTCCTCGGTGTATACAGGCCGCTTGTGCCATCCTTGCTTGGTGGGCCATAATTAGGGTCGGTCGCATACTGCCATCGTCGGGGCGAATCCTTCGTAGGGCTGCGCTATGATCGTTGCGCCCACCGTTCCACCGTGTGCGGTGCCATCGCTCACCTTGCACTGGTCTGTAACTAAAGTGTTCTCGTCGATCGGCTCATCGAAGGTGCGGCTCGTATCGCGAGCGTAGTAGTGCGTCATGGGCCCGTTGAAAACGGCCGGCGCGCGCCAGTGCACATGAATTCCCATTTGGTTCACGGCGGCGCAGTAGGTATTGGGATCACTCATAAGCTCCGGCGTAATCGGCACGGGCACCTCTTGGTTCAGTACGAGCCGCTCATCGGTCGTGGCGCATGTGCCATTATCGCGGCCACGCACAATAAGAAGCGGGTACATTTCGGTCGTTTGCTGGCCGGGGTCTTGTGAAAGGTCTAACTGGTACAGGCAATGGAATTGATTGAACATTACGCCCGGGTAATCTTGCTCGTCATACGGGTTCGACAGCGCGACGATTGGATGATCCAGCACCGGCCAACCCGGAAAATAACCGCCGTTGTTAGGCGGCACTGGCAATTTCGGCGTTATGTATTGCCCATCCACGTAGCTGGCGGCCGGCCCCGCCAGGACGGGCGTGTATTCGATTAGGGCGCTGGTATTTACGAACCCCTGGGGATTCTCATTCTTTTGCCCCGTCCCGCGAACCGCGTGCTCAACGATTGCATAGAGCGCGTCCGTTGTTGGCTGCTCAACGCCGCCTGTTGACAATACGCTGGTCACCAGGATTCTTGCGTGGGTTACGTAATCATAGCCCCACTGCGAGCTACATGACGGATCGTTGAATAACTGTGCCAATCCAAACACCGTGAGGCCGGCGTTGTACTTCGCTACTTTAACACTGCTCGGGCTTGTATGCCCGGTCAGGTAGGCCACTTTGAAGACTGGCGCCGCGGGCAGGCTGCGATTATTGCGCGGATCGCACGCAATCGTTGGACGCTCTCCTTGACCAAGCGACATTGGGAAACCCGGCACAACCGCCATCGTGTTAATATCCACGACGGTCGCCCAAATTTCGCTGCCAACGATATTGGGGCTTAAGTTCGTTGACGAGCACCAGGTAATGTAAAGATATGCCGCGTCGGAAGCCACATCGAATTCATCCTGATACGGCGTAGTGGTAACAACATTATGGGGCGTGCCAGTGGGCTGATCGGTAGGGATGCTCGGAAAACTCACGATTGGGTTCGTAAAGTTCATCGGCGGCTCAGGATTCCAAAGGAAGGAAAGCCCAAGATCGAACTCCGTGGGCCAAAAGCCCTGCACGACGAAGTTCGCTCTGGTCCCATCCGGCCAAAGGAAATTTTCCCCGCCATCGAGATTGGCCGTTGCTTCTGGCTCGGTTGGAACAACGCCCCCCGCAGGCGCCGCATTCTGCACGACGCCGGGCGGAACGCATTGATTGTTTGCGTCACCGGTGCAAGGAACGTATAATCCGTTGGCGAGCAGATACCATCCCGGAGGATAGTTGGCGTCTCCAACGATGCTGGAACTTAAAGTCCATTGCCCGTAGCCATTCGCGGCAAGGCAATCCATCGTGAGGATAGGAACTGGAGAGTGGTTAATGGACTGCCCATCCACAACGGATTGCTGCCGGAACTGGTATGAGGAATTTGAATTCGATTGCGCGCGTATGCCGGCGGTGGCAAGCGCGCAAGCTAAGCAAAGCGCAATCATAAAGCTAAAATGCTGCGTGCTGCCCGCTGAGTGATGCGTGCTGAGTGATGCGTGCTGCGTGCTGCGTGCTGCGTGCTGCGTGCTGAGTGCTGAGTGCTGAGAGCTGAGAGCTGAGAGCTGAGAGCTGAGAGCTGAGTGCTGAGTGCTGAGTGCGAATCGTTTTCATGGCAAAAGTTCCTTTATAGGTAGATTCGAGTTTAACTACGAACACGGCGTGCAACGTGGGGCGCCGGGCAGCAAAAGTGTTGGGATCGTTTGGCTGGTTTTTCAATCAGACAGGCGGTTCACGCCAAATGCTTACCGTAAACATACGGAATAAATTTCCTTCACGCTTGAAATCGGAAAAATTCTTCAAAAGGTTTCGGATTTATTCGTGCAGCGGTTCCTCCGGCAGGGGCCGGTATTTCAGGGCTTCCAGGATGTCGATGAGCCGCTCGCATTTTTCGCGGAATGCTTCCAACGTGCCGCCATTATCCAGAATAAAATCGGCCTCGCCGCGGTCTATCGCAGGCATGGATTGCTCCGAAAGGCGTTGTGCGGCATCCGAGCGCTCCATCCGGCCCTCACCGGCGACACGCTCTACCGCGGCATCATCCGGCGCTTCGACGAGGACGATATAATCGAAGGCCTCCTGAAATGGGCTTTGAAGGATGAGCGCCGATTCCACCACAACCGCTTCATCCGGATGCGTCTTGAAGATGCGCTCGATTTCTCCTGTCGTTGCCGGGTGAACGGCGGCTTCGACTTGCTTTAATAACTCATGGTCGCTAAAAATTTTCGATGCTACGAATTTGCGGTCCAGCGCGCCGTTCGAATAGGTTTGCGGGCCGAGGAGTTGTGTAAGCTGTTCGCGCAGCGCGGGTTCCCGCTCCATAAGCTCCCGGGCCAGATCGTCCGAATAAACGCAATAGAAACCTCCGCGCGCTTCTATTGCTCGCATCAGGAGCGATTTTCCGCTCCCCAGCTTTCCCGTCACCCCGATTCGCATGGCCCGCATGGGGGCCTTAGGTGCTGGCGGGACGGTTTCGTTTCGATTACGCCGCCATTTCTTCCTTCATTCCCGCTTCCTGGGCCATGCCGTATTCTTTGAGCTTGCGCCAGAGCGTGGTGTTGGAAATGCCCAGGCGCTCGCAGGTGAGAACTTTATTGTTGCGCGTGGCGCGTAGGGTTTCTAAGATGTAGCGTTTTTCGAGTTCGTCGAGCGTCGGCTTATCTTCCAGAATTTCGCGCACATTAACGTGCGGCTCGTTGAAGTCCTTCGGGAAATGCTCGGTGCCGATCGATGGGGCTATCGGCTAAAATGACGGAGCGTTCGAGCACATTCTGAAGTTCCCGAATATTCCCGGGCCATTCATAGGCCATAAGCTCGGTGAGCGCCTCGTCCGAAAGCCTGCACTCGCCTCGGCCAAAGCGTTCCGCGAACTGATTGCAGAAAAATTGCGCGAGCGCGGGAATATCTTCCTTTCGCTCCCGAAGTGGCGGCAGCAGGAGCGCGATGACGTTGACGCGGTAATACAAATCCTCCCGGAATCGTTTTTCGGCGATGAGCTTTTTTAGGTCTTTGTTGGTTGCGCAAATCACGCGGACATCGACCAAAATGGGTTTGGAGTCGCCGATACGGAAAATCTTATGATCCTGCAAAAACCGCAGCAGTTTCACTTGGAGCGGAAGTTCCATTTCTCCCAGTTCGTCCAAGAAAATCGTTCCTCCGTTGGCTTCTTCGAAGAGGCCTTTTTTGTTCGTTTGCGCGCCGGTGAAGGCACCTTTTACATAGCCGAATAGTTCCGATTCCTGTAAATCCTTCGGGCAGCGCCCCGCAATTGATGGGAACGAACGGCTTCGTTTTCCGCGGGGAGTTTACATGCAGCGCCTCGGCAATCAGTTCCTTGCCGGTTCCCGACTCGCCATAAATAAGCACGGAGGAATCGGTCGGCGCGACTTTTTTTACCGTCGTCGAGCACGTGGAGCAGTTCTGGATCTTCGCCGATGATATTTTCGAATCCCTCGCGCAATCCGGCGATGCGGGTTCGGAGATCGATCGCGGTCTGGAGGCTGCTTTTCTCCGCGGCCTTCTCGACTAAGAGCACTAATTCATCTGGAACGATATCGGCTTTCTTCAGATAATCGTACGCCCCGGCCTGCATGGCCTGGATGCCGGTGCGCTCGGAACCCGCGCCGGTCATCACGATAATTTCGGTTCCCGGCGATTTCTGCCGAACGCGCTTGACGAGCTCGATGCCCGAAATGCCGGGCATATTCATATCGGTGACGATCACGTCGGCGCCTTCGTTTTCGAAGGAACTCAGCGCGTCCTCCGCGGTCGAAGCGGTCGCCACACGATGTCCGCCGCGTTCTAAAATCGTGCGGTAGGTGAGCAGCACATTTTGCTCGTCGTCAACTAATAGTACGTTTGCCATTTAAGAATTGATAATACGGAATCAACTAAGATTCATGCCGATTCATTCGAAATCTTCGGCAACGCAATCACGATTTGTGTTTCGGTGCCGGCGGCCGAAGCGATTGCGATATTCCCACCGTGCAATTCGATAATTTTCTTGGCGAGCGGAAGTTTTAATCGGAGGCCCGAACCTCGGGGCCGCGTGGCGACGGATTCAGCGGAAAAATCGCTTTCGAGATCGCTCACTGCGGCGGATGGCCGGTCATCGTTCATCATAATTTTGCAATCATCGCTTACCGAATCACTGACGGCGAGTGAAAAATGGATTTTCGTTGCTCCGGCCTCGCGCGCGGATTCAGCGAGCTGTCGGAGGACGAAGGCAAGCCCCGCAGTGTCGGCGTTCACAAAGCATGATTCCGGCGGCGTGGATGCGGTGGCCGGCAAACCATCGCGTGCCATTTCTTCGGCGCGCGCACGAACGAATTCCGAAAGATCGATCTTCGTGGCGAGAATCCGTTCGGTCGTGGCAAACTTTGTGAATTCCTCCACGGTCGCCTTGAGTGCGGCGCATTCTTCCTGAATGCTTTCGACGAAAGGCCGAATTTCCTCTGCGGAAACGGTGCCGCCATCGGAGGAGATCATATCCTCGATGAGATAGACCGAGCTCGTAATCGCGCTGATCGGGTTATTCAGCTCGTGCGCCAAATGCCGCCCGACTTTCGCCAGCAAATTCGAAGATGATTCCGATGCCATTGTTTCCTTTGGAAGCATTATGGAAAAATCGCACCAACCGGAACACCAACTCAATCAAACATAGTCGGGAACGTCATTTCCGATGCTTCTTCTCCGGCGCGGGGGCGGCGCCTTTCAAATAATCCAAGCCCTGTTTAGCTCCGGCATTATCCGGATCGAGCTTCAGCACGGCGTCATAATATTTTTTAGCCTGATCAAACTGCTGCAACTGGTGATAGGATTGCGCGAGCAGGAGCGTGAAGCTTACGCGATAGGGTGAAGTTGTATTTTCGAGCGCATCCACAGCCGGTTGCAAGTGTTCGACGGTCGATTTCCAGTCTTTATTGGCTGCGTAGTGATAGGCGATAAATCCGGCGGCGATCGCGGCAGTATCGGCGGAGTTCCGCGTTTTTGCCGATTGTTCGAGCGATTGGAACGCGGCAAGCGCGGTATCGGAGGCTGGACCGGCCGTCAATGCATCCAGCGCGATTTGCGTTTGCACTTTGAGCGAATTCGGGTCGATCGCCAGCGCCTTCTTATAATAGAACATCGCGGAATCCGGCATTTTGGCATAGCCATAGATTTGGCCGGCGGAAAGATAATTGTCGACGCTCGGGCTGTTCGGAGGCCATTTGCGCGAACATCCGAGCCGATTCCGCATAGCGCTTCTGCGCATAGAGCATGTTCCCAATCGCGCTTTCCGTTTGGATTCGATCCGTGGGAACCGTATCCCCAACAAGCGCTTGCTTGAGTTGCTCGATGCCGCCCGCGGTGTCGCCGGAAACGACGAGTGCGTCGCCATAATAGCTTCGCTCGGTCGTGCTGAGCGCGGGCGCGCTCTTATAAATACCTATTGCCTTCGGATAATCCTTCGCATAAAAATAGCTGCGCGCCAGCATGAGCTGCGCAAGCGGACGAAGCGAATCGTTTGCCGAAACTGCTTCGAGCATGGGAAGCGCCTGCGCATACGCCCCGCTTTCGGCGAGTGCCTGCGCATACAGCCATTTGCTTTCGATGTCATCCGGTTTCAAATCCGCATATTTTTTAGCGAAGGGAACCGCATTTGTATATTGCTTCGCCATGATATACAGATGGGCGATTTGACGATAGGCATCGGCATACGTTGTATCGAGCCGGATCACCTTCATCCATTCCTCCGCCGATTCGTTATACTTATAGGTGCGCAGGTAAAGTCCGGCGAGGGCAGCATGTACGCGCGCATCGTTGGGATCGATCTTCATTGCCTTTTGATATTGATCGATGGCGAGATCGGGAATGCGCTGGGTTTCATAAAGTTCCGCGAGGCCGAGGTAGGAGCGAACATCTTTATCGTTGACTTGCTGCGCCTGATAAAGTGTAATTTCCGCGGGCTTCAGCGAGTCGATGGAAATATAATATCGGCTGAGCGCGACCAATGTGCCGATGTCCTTGTCATTGATATTCTGCGCTTCATGGAACTCGTTCAACGCATCCTGAACGCGGCCCTCCTTGCCATAAACAATGCCGCGTGCCACACGAACAAGGGCATCATGCCGATTGAGATCGAAGCCGGTCTGCGCTTCGGAGAGTGCCTGCGGAATTTGGTTCAGATGCACGAGAGCGATGGCGAGGCCGGCATGGGCTTCCGCATTTTTCGGATCCTGGGTTGTAAGCGCGCGCAAATCGTCGGCGGCCTCGCGAGCGTTTCCCAAATCGACGAGCCGAAGGGCCTGATCGACGTGCGCATCGCTCGCCTGCGCGCGCAGAATCGGCGTCCCGGCAAGCAAAACGAGGAGGGTAAAGAAAAGACGTTTCATAACCTGGATTAGGCTGATTTTATTTCTGATTTTGCTGAATGATATTCGAATTGTCCCGAAACGGGTACATCCTCATTGAAAACGAATGCTTAAATGGAATTTATCCTTACAAACTGTTCAGCGCATGATACATTACGCATTGCGCGTTAGGCATTACGGCTGGCTCTTGACGATCTTTATCGGCTCCGTGATCGGCAGCACATGGAAATTCTTGAATATGGTTTGTCCATGCGCGGTTGCAGCGTAGGCCAGGAAACCGCGTGGAATCGTGTTCGGTACTTCGAAGGTATAGCCATTGGCCTGTGTAACGAGAGGATAAAGCCCTTCCGCGATGTAGGCCATATTCAGCAGCACCGGTTCGGTGAGTCCCCGGGAACTCAAATCGGCTGGCATGACGGGCAGCGTCTTCACGCTCGTGTCGCCCGAGGCTGCGAGATTATAATCCCATGCGGAGCCGATAAAGCCGATGGCATCGGGATTTTTTCGAACGAAGGCGAGCATACTGTCCGAGGTATTGAACCGCACGACGCGCATGGACGGAGTTTGCGAACCCAGCAAAATGGAATCCAGTGCATATTCGATGCTCAATGGATACGCCGGAAGCGCAACAGTTATCGTCCCCTGTGCCTTCTTCATGTTCGGGTCTTCGAAGACCGGGCGCGCTAAAGCCGACCAATTCGAAATCGATCCGTGGAAAATTTTTGCGAGATCGCTTTTAGCAATTGCGGCGAGTGGATTTCCTCGGGAGACGATCACCGCGATTCCATCCCAGGCCAGCTTTATTTTTTGAAGCGCCTGCCCTCCTGCTGCAACTTCAGAAGCAGAATCCTGCCGGAGAATCGAATCTTCTTTTGGCGTAAGATTCCGGTCGATCAGAATGGCGCGCGCCTGATGGTTCAGGAGCTCGCGGACCGCTTCGGTTGCACTCGTGTACTTCACCGCAACATGCGCATCGGGATTTTCAAGCATGAAGCCCGCGACCAAGCTATCGACGGCGGGGTGCAGAACTTCATCGGCCACAAGCTCGAAGCTTCCCGAAACCGCGGTTTCCGCTTGCGGTACATTCTCCTGCCTTCCACAACCGGCAAGCACAATCAGCGAGAGCGCAACGGGAAAGAGTTTCTTCATTTTAAAGGTGTCGGTGTCCGCAAATCGTCCTTGCGCCCCTGAACGTCCTGCTTCCCTTCCAGACTCACAAAGCGATTTGCTTTCCTTATCATGCTGATCCCCGTATAGATACGGAACAGCCCGTAGGCGGCGATCACCGCGCCAAACCCAAAGCGGATATTCGTAATGATGCCCAAGTTCCCCTGATACAGGAGCACGAAGGCTGACGCGAACGACGCGAAGATTCCGATAACAATATACACCATCCCCGCAATGCGGCTTGGCGGACGCTCGATCGGTTGCCGGCGGGTCACAACTTGTTATTGTGTATTGTTCAAACGGAAGTGGATCGTTTCCGTCGTCCAGACTTCCAGCGGCGTGCCATTTTGCCGCGCCGGGGTGAATGTTGCCTTCATCATGGCCGCAATGGCGGCATCTTTGAAAATATCGTAGTCCGATTTCAGAACATTCACTTTGATGACGTGTCCATCCTTGCCGATCAAGGCATCGACCGTTACGCTTCCCTCGAGCCCGCTGCGGCGCGCGACTTCAGGATATTGAATGAGCTTTTCGATCGGCACAACCGCTGTGGGCGGGTCGGAAACATCGACAAATTCACCCTCCTTCGGTTCATCCGATTCGACCGGCGTTTTGATATTCAAGTTGACCGGCCCGCTCGTGGTGACGGGGCCATTGCCGACAACGGCCGGCGGCGGAGTCGGCGTGTTCATGTTCGGCAGCGTTAGCTGCGGCGCGATGGCGTCCGGGACCGGAACAGGCACGCCCAGGTTCGGTTTGACCACATTCGTCGGCGGGGGTGGTGTGACCGGCATCTCCTCGGGAGTATTTTCCGTCGAAGGCGGCGGCGCAAGTTCCGCAATGCTGTGAATCATGATATGCGGCGCGCGCGCTTCGTCATTCGAAAACCACGCCCATCCAAAATAGAGCAAGATGAGCAGCAAATGAATCCCGATCGAAACGCCGAGGGCATTCGAAAAAAAGCGCTGCTCGTTCTTCTTGAGGTCGATGCCCCCGTAGTGCTCGAGCTTTTCCGATACTAAATTACTGAGTGCCATAATTGTCTGAACCTGGATTTGGGGGGATTCATGGGATTAATGGGTTTAGCTACCCATTAATCCCGTAAATCCCGGTCACATTCCTGCCACTAACCTCGAATCCGAATCGTCCATCGCGACCAAGCTGAATCGCCGTTCGGTCTGGCCGAGTTCGGCTTGCGTCTTATTCAAGTCATCGACCATCGTGACGAGCGTTTGGTACTTCGCCTCGCGATCGATCTTGATGAGCGTTGAAAGCTTCGGATTGATCTGCAAATGTTCTTTCAGAATTTTGGGAACTTCGTTCTCCGCAATTTTTTGCGGGGCTTCGGTTCCCATATTCCAGAACACAGCCAAATCCTTCCGGATGCGGAGTGTGAGCAAGTTCGACTCCGCGATTTGCACCGGAATTTTCGAATCCGGCGGCATCGTGATCTCCATGACCTGCGGCGTGAGCAGCGTGGTCGTTAACATAAAGAACGTGAGTAACAGAAAGGCGACATCGACCATGGGCGTCATATCCAGGCGCACGCCTAAGCGCGAGCGCCTTTTGCCCTTGTGCCGTTTTCCCCCACCTTGAACAATTTCCGCCATCGTTTTCTAACTTTCCTTTTTCTGGATGGTAACTAAATTCATTCGCGTCGCGCCGTATTTCTGCAGCGCGTGCATCACGTCCGAGATCGTTCCAAACGTTACGGCGCTATCGGCATTGATCGCATAGCGCATCGCGGGATTTTGCAGGCGCGACTGCTCGATCACCGTTTCCAGCTGCGTTTTCGTCACGACGACGCCAGCTTTCCGATCGAGCTCGGCGTCCGTGAGCGGCGCGCCCGTCTTCGGATCCATGAGGTTCAGCGGTTTATAGACCGGTGCGCGGTCCTTCTCATTCGAGAGGCCGTATTCGATGATCGTATCCATCGCGCCGTTCGCATTGGCTTTCAGGCCGACTTCAACCGTCGCAATGTTCGCATCCGGCAAGCGGGTGGTATCGACGATCGCGACCGGCAACTGAATTTCGAGAGGCACATCGGCCTGCGGCTTGAACTTCGCCGTGAGCATGAAGAACGTCACGAGCAAAAAGCCGACATCGACCATCGGCGTCATATCGAGCCGGAATCCGTGCCGTTTGAGTTTAATTTTTGCCATTTTTTTCGTAGGGGCGGCCTGCGGCCGTCCTGAATTTTTTTCGTGGGGCGGCCCCGATGCCACCCGGCGGACGGCCGCAGGCCGTCCCTACCAATTATGCCGCGGCCTTCCCTAAGAATTTCGTCTGCAGCGTTTCGACTAAGTTCAGCGCAGCTTCATCGATGGTATAGATAAAACCGTCCACTTTGTTCGTGAAGAAATTATAAAAAATGATAGCGACGATGGCGCTCAGGATTCCGAGCGCGGTATTGACGAGCGCTTCGGAAATACCGATGGAAAGCTCGGTCGCCGAGGCAGCGCCCTGCGCGCCCATGGCGGAGAACGCCCGGATCATACCGAGAACGGTTCCGAAGAGGCCGACCATCGTCGAAATGGAAGCGATCGTCGAGAGGCCGATGAGGTTGCGCTCTAAAAGCGGCGTTTCGATGCTCGTCGCTTCTTCGATTGTGCGCTTTACTTCCGCGAGTTTGAGTTCGGCTTCAAGCCGGTTTTCGGTGCGTACTTTCTTGAAGCTTTCGAGTCCGGCGCGAATGATGTTTGCCACGGTACCGCGCTGCTTGTCGCAAAGGTCGACCGCCGCGTCGATGTTGCCTTCATTGAGGCGCTTTTCGACATCAACCAAAAATTGATTCACGTTGCCGGAGCCTTTCGCTTTCGAAAGCGAAAGAAACCGCTCGACAATAAACGTTACCACCATGATCGAAAGCGTGAGCAGCCAGGGCACGACGAATCCGCCCACGTAGGCCGTTCCGAAATAATCGCCCACTTTCGGCTTCGTCTTCAGTGCATCCGTGAAGTGCGAGGGGTTACCCAGGATTAGATAATAAATCAAATAGGCCGCGACGAGAGCGCAGACGATTACGATCGTGACAAAAAAGGAGTTCTTCTTCATGCTGAGATTTTTTTGTTTGAGGTCGAGGAGTTAATTTCTGAAGTGCGATTCGTGATTTTTATTATCGAATCACGAGAAGCACGTCTCAGAAGAAATGCCAAAGTAAAAATTGGCTTTGACAAGCCAGAATCGGCATTCTGGCCAATTGCGAGTCCTGTAAATTGCAGGAAGCGTGCACTGGTTCCTGCAAGATGCAGGAGATGGCTCAATCCTTCCGAATTCTCTTTTTCCAGGAATCCGGGATCAGGAGGAGGCTCGGTTCGATATTGAGAGCTTTTGCGATTTTAAAGATATTGACAATCGAAATGTTTCGCTTTCCTTGCTCAATTTGAGTAATATAAGTCCGATGGAGTCCGGCGACATCCGCAAAAGTTTCCTGCGACAATCCCTGCTTCTCGCGATATGCGCGGATATTCTTCCCGATAAGTTCCGGAGCGGTCATGAGCGGAACGGAAGGCCTTATGCCAGTCGTTGAGTTGCCAGAATCTACGTCACCAGAAAGTACGTCACATGTCGGAACTTTCAACGATCACCATGGATGCTCGGAAGCTCGCGAGGAAAATGATTGGTCATATTCCGGACGGACCTGCCAGCGACACGATACAGGGCGCCATGGAGCGGATCTCCGATGAAATCGGAGGAAAAATTACGCTCGAAAGTCTCGCGAAAGAACTTAATTGCTCACCCCGAACCCTCGAACGGTGGTTCGAAAGGTATACGGGGTTCCCAGTCCATCAACTCATCATCGAATGTCGGCTGGGCTTGGCTAAGCGCTTAATCGAAGATACTGGTATCCGAATAGCCGATATCGCGCTGACCCTGGGCTATCCGGATGCCCAATCGTTCTCGAGGGCGGTTAAGAGTCGATTTGGGTCTGCGCCAACAGTTCTTCGCTCTCTTCACAAAAAGGCATGATTTAGAAAAAGAACGCATTCCTCCATTTTGTCTAATTTTGTGCAGGAATTGTCCCGTTTTGTGTAGCTGCCCTATCAATTATCGCAGTAAGTTTGCAGTAATCAATTCACGCCTCGGCGGCCCAATATACATCAGGTTAGGAGTTGCCGAGGAAATGTTCATCCAGATAATTCGCAACCACCATGAACGGGAACGTTTTCAATCGGCTTGTCTTTTCAGCACTTTTATCATGCGGCGCCTTCTTTTTTTCTTCCGGCGTCCGCGCTTGCCCGACGAATATTGCGCCCACGGATCAGCTTTGGATTGCAACCGAGTACGACACTTATAACGCGTGCAGTGACGAAATCTCAATTTTTTACTGCTTCCGATATTGGCGGGCTGACGACGGCCTCGACACGGTTCAATTGTGGATTGATTCGGTCGTGCTCATACCCGGCGGCGACTCATCATGCATTGACACACTTAATCCAGCGAATCTTATTTACGATGCCGATAGCATCGCTTATGCCAATTTTACACAAGAGAATTCAGTTGCTGCTGCACTGTATTGCTGGTGCCTTGACGGTTGTTCGTCAACAATCATGGAGGGATACCTCGCGCAGTGCTGGATGCAGCAGACCAGCCCCGAGGATATCGTGCGCCATGCGAAAGGAGAAGAGCCGCTCTCAGGCGGGTATTGGTCGAGGAGGACGTACGCTCCATGCAGCACCGATGACTACTGCATAACCACGTGCCAGTTGTGTTTCAGCGAACCGACCACATTCGAGCCTTCGCTTCCGGTATACTCAGACTGCAACACCGTGAGTTATGGTACTCCAAATTGCACACCACTTCCTCTTCCGCCGAATGTGGCATGGATTGACGCCACCTGCTATTTGGTTGGATGCATTTTCAATGCGCCAGGATCCGTTATTGAGCCAATGGGGGTCGCGACTCCGGCCGAAACGGACGAGGGTCTCTCCCTTAATCCTAATCCTTCCTCTGGTATTCTGACGGTTCATGCCGCGCAACCCGGCAAGCCGATAAGTGTTCTTGATGTGCTGGGCCGCCAAGTCCTCCACGGGATTATCGGGCCGAATGGCGATCTCATTCTTGACGTTTCATCCCTTTCGAATGGAACGTATTATATTAGCGGAAGTCACAAGGAGCTAAAATTCATCAAAAAATAGTCGGTATGTGGAGCACGAAACCCTTATTCTTCGCTTGCCTCGCGTGCATGGCGTTCGTACCGTGCGCGCGAGGGCAGCTTCGCTGGCGGGAGGCTGTGCCGGTTAATGTCGGCAGCTATAGCTACGAATTCACCGCGCTCGATTGCTGGCACAATGTCTGCACGGTCGCGGCCGTGCGTCATGACGATGCCGCGAGATTCACGGATAATTACTGGGCGGTCGTGTTTTTTCGTAGTAATGACGGTGGGGAAACGTGGGCCGAAGAGGATCCCGGGTTGCCCCACTCGAAAGTTGATAACAACAATTACATACGGTATCTTCAGCAGATCGACTCGCTTCACGCGGTTGCGATGTCTGACAGCGGCACCGTGATTCTAACGTCGGATGGCGGTAGTACCTGGCTGAGGAGGGATTTGCCGGTACGGTACGATCAAAGGGATTTCCATTTTTCCGATTCGAATACGGGCATCGTGACGCTTTGGTCGAATATCCCGAATAATATTTATACGACGAGGGATGGTGGAATCAGTTGGAACCGCTCTCCTTGGGACCCATGGCTTACGGCCACAATGTGCCATTCCGACGGCGGGGAACGTTTCCGGGCGATCACCGGTGCGAATGGACCAACGTATTATACGTCGGACAGCTGGCGAACGGTCGATTCTACCTCGCTGATCGTTCCGCATGGTGGACCGGGGGATACCGATTTGATTGTCGGCTGCAACTTTCGTGGGGATACATTAGTGATCTTCGGCGAACACCGCGATTCGCAAGGTGTTGGTCCAATTTTTCTTATTAGCACCGATAACGGGGCGAACTGGTCACCGCTTGCGTACCCGCCTGCCTTTGGTTCCTCTACTGAGAGCATGTCGTCGTTGGACGCGGTCATCGCGTTCGCGGGTGTCGGTTTCGGCAACCGCCATTTGTTTAAGAGCACTGATCATGGATTATCGTGGTCCGCCGACACCTTAATATATAGCTCCGATACAACGGAAACTGATATAAATGCAATCGGCGTTCTTTCCGGCGGCGAAGCAATTGCGATATTGGGTAATTCTCCTACAATACTCGCCACGGAGCTAATGGTGGGTGAACCTTCAAACGCGATTGTAAGAAATCCGAACCATTCCGCGGTAGCCTCGGTCGTGTATCCAAACCCAGCGGATCAAATCCTAAAGATTGAACCTTCGCAGGCTGGAAGGCACTTCGCTGTCATCGATATGCTCGGCCAGGACGTTCTCAATGGCACGGTTCCAGACAGCAGCCTGCCCGCACTCGACGTCGCCTCACTTCCCGCCGGCCAATACTTTCTAATATGCGGCTCCGCAATCTCAGGGTTCGTGAAGCAGTAGGAACTCTCACCGGTCATACGTTACCCGAATCGTATCGTAGTCCGTCTGCCCGAAATGATCGACGGCGGAGAAGGCATACCACGCGCGAAGAAGGTTTGCATTGCTCGTCGGAAGTTTGGTAATGCGCAGGTAATGCGGAATGATCCAGGTTGTATCCGGCGTGCGGGATATAACGGAAAAAGCGGCGACATCGCCGCCCGAGCCGAGCGTGTTCAACGTAGAGCGGCAACTGCACGAAAGCCAGATGGGGATCGAATCCGCCGTGCTATCCGAAGAAAAGGCAATGACAGGCGAATTCGTAACCAAGTGAATCGTGTCGCCAAGCTGGACCGGCTTCGGAGAATTATGGGAGCAGGAAGTGGTGGGCATCGTGGCCAGCAACGCCGCCAGGCCGGTCAGCAATAAAAGAGATTTCGGCATTGAGATCAGTCCTATCGGTCTGAACTGACTGATTCAGACCGATGGATAACGCGAAACTATCAGAAATCGCTTCTAAGGGAACTTGACGGCAAACGGCGCAGCGGCCGTTTCGTTATCCGGCAACCGAATGGCGATCGTGCCGGAAACAACGCTCCCACTCGCCCTCATGGCCGCTGGCAGCGAAACGTGCCACCTGGTTTTATAATAACTCACATTGCCGTGCAGCATGCCGGACATCGCGCCGAAATACGAAACCATCTGCTTTGCGTCGCTGGCTTGCATGATGGCGCCGCCCGTCTGCATCGCCGCGCTGATAAGTGCCGTATCGAGGCCGGTTTGCAGAGCAACGGCAAACACTCGAACATGCTCGTTTACCGCATGGTCGATTGCGCTCCAAAGCGTCGCGCCAGGATAGTATTCGTAGGATTCGTTATCTTCGCCATCGGTGAAGACGACGAGCGCCTTGTTGGAATTCTTGCCATTCTGAGACACGGAATCCGCATCGAGATACATCGCGTCGTAAAGTGGTGTGCCGCCGCCGATTTTATCGGCTAAGGTTTCGACGGTAACTTCAAACGCGCCAGTATTATGCGTGAACGCGCCGTAAGAGTGCAGGTATTCGCCTTCAACGTGAAGGCTGTCCTGAAACGTCGAAAGCTGAATTTCATCCAACGTATTCAGCAGGCCCGTTGCATCCAGGAATAGCTTTGCGGCGATGAGCCTGAGGTTCAGCGGGTCGGTGGTGCGAATGCTGCCGGTTTGATCGAGCAAAAGTTCGGCGGAATAGGGGCCGAGTAGCGATGTAACAGCGGTGCTGATGCCGGTTGGCGAAAACAATGTATCGAGCCCATTCACGATAGAAATCGAACTTGCATCCAGGTCCGAAACCGGATGCCCGCTCGAATCGACAACGATGAGATCGACTTCGAAATCGCCCAGATTGCCGCTGCTTTGCGCGCCGGTAATGCCGATCACAGCGGCTGAAGGTGCGCTGGTGGGCGGCCCGGGAAGCACTTCAACGGTCGTCCTGCAGCCGGACATAAAAATAAGCGCCGCCGTGGCAACAACGAGGGAAGCGTAATGTACTTTTTTCATAGCGGTAAGAAGATTAGATCATTCTGAACGATCGATCATCTGAATAACCCGCGAGGAGGGCGAAAGTTACAGCCCGAATCAAGCTAAAAGCCAAATAAATGCGGCCAGCGCGAGGATGCCGTGAATAATCATGACCGCGATGGGCAGTGGTCGCTTTTGTGCATGATAGCCCACCAGCATGATAACGCCCAACACGGCGACAACGCAAAAGACGATGAGAGAGCCCGTAACATTGCTCGTCCGGTTCGTGTGGCTGAGTGCAATGACGAACATCCATAGCAGGCCCGTAACCGCAAACAGCGCGTGCAAAATGGTGAGGCTCCAGGCCGGATAGTGTTGGCCCTTCATCCGAAGATATGCCATCGTGGCGCCAATCAGGATCGCGGTTCCGAATAGGTAAAACATTCGCGTTTCAAAATGGTGGTAGTCGAGGTTATCTTACAGCAAACGGAATGCCTAATACATCAACCCATATCCGGGAACGAAATTAAATAGCCGCCTGAGCGTAAAGCGGCTAAGCTGCGCAACCAGACCAACCGTGCTACCTCTGGATGACGACGTTTATGTAGGCCACGCTCTCGCCTTCGCGCAGGCGGCATACATAGTGGCCCGATGGCAGCGATTCCGTGCCGAGCGAGGCCGCATACGTTCCGGCGTCTTCGTACTTCAATGCAACCAGCCTGATCGCGTTACCAATCATATCGTAAATCGTAATCTGGACAAGGGTCCGTTTAGTAACAGTGTAATCGAGTTCCGTTGCACCCGTGGAAGGATTCGGGTGGACGCCAGCCTCGAAATCCTCCCGCTCCTGCTTGGGGACGCCGTCGTCATAAGCACACGGACTCGCGCCGCTTCCGCCACCGCACATGTTGCAATACAGCTTTTCGAATTGGCACATATCCTCGTCCGTCAAAGAAAGCGGATAGTGAGCAGCGACGCCCGTAGCCGCGATGATATTGGCATTCGCCATGACGGTTTGATAGCCGTTCGGGTTAAGGATTCCCGAAGGAGAGATAAAGGGGTTTGCGGTATAGCAATTGGGGCACTCCTCTCCATTGATTGCCTGTTCAGGATGATGTAATCCGAGGTAATGACCGATTTCATGCTCCATCAGCTGATAAAAGCTGTAATTATTATAACCCGAAGCTGTCGTTGGCCCTTGATCCAGAGCAGTGTAAAATCCGGTTAGGTTCACCGGATGTAAGTTATATTCCGATGGATCCGTATATTTTGCGCCTGTCACCTTTTCATCGCTCAGGAATTGGGATGTAACGTTAACCTCAATAAAGCTCCCGCTCTCGCAGCCAGTCGGATCACACACTAAAAAAGTATTGGGGCCGCTTCCGGTTGTTTGGGCTACAATTCCGATGGGATCTTGAAAATCACGCACACTATTATCCATCACCACATGAATGCAACACTCTGGGACACTCTCGCACGGCTGAATCGGCGGGTTACAGAGATCGAGCCACTGATGAAGGGCTGAATCCGCGTCGGCTTGAGCCTGGCTTTGAACAAAAACCTGCGTGTAGGAATTACCCGCGTCATTCCACGCGGTCAAGTCGGCCTGATACTGTGCTTCGGCGCCTAAGTATTTGCTGTAATTGGCGGTATCCTGCTTCCATTGGGCAATTTGATCGGATAGCCCGGTCTCGCAGGCTTCCCAGTCCGCCTCCTGCGCGGAGTCCTCTTCCACGGAATCCAATTCATACGTGTACTCATCGTTCAGCCAGCCGAAGTCCTCGTTGTAAAAGAGGTTAACTTCATCGATTTCGTTGCCGGTCAAGCCGGTTTCGTCGATATGCGCGGGGTCAAAACCGTTAACGAAGTTGGAACTATCCTCGCTCCACTGCGAAAAGGCCGCATCGTATTCCAATTCGTCATAATCCCACCAGCCCTCATTCGAAACATCCCAATGACGTTTCCAGGGCGGTATCACAAGGTTGGTTCCAGATTCGGTCGGGCTGGCGTTAACGTACCGGTCGAAGATCGCCTGCCGATCAGGGGCGTATAGCTGATCGGGATACGGCTCATCTCCGCAGGTAGGCTCGGGACCAGGAGCCGATGTTACCGGATAAAGGTCAGATTCAAAGTCGGGATCGAGCGGCGGCTGGCCGGTGGGCAGCTGATTGAATAGTTTGGCATCACTCGATTGCTGGGCCGCCGCGCCCGCTTCCTCGTTCGGATTATCGTTGAGGTCATCGTCGCCTAGTAATCCAGCGGGCCCTGCCGGTGGCCCGTTCGGCTGCCATATTGCGTTCCCAGGCATGGGATCGACGATCACACAGCTAGGAATGAACGCCTTCACCGCCTTGCCATCCGCATTCGGATTCGAGGAACACGCAACGAAAACACCTGCTCCCGTCGCATCGCAGAACTCATAGGGGAAGCTCTCTTTGCAGCAGGAATCGCAGATCTTTTGTGCCCATCCAATTTTGCCAACCGCTAAAAACGCAACGAGAAAATAAAGCTTTTTCATTTTGGTTCCTACAGTGCTATGGGTTGACAATATTGTTAATTCTGGCGCGAAGTTGCGCTTTCCATTCGGCCACGGGCAAGTTCGGGCCGCTCAGTCCATAGTCATTATTTGGATCCTGAACGATGCCACCGATGACAGGATACATCCCACCCTCGCCGAGTGCAGCCGGTCCGGGCCAAAGTGTAAAATACCCTTCAAGACTATCACTACCGATGCCAATGAAATTTAGAAAAACGATGTATTCGTGGCTGGGTTTCACCCACCATCCTCCCGCCGAATCGATCAGCCCTGCGCCTTCATCCGATCCCCAGAAGGCTGCTTGACGCCATTCAGGCGAGTATTCAAATTGAAGGCATCCGCCTGAATCCGAGGGAACGGGATATGTGGCCCAGGGCATAGTTCCAGAGCTTTGAGCGGTTAAACCCTTTCCTCCTCGTTTCGATCGCATGGATTCGCCGACACACAAGGGAACCTGCTTGCCTTTAATTTCATCGAGGATTGCGGAATTGACGAAAACACCATCCTTTGCACTCTGTGCCGTAGGATCTGTGACACAAAACGTATCGGACACTCTTACATCTGAGATGATGTCGGCGGTGAGCAGCGAAGCCGTTCTTCCACTATCTCCCGCGCTGCGAGCAACCCGCCGCTCGAACTGCACGTGCTCGTGGTCGGGATCGGCTTTGTAAGGATTCGGGTGCATCGCATTATCATTCCACATCATGAGTGATAATGGGTTATCGTCCTGCACCTGGTATAAAACGCTGGCCAACGTTTTCATCGTATCGCCCCCGGCGAGCGTATTGATGAAACTATCGATTTTGTACCCTGGATAGAGCCTCATGGCGTCATCGAGCCAGAGATAGCCCTCGGTTACCTGCGTCGGCTGCCCGGGATAAATCGGAGGCACGGATGTGTCGCGGCGCATGCTATAAAGCAATGGGCCGTAATATGGCTGCGGTTGAGCCACGGCCGTTGAAACGGTTCCGAGCATGAGCGCGAGCGATATGACCATGAGAATGCGGTTTTGATGTGTCATTTTGATCCTCGAGATTATTGGTTTATTGTACGCAAAGCAATTCGCGCGTGAAATCAACGCTACAAAGATACAACACTTTTGTCTGCCAAACAAGAAATTCGTTTTTCGGACTCTCCTGTAATCATGAGCTTTGTATCGAAATGACTCTTCAACAAACGATAGCGAATAACGTAAGGGCGATGCGGAAGGTCCGGAACATGCGACAAGTGGATGTCGCTGGATTGACTGATTTGCCAAGGACTTACATCTCTCACATCGAAAAAGGCGAAGTGAACATTACCTTGGAAACCATCGAGCGGCTCGCAGCCGCTTTTAAAGTAAATCCCTTAACATTGATGGTCGAAGACGCGGTTCGAGGCCCCTTCTGATCGAAATTCGCCTCCTGTTTTACCAGACATTCCATCTCCGCAGCCACAAATCCCTGATTACCCAGCCTGCAGGCTGGGCCTCCTCGCGACAAAAGTCCAGGGCGTCCCGTGAACTTTCCTTAGCGGCCTGCGGTTCGCTGGTTCAGGCCCGCCACGGCGGACCCGTTTAGTTCGCTATTATTTGCCAGATGGGCTCGCGCCATCATCTCGAGATTTGCCACTCTCGCCGCACCTGCTCGCTCGCGGCCGTACTTGCGTTTGCCTGGCTTGCATCGCTTGCGGTTCCCGCGCGCGCGCAACTCATGATCAACAAAGGCGCGGTGATTGTCACCAAACCGAATTCCTTCATGCAGGTAAACGGCGCGTATCAAAACCAAACCGGCTCGATTGACGACTCCGGCACCGTTACCATTACCACCGATTTTACAAATAACACGGCGGCGACATTCGAGTAACGCCGGCCTCTATAATATCGGCGGGAACTTCACGGATGATGGAACTTTCAATCGCAAAACCGGGACGGTCGATCTCTACGGCGGTTCCAACCAGAATGTGGGCGGCGCGGTGATTACCACGTTTTATAACCTTCAATTCACCGGCGGCGGCCCGAAAACGCTGACACAAAAGGAGATTGTCGATAGCAATTGTTATTTCACGGATGGCATCTGCTACACGACGCAGCCCGATGTGCTGAATTTCGATATTCAGGGGAATTGGATCAACAATTCCGGGATGCCCACATCTTCCTGCGCGAGCTACGTCGATGGCCCGTGCGAAAAGGACATGAATTCGACGAACTTATTTTGGTTCCCAGTCGGAAAAGATGGCCGCGCGAATACGTGCGCGATTACGCCGCAAAGTTCCACGGCGGCAACGTTTCGCACCCAGTATTTCGATTTCGGATTTCACGATCTTACGGACTACCAGCCGCCGCTTATGGGCGTGAGCGGAAAGCAGTTCTGGTTTGGCGATATCGTGACTCCGGATCCGGCTTCGACAGACGCGATCATACGACTCTATTGGATACCAGGAGATTACTCGGCCTCGGAGATGCAAGCGATTTCGGGCCTCGTCGTCGCCCGATGGGATACGCTCGCACCCAATCCTCCGGGCCCAACGCCGGCCTGGGTGACGGCAGGCGAGAGCGCGATCATGGCCGGCGCAACGTATAATTTTGGCTGGATCGAGTCGGCGGTTGTCATTGCAAGCAAGTACGGGACGGATACGATCAACCGGCCTTTTACAATCGCGAACGACGCCGGCGATAACTCACTGCCGATCGAAATGGGGCCGTTCACCGCGCGGCAGGTTGGGAACTCGGTGCTGCTCGACTGGCGAACTTACAGCGAGATCGAACTGCGTGGCTTCGAACTCGATCGCAGCCAGCCGGGAGGCTCGCCGGACGACCGATCACCCGTTCCGGAAGTCATTCAAAGCTATGTAAGCGATACCGCGCTCGAAGCCAAAAGCCCCTGGGGCGCCGAGTATCAAACCGTGGATGACACGTTGCCATCGAACGGTATCTATACCTATGATCTTTATGAAATCGATAACGATGGTATCCGCACGCATGTGGGAACCCAAACCCTCGACTTTAGCAAGATCGCGATTCCGCACGCACTGGAGGCAACCATCTATCCCAATCCCGCGATGGGAACCGCAACCGTGGATTTCGATCTCCCGAGCGAGACGAGCGTTACGCTGGAGCTTTATGATGTAATGGGCGGACTCGTGGCACATATTGAAGCTGGCGACGAATTCGCCGGACCGCATAGCAGGACGCTCGATCTCTCGAAGCTCGCCGCGGGAGCGTACGATCTCGTCGTCACCGCCGGAAGGGAACGCGTGATGCAAAGGCTCGTCGTAATGAGATAGGGCATGGATGAAGGCTAAACGCAATGAGCAAATTTTAAGGCGGAAGAGATTACATTGATACGAAGGGATAAAAATCGTAAGGGCGTGAGATGGAAGAAGATGGCAGTGCTTTTCGCTGTTGCCTTCATCGGTCATCACACATCCTTCATCCTTTCCGCGCGGGCCCAAAGTGTCGGAATCAGCATTGCGGTGCCCGATAATTCGGCGCTCCTCGAACTCGTCTCGACTACGCAGGGCTTTCTTCCGCCGCGCCTCACCAGTGCTGCCATGACGAGCATCGCCTCGCCCGCGACGGGAGATTTGGTCTTCAACACAACGGCCAATGGCTTTTACTATTATACCGGGTCTGGTTGGACTCCAATCGGGGGAGGACGGGATTGGTCGCTAACAGGGGACGCGGGGACGAATCCTTCCACCAATTTTTTAGGAACGATCGATGCCGAAGATCTCGTCCAAAAAACAACGTCGCGGGAACAGCTTCGGGTTTTCGCTACCGGCGATGCCGGCCTCACCAACACCGTGAATTCGGCGGAGCAGCTCATCTTCTATGAACCATCGGACTCCGGGGCGTTATATACCGCATTCAAGGCGGCGGTGCAATCCACCACGGTCCATTACATTTGGCCGCCGGACGATGGCTTGCCGAGTCAGGCGTTGGTGACCGATGGCGCTGGGAACCTGAGCTGGCATACGTTCGCCACCTTTGGAGGAAGTGGATCGCAATCGCTCTGGAAGCGCGGCTCCGCGGCCGGGGGAGAATATTCCGATAGCACCGGTTCGACCGATTCAGGTCCCTATTCTATCGCTGCAGGGTTCCACACGTCGGTAACCGGGAATTACGAAATCGTTCTTGGCGACAGCACTTCGGGCGTTTCCGGTTCCTACGGTGCGGTCAACGGCGGCAGTGGGAACTCTTCGAACCGGAGATAAGGACGTTGACGGCGGCGGCCAGGATAACGATGCTTCGGCGACATCGAGCTATATCGGTGGCGGAAGTTCGAATTCTACATCCGGCAACGAGGAGGTCGTGCTCGGCGGCACGAAGAATAGTTTTAGCGGCAGCAATTCAACGATCATTGGAGGCTATAACAATAAGACGGGTTGCAATCAGGAATTACTGTATGGGGATTTGGGCGCAACGGCAGGCACCTGCGGTTCCGTCGTCTTCAAAACCGGAACGCACACCTATTTTGGCATCAATACCGTTGCGCCGAGCCAGGCGCTTGCCGTCGTGGGAAATGTGCGGTTTTCCGGTGCGCTCAAACCTGCGGGCTCAGGGGGATCGAGCGGCCGGTATTTGCTCTCCGCCGGTAGCAGCTCCGCACCGACGTGGGGAACGATTGCCTTACCGGCGACGAACTGGAAACTTACAGGGAACTCCGGTACCAGCCCATCGACGAATTTCATCGGTACAACGGATTCGAACGCCTTTGTCATCCGCACAAGCGGGGCGGAACGAATGCGAATTCATGCCTCCGGGCAGGTCAGTATCAACACGACGACGAAGGCGCATCAACTCCAATCGTTTTTAACCGGGACGAGCGATGAGACCGCAGCCGTTGATGCCCAGGCTTCGGGTGGCACCTCTGCGCAAGCGCTCGGTATCTGGGGACGCGCGAACAACAACAGCAGCGGGAACACCGGCACCATTGCCATCCTCGCAACCGGCAATGGCAACACTTCGACTGGATCGACCGATCCGGCGCTGCAAATAAATGCCGGTGAATTTGCGATGGGCCGGACCACGCAACCGCCATCCTCCGGCTCGAACACGGAGCCCTCATCGAGCGGAACGGCCTATTCGCAGCAAGGACCCGCAGGCGTCATCCAGCTTTCGATGGTGACCGATCTGACATCGTCCATGCCTACGGCCGGCGTCTATCAGGACTTAGGCACCGTCACAGTCAATAACGAATATATTACAAGTTCGAGTATCATTATGGCCGGGGTAGTAGGAAAAATAAACGGTGGAGGTGCTCCTGACCCGAACAATTCCGTTTTTAAGGTGGATGTACAAAGCCGGAGCCCGGGCTCCTGCGTGCTTCGCATTGGAATGTTTCCCTGTGTGACTTTCCCCGGCACCTACCAGGGGTCGGACTATATCCGTATCGGCTATATCGTGATCAACCCGGGAAGATGATTGCAATTGAGGAATGAGGAATTATGACTGACGAACGACGGAGAATAAATCGATTCATGCCCAAACGTGGTGAGAACGCCCGCCGGCGGTGTGCTGTGCTGCGGGCATTCACCCTGCTTCTTTTTTCGGCATTCATCCTTCAGCATTCAGCATTGCCTGCCCACGCGCAGGGCAACGTCGGAATCGGCACGACTTCACCGGACGCCAGCGCGTTGCTCGATCTGACGAGCACTTCGCGCGGCCTGCTCGTCCCACGAATGACCGAAAATCAGAGGCTGGGCATCGGCTCGCCCGCGACGGGACTCCTTGTTTTCGAAACGGACACATCGACGGCGCTCAGCTCTCCATACTCCGGAATCTCTCCAACATTTTGGTATTTTAATGGCACGATTTGGACGCCCTTCCTTGGTGGCGGATGGCTCCTTCTTGGTAATTCCGGAACCAACCCCGCCAGCAATTTCATCGGCACGATTGACTCCGAAGACTGGGTCATCCGGACGGACGATACCGAGCGCGTCCGCGTTTTTGCAGGTGGTAATGTCGGGCTGATGAACCACAATAATAAAGCGGAAGAACTTCGGTTTTACGAGCCATCGGGCTCAGGGAGTCTCTATAGTGGCTTCAAGTCCGCCGTTAACACGGCGAGCGTTACCTACCTCTGGCCACCCCATGATGGGAACGGCGTGAATTACGTGCTCTGTACCGACGGATTCGGTAACCTTGCCTGGAAGGGATTCGGCAGTTCCGGAGGCGGAGGAGTGGACACGCTCTGGCGCCGTGGCAGCGGGAAGGATGCGCTCGAGGGGATCGGTAACAGCAATACGGCCAGCGGCGACTATTCCATGGCTGCCGGCTATGCGAATCTTGCTTCCGGCGAATATTCAATCGCGTGGGGCGCGAGCAACCGCTCTACCGGCACAGCTTCCACCGTGTCCGGTGGAGAATACGACACAGCAAGCGGGAATTATTCCGCGGTGAGCGGCGGCTACGAAAACTCCGCCACCGGTAACTATTCCTACGTAGGCGGCGGGCAGAATAACAGCGCCTGCGGCCTTTATTCTGTCGTGGCAGGTGGGTACAATAATACGGCCTGCGGACAATATTCCGTCGTGCTCGGAGGCAATACCAGCAATGCCTCCGGCAACTTCGACTGCGTCTTTGGCCAGGGCGCGAACGTAACGCAGGACAGCTCCATCGTTTTCTACAATTCGGGCCGAACGCTCAAGATGGGCATTGGCAATGTCAGCCCGGCTGAAGTGCTCAATGTCGTTGGGAACATTACATTTTCCGGCGCGCTCATGCCCAACGGGCTTGCCGGGACATCCGGCTATGTGCTGACGTCGCAGGGAACTTCCTCGCCGCCCGTTTGGACCGCGGCCTCGAACTTGTATTGGAGTACGCTTGGCAATACTGGCACTGCGCCCTCAACGAACTATCTCGGCACATCCGATGCCGAAGACCTCGTCTTTCGTACAAACAATACCGAACGAATGCGCGTGCTTTCGGCTGGCCAAGTGGGCATTAACACCACAACCACCGTTCACCAACTTGCTTCCATCTATACCGGCACGACGGATGAAACTGCCGGAGTATTTGGCAATGCCACGGGTTCAACGTCGAACCAGGCGATCGGCGTATGGGGCGCAGCCACGAACACGTCAAGTGCGAACACTGGCACGATCGGTGTATTGGCCACGGGAAACGGCAATACGACGGCAGGACAGACCAACGTCGCGCTGCAAGTCAACGATGGCGAATTTGCAATGGGACGCACGACGCAATCGCCGAGCGTCGGCACCAGCGTGGAACCGGCTGCCGCAGGAACCGCCTACTCACAACAAGGGCCGAGCGGGGTCATCGAACTGACGCTCGGCGGTGGAAACCTCTCGACGGTGGCGCCCGTATCGGGAGTATTTCAGAATCTGGGAACCCTAACCATCAACAACCGCTATTGCACGAGCACGAGTATCGTCCTCGTTACCATTCTCTCGAAGCTCGACGATGGCGCGCCGCCGGACTGTGCGCAAGCCGAATACTTCGCCGATGTTACGAATCGCACCGGAGGCGCCTTCGATATTCGAGTCGGAATGATTCCCACTACGACGAGCGGCACGAATTATACCACCTCCGACAAGATTCGGGTGGGATATACGATTATCAATGCGGGGCGATAGCGAGAGATTACCTTACCGCATCCAACACAATCTCGGCAATATCTCGCACCTGCACGGTTTCTGCCGCTCCTTTGGCTTTGACGCCATCGGTGAGCATCGTCATGCAATAGGGGCAGGCGCTGGCGATCGTTCCCGCGGGTGACCGATCATTCCCGGTTCCATGCTGGGCGAGCGTTCCCAACGCTTCTTCGGTCCGCTCGATGTTGATGCGCTTGCCTTTCTTTTCTTCCATCCACATTTGTCCGCCGCCGGCGCCGCAGCAAAAGCCCTTGGAGCGGGAACGATCCATTTCGACAATATCCAGTCCCGGAATGCTTTCGAGCGCGCTGCGCGGGGCGTCATAGATCTCATTGGAGCGGCCAAGATAGCAGGAATCGTGATACGTGGCGCGTTCGAGAAGTTCTTTCGACGGCTTGATGCGTCCCGTATCGAGAAGCTCTTTGATAAATTCGGTATGATGCTGCACCTCATAGTTCCCGCCAAAATCCTTCCACTCGTTCTTGATGGCATTGAAGCAGTGCGGGCAGGTGGTAACGACTTTGGTAACTTCATAGCGGTTCAGTGTTTCGACATTTTCCTTGATGAGCATTTGGGCCAGATACTCGTTCCCCATTCTTCGCGCCGGATCGCCGGTGCATTTTTCCTCATTGCCCAGAATACGAAAATCGATTTCGGCGAGCTGCATGAGTTCCGCGAAGGCTTTGCTGATCTTCTTCGCGCGCTGGTCGTAGGAACCCGCGCAGCCGACCCAGAAAAGAATTGGAGATTCGCGTAGGTCGGTGCTTCCAGCCCGACCTTCCGCCATCGTTTTAATGGACATCCCATGCGCCCATTCGCCGCGCTCGCTGGGCGAGAAGGCCCAGGGCGAGAAATTATTCTCCATGTTGCCGAAGGCGGACTGCAGCTCCGATGGGAAGCTCGATTCCATCATCACGAGATTGCGGCGCAAGTCGATAATCTCATCGACATGCTCAATCGTTACCGGGCATTCCGTCATGCAGGCCTGGCAGGTGGTGCATTGCCAGAGCGCCTCTTCCAGAATGTAATCGCCGACAAACTTTTTGGCTTCGACTTCTTCTTTCGTCGCGCGCGGTTTTTCGAAAAGCAGGCGGCCCTGCGCATGGCTTAGAGTCTGTTCTCCGGGTGTAACTAATTCATCGCTCACCTGGTCGCCGGTGGTTGCAACTTTTGCGCGGGTGATTTCACCGCCCCAATTCTCGAAGCCATAACTTCCCTTTGCGGTAAGGTGCGGCGCTTTATCCATCATCCGCTCATGCGTGGCGATGATGATCCGGCGCGGATCGAGAACTTTTCCCGTGACATTTGCCGGGCACACGGAGGTACACCGCCCGCAATGCGTGCATGTATCGCCATCGAGCAATTGTTTCCATGTCAGGTCTTCAATGTCCGCCGCGCCATATTTTGTAATCGTCTCATCTTCGAAATTAATCGGCTTGAGATAATTTTTTCGGCGAAGATCGGAAAAATAAACATTTGGCAGCGAGGTGATAACGTGCAGGTGCTTCGAATAGGGCAGGTAATTCATAAAGCCCAGGATCGCGACAATATGCACCCACCACGCGCTTTCGTATATCAACGGACGATTTGCCGCATTCCCGGGGAGTGGCGCTAAGAGCGAGGCCAGCCAATGGAACTCATACGGATGGGCGCCATGCATGGTGAGGCGCGCCGCAACATCGAGGGTAAAGGAGCAAACGATGATGAGAATGAGAAGAAGAATTACCGTGGCGTCGATCCGCTCGTGCTCATCGCCTTCCAGTCGTTTCACATGAGTGATAAATCGTCGCCACAATGCGGCAAAAACGGCAACGACTATCAGCGCGATAAATACATCCTGCGAAAACGTAATCACCGAATAGACTGGCCCGAGGAACGAAAGCGAAAAGTGGCCGCCGGTTAATCCTTCGCCGATGGATTCGATCACGGCGAAGAGCAGCACGAGAAATCCCCAGAAAATGCCGGCATGTATCGGGCCTGCTACGGGATCGCGGAAAATTTTCGATTGGCCGATCGCGATGCCGAGCAGGCGCTTCATGCGCTCGTTTGGATGGTCGAAACGGTTCGTCCATTTTCCCAATCGGAGAAAATCGGTAAGCCGCTTCGTGTTCACGGCAATCCCCCAAAACGCTGCAATGAGAACGAGTGCGAAAAGAATAGCTTTAATCATTCGGTCGTGAAATTCGGAACAGTAGTAAACAAAAGTCCGGGCGGGATGGAGCCGCGCGAATAAAGGTGTAACGATTTCCCGTGAGCGAAGTTATTACGTGTAACTTTGTGCGGTGCGTGTGTCTCGCACGGTTACACCAAGAGCGTTCGAAATCCAGCGTATGAAAAACTCCGTTCTCGTTTCTCTGCTTTCCTCGGCGCTCATTGCCGCAATAATCGGGTGTAGCCATTCGACGACGCCTCCTTCGAATTCCGGCACGAATCCGGACACTTCCGGCAAAAAGCCGGATACTTCACTCGCGTCGAATCTTTATTCCCTTACTGGCGACGTGGAGCAGATCGACCTGAGCGATTCCCACTTCGATACCGTGTTTTGGTATCCCTCGTCGTATGACTCGATCACGATATCCGGCGCGAAAACAGAATCGGTGAAATCCGGGCTTTCCGGTTCCTATTATTTCGATTCGCTGCCGGCAGGGAATTACGAGATTTCGGCTGTCGCGGATGGATTTGCGCCCGCATATCTGCACGTAAGGCTCCCGCGGGACACGGCATCCGGCAATGCGTTTCATCTCTTCCCTGTCTCGTGGCTCCAGGCTACGATTGACAGCGTCCGGCTCGATCCGGATGCATCCATAGGCTTGCACGTTCTTACTCATATCACATCGACCGAACCGGATTATCCGGCCAGGGGCTCGGTCTATTTATTTATCGATACGAGCCGCGGAATCGATCCTGCTGTGGCTTCTTCGTACGATCTCGTTTATAATCTCGAATCGGGCGACAGCCTCGTTGACGTAACGATCGAGCCCCAATTGGTGCATTCCATTTATGCGGCCGGAACCCACGTGTATTGCACGGCCTATGCCTCGCCGTTCGCGCCGCAGTTTACCTATTCGAGCAGGGACACCAACGATAAGTCAATCGATCCCTTTTTTGGCGCGCATCCGGGGAATACGGTGGAATTTAATATCCCATAGCTCCATACGTGGCCCTTCAAACCTGCGATGGCAGCCATGACACGTTTCTGCCACGGCTGCCGAGTGGGCTTTGGCTTAATGTTCGACGACGATGCGTTGCGTCAATTGCTCGCCTCGGTCGGTAACGACCGAAAGAATATAAATCCCAGGCGCGACGCTGGAAAGATCGACCGGTAACTCACCGGCACCGGCTTCTTCCCCGGTTCGGCGGGCAATATCCAGGACTTTATTTCCCGTGATATCGTAAAGCGATACGGCGAGCGAGCGTTCACTGGCCAGCGAGTAGCGCAAGGTGGCCGAAGTGGTAGCTGGGTTCGGCGAAATCATGAGGGAAGTTAACGCGCCACTGGTCGAAACGTGAGCGGGAAGAATGTTGCCATTGCCGGTTCCCAAAATGGTTTCCAATTCCGGTGCCGGATCGAACCAGAAAATAAGAGAATTTGAAGCGCCGCCGTTATTATTCTCCACGAGTACCGGCACAAGCTTATTCACATCCGGCGCGTGCGCCGCTACATCCGTCATTGCATTCATAAACATGTGCTTGAGCGCGCCCTTGTTCGAAAGCATGTTCGCCATAATTTTCTTCGAAATTTGCTCCGAAATAAGTTTGCAAATCGCGGCACTATCCATTTCTTTCTTCATTATCGCGGCCACCTGATCTTTCGAAATTCCGAGCGAGGCGAGCATCTCATTCGCGGCCGTGCTATCGTCCAGCGAACCATTCATATTCAGCGTCATCGTCATGTGCTGGCCGGGCTTCATATCCAGCCCCTGCGAGGCAAGCATCTGGCGGATGGCGGCCGAATCGCTGCCGAAAAGCGGAAGGTTCGAGTCCGTGACATTTGCGGCGTCGTTGCCTGGAGATATGCTCACGTTGGCTTGCATCGGCCCTTTAAAATCGGAATCGCCAATTCCCATTCCGCGAAACATGTTGGTCATACCGTTGCTCAGTAGCCGGAAGAATCGCTTCTCACCCGTTGTCGTCGTAATCATTCGAAGATTCGGGGAAACTCGCTGGGACGCAACAGTGCTATCCGAACCAAAAATTAAATGGCCGTCCGGCGTGCAGGTTACAAGCCCGCGGGTCTGCCCTTGTGGGAGCGTGCAGCCAATATTCCCATTGGCATAATAAACAATCCCCAACAGCGCTGCCTGCGATTCCGTTATGGCGGTTGGCTGGATTCCGGCCATGCGGACAGGACTGAGAAATCCGGTGTCGTTTTGCTTCCGCGATTGCGTTTGAAGGATGGTTCCAACAGGCGCGGATGCGAATGTGGATTGAAATTGTGAATGTATCTGCTTCTGCGCCGTTGCTTGCATGTGGTGCGCCTGCGTGATGCTGGATGGTTGAAAAACTCCGAATGCGAGAAATCCTAATGTTGCTAAAAGTAATGCTGACATTGTCCAAATTCCTATTTTTAATGCCATTCTGATGCGCGCGGCTTGGCGCGCTGGACTGGCCGTGTTGATGGTTGTTTCGAGAATAGCCCGCCGGACCGGTTCGCGTTCCAGATTGCGCGCATCGTTGCTGGCTTCGCGAAAGCGCTCATCGAGCGATCGCTCGGAGAGCGCCCCTGAAGAAAGGTCTTTATAGTTCCTGTTCATAGTATGCCCTTTCCGGTCATGGCGAACGGGTGGTTCGTGATGTGGTTGGTAGAAGAAGATGGTCCAGCCGGTGCATGGAACGGCTGAAGCTTTTGCTCGGCATTTCGTGTACCGTTCCGAGCGCCGAGCATTTTTGCGAGTGTATCGCGTCCGCGGAAAATGCGCGATTTTACGCCCGAAAGCGATCCGCCTTGGATGGCGTGTACTTCCTCGAGGCTGAGTCCCGAAATTTCAAAAAGGATAATAGCTTCCCGCTGCCGCGCGGGTAGCTCAGCGAGCGCCGCGTACAGTTCCTGAACTTCCAGTGACCGCTCTATCTCCGTTCCCTCCGAGTGCAGGAGCGTGCGTTCGAGTTCCGAAGTAAGTTCCGGCGTAAGCCGCACTTCGCGTTTCGCGCGTTTGTTCCAGGCCTGATCGAGGCGGGAAGCAATCTTGAACAGATACGCCTTGAACGCGGCAGGGTCGCGGAGTTCACCAAAGTGCTGGTAAGCAAGGAGCACCGTTTCCGAAAGAAGATCCTTCGCCCTCTCACGCTCTCCGGATAACATATTGCAATAGCGCGAAAGCGCACTCCAAACCGGCACGACGAGCGCTTCGAATCTGGATGATCGATCATCCGATGCGCGCCTTTCTTCGAACGGTCGTCTCTAGCCGGTCTGGTATGGATCTCATATTTGCTGCTTCCAAAGCTAAAGAGAGAATCCACCGCCGGAAAGTTGCAGTGGACGTATGAATTTTTGGGAATAAAATTGACCAGCGGGTTTCGGACGCTGGCGCTTTCCCGCCACTTTCGGTGTTATTAAGGCGGATGACCCATTCTTTCCAGCGCTATACGGCCGCCGGCAACACCTTCATTGTGATGAACACGTGGGAGGACCCGCTTTCGCTTTCACGCGAAGCAATGCGCGCGTTTGTAACGCGCGCATGCGATTATAAGAACGGCATCGGCGGCGATGGGATGATTCTAATCAATCATAGCGGCCTCGGAGCGGATTTTCGCATGGATTTTTACAATCCCGATGGCACGACGGGGATGCTCTGCGGCAACGGCGCGCGGTGCGCCGTTGAAGCGGCACGCGCGTTCGGATATGTGCAAGGCAGCACAACGGCGTTCGAAGTGCTGGGTGCCATTAATCGCGGGGAAGTACTACGGAATGGCGCGATCAAAGTGTTTTTTCAGGATCCGACTGAAATTCGATTGAATTTTAAGCTGCCTCTTGACGATCGTGCGCGTGTTACTGCAAGTTATGTCGATTTGGGTTCCCAGCACGCTGTGATTTTTTTCGATCAGCTTGCGCAATTCGGCGAGCAGAATATTGAAGCATTCCCAATTGCGGATTATGGCGCGCTCGTTCGGTGGCATCCGGAATTCGCGCCCGTGGGGGCGAACGCCAGTTTCATCGAAGTGCGCGAAGATGGCGAAGAGCGATACCTTCGCATTCGGACGTTCGAGCGCGGCGTGGAAGGGGAAACTGCGGCATGCGGAACCGGCTGCATGTCCGCCGCGATCGTAGCGCAGCTCACCGGCCTGTTCAGTGCGACCCCGATTCGCCTCCTCACGCAAAGCGGCGAATTCGTGACGGTGAACTTTTCTGTGGAAAACGAGCATATCTCGAATCTGTCGCTCTTTGGTTCTGTCGTTGCCGGGGAAACCGGAACTCTTTTTTTCGATGAGGAAAAGCAAACGCTCAATGTGGAATAGATATAAACGAATTAGGAATTACGAATCTCGGATTGCCATCGCCCTGCCCTTGCTTGCCGTGCTTGTCACTTCGGTCGCTACAGCGCAGGAAGTGAAGCCCTACGTTCTTCCGCATCCGCCGAAGGATACGAGCACGTTTTTGGGATTCAAAGAAGTCAGCGGTGGGCCGTATTTTACCGCCGGTATTTCCCGGCAGAATGTGAATTTGCCGGCAGGCGATGGCTGGCATTCCTCGCCGCGCTTTGCGTATGCCTTCGGCGGCACAATTGACTTTTCGCTAAATCAATGGTTCGGCATCGACTTTACCGCGCTTTACGATTCGCGGGATCTTTATCTTGCGACGACGGGCGATAGCCAGAGTCTGGATCTTGGCTTGGGATATGTTTCGTTCGCGCCGTCGATTCGGCTGTTCTGGCTGCTCGTTGGGCTTACGTTCGATATTCCGATGTCCGGCAGTGCCACGCAGATCCTTCCGAATTATCCCGCGGCGGGCCAGAAGTATTCCGCGAATCTGAACGAGGCAACGGGCGATCTCAATTTTCTGACGGAGGTGCGGGGAACTCTTTCAATTCCCGTTGTCGAAGGCGATGGCGCCACGCTGCATGTCATCGTGAGCGGGAGCTACCCACTCTCGAACGTTCTCAATACGCGAACCCCGGCCTTCAATACGACGGGCGTCTCACCGCCCGGCCATTTTTATTTTTCCGGCCCAGCCGCACCCGGCCAGGGGCCACTGCCCACCATCGAAGCCGGGATTTCGTATCAATTTGATTTGCTGCACTGATTTTTGTAGTATATTTGTACGACTTCGATTCACATAAACTATGAAATACATTACCGTTCTCATCGTACTGTTCTTTGGTTACATTTCCACGGCCAACGCGCAAAATTCCGCGGAAGCTAAAACTTCGGCGATGGATACGACGATTGTTCCCGCGCCCTGGAAGGATATTACCCTGGGCCCAATCTTTAGCGCCGGAGCGGCGGTCGATGCAGGCAACGTGGCGATGGGCGCGAAAACTTCGAGCGCCTTTGCCTTCAGCGCCGGCGCCGATGGCGAGGTTCCGATTACCCAAACCTTTGCGTTCAATCTCGGATTGGTCTATGACCAGAGGGGAATAAATTTCCACCAGCAGAATAACGATAATAATGAGGTGGATTACACGCTCGGGTATTTCAATATTCGTCCGGAATTTCGCTTTAGCGGCCTTATGATTGGCATCGGCCTCGGTATTCCCGTTTCCGCAAGTTTCAAGGCCAGTGGCTATGTGAACCCCGCGCCGAACATCGGTACGAGCGCACTCAGCACGCTCTTCGAGCTACGCCTCGGCGGCGAGATTCCAATCCTGACCACCGACCTTGGCACGCTGGATTTCACCCTCGAAGCTTCGTACGCGTTTTCAAAGATTGTTTCGAATGGCCCTCTGCCTTATTTTGATGCGGCTCAATCCTATCAGAGCACTGACAATAACGGCCCTCTTGCCTCCGGGGAGATCGGAGTTAAGTATCTATTCGATTTGACGCGTAATTGAATCTGCCCTGCGAACCAGGCGCATTATTTCTCGCGGACCAGCGAAAACGTTTGCGGGCCATCGGGCGTCGTAATGCGGCATAGATAATCGCCTGGCGCAGCGCCATTCGCGTTCCACAGGATCGCGTGGGTTCCCGGCCCAAAATCCTGATCGGCGATGTTGGCAATCCGGTTGCCCGTTACATTGAAGATCTCCGCGGTCACGTGCCCGCCCCGCGCGAGCGTTATCGGGATCGTCGTTCGATTCGAGAACGGATTGGGATAATTTTCTTCTGGCGTTTGCATAAGCCGGTTCTGCGTTACGCCAGAACTGGCAATCATTTCGGCCATGGGCCTTCGCCAGAACGCCCAGTGCATTTGTTCCGGCATATAAGTTGGGACCCTCCGCCGCGAGGGCGGTTACAGGCGAGCCGGAGGGTAACCCCATCGAGACATCGCTCCAGGAAGCGCCATCATCGGTGGAAAGATACACGCCGCCGCCCTGGCCGGTAAAATCGCCGGCGGTGGCTGCAAATAAATCATTCCCGAGCACCAAAAGTGCGGTAACATCCTGCCCATCGAGCGCACCGCTGTTCCACGAATTGCCGTTATCGGTCGAGATGATCAGGCCATTCGATTGGGTTCCGAGAAAGAGATCGGCTCCCATGTCAGCCAGCCTGGCGGAGTAATCATACGAAGCCGAGAGCGATGGACTAATATCGTTCCAGGTCACGCCGGAATCGCTGGAGTAAAACACACCGTCATCGATGGTCGCGCAATAGAGCGCATTGCCCGGGCCTGCGCCGCTACTTTGGGCAAACGCAAAGACGCTAAGCTCTGCCGCCGGGAGCCCGCTGCTGGCGTCGAACCACGTGGTTCCATTATCCCGCGAGCGAAGAATGCCATTCGAGGTTCCCGCGAACAGATCGTTGCCCGATACAAACAAGGTGGATGGCGCGGAACTAACGCTGCCTGCGGTGCTCCACGTTGTGCCGCTATCGAAGGAAACCATCACACCGCTATAGGTGGCGGCGAAAAGCGCGCCGTTGGCCGGATTCGTGGCGAGCGCCGAAATCCCGCTCGAACTGGCGGCGCCCGGCGTGATCGCGTTCCAATCCGTGCCGCTATCTTCAGAGTAATACAGATCGCCGGGGCTGGAATTGACAAAGACTCGCGGGCCCAGCACCGCCGCGTTCAGGATCGACGCAACCGAAAGCCCGGTGTTGACGGGGTTCCATCGAAGCCCGCCATCCTGCGATCGGGAGACGCCCGTATTTTCGATTCCGGCAAATAACAGGTTGCCCATCGGCGCGATGGCGAGCACGGAAGCACTCTGTAACCCTGAGAAAGGCTGCCTCCAATCGGTGCCGCCATCTGTCGTCCAATATAGGCCGGAGTAGGTACCGGCGTAGAGGGTTCCCATATTGGCGATCAGCGTGTTAACCGAGACATAGCCATACCCTGCGGCCTCGTCCCAGGAATTGCCAAAATCGGTGGAAAAAAAGACGCCACTGGACGTTCCGGCGAAGATCGTGTCCCCTACCGTTGCAAGCGCAGACATCGAGTGACTCAGCAATCCGCTGTTCGGTGCAGGGAGCCAGCTTGCGCCACTGTCCGTGGAACGATACAGCCCCACCTGCGTCCCGGCGAAAAACACGTTGCCAATATCGGCGAAGGCATACACCAGCGTGTCCGTGGGTATCCCATTCACCGCGGACCAGGTTATGCCGCGATCGGTGGATCGAAACACAGCGCTCAATGTGGACAAATAGGAATAGCCCGTGGTGACGAATAGGTCGCTCCCCACGGCACCGAGTACGCTCAGGTAAGCATTGTTGAGACCGGTTCCAATAGACCGCCAGCTTTGCCCTTTATCGGTCGAGCGAAGAATCGCGGATCCCACGGCGGCAAAGACATCCGAATCGAGCATGGCGAAGCCGGTAACCGAAAGCGGGCCGAGGCCGGCCGTCATGTTCGTCCAGCTTGCGCCACTATCCGAGGAACGAAAAATCCCGCTCGCCGTCCCCGCCAGCAAATCGGTTCCAACAGCGGTTAACGAGGAGACGGTGCCTCCGTATGGCCCCGCAGTCGGAACCCATTGTGCCTGAAGCGGAACAATCGCAAACGAAAAGATAAGCAGCAAGCTGAGTATCGCAGTCTTCATAAGAATCAAAGGAAATCAAATGGACACGTGCCGTGGATACACGGTGCTAACGGATAAGATTCCCGGCGAAGATGCCGCGCCCAATCCTATTCGAACGCGATCTTACGAACGCACGCTTCGCGCGCATCGCCAATTTGGATAAACGCCACGCCATGTGGCACGCGTGGAAGCTCGAGCAAAATGGTTTGCCGCCCGGCCGCGAGCGCGCGTGTCATGCTCGAGAGTTCCACACCGTCTTCCGTAAAGAGGGAGCAATGAACCGTGGATGCGATGCGAACGGAAAGATCGACTGAGAGGCTTGCCCCCGTGGTAACCAATGATGGACGAATGCCGAGGATTGCAAGGTTCCCAGTCTCGAGCACCTGCCGCAATTCGGGCGATCCACAGGAATTCGAAATGGTGAGGTACGCCGAATCCTCGGCCGCAGCAGCCGAAAGCGTGCATCGCTCGTAATTCGAATCCTGCGGATTGAACCTGAGATTGGCGAGTGCGATGGGCGTCCAGCTCGAATCGCCGAGAGTCACGAAAAAATCGACGCTGCCAAGAAGATCGCCCGCTGCAATCGGCGCTCCAGCAGTGTGCAGAAATTGAAGAGAAAGAAATCCCGGTTTGGGCTGCACCGCTCCGGCGACAAATCCAGCACCGGGATTGACGCGGAGTTTCGTTATCAGATTGTCGTCGAAATTCAAATCAAACGAAACTTCCGTGAGACCGAGCGAATCCGGAATTGCATTCGAGGGTGCGGAGCGCGACCGTTGCAACGCCACCCGGCGCAACGGTATCGCGCAATTTCCCATCGACTGCGAGCGCGCATCGCGCCTCGGGAAGTTTGGCCGATCCCGAAGCCACGAGCGGGAGATGCAACGAGAAGTTCCGAGCGCTCGCGCTGATGACGAGGAGTGCGGAATCCGAGCCGAAACTATTAGGATCGTAATTTGCCCAAAGTGTATCCGTTCCATGGAGCGTGAACGGAGCGGCGGGCGCGCCCGTAAGCTGAAATTTCGTTTCCGGGTTCGAGTGATCGATAGGCAAGAGCAGAAGCGAGTCAATGGTGACTGAATCGCACGGCCCGCCGCCCGAAAGCACGAACATTTCGCTCCCAGGCTGGCAGGGCGTTGTGGTAAGCACGGGTGCAACCTGCGGCGTGAAGGAAATGGAGTCGATATTCGGGCGGAGGATCACAACCCGAAGCATCGTATCCAGATTCGTTCCGAAAAGATGAAGCGCGGCCGAATCGGAATCATGCGCCGGCACAAAGTGGATAGAAATAGTTACGGCGCTATCCGAGCCGAGCCGGGCAGGCAGTGCAGGCACGGATGTAATCGAAAAACTGCTGTCGCTTACAGAAATGGAATCGAGCGAAAGCGTATCGCACGCATTCGGATTGCGAACAATAAAGGAAGTGTCCCAATCGCTGCAGGGCGGCAGGAGGATGCCGCTGAAATCGGCGCCGCTCAGTTGTGGCGGCAGTTCGGGAGTTTGGGAACTGCCAAACAACAGCAGCCGCTGCGAGGGCTCCGCGCCCGCGCTGCCGCTGGAACGATATTCTATATCGATCGAATCCGCATCGAGGCCATTCCCTGCGGGCGCGAATTCGACTAAGAAGGTTACCGAATCACCCGGCGCTACAGCGACCGGCAATCCGGGCGATACAATTGTATAGCTGCCCGGCGACCAATCCTGTGCATTTGTTATCAAAAGCGTATCGCACGATGTATTTATAAACATTGTGGAATCGAGACGGTCCTCACACTTTGTAATGGTTGGGAACGATAGCGTATCGTTCCGCAGGCTGGCCGTTGGCGCATCGGTTCCGATACCCGTAACGCCGAGAATCGTATCGTGCCGGAGTCCGCCAAGCAGGAAGCTGAGATCGAGCGACGCCGAGGCAAGGTGATTCCCGGATGGATGATAATGCAGCCAAATCGTATCCGTCGCGCCCGGTGGCAACACCACCGGCAGGCTTGCGGCATCGAACCACAATTCCGAATCCGGGTAGGACCAACGGATTCCCGCAAGCACCAGCGTATCGCACTCGGTATTCGAGTAAATCAGCGCCGCCTTTTTTTCGAAACACAGGCTCGATGGCCCGAACGATATTTTCGATTGCGAAAGCACCGGCGTAGGCGAAGATTCCGTGGTCGTCTCGACCGTGATGAAGATCGTGGTATCGATGCGAACGCCGTCGATATTGAAATAGAGCGTGAGTGTGGCGAGCACCGTACCGCTCTTTCCGGGTTGAATGAAAATGGGAACCGACACCACGCTATCCGGAGCGAGCGCGATCGGAAAGCTTGAATTCTCGGCCACCACAACGCTCGAGTCGCTCGTCGTGATGCTATCCAGCGTTCCGGCCGAGCAATGCAGGTTCTTCACCTGAATAATCGTATCGATCGTTTCGCACCATTTCTGTGCGCGGACCGTAAGATTGTTAGCGATTGGCCGCGCCACGCCGCCAACCTCGATGGAAATCGGAAGGACGGTATCGATCACCGGGCCACCCGAATTTAGTACAAACCGGATATGCACCGAGTCCAGATACTGCCCCGGATGCGGGAACCGGCCGCGCAGCGGAACCGGAAACGAAGCGTTCGGCGCGAGGAACGCGGGAAACGGAAGGAAAATAAGATGCAGAAAGTCCGAATCGGTCAGCGACATCGAAAGGATTTTGAGTGTGTCGCAGGCGAGGCTCGAGATGAGCACGGTCGTATCGTAATTTGTGCAGGCGATAACGCGCGAGGACGAAAGCGTGGGAACCAGCAGAGTTTTCGGCGCCCCTCCGATGGTTCCATAGACGGGTATTATCGTGTCCTTTATGCTGCCGCTCGTTCGCCAGACAAGGTGGAGGTATGCCGTATCGAAGGGTTGCCCGCGATTCCGGTAATAGATGTTGACGGCCGTCGCGGGCAGAAGAATGGGCTCGTCGATTCGGTCGCCGGTGAAGCTGTTCGGACCAGTAAGATAAACCGAATCGAGTTCGGCGGAGCAGCCCGAAAGCAACGTGATATTTGCGGTTAGGTACGTGCCGGAACACCCGGATGCCTCCAGTTCGAAGCGTATCTGGCAGGACGCCAAGGCGAGCGGGAGGAGGAGGAATCGTTCCATTTGGATCTTCATACAGCTCGCTATCTTCCGCCGCAAAGATTGCGGCTCCACGCGCATAAAATCGGGAGTCGAAATCCTGCGAAGGCCCGCACAAGGAGATCCACGTGCGCCCGGTGTCCCGGGAGAGGAACATGCCGTCATATACAGTTTGAGTCCACAGGTTCCCATTGCTGAACTCGACACAGCCCGTCGGCCCCAGATAGTTGAACAGAGCGCCGTGGTTGAGAAATATCCCGCGGTAAATCCAGTTTCTGCCGCTATCGAGCGAAAGATAACCGCTGTCGTCGAACTCACTCAGGGCATAAAAACAGTGCGAGGTGCCGAGGGATGTCGGAGAATAAATGTGATGGACCAGATTCGACGCTTGCCAGAGCGTGCCGCCATTCGTCGTCCAATAGATTGCAAGGTTCCCGTGCGAGGACCATACCCCGCAACCGGAATCGGCAAATGCGAGGCCGTTCAAACCTTGCGTGGCGGATTGCGTCCAGGTAGTGCCATCGTCGGTGGATTGCTGTGCATCTCCCAGAATCGGATAGCTGATAAAAAGGGTGTGCGTCCGCGCGGCGTAGCGAATGGCGGTTCCAGCGTTTGGTGCGGCGAGCGCCGACCACGTCGCGCCGCCATCGGTCGTTTTCAGGATGGTGGGGGAATTCGACGCCACGGCCCAACCGGTCAATGCATCTTTGAATGCAAAATCTCGAATGTCGAGCCCCGCCGTATTCGGGCACGCAAGCCAGCTCGTTCCGCCGTCAATCGTTCGATAGAGACCCGAGGCACCGTAGGACGTGCCGACGAACCCGTCATTCGGTGCGCCAAATCGGTCGAGAAAATAGAGCGCACTGATAGATCCCGGAGCGCCGCCCGGCAACGTAAAGATCGGATTCCACTGCTGCGCGCTCGCCGCGCGGAACGCGGTAAGGGAAAGAACGAGCACGATCGCGACACGAAATGTTCTGCGCATGGAACCGGCCTATCTCACCGATGAACGAGAAGCGATTTATCCAACTATAGTTCTCTTCGGCAACTGGAACCCCGTTGGATATAAGAAAATTCATGGATTGCGTAACCCTCACCGCGCTCCACCGTGTAAGTACTCGTTCGTCATCATCCTCCGGCGAAGTTGCGTAATTTTGTAGCACTTCGAACATCACAGACGAAATCACAAAGAAAATCAGCGTAATCCGGATGAGCGAACATCCAGCGTAATCCGGATGAGCGATCATCCAGCGTAATTCAAATTGAAGATCAGCGTACTCATCATGGCGGGCGGCATCGGCTCGCGCTTTTGGCCGGAGAGCCGCGCGCGCCGGCCCAAGCAATTGCTCAATGTCATCACGCCGGGCATCTCGCTCATTCAGGCGACGCTCCGGCGCACCCTCCTCTTTGCCGACATTGCGGACATCCTTATCGTCACCAGCGAGCCGCAGCGTGAAGAACTCGAGCGGCAGCTTCCGGACTTGCCGAAGCAGAACATCATCACGGAACCATTCGGGAAAAATACCGCGACCTGTATTGCGCTGGGAGCGAAGATGATTCGAGAAAGCAGCTCCGAAGATACCGTGATGCTCGTGCTTCCCGCCGATCATATTATTCGGAACGAATCCGAATTCGCTCGGCTCATGAAGCTTGCCGCGCGCCTGGCCTGGGATACGCGCTCGCTCGTCACCATCGGCATTCATCCCACCCGCGCGGAGACCGGATTCGGTTATATCCAGCTCGATGACGAGCATCTTCCCTCGCAAAAGGATCTTCCGCATTTCTCCGAATTCGAACTGCGCGATGTGTTTGGCGTCAAACGATTTGCGGAAAAACCGGATGTCGATACCGCGCGCCGGTTCGTGGAAAGCGGAGATTTTCTATGGAACTCCGGCGTGTTCGCCTGGCGCGTCGATACGATCGAGGCCGCGCTCCGCGAGTTCCAGCCGGAGACGATGCGCGAAATCGCCGCGCTGCCGCCAGGGAACGATTCCCAATTCTCCGAAAAGCTCCGCGAAGCCTATAGCACCATTCGCGGCGTCTCCATCGACTACGGCGTGATGGAACAAGCGCGCGATGTGTATGTGCTGCGTGCCGGTGCGCTCGGCTGGAGCGATGTCGGGAGCTGGGATGAAGTTTATCGCTTAAGCGAAAAAGATTTGGAGAATAATGTCCTCATTGGCAACCATGTGGTCGCGCGGAATTCCCGCGGCTGCCTGCTTATCTCGCGCAACGACCAGCTTGTCGTCACCTACGGCATGTTGGACGCCATCGTCATCAATACCGGCGACGCGATCCTCATCACCCGCCGTGACGAAGCCCAGAACATCCGCGACATCGTCGATTATTTGAAGCGAAGGCAGATGACGGAGTATTTGTAGCAACGGGATTTTTGTTGTATATTGTATTCCTTTTGACAGGCACCTAATTACGAAATATGAAAGACTCTATCATTCCCTTTGAAGAGCACACGGTTCGCCGCGTCTATGATGAAGCGAGTGAGACGTGGTATTTTTCCGTCGTGGATATCATTCAGATCCTGACGCAGCAACCCGATTTCCAGACCGCACGAAAGTACTGGAACAAGCTGAAAGAGCGGCTTAATAAAGAGGGTTCTGAAGTGGTGACAAATTGTCACCAGTTGAAAATGCGCGCTCCGGACGGGAAAATGCGGGAAACCGATGCGGCTAATCCGGAAACGCTTCTGCGCCTGATTCAATCCGTCCCCAGCCCGAAAGCGGAACCGATAAAACTGTGGCTCGCAAGAGTGGGCTACGAGCGCCTTCAGGAAATAGCAGACCCGGCGCAATCGCTCACGCGTGCCCGCGAGAATTGGCAGCGATTGGGCCGCTCCGAGAAATGGATCGAGCAACGGATGCTCGGGCAGGAAACGCGCAATAAACTCACGGACTATTGGAACAATCACGAAGTAAAACCGGGCGAAGAATTTGCGATTTTAACTAATATTATCCACCAGGAGTGGGCGGGGGTTTCCGTCAAAGATCATAAAGACCTGAAGCAATTGAAGAAGGAAAACCTGCGCGACCACATGAGCGAGGCGGAACTTATTTTTACCGCGCTCGCGGAAATGAGCACCCGCCAAATTGCCGAAACCGCGGACGCGCGAGGACTCGAACCCAACAAAGAAGCAGGCCGCAAGGGCGGTGGCATTGCAAAAAATGCGCGGCTGGAACTCGAGGGCCGGACCGGCCGCGCCGTAATCACAGGACAAAACTATTTACCGCCGAAAAAGAAGAATGCGGCTTAACGAATGCCCTGCGACGAAGCCCAGAACATCCGCGACATCGTCGATTATTTGAAGCGAAGGCAGATGACGGAGTATTTGTAAGTGGTTAGGCGCTTCTGCTTTAAAAGTGAGTTTTCAAAAATTAAGCTCGTTGATTTATTGCCAAATGTTTGCACAAGTCCAAAAAATCGGTCAAAATATGCAGCAAAAGCCAAAACTGATCAATCATTAATTCTCAAAGGGCGAATCACGGTTCCCAAACAGTCTCGACAGGCCGCAAATTCGATGGATTAGTTCTGATTGAGAAGATTAAAAAGAAAAAAGTGCCTTGTTTATGCATCTATTTTCCTGTATTTTTGAAAGAAATAAATTCATCCAGCCTGGCAGAAAAGCGAGACCGGCCTAAAAGCCGGAGTCAATTTCAATATTGCCGATTCCAGCTTGTTTTGGAGGGCGGAAAAAACAGTGCAAAGTGAAATTGACTCTTGAGAGGCAGTATGCTATATTAGCGAAGATGAGAGGGCTGAACCAACAATTTTTTTCGAGAACCGACGGGCTGCTTCGCGGATATAATTCAGAAGCAGTAATAATCCGAGCCCGTGAAGCGCATGAGTGCTCATGCTTCGCCCGCCGGTTCCCAAAAATCACCCGCCTGCCACCGCGTGGACCGGCCTTCCAGCCCAAGTTCGCGCGACGGCGCGACGGATTTTGATAACGCTATCGGTAACAGTTATGATACCTCAATGGTTTTCAAATTCTAAATCAGGCGGTGCGTCCGTTCGATGTTCCGCGATGTTTCACTCCAGCCGGCAACGCGAGCGTGCCGGCGGTTTTAGCGAACGGAAATGGAGGGTGGGCGGACTCATTTTGCCGATCGTGGCGGCGGTGCTGGTTATGGCGGCGGGGCCAAGGCTGAGCGTGGCGCAGCCAAATACAATTACCTGGGATGGTACCATGTCGGGAACTTGCGGCTCGGACTCCGACTGCTGCCAGACCTATACGCTCATCCTTAATCAACCGACGACCCACGTCTATCTCGACTTCATCGGCGATGGACTCGGAAATGATTGTTTCGATGCCACTTGCTGGGCGGGTCAAGACGGGTACCCGGGCGTCTTGTTTACGCATTGCGGAACGAACGTACTGTGCATCACATTCACGGGTGGCCCTCCTAAAACGCCCGACACCATCGTTTTCACGATTTGTGCGACAAACAATTGTTGGTTGCACCAGGATCATATTAACTGGACATCGGACGATAATCCACAGAGCCACGGCAAACTACCCATTTGGCTCTGCGCGGAAGATGGCTGGGCTGGGGTCTGCGGATGGTGCGATCGCGTCGATGCGACCGATAATGGCTGCTACTTAGCAGTATGCTTCGAGCATTTCAGCGGAGGTCCACTCACCGGGTTTGCACTTCACTTCAATCCCCCATTGCGGCCATGCAATTCCAACGATATTCCGGATAATCACCAACTATGCCACGACGTGCCAGACACCATGCAATGGAGTTACGGCTGGAAATACCACGGAACGGATGTTGACGCCGATGGCGACACGGGAACCCTCGTATTTGATACGATAAATTCTGGATTCGTTATGGACGCCTGCGGTGAAGTATGCCTGACAATCCCGAAATGCGATCCGTCGCAAAATACCGTCGTTACGGTTACGGATGGTGGTTATGAATGCCTCGACAGCGGTGCCTCGCTTCCCGTGCCTATGAAGAGAACCCGCGGGAACCTTCCGGACGATGAGCTTCTCGGCACAGATCAAAACTATCCAAATCCGGTGGATGCCAGCAGCGGCTTCAATACAACCCTTCCATTCACGACTTCGGGTTCAGGCATTGCCACAATTCGAATAGTGAATCAGAGCGGGGTTGAGGTTCTGAAAGATGACGAACAAGTCACCTACGCTGGCAAGCACTTCTTCTACTTTACGGCAAAGGATCTCGCGGCGGGCACTTATTATTACCAGATCGAATTCCCACAAGGAGTAGTGATCCAAAGTAAGACCATGCTCGTAGTGAAGTAATCAGATCATCCATTCCGTGCGGAGTAAAGTGCTCTGCACGGATTTTTTTTTATCCGGCAATGCACTTTAAGTGGAGAGCATTTTTAATCCTGCTCCTTTTTCCTACGGTGATTCGCGCTCAACATTGGCAGCAAGTCAATGTTCCGCCGGGGCCACACTCCCTCTCTCCGTACTTCATCTCGCGGGACTATGGGTTTCTTTACACATCCGGTATCAGCGATTTGTATGGCGTCAGTGTCGGGTGGTGGTTCAGCTTCATCGATACCGCAGCCGTCTATCGCACAACCAATGGTGGCAGCACATGGAATGCCATGAATGTTGGCGAACTTACCACCGCCAGTCATGCCGTTATTACTCAAATGTATTTTATTTCGCCCGCGCATGGATACATGACCGCAGTGGTGAATGATACACCCTCGTTTTTTTATGGCGGCCTCTATGAAACGAGGGACAGTGGAAAACACTGGAACCGAATCACACCGCCACGATTCGGATTCGAATCGCTCGCGATTAGTGGCGCTGAGATTTTTCTGGAAAAGTTCGGGATTGCTGGCTGGGGGCCTGACAGCACCGTGGTATTCGATACATCCTCCAAATTGATTCGGGAAGTATTCGGAGGCTGTCCTTCCATAGTCTCCAACAAACAAAAGATCGTTTACGCGCACCACATCGATTACAATAATCCTACGAGTACAAGTCCGGATGGGTTCGTGCTGCGCTCCTCAGATGAAGGACTATTTTGGGCGAATACCGAATCGGGTGCTCCGTCCATCGAATCATGGTCTATGTATGCGATTCCGAACTCAGCTATCCTCCTGCGCGCGGCTGAAAAAACCCAGGCGGTTGTAGCTGGCAGTGAAATACAGCGATCAACTGACGGGGGAGTCTCGTGGCGAACTGTCTATTCATTCGGACAAACCGGGGCCATCGGCGACATCGGCGGAGATGGATGTGCCATTTACTTCCAAACGACCAGAGCGGCTTCGCCGGATTCCGGTCTATTCCGATCCACCGATTCGGGCATCACATGGCAGAAGATCGGTGGACCCATCCACCGTGGCGATAGCCGAAGCATTTCGGTAGTCGATGCCGGGGCTGTTGTTTACGCGGTTGACGATAGCGATTGGTGGAACGACCAAGCCGGATTGCCCGCAGGCAGGCTACCTTTCGTGAAACTCTGGCGCACCACCGACGGGGGTGATGGTTCATTGCCGCGCGCTTACAACCCGTCGTTGACCTCGGATTCTATACCGAGGATTAGCCTCTGTAATTTAAGCCAGGCGCTCGTCAATGTCTCCAGCAACCGTTGTTCAATCGACTGGACCCTTGACAGTGTAATCCTTGAAGGAGATACCTCCGATTTCAGACTCGATTCCATTCCCGCGTTGCCGGAAACGTTCGGAGGCGCAGCCTCAGATTCGTTTCACATCCTTTTTGCGCCGGTTGGCCATACCGGACCATTCACCGGAAGCATCCATCTGCATTTTAGCTTGCTCCCACCGGCAAGCGGTGCTTATGACACAACCATCACGATAATCGCAACTGCGGTTGCCTCCCCGATCGATTTTGCTTCATCAATTTCTTCGATTGATTTCGGTTCTGTCAGCACTTGTAACTCGAATTCCGACACGCTTGTCGTTTTCACAAACAAGGGTTGTTCACCGGACACAATCACGCGCGCGCGCCTTGCGGGTTCTGGGTTTAGCGACACGAGCGACACGCTGCCAATCGTGGTTCAGCCGGGCGATTCAGCAGCCTTCCATTATCGTTTCGTTCCGCCGGATTCGGGTTCCTATTCTGGAACCGTGACGTTGCACGTTACCTCGATGGGCCTCACGGAAGACCCGGTGATTGCGCTTTCGGGCCGCGCGGTGCAGGGTGAGGGTGTGCTGGCAGTGGCAAGCACGTCACTCCAGGCGGGAAGCTTTTCGTTTTGCGCGGGCGATACCGTGCTTACCGATACGCTTCGCAACACCGGCTGCGATACGCTCGTCCTTTCGAATATTCGCTTTGGCGGGGATACGGCATTTATGCTGATCGCGTCGCCGGATTCGCTGCTGGTTCCGGGCGCTTCGGGTGTGTTCGAGTTCCAGTTCGCGCCGCGCCTGAAAGGGCCGCATTCGGCTATGCTCACGTTTCATTCCCAGAATATCGCAAACGATACGGGAACGAACAATGCAGTAACCATTTTCGGCGCGGGCCTGGGCGGGAAGACCGCCCTCTCGCTGGACACCACCCCGCGTGATTTCGGTTCGCTTTTCGTTTGCCAGTCGCGGGACACGACGATCTGGCTCTCGAATCCCGGCTGCGATACGCTTAAATTAGAGCGTGCAACGTTCTCCAACCCGGCGTACACGACGGACACGGCGTTCCCCATTGCCATCCCAGCCGAGGATTCGGTTCCTGTGCGCGTAACCCTAACCGGCAGCGCGGATATGAATGGCACGGTAACTTTCGTGAGCAATGCCAATACTGGTTTGGACACGGGAACGGTGCCGCTTCGGGCCGCTTTGCTTCCGCCGGCGAGGCTTCAGCTTTTGCTATCGCCCGCGCAATCGGCATACGCGGGGCAGGTGGTAACCTTTTACGTGATCTTCACCGGCGATACGGGGATGGCGGCGAATGCGCTATCGGGAATTTCATTCGATCTTACGCACAACGATAATTTGCTCGCGCTGCAGAATGTGACCGGCCTCACTTGGTTGCCGGGCGCGGCGAACAGCACACGAACCGATACCTTCGCGTGGAAGGTCGGGCTGGAAGCACCGACCTACGCGGATACAATCGGAATCCTCCGTTTCAAGGTCTATCTCACCGATTCGAGCACGACGCCGCTCACGCTTTCGAATATCGCGCTTTCAGCCAATGGCATCGAGCCGGATTGCATTGCATCGGTCGATAGCAATGGTTCGGGTTTTACGTATCTCTATCAATGTGGTGAGGGCGAAATCCAGGGATTTCTGCGGAGCGGGGCCATCAGCTTTGGGGAACCAAACTACCCGAACCCGCTCAATGCAGCCGGTGGTTTTAAGACGACGGTTCCGTTCACAACTTATGGCTCCGGCGTGGCTTCGATCCGAATTGTCGATGCCGTCGGAAAGGTGGTTTTAAGCGATAACGAAGAGGCAACTCACGCTGGCCAGCACTTCTTCTACTTCACCGCGGAGGACTTACCGTCGGGTACCTATTACTATACCATAGAGTTCCCCAAGGGGGTCGTAATCGCAAGCAAAACGATGCTTGTTGTAAAATAATACCTGGTTTCGTGCGGGGGACTCATTTCCCAGCACGAAACTCTCGGAAAGGACCGCTTGCGGTGCTCGTGCTTCGCCCAAGGCGTAAAATAAAAGCAACGTGGTTGCGTCAGGAAGTTTCGGCGACGGCACGAGGGCTTCGTTTGATGTTCATTTCGATCCCGGAAAGGGCGCTGGCATATTGATTCCGGAATTCAAGGTAAAGCCGGTAGCGTAATACCGAAACAGATCGCGCGCTGTCACGGTTTATCGCATCTCCTGCCGCTTGTGCAAATACTCGAGCAGCGCGCGGTCAAAGGGCGTCGTCGTCTCCAATAATAAATAATCGATCCCTTCCGAAAGCAGCGAATCTTTCAGGGTTCCCAAAAACTCGTTCACCGATTTTTGATAGGATGCTTGTAATTGGTAGGGCTGCGTCCGCATTTGCTGGCCGGTCTCGACATCGACGATGGTGGCATCCGCAGTTTCGAGTTCCAGCGTGCGCTCGGCGGGATCGAGGATTTGGAATGCGATGACTTCGTGTCCGGCATGGCGCATGAGCGAGAGGGGTAACTTAATTGCTTCCGGCTCATCCAGGAAATCGCTGATGACAATAACGAGTCCGCGGCGCGTCAGCCGCTCGGCAACGCGGCGAAGCGCGGTTTCAGTTCGCGTTTCATGCGAAGGCTGTGTGGTTTGCAGCACGCGCAGCATCTCCCGAAGGTAACTTTGTTTTAAACGGGCCGGAAGGAAAGTGCGAAGCTCTTCATCGAATATCGCAAGGCCAACGGCATCCTGTTGCCGCATCAATAAATACGCAAGCGCGGCGGCGAGCATCGTCGCGTATTTATATTTCGTGATGCGCTTCGGATTGCTTGTGTAATTCATCGAGCGCGACGCATCGACGATAATCATCGCCTTGAGGTTCGTCTCCTCTTCGTATTGCTTAATGTAATGCCGGTCCGTGCGGGCAAAAAGCTTCCAGTCGATATTTTTGATCGCGTCGCCGGGCAGGTAGGGACGGTGTTCCGCGAACTCCACCGAAAATCCGTGATACGGCGATTTATGCAGCCCGGTAATAAATCCTTCCACAACGAACTTCGCGACGAGTTCCATCGAGCCGAGACCGGAAGCGATCTCGGGGCGAAGGTAATCGGTAAGTTCGTCAGCCATGGTTCCGGAGTGCTAAGTGCTAAGTGCTAAATGCGCTCGCCGTGAGTAACGCTTGGTAATTTCTTTTATTGCTGCGATTGCTCGTTCGTTCTCTTCCATCGTGCCAATGGAAATGCGCACGCAGGTCGGCAAGCCCGAACCATCCAGCGGCCGAACGATAACGCCGCGCTCTTCCATCAAGGTAACGAATTCGTGTGCCACGTTAACGGAGGAAAATGGAAGAAGAAAGAAATTCGCGGCGGTCTCGGCGTGCGTGATCCCGATCTTCGTAAACGCCTCTTTCAAATACTGCTTGCCGGCGCGGTTGGTTTCAATCGTTTGCACCAAAAATTCTTCATCATCGAGAGCGGCAATTCCAGCGGCTTGGGCGGGCGTGCTCGGCTCGAACGGAAGCTTCACTTTCAGCATCATCGAGATGATTTCCTTCGGCCCGGTTCCAAAGCCGATGCGGATGCCCGCCAGCCCATGCGATTTCGAAAACGTTCGGAGCGTCACCACATTCGGGCGAATATCATCGATCAGAGTGAAGTAATCGGGTTCCTCACCGATCGCATAATCGTAATATGCCTCATCGACTAAGACGAGCACGTCTTTTGGAACCCGATTGTAGAATGTCTCGAATTCCCTTCGGCCGAATGCACTGCCCGTTGGATTATTCGGATTGGCGAGATAAACGAGCTTCGTATTTTCCGAAATGCGCTCGGCAATTTGCGGCAAATCGAAAGCATACTCTTTCATCGGCACGGTGACGAGCCGCAGGCCCAAGGCATGTCGCGAGGACATAAAATCCGGTAAAGGTTCCATCGCTCGTTAGGACCTCATCGCCTTTTTCAAGAAACGTGCGCATGAGCGTATTCATCACGCCTTCGCTGCCGGAGCCGGCGATGACTTCATCAATCGAAAGCCGGTATTTCTGCGCGATCGCCGCGCGCAGCGTTTTGCCGCCATTCGGATAATGATGCAGATCGCTCATCGCAGCAATCGCGGCATCCATCGCTTTCGGCGATGGCCCAAGCGGGTTCTCATTCGAGGCAAGCTTTATAACGTCCGAAAGGCCATATTCGGCCATGACATCGGCGATAGGCCGGCCCGGTTTATACGGTTCGAGCGCCGCAATATGGGCGGGAGGAGTAATTTTCTTCATCATGAACAGAGTCGGGGCGTGTAACCAAAATAAGGGCAAAAAGCTTCCTTGCAACCTACCCTTACTCCATCGTTGTTTACGCCGCCTCTCCGCAGTTACTACTCTTACTTACTTTGAAACGCACACCTTTTTACGAAAAACACGTCGCGCTTGGCGCGAAGATGGTGGAATTTGCCGGCTATGAAATGCCGGTGCAATACCCGAAGGGAATTATATTCGAGCACAAGGCCGTGCGGGAGGGTTCGGGCGGCGTGTTCGATGTTTCGCACATGGGCGAGTTCGATGTCCGCGGCCCGGATGCACTCCGGTTCCTGCAAACGATCACCTCGAACGATGTCGCCGCCCTCGTTCCCGGGCAGGCGCAATATAGCTGCCTGCCAAACGAGCGCGCCGGGATCGTTGACGATCTCATCGTTTATTATTTGGAACCAAACCATTACAATATCGTCGTCAATGCGAGCACGATGGAAAAAGATTGGGCGTGGTTCTCGAAATGGGCGAAAGGATTCGACGTTCAGCTCAAGAACTTTTCGGAGGAGACGGCGCTACTCGCCATCCAAGGCAAAGCCGCGAAAAATATTTTGCAGACGCTTACGAGCGTCGATTTAAGCGCGATCGAATATTACCATTTCACCGGCGGGGAGCTGGCGGGCGTGTATATGCTCATCTCCCGCACCGGCTACACCGGCGAGCCGGGTTTCGAAATCATGTTCCCGTGGGAAGGAAATGCTTCCCGTGTCTGGGATGCCATCTTCGAGGCCGGCAAATCATTCGGTGGACTGGAACCCATCGGCTTGGGTGCCCGCGATACCCTCCGATTAGAAATGGGATATTGCCTTTACGGCAATGACATTACGGACGATACCAATCCGCTCGAAGCTGGATTAGGCTGGATCACCAAGCTGAATAAAACGCCGGAATGCCATGCGTTCCCATTGCTTCGCCAAATCAAGGAGAAAGGGCTTGCGCGCAAACTCGTCGGCCTCACGACCGATGAAAAAGGCGCAATCATGCGGCATGGGCACAAAATAGTTGATGAGAACGGGAACCCGATCGGGGAAATCACGAGCGGCAATATCTCACCGATGCTCAACAAGCCGATCGCGATGGGATACGTGCCTACCGCACTCTCGAAGGAAGGTTCCCGCGTACTTGTGGAACTTCGCCCGGGCAAACGCGCGGCGGCGACCGTTACAAAACCGCCGTTCGTAAAACCGGAGGTAAAAGCGTAACGCCGCCCCCCGATTTATCTCGGCTTTCCGAGCCGCAGGAAAATCCGAAGGTATTTATCGGAATAGGAAAGTTCGCTCGTGCCGTCTTCGGTTTCCCAGCGGCGGTAGGTGAGCGTTTCATCCGTGAAGGGAACGCCAAGGCCGAAAAACCGCTCCATGTAAGCCTGCAGCACGTCCCGCAGCCCCACGTATCCATCGCCGCCGAGCGGGAACCAATTTATGACGATCGTGCGTACCCGGCGATTCGCGATCTGCAACTCCAGATACGCTGGCTGCCCGAAAATCTGCACGGAGTCGGATTCGAAAAGCATGACGGAATCCATGTGCAGTGTATCGTGCCGGAGCGCGATGCTTCGCATGAGCGCTAACGCGGAATCTTCCGGCATTCCGATATGGAACCCGGCAAACGCCGGACGGGGAGGGGTGTAACCAGCCGCGCGAACTGGCGTTGCCAGCAATGAAAAAAGTGTGAAAATGGCGAGCATGACACGCGATTATACTCTTAGCGTGCCGTTTTGTTTTATCCGCTCGCCCGCCACGCCTCCGGTTCTAAAAGCTGGCTCGGCTTCACGCCGAGGGCTTTCGCGATTTTCTCGAGATTATCAATCCCCACGTTGAGGACCCCTCTCTCGATCTTAGAAATATAGACATCCGGAACCTTGCACTTGAAGCCAAGCGCCTCCTGCGAAAGTCCGTTCGCTAATCTAAATCTTCGTAAATTTGCTGCGAGCGTCTGCCGAATTTTCGGAATCACTCGACAAAAATATGGGGTAGCCTTAAACGGTTACTAACCCATTATGGTCGCGCACCTCGAAATATTTCGTATATTTGTACACCCGTTTTCGGGAAAGCTTTGCGGATGGGTGTAACAAACCACAAATTCCGAGATTCTTGATGTCGGGAGCCTTTTAACAATAGGAAAAACAACCATGACTCTTCTCTTTCGAACCCTTACGCGGACGGCCGTTGCCGGCGCGATACTTATCACTCTGGCGAGCGGGATTCGCGCGCAGGTTATCGTTCCGGGACCGTGGCCGGGCACGTGGGGAGGCTGCGCACTTACGGGCGTAGATGCATTCCAGATGCTCTACAATGCCGCGGGCGGTCCATTCTGTAATATCGGCGACGCAGCATTTCGGATTTCACTCGGCGGCAGCACAAATACCCCATGGTTCGGCCAGTTTGGCGTCGTCGATTCACTCCACGATTTCTTTAATTCTTCGCCCCGGTGGTTTTCCCGGATCGCAGAGCCCTATTGGACCGTGCTGCGCTCTTCGGAAGGTGACTTGGTGCTTTCGGCGACATCCGGACGAAGCGCCTCGATCCACTTCGGAACCATGCCAGTCGATAGCACCGATACGACGGCAGAGCAACCACACGACCTGGAACGAATGACGCTATGGTACGATGGCAAGGCTGCGATTGGAACGCAAGGAACCTTCGCATCCGCGATCTGGGGCGATAGCGGGCACAACGGCGAATACGATTTATTGCACCTGCATGTACCTTGCCTTGCCGGATCGTACACCGTTAATCCTGGGAGCGGCTACGCCGGAAACCAGCTTGCAGCGCTCAAGCTCTCGTATGGCAGCATATCGAATCCGCAGCTTCGGTCGATGGAACTCGGCTTCGAGCGCGGGCATCAGTTCGCCTCGTTCGATACCGATCAGGATTTCGTGCTCTCGACGAATTCGGATGCGGGTTCCGGCCCGGATGGCAGCGGCGTGGGGGACATGATTTTCTCCAACCGGCGCGTGGGACGGGCGATTCGTTTCGGAACTGCCGCCGATACCGCCTTTCCCGACTCCACGATCGACCGGGAACGCTTCACCATCGCCAGCAACGGCAACATCGGCATTGACTTGCCGCCGGATTCCGTTGGATTAGGGAACCCGATGGAGCAGCTACAAATTGGCGGCGGTTCGATTCCTCCACCGGGCTACACCTCGCCGTTTCCCGGACTCACGATTAATGGCGGGAACCGATATGAGGGGACGCCGAGGCCGGGCGGCGGGCTATATGCCACCGACTGGCCCAACATTTCGTTTAATGGCTGGACCGATCATACGATGGACACCGGCACGAATCGCGGGCATCGGTTCGAGCCGATGTCCAGCTCCTCCATCGGGTTTTCAGACAATTCCGGCGGCTTGCTTAGTTTATCGTGCTCGCCTTACGATTCAGCTCGTGGTCTCAACGATTTTTCTAAAGCGTTGACCATGCAAATGACAGGCAACGGCGGCTTCGCGGTGTGGTTCATGGATACTACCGCGAATCCATATCATCATTTGCTCGATATTGATCTACCCGGCACACCCTCAGGAATTCGGAACAAGAATGGTCTGACTTACATCCACACACCACTGTGCATCTCCTCCGATACCGGCGGAGAGGCACTCATTAACTTCAACAGCATCCCGAACGTCCATCCGGACATGGGCGATGGCCTGACGTGGGATTTGGTCGTCAACGGCCCGGCGCTGTTCAAGGAAGCCTTCGTGAACGAGAATGACTGGCCGGATTACGTTTTTATGCCGGGCTATAAGGCGATGTCCATTGACGACTTCGGAACTTATATTACAACCCAACACCATTTGCCAGATATTCCCGCCGCAGCAAAAATGGGCGGCGCTGTGCCGCTCGGCAAGACCGAAGCGGACCTGACGAAGCAGGTCGAGGACCTGTCGCTCTACATCGTTCAAATGCACAAGGAAATCGAGGCTCTAAAGGCGGAAGTTCAGGGTTTAAAGAACGGAAAGGAGAAGTAACCCATGAAACGAATCCTTTTTTTATTCCCATTCTGCTGGGAACCCGGTTGGCGCTCGCGCAGGATACGGTCAACCCATACATCATCCAACAGTACAACACCATCGAACTGCACCACACGGATGTGTATTATAAGCCGTATCTGCCGCCAGCCGCGAGTTGCACACGCGAGCAGCTCTCTTGCCAATCGGTGGCCCTGCTCGATTCGGATGGGCTGAACACAATTTGGCCGCGCTACCAACCGATGGTACATGCAGCCGGAGAGTCGATTGATACACCGTTATACGAATGGCAGCCATGGGGAAATATCTTGGGACAGGATGCTTCATGGCAGCGGTTTTTTCAGTCGCTTCCGAAAGCCGATGGTACTCCAACCGATATTATTGCGGGTGGCAATGTGGGCGATTCCGTTATCATTAGCAAGAATGAAGACGTGGATTTTCGCGCATCGGGCACCGTAAAACTCGAGAATGGTTTTCATGCGATGCCGGGAAGTTTTTTCCATGCATATCAGTCGCCGAAATTCGATACCGCCGTTTTTAGCGATGAATTCGATGATACTGCAAAGTTCCGAATTCAGTGGCATGTCAGCAATGGGTGGGGTGGCAACTATTATGGAGAGGGCGCGCAGGTAAACTCCGATACGAACGTGTATTTGGATACGGATTATCAGGCGACCAATGGCCATGCCCTCGATATTATGCTTCGCGAAGATACGAGCATGTGGAAAACCCGTCTTTTAAAAGGCAGCTATACCGATAGCTGTATGGACATTCTCGATCGGGACACGACTCTTCGCCGAGCTATCTTTTCTTCGGCGGTGGTTAGAACTTGCCCTTGGTCCGAACTCAGTGCGTCTTGATACACCCTATACACCCGCATACGCTCATGTGCCGTATGGCAAATATGAAATCCGGGAAAAAATCCCTCACATGAAGTTCCATACGAATAACTGGGGTATTGGCGGCGGCAACTACGAATATGACATTAACGAAACATGGCATGGCGATATGAGCACGCTGCATCTCGGGTGGGGGCATGCGCTTCGGTTTGGGCCGTACGAGGGACATTTTGCACGGAGCGGAAGCACGGTAATTTTTGTCAGCACGGAGCCCGATTGGTGCCCTTCCAACTACCCAACCGACCTGATTATCGATAATGTCGATTACGGCGTTCAGCCGTTTTCAGGGCATGGGACGGATACCATCGTCGGTGGGCCGTATTTGCCCTGGCCGGAATCGTTCCTCACCGCAAGCCCGTCATACAACTTCAGTTTTTATTACATGAAGAACCTAAATTGTACTGCGGATGCAATGCCCTGGACCGTGAAATATGACACGGCTGACCATAAATGGGATATTTTTTCTGCTGGGTATCACGTAGTGAGTCCGGGCGATACGCTCCGTTTTTCCAAATGGAATCAGCCAACGTCGATTACGCTGACAACCGCATTTAGGACACAAAAAACTTTTAGCTGCCATTGGGAATATAATCTGAACAAATTCGGAGATACAGATATTCTTATGCTCGATTTTCCTTCAGGCGATACGGACAGCGTGAGCACGATGACCTGGAGCGATCTCCATAGCGGAGATGAGCCATTTCCGTTCACGATGCCGGGGCAAGCTTATCCTGTTGCCTATCAACCATTTAACGGGGGTGATACCACGGGCGGATATCAATATCATACATTCGCCATGGAATTGCTTCCGAACGAAGTACGGTTCCTAATCGATAGTGTAGTTGTCGAGCGGTGGCCGGACCGAATGGTTCCTCCCGGGAACCCATATTACGATTGGGCTGCCACGCTTCCCCGCTCGATGCCAAATTTGTTCCTTGCCGAGATGGATGTGGACTTGACCGGCACCGATACGATGGGAACGAACTCTTCAATCGCATATATCTTGTCTGGCGACACCACCTATAACTCCGATACCTACGTGGAACGAAAGTATTTCGAGGCCCATCCGCACAATCCTGGATGCTGGGACGTAACGATAGACGGAAAGACATACCATGCCGCGCATCACTTAGTCGATTACGTTAAGGTTTGGGACGTTCCGAAAAACGTCTTTATCACGAATTATCCATCAATAGGAAGGTAAGCAAAATGAAAACACTACTCTTTGCATTTATCATTTCACTCGCTGGCCTGCCGTGTTCGGCCCAATGGAAGAGTGCCGGCTGGCAGGGGTACGATGGGGGTAATGTGCTGGCGTTCGGGGTGCATGACACGAGCCTGTTCATTGGCATCGTCAAAAATGGGCCGTTCGGTTCGGAACCTTCGTTGGTTTATCGCTCCGAACCTTATGGGGCGGCAGGGTGGGTTGCGGCTGATAATGGTATGGACCAGACGCAAGAGAAGAATGTGAACTCATTCGCCGCAATAGGTTCGTATTTTTTTGCTGGCTTTGCGGACGGATTAATTTACAAGTTATCTAATCGAGATACAGTATGGGATGTAAATGATAGCATAGGTACTCCAATATGTTCAAATGGTTATTATCTTTTTGCTGATAACGCTGAAGGCATTGCTCGTTCAACCGATAGTGGGAAAACATGGCAAACGGTTGATAACCTCATCGTCAACAGCTCATATTCTGCGAATGGTGATTGCATCTTCGCCAATACAGGTAGCGCGATTTGGCGATCATTCGACACGGGATCGCATTGGTTCCAAATTCACCCGCCATTAATGGGAATGATAACTCCAATGGACTCTCTTCTATTCATCGTTGCAAACGGTTCCGTTGCCGAATCGACGGACAGCGGTTCGAACTGGACAATGGTTCCTGTCGATAGTGCAGGTGTGCCTTGGTATGTGAATGTGCTGAGTACCGATGGTAAGAACCTTTTCGCGGGCACGAAAAAAGGCTTGCTGGTTTCGACTGATTTCGGCAAAACATGGCAACCGCATAACGATGGCTTTGTCGATGCCTATCACAATAACACCATGCAGGTAACCGTCCTCGGCATTTTCGATACCCTCTTATATGCCGAAGTCCTCTGCAATAACGTCGATACCTTTGACGAGCTTTATGTTCGCCCGATTTCGGAACTAACCGGCCCTCCGGCTGCGGTAGCGCAAGCATCTCCGCCTGGGGATTCTATCGAGGTATACCCGAATCCGGCCACGGGAATGGTTACCATTGTTTCGGGCGGAACATCCATTCTCGGCGTTCAGGTGCTGAATGTATTGGGAACGGAAGTGGTGTCCCTGCCCGTCCTGCGCGAATCCGCGATGACCGTTGATTTATCTAAACTACCATCGGGAACGTATTTCCTCGAAATCGAAACGGAGGAGGGAACGGTGCTTCGGAAAGTGGTTCGGGAGTAAAATTTCAAATTGCAGCAGATAAGAAGCCCCTCCGAAAATTTTCAGCGGGGCTTTTTTTATTTTCCCTAACGAAATTCTGGATTTTGGGGAACTCGGTGCAAAAGCGTAAAGAAATCTTACGGTTTATGAAAACGCATTGCGCACGCACAACAAAAACGCACACATTTGTTCCGCGAGAAAAAGCTTTCCACCCCCACGCACGGAGAATTCACAACTAGTTCACAGGCTTTGCCGAACTTCAATCACCCGGCTATTGATCACGCCGACGAATTCTATCATCTTTCCATCGGCGCTCCAGCCAATGCGGCCAATACGTTCGAAAAGCGGGGAGCGTTTGCCATCGGCGGCCACGAAAAACTTCCCATGCTCCCCGGCCGCGATAAAGGCAAGATGTTTTTCATCGGGCGACCACACCGCATCGACCACGGTACTCGTTCTGGCAAGAACTTTTTTATCGAGATAAAATTTCGCGGACGCCAGATCGAGCGAATAGGCGATATGCTCTCCGCTCGGGCTCATATATAACGCCGTTACGCCGGGATACGGCCCTCCGGCAATTTTTCCATCGTAAACGACCACCCCGCGCCGCTCGTCCTGTCCTTTTTTCGTCACCTTTGGATCGCAGGCGAAGTAAGCGATGTGCTGCCCGGTGCTATCGATCAGAATTTCATTCACCCAGCGGTGAAGCCCCTGATTATGCCCATTGAAATTGACATAGTAGCGGAGCGTATCGGCAGCCAGCGAAGAGTAAGCCGTTTTTTCCACTTCCGCTACGTGAGCGAACCCATAATCATAATCGCGGCCCTCGAAGAGTTTGTGGTTGACGGTCACATCCGGCGTGTAGCGCCAAATCGTTGCATCGTAGGTCGAGGTGGCCGAGGGTGTGGGCCATTTGTAGAGGAAAACGGCGGAATCGGAGCGGTCGGTCATGAGGCGTTCATTCAGGCCGTCGGTCGTGCGGTATGCCCAGTGCCGCTCATCGTGGGAAAAGGCGAATTGGTGCGGATACGGCGCGCCTTGCCGAACCGGAGTTCCATCGACCAAAATAAAATCCCCGGGCGCCTTTTGGCCAAAATGCGCGGCCGGCAAAACCGCCGCCCAGTTTTCCCCGGTATGCGAAAATTCGAGCAATGGATAATCGCTCACCGCGTGGAACAGGAGCGAGGTATCTTTATAGAGATCGGCAGTCGTGGAATCGAAATCGTATTCCGTGTAGTGGTGAAGCAGGCCGGTCCATAACAAGAAATCTCCGTGGGGACTAATACGCGTGCCAGTCGCGGAAATTTCGTGGTAACGCGTTGGGAACTGATGGCCATCGATCGTGATGTATTGCCAATGCGCGAATTCATCGACGACGTACCAGCGGGAGCCATCGGGATCGGCATCCATCTGCTTTACGGCGCGGGCTTCATCGAGCTTGTAGAGCGTATCCTCGGTGACGCGTGCTATACGAAAAAGATTTTCGGCGCCCACGCCTTTTTGCAGCGGCATTGTCGCAGTATTGACAAGATGCTGCGCGCGCCCGCTTAGGTTTAAAGCGGTAGTGAGAAAAAAGGCGAAGGCGAACGCGCATGATCGATCATGCAGAAGGTTCGGGGTGCGAATAATCATCTGCGAGGCGCTAACACGCGGAATGCGCGCAAGACTCCGGGCTGGCTCGGCACGAAAACGGAAAGAACCGGTTTAATCTATTGCATGCAATTTCGTGGAACTGATACTGTTTTTGAGCCACCCGATCTTTCGCGCTTTTTCGAGACGCATCCCGTCCTCGAGACGGAGCGGCTCATTCTTCGACCGCGGCGAATGGATGATAAGGATGCGATATTCGAGTATGCCTCCGATTCGATCGCCACCGAATACATGATCTGGCCGACCGCACAGTCGATTCAAGATACGATGGTATTTCTTCAAATGAGCGCACAAGATTTTGTGGAACAAAAGTCGATTGGGTTTGCGATGGAACTTAAAAACAACGGCGGGCTTATTGGCGGCTGCGACTTTCATCATATTGAGCCGAACCATCACCGCACGGAAATCGGCTATATGCTAAACCGCAATTTTTGGGGCAAGGGTTATATGACGGAAGCCGTCCGTGAGATGATTCGCTTCGCCTTCGAGGAAATGGGGATGCACCGTGTGGCCGCCACCTGCGATTTCGAAAATGAGCGCTCCGCCCGGGTTATGGAACGCTGCGGCATGACGCTCGAAGGCATCTTCCGCGATTACGAGCTGCGCCGCGGGCGGTTCGTCACTGTGAAAATGTATGCAATCGTGAACGGGAATCAATCGGGATGATCCCGGTTTGCAGAATCATGCACAAGCTCGGAATTTCACTTCTCTTCTTCACGCTTTGCCTTGCCACCACGAGCCTGGCGGCTCACACCCGCATCGAGAAGCGGAATAGCATTCCGAATGCCGACAGCCTGATTGGGCATGCCGATCTCGATAGCACGATTCATAACATGGCCCTCGGATACTATCTCGATAGCATCTGGCATGGGACAAATTTCGATAGCTTCATGCGAGAGCTGAATGTCGATAGCATCATGCACCAGATGGATGGAAGGGGAGTACTGAAACACACCATCGACAGCATTTGGGGACGCCTGAATATCGATAGCATTATAAAGCATGTGAATGTCGATAGCCTTTGGAAGGCCGCGCACTCTAAGCTCAATAGCCTATTTGAAGGCGCATTCTTCAAACAGAACTTTAGTGAATCCCCCAGCGGAACGCTCGCGGAAGTAACCGGCACAGGAAATGGGTTCCGCATCGATCCCATGCCGAATGGAACGAATCCACTACTCGAATACCACTATCCTCAAACGCACGTGCAGCTCTATTTGGATGTCGTTCCACTAGGGCAAAAAGCAATACAAGTCGATCATTCGGATGCGTGGCTGATAAGGGGGAGATAAGGTTACCGCGCCCTCACGCTAAACCCATTCTCTTTCAAATATTCCGCAACTTTGGCGACGTGATCGCCCTGCAATTCGATCCGATCCTGCTCGGCGGTGCCGCCGGCACTGAATTTTTGCTTTAACGCTCGCGCGAGCTTATCGCGCATTTCGGTGGATAACCGCAAGCCCTCGATAACCGTAACCGCCTTGCCGCGCCTCGCTTTTTTATCGAGAAGGACGCGGACTTCCTGTCCGTCGCCCATGAGCCGCTTTGCGTGCTTCGCGGCGGATTCTTTGGCGAGGGAGGCGGATTCCTCTTTTGTGAGGAGAGCGGAGAGATTTGATAGATCCTTAAGTTTCATCCTTTTAAAAATTCCCACACTACCCGATTGAATTCCTCCGGCTGATCGAGATTGGAGAGATGACTGGCATTCTCAATTTGGTGATGATGAGAGCCGGGAATGATTCCGGCGAGTTCGAGGCCGAGCGCGGGGGGCGTGATTTTGTCGAGGGAACCGGTGATGACCATTACATCGATTCCCTTGTCTTTTGTTGCGAGTGGGAGTGCTTCGCGGTAATCGTGGCTCCAGGTTTCGCGCCAGCTTGCGAGATAGGTTTCGACATCCTTTCCAGCCATCGCGAGGATGCTGGCTTCGAGCGTTGCCTCGTCAACATCTGGTCGATGGGTGAAAGGGATTCGTTCCCGAGCGAATTCGGCGAGCGATTTCGTTTTGAGCGCCTGAGCGGGGCGCGGCAGCAGCAAGTGCGAATCGGGATATTTGGCGAAGGTGTTGGCGAGGATGGCTTTGTCGATGGTGAGATAACCACCCCCCGGCCCCCGCCTTGGAAACGCGGGGGAGTTGCATAACGCTTCCATGATGATGACGCCGCCCATCGAGTTGCCAACCCAGTGCGCGCGCTCGAAGCCGAGATCGTGGATGAGCGCATCAACATCGGCGGCGAAATCGGCGATGGTGATGGGCAGTGCTATTCCCCTCTCATCACGCGCTTGCGATTCGCCCGATCCGCGCATATCTATCGCCGCAACCGAATACCCCAGTTGGCTGAAGAATTTTACTTGCGGTTCCCACGCGGTGCGGTCCGCGCCGACGCCGTGGAGGAAAACCATTAATTCCGGGCCGGCGGAGACCCATTCGAAGGCGAGTGAAATGCCGCGGATAGTTCGATTTGTTAGCATAGGGTATAGGGTATAGGGTTTGGGGTATAGGGGATAGTTTAGGTTATGGTTTCGAATTTTGTTTTTGAATCGAACCGAAAGAGCCAAGATGCCCGAATGCGAAAAACCATGGTGGTTTGCAAGGAATACTATTAATCTGAACCCTATACCCTAAACCCTATCCCTAATCCGACTCACTTGTGATCGTCATCTCCACTCGGCGGTTTTTCGCGCGATCTTCGTCCGTGGTTCCCATAACCAGTGGCTGCGATTTTCCATAGCCAACGGCTTTTAGTTCCAGTGCGGGCACGCCTTTACTCACGAGAAAGGTCTTCACCGCATCGGCGCGCTCCTCCGAAAGCTTCTGGTTGGCTTCGTTGGAACCAACGTCATCCGTGTGTCCGCCGATCTCCAGAGTAATATTTCCGGCCGTTCTCAAGAATTGCACGACGCGACTCAGTTCCAATTTACTTTCCGGGAGCAGATCAGCCTTGCCAAAATCGAAATAAACATTCTTGAATTCCATCGACGCGCCCAGTGCAATAGGTTCGAGCGCAAGATCGAGCTGTGTTCGATCGAACGGCTCATCTGCTGGAACCGTAAATCGTTCTGAATTCGGCAAATGGTGCGGCGCTATAGCCTGAATGCCGAAGCGATGCCCGCGACGGGCGGCGAGCACGTAATTCCCGGTCACGCTGTCGCTGTACACGTTGAAATCGGGCTTGTTGGCGGTGAGATCGTCCACATAAATGGTGGCGGCGAGCGGTTTGTGAGTTTTTGCGTCAGTCACGGTTCCCTGCAAGATGACGACTGGCTTCGGCGCGATGGCGGAATCCTGCGGGCGCAAGTTCACTTGATAAAGCCGCGATTTCCCATCTCGATTGCTCACGAAATAGGCGGTCTTACCATCCGGGCCAATCGAGAAACCGTAATCGTCTTCCGGGGAATTAAATGGCGCGCCGAGCGGCTGTGGCGTCGTCCAATGTTCGCCATCGAAATAGGTGCGGTAGATATCCTGCTTGCCCCAGGTTCCCATCCCGCACGTCGGGCATGGGCGATTGGATGTAAAATAGAGCGTGCGCCCATCGGCTGCGATAAATGGATACGTCTCGTCGTATGGCGAATTAATATCGCCATTGAAAAATTTTACGCTATCCCAGGCGCCATTCCGATTGATTTGAACGATATACAAGTCTTCACCGCCCTTGCCGGCGATTCCGTATGAACCGGCCTTACCAAAATCTTCGCTGAAGACGGCATCCGTTCCATCCGGAAAAATGGAGGATTCGCAGCGAATCATCATAGAGTAAAAATCGGCCGCTTGCTGCGTTTGCAAATGCCGGACGAGATGTTCGCGCCAATGCAAATCCCATGCATCGGGAGCGCGAAGCTTCAGATCGCTGTCCGGGAGCATCTCCCGATTCACCAGGTTGATGATCGAATCGTGGAAGTTCGCCATGATCCACTGGCGCCGATTGTATATTTGATTCAGGAGCCCCGGAACCGGTTGGGGATGTTCGAATTTGCCATCCACAAGATGCGCTTCCCACAACACCGGATTGGAACCGACATAATAAAGCACATCGCCGTTGGGCGAAATCGTCGGATTTAGCTGGCCGCCGGAATTATTGATGGGCTGCCCAAGATTGATCGGGGCGGACCACCCGCTATCCGTTAGTTCCCGTTTCCAAAGGTCGCTATCCCATTTCCAACTCGGATTCGGATCCGGAGTGCGCCATTTGTCTTTGGAGGCACGTTCTGGAACCGAAATACATCGTGCGGCCATCGAGCGTGAAGCAGGGGCGGTCGTCGGCCGAATCCTGATCGGGCAGTTGGGCCGGAATGGCGACGAGCGGCTGATCGGATTCGAGCACATCCCGCGCCGCGACCGTTGGCGATGTCTCCCGTTTATCATGTCTCGGATGTTTCGGATGTGCCCATCCGGAGCGAGCGGCAACAGCGCTCGAAAGGCCGAGGCAAAGTGAAAGAAGCCAAAAGTGACGAATATGCTTCAAAATGAAAATTGAAGGAAATTGGAAGGCGGCATCCTAAAACCAATTATTTTTGTGGGAGTTCACGGATTCCCTTCTTCCGTCGAGATCGGCAAAGCAAAAAGGAATGGCCCAAAACCGGGATTTATCGGATTCGTGGGGTGTTTGGGAGCGCATGAGCGGTACGGCGGCCATCGAACGAAATTGCCCCGATTGTGGCGCGCCGATCCACGGTGAATTTTGCCACGCGTGCGGCGAGAAGGCCGAGCCGAACCTATTCTCCGTTGGCCACTATATTCGCGAGGTGGTGCAGGAGTTTGTCTCCCTCGACACTAAATTTTTTCAGACGATCCCTGCGCTGCTTGTTCGGCCTGGTTTTTTAACAGAAGAATTTGTCGTCGGGCGGCGCAAACGGTATCTCGCGCCGGTGCGGCTTTACATGCTGGTTGCGTTTGTTTCTTTTTTCGCGTTGGGATATTTTCTTCGGAACGAAGTTGCCCCAAATGTCAGTATCACAAATCAGGGAAACCATTATTCATTTAATTTAGGATTAACGGAGGGACCCGTTGTGGGCGGGGCGGCCCAACACAAGGCCGATGCGCTTTTTCACGTTATCCTTGAAATTTCTCCCTATGTATTGCTGCTGGTCACGACCCCAGCCTTTGCACTTATTTTACAGTTCCTGTACTGGAAGCGGGGCAAGTTATATGGCGAGCATTTAATCTTCTCCTTCCATTTTTTTGCCTTTGCGCTTCCGGTTTTGATCGCAAGCGTTATTATTAGTAACATTTACGTGTTTTCGATAGGGGAGATATTTTTTCTGTGCTACCTCTATTTTGCGTTGCGCCGATTTTATCGCGATCGCGGAGCACTGCTTCTTCTTCGAACGCTTGCCTGCACGACGGCCTATTTTACAATCACTATTCTAACCTGTGCTGCGACAATGATGCTTTCGTATGAGATCGCTGTACTAATAGGTCAGCTTCCAAAAAGCGGATGACGGGATATGGGATTCATTCTGCGTTCCATTTTTCATGGGATACGCGCCGAACTTCGGTTTTCACTCCACCGTTTCAAATGGGGCCGACCCTGTAGTACTTCGCAATTATTTTAGCAAACGGCAATTTTTGGGTTCCTTATGATAAAAAAGATTTTTGCCCTTCTGATCTTATCAAGTTCCACGGGCCACGCGCAATCGCTCGATTTTCTGACCGGGCTTCATCCGCGGCCGCAGGTGTCGTATTTTAGGAGTCAGCCAAGCTGCCACTTTTCAAACGCGCCCCAACGGTTCATTCTCATCGATAGCAATGCAACGGCCGGGACGCTAAGAGCAGTCGCATATTTACAACGCGAATTACGAGGGCTGCTCGGTGATACGCTTGAAGTTACACGTGATCATCGGGAAATCGGATTTGGTATTCTTATTATCGTTGGCGATCGGAACGAATCGGCAATCCAACAAGAGCTAATAAGGCAATCGGCTTGGTTCCATGACTCGATCAATCGTGCGCAAGGCTATTTGCTGGACGTGAGTTCGCCAAGCATTCTGGTGGCCGGTGCCGACTCCGATGGTACGTTCAACGGAATTTCAACACTCGTTCAGTTACTGAAAGCGACAAAAGCGCCAACCTGGGATATTCCTGCACTTCACATCAACGATTGGCCGGACTATCCCATCCGCTGGGTTTTTTCCGGGCATAACCTTCTCGTGAATAGCCAGGTGACCGAACTGGAAGGCATCGAGGATTCGATGGCCGCGCATAAGCTGAACGGTCTTCAGCAAAATGATTTCAAGAATAATATTTACTCTGTTTTCGAGAATTCATATCCGCCATATTTTTATAATGTCGATTCGTTGCAGGCGTATTCGGCCAAAACAAATGTGGAACTGATTCCGGGAATGTTTCCCGTCGGCTGGTCGGAAGGAATTCTCTTCCACGATCCCGATCTTGCCGAAGGCTTTCCAACGAGGTGTAACTATTATATCGAAAGCGATACCGGGCGCCTCGTTGGCGATCCGCGCGTCAGTTTGCCGCATGGCGATTTCGAGAATGCTTCGGACGGCAAGTTTCCCGGATGGAATTGGTACGACCCCACTATTTTTGTCGATAGCACGACCTTTCACAGTGGCCGCTATAGCGCGCGAGCGACGAATTTTTCGGATACCACGCCGAACGGGCGTTTTATCAAACTACTAACTTGCAATCCACATCAAGGGTATCATCTTTCGGCGTGGTATAAGACGCAGGGTTTTCAGGGCGAATTTAATTTAATGGCCATCGGATTTCACGGGAGCGATTCGCGAGCGCTCACCTACACCCAATTTTCGGTTCCGGCGACGACGAGCGGCTGGCAGCAGGCGAACGTCATCTTCAACACGCTTGGATATGATTCTCTCTATGTTTATTGCGGCGTGTGGAGCGGCACGGCGGGAACGATATGGATGGATGATTTTGCGATCGAGGACGCCGGTATGACCAATCTATTGCGGCGCCCATCCGACATGCCAACCGTGACGGTCGCGGGAAAGTCCGAGAATCTTGTGGAGGGTCGCGATTATGCCATGCTTGTCGATAGCGTGATGGAAAAGGCGGAGGGAACCTATCCGTGGCACGCCTCGCCGGGATTTACGGTGCTGCCCGGAAGCCCGATCAAACATGGCGATACAGTGCAAGTGCATTTCATTCGCCCGAATCCCACGATCAACGATCCCACCGGCGATGGCTCGACGATGGTGTGCGTGTCAGAAGACACACTCTACTCGATTTTGCATGACCAACTCTCGCTTGTGGATGCGCAATATCACGCCGGAAAGTATTTTATGAGCCACGATGAAATTCGGGAGATGAACTGGGATTCAGCCTGTCAGAATCGCAAACTCGCACCTGCTCAATTGCTCGCGGATAACGTGCGCAAGTGCGATTCGATCATGCACGAAGTGCATCCCGGCGCGGAAGTGTTCGATTGGAGCGATATGTTCGATTCGCTCCATAACGCTCACAATAATTATTATCTTGTCAACGGCGATCTTTCCGGCGATTGGAACCTTATACCGAAGGATATTACGATTGTGAATTGGAACAGCGCCTACATGTCGCAAAGTCTCAGCTTCTTTTCCAAGCTTGGTTTCTCGCAGATCACAAGCCCGTATTACGATGTTCAAAACACCAATAACATCCGCGCGTGGCGGCTTGCGATGGATACCATCCCGAACATGCGCGGCATGATGTACACCACGTGGGCCGATGATTATTCGTTCCTTACTCCATTCGCCGATTATGCCTGGAGCGCGGGACCGATGATTGTGCATACGCCGTTGGATTCCGCAACCGTATTCAACGATTATCCTTATCCGGTGGCCGCTAACGCGGATGTGTTCCCCGATCCCTACGATCCAACCGATTCTATCGTGAGCGTGGTACTTATGGCGCACGTCGATGCGAAGCTCCTCAGCGACACTCTGAAGGAGACATCGCCTAACCATTATCAGAGGCTGGTTTTCGGAGCAGCCGAAGTAACCCAAGCACAACCAAAAACATATTGGATTACCGCGAAGAATAGGCAAGGACTCAGCCGCTCTACGCCCGAATACGTTCTAAATGGAGAAACCGCCGGCATTTCTGTTCCACTCGAGATAACGGATGATGTGTACCTTTATCCCAATCCTGCGACGAATACAATCATAGTCAATAAAAAAAGCCGTGACAAAGCGATCATTCTTATCGAAGATATGCTGGGCCGCAAAGTGACGCAGACTGAAACACTTTCGAACACGGCAACGCTTGACCTGCGCGATATTCCGGCGGGAATTTACGAATGCATCGTCACGGATGCTTTTGGTAATCGGAACGCCCTGCCGTTTGTTAAAGAGTAACGAATGAGCAACACCTACACCATAAAAGTCCTCAAAGAAAATTACCGGGCCGAGCGCGAGGCGGCGGAGCAATACCGCGCGCTGGCAGATCGGGAACCCGACGAGCGAAAGCGCGCCGTGCTGCTGAAGCTCGTGGCGCAGGAAGAGAAGCACGCCGCACGGTGGAAAGCACGGCTCATTGAATTGGGAGCGAAAGTGGACGAGCCTTCGCGAATGTCGCTACAATATAAGCGGATGCTCATAAAGTCGCTCGACACCGAAAGTGTGCTCCGCCGCATGGAAGCCGATGAGGATGCTGCCGAGCGCGCTTACACGAAGATGATCGCGGGTGTGAGTGACGAGGAACTTATTCGCGAAATCGAAGAGGTAAAGAAGGAAGAGGAGGTGCATGCGCACGTCCTTCGCTCGATGTATTCGAGCGAGACACGCCATCCTGACCGCGAGACGCGCTCGAAATTGGAGGGGCTGTTTCGCCGCGAGCGCTGGCATGTGCGAAGTAGTTCCTGGCTGGCGGATGCCATTTATGGCGTAAACGATGGATTGAGCGCCATCTTCGGAATTGTTAGCGGCATTGCCGGCGTCACGGACGTTGCCGGCGGAGCCTCGACCAAATTCGTCTTGCTCTCCGGGTTCGCGGGACTCATCGCAAGCTCTGTTTCTATGGGCGCGAGCGGCTATCTTGCCGCGAAATCCCAGCGGGAAGTATTTGAAGGCGAAATGCAGCGGGAGCGTAAGGAGATGGAAGAAAATCCCGAGGAAGAGCGCGAGGAACTTTCGCTTATTTACCAGTTGCGCGGTCTGAGCGAGGAAGAGGCCGATGCACTCTCGAAACGGCTCTCGGAGCGCCCGGACGAATTCTTAGAAATTATGGGCGCGGAGGAACTGGGACTCTCCGAAAAATCCTTCCCAAGCCCGGTGCGCTCGCTGGCATCCGGAGGACTCTCCACGCTCGTCGGCGCGTTCATCCCTCTTATCCCGTTCTTTTTCTGGTCGGGCCTCGCCGCTGTGATTGCCAGCTTCGCGGTTTCTATCCTCGCGCATTTTTTAGTCGGCGCTGCGAAGAGCATCGTTACGGTTCGCTCCTGGTGGCGATCCGGGTTGGAGATGATGATCGTTGGTATTATCGTCGCCGTTGTCACCTATGGATTAGGCGTGCTGTTTCAGGTGAATGTGGGATAGTGCTCATTCTTAGACCAGCGCCCGCCCTGTCCCATTGTCGAATTCTTCGATAATGCGAAGGCTTGAGAAATAGCAGCCGTTCGAGCGAAAGACGCGCAGCATGGCCTCGTTATGAGGTTCGGTGGAACCAGTATAACGTTCTGCGCCAAGTATGCGCAGGGTTTCTAATGCGCGGGCGTGAAGGATTTTGCCAAATCCTTTTCCGCGGAATTCCGGCAAAACGCCGATGTGCCATACTGATCCCAATCGCTTCTCATCAGGATAAATTTGCGGAAACACAAATCCGGCAATCGTTCCATCAAGATAGGCAAGCCACCACACGCGCGGATCGAAGGCATCCTCCGCCCAGCGGACGAGATAGTCAAATTCCTGCTTGCCCACTTCGAGGAGATCCGAGATATCCCTCCGATGCGCCGTGGAAGCAATGACCGCGAACACGTCATCGGGAATCGGAGCATTGAGGATGGAACGATATTCGAACGGATCGGAGTATGGCGAGCGGTAACCCGCCAGCTCGCGTTTGAAGTAGAGCTTGGGATAGGAATGCCGGACGCGCGGTTCCAGGGCCAATGATCGTGTCATTTTAAGAATAACTCTTTCGGCAACTCAGATTGCCGGATAATCGACTGCAGCGTTCCAATCTTGACCCATTTATGCAAGGGCACGGGAACCGTAATTGCCCTGCCTGCGTCGACTTTCTGCATGATGACATGGCTGCCGCCGCGATGCCGGACTTTTCGGAAGCCGTGCCTCCAGTATCTCGCAAATTTCGGAACCCGAAAACACTCCGAGTTTAGGCATGGATTTCGGCTGTCGAGTGATCTTCCACTTCGAATTGAGTCACGAACACACTCTGATGTTCTCGCCGCACAACCTCTTCCGCTGGCGCGCACTCCAAAAACAATTCGACGGCCTCCTTCAAGTTCCGAAGCGCCTCTTCCACCGTATCGCCCTGGCTCGCAATATCGAGTTCCGGACAGAGGGAAACGAATCCTCCATCCTCCTCCTGAATAACCCCCGTGTATTTATCTGCTCTCATGATTTAGTAGTACACTACAATCGCTCAAATCATTTCAGCCGCCACGTGGTGCCTTCTTTCGTGTCTTCGAGAACGATTCCGGCTTCCTCGAGCTCTTTGCGGATGGCATCGCTCGCGGCAAAATCGCGGCGGTCACGTGCGGCTTTGCGCTGGCGGAGAACTAATTGCATAACACTCTCGAATTTACCGGCAGAATCTGTCCGGTCCGACGGATCGGTCGGAAGAATGCCGAGAATATCTCCGGCAATGGCATCCCATATGGCCAACAATTTCTGGTTCTGTTCCAGAATGCCAGAGGCCAACGCATTATTGGTTTCGGTTGAGAGCTCATAGAGGACAGCCAATGCTTTGGCCGTGTTGAAATCATCGTCCATGGCTTCTACAGATGCCTGAACCAGAGAATTATCACTATCCACTCGAGCCGCTCCTCCTCCTTTCGCCATTTCGGTCAGCCGACGATAACTTCCCAATAACTTCTGATACCCTGCATCGGCCGCGATGATCGCTTCAGGCGTAAATTCCGTCGTACTCCGATAATGCGATTGCAAAATCGTAAACCGAAGCGGCAGCGCTCCGTAAACTGGAATCAAATCCCGCAAATACGCCGAGTTCCCAAGCGACTTTCCCATCTTCACGCCACCGGTGGTAACCATGTTGTTGTGCATCCAGTATTTCGCGAATGGCTCATGGCCGGTTCCGCATTCGGATTGCGCGATTTCGCATTCATTGTGGGGGAATGAATTTTCGAGTCCCGCGCCGTGAATATCGAAGGAATCGCCGAGGTATTTCATCGACATCGCAGAGCACTCGATATGCCATCCCGGGAACCCCATGCCCCACGGCGAGGGCCATTGCAAAATATGATTCTTCTCCGCGCGTTTCCACAGCGCGAAATCCTGGGGGGAGCGTTTATCCGAACGTTCTTCCACGCGGCCACTCGCCGCTTGCTCTTCCGCTTTGCGTCCGGAGAGTTTGCCATATTCTTTGTCTTTCGAGACATCGAAATAAACGTTCCCGTTGGCTTCGTACGCATAGCCTTTCGTTACCAGTTCTTTAATAAGCTCGATCTGCTCGATGATGTGGCCGGTGGCGCGCGGGGAAATGTCGGGACGAATAATATTCAGCGCATCCATGTCTTCGAAGTAGCGCCGTGTATAGAATTCGGCAACTTCCATGGGATGCCGCTTTTCTTTGCGCGATTGAACTTCGAGCTTGTCCTGGCCCTCATCCGCATCGTTTGTCAAATGGCCTACATCGGTGATGTTCTGGACGTAAGTAACTTTTCTATCGGGATAACGGAAGCGGAGATAGCGGTTCACGATGTCCGCCGTAATGTATGCCTTTGCATGGCCGACATGCGCGTCGCCATAAACCGTCGGGCCGCAGAAGTACATGCCGATCCGGCCGGGATGAATCGGCTCGAACAGTTCTTTCCTGCGAGTGAGCGTATTATAAATCTGGAGCGCCACAATAATAAAGTGAAAAGTGGATAGAGGATTGCTAACTATCCTCTATCCACTATCCGTTCTCCTGTTAAGGAGTAAGCTTTAGTTGTCTCCCTGCATTCCGCCACCGCCTTGCCCCATTTGGGTTGGCATCGGGCGGTATTGAATATTCGAGGGTGGAACAAACAGTGCATCCGGAAGCGATTTTTGCTCGAAGCTGACAAGTTCCATCGACATCGCCGTTTGGCCGTTTTGGGACATCACGACCCTAACTGGCATTAACCCCTTCGAAGCAAGTTCTTTGAATGCACCCGAAGTAGCCTCGTCCTGATGGGGCTGATCTTTCATGGAGTTCGCCATGCTTTCGCGCAGCTCTTTTGGAAAGTCAGAACTGGCCCAAACGGAAAGATCCTGGCTAGCTCCTTTGAGGAGGTATTCATCCGCGTGGTGTCCTGCAATAGTCGCGCTCTTGCCGGTCTTCACCAGTTGCGATGCCGCCGCGCTGGTTGCGGCGCTCTTTGGTGTCGAATCGGGTAAATCCATCGTCATGCCCATTGCTCCTCCCATGACAATATAGAACTTTCGCGTGTTATTGGCTTTCACGATATACATTTTCATCGCGCCCTGCGGCATGCTCATCTCTTGTTCGATGTTACCAGCTTTGAAATTCATCGTCATCGGAATCGTGTCCCCGCCCAATTGGGCCATAACCATATTCCAGGTTATGGTGCCTTCAAATGATTTGGATTGCGCCTGGGCTGCAAGATTTGCAAGGGTAATTGCAAAAGAGAATGTAATTAAATATGCTGCAAATTTCTTCATACTGTTATCAGGAAAAATGTGAAGTCGGCCCAACCGGAATTGCCCCGGAAGAGTGCCGGAGCACGGCCCAACGGAAGCTTTCTCGATCGCTATTTAATCGAAAAATATTTCGCACCCGGATGGTGCGTGATGATGGCCGTCGTCGATTGTTCCGGTTCCAGATGATATTCTTCCGTGAGCGTAACGTCGATGCGCTCCGGGCGGATGAGATCGAAGAGCTTCGTTTGATCCTCCAAATTCGGGCATGCAGGATAGCCAAAAGAATACCTGGAACCCTGATAGCCCTGGCTGAAGAGCCGCGTGATCTCCGGCGCATCCTTATCCACAATACCAAGCTCGGTGCGGACGATCTTGTGCCAGTATTCCGCCAGCGCCTCCGCCGTTTCGACCGAAAGGCCATGGAGATAAAGATAATCCGTATATTCATTCGCGTTGAAGAGGCGCTTGGTATAGCGGCTCGCTTCGCGGCCTACCGTAACGGCGGTGAACGCCACGACATCCGGCTGATTGCGGCGAACGGCTTCCTCTTTGGGAAGGAAAAAGTCCGACAGACACAGCCTTCTCGCGGTAGGCTGTCTTGGGAACGTAAAGCGCCGCCATTCTCGCAGATCCTCTATCGGAAACGATCGGTCTGATCGGACGGATCCGTCCGATAGGCCGCGAGGGCGGAATACCACCAAATCCTCCCCCTCGGACCAACACGGGAAATACCCGTATGCCACTTTAGGAACCAGCATTCTATCGCGCTTGGCGCGGAGTTTCAATTCCTGAAGCTTGGGCCGCGCCACTTCTTCGATTTGTCTGGCAAAATCTTCCGGTGATTTTTTGCCCCGCTTCATCTGCCACTGCCCGCGAAAAAGCGCGACTTCATTCAAATATTCCCAAACCTTTTCGATCTTAATATCCTCTACCACGCGCGAGCCCCAGAATGGCGGCGTGGGAACCGGATTATCGTGCGGCGTGGCGCTCGTCCGAACGAGCTTCTCCGTACCTTCCGCCATTTCCACTTTGCGAATCGCGATCGGGAATTCGGCGATGGCTTCTTCCATCGCCTCCAATTCCACACTCTTTTCGGCGGCATCCGTCGTTTGCTTCGGATGCTGGAGCCACGGCAGCGCGCGGTTCGCCATCAGGATTTTCGATTCGGCGCCGGTGGCATTGTCAAGTTCTTCTTCAAAGTCATCGGCTTTGGCAGTAGGGACCGTGGGCTCGATGGAGGCCGCATGCTTTGCGGATGGATTCTTCAGCACTTCCATAAAGTGCAGCCCGTCGAACGCATCCTGCGCATACGAAAGCGTGCCATGATAGAGCGCGCGCAAATCTTTCTCGACGAATTTTCGCGTAAGCGCCGCGCCGCCAAGCACCACGGGAATTCGAATGTTGCGGGATTCCATCACTTCGAGATTTTCCTTCATGATGGCCGTGGATTTTACGAGCAGGCCGGACATTCCAAGCGCATCGGCATGCTCTCGCGTTACCGCTTCGAGCATGGGCTCCAGCGCAACTTTAATTCCAAGATTCACGACGCGGTAACCATTATTCGTGAGAATAATATCGACGAGATTCTTGCCAATGTCATGCACATCCCCCTTCACCGTTGCAAGTACCATCACGCCTTTGGATTGCTCCCCCTCCACTTTCTCCATGAAGGGTTCCAGGAATTTCACGGCGGCTTTCATCGTCTCAGCCGATTGCAGCACGAAAGGAAGCTGCATTTCGCCCGCGCCAAAAAGTTCACCCACGACCTTCATGCCGCCCAACAAAATATCGTTGACGATTTCGAGCGCGGAATATCGCTCAAGGGCTTCGCGCAAGTCGTCGTCTAAGCCAAGTTTATCCCCATCGATGATGCGCTGCTTCAGCTTCTCTTCGATCGTCATTCCGGCATAGGAAACCGCCTCGCTTTTGGTCGATTTAGCATCGGCATAATGCGCGAGGAATTCCTTCAGCGGATCGTAGGTGACGATAATATTATTATTTTCAGCCATAAATGCAAAAAACCGGAGGCGACCAATGATGGCCGACGCTCCGGTTATAACACTCTATGAAGCATCGACGCTTTAGCTCATTCTTTAACGTCCTCTGCTCGGCAACGATCAGGGCGGACTCGTGGCGGCAAGCTATCGGTCAAAGCACCACAGGACGGGCTAACTCTTTCGGAAGAACTTTAGTTTGGATGTATTCATTAGAGTTCGATTAATCTTAACGGGCATGAGTATGAAGACATCTATAAATTTACCGTCTTTCTTCGTTCTTTTGGCTTCATGCTGCTGGTTCTGCAGTTGCAAATCAACCTCAGTGGCTTCGGATGTAACTGACGGGTCGCTGACTGGTGCAGTAACGATCGATGGTACTACGGGCTCTCCTGATAGTAATTCGGAGGGGGTATCCGTCGCACTCGATGGTACGAATTTCACCACCCAAACGGATTCCACTGGTTTCTGGCGGATTGATAATATAAAAGGCGGCAATTACGATGTGGTTGTTTCTAAGGCAGGTTACGGCATTTGTCGCTTCTACGGTATTACCGTTGAAGGCCCGGGCATCGCGCACATTGATCCGATGACTCTTGGAGTAGCCCCAACCGATACTCCAATCTTATCCAGAGCTTCGGTCACCAATGGAGGAACCATGCTTTCGATCAAAGCAGGATCGAGCGTTCCTTATGTATTTATTGACAAAGCTTCCAATACACAACCTGGCGATGCGCACTTCCTGTCGGAACTCTGTTCTGGCGGTCTGGGTCGCGAGGCAGCGAATGATACAGGATCGTCTTTTTCCTTCTCAGTCGAGTCGATTCATCAGGCGGGTATTCGTTCTGGTGATACTATCTATGTTTCTGCATGTGACGCCAATGGTTATAGCAATTGGCGCAATTGGTTTCCAGAATGCCTGGGAACCTATTTTGACCCCGTCGATAATGTGAATCGCCTCATCAGCCCAGGTCCACGATCCAACGTGCTGACGGTTATCATACCGTAATGGGCTGAACTCGTTTGAAGATTACTACAGCACGCTTGCGCCTTGACTTTAAAGTCACGGCTACACGGCTCGGAGTTTTCCATACACTTCGCCTAATCGCTCGCGGTAAAGTTTTCGGCGGAAGGGATATTCGATTAGCGGGCATGCCACTAAAATAATTGCCCCAAAGATGACAAGACGAAGCAGTGGAATTCCAATGCCGATCGCGGGCGGCAGCGCACTCGCGAGTGCTGGATCCAGCACGAAACTCACCGCCAGTGCGACAATCGTTCCAATGATTACCGGCAGGACGAACGTTTCGCTCCAACGTGGATTTACGATTCGCCGCAGATAGATAAGCATTCCAATATACCCCGCAACGTTGACGAACGAGACCGCCATCGCGATATAGAGGATTCCACCCCACTGGAATGCCGCGATCAACACGACTAAGGTAAGCAATTGCAGCCCGCGAATGACGGAAATTTCCACAAGCTTGAGCGTCGCACCCAAAATCATTTTGGCATTTTCGAAAAGCGGGACGGTGAGAACCAATCCCGCGAGCGCGGTAAGCGGCTCGGCCACGCCACCCCAATTCGAAGAGAGAAAAACGCGCACAATATCTTTGCTTTCAAATGCTATAAGGATCGTGGCGGGAATCAGCAATCTCACCAAGAAGAAGTTTGTGATGGCAAAGGCACGCTCGAGCATGCTGCGATCATGCTGGATTTCGGCATAGGTGGCGATCGAAACGCGGGCCACGATCGGCGCCACGGCCGTTGCAGGCAGGAGCGCAATCGAAAACGCCTGCGCATAGTATCCCAGATAGAACGAGCCAAACAGATACGCCACCAACACATTATCCACTTTGAAGAGCCAGCTTTCGAACACGCGATTGAACAACACTTTCGTTCCGAATCGCCAGAGCCAGCGCGCCGTGCCGCGGTCGTAGTATTTCCACGGATGTTTTCTAAGCGTGCCAAGGCCGGATTTTCTGACAAAATGCCGATCGAGGACTAATCCTACAATGGTTGAAAGCACCGTCGCAATCGGAATGGCCCACGCGCCGCCGCCCATAAGCGCGAATAGCACTGAGGACGTGTGCAGAAGAACATTTGCAATGAGCGTGACGCGCGAAACCTTCGAATAGGATAATTCCCTCTCGAGGATTTGCGTGTAAAACGTATCGAGCGAGGAAAGAAATCGTTGGACCGCGTAAACCCCAATGAGCGCTGCGAGAATAACGCCATGCGTTTTGGGAAGCGAAAACAATCCCAACGCCATCGCAAGCACCGTAAAAAATCCATGCACGGCGACGGTGAGAATAAAGACGTTCTCTTTTAAATTCGGGAGCGGCTCCGAGACGAGATTATCACGCACATTGATGATCGCGCTGGTGAACGAAAATGCGGCAAAGCTTATGACAAGATCCGTAAAACTCAACGCAGCCTGATAAACGCCCACCTCCGCCGGTGTGAGCAAGAGAGCGATCCCTTTGCGTGCCGCAATCCCGAGTACGATCGATATATATGTTGCGCCGGTGAGCAGCGCCGCCCCGCGAACGGCCCTGGCACCGACGCCGCCCGCCTGGGCCGGAAGTTCCGGCGTTGCCGGGGAAAGAACTCCTTTATCCTGAGTCGAAGTGGACATAACGGCGAGTGACATGCTAAAGCAGCATGATGGATCATGCGTCCCGCACTATGCGGTTCCCAAATAGGCGTGTTTCACGTCCTCGTTTTGGGCTAATTCTTTGGCAGGCCCCGAGAGAACTATTTTGCCCGTCTCCAAGACGTAGCCGGAGTGTGCGATCGCAAGCGCGAGGTTTGCATTCTGCTCCACGAGCAATACCGTTACGCCAAGCGTCCGGTTGATCTCGACGATATTTTCGAAGATCGTACGGACTAATTTCGGCGCGATGCCGAGCGAGGGTTCATCGAGCAGCAGCATCTTCGGTTTGGACATCAGCGCCCGCGCAATCGCCAGCATTTGCTGTTCGCCGCCGGAAAGCGTTCCTCCCGGCTGCGCGAGCCGTTCTTTCAAGCGTGGAAAGATTGTGAAGCATTGCTCCATATCTGTTTTAATTCCATCGTTATCTTTGCGAAGATAGGCTCCCATGCGCAAATTTTCGAGCACCGTGAGATTCGCGAAAATCATCCGGCCTTCGGGCGCTTGCGCAATGCCAAGCTTCACGACATCGTGCGCGGGCACGTGCGTCAGCTCACGATTATTCCATTGAATCGATCCGGAACGCGACTTGAGCAGGCCGGAGATGGTGCGTAATAGCGTCGTTTTGCCGGCGCCATTCGCGCCGATAAGCGTGACGATCGCATGATCCGGCACATCCAGCGAGATGCCTTTCAGCGCCTTGATTTCGCCATAGGATACGTGCAGATCTTGAATATGAAGCATGGACCTGGATTACGCCAAATAAGCCGATTTCGCTGAGGAATAGTTTTGAGCGCGCGCTAACATCAACAGAACTAACAATCCAGCGTTCAATTTGTCCCCGCCGTATCTTCTCGCGCTCTCGAAATATCGAGGATGCGAGTAACCCATCGCGAGGAATCCTGCGCGGTGAGCTTCTCGCCGAGCGACAGCGGGAACCGAAATACTTCCGGCGCGTAGAACCGGCCGTGCATCATCGGCATCCATGGCAGCACTTCTTGCTTGTGCGGTTCATAAAGGTTCCAACTGGCATCATGCTCGTCAAATTCATCGAGCGGATAAGAGACGATATAGTACCGCACCCCATAATGCCTGAGTACCGAAAGTAAGTCCGATCGTGCCCGAATGGAGTCCACCAATGGTTCATCTGCGGCAAGCCCTTCGATTTGCAAGATTGGCTGGCCGGTGATAAATGCCGTGAGGCCAGCACGATCGCCCATGGCATAGCGGCCGGGATGCGCATCGGTAAATGGTTTGATTCCCAACGCGTGAAGATATATATTTGGTTGGGCCCTGGTTTCGGATTCTACGAGATTAAGGCGAGTCGTCAGCCCCGGAATATCGCGATAGAGTACGTAAGCCGCCACTGCGAGAATCACAATCATTCCCACGCTCGCGAAGCGTTCGAAAAACCCGCCGAGTTTCCGAGGAAGCCGCTCGCTCAATTCCAGCAACGCCGCGCCCGCCGCGATGGGATAAGGATAGAAGTACCACACATACGCCGGCCACGAAAGCCGGAGCGCGAGCACCAACGCAAAAAGCACCGGGAACGCAAATAAAACGAACCGCACGCCAGCCCGAACATCGCGCTTCCGCAGATCGACACCCGCGAGGACAAGACCTGCGAGCGTAAGCGCGGCGTAGAGCGATCCACGCGGTGTGAAAATGACACCGATCGACAGAAGCGAAAGATGAAAGCCGCCAAGTTCCTTCACCTTCGCACTAACCGGCAGCCACCCGCCGAAAATAATTTTATTCAGAATAAAATATCCGGCGACAGGCAGGAGTCCAATGCTGAATGCAGGAAGTTTCCACGTATTGGCTCGATAGAATAGAAGCAAGACGAAAACAAGCCCAATTGCAAGCAACGTATCGAGCCGGGCAAGGAATAGGGCAGTTCCGGCTAACCCGCACAGAAACGCCTTTTTCTGCCCGCTGTCTGGCTGCAGCATCCGCAAAGACGTCAGTGCGAACAGAAGATAAAGCGGAATCGCCACGACGGTTTCCATGCTGAGAAAGATCAGCACGGTGAGCAGCAGTGAAACCAGCAGTGCGAGAACGGGAACCCATTTCTGTTCGCCGTAAAGCCTGTGAAACAAGTGCAGTGTCAGTTCCGAAGTTGCCACGGCAGAGAGAATCTGGACGATTTCCATCGGCACGAACGTCGTCGTGTCCTTTCCATGCGCGATGAGACTCAGGCCCGCCAACACCAGCATCCATAAGGGATGGTAACCATTCGTGGGAACGATGCCGTCGAAGGAGGAAAATCCCGTGGCGGCAAAATGCCTGGCCGTTAGGTAATAGTAGTAGAAATCATCTTGCGGAATAAGGGAGTAGGCCAGCGAGTGCCGGGCGATATGATACAGCGGCTCATACGCCAGTCCGCAGGCGAAGAGCAGCGTAGCAAGTGTTGGAACTTTGATTTCAAGAGATTTCAAAGATTCATTCGATGGCCGAAAACGCACGATACTCTTCTTAATCTATCAATTCTCATAAAATCGATAGCCTGCCCCGAGCCCTCCGAAGGGTTCAGACTTCCCCCAAATACGCCTCGATCACTTTCGGATCGTTCCGAATTTCCACGGGCGTCCCCTCTGCGATCTTCAGGCCATAATTGAGGACCAGGATACGCTCGCAAATTCCCATCACAAGCGACATATCGTGCTCGATGAGCAAAATTGCAATTTGGAACTGTTCCCGCAGTTGTTCGATCAAGTGCATGAGCGATTGCTTTTCCGTCACATTCATTCCCGCCGCCGGCTCGTCGAGCAAAAGCAGCTTGGGATTCGTCGCCAGGGCGCGGACGATTTCCAGCCGCCGTTGATCGCCATAAGGAAGGCTTGTCGCAAGCTCGTTACGGGCTTCCCGGAGATGGAATAATTCCAACAGTTCCTCGATTTTCTTCGTAAGCGTTCGTTCGTTCGAATAAAATCCGCCGAGACGAAGCATGGAACCAAAAAGCCCGAAGCCCGTCTGCGCCGTAAGCGAAACGCGGATATTATCGAAGACGCTCATGCCATGAAAAAGCCGGATATTCTGGAACGTCCGGGCGATGCCGCGATGGCTAATCTCGTTCGGCTTGAGGCCATTGAGCCGCTCGCCTTGGAACCGGACCTCGCCAACCGTCGGGGCATAGACGCCGGTAATCATATTGAAGACGGTCGTTTTGCCCGCGCCGTTCGGACCGATAAGGCCGACCAAATCGTGCGGCCCGATCCCGGCCTTGAGATCGCCGACCGCCACAAGTCCGCCGAAGCGCATCGTTACAGTATCGAGTAGAAGCCCGTCCATTCGTCGCGTCGGTAACAGGCCGCGCGCGAACAACGTTGCCAGGGGCCGATAAAAATAGGTCAATTTTCAATCCCCACCGAACGCAAGCAAATTAAATCCCTGTTTCAAGCGGCATGAAGACGTGGGTGTTTGTTTTTCTCTGCTTCGCGACGGTGCGGGCATTCGCCTCTTCCGCCGATAGCGGGCGATTTTTGCGGCACACTTGCTCTGCGCGATCCGTTTTTTGAAATAATATGTCCACTGATAAAGGAACTGAGGGCGAGCAATTCGTGCATCGTTTAGCGGATAGATCATACCTCTCGCATTGGTGCTTTCCCAATCCTAGCGATGAAGAGGGCGATAAGAAAGAAATTGTTGATTTACTCATCTGGCTTGATGACACGCTGATTCTCATCTCGATTAAGAATTACGAATTCAAGGGTAACCACGAACGGTATCACCGAAAAACTATCGAAAAAGCAGTTCGGCAAATTCAAGGAGCAGAACGTAAGTTATTCCATTCAAATCGAGATGTCGTTGTCAAGCACCCTACACGCGGCATGGTAAAAATTCTGACCGCCGGGATTATGCAGGTCATTCGTTTGGTCGCCAACCTTGGAGAGGGTGAAGAATACTATGAGGCAGCTCGAAAAACTGGAAACGACCAGTTTATTAGCATTATCAATAAGGACACGGTTGAAACGTTCTTTAACGAGTTGGACACGATTAAAGATATTGTCCGATATTTTGTCGAGCGCGAGAAGATGTTTCGTTCCCTCGACAAGATTATGTTGCAAGGACGAGAAAAAGACTTATTGGCCACCTATCTGACTAACGCCCGAAAGATGCCAGATATTGGCAGCGCATCGGTCGCGATGTTTGATATTGAAGGTGCTTGGGACAACTTCATATCTGATTCTCGGAAGATTGCTCGGGACAAAGAGAATAGAAAAAGTTATTTTATCGACGAACTTGTCAAACGCGAGTTAGCGCCGATCCAGGATGGTTGGGTCATCGCGGAGCCTTTAATGTTGCTTTCAAGACTTGAACGGCGCATGTTTGCAAAAGCTTTTTTCGAGAAGTACGACGAATTTCGATCCCTGAATCCGCAGGACGCGAAAGATGTCTTGCTTCTAAAGCGTTATCAAAAAATCGGAGACATCGGTTTTACATTCCTCTTTTATCAAGAACGATACGACGGAGATCCCACCACTAATCTTCTCAAATTGGCAATGTATGCTCACGGAATACATGACGGTTTCGCGTCGAGAGCATTGTGGGCAATAGCGACTAACGAGGAATTGAATCGGTTTCATTTTGCATTCGATCCGAATCCGCACGCAATTTCCGAGGCTGACTTAGAGGCGATTGAGCATGACCTAAGCCTATTACGATGGAATAAGAGTCTTGAACCCCATTTTGAAAATATGTCCGAATTTCCTGAAACGAAGTCATCCTAGCCATGAATGAAACCCAAAGCTACCAGAACAACTCCTATCCCGCCTCATTATCCTGCCAATATTCGGCACCCTTCGGTGGTTGTCCGGGAAGTGGCGCCGGATAGGGTTTCGGTTCACCCATGGATGCGAATGCTCCACCATGCGACCATCCGGGCCCCTTCGAACGACGTTCCTCGCTGTTCCTCCGCGCTTCAAGCTTTCGCTTCATCTGGAGCCTATAAGCCGAATTGATCGTGCTGATTTCGTTTTTTGTATCCCGTTTCATACTATACTAGGTGAATTCAAAGCATTCCCACTTTGTAGTGGTTTTAGTTCACTATGAGATAACGCTCACTAAAGCGTGCCGAATCCCTCGATTGAAAACGCAGCTACCCGCAATATTAAATCTTTCCGATTTTGAAGCTTTCGGCGCAACGAGGTATTATATTACGAGGGTAATGATGGGCACCTATCTGGAGCACAATCATCATCAGGCAATGCTCATTGAAAAATCAAAGGATGCTGTTCATGAACGCCGGAACTCGAATTGGCGATTTTGAGCGATTTCGATCGTTTTCAATGAATTATGAATTCACACACACACGATCGGCAGCTGTTTGCCTCCTGTTTGCCTAAAGAATTGGCCTTTTAGGATCATTCAAAGTCAAACGTTGTCATATTGAAACTTTGTGCCCTTGCGGAATTCTCTTTTGTTCCTCTTATGTTGGCGGCAAATTGGTGTCGCACTAATTATCATAAGGAAAAGTATAGTTGGCTAAGTCATTAGTTATCGTGGAATCGCCGGCGAAGGCGAAAACCATCAATAAATATCTGGGTCCGGGCTATGTGGTCGAGGCCTCGGTCGGCCATGTCAAGGATTTGCCCAAATCGAAGCTCGGAGTCGATGTCGATCACGGGTTCGCGCCCACGTACATGACGATCAAGGGCAAAAAGGATATTATCGACAAGTTAAAATCCCTGGCGGCGAAATCGAAGGAAATCTTCCTCGCGACCGATCCGGACCGCGAAGGCGAGGCCATCGCCTATCATCTGGCCAACGAAGTGCTGCCGAAAAATGGGAACATCAAGCGCGTGCTCTTTACCGAGATCACGAAAAGCGGCATCACCGAAGCCATGAAGCATCCGCGGGATGTCGATACGCCGCTTTTCGAGGCGCAGCAGGCCCGCCGCGTGATGGACCGCATCATCGGCTACCAGGTTTCGCCGGTGCTCTGGAAAGCGATGATCGGCAAAAGCACCGAAGCGCTTTCCGCCGGGCGCGTGCAATCCGTGGCGCTGCGGCTGATTTGCGAGCGCGAGGCGGCGATCACGCGGTTCCAGCCCATCGCTTATTGGAACTTATGGGCTGATTTTTCGACCGAATCAACCGAGTTCCCAATTCATGCGCGGCTCGTTTCGGTGGATGGAACTTCCATTCAAAATCCCGAAGGCAGCGCGCAGGATCTATCCGAAGCGGAGAAGTCCACCTTCATCGGCGATGAACAAACTGCGCGCGGCTACATGGGTGATGTGCGGAAGAAGACGTTCCGCATCGCTTCGGTCACGAAGCGGGAAGTAAAAAAGAATCCGCCGCAGCCGTTTATCACGAGTTCCCTTCAGGCGGCGGCATCGAGCAAACTCAGGATGAATCCGCGCCGCACGATGGCGCTCGCGCAGCGGCTCTACGAAGGCGTTCAGCTTGGCGAGGAACTCACGGGCCTCATTACCTATATGCGAACCGATTCGACGCGGATTTCGCAGGAAGCGCGCGAAGAGGCGATCGGGTATATCTCCACGAATTTTTCGCCGAGCTATGTCGGCGTGGAACGGAAGACGAAAGCCGCGCGCAATGCGCAGGAAGCGCACGAAGCGATTCGCCCGACATCGGTTAAGAACGATCCGAAATCGGTTCGCAAATTTCTGGAAGCGGAAGATAAGCAGCTTTATGCGCTCTATGAGCTTATTTGGAAGCGATTCGTCGCCAGCCAAATGGCGCCGGCGGTGATGGACCAAACGACCGTGGAAATCGAAAGCCGCGAGGCGGATGGCAGCCAATATAAGTTCCGTGCCAGCGGATCGGTGATAAAATTCGATGGGTATCTTACGCTTACGGATGATTCCGACGAAGCGCAGAAGAGCGCAGATGATGAAGGCAAGCGGCTTCCGAATGGCATTGTCGAAGGCCATCCGGCGAACATCGAGCATGTCGATCTTTTGGATAGCGCAACCAAGCCCCCGCCGCGATTTTCGGAAAGCACGCTCGTCAAGGAACTCGAATCGCTGGGCATTGGCCGGCCATCGACGTACGCCTCCATTGTGGGAACCGTGCAGGAGCGCGGCTATGTGGAGCAGGAGGAGCGGCGGCTGTATCCGACCACACTTGGTTTAGAGGTCAATCGCATTCTGGTAAAATCCTTCCCGGAAATCTTCAACGTCGATTTTACGGCGCAGATGGAGGAAGAACTCGATACCATCGCTGCCAATGAGCGCACCTATGAATCGGTGATGACGGATTTTTATGTGCCGTTCAAGAGCGTGCTCGATCAGGTCGAGGAACGATTAGCGGAAGATATGCCAATTCGGCCGTGCCCCGAATGTGGATCGAAAGATACGGAAGTAAAATCCGGCTGGTTTGGAATGTATCTCGAATGCGCCAACTGCGGGAAGAAAACTTCCCTCAAGAATGAAGGCAAAGCGGCGCCGGAAAAGACGGGCGAGCAATGCCCGGAGTGTATCGAGCGCGGCGATGGCGAAATCGGCGAGCTGCTCGTGCGTTCGAGCCGGTATGGGAAGTTTATTGGCTGCAGCCGGTATCCCAAATGCAAATACACGCGGCAAATGCCGACGGGAATTAAATGCCCCAAGTGCCACGTGGGCGACATTTCCGAAAAGCGCGGCGGCAAAGGCAAGCGCAAATTCTGGGGATGCTCCCGCTACCCGGACTGTGATTTCCTTTCCAACGATAAGCCGGTGAACAAGGACTGCCCGGTTTGCAACAACAACTGGCTCGCCACCAAATGGACGCGCGACCGTGGCGAGTTCCTAAAATGCCCGAACTGCAAACGCGAGTTCACGCCGGAGCTGAATCAGATGGAGGTGGAAAAGTAGCACAGGCGTTCTCGCCTGTGGAAGGGGACTTTTAGTCCGCTTCACTGCGGGAACGAACTATTGATTTCCTTAGCTCGTTCGAGAAATTATGGGCAGCACATTCGAAGCGCGATTCGATTCGCAAGGCCACCTTGCAATTCCAGCCGAGCTACGGGAGCGACATGGCTTTACAAATGGAGCGAAAGTTAGAGTCGAAGACATGAAAGATGGCATTCTCATTGGTCCCGTGGAACCTGCAAAGAAAATGTCCGCCCGAGAAGCTATCGAAAAAGCCATCGGCTTTAGCGGAGAAGATGACAAATCGCTCGAGATGCTTCTCGAAGAGCGCCGCCGATTCTAATGCTCGTCCTTGACAGCTTTGCCCTTCTGGTGCTCTTTAACCATCAACCGGGGAGGGAGATCGTACGCGATCATTTATTCGACGCAGACAGCAATGGATTCCTCCATTGGATGATTGCGATCAATTTCGGCGAATTCTATTACATCGAGGCGAACCGGCATGGATTTGGACATGCCGAAGCATCGCGGGAGCTTGCGGAACAATTCCCAATTCAAATCCATGTTCCCTCTTATGAAGAAATCATGGATGCCGCGCACCTAAAGGGAGGCGGCAGTGCTTCTTACGCGGATTGCTTCGCAGCCCAGCTTGCGTTGCTGAAGGATATACCAGTTCTTACCGGCGACCCTGAATTTAAGAAACTCGAACCCTACGGTGTAAATGTCGAGTGGTTACCGAAGAACCTGTAACGCTGATTTTGCTGATTTACACCGCCGCCATAGCCCGCAGCGCCTTCTTCCCGATGTCGCTTCGGTAATACGCGCCGTTGAAGCTGATTTGCGCGACGGCATTGTACGCGGCAGTAATCGTTTGCCGCAAATCCTCTTCGAAGCCGATGGCGGTTACGGCCAGGACGCGGCCGCCGGAGGTGATGTAGCGTCCGTGCTCATCTAATTTCGTGGCGCCGTGGAAGACGGCAATGCCTTCTTCGATTTCGCGCTTTTGGTCGAACGCGTCAAGACCCGTAATCACTTCGCCGGTTTGGTAACTTTCCGGGTAGCCCTGACTTGCCATCACAATCGTTACCGCCGAGGCTGGGAACTGCTTTATTGGCATGACGCTGGCAAGCCGGCCTTCGGCGCAGGCGAGCAGGATTTCCGCGAAGTCGCCATCGATTAGCGGGATCACCACTTCCGCCTCCGGATCGCCAAAGCGCACGTTAAACTCCACCACGCGCGCGCGGCTGGATGATCGCTCATCTTTCTTAATCATGAGTCCGCAGTAGAGTACGCCGCGATAAATCCTTCCCTCGTCGCGCATTCCTTTCAGCACGCGCTCGATGACTTCGGTCTTTACTTGCGTGAGAATTTCATCGGTCACGATGGGCGCGGGCGCGTAGGCGCCCATGCCGCCGGTATTTTTGCCGCGGTCGCCATCTAAGATGCGCTTGTGGTCCTGCGCCGGCGCGAGGAGGGCATAATCCACGCCATCGGTAATCGCGAAGACGCTGGCTTCTTCACCCTCCATATATTCTTCAATCACCACGCGCAGCCCGGCTTCGCCAAAAATTCGGTGCGTGAAAATCTCATCGAGCGCATGCGTGGCTTCGGCTTCCGTCTCGCAAATAATCACGCCCTTGCCGGCGGCGAGGCCATCGGCTTTGATGACGGCGGGATAGTTCACGTGCCGAAGAAACGCGCGGCATTCGATCTGCTCCTCGAAATTGAAGACGGCATAACGGGCGGTCGGAATATCGTGCCGCTGCATAAAGTCCTTCGCGAACGCTTTGGAACTTTCGAGCAGCGCGGCGCTCTTGCGCGGACCGAAGACGGGGATTCGTTCCTTTTCCAGCGCATCCGAAATACCCGCGGCGAGTGGGCCTTCTGGACCCACGACAACGAGATCGATTCGTTCCCGCATCGCAAAGCCGAGCACAGCTTTCACATCCGTGGGAATGATATGAACGCACTCCGCCACCTGGGCAATTCCAGCATTGCCGGGCGCGCAAAAGATTTTCGTTTCCGGTGGCGTTTCGTATAACCGCTCCCGCTGTTTTAACTTCCAGCAGATCGCGTGTTCGCGCGCGCCGCCGCCAAGAACTAAAATTCTCATCGAGTATTCGTTGTGAGTATTTTTCTGGTTTACCAACAATAGACTGCTACAAAATTACGATGAATTGTGGTGGGAAGTGGGGAAAACGTGGATTCTTTTCTTCGTTCCGTTCTGTTAAAACAGCATCCCACGCGGCGAACAGCCCCGGTTGCTTCCCGTTTCGATAAGCCATTTGCCCAAGCAATTTTCGGCGTGCGGTCGAAAAACTCGAGAATTGATATGAATGAAATACAAACCATTTCGCCAGCCGATTACGCCGATGTGCTCACGTACATCGAGCAGTACTGGAGTGAAATCACTTTCCACCATCCGAAGGACAAATTCGCGCACTTCGGGCTGCCGAATAAGTTCGTCTCTCCGAACGACGGGATTTTTAAGGAGGACCAATTTTATTGGGATAGCTTTTTCACGATTCTCGGCCTCGTCCGGTGCGGGCGCGGGGAACTCGCGAAGGGCATGATCGATAATGTTATTTTTGAACAGAAACGGTTCCATATCATTCCCATGCGAAACCGGTGGTTCAGTTTGGGAACCTCGCAAATTCCGTTCCTGACTTCAATGATCTCGGAAGTCTTCGAGGTGGTGCCGGATACGCGCTGGCGTCGCAAAGCGATGGCGGCCGCCGAGCGGGAACTGAAAGAATACTGGATGAACAAAGAGCTTACCGAGCGGCACATCGTCTATCGCGGACTTTCGCGCTACTGCGATCACTACATCACGCACCTGGCCGCGGAGCACGAGTCTGGATGGGACATGACTTCGCGGTTCCACGATCATTGCCTCGATTACCTTCCCGTCGATCTGAACTGTGCGCTGTACAAATACGAAACGGATATTGCGGAATACTACCGTGCAACTCGGAAACCACGGCTGGCCAACCAGTATTTTGAGCAAGCAGAGCGACGGAGGAAAACAATGGTCTCTCTTTTGTGGAATTCCGAAAAGGGATTTTTCTTCGATTTCGACTACAAGCACAAAAAGCGCAGCACGTTTTATTCCATTGCAGGATTTTACCCGATGTGGGCCAGGCTGGCCTCGCACGCGCACGCGAAGCGGATGATCGAATCGCTCCCCCAGTTCGAATATCCGTTCGGGCTCGCCAACACGCAGGCGACCGGTCTATCGCAGGAATACAAGCAACACGATTTTCCGAACGGCTGGCCACCGCAGCAGTGGATCGTCGTTCGCGGACTACTTAATTACGGTTACCGAGCCGACGCGTTCCGAATCGCAAAAAAATTTCTGGATGTGAACCAAAAGGCGCTCCGAAAGACGAAGCATCTTTGGGAAAAATATAACGTCGTCACTGGCACACCCGGCGATTCGGAACGGTACGCCACCCAGTCTGGCTTCGGTTGGACGAACGCGATTTTTTTGCGTCTTCTCGATCAATTTGCATCCGATGACCGAGCCTCCTCGAAAGGAAAGCCATGAGTCTGATTATTGTGTCGAATCGCGCCCCGGTAAAAATAATTCGCGATGGCGAAGTCACGAGCTATCGTTCCGCCACCGGCGGCCTGGCCACGGGCATTCGGAGTTACGTCGAGCATCTGAAGTCCGAGGGAAAAAGCTCCGAGGAGGTTCTCTGGATCGGCTGGCCCGGCCGCGCCGTGGAAGCGGAGGCGCGCGCGCAAACGACGCGGGAACTACGTACCCAGTTCGGCGTCGAACCTGTTTATCTTTCTGAAGATAAAATGGAAAGCTTCTACCGAGGCTTCTGCAACCGGACGATCTGGCCACTCTTCCATTACTTCCCAAGTTTCGTCGAATACGAAGCGGCCAACTGGGATGATTATCTCGCCGTGAACCGCACCTTTGCCGACGCCGTGCTCAAAGCCGTGAAGCCGGGCGATACAATCTGGGTTCACGATTACCATCTCATGCTCCTGCCGGCCATGCTTCGGCGTCGATTGCCAACCGCGGAGATCGGATTCTTCCTCCATATTCCCTTCCCCTCGAACGAGGTATTCCGCTTGCTTCCGCTACCCTGGCGGGAACGGATTTTGGATGGACTACTCGGCGCCGATCTCATCGGGTTTCACACGCCGGAATATACCGCTCATTTTTTGCGGAGCGCGGAAGCCGTGCTTCCGGTCTCGGTGAATCCGGATGGAACCATTCGCTATCGCAATCGCCGGATTCGCTCGGAAGCATTCCCAATGGGCATTGAATTTTCGCGGTTCCACAATGCGACGAATCTGCCCGAAGTGGAAAACGAATGCCGCCTGCTCCGCCGTCATTTGGGAGAAAACAAGATCGTCCTTTCCATCGATCGGCAAGATTATACGAAAGGAATTTTGAACCGCCTCGATGGGTACGAATCCTTCCTGGAACAGCATCCGGAGGCACGCGGCAACGTGACGATGTTGATGGTCGTCGTGCCGAGCCGTGTCGGAGTGGAGGATTACCAGGCCGTCAAAGGGCGCATCGATGAAGCGGTGGGCAAAATCAATGGTGAATTCAGCCGGCTCGGGTGGGCGCCGATCGTCTATCAATACCGCGAGCTGGAATTCGAGGAACTCCTGGCGCTCTATGCCTCGAGCGATGTCGCGCTCGTTACGCCGCTGCGTGACGGCATGAACCTCATCGCGAAGGAGTACATCGCTACGCGGCCCGAGGCCTCCGGTGTCTTGATTTTAAGCGAAATGGCAGGCGCGGCGGCGGAACTAAAAGAAGCCATCCTCGTCAATCCGAATTTCAAGGAGGAAATTGGAGCCGCCCTCGCGCACGCGCTGAATATGCCGGTAGAGGAACAGGAGCGCCGTATGGTGATCTTGCAGGAGCAGGTCCAGCAAAACGACGTAATCCATTGGGCGACCAGCTACTTAGCCGCGCTCGCCGCGACCAGGGAGGCGCAGGCGTCGCTTGCCGCACCACCACTAAAAGGTTCCGCGCTCTCGCGGCTCGTCGCCTCATTCCAACGAGCGCGTTCCCGGTTGCTGCTCCTGGATTACGATGGCACGCTCACACCGCTCGTGAGCGATCCGGCAACGGCGATTCCCAGCACATCTCTGCTCCTGACGCTCGCGCAGCTCGCCGGCATTAAACGAACCGAAGTTGCTATCGTGAGTGGCCGCGACCGCGCGACGCTCGATCGCTGGTTCGGCGAGCTTCCCATTTCGCTCATTGCCGAACACGGTGCATTTATTCGCCGGTGGCCCAACAGGTGGCTTCGTGGAGTCCGGCGGCTCCTTCCGCCAAAGTGGGAGAAGTCCACGCATGCCAGCAATAGCTGGAAGCCTGCTATTCGTGCCGCAATGGAAGAAATGACTTCGAAGGTCAGCGGAACGTGGGTCGAGGAGAAGGAATATTCCATCGCCTTCCATTATCGCAATGCCAGCGTACCGGAAGCCTCGCAGCGAGCGAGGGAACTTGTGGAGCGATTGCAGCCCGTCGCCGGCGATTTTGGATTGCATCTCGTGGAAGGAAACATGATCGTCGAAGCGCGGGTTGCCTCGATCGATAAGGGCTTCGCTACTCGCCAGTGGCTGCAAGATGGCTGGCGAAAGCCGGGGTTCGTTCTTGCCATTGGCGATGATACTACGGATGAAGACCTATTCGCCGCCATGCCCGCGAGCGCCTTCACCGTAAAAGTGGGCCGGCATCCGTCGAAGGCCCGCTCACGGCTTGAAAGTCCGGTCGAGGTCTTGCAACTGCTGAACGATCTCGCGGCAACATAAGAGAGGCATGTCGCGTAACAGCACCCGAATGCGATCTCGAATGTTTCACCGTTTCCTATTCTTTATTATGGCAAAAACATTCCGGTTTTTTTCGGTGTGGCCCGCGCTCATACTTGTCATTGTGCTCGCCCAGGGCCTTTCCTCCTGCGATCGCGGTGCAGGCGAGGAGGTGGGCATAGCAAAAAAATTCGCCGATGCGGTGGCGAGCAATAACGCCCGCGCGCGCGACTCCATGATCGCCACGCAAAAATTCAAAGACTATTTTCAGAACCCATACGTGGCCAGCGATCTGCTTACGTGGTTTCGTTCCTTCTACGATTATCACACACACAAATTCCTTGGTATCGCCTCGGCGGATGTGGATGACGACCTCTCGCCGAAGCTGCAAGGCGCGCTCATCGATACGAACGACATCGAGGAAACGGGAATGGTTACCGTGAAGTCCCCCATTCCCGGCCAGGATGCTGCGTTCTTCTGGCTCGTAAAACAGGAGGGCCACCCGTGGCGCGTGGCGGTGGTAACCAAAGGCGAATCGGAAGTCAATTTTCAATAGTAATCTTCATGCTTAAAGAAGGCGATAAAGCTCCGGATTTCACCGCGAAGGACGACAGCGGAAACAAAATAGCTCTCAAGGATTTTCGCGGAAAAAAAGTCGTGCTGTATTTTTATCCGAAGGATAATACTTCCGGCTGCACGAAGGAAGCCTGCAATTTCCGCGACAACATGGGGCGCGTCAAGCGCAAGGATGCGGTGGTGCTGGGCGTTAGTCCGGATGGCGAGAAGAGCCACACGAAATTCAAAGAGAAGTTCGATCTGAATTTCCCGCTCATCGTCGATGAAGATAAGAAGATTGTGAATGCCTACGGCGTGTGGCAGGAAAAATCGCTCTATGGGCGGAAATTTATGGGTGTCGTGCGCACCACATTTATCATCGACGAGAAGGGCAAGATCTCGAAGATTTTCTCGAAGGTGAAGGTCGAGGGACATGTCGATCAGGTGCTCGAGGCATTGAAGTAACCACCCCCTTTCCCCCCGCCTTTTCAAGGCGGGGGTGATTTTATGCTCGACGACTATCGCTTACCCGATCGGGTGCCGAAGCAAATCGCTTCCCATCGAATTGTTCTCCGGCAGTATCGGACCCATGATGATGATGCACTCGCCGCGCTGCTTCAAATATCATTCGAAAGTCATCTCGCGCCGTGGTCGCCGCCAAGCCTGGCAATAGAAGCTTCGCCAATCGGCGGACGCCGTGCCGCACGCGAGCAAATCCTCGCCGCGCTCGATAAATGGGACGATGGATCCGACTATCGCTTCTTTATTACACTTCGCGAAACCGGCGAGCTTATTGGCCAGATCGGTCTCACGCAAATTATTCGAGGAGTATCACAATCATGCTTCATCGGATATTGGATCGGTTTGCCTTTTATTAACCGCGGCTTTGCGACCGAGGCAACCGTGCTTTCGATGGAATTCGCATTCGAGATCCTGAAGCTTCATCGGGTTTCGCTTTGGATATCTCGCGATAACGCTCCAAGCCTTCGCATTGCGGAAAAACTGGGACTGCGCTTCGAGGGAACAGCAGTTCGAGGCCTCTTCCTCGGCGATCACTGGCACGACACCCACATCTTCGCGATTACCGCCGAAGAATGGATGGCGCAAGGCGAGCAATTGAAATTAAAATTCGCGCCGCGAACTTGAGCATCCTCGCAAACATCACAAAACGCTGTAACCACACGGCGATTATCTGTTATACCAGATCGGTGGATAGGAACTTCCGAATAAGCTCACTCATCCACACTCGATCGGCGAATGCGCGGTTGCAAATTGTGCGGAGTAACTTAACATATGTGGACGGGTGTGGATACTATCGTGAGATGTTAGCCGAACAGATATTCCCCACGTATTCTCCATAGCATGGATAACTTGTGAATGTGCATCATCGCTATGCAGAGAAGCTTCGCGAAAAGTTATCATCCTACTTACCAACATATCCACCGCTTCTATTATAAGTACTAAGTATTTAAATTTCTTTTAAAAGAATCCTAATAAAGAGGAACGTGGGGAAGTGCATCTCACTCATTCGACAGAGAGGGTACGAACTCTATGAGACAAAAAATGATACCACGAGTGCGAAGCATTTTCCGGCATTTCGTGTTAGCCAAAGGTTCGCCGCTTTGGGGACTCTCAGCACTTTAGCACTTAGCACTACTTTACTTTGAACATTTCAATCATTGGGACAGGATACGTCGGGCTCGTAACGGGAGCCGGCTTTGCGGAAACAGGAAATCAGGTCGTTTGCATGGATATCGTCCCGGAAAAGATAGAGAATCTTCGCAAGGGAATCATTCCTATCTTCGAGCCGGGTCTGGAAGAAATCGTGCGGTTCAATACTGCGGAAGGCCGCTTACGGTTTACGCTCGATCTTAAGGAAGCTGTCGATGGCGCCGAAGTAATCTTCCTTGCGCTTCCCACGCCACCTGGCGCCGATGGTGCCGCCGATCTTTCGATGGTTCTTGAAACCGCGAAGAATATCGCCCAGCTCGTCACCGAGCCGAAAGTTGTTGTCAATAAATCGACCGTGCCGGTGGGAACCGCCGACCGCGTGCGCGCAATCTTCGAATCCAACACCGATATTCCGGTCGAGGTCGTCTCCAATCCCGAATTCCTGAAGGAAGGTGCTGCGGTGCAGGATTTTATGAAGCCGGACCGCATCGTCGTTGGTTCGCGCGATCCTGGCGCTATCATGGTGATGAAGGAACTATACGAGCCGTTCGTCCGCACTGGGAACCCGATTTTCATCATGGACGAGAAATCGGCGGAGCTGACGAAATACGCCGCCAACTCCCTGCTCGCGACGAAGATCAGCTTTATGAATGAGATCGCCAACTTGTGCGATCTGGTTGGCGCCGATGTCGATCATGTCCGCATTGGGATTGGTTCGGATGGCCGTATCGGTCCGCAATTTTTGTTCCCTGGCGTCGGGTTTGGCGGAAGCTGTTTCCCGAAGGATATTAAGGCGCTGGTAAAAACGGCGGAAGAACTGGGCCACGATTTCAGCATTCTCAGGGCCGTCGATGATTCGAACAACAAGCAGAAGACGAAGCTGCTGCAAAAGATTTTGCTCCACTACAATGGTTCGATCGAAGGCAAAACATTTGCCGTGTGGGGACTTTCCTTCAAGCCGCGCACGGATGACATCCGCGAGGCGCCGTCCATCGAAATCATTCGCGGCCTGCTGAATCGCGGCGCGAACGTTCGCGCGAACGACCCGGCCGCGATTAAGCCGATGAATAGTGTAATTCCCGAAAGCGAAAGCATGAAATACCTCCGCAAGAACATCGACGCGCTGGATGGCGCTGACGCGCTCGTCGTCGTCACCGAATGGAACGAATTCCGCAATCCCAATTTCGAACTCATCGCGAAAAAGTTACGCGACAAAGTAATCTTCGATGGCCGCAACATCTACGATCCCGAACGCATGCGCGAGTATGGGTTCACCTATTATGGGATCGGGAGGAGATAGGATGTTAAAATCATGGAGCCAAAAGCGCGGCATATAGAATTCTATCGGGAACCCAATGGCGTTTCGCCGTTTGAAGATTGGGTTAATTCACTCGATCTTGATATTCAATCCACTGTTACACGACGACTCGATAGGATCCAAAAAGGATTATTTGGAGATTGCAAACCGGTGGGTGATGGAATTACCGAATTCCGGATTCACGATGGTCCGGGCTACCGATTATTTGCTGGATTCATTGCGAATAGCATCGTCTTCTTGACGGGTTGTGATAAACCGCGCCAGGAAAGAACTATTTCGATTGCAAAAACGCTTTGGGAGAAGTATAAACAGCGAATCACATGAACAATCTTCCATACAAGGAATTCTTAGAAAAAAAACTTGAAGACCCCGCCTTTGCCGCGCATTATCTGCAAGGTTACTTAGAAGATGGAACCCCCGAAGAAATCGCGGAAGCGCTTTCGAAAGTGATTCGCGTGCGTCGCAATGCCGACCGTCCCAAAATCTACGAGCACCTCATGCAGGTGAACCGCGATTCGTTTCGGCCATTGAGTGTTGCATGATCGGGAGGAGATGGGAACCGTTACTCCCGGAATCCATTTTGTAAGACATGCAGCCATTAGCGATCGACCACCCAAAACTCGAGGAAGTGTGCCGGGCCTATCATGTTAAGAGCTTGGCAATGTTTGGCTCGCGAATGAGCGGCACCGACTCACCCGAAAGCGATCTCGATCTGCTCGTCGAGTTCGAACCGGGTAAAACGCCCGGACTCCGATTCTTCCAACTGCAGCGGGAATTGAGCGATCTATTCCATCTTCCCGTGGACCTGAATACACCCGGCTTCCTCAGCAAGTTTTTTCGAGACGAGGCTGTGCGTTCCGCGAAGATGATCTATGCGGCCTAAGGACGATCGCATTCGGCTGCTGCACATGCAGGAAGCGGCGCGCAAAGTCCAGCAATTTGCTTCCGGCAAAACTCGCGCATCGCTCGACGCCGATGAAATTCTCTATAACGCGTTAACGTGGCTGTTCCAGGTCGTGGGCTAAGCAGCCAATCATGCTACGAAAGAGTTCAAAGCCGAGCATCCCGAATTCAAATGGGAGGACATCGTGAACTTTCGGAATCGCATTGTTCACGGCTACGACAACATCGATAAGGACATCATGTGGAGCATCATCCAATACGATGTTCCGGTTTTGGTTGAGCATCTTTCCGCGCTGGATCTGAGGGAATGATAAGCGCGCCGCTGTGCCGCGAAGATTGATTCAGGATTTCAATCTCGATAATTTCAACCCAAGCGCGAGAGGAACTTCATTGGGGCGTGGAGATAGGATGCGCCATTACGCGAGGCGCCGCACGAATTTGCGGGCGGCGAAGGGGAATGCGCGGAGGCTGTGGGGATGGTTGGGGGATGAGGAGGCGCGCCTTATTGACTGAAGTTACTCATAATGAAACTAGGCGCCAATTGCAGGAACCAAGAATAGGTGCCCAGTATGTTCCAATTGCTGTGGAAGTGCATTCTAAGGACGGACACGAGATAATTCATGGCGACGCGATTGAGGCTCTTTCGCGTCACTTCGAGGACGCGTCGATTGACCTAATTTTTGCTGACCCGCCTTACAACATCGGGAAGGTTTTCAATGGCAAGAAGGAAAAGTGGCAAACCGACGCGGGGTATCTTGACTGGTGCTACACATGGTTGAGTCTCTGCGTAGACAAGCTGAAAGCAAATGGAACGCTTTACGTGATGACGTCTACGCAATTTATGCCCCACTTCGATCTCTTTCTTAGAGAGAGGCTCGACATCCTTTCGCGTATCGTTTGGCATTACGATAGCTCCGGGGTGCAGGCTAAATCTTATTTCGGTTCGCTATATGAACCGATACTCCATTGCGTTAAGGATAAGCAGCAATACACATTTAATTCAGAAGACATCCTTGTTGAAGCCAGAACGGGCGCGAAGCGAAAACTAATCGACTATCGAAAACCCACGCCTACCGTTTACAATTCGCAAAAGGTTCCAGGCAATGCGTGGTATTATCCGCGCGTCCGATACCGTATGCCTGAATACGAGGAGCATCCGACGCAAAAGCCGGAATCATTATTGGAACGAATTATTCTGGCGAGCTCAAACTCTAATGAGCTTGTGGTGGATCCGTTTTCGGGAACCTTCACGACATCCAAAGTTGCTCAAAAGCTGGGACGCCGTTCCTGCGGTATTGAGATCGAGGAAGAGTATGTTAAAATCGGTCTTCAACGGCTGGGCATTACTGGCGAATATCATGGAGAGCCATTGCTAAAAGCCGTCCGTTCGTTTGAAAAGCAATACGAAACGCATGCCCAGAACTCGCTCTTCTGATGCTTCACAGCCTGAAGTGTTCTCTCATCAAATTCAAACTATTCTTCGTGAGGCATTTGGCAAGAGTGCCGAGGATGTGCTTGCCAAAAGTCACCTTCTGCAATATATCGAAATCAAGACGCGCTCCGCGAATCGTGGGTCGAAATCGCGGTCGAGTTTCGCCAATCTCTATGCGCTTTACGTTGTAATCGAGGATTATCTCGCAAATGGATTTGATCGCAAAAAGGATTATGCCTCGCGATACGAGGGTGCACAGTTCTCCGATCTCCTTCGAAGACAGCGTGAGTTGCCCTTTGGAAGTAAACTTCAGAACCACGCGCTCAATCATCGCTTGAATGAGGAGTTCAAAAAATACTTTCCAACTTCGAGGATAGTTCCAATCATTCGAAACCTCGAAACGCGGCGATATTGGATCAATGAGGGCTTGCTAAAAGTCAGCGCCAGAAATCGCACGTTTAATTTGGCCCGGACGATTATGAAGGTGCTCGAGCAATACATCGCGACAAAGCGTGACGCCTTTCAGCGATTTATTCAAACGTGCAATGAGCTTGGAAGGCTCACCGAAGAGGACTCGCATTCGGCAGTTGCGTTCGTGAATGGGCTTCTCGAACCCAATGTCGATGCACGAATTTTCGAAATTGTGAGCTACGCAATTCTCAAATATTATTATAACGATGAAAAAATATACTGGGGATTCGATCTTGAATCGATCAAGGCAGAGCCACTAAAACTCTACAAGACCGGTCGAACGAATGCGAACGACGGCGGGATCGACTTTGTCATGCGTCCGCTTGGGCGGTTTTTCCAGGTCACGGAAACAACCGATGTTTTCGAAGTTCTTTCTCGATATTGATAAAATCGAGCGATATCCCATCACGTTCGTCATCAAATCCGAGCGAACCGAGGAAGAACTTCGGGAAGGACTACGCCGGCAGGCCATGCTGCGGTATAGCATTGAAGCTGTCGTGGCCAAGTACATGGCGTGCATCGAAGAAATCATAAACCTCCCACGGATTCGGGAACGGTTCCAGCAGTCGATTTCGCAAGGTTACCTTCGCTCGATCCTCGATGAAATCGTCCGGCAAAGCCGTGTGGAATTTAACGATGAGCAGGAATAGCTGAATATGCTGAAGCGGCTTCACCTCCATAATTTCCGCGGGTTCAAGGACTACAGCGTCCCGTTTTCGGGACGCACGATTTTGGTCGGCAAGAATAATGCGGGGAAATCCACGGTGGTAGAAGCCTTAAGGCTTATTTCAATAGTTGTTGAAAGGTATCGTCATCTTGCTTATGACTATCCGCCGAAGTGGCTGGAACTTCCGAAGATTAATCGCGGGGTTTCTCCTTCGCTCAAAAATTTGGAGATCACATTCGAAAGCATATTCCATAAGCTCGGATTGCCTCCGGCTCGAATCGTCGCTGAGTTCGTCGATGGAGAAAAAATAGACCTTTACCTTGGCGGCCCAGATAGAATTTACGCAATAATTTTCGATTCCGAGGGAAAGATGGTCTCAAATAAATCGCAGGCCGCCAGATTCTCGTTGCCTGAGGTTAGAACCCTTCCGCCCATCAGCCCCCTCCAGCGTGCCGAACGCGTTTTGGAGCCCGCCTATGTTAAGGCCTCATATTCAACGAGTTTGGCTTCCCTGCATTTCCGCAACCAGCTTCGAATCAATTATGACCAATTTTTTACTAGGTTCGCACTTCTGGCAGAATCATCGTGGAAGAATCTTCACATCGAGAATTACGATGGCCGCGATAGCCCAATCGACGAGCCACTGAACTTTTTTGTCCGTGATTCGGGCTTCGTTGCCGAGGCAGGGTGGCTTGGAGACGGTCTTCAAATGTGGCTTCAAATTATGTGGTTCTTATCTAGCGTGCCTGAAGAGGCAACCGTAATTTTGGATGAGCCCGATGTATATATGCATGTGGAGCAGCAGCGGACGTTGGTTCGGTTGCTTCGCGATGCGTATCATCAGGTTATTATTTCAACACATTCGACGGAAATACTCGCTGAAGTTGGGCCCGATGAAATCGTAATTGTTGATCGAGCGCGGCGAAAATCAGACTTCGCTTCCTCGCTTCCGGCGGTGCAGACAATAATTGACCAAATGGGTGGCACAAATAATCTTCAGCTCATGAAGCTGTGGGCCGCTCGACGCTTCCTTCTGGTCGAGGGTGAAGATGTTGCAATTTTGAAATACTTCCATAATATTCTCTTTCCCCGCAGCTCTGAGCCAATTGATAGTCTTCCGAATATGGCCTATGAGGGTTGGGGTGGCTGGCACTTCGCTGTCGGATCTTCCATGCTTCTACATAATGCAGCTGGCGATGAAATGAAGACATATTGCATCATGGATCGGGATTATCACACGGACGATGAGGTAGCGGCGAGATACTCAGAAGCAAGTAAAAGGGGCATTCAGCTGCACGTATGGGAACGAAAGGAAATAGAAAATTACTTTTTAAGACCTTCTGTCGTCCAGCGATTGATTTCGTCGGATTCTTCAGGTGCCGGGCTTCCTAGTCTGGATCAAGTTACAGCAAATTTCAAGCGCTTAGCTGACGAGTTGCAGAACTCGACATTTGACGCTATCGCTGAAGCATATTTGGCAAGGAATAAAGGTTTAGGGTCAGGCAACGCAAATGCTTTTGCTCGTGAGCGTATGAAGTCTGCTGAATTAACACTGGATGGGCTGCTGGGAATCGTGTCTGGCAAAGAGATGCTAGCAAAGCTCTCGTCATGGTGCAAGCTCGAATTCGGAATTTCGTTCGGTTTATCACGTCTGTCAAAATACATGGACTTAGCTGATATTTTGCCGGAAGTACGTGAAGTTATAAGAGCTGTTGAGAATGGCCATGATTTTCCTCATCCTCGAGAATTCCCGGGAACCAACCCACTCTTCATGAATGACTTCATGAAGAAGTTTCGAACACACACAACATAATATCATTGCCACGAAAAAGCGGCCTCGAAAATATGCGTTGCCGAAGGGAAAGTCAAAGCATAAAGAATTTCCGAATTCCCGGGAACCAACAGCCGTTTCATGAACGCAGGAACTCGAATTGGCGATTTTGGACGATTTGGATAGTTTTCAATGAATTATGAATCGACACACACACAAGGAATGTAGCTGGCGGGAGGAAATGCGCGTGCCGGGAGTTTAGCCGGGCGGGTTTCGGTTTAACCGCGCTATGCCACGAACCCTCATTACCGGCGGCGCCGGATTTCTTGGAAGCCACCTCTGCGACCGCTTTATTTCTGAAGGCCACGAGGTTATCTGCATGGATAACCTTTCGACCGGCTCGATGGAGAATATCGCGCATCTTTTGGGCGTGCCGAGCTTCCGGTTTATTCACTACAATGTGACCGAGTATGTGTATGTCGATGGCCCGCTGGACTACGTGCTGCACTTCGCTTCGCCGGCCAGTCCGATCGACTATTTAAAGTTACCGATTCAGACGCTGAAGGTTGGTTCCCTGGGAACTCATAAGACCTTGGGCCTCGCCAAAGCGAAGAATGCTCGGTTCCTGCTGGCTTCGACGAGCGAAACGTATGGCGATCCGATCGAGCATCCGCAACGGGAGACGTATTGGGGGAACGTAAATCCCATCGGGATTCGCGGCGTGTATGACGAGGCCAAGCGCTTCGCCGAGGCGCTGACGATGGCGTATCACCGGTATCATGGCGTCGATACGCGGATCGTCCGGATTTTTAATACCTACGGGGAACGGATGCGGCTGAACGACGGCCGGGCGATTCCGGCGTTTATGTCGCAGGCTTTGACCGGCGAGCCGATTACCGTGTTTGGCGATGGTTCCCAGACGCGAAGCGTGTGTTATGTTAGCGATCTCATCGAAGGAATTTACCGTCTCCTGATGTCCGATTATAATTTGCCGGTGAATATCGGGAACCCGGATGAGGTGACGATGCTGGAGTTGGCGAAGGAGATTCTGGAGATGATTCCGGAGAGTGAGAGCGAGATTGTATTCGAAGAATTACCGGAAGACGACCCGAAAATCCGGCAGCCGGATATTACCTTGGCTCGGACATTGCTCGGCTGGGAACCGAAAGTGCCGCGAAGCGAAGGGCTGAAGCGGACGCTGAAGTATTTTCGGCAGGCTGTGCTGGATGGGGAGGCGGTTCGGAGCAATGGAGTGTAGGGCGGCGAGGAATTCGAGGCATTGAGTAAGATTTGTCGTAATTTTGTGTCGAAATTTAGACTGAATCACTGTTCGAATTATGAAAAAATCCGGCCTGCTCCTCGGTGTCGCGTATCTGCTTTTTGTGGGAACTCCGCTGCTGCTCGCCCAGCCTTCGACCGACAGCCTCATCAGCCATTCGCTGAATTATGTCGATTTCCCGCCGTATGTCCAGCAAGGCCCGCTCCCGGCAATGCATCCGCGACTTGGGATTTATTTTAACGATTTTCCTGGCGATTCCGTCAAGCTGCTTACACATGGCGTGGATACCTTCAAGGCCGATAAGATCTGGCACCTGGCCCCGCACTGGTCCGCCGATAGCGCGGGGCTGATGAATGGTGATATCGTGCTGCGCGTCGATGGCAAGACGTTGCGGGATTCCGTTTATGGCGGCACTGACGTGCTAAATACGCGGCTCATGGCGATGAAAGTGGGAGACACCATGCAGTTCCAAATTATTCGGAATGGCCGGATCATGATGGTTCCCGTTCCGCTCAACGGCGGGCATCGCATTCCGCCTACGAAGTACTGGGATTATGCTGGGTTAGGTCCCGTTCGGCAAAGTACCTGGATGGAGCGGACCCTCGCCGAGAAGGGCCTGACAAGTTGGGCTGATTCAATTGCGAAGCAGATTGCCGCAATTGCCGATTTCGATTTTTGCGACCGGCCGTTTACAAAAAATCCCAGCCCGTTCCGGCTGAACGCGGTAACCTATCTCGATCATCATCCGACGCGGGTTGGTGCACTTTCAAGGCTCATTGACCAAAGCGTGTGGGATAGCCTTTCGCGCGGCCAAGGCCTGGATGGTGCGATTGACGCGGCCGCTCTGGAACTCGGCTGCTTGCCGAAGGAATTGCCAACGCTCGAGTTGCCGAAAACGGTCGAAGAATTGAAGACGTACTTTGCCGAAACGCAAGCGCTGCTCGATAAAGCGTATGCGCCGGTTAAATCGGAGATCGCTCCGCTTTCCTGGCAAGTCTCCGAATTGCTGAATACGGATACGAATTGGGAGGACCCGGTCGACTCGACGCAAGACCCGGTAAAGCAACTCGCCGTCCGCACCAGGGCTGAGGATATGCTAGTTCATGTGTTGGGCGATGCTTCAAAGGTGGATTATCCGGATTTGATTGCGGCGGCGAGAAGGCTTTCGGCGCTTGCGGATACGAATTGGGTGAAGGAATTTGCCCTTGCGGTTACCCGTAGTTTGAAGAGTTCCGGCAAGCCGATTCGTCCGCTCACGAATGTTCCCGGCGTGGATGGAACCGTTATCATGGAATGGGATACACCGGATGGCCGGTGTGTCATCGGCGGAGCCGGACCGAACCGCTATTACGGCGATTTTGCGATGATTATCGACATCGGCGGCGACGATGTATATGATCTTCCGCCATGCAAGCCGGGAACGTTCCGATATGTTGCCGATCTCGGAGGGAATGATCTTTATAATGGGTATATCGCCTCTGGCGTAGGATGCGTGGACGTACTCGTCGATTGCCACGGGAACGATACCTACCGTGGCGACCGGTGGACGCAAGGCGCGGGATGCCTGGGCGTTGGAATTCTTGCCGATTTTGGTGGCGATGATATTTATACCGCCCATTGGTGTGCGCAGGGCGCGGCGATGCTCGGGATCGGACTGCTGTACGATCGCTCCGGTTCCGATCATTATATTTCCGATGTCTATTCACAGGGCTTCGCATATAGCTTCGGCTTCGGCATACTGCTCGAGTGCGAAGGGAATGATTCCTATCGCGCCGGATGGAAATACCCGGACGATCGCTGGCCAAACCGCGCACATGTGGGAATGTCGCAAGGATACGGCTTCGGACTGCGGCCATGGAGCACCGGCGTGGGAACCGATGGCGGGATTGGGCTCCTCAGCGATTTGCAGGGCGATGATGTTTATGACGCGGGCATCTTCAGTCAGGGCGGAAGTTATTGGTATGGCCTGGGAATTTTACACGATCGCCGTGGCGCGGACCGTTACTCCGCAGGCCAGTATTCGCAGGGCAGCGGCATTCATCTTTCCTTCGGCGCCCTTTTAGACGATTCCGGCGACGATAGTTACGATGCCTACGCATGGCTCGAACAAGGCAACGCGCACGATTGGTCGAGCGGCTGTTTGGAAGATTGGGAAGGAAAAGATACCTACCGCTGCTCCGGCGCGGGACAAGGCTGTGGATTTTTCAATTCCTTTGCCTATTTACTTGACTCTCACGGCGATGACCGCTATTATTGCAAGATGACGGATACTACCGATTCGCAGGGAGGCGGGAACTGGATCGGCTCGCGCAATGCGGGCTCTCTTGGAATGCTCATCGACTTGGGAAAAGGAGATGATTGGTATTCCGACGAGCGCATTAAGCAAGGCGAAGTGGTCGTGAAGAGCGCAAAGGGCATCGCGTGGGATGATGGCGCGCCGGAGAAGAAGAAATGATTCTTTGGGTAGCTTCTGCATTCGACTGGCTTCATGAAACGCCTTTGATTTTGAATGAAATATTCTAAGGCATTCTTTCTGGTGTTCGGATGTTGAGAAGCGGTGTTCGGATGTTGTGGTTCGATCCTATTGCAATATTTGCATGGGCTACTGGGGGGATTGTTATAACATTCGAAGCTTCGAGGAATTAGAATCTCAACAACCTGAGGATCAAATCCATGAATACATTGCGTCGAATTTCCATTGTGGTGTTGGTAGCTTTGTTCGTCGTCGGGCCACGTTCCGAGGCCCAGACAATTTCTTATCAAGGTGCGCTAGAGAATAACGGTTCGCCCGAGAATGGCACGGTGAGTCTCACCGTGAATATTTACGACGTGCTCGCAGGCGGAACGGCGCTGTACACGGAAACGGAAACAAGCGTGGCCGTGACGAATGGGATCTTTAACGTCGCCATCGGCAGCGTGACCCCGCTCACCCCAACGCTCGATTTCAGCAAGCAGTACTACCTTGGAATAGAGGTTAATGGTGGGACGGAGCTATCGCCGCGAGCGCTCGTCAGCTTTGCTCCATACGCATTCCATGCGAAGGTTGCAGACGCGCTCGTGGGGGGTGCTGTCAACAGCGTTAACGGACAATCGGGTCCTGTTACGCTTGCGGGAACAGGACTCACGACCGTTACGAACAACGGCTCCGCGTTTACCATTAATTCTACAGGAGTGCAAACGGTAAACGGGCAATCCGGCGTGCTCACGCTCTCGGGAGCGGGTGGGACAACGATTACCGGCAATGGAAGCACCATCACCATCACGTCGAGCGGCGGAGCGGGTGGAACCGGAATTCAGGGGGTCCAGAATACCGATGGCGCGATGACGATCGCGAATCCAACGGGTCCAACCGCTACCATCAATATCGCCTCGAATGGGATTACGAACGCCAAAATTGGTTCAGGCTCTGCAACGAATGGGCAAGTGTTGACGGCTAACGGTTCTGGAGCGACCAGTTGGCAGACGCAGGGAATAACATCGGGTTCCGCTTCGGCCGGAGAAGTGCTATTCGCGAATGGTTCTGGCGGCTCGACCTGGAGTCAGCTTTATCTGGATTCTCTTGGCGACGTGCATAGCGATGGCTCTGGTAGCCTTTACCTCGGTACTGGCGATGGAATACACGAGACCGGCACAACGCATAATACCTCCATCGGAATTGGTGCGCTTGCCGCCAACACGTCGGGTGGAGCGAACACCGCGACGGGATATCAAGCGCTTAACAAAAATGGGGCATACGGCTGGAACACTGCTAATGGATATCAGACCCTCTATAATAATGTGGGCACCGGCAACACTGCGAGTGGATATCTCACCCTCTACTCGAACACCGCTGGGGACTACAATACCGCGATGGGAACATTCGCCATGTATGGCGGGACCGGCTCTAATAACACCGCCAGTGGATATGAAGCCATGTATGAAGGTGGGGCGAGCAGCAGCAATGCCGCTTACGGATCTGAGGCCCTCTATTCCAACACCGTCGGCTGGTCCTGCGTGGCCGTTGGCACCGGATCTCTTTACAGTAGCAATCAGCCGAATCTTGTGGCCGTTGGAGATTCCGCGCTATACAATAATGGAACAGGAGCAATCGCAGGTCAGGCGATCGAGAACACCGCCTTGGGTTCGAAGGCGTTATTCACGAACACGACGGGCTACGACAACACCGCGAGCGGATTTGGCGCTCTGTATTTCAATACGACGGGCCACTTCAACACCGCAAGCGGACAGCAAGCTCTCTACTCCAATACGACGGGTTACTCCAACACCGCGGGCGGACAACAAGCCCTCTACGCCAACACGACAGGTGGCGCCAACACCGCGAGCGGAAATCAAGCCCTCTTTGACAACACCACGGGAAGCAGCAACACCGCGAGCGGAAACCAAGCCCTCTTTAACAACACGACGGGCAGCAACAACACCGCATACGGATATGAGGCCCTCCTTGGCACGATAGGCAACTCGACGGGCAGCTACAATACCGCGAGCGGAAATCAAGCCCTCTACACGAATTCGACAGGTGGTTCGAATACTGCAGCCGGATATCAAGCTCTCTACACCAACACGACGGGCTCCTTCAACACCGGGAGCGGAAGCCAAGCCCTCCTGTATAACACGACGGGCAGCAACAACACCGCGTACGGATACCAGGCTTTGCTGGGCACGTCGAGCGGCTCGACGGGCAGCAACAACTCCGCGTATGGAAATAGGGCTCTCCTTTCCAACTCGACCGGTCTCGGCAACACCGCGTGTGGAAGCCAAGCCCTCTACTCCAATACGACCGGCGATTCCAACACAGCCATCGGAGCTGGCGCCCTCTATGCCAACACGCAGGCCAGCTATAGCACCGCCCTCGGAGTTCAGGCTCTCTACTCCAACGGATCGTCGGGCATCGAAAACACCGCGACTGGATATCGAGCGCTCTTCGCCAACACGATTGGCCTTGAGAACACCGCGACCGGATTTCAAGCCCTCAATGTCAACACTTCAGGCGATTACAACACTGCGCTTGGATTTTCCGCCATGTCTGCCAACACAACGGGCGACCATAATATTGCGATTGGATTTATGGCCGGCGGCAGCACGACTGGCAGTTTCAACACCGAGATCGGTTACGAGGCCGTCGGCAGCACAACAGGCAGCAATAATACGTCGCTTGGTTCGGGTGCCGGCCCAAGCACAGGCGGTCTTAGTAATACTATTGCTATCGGTAATGGAGCCGCACCATCGGCAAGCAATACGGCGGTTATTGGCAATGATAATATTACCGGCTGGGCATTCGGCACCACGCCTGCGTCCGGGAAAGCCATCGTCGTCGGCACGAGCACAAGTAATGGAAATGGTGCGTACCTAACTACCGGTGGCACCTGGACAAACGCCTCCTCCCGCACGTTCAAGGATCGCTTTACCTCTCTCAATGGAGAAGACGTGCTTGCGAAGATTAACGGGCTCAACGTCGAGGCGTGGTATTACAGGGGGACCGACGAATATCATATCGGGCCGGTCGCCGAGGAATTTTATTCGGCATTCCACACGGGTAGTCAGGATGATGTAAAAGATGCCTCGATGCACATCTCCACAATCGATCCCTCGGGTGTGGCACTAATTGGGGTTCAGGAACTTTCCAAAGAGGTAGAACAACTCAAAAGTGAGAATCAGGAACTTCGTCGCGAAATCGACGAGATCAAAGCAGAGTTGAAGAAATGACTGGAAGGGATTGCAAGTGAAAACGTTCACATTCGGCGTTTCAATCACCGCCATCGCGCTAATGTGCGTTATAGGCGGATGCAAATCATCGGGTCCTTCTGGGCCCGGTGGCGATTGCATTTATTCATTTCAGGCATCGAATCCGATATTTCCCTGGAACGGCGGGACCGACACCATCACGGTGACCACGCAGCCCGGCTGTAGCTGGAGTGTCTCCTCGAACGCGTCTTGGCTCACGATCACTTCAAACAATAGCGGAACGGGTTCTGGAACCGTGATCTGCACCGTGGATTCGAACATGGGGAAGAGCCCCCGCAGCGGAACCATAACCATCGATGGCCAGACCATTAATATAAACGAAGGTGGGGAAAGTGGCGGGGGCGGACTCTGGGACGGGACGTACAACGGAACAGCCACGGGATCGGCCACCGTGACAGTAGTTTCCACGGGGCAAACGGTTACAAACCCGTGGAGCAGCGGTGTAAGTTTTCTGATACAAAATGGCGTCTTCGTAAACGGATCCGGGAGCGCGCAAGGTCTGGCAGGTTCTGAAACCGGAACGGTCGATGCTATTGGTAACATTACCTTCACAATTTCCGCTACGAATCAAGGGTTTTCAGAAGTGGTTACCTACACTGGAATCATCAACCAGCCTTTGGTCGGCGATACGCTCGTGGCGACCGGCACATGGACTGTTGTGGGCCCCAATACTCCCGCAGAGACCGTGGCAGGTTCCGGCACCTGGTCAGCCAGAAGTTAATAGTTCTTGGCCTGCCTATGACACGGGCGCGCCGGAGAAAAAGAAGTGACGGAACGTTCCCGCCGGCTTGGAACCACCCCGTCTCAACAATGTTTATACATTCGCGATGACACTCAAAGTTCAAAAATGGGGCAATAGCCTAGCGGTTCGCATTCCGAAGCTCTTGGCGAAGGAAGCGAAGCTCCGGGAGGGAACGCCCATCGAGGTTTCCGGCGATGAAACGAAGATCGTCTTACAGAAGGCCGAGAAAATTCCAAAATATTCCTTACGGGAATTGGTGGATCAAATTACGCCCGAGAATATGCAGCCGTACATTAGTGACGGTGGGCCGGTTGGCAAAGAGCGGTTCTGGGAAAACGAATGAAGCCGTACCTTCCCGACCATGGCGATATTGCCTGGTTGAATTTCGATCCGCACTTGGGACGGGAGCAAGGTGGGCGGCGACCCGCTCTCATTTTATCCCACTCCTTTTATCATCGTCGAGCCGGTTTGCTTGTCTGCTGCCCGATTACCTCGAAAATCAAGGGGTATCCCTTTGAAGTCTCGCTCCCGAGCGAATTCCGAGTCTCCGGCGCGGTGCTCTGTGACCAAGTACGATGCATGGACTATCCAGTTCGTGATTTAGATTATATTTGTGCGGCGCCACATGATATTGTGATGCACGTTCTCGCCAAAATTAATAGCCTTATTGGTTCTACCCTTTCGTGAAGCAACTCCTCCAATCTCTCCGCACGGGCGTTATAAGCATCAAGGATGTTCCGACGCCTACCGAACCAAAGCGCGCCGGCGTGCTCGTGCGCGTCCATGCCAGCCTGATTTCCGCCGGGACGGAGAAGATGAAAGTCGATCTCGCGCGGGCGTCGCTTATCGACAAAGCACGCCAGCGGCCGGAAGATGTTAAAAAAGTTCTCGCCGAGATCAAGCAGCAAGGATTTTGGTCCACCTGGCAGCGCGTGAGTCGCAAGCTCGATACGCCTGGGCCGCTTGGGTATTCGTGCGCCGGCGAAGTTATCGCGGTTAGTGAGGATGTCGATGACTTAAAGCCGGGCGATCGTGTGGCCTGCGGCGGTCAAGGCGCAAGCCATGCCGAAGTTGTGAGTGTGCTGCGCAATCTTTGTGTAAAAATTCCCGAGTCGGTTCCTTTTGAAGAGGCCTGTTTCACCACGCTTGGCGCGATTGCCATGCAAGGGCTGCGGCAAGCCAATATTACCTTCGGCGAATCGGTGGTCGTGATTGGCCTTGGCCTTGTTGGCCAGCTTGCCTGCGCGATCTCGAAAGCCGCAGGATGCGTGACCATCGGCGTTGATTTGGACGATCATCATGTGGAAATCGCCCGCAAGCATACAGCCACGCACGCCTTCAACCGGAATCAGGAAGGCCTTGTCGAGACCATAAAATCCCTCACGCACGGCTTTGGCGCGGACGCCGTGATTATTTGCGCCGCGACAAGTTCCAACGACCCGATTACGTTTTCCGCCGACATTGCACGCGACCGCGCGCGCATTATTATGGTGGGCGTGAGCGAAATGAACCTGCCGCGGGATGTTTATTTTGTGAAGGAATTGGAGTTCCGTCTGTCGCGCTCTTACGGCCCCGGCCGCTACGATGCGAACTACGAAGACCGAGGCATGGATTATCCCATTGGCTACGTCCGCTGGACGGAGCGGCGCAATATGCAGGAATTCGTGCGGCTGCTGGCGGAGAAGAAAATCGATCCTAAGGCCATTACTACCCATACCTTCCCCATCGACCAAGCGGCCGAGGCCTATGCCATCATCGCCGGTGAAAAGAAGGAACGCTATCTCGGAATGGTACTGACCTATCCGGCAATTCCGAATTACGAATTACGAATTACGAAGGATGCTTCCACAGCTTCCCAGGATCCACTCGAAATTCGTAATTCGAAATTCGTAATTAATGTCGGTTTCATTGGCGCCGGCAATTTCGCGCAGGGCTTTTTACTTCCAACCCTGAAAGAGAAGGCGAGGTTGGTCGCCGTGGCCAACCAATCCGGCGCGAGTGCCGAAGATGCCAGGGCGAAATTTGGATTTGAACGAGCATCGACGGACGCACGGAACATAATTGACAGCAAGGACATAAACACTGTTTTTATTGCGACGCGGCATGGCGGACACGCTTCACTCACGGCGCAGGCCTTCCTGGCTGGGAAGCATGTCTTTGTCGAAAAACCGCTTGCGCTGAATTACGAGCAGCTTCGCCAAGTTGCTTCCGCATATCAACAATCGGGAAAGAAGCTGATGGTGGGTTTCAACCGACGCTTCTCTTCGCTCGTGCGGAAGACGAAAGAATTTTTCGATGACATCGGCCCGAAAATGATTTTTTATCGCGTCAATGCCGGCCCGCTCCCACGTTCGCACTGGACGCAGGACGAAACCGAAGGCGGTGGGCGCATTATCGGCGAGGTTTGCCATTTCATAGATACGGCGGCATATCTCATGGGAGATGCGCTGCCGAAGAGCGTCTATGCAAAGTCGATTTCGAGTGGCCGCGCGGACACGGTCGATCGCGACACGGTTTCGATCACGATAGGCTACGAAGATGGCAGTGTCGCGGAAATTTTGTATCTCGCGAACGGCAGTAAATTACTTCCCAAAGAGGAACTCCAGGTATTTTCGAATGGCCGCACCGCGATTATGAAAAATTTCACGGAATTGGAACTTTGGTCCGGCTCGGACAAGCCGAGAATCGAAAAAGGTTCTGGCAAAGGTCATGCGGAAGAGGTGAAAGCATTTCTTGCGTCCCTTTCCGCCGATGGCGATGCGCCGATTCCGTTCGATTCGCTTCTCGCTACCACGCTCGTGACGTTTGCCGCGCGCGAATCGTTAGCCACCGGGGATGTGATACGGTTTTAGGAATGCCAGAAATTAGTCGATTTTTTGGGATTGTCATTGGAATGTTCCCTGAAAAGGGGGAGCGCCATCATTTGCCTCACTTTCATGCCCGGTATTTGGAGCACAAGGCGACGTATGGAATCAATCCCGTCGAGTTGCTTGCGGGTTCGCTCCCTCCGCGCCAACGTCGGTTCGTAGAGGCTTGGGCGGAATTGCATCAGGATGAACTCTTGTCCGACTGGAAGGCTTTAACAAAAGGTAGCAGCCCATTGCCAATTGACCCGCTTGAGAAATGAATGAGATCCACGAAATACACGCAATCAAAAACTTCGTCGTCATCGGCCCGCACTCACTAAAACTAAAGTTCGAGGACGGTCGCGTTAAAGAAGTAAATCTTAGCCGCATATTCTACGGTGAACTTTTTTCGCCGCTCGAAGACCCGAATTATTTTTGCAAGGTTTCGCTCAATACGGACTTCGAAACCGTTCAATGGCCCAATGGCGCCGATTTCGATCCCGAAACGCTCTATTACTGGGACCGATACGAGCCATATTGGATTCAAGCGGCGGAAGAATGGAGGCAAGCCCATCATGTTGCGGTTTGATCTTCTTCGTAGGATTCTTTTCCTCCGTTTCTCGCTTTAAGCATGGAACAGTTTAGACAGCCAGAATCTTTATGTCTCGCATCGTTGCTTACGCGATGATCGTTCTCGCCGCATCGTTCGGGCGCGAAGCATTTGCGCAATCTTCCATTCTTGAATCCGATAGCAGCCGATACGCGCCGTCCGCGGATTCTGCACGCCGGCTGGATTCCGCCTATCTCGCCCGCAAGGCGATGCTCGATCGCTGGGTTCGCGAACAAAAGCGATACGCACGTCCCCAATCGGATTTTATCAGCGTGTATGCCGGCTACGGCGGTTACTTGCAAATACTTCCTCGCGATCTTAATCAGGTTTTTTCCGAACGCTCGTTACGGCCGGATCCGGCCAGCGATCGGAATCAATTCGGAACCGTGGATCGCGCTTTCGTTTTATCCGGCCAGGCACAACTCGCGGAGACCTGGGGAATTTATTTCGAATATGATCTGACGATGGAGTGGTTCAACACCGTCGTCGATGCCAACAATGCGACAGAGGAACTCGATCTTACCGAACACGGACTCGTCGTTGGCGGTATGTACGTCATTTATAATGGTCCCTGGTTTCGGCTGCGCGCCGAAGGTGCGATGGGCGGCGTGGTTGCGCTCACGAATGAGACGGAAACGCCTGGGAACTATGCGCGCTCGGCTTCCGCCGCGGGATATCAGGTGAACTTCGATCTGCTAAACGATTTTCGCGTCATGCAAAACATGAGCTTCACGATCGATCTTCTCACCCGCACCATCACGACCGGCGAACTGAAAACTTCTGGCGGCCAAGCGCTCGATACGCCGTTTGGCGCGTATAAAACAACGATAACGCTCGCGCCAACCGCATCGAATCTCCTATACGGCTTTGCCGCAGGGCTGGTGTATTATTTTTAGCCAGAGATGCCAACGGCTCGATGGTGGAAAGAATTTTACGCCGCCGAGCGCGAGTCGCTTGGCAGGAAGGGGCTCGAGCATTTTATAATCGAATCGCCTTCGGTTGTGCCGCCAAAGCGCGGCGCTCTGATTTTCCCTCACACGCGGCTCGCTGGTTCCGGACACCTTACGGCGGCGGCCGCGCGAGCAGTTATCGAATCCGGCTGCGAAACCGTGCTCGCGTTGGGCGTGCTCCACGGCATTCCCCGCGACCGGATGGATTTGACTGGGATTCATTTTGACGATGAACTAACTCGGAACGAATTCTCGCTCGATAATTTCGAAGTGCTGCTACGCCTTGCCGCGAATCTATTTTCCAAACCGATGCCGAAATATCTGCCCGCATATCCCGTATGGACAGGAGCGGACGCGTTGGAGCCTAAGGACATTCCTTGCTTCGAGCACCTTCGCTTTCTGCTCCAATCTGGCGCCGCTTTAGTTGCAACGGGGGACTTGGTGCATCACGGAATTGGATATGGGACGCCGGCCGGATTGTGTTTGGATATTGCAAGCCCGGCGGCTATGGATTATTCGCGGGACGCCATCGTGGAGCAATTCGCGGCCCTCGATGCGCGGAATTATACGAAATTCCTCTCGCTATGCGAGCGGTCGCATTCGGACTTCCGTGATGTCCGCCCGGTGCTGGCAGCACTGGTTCCCGCCCCAGCGCCCGCCTCGATTCTCGAACTCACGCTCGTGAATTATGCCGATGTGTTGCAGGCTGTGGAACCGACATGGGTTGCCGCGGCATTAATCAACTTTTCGGCCGACTGATTCTGACGGGCTAAAGCCTGTACTACTCTATGAAATTTGTTACGTATCTTGCCCACGAGGCACTGTATAATCACGATGAGGCTCGTTTGGGGCTTCTCGTTGGGAACGATGTTGTCGATCTCGCCCACGCCAGCGGCGAACTCGGCACGCCGCTTCCGGCAGACATCCTCGCATTTCTGCGATTGGGCGATCCCGCGATGGATGCCGCGCGAAAAGTGGAAGCGGCCGCCGCAGCCGACGCTCAGGCCTTTTGGGATACCGGCGCTCGTTTCCCGCTAAGCCGTGTGAAGCTGCTCGCGCCGGTTCCCCGGCCCACTTCGATGCGCGATGGCTATGCGTTTCGCCAGCATGTGGAGGCCGCGCGGCGCAATCGCGGGTTGGAGATGATCCCGGAATTCGATGAGTTCCCAGTCTTTTATTTCACCAATCATCAGGCCGTGATCGGGCCCGGACCGGTTGAAGTGATGCCGGAACATTTGAACCGCTTGGATTATGAACTCGAAGCCGCAATCGTAATCGGCAAAGAAGGCCGGAATATCAAAGCATCCGAAGCGGATAAATATATCGCCGGCTATACCATCATGAACGATTGGAGCGCGCGCGCTTTGCAGATGGAAGAGATGAAACTAAATCTCGGCCCAGCGAAAGGGAAAGATTTTGCAACGGCCATCGGCCCCTGGCTTGTAACGCGCGAGGAACTTGCCGCGAAACGCATACCCTCCGACCGCGGCGAACGCTACGATCTCTCGATGACGGCCAGCCTGAACGGAAAGGAAATAAGCCGCGGGAACCTGAAAGATATGACCTGGACGTTCTCGGAAATTATCGAACGCGCAAGTTATGGCGTTACGCTCTATCCCGGCGATGTCATTGGCTCGGGAACCGTGGGAACCGGCTGCCTGCTCGAACTTAACGGCTCGAAGGTGACCGATAATCTCTGGGTGAAAGTGGGCGATACCGTTGCGTGTACGATCGAGTCACTCGGGGAACTAGCGAATACGGTGGTTGCGGCAAGATAATTAAGCAAAATGAAATACCTCCTATCCATTCTTCTCGTCATTTCCGCTCTTGGTTGCTCCAAGCATGAAGAGGCAGCCTCGAATGATTCATTGCTGACCACGCCGATGAATCCGCAACTGGTGCAGACTTCCCATCCCGATTCCACCGGGTTAGTCGTCGATACCTTTATGGCGCAGCAGCAACCGGATATTGAGCGATTGAAGGGCATTGATCCTGTCCGCGTGGTCCGAATCTACGATGCGTACCAACCTCTTCGAAGCCACTCTACCTCTCCGGCACAGCGGGATGCGTTTGTGAAAAAGCAGAAGATTACCACCGAGCAACTAAAATCGGTCCTTGCCGAGGGCGATCGGCTCGGATGGGGCAAAACGTTGCGCGGCCGATGAGCCGACCGTTTCCCAGTTCGGGCGGGCGGGCCGCAATTTTGTTGGCCGCGCTGCTTTGGAGCACGGGAGGGCTCTTTATCAAAGAGGTTACTCTGAATGCGTGGGGCGTTTCGTTCTGGCGCAGCAGTTTCGCCGGCATTACGATTTTCGCGATTTATTCCGCGATGCAGCGCGGCAAGGCGCCCGAAGCGACGAGTTTGGGAACGCTCCATGAATGGTTCTCACCGTTCGTGTTGCTCGGCGCGTTCTTTTATGCGTTCATGCTCGTCGTGTTCGTGCTCGCGACGAAACTTACGACTAGTGCGAACGCCATCTTCCTCGAATACACGGCGCCGATTTATGTGCTCTTCATCGAGCCCATGCTCGCTCGGTCGCGGATGAAGCGAGCAGACCTTGCCACGGTGATTGTTTCAACGGCTGCGATGGCTCTTTTTTTCGTCGGCAAATTTGAAGTACGTAGCTTTTGGGGAAACCTCGCGGCCTTAGGCAGTGGGATGGCCTTCGCGGCGTATGCACTCACGTTGAAGCACCAACGCGCAACGTTTGCAAGCCGTTGGCAGGGCGTGATCGTCGGGCATGTGGCGATCAGCGTTGCGATGGTGATCGTTGCACTATCGGGAGGCACGAGTCTTGCGCTTTCGGGAAGTAATTTATGGCGATTGCTCTTCCTCGGTATCGTACAAATTGGTTCCGCGTATGCGCTCTTTACTTATGGCATTACTCATGTTCGCGCGCTCGATGCCACGCTCATCGCCATGATCGAGCCGGTGCTGAATCCCATTTGGGTGTTCTTAGGGATCGGCGAGCGGCCGTCGAGCCTGGCAATTCTGGGGGGAATTATTATTCTTTCGGTTTCGGTGGTGCGAACCATTGGCGGCAGGCGCGAAGCGATAGAAGTGGAAAGCGTTCGGCCGGGAGAATGACGTAGTCGGCCGATTGCTATCAGGAGGCGCATTGCCATGCGCCCCTACCGTTGGTGGAAACCCTGATACTGAAGGAAAAAGAGTTGGTCGAGGAGTGCCTTTCGCGCCGCTTCGTTCCCACGGCAATCGATAAATTGGAAATGCTCCGATTCGCGCATAGGAACGTCCGGGGGCAGTGTGCTATCGATAAATTCCTGCGCATAGAGTTTTTCAAACAGTCCCGAAAGATATGGTATAGCGGGATTTCTCCGTAGAAAGATCGAATCTCCAAGTCCATTCCACCGCACCGTATTAAGCGGGCGGCCGTAATACCAGCCGAAGTTCCCGTTTGGGAACTCCGCACCCAGCGTCGCGGCATCGAACCAGGAATCGGTACTCGAATTGACGATAACGAGCGTGGAATTGAGCCGCTCGCGCGAAAGTAAATCTCGGACCTCTTCCTCGCCGGCTTTTATTTGGCGCATTTTGGCGTAACTAAAAAAATCAAACGCTTTATAATAAGAAAAGGAAATTGCGTCCTGGGAAGAAACCCTCCTCTGCTCCGCACTGGCTAATTCCGGATTGGCAGTAAAGGACGGAAGGAATAAGAAAACAACTAAATTTACGGCGCAATAAATTATGGCGAGCCGCCCAATCTTTTCGAATTTGTCTAATGCGACTAAAATTAAGCAAGGTAAAATAGTGACCACATCTTCGAGCATCGCATCGCGCGAAAAAGTATTCGCAAGAAAGAAAATGCCCAGAATGAGAAACGCCGGTTGAAAGTCTTTTCCAATTCCGCCGAGCTTCCGCCGAAAGAAGAGCACGAACAAAACATTGAAAGAGAATACCGCGATGACAATTCCCTCAGCAATCCGGCTCACACCGCGTGGGGTGTAAAAATGAGGATTAATCGCAGTCCAAACATGCGCCGTGCCGAAATAAAAGAGTTCGAGTAATAGATAGCTGGCCGCGCCCAGCAGAATGATTCCGAAGAAGAGATAGGTGTCCTTCGCGCGAAGGGTATAACGAGCATGATGGATATTGAGGCCGATCGTAAGAACGGCGATAAGCAGAACGAATGGCCAGAACCCAATGGCAAGGGAAAGGCCAAAGAGCAACGCGCCCAGCCGATGATCGCGCGCGTGGGAACTTGTGAAAAGATAGAGAAGTCCGCTCGCAATAAGCAGTGTCAATAGTTGGGAACCGCACGTATGGAAGAAATAAAGAATCGTAACATTCAGGACGAGCATTGCCAGGCCAATCATCGCGCGGCGCGCATCGAATAGCCGTCGAACTGTGAGTGCGAAAAGAAGCGTGGCCGACCATACGACGAGAACGCGAAAGACTACGAGTGCCGAAAATGCATCGCCGGTTAGGAAGGTAAGGATACGTGGAAACCAAAGCCAATAGACGTGCAGCGCCTCGAAGGAATCTGGCATGCCGCGCATCCAATGCTCCAGGCTTTGGAGCGCCAGCGCGCTGGATCCTGTTCCGATCACCCACGGCGGGAGAAGCGAAAGCAGTCCCGCTGCGAGCGAGATGCCGATAAGCTTAAAATTATCGTTGATCAAACCGGGCATTAGCGTCTTATCGTTCCACCATCCACGCTTCTTTCCACACCACGTGCTTCGCTTCCGGCATTTGGCGACCTAAGAATCGCTCGCCGATGGCTTGGAACTTTCGCGGCACATCGCTTACCAGGAATTTGTGGTGCGGAGAAAGATTTTCGGTTAATGCGAGGGCGCCTTCTGCTGCTTCACGTTCCCGCTGGAGAATTTCGGCGACGAGCCGCGCCGCCGCCGCGCCGGAATTGACAAGCGTGACGCGCTGGCCCATCGTCCGCTGAATCACGTTCGATAGCACCGGATAATGCGTACATCCTAATATGAGCGTATCCACGTCTTTCATCCGAAGGTGCTTCAGATATTCCTCGGCGATGATTTCCGTGGCCACATGATTCGTCCAGCCTTCTTCGGCGAGCGGCACGAAGAGCGAGCACGCCGCGCTAAAGGTTTCGCATTCCTTTCCGGCGCGTTCCGATTCTTCCTTGATTGCAATTTCATACGCACCGCTCGCGATCGTCGCTTCGGTGCCGATAATCCCGATTTTTCCGTTCCGCGTGGTGCGTACTGCCTCCGCGGCGCAGGGGCCAATCATGCCAACAACCGGAATGCCGCGCGCCATGCGCTCGACTTCGCCCAAGGCCGTTGCACTGACGGTGTTACAGGCCACGACGATCATTTTCACATCGTAGCCAAGTAATAGTTCCGTGTCCTCCCGTGCGTAACGGCGAACGGTTTCGACCGATTTCGTTCCGTAGGGCAAACGCGCGGTATCGCCGAAATAAACAATGGATTCTTCGGGTACGGATGCGAAAAGTTCCTTCACGACGGTCATGCCGCCGATTCCCGAGTCGAAAACGCCAATTGGACGATCCATCAATTATTGTGCTTTGACCGGAGGATGCAAAGATGGTGGCTCGGGTTTGGCCTCGCTTCGCTTCTCTGCGGCGGTTTTCATCATTGGCGCAAGCGCCCTGTAGATCGTTTGGGCGATCTGCTGCTGAAGCTCATTCGTTCGCGCGAAGGCGAGCGGTAATTCGACTTCAAGGTAATGCCGTCCCACCGGCGTTTTAAAGAAATGTGCTAATTCCTTTATTTCCGTCGCCGAAAACTGTGCCCGATACGCATCAAACAAAATTTTCTTATCCATATTCGGATCGATGGCCTGCATGGCCGTATCGAATGCCTGCGTGGAGTCGATATGACGAATTTTGAACACGGGGCCCATACGGGAAAGCATTTGCTCGGCGGTTTCGCGAACGTTTGGCGTCGGGCGGATCAGCGGATATAGTTCCGCAAAGGCCGCGTTGAACGCGGCGCTATCTTTATAGGGTCCATGCTGGGTTGCGGTGAGCATTTGGGGTTGCACCGGGGGTTGCATTTCCGGCCGCATATCTGGCCTCATGCCCGGCTGCGCGCACGCAAGAGATGCGGAAAGGCAGAGTAAAACAAACGATGTCGAGTATTTCATAGGTGATGTGAACAGCCGGATACGAAAATATATTTCTTGACTCGGACTCAAAATGTCACGGAATAGTTTGCTGTGCGTTGAGTGGTTCCCACCCGCTTCCGGATGCAACTTCGAAATTCGTTACCGGATGCACCTCCCATTGCGTTCCGCGCGATTTTCCGACTTCCTCGGGATGCTCCTCGTCCCACATCAGCCAGCCGGTGGCGCGCACTCTTGCGCGCTCGCCGGCCAAATGTTCGAGTTCCGAGAGCTGCCATTCGGGATGCGCGAATTTCCATCGCGGCGTCATTTCGACGATCAGAGCGTCGGCTTTCCAGGCATCGCGGCTGTCTGCAATCCAGATGTGGAAATCGCGGAGCGTGTCCGAATAGCCATTGCAGCTTTCGGGGCCCGATTCTTTGGCCGCGATAATATAACCAGTAACACGCGCACCAATCGATTCCTCCTTCGCGGCATAATTTCGTTCCTCGCTTGACCAGCGGTCTCGCCATTCACGGCCCGCTCCGGCAAGCAGCGCAGATGGGATCGAAAGAATATCACTTACACGAAGATCGGCATACGCTTTCGGCGCATCGTAGCGGTTTTTCTCACGATTAAGTTCCGCATCGCCGCCCGTGCCACGGGTTCCGACGCCGCCGATAATTTCCGGCACGATGCCAAGCTCGTGAACAGCCGGAATTTCATTGGTCCGATTTACGTACCATATAATAGCTGCCAGCGTAGCGATTAGAAATAGTAGTAGACGCGATCTATATTTTTTCACCGATTTTTACGCGTTACCTAATGCGATAATGCGTTATCCTAACATTCCCGACGTGCGAGATGGCCTCACCGAAGTGGAGCGGACGATCCTTGCCGTGCTTTATGATGCTCGAAAAGAATTCGGCGACCGAATGATTCCGGCGGCGCTGATTTACGGCCGCGTGGTGGAAATACTTGATTTAAGCTGGGAGGAATTCCAGACGGCGCTCGGCAAAATTACATGACTCGATTCAGTACGCGTCATAATACTTGATGTAATCCCGCAGCACGATGGTTGCCGTTTTCTTTACGTTCCCGCGTGAATACTGGATTTTCAGCATAGTTCCTGCCGGCTGCTTGAAAATATCTGGCACATCCGCGATCAGCATTCCCGCTAGAGCTTTGCCATCGATATCGAGCGGGACATCCCCTTTTTCGAGTCCCAGTTCGGCGGCGGGAGATTGCGTAACGACGGCATCGACGATCCACTGCGAGTTCACTTTCGAGACGCCCATGCCCGCGCGATTCATATCGAACGGCAGTCCAAACGCCTCATTCGGTTCGAGAATCATTTCGCCATGCGAGAAATTGAAATACGTTGTAAAGCGGCGCCAAAAAGGATAACCAATGTTGCCCGCCGCATTGGTATTGGCAAAGGCTCCCTGGGTTGCTTCAGCGAGTTCGACCGGCACATCTTTGAGCGTATATTTCCCGACCGAGATGGAATGGCAGCGCGTCAAATAGGTTGGCAAGTCCGAACTTCCGAAACCTGCTCGATAAGCCACCGATGGCATCTCCGATTTATTCTTCATCAGTGGAGTTTTCTCAAAATAAGAGGAGAATAAGTCAATAGAGCCAGAGCCGGTATCGATGCTGAACGAACCGCTAATTCCATCGACGGAAAGGGTAAAAGATTCCCCATCGAGCGGAAAACGCTGACCAGTTCCCGTGTACTTAAATGTCGCGGGATCGAACAAATCCATGGTGCCCCCTACGTAATCCAGCCGGACGACAAAGCGATGGAAAAAATCGGCCCCAAGAATTCCATCGACATGTGGGAGTTTCGTGTCCAAAAACGAGAGATCGGTGGTCATGATGTTTTGTGAATGGAGCATTACATTGCCCACGCGCATTTCCGGCGCGCTGACAAAACCCCCCGCTTGCAGCCCGCTGACCCCATTTGCGGAAACGCTGCCGCCTGCTGATAGTCCAAGTTCTTTCACAAGGTCGGAACCCAGCGTACTTTCCGCATCTCCAGTATCGACTATGAAGGTGAACGGTATTCCGTTCATTGTAACAGTTGTAAAAATGTGTCCTTCAACGATCTTGATAGGCGCCTGGCCCTTCGTGCCACTAAGAAATGTAAAGTCTCGCGGCACTGCGGGTGGATCGAACGTTTCCGGGCCTCCAGGGACGTTGGTAATAGATTCCACATCGAATATCAACGTGTTGCTACCCCAAAAGGGCGTTCGAGAGAATTTCTTAGGAAAGAGAAGTCCGTCGTAGGTTAGGAACGATTCGTTGATGACGACGACTTGCGTTCCATCGTCCTCGAAGGTGGTGATTTTTGTTGGGAGATACGTTTGTTTATCAATCTCTATGATCGTTTTGCCAAAGGCTGCTTTCGCATTGCGGAGATCGGTTACAGTGACGACCAATGCCCCGGGTTTCTGCGCCATTTCAAAACGGTACTGCTCCGGGTGAATGAGAAAGTCGAAAGCGTTGAAGCGCGCAGATACATTGGATTCCGCGATCGAGGCGGCGTCCGTGTTTACGGTTAATTGCCCATTATGGTTGAGCGATTCGATGGACCATGCTTTCGTTCCGTTGAAACCGTCCTTCTCTTGTATTGTCGGTAATTCGATGGAATCCCGATTCCGGCAGCCAGGCCAATCCTGGATAATATCAAAAGTTCCACCGATGGTTGCAAATGTAAGTTTGCCTTTCATGGAGATCGTGCGGATATTCTTCAAGCTATCGATGCCGCCCATGGCGGAGGCGAGCTTCGCGAGCACCGCCTGAACGGATGTATCGCCCGAAGCGAACGAGAGCTTCGAACTAAGCATGAGAGGAACGAAACTTACTACCGAACTCAAAAAGCTTCGGCGAGATTGCGACGGTTTTTCCATGGCATCATCAAACATCCGCATTCCCCTATAAATCCCGATTCAGGCATGAGGGAAGATCGAAAAAATAGCGGGAGCGATTCTTTGCTCTTTGCACTTTGCAGTTCTCTATGTCGCTCGAACAATTTCACGATACGATTGCCGCCATCGCTACCGCCCAAGGCCGCGGCGCGCTGGCGATCGTTCGCATTGCCGGCGCGGATGCCCTCGCGATCCTCTCGAGGATCGTTAGCGATCCGGAGGCATTGCTCTCCGCACGCGGAGGGACGGCGGTTTATACTTCGATTCGAGATGAGGATCTCGCATCAATTGATGATGTCATCATCCATATTTACCGCGCCCCGCGTTCCTTTACTGGCGAGGATTTGTGCGAAATTACGTGCCACGGCTCGCCGGTTATTGCGAGTCAGATTCTTGAATTATTGATAGGAAACAGCGCACGTCAAGCCGAGGCGGGAGAATTTTCGCGGAGGGCATTCTTCAATGGGAAAATTGGAATCGATGATGCAGAACTCATTTCTGTCAAGGCCAATGCCCAGGCCACGCCAGAATTGCGCGGAGCGGCGCTGGCAATCGCCGAAAAGTATGATAGACTGCGCCTCGCTTATGATGGCGTATTAACCCTGATTGCTCGCGTGGACGCTGAAATCGACTTTGGTGATTCGGACGCTGTGGTAATACCAGATTTTGAAGACCGCCTTGCCGAAGTATCGAACCAACTCGACGAGCTCTTGCGCGATAGCGCGAACCGGCGCGAGAATGCTGGGTATTTCACGGTTGCGCTGACAGGGCCGCCCAATGTTGGGAAGAGCAGCATTTTTAACGCTTTGCTGAATTTCGAGCGGAGTATCGTGAGTGAATTGCCTGGGACGACGCGGGATTACGTCGAGGCGTTTATCGATCTTGATGGGTTTCGCGTTAAATTGGTTGACACGGCTGGAATTCGGTCCGCCGATGAGTTTCTAGAGGCCAAGGGCATCGCGCTTGGGGCTGCCGCTGCGCGTCATGCCGATATAGAATTTCGTGTCACTGATCCGGCCGATCGTTCACCAAAGTTAACGAATGGCTCCATCTTGCTGCACAACAAGATGGATCTCGATGGCTGGGGCAGGAACCTGAGGCTTTCCGCCCTCACCGGCGAAGGCATTTCGGCGCTTCATGGCTGGCTAAGTGACAAGCTTCGCGAGTATTCTTCTGAATATAGCCGAATTCGTTTGAGCGAAGCCGAGCGAAGCCTGGTTGGCTCCGTGATTTCCGGGTTGGCCAAGCTGAATTCTGGGATGGAGGCGGCACTCATTTCCGAGGAATTACGCTTGACTTCTTCGAAGCTTGCGAATTTGCTCGGCCTGAACGTCGGCAGCGATAGCCTTAACTACATCTTTGCTAGAATGTGCATAGGTAAGTGATATAATATAGGCAAAACCACATAAAGTGTTCCACGTGGAACACTTAAACTAGAAGAAGGAAAATGTTCCGCGTGGAACACTTTGCAGATATTTTAGTCATCGGCGGCGGACACGCCGGGATCGAAGCAACGAATGCAACCCACAAAATGGGGTTGAAGGTTCGCCTGATCTCTATGTCCGCAGCGAAGGTCGGCATACTTTCCTGCAATCCGGCGGTAGGCGGCACTGCCAAAGGTCAGGTGGTGAAAGAGATCGACGCTTTGGGGGGTCTGATGGGTGAAATCACCGACGAATGTTCCCTCCAGTTTCGAATGCTGAATCGCTCGAAGGGTGCGGCGGTGTGGTCCCCACGAAGCCAGGTGAGTCGGGACCGGTATCCAATTATCGCGCAGCGTCGGCTCATGGAATTGGATCCGGACATTATTTTTGAGGGTTCCGTAGAGAAGATTTGGATTGAGGGATTGCAGGTTGTTGGGGTGATTCTCAGCACAGGGCAACGGCTCCGCGCGAAGGCGGTCATAATTTGCGCTGGCACGTTTCTTAATGGGGTGATGCACACAGGGCTCAGCCAATTAAATGGTGGGCGCTTTGGGGAGCGCGCGGCTTCGCTCAAAACAGAGCCGGAAGGCGCCCTCCGGCTTCACACTGCGCGACTGAAAACAGGGACTCCGCCGCGAGTTTCGCTCAAATCCATCGACACGGCATCTCTAGAAGCGCAGCATGGCGATTCGAAGATTATCCCGTTCTCCACACGAACAAAACTGGCGCCGCAAAATTCAATTTGCTGTTGGCTGACGCACACATCACGTAAAACTCACGAGATTCTCGCCACCGGTTTCGATCGCTCGCCGATGTTCACCGGGCGAATTCAGGGCAAGGGGCCGCGGTACTGCCCTTCTATCGAGGATAAGATCGTTCGCTTTGCGGATCGTGACGAGCATCATATCTTCCTGGAGCCGGAAGAACTGGATGGCGATGTCGTGTATGTAAATGGATTTTCTACCAGCCTTCCAGCAGACGTTCAGCTTGAAGCGCTCCGGACGCTGCCCGGCCTCGATTACGTGCAGATGCTTCGGCCAGGCTATGCTGTTGAATATGACTATTTCCCGGCCTATCAACTTCAGCATACTTTAGAGAGCAAACGGATCGAGGGGCTGTATTTTGCAGGGCAGGTCAATGGAACATCAGGTTACGAGGAGGCGGCCGGGCAAGGATTGATTGCGGGAATAAACGCGGCCGCAAAAATTATGGGAAAACCGGAGTTCATCTTAGGCCGAGACGAGGCCTACATTGGCGTTATGATCGATGATCTTATAAATAAAGTCCAGGATGAGCCATACCGGTTGTTTACCTCCAGCGCGGAGCATCGGCTCTTGCTGAGGCAGGATAATGCCGATTTCCGGCTTGGAAATAAGGCTTCCGAGTACGGCCTTATTTCGGATGAAGAATATTCGAAGGTAGAAGTAAGGCGAGAGTTGCTGGCTCGAACCCTGGAGTGGGCAGAATTCACGAAAGTTAAAGTCAGCGATGAACCATTGGTACGCGATAGTGTGAAGAATCGAATCAAGTCAAAAAGAGGCAATTTGGACGAATTTATTGCACTCTCCGCAGACTCGGGACTTGCAGAACTCCTCAAATCTCATCCAGATTTGGTGGAAATGGCTGAGACTGAGATTCTTTACGAGGGCTACGTAAGACAGCATAAGCAACAGATCGCGCGTCTCTTGGAAAGCGATGAGAAGGTGATACCGACAGATTTCGATTTTGCCAAATTAATTTCGCTTAGCAAGGAATCGCGAGATATTCTAGGGAAGGTTCGACCAAGGACATTGGGCCAAGCATCTCGGTTAGCTGGGGTTACGCCGTCCGATTCCGCGATTCTAATGGTTGCTGTCAGACAGAGCGTTCCACGTGGAACATATCCATAAGTGGCAGGCTTCGGAGAGAAACCACTCTTCTCAGAAACTGATCGATTATTTCCAAAAGCAAGCGATTCGGACTCAATCTATCGTTCCGAGCGGGGATTAATATAATTGACAATCCACGAAATCAACAACTTATGAAACTCTCCTTGCTAATTATAATTCTTGGCCAATTCTACATTCATTCCAGGATTATTCCCGAACATCGCTGCCTGAGGCGAGTCTCATACGGAAACGCAACCATGGCTCATCTACTATCATTAATTCAGGGCCGCATTCATTAAATGGCGGCAACATCATTCGAAGAGATCACCGCACTTGCTACCGAGCAACGAAACCCGGATTCGATGACCTTGGACGAGCTCCCTGTCGAATCGATTCTGAGGCTCATCAATGACGAGGACGCAAAGGTGGCGCCGGCGGTGCAGGCAGAGATTCCACACATCGCGGCGGTGGTGGATGAAATAGTTACGCGTTTTAAACTGGGCGGGAAGCTTTTTTACGTGGGTGCGGGAACTAGCGGACGGATGGGCGTCGTCGATGCCGCCGAATGTCCGCCAACGTTCGGAACTCCGCCCGAGCTGGTCCAGGCCATTGTTGCAGGTGGGAACTCGGCGGTCTTCAAGGCGAAGGAGGGCGTCGAGGATAGGCCCGAGAAAGGCGCGAAGGAAATAGACCGCGCCCAAGTTATCGCTCGCGATGTTGTGGTCGGAATCGCGGCGAGCAAGCGAACCCCCTTCGTTTTGGGCGCTCTCGAACGCTCCTCCGAGCTCGGCGCTTTTACCGTGCTGCTCACTACGAATCCGCGGGAATCTTTCGATTATCCCTATCTGCGGGAAACGATTTGCCCAGTTGTTGGGCCGGAAGTGCTGATGGGTTCGACACGAATGAAATCCGCATTGGCGCAAAAGATGGTGCTAACCATGATCACGACCACCGCGATGGTACGTTTGGGCAAAGTCTATGAAAACATGATGGTCGATTTGCAGATCAACAACCGAAAGCTTACCGAACGCGCGCGTTGGATCGTCATGATGGCTGGGAATTGCAATTACGACGAAGCGCGGGAACTTCTTGAACAAAGCGGCGGCCATGTGAAGACAGCGATCGTCATGCGGCGGGCAAACGTCCCGGCCGGCCGCGCGAAAGAGATGCTTGCGAACGTAGATGGGTTCGTCAAGCGGGCAGTTGGCTCACCACTTTCGCGGGAATGACAGGAGAGCGAATCGGAGTTTAAGTAACTTCTCAATTATTGAATCTCACCAATCGAAGCTAAATGCCTCTTTCCATCTCCTTCATCTCCATCATCCTCGGCGTCATCGAGGGTCTAACGGAATTTCTTCCCGTTTCCTCGACAGGGCACCTCATCGTATTCGATCGCCTTCTCGGCTTCCAAAAGTTACTTGCCAACCCGGATAAAGCCGAGTTGTTCGAGATCGTGATTCAACTCGGCGCCATTCTCGCTATCGGGGTGCTGTATCGCAAGCGGCTCGGGGAAAGTCTTGTTTCGAAATCGTTGGACACAAAAGCGGGCAGATTGCGGACGAATCTTTTTATCGCATTCCTGCCGGCGGCCATCGTTGGGCTACTCACCCATCACTGGATAACCACATATTTATTCAATCCCTTCACGATCGGGATCGCACTGATCTTGGGAGGTGTCATTATCATCATTATTGAACGCACGACCAGCGAGGAGTCACGCACGATCACGGTCGATACGATGACGGCTCGCGATGCGCTTGTCATCGGCCTCGCACAAACACTCTCGCTCATTCCCGGAACCTCGCGGGCGGCAGCGACGATCATGGGCGCAATGCTGCGCGGCGTCAAACGTGCCGCGGCCACCGAGTTTTCGTTCCTGCTCGCGTTCCCGGTGATGATTGCCGCCTCGGGGTATGAATTATTCAAATACCGCCATCTGCTTACACACGATATGCTGGGAATCATTATCCTCGGGTTTATCACCGCCTTTGTGGTCGCCTTGGCGGTTGTGGCGTGGTTCATCCATTACGTCCAGCGGCACCAGTTTATCGGCTTCGGGTTCTATCGAATCTTCTTCGGCGCCATTGTGATTGCGTTGTGGGCAGCAAAGGTGCTTATTTAGAAAACACATGGGCGAGGGAAGCCGAATGGGTTACGGATATAAACAACTTAGTGGTGCGGATGTAGAGCTGCTGAAAGCCTTGCTTCAGGTCTTTGGAAAAGCGTTCAACGATACTCGTACGTATCAAGATGCCGTTCCAAGCGATGAATACCTGGCTTCGCTCTTAGGATCGCCGCTTTTCATCCCGCTCGTCGTAATGCAAGCCGGAGAAGTCGTTGGTGGCCTTGCTGCTTATGTGATCGAGAAGTTCGAGCAAAACCGGCGAGAAATCTATATTTACGATCTGGCCGTTGCTGAACCGCATCGGAGAAAAGGTGTGGCTACTGAACTCCTGCGCGAACTCCAGCGGATTGCCAAAAAGCGAAACGCTTACCTGATTTTTGTTCAGGCGGACAAGCAGGATGAGGCTGCCGTCAAACTCTACGAGACCTTCGCAACGAGGCAGAATGTGCTTCAATTCGATATTCCGGTTTAGCAAGGTGCTCTGAGCCAGTGCTGCCTATCCGAGCGCTTCGGTAGGAAGCCCTGCGTCGAGCGGACAAGCGGTTATGATCTCGTGAATTCTTTTCCATAATGGAATGGTAAGTTCAGAACGAAAGGCTCTCAAGCTCAAAATTTGCTCAATTTCGCCAATTGTGCTCTTCGATATACGTTGGCAATCGGTTTGTAATATGAGAAGGACATAAGAGTTACCTCTCTCTTTAAAAAGAGATCTTTTCTCAAGGGATGAGCAATCATCCAGCGGATGACATTTCATCCGCCTCATCTTGACCTCCTACAGTCACATAAAGAACAGGGCGAGAGAACAGAAAGGCGAGTGCTACGATTAGCATTCGCCTTTCATATTTTATACACGTTCCGAAGCGTGAATCATCACGGGGCGTGGCTGTTCTGACCTCGCGCTTATCGCGTATCGTGCTTTCGCTGAAGCGTAACCTTGGTTCGCGGATCCGGTGTGGAGCTTGGAAGGATTTGGCCATCCATGTTTTCGCGAGTCACAGATCGGCTCACGATTACCCGAAACGTCCCATGCAAGTGCGCGCCGATGTGCCGCGCTGCGGGCGGTGGCTCAGTCTGGAATTCGAACTCCCGCTCGCGGCTGCGGAAGGGCGGAAGCTTGACGTACCATATTCCCGATTTCGTGCGATGGATCGTTCCATCGATCGTGAGCGTCATGATCGGCAGATCGATCGGCTGGCGAATCGTATCCACACGCCGAAGCACATGCACGATTTCGCCGATCATGCAGACGGATGCGGCATTTTTCAGCGGCATGGCGTCGATCGCGATATGCTGCCCCTCGATACGAAGCTCACGCAAGAGGCCCGTATCGCCTGTAAGCTCATAGCGCTTTCCCGTGCTGGACTGGAGATACCAGCATCCGCCTTCGAGTGTGGAGCGGTGCATCGTGCCGGAAAGCGTAATTTCCTGCGAGAGCGCGACAGAGGGTAAGGCAAGGAGGAATGCGAAGATTAAAAACTTCATAAGACTGTGCTACGATGCCTGAATACGAAATGTAACACCCGAAATATTTCTCATCGACTATCAATCTGCGCGAAAGCGGAAATCAGCTGCGTTTCTCGAATTCCGCTGGAGCGTTTGGGATTCCCACTTTTGTGGAATGAATTTCCTGAACTTCCCGGCTCAAATTTTTGTAAATTCAGAGTCCTTAATTATCATTGGAAGGCCTTTTTCATGTCGTACGAAAAATTCTTGAATGAACTTCCCCCGATCGAGGATTGGGGCGAGCGCGTCTATTCGCGTCCGGAATTCGATTATCCTGAGGAACTTAATGCAGCGGTAGAACTGCTCGACCGCAACGTAACCGAAGGCCGCCGCGAGCGCCCGGCGATCTATTACAAAGATCAGGTCATAAGCTACGGGGAGTTGCTTGCTATGGTGAATAAAATGGGCAACGCTTTACGAAAGCTCGGTATTCAGCCCGGCGATCGCGTGATGCTACGGTTCCCGAACACGCCGACCGCCGTGGCCGCGTGGCTGGCTACGCTGAAAGTGGGTGGTGTTGCGGTAACGATCATGACGATGCTCCGCAGCCGCGAAATAAGTTACCGTGCCAACGATGCCGGCTGCAAACTGATCTTATGCGACGCCGCATTTATCGACGAAGTCGAAAAAGCGATACCGGCGATGGAAACGGTGGAGCACATTCTTGTGACCGATGGGAGCCATCCCTCGTTTACGTCTTTTGAGTCCCTTTGGAAAAACGAACCAATTACGCTCACCCCCGCAAGACTTTCACGGTACGATCTGTCGCTCATTGGTTACACCTCCGGTTCCACCGGCGATGCGAAGGGAACCGTGCATTTTCAGGATGATGTGCTCGCCATTGCCGATGGCTATGCGCGCAATATTTTGAAGCCGAGGGAGAACGATATTTTCACCGGTCATCCGCCACTGGCATTCACGTTTGGCTTGGGCGGCCTCCTCATCTTTCCATTCCGCTTTGGCGCGAGCGTGGTATTGCTCGACCAATTCACGCCTGAAAATATGTTGAAGACGATCTCGAATTACAGAGCGACGATCGCCTTCTGCGCGCCCACCTGCTACAAGATGATGATGCGGCTCGATGAGAACAACGAGTATGATCTTTCGCGTCTCCGCATTGGAGTGAGCGCGGGCGAAACGTTGCCCAAAACTACCTATGAGCGATGGAAAGCAAAATATGGCAGCGATTTGCTCGATGGAATTGGTTCCACCGAGATGCTGCACATTTTCGTTACCAACCGGCCAGGTGAGGTTCGACCCGGTGCAACTGGGAAACCGGTTCCCGGCTATGAAGCAAAAGTGGTGAGCGAGGAGGGTCTGCCGCTTCCGCCAAATACGCCGGGCCTGCTTGCAATCAAAGGACCAACGGGCTGCCGCTACTGGAAAAAACCGGACCGACAAAAAAGTTACGTGCTCAATGGATGGAACATCCCCGGCGATGTCTTCGTGATGGATAACGACGGTTTTTTTTATTACCAATGCCGCAACGACGACCTCATCATTACTGGTGGCTACAATGTTTCGCCGCCGGAACTCGAAGCGGTGATTAACGAGCATCCCGCCGTAAAAGAATCGGCCGTTGTACCAGCGCCGGATGAATTGCGCGGTGCCATCGTGAAGGCCTATGTCGTCCTCAAGCCCGGCGAGACGGGGAGCGACGAATTAGTGAAAGAAATTAAGGATTTCGTGAAGCGGGAACTCGCGCCATATAAATATCCGCGTGCCATCGAATTTATCGACGCCCTGCCGCGAACTGATACCGGCAAAGTGCAGCGCTATATTTTGCGCGAGCAAGCAGCGCTGGCTACGCTCGACGTATAATTGCGAACCACGCGTAGGGATCTTCGCCGCTAAAAATCTTCTCGCGTAGTTCATCCCGAATTTGAAAACGGGTCGGAGTAACCGATTCGACGGTCCAGCCATCGCCGAACCGGTCGTAGATCCATTGCTTCGGAATTCGGCGCGGGCCTTGCTCGCCGGGTTCTGCATCGCTAAAGCAAAGCAGATAAACCCGCCCGCCCGGTTTCAGCACACGGTGCAAGCCGGCGACGTAGACCTCGGCATCTTCATCGTTAAAGACATGGAAGAGGCCGCTATCGAGTACGTTATCGAACTTTGCGGTCCATGTCTTCGGTTCGCTCGCAAGCGACAGCGTATCCGTGACGAGAAATGTCGCGGGAACATTTCGTTCCAGCGCCCGCTTCCGAGCAATTTCGATCGGGGTTTTCAGAAAGTCGATTCCGGTTACCGCGCAGCCGCGCCGGGCGAGGAAGAGCGCGTTTTCGCCGGTGCCGCAGCCGGCATCCAGCACCGCGCCGGAAATGCTATCCGCTACACGCACGAAATTCGGCTGCGGCTCGTCGATGTCCCAAGGCGGGCGGGCGGTGTAGGCATTTTCGAACGAGGAAAGATCGGGGAGTGCCATTGTCTGAACCTGGATTTGGGGAGATTTTCGAGATTAATGAGATTGGTTTCGTAGTAAACCACACCTCTGAAAGAGTATTCTGCCATTCCGAGCGGAGTTCATCCCGACGAAGGAGGGATGAACGGAGTCGAGGAATCTTCGGGCTATTACCAAAAAACGAAGATTCCTCGACTCCGCAATTCTCCGCTTCGCTCCGAATTGCTACGCTCGGAATGACAGATGCTATAAACAAGCTTCTTTTTTTCTTTTTCCCATTCATTCAAAAAATGCTCCAAATTCCCGGCTCAGACAATTATTGCCGGCATGCGGTCGTAAAAGTAAACGCATACGCGCCGAAGCTCGGTGTCGGCGCGGTGAGCCGCAGCGTATGCCGGCCAAAATCGGAGTTGTTCGTGACGCGGTACATCCGCGCTTCGCGAACGTCGAGGTAGGTCTTGCCCTTCGATTCCACAATGTCGCTGCCTTGGTTTGCTTTGGGAACCGGCTGGCCATCCTGCGTGACTTCGACCATGAAATTGCTTTCGGCGAGAGGATGGATGACTAAGTTCGCTTCCTTTGCCTGGTAATTGAATACCAAGCTTGCCGGGCCTCCAGCGGATGGCTGCGCGTATTCGCGATGAATTGCCCAGGCGCCATCGAGATAGAGCTTGTCATCCTTTAGTTCCTTCGGCAGGTGGTAATCGCGCGTGGCATCGTTGGAATTAGCAATCGCGTTGCCAAGATGATTGCGCTCGAAGCCGATGTACGTTTCCGGCGTCGGCCGGTAGCACACGGCACCCGGTTTATCCGTTTCGCGAACCAGCGGCATGAGCGGCGGAAGCGCGAGTTTTGGATTTCGTTCCAGAAGGATTTTTTGAAGGAATGCCTCGAACTCCTGATATTCGCCTTCGCCAAAATGGGCAGCGCGAAGAACGCCCTTGCTATCGAAAAGATATTTTGCCGGCCAATATTGATTGGAAAGCGAATTCCAAATGTCGTAATCGTTATCGGCGATGACGGGATAGGTAATCCCGAATTGTTTTATGGCACTATCTAAATTCGCCGGGGCTTTTTCAAAATCGAATTCCGGAGAGTGAACGCCAATGATGACAAGGCCCTCGTCCTTATATTTTTCGTTCCATGCTTTGATATAGGGCAGCGTTTGAATGCAATTGATGCACGTGTAATCCCAAATATCGAGCAGCACGACTTTGCCATTCAGCGAATCGCGTAAAAATTCTGGTGTTACGTTTTGGTAGCGATCCGCCGCATAATTTAACGGCAGCTTCGGCATGTGGATGTCCTGCTTCCCAACATCCTGAATTTCGCTGGCAAGTTTCATGCGCGTCTGCGAAGGATTTTCCTTCGGCTGCGATTTCGCGCAGGAGATAAGCGTAACGCTAATCGCGACGCTGAGTGCGGCGACGAATAACGACTTTGCCTGGAACAGAACGGTTTGGCGCGCGATACATATTCGTTCCCTTCAATAAAATAACGCCAGGGGAAATCCTGGGCAACGTTGATTCCTATACGGTTGGAGGTTCCGATAAGATTCGTTACGTCACCCGTGCCACGCTCCTTCGTCCGGAGAGGGGCTTCGCCGCGCGTGATGAAAAGCTCGCCTTCAACGGTAAGGTCGATAGCGTTTTGCTTGCGAGTGAGGGCAAACGCCTGGCAAAGGCGACCCGGGCCACTGGTTAGTTCGCGATCGGCTTTAGCTTTCGGCCGTAAACTCCGCATGACCTCGATTCCAGCAACCGGTTCCACCGCGCGAATGAGGACCGCTTCGCCAACCCCCTCGAGATTTGTCGTTACGTTAAAGCAGAAGTGCATCCCATAGGTGAAATAAATGTAAGCGAATCCACCTTCGCGGAACATCACCTCATTCCTCTTCGTCTTGCCGCGGAAGGCATGGGAGGCCGCATCGCCAACGCCATACGCTTCAGTCTCGACAATGCTCCCGATAAGTTCCGTGCCGTCATTGGTGACGCGATGCAGATGGGCGCCGAGAAGTTCCTGCGCGACAATGCGGCTGTCTTGAAGGTAGAAGGAGCGGGGAAACGTTAATTCCTCCATGCCTTGATAAATTTATTGTTCTTTGAATCCCAGAACGAGGCCATACCAGTAATCACGGCTGTGGAAGACGCTGTACATCACCCGGGGCTCGGAAAATATCTCGAGCGCATACGCCGAACCTGGAACAATTTCTGCCACATCGACATGCTTCATCATCTCGCTAAAATCTGTTGAATCGACAATCTCGAAATTCTCATTCGCAAAAAAGATGGTAATGATTTTTCGAAGCAAATAAAGCTTTCGTTCAGGCGTGAGGTGGTCGACGGTATCGAAATATCCTTTCGCAAGCCACGAATCCTCGAATAACGTTTGCTTCCCGTCTTTAATAGTGAAATGCAGCCGCGTATCGTCAATGTTTTTTGGGACATATCCTTCGAGGCGCAGCACTTCCGGCTTGCCATCGCCGGTGAGATCGACCGCGCGCTGCGTCGCAAGCTGATGCGTTTGCTCGAACCGGCGCTCGTCTTCGAGGCGCAGGGCGCGGTCAATCGAATCGGCCTTCAGGAGCGAATCCATATATTGCGCATCGACGTGGATCGAATCCGCCGCAATACCAGCCCCGACATTCGGATTGTTCTGGGCGCAGGCCCTTTGTGGAAAACATGAAGTATGAAGGATGAAGTATGAAATCAAAAATCCAAGAATCATTTTTTCATATTTCATACTCCAAGCCTCATCCTTTCTTTTATGATTTCCATACGACCACAAATTTCTTCTTTGACTTGAGCCAGGCTATGCCTTTCGAACCGCGGTCGCCGGCGAAGTAATTGAACATGGGTTCGCCGGAACGAATAATTTCATCGAGTGCCGGCGATTTCGCGTGAAGCAAAAGCTGATGCTCAAGCCCTTGTTCGAGCAGTGAGTCGGTGTGCACGAAAGCGCCGGCTGAAAAAAAACGATCGAGTTCGGAACGAATAATTTCCTTCCGCTCCTCATCGGTCAATTCCGGCCGCACGGTGAAGTATGCGGCGAGCGGCCAGGAATCGGTGTAGAGTTCGCTATCGCCCCGGACGATTTCGAATCGAACGGAATCCAGGTAGATATCGGAGCCCGTCGAAACGAGGAGCAGTTTATCGGGCGTGCCGTCATTTTGCAAATCGGCGTCCCGGCGCCGCGCGTAACGTTTCACACTATCGACGGATTGCCACGCATCAACGTCATCGCCTTCGCCTTCTTCATCCACCCCATTCGGCCCGACCCAATACAGGGTGTACTCGCCAACGCCAATCGTCGGCGGATAGCGATAAATAATTCGCTCGCTCCGCGCGCCGATAGAAATGAAATAGCCTTTGCCATTATCGTTCCTATAGAGATCGATCGGATCGATTTCGGTGGGAAGATAATAATGGATCGAATCGTAAAGATAGGCTTCCGTCGTGGCTGGATAATGGCGCTTCGAAAGATAAAAATTTTGCAGGCCAGCCTGCAAATCGGCCATAACCTCGCGGGCCATCTGCGCCGAAGCGCGCCGGTTGGCCGATACGTCGAGTTCGCGAAAGCCGATCTTGCGGCAGCCACCGAGTGCGCACAAGAGCACGCACGCCCCGGCTAGCAAAACCGATGACAGAAAAAATCGCACCCGCTTCTAACGCTTTTGCCGCGGTGAATCATTTCTGAAGATTCGTAAATGACAAGGGGTGGCACAGCCGTTTGCGGCTATTCTACTTTCGGGCGACGGAATTACTCCCTTTTCCGCCGGTGTTCCGCCACTACTTGAAACGCCTCGCTATTCTGGGATTGATTTCCGTTCTCGCGCCGATTTCCACGGCGAGAGCTACCGTCTGCACAACGGTCAGGAGCGGAGCTTGGACTGCGCCCTCCGTCTGGGTGAGCGGGATTCGTCCGCAACTGGGCGATACCGCGATCGTCAGCCTGGGTGATTCCGTGGGTTTAGATAGTTCCACTCCGCCGCTCGGGCGGGTTATTATAGAGGGCTTTCTGAATTTTGGAAGCGATACACTCTTCCTGAATGCACCCGCGGCAGATACTGCAATAATCGTAATCGGCACGCTCAATGCCGGCAGCGGGTGGTTTGCGGACTCCCTTCGCCCTACGATCCATTGCTTAGCCGGCTCACTTTTTCGAACACGTGCGATCGTCCCTCTGCCCGATTCCTCAATATTCGATTCGTCCCAAAGTCCTTTCTTCGCTCTCGATTCCGGGAGCACCTTCGAATATTATTCGAATAATCTCGACGCAATTGACATCACCTATCTGCTGAATAATATTGCGGGCCATGCGTATTGGAATCTGACGCTAACGGATATGGTCGCAAAATATCGCGCCAATCCGCTCTGGATATTGGGAACGCTAACCATCGGCTTTGGAGCGGGCATCAACGCGGATTACACCTCGGATACCGTCACGATTTCAGGCGACGTCAGGAATGAGAACAGCGGAGAATCCGGTTCGCCGGGCGCTGGGCTTCATGGCTGCGGGATGCTCTCGCTCGGCGACGAAACCTGGATCTTCGATGCGCGAAGCGCAGGAATCAGGAAGAATACTTGCCACTGGTCGGGCCCGTCGCAGCTTGGGAACATTATTATTCGCCCGAGTACAATCCTTTCCGTTCGGTTCCTGAATGATACAGCTTGCGATTCGCTCGATGTGCTGGGACACTTTCTTGAAGATAGCACTCCTTGCGGCGGCGAGCTGATCGGCAGAGTTTATTCCGAAACGCCGTTGACTCTTTTCGCAGCTAATCCCGTCGATACTTTTGCAGGACTGACCATTCGTTCGGGTACCGCCCCCTATCTTGGCCGAACGCGTATTATTCGAACCACAGGTTACCCACCGCCCGGTGCGAATCGAGATAATTCTCCGATCCTGCGCTATTATTACATCTCGCCCGGCGATGGGCCGCAATTGGGCAGCCCGGATACGATTGCCATGCAAGTGGATTGCGACGAGTGGAATGGTTCCGATCCGACCATGCTTCACTTTTGGCGCTCGTTCGATCGCGGCGCAACGTGGGCCTACAGCGGACTCACGAGTTTCGATCCCCAAAGCAATACGTTCGTGTGGGATACTTCCGTCCTCGGCTGGCCGAATGATTCCGGCGGATTTTACTGGATGCTTTCCGAAGGCTATACGGATACGCCCTTGCCGGTAGAACTCGAATATTTTACTGCGGAAGAGTCCGCCAATTGCGTCTCGCTCTCGTGGAAAACGGGTTCCGAGACCAATCTCGCTGGCTTCGAACTAGACCGCATTGCCGGGAATGATTCCGAAACGATAGCGGCTCTCTGGAATGACGACTCGCTTCGTGCGCGCTCGCCTTCCGGCGCGAACTATTATTATACGGATGACGACGCGCCGGCCGGTTCCCTTCGTTATGATCTATACGAAATCACCCAGGATGGCTTGCGGGAATGGCTTGCCTCGCGGACGCCGAGCGAAGCACCATCGCCCGCGCCGCTCTCGATCGGGAATCCGATCTATGAACGAGGCGAGCTTGAATTTTCGCTTTCCGCGCCAGATGAGGTCACTATTCGCCTCACGGATGCGCTCGGTCGGACTGTGTTTTCGAAAACCGCCGCTGCCGGAATTGGGAACATTATTATCCCCGTCTCGCTCGTGCCGGGCGTGTATTTTCTGGAAGCGCGAAGCTTAGGGAACAAGGCGATTGCGAAGTTTATCGGACTGGAGGGCCACTAAGGAAGGGGTCGGGTGATCAGCCCGCGGGAATTCCAATCCCAAAAATCTGGAAAACCCCCAACTCGACGTTCAGCCATACCACGGCTCGACCGAAGCCAATGCTTCCGAAAACGATCCACCAAATCGAGTGTGTTCTCCTCGCCTTTATCCCTTCTTGAGCGGCGTAATTTTCGTTACCATGTAGTTTCCCATCCCGCGGTCTTCGAGGGTAAAAGAAACCGAATCTCCGACGGCGATTCCCTGAAGCATCGAGGAATCGGCGACGGGATAATCCATCGTCATCGCGTCCATGATGCCGGGAATGTTATTGGCAGCGAGCGTCACAGTCTTCGATGTTGGGTTCACCGCGCGAACGATCGCCAGGCCCTGCCCGGATTTTACCGCCGCAGTCTGCGTGGTATCGACGGTATTCGATTGCTCCTGCTTCGAGCAGGAAGAAAGAAGAGTGAGAACCAAAAGAGATGATGCCAGAAGCTTGAGCCTGTTCATTGTTTTTTGCTAAAATGAGAATTCCAGATACCCTGCGACAAAAAAGCCACCCGCATAAGTTCCATTCGGAAAAGGGGCGCGCGGTTCGGGGCATCGCTGCCGCTATTTCACGACCGCCGATTGTTCCGTGGCGACGACCGGCTGCCGCGTGACCGTGAAGTTCAATCCTTCGAGCACATCCCCTTCTTCGACGCTCTTAACCGTGAAGTCGATATAGGGCGGATTCGTCGTGGCATGCAGGATGGCGAGCTGTTTCGGATCGACGGCGAGGCGGTACTTGCCCGGCATAATGCCCATGTAATAATACTCGCCGTTGGAATAGGAAAGCAAGTCCTGACTGAAGGAAAGCTCGCTGGTATCGACGCCAGGTTCCCAATGGCGGACGATCATGCGCGCCCCGCCCAGCCCTTGTGACTTGCCGTCCTTTTGCTCCATCACATAGCCTTCAAACTGCCCGGCGCTTGCCAGCGGGATTTCGATCCGCGCGAAGCCATTGGCCGGCGGCGTCACTTCGAAACTCGTAAATTTCGGCAGGAGCGAAATATTGTCGAGGTTCGCGGTGGAAGTTTTTACAAAGTAGTGATTGTATGGCAGCACACCTGTAATGCGCAGAATCCCGGAATCGGTTTGGGAGACCGGGCCGGGCGCGTGATCCAGGCCGAACTTAGGCACGAGCGGTTCGCCATCGTCCCACTTGCCATCGCCATTCCTATCGATGAACGGGATGACCTCAATTCCGCCGGTGCGGACTTCCGGCCGGCTGCTTCCCGAAAAGCCGGTAAGGCCGTCGTAGCTCAAAGAACCTGCCACCGTGGCGGTGGTGACTACCGGCTGAGCCGTCCCGGAACCAGAGGTCAGGCCCAACTGCATTTCCGGAAGCAGGCTTTGGAACGAGAGCGCGAAGGTATTGGCGCCACCCGCGGCGAAGGTGCGACCGGCAGACATGCTCAAATTCAGCCAGGAGCTTAGGGACTTTGCGATTTGAACTCCCACGGAAGTCGCTTTGCGCGTAGAATAATCGAAAAAAATGCCCGGACGAAGGATAATACCCGAAAACAGCATTAACGAAAGACCGGCTTGCCCGGTTATGTCGCCCTGCGAATGGAGTTTGAAGCGGTCTCGGAGAAACGATCCGGTCGCGGAGAGGTTGATGGACGTGCCGAACAAATCCAACAGCATTTCCGGCGCGATCTGAAGATCACCGGTGTCCGTGTTCACCGGCACATCGGTTGCGCTCACGCGCAAGTCCCCCAAGCCGAAGGGAAGTGGTGAGCTTAAAGTGAGTTTGCGCTGATCGGTAATGTAAAATGGATTCGTGACGCTCGAAGTCCCCAGCAGGGAAGTCGATGTAACAGCTTGGAACGGCTTGTCGTACTCGGCGTCGAGCGAAAGCCCAGCCGGGCCGGTGAAGCTTAGCGTGCTCCGGTAGCCCGTGCCTTCGTAATAGTCGCCGCTAACGAGCAAATCGCTCAGTAGGCTGAGTGACACGGAACCATAGGGGATGTAGCTTGCGCCGCCCAGAGGAAGGCCAGCGCCACCGGAAAGAGCCGGCGACGGCAGATAGCGGGCACCGCCGCCAATCGTCATCCAGGTGCTGACGCCCATATTCATATCGAGCTGCCCCAGCGCGTTGGCAATGCCCGGGTTTGAGATCGAGGTGCCTCCCGTCAGCGTGTATTCGAAATGGCCCGGAGCGAGGAACGTGTAGGGTATTCGAAGATCCTCCACCTGTGTGCGCACTTCCCCATACGGCCCATAGAATTTGAGTTTAATATTCGTCGCGCCATAAGAGAGCGGAATTACAAACTTGTAGTAGCCCGTCTGGTCGGCCTTGGTGTAGTTGACGAGCTGGTCATTAATATATAGCTCAACCGTCCAATCCGGACTCGTATGATCGCTGATGGTGTAAGTTTCGAATGAGGTCTTGTAGGCTGTATTCACATTCGAAATCTGAAAGCCGACCATGCTATCCGGCAGGGACATCGTGGTGAAAAGCGGATCCGAACGGCCGATGAGCACCTGGCGAATGAGATCGGTATTCTGGATCGGATATCGCCACTGCCATGGCGCAGCTTGCCAATCGAGTTGCTGATGGTTCTGGCCCTGAATCATCACATCCATATCGCCTCCAAGAAACTCGCCCCCGCCATCCAGCTCGTAGGAGGCCGGGCCCTGGTTCGGCAACTGGCCCGCGGTGTAGCCATAGGAAGCCGAGTAATCCAGCTTGCCCAATCCGAACAGCGAACGCTGAAGTGGAAATGTAACGTCCGGTTTCTCCACGCCTACGCTTAAGTTCACCAGTCCCGTCTTTCGGAGGGCGGCTTCTTTCGCCGCACTTTCAGCAGGCAAAAGCTCGCCGGACTGCAATTCGACTGTAAGCGACCGAAAATTGAAAATACACTTTAAGTTGAAAATTTTCTCGAACACATCGGCGCGAAGGTACGCGCCGTCCGAGGTTACGATATACTCATCGGGTGAGAGGTGATTGATTTGCTGCTGATAGACGCACTGGCTTTTGGTATTATCGAACTCGTATTTTTTGGCCGGGTCGATATAGAACCCGGAGAGCTTCGTGCCATCCGCAGAGGCATCGGCCCGGATGTGAGCGAAATTGAAGACATCCAGCGGCTGCAGATAGATTTGCTGCCCAATGAGCAGCGCCATAATATCTACGCTCCCAATGGCACGGTGCCAGAGGGTGACGTCTATTTCGTTATTGCTTTCGTCAACCGGCGCGGACTGCTCGGCCGGCTGCGGGCTTGGCATAGGGCCTATGGAGCGAACGCCGCGTTGCGAACTATCCGCGCGCGGCTCGCGATTTTGCGCGCGAGCGCCCGTGCAGAGCACGAGCACGCTCGTCGCAAACAATACGATCCATGAGCTATGAAGTACGAATTTTCGCATCCCGTTTGCATGACTAACCTTCGACTCTATACTCCATACGGTTTTCTTGCAGACGAATTTCCTCGTTTGCCTTCGCGCACGCGCGTTTGTGCTTCATGAACTATGCCCTTTCTGGCCTGCTTTCGCAGTTTCCAATTTTCACCGGCCAAGTTCCGCAAACCAGAATTTTTTAGAGTCCTACCGAAGGTACGCAATGATCGGTACTTACTTCATGGCCAGATTGGTAGAGGCTTGAAGCTCCTCCTTCTCGCCGTCAGGGCCGGTCAGATACTCCATGCGGAGGGTGCCGGTCTTGGGATTGACTCCCTTTGGAAGATGATAAGTCACTTCCACTTTCCGCATCGTGAGATTGGTGTAAACGGCAAGCCCGTGTACGACCCCAACCTGGCTCTCGTGGCCATCGTTGTCCTTGAAAAAGACGAGGAGGGAGCCGTAGCAGGATTCATTTCCGGCTCGGTTCAGATTCGCATAAGCGATGCCGGTTCCGTTCTGTGTCCGTTGGGGTGAACGTGTAGGAGCCGCTATCGAGCGTTTCATGCGTGGCGAGGTTGCCATTGCGAACAATAAGCGGGATCGAGATTCCAAATATCGGGCGCAGGATGAGGCTGATCGTATGCTTTGCGCTATCCTGAACTTGCTGCTCGATGGGCGCTGCGGCTTCGAGCGCGCGGAAATACAAATGCGAGCGATATTCGCCGGGAGCCAAGCCCATCGGCTTCATAAACCGCACGTGTATTGCCTGCGATTGATGCGGAGGTAGAGTCACTTCTTCCGGGAAAAACCGAACATCTTTATCGCAATACGTCGAATCGTAGGTGTGAACGCTATCCGGAACTTCGAAGAAGCCGCCGGTTTCCAGCATTTCTAAGTGCGTGAGCGAGATGACGTAGCTGGCCGAATCGCTATTGGAATTGAAGAGGGTGATATCGCCGACGCGGTTTCGGTCATCCAAAATAATGCGCTTCGGGTTGATCATCAAGCCGTTCTGCGCGAGCGCGGCGGTGGTGAGGAGAAACGTAAGTGCGGCAGCAGTTATGTATTTGTTCATTGTGTGTTGAATCAGGGTTTAAGGTGATGCAGCGATTCGGTCTCCCGCGCCCTTCGGCGCTCCGCCTTTCGGCGCTGCGCATTCCCCCGGCATCTTGCCGTACTGGGGGCCGGCGCGGGAACCGCTCCGCTACGGTTTATTCATAGTCGAGCGTTACGTAAAACGTTCCGGAATAGTTGCCACTTTTTTGGTTGGCATGAACGTGGAGCGTGGCGCCGATGGTGATATCGCCTTTGGTGCGAGAGTGCGTGTAGGTATCGGCGGTCATCGTCTCCGTTCCGCCCGTGCGGCGAAGTGTCGTAGAATTTGAAATCGAGAGCGCGCAATCCAGCCCGTGCCGCTCGAAGGTGTTGCGGGTATCGCAGGAGCGGTCATCGTCGTCTTCGTTGCGCTGGTATTCGTCGTTATCGTTCTGGCAGTGGTCGTCGCTTTCGCAATGCGTGGGATCGACCAGGTTCAATTCCACCTCCGCGGCGCAGGGCGTGTAGCCATGCACGCCCGTATGGGCGAAGACGCCGCCTGTGTAGCTCGCCTCGCTCGCCGGGTCGATAACGATGGTTCCGGCGGAGGCCGTTGTGAACATCGCGCCGAAGTTCAGGCCCTTAATCACCGTGAGCGCGCAGCTACAGTCTCCAAGATCTCCGCCATTATCCGGAATGACGAAGTTCGTATTATCATTTGCGGATAAGGAATCGGCGTATGACGAATCCGCGTGCGATGGAGCAGCCGCGTTGGCCGGCGCCATTTCGGTCGTCGCCGCGTAGGCCGGTGCTTCCAGCCCGACCGCCCTCTGCCCAACCGCCTCATGGGTCGCTGCTCTGCTCGTGCGCGCAAGCACGAGCGCGAACGCCGCAAGCACCAGCGCGACCGTCATGCCGAATAAAAAATGGCGCTTCACAAAACATCTAATAAAGCTTCCCGAACCCGATCGAGGCGAGCGCATACCAAGCGTGGCGATGTCCGTATAAAAAGTTTCCATTGCTAACTCTTGATGCTTGGTGCTCGGTGCTCAGTTATAATTCACTTCGACCTGAAACGTGTGGGTATAAAGCCCGGGGTTTGCGTCCGAAGGTACTTCGAGGATGCCGCCGATGTAAATCGTGGCGTTGCCGTTGTTATCGAAATTGTCGTTGCCATCGACATCCACGCTATGCACGTGCAGGTTCCACGAAGGCGTGCCCTCTTTTAAGAGGAACGAACCGGCCGTCGAGGCATGGAAGCTATATCCCGGCTCGCCGGTGACGGCGAATTTGGCCATGTGCGGCGGCTTTGCCGCAGTATAGGTAACTCCCGGGTACATTGAGGTTGGACTAAAGTCCTCCGGTTGCGGCGTGAAATTGTTACCCGAGCCCGTACCATCGAGCGTTACCACACCGGTGCCCGAAGCCGGCGGAAGGATGTAGCCGAACTCGAGATCCTGAATCTCGGTGATCCCAAGCGGCCGTACGCGACCGCAACGCGCATCGAAATTGCAGCAATTGTTATTGTTATCCTGCTGCGCGTGTGCCGTCCCGCCGAAAGCTCCCACCGAGGCGAGCACGGCGGCGCAGAGAGCGCTAATTTGTAGTAGGCGTTTCATCGAGTCTCTAATCCAAATAAAATTTCTATATCGTTTCAATCGTCGTGCGCGAATCGCTTGCTGCAAGGCGCGCCTGGTGCGAAAACCCAACGTTGCGATCGAGGCGGCGCGGGCCGCTGGGCGGTCGTTCCACCCATGAGGCATAATGCATCCGCCTCGATCGCTCGGTTGTGATTTATAGACCTAATCCCAGCTTACGGGTAAGCGACACTGCAATTGAATTGGCCAGTGTAGCTATCCGCAACGTCGGTGTTATCCGCATGAAGGGTTGCACCAATGGAGAAGTAGTCATAACCATTCGGCGTAGTCCCATTGCTGAGCGTGCTGCTCGTCACAGCAGTGTTGCTGTTGTGAAAAGCCTGGAAACCATCTACGTTGATAACGACGCCATGGTTTTGGCCCGTCATGGTTGACGACGCGGGAACGATGATGTTGTACGTCATGCCGTATTGGCCTGTGACATAGTACACGCATGGTCCAGGGTTGCCGGCATTGCCCGTGTTGAACTGCGCAGAGTTGTCCACAAGCGTTGTGTTGCCGTTGCTCGCCGTCGGCGGAACGTTGATGTTGTTTTCGTTGCCCGCGTTGATCACCGTATTGTCAGCGACTTCCGTGATCGTCACCGTACCGGTCGGCTGGGTGAAAACTCCGAAGTTAAGCGGATGTTCCCACGTCAATGTGATCGGTTTGATGACAGTCGCGTTCGCCGTGCCAGTAGCGGTAGCGGACTGAGCGAACAGGGACGGCTGAAAAGCCATCAGCATCCCTGCCGCGATGAAGAGTTTATTGATCGTTTTCATTTTTTTCAGGTTCCTGAATTAATCAAATGATCTCACTCATAAGCAACGGTCTGCTGCCACGTGGAGCTGATGCTCTGCGGAGCTGCATTGGCCGGAACTACGAGCGCACCACCGATACGGAGGATATAGTTACCCGAGCCGTCGAGCGTCGCATCGGCGCTGGTCGCTTCGCTGGTTCCCATTGTGCCGGTGCTCGTCGAGAGAACGTTGAGCGTCAGCGTGAAGCCAGCAGGCATCGCAGGAGAGAACGCGCCGCCCCACCAGATGTCGATGTTCGAGCTGGCCTGGCCAGTCACCGTGAAATACGCATCCTGGATGTGGCCAGGAGTGTTCGGCTGGAGCGAAGCATCGCTATAGGTGTTGGATCCACCGGCCTCGGTCACCGTTCCGCCGGAGGCAGAACCGATGATCGTTCCGAAGTCGAGCGTGCCAGGAGTGACGTTTGTCCTCGGGCTGGAAGGCGTGATCGTGATCGGCTTGATGATTGTCGCATTGGCCGTACCGGTGGCGGTAGCGGATGCCTGCGCGAAGGCGTTGCCTGCGAAACCAAGCACCGCGAGGGCGGCGAGGATTTTAATGGAGTTTTTCATTGAGATGTCTTGTAAGAAAGTAGTTAAAAGATTCGCACGCTCTTCCTCTCAAAGACGAACGTGTGAGTTGAATTTAAAACGCTCTTCGGGCCGGCTTGCATCACGGTTTGATCCCGTGTTGTTCGCTGGCTCGTTGAGTTTTTGGTAACCGAAAACTTCGATGGTTCTTTTCCTGTAGCCGTGGCCCTTAGGGTACGATATGAATTTCCCCACACCGTACCCCCTGGGATACGGCTACGGAATTCACGACTACGTGCGCCTCACAACGATGCGACCTTAATGGCCGCAGGGTGCAAAGTCACAGAAAACATCCGTTCCATTTTCAAATACCACGGGTGGTTCACACTGCTTCGGCCTCCCAGCGCTCGCGACGAATCGCTCGCACCGGCCGGCATCTGCTATGCACTCCAACCGTTTTGGGTTGCCCATGTCCGTTCATCCGCGTTCGGGGTAACTCCCCTTAAGTTGAGGCGCTTTAAAAGCGGCTCGTGTGTTGCGGTCAAAACTGCCGTGGGCTTCCCGGGATGATTGCTCATCCAAGGATGATTGCTCATCCAAAAGAAACCAGTAACCAAAACTTTTTTTGTGGTGCCTCGCTCATCGAAGCAGCGATCGATATTCACGCGGCCCCCAGCGGCGAGCAGGCCCCGGAGTGCGAGCGCTGCCGCACTTTCTTTCCCGCTAGCGCGGGAAGGTACACCCTGGGGAGCAAGAACTGCCTGCCCGCCGCGGCGGGTCGCGAACGCGCGCGCGACGCCCTTCCCGCACCGGCGGGAATCGAAATCGTTATGGATCATTGCGCGTTTCATCGTCGTGTCAAGTTAATGTCGTGTCAGATTAATCGTAATTGACGACGCTGGAAATGTTGACGTCGAAGTCATTGGCGTCCCCGTTGTCTGGAAAGTTCCAGGTTCCACCGATGTAATAGATCGCGGTACCGTCGGCTCCGATGGTTCCACCCGCCTCGCAAATCAGCGTAAGCGTTCCTTCCTGCGGCCCCATATTGAGGATCGTGTTCGTAATTGTAAAATTAGCTCCGGGCGCCCCGGTTACGGTAATCTCGCCGTTCGTCGTCGGATTCGAATGCTGCGCAATGTGATGCGCGTTGGATGCATTTGTAATCGTGCCCGGGCTCGGATCGTCATCGATGCTGATCCATGACGGTTGATTTCCGCCGGTGATATTCCATTTGCCGAAATCGAGCGCATGGTCAACCGTACTCGAAATGGGCTTGATGACAGTAGCCGTTGCGGTTCCGGTGGCCGTCGCGCTGGATTGCGCCCGCGCCGGCGCCGAAAGCAGTGCTGCGGCAGGCGTCAGGCCGATGAGCATCGCCGCCCGCCGGAAGCTCCGCAGGGTCGCGCCGCGTAGCCGATCGGCTGCGTTGTGTGTGCGGCGCACCCGCGGTTCTCCGAAATTCTAAAGAAGCTCATTGGTAATCAACCTCCGCGTTGAAGGTACCGGTGTAGGTTCCGCTTGGTTGATTCGCACCGACGGAAAGCGTTCCGCCGATGACCCATGCGTCGTAGCCCGTGGATGCAAGTTTACTTGATGTCCCTGAAAGCTGCCCGCTCGGCGCGTGACCATCGACGGTATGGGCGCTTGGTGCGGAAAGAGTGACTGTCATTGTTGAGGAGCCGTTTGAAACGGTCGTGGATGATGGTATGGTGATGTTGTAGTAATATCCGGGTTCCCCCGAAACATAAAAACTTGCAGCGGATGGGTCGATAAGGGCGGAGAAAAAGACGGTCGGACCGCCGGCTGTCAGCCCGGCTGTCGCCGTTCCCGCCGCGGAGACGGTGACCGTTCCGGCACTTGTGCCGGTAATGATACGCCCAAAATTGATACCGGTAACATTCACGAGCGCAATAGGCTGGGCGACGCTTGCGCCTTCGCTGACGGATTGTGTGCAGTCGTTTCCGCCGCCATTGAAGGCGAGCGCCCGAGGTGCGAGCGCGCCACTCGCCATGGTGAGAATCACCACTGCGAGGCACGGAAAGCCGCCCGCGATTAAACGCGCGAGCACTCAATGTTTGGTTAACGACATGCTATTAAATGTAAAACCGAATCTCGAAATACGAGCGATGAACAGCGAGAGCACCCACCCGCAAGAGCAGGCCGGATTTTTCGATACTTTCGCTCTCGAAAAACTTTAATTATCAGAACGAACTACCAACTGCCACTCCACGCGGCAGCGCGGCAACCCTTAACTATTGACCCCAGGCAAACAAACTATTCGACTCCACAACTTCGAACGATGACGGCTTCACGAACAACCGGCTAGCCGTGGTGCGCACCACGGCCCGCCAGTGCCCTGGGCGACATTTACCGCAGGAGCTCCCTATAGAATGCGCGGAACCCCCGCGGGTGTGCCCTTTGCGACTGTCGCAAATTCTTCAGGAAAAGCGCCGTTCGCGTACCAGGCTTAAGCGCCTTTCCCGGTTCCCTCGGACAATGCAACCAGCCTCGAAAGAACTTCTGCAAAATTACTGGCCGATTCCCGGAAGTCAACCCCTGAAAAACCCCTAATTTTTGATTTTTCAGAAGAGAACTTTATTTCCTCCGCGATTCGCATAGTGGTTCCCGCGCTTTTCCCATAGTCATACTCGCGTGCGAACCACGTTATCAAACCGTTACCGTGTGTGTCAAAGAACGGATACAAACTTACGGGTGGAATGCAATAAAGCCTCCCCTAAAAAACCCCTAAAAAGAACCCCTAAAAATTGCATCGGGTAACGAGTGGTGAAAACTGAGAATCGTGAATCGTGTAGTGAGCCTCGAGCATCGATTCCTCGATGCTCAAGTAATCACGAAGTGAGCAGCGGTGTAATCAGGTACAGAGGAACACGCAACTGCTGCGGCCCGTGAAGGCCGCTGCAATTATCGTTCCCAGCCGATACCTGATACTCAGTACTCGGTACTGAGATTACCTTGCCGCGATTTCCAGGGAGGCGAGTCCCTGCGAGAGGCGCGTACGTTTCGGAAGACCGAGTTTCGTTCGCACACTGCGAACGTGATTTTCCACGGTTCGCGAGGAGATCTGCAGCATCTCTGCGATGCGCCAGTTCGGCAGCCGGGCTTTGGCTAATGCGCAAACGCGGCATTCCATCGGGCTAAGCTGCGGATGCATCCGTTTGCAGGTCTCGTAATAGCGGGCATAGAGTCCGTCGAACTCGCGCTCGGCTTCTTCCCATGCGAGATGCCGTTTTTTTCTGCGGCGCTGGAGGAGATTGCGATCCGATCCGATCTGATCGTCGGTGGCGCCGAATTGAATGTTCGATTCCCCGGAGGACCGTTCGGCCGGAATTTCCGCGTGGGCATTACTCTGAAACGCGCCACTTCCGGGCGCGCTTCCGAGCGGGTTACACAGTGCGTGACGCGGAACAATCGCGCCACATAAGACGAGTATGGTGATGAGAGCCGGAACTTTCATTTTTAAAAAGCTCTGATTTCATTTTTAAGATCTCCCCATACGGTGGAAGGCGATAGTAAATACGGGTGCGGTTGTTTTAACACGATCCGGGCCAAAACATTCCGGAAAATTTGAGGACCAGCTAAAAAATCATTTTTCAGGCCCGGAGTAATTCGAGGGACTCGAATTATAATCCTCTCCGAAGGCCAATTGGGACGGCGAGCCGGAACGGCACGAAGCGGTCACCTTCTCAGAATTTCAGCAGCTTATGCATGCGGGTTCCTGGCGGCAGGCCCAGCTTTTTGCGCGTGGCCCGCAGGTGATTTTCCACGGTGCGTTCTGAAATGCCGAGGATCTCGCCGATTTTCCAATTCGGCATCATCGCTTTTGCGAGCGCGCAAACGCGGTGCTCCATCGGGCTCAAATCGGGATATTGCTCTCGGCAGGCCTCGAGATTGCGCGCATAAATTCCATTGATCGAAAGCCCTGCTTCTTCCCACGCGAAGTGCCGGCCTTTTCGCTGCCGCTTTTCGAGTACCGTTTCGCGTTGCGTTCTTCGTTCAAGCGTGAGGTGTTGCGGTATCGCCTGAATGGATGTAACGGCTCCGGGCGAAGTAAGGCCCGCGGGGGTGTGCCCGGTGCTCGAAAGATTCGTGCTCGCCAGCTTGGCGAGAGTGGTGGTTTTCATTGTAATACGGTGTCCGATGCGATGATCATGGTTCGGATTTTTTTGCCGCTTCGCCGCGCTGGCGAAACATGGCGGATTCAGGCGATCGGGTAGAACGTGTGCAACCAACGTTAGCGAAAGCAACCCCGATTGCCCCCTTGTTGCGGTAGGCGATTACAAAATTACGAAATCGATAAGGAAAATCATCCCCTAAAAAACCCGCAATTTGGATGGCGCTCATTTTTTTTGAGACATTGGATCAGTGCGGATTTCAAAAGCTGAGAACACGATGCATCTTCGTCCCAGGAGGAGCCCGAGCTTCATTCGCGTGCTGCGCAAATGATTCTCGACGGTCTTCTCGCAAATTCCGAGGACCTGCGCGATCTTCCAATTTGGGAGCGTCGCTTTGGCAAGCGCGCACACGCGGCACTCCATCACGCTAAGTTCGGGGTGGCGAGACTCAATTTCGGAGAGCGAACGGGCGTAGCCGCCATCGGTGGCTAACTCGGATTGCTCCCAGGTAAACCGCCGCTGGCGGCCACGGTGCTTCGGGAACGGCGCGGTTGGCGTCGCGCGAAGGCCGCGTGCAGCGCGCTCGCGCCTCATGCGATCGCGTCCGGCGTTTTCGCGTCCGATGTTTTCGATTTTGGCGCTTTCCAGGTCGCCAGGATGCTCAAGAACCGGTTGGATTCGAGAAATTCGATTTTCCATTCTATTCCTACTCGTCTATTTTCAATTGCATTAACCTCGTAACCGGCGCACACGCGCACAGCAACGTTCGGCGTGTCCGGCGAAAAAGTGGCCGAACACGTCTGCTTTTTTTTTGCAAACTAAGCTATTGTAAATAGGCGCCAGCTGACGAATCAGCGAGCAGCTCAGAGCAGGCGACGGCGAGAAACCACTGGCGGTTTTCGCATCCAGCAAAACGACCTGACGCTTCGGCGAGGGAAGCGATTCACGCGGTCTCCATCGAGGACTCGAAGGTACTCGCGTGTTCGCAGGACTGGTGCCTGCGGCAACAACGAGCGTGTACTACACCGCCCTGTGCCCCTCGGTTCCGTTTTTTTTAAGATTCCCAATCCAGGTGGAAAAACCTTCGAGCCAAGTCGGTCTTTCCCGAGGGTTTCCGTTCTACCGACGGACACCCGGCGCGAGCGGAGGTGGGTTGGACGAGCATAGTTCCCAGCTTACGAAAAGAACGCGAAGCGTGCGCGCCATCGGAACGGGATACGCTCCCCGAAAGTTTGAACGCACCGCAAGTATTCCGGAGAGGTGATCCGCGGCGGCGGACTGAAGCTGCGGCTGCCGGAAGAAAATTGATTTTTGGAGAGGTGGCCGAGTGGCTGAAGGCAACGGTTTGCTAAACCGTGTGTATCTTTCGAAACTGTCTCATTTTCGCAAGTTTTGCCGGTTGGTCAAACAAAAGTCAAACACTCGCCTGCTTTTTCGAATGTGTCCCTTCCGTCCCCTAACGTAACCATTCCGAACCCTGAATTTTGGGAACCCGGCACTTTTCAAAGATCGAAACTCGCATTTCATCGAAAAATCTTCGGATTTTGGGAAGGAAAATTCTCAGGGATGAACTGCCAGATTCTGAGGCGTTAAACCGTGAGTCCCATCGTCTCACGGATTAACTAATTCCAAGAGAAGAGATAAACCGTGAGACGGCCCGCGTGCAAAATGCGCGAAACGTTTCGCGCACGCCGGGGAGCGAACTAAGCAGTCCAGACTGCTTATTCTATGTGGCACTTGCAGTAAAAGTGCCATGCGAAATTCTTGGATTCAGGTTTGGGAAGACAGTGCGAACGCTCCTTTTAAGAAGCGAGTCGTTATGCCGAACGGCCTGTTCAAAAATTCAAAGAAGCAGGGTGTCTTTTACGGGTTCTATACCACGAAAGACGGGAAACGAAAACAGTTCTCCACGCGCACCACGGTTGAGCGCGAAGCCCGGAAAGTCTTCCAGCGAACCCTTCAAGCGATATGGGATGAAGAAGATCGTCCTAAGCTGAAAATCACTACACTCGAAGCCTTTACCGAAGAATATCTATCTTCACGGCGTGGTGAAAAAATCTCTGAATCGCAACTCAAAGAACTTCGAGCAAGCCTGACGTTCCTACAGCGAGCACTTGGAGACGTGCCGCTTCATACGATCACAGTTCAGGAGTGCGAACGGTTCATTGCGCGTGGCTGGAAGCCGGAAGGTTGGCCGTCTCTTTGGACAGCACGAAAACACTACACAAACCTTTCGGCGGCTTTCAGAACGGCCCAACGGTGGGGACATATACGCGAAAATCCATTCGGTGAAATAAAGAAGCCGCGTCCGGTGGAGCTATTGCCGGAAATCCTTACGCGCCGGGAACTCGCATTATTCTTCGAATCGCTCCCGGACAGCAAGCCGCACGAACGCCGGTTCAGAAATATCTTCCTGTTGCTTGCTAATACGGGCCTTCGGTTGGGAGAAGCCCTGAATTTGGAAAAGCGGGACGTTGACTTCCAAAAACGGGAACTTCTCATTAGGGTTAAGCGCAACTGGACACCGAAGAGTAAGAAGCCGCGTGTCGTTCCGTTGAGTGGGGATGCCGTTAAGGCCCTACGATCACAACAGGTGGAGAATGCTCGAAGCGATAACGAGAGAGTCATTTCGTCCCCGTTCATCTTCCCAAACCCGCACGGATTCCCGCTAACCAAAGCGTCTCCCTTCGAGCGGCCTTTCGCTGAGATTGCGCAAAAACTATTTCCGGGCCGTGACTTAACGCCACATAGTCTCAGGCATTCGTATGCAAGTTTTTTGTGTGAGTGCGGAGTGCCATTGCAGGAAGTTCAGAAAATTTTAGGTCACTCTTCGGTCAAAGTAACGGAGCGTTACGCCCGGCTTCGAGGAAATGATTTTTCACGCGCTCTCGAAGCACTCAACGCCGTGCCTTCGCTCATTCGCCCTGCTTATCAAACACCGGAAGGTTCCGAAACCAACGTGCCAGAATGCGAGGAAGCAGCTTAGGATATGATTCCACCACGCTGTTCATCCCGCCCGGTGTGGCGGGCAATCGGACGTTCTTAGAAAAGCTCCCGGCGAAACGAAATGACTCCGTGACGGGCCGTGCGGAGTATGCGTGCGGCTCCCTCAGAATAAAGCAGGGACGATCAAATGAGTCCCGGAGAGAAATGCTAACGATCACTGGCTCCCTGAGCACTTACTTGCACGGCAATAACTTTCATTCTCTCAATTCGGAAGAGTACGGAACCGCGCTCGAAGCCCTCAGCAATGAACTTGGTTTCGATTGCGGAGAATGCGTTGTGTGGCGGGCTGAGTTCGCGGGTACGTTCACCGTCAACGGCAAGCCGTCACTTTACTTCCCATGCTTTCAGGCACGTCCGGGCCTTCATGCAAAGAACATGAATTCCGGGGTGTATCTTCAAAACAAATCCCTTGTCATTCACATTTATGATAAGAGTGACGATCACAACGCGAACGCGCTCCGGCTCGAAGTGCGGCGTAACAAGGCCCTGGCAAAAGCAATGGGAAGGCGCTGGCCTGAAAGAGTTCTCGCCTCAGACTTACGAACACCGGAATTCTTTCAGGCATTCGTTCATGGCTGGCATAGGCAAATAAGTTCCGTTCTCGTTTCACCCGGCGAATTGCCGGAACTACCTGAGAAGCTAACACGCAAAACCCTTGCTCAGTTGGAATCGCAGTTGTGCCGGGAGTATCCCAAAACGCGCTCGAAGCTACAGCAAATTTTCGAATCCTACGAAGGAGAATCGGTGAACAAAAATCTCAGGCCGGAACTCAGGCGCGAATTATACGGCCCGCACACTGAACCGGAGAACCGGAGACTCCAAGAATTGCAAACAAAGATCGGAGCACTGGCGGCGCCTTTTATTCCGGCGCTCGAAGTGCTTTAGATCGTCACGTTCAACCTTAAAAAACAGCAACAATGAAGAAAAATCAAATTAAGAAGTCAAGACTCATAAAGCAAGAAAAACGAATTAAGAAGTCAAGACTCATAAAACGCCGAACGAAGGTGGAGACGGCGCATTTGTGCGCGGAGTTGCGCCGAATTGCTGAGGAAAATCAGCCCGCAACATGCCGCCAAATCTATTATCGCGCCGTATCGGACGGAATCATTCCCAAAACGGAAGCCGCGTATAAGGGCACGGTTGTTCGGCTTCTCGCACAAATGCGATTGAAAGGGAACCTTCCTTTCGATTGGATTTCGGATAATACGCGCTGGATGACAAAGCCGGACACTTACAGTTCTTTGGATTCGGCGCTCCGGCATACTCAGGACGCTTATCGTCGGTGTGTGTGGGACAATCAGAATGCTTATGTGGAAATATGGCTCGAAAAAGATGCTCTCTCCGGCGTGGTCTATCAGATAACCGGCAAGTGGGATGTTCCGCTAATGGTTACACGCGGTTACGCTTCGTTGACCTACCTTCATTCGGCGGCGGAGACGATTGAAGCGGAAGGTAAACCGTCTTACATTTATTACTTTGGAGACTACGATCCAAGCGGTTTAGATATTCCCCGCGCAGTGGAAGCCCGGTTGCGAGAGTTCGCGCCAAATGCAGATATAACCTTCACGCGAGTGGCAGTCAACGAAGACGATATTAAGCGGCTTTCTCTCGTTACACGGCCAACGAAAAAGACCGATTCGCGTAGCAAGAATTTCAAGGGAGAATCCGTTGAGGTGGATGCCATTCCACCGGAGACGCTCAGGGCAATGGTTGAGAAGTGTATAGCTCAACATGTTGACATGGAAGAATACCGGAAGCTACAGCGCACGGAGCAGCTTGAAAAGGAAACACTCAGAGTGTTCAGCAATAACTGGAAACAGGAACGCGAACAAGATTCGATTTTCGAAGACGATGAAGACGAATAGAAGGTTTACAGGGGTAAAGGGTAAAGTGATTCCTCGAAACCGGGAGCGCGGCGGCGAATCAATTTTTCATTCCGGGCGGTTCGTTCCCGCTCAAACCCGGATTCCCTTTTGCCGGATTTTCACCGGGCGCTGTTTCGTGACGGGAGCGGCTTCGAGGAATGAGCAGTTGTTCAATTTGAACAACTCATAATGGAACGATTTAACGGCATTTTAGGTTCCCAATTGAGTGAGATTTGAACGATAATGCAAACCGAAGAAACCGCCATTCTCGAAGCCGAACAGGATAGCTTCGAGCATAGACTAACGCCGGAAGACCGGGCCGAACTTGACGCAATGACTCCCGAAGTTCGCGCTCAGACGATTCTCAGAATGGAATTCTTAGGCGAGCTGGAAGCGGGTACGATCACACGCAATCAGAAGGGCCGGTTCGTGCCAGGAAATCCGGGCGGGCCGGGCCGTCCGAAAAAGCTAACGCATGAAATCTTTTGGGAGAAAGTTAAGGAGCGCCTAACCCCGGAAGCATTCGATGAGATAATCGCCGTGACGGTTGAACAGGCCCGGAGCGGTGACGCGAAAGCACGGGATGCAATCGTCCGGCTCCTGACTGCGAAGGAAGGAAGCCTGCAAGCTTTCGAGATGAGCAAACAGGTGCGGGAGCGTGAAGAAGCTCAGGAGCGAATTATTGCGACGTATGCCAAACTACTCACAAAGCCAAACCCCTTCGAGGTTGTTGACGGCGAATCCATTGCCGAAAAAATATACCAGCTATTCCGGGCAAATTCAACAAATGCGACACTAACCCCGCTAATTTAGGAAAATCCTGAGCGACGATCAAAAAATAACGGAGCAAGAAAACTACAATGGGTGGGTACGGGAGCGGGCGTTGGCATTCGCATTCGACGCGGAGTAAGGCCGGGAGTTGCCTATTTATCACACCGAAGATATTGCGGTATGGGTACGGGAATACGCTCAGTTGGTCATGCAACGGCCAGCCTTCGGGATGGATTAACTACCGGCGAACCGATACCGGCGTGTTGTTGGAATACAACGTCAACGATGTTCCTGTTAAAGAACCGATTCGAATGGAACGGGGACGGGTTGGCTTCATGGAAGGCGAATGGTTTTTATGCCCGCTCCTGAAACGGAACGGAACTCCATGCGAGCGAAGGTGCCGAAAACTTTACTGCCCGCCCGGTGGAAAATACTTCGGGTGCCGGGTGTGCTACAATCTCACCTATCAATCTTCAAATGAGAGCCACGAATTTGACCGGGGATTCCTTGCAAGTAGCATGGCACGCGAACTGGGAACGTCTCCGCGAGTCGTTGGGAGCTTGCTGAAAGAGATGCAACGGGCAGGCAAGCGGCGAAGATCGTCGTAAGAAATACGCGGCCCGACCGCGAATTGATGTTAGCACTCATAGGAGTTAGCACTGCAAAGCGGCACGCGAAGTTCAGCCAACCCCGGATTTTGCTCCCACAACGCTTTAGAAGCCCGTGGCGCTCGTTCGGGCGTGAATCTCACCGTATGGCACGGGATGAATCTCTTCGAAGGTTCAGGCTAACGCCGGTTTGCTCCTTCGGGTGTGGCAAGTCCTGAAACAGTAACCCGGTCACGGTTACCATTCGGTCAACAGGTTTCAGGTGCGACGTTGGCCGGGCCAGCGAATCCGAAATCCAAGATCGGACGGCGGCGAACTCCGCGACGTGCCCGGAACCGGCAACGTCCGGGCAGTCCGGGTTCGGTACTTCCGCAATGATGGAATTCCCTAACGAATCTTCGAGAAGCAAGTGAACATCCCCGTCCGATTCGCGCTCAACTCCATACGCGCGTGCCCTCAGCCGCACAACCTGCTTTTCGAAATCAAAGCGTTGGGCGGGAGCGCGAACGATGGAGTCCAGATTTATCGTCACGGGGTTCCACCGGATTTCGGACGTGTCACTATCGGTCAACGTCTTAACGTCCCCGCGTTCCTTGTTGCATTGCGCGTGCGCGTTCGGCTTCGAGAAGCACGCGACGATCACAAGCAGGACTGCGAAAATTCGCAAGGACTTCTTGGAAATTAAGTTTTAGTTTGAGGATTGAAAGGAAGATAACGTTTCGTCTGTAAAATAAAGATACTGGTCGCTATAAACCCATTGTTCAAGTCCACTGGAACTGGTATTAATGTTTTTCGGCTTTCCCCAACTCATTGTTACTTGTGGCTTAGACATTCCGACAAAAACTTTCCCATCCTCAATTGCTTCCCACGTCTTAGCGTCCCACGGATGAGTGATTCGTGGGTCTGCTTCAAGAAATTGAGATTCAAAGCGGAACCCGTCTCGAAGGATTTCTGAAACATTCGTTCCGGTCAAATTTATGTCGATGAATCCTATATTGCCGGAACTATCCTGAATTATAAAACGAACTGGTGTATTATTTTCCGAACCCGCTACAATGTTCGTTACTCTGACAGGATAAAACTTTTTGATGGGCGTGGAACCAAATTTGTTAGCATTCGCGTCGTATGTAACAAGTTCATTTCCAGTGTACCATAAGGTTTTTCCGAGCCAGCGTGACCGCGCGCTGTCTATGTCAGCAACCGGGCCTATTCCTTCCACACTTCCTGAAGAGGCCGTGGCTTCCACTTCCTCACCGTTATCTTCAAATTTGAATTGAACTACCGTATCCCCCAAATCGCTCTGCTGAAATCCTGTAACTTTCGCAATTCTTCCCACATGATCGGTATAACCCAAACCACCAAAAGTTTCCCCGCTCTTATGAACAGATTGATAACCATAAGACTGAAGTGTTTTCGTTGTGGGAAGAAAAATGAATCTCTCTCCCTTCCATTCGGATAGCGGTCTGAATTTCAAACCTTGCGCTGTCAGTTCAGACGCGGGCTTTTGGGCTTCACCTATGCTTGCCGAACCAACGTAAGGATTAGTTTGAGCGCGAAGTGCAAATGTGGGGACAGTTACCATTATTCCTACTGCAATCGTTAATTTCTTGAACATTGTTTTTTTCTCTGTTGAATCCATTGTGTTAGCCCTTTCTGAAAATCATAAGTAATCGTTCCCGCTTTATAAGTGCGCCACTGCGAAGCGGCATTGCTGTTACAAGTTCCCAACCCTCGGAGGCATTCTCTAAGATGAGTTCTTTCGCGGCCTTCTCTTTGATTCTCCCGCTCGAAAGCTTCATGTTGACCGTTTCGAATTTGATGTCTTTTGTCATGAGTTGCTCCTCTTAATAAGTGAGACGATCAAAAGTAGTTTGTCTGAGGTCAGCTGGAACATTATTGAGCGATTGAATTTCCCATTTGCTCCCTTCGCCATCCATAGTTGCACTCGTATCTAAGGTATTCAAAAGCACCTTCGAGATGGGTTTACCCTGCAAGGATTCCCATTTTACGGACATGAACCGTGTGCGGTAAAATATACCTTGTAATGCTGTTTCCGTATCTTCTGACCCATTAACCTGTTCGGCGAGATTCGAAGTAAAAGCAATCTTACGAATTGTGGAATCGTTTGCGAATGCTTTTCGTGCGAAGTCTATTCCACGTTTGAAGTGGTCGTGCAGGAATACGGGATATTCAATAGAGTTCGACTGAAAGTATTCCAGGTCAACTTCATGCGACGAAGGAAAGTAAAGCGCCGAACAGCCGGACGGAGCTATTCCTTGAAGCATTGCTGCGGTTTTCGCGGAATCGGTCTGTTCCGCCGTGCTCGAAGCAGGAGGAACATTTGAGTTCCCACCAAATGCCTTCGCTACTAAGCCAAGAACGATCACTCCTAAAGCCCAAAACCACCACTTCTTGAAGATTGGTTTTTTTTCTGTTGAATCCATAGTATTCTAAAAGAATTGTTGTGAGTACGCTAACCGAACCCCGTGTGAACAGGATTTGCGGAGCATGAAGGCGAAATTTGAGATTTCGGAGCGAATCGCTCCGAAATTGTGCTAATTTTGCATTCGCAATGTAACGCGAATGCCGTTCAAAAGCCGTTCGGTGTGTGTACAACCGGGCCAAAATTAATTCTTGAAACTCCGGGAACGGTGAAACGTAAATGGTTGTTATATTAGCGTTACACACTCAAACAACCGTTATGAAAGCAATTCTTTACATTCGCGTTTCCACCGAAGAACAATCCCAAAGCGGCTTAGGACTCGAAGCTCAGGAGAAAGCGTGCCGCACGCTGGCCGCTTCTTTAGGAGCCTCAGAAACGCTTCTGTTCACTGACGCGGGCATTTCCGGCTCGAAAGGGATTGAAGATCGTCCGGCACTCACGGAAGCACTGGCCGCGCTCAGGAAGGGAGACGTGCTAATCGTTGCGAAACGTGACCGAATTGCCCGTGACATGCTGGTAACCCTGACCGTTGAGAAAGTGGTAACGAAGCGCGGAGCACGGCTTCTGAGCGTTGCCGGGGAAGGTTCGGATTCGGACGGCGTGACCGGGCTAATTCTTCGAACAATGACTGACCTGTTCGCTCAGGTGGAACGGGAAACGATTCGAAGCCGGACGCGGAGCGCGTTGCAAGTGAAGAAATCGAAATCTGAGCGCGTAGGTGCGATTCCTTACGGATTCCAGCTTGCTGAGGATGGAAAGCACCTTTTGGAATGTGAACGGGAGCAACGCATTATTGCCATTGTTGAAAGCCTTCGGAATGAAGGTCTTTCGCTCCGGGCAATCGTTGCGCGGCTGAACGAAGATCGGATTCCTACGCGCACGGGCCGGGCGTGGTTACTCACTCAGGTTGTACGAATCCTAAAGTGATGTTCAAACTAATTTGTATTCCATGTAATACATTGCTCCTGAGCCGGTTTTGCATAGCATGTTATACATTCAATCCACTCAGGTTGTTCGAATCCTAAAGTAGCATGAAGAAGCTTTCTAAGGCCCTGAAACGGGCGGTGGAGCGGCGAAGGGCTAAGAAGGTCAAGGAGCTATCGAAACTCTCTCAGGAAGCCCGTATTGCCGCGCTAAAGGCCGAATTAGAAGCCGGTGTCACTCCTGAGCAAGCCGAACGGGATAAACGATTTTTGGAAGAACAGGACGATCAAAACGATAATGGCACGAAGTGAACGCCCGTTGCTCGAACCCGAAGAGTTCGAGCGGCTTCGAAAAGCTCCCAAAGCCGAAATTCTCTCAGTGCTCGAACAGTACGTCCGGCGTGAAGCAGGACGGCCCAAAGCGGAAACACCGCCGTTATCCTCAGCCGAACGTGTCCGGCAATACCGGGAGCGGCAACGGAAGGGAAAACGAATTTATGAGTCTAAACCAATAAAACGGAAATCCGGTTAATTCGGTGTAGGGCCGTGACGATAATCGTCCGGCGTGACGATCACTTTTACACCGGAACTAAGTGCCTGAACAATTAGAAGAGAACCCACTTCCCCAAAATAAAAAAGACGATGAAGAGCGTGTCCTGCCTTTGGACTTAGAAAAAGAGGGACACCGCTTCCTGCTAAGTAAATTCTCTCGTTGGCCTGTTTGGGAAACCCTCGGCAATGCCACACCTAAAGTGCTCCCGAAGTGGGAATATCCATCGGAACCAAAACTTGCAATTCAGGGCGGGTGGATTATATGGAAATACACTCTTCCTCAGTATTTTTCGAGTGTGACTTCATCCTTGAAGGAGAAAAAAGGGGGTGGAAGGAGAACTGTTCAAAAATCCGTAAGCAATCCCGTGACGATTAGTACAGGAGTTAAAGGAAATAAGCAAAGTGACCTTGAAGCCCTCGAACAAAAAGCGAAATTATGGCCAATGAGCTTCGATTTAGGAGCTGAAAGTGATGAAGAAACTGCGAACAATCTCGTAGAACGTTGTAAGGAATTTAACCAGCATGGCGAGAAGAAGTGGCCGGAGGATGAGAAGGATGCTCTTGATGTTGTAAGGTATCGGAAAGCCCGTTCAAGAGCAATTAAACAATGGCGCGAAGATGTTTTTCGAACTACTGTTTTGTGGGAATCAATTTTCGCTGCTCTTTCTATTTCGTGGCACATTTGGAATCGGTATGATGAACATTTCGGTGGAGACAACGAAGAAGATCGTCTTAAATATCTCACTCCGTTCTTTGAAGCTGTAGGAATTAATGTTGAGCGCGTTTGGGAAATTGCTTTCAAAATTCCTTACTATGGCGGGGGGAAAGGTTCTGCTTCGAAACCGGGGAAACCTACAATTAAACCCATAACAAATTACTACCGCTTGAAACAATCGGAAAAGCTACACGGCAAACTTACGAAACGGGAACGCGAGAAGCAACGGCGGGAATACGAAGCTCAACAGTTACAATTTGCTAATGCCCTCGAAGCACAATATAGCGAGCGAAGAGCACGCGACTACAAAGCGTTCGAAGCCAAGTACGGGAAAGTATCGAAATCTAAGCTCAGAAATTCCCCCGAATATGCGGCTTCCATGCAAGAAAAGTGGGATGCGTTCAGGTTAGAACAATGGAATTTATTAGGCGGGGGAGTAATGACTGAGTCTATGGCTGAACCAAATTCAGCACACCGACAAGGTGAAGACTCGGAGCAAGAAGATTCGAAGTTAGCAAAGCTGAATTCCCGAAGCTCGAACAGGACTTCGGGAACCCATGTTGCAACGAAGGTCAAACAAAAGTCAAACAGTTATTTGCGGAAAAAGCCGAAAAAAGGAACGTGAGTAGCTTTCTCGAAGTTGTGTGCTTGAACCCTGAAAATACACCGGAATCGGATAGAAGAACGAAGTGCCAACAAAGTTCATAACAAGCGTTTTGAGGGCTTCTATAGCGGGTTTTATAAGGGACGGCACTCCCTTCGGTGTAGCTATGGAAGCCCTGAGCTTTCTTCCGTTTTAGGACGGAAGGACGCATTCGGAGAGGTGGCCGAGTGGCTGAAGGCAACGGTTTGCTAAACCGTCATAGTTTAATCGCTATCGCGAGTTCGAATCTCGCCCTCTCCGCAAGAATGAGTGACCATCCGCGATTACACGTCTGGTCGAAATTGCGCCGTACCTCCCGGAACTTTAAAGGGCGCTTGCCGTGGCTCATTGGCAGGGCTCGGATTCCCAAACAGAACGTAATCGAGGCTGTAGAGTCCCGGTCCTGCGACGAGGATCGATAGCGCGAGTAGCCCCATCGTCATCGGGTATTCGAATCCCATCGGAAGGAAAAAGCCATGCGGCCAGTGTACCGCGAATACGGCGACGCACATATTGATGACGAGGGCCAAACCCCAGAAGCGCGTAAGCAGCCCGAGCACCATCCCAATGCCACCCAGAAATTCCGCGAATGCCGAGACGCAGAAGAGCCACGCGGGCAACGGCAACCCTTTGCTCAGCATCGCCGCGGTAGCCGCGAGGCCGCGCCCGCCAAAGATGCCCAGCACTTTTTGCGACCCATGCGCGAAAAAGACCACGCCCAACGTGACTCGCAATATCAGCAGCGCAGTGCTGATTAATTTTTCATTTGTTTCGATAAATACTCGCATAATCTTGTGACTACCTATTATAATACTCGGGATCACCGTTTGCTCACGGATATACCTTCAACAAACGCCATGCAAATGCCGAATGTGTGGGAAATATGAATTGGATGTTGCTGGGCCGGCGTCATAAGGAAAGGCTTCGAAGGAAATTGAAACTTAATGCAACTCTTTCCGAATATGGGGGTACGGTTGGAAGGCAGCAGGAGAAAAGCCGCAGGCAGGTCTGGGAATGCAGCGTTTGCCCGACCGTGGAGGGATCGGTCGATCTAAGGAACTTTCGATATTTTCTTGCATCCGCTCGGGAAATTTCGTACTTTTGCAGGCTGAACTTCCTACAAGGCATAGACTTAGGCGGGTATCAAGTACAGTTAACATTATGGATTCCGTGAAAGAATCCCGCGAAAAAGGGCATTTCCGAATTTGGCGCGAAAAGAGGGACGAATATGACGCTCAGTGAATTAGACGAAAAAGGAATCCGGGATCGGCATCGCGATTTTGAACGCGAGGCCATGCCGCATATCAACGCGCTCTATAATTTCGCGCTTCGCATGACCGGCGATCCCGACGATGCCAACGACCTTCTTCAAGAGACGTATATGAAGGCCTACCGTTTCTGGGATAAGTTCGAGCCTGGCACAAACTGCAAGGCATGGCTTTTCCGGATTATGAAGAACTCCTACATTAATATCTATCGTAAGGAGTCGAAGGAACCGGATAAAGTTGATTACGAAGACATCCAGAATTTCTACAACACGATCCGTTCGGAATACACCGATCCGAACGATATGGAAGCGCGCCTGTATCGGAATTTATTGGATGACGATCTCACGCGCGCCGTGGAATCGTTGCCCGAAGATTTCCGCACGGTTGTGATCCTTTGCGACATCGAAGGATTTACTTACGAGGAAATCGCGGAATTTGTCGATTGCCCGATCGGAACGGTTCGTTCCCGCCTGCACCGCGGTCGGAAATTATTGCGCAACAAGTTGATTGAATACGCACGCGTGCGTGGTTATAACGTCGATGAAGAGCGGCACCGCAAATCCCAGTTACCCTACGCGGATGCCGGTATGCCGCTTATCGGCAAGACGAGCGGGATGCCCATCATGGGCGAGCACGCCGAGAACGGCCACGCCCGGTAAAACCGGGCGCGGTAAACCCTTCGACGATCACTCGACGATCGTCGTGCATCTTCGATGTTCTATACTAATCTCGGCCGTAGTGGCCTGAAAGTGAGCCGGCTGTGCCTCGGCACGATGAACTTTGGCTCCCGCGCGCCAGAAGCTGAATCGTTCCGTATCATGGATCGCGCCCTGGAACTGGGCATCAATTTCTTCGACACGGCAAACGTTTACTCCCGGCCTAATCCGACGGGAACCGTCGAATCAATTATCGGCAAGTGGTTTGCTCAAGGCGGACGCCGCGAAAAAATTGTCCTGGCCACGAAGCTCTATGGCAAGATGAGTGACTGGCCGAACGATTCGCGTTTGGGCGCGATGAACATTCGCCACGCTTGCGAGGGCAGTCTGCATCGCCTGCAGACCGATCATATTGATCTCTATCAGATGCACCATATCGACCGCGCTGTCGCGTGGGACGAAATCTGGCAGGGATTCGAACAACTTTATTCAAGCGGGAAAGTTATCTATAATGGTTCTTCGAATTTTGCCGGATGGCACATTGCCGCAGCCTCCGAAGCGGCGAAGCGTAGGAACTATCTCGGCTTGGTTTCCGAGCAGAGCATTTACAATCTAACGACCCGCGCCATCGAGCAGGAAGTGATTCCCGCTTGCCAGCACTACGGCATGGGAATCCTTCCGTATTCGCCACTCGACGAAGGATTGCTCGGCGGCGTACTTGCCCCCCCTTTAATCCCCCCGCTCGCGGCGGGAAAACAGGGGGGCGGCCGGCGGTCTGGTGAGGGCGTGCAAAAGCTGCTGGCAAGACATCGTGACAAGATCGAACGCTATGAAAAATTCTGCGCGGAGATCGGCATGAAGCCGGCCGTGGTTGCGCTTGCGTGGTTGCTGCACCAGCCGGCCGTCACCGCGCCGATCGTCGGACCGCGCACCGTCGAGCAGTTAGATGAAGCAGTTACAGCTTTGGACGTAACGCTCTCGGAAGAGGGCCTGAAAAAACTCGACGAGATATTTCCCGGTCCAGGCATTGCGCCGGAGGCCTATGCTTGGTGAGGCATGGGTTCGCTTCGCACCATATTTACCATCGGCCATTCGAACCGTCCGCTCGAAGCATTCCTTGAATTACTCGAAGAGAATGAGATAGAGCTGCTCGTTGATGTTCGCACGGTTCCCCGCTCGCGGCATAATCCACAGTTCAACAAAGAGAATCTCTCCCGTTCCCTGCCGAGGCGGGGGATCGAATACATTCACATTCCGGCGCTGGGTGGACTCCGAAGCCACAAAAAATCGGATATGCCATCGAAAAACACCGCATGGGAAAACGCGAGCTTTCGCAACTATGCCGATTACGCCGAAACCAAATCGTTCCGTGAAGGTTTGGCCGAGCTTGCCGAATTAGCGCGCAAAAAACGCACTTGTTATATGTGCGCCGAAGCCGTTTGGTGGCGCTGCCACCGGCGCATCATCACGGACTACTTGCTTTCGAAAGGCTGGCACGTGAAGCACATTATGGCTCCCGGCAAAACCGACGATGCCGAGATGAATGAGAACGCCAAACTGCAAAAGGACGGAAGAATTATTTACCCGGCAGCGCAGGAAGCGATGGAACTATCGTGAATGGCGCTATTGGAATTTGAAATTTCGAGCATCGTCCGAAAAATGTCGTACTTTTGTATAAAGAGCCTTGCGAAGTGGCAAATCCGCCGTTTTGCGGCGCTCTTTAAAACCAGCCGGAAGCGCGAATTGCTTAAATCGCTTTCGGCGCATTTTGCTTCGAATCTTATGACTACATTTATCTTGCAAAAAGAAAACCGGGGGGGGGGGGGGGGCTTTAGTTCCCGTCCGTACGAATCATTCATTCCTTCATAGCGCGTTTATTCGCGCATTAGGGCTCGCCACGTTTCTCTCAATGAGTATTCTTGCTACGCTGCCGGCAGTCGGCAATGCCCAATGCCCGGATGCTAATTGGCCACCCGGCGACCCCCTCAATCCTGAGGCTTGGAGCGGGCCACTTACGAAAGGTCCGGTGACGGTTATTCCAACGGCGTGCCAAGTGACTTACACGGTATGCGAACGGGCTTACTGGGATTCGTACGCGCTTAAATATGTTGATGAACAAGTTGTCGAATCGGTCACGCCGGTGCCCGGCTGCACGGGATGTGACTCCATTCCCCCCGATTCAATCCTGAAGAACCTGTTTCTGCAGCTCCAAAATGAATGTATCGGTTGCGGGCCCGGCGCGATGATACCGCTATGCGGCTCCGACACCACTTCGTTTCAAACCCTATTCGCAATGGGTTGCTGGGCGTCGTTCCCGAGCCTAACCGGCGTTTTCTATGCAGGATGTAATTCGGGTAGCTACTGTGCAACCACTTGCCAAGTCTGCGAGGAGGGCCTTGGTGGGCCGTATGATATAATCAATTGCACCACTTCAAGTTATGGCACTGACTTGTGTCCTCCGCCCCCGCAATTTCCGAATATTTGGCAGCCAGGCGAATGCTATTCAACTGGGTGCTTTGGAAATATGTAGCCATGGCACGCAGCATAATTTCCATCCTTCTTTGTCTCGCGTGGGCGGTCTTCGCGCCGCCCGCGCGGGCGCAATGGGTGTGCCATGTTACGGAAGATGAGGACATCGGCCAGGGCTCGCAATGGTACGGCACGTATTGGTACACCGCTCTTTCTTGTAAGGGTAGCCTTGCAGTAGCCGCAGCGGATGTTGTTCCTCTTGTGGATACAGTCCACGGCTATTATCTTGCCTTCCTGATTTCGGAGGATGGTGGTGAGGCATGGAGAATCACCAGTCAGGGCCTGCCAGCCCCGACGTGGGCACACAGGCCGATCATTACGGGGATTGACCAAATCGACTCGCTGCACATCGTCGCCTTCGGCGATTCCGATCTGCTCGTTCGTACGACCGATCGAGGAGCGAATTGGCAGGAGTTAACAAGCCCTTCGAGCCATCCCATTGGCTCGATCAGCTTTTCCGATTCCCTGCACGGCATACTCGTCGCACTTGTCGGTCTTGACACTACCGTTCAAGGAACATACGTTACCTCCGATGGAGGGCTTGATTGGAGTCCGGCTCCTTTCACGCGAGTGAACGACGAATTCTGCCATGACTACGGAGACGGTATGTACCGTGTTTTTAGAGGGGACAATGGCACCGTTTATACCACGCGGGACGATTGGAACACGGTGGATTCGACCGGGCCAATCATTACCGATATCAACGCCCGTTACTATTTGTTTCAGGGCTGCAGCTTCGGGGGAGGCGATACGATGTTCGCGTATGGGTATCGCAAATATCCGGCGGTCGGGATTTATCCATACGTCGGATGGACCACCAACGGCGGCGAGCAATGGACTACGGCCTACGACGGTGATACGACTTCCCACCGGTACGCGGGCGAGGCCTATGCGATTTCAGACATCGACCGGGACACCATCGTTGCTGGATTGGATGGGGCTAACCAGAATACCATGCTTTGGAGTTCGGACCACGGCAACTCCTGGAGGCCCGACACGCTTCTCATGCCAAGCAACTATCTTGAGTTCTACAATTTCGGTGTCGGCTTTAATTCTGCAGGTGAAATGCTCGGAGCGTATAGCCTTGGTGGCATAGGTCCTGCCGATGGGCCGTTCCTCCTCGCCGCCAGGCGCGCGACGGCAAGTGTGAGGGCACAGCGCGTGGGTAGTGATAATATGGAACTGTTCCCAGATCCCGCTGTAAACTCCACTACCGTAACGGGTGAAGCTCCGGGACGAACCCTGCATTTCCTCAATATTCTCGGCCGCGATGTGCTAGACGCCACGGTTCCCGCCACCGGCACGCTCGCGCTCGATGTCTCCCAGCTTCCGCGAGGGATGTATATGGTGATGGTGGAGGAGCATGGAACAATGGTTCCGGCTGGGAGGGTTGTACTGAATTAACGCTCATTCGCCGGAGCGAAGGCTCTGACGCTACACAAAAACCGAATTTGGAGCATCGTCGGAAAAATGTTGTATCTTTGCATAAGGGACGTAACACAATGGCAATTCCGCCATTTTCGCAGCACTTTCAAAAACTAGCCGGAAGCGAGAATTGCTTAAATTCGCTTTCGGCGCATTTTGCTTCGAATCTTATGACTACATTTAACTTGCAAAAAGAAAACTGGGGGGGGGGGGGGCTTTAGTTCCCGTCCGTACGAATCATTCATTCCTTCATAGCGCGATTGCCCGCGCATTGGGGCTAACCGTGCTGCTCGCAATCGCCTTGATCAATCTTCCGAATGTCAGTCGTGGGCAGTGCCCGGATGCCTCGTTTCCCGACCCGGGCCCGCCGTGGAACCCGGAGCCCAGCCAGCACATCCTGCTCCCGAATACCAACTGCTGGGTGACCGTTACGCTTTGCGGCCGCAATAACGACGGAGATTATGAGGTTAGCATCACTTCGATAACTCCGGATCCCGGTGACACCTGCGAAGACCCATTCGTACTTTTCGAAGGAGCGCTCGAATACTACGAAAGCGGAGTGTCGTTTGAGGATTTAAGCATTCCTCCCTGCGGGCAAGGGCCAGTCACCGTTCATGTCTATCTATTGAGATGCTGGAGTGTATCAATCGATTCTCATACTCTAATTCCCACGTGGACCGCATGTCCGGACGGGAACCTTTCCTGCACGGCTACCTACTCGGAATGTTACGATGTCGGGACAGGCAAAGACGTGGTAACGAATGTTACCGTTACACCATCCGGGACCTATGACGGCAAATGTTCGGCACTGCCGTCACCGCTGCCCCCGTGGTATCTTTTTCCTCAAGGCCCATGCTATGACTTTGGGAACCTATGCGGCCCAAATTAATCCGGGAATGAAACACACTCGATTAATTTTTTGTGGGCTATTAACAATTCTTGCGTGGGCGGCCGTTGTGCCGCTCGCGCGGGCGCAATTTCTTTGCCATGTTACGGCCCCTAATGATGACGCAGGAGATAACCCCTTTTGGTATAGTGCCCTGTACTGTAACGGAAATACTTGCCTCGCGATGCGCATTTACGAAGCCGATTTACAGCTTGCTTTCCTGCGCTCGACTGATGGCGGCAACACCTGGATTGCCACGGATTCTTTTGGGGTATCCTACGCCTGGTATATTGATCCACCCATCGCTTCATTCGTTCCGATCGACTCGTTGAATATTTTTGCGTATGGCCGGTCCGATTCCATCTATCGAACGACCGACGGTGGTGTGACGTGGCAGCAGGAAACTGTTCCTACTTCACGCCTCATCGATGATATAAGTTTCTCTACCCCCGATGATGGATTTCTCGTGGTTGCCGATACGGTAAATACGGTATTTACCACTTCCGATGGCGGGAACCACTGGGAAACGGCACCGCTGCCTTTCTCGATGATAGGCGGAGTCGCGCAATGTCATGATTACGGACAGGGAAAAAGGAGGCTTTTCGAATATTACTACGGCCGTGTTTATACCACCACCGATAATTGGAAAACAGTTGACTCGACGGCACCAATTATTTCCGATTCTTCTGTTGCCAACCAATATGGCTTTGGACACTGCACTTTCGGCGCAGGCGACACGATTTTCGCCTATGGTAATTTCCTAAATTACGAGGATCATCCGTTCCCGCTCATCGCGAGAACGACGAACGCTGGCCGCGCGTGGACACTGGAATACAATGACACAATTGATTTTTTTGGTTCCGTTCACGCACTCTCGGAGATCGACCGTGATACGATTCTTGCCGGTATTAGCGTAAATCCTTCCATTTTGTTGAGTACAAACCGCGGCGACACATGGAAGGGCGTTTCGCTGCTATGCACGGATACGGATTTTGTTCCGGGTCCGAATTATGGAATTGCGCTTACCTCCGGCGGCAATGTGGTTGCCTCGTATGGAAGCATACCCTTGTTCGGTTCGTCCATCATTGTTGGCTACCCCGCAACTTCCACCGTTCGCGTCCTTGATACCGGCTCTGAACCGCAATCCTATCCCAATCCAGCCAACACTTCGGTAACTCTCTCTGGCCTCGTGGCGGGCCGAGAAGTTCATCTCCTCGATCTTCTCGGCCGCGATATGTTAACCGCCACCGTTCCCGCCACCGGCTCCCTCACGCTCAATGTCTCCCAACTTCCGCGCGGGATGTATATGGTGATGGTGGAAGAGCATGGAACAATGGTTCCGGCGGGGCGGGTTATACTGAATTAACGCTCATTCGCCGGAGCAAAGGCTCTGCCGCTACAGAAAAACCGAATTTCGAGCATCGTCCGAAAAATGTCGTACTTTTGTATAAAGAGCCTTGCGAAGTGGCAAATCCGCCGTTTTGCGGCGCTCTTTAAAACCAGCCGGAAGCGCGAATTGCTTAAATCGCTTTCGGCGCATTTTGCTTCGAATCTTATGACTACATTTATCTTGCAAAAAGAAAACCGGGGGGGGGGGAAGATTAACCGCCACTCGCTCGATTTACGCATCTCATAATAACGCGCTTGTTCGCGTCTTGGGGCTTACTATCCTTCTCGCAGTCGCCATGCTCACGCTGCCGGCGGCCAGTTGGTGGCAATGCCCAACCGATGTAGAGCCGACAGGTGTAGGCTGGACGCCCGGAGGGCCCCAAGCTTACCCCATACCGGGAACGAATTGCACGTTCCAAGTCTATTATTGTTTAAGAATATTTACGGAACCGGGCATTAATGATGATAACACGACCTGTCAAATCTATATTACGAAGATCGTTCCCAATGGAAACAATGATTGTGGAGACTACACCCCAGAACAGCTTATATCCTTTGCAGTGCAAGATATTATGAACGACCCTCGAATTTGGACTTTGATGCCGGGATGCACTACCTACTGGACCGCATATTATGGCGTAGTTTTCGCTGCCCAGTGCTGGTACACTCCTACGCCACCGCAGCCAGCCAGCGAAGGGGGAACCAAGACGGCACGTTGGGCAGCGCCCAATTCCAACACTGGATGGCTATATGCAGAGCTAGATCCGTGCACCACCGGTGCCTATTGCGAAAAGAGCTGCGAGATGTGCCTGGAAACTTCCACCGGTCCCGTTGTTCAAACTAACTGCTCGACGACGACCATAGGAACCGCTCATTGCCAAGATGAGGTGTACCCTTGGTACGCCGGAACTTGCTATTTTGTAGGCTGTGATCGGTATTAACAGATTGAAGCTTATGGCAAAACACTATTTATTCGCTGCGATTTTTATGGTGTTAGGCTCCAATGCGCGGGGGCAATGGGTCTGGAATATGACCCATGCCCCCGTTATTGGGGATACCCAGTATGCATACACTGCGCTCGATTGTCACGGATTGAGCTGCACGGCAGCCGGGATTAAAACCACGAATTATACCGACGTCAATAAAGTGAAGGTCTGGGTAATTATGGACCGAAGTGATGACGGTGGAAAGACGTGGTTCGAACAAAATCCCGGATTGTCCCCGGAACTCGGGGAAAACCAGCGACAAATCCGAGGAATTCAACAAATCGATTCCTTAAATGTAATTGCGTATGGCGATACCGGTCTCATACTCCGAACGACCGATGCGGGTGTAACGTGGAACGATTATAGCATGAACACCTCCTCTGCCGTAAGGGGATTGGATTTTTCCGATTCCCTGAATGGGATTGGAATAGTATTTAACGCTGGGTCTTCGAACAATCTGTGGGTAACCTCCAACGGAGGTGTTTCATGGGATTCTATTAAATTTGATGGGATTCAATGGGTCTCACAATGGCTCTCGCAATGTCATACGGAGGGCGTGGGGAAGTATGAGATCCTTACGTATGGCGCGGGGAAACTGTATTCCACCAGTAACAATTGGCAAACCGTTGATTCGTCCGCTGTAATCGATACTAGCAGGGTTGTTCTGGCCTATTTTACATTTTCCGAAACCGGAGATACCATTGCAGTTCGAGGCGAATCGTACGATAGTTTGAACCCATCGGGAATTATTTATATTTCGACGGATCGCGGTGCACGATGGATAAAAGCGCACGGGCCGGAACAGATCGGTAGCGCGATCGGTGCGATGACTGGTTTCGATCATGATACGTTGTTTGCCGCGGGGCTTGCCTTAAACCACATTCTGGTAAGTGCCGATGCTGGATTCGACTGGACGCTAGATACGTTGCTGCTGGACACTAATTACATCTGCTATGGTACACTTGCACTTGCGATGACACAGGACGGGAACCCAATTGGGGCGTTCACGGAAACGCCTTTCAATGGCAACTCGATTTTGGCGCGCGGTGTGCGCGGATTCTCCGCAGTGACCAATTCTCCCTATTTTTCGAGAGCCTACACATTAGATCCCGATCCTGCTATGACCACGATAACCATATCCGGCCTTCCCGTTAGGGGCGCAGTGCATTTCCTCGATATCCTCGGCCGCGATATGTTAACCGCCACCGTTCCCGCCACCGGCACGCTCGCGCTCGATGTCTCCCAGCTTCCGCGCGGGATGTATATGGTGATGGTGGAGGAGCATGGAACAATGGTTCCGGCGGGGCGGGTTATACTAAACTAAAGTGTGGCATGCGCCCTATAGCAGAATACCACCTTCGCTGGTATCGGCCAAATCGTCCTCGTCTTCTTCTTCAAGCGGGTTTTCGCCGATTGCTTCCGTGGGAACGAACTGCGCATTGAAGTGCGGATCGGTAAATTGGGGTTCGTCGAAATTATAGAAAGCGGTAACGGCCTCGTTATCGTAGCGGTCGCGAAGCAGGTCCGCGAGTTCGAGTTTTTCCTCGCCGATGAGAACTTTTTCTGCCACCGCATAGACCCGCTCGTTTTCCAGCGCGACATGCTCGCGGTAGAGCCTCACGAGTTCGCGTCCTGTCGAGATGAAGTTCGCGTCTTCGGCGGTATGTTTCGCGTGTGCTTCGCCAAGGGATGCAGCATCCGGCGGATGTGTGCGAAACACCTCCCAATCGTGCGTGAGCGCGTTCGTTTCCCGCGCCAGCACTTCGTGGCCCTCGATGAGGAAGCGAATAGTGGAACCCGGCTGCTGGAAGCCCACGTGCGGAACGCGCGGCGCGATGGCCGGGAACAGCAGTTCCGTCTCATCGCTCTCATGCCGCACGGCCTCGACGGTGAAAAAGTGGAACAAAGATTCCCATTCGGGATGCGAAGCAAAACTTTGGAACACGCCATGCGCTTCGGCGTCATCCAGCATGTTGCTTAATTCCGCGCATTCATGCAGGACGACTTTGTGGCAATCGATAAAGAACTGGAGGCCATTGGTATAGTCTTTCGGGTCGGGGAGATTCACGGGAACCAGAACACCATCGAGGTGGGAATGGTACCCTTAGCTATTGAGCGCAAACCGTTTTCCCGGGTTCCCGGCCGTCGCCAAATTGAAATCCGGCTGCTCCGTGAAGAGGATGTGGTCGTGATAATAATGGGTGAGCAGGAACGAAAGCACGATGATGTAATAGCTCTGGTCGAACGAAAGGCCCGTCCATTGACGGGTAAAGACCAATCCCGCGATGAGCGAAATGGCGATGAGCGTCATTCCGATCGTGAAGCCATAATAGCGCCACCACTCACCCGGTTTCGCAAAAATACTGAGATTCTTCGAATGCTCGCCGCGGTCGAAGCGAAGCCGGCTGATATACCATGTTAGGCCCAGATACTGGAACGAATGCCAGGAATTCAGTCCCTGAAACGCGACATCGAGCTCATGGAAAAAGGGCGTGATGAAGGTCGCGATGACCGTTACACCGATAAGGATCGTCTTCGGAATATTGCCATGCCCCGTTCGAAACTCGCGATAGCTCTTGGAAATGAAGAGCGCCAGCGCGGCCGTAAACACGATGCCGCTCATCATCCATAGGATGTTGCCGGGCACCAGGTCATACCAGTTCGCCGAGCCGACTTTCAGGAAATCCGGAAAGTAGAGCAGATTCTTCCCGACGCTAAAGCTATTATGGGTAAAGCGCCACATGGCTTCCGGATAGAGCGCCGTCAAGACGACAGCATAATCCATCGCCTTCTCTTTCAGCGTCAGCGGCTTTGGTGCCCGGCCATTATAGCAATCGACAAGATAGATAATCTGGTGCAGCACGTGAACGCTCGCCCAGAAAAAGAAAAATGTGAGAAGGAGAAGAAAATGATAATACCCGAAATAGACTACGGCCGCCGGGATAAGGACAGCGGCAACCAAAATCGTCGGATGCTTGGCGCGAAACTGTGGATCGAACGTCGTCCGGACATGCGTGGCATACATGTGCGGCCCGCCGATGAGGAAGGCTATCATCATGTTGACGGCGTTGCGCGCGTCATCGGGTGCGAAGCCAATCGCCTGCCCGAAGTAGTAGGAGGCGTATGGAATAACCATAAGCAGCGCGGAACCGGAAATCCACGTAACGTCCCACGCCTTCGATCGAATCCAAAGTGGAGAATTCGAAATTGAAGAATTCGGGGCGGCGAAAGTCGATGCGGCGGCCATGCGGCGAAAAAGTGACGTTAATTCCGGCTCTTAAAACGGAAGCGCGGTAGGAATTCGTGCCCGATATTTCATCTATCGTGAATCACAAACGAGCGTGTTTCGGAAAGCCCGTTTATTTCGAAGCCGGGCGAAGTAAACGCCGCTCGGCAAATTTCCCGGCACGGCGATTCGCTCACCCGATGCATGAGCCGTGCTTCGAAAAACTTCGATGCCAAGTTCATTCGCAATTTCCAGTTCCCCGGTTCCCGCGCCATTGACTTCGAGCCAAGTTCTTGCATCACTCGCGGGCACGAGATAAACTTTAGACCAGCACCTCGGGGGATGGAGCTAAAGAAACCGGCTCCCCTCCGTCCTCTCCGTGGTCCCAATCGACATTAATGTTCGTCCGAAGAAATTCCTTTACCATCGCCGAATAAGCAGCCACAATTGGCGCTGCGTTTGGCGCACCTTCTTTTACGCCAGCTTGAAGGGAATCCATTGTATCCTCAACAGTTGTAAGAGCCATGTGAAGGAATACGCCGAGAGGATTCGCTAGATCCTGCTGTAGCTCCGGTGGAAGTTCATGCCTTCGGGAAAAATCCACCACGAACATCCTCGCGCACTGGGCGGCGAGCGGATGAATGTAAGGAATATCGGATTCACGGACCTTCGTTTCTCAGCCTTTCCTGTTTCTCTACCCAACTGGACGGAAAAACGCCATTCGCCGTGGCCTTTTAGGCCAGGGCGAAACTTCGATTCGCCGTGACTTTGTAGCCGTGACTTTTAAGTCAGGGCAAAATTTCGCCGTACCCTAAAGGGTACGGCTACAAAGTTACCAGCGCTTGCCGCCGCGGTCCCGGTCTCCTCCGCGATCGCCACCTCCACCGCCGCGCCGGTCTCCGCCGCCGCCACCGCGGTATCCACCGCCTCCACCTCCGCCGCGCTGCTCCATCGGGCGCGCCTCGTTGACGGTGATCGTCCGCCCGCCAAGATCGGCCTGGTTTAGTTCCTCAATGGCCTTTTTTCCGGCCTCGGCGTCCTTCATTTCGACGAAGCCAAAGCCTTTGCTTCGTCCGGAATCGCGATCGGTGATCACCTTCGCTTCCGTTACTTCTCCGTACGCGGAAAACATTTGGGTCAATTGTGCGTCGTCCGTTTGGAACGGCAGCCCTCCCACGTAAATCCTCATGTGCTGATGCTTAAAAGAATGATGAGATAGTGTTACGCTTCGAGGGATAGTCTGCGGAGGTGCATGATCGCTCATGCGCGAAAGCTGCTTGTTACTGCAAAAAGTCTTCTGGTCCACAAACCACGGATGATCGCTCATCCGTCAACCCGAAAGGTAGCATGAATTCATGGGCGCAAATGCCGGAATCGGAAAAATAGTTCAGGGCTAAAAACGAATGATGAATGACGAAGAAACCCACTCCTCATTCAGTATGCCGCATTCAGCTTTGGGCGGTTTCTCGCGCCACACTCAGCCGTTGGGGAACTCATTTGGTTCCGGTGGTTTACGTGAGCTGCGCAAGTTGCTCCCCCAAGTCTATGGGCAATTGCCCGACTTGACAAAGGTGTCCGCCTGGTTCCAGAGCTCCTTACTCCATTTATAAGAAGGGCCTAAACCAAAGAACGAAAGATCGGCACCTACGGACCCTACGTAGGCTCCAGCCACCTCCTTGCAGGGCGGTGTGAACGTATAGCTGCCTCCGGTGAGGATCCCGGTCTGTGCATAAGGCACAACGAGCTTGTGCATAATGTCCAGTTCGAGTTTCGGAAAATTGAGGCCGAAATTCACGTCGATGGCCCCGGATGCACCAATATTATCCATGTTCTTTGTCATGTTCCAATTGCCGATCTGCCCGCTGCCCGTTATCTGCGTACCATCAAAATGAAAGCCGAGGTTCGAATTATAGGTGAAATGGGTTTCGAGTTGTGCCGAGCCGTCGTAAGGTACGTAGTTATTGATCACGAAGAGCGCCGATACCTTCATTTCGACCAAAATTGGGCCGACAAGATAGGGAACTTCCAGCAGAACCACCGGAAGTTCGATACCACCCAAAAGATCGTTGCCGGATCCGGCGACGGTAGCGTTTAGAGTGAGGTCCGCCTGCATGCCCTGCTCCGTATTGTCGAACGACTGGAGTTGGTTTGAACCGATCACGAGATTCGTTTGCTGACGAAAGCGCCCGATCGTACCATTGCACGTTAGTTTCGCAGTACCGGCTTTCTGGAGCGTGATGGAAACGTTCTGCGTTTTGACCGGCGAGCGTCATTTGAATCGTTCCGCTGTACGGACCGGCCGAAAAAGAGATTTGGAAGGTGTTATTGCTCGTTTGATTCATCGGAATAACGCGGCCACTTTTGGGCATGACGATGGAGGGATGCATGTCGCCGGAACCATAGTCGAAACCGTAGTCCCACGAGATGGTCCCTGCTTGAATGGCATCGGTGAGCGCGGCATTCGAAGTATAGGCGAGCGTTTCGCTGCCGTTCGCCTGGACGCTATCGACATGGCGCACCGATTGACCATAGATCAACAGGATCTGGCCCGCAGCCAGGTTCTGGGCAATCGGGCTCGATGGGTTGAAGTGATAGACAAGATACTCGACGGTCGAGTCATTCGGATCGAACGACGTATCGGCAGAGCGGATCGCGTGAACCGACGCGCTATCAACGAGGACCGTATTCGGTCCATACGTAACCTGATACGTTTGTGTGTTGGGATTCCACGGACCCGCGTTCGAGGTAACGGGTTGGTTGGAACTACTACACGAAGAAAGCAGGAATACAAACCCTCCTAAGAGGCCAAGCTGAATCTTTTTCATGGTGGACTTCCTTTCGATGAAAGTACAAAAATACGGAATAATTTGGGGCTGCAATGAATTTCCAAATCCGTGGGAATGCTCCGGCGGCAAGGGGCATTAATTCCCAACTCTTAAGGCTGCGGCGCTAATGCTTCCGGGGGCTGGAAGACCGGCCGCGTCCTTCGTCTCACCCAATTACACGGCGGGAAAGAAGCAGGATTCACCGCCTCCGATTGGTGCGGCGAATCCTGTTTTATTCACTTAACGCAGGAAGACTAATCTCTTGGAACTCACTCGGTTCCCTTCGCTTACACGGACGATGTACGTTCCGTTTGCTCGTGCCGCGCCATTCAAGGCGCCATTCCAGACGAATTCGCCCTCCGCCGTGCGGTTCAGCACGAGATTGCCGAGAATGTCGTATATCTCGATTGTTGATGTGCCATCCTGCGGCAAACCAATCGTCACTTCACCCTCAGCCGGATTCGGCGAAAGCGTGAAATCCTCCGGCGCGGGAGCATTTGGTTCCGAAACTCCTGCTGAAATCGGCGGTAGTTGGTGCGCCACTATAGTATAGGTTGGCGAATTGCTCGCCGGCGTCGCGCCCTTTTGCTCCGCTCCCTGCACCGCGTAAGTAAGCGTGAGGCTTAGGCCAAACGTCCCCGTATCCGTGGTGTAAACGGTCATGTAATATGGCCCGCTGGTTGCGTTTGGCGCAAGTGAATCGTACACGTCACGCATTGTGGTGCCGTACTGGTCAAAATATGGCGAAGCCCCGGTATCCGTTGCCGCGACGCTCAGCGATTCCAAGAGCAGTTGGCTGGTTCCGGAATTTTGGATAAAGATGGCGTGTCGCGTTGGATTCGCCCGCTGCGAGATCGAAAACGAGTTCGAGCCGGGCGGAACCTCCAGCGTGATCGAATCGCTCACCGGAATCTCAATTGTGGCCCACAATTGAACGGAAAGCGAATTGCACGGCACCTCATCCGGGCTGTTGCCGGAAATTTCCGCGTAGAGCATTTGCGACAAGACGCCGGGGCCGACGTTGCCGGGAACGCTCAACGTAACACTCACATCGACGCTTGAGTCCACAGGGAGCACCACGGGAAACGAGGAGGAATTGAGGGTCCAATACGTCGAATCGTTCAGGCGACCGTTGTAGAGGTAAATGCTCGTATCCGAGGTGTTGGTGAGCGTGATTGTTTTCGTCACTGTTTCCCCCGCAGTTACATCACCAAAATTGCCACTCGATGCGCTGACGCATTCGGCACTGTAGGGGCGACTATGCCCCGAGAGCCCGATCAAAGTCGAGTCGATGGAACTGCCATACTGATAGGTGATATGCAAACTGCCTTGAATCCACCCGGAATCCAAGCTCATTTGGGCGCATAAGTCTCCTAGGCTTTTCGTGCCGCCCCCGGCCACAGCCAGAGGAAGAGTTACCAGATTATCGAGCGACCATTGCGTTCCCGGGCGCGGATCGTCCGTAAGGCTGATGCCCGTTACCCAAAGCGTGTCCGCGTTTGAATTCTTGAGCTCCAAATCTTCGCAGGTTAGTTTGTTGAAGTACAAGCTGTCATAATTTCCAAGAATCACTCCCGGCGTATGATGATTCACCTGTGGATAACCGACAACCGTGACGTAAACCGTTGTGCTATCGCTGCGGATCGTAAGCGTGCCGCCTGTGATATTACTATCGGTTGGGGAGTAGCGAATGCTCACGCCAGTGAATCCAACGAAATGAATGACCGAATCCGTGAGCATGGTGAACTCAGAACCGGCATTCAGGGAGACCGTAACCGTTCCCGGCTGTTGGTTCGGTTGTGTCGAGTCTCGCCCGTCCGATATGTTTACCCATGCGTAGCCGGAGGAGCCGATCATCGCTGTCGCAGTGGCGCTATCAGGCTGGACGGTAATGCGATAGGCAAAGGCGCGCGATGACATCGCGACAAACGCCGCCAACATGAGCGCCACGCCGAGAGATTTCCTACAAAGTTGTTTCATAGCTGTATTTTTTAACGAATGATTGTGAATGATTCCGCGAAATGGGCCCATCATTCCAAATCGCACAACCGGAAAACCCGCCAGAAGGCCGAAAGTTACAACGTTGACTACTCAATTTCTACCTATATGGGCCGTTTTAGAACTTATTTTGCTTCCATTTTTCGATTCGAGGTAGAAGTCAGAACTATGATTCGTGTGATTTTTGTGATTGAAGCATGATTTTTGTCATCATCGCCGAAAAATAATCATAAAAATCACACGAATCACACGAATCATAGTTCAGACTACTTATTAAAATCCAGCACCCGCGTTTCGCCCTTGTAGCGCAGGGTCAGGACGCCGCTGCCTTTTTTCGATTCGAGATAGGGGGATTTGAAAAGCCATGATTTTCGGCTCGGAGACATGCTGCCGGAAACATCGATGCGAATTGCTCTCCCGCCATCTTCCTCTGACACAATCTCAGCATTGCTTCGAACAAGATGAAGTTTGGAAAGTTTATCAACAAGATCGTGTTTTGTCTGCCCGCGCAAGGATTCACAATAGATAAGATATCCGAAATCGCCGCTGGAACTTGCGGGAACTCGGCGAACATGATAGCCGATGGAATCAGGAATGCAGACATCCCTCCCGCGAGATTTTCCAATAAAATAGATGGCAATCAAGGTGGAGTCATATTGATAGAATTGCCACGGATTATCCTCTTCTAATTCATTAGGGACGTCGGCGAGGGCTTTCGGATAAAACAAGTCAATGTGATGATACTTCTCGCTATCCGGCAAATCATAGAGCGCGACAAGCACATTCTTATCCTGATAAATCCGCTCGTATGGCGAACCGCCGACCCATTTATCCTCGCTCGTGTAACTGGCTTTTACCGCCGAGATGCGTTCGAGCATGAAGCTGGGATATTCCGGAAAAAACATTCCCAATTCCGTGGAACTTACATAAGGATTAAGCCCGGTGATGATGTTATTCGGCTTATCCGAATTAAAGACGAGCGACCACGATTGTTGCTGAATCGGTTGGACTATCCCACCCAAGATCGACCCGAGGCAGTAGTCTTTCGTCATATAGTCGTATTTAGAGACGATGGCATGGCCTTCGAAAATGTGGACTGAATCGTGGATGCTCCACTTATCCATATAGCGAAGCATTTGCCGGCCACGCTTGACGGAGAATTGCTCGTAGGGAACCGAACGATCCATTGCAATTTCGCGGATAATTTTGGGGCAAACGAATTTCGTCATCGCAGCGAAGGCGACATCGGGAAGTAAATGAGAGACCGAATCCTCGAAGAAATACTTCCCGTATGCCGTAATCTCCGCCTTGCGTGGATCGATCGAGGCATCATCGCCCACGCGGGAGTGCGCGCCGCAATAGCAGCCATCCAAATAATCGGCGGCATACGAAGCAAGCTCATATTCGAGCATCATCTCGAAACGGTGCTTCAGGCGGGCATCCTTCGTGTATTCGGCGAGCAGCAAGAGCGGCGTGATGTAGTAATAGCCGTAGCGCGGCGAATCCCATTCTTCCTGGCCGTAGCGAACGGTCTCGTCCATCCAGTGATTGAGATATTCTTTCGATTCCGCATAAATCTCTTTCGACGATTTGCCCATGAACCAATCGGTGTCCGGCAAATCGGGCCATGCCTGAGACATCAGCAAGAGCATCCCATAATACATGAGAAAATGGTTCTCCGTATCGCCACGATACGGCGTGAAATGCTTCCACGCACAACGAATGCGCGCCTTGTATTGCGGGCGCAGCACATCCTGCGTTTCGAAGAAAAGCCCGGTGCATCCATACATCCAAAACATATCGCCATACGCGCGGGAAAGCAGCGTATCGAGTTCCCGGTAGGCCGCGGCGGTGTCGGTTCCCGTGCGTATCTTCGCCGCAACGATGGCGAAATCCGCGCGAACCGGAATTGCCGCCACGCGCGCGAGCACGAGCGATTTCGTGCGCGGGGATTGCGGGAACGTCGGAACTGTGATTCCTGTGATTAATGTGATTAATATGATTAATGTCTTCATCATTTAATGTTTCTACATTTCCATATTCTCGCTTTGGTATTTTTTTATTCTTGCTTTTGGCAATGATGTTCATCACATGAATCACAAAAATCATAGTTCAGATAATTTCATGGCGTGACGAGAAAGGATTTGAGCGTCCAGATTTGACGATGAGGAAGGAACTTATGCCAGGTTTCTTCGCCAGCTTCCTTCACAAAGATTCCATTCCCTAAAGTGCCAAGCAGCGCAATGGGATGATAGCGATATCCGTTATACGGTGGCGGTTGATCTGCGGGAACATTAGATACCTTCACAATCAAGCAATCCGATACATTCCTAATGCTGTCGATGCGGACAGTCTCGACGCGATAACCCGATTCAATATCAATTAGCGAATTCATCACCACTCCGTTAGCACCTGCAAGAATATCAGTACTAACATCAGGTCCAGAGCTCCAACACCATAATCCTGAAAGCCTGTATGGAGGGAGGGTATCTATCACACGAAAAGTTTTTCCTGAATCATCACGGCAGAGCAGAGCGCCGGATTTTTCGCTCACCGCGTTCCAATACTCTGCATAATCCTGCTTGAGCGACCTTACAGCTTCGATGTGAATAGGCCGCTTCATATCGCTATCTTCTTCTTCATAACAAGGGATTTCATACCATTTCGAATGACGCAGGACAAACAATCCCGCCTCGGATGCAAGAAGAACATGATTTGGTATAACGGAATCAATTACGATTCTTGAGCAGTATCTGATTGGCAGACCTGAGAATAATGGCGTCCACATCTTCCCCCCATCCTCGCTCCTCCACGGCCCATGTGCTGTGGCAATATAAATCTCACTGGGATTTTTTTGATTGACGGCCACATCCATCGCTTCGGAGATGCGCCAATCGGTGAGTTGCTTCCAGTGCGCGCCGTAATCGGTGGAGCGCAGAACGCCGAGGCCGGTGGCCTCGTAAAGAATGCGGCCATTCGAGGACTGCACTTCGTCCATCGAATAGCATTTGATATTATCCCATCCCAAATGCCTCCAGGTTTTGCCGGTATCGTCCGATTGATAGAGGCCGGAACCATTGGAGCTGCCGCCCATGAATGCGCCCGCGCTATCGTTCGCAATCGCGCAGGCGAAGATGCGCAGGTGCTGGGCGGTAGTGATAGATGGAATGAGTAGCGCGACAAAAAGATAGTAGCACAGGCGTTCTCGCCTGTGACGAGGACTTTTAGTCCGATTCCGATGGGGGCGGACTAAAAGTCCGCCCCGCAGCCGAGAACGGCTGCGCCACTTTCGAATTTTCCTCATGGTATGACAACCCTCGAATCTCGAAAACGAATCTCGCCTGTAAATCCGCCGAGTCGCGGGGTAATTACCAGATTGTCGTTTTCCACGCGGGCAACGAGGATATGCTTCACGACCAGCGTAATCCACTCCGCCCACGCCCACACAAGAATTCCCGTGGGTGGGAGCGGCGGCGTGGGCCGGTCGCCGTAAAATTCGAACCAGCTTCCGCCCGCTCCGGCTCGCTCGATGAGCCATTCGAGGTTGCGCGGAACGATGTCGTGGTTCCCGGCTTCGAGATAAGCGGCCGTCATATACATCGTCGCCAATGGCCACGGGCCGGGAGAATCGGGTTCCGAGAGAATATTATAGCGGCCATATCCGCCGCCTTCCCACGCCTGGGACCACAGCGATTCCAAGCGCGCAAGGGTGTTCAGAGCAATTTCCGATCTGGGATCAATCACACCTAATGCTATTGGAAAGCATTCGGAAATATCCGGTTCCCACAACTTTGGGCTCTTAGAAGCAAGGGGCATTCCTTCCGGAACGAAGCGCTTCTGGAAATCTTCATCGGCCCAGTGGGGTGCTAGCTCCGTTTGAATCGTTCCATCCACTAATCGCCGTTTGATGATGCGGCCCTCTTCGATCATCGAATGGATCGGATGAGCGATGAAGGATTCCCGCATCCATTTGCACGCATGATCCCAGCGCGTACGATCTTCATCGTGCGAAAACGCTTTCGCGATATACGCCGCGTCGCGCAAGCCGAGGATGCCGAATGTTTGGTGTGCTACATCATAACCGGGAAGGATTCCCATGTCTACGTTGCGTTCCCACATGTCCCGTAAGCCCCAGAGCATGCCAGTTTCCTCATTCCGGTGTTCGGTCAGCAACAGATAATTAGCAACGGCCGCGATGCGCTCGTAATGATCGCCAATGAATTCCCGGTCGCCCGTCCAATCGAGATAGGTTCGGCAGGCTTTCAGGATCTCGCCGTTATTATTTAGTTCCGCATCGACTCCTCCGCGGAACCGACTCGATTCCATCGCCATGCCTTCGGGAATTGTGAGACGGTGCAGAATATTATCCAACACATCCTGCGCCACCTCGAATTGACCCGAATAGACAAGCGCTTCAACGATATTCGCTGCATCGCCGGACCATTCATACCCATATTGCCAAATACTTGCATCGAACCGGCCGCTTTCACTCACCGCGGCGCGCAGTCCCATCGCAGAGGCAGTGAAAATGCGCTCAATATCGTGGAGCATCGGAGAAGGATGCGGCGCAGTCCAGCGCAGGCAGGCGTCTTGCCAATACTTGGTTTCTTCTTCGATGAGCGTGGTGAGGCTCGTGGAAGGCATATCGGGGCCGAGCGAATACATCACCGTCATCTGGTACATCCCCTCCGTTCGGTAAAAGGGAACCCGGAGCGTTCGCTCATGGAAGATTCCCGGCGCGTGCGTGCTCACAAGCATCGAATCGTAACCATGCGCGCCCAGCCCATATTGGTTACCAACAAATTCGGAGAAGAGCGCGGGATTGCCGTAGAGCGATAGTTCCAACTCCGCCGATTCCAGCGACTCGTCCGCTTGGATCGTAATTTCGCGCAGGAGTGCCGGTTCGCCATCGGAAACCCAAAACTTTTCGATGACATAGGTATCGCCCGCCATCCATAGCGCGGTCACGCCGGGCATTTGGTCTGGGAACCATACGACTTGCAGTCCCTCGCCAGGTTGATAGCGAACACCATTCAGGATGATGGTGGGCATTGTTTTTTCGAGCCCATACTCGGGATGGAACAAGTGCGTGGACCACTTGCGGGCGAAATGCTCGGGATCGCTCAAAAGAATTCCAAGCGGCGTCCCACCCGGATGACGGCTCCATTGAATCGCCGCTTGTATCGTTCCCGATCCGAGGAAAAAATAATCGGTATCCGGCAGCGTGGTTTCGAAATCGGGGTGAAGATGTTGCATTAAGCTACGAACCAATATTCGTAATCAGAAGATACAAGCCGATAATCGCTGCTACGCCAACCCAACAGAGGCTGAAGCCGATTACATCCGCGCGGGTTAGCTTCCAGAATTCCCAATTCGTTCCGGGAAACATTTTGTCGCGCTCGACAAGATCGGGATCGTCGATCCGCATTTGCACCTCGATGGCATCGCGCTCTTGGTCGGCAAGGGCAGGTGTGTGAACGCGGGCATAAAATTCCCGGAGCACGCGTTCGCTATTCGGTTCTGTAAACAAACTTACTGCAAATAACGCGACGAAGGGAAAGACAATATCAAAGATGAATGATAGAGCGGAAAGCCCGGCGCTCGAAACCGTGGTGAGGTCGATTCCGGTTAGTCCGATGAGCCAGAGTTGAAACCGGAATTGGCCCTGGCCTTCCACCGGCGAGTGCGGATTCGCCGGATGGCTGGGAACCACTTTCTCGAAATACACACCCGTTGGTTCTTCGCGCAAAATTTTCGTGATCGGCTGCCCAACTGTTTTAGCGGCGCCACTTTGGACATCCTCCTGCGTGGCGGGAAGTGTTTTTGTTTGCTCACGGCCATGCGTCATAATGGTAAGCGCGGGCGAGGATCGAAGCGACAAAAACACCGGGACGACGTTGGGCACGGCTACCGTCACGAGAATCGAAAGCAGCATTTGCGCAATTACCGCTTTGGTGGTTAGCCTTCGCCAAAAATAGACAAGCCAAAGCGCGGGACCGATAATCGTTCCAATGGAGAGCACATATTTGAACGCGACGAAAATATCGTTCGTCGAATAGGCGAACCCGATCCCGCCGATCAGCACGATGAAGATGACAAGCCGCCCGACCAGAATTTGGGTGCTGCTCCGTTGTGTTCGGGCGAAGCGGGACCAAAATATTTTTGGTGAATGCCGCCGACCATTCGAGGCTCGATGACGCCTTCGAGGCCATGTTCGCCGCTAAGACGCTCGCGATCATTAGGCCGACAAAACCGGCGCCGAGCAAATCCTGCGTCATCGTTCCCCAAATGTAGGTTGCGTCCGAAAGCTTCCCGGAATAAAGCGCGATGGCGATGAGGCCGGTCAGCGCCCACCCGATCATCACAAATCGCTTGAGGAATGCGCCGCCTACCATTCCCGTGCGCGCGGCGTTGTCGTCTTTTGCGGCGCCGCCCAATGTAAAGCTTCGCGGGGCGAGGCCGATGAGATTCACGAGTACCATCGTTGCCACGAACCACCACGTGTATTCGCTGCCGGCGGTCGTTCCAAAAAGCTGGAAGAGATTGGCACCCACGCGCGCGTGTAGTCCGGCAAAGCCGCCAAGCTTGGCGAGGCCGACGGGAATTAATATCGTCGAAAGAAAAAGGACGAGGATGCCCTGCATCACATCGGTGAAGGCCGCGGCAAACAACCCGCCCATGATGACATACGCCGCCGTCACACCGCCATAGATAAGATAAAAGGTTACCAAATGCAGATAGGAGATCGTTCCGGTGATTTTCCCGGCTTGCTCTTCCTGGTGCAGATATGTTAGGCGCTGGTTTAGCGAATCGGAAAGGGTTCCGCGGCTGGCTCGAACATCAAGTGCGCGCATGTCCTGAAATTCCGCAACGCTCTGTTTCTCCTGCATCGTATAGGCCGAAGGCGGCTTGAGCATCACGGCCTGCATGGTTTTGCCGGTGATGAGATAGCCGATCGAGGAACCATAAATTGCGGCGAGCAGGAGATACACCGCAAAAGCCCGCTCAGAAATTTCGATTCGAAGCGATGTTCGTAAATATCGCCCGGAGCCAGATACCGCGCGCGCCGCTGGAGAACCGAGGTGAACCAATAAAACGGCGTGATGAACAGCACGAGATTTTGGAACCAAACGCCCTGCAATCCCTGCCGGTAAATTTCGCGCGTTACGCCGGCGGCCTGGTCTCCGGAAACCATGTTCCCGAAATTCAGGAACCCCATAATCCATTTGCCGAAGCTGCGTCCCGCCTGAAAAAATTGCTCGGTGGAACGGCCCGCGCGCCGCTCCGTCGATGCGCCCGATCACGATCAGCGCAGTGAGATACAGCGCGAGGATTGTCCAGTCGATATAGTGCAGTCCGAGAAACATTACCGTGCGAAACTACGAAAGTTATCGGAGGCCAGTTCTCATCTCGCTAACTTCAAGGGACGGGAGCGACAAGAAGGACCTAATTATTCTGGGACAAGCGTGCCGTGATTTTCGATTTCGAAACCATTCTGCTCGAATCCCTTTTTCAGTGACACGCCATGCCCAGAAAGCCCACCTCCCGCAGCTCCGCCGTTGCCATGAAAGCTGTTCCCACGCGGCGGACGCTCGTGCTGCTCGAAACCGGGCTCATTCTTGGCTTGGTCGAAGGCGTTATGACTGACGCGATCACCAAGCTCACCCTTTCGCCTTATCTCAAAGCGCTCATGCTCATGGTGGGCGTTATCGGCGCGTTCGCCTTCGCGATTCGGATTTTGGAACCCGTCGTTCGGCAATCTCTCAAGATGATTTCCAAAATGGATTCCGGCCGCGGCGCGCTTACACGTATCGGGTTGCACCTCATCATCCTGTTTATTATTTTCGCGGGATACGTTCGGATTTTTTTTCCGGGGCTGAAATGAGTGTGGAGAACCTTCTAATTGCTTTGGCGTTGGGGGATCACTGAATGCACACCCTGATTTTCGACATCGAAACCGTGCCGCTCGATTTCCACTCGTCGTTCGATGCGGCGCAGCAGGAGTATCTCCTGCGCGGGGCGGGAACCGAGGAGGAACGGGAGCTGCGCAAGGGCTATGGCGCACTCAATCCGCTGACGGGCAAGATCGTCTGCATCGGTACGCTGGTGCATGAAACGGGAAAGGGCAGCGCGCTTTATTTGGCAGATGAAGCGGCGGAGGAGACGGTCGAACACGATGGGCACGCCTACCGCTACAGAGCATTCACGAACGAAGCGGAACTGCTCCAGCATTTCTGGAACGGATTGGATGGAAAGTTCCAAGCCGTGGTAACGTTTAACGGCCGCAGCTTCGATTGCCCATTCCTCATGCTGCGCAGCGCCGTGCTCGGGATTCGTCCCTCGATGAACATGATGGCAGGAACGAAATGGGAATTTAAAATCGGCGGAAACTCGAACGACCGCTACGGCGGCATCGAGCATATCGACTTGCAGGATAAGCTTTGCTACAATCTCGGCTTCGATAAATTCGGGCCGACGCGGAAATTCAATCTCGATTTCTACACCAAATCGTTCGGTATCGCCTCGCCCAAATCGGCGACGATCGCGGGCGATAAAGTCCCCATTTTTTTCGCCGAGGGCCGCTCCCGTGAAATCGCCGAATATTGTATGAGGGACGTCCGCGCCACCAGTGAACTCTACGAAAAGTGGAACTCACTGTTAAAATTTTAAACAGCCGATGCGGACTGTGATAGAGAAAAAGCTCGAAATAGAGCCATTTTGGAGAAAATCACTTTCCGGCACTCGGATTGTCCGATATCCAGTAATAATAACACTTTTGGAGGCCATTTATGAGCGAGAAAACACGGAAATACAACGAGCGTGAAGACGAACTAAACCAATCCAGATTTTTTGCCGAACGCGGCGCAGAAGTCGTGGAAACCGAGGAACCGGGCGAAGAAGGCCCCGTCACGGATGAAGAAGATATTATAGATTCAAAAAGCCGCTTCCGCGAGCAGCCAGCCATCGAGCATAAAGAAAGCGAGACAGCCGAGGATAGCAAATTCTATGGCCACGGATTTCCCAGCGGCAGCGATGCCGGAATCCCCCGTGAAGCAAGGCCCGAAGAACACTCGGACGAACAGTCGCTCGGCGAGTAGTTTTTGTTATTAATGCCGCCGCCCGCCCGCGAACACGATTGGGAACCATAACGATTTTTTCTCCCCTCCCGCGCGCGGGAGGGGCCGGGGATGGTGTGGGAATTAAATATCGTTACCCACCCGCCGCGGCGGGTGGCCCGCCCGCGAACACGGATGGGAACCGTAACGCGGCGGCGATGCTGCAAACGGGACACGGCTACGGTATCAACGTGAACTATCGCGGAGTTAGCGCGTTCTTGCAGAATGATTTTCGAATGGGATCCGATAAAGGCGGTCATCAATCTCGAAAAACATGCGTCGCGTTTGAAGAAGCAGCGAGCGCGTTCGAGGATGAACGCTCCGCAATTTTCGCCGATCTGAAACATTCGGCGGCCGAGGAGAGAAAGATTCTGGTCGGAAGTTCCCGCGCGAAGCGAATGCTGATGGTGGCATTCACCGATCGGAAGCCGGCTATCCGAATCATCAGTGCAAGAAAAGCTAACTTTGGAGAGAAGAGAAGGCATGAAGCGTACCAAAAAAGCCGCACCGCAGCGAGCGAGTGAACTCGAGGACGATCTCGAACCAAACTACGTCTTCAACTACTCGAAAGCGCAGCCAAATCCTTATGCCCGGCTTCCGAAGGAGCAGATGATCGTCATGCTCAATAAGGAGATTACTCGATACTTTCGCACACCCGACGAAGTGACGCACGCCCTGCGCAGCCTCATCCAGGCCATCCCTGCGCGTGACCTCCGTTCCCGCTTGACGCAATAAGTTCCACACTTCCCGCCGCACCGCGCCGCCCGCGAACATCGTCTGAACCGGGATTTATGGGATTATTTGGATGTCTCGGATGATTCTGCGCCATCCCCAAAATCCCATGCATCCCATAAATCCCGGTTCAGCCAATTTCCGCCGCGCGCGGGAGAGCCTGGCCCCGACCGGAGCGGGGAGGCCGGGGGTGGGTGTGGGAATTAAATACCGTTACCCACCCGCCGCGGCGGGCCGCCCGCCCGCGCACACGGGTGGGAACCGGAACGCGGCGACGGTTCTACAAACGGGACACCAAGAGATTTTTCTACTGGTGGTCAAGTTCCCTTTTCAGGCGTAGGATAGGCTGGTTGCCGAGTGACGGGTCGTATGCTGCTATTCGGTCCCGCAGGTTACGCAATCTCTTAGGAACACTTTTCTGACCTTCGAATCTCCTGTGGTTGGGAATTTCGCACCACCTATCGTCTTCCTCCATAAGGTAGTCGATGAACGCGATTAGTGATTCACTCCAACTGTCGCGGGACATTTTTAACCTGTCAAAGGACTGCTTATCTCTGAGCGGAGTAATCTCTTTCATCGCTTGAACATAATCTTGATCGCTTGAGCCCCAAATGAGATGAACCTTACCGGAAGGTGATATTTCAAACTTGGAAGACTCAACTATGTCCTTCACCGTTGGGTCATAATCGAGAATGAGCCCAGTTCGAAGTAGCTCTTCGAGCCAAGGCTCGACGGTTCTGGCATGAATTCCAATATTAAGGAAAAAATCGTAGATTGAAGAGAGCGGAACGAATGTTCGATCACCCTCGGCAACACGCAGCTGACTGTCCCTTAGAAATTGAAGAATTCGCAAACCCAGGAGGGGTGTTGATGGTGGCTGATTGATAAGAGCGAAGACATTTTGCACGAAAGCGTGCTTTCCGACTGGATAGATGTCATACCGTTGCTTAATGATAGCAGTTCGAATCTTCCATTTCGGCACTGTGAAGGTTGTTTCAGTAATATAAGCCTTGAGCATCTCTTCAATCGATAAGTGAGGCGAGGAAATAACATCTCGTGTTAGTTCCAGCATTCTCCTAATATCAAAATTGGAGAGTCCGCTTAGTATTTCCGAAGTCGATTGTGTATTTACGAAAATCTCATTTATGCTCACGGCGAACGCCGTTATGTTTTTGACATCAAGGCGAATTCCCCGACCCAAGAAATACTCACGTCGCTGGCCGTCATCCTCGGATGCGAGCTTATTGAGAATGAAATTAATTCGGCGCTCAATAACCTTTTTTGTAGAAGGGACCGGTAAATAGAGAGCCACGCTCTCGAAGGATTGCAGTGCGCCCTGTTTTGAAAGTTGCCAACTCGTCTTATCCGTGATTGGAATAATAAAAATGGACAGATTATTTTCATAGACTGATCGTGCGTACTGAAAAACAGCTTCCTGGAACTCGATTGTAAAATGATCAGTGTTATCAAGAATAATGCAGGGGACCTTTTTCCGCGACTTCACGATGTCGTCGAGAAGGCGTTTAATGACATCGTGAGGATTATTTTTCCTCAGGTCTTCGATGTGCCTACCGAATTCAATTTTAAATTGATTCTTATCGGTTTGATAGAGGTGGCTCATTGTCACTTTGGACCATCGTTGATATTCACTGAAATAAACAGCACCCACAACGTCATCCCAATCGCGCGATTCATCTGAGAAAACTATTGATTCTATCGTAGAGAGCAAGTGGTCATTCAGCCAAGGCACTATTCGATCAGATGCACCCTCGCTGTCCGACAAATCTAATCGGATTGTCACGAGTTGATCCGAAATCTCATTTGGCAAGACTGATTTGAAAAATCTATCCAGGAATGTTGATTTACCGTCGCCCTTGTTCCCAACAAGCAGGACAAACCGATTCCGTTGCTGCATTTGAACTGCCTTAATCAGGTCGACGAGTTGCTCCCCTGTACCTATGTCCAAGCCCTGTAATCTTGTAACGACATCTTCGGCAATTCGACTCAGGGTTCTTTCCGCTGCATCAGACTCAGGGGTTACCACGAAGCATTCTCTGATCATGTCGGGGTCGTCATCCCCTTTCAGACGCTGAAAGAATGAAGCCATGATGGCGTCGAAATCAGCGGCAAAAGTACCACGCTCTAAAAAATGTCGCGACTCAGGATCACGCAGGGATTCAAAAAAGCTGAGATCACGAATCGGCAACCCCTCAACCTCTTCAAATAGGCCCCGATAACGAAGGTCCTCTACGGCTGGCATCGATAGCAAATCGTAAAAGCTCCTGAAATTATTAACGATCTCTTGAAGCGAGGAAAAAATGAAGGCTTTGCCTTCCATTGTATCCCGTCCATCACCTAACCGGTTCGCTCGAAACACGATCCACTCATTGCCGTTACTCACGCAAGCAAGCTCCGCATTTTTATAGGCGTTGTAGATGATGGCCTGGTTAATGGCCTTCTCTGCTTCATCCTCAAAAACTGGTCCATTAAGTTTGAAGGCTTGTCCTGACTGACGCCGTTGTAATCCGAAGCCGACTCCATCCTTTTTCGCTTCTAGAATGAGACGGGAACTTGCCGAAAGTTTCAAGACGTAATCAGTGAAACCAGTACCTGCCCTCTCTGATGTTGTGATGTCGCCAAGTTCCCAACCAAGCACCTCTGTCAATATCCGGTCGATAATTTTTAATCGGGTATCCGATTCCGAATTTACCGTCGATACATAGGTACCTATCTCGCTAACAAGCGTTTGCAGGTTTTGAAAAGCAAGGTCAATCGAGTCACTAGCCTCAATCCTCGCTTTCAAATGTTGTGTCTGTATATCCATCATCAAAATATGCTCTCCCACGTAGAATAGGTTCCGATTATTGCTCAGAACCTGGCACGCGATAGCAACATCGTCGAATCCTAAAACATCCTCTCCTGTTCCGCTCCCATATCCTCCACCGCGGCAGCTTTAAACGTAGCCCGCCCAAAGATAAATCCGGGAACCTAGCGCGTTCGGTGCCCGCAATGGTTCCCGGGCACTCCGTAGGAGTGAAATAGTTGTAGCCGCCGGTTTCAACCGGCGGTTCGGGTAGGCCACCAAAGCCCCGCGCTCCGTAGGAGCCGCATATTAATCGCATGTGTTAAAATCGAATGTTGCGCTCCTACGGAGCTTCGTTGTTTAAAAACGTTCCAATCCGCCGGTTGAAACCGGCGGCTACAAATATTATGCTCCTAACGGAGCAGGCTCGGCGGTGCCATATTACCCGTTTGCCATAAAATCGAACAGGTATCGTTCATCGAATTCAATCCCAAACGCTTTGAGCAGCGCAATGTATTCCTCACGGAACGTTTGTTTTTTATGATGCGCCTCCTGATTCATAATGTACGCGATCACGCGATCCAATTGGGAACGCGAATACGAAAACGCTCCGAATCCCTCCTGCCAATGGAAGTGGTGGGTCATCCATGGCTGTTCGTTCAACCAAAGTGTGGAGTGCGTTTTGATGTGCTTCACGAGATCCGAAATGGATTGGTCTGGTTTCGGACCGACGAGAATGTGAATATGATCCGGTTCATTCTCAATTGCAATGAGCGCGTGCTTATGATTCTTCACGATTCCCGTGATATACTTCTGCAATTCGGAACGATGGTCGCGTGGGATAAGGGATTCACGTCCTTTTACGGCAAAGACGAGGTGGATGTATAATTGGGTGTAGGTGTTTGCCACTATCGAAAAATATTGCGCTCCTACGGAGCGCGTGTGTCACAAAAACGTTCCGCTCTCCCGCCGGTTGAAACCGGCGGCTACAAATATTTCGCTCCTACGGAGCGGGTTTAAAACATCCTCTCCTGTTCCGCGCTCATATCCTCCACCGCCGCTTGTTTAAACGTAGCCCTCCCCAAAGATAAATCCGGGAACCGGGCGCGTTCGGTTCCCGACAGCAGCCCTTCGATCGCCAGGATTTGCAGCTTCGGGTATTCTGTTCCGACCCCACCCCGTCCCTCCCCTTGAAAAGGGGAGGGAGTTTGATAAAAGCCGGCGCCGATGGCTTCCTCTTTCATCGGACGCGTGGGCGTGGTCCACTGCGGCTGATGCTCACGGAGAATATGGAGGTTGTCGCCGAAATAGAGTTTGTTCGCCAGTAGGTGCCTGTCAAATGTTTTACTCAAATACGATATTTTTAGGCGGCGCGGGGGAAATCGGGCTGGAAGCCCGACCTACGCGGCCGCAATTTCTATGCAGCAATCGCGCATTCGCTTGACTTTGCTATTTGGATTGATTATATTAGCACCGTATTCTATAGGCACCCATTTGCTGTTGGCAAGCGGTTTACATTGCTCGTTGAAAACAGAGCGTCGGTTCATGAATGGATGGAGGCGAATTGGCGATTTTAGACGATTTAGATAGTTTTCAATGAATTATGAACTTACACACACACAATCGGCACATTTGCTTAAAGAATTGGCTTCCAGGAAAATGGTGCTTTTATGAATTATGAATTCAAAAAAAAGCACCCTTCGACAAAGCGGAGGCTCGAAAGTCAGGCACTACACGGAGCAAAAAAGCTATGGCGCAACGGTCGCGGTAATCGGTTTCGTCCGGAACACTTCCGCGCCATTCATGCGGATGCCAAGCGTGAGCGTGATGGGGCCGGGCCTGAGATCCGGCGGGGCGATGAAATCGAGCGTCATGCCGCTCGTGCGATCGTTCGTAAAAAACTGGAGGCCACAGGTTTCGACAAAACCGCGCCAGGTTTTTCCATCCTGCTCATAGTAAAGAAAATTCCCAGTGGGAAGTTTATCCCAGTCCTTCATGATTCGGTGGTTCACGTCCGTCCATTGTTCGGCGGGCGGCAGGTGGCTCAGGCCAAGATTGGCTTCGAGTTCCTGCCGTGCTTTTTGTTCGTTGACCGAGCCTTCCGGAACGAAACCATCGCCAACAATGGTAAATTTTCCAAGCGGCTTTATGGTGCCGCCGAGCGCGCCAGCCGGAGTTCCCACTCCCGTGAGTGTTGCTTCCGGTTTCGTTCCGACGGTGAAATAATAGGGAATGCTGGCATCCATGCCGTTCGTGAGGAAGAGCGTGGCCCGGCCGGGCTGCAAGGTTAGCGGCGCCATGAACGTGGCGATGCAGGAATCGCCCACGCTTTGGTAGGAGCCGAGCGAAGTCCAGACTTCCTTGCCATTCTGCTCGATTCGCAGAATGGGAATGTCCGATTTTACCCAGCCAATCAAGCGGGGTGCGGTGCAGGCCGTGCGCGTGACGGGATGGATTACATCGGGGTTCTCGAAAATAATAATTCCAAGCTGGCCTGGAACGATTGAAGCAGGAAGGTGATACACCTTCAGGCGTCGGGCATGTGCCGTGGCGGAGAGCAGGATGGTCAGGAGAAAGAGGATTACCCAAAGGGTGCCAAATCGCTTCATCATATTCGTTGTAGGACGGGCTTTAGCCTGTCACGCCTTAAACATAATTGGAAACCATTTCTGTTCTCGCTCTTCGGATGTTACTTCCGCACCATAATCCACGCTCCCGCTTCAATGCGCGTGATGGTGGTGTCGGAAAGCGAGGATCTTCCGCTCGGCCGGAGGACTTCAAGCACGCGGAAGCGATCCAGGGGAAGATGCTTGAAATAGGGCGGCCCGCTCTCGTGCGAAATGTCTTCGAGAATTGGTTCCTCCTGCACCTCCGTCATCCCGGATTGCATCATGAGCAGGTCGCCGGGGCGGACGAAATCGCTGGTGAGATAGTCGATGGCCGGGGGCGGCGGAATTGCGGTGATTTGCGCGCGAATGCTTCGGGCAGAATCGGCAAAGCGTGCTGGGTGCGCGAGCATTCGCCATGCGCCCCAGCGGCGGGCGAGGGCACGGATCGCAAAAATTCCAGTACCTTCCATGTGCTCGCAATAGGGCATACTCTCCCACTCGAAATAGTTCTGTTCTCCAAGGTTCCCATCGAGGCACGGCCGGACGGTGCGCGAATAAAATTGGGAGAATCCCAAATAATATCCGCCAATGGGTTCCGGGATGAGCCAAAATGCCCGGAGCCCGCTTTGTTCGAGATTCATAGCGTCGCGAGCCAGGGCGGCATGACTGTAATCGTTGCGAAGATACGAGAAGTAATTGGAATACTCGTTCCAGATGCCTCCTCCGAGCAGCCAACCAGCCTCAAACAATGCGATCCAGCCAATATACTGCCATTTTGAAAAGCGTGGTTGCCGCGCTTCTCCAGCCAAATACGACATCATCCAGCGCATTTGGATGCCTCTGCCAGGAATTACCGAACTTACTCCCACGAGCAGCATCAATGCAAAGGGAACGGCCATGAGCAAATAGCGCTCGAACGACCGTCCGAGAACGATAATCGTGGATAGGTAAAGCAGCAGGAAGAGCGTCAGGTGCATTATGGAACCGCGGGAATGATTCTTCACGATGGAAAGCACAATGCCCGCAATCAACACTACTTCGGTTAGACCGAACAGAATGAGGTGAAGCTTCGCCCAAAAAAAATGCGCCGCGCCGGCGATGCTGTAGCTTCCGCCCTTGCCAAGAAATGCGAACAGCCAAACCGGCGCATCATAGGGCCACGGCAACAGTGTCACAAATGCGCCGACGCCCATCGCCATAAATGCAACGATGGCCCGGCGGGCGGAGTAGCGGCGCGCGATCACGCCGGAAGCAAGCCAGACTGCGCCGGGAACTACGGCATTATATTTCATCAAAAAGGCCGCGCCCCAAAACAGAAAGACGAGCACGAGCGAGAACCATGCTGTCGGCCGTTCGCTGAGATTTTCCCGCGCATAATATTCGAATGCAATGCACCCGGCCAGGATGAAGAATAGCTGGAATGTATCGGCAAACAGGATTCGATTGAAGGCGACGGCAAAGGGATGAATGGCAAAAAGTATAGCGCTAACGGTGGCGACCGGTTTGGAAAACATTTTCTGCGCAAGCCAATAGGTCAGCACGATGCATGCTGTACCGAAGAGTGCCGAGGGCAGCCGAATGAAAAATGGGTTGGCGAAGCCGGCCGCGCCAATGAGATGCGCGACCATCCAGACGAATGGAGCGTTCGAGACGGCGTCCCACATCGGCATGTGATGTTGCAGGATATCGCGCGCGCCGATGGAGACCGAAGCCTCATCGAGCAACAGCGAATGCGCGCCCAGCCCCCATGTGCGGGCAATGAGGCCCGCAACTACGGCTACACCAAGCGGCCAATAGCGGCGAAAGTATGAAGTAAAAATTATGAAGTATGAAATGAGCTTTGCCGGGTAAATGTTTCACCGTTATCAGAACTCCGCCATCTTTCGTCCGCCGCTTTGGGCTTCCGTTGCTTTATGCCGCCGTGCTGCTTTGCTCGGTTGGAATTTCGCACTTTGCGATATTGAGCAACGATGTCTTCCCCCTTCGCTGGCAGGCGGAGCATCTTTCGTTCCACGACCCCGCGACGTTCTACAATGGATTCTTCCCGATCGGCTATCCGCTGCTCGATTGGCTCGCCTCAGTAATCGGGAACCCGGTGCTTACGATGATGCTCTTGCAAATCGCGCTTGCGCCAGTTTATGTATTTCTGGTGCAGCGAATTTTGATGAGGGTGAATGGGCGTGATGCCACGGTAGCCGCTCTGCCGCTCGTCCTCTTCGCTCCCCAAATTATATCCAATGTGCTCTCGGCGACACCGGATTTCCTGGCAGCGCTCTGTGTGCTTGTGGGATTCCGGTTCATTTTTCGTGATGATCGACCAGGAAGGTTTGTGACGGTTGGGATCGCCTTAGGCATTGGCTATCTTTTCCGGGCGCATGTTATCGTTTTGGCGCTTGCGCTTGCGGCAGCGTGTCTTTTTATTGAGCGTCCGCGACCTTTTCGGGCTTGCGGCCTATTGCTCCTGGGAACGGTTCCATTTGTTGTTGCGCAAGGCATATTGCAAGTTTGGTCGGGCCATGGCTTTTTCGAAAGTGATCAAGCCTTCAATATCTGGAGGATGATGCACGGCAGCAATTGGAACCATCCGCCCGCACTCTCTGGCGCAAGCGCGACGGGCGTTATCCTTTCGGATCCCGGCCTGTTTTTCACCGCATTGTTGGAGCAGCTGCTGTCTGAATCGCTCTATTTAATTCCCTGTCTTCTTGCCCTTATTTTGCTTGCGATGCTCGGCCGCATCAGATCCCAGCGCCCGATCGCTATCATTCTCACCGCGACCATTCTTTATCTCCTCGTGACGGCATGCGGGGGCAGTCCGCGCAATATCATTATTATCGCTCCCGTCGTTGCGGCCGCACTGATGCTTGTAATTGATGCAGCGATGGTGCGAATCGCGGTTGAAACCAAGCGAAGAACGGCGCTCGCAGTGGGAACGGTGTTGTGGGCCCTCGGCGCCGTCGGAACCATTGTCTTCTCGCTTCACGCCGATCGAAGGGTGGAGGATTATCGGGAAGTTGAGCGTCTTCTTCACGTGGGCACTCCGGCCGAAGCCGCACATATCTTCACAGATGATTTCGATCTCTACTTTCCCGATCTGCGCTATACGACCCCACGCACCTCGGGCGGGTGGCCGGAGCTTGGCCTGCCGGCGTATGCCGCGCGGTTCCCGCACATTCCCGATTCGACAGCAGCCGTGCTTCATGCGAGCCTCGGGCGGGAAGGAATCCACTGGGCCGTATTCCGCCAGCCACCGTACAATCCGGCTTTATATTTATTGGTGAGTACGGACACATCTCAATTTCACCTGACCTACGCAACACCGCGGCATAAAATTTATCGCGTCGAGTAGCATATCGGTGGTGCGGGGTCGAGTCCGCTGCCTGGAACCCCGACGCGGCCTTGGATTGCGCGACTGCAATCAGCATAATAGGGGCTTGCCCGATTGAGAACCCAAACGAGCCGGAACGGAAATGCGCCCATGCTGGCAACGGGTTGGAACTCATCGGTTCGCACAAGGCCGTAGGCGTCCTCCGCCCATGCTTCGCATGTGTCGCGAGAATAGACGGGCAGAAGGAGAATATCGGGCCGCTCAGAGCGCACAACAGCGGCGCGTTCGGCTGCGCTTCGCGCACGTGCGATGCGCGTATCGTTCAATCCGAAAAGATCGATGTGATGAATTCCCGATTTATAAACAACGTAGCCAGCATCGCCATACGCAAAATGAAGAGAATCGAAGTTGGGAAGCAATTGAAGTGCTTGGATAACCGGCCCCATGCTCGCATCCCAAATATCTTCATGCGCCGCAAATGCTTGCTTCGTTCTCGGCGTAAGTAACGAGAGCGCGAGCTGCATTCCAAGGACAATGGTAGAGAAGACTGGAAACGGGCGCAGCCTTCTCCACACGGTAAAATCGCGCGCCCCAATGGCCGCAGTGATACACAGCGTCGCAAAGGCGGGCCAGAGGAATCGATCGTATAAACCTTCCAGAGGCAGCACGAAAACATAGAACGCAAGAAGCAACAGCGACCACACGCCGGCGATGAGGATGCTGGAGTGTCTCCAGCGGCGGATGCCGAGCGTCAGTATGATTAGCACAAGCGTGCTCACCAGGAACATTCGTACATATTGCATGCCCGGAAATGCGGAGCCGTATGAGTCGGAAACTTTAATGTAGAACGAATTGGGCAGCAGGTTCCCGAAATACCAATCCTTCCATCCCGCGTAAAGAAGAAGCGGAAGCAGAAAGCCGAAGAGTGCCGACCACAAAAGCCCTCCGACGGCCCTTCGCGACTCTTGAGTCATTGAAGTCCCACCCGTTCCACGCCGGAACAAGGCTGCAAAAATCACGACGCCGATTAGCGCACCTTCTGGCCGGGTAAGTGTGGCAAGCGTGGCAAAAATAAATGGCGCATAACGGTCGAGTTTTTGCCCCGGCAGATTGGGAGCAGGAACGAAAGCACCGGCGCTGTCCAGAGCCAGGAGGAGCCACATGATAAACAGGCTCGTTTCCATACCACTTAACGCATTCACCCACGTAAGCGGCGTAATCCAATAAAACGCGACCGCGAGCAGGCCGGTCGTTTTACCTCGGAGGCGAGACACGATCGAGAAGATTGCGATGCCGGAAACAACCGTCGATGCAAGACCGATCACTTGCGAGGCGGTGAGGAGATGCGTCGTCGCGAGGCGCGCCAAGGCAAGAACGAGGACGAAAAGAAAATTCGTAAACCCCTCCGTGTGCGGGCCGCCGATATTCCAAACGAATCCATATCCCGCCGCGACGTGCTCGGCATAGCGGAACGAAATAAACGCATCATCGAATGGGAACCGTAGGCGCAGATGCCATACTGCGGCGGAAATAATAATTCCGATGACGAGGAGAATACGCTTCAAGGTTTGAACTTGAAAAGAAGGACGGTGTCACTCCAATCGGAATGATTGAAGTAATTGCGGCCGATGTCTCCGCTCTTCCCTGTAAACCGTGCGATAATTAATCCACGCCGCCCGACGGCCTGGTAAAATGGATCATTCATCGAGCGAATTTTCGGGTAAGATGGCGAATTATACAGGACGGCGTAATCGACCTGTTCTCGTTGAAACAAAGAATCGAACGGTTGCGCTTGTTCCGGGAAGGAAATGAAGTGATCGGTCATCACCCGAATCGAGGTGTCTTGCGAAAGCCGATCGAGAGTGGGTGGCTCAGTTAGCACAATCGGTTTACCCTGACCGCGCCACGTCGATGCAATCGAATTTTCTATGTAGTGAACGGCGGCGCGATTCGAGTCATCGATCGGTACCGCGCTTGCCCTTGCAGCACCCGAATCGCGAACGCCCGCAAGGAAGGCGAGAGCTGCAACCGAAGCGAATACCCAAATCGAATTTTTCCATCGGCCTGCCATGCGCGTAATCGCAATGGAGAGGCACAGAAATAATAATGGCAGCAGGTGCATGAGGTAGTTGATCTCGGCGCCTTGCAGAAGTAGCCAACAAAGTACAACAATAATGGTCGCTGTGGCCAGCGGACGCTGGGAGCGCTTCCAGTCCAGAACAAATGGAATAATCAAGGGCAGGATAAGTATTATCGGTGCCTCCGCAGCGAATTGCTTGAGGCGGATAACAAGATTCGCTTCCTGCACCGAGCGCGAGAATGGCCGGAGGATCGGAATCGCTGAGAGCACATCATGAAACTGCCCGCTTTGCGCGCTTGGCGGAAAGAGCGTGAGCGATCCGGTCGTTATAAAATAAACAAACGCGAGTAAGCCCAGCATCGAACCCGCCCCGGCTGCATACCATGCAAACGCAGATAACCTTTTCATTGCACCTCCGGTCATTTTTGTCCCTTGCGCAACGAAATAAACTGTCACGGGCAAAAGCAGCGTAACTAAATGGATTGAGGAACTAACTGCAAGGAACGCCATCGCTGCGCCACTTAGGAACCACCGCGCATCATTTCGGGCAAGTAGCTGCCTTGAAGTGCGCGTGAAAAATACCACAACAAGCAGCACAACAAGCCCCGCCAGCAGATCCGGCCGTGCTGAATGGCTCGCGAAGAAAAATGCTCGGGTCGAAACGAGGAGCAATATCGCTACTATTGAAGCAACGCGAGAAGCGCCGAGCCGCCGTGAGGCGAGATAAAGCGCGATTAACAATATCGATGCGAGCACGGCGGTAACGCAGCGACCCGCCAACACGGGATCTCCACCGGCAACCAAGATCGGGAGGCCGTACAGCATTGACGAAAGCCACGTCAGGCTTAACACCAATCCTTTGCCATGCGCGAGTTGGGAACCGATGGCAAGCGGGTACGTAACGGTCCCGGTTGCAATTTGCTGGCGAGCCTCAGACATGAGCCACGTTTCATCGCCAAACCACCGGATGGAATTGGGTTCCGGGAAGATAAACAACGAGCGAAGCTGGAGCGCAAAGAGCACCGCCACCACCGCAAGCATCACTAATGGCAAGGCGCGGCGCAATACGGATTCGCGATGCTCGTTAGTCATGCAGCTTATATAAACGGATGGTATCCGGCAGCCCGGGGATGGAATTACAATACGAGCGGCCAATATCGGTGAAATAACCGGTGCGTTCCCATAGCGGGGTCGCGTTCGAATCGAGCGCGCGCAGGATGGGAACCACCTCGCGCATGTAATCGGGTTTGATGGCGCTAAGATATACGAGCGCGTAATCCACGCGCTCGCGGCGAAGGACTGAGTCCACCGTCCCAGCCTGTTCTGGAAACTCGACGAACTGTGTCGTCATAAGCCGGACATTCGTATCGCGAAGCACTTCGTGGACTGCGGGATTGAAAGCAAGGACAAGCGGATGTGAACTCGAATCAGACTCCTCGATCTGGTTTAAGGCTGTTCCCACGGCCTGATAATTATCGGACATGATCTGGTAGCCTTCACCGTGCGGCCCCGGCATACCGCGCAGCGAAAGAAATGCAAGCAAGATCGCGATGCCGGCAATCACCCACTTGCGAGCGGGCGCGGCAAGCAATCGTTCCAAGGCCAGCGCGGCGACTACGCTAAGAATCGGAAGGATATAAATGAGGTAGCTCGTCGGTGCCGCGCTTTCGAATTCGAGCCAGGAAAAAAGGACGATGGCAAGAATTGCCGTGCGCACTCCCAAACGCCAGGACATCTTCTTCCGAATTAATTGCACGAAGAACAACACAAGGATTGTCCCAAAAGCGATTAGATATCCAAGTCCGAGTTCCCCAAACGCCTGCCACCGCTGAACAATATTCGCTATCTGCACCGAGCGCGAATAGAGCCGCAGCGCGGGAATATCATGGAGATTGAGCGCAAAAGCGCCGCTAAAATTCGAAGAAACAGTTGGCAGCCCTCGGAAGGCGGTGATTCCACCGAGAAGAGCCACAAAACAAACTGCGCCAGCAATGAACAAAACAAGGGCACGAATGCGCGGGCCTCTCGCTGCAAACAGAATCGATGCTAGTGTGGCAATTGAGAGTGCGAGCGTGACGTGAATCGTAATCAGTAGCGTTGCCGCCGTCACAAAGCCAGCTATTATAATTCCCAACGGACGTGCTCCTCTGGCCGAAAAGCAGAAGAGGATATAGATTCCAATAACGATTGCGAGCGCTGAAAGAATATCATATCGCGCAGAGTGGCTTGTGAAGAGAAACGAACGTGAGGTAATTAAAAGCAGAACGCCCAAGATGGAGAGCAACCGGTCGGAAGTTATGCGCCGCACGATTTCAAATATGGCAAAGACAAGCGTGAATGCGAGGACCGCTGTCACCGTGCGGCCCAGGAGCACGATATCCATCGTCGTTGGCGAGACAAGCGCCGCGGGCACTCCATATAAGAGAGCAGGAACCCACATGTTACCGAAGATGACGCCGCTGCCCGTCACAAGCGACGAGCCGAGTGCATAGGGATGCCGAAAAATGCCGGTCAGGATCTGCGTCCGGAACTCGATCATGAGCCAGCTTTCGTCGCCCCACCACAAGTAGGAGTCGGGAATCGGCGTGGAGTAAAGCGAGAGCAATTCCGCCATCAGTAAGAGCGTCGCGAGGGCCACAAGCACGAGGAACATCCATTCCTCCACGCGCGCGTGCCGATCGTAGGGGGGCGAGGAGTTATCGAACACCGGTCGGAAATTTATACAGAAGAAGGGTATCGCTCGAAGCGCTATCCCTTAACAGTTGCGGCGCAAAATAATCCCGATGCACATCGAACAGTGTTCCGGTGTTTTTGAGCTCGATGGTTCCCAAACTATCCGCCAATGGCCTGAGGGCTCCATCGTCTGCAGAATAGGTGCTCCCATCGTGCGCGGCATAGAGCAGGAAATAGTTCACCCCGAGTGATTTCAGGACATCCGCAATTGGCGCGTTCGTCACTGGGAAACTGACGAGATGTGCCGTCATCATTCGAACCTTCGAAGAATGTTCGAGGAATGCAATCGCCGGATTTTGTGCGAGCACGATGGGAAGGGAACTCGATGTCGCATCGTGTTCGATTTTGTTCAGAGCATCGAAAAGCGCCGCGTGATTTTCGCGATCGAGTGCGGTCGAAAGCTCGGAGGCTCGCGCAACATCGCGCAGAGCAAAATAAGATAGGCAAAGCGCAATGATTGTGATTGCGATGGTGGCAACGATTGTAACCCGCAACCGTCCGGCGATGATGGTGGTCAATGTCGCAATAAACAACGGAATCACGTGCATGTAATAATAGAGTGCCGGCGATTGGAGCAGAAGCCACCCCAGAGCGACAACGATCGACGAGCCGAAGAGCCATCGCTCGCGAGCCGAAACAACCGGTGAGCGACGAATTCCAAGTCGCAGGATTATGCTAGCGATGACAAGCGCAAGGAATCCAGGCGCCTCCGTGAGGAAGCCATGTAATCGTTCGAGGATGTTTGCCACCTGCACTGAACGCGAGAGAGGCCGTAATATGGGAAGCCCCCCGGCGACGCTTTGGAACTGATTCGGCGCGGAGGATGGTCCGAAGAGCGAAAGTGGCGCGCCCGATCGTGCATATACGGCGAGCAGTAGCGCAAGCATAGCGATGACCCCACCCAATGCAGCCAGCAGCGCGACAGGGTGACGATACGCTCCGAATCTCCAGAGTAGCCACACCGAGAGTGCGCCAACGAGCGTGAGCAGATGGATCGAAAGGGTGGCGAGAACGATGGCAACCACGCCATAAACAAAATACCACCGCGCGCTCGGCTCCCACTGGCCGGATTGGAAACGCTCATAGCGTTTCGTCATGAACCAGGTGTAAACGAGCAGTGCAAGTCCTGCAGCGATATCGAGCCGCGCGGCATGGCTCGCGAAAAAGAAGCTTCGGGTCGTAACAAGCAGGAGCATCGCGAACAGCGCAAGCAGCCGTGGAACATGCATCGCCTGAAGCAAAGCGAACATTACCAGAAGAAGAAGAATGGATAGAATAAAGGTTGCCGTTCGGCCAATGGTAACCAAATCTGCTTGCTTTGAGAAGAGGATGGCCGGCACGCCATAGACGGCGGCCGCGAGCCAGGAGTTTCCACGCACGAGGCCGTTCGTAATCGCCACGCTCGATCCCAGACCGGTGGGAAGGCGCGCATAGCCATCGTGCAACTCGGCGCGAAGTTCCAGCATCTGGCCCGTTTCATCGCCCCACCATCGGGCTGAATCCGGCTGCGGAAAAACGTAAAGCAGGCGAGCTTGTTGAAAGAGGACGATGACAAGAAGAGCGGCAAGAACCACGGCCGCGGCGCGCTCGGTGAACCGGAGGGTGCGAAGAGGAGTCACTGGGCTTTATAGAGGCGCAGGGTGTCAATTTCGTTCCAATCGGGTTCGTCGTAGGTTCGCGCCTGGTCTGTCAGCGTACCGGTCCGCGTGCTGACAAGGGTGAATAGCGAATCGGCAATCGCGCGAAAAGGGCTGTGCCAGCGCGTGGTGGAATAGAGCAGGAGATAGTTCACCTGATGCTCCAGCAGAATCTCTGCGAGCGGGCGATTTTCGCCACCGAAGAGCAAGAGATGATTCGTCATTAGCCGCACACCAGAATCGGCGGCAATTTCATCGATTGCCGGTTCATCGGTGAGCACGAGCGGTGGATGCGCTGGCGACGCAATGGGATCGATCAGTGAATGGATGGCGGAATCATTCCCGCGAACGAGACGAGCGCCAACCGCCCCCATCCGTTTCTGACTTAAAATCGTAAATCCGGATACGGACCATGGCCACCCCAATAACGATTGTCTGACCCATCATCCTCCATTCGCGACGGATGAATAGCGGCGTGAGCAGAACAGCCGCACAGACCGTCGCGACCGGCAACACGTAGATATTATAAAAAACAGCCGGGCCGCCGAATAACACCCATGACAGGATAAGCCAGATCGCGCCTACGACAAAGAACCTTTCTCGACTCGAAAGCGGCGCCTTCGAGCGGTATCGCGTAATCGCTCCGGCCGCAAGGGCGATCACGAGCGGCCAGGCCACGCGCCAAACTTGCAGGGCGCGATCGAAGGTGTTTATCTTCTGCACCCGCCAGGAACGCAAATGCAGAATCGGGAGCGAATTTGCGACATTATAATATTGGTTATACCCGGAACCCAGCAGGCTGAACGAACCGGCCGAGAGCCAATATGCGCCCACGATAATAGCAGCGCCCGCGATGGCACCCAAGACTATGTTCCCGAAGGCTCGTGGGCTGCGAAATGCTTTTATTCTCCACAACGCGTAGAGCGCCGGAAGTGCAATCAGAGCGGGAACATGCACATAGATCGTAAGCGAAAGGATGGCAAGGAAGGGAACTAGGTACGAAAAGCGAGTCGGGTTGTGGACCTCCATCGAGTGATCGAACGCGGCCAGCAACAATGCGAAAAAAAGCAGGATCGAAAGGCCAGTAATCATATCGAGCCGTGCCGAATGGCTCGAAAAAGAGAAGGCGTTAGAGAGGACGAGCGCGAAAATGCAGAGCATCGCTGCTTCGCGCCGCGCATGAAGCCGGCGTGAAAGATAGTAGATCAACCAGAGACTCAAAAGCGCGAGTAGGAACGAAATAACGCGCCCAATCGAGACGGGTGAGGCAATTTGCCGAAAGAATTCTGCTGGCACGCCATAGACTAATCCTGACATCCACACACTTCCGTTGATGAGGCCGTTCGAATGCGCGAGCGACGACCCGATGGCTTCGGGAACCCGCGCAACGCCTGTGCGGGCAAGCTCGCGGAGCGTGAGCATGGTCCACGTTTCATCGCCGAACCACATTCCGGTATCGGGAATCGGATAGACGAAAAGAAACCGCGCCTGATCGATCACCACAACGGTGATTAGCGCGAGCAAGACGATCGAAAGCGCGCTCCAGCGTTCACGCGGAGCTGTCATTCCGTTTGCTGATAAACAAATTGGGGCCGCGTGGGAGCGGAGCCAATGCGCGAAAGAAAAACATTGGGAAGCTGGAATATCTTCCCTGCTTTGGTGTAATGCTGAATGGAGTCCCATCCATACACTCGGTCCTCATCGAGGATGATCGCACTGAAGCGGTGCGCGTCAAGCGAGGAGTCGATCTCGCGTTGGAACCGCGCGCTGCGGGCATCGTGCGGAACAAGCGCATCGTTCATCGCCATAAAATGAACGTGTGTCGCTTTGCCGGCCATCGTTCCAATGTAGCCATGAAAGGGAATCCACACATCACCCGGCATCTTTCGCAGCACCGCAACAAATTCATTTCCTGCTTGCCGTTGGCGGGAACTTGCAAAGAGCATTATTTCTCCAAGCGGATTGAAGGCAAGGGAAAGAAACGCTAATACCAGCAGGGTCGGTGCGAACCTTTGCCCCGAAGAAAATCGCTCTTCGAGCCACGCGATAGAAATCGGGAAGAGCATTGCAATCATGGCGGCGAGCGGAATCAGCACATTTGCGTACCCGCCAGGGTTCCCAATGCCAATAGATGCAGATAACATCGCCAACAACGCACACCATACGATTAACGATGTTCCCCCGTTGCGGCGACTTAGGCCGGATATTATTGACGCCAGCAGTATCACAAGAATAAAGAATCCCAACGATCCGAAGAGGGTTGTTGGGAAAAATGCCAGAGCGTCCCGCCAGGAGAAACCAGTTGCGGCCTTCACACTGGGAATGGTGAGTGTGTAAAAGCGATACCAACCGCTCGTGGCGGCGTTCATCAGGAACGTTCCCGCGAGGAGGAGGGCCAGGGAACACGCGGCGAACCATGCTGCCTTGCGTTTCGAAATCATCATGAAGTAGAGTACCAGCGCGGGCCACGCGAAGATCATCTGCTGCTTCGTAAAATATGCGAAAGCCAGCAATATCGCGGATAGGATAAATCCGCGTTTTGCGTAAAGCGCCGCATAAATGCTTGCCACGACAAGAAACACCGCCAGTGGGTCCATGCGAACAATGTCATAAAAAAATCCCGTCACGTGGTAAAAGGCAAGATAAAGCATCGCGCCGCACATCGGAAGCAGTAGCCCTTCTTTTGGCCGAGAACCAAGTTCGCGACGCACGACAAGGCCAATGACGAGCGCGGTTGCAATGGTCGCGAGTAGCGAAATGAAGCGGCCGGCCCAAAGCCCGATGCCGCCAATCGTCATTGCGATCGCGGTGAGGTAATAGTAGAATGGCGTATAGACGAACGCAGCAAAATCGAGTGATGGTGCGGTATAGATGGGTAGGTCGTGAAGAATACGAATCGAATGATCGAGGACGGCACCTTCGTTCCATTCGACTTCGTAGGGATAGACGAGGCGGAGTGCGGCCGAAAAGAGAAAGAGCGCCGAATACACTCCACCGAGCGCGTAGGCCACCCACGTGAGCAGTGTTCCTCTCCTCATGAGCGAGGCCGGTAAAGCGCATAACCGCCGATGACAGTATCGGGAATGAACTTCGCGGCAAGCAGGCTGTCAAATCCCGGAATGGCCTCAATGGCGCGCTCATTGGTTTTTCCAACGAAGGGCCACCATTCTTTGGAGAGCGAAACAATTACAAACTTCGGTGGATGCAGGGCGAGCGTATCCAAAAATTCCCTCCGCCACTCCGCAGCGAAATCGGGAACCCGATGCTGATACGCGATGAGTGGAACGATGGAGGTGAACCGCGTCGCCGCAGGATGCCCCAACCGCCAGCGCATTCCCGGAAAAATAGAAACATATTCAACGGGTTCCCGGGGGTTCACCCGCCCATCGATGTAGCGCACAACGCTTCGCTGCTTGGCAAGGCCGAAGAGAGGATCGGAGAGTACCCGCTCATAGGTCGCTTCGAGCGGAGAATTGCCCCGAACGAGATCCTCGATATAATAGCGCAGCAGATGGTGGGGATAATAAAGGATTGCGAAGAGTACGAGGATCGCGAGGCTGAATGCGGCCCGCACCCATTTCCGGGATAGAAATAATACAATCCCCTCGAACCCCCGGGCCGCAAGGCCAATGGCAACCAAAACGAACGGCTCGAAATGATAGGAAAAATACTTCCCCATCCAAATCGGCGAAAGGAGTGCGCTTACCGCAAAGAGCACAAACATTCGGAGATCGCGATGAGGCGATTGGGAGCCGCGATTGCGGAGCGCGAAGAAAATTCCAATGGCGGCAAGAATGTAAATTGCGGCCCGCCCGCCGGACCAGAGATTAATGGGCACATGCACTTCGGCATACACGCTCAGGTTAAATCGAATAAGCGTATCCCATACTTGCTCCAGTCCATGCGGAACGAAAAGATACGGAATCAAAAATGCTGCGATCGGAAGGAGTGAACCGTCGAGATAGAGCATGGCGGAACGAACGCTTCGCCCTTCGAGCCCGACCAGAACGAGAAACGAAATGGCGAAGAGAATGTATGTCGGACGCATGAGACAGGCAGCGCCGCAGAACACGCCGATAAAAAGGTACCGAATCCTCGAAGTGGGCATCGCTTTCCGCGCGGCGACAAAGAGAGAGGCCGCGCCAAGCAGCAGGAACCCGGCATAGGTATCGCGCTGACCGGCAAGCCCCCATTGGCCGCTTGCGTAATACAGAGCATAGAGTAGCACACCGAATGTGCTCGCCGCGGGCGATAGCCAGTTCCGGAGGAACTTGTAATAAACGGCGGCTAATCCTATATGGGTAAGCAGATCGAACAATCGAAATCCGAAATCACTTGCGCCAAAGAGCGCGATACTCGCCCAATGAATGAAGACAATGCCGGGAAAATTATGGTCCCACGAGCCGATATAGGGGAGTCCATGCGATGCATAGAGTGCCCAGCCCATGGATTGATACAAATCGTTGTCGAAGCCGAGCGGGAGCAGCAATGTGACGAGCAGCACAAGAGCCGCGCCCCCAACGGCAGCGAGGAACCATCGATTGGCCCGGCGAGATTGTTTTGGTTCCGCGTTCATCGCGTGGTATCCACCTCATACATCGTGAGCGTATCGAGTTCGCTCGCGGTGTCATGAAAATAATCGACCGTGCGGTCGAGCAGTTGCCCCACACGTTGAAACACCGGCTGCTCGCTGTGTACGACTCGATCATATTCGGCTGTGATTGGTTTATTATAATCGAGGATGTAGTTGACGTGCTGCTCACGAATGACCGAATCGACGGGCGCTCCCGGATGCAGCGGGAAAAAGAGAAATGCTTCGCTCATCACGCGAAGGCTGGTGTCGCGCAAAAGTTCGTGTACGGCGGGCGCCTGCGCGAGCACAACCGGGTGCCCGGTTCCCGGCGGCCACGTGCGGCTTGCAAATTCCATCGCTGCTTCAACGGCTGCGGTATTCGCTTCATCCAGCCGTTTGCCCATGCGGCCGGCATTGCTTAACTCCGGCAGCCACAGCCCGAAAATTTCGGCAATAATTACGAGGCTAAGAATGGCTACGATCGGACGGAGCCACATACTCGATGGCGCTTCATCGCGCGTCCATTCATGGAGGTGCGCACCGAAGGTGGCCGCCGCCAGCGGCAAGAAATGACTAAGATAATAGGGAAGCGCACTTTGAAGAAATGCAGCGCCGGCCAGTACACACGCAAGGCAAATCGTTAGGAATAAAGTGACGGGATGGCACTGCCTTCGAAGCAAAAGCAAGAATTCCGAGGCGGCGATAAGCGGGAGTATGATGGTGAATGGTGGTGCTTCACGCCAAAGATAGAAAAGCTTCACTCCGAGTTGATGGCGTTGTGCAGGCCATGAAAAAAGCTTCATAACAGGCAAATGCTGCAGGTACCCACCCGCTCGATTACCGCCCGCGGCAATCCCCATAAGATCCAGATGGTGATTAATCGCCAGATAGAGGATCGCTAGCAGGGCAATGCCGATGATTGCTCCCGCGAAGAGCGAGAGCACGTTCCGAATTTTATCGAGGAGTCCGAAATACCAGGCGACAAGTATCGCGGGGAGAAGTAAAAGGGCGTCTGCATGAGGGCTTACGGTGATCGCAAGAAGCACCCAGGTAAGCCCGAACCAAAACGCAAAGTTCGCGTCCCTCCGAGGCCGTTCCCAAAAGCGTTCACCGACACGAATGGCAAAAAAAATGACAAAGGCTAGGACAGCAAAGCCGGTAATGATATCGTATCGGGCGCTGTGCGAAGCGAAGGTGAATGCGCGCAAGGCGGCGAGCAATGCGATGACAAGAATAGTAATCGAGGCGGTCCATTTCAACCGAAAGCCGGCCCACCCGATGAGCACGATGGTAGCAAGAGCAACGATGAAACTTACGGTCCGCCCGATCGAGACGGGATCGAATTGCGGTGGCATGAGTATTTCGGGCAATCCATATACAAATGCCGTAAGCCACGGCGAGCCAAGCAGGAGGCCGGGAGGATGAATCAGCGTGGAGCCGAGCGCGATAGGAACTGTGAGCTGGCCATGCGCGATCATGTGTTTCCAGCCAAGGAGCATCCAGGCGATCGTTTCATCGCCGTACCAGCGGTAACTATCCGGGGTAGGAAACTGATAGAGGGCGTGGGCGCTCATTCCGAGAAACACGAGAGCAGCGAGGGCGAGCAAGACTGCTGCAAGACCTTCCAGTCGCGTGGGCACGGAAAGCACCAGCGTCCGTTTCTTGTGCATGTCATCGTGCCTCTGAGGCGCCGCGCCTTCGGATGATAACGCATTGGGTACCGCGCCGGCCTCAGTGACACCGCTCTTCGGTGTCGCTCGAATTTTGGGCGTTCGTTTCATCATTCATAATACGTCATCCATCATTGCCCATTAGTGGTATTCCACTTTTCCGTTTTCGGTAATGATAGGCACATGGCGCATCCAAAGCAATTTCTCCCACCACGAACGATGCGCCTCATACCATGCAATCGTTTCGGCTAGCCCATCTTCAAAAGGGCGACCCGGTTGGATGCCCAGTCGCTCACTTGCTTTGGAGGTCGAAGAAATATGCCGATCGACTTGTCCCGGGCGGTTTCCGATGTGCGAAATCAGGTCGCCGGGCTTATTCAGCATTTCGAGGACGAGTTGGGCGATGCTCATAACATCCAGCTCGAAGCCGGAACCCAAATTAAAAACTTCGCCCTGAATCGCCTCGATGGGCGCGTGCATTATTTTGTCGATACGCTCACACGTATCGCGAACGAAGAGCCAGTCGCGAATGGCGCCGCCAGTGCCGTGAACGGTGAGCGGCTCATCCAGCAAGGCGCTCGTGATAAAGCGCGGAATAACTTTTTCCAAATGCTGCTTCGGCCCGAACTGGTTGAATGGGCGCAAGATGACAGCCGGAATGCCGTAACTAGCGATATAAGAATAGACGAGTCGATCCGCGCCTGCTTTCGCGCTCGCGTAGGGTGAAAGAGGGTTGAGCGGATGCTCTTCCGTCATCGGAGAAGTATGCGCGGTGCCATAAACCTCGCTCGTGGAGATATGGATGAAACGGTCAATGTCCTTTTTTCGAGTGACGGCGTTGGCCACGGCTTGAGTTCCGAGAACGTCCGTCACATAAAAAATTTTGTTATCGAAGATCGAACGGGCGACATGGCTCTCGGCCGCAAAATGAACAACGATATCCGAACGGCCGACGAGCTGGCTCACGAGATCGTCGTTCGTAACGTTCCCGTACCAAAACTCGAATCGCTTCGAGGACTTAATATCGTCAGGGATATTGTCGGGCGAACCCGCATACGTCAGCGCATCGAGGACGATGAGATGATATTCGGGATATTTTCGGAATATATATTCGAGAAAATTACTTCCAATGAATCCGGCGCCGCCGGTGATGAGGATGGTCTTCAAATGATCAATATGAAAATTCCATTCCCGCCTTGTTCCGCGGGAGGACGGTGGGTGATTAGCTAATCCAATGTAGCGTTGCGTGGCTTTCGAGAATATCGCCTCCTAAATGCAGCCACGAATTGATAACACGGTAGGTCGAGGATTGAGTTTTGGTAATAAGTCCGGCTGCATTGCGGCTGCGGGCGTTCTCCATCGCGGCCAGCACGAGCGCGCGATACACCCCGCGGCCGCGCGCTTCCGGAGCCACGGCGTTGAGCGAATCTTTCCACCAGGATGATCCCTCATCCGCTTGTCCTCCAAAAGCCGTCATCGGTTCCATCGCTATGTATCCCGTAGCGGTTCCCGCCATTTCAGCGGTTAAAACAACGGCCTCGCCCGCCCGATGCTTCCGTGCGAGGTTCAAAAACCACTCGCGAAAAACGTTCTGCGCCCGATCGTGCGGAATCGTCGGCTCGAGGAAAAAGCGGTCCTGGATCATGCTGGTGTCGCCATAGGAAATATGCGAGATGTGAGCAAGCCGCTCCACATCACTTTCTTGCATCGGACGGATAATCAGGCCAGATCCAAAATTCAGGCTTTCACCATTTCGATCGATGCGTTGCGAGCCGATGATTCGGTCCATCCTTTCACGCGAAGCACCGAGCGTAACCAAAAGATCGACAAGATGAAATCCCGTGGCTTCAAACGCGCGCGTGACGAATAAATCCTCATTCGAAACGCGCGCATCGAGGAGCCGGATCTTTCGCTTTTGGGCAAACGCAGTCATTTGTTGCATTAGCGCAGCCAGCGCCCGGATTCGCGTCTCATCAACGGTTCCGCCAGCGGCATTCGCGTGAAGAATTCGCGCGCAAGGCAACCCGAGGATTTCTGTGTCCCAATCTAATTCCGCAAGCAATCCTGCCGCGATAATTTGGTTACCCTCTTTTTGAAGGAAGACGAAGGGATTTGCTTTTTCCCAAGCGGTAAAATGAAATTCCGCAAGAGCGGAGTAATCTTGTGTGCCAAAAACGTTCGCGAGCGGAAGATGCCCATCGCGGCCGATTGCCTGCAAAAGTTCACCCCGTTCAGCGGTAGAAAGTGTGGATAATCGCACCGGCTCAGGTTCTCTAATTCCGACTCCCTGATATCTGGCACCCGGCACCCGATTTCCGATTCCCGGCAATTCCCGCAACAGGTACAACGGCCTTCCCTGGACTTCGCGGTAGATGCGGCTGACGTATTCTCCCATCAGTCCGATGACGATCAACTGCAGCGCGGCGAAGAAAAAGATCGCCACCATTACGGAGGCATATCCGGGAACCGGGTACGCGCCGAGCACTTTGCGAATCAGGATGTAAATAACCGCCAGCACGGCAAGCGCGGCCATGCCCATGCCGGTAATCGTCGCAAGTTGCAGCGGCGCGGCACTAAAGCTCGTTGCCGTGGCAAGCGCCAATTTGATGAGGCGCCAGAGCGAATATTTCGTTTCGCCGGCGAAGCGCTTGCCATGCACAACGGGCACGCTCGTTTGCTTATATCCGAGCCATCGCACGAGACCGGGAAGGTAGCGCGCTTTCTCGCGCAAGTCCTGGAGATCGTCCGCAACCGCGCGCCGCATCGCGCGAAAAATGCTCGAATCGAGTGGGACTTCCGAGCGTGCCACGCTATTCATGAGCCAGAGGAACAGCTTGCTTGAAAAGTTCTTATACCACTTGAACTGCCGCGTCTCGCGCTCGCCCCAGACCACGTCATAGCCTTCCTCAAGCTTGGCTAGCAGTTTGGGAATTTCTTCGGGCTGATCCTGCAAATCGGCATCCATCATGACGATGACATCGCCCTTCGCTTCATCCAGGCCCGCAGTGAGCGCGATGTGATGACCGAAGTTCCGTGTAAAACTGAGGATCCGAATATGTTCGGGATCGCGATCGCGCAGCTCGAGCATGATTGGAATGGAACCATCTCGGGAACCATCGTCGACCAAAATAATTTCGTAGGAGGCCGGGGTCTTCAGCCCGAACCGTTCCCAAAGCTCAGGATTGTTTAACGCAACGGTAAGCCGGCGCTCGAGCTCGGCGAGCACCGCTTCTTCGTTAAAGACGGCGATTACGATCGATAAATCCACAGAACAAGGCAAAACTATTCTGCAAAGATACGAAAAACAGGAGCAGGAAGCTGAATTTCTCGAAAATTTTTCGTTCGGAAGGCAATTGAGTAATTCAGTGATGATTACTCATGGCTAACGATCACGCACGTTCCCGAATGCCCCGATACAAGGTAGGTTCCGCGCGGAAGCGAGGCGAGACTTACTGTGCCGGTTGACAGGGCCGGTACTTCTGTGGACAATTCGACGCGGCCAATGGCGTCATATATAGTTACCTCCATCGCATGATCGAGTGGATTATGCAGAAATAATTGATTGGCCGCGGGATTGGGATAAACCGTGAGATCGTGCGGAGAGCGACCGTCCCGGTTCGCTTCGGGCGCCATTGTCACATCGCTTTGCTCGCCGAGCGTCTTCACCGACCAGTGGCTATCCTCGTTGTCCGATACGCAGAGCGAAAGTGCCTGACCGCCAACCTCGATTGCAAAGCGTGGAAGTGTCACCCATGTGGTCGCCAGCTCGGCCTTGGCGGGCATGAAGAGCGCAGTTCCCAGGTCGAGTGGTTGTGTGGGCGTGGCCGAAATTTTATGGATCGAAAAATCGACTGCATTCCCATGATTAGCAAATGATGTAGCGCTCCATCCGGCAGGCGGAAGATAGGCCTCGAACGTCACGACCGAGGAATCGAACGCAAACGTGCCTTGAATATCTGTAAGATTTGTCCACAGCGAATCCAGATTGACGTGGGAATCAATATCAACTCCCATCGTCAGCGTGTCGACTCCACCCATATAGGCGGCCGCTGCCGCGCGGTGCAACCACTGCGGATTCGATGTGAGCGGCGAAGGTTCCCCAGTAAGCACGATCGCGGTATCTTCCATGCCCGAGCCAACATCGTAGCGCAGGTGCAGCAGGGCGACGACAGAAGTATCGGAGCCGGCAAATTCGAGACGAATGCTATCGCCCCGCGCCAGCGATCGAGGAAGCGAACGAGTATCGGTCAGCGTAAAGAAAGGGGAACCCGTTAGCCAGGCCGAATCGAGCATTGGGTGCCAAAAGCATCCCGAAACCGCCAACGGTACTACGGTATCGACGGCCGAACAGGATTTCGGAATTATTTTCGAAATACCCGTAACCGAAAGCTCCGATGCGCCACCAACGAATGGCATGTGGTACCGGTATAAATCATTCCCCGCGCTGTCACCATACCCGTAGATCGTGATTCCATCATGACAGTTTCCATAAACAGAGAACCGTGTATCGGCGATCATGTTTGGGCCGCCGATGTTCGTCCATGTCTTGCCCTGATCGGTGGAGTAATCGAAGCCTTCCGAAATCGAACGGTCCCACCAATGCGCTTGAAGAAAAAGATAGCTCGAATCAATTCCCTCCATATCCCCGGTGAATTTAAACGGCAGGGTAGCTTTCGAATGCCAGGTCACACCGTAATCGGTGGATTCGTAAATTTGCCCATTATACGGGTGACCGGGCCCCTCGGGCGAGGCAAAGAAATCCGCCGTTCCGGCTACAGGATAAAGAGACCAACTTTCGACATCCAAATTCGAGGCACGCCACGTAAGCCCGCCATCCGACGTATAGAGCGAATTACTTCCCCGGTAATCGCAGACCGCGCCGTGCATGCTATCGACGAAAACGACATCGTTGGTGCTGTTGAGGAAGGCATTCCGCCAAGTCGCTCCGCCATCGGTGGAAATGTGGCCATCATTAAAAAGATCGCTCACGATAATGGCTTTCGGCGTTACTGATATGCCGGTCCCGGAACCTGGGAGCGAAGTTTCGCCCCAGGAGAGTCCCCCATCCGATGTGCGCCAGAGCGCTTTCGCGCCACCCTGGTATGCTGCGACAGCCAGCCAACCGTTCATCGCATCGACCATTTCAATATCGCCGATCTCGCCGCCATAACCGGCTGGGGTCACGACTTGGCGCCAGGTCGTCCCGCCGTCGGTCGTTCGGTAAACATTGAGGGGTGGCTGCGGCAACGGCATTCCGGGACTCATCCCGAGGCCGATAAACCCCACCGAATCGTTCAGGAGCTTGCAATACGAAATGTATCCATCGAATGTCGCAATTTTTTGCCATTGCGCGTGCGCGAGATTTCCCGTGGCAACCGAAAGCACCAAACTCACCATGAGCGGCGCGAAGAACCGCGCGAATGACTTTCGGTTAAGACTATGAAGCATACGAACCTCCTCCGCAAAGCGCCTTCACCAAGGCGCCTCCGATGTAAGAACCCGCCAGCGCCCTTAAAGTTACAGAATTCGTTAAAACCCCGGATCAATCGCGCTACCTGATCTTCGAGATTTGGTAGGTTGCAATACGGCCCGCGACTTGATCGATCAGGATGTATGAACCGCTCGCGAGTGATTCCATGTCCAGCGTTGAGGTGGAATGACCCGACACGCTCGTGCTCGCGACGGAACGACCGGTGACATCGTACAGCGTCACCAACGCCGTGCTGACGTTCGGATTATACACGAAGCAATCGCTCCGTGCCGGATTCGGATATACTACAAGATCAGCATTCGGCATCGAACCCGGCGAGGGCGCCTTCGTCACGTCACTTTGCTCGCCAAGCGATTTCACGGACCAATGGCTATCCTCGTTATCAGAAACACAAAGCGAGATCGCCTGGCCTCCGGCCTCGATTACGAACCTGGGAAGTGTGACCCAAGAAGTTGCCAGAGTTTGGCTGTTCGGTGAAAAGAGGGCTGTTCCAATTTCGAGAGGCCGTGTAGCGGCGCCGGAAGTTTTGTGAACGCTGAAGTCCACGCTGTTGCCGTGGCTCGTCAGCGACGAGAGCAGCCATCCCGCGGGAGCAGAATAAGATTGGAATCCGACAACGGAGGAATCGAATGCGAAGGTGGCCTGAATATCCGTAACGAAAGGCCACAGTGAATCGAGGTTGATGCTGGAACTAATATCTATCCCCATCCCAAGAGAATCGAGCTGACCATAATACGCCGATGCCGCGGCGCGATGCAAAAACTGGGGGTTTGAAGCAGCCGAACTCCGCCCGGTAAGTAATATCATCGTGTCCCTCACTCCCGAACCAAGATCGTAGCGGAGATGAAGTTCGGCCGTGTCCCAGCCGGCGGCGGAGCCTGCATAACTGATGAGGATGCTATCGACAGCGGCGAGAGTGCGCGGGGCGGTTGCTGAGCTGCCGAGCGTGAAGGCAAGGGAGCCGGTGAGCCAAGCTGTGTCGAGCGTTGCCGCTATCGGCTGGCACGCATTGACAAATAAACGTATCGCTGTATCGGTTGGAGTACAGGAACTGCCCTTCGGCGCGAAGTCGGATGGCATCGAAAGCCAAGAGAATGCCTGCGGAAGCGTGATCGAATCGCCTCCGCTGTTCGACGTAATCCAAACGCTTCCACTATTATCGATGGCGATCAAATGATTGTCATCGATCGCCGAAATTAATCGAGTGTCCGCTGAGGACGAAGGCCCTCCTATGTTTGCCCAATTCCGGCCATGATCGGTCGAACGAACTAACCCAACGTTTGCTTCGGGCACGGTTTGAGCAAAAACACTGTGGACGCTGGTGGCTAGGGAACCGGCATAATAATCGCTGTGATGATTCGACGTGACAGTCCATGTAGTTCCAGCATCCGATGACGTTCAAAAGCCTGGAGAGCCCATCATAAGCGACGGTCTGCGAGTAGCCCTCATTCGCGAGATACATAATTGTTGGATCACACGGATCGAGGGCGAATGACCAGCAATCAGCATCCAAGAGCGCTGGAAGCTCCGTCCATGATGCGCCATAGTTTGTGGTCTCCCAAATGTGTTCCCCAGGAGACCAATCGCCAGCCAGTAGATATGCCTTCCCACCTGAGACCGGGATGATCTCGCGAATCCACGTATCGATCGGAACTGTAGTCCACGTAGTGCCTCCGTCTCTTGAAAAATGAACATTACCGGGCGTTATAAACTCAGAGACAAGAATATTCGATGAGCTATCGAGGAAGCACGCGGAAGTTGCGGAAGGAATGGTGAGAATGTTCTTCCAAGTCATGCCCCCGTCGGAGGTTCGATAAACTCCGCCGGTATGGGTTGTAACGAGACCGTCGCTTCGATTCTTAAAAAAAATGTGCGCAATCGCCCCGTTGAGCGATAGGCTATTTTCTGTCCAAGTGACTCCCTGATCCGTTGAACTCCAAAGCGAAAGCGCGCCAGCCCATGCAACTCCGGATGAGTAAGTCATCGCCCCCACCGACTGCGAAATAGGGCCAAGAAGCGAAGGCGCCGTTTCGACCCATTGCGACATTGCCTTCATCGGAAGAAAGCTTACCAGCAGGAAAAAAAGTATTCGCCACATATCAGTTCGCTTAGATGGTCTATCCAAAAACACATGAAGGGGGAAAAAGTTACAATTTATACTGCCCCTATCTCCATCTCACCGCCGCCGCCCGCGCCAGCGGGCCGGAACTATTGGAGAGCATGAGAAAGAGCGGCCCTTTCTGAAGCGAAGCAGGGATGGCGTAATCCGTCTCACCATCGTTCAGCGGGATGTCTTCTTCAGAAATGATCGCGCCGAGCAGATTCGAAATTCGAAGATGCGCCCGGATCGCTTCGGGTGAATGAACCACGATTAGCGTTCGATCCCCATCGTTCTGGATGCGCATCGTAATCGCGTTGCCACTCATCAACTCCTGAAGCTGCTTATCGCCGCAGCCCTGAATCAGATTGAATGAAGTATCTGCTGGCGGCAGAAGATATGCGGTACATCGCTCGAAATTGGGGTCGGTTGGATCGAGCCGAGTCGAATCGATCCATAGCGGTGTCTCGGTCGTTTGCGCGACATACGTTTTGAACCACAGGCGTGCAATCGTTCCATCCGGTTGCTGTTGGATTGGCGATCCCGTAATATCGAAATCATAATTCGCAACTCCATTTGCATTGCTCGAATCTTCGGCGACGCCGTTCAAGCTACTCGCGGAATCGTATCCAAGCACATCCCGCGAAGTGTGCAGCGCGAAGCGAATGTCACTGACGACGGCATTCGCAAGCATAGCTTGATCACGAATGTCATAGTAAATCGAGCTGTCGGCGCGCGCGCTTCCGGTCATGGGAACGATCGTCAAACTCGATGGCACCGCATATCGGATCGAATACGAAAGCGAAACCGGTGGGATGACTGTATCCGGGGAAGTGAAGCGAAGGATGGCACCTGCCGCGGTTGGCCGGCCCGCGGTGTCCAAATTCGTTTCGATACTCCAGCTAAAGCTCGAGTCCGGTGAGAGATGAAGAGGGAATACATTCGTGGGCGCAAGCGTGAAATTGGCATTGTCGAGCGCGGCCGCATCAATTTCAAGCGTATCGCAACCCAGGTTTTGCAGAGTTATGACGGTATCCGCGCTCGAGCATTCGCTGATGGTTCCCATATTCGCAGATGAAATGGACTCGGTTACTAACCGCGTTCCGTTTGTAACGAGCGCCGAAATGTCGATGGTCGTATCGTGTGGCCCGTTCGTTCCGGCGAGGTTCGTGTATCGCACGTGAAGAGTTCCATTTCGTACTCCCTTTGCACGAGGGAGGAGTGCGATTCTGACCCTTGCCGAATCGCCCGGCCAAATACGGATGGAATCGAGGGCCGAAAGCAGCACAAAATCCGAATCGCCCGTGATGTTATTTGCTGAAACGACGAGTGTGTCGCAGCTTGGGTTATAGAGCTCGGCAAATAAACTATCGCTCTCGCAGATGGGCAACGAAGCAATCGAAATCGCTGTATCCGAAAGTGCAAGCGTTTCCATCGGATTCGTGGCTAGTGCATTGATGGTGATCGGAATCTGCGACTGCACGATGCCTGCCGAACTATAAATCAGCGTGAGCGTGCTGGTGACAAACTCCGATTGCTGCGCCGCAAAATGGAGATGCAGAAGCGTGTCAGAATGGGGCGGCAGAATGATCGGCGGAGTGGCGCCAACCAATTGTAAATCGCCCGACGGAGACAAACTTGCGGAGGTGATGACTATCGTATCGCAACCGGGATTCGAGAGTGTGATCGACGTATCGGCTTCGCCACAAATCGCGACAGAAGAAAGTGTTACCGGAAGCAACGATACAGAAATTTGCCCCACCCCAATTCGTCCGGAGAGACTGAGCTTTACGGTTCCGGTCTGCTTCCCATTTGTCGTTCCAACAAAAACGGACTGCGTATCCCGTTGTGAGGTTGGATGATAAGTAAAGTGCAGCGCGATAGAATCACCCTTGGCAATTGTAATCGGCAGCGTAATTGGCGGATCGTTGGAGAAATCGCCGGGCAATTCCGAAAGGCTCGTGATCGTGAGCGAATCGCAGCCCATGTTCTTTAAAAAGATGACAGAATCGACAGTATCGCAGGCAGGCAACTGGCCGAAATTCACGGCAGGCGTATTTGCTGCGAGCACTGGGGCAGCCGCGAGCGCGCTTGCATAGACCTGCACTTGAATGCTATCGCGGAATCCTGGAGCGGAGAAATATAGCAATGCCTCCAAGCTATCGCTCTTCATTCCATCCGGACTGAAATGGACGCGAAGCTGGATGGTATGTTTTGGTGCTACGCGTCGCGGAAGCGGAAGCCCCAGCGAGCCAAGGGTGAGGCCCGGAATCACTTGAAGCGAATCGACGCTCACCGTATCGCATCCGTCATTCTGGAATGTAATCGCTGTATCGCCGCTGGAACATTCGGTGACGGATAACCAGTCGATTTGCGTCGGGAACGTATAGAAAACAGGCGTCGGCAAGATAGAGCTTGCAAATAGTGTCAGCACCGTATCGAAGATGGTGCCGGAACCCAAATCAGTTCCATAAACATGCAGCCGCGCGCCAAACGAACCAATGCGATTGTTCGGATCGAAGAGCACATGGATTGAATCCGATTTATTCGCCGTAAGGGTTTGCGGGAATTTTTGCGTGGGATCGACGGCGAACGCATTTCCCGTATCCTGCTCGATCTTGACCGAGTCGATTCGGAACTGCGCGCAGCCCAGCTTGAGGAACGCATACGCATCGCCATCGGCGCAGGCTTGCACGGTGGCAAACGGAGTGTAATGTATCGCAGGCAGAGGGTTGCCGGTAGAAGTAGAAGTCGCCTTCAGAGGCAGGAGCGTATCGAACGGCGTGCCGGAGCCGATGAGCGTTCCATACACATGAACAAACCCGTGGAACGTTCCAGCCTGCCCAAGCGGAACGAAAATTACGTGAACGGAGTCTGATCCGTTGTAGCCGATCGTGCGCGGAAGTTTTTGCTTCGAATTGAGATGAAACACACCCGCGCCATCGCTTTGTATCCGCACCGAATCGATCCGAAACTGCGCGCACCCAATGCTAATGGGTTCCCACACGCTCGTATCCGAACAGCCCGTGACGGAATTGAAGGGAAGGGAGGCGAGTTGGGGGGTGGATGAGGTTCCCGATGCGCCAGCATTGAAAATATTTGCCGCGGCCTGCGACATTACCCACGAAGGTTCCATCGTTGCGCCGTCCGTGGAGGGATTTGGTACTTCCTGCATTGCAACCGCATACGTAACCTGGCCGGCTGGAACCGGGATTGGCTTGCTCCATTGATTATTCGAATAATCTCCAACAGTGGTCGCAAGAACCCATGGCGCGAAACCACTTTTTGTGTAGATTCGGATTGTATCACCGTTGCCGGTGCCAGTGAGCGTCACCGTTCCGGAGGAGAAATGACTCGTATCGGTGGAAAGGCCTCGATAAAATGTCGCGGTATCGGGGGCAAAGGTAATAGCGTTGCTGATCGGCCCATCGAATCGAATGCGTCCAGCGCCACCGCTTCCGTTACCGGGTTGAGTGTTGTGCAGAGAGGCGCCGCCAGCAGCGGAAGCGGATGGGAAGGTGCTGCTCAATTTTGATTCGAGCAATATCCCACCGCCGCTCCCGCACCCTCCAACCGATCCATGCCCGACGCAACCGACGCCGCCCGAAACGCCGTGAAAGCCATTCGACTGAACCGAGCATCCTGATGCGCTAATTTGTGGAGCATAAAGGCAAACTGCGCCGCCGCCGCCACCTGCTAAAGCGCCCGTTGTCGATTGATCTTCGTCGCAACTGCAAAACTCATTTCCTCCGCCACCTCCACTACCGCCCATGAACGGGACGAGCATGGAATTACCATTTGCAATTCCGCCAAGTTCCGGCGCCCCGGTGCGTTCGCCTCTTCCGTAATCGCCGGCCGTGCCGAAACCACCGCCGTTGCCGTCTCCCTCATGCTTCATGGGGATGACAACTCCGCCGCCTTCAGACACGAAGGGATTACCGGTTCCCCCAAAGTATTCACAATTTGGCACATCACTCGGTTCGGGCGGGATAAGGTTGAGGCCAACACCTCCTCTACCCCCGGTACCATTACCACCGGTGCCTGGGCCGCCGGTTGCCGGGCAGGGCGTGTCTTCGCCGGGCGCTCCACCGACGAAGCCTGAACCGCCGGTATTGCCAGGAGGTCCATCACCCAGGCTGCCCCCGCCACCTCCTGGTCCGGCATCTTTTCCTATCGCGCTGGTGGAAAGAGTAGCTCCCGCCATTATTCTGACCGGGCCTTTGCTAAGAATGGTTACCGGCAAAAATCCTTGATTACTCGCCGTGTATGGATCGCAATCGGTCGTCGAGACCGTGTAGGTGCCGCCGCTCAGAGAAATGCTATCGAAAAGCAGCGCGCCACGTTTCGAGCGAACCCATCCTCCATCCAAAACTCCGCCGCCGGATTCAACCAAACCGGCATGGGGTGATACAATAAAAAAGGTATCGGTATTGGAGGGAACGCCACCGACAATGACTTTCAGAGGCACTTTGAATTCAGAATCGAGCGCGCGCCAATCCGCCGAGTTCGGTGTTGCACAGGTCTTAATAAAGACCTGAGTCGAGACAACACGGCCATTCCAACTTACTATTGCTGGGCCGAGTATCAATTTTGAGGTGTCGGAGGACTTCGCACAGACCACGCGAACGGGGTCTCCGGGATTATTCGTGTACAGGCCATCGGTTCCGAAGTTCCCGACGGCATTATACGGAGCGATGAATTCGGTATAGACATTCATTCCCGGCGCTCCGATATCGGGAATCAAATAAGAAATTACGGGAGTGATGCCGCATATTCCGATAGGAGAAAGGCGGTAAAGTTCCGCAACTTCCGAATCGGAAAGGGCGCGACTATAAAAACGCACTTCATCCAATGCACCGGCATACATATCATTGTAGGAGATACCTTTTTTTGCCATGCCGACACCATTTGTTGAGCGTCCGATTGGCGATCCGCTCAAATCCGAGGATTCCAGCTTTCCATTAATGAAGAGTTTCCAACTCCCATTCCGGTAAACCCCACACACATGGTACCACTGCCCGGCGACAGGCTTTGTAGTGGAGATCGTTTCATGATTGGGATAGGATGTGCCAAACATGAAACCTCCACTGATATCCATGTAGATGCCATAATCCCAAGCGGCATTCGTTCCCTTGACCACTAACGCCTGATAGAAGTCTCCAACTCTGGATGGATTAACCCAAGCCGCCAGGGTGAGCGCGCTATCCGTTGGAATATCGAATGCTGTAGAGAATGGAACGTCTATGGTGTTCGAGCCATTGAATTGATACGCTTGATCGAATTTTCCACTCACGCACTGTGGGCTACCCGCAAGGGTTCCATCGTGGCCATTGCTGGTAGCGTCATGCACGTTGCAGCCGCAAAATGGCCAATACGCCACGAGGCCCTTCGTTAAATCTTGCGAAAAGCTTGGCTTAGAAACGCAAAAAAAAGTAATCAACGAAAAGAGAATCGAGAAGCAAAAGGACTTTTTCATACCCTGAACGCGAAAATAGGAATTCCTTCTGAAGTAAGAACCCGCGAAGGACAGGAAAGTTACACCAATCTTCAGAAGAGAACTAAGGTTATTGCAATCCTAAAGACCACGGTTTTCCCGAAGAGTGCGAGCAAAGCTAAGAGCGTCTCGGAATCCTCGGCCAAAGAGCCGATGTGGGTCGAAGCCAATGGTTTTGCGGAGATAGCGGTAATATTGGGCGCTTAGGACCATCGCGGTTGCTACGAACGCGACCGCTGCGGCGATCAAGGAATGCGTCAGTGCGAGCAACGGTAATGCGATGGCGGCATCTACAGCGAATGAGAACAGAAACATCCGAAATACCTCCTTGATTTTTCCCATCCCGGAGAGCGCGGCGCCGAAGACAAATTGAAGCGGAAAAACCAGTGCCGCAATCAGGAGTACGCGAAATACCGGAACGCTGGTATCGTACTTGCCCCCAAAGAGGACATGAAAAATGATCGGGGCGCCCACCGCAAGTACCGTTGCCAACGGTATTGCTACCAAATAGAGAAGACTGACGCTCTTTTCCAAAATGGTTCGAAGCGTGGGAAGATCATCCCTCGAATAATACTTGCTTGCGGCGGGAAACACGAAGAGACCCATTGTGTCGCGCAGAATATCGAAGGCACGAAAGAGGAGCTTCGCGGAACCATACACGGCCGCTCCGATTGCGCCGGTAAATCCGGAAACGATGAGCGTATCGAAATTTTGCTGCGCGGTCGAAACGAGACCGATCGCAGCTTGGTAGCGAACGAAGCTGGATATTCGACTAAGCATGACGCGAGAGAAACGAATCCGAAACCGGAGATATTTGCGCACCAACACCGTGGCCACGAGGGACGAGAGGAGGCCACTCGCCACCGTGATCTGAATGACATCCAATGCCGAATGAACCCGTCCCAGCATAAGAAGCAGGCCGAGGACAAGCGATGCAACCCCAAAGTTCGCGAAATCGACAAAGAAAATTTCTTTCATACGAAAGTTCCCTTGCAGCACTTTCGAGAAGACCACGCGAGGCATGGTAAGCAAAGCGAAGATCGCCAGCCAGGGAAGCAATTCTGCAATTTCTCAATTATTGAGCACCTCCCCTACCACGAGCCGAAAAATAAGAAGTACCGTAAGTGCCACCCCGATAAAACTCGCGAACAATGCAACCGTAACTGTGACCAATTCTTCCAGGTTTGTATTCGGTTCCACTCCAAATTTCACGATGGCTTGCAGGGCAAAGCCATCGGAGAAAGTGAAAAGCATCGCAAAAAGCGATTGAAAGACCGTGAGGGTTCCAAATTCGGCGAGCGGGAGCTTCCGGGCAACGAAAAGCCAGGCAATGGCATAGACGATCGGCAAACCGCGGGAGGCGAACGCCCACGCCCCCTTTCCGATGTGTTGGCTGAATTTCAAGCTATAATTTTGCCGCCTAATGTCCCCGGCGTTTCGTAAGCTCCCTATAACGGGCAAGTTCGGGATATGTTTTGGAGGGGTCGCCGTAGGTGTTGCCGGCAACGTCCCGGCCACGCGCAAGAAAATTTATATGTGGATGGCCCAATTCAGATTTACCGCCCAATACTTTCACAGAGGCAGGAATGTATCGCATGGTGTAGCCGGTCCAACGTTTACTGCTGGTATTCGGGGGGCTGCCATGAATCAGACCGCCATCGTGCAGACTCGCCTGATTTGCGAGAAGCTCGCAGGGAACAGCTTTCGTTTCATCGAACCTGCCGCGTTTGATTTCAATTGGGAAAAGGTTTTGAGCGGTATCGACCTCCTCATATTCCGAAAAGCCTTGATGCTGGCTTCCCGGAATTACATACATGCAACCGTTCTCTATCGTTGAATCATCAATCGCCAGCCACACCGTTACCACTTCGATCGGTGCGATCATCTGCTTCCAATAACTCGCATCCTCATGCCAGGGAACCCGCTTGCCATTACCGCGCGGCTTGCAAATGAAGTGGCTGGAAAAAAGCGCGATGTCGGGGCCGATAATTGGTTCCACTAAGTCTAAAATTTCATCCGCAAAGAGCCATTCGAAGAGTTTCGTGTCCGTAAAATGGGGAACATCCATTTCTTCCGGTCTTACGTCCTGGGGTAGCGAAGCAAGCTTTTCCTCGAAGTGAGCTTTTAATCCTGAATATTTCTTCTCGGGAAGAACAGGCTTTTGATAAAGTAGATATCCCTCCTCGCGGAATCTATCCACCTCCGAAGAATTGAGCCGTGGTTTTTCAAATGGCGTCATACTGATGGAAGTGTTTCAAGGATTAAAAAGCTCCATCTATTTGCAGGCACTCTCCTCCCCCTCTGAAAGTTAGCGAACTCTAATCTCGAAAAAATCATGCTTATCGATCAATCCGGCGCGCTCCTCGAACATCCTCCGATTCTTTCCGGCAAAGCCACGGCCGAAGCTACGGCGGGTATGGCCGCGCGTCATCCGGATTGGGCCGGTTCGTTTAAGACGCTGGGCCGCACAGGTCTTATTACAAGCGGCGCCGGATTTGGCAGCTACCGCGTTCACCGGAGCGCGCCGGTGCACCGGGCTGCGTTAGCTCATGCGCTGCGGATGGGCATTAATCTAATTGATACCTCCTCCAATTATGCCGGCGGGAATTCCGAGCGGATGATCGGCGAAGTGCTCGCTGGGCTGGGGGTTAGTCGCGAAGAAATTATTGTCGTTACCAAAGGCGGCTATATTCAGGGCGAGTTGTTCGAGGAAATGCAGCGCCGCGCTAATGCGGCGCACGCCGATTACTCCGCCGGCTCCGAGCTTTCGGAACTCGTGCGGCACTCGGATGGACTGTGGCATTCTATTCATCCCGACTTTCTTCGCGATCAAATCACCGATTCGCTCGAGCGCCTTCAGCTCGAAACAATCGACGTATATCTGCTGCACAATCCCGAATATTTTATCGAATGGGCGATTGGCGAAGAAATGCCGATATCCGAAGCCCAGGAAGAATATAATCGCCGGATCAAAAAAGCCTTCGAGTATCTCGAATCGGAAGTCGAGCGCGGGCGCATTCAGTGGTATGGCATAAGTTCCAACACCTTTCCGAAGCCGGAGGACGCGCCGGATCGCACGTCGCTCGAACGGGCGTGGCAATCGGCAGAAGAAATTGCGGGCGATTCGCATCATTTCGCGGTCGTCGAGTTCCCGCTCAATCTCTTCGAACCTGGCGCGGCCATCGAGCGGAACCAAAAGCATGGCACGGAAACGCTGCTCGACTATTGCGCCGAAAAAAATCTTGGTGTGCTCACCAATCGTCCGCTCAATGCGATTATAGGCAAGCAGCTAATACGCCTCGCCGATTTTCCGGAGCGAGAAGTTCCGCCCGAAGAAGAGATCGACGATCTGCTGCACGACATTCGTTTGCAGGAAGAAGAATTCGCCTCGCATCAGCTTCGGGAACTTGGTCTGGATGTGCAGGATCGCGATGCCGTCGAACAATTCCTAACCTTGGGCCGCAACCTCGATGAAGGCAATTGGCACGAATTCGCTACCACCGAAGAATGGCAGGAAATTTCCGAGAAAATTCTCGCGCCACGCATTCAATATGCGTTCAATATTTTGCGGCCGGCGTCGCAGGAAGTTCCTTCCGTGCTGAAATTTCTCACAAATTATGCGGAAAGCATCGATGAGGCTTTCGAGCATCTCACAAATTATTATGCTAATCGCGGACGGGGACGCTCGCTCAAACTCCATCAGGCGCTGGATGCGTTGATTGGGAAGGATTATTCCGAGCTTTCGCTATCTCAAAAGGCGGTGCTGCTGATTCGGAGCCTTCCGCAAGTTTCCTCCGTGCTGGTCGGAATGCGAAGCGAGGAATACGTGGATGATGTTGTATATGGCTTGCAGGCTCAGCAGGTTCCGAATGCCGGCGAAATCTGGCAACGACTGGCCGCGGTGCAGGCGGAAGCTTAAGCCGCCGTTTTGGGATACACGCTCACCTTCTGGCGGTCGAGCCGGAACCGCTCGAACTTCACCACACCATCCGAAACGGCAAAGAGCGTATCGTCCTTCGCGCGCATAACATTCTCGCCCGGATGCCATTTGGTTCCGCGCTGGCGAATCAGGATATTACCGGCTTTGACAAATTCGCCGCCGAATTTCTTCACCCCTAACCGTTGTGCATTCGAATCGCGCCCGTTGCGCGTCGATCCCATTCCTTTTTTATGTGCCATAATTTCTTCGCGTAAGTCGGGCGCATCGCCCACGATGCTTTTCCCGCTAGACCAATGATTACCAGGTGATTGCTAATTCGGTATATCGCTGCGTATGCCCGTTGGTTTTGCGGTAGCGTTTGCGGCGTTTTTTGTGAAATACGATTACCTTCTCGCCGCGCATGTGTCCACGCACCGTCGCAAGCGGCTTCGCTTTGCCAAGTCCGTCCGAAAATAACACATTATCGAGTGAAACCTCTTGACCTTCCGTGGCTTTGCCCATGTAGGGAACGCGAAGCGTTTTCGTGTCCTCCGAAATCTTAAATTGCTCTCCGGATATTTCGACGATTGCGAACATAGTCAGTAACGATTAACGAATTATGAGTAACGAATCTTCCCCCGGTGTATTCGGGAGGGCATGAAATGCCTTGATGCCCTAAAAAGTTCGCCCTTTTCCGCTTATTCTTCGTTCCTAACTCTTAATTCTCACCTGAAGAAGCCGGAAGTGATTTATAGGCATCCGTGGATTTCACCATGGAATCGACATATTCCACGAGTTCCCGAAGATGATGCCCCGCCGGGTGTAGGCTATCCAACGAGCCGCTCCAATAAACAGTCCGATCTAGGGTGTCCGCCGAGATTCGGATGAACTGCGTCGCATCTCCTGCTAACTTCTCATGTGCCGCATTCTCGTGGAAAAAGGTATCCGGCATATCGTAAAAGTGCAGCACGAACGCCTTGTTCAGCACCAAGAGCTGCTGGCCCGGATCGAGTTCCGCATCCTTCGCCTGCACGTACTTGCTCGGGGCGACCTCCTTCTTATAAAACTTGTCGTAAGTGCTGAACTCGTTTTTGTCTGGATACCGGTAATGCGTATCGACGTGAATGATACCCTTTGTCAACGGAACCGGGTTTTTGAAATTGATGACGCAGCCGCCAAATGCTACAAGAAAAAATAAGCTAAAAAGCCATAGCTTTCCTTTGGCAATAGGTGCTTTTTGTGTGCGTGCGCATTTGTGCTTCATGAATATCGTTGTTTTTTGGCTCATTTTCGGCAATTGTGATTTTTTTATTCATAATTCACCGCAAATTTCGCAATCCCCGTTTCCTCATATCCTCGGAGGCGATTCATAATCCTAAGCTTCACTTTTTGGTCGAGCGCGAGTGGTGCTCATCAACAGATGAGCAAATATACTAAAAAATTTGGAATTGCGGACAAAATCTTTCTAAAATTCTCGAACATCCTGGCGGAGGGATAGAATGTGAATTCCACAATCGGGTGCATGCCCAAACTTCGAAGATCCAAAAAGCGTTAGAGAGATGGGCAAGTGCCGAGCCTCCCACGCGCGAGTTCCCGCTTCGGTTCCGAGATATCGGGAAAAAAAAGAGTCGGGAATGATATAGCTCCGATCGGGCACAAACGTTGCTATCGGAGTCCGAACATCGGAGGGCGCAGCGCATCCCTTGGTCATCCCTCCACCAGACACAGGGCCCGGACACTCGTAATGCTCGACTCGTGTTTGCACGAAACGCTTTTGCGTTGCCGGTGTTATAGCTTTATTGGTACAACCGGCGCCGCGCATGCTCGCCCCTTTGGGCGCTCGGTTGTTCTCACGCGGAACCTACTGTGACTCCAATCGAATGCCATTAAAGTTTCTTCCGAGGTGGCGGCGTACGCACGACGCCGCACGCCGGACTCTGCCTCTTTCTTTCTTCTTGCGCAACCGGCCATCGACCGTGGTGGCGATCGCCTTCATCGCGATGGTGTTTTCGCGAACTGCCGACGCACAATTTTCAAGTGATACAAGCGGCGCAAGCGTGCTCGGCGCGGCGAGCAATGCCGTGCACATCGAGAATCTTTCTCCGATCAACTCGAAGGATGACGAGGCGACCACCTACATTTCGCCCACCGATGGTTCGATTTTTTTTACGGGCACGCGCGATGGCAAGCAAATGATCTTCCAATCCAAACGGCTTCCGGGCGATAGCGCGGGCGATCGTTCTTCCCATTGGGCACCGCCGGAAGTATTCGAAGAACTACCCGGGAAGCAAAATATAAGTTCCCTTTCGATTGCGGGCGACGGTGTCACTTCGATCGTCGGCGCGTGCAACCGGCCGGATGCGATTTTCCAGACGTGCGACATCTATCAAGCCGAGATGATCGACGGCAAGATTGGGAACCTGACGAATCTCGGCAAGTCCATTAATTCCGAATGGTGGGATGCGCAGCCATGCATCAGCCAGGATGGCCGGCTTCTCTTTTTCGCGAGCGATCGAAAAGGCGGACGCGGCGGAATGGACATTTATATGTGTACGAAAACGCCGGATGGTACGTGGAGCGCGCCCCAAAACATTAGCGTCAATACCGGCGATGATGAGCTTGCACCGTTCATCGCTCCCGATAATCAAACGCTCTACTTTTCTTCGAATCGTTCCGGCGGTTTTGGTGGCTTCGATATCTATATGACCCACCGGACCGGAGATAACGTATGGTCCGAGCCGAAGAACATGGGGCCGATCGTGAATTCGAAAGCGGACGATCTTTTCTTTTACGTTCCCACGAAGGAAGATGCGGTTTATCTTACGAGCGATCGCGCGGGCGGCTCGGGAGGGTATCGATCTCTACCGCATCTACGTTCAGCCGCCGCCGCCAAAGCAGATGTACGTTACGCTTACGGGCCGAATTCTCGATGCCGAAACGGGCCAGCCAATCACCACAAAGCCCGAGATTACGATTGCCTTTTCTAACGGAGGCGAGACGGTTCCCAACGATGCTACGGGGCCGGAGTACAGCGTGCGGGTGAAAGTTGGGAGCCTGGTGCACGTTAATGCGGGCGCGGAAGATTTCGTCTCCAATGCGATCGATGTGCAAGCCCCGCCAACGGATGCGGAACCCACAATTACGCACGATATTACGCTCACGCCTTCGCACGCACGAATTTATGGCAAGGTCGTCGATGCCTTCACCGGCAAACCGATCCCGGCAGCCGTAAAACTCGAGCAACTCGCCGGCGGTGCTGCCGCGATGAGCGTCCAGGCCGATCCCGCGACGGGCGAATACGCCTTCAATGTGAATCCGCTCATCACGTACCGGATTTCGACGAACGTGCAGGATTTCGATCCGTATTCCCAAAACGTGGATGTTCCTGCCGGGCGTGAAAAGCTGATTTCTATCAAGCACGATATTTATCTGAATCCGGTGGAGATCAAGGAAGTCGTCGTCTTTTTCGATTTCGACAAATCGGATTTAAAGCCGGAAGAGGTGCCGAAGTTTACCGATTTTATTCGGCAGGTCAAAGAAAATCCGCATATTCGGTTCGAGATTAACGGCCACACGGATTCGACCGGCTCCATTGCCTATAACCAGGCGCTTTCCGAACGGCGAGCGAAATCGGTTGAGGATTACCTCGTCGGGCAAGAAGTACCGCACGATCAAATCGCGGTGGTGCAGGGCTTCGGCAAATCGCACCCGCTCGATCCGAACGACCCATCGAAGAATCGCCGCGTGGAAGTACGTATCGTCGCCAAACAAGACTAAGGGGCAACGATGACTGATGCAAAACTTTCGAGAGCGGGGAATTTAGAAAACATGACACTAAAGAAAAAGAATTTTCGCGGGATGAGCCATCATCCTTTTGTAGCCCGGCGAAGCGGGCGGTGTATCGCCATGCTCGTTTTTTCATCATTCATCATTCATCTTTCCTCTTTGCCGGCGCACGCGCAGCTCTTGAGTCGCGGTAACCTTTTTGGCCCGGGCGCGCCGCCCGCGATGGCTGGCGTGGAGTTCGGCTTTGGCAACCACACCCAGCAGGGCACGCTCGATTGCAACTGCGGGGCGATCTTCAATGGCGGAACGGGTTCCGGATTTGTGGGATCCCTTCTCTTCGAACTCCCGATTGACTATACGTGGGCCGTCGGAATTAAAGCCGGAGTCGATTTCAAAAATTTTACGACCAACACAACATTGCCCGAGAATGTGGTGGTGGAATTGCCCAATGGCGATACCGCGCCGGTCACAATGAATATGAATAGGATTGGGAACCTGAAAGCGACGTATCTGAGCATCGCTCCTTATGGGCAGTACCAATTTTTCCGGATGGGGCCGTTTGTGCAAGCCGGACCGGATGTTGGAATCCTGATGGCAAGCAGCCTTACGCAGCAGCGGCAGCTTATTAGCACTTCGACGACCATCGCTGGCCAAACCGTAAACAATCTGACGTTCACCAATGGCACGACCGAGGAGACGGTTCCGCAAACAAGCACCGGTTTCAATTCGGTGCGGATTGGCCTGCTGCTTTCGGCGGGCTATAATATCCAGGTTTCGGATCGATCCGTGCTTTCGCCGCTTATCAGCTATGATCTTCCGCTCACGGCCTCCGGAAATACGAACGGATCCGAGTGGAAAATCGGCTCACTCTATGGGACGGTGGAACTCAAATTCCGGCTCTAAATCGAACTCTTACAAGGCTTTCACGGTTCTCAAATTCCTTCCTGACGCTTTGCTTCACTCAACTGTTTCCGTATCCGCACTCATAATTTGCTTTCGATAATTTTTTCGATGATTCCCGGGCTCCGCCGCGCGCTTCGCGCGAAGTGGGTGCTTGTCGCGCTTGCAATCGTGGCGGCGTCCTTCGCTAAAATTTCCGACGCCAGCGCCCAAATTACCACGTTGAAGGGTAACGTCGAGGCGGATGTCTCCAACGGGCCCTTTGGGCTGCTTACGATCTTCTATTTCGATGGCGCTGGAAACAAGCAGCACCTCAGCTACAACGACTTTTCCTACCTCACCGTCGAGGTGAACGGTGTGTTTTACACAAATAATTCGAATATCTCATCGGGGACGGATTGGGAAACGAACCAAATGGTTAACCTGGTCTTATTGAACGGTGGCAATACAAAAAAAATAGGAGATACCATTGAAACGGTCTGGCCTATTGGTACCAACGGGTTCGATATCATCCAGGACGTTTATCCGGTGGCGGCGAAATACAATACCCCATCCGCAGTCATCGTGTACAAGTTTTCGATTCGGAATCATCAGCCATCCTTCCTTCCGGCACAGGCGCAATTCCTACTCGATATCGAGACATCGCCTAATCCTTCCCCCGATGACCCAAAGATTACAACGCGGGAGGGATACAACGAGAATGCCGGGCAAGATTTCTGGCACAATTTCACGACGCTTCCACCCTATTTTATTACAAGCGATTTTGATATTTGCACCAAAGACTTTCCGGGCCAGCTCGGAATCGGCTACACCGTCGATTCTCTTGCACCGGATTCGATGGGCTTAATGCAGCCCTCGCTCATGGCGAATGTCGATCTGAAGCAGTATGTTTCTAGTTATGCTTGGGGGTTTCCAACGCAGCTTAGCGGGACTCCGATGAGCAACGATGACGCCATGCTCTTCCAGTGGCAGTCCAGCGGCGTAGGGCCGGCCCCAACCGGCGGTACCGCCACGCAGGTTATCGGTATGGGATGTTATGGGACGCCGCCATGCCAAATCGCGTTTGGCAATCTGGACGCAACGTTGCTTCACATCGAGCACATACGTTGGAGCGTTCCGCCCTCGGGCATCGGGCAGTACGTTCCGAACCACTTTCCAGTGGAGGCAATTGTTTGGAACTCGAATCAGAGTTCGAGCGCCTCTTCCGCAACGGGAACCCAGGCAATTTCGAATCAATCCGGTTCCGGCCTGCCCGGGCCGGTGCAGATTGTCTCCCCGCTGCCAACGACCAACAATGGGTATTCCCAAAAGCATGGTTTCACCAGCGGCGGTGCCACCAGGCCTGATTCCATGGTGCTCGCTTGTTCCGCTTCCCATATTACCTGGGAAGACACGCTCATCGAGGGTAAGCTGATCAATTGTTCAACGGATTCCACGTACGACATCACGCTCGCAGTGAGCGCGGCAGGCGTTCCCAATCCAATTTTCCTAAATGGATCCCAATCAACTGCATGCCCAATTGTGGTCGATTGTGAGGAAAAGGACGTCACCCCGCCCCGCCACTCCACACATATTGGCAGCCAAGTCGATAGCTGTGGAAACTTCGTCCTTTATACCGATTCCGTATTTGATAATCGGCCGACGGACTTGGGAATTCAGAGTATTACGTACACCGAAGCTCCCCCCAATTCGGTGACCGTCACGATCCCGTCGATTTCGAATTGCCCGTCGGTGATTGCACCGATAACGATGTTGCAGAAGAACTTGCTCTTTAATGACGTCGTCTATTTCACCTTTACCGATTGCGCCGGCAACGTTAGTTACGACACCGTTTCGTTCACTAAGTGTGTCCCGCCGGTGCCCTTCGATACGCTTCCCCCGAAATTCCGGACGATTAGTAAATACGATTGGAGCGACACAAATACCTCCTGCGGATTCCGCTGCAGCGATTGGATGGTGACGGACACCGTGAAAGATGGCCTCCAGCAGGACTCGGGTCTCCTTTCAATTGCGGAGGTTCCCGGCGCGAATACTTATAACATGACCTTCACCCTTCCGCAACCCGTGGTAAAGGGCGAAGCGCGCGATAGCTTTACCGTGTGTGTGATCGATTCCATGTTCGATGGTTCCGACGTCATCGAAGCGAAAGATGTTGCGGGCAATATTTCCTACGATACGATCACCTACTGCACGCAGCCGGACACGCTGAAGCCGCACATTCAGGTTAGCTCCTTCCTGCCAGGTTTTCAGTATGAGGTAACCGCAGAGGATACCCGCGCATGGGATCGCGGCTTGAAGCAGGTATTACTCAGCCGAGAACTCGGCCAACCGTTTAATGTCCGGCCCATCCCTGCTCCGGGTATTATTCTGGATTCTCTCGATTCAACGACGTGGGTCATCACGCCGGATACGAACCACACTTGCCCGGCCACGCTGAACTTCTATGTTGCGGTAATCGATAGCTTCGAGAGCGCATGCTTCACCGTGCGAGCTACGGATTGCGAGAACAATGTAAGCGATACTGTTCTTCAGTGCTACTCTGCGCTCACCGACCACTATTGTCCAACGATCGATACAGTTACACTCCCCTCCGGTGAACTCTCTGTAACTGTTTCGGATGTGCATTTGGCGGCAGGAGATACGATCGGCTACGATGAAGGCGTCGACTCGATCTGGTTCACGTGCGCGCATAACATGACGCTGGTTGTGGATTCCGGCTCGACGGATCCGGCGGGATCGATCTGGCAGTCCCAAGATGGGCCGCCGGGAACGCTGCACGCGCTACACGGCATCCCATCCGGAGGCGATCATCCGAGGTTCGCGAAAACTATCACCTTTAAGTTATTCGTAACCGACACGCTTTCGCAGGATGGCCAGGAGCCTTGCGTATGCATCAATGCAATCGATGGCGCCAAGAACGTGGATTGCAATGGGACATATCAATGGTGCTCCTCGATCGCGCAGGATCACAATCCGCCTGTCGTCACTGTCAGCACGCCTTCGTGCGAAACGCTTGGCGTCCTCGCGACGGATTCGAAGCAATACGACCGCGGCGTTCATCGCATCTGGCTCGATAGCATTACCAATTTCGTTCCGGTGAACGATTCCAGTTTCTCCGGCGATTCGGTCGTTCCGCTCGTGCTCCAGATTCCGGATAGCAATGCCTCGGCGTATGCGCTGCTTTCTTCAATCGACGTGTACGGAGCTAACTCGCCGATTCCATCTCAGGCCACGCAGCACACCACGTCCGCGGATGTGTGGATTTACAAGCAGGATCTTCATATGAATGGAACCGGCATCGTCCAGGCGAGTACGAATTTCTCCGTTCCTGTGCTCCTCGCGCAGACGGATTCTGTTCCGCTCGCGCAGAAAAATATCACGCGCTTCCGGTTCGTTATCGATTTGACGGGCAGCCCGCTGGTGACTTATACCGGTGCAGCGCTCTCGCTTGCTCTTCAGGGCTCAGGCTGGGCGCTCGATCCGAACCCGCTCACGTCGCCCTATGTAATTTCCGGCTTTGGCCCGAAACTGACTAACCTTGAAAGTACGGATACCCTCGTCATTCTCCATTTTTCGGCGATGGCGAGCACCGATGTGGAGGAGACGAGGATCGCGATCGTTACAGATCCCTGCGGCGCGGGTGTAGTCTATAACGGTGGGAACGATACGACGATTGCCTCCGCGAATTTCTCCGCCACGCTGCCTGCGCCGTCGGGGCGCCTGAACGGTGGCTCGATTATTTTGAAGGATACCTGTTCGACAATCGTCGGGGATCATCCAAATCCGACGTTCCTTTCCATCGCGCCCGTCTCACCGAATCCTGTGACGAGTTCGGCCATGGTTCAGTATACCGTTCCGGCGGAAGCTCCCGTTACACTCGATCTCTATGACGAGTTGGGCCGCAAAGTACGTACGCTCGTGGCGGCGGATGAGAAGCAGGGAACTTACCAGATCGAACTCAATACGAGCGGCCTTCCCGCCGGGATCTATCATCTGCTCCTTGCTTCCCAGGGAAGCGAGTGTTCGCAATGGGTGCTGGTGCCGTAAGAACCCTGCCCGTTATTGCTTCAGCGCCGGCATCAGATACCGGGATCCGGATGGGGTTGTCGCGACAACAAAATACATCCCTTCCGGAAGCCCTTGGAGCGATAGCGCGAGGGTGCGCTCTGTGGCTTCGCCCCACTGCATTCGAATTCCGAGGCCATTGAAAAGTTCGCATCGCACGGGATACTTTGTCCCACCGGCGAACTCAATGCGTAGGCTGTTCGTGGCCGGATTGGGAGAAACGGTGAATGAGAAAGACGTGGCCACAGCTTCCGCGACGCCGGAATTCGGTAGATACGTTTGCACGGTTCCCGGAATCGTTACATGCCCGCCCTGCGGGCCAATATCACCGGAAACTACCGTGCCGTAATACGTTTGCCCAATAAAATACGGATACATCGGGTTCCCAATGGAGTCGATGGTTACAAAATAAGCGTAGGTTCCTTGCGGATATTCCGGCGTGATGCAAAACCGGCCATTGTGTTCGTCGAGATCGCCAGAGCCAGCAGTATACGCATAATCCTCGAGATAATAGCCGAGCGGATATTGCGCGGAGACCGCCGGGCCATCTTGGGAGGCGGATAGCACGGTCCCATCGGGCAGGCTGGTTCGCTCCGTGATGGATCGCAAATGGTAGCTGGAACTCATTCGCCGAATGCCGCCGGAACCATCCGGATTGCTATAGCCATACGGTCCGTAAATCGGATAGCCATCGAATGCATAACCAAGAATGGGGGAGTGCCGCGTGGAATCCTTCGTGTAGAGGCAGACGGGATCGACGTGGTAGTGATATTCTCCGTTTTGCTGGGCGTGTCCGCCGCAGGCATCGAACGATGGTTGTTCCACCACTGCGGCATTTTGGTTCCAAACACCATCGTTCAGATAGGTATTGCCATCTTTGGGATTGAAGATGGAAACGCCGTTCACGAGTAGCGCAATGTGCCCGAGCGGAGTCGCCGCGGCCGTACCGGCATTGGGTTCCGGGAACCGCGGGAATCGGAAGATGAAATGCTGATCGCTGGGAACATTCGGATCGCCATGCCAGGGGCCAATGGTGTAAGCGGGAATATCGCTTGCGCCCACATAAACCGAGCTATCCGAATACTGAACGCTTTGCACGTTGGCCGACTGGGCGCCATAGCCCGTGGCACCATTCATATTTTGAATCCAACTGGAAAGTTCCGGCGGCGCGGACTGTGCCCAAATCCAACCGGGTATGCTGCCGATCGAAATTCCAAGAAAAAAGAGAAGAAGCTTCATGCGAATCGTACCAGTTGAAGAAATGTGGTTCGCTATAGAGAAAGCAGCGCCTTCCTCAATCGTTCCACGCGCTCTTCTCCTAACGCGCGCACAAGCGGCGAACGAAGAAAATCGAGGAGAGGTATTCGTTCCCGCTTACCGCGCGCACGACCGCCTTTGCATTCGGAGATTTCCTCATAGATAATTTCGTAAGAATCCTCGCCCGTGGGATAAATTCGAATCGGGAACAGATGGCAGCTAATCGGCTTTGGGAAACCTTCAATTTCGCCCGCACGATAGGCTTTTTCGATAGCGCATAAGGCCGTGCGGTTTGGCGTGGATCGGCGCTTCCAACGCGACGCTTTCTCGCCCGACTCTTCCTCGTCATACGTAACAAAGACGCAATCGCGGCCGCGAATGGCTGGAATGGTGAGCGACCCATCCTTCTCGCGCCGCCAGAGGCCCTCTTTCGCGATGGTTGCGAGCGAGTCCTCGCTCAAATACTTCCGGACGACGGGAAATACCCGCTCAAGTTCCGCGATCTCGCTCTCCAATATCGGCGCGCCGGCATCGGCGGGCATGGTGCAGCACGCGCCGTGGCACACATCGAGATCGCAGCCAAACTGCGTGGTTCCCAATTCGCGATCCACCGTAAAATGTGCACGTTCGCCATAAACCGGCAAAGCAATATAGTTACCTTCGGTGCTCATCGGCTTACAAACACTTTTGCAACCCACTCGTTATCGCGGGAGCGGAGTTTGGCAATATAAGTTCCGTTCGGAATTCGGTCCGGCATCCCGAAATGGCACTCGCCAACGCCATACGTTCCATTAATTAAGGTTGCGACATGGCGGCCAAGCATATCATAGAGCCCAAGATCCACATGCCCGCTTTGTGAGAGTGAAAATGTGATACCCGGGGTGGCGGGCGAGCCAGTGGCCCACACGCCAGGCGCGCCAGTTGGAATAGGTTCCACATTCGGGGGTGGGGCCGAAACCAGCGGACCGATGCCGGTATCGAGAAGCGGCGAAGTCCACACGCTGAGCGCGCTGTCATCCATGCGCATCCAGATCGGATAGACATGCCGGTTGTACGCCGTGACGTGAATATAATCGCCGAAGAACACGCCAGAATCAGGGCCAAATGCCGACTGGCTAATGCGCTGATTATCGAAGCTCGCTCCGCCATCCACCGAGCGCGCGAGATAGACATCCGTTTCGCTATCCGTGTAATTGCGCCGGTCGTAAAAGACAAGAAACACATGGCCCGTTACCGGATCGATCGTCATACTCGGAAAAAAATGGTGGTTCTTGGCGCTGTCGTTATTTACGCGCTGCGGCGTGCTCCAGGTTTTGCCACTGTTGGATGAATACATCGCATACACATCGGTCACCCCACGGCGCTGATCGGACCACATGACGTACACTCTTCCATAAAACGGCGATTGCGGATTGAGATCGCTTACAATCATTGGAAATCCATTGGCGCGAAAAATTCCGGGAACCACAAAATCCCACCCACCGGGCTGGCTGGCGATGGCATGCTCTGCTCCGAAGGATCGTCCTCCGTTCGTCGATTCATCGAAATAAATCGAGTCATGCCCGGACCAAACAATATAAATCTGCCCATTCGGCCCGGCGCAGGTCACCGCGCCTTCAACGGTGCCGCTCGAGTCGATACAATCGCCGCCCCAATCATCCACGCGAACGCGATTGCACCACGTCTCGCCGCGATCGGTGCTCATCGAAAAGAAAATACGGGAACTATCCTGCGGCAGGCGACTCCCATATTTATCGTCCTCGTTCCAGGAAGTAAATATCGTTCCACCCGAGGCAGCCTGCGAACGGTCGAGGCCGAGCCATGCTTTATCCTGCATCGTGGGAGGCTTGAGGCCGATTTCCTCGCCCGAATCCCAACTCATTCCCGCATCCGGAGACCGCTGGACGACCACGCGCCAGAGAAATTCTGAATCCCCCCAACCCGTTCCGGATAGATGCTCGTAATAAAGGTTACCAGAATCGTCGAACATCAGATTCGGATCGCCCCAGACTCCGTAGGGCGAGGACATTTGCCGCCAATTCCATGACCAGCCGCCATCGGACGAGGTAAAAAGCAAATTGATGTTCGATCCGGCGGCCAGTTCCTGCGTGTTGCGTGGATTCACCGCAATGGAAACTTCTTCCGGATACCTCAGCGAGGGATCGCTCACACGCACATTCACCGGCACAGGCTGGGCATGAAGCCGCCCACCGGAAACGAGCAAGACGGTAAAAAGACCAAAGGCGATTCCTCGGCGCATGACAATACGAACACGAAAAATCGGAAGAGGTTACCACGAGAAGAAATTAATAATCGACTGAACCGTGTGGCTTCGGAAGTATGCTCCCGATGCCGCACGGTTCAGACAAATCAATACGCGGTTCCGCTGGATGTTCACGCCTGTTTCGATTTGGATGGCACCCGCGCCCCCTTTTTTCGTGCTTCGGAAAGTCCGATCGCAATCGCTTGCTTCCGGCTGGTCACCTTCTTACCGGAGCGCCCGCTCCGCAAGGTTCCGCGCTTTTCGCGCTCCACCGCACTCTCGACGCTCTTCTGTGCGCCTCGGCTATATTTTCTTGCCATGATGATAATTCACCTCCTTCCTGCGAAGATTCGCTCAAGATGCGTTCCAAGTTGATTGAAAACAAAATCATGTTCTGGTAGCTCTGGCCTTTAGGTCACGGCTAGATAAGAAACCATTCGAACGGCCGAATGTGTTTTCTTTCGGCCCGATTCGAAAGGGTAGAAACAGAGCAGCGATTGCCGCGGATGATCGCTCATCCTTGCGATTCGCTTTTTTTTTTACCCATGCCAAAACTAGCTTCCTCGAAGTCCAACCGTCTCGGGCCGTCCAATTGTACCGTCATCCTCGGAACCCAATGGGGCGACGAGGGCAAAGGCAAGATCGTCGATCTCCTTGCCGCTAACGCCGATATCGTTGCCCGATATCAGGGCGGCGCGAATGCGGGGCACACTATCCAGCTTCCCGATGGCCGGTCCTTCGTTCTGCATTTAATTCCAAGCGGTATTTTCCATGAGGATGTAGTCTGCGTCATCGGTAATGGCGTGGTGATCGACCCCGTTGCGCTTTTGGAAGAGATTCGCATGATCGAGCACGAGGGCATTCGTGTCGCCGGAAGGCTTTTCATTTCGCACAATGCGCATCTCATCATGCCGTATCACAAGTTGCTCGATCAGGCGAGCGAACAGCGGATGATGGCGAAAGATGGCAGCGCGGTCGGAACTACGGGCCGCGGCATCGGCCCGGCCTACGAAGATAAATTCGCGCGCAAGGGAATTCGCATCGTCGATCTGCTGGACCGTGAATCGCTCCGAGAAAAGTTACGGAAAAATATCGACGAGAAAAACGAGCTGCTCGAGAAGTTCTATGGCTCGCGGGAGCATTGCGATGTCGAGAAGATTATCGCCGACTACGAAGTCTTCGATCGCGAGATCGATCCCTATATCACCGATACCTCGCTCCTGCTCAACCGGGCGATTGCGGAAGGCAAATCGCTCCTGCTCGAAGGCGCGCAGGCCGCATTGCTCGATATCGATTTTGGAACGTATCCTTATGTCACTTCGAGCAACCCGACGGCCGGCGGCGCCTGCACGGGACTCGGCATTCCGCCGATGGCGATTGACCGCGTTTTAGGCGTGGCGAAAGCCTATGCCACGCGCGTAGGCAACGGCCCGTTCCCAACGGAACTATTAGACGCAACCGGCGAGCGGCTCCGCGCCGTTGGCCACGAATACGGCGCCACCACCGGCCGCCCCCGCCGCTGCGGATGGTTCGATGCCGTTGCCGTGCGATACACGAATATGATCAATGGCGTCTCCTCGCTCGCGCTCACGAAGCTCAATGTGCTTTCGGGCCTCGCGGAAGTAAAGCTCTGCACCCGCTACGAACGAATCAGCGATGGACGAATAATAGAGAACTTTACGACCGATTTGCGCCAGCTTGCGAACATTCGTCCCGTTTACGAATCCTTCGAAGGATGGGATGCCGATGCACTCGAAGGCGCCACGAGCCGCGAAGAGTTACCCTCCGCCGTTCAGCGATATTTGGATGCGCTCGAACGCGAAGTGGCCTGCCCGCTCGAAATTATCTCGATTGGCGCGGGGAGGGAGGAGACGCTGGGGGTGGAAATGTTGGCGAAAGCGTAGACCTTTTATCGCGCAATCGCCAGCCGGGCTACGGAACGATTCACCGGCGTCGAAAGCACCACTTCATAAATCCCGTCCGGCAAGCCGGTGGGCCGGTTCCACGTGAACGAGTGCATCCAGGAGTCGAGCTCGCCGGAAAAGAGGGTCCCGACTTCGATACCCAGCACATTAACAATGGAAATTTTCGCGTAGCCTGGCGACGCACGGCTAAATGAGATCGTAGCCGATTGCGTACATGGGTTTGGAAAGATTTGCATGGCGGAAGGAATTGCTGGAACTGGGGCAACGGAACTCTGTGGAATCATTTCGGAAAGCGAACGCCGCCAGACCCCAGTAGAGCTATTGGTGCCATAATCCAGTGTTGCAAAAAGATTCTGGCTGTCGGTCGCAAGGCTTTCTACGATTCCATCACCCGGGATCGAAACATCCGTCCACGAATTGCCCAAGTCCGTTGTGAGGAAGATGCGGCCGCCGGCTCCGTTTGAGGCCAAACCGCCCGCGAATAAATTCGTACCCGATGTGGCAAAAGCGAGGGTACTGAAACCGTCAGGAATCCCGCTCGAGATTGAAACCCAGCTCTCACCATCGTCCGTAGAACGAAATAGTCCCTTCCCGCCATCGTCCCCTGCAAAGAGATAATTGCCAATAACCGCGAAACAAAACAAACTCGAATCGGGCAAACCATTTGCCATTTGGGTCCACACGTTCCCACCGTCCAAGGAGCGGTAGCCGCCACTATAGGTGCCCGCGAATAGGGTATCGCCTATGGCCGCGATGTGATACACTGACGGCCAAGATCCAAGACCAGAATCGGCCGGTTCCCAAGTCAAGCCCGTATCCCTCGAAAGAAATACCCCTCCATCCTCCGTCCCAAGTGTGATATTCGAGCCAAACGTATCGAACGTAATGTTGTCGAATGGACTGTCGATGCTAGTGCTAAAGGTCCAAGGTGTACTGTCGGTCAACGTCAGGATTTGCGTAAATCCTGCATACGATTTCTTAATAGCGGCGAAATACCGTCCGCCGAAATCTGCAAAAGCTTGAATGTTGGTGATGGAATCGGGATTCTTGGTAGTCCAGGTTTCCGCTTCATCTGTTGATTCCAGGAGTCCAGCCTGAATGCCACCGCTGTAAAAGCCCGCGAGAGCGAAAAGAGCGTGTCCAGTCCGGCATAATTGCAAAGGTGAGATTCCTGTCAGCCCCACATTCCCGGCTGCCCATGTTGCGCCACCGTCCATGGAACGAAAGACGCCGTCCCACAGCATGCCCGCGAAGAGTGCATCTCCGTAGCTGATTACTGCCCGAACATTCTTGTTCGTCAGTCCCACGTTGCTAAAGTTCCAGGTTGAACCGCTATCGGTGGAGCGAAGTACGCCCTGATCCGTTGCAGCAAAGATATTCGTTCCATTCGTCGAGAACGCAAACACCTGGATCGAAAGATCGTTATAAACGCGCGACCAGGTATCGCCATAATCGGTCGAGCGAAAAATTCCGCCGAAGGCGGTATCGGAATTACCATTATACGCAGTACCGGCAAAAAGCGTATTGCCCTGGGCCACCAGGCTTAAGACATCGGCATTGAGCAGGAGTGTATCGGCAAGTTTCTGCCAGCTTGCCCCGAAGTCCAGGGAGAAAAGAATGCCTCGACTGGTCCCGGCAAAGAGCAAGGTCGAAATGCTCGCGAGCGCTTGTGGATTGTTAGTTCCGAATGCCGTAGCGTTAAATTGCCAGGTCGCTCCAAGGTCTCCGGAAAATGCTAATCCCTGAGCGCTAAGCGCAAAGAGGAGTGGCCCATCCGTGGCAAAGTGTATGTAACTCCCGATCTGCCCGACCGTTTTCCATGTTGTCCCCGACCCATTCAGGAGAAACAGCGAACCATTGGTCGTTCCTGCAATGACGTTCGGTCCATCTGCAACAAGGGCCGCAATATCGCTGTCGGTTAGCCCGGTATTGACGCCGGCCCACGTGATCCCATCATCGGTGGAGCGAATGACGCCGCCATTCGTTCCGGCAAAAATACCGTTCACGTTGCTCGCAAAGGAAGTGACCAGGGCGCCGCCGATACCATTCGCTTTAACCCATTGCGCATCCGAAGGTTTTGCGGCAAGCGAACAGGCGGCAGATAGAGTGAGGACCACAAGGAATTGATTCATTCTACTCGAAGATAATCTCATCACTTCTGATGCACCGGATCCTGCATGATCGTTGTGTCGTGATGGAGCACGCTATCCGGAATTGCTGGAATGCCAACGAACGTGGGTGAATTGCACGAGGCGGACGTTCCCGCTACCACCGCCCACACCGCGAGCGCAGTGGCTACGAGCTTTGCACGGGATTTGAGATACTGCCGCCGCAATTTGCGTAGGCCAACTGGACAATCGGCGGTCAGCACGGTTCCATCGAACCGCCGGAAAAGCCGCACGCAGAGATTACCTTCTTTTTCGCGAATCAGCTCGTTCGCTTCGCCACGCGTGAGCAGCGAAAGGTTATAGACATTCTTTTTGCACTCCGCGCAATGCCGCGCGAAATCGTTGCCCGCCATTTCATTCCATGCGGCGGTGCATGGCGAAGCGATTTCGATTTCGTCGATGGTGAAGTAATCAGCCATACAGTTTAGGTTAAAACACGCGAGAAGGCTGAAAGTTACAACTCTGCCTATCGCGAAATCACGAGCCGCCCTTCGGAATGACTCGCGGGTGTTGAAAGCACCACTTCGTAAATTCCATTCGGCAAGGCCGGTGACTTATTCCACTCGAAGGAATGCTCCCCTGCCGCAAGTTCACCGGCGAATAGCCCCGCAACCTCAATTCCGAGCACATTTACGATGGAAACCGTCGCAAAGCCGCTCGATTCCGAATTGCACGAAATCGTGGTTGCTTGCGAGCACGGATTTGGATAAATTTGAATTGCGAAAGGAAGTGCCGGTCTTTCGGCGACATCACTCCGTGGGATCATTTCCGAGAGCGGGCGACGCCAGATGCCATTTGTATTATTATTGCTTTGTGAATACGACGTTGCAAAAAGATAGGTATCGTCAATCGCGAGATGATCCCCCGCTGGCAACCCCTCGCTTACCGCGGCCCACGTGTTGCCGAGGTCGGTGGAGAGAAATACGCCACCATCCGTTCCAGCAAAGAGACTCGTTCCATCCGCTGCAAAAGTATAAACGAAAGCCTGGTATGGTAAACCACTATTCATCTCAGACCAGCTGGCGCCCTGGTCAGTAGAACGAAGCACGCCATGATAATTTACGTCTCCCGCAAAAAGATCAAGGCCGATGCTGGCAAGGCAAAATATATCGGTATCCGTCAGTCCAGTATTCATTCGTTCCCATGTCTCGCCGGTATCGGTCGATCGAAAAACACCATTATAAGAGCCCTCAAAAAGTGTATTGCCAATGGTAGCAAAACTAAATACACGCGAAGATTTTGGGAGGCCGGAATCCGATGGAATCCAACTATGACCCGAATCAGATGACCGAAATATTCCATACCCGTTCGTCGCTGCAAAAAGATTTGGCCCGAGATCGTCGAAGGCATACATTCCATAGTCCTGATTGAACGCCGCATTTCGTTGAAGCCAGGACATACCTTGGTTTGAAGAGATATTGAGACCTTCATTGCTGCCCATGAAAAGTTGGTTATCGATGTCTGCAAAGGAGGTGACATAATCAATCGCGGAATCGGGATTAATCGACCTCCAGCTTATCCCTTCATCGGTCGAGCGAGCGACTCCGCCATTGTAGTAGCTTTCTGCACTAACGTCTCCGGCAAAAAGGTCTGTGCCATTATCAAAGAGAGTACTCACTACCACCCCAGTTATCCCGGTATTACCCGGCTTCCAAGTTAGCCCGCTATCGGAGGAGCGAAAAATGCCATCGCCACTGGTGCCCGCGAAGAGTGTGGTTCCAATCATGCTAAGTGTATGAACTTTGAAGTTTGTCAGACCGGTATTTTGTGGTTCCCAATTATTTCCGCTGTCACTCGAAAATAATACGCCACTGTCCGTAGCGGCATAAATGTGGGAACCGCTTACGCAGAAGGAGAAAACATTAATCAACGCTGTCTCGTAGACCAACGTCCATGTCTCACCAAAATCCATCGAGCGATAAATTCCATCCGGATGGACCGCATCATATTTGTTGTTAGTGCCGGCGAACAGTGCATTCCCTTGCGTAGCGAGGCTCTGAATCGTATTGCCAGCAAGGAACTGAGAGCTCGGCCGTATCCAGCTCGCGCCAAAATCGAGCGAAGAGAGAATGCCGTTACCGGTTCCTGCAAATAATTCCGTGGATACGGGGGATAGCGCACCGAGCCCAAGCTTGCTAAATGTTGTATCGTTGAAATTCCACGTCATTCCATCGTCGAAAGAAAGGGCGACCGTGAGATCGGTTATGGCGTAGACAAACGGCCCCAATATGGCAAAAGAATAAATCCCGGAATTAACCGAAGGAACCGCGCTCAGCTTCTGCCACTGCTTCGAAAAACGATTCCACCGATAAATGACGCCCGAATTGAGATTGGCCGATTGTGAGCCAGCAAACAGATTGGTGTCATCGGCGATCATAGCGGTGATATTGCTCTCTGTCAATCCCGAGTCGATCACGCTCCAGCTCAGGCCGTTATCGCTGGAAAAAATAATTCCATCGTTCGTTCCCGCGAACATTCCCTCGGTGTTGCTCGCGAAGCAAGTAACCGATGCCCCGCCGATACCATTAATCTGCGTCCATTGCGCCTCCGCAGAATCCAAGGTAAATACCATGAATACAAGTAGGAGAAAAGCAGAAAGAGATCGAGCCATGGGCGATGGAACCTTGTATCGACGCATAAACGTGCCCAGTCAGGACTCAGGCTGGCGAGAAAGTGAGCAAAGAACAACAGCCGCTCAACTTCGCGCCCAAAAATTTTTCAATTTTCGCGCACTGGCTTCCCGAATGTATTATATTTCTGCTGATGAGCACCCATCGGGCAATTATGAATCAAAAATTCGAAAATGGCGAATTTGAGCGGGGAAACACATTGTTCATTAAATGACAATTCAATTGAGAGTAAAAGACACCTAAGCTGAGAGAAAGCCAACACAATCTTAAGAGGGAAATAATCGTTAAGGGCCGTAATTATTATGGGCAGCCTCGAAGGTAAGCAGATCATCCTCGGCGTCACTGGGTCAATCGCGGCGATAAAAGCGCCGATGATTGCGCGGGAACTCCGGCAAGCTGGCGCATCGGTAACCTGCGTGATGACGGAGAGCGCCGAGGAATTCGTCACCAGCGAGGAGATGGCGGAGGCAACCGGGCAGCCAGTCATCGCAAGCATTTTCGCGGAGGGTCGGGCTGGAAGCACCGACCTACGCGATTCGGAAATCCGGAAAGAATCAACCTGGCACGTCCATCTCGGCGTGGAGCGCGGATGCGATGCTCATCGCGCCATGCTCCGCTTCGACAATCGGGATGCTGCGCGCGGGAATTTATGACAACGCCGTGATGCTCGCCGCCGCATCGCTGCCCAAGTCCACGCCGCTCGTCATTGCTCCAGCGATGGATGAAGATATGTGGCTCCAGCCGGCGGTGCGAGAGAACCTCGCGTGGCTGAAGGCGCATGGCGTGCTCGTGATCGAACCGGTTCGCGGCTTGCTGGCAAGCGGCCTCACTGGGATGGGACGCATGCCGGAGCCGGTGGATATTGTGCCGGAATTTGCCGGATTGTTCGGCCCGCAGGAAGGTCGGGCTGGAAGCACCGACCTACGCGGGAAAAAGGTCCTGATTACCGGCGGGCCGACGTATGAGCCGATCGACGCGGTGCGATTCGTTGGGAATCGTTCCAGCGGAAAGATGGCGGCCGCGCTGGCCGTCGAAGCGAAGCGGATGGGAGCGGAAGTGACACTCATCATGGGGCCGAGCGCAATCCGCGCCGATGGCATCGCGAATAGAATCGACGTGGAGAGTGCGCAGGAAATGCTCACCGCTGTTCAATCGCAAGCAGTGAACGCCGATATTATAATCATGAGCGCCGCCGTCGCCGATTTCACCCCGGCAGAACCGAGCGAGGAAAAATTGAAAAGAAGCGATGCGGATACGATGACGCTCCTACTCCGGAAAACGCCGGATATTCTTGCGGAACTTTCTAAAACGAAACGTGTGAGTCAAATTCTGGTTGGCTTCGCCCTCGAAAAAGGGGAGCACTCGGAGGCCTATGCGCTGAAAAAATTACACGAGAAGAATCTCGATGTGATCGTGCTGAATAACATTGCGGAACCCGGCGCCGGCTTCGGCTACGATACGAATAAAGTTACTATCTTCACCAAAGCCGGCGAGCGCGTGGCGCTGCCGCTGATGACGAAAGAGGAATGCGCAAAGGAAATTCTGGAAAGAATTATTGCCTAAGCTGTCTTGGAACCGGGAGCATACCCCCGATTCCACGCTGCAATTATTGATTTTTGATGGACATACTCGCTGAAAAGTATCGAAAGCATTTTCCCATCCTCGAAACGAGCTGCTACCTCATTTCGAATTCGCTTGGCGCGATGCCGGATGAAGTGAATGAGGAGCTAAAATCTTATACCGATCTTTGGGTGCGCGAAGGTGTCGAGGCGTGGAACGAATGGTTCCCGCTTGTCGATGAAATGAGCGGCCTCGTTGCGAGCCTGATCGGTGCCGAGGCGCGGGATGTGACACTCATTCATAATCTCACGATCGGCTCGGCCCTCATCGCGAGTTCCCTCGATTTTACGAAGGAGCGGAACAAGATCGTCTATTCCGATCTTCACTTCCCGACGATCTCCTACCTTTGGCAAGGCTGGCAAAAATATGGTGCCGTGCCGCATGTCATCGAAAGCGATGGCATCTGGACTGAGACGGACAAATACATCGAAGCCATCGACGAGCGGACGAAGCTCGTCGCGCTTTCGCATGTTTATTTTCGTTCCGGCGGCTTGCAGGAGGTAAAACCAATCATCGAGCACGCCCACAAAATGGGCGCAATCGTGATGCTCAATTCGTATCAGGCCGCTGGCGTAGTTCCCATTGATGTGCAGGAGTTGGATGTCGATATCCTTGCCACCGGCGTGCTAAAGTGGCTGTGTGGCGGTCCGGGCGCGGCGTTTATGTATGTGCGGCGGGATTTGCAGGAGCAGTTCCAACCGGCCATTCGCGGATGGCTCGCCGACAAGGAACCATTCGAGTTCCACATGCCGAATGTCGATTTCGCGAGCGGCATGCACCGGTTTCTAACTTCGAGCATTCAAGTTCCTTGTCTGCATACGGCGCGTCCGGCGCTGAAAATATTTCGAGACGTTGGCATTCCGGCGATCCGCGAGAAATCGCTTCAGTTAACCGGCCGGATTATAGAACGTGCGGATGAATTCGGCTTTGCCGTAAATTCCCCGCGGGAACCGGCGCGGCGCGGAGGGGCACTCACCATCGATCCGGCACCTGCGCGGAAGCGGAAGCCAACTCATGGAGGTACGAAGGAGATTTGCGAGGAGCTAATTCGTCGGCGGTTCCTGGTTGATTACCGGCCGCCACTTGGCATTCGCATCGCCCCGCATTTCTATAATACACTGGATGAAGTCGATGCTGTCATGAAAGAGATGCAAGGAATTGCGGTTGGCCTGTAGGTTTCGCGGTGAAACATTTTTTGCAGCCCCTTTGTTTTTGTCGTAAGTTTGTAAGAATGGATTATGGGAATCCGGTGAGGAGAAGCATAATCCATTTATTGAGGATAAGAGGGATAGTTGCGAATGAGATGATTATTTGCGATAGTCCATGTATTATCCCGAAGTTTACGAAGTTCGAGAGGCACTACTCGATGAAGTTCTCGGCCGCCCAACCAGCGTTCCGTGGAGGAGTGATCATCCAGGATGAGCGATCATCCAGCCAATTTGAGTAGGATTTTCTTAGAAACGCTTGTTTCCTCGCTCAAAACTTCGTATCTTTGCAAGCAGTCTTTTTGACAATAAACAGGGATAGGTGTCCGGCATGAGTACTTTCGGGTATTTTGGCCGGCATCTATAAGAATTTGCGCGCAGAAGCGATTCGCGTAATTTTCGGAGGCCGCGTTCTTGCGGATCATGAGAAGCATGTGGATCGGGCCAGCATAGAAGCTATGGGGCATCTGATGCGCGCGAAGGGATTCCAACAACTAAACTAAGAGGTAAATTGCCATGAGGCTTCGTAAACTCATTGTGCTTGGTGCTTTAGCAGCATTTACGGTAGGCATGTCTTCCTGCTCGAAGACGAATCAGAATGCCACCACGGACACGACCACGGCTCCCCCGGCCACCGCGCCGGCCACGCCACCACCTCCGCCACCGCCCCCGCCCGCTCCGGAAACGACTATGGCGCCCCCGGATACCGGAATGAAGGCCATGACCGGCGAGAAGATGGAGAAGAAGGAAATGAAGAAGACCGAAAAGAAGGAAATGAAGAAGTAGTATATCTTCTTCGGCATTCTTTTTCGGCCGGAACCATTTCTCGGTTGGAAGTTGATACGCGCGCCGGGAACCGCAGGGTTGCCGGCGCGCTTTGTTTCACGAGGCGCATCGCGCGTCGCGTACGCAATTTCAACCACCGGGCACACGACCGGGCGGTGTTTTGTTCTCGCGTCCTCTGCAAGTACTAAACCAAATCATGAGACGATATTTCCTTCCGATTGCTTTTTCGCTCCTTCTGATCCTCGCCGGTAACGCACAGCTTGCCACCGCGCAGCACCTCGTGCTGTTCGAGACGGTTACGAATTCTTGCGACCCGACGGGCCAGGCCGCATTTGACGAGCGCAATACATTCAATGCGAACGTCTCCTCCGTGGTCTCGAGCGAAGCCTCCAATATAATTCATTTGGACGAACATATTGCTAATGAGTGTGACGAGTTGCAGAATGGCACCTGCTATCAGGCGGCCGCGCACGTCTTCAGCAACGTCGAGATCGAATGGGGTGCTGTGGACCGCACCGTCTTTGGCTCGACGAGCACGCGCGGAAGCGGGAGCAGTTCCGACTGGACCGACGCGATTAACGCGGAAGCAGGCAAGTCCCCCGCCGCGACGCTTGAGCTTCTCGATGCCACGCTCGACAAGACAAACGCAAATAATTATCAATTGCACGCGGATGTAAAAGTCAGGCTTTTGAGCGCTTTTCCGGATTCGCTCGTCATTCGTTATGCTATCGTACAGGATAGTTGCGTCGATAATCAAAACGGCGGAACCAATAATGTAATACTCAATGATGTCGTTCGGTATATTACGAACTCGAATTCAAGCCCATTCTTCGTCGTCGCCGGCGGATCGGCAGAGATGCAGCAGACCATGACGTGGGACCAGCAGCTGCATGGCCCGACCAATTTTAACGATGCCGTACATTATAATTACCGGCGCAGCCGGCTCGTGGCTTTTCTCGAAGAGACGAACGGCAGCAGTTTCCGCGTCGTCAATGCGGCCGTGCTTCGGCAGGATCTCGACACGCTCCAGGCGCCCGCGCCTACCCTCGTCCTGAACAATGGCATTTTAGATGACAGCACCTTCCACCCTGGCAACATTCTTCCCATACAATATACCAGTTCGAATTTGACGAATGGGGTCGATGCCTATTATTCGCTGGACGATGGCGCGACGTGGCGATTAATTTCCACGAATTCGATAAGCAGCCCCATCAACTGGCAGGTTCCCGATTCGCTTACAACACAAGGGAAAATAAAGCTCGTCGCTTCGGGGGATCCGGCTCTCTCTTCAATCGAAACCGGCACGTTCACGATTGGCCTGGCGCCTTCAATGAGCTTTATCTATCCGGTGAATCAGGTGCTGCGCGCCGATTCTTCCTATACGATTCGGTGGACTAATTTTGAAGTGGGCTCTGTGAAGTTGGAGTATTATCTTGCGAACTCGTCCGGTGCCTTCGAGAATGCCAAAGTCATTGCAGATAATATTGCCGATACTTTTTACACGTGGATGCCGCCGGATACCAACGATGCCGTGGAATTCCAATTGATCGATGATAACAACGAAGCTCCGGCCGCTTCGTCCCTCGACACGATCGAGAAATTAATTATCGAGGGGAGTGTCCAAACCGCCATGCCCGTGAATGGCTTGGTGGTGATGGGAATTTTTCCAAATCCTGCGGCAAGCGGCGAAGAGATGGTCGTTCGGTATTCCGATAATCTTCCGCGGCCGGTTTCGATTGAAGTGCTCGATCTGTTGGGACATCTCGTGGGTCAATTTTCAGATTCGAACAACGGCGAGATCCGACTGGATACACGCGCGCTCGCCTCGGGCACTTATATTGTGCGCGTGAGCGATGGCGCGAGCGTGGTTTCGAAACGGGTTGAAATCCTGCGGTGAATGAACGACCGCTTGTTGGAGATTCTTTCCGAGCGCCCGGATTTTACTATCGCCGGTGAGAATAAATCGCTCCTCGACACGTTCGTGGAATATTTAGATCACGGTTCCCTTTTCCTGTCGGGCTTTGAACCTGGGAACGATCCGATGCTCGTTTTTACGAACGATGCTCAACGGTACCGCTTCAGAATGAGCGAGATTCGCGAGCATGTTCTCGCGATGAAACGCGGTGAAGCGATGGCGTGGGAACATATTCCCTATGAATCCCTTGGGAATGAACGAGAATCCGGGAGTTAGCCTGACTAGTACCGCTCATACCGTTCGAGGAATTCGGGATCGCGGCGTTTCAGGTTTTCGCGATCCACTTTGCCGGAGCGCGTCATGAGCCTATAGGCGAAGGGGACGGGATCGAGGTGCATGTAGTCCTTTAGGTTCTCAAAAAGTTGGAGGCTTTCGTACGCGGCGTCCTGATACTCTTCCACTTGTGGCCGGCGAGTGGCTTCGAATTCGATGAGCGCATCTGGCAGTTTGCCGTCCGTCAATTTCAGGGCGCGAACGAGTGCAATCGCATCTTCGAGGGCAAGCTTCGTTCCCGACCCGATTGAGAAATGAACCGTTGCAAGCGCATCGCCCAGCAATACGACGTGAGGCATCGAGTGAAGTTCAGCTCGCGCCTCGCTACACCACCAGTGCCGATTGCGAACCAGCACGAAGTTGATCCACTTTGAATTATTCGAAAGAAGTTCCTCGCCCTCCAAATCATGATGAAATACTCCTTCCAGATAACGGCGCGTGGAATCCTCATCCATATCCTGGAATCCGGCGCTGGACCAGGTTTCTTCGTCGCATTCGACGATGAAGGTGCTGGTTTGTTTATCGAATTTATAAGAGTGCGCTGCGAATACCCCGGCGCTATTCTCGCGAAACGTGAGCGTGAGCGCATGGAAGAGATGATGCGTGCCGTACCAAATATACCGGTTCGTTCGCGTGGAAAGATCGGGCTTGAAGCACTCCTCGAAATTTGAACGAACTTCGCTGTTTACACCATCCGCGCCAACGACAAGATCGTGACTTCCGAATGCAGAAAGATCGGCAGCTGGCGAGCGAAAATGAAGATCGACGCCAAGTTCTTTCGCGCGCTTTTGAAGAATGCCGAGAATTTCGATCCGGGCTATTCCGGAAAATTTATTCCCGCGAACGGTAACTTTCTCATCGTGATGGATGATATCGACGTTCTCCCATCGCTCGAAGCTTTCAGTGATTGCCTCCCAGGACGGAACATCCTCGGCTTGAAGATACCCGAGCGTTTTATCCGAAAACACGACGCCCCACCCGAACGTATCCTCCGGCGCGTTGCGCTCGAAGAGATCGACGTTGATGGCCGGATTCCATTTCTTGACGAGGAGCGAGAAATAAAGTCCCGCCGGCCCGCCACCGATAACTGCGATTTTCATAGCGTGTAGCCGTGACCGCTGATCACGGAGAATTGCCAAAAAGCTGAACGCGAATAAACGGGAACGAGCAAGCATTGGTTACACTATCTGCGAAGCGCGGGGACTGTTCCAAACCATTTGACCATTGGCGGAGACGATGCAGGAACCAGCCGAATACGGTACAAGTTAGGCAAGCTCCTTCGGGCATTTAGCTCAGCTGGTCCAGAGCGTTCGCTTCACACGCGAGAGGTCACAGGTTCGAACCCTGTAATGCCCACACTGCCGGTTAAGAATTAAGAGTTAAGAATGGAGAGTGAAAACCATAGGTCCCGAATCCCATCGGAATCTTAACTTTTGGTCTTAACGCTTAACTGCCCCCATGCTTCTTCCCATCGGCGACGATAACACGCAGCGGGTTTCCTATCCCATCGTGACGACGATACTCATTCTCGCGAATGTGTTCGTCTTTCTCTTGGAACTAATATATGGCAATTCCTTCGTCATAAAATATTCGCTGATCCCCGCGGAATTCTTTGCCGGGCGTCAGGGCATTTTCAATGTATTCAGCTCCATGTTCCTGCATGGAGGGATTGCGCATATTTTTGGCAACATGCTTTATCTCTACATTTTCGGCGATAATGTGGAAGATAATTTGGGCAAAGTAAAATACATCCTGTTTTACTTTGGCTGCGGCGTGGTGGCGATGCTTGCGCAGATGTATACGGATTCGAACTCGACGGTACCGAGCCTCGGTGCCTCCGGCGCGATCGCCGGTGTGCTCGCGGCGTACCTGATTCTGTTCCCGAAGAACCGAGTGCGCATCCTCGTCATTTTTCCGTTCACCGCGGTAGTGAACGCGTGGGTGATTCTGGGGCTCTGGATTGCGACGCAACTCGTGAGTGGCTGGACCTCGGAGTTCCATCAAGCGGCAACCGTTCAGGGTGGCATCGCTTATATGGCACACATCGGAGGGTTTTTTACCGGAGTTGTGCTCACGTTCCTATTCCGGCGCCGCGAGGCAAAGCATGGGACACTGCATCGGCTTGGCGTAAAGAAGCCGCCCGGAGCGCCGAAGGCCGGTCCATGGGATTGATTGCGACCGAAGTGCCGTTTGCGTACTCCCAACCAATTAGAGATCAGAAATCATGAGCCGCACGAATATTTCGGAGAGTGACGTTCGCGTCAAAATCTTTCAACTTCATAATTCGACGGATGAGGATTCCCTCAACGCCTTCCTCGCCGGGAAGACGGTGCGGCATTGGGAAGCAAAGTTTATCCCCGGCGCCGCGGTTTCCGCGACCGAAGGCGCGCCGCTTGCGCCCGGTGTGTGGAATATCTTTGTCGCCTATCAGGAGCGCATGGTGGAGGCTCCCGCTCAAATCCCGACCAATCAACGTCAGGCTCCCGTCATTAAAAAACAGTCGCACCTCGCGGTAGGAATGACGCACGCCGAACGGGCCGACAAGACGGCCGAAGCCCGCAAACCAGTGGAAGCGTACAAGCCGCACGTTCCGGAAAAGGATATGCCGCTATTCGAATCCATTCGAACCTGGCGGAATAGTCGTGCGCGCGAAGAGCGTGTGAAGCCGTTTTCTTTCTTCAATAATTATCAACTCGAGCAAATTGTGCTGACGAAACCCGCCGATTCGGACGCACTGAAAGCCATCGCGACCAATATGGAGCCTCCGCTGTGGGAGAAATACCACCGGGAACTTCTCGGCTTTATCGACGCCGCCCGCTCGGCAATGCCGGGGACTGAATCGAATAAGTCCATGCTGGAAACTGCGGATACCGCTCCGGCTGAAACGGAGAATGCTGGCGTATAAGAGGTCCGCAGGTTAGACTGTAATCGTCTCCGGCACGGAAGGCAGCGCCTGATAATGCTTCCCGCGTTCCGTGCGGGAAACGCGCTCCACCGCTTCGGACAATTTCTCTACTGGCAGCCGGTCCAGGCAAAAGTAATTGGGATTGATGCACTGGCCACGGAAGAAGCATTTGCAAGGCGAATCGGGCTGAACGATCTCTCCGAGCCCATATAGATTCCCAAACTCGTAGGGATTGAAAATATTATTGATCAGGACAATCTGCTTCTTTAGCGCAATGGCGATGTGCATGCCCATCGTTACGCCAGTAACGACGAGCTCGCAGTGCTGCACGAGCGAAATGAACTGTGTGAGATTGAAATAGCCGAGATACTGCGCGGTGCCGCCGGTGCGGTGATGGATTTCTCGATTGCGCGCATCCTCGTCGGGCCCGCCGAGCAGCAGGACGTTTTTTCCCGAAGCGTGAAGCCGCTTCGCAAGCTCAACCCAATGCTCGATGCTCCAGAGTCGCGAAGTCCAGCGTGCCCCCGCGCCGGTATTCAGGCCGACGATCGGACGAGATCGATCGAGTCCCGGAAATTCCTCGTCTGGCGGAATATCGAGGATATATTCTTCACCGGCAAACTCATAGCCACACATCTCGAATAGTTCCGTTGGATAATCCTTTCGATTGGCGAGGCTTACGTCATCGAAGATTCCTGTAATAAATTTTGCCTTTGCAAGCTCATCCGCGGGCTCGGCTTCGCCATATTTTCCCAAAACGAAGCCCGATTTTTTATCTGCTTCGATCCGGGAAGCCAGCGCGCATGCGTAGTGATCTTTATCGAGATTGATGAGCCACGAAAAATGGGCCGCGTGCAGAAGCTCCAAATTTTCCGACTTCCATGTCAGGATGCGATCGACGCGGGAGCCCGGAACTAAATCCGGCGAATGCGTGAGCCACCAGATGCGCGCATGAGGGTGCGCCGTGAGGAGCCGGGTGAGGAGCGGAGTTGTTCGTAGAACATCCCCCGCGGCACCCAGCTTGATGATGAGGATATTCTCGGTGATGGGATCGTAATAGGGGCATCCATCGCAATGGACGCCCTCGCGCTTATTCGGCGCACAGGGAATATCGCCTCGGAAGTAGCGACAATTTTCGTGAATAATCACTGAGCAATTACGAAGTCCGCCGTGGTGTGCGGCGATCGGGGCGCCCCGCGACACGAGTCATGCGCGCGGCACGAGAGGCACGCCGCTCGCGTGCTTCGGCGGAGGGTTTGCCCTTTTCCTTCGAATACGAAATGCTCGACCGCGAGATGGAATTTTTAACAATCATCTCGCCCAGGAGCCCAATTGAAATGAGCTGCGCCCCGACGAGAATGAGCAATAATCCCAGAAGCAGTAGCGGCCGGTTCGAAAGCGATGTTAGGCCAAGCGCCCATTCAATCGTTAGCCAGATATCGATTACGAATCCAGCGATGGCCATGAGCGTCCCAATGGTTCCAAAGAGATGCAGCGGCCGTTTGCCGTACCGATTGGTGAATACGATGCTCATGAGATCGAGAAACCCCTTGAAGAATCGGCTTGATCCAAATTTCGATTTGCCGAATTTGCGGGGATGATGTGTGACGGGAATTTCCGTCACTCGGAATCCCTGCCAGTGCGCGAGGGCCGGCAAGTACCGATGGAGTTCCCCATAGACTTGCAGGCTGTCGGTAACTTCTTTCCGGTAGGCTTTCAGGCCGCAATTGAAATCGTGGAGCCGAATGCCGCTGAAAATGCTGGTGACCCAATTGAAGAATTTGCTGGGACCGGTTTTGCTCATCGGGTCGTGACGCTTTTTCTTCCAACCGCTAACGAGATCGTAGCCATCGGCGAGCTTGCCAATCAAGTTCACGAATTCGCGTGGGTCGTCCTGCAAATCCGCATCCATTGTGATCACGATGCCATACTGCGCTTCGGCGAATCCGGCGGCGAGCGCCGCGGATTTCCCAAGATTGCGACGGAACGAAATCGCAGTGACGCGGGAACTCATTCCAAGGATATCTTGCAGGATTTCGCCGGATCGATCGGTCGAGCCATCGTTGACGAACAGAATTTCGTACTTCGGTCCGGCGAGACGCATACATTGCTGTTTGAGCGCCGCAGTAAGTTCGCGGAGAGAATCCTGCTCGTTATACAGCGGAATGATGACCGAAATTCCCAACTTTCCGGCAAACGCCATCGCAGCAGTATGTTGCGCTGGCGCGGCCTTTTCTTCCGGCTTCGCGGTGAATCGTTCCGGGACCCGCTCGGCGGTCCGGCGAATTTCGGGTTTGCGCACTGCTTCCCGCTCCGGAGTCGGGGCGGTAGGCCGCGCGGATTTTAGTGTCAGCCCCGGGCGTGGTGCCTCTTCTGCCATTTCTTCGCGGGGCTCACGGCGCGTTTCTTCGTGGCGTTCTCGTTCGGGCCGGCCTTCGGGTCGCCGCTCCGTACGTGCGCCTTGTTGCGAACCTTTTCGCGCCAGGCGCGCTGCGATTACATCTTGCGCCGCTATTTCAGCCTCGTTCTGCTGCGATCGCGGGGTCGGATTCCTCCGAGGCAGTCAGTTCCATTGCGGGAACCGGGCCGTCCTCCGGAAGTTGCAGCTCTATTTCCGGACGCGTCCGCCGTTCGCCGCCGCGTCGAAGCGCGGCCCGTTCCTGCTGGCGCGCACGCGCTCGCTCTCGGCTCGATGAACCCTGTCCCGCTTGAGAGCCATCGCCGTCGGAAGTGGCGCTCGCGGGAATTTCCTGCATTCTTGTTGAAGCTTCGATAACGCTCGGAATTCCAGCCTCAGCAGTTGGAAGCGTTGGTTCCGTTGCTTCCTGTGCTGTGGATTGCGCAGCTGAACGCTGGACATCGGAAGAGTGCGCCAGAGGGCTCACGGCTCCCATGCTGGCTGCGCTCCCGGATTTTCGAGCCAGGCGCTCTGCTATAATATCGCGGTAACTGCTGGCCGTGGCTGCCGGCCGGGCGGAGGAAGGCTCTTCGGTTGAATCTGACGGCGCTTCATCTTGCGCGGCCGTTTCGTTTATGGGTTCGTCCGCAGCAGCCGATTCGGTGTCTGCGTGGAAAAAATCCTGCATGAAGTTATCGAATGTTGGTTATGGCGTCGGTGGAAAGCACCCGGCTTCCAGAATAGATACGCCTTTCGGGCCATTTCGGCCCCACAAGTACGAAGTACGGTAAACCACAAACACCGAACTTTAATTAGCGGCGATAAAAGAAAAAATTTGGGACGCGAGGCTTAGTAACCGTTGCCTTTAGAGGAGGTTCCAAAGGCAACGGTTAAGCAAAGTCAGTTCTTATCTGCCACATTCCGATCTTTAATATCCGTGAGCTGGTAGTTGCCCTGACCGTTCCGCTCGGCGAAATGGAAGACGCGGCTTACATTATTGTTATAGGCCCAGGTTTCCGTCGGGGCATCGCCCGGAATGAAGGCCCGGTCCACGTTCGTCGGCGGACCGTAGAGCAGATAGACTCGTCCGCGGTCGGTCATTGCACCGTTCAGCATATTGCCGGTCGCGAAATTGAAATCGGCATAATCGACGCGCTGGTAAAACGTGGCCATGCGCTCATTGTAAGCGGTTCCCGGAGTGGGATCCTGTTTGCGCCAGAATTCATAGACTTTTTGGGCCATTTCCTGCTTCGTGCCGGAACGCAAGTCCTGAATTTGCTCGGGCGTGGCAATAACGGCAAGCGGGTCGATCGCGTCCGTCGGATCTTCGAGCGAGAGCGGCATATTTTGCCAGACGAAGTTGAATTCGTCCGCTTGCGTGCGTTCGGCTTGCGGCGAAGCCTTGCCCGCACGAACGGTTACCGAGAATTGGTACTTCCCTTGCTGAAAGGATTCTCCGGGCACGTGAAAAACGGCGGTCCACACTTGGGAATCCGCGCTGGGAACAAGTTGGTATTCGAGTTGGCTATCGGCGCGCATATTGGCGAGTTGGCTCTCGCGGTGCAAATCGCTTACGTCCAGCGCGGTTCCGAATCGCTTGCCCGTATCGGATGGATAGATCGCATTCGTAAGCTGCCGCACGTTTAGTTCTACAACAGGATCCGTTCCCAACTCTGGAGCCAGCCGAAAGGCCACGGCGCCCGTGACGTTATGGCTGAACATATAGCTGTTTGCTAGTGCGTTCGTGTAATAGGTGCTTCCGTTCGAACTATCCAGGAGTTCGATATCGCCGATTTCAATTCCGGATTTTGTTGTGTCATTGGCATAGGTGGGAACCCGCAATGCGAAGGGCCGCGGATGAACCACCATGCCATCGATGTCATCCCGAACGGACACATGTACTAAATATTGCTTGCCGGAATCCAGCGAGGCGATTTGAATCGGCTCGCTCAAGGCGTGCCATGTGGTTTTGGAAGTCGATTCCTCGAACGTTCTGGCATGAAGGGTGTCGATGAAATTCTTCGTGACCACTGGCTCCGAGGTCCCTGCTTCATCCACCTCGATTGTAATATCACGAACGGCAAAATATCCGTTCGCCGAATGCAGGAAGGAGAACATCGTATTCGCGGTCGTAAGCCGAACGTCCGCGCTATGGCCATCGGGCGCCTGAATGACACTCGCCATGACGGGATCGCCATAATCGAAATACATCCGTGAGTCGTCCGAGTGCCACTGCGAAGTTTGCGCGGACGCCGCGCTCACAAACATCATAGCCACTACAGCGATCGCTGCCGTTCCCAAAATTCTCATCTTTCTCATCTCCTACAAATGTTGTGATTAGGGTAGCGAAGTCATAAGTGCAACTCCCGCAAATCGTGAATCCTCAATTCTTAATTCTTCATTCTCGAATCTTAATTATCTTGTGCACCTTCTTTTATCCATTGCCTAATGCCATTCCGGATATTATCGTTCGCAACGATGGGACCCCACAGATGCTGCGTTTCACCATCCATGACTTGGACGAACGTGGAAGTCGTGTCGTGAGCCACCGCAAAATTCGGCGTGCTAATAATCAACGCGTACGAGGTATAAGGGTCTGCCCCGGGGGTATTGCCATCGTGGCAGTTGGTCGTATTGCATCCGACCGCCAGATACGGAGCGACACTTGCGTGAAAGCTGACATTCGTGGCGGGGAACACAACGTCCGTCGGGCTCGTGATATCACCGGAAGAACAGCCGGTAACCCCAAGCGAGAGCGCAAGCATGGCGAAAGCCCAGAATGGCGTACGTTTCATTCGTATCTCTTTGAACCCTGGCAAGGCGGTTAGTTATTCCCTAATTAGTATGAATAATTCCTTAGTATCCGTGCAGCCTATTACAATAATCTCACGGTTGGCACGTCCTCTGAATTCGTTTAATGCCGGAATCCTCTCACTATTGTAACCGATGCGTCGCTGGATCTTGCCGCTCGCGGCTCTTTTAGTTATTGTTTATTCCGGCGAAAGCCGCGCCACGATGCACGGCCGTTTGCTTCCCACTGATACCGCCGAAGCGGTGCTTTCCGGCTTTGTAAACGACTCGGCCTCCGGCGAGACGATTATCGGCGCGACCATCCGGGTGCGAGCTCTGCATCTCGGGGCAATCACGAATAAAAGCGGATTTTTTTCGCTGCATGTTCCGGCGGAGATACCTCTCGGAGTCGAAATCTCCTCGTTGGGTTTCAAAACGCGAAACATTCGAGCGACACTCAAGCCCGGTGAAGAACGCTCGGAGCATTTCGTACTTGCCGAGCAAAGTGTGAGCGGCGGCGAAGTGACCGTCCAGAGCACGGAAGAAGAGCGAGAGCGCGAGGAGCCACAAGTCTCGCGCATTACGCTTACGCCGCAGCAAATGATAAATCTGCCAAAGATGGGGCAATCCGATCTTTTTCGTGTCCTGCAATTCCTTCCCGGGGTGCAAACGTCAAGCGAGATATTCGAGCGGCCTCTATGTGCGCGGAGGCTCGCCGGATGAAAACCTCATTCGGCTCGATGGCGCCACGCTCTATAATCCTTCCCACTTTTTCGGGTTCTTCTCGACGTTCAATCCAGATATTATCAAGGACGTGGAATTTATCAAAGGCGGGTTCCCGGCGGAATATGGAGGAAGGCTTTCCTCGGTGCTGAACGTGACCGATATCGAGGGCGATCGGAATACCACGAAAGGGAAAGTCGATCTGGGTCTTATTTCGAGCAGCGGTTCGATTCAGACGCCGGTGGGAACTGGCGCGCTCGTGCTCGCGGGGCGGCGCAGTTATATCGATGTGCTCTTCAATACGCTGGGGCTCACTTCACGGCTGAATCTGCCCGATTATTACTTTTACGATGCGAACGCGAAGCTCACGCAAAACCCTTCGCCCAACGATAAGATCACGATCGCGGCCTACCAGGGCTCCGACAATCTATCCCTCACGGCCAACAGCGACGTGAATAACATCGGCCTGAATTGGGGAAACAAAATGGCATCCGGCGCGTGGACGCACGTATTCGGAAGTGAACTATTTTCGAATCTCGATCTCACGACGAGTAACTATGCTTCCAGTTTCACGCTGGGTTCCAGCGTCCAGCCGCTCACGTGGACGAACGGGATCACCGATTACACCGCCCGCGCGAGCCTCGATTACTTTCCCGCATCCACCAATACGATCAAAACCGGCATCGAGGCGACTGCATATCACACGTCGCTCCTGATTCAAAGCGGGAATAATCCGCCGAATGCCGATGTCGATCGCAAGCCCATTTACGGCGCGGTCTATGCGCAGGATGAATGGAAGCCGAACATTGCGGGGACTACGGAGAATCCGCTTGCCGTCACCGGCGGCCTGCGGGTGGATGGAATTAGTTCCAATCCCGAAATCGGTGTCGATCCAAGGATCAGCGCAAGATATATTCTTTCGCCGCAAGTCACGCTCAAGGGAAGTTTTGGAATTTATCATCAATACCTCAAGCTTGCGACGAACGATCTCATCCCCATTTTTGACGTATGGCTGCCGGACGACACCACGCAGGCGCCAGAACGCTGCTACCAATATGTGCTCGGCGTTTCGACCGCTCCCTTCGCCGATTACACCCTCGATGTTGAAGGCTATTACAAGGACATGCGGAACTTAGTCGAGATGCGGCCCGATGTGATGACAGGCTCGACGCTCAACGATGTCTTTTTTGTCGGCAATGGCAACGCTTATGGCATCGAATTTTTTTTGCAGAAGCAAATTGGCCGCCTTACCGGATGGATCGGCTATACGCTGGCCTGGACCATGAGAACCTTCCCGGACATTAACAACGGCCAACCGTTTCCGCCCACCTACGACCGCCGCAACGATTTCGACCTCGTCGCTACCTATCATTTGAGTGATCGCTGGACCCTTGGCGCGACGTTCACCTACGGGACCGGGCAAGCCTACACGCAAATCACCGCGCTGGAACCAAATTTCGAGGATGAAGGCCATAACATCCCAATTGAAGGTGATAAGAATGCGCTTCGTCTGCCACCGTATAACCGGCTCGATCTTTCAGCCACGTACACCTTCGCCTTTCTTTCCAATCACCGGAATGCCGAATTCGATTTCGACATCTTCAATGCCTACGATTACCGGAACGTTTGGATTTCGCAAATCGATAATTCAACCAATCCGGGAACCATCACATTCGTTCGACTGCTGCCGATTCTGCCGACGTTTGGGGTATCGGTAAGTTTTTGAAATCAAATGTTTATGAAATATTTTCCTAAGTCATTGCGAGGAAGAACGCCACCGGCGAAAGCCGGTGATGTTCTATACGCGAGGAATCGAGGGAAGCAATCACAGCACTTCGAGAGAGGAATTGCTTCGTCGAAGTTGCTCCGATTCGCTCCGCAACTTCTCCTCGCAATGACGATAATCAGCTCCGCCTTCTTAGCCGGTTGCGATAACCCGATTCAAACCGCCTACACGGATCAGCTCGTCGTCGATGGGTTTATTTATGCCAATGAGCCAGTCGATTCGATCGTGCTTCATCGTACGACACCGTTTGGCCAGTATTACGACGATCTCGATTATGCGATCGATGGCGCCACCGTTACGATTACGGTGGATGGCGATGCGCATACATTACTTCCCACCGGTTTAAAAGGGCGATACTATCTTCCGTCAAGCGATCTTATCGTCCAGGGTGGCAAGACGTATTATCTCACTGTCAGCGCTCCGAACGAGCAGAACGGTGGAACGATTACTGCCACTGCATCGACGACGGTTCCCATGCCGATCCATTACAGCGCGCTCGAGGACTCGGCGCGCGGCCAGACGTTCCTTCTCGATACGAATAATCTCGCGGCCTTCGCGTTTCTTGCGACCGCAGGCCCGGTCGATACGCCAAGCCGCGAATATCTGCTCAGCGTGACCGCGCTCGATACGAGTTATGGCCTTATACGCCATCGTGAGGGCGCCGATTCGCTCGCAACAATCCGCTATTCCTACACCCTGGCGACCGCACCCGCCATCGCCGTCACGGCCGGACTCTTTGGTTGGTATGGCCCGAACCTCATCACCTTCTATGCCCTCGACACCAATTGGGTGGATTACCAACGCCAGCTCATTACGCGTGGGAACTATCAATCCTCACTCAATCATATTAATGGTGGAATCGGCATCTTCGGCAGCGCCGCGCGGGACACGGTAACGATCTTTGTAAAACCGAAGCAGTAGCGAACTACTCGGTAGTAAAAAAAGAAAACCGCAGCGTGCCGAGAAAAGAAGGCAGCGCTGCGGAGCTCTTGTTTTGTTTGCCCTATTTAAGAATCCGCATGGCAGTGCCATGCGATTCGCATAAAGAAAGCAAATTTCTCTGTGAACGGTTTCCCAAGTTTTAAGAAAAAATTACCTTGATTAGTGGGGGGAAGTGGGGCAAAAGTCATTATCAAATTTGAAAAATGGAACTGCGAGACACAAATCTCGTAATTTTGCAACGTAGCGTTCAGTCACCATCTCCGTTATTTAGAATTTCCACACTATGTCAGCCATCGGACCACTCGCCATTCTCATCGTCATAGCGGCGGTATTTTTCCTCATCCTTTTTCTGTACTTCATTCCGCTGGGGCTTTGGATAACGGCGTTATCCTCTGGCGTGCATGTCCGGATATTTTCGGACTTGGTCGGAATGCGGCTCAGGAAAGTTCCGCCGGATGTAATTATTCGTTCCAAGATCACGGCGCTGAAGGCCGGGATTCCGGTCGATCTGCCGAAACTCGAAGCACATTATTTGGCAGGCGGTAACGTGCCGCGAGTGGTCAATGCGCTCATAAGTGCGGCCAAAGCGAATATCGAACTGGACTTCAACCGTGCCGCAGCCATAGACTTGGCCGGACGTGATGTGCTGGAAGCCGTCAAGCTTTCGGTGACGCCAAAAGTAATCGAAACGCCGCAGGTTCCCGCCGTGGCGAAGAATGGCATTCAGGTTCGTGTGGTGGCGCGCGTTACGATTCGGGCCAATATCGAGCGGCTCGTTGGCGGCGCCGGCGAAGCGACGATTTTAGCGCGTGTCGGTGAGGGAATCGTTACCACGATCGGCACATCCGAATCGCATAAAGAAGTTTTGGAGCGCCCCGACCGGATTTCGAAAGTGGTGCTCGATAAGGGCCTGGATGCCGGCACGGCATTCGAAATTCTTTCGATTGATATCGCCGATGTTTTTATCGGCGATAATATCGGCGCGAAACTGCAGAGCGATCAGGCCGAAGCGGAACTAAAGATTGCCCGCGCAAAAGCCGAAGAACGACGCGCCGCCGCCGTTGCTACCGAGCAGGAAATGAAAGCGCGCGTGCAGGAAATGCGCGCGAAGCTCGTCGAAGCCGAAGCGCAAATTCCGATGGCAATTGCCGAGGCATTCCGCGCCGGGCACTTGGGCGTCATGGATTACTACAATTTCCAAAACATTCAGGCAGATACGAATATGCGTAAATCCATCGCCGATGGCGGAACGGGCGAGATGCCGGCCACGGGCGCAACGCAGACGACATCGTAAGTAATGGGCGATCAGTAAGGAGCTATATGGCTCCTTACTCATCCGCGAGGGAACACTTGATGGCGTCAAGCCGTATTGAATTAGATGGAAAAACCGAGAATTATATGCGATCCGAATATTCTCGTCTGGAAAACCGACGATCGAGGGAACGCGCTTAAGCGTCGAGTTAATTCTGGAGGAGATTGCTTTTCATTCGATCGACGAGATGCTCGCGGAGTATCCTTCGTTAACGCGCGAGGGGATAGAAGCAGCGCTGGAATATGCGAGTGGAGTCATACGTAACGAAGATGTAATGCCTATCTTCGTAAACTACGAATGATTATTGTTGCGGATGAGAACATCGGCCCTGAAATTGTGCGGGGTTTGCGCGATAACGGGCACTCCGTTTCCTGGATTTCGGAAGGGTTCCGAGGGAGTGACGATCCAATTGTACGTGCGAAGGCGTTGAAATCTCATGCCTTACTCATTACTCAGGATAAAGATTTCGGCGAGTTGGTATTTTCTCAAAATCTTCCGTCATCGGGTGTTTTGCTTTTGAGAATTCACGATATGACATATCGTGAAAGAACCGTTCAAGTCCTGGAGACCATAAGACGGGAGGGTGCATCGCTTCTCGGAAGATTTTCGGTGCTCACAGCGGCCGGGCTCCGGTCGCGCGAGATTTAACATGCTTATTCGCTCCATCTCCGGCCTTCGCGGCATTGTGGGCACGCCGGGCGGGCTTTCCGCCGAGGTCGTCGCGCGATATGCGGCCTCGTTTGCACGCTATAACGACTTCAAGGGAACCATTGCCGTTGGCTACGATGGGCGCTTGGGCGGCGAAGAATTTTATCGGATTGCGACCGAAGCACTCGTGAGTTCCGGCTGCGAGGTCCTCGCACTTGGGATGGCTCCCACGCCGACGGTGATGTTCACCGTTGAAACGAAGCCGGAACTCATTGGCGGCATTATCATCACCGCCAGCCACAATCCCGGCGAGTGGAATGGGATGAAGTTCATCGCCGAAACCGGATTGTTTCTCGATGCCGAGGAGAATAAAGTTCTATGGGATATTGTCGATACCACGGAGCCGGAATCCGTTCCGGCTGTGGATTTCGGAGAGGTAACTGATGGCCGCGACTGTGCCGAGCAGCATATCCAGGCCGTGCTCGATATTCCCTTTATCGATCGTGCTAACATTGCCGAGCGAAATTTTCGCATCATACTCGATTGCGTGAATGCTTCCGGTTCCCGCATTCTTCCGCGGCTCTTGCATTCCCTGGGGATTGTCGAAATCATCGAGCTTCATTGCGATGGCTCTGGCATTTTTCCTCACAAGCCCGAGCCGGTTCCCGAAAATCTTACGTCGCTTAAAGATGCAATTCTTCGAGAGAAAGCGGATTTGGGAATCGTTGTCGATCCCGATGCGGATCGCTTCGTTCTCATCATGGAAAATGGCGAGCCGTTTATCGAAGAGAATACAATCGTGTTGGCAGCCGAACAGGTGCTAAAGCATTCGCATCCGGGACAAAGCGTCGTCGTCAATATCTCAACTACGCGTGCCATTGAAGATATCGCGGCGAAATATTCCGCGAAAGTGTTTCGCACTCCGGTTGGCGAAATCAATGTGGCGAAAAAGATGCGGCAGGAAAATGCGATCATTGGCGGTGAAGGCTCGGGTGGCGTGATTCTGCCACTAGTTCATACGGGCCGCGATTCGCTCGTTGGCGTAGCACTGTGCCTTTCAGCACTCGCGGAATTTGGTGGATCAATCTCTCAAAAGCGAAAAGAGTTACCACAGTATGAGATTGTAAAATCGAAAATTGAAGTAGGTGGCGCCGCAGAGGCCGAAACTATTCTTTCACGGCTCCGTCACACATTCGAGTCCAGCGCGCGCGGACTAAATATGGAGGACGGACTTCGCATCGACTTTGGCCGATCCTGGCTACAGGCTCGCTCCTCGAACACGGAGCCGATCGTGCGCCTGATCGCGGAGGCCCCCACGCGTGCCGAAGCCGAAGCGCTGATTGCCACTGCGAGGCATGCTCTCGGATAGTTCCGGCTTAGTCCGTTCCAATTTCTCGCTTGTTCTTCGGCAAATTATTCTCACAACTTTTTTCCTTTTTACGTAGGTAGTATGAATAATCATTTTCGTTTCGCTCACACCTTTGCGCTTGGAATTTGTTCGCTTCTTATCGTCACTGCCGCACAGGCTCAAGATACGACGTGCCGGTTCGGCGTTGGCTATAGCGCCGGGGGGAACTCCGGAGTAAATCTAACCTGGACTACGGAATCACACCGGATCGATCTGATCCTTTCGGGATCCTATTCCACATTCGACCAGCCCGGACCGAATACTTATTCGGGTACGAACGAATCCGCCTCGCTGGCGCTGGGATACTCGTGGACTACCCCCATCGCCAATAATTTCTCGCTGGTCTTTGGTCCGCGTGTTTTTTTTGGCGGTAGTCGTACTTCCAGCCAGGAGTCTGGAATTCCGTCGGATTCGGTCGAATCCACATTGAGCAATTTTACTACATCGCTGGAACTATCGGCCGGGCCGGAATATGCAATCAGCAGGCACTTTTCCGTTGGCGGGCTTTCGATACTTTCGGTTTCCACCGTCGGCCTTGCGCATGTTACTGGCAATTATCCTAGCTCTACCAAGAGTACTTCCGTCTCCCTCGGTGGGTCGCTAACAGCTTGGTACTACTTTTGAGTCTTTTGCGTTGCTGAGAGATGCGTAAATTTCTCGGCCCCGAGCCTTACCAACAAACCGAAACCGACAAGCGCATTCAGCACGCCTTGCGCGCGCAGGGTAAGCTGCCGCGCCATATTGCCGTCATCATGGATGGCAATGGCCGCTGGGCTGAGGAACGCGGGCTGCCGCGCGCGGCCGGGCATCAGGCCGGCATCGCGAGCCTGCGGGATGTAACTCGCTCCTCGCGGGAACTCGGTATCGACTTCCTCACAGTCTATGCCTTCTCCACCGAAAATTGGAAGCGGCCGAAGCGCGAAGTTTCCATGCTCTTTCGTCTGCTGATGAAAATGCTGCGCGAGGAACTTAATGAGATGCTTGAAAATGGAGTACGCCTAAAAACGATTGGCCAAACCAGTTTGCTTCCCAAGCTCGTGCAGGAGGAACTAACGGCGGCCATCGAGCGGACAAAGAATAATAAGGGACTTACACTCACACTCGCGCTCAGTTATTCCGGCCGTTGGGATTTGATTCGCGCCATGCAAGCAATTGCGCTCGAAGTTCGCGCCGGAAAAATATCACCGGAAGACATTTCGGAAGATGTTATTCGGCGATCGCTCACTACTGCCGAAATGCCCGATCCCGATCTGCTCGTTCGCACATCCGGGGAACTGCGCCTTTCGAATTTTCTCCTGTGGGAACTTGCTTATAGCGAGATACATGTCACAAGCACGCTCTGGCCGGATTTCCGCCGCGAGCATCTCTACGAAGCGATCCGGGAATATCAAAAGCGGGAGCGCCGCTTTGGGCTGACGGGCGCGCAACTCAAGCAAGTCCGCCTCGAAAGCGATATTGAAGTTCCCGATGCGCAGAAGACTTACGTGAATAAAATGATCTCGAAATTCTCCCGAGGATAGTAGCCGTCTTGCAGATCAGGGAGAAAATTATCCTGAAAATCCTTTTAATCCTGTAAATCGTGGTCGATTTCTACACCGATTTCCCTCACTGGCTACGCGCGTTCCTGGAATACCTGGAGCACGAGCGGGACGCCAGCCCGAAAACCATCGAGGCTTACGAAGGCGATTTGGTCGATCTCTACCGCATTCTGAAATCGGAGCGGCTTGTGCTTTCGGGAACCCATGACGATGTCACCGTTCTCCGTCGATACCTCGCGATATTAGCTTCGCAGCAAACTCAAAGTTCGCAGCTCATCAAAGCAAGTTCCATCGGAAGAAAACTCGCCGCAGTCAGGTCGTTCGTGAAATTTCTGGTGAAGCGCGGAATCTTCGAATTCAATGCCGCACGGCTCATCAAAACTCCGAAAGCCGAAAAGCGGCTGCCGGATGTCGTCAACGAACGGACCATGGCAAATCTCTTGAAAGTTGAAAATCCTGAGTCCCTAGTCCTAAGTAAGAATACGGAATCTGGGGATGAGCATCTTAGGACTCAGGACTCAGCACTCAGGACTTTATCTCTAAGGGATCGCGCCGTCATCGAACTCCTCTATTCCAGCGGCCTCCGGCGCTCGGAACTATGTTCGATCGACCGGAGCGACCTCGATCTGAAATCGCGAACGGTTCGCGTCCTTGGCAAAGGCGGCAAACCCCGCATCGTTCCCGTTGGAACGAAAGCGGCCGAGGCCATGAAAGCATACCTCTCGGAGCGTGTAGGTCTGCCGTCCTCGGCCGACTCTCGAAATGCCCTCTTCCTCCTCAAAAACGGCCAGCGCCTGACGCCCCGCATGGTCTATCACATCGTTTCGAAAGCCTTCGAACATACGCCGGATATTGCCCGCGCCCACCCCCACATGCTGCGGCATACCATGGCCACTCACCTGCTCGATCATGGCGCGGATCTTCGCGCCGTCAAGGAACTTTTGGGCCACGAATCGCTTCGAACCACACAGCGATACACGCACCTCACGGTCGAACGCATGAAAAAAGTCTATGATCAGGCGCATCCGCGAAGCGGAACGGAGCCGGGGTAGGGTATGGGATATGGGGTATAGGGTGTAGTTCCGCAAAATCTTCAAATTCGAAATAAATTGTGGTATTAAATTCGTTTCTTCGTTGTTTACCAGCAGAATATGGTATGAGGTTCCTAAACCCTATACCCTAAACCCTATACCCTCAAAAAAATGAACATCCGAATTCAAGTCCGCCACGACGCGGCACCCGAGGCGATCCAGAAGTACATCACGTCAGAATTTGAACATGTGGTAAAAAAATTTACCCCGGATGACCAATCTTCCGGCGAGGCTTCGCCCGTCATCAGCGCCGAATTTATACTCGATCAGGAAGGCTCGAACGGCCACATAAAGACCTTCGAGGCGCTGATTCACGTCCCGAACGACACGCTGAAAGTCAAGGAGCACGATACCGAGGCCCACAAAGCGATCGACGCCACGATGAAGGTCATCGAAAAGCTGCTGCGGAAGCACAAGGAAACCTACGCCCGGCCCGGCACGCTCATACGCCACAACGAGCAGCGCCGCACGCCCTCCGCCTGACGCCCGGTCCGGCAACCCGCTTCGACATGCCTTTCATGCAGAAACACTCACGCCACTAAGGTGTGTGTGCAATGCGCTTTCATGAGTTATGCCGTTTCCGAGCCGATTTCGCCATTTCGGATTTTTGGCTTTCTTTTTCTTGAATTTCCAGTTAATGAAGTTTTGGAGAGTTCCACTATTTTCGGAAAATTTAGATTTTTCTAAAATGCCTCCGCGTAGGGGCGACCAGCCTGGCCGACTTCTTTCAGGAAGACAAATTTTCGTACCACCGCCAGCGCGCGCGTTTGTGCTTCATTAACTGTGGCGTTTTCGGGCACTAATATATTTGACTCAGCACGCTTCACGGCTGGGCGGTGTTGAACGGTTTTCAAAATTCATTTTCAATATGGAAAACAAATCTGATTTTAAGCCGAATGATACCGTTTACGAAAAAGCGAACGGCAAGCAATGGACAATAGAATCTCGCGCCTCAGCACTTGAAGAAGAACCACCAATTAAATGGAAATGTATGCGGTGGGTCATCGGAAGCATGGAAAATAAATATGAAGATAAAATATTCGATGAAGGAGAGATTACGAAATTCGCCCCTCCGCGAATGCCGTTTGCCTAATTCTATCTTCTACTTTTTCGAGAAGCACTACCTCTTTCGCGTAGCTATCCACGTTTGAAAGTACGATATTCTTGCGCCATTCTACCATTTTGAGCGCGCGTTTTCGCTCGTCTTCTAATTTATTTGCAGAAACCATTTGAGTAACCTTTCTGTTTTGAAAAGTTACTCAGAAATTCGAAAAAGCCCAACGCCCGCTAAGTTGCGGGCTTTTTCATGCCTAAAAATTGAATTCTATTTGCGCCGGGTCTTTCGCTTCGGAGCGGGAACCTCTTTTCGAATACGTTCCAGTTCCTTTTTTGGAAGGGAAAGCATGCGATCTATCCCGCGCTCGAAGTTTAGGAACTCTTCGCTTTTTTCTTCTGAGTTCGTTTGACCTTTCGGTTTGTTTGCTTTTTTGCTCATCAAGCGGCCTGCACCTTCCCGGTTAGTTCAGCATACGTTAAGCGGCGTCCCGGCGCACCGGAAATCGCACTGTCGAAACGAGCATGTTCATTCTGCTTCCGCACTTCGTAGCGCGTGCCCTGTTCGTCTAAATACCGATCTAAATGAAAGTCTGAAACGTGAATGTAAGTTCCCTTAATCATTCGCTTAACGAGCGACCAGTAATTTTCGATAGTATTCGTATGCGTGTCACCCTTCACGAACTGTCCCGCGTCATGGTTCACCGTGTCGCGGTAGTATTCGCCGTGCAGGTTGTTGTAGGATTTTAGCTCATCCGTGAAGAGGATGGAACCCTGTTCCACATTCTCACGAATCGCGGGTTTCAGGTCGCGCGCTTTGCGGCTGTCAACAACTTTCGCCACCGGGCGACCGCCACGTTCTATCATACCAAGAACGAGCGTAGCACTGCGCGGGTTTTTCTTGTTCGCGTGGCGGTTGGTATCACTTCCGCCGATGAACGTCTCATCCGCTTCCACCGTCCCGGAAAGTTTCAGGAACGAACCGCTTTTGAGCGTCTCACGAATCCGATGCGCCATAAACCACGCCGTCTTTTGCGTTATGCCCAAGTGACGCGCAATCTCATACGATGAAATTCCATTGCGGCAATTCGTGAGTAGCCAGTACGCCGTTAACCACTTGCCAAGCGCAAGCGGGGAATCCTCGAAAATCGTTCCAACTTTCACGCTGAACTGCTTGCGGCAATCTTTGCACTGCCAGAGTTGCCGCGTCTTAATAGCGGTAACTTTCTTCGAAGCGCACGCGGGACACGCCACGCCGTCAGGCCAGCGACGCGCCGCGAAATACGCGACGGCATTGTTCTTATCCGCGAAAAAAGTTATCGCTTCCATTAAGGTTTTCGGTGCTTTTGTGTTTGTTTCCATGTTCGTATTTATCAGAACCTTAGAGTATAACGCGAATCCGTTACCGAAGTTCCGATAAATACGAACTTTCTTAAATTAATTTTGGTTTTTCTTTCAATGGATAAAATCCTTCAAAAACAGCAGGAAATAGGGGAAAGAGTACGTTTCTTGCGGGAAAGCAAGGGCTGGACTCAAACCGAACTCGCCAAAAAGTCCGGCATTTCCACGAAATCCTACATTTCGGAAATTGAGAGCGGAACGCATAATCTCACTCTCAAAAAAATCGTTCAGTTGGAACAGGCTTTTCATGCTAAAATTACTATGATTGTGCCGGAGCAAGAATCTTAACTAAATGCTGAGAGAAAATTCGTGTTAATTCAAAAACGTTTTGCGCTTCCGTTGGCTGAAAAAAAACTCCATGTGAAACAGGGTTTCTCCATGCGTTTTTAATATACTCCAATCTTAGCGCAACGTCCTCATATTGATCCAGCAATTTCTTTTTAGAGGGCATAAGCCGCCCTGTTGTGGGATTGCGCTCTTGTTTAATTTTTGCTTCCACTGCATTAAGAATGTCCTTCCAGAATGCGTCTTTTATCGCTATGGGGCGGCCCCTTGTATCTTTGACTAATACCCGAAATTTTTTGCCAAATCTTCAGTGAGTTGCTCTATCGCCCTCGTTAAATGAAAGACGGCGGCAGTATACATCCCCGTCGCAAAGCAATTCGCAGCTTCAATGATGTCCCGGTTTTCGTTCTCGAAAAACATAGCTACATCTTCCCCGAATGGAGCTTCATTCTCATACAGCGCGGCCTCTACGGAATTTAGTTGAAAAAATCTGATCGTTTGAAGTTCATCATTAATCCGTGAACTAAGTTCGTTATATCCGGCATTTACGTTTCGCATCGTTGTGATGAAACCGGCGCGAATCGCCTTTGAAAGCTCTGCGGCCTTCTGCGCCGAGAAACGCAACTGAATGTCATTGCACAGCCGCTCAACCTGGTTAAATTGAACTGCAATCTCTTCAAGATACTCTCGCCCTGTCACACTCGCCCATTCAGTTGCAGAATTAGATAAATCGACATCGAGTGGAATGATGCTCTCTGGTGGCTTGCCGTGAGCTCCTAAGATTGTACCAATATAAAAATAGGTATCGGCATCAAATTTCAGCATAATTTCGAAAAGATTAGTTAAGCGATTCATAACTCAAATCGCCCCCTTTCCGTGCTGAGTCAAATATATTAGTGCCGTTTTCGAGCCAATTTCGCCATTCCGGATTTTCAGCTCTCTCACTTGCGTTTGGTTTTCATTTAATGAAGAGGGGTTCCCGGGATTCGGAAATTTTTGCATTCTGGATGGAATTATGCATTGTGGAGAAAAATGTATTAAATAATCGTTAAGTGGGAATCATGATGGCTTTCGTGTAGTTCCGAATATATCACTCAACTATGTTGAGTGCTGACAATCTCATGCACCTGGCCCGCCCGACCCGGGATTTCCCGCCGCCCGACGAGACGATGTTCTGAGTTCCACCCCATTCTTGAAAAAGAATGGATAACATTTACATCTTCATGCGAAAACCATGGCAAACCATAAATTAAAATTCTACCCCGTTGGAAACGGCGACGCAGTACTTATTAAACTCTTAGATGATACTACGATTCTTATCGACTGTAAGCTCCGTGAGGGAGACGAAGATAATAACGGCGATTCAATATTCGACGTGAAATCAGATCTCTTAAAGAGTTTGAAAAAGGTTAACGGGATACATCATCTCGATCTTTTTATTTTGACTCACCCCGATCTCGACCATTGTCACGGTTTTGAAGCGAATTTTTATATCGGAAACCCTTCCGCTTATTTAGAAACAGACCGAGAGAATGGACTCGTCATCGCCGACGAACTTTGGGTAACCTCAATGCTTTTCGATGAAGCCTCGAATGAAGATGCCAAGGCGCTCAGAACTGAAGCGAAGCGGCGGCTCAAGTTGTATCACGAGAGTAACGATCCCGGGAGGGGAAATAGACTTCAAATGATCGGGTACAACGGCGACGATCTTTTTAAGAACGTTCCATATACACTTCCCGGTACAACCATTGGAACTATAAATGGGGAAGCGAAGGGAATGTTCGAGTTCTTCGTTCATGCGCCGTTCAAGAAGAGTCTGGTTCAAGAAAGCGCCGTGCCGGATAAGAATTACAGCAGCATTGTAATGCAGGCGCGGTTTAAATATAGTTCCACTGATGATGATTTCGGGGCATTCTACTTATTCGGCGGCGACGCGGATCACTACCTGTGGGCAGAAATATTGAAACAATCGAAGTTTCACAATAACGAGGACAGGTTAGTATGGGACTATTTTTTAGCACCTCATCATTGCTCATGGAACTTCTTCAACGATCACGATGGTGACGGATGTGATGAGCCGAAGGATACTGCCCTGGAAATTTTAGCGTTTGGCAGGAAGGGCGGAAAAATTGTTGCATCTTGCAAAGAGATTAAAGACAACGAGGATAATCCGCCTAATTATGATGCAAAATCGATTTACGTGAAAAAGGGCTTCGAATTCGTAGAACTGGCAAGCCCTTCCGAGGGAAAAGATGCAAAGCCGGTTGAATTCGAAATCTCTGAACCCTCCAGCAAGGCGAGTCAAAACTCGTTTAACCTCGTTCAGAAGACGTTCATCACAGCGAAAGCGGCGGCTGCAGAAAAGCCTTGGGCGAGTAATGCGAGTTGATATTGATAAAGATATCGAGGGACTACTTGTAAAATATCCCACGCTCGAAGCGTGGCCCGGAGGTGGCGCGCCCCGAGTAAGGGGTTTATTGCCTTTGAAGGATGATTTCGGTGGACAACTTACCAGCTATCGCCTGTTAATAACCTATCCACCGGAATTTCCTCACCGCTTTCCAAGAGTTCGGGAGATGGGTTATAGAATTCCGAGGGTTCCTGATCGCCATATTTCGCCTGACGGAACTTTATGCCTCGGCCCTCCAGTAAAAGAAGCATTGCGTTGCCAGAATGAGATAGGCAGCTTGGAGTTTGTAGAAAGTATTTTAATACCCTACCTTTTTAATCAAGTGCTTTTCGAATTCGAACCGGAGAAGGCATTCGCACAAGGATGGTATGAACACTTTGGGGCTGGCATTAAACAATCCTATGAGGAACTGTTCCCAAACTGCGAATGGCAAATTCTGAGGGATGTTCTTTGCGGCTTTGCTGTAGGAAGAAAACTTTCTGCAAATGGATCGTGCTTTTGCGGAAGCGGCGAAAAATTTAGGGATTGCCACAGCAATTCCGTCGAGAAATTGAAGATCGTAGGCAAAGAGACGCTGAGAGCCGATATTAAATCAATGAAGGAATATGAAAAGGGAGTTCTCTTTTTATGAATTCGTAGGCATTCTCGTTCCGAGCGTCACGCTGTTGTGCGCGCTCGTTTTAATGTATCATAGGGTTTATGGGAAGGCGATAGTTCTCTTCTCAAGCATAGGCGAATCGGTCGTTTTCCTGATTGTCGCTTATGGGCTTGGACATATCATTCAGGCGATTGGGAATTATTTCGAAAAAGCGCTCTGGCATTTTACCGATGGGATGCCTACAGCCTGGCTGACTGATTCCAAGCGTCAAAAAAGGCTGTTCGGCGCCGAGCAAGCGACCTCAATTTTAGAGAGGGTGCATTCAGTTTTTGGAATATCGAAAAAAGATTTCGGCTCTGACGTCTATAACTGGCTTTCTATCAAGGCTAAAGTTACCGAGAAACGCATTGATGTTTTTGGCGGCAATTACGCCATGTTTCGCGGGCTATCAATTGCGTTTTATTTGATTTCAATCGCTCTACTGTTTTTCAATTCACTGGTTTGTTTTATATGGCTTCCCGTGCTTCTAGGTTTAATATCGACACTGAGAATGTACCATTTTGGTGTTCTTTATGCCAAGGAAGTTTATCGCACTTTTCAGAACTTGAATAGATAACAATGCCTTTCGACGCCGATTCTTTCATACACGGGAACGGGAGCACCTATCCCCGAACGTTCAATCAGAAGCATGACTGAACGCCTCGCATTGAACGAAATTCGGAATACTCTTTTCACCGGGGACTCTGTGAGGGTACTGGACCAGTTCCCCGCGTCTTCCATCGATCTCATTGTCACATCGCCGCCCTACGCGGACCGGAGGAAGCAAACTTACGGTGGAATTGATCCGGATCGTTACGTCGAATGGTTTTTACCTATTGCGACGCAGCTGTACCGCGTCCTGAAGCCGAACGGAACTTTCATCCTTAACATCAAGGAGAAGGTTGAAAACGGCGAACGACATCCATATGTGATAGAACTGATATTAGCGCTCCGAAAGCAGGGATGGCTTTGGACTGAGGAGTTTATTTGGCACAAGAAAAATTCCTATCCGGGTAAGTGGCCGAATCGCTTCCGCGATTCGTGGGAACGTTGTTTGCAGTTCAACAAAAGCCGCAAATTCAGCATGTACCAGGAAAGCGTTATGGTACCTATGGGCGACTGGGCGAAATCACGGCTTCGCAATCTCAGTGATACCGACAAGCGCCGGGATGATTCGAGAGTGGGAAGCGGGTTCGGAAAAAATGTTTCGAATTGGTTAGGGCGCGAATACGCCTACCCAAATAACGTTCTCCACTTCGGAACCGAATGCTCGAATAAAAATCACAGTGCTGCATTCCCACGCGCACTCCCTGAATGGTTTATCAAGCTTTTTACGAAACAAGGAGATCTAGTGCTTGACCCTTTTATGGGCTCCGGTACGACTGCAGTGGCCGCCAAGGGATTAGGCCGCCATTATGTGGGAATTGACATCCTTCCCGAGTACGTTTCTCTTTCAAGAAACGCCGTTCACTCAACCGAAGCAAAATCATTCGCCACAAATGGATTCGCGCACGCGGAAGCTGATTGAAGAATTCGTGAACGTCAACATCGTTTCGTTTCATGAAAAGCGGGCCGAAATAATCCGAAGCATCAAACTTCGAGCGCTTTTGAAAAAGAATCCCTATCTCTTTCGCGCGAAGAATATTAACCTTGCGGATGAATATGTAAAAGCACTGCTCAATGCACTAATCTCATCCGGCGAGGAGACGTTTTTCGGCGGCTTCCTTGAGGAGCTAGCAATTTATGTCGCCGAAATCACGAGCGGCGGCAAAAAATCCACCTCACCGGGAATTGACCTTGATCTGTCAAAAGGTGGAGTGCGATACCTCGTGGCAATTAAATCCGGCGGCAATTGGGGCAATTCAAGTCAGCAAAAAGCCCTCAAGCGGGACTTCACGGAGGCTCTTCGGGTTCTTGGACAGTCTAAGCGCATTGGAGTTGTTCAGCCGATTCTCGGCATTTGTTACGGGAAGACCAAGACGCGGAATAACGGACTTTTTATTAAGATTGTCGGTCAGAGCTTCTGGAACCTAATTTCGGATGATCGTAACTTATACACAGATATCGTCGAGCCGTTAGGTTACGAAGCCGAAGCACATAATAAAATTTTTGCAGAAGAATTAGCCAATACCACTAACCGGCTGGTGGGCGAATTTGTCACCGATTTTTGCATCGACGGAAAGATTGATTGGCCGGCCTTGGTTCGCTATGTTAGCGGCAATATGCCCTAGGTGGGTTGAGGCCAATCTACACCACCACTCCCCCCGCCGCGACCTTCCCGTTCGTAAGGAGATCGCGCTCGCCTAAGTTTACGCCGGAGAAAAAGTGCGGGCGGTTGTAGGCAGTCTGCGCAGCCGAAACCATTACGTGGCTTTCGTGTTAATCTAAAGTGGGATATCCCATCACACCTCTATGAAGACCAAACGCAAACGCACTGCAACGAAAACTTTCCTCGACGCGCGTTCCTACGAAGGTACGCTCAATTCTAAAAAGCGCATAGTCATTCGCGGCGCGCGGCACAAACATTATCTCGTCCATGAGGAGCCGAATGGCTCCATCGTACTAACCCCACAGAAACTCGTTTCGGATCTTATCATTTCCAAACGCACCCTTGCGATGATCGATGCATCCATGGAAAATTTTAAGAACGGTATCGTTTCCGAACCTATCGACCTTGAGCCCTATCGAAAGGAGTTCGCTTCCAGCGAAAAAGCAGCGCCTCGCAGAATGACTCGACGTGCTTTACGTGCAGCGAACGCCCGCCCGAGCGAACGCTCATTACGGCGAAAGCTTGTTAAGAAAGCAGGATGAAATTTGCCATTCGCATGGGTGTTCCTGAAATGCAAGCGTTTTGGCATGACCTGGTTTCGCGTCATGCTTCCGGGAACCTGAATGTTCAGGAACAAAAGCTTTTCAAACAGTTAACAAAAGCGTTGTTGCTACTCGAGGCAAACCCGCGTCATAACAGCCTGCAGTCGCATGAGATTGGTCCCCTTTCGAACCGCGCGGGACACAAAATTTTTCAATCGTATCTTGAAAACCGAACGCCCTCTGCAGGCCGGATTTATTGGACGTACGGGCCGAACGATGGCGAAATTTCGATCGTAGGGATCGAACCACATCCGGAGGACCGGAAATCCCGCGGATACAATCGCGTTCGCCTTTCGTCGATGCCCGCCTGATACGCGTCAGGCTACGCCAGCACCCCACCCGCAGCGACCTTCCCGTTCGTGTGAAGATCGCGCTCGCCTAAATTTACGCCGGAGAAAAAGCGCGGGCGGTTGTAGGCATCGAGATTTTTATTGCAGACGATCTGGAAGCACGTCGAATTACCTTGCTTCGCAATATCGACGGACCAGGCGAGAAATACTTCCCAGCAGCGGAACCACCACGGGCCATACGCTTTCAGAATCTCCTCTCAATGTTGCTGCCAGTTATCGTACCAGCGCTGGATGGTGTAGGAATAATGGATTCCCACATTTTCCACGCTATGAATCTCGAAGTTCGCACCTTCCAAACGCTTCACGACAAAACTAAGCGGCATGCTTGCGTCCGCGCCGGGGAAAATATATTCGGCCATGAACGCGCCCCACATCAGCGACTCCTTGTGATAGCCCGCGCGCAGTCCGGCAATTTGGAGATAGAAAAGTCCGTCATCTTTTAAGAGTCCGGCGATCTGCCGCATAAATCGCTGGAAATATTTTACGCCGACGTGCTCCGCCATTTCGAGGCAGGAAATTTTATCGTACTTATCGGCGGGGATGGAACGATAATCCATCCGCAGCACCCGCGCGTGATCGGCCACGCCCCATCGCTTGATCTGGTCGTTCGCGTAATCGGCGCCCTTTTGCGCGATGGTAATGCCGGTGGAATCCGAGCCGTAATATTTCGCGGCGTGCGCGGCAAGGGTTCCCCATCCGCAGCCGATGTCGAGGTGACGCTCGCCCGGTTTGATCTGCAATTTTTGGCAAACGAGATCGAGCTTTTGATCCTGCGCGGTTTCCAAATCTTCGAGTCCGGTCTTGAAAAACGCGGAGGTATAGATCCTGCGGTCGCCCAAAAATCCGCCGAAGAAATCGTTACCACGGTCGTAATGCCCGCGAATGACGCGCTCATCCTGCTTTTTCGAATGGATGGTCACTTCCGGCAGGAATCGCGTGATCAGGAACTTTAAGTGATGGCTGACATACGCATATTTGAAAAAGAGCGTCCGGTTTTGGATTAGCTCCTGCACGTCGCAGGTAATGTCCACGCGGCCATTCATGTAGTCCTCGATGAAATCGGTGATGGCGGTTTTTTCGCCATTTTTGTAGCGGCTGGAAACGCTGTTATCGCGGATTTGAACGAGGTCACGAATGTTTTTGGAGTTCATGGTCTTCGAGGACATGCTGTTGATAAATAGTTGTTAGAACAGAGAATGAATTAATTGGTGCTCGCGAGCGGAGCGGGGAGTAAGAACCGAAAAAGCGGAAGATAATTCCGGGCATTTGGATTAATATCCCGCAAATTCCTCGAAGCGGATGCTATCCTCGTCGGCACCGGAATTTTTGAGCATATCGCGCATGGCAGTTACAAATTCGGCAGGGCCGGCGAGATAGTAAATCGGTTCTTGCGCTTTGGGGACATTTCGTGCAATCAAATTCCAGTCGATGATGCCCGTTTCGCCATTCCAGGCGTGGTGCGGCTCCAAATCGGTCATCGTGGGGATGTAATGGATATTAGGATTCTGTTCATCGAACTCTTTAAGATCGGTGAGGAACGGCGCGTCTTCCGGCTTATGATTGGAATGGAACAAATAAATGTGATGCGGTAACTTATCATGGGCGGCATGTTTTACCATGCTCATAAAGGGCGTAACGCCAATGCCGCCGGCGAGGAATATCGCGGGTTTCGCCGGATTGTGGTGCAGGATGAACGAGCCATAGGGCCCGTCCCACGCGAGTTCCATCTCGGCGGGCGCATTTTTCAGCGCGCGCTTGAAGGCGCTGTCGCGCATGCGCGTGGCGAACATGAGATATGGCTCGTGCGGCGCGCTCACTATAGAGAATGTGCGCACAGGGCCTTCGGCATCCATTTCTTTGGGATCGATCATCGTGAGATCGATCGTCTGACCCGGCTCGTAGTTGAAGCCGTTCGGGTTTCGAAAGATGGAAGGCGCGCGTGCCGCGCGCGATGTCTTCGCTGCTTAAGATTTTCAAGATTTTATCTGGCATGGAACACTTCTGTCTGAACCGGGATTTATGGGATTATTGGGATGGAGAAATGTTCATCCCATCCATCCAAATAATCCCATAAATCCCGGTTCAGACAATTTTTTCGTAATTTTGTTGTACAAAATTACGAAGAATGGACGCACCTCTCTTAAAAGACACATTAATCGCCGAATCGCTCATTCGCGACATCCCCGATTTCCCGCGCCCAGGAATTAATTTCAAGGACATCACGCCTGTGCTCGCAAACCCGGATGCGATGCGCGAGGTCATCGACCGCTTCATCGAATTTGCTGTGTTGAAGCGGCCCGACGCCATCGTCGGCATCGAATCGCGCGGATTCGTTTTTGGAATGCCGCTTGCGCTGGAGATGGGATTGCCTTTCATTCCGGTGCGGAAGGTTGGGAAGCTTCCGTACCGGTGCATCCACGAAGAATACGAACTGGAGTACGGCACGAATACAGTCGAGATGCACGAGGATGCGATTTCGCCCGGCGACCGCATCATCATCGTCGATGATTTGCTCGCCACCGGCGGCACGGCAGCGGCGGCGAAGCGGCTGGTGAACCGGTTGGGCGGAACTGTTGAAGGGTTTGCTTTCCTGATCGAGCTCGGATTTCTTCACGGACGCCTCATACTGATGAATGACGACGTGCTGGCGCTCATTTCGGCACAATAAAATTAGCGGTTGAGGCGGAAGTGGATAGTCTCTGTCACCCAAACGGGGACAGGACGACCAGTTCGCATGGCAGGTTGGAAGCTTTCGCGATGGGCGGCATCGATTGCCGCTTTCCTGAAGATGTCATGCGAGGCCTTCAGAACGCGAACATCGCCGACTGTCCCATCGCTGTCCACCAGCAAACATAACGTAACGCTCCCTTGCATCCCTGATCTGCGCGCCACCTCGGGATATTCGAGAAGCCGTTCGAAAGGTATAAGAGGTCGCGGCCAGGTATCGAACCGATCGTCACGAGTTCCATTCAGGTAGTTTCTCAATTCCTTGAATACGATTGTCCGCGGGTTCTTCGGAGGCGCCGCCGAATCGGTCAAAACACTATCCGGTTGTAGAGTCGGCGGATTTATCTTCGAGGAATCCGAGGGCAGGTGCTGTGCTAGGCTGCACGACGCTGCGGTGGAGAGCATCGGGATGACAAGCAGACATTGATGAACGCGCATTAGGATCGACTCCCCATTTTATAAATCAACGTGAAAAATCCCGGAATCATTTCTGCCCCAAAAGGCATACCGTGTTGAATAAACCTCACCATTAAACTTTCGGACTGCTTTTTGCATCTACATCACACTCAAAAACTCTACGATGAAATATTTTCAGATCGCATCCGCGTTCGTAATTGCCACAATCGTTCTTGCCGGCTGCAATTCCACAACGTCACCAAATGGCACAACGACCACCCCGAACACGATGACCGCAACGGTCAATGGAAGTTCCTGGTCGTCCGATGTGATCCCCGGACTTTCGGCGACGGGAATCACGAAAGCTTATAAAAATGGCAACATCGTGACGGTGACGGGCGTCTCGGCGCTCGACAATACGGAAATCTCGCTTATTTTAATTAATCCGGTTTCGGGTACGACCGATTCGCTCGGGGCAACCGGCAACGAGGGAACGTATTCAAAAATCCTTGGCGTGGCCGATACAACGATCTATGTCTCGGAACCTTCACTATCCAGCTTTAGCCTCTACGATGGCTCGGTAACCATTTCGAGCTATGATACCGTCGCCAAGACAATCTCTGGCTCGTTCCATTTTATTGCGCGGCTTCCAACTAATCCGTCGGACACCATGAACGTTGCGAGTGGCTCGTTTTATCAGGTGGGGTGGTAGGCGGGGAAGCGAAATTCTCGTTTTTGTGCTTCGGGTCTGAGCATGTCGTATATTTGTGGGTCATTTAACCCCACGAACGTATGCGCACATCACCGTATTGATCGCGGCGATTAAGCCTTGCAACGAAATAGAACGAATCCGCAAAAACGACTTTCATTTTTTGGGATGTCCGTGGAGATAATGATCGAGATTTTTCGCCAAGTCCTCCGGAAGGTCGTTCGCAATTCCATCATATTTATCGAGCACCTCCCATACTGTCGGTTTGTTCTTCGGCATGGGTTCGACACGCACAATCGTTCCATTCGGCCAGTCCACATCGGGCGGCAAAAGGATCTGGCCGTCTTCGATTTTTGTTGTAATTGGTTCGTACGTCATAAATTCCCTCCGATTTCATAACGCGAGGGTTACTGAGTAAATTCAAGACTTCTTCTCGAACTCCAGCGAGGCCGAATTGATGCAATATCGCAATCCCGTCGGCTTCGGGCCATCATCGAAGACGTGGCCTAAATGCGCGCCGCAGTTGGCGCAGGTAACTTCTGTGCGGGTCATGCCCAGTGCGCGGTCCGTATGCTCCTCGATTTGCGCGTTTGCTTTTGGCGCAGAGAAACTCGGCCAGCCGCAGCCCGCGTCGAACTTGGTATCGCTCTCGAAGAGCGGCGCTCCGCAGGCGCCGCATTTATAGACGCCATTTTCCCAAAACGCTTCGTACTTCCCCGTATAAGGCCGTTCCGTGCCCTTCTCGCGCATCACGCGGTATTGCTCAGGCGTTAGTTCCCGCTTCCATTCTTCTTCTGTCTTGTTTATCATAGATTGTATCGTTGGAATACGATAGATTATTCCCAGAGATTCGAAGCGTTCGGTCCTGCGGGGAGTTCGAGCTGCTCGACTCCGATCGCAATCCTGAAAATCCATTCAATCCGCGGCTGAATTATTTCTCATGTGGTGTTCTGTGAGCTTTGGAGTTCAAATTGATAGGATTATGTGTCTTAACAAATAATGGACATGATCCTCATAACAGTTAAGTAAAAGAATTAAAGATGGAATCCTCAAACGTTTTTTCACTGGATACGGCGGTCGGTCGCCGTGAATTTATAAAGCGCACGGGCCTCGTGCTCGGGGCCGCTTCACTCTCAGGCATGCTCGGCGAGATTTTGGCGAGTTGCGCGTCACCGAACGGACCGGCGAACGTTCAGCATGGCACAACCACGGTAAACATTGCTTCGCTCACCTCGAACGGGCAGTTCATCGTCGATTCGAATGTCTCACCAGATGGGACGCCAATCCTGGTGATTCGGCAAAGCGCGACGTTCCTACACAGCACTTTCCATGCTCTGCACGCACCAAGGTTGCCAGGTAAATCAGCCGAGCGGCGGCTCGATCTATTGCTCCTGCCACGGCTCTCGTTTCGATCTGCACGGCAACGTGATTCAGGGCCCGGCGCCCTCGCCGCTCAAGAGCTATGGTGTAGCCCTGAATGCGTCGGCGCAGACGATCACGGTAACATACTAGCGCTCACCGACCCCGGCGGCGATATTATGTTCTTCCTTGTGAATGTTCTGGATTTGCCCGGCGTATGTCGGGCTGAAGAAATGCGTCTGGCTGCCATCGCGCCTCGCCACGAAGAATAGATAATCGGTTTGCGCAGGATAGACCGCCGCGTAAATTGTGGCGTAACTCGGATTGTCGATTGGCCCCGGCGGCAGGCCGGGATTGAGATACGTATTATACGGCGTCGGGCGAAGAATATCCTTATGTGAAATGGGCCAATCCAGTTGAAGGCCATACTGAACGGTCGGATCGGCTTGCAGCTTCATGCCAATCTGGTAACGATTCTCGTACACGCCGGCGATGAGATATTTTTCCGAATCGTTCTTCGTCTCGCCTTCCACAATGGAAGCAAACGTTAAAACCTGATAGGGCGAAAGTCCGCGGTTATGCGCATCTTCCAATAACGAATCCGGAACCATCTGGTGAAATCTGTTGACGAGGGCGGCAACAAGGCTCCGGCCATTCAGTGGATAGAACCATTTGTAGTCATCGGGGTAAAGATAGCCTTCGGCGCTTTCAGCCCGGTCCGGCAGCCCGAGCCAATGCAACAAAGCGGTGTCGGTTGCGGCCCGTAAAAAATCGTATTTATTGATACCAAGGTCGGCGTCAGCGGCGCTCGCAACATCTATTAAGCGAAATCCTTCCGGGATGTCGAGTTGAAAAACGATCTGGTATTTGGTTCCAACGATGTCCTCGATCAATTGAAAATTTCTGAGACCGCGATGGATCTCAAACGTGCCGCCGTGGACCCGATGGCCGGCACGAACGAGCTTCGCCGCAGCGCGGAACGTTATTTCGCTGCGGATAAAGCCGCCGGCTTTCAGCGAATCCGCGATTTGCGCCATGCTCGCGTTCGGCGGGACGACGAGCATTGTTTCTTTGGTAAGATTCGGGTTGACCTGGCTCAAATCCGGATTGCGGAGAAAAAACAGGCCATATAATGCGCAGACCAAAACCATTGCGGGAATAGTGATCCACCAGAAAAATCGCTGATGCGACATAATCTTCCAGCTATGCATCATAGTGCGCCTCGTTAATATGTGGTTCAACTGCCGCGCCCGATCAGCGATAAAAGCGCTTACAATTGAATGATTAATAGGACACGAGGAATTAAAACCGAGGAAGTTTGCCAGTGGGAGATAGGCGCGTTAAATAACGCTGGGTGGGAAGGAAATGCGCCAAATCCAAAAATTCAATCAGCGAGATCGGAAATTCTGGACTAAAAATGAAAGAGGATGCCTCCCGGCATCCTCCTTCGTTTGACTTCACTTCGATTCTTCAGAGAACTATGTTCTACAGAAAAAGTAATTGCTTTACAAGCCCTGAATCGCAATCGCGGCGCGGACGTGCATGATCGCTCATGCTGGCGTCGTCGGATATTATCTACCCGGAATAGCCTGACCGGAGCCACAAATGTGTTGATTCCTATTTTTCAAATCTAGTCCCGATGGACCGTTGTGAAATTCTCATGTCCATACTATGTTCTAATCGTATGCCAAGACTGGTTTTCTCAGAATAATAAAATTAACGGGATGAAAAGCACCCTCCGTGCGTAAAGCAATTTGGCATGGCAGATCCAAATGATTAGGGCGACACATTCGCGGCATAAAACTTCCACGATCATTGTTTTTAGTTGGCAATTCAGCATTAATCGGAACTTATGGCAATCGACATCCCCATTCGGCAGCGAAAATCTCCCGAGCATTCGGCGATCGAGATCGATCGAGAAGAAATACTTCGGCACTATCATCGCACGCGTAAAATGACCGAATGGATTTGCGCGCCACTTACCACCGAGGATTGCGTCATCCAAACGGGATTGGAATGCTCGCCTGTTAAATGGCAGCTTGCTCACACCACCTGGTTCTTCGAGACGTTTGTGCTGATCCCGAACGATCCTTCATACACCGAGTTTCATCCGAAATTCTCGTATCTCTTCAATTCTTATTATAATGCCGTCGGCGAGCGAACGCCGCGCGATATTCGTGGATTGATGTCCCGTCCCACACTGGCGGAAGTTTGGAACTATCGCCAGCACGTCGATGAGGCAATCGAACATTTCCTGCGAAGCGCGAGCGAACCTGCGCTGGCCGCCGTGTTGCCGATTATCGAACTGGGAATTAATCACGAGCAGCAACATCAGGAACTGATGCTCACCGATGTCAAGACGGTGCTCGCAATGAATCCGCTTCGACCGATTTATCGCGAGCGGGAGATTGCCTCTTCGACCCCTCAACCGCTACACTGGATTTCGCATGACGAGGGTCTGTTCGAGTTCGGTGCAAGCAAAGGTGAGGGATTTTTCTTTGACAATGAAGGCCCACGCCACCGGCAATATCTCGAACGCGTTCGAACTCGCGGACCGGCTCGATTACGAATGGCGAGTATAAGGAATTTATGACCGATGGCGGCTACCGGAAACCGACGCTCTGGCTTTCCGATGGCTGGGCAAGCGTACTCGCGGAGCGTTGGGAGGCTCCAAAATATTGGGAGAAGCGCGACGGCGAATGGTGGTGCATGACACTACAAGGCTTCCGGCCGGTTGAAGATTCGGAGCCGGTTACGCACTTGAGCCACTACGAAGCCGATGCCTTCGCCGCGTGGGCAAGCATGACGCATCAGCCAGCGCACGCCTGCCAACCGAATTTGAATGGGAACTCGCAGCACGAGACTTACCGGTCAAAGGAAATTTTCTCAATGATGGCAATTTTCATCCAATCCCGTTCGTCCCTCCAGTCCCTGCTGTCCCTGAATCACCCAATCAAATGTTCGGCGATGTCTGGGAGTGGACTCGTAGCGCCTATCTGCCATATCCCGGCTACAAAACCGCCGAAGGCGCGCTCGGAGAATATAATGGGAAGTTTATGTCCAACCAAATGGTGCTTCGTGGAGGCTCCTGCGTAACGCCAAAGGACCACATTCGCGCAACCTACCGCAATTTCTTCCCTCCTGAATCGCGCTGGCAATTCAGCGGCATCCGATTAGCGCGAGACATTTAATCGAAACATCGCAGCATCCCATCGCCGGTAACGATGAAGATCTCAGAACTCCCATCGCCATCGAAATCGGCAGCGATTGGGGAACCCATCGCGGCGCCGGCTGCAATTTCGGCGATAATGTTGAACCCTTTACCGCTGAATCCGATCGCAAGTAGGCGCCCGTCGCTCGTTCCGACCACAAATTCCGCATTCCCATCGCCATTTATATCTATGGTTAGAACATCGGTGGAAATCGTATTCAGCTCAATGGTCGCGCGTAGGTTCCCAGTTCCGTAATCGTAAATTCGGAAGGTTCCATCGGCATGTCCCTGACCGAGTTCGAGCTTTCCATCTCCATCCACATCGCCTGCGCCGGGTAAGCGATAGAGGACATCGCCAAACGACGCAACCTTCCACCAGCTCGGAAGTTCTGAATTTTTAAGAATACCGAATCCACCGAGGCAGCCACCGACAATAAGATCGCTTCCGCAGACCACCGGAGTGCCATAGGCGGTGAAGGGATCGTCCGCTGAGACGGCGGTCGAAAGCGTTTGCTCTTTGAGCCGATGTTCTCGATTCATCTCTTCGGCGCTAAAATCGGTTAGCAGCTTCCGCGGGGCTGCAAAGTCGCCAGTTTCGAGATCGAGCAGGATGAGGGTATCTTTCGCGCAAAGCGCGGCAATGGGGTGTGGGCCATCGTTTAGTAAAGAAGAAGTTCCCCATGGCCCGACTCCGCGGCCGAATTCGCCTTCGCCAGTCCGCTCTTTTCGCCAAAGTATTTCGCCGGTTTCAAGCAAGAAAGCGAGCGAGCACTCGCTATTCATCGACTGTGATTGATAGAAGCTCGCGAATAATGCTTCTCCGCGCGAATGCTCAAAATAAAGCCAGTCGTAACAGCCGATCCGGTTCCCGAGCTGGCTGGAAGGCATATCCGGGAACTCGAACGATTTCACCCGCTCGCCTTCAAGCGTGTAAAGCGAAAGGCGTGAATGCGGCAAGCCGTCGTCATCAACGACGACGAGGCTTGGGCCGTCGCGGGTGATGAGAATCGAAGCGGAGTGAAAGCCGTTATCATATCCGATTCGCGAGCGGCCACGAATGTGTGCAATGCGTTTGGTTTTTTGGTTGCCGTTGCTTTCAAAAAGGCGAATGCCGTTCGCGAAATCGGGAACAGCGAGATAGCGCGCGCCATTCCACGTTGCCATCGTTGGAATAGGCCCTGGCCGCGCGGCAATATGCGCTTCGGTGGGGAGGTGGTATCCGCAGCTAAGAAAATGCCGCGCACCCTCTTTTGTTAAACGTACAATGGTGCCATTGGCTTCAGTCAAATAAATAGTGCCTTGGCTGATACTGGCAATTCGATAGGACAAATCGGGCTGATCAGACGGAGTTTCCCTATAACCAACCTCATGGAGTTCCAGCGCACGATCTAGTAGGTGCAGTCCTTCCGGCGACTGCACAAAAATGCCCGACTTCCCGCTGAATTCTCCGTTCCAAATTTCGTGCGCGGCAAACACGTCCGGCTTGAATTCGGAACTTCTGCCGTGCGTGCGAATCGCGCGTTCCGCAAAATGACCGAATGGCAAGTTCCAGAGAAATCGATCATCTCGCGGAGAGTAGATCGATAACTCGCCATAGTGGTGCGGCTCCCGGGCCGGTTCGCGGCTGAGACATAATTCGGGCACTCCATCATCGTGCACATCCTGCACGCCGCGCAAATATTGATCGGGGAGGTCGAGCATCGTCTCTCCATTCTCCGAGCGGAGCAGCAGCGTATGCCAGCGGGTATCCTTCCGCTCATTGAAAATACTGACGGCAATTTCCATCTTTCCATCGCAATCGAAATCGCGAATGGAGTTCGATGTATGGCGAAGTTCGGTCGTATCGCTCGGATAAATATGCTCGATAAAGCGATCCCAGAGTGGTTGAAAATTCCCAGAACCATCGTTTCCTAGCACCGCAATATGCCGCGAAACTTTATCGCTTAAAATAACTGCTTCGAGAATGCCATCGCCATTAATATCCGCAAGCTCGAAGTGCCCATAATTTCGACGCCGTTCTTCATCGGATTTCCAGATCGTTTGGGAAATCATACTGCCGGAAGCCGGATCGAAAACATAGACACCGCCAATGCGTGCAATCACGATCTCATCGACGCCATCATTCTTTACATCGCCGATGGCGATTGAAGGATGATAGCCATCATCCATCCAGAGCCGGTGCAGAACGCGCGTGTTGCTCGCGCCGTTGGTGCAATCGTACATCAGCACTTCCTTGCTCGAAAAAACGGGAACGAGAATTTGCATTCCTTCTCCAAAGAAGGAATGCACGTTGAACATGGTGGCATACGTGCCATAGGCGAGCGGCGGGCCAACCACATCGCGAAAAAGAATTTCGCCGGTTTCCGCGGAAAGAATAATTACTTCGCGGCCATTGCTGGTAAGGATTTCAAGGTGTCCGTCGCCATCGAGATCGAAGGCGCCCGCAATCCAATGCGCGCCGAACGGCTTTGTGCGCCAGCGGAATTCGCCCTCGGAATTTATTCGCTGAATGCCGCCGCCATCGGCCATGAGCAGATCGCCGGAGCCATCTTCGAACAGGAACGATTTCCTGAAAGCTTCCACCGAGGCGAATATTCCAGATCTCGTTGAGATCTCCACGTTTTGTCCCAAGCGGTTGCTGGCCCTGACGCGAATCGTCGCGGCGGTAATCGTGCCATTCGCCGGGAGGAACGATGTTCATGGCAAATCCTCCAGTGATTGCGGCGTGTGGCTTCGCATGGATTCGATCCCACGGAGTAAAATCATTTCCGCGCGGAATCCATCGAGTTCATTTGTTTCGGGCTGGCGATGCTCGGCAATCGCCGAGAGAAATTCGCGGTTCTCATTCAGGAACCCATCTTCCTCGCCACTTAGTAGCTCTTCTTGCTTGCCATCGAAATAACTGAGAGATGTAAAGCGATTGTAGAGATGGATCGTCTCTCTTCCATTCATCGCCTGAATATTGAACTTTCCGTCGTGCGGCATGTCGCCCGCATCGCCGACGAGGAGCGTGGCCACCGCGCCGTTTTCGAACGAGATCGTTGCTGCCATCGTATCGACAATTTCGACGCCGGGATGCCGCACATTTCCACCCTCGGCAAAAATGCGAACAGGTTTCGATCCCGCAAGATAGCAGAGCAATTCCACGGCGTGGCATCCCTGCGAAAGAACATTCCCACCGCCTTTCACCGGGTCGTTTGCCCAGGAGTCGTCCGGCCAGCGTGCTTCCATCACTTGTGCGGAAAGCTCTTGCGGATTATTTATGAGAGACTTTGCCTCTCGCGCAAGAGAGCAGTAATCCAATTTGAAGCCAGTCATGCAATACACGCCGGAATCTTTCACGGCTTTTACAATCGTACGGCAATCCCGCTCCGTAATTGCCATTGGCTTTTCGAGAAAAATATGTTTCTTCGCGTTTGCCGCCGCGATTGCAAGCGGCGCGTGCGTATCGTGATAGGTGCAAATATAAACCGCGTCGATTTCGCGGGATTCCATCGCAACCGCCGGATCGCTCGCCGCATTGCCGGAATACTTTTTCGCCAATTGTTCGGCGCGCGCGAGATTCGTATCGACGAAGAGCTTCGGCGGCGTGCCCAGCTCCGCGAGGCAGCGCGCGTGCGTTTCGCCGATGAGGCCGCAGCCAATGATTGCGATGTTGAGCATTTGCCTACAAAATTATGTAATCTAATAGAAAGCTTGCAGTAAAAGACGAGAGAATATTCCCATTCGTTAACGATAGCCTTACGATTTGGTAAACTTCGCGGTGTAATTTTGCGGTCTCTATTAAGAACAGAGGAATGGCGTGCACACGCCTCCCCGAACCGAATTTTTAGAATTCTTTTCTCTCAGGTCTAAACTCCCCGCGCTCTCATGGTAGCTGTGGGGAGTTTTCTACAACTATTAATGGAGTTGTGAAGTTGTCCTTTTATGCCGGAAGAGGTGCCCATTAGTTCAACCACGTTAGCCACAACCCCAAAGCGTTTCATCCTGAGGCGCGCCTCCGATTTGGCGTATGGCGATGAATCGCGCTTCAAAGTCCGGTATGAGCAGGAACTAAACGCGGCGCAGCTCGAAGCAGTGAGGCATGTCAACGGCCCGGCGCTCGTCATTGCCGGCGCCGGAACCGGCAAGACGCGCACGCTTACCTATCGCGTGGCGCGGTTGGTGGAGATGGGTGTGGATCCGAAGGCGATTTTGCTGCTCACGTTCACCCGCCGCGCCGCACAGGAAATGCTTCGCCGCGCCGCCGCGCTCTTGCACGATCGCTCGGCGGAGAATGTCGCGGGTGGGACTTTCCATTCCTTTGCGAACCTGACACTCCGGCATTACGCGAGCCTGATCGGATTCAATAATTCGTTTTCGATTCTCGATCAAGGCGATTCGCACGATGCCATTAATTTATTGCGGACGCAAATGGGACTTGCTACAGCGCGCAGGAGGTTCCCACGCAAAACGACGCTCGGCGCAATGATTTCGCTCGCGATAAACCGGCTGACGCCACTCGAAGAAGTAATCGAGGAAGATTTTCCGCATTTCATTGATGATCTGCCGGACATTCAGCGATTAGCGAATGCGTATCATGCCTACAAGCGCAAGTCCAATGCGATGGACTACGACGATCTCTTAACCAATCTCGTCCTCCTCCTCGAAACGAACGAGAAGGCGCGAGCGAGCATCGCTTCCCGATATAAATATATCATGGTCGATGAGTACCAGGATGTGAATCGCTTGCAGGCACGTATCGTCGAGTTATTATCGGGCAATGATCCTTCGCGGGCAAATGTCATGGTCGTGGGCGACGATGCACAGTCCATTTATCGCTTTCGCGGCGCGGAGGTAGAGAATATTTTCGAGTTCCCAAAACGATATCCGGGTGCAAAGATCATTCCGCTGGAAGAAAATTATCGTTCCACGCAGCCGATTCTCACCCTCACAAATCACGTTATATCGCTTGCGACGCGTCGCTACGAGAAAGAGCTTTATTCGCGGCACCAGCTTGGTGAGATTCCGCAGATTGTCTGCGCGGAAAATGAGGCGCAGCAATCGCTCTATGTGGTCGAGAAGATTTTGGAATACCGTGAGATGGGCGTAAGCCTGAAAGATATTGCGGTGCTGTTTCGCTCCGGTTATACGTCCTTCGATTTGGAACTCGAACTACAACGCGCCAATATTCCATTCCAGAAATTCGGCGGAATGAAGTTTATCGAAACCTCGCACGTGAAGGATTTGACGGCTATGCTGCGCGTCGTTCAAAATCCGCAGGATGCGGTAAGCTGGTATCGCATTTTGCTCCTGCACGATGGCATTGGCCCGAAAACCGCAGAGAAGATCGTGAATGATATTGGCGAAGGGCGCATGGCTTACTCAAAATTCAGCGACGCCGTGATCGAAGGAACAGTTCCGGCGCCGCCCCCCTTTGATCCCCCCGCCCGCGGGGGGAAAGAAGGGGGAGTGCCGCAAAATATCTCCAATCTTTTCGCGACGCTCAAATTCGTTTCCAGCGACAGGATGACGCCGCCAGAGAAAGTCGAGCATTTGATCGAATACTACAAGCCAATTCTTCGCAAAAAATACGACGATTACCAAAAGCGCGAGAAGGACATCGAGACGTTTCAACTTATCACCGAACGGTACCGCTCGCTGAACTCGCTGCTCGCCGATCTATCGCTCGATCCACCGACCGAATCCATGACCGATGTGGAAGAAGGCACGCGCGATGACGAGTTGCTTACGCTGAGCACGATCCATTCTGCCAAAGGCCTGGAATGGAACACTGTCATTATCACGAATTGCCTCGATGGAAGGTTCCCATCGGTTCATGCCGCGCGCGATCCCGACGATCTCGAAGAAGAGCGGCGGCTGATGTACGTAGCCGCTACGCGCGCGAAGGAGCATCTCATTATTACCTATCCCACAAATCTCTATGATCGCGAATCCGGCATCGTACTGTCAAAGCCGAGCCGCTTCATCGACGGATTGGTTGACAAGCAACTCGCGGAAGGCTGGGTGATCGCGGAACAGGAGCGGGATACGCAGGACGACCTGTTTCTCGCGTAAGTACATTGAGCGTGGTAACCTTTCCATTATTCCAATTTCTTCGCTGGCTGCTGGTAATCCTGACCGGGCGCGGTTACGATCGTGCCGTGTGGATGAATAATCTCCACCATAAATTCTCTTACCGGCTTCACAAAATGCTTCCCGCCTTCGGGATCATTGGCATTCAGCAAGTTCCGGTTCCCGGAATGCCTGGCCGATTCATCTATGTCCGTGCCGAAGATGGCGGCGTTGCCCACCAGCTTATCATGTATCGGGAATATGAGCCGTTCGAATCGCAGTTGGTGCGGGAGCGCCTCAGCCCGGAGGCGACGGTCTTTAATATCGGGTCGAATCTGGGGTATTACACGCTGCTCGCTTCGGAGTGCGTTGGGCGCACCGGCCGCGTCTTCGCCTTCGAACCGGAACCGAATAATTTAGAATTGCTTCGAAGAACGATTTCCGAAAACGAGTGCTCAAATGTCGAACTCCAGCCGGTCGCCGTTTCGGAACATTCCGGAGTTGCCACGCTTTCTCTCAGCGAGACGAATTCCGGCGATCATCAACTTACGAATGTGATCGGCCGGAATCAAGTACAAGTTCCCAAGATCTCTCTCGATGATTTTATCGCTCAAGGCCATCCATCGCCGGGCGCGGTCATCATGGATGTGCAAGGCTCGGAGCTGGAGGTGCTTCGTGGAGCGACATCGTTGCTCGCGGCGAATCGGCCGCTCGTGCTCTTTACGGAATTCTGGCAGGCAGGATTGAATACGCGCCATCCGAATGGCGCTAATGAGTTCCTGGGAATCCTGGAACGTGCCGGATTCCAGCTTGCGCTCATCGACGAAAGTAAAAAGATTTTAAATTCCGTATCGACCGAATGGTTGCTTAAGTACGTTACTGGCAATATGGAAGTCAATCTTCTCGCTATCCGGTCATAGCGGAGCTTTCGTAGCGCCTTTTCTGTTAACAGTTTTTTCTATGACATTTCTTTGGGGAATTCTCATTGGCCTCGCGTTTGGCTTTTTTTCTACGTTTCTTGCGCAGCGGCGCGATCCCGGCTCGACCATCACTCGAATGATTATTGGGATGATGGGAGGAATTATCGGAGCGTTGCTCGCGCTCTGGATCGGGCCTTCACCAACGGTTGGAACGCTGATCGCCGCGATTCTTGTCGTAATTTTTCTCACAATTTATTGGCTCATCGTTGGAAACCGAAAAGCTCCATAAGCATACGAAACGGACGTTAATTTTTGTTGCGCTCTGGTGCTTCTTTGGTGGCTGCTTGCGGGAACTGCCTCCCGGTGAGCACAATAATTTCCATCCCTATGGCGTTTCTCACGTCGCGCTCCATTTCGAATATTTTGGAGACGTTCGCGGAACGGAGGATGTGTTCGTCGATAGCTTCGGTACCCGTGAGGCGCAGGACAATCACTCCGAGCTTATTACGGACAAGGGCTTTCAACCAACCGAGAACTATACGGTACGTGAGTTCGGTCACGTGACGCTCGTCGATTCCGTTAAGGGAGTAGCCCTGAAGGTAATCGACCGCGGAATGGATAGTATTTTTCGTTTGCGACCGCCGGATATTCCAACGTACCAAGCCCAAACCCAGATCGCCTACGCAGCCCGCGGCTACGAACGTGCCGGTGATACGCTCATCGGCGCCCTTCGGGCGCACGTTTGGCGACATACCGGGGATCCCGATTATATACTGGAGTGGCGCGGCTTGATGATTGGCAGTAAGGATGTCGTCCTTGGGCACGATCATGAACTGCGGTTACTCTCTATCGATACAACCGATCCCGTCGATCCCTCGCGATTCGTTCCGCCCTCCGGGTTCCCCGTACGCGATTTAACGCACCTCAAACCGGGTGAAATGCCGCCGCCGCCTAACCCCTAACTCAATTTTTCATGCGCGCAACCCAAATTAAACGCGAGGGAATGGAACTCCTTGTTACCTGGGATGATGGTATCCTTTCTCGCTATCCGCTTGTCTATCTGCGCGAACAGTGCCCCTGCGCCGCATGCAAAGGCGAAGTAATTTTCGGCACATTCTATCCCCCTCCAAAGCTGCCGATGTTCACGCCGGGGATGAATGAGCTTGTCTCACTTTCGCCCGTGGGCAGTTACGGTATCCAGGCAACATGGAAGGACGGGCATAATACGGGAATTTATTCGTGGGAATATCTGCGTTCGATTAGTCCGCCTTAATTGGGCACACAATTTGTCCGGCTCATCCATACTTATGAGCCATACCCGAGACTACCCGCGTGATTTGATTTGTTTTTCGCATCTTCGCTGGAATTTTGTATTCCAGCGGCCACAACATTTGCTGAGCCGCGCTGCCGCAAGCCATGAGCGCGTATTTTTCTTCGAGGAGCCGATTTTTTCCGAAGGAATCAAGCCTGCTCTCGATGTTCAAGAATCTTTGGAGGGCGTGTACGTCGCTGTGCCACACTTGCCTGAAGGAATGGAACATGCAGAAGTCCTTCAAACTTTGATGCATTTGCTCGATGACTTACTTTCGGAACGCAACATCCGGAACTATGTCCTCTGGTATTACACGCCGATGGCACTTTCGTTTTCGAGTCATTTGAGTTCCGCGCTCACGATTTACGATTGCATGGATGAGCTTTCACTTTTCCGGGGCGCGCCCAAGGAGTTGCTGGAAAATGAAAAGGAACTATTGAACATCGCGGATCTCGTATTTACAGGCGGCCAAAGTTTATATGAAGCGAAAAAGGATCGGCATCCACGCGTTTTTGCGTTTCCGAGTTCCATCGACTACGACCATTTTGCGCATGCCCGAAAAATCGCGCATTATGCGAATTCCGATCCCGCCGACCAAGCGGAAATCCCGCACCCGAGGATGGGCTATTGTGGCGTGATCGACGAGCGGCTCGATTTCGATTTGGTCGCGCAAGCAGCAACCGCGCGGCCCGATTGGCAATTTGTTTTTCTTGGTCCGGTCGTTAAAATCGATCCCGGTTCGCTTCCGAAGAACCCGAATATCCATTATCTCGGTCAAAAAGACTACAAAGAGTTACCACACTATCTGGCCGGTTGGGATGTGGCGATGATGCCGTTTGCCATCAACGATGCAACGAAATTTATCAGCCCGACGAAAACCCCGGAATATCTGGCGGCGGGTAAACCCGTGGTTTCTACCGCCATTCGCGATGTCGTCCGGCCGTACGGCGAACTTGGTCTCGTCGAAATCGCGGAAACGCTGGACGAATTCATTCGCGCCGCTGCGCGCTCCGGCATGGAGGAAGCCGCACTCCCGGCGGATTGGCTGGACCGCGTCGATGATTTCCTTCGCCAAACCTCATGGCAAAAGACGTGGAACGAAATGTCGAAGCTTATGGCGCAAGCCGTCGAAGGAGAGTTGGAGTTTGTCGAGGGAACCGAGGAAATGGGTTTCTTATCCGATAATAACGAAAACGAGGCAGCTTTCACTACCGAAGTGGCATAAAATTGTCTCAACCATGAAGTGGATGGATTGCTCGGTCGGAATGACGGATCATTCAGAGCATATCCGATAAAATCAGGTTCAGACATATGTACGATTATCTTATTGTCGGCGCCGGCTATGCTGGCAGTGTGCTTGCCGAGCGGCTTGCGAGCCGGCTTGGGAAGCGCGTGCTCATCGTCGATCGCCGAAATCATATAGGCGGGAACGCCTTCGATTATTATAATGACGAAGGAATTCTCATTCATAAATATGGCCCGCATATTTTCCACACGAATTCGAAAGAAGTTTTCGAATATCTCGGCCAATTTACCGAATGGCGGCCGTACGAGCATCGCGTGCAGGCGAGCGTCGATGGCCAGTTGGTTCCCATTCCGATCAACCTCGATACGATCAACAAGCTATACGGCCTGAATCTCGATACGTTTGGGGCGGAAGAATTTTTCAAGAAAGTCGCCGTAGAAGTTACGCAAGTGAAAACTTCGGAGGACGTCGTCATTAGCAAAGTTGGGAAAGAACTATACGAAAAGTTTTTCAAGAATTACACGAAGAAGCAGTGGGGCCTGGACCCATCGGAACTCGATGCCAGTGTGGCGGCACGCATCCCGGCGCGCACCAACCGCGACGACCGGTATTTCACCGATACGTACCAAGCCATGCCGCTTTTTGGCTACACGCGCATGTTCCAGCGTATGCTCGATCACCCGAATATCCACATTATGCTCAATACCGATTACCGGGAACTCGAAGGCGAAATCCAATATCGCGAGATGATTTACACCGGCCCGATCGACGAGTTCTTCGATTATTGCTACGGCAAGTTGCCGTATCGCTCGCTCGAATTCAAGCACGAAACGCACGGCATTCCGGTGTTCCAGCCGGCGCCCGTCGTGAATTATCCGAACGAGCAGCTCTACACGCGCATCACCGAATTCAAATACCTGACCGGCCAGGAGCATCCGAAGACGAGCATCGTCTATGAGTTCCCGCTTGCCGAAGGCGATCCCTATTATCCGGTTCCCAAACCGGAGAATAAAGAGATCTACGAAAAGTACAAAACGCTCGCCGATGCCATGCCGAACATGCACTTCGTCGGGCGATTGGCCACCTACCGCTATTACAACATGGATCAGGTTACCGCGCAGGCGCTCACTATGTTCAAAAAGCTAAACGGCGAAAAGCAGGAGCAGCCCGCCGATGGAGAACGCGCTACCGATGCCGCTACGCAGAAGCTCATTCACTCCTTCGAGATGGCGCACAAGATGCGGACGAATGGGCACGTTTACGTATCGCACTAATTTTATCTGATATTTTGGTCACCGAATAATTATGTTTAAAAGTTTTTTCCTTGCCGGGTTCGAATGCGCCACCGGCTACAACCGCCATCGCGAGTGGATCGACCAAATCGCGGCCACGCAGCACGATAAATACATGGCCGAGGATTACGAGCGCCTTCGCCGCCTGGGTATCCACGCGGTTCGTGAAGGCATTCGCTGGCCGCTCGTCGATAAAAATGGCAGCTATAACTTCGCGCCGATTAAGGACGTCACGCGCCATGCCCGCGCGCAAAAGATGGATGTGATTTTCGATCTCTTCCATTATGGCTTTCCCGATGGCGTCGATCTTTTCGATGATTCGATGCCGGAACGATTCTCCGATTATTGCCTGGCCGTCGCACGCACGATCATTCGTAATTTCGATGGGCCGTTTTATTTTACGCCAGTCAATGAGCCATCGTTTTTTGCATGGGCGGGCGGCGAAGTGGGGCTTTTCGCGCCGCACCAAACGGGCCGCGGGCCGGAACTTAAATATGCTCTTGCCCGCGCCGCCATTCAAGGCGCCGAAGCAATTTGGAGCGTCATTCCCGAAGCGGACATGGTTACGGTCGATCCCGTCTGCCGCGTGGTTCCCAAAACGCCGGAAGATCAGAATGCCGCCGATCGCTTCAACGAATTCGCCGTCTTCGAAAGCTTCGATATGATTTCGGGCCGTCTTGCGCCGGAACTCGGCGGCAGTGATCGGCATTTGGGAACCATCGGCATCAATTACTATTGGAATAACCAATGGGTGCTGGGCGGCGACACGTTAGCTGAAGAGGATCCGCGCCGCGTGCCGCTCGGCGATATTCTTCGGAACGTTTGCGACCGCTACTCCGGGAACGTATTCATCGGCGAAACGGCGCACGATGGCGAGCACCGCGCCGACTGGATCACGAATACCGCGCTTGAAGTCATTGCGCTGCTGGAAGATGACGTTCCCATCCACGGCATTTGCCTCTATCCCATCATCGGCATGCCCGAGTGGCACGCCCGCGCCGATGAGCGATCTTCCAACTGGACCAACATGGGCCTCTGGGACCTCACGCCCGGCGCCGACGGCATACTCGAACGCCGCCTGCACATCCCCTCCTTCGACGCGCTCGTCGAGGCGCAATCCAAAGTTGGCCGCCTGCTGATGACACGCCGGCGTACGGAGATGGTGGTGCAATAAATCGTCTGAACCAGGATTCTTGGGATTTTTGGATTTATGGGATGGCAACATCTATCCCAAAAATCCCATGCATCCCATAAATCCCGGTTCAGACAAGGGCACTGAAAATTACCCTGCTTTGCCGGGCGTGAACTGCCCGCCACGCATGTTCTCACGGTTGGAGTTAACGAACTATCGAATGGTCTTATGAGTAAAATCGCTTCTCTCTTCGCTGCCGCGCTCGTGCTGCTTGCGGCGAATGTGGGCCGGGGGCAGAATTTTTGGGAACCGGTCGGAGGGCCCTATTTTGATTGGGCCACCTCTATCGTTGTGGATTCCAGCGGCGCAATCATCGCAGCAACCATGAGTGGAATTTGCAGATCAAGTGACGATGGCAAAACGTGGAAAACGGAGAATGCTGGACTTCCAGGCATGCCCGCTAACGGTTATTATGGCGATCTCTTGATCGACAAGCAATATCGGATTTATTATGGAACCAGAATCGGGTTTTTCCTCTCTACGGATGAAGGCACCACTTGGCAAAGGGCTAACACTGGCCTTACGGATACAGTTGTAACTTGCATGACAATGGATAGCAGTGGAAAAATTTTAGCAGTGGCTGATTCAGGGGCGGTCTTTTCATATTCTTTGAACCGCTGGACGCGTTTGGGAATGGTTCCATCGCACTATTTTGATTTCACAGGTGTGCTCGTAAATCGTCAGGGTCAATTATTCGTCTCAAGTGACAGCGGACTCTTTCGGTCTGAGGATTCAGGACATTCGTGGACTAGACTTGATATCCCGCCGCCAGTAATTTGGGATTTTTGTCTGGCCATCGATTCCAATGGGTCTATTTACGCTGGATCCTATTATGGCGGCGGCCTTTGGATCTCTACTACTGACGGCGCTACATGGAAGCTATTCGCTGACTCAGGAGGGCAAGTAACAACTATTGTTATTACCTCAAACGGAAAGCTCTTCTACGGGGGAACCCAAGTCAGATTTAATTACTCCAACAATCAGCTTTTCGAAACAAGCTTTGATGGAATCGTGAAACGCGCAACGGATAATGGTGCATCCTGGGTGCAAATCCATGTGGATCTCACCGAGGACGAATGCCTCTTCGCGGGGAATAACGGGATAATTTTGGCGGGCACATCCAACACCGGGATATTTATTTCAAGAAATTCGGGTGACACTTGGGAACCGATTGATTCAGGAATCGGAATACCATGGGCGGAAGTGGATGCAGCGTTTATTGACTCAAAGGAAAATTTCTTTGCCGTGGTTGATGGGTCGAACGTATATTCGTCTTCGGATTCGGGCCATTTCTGGAGTTGGACTAATTTTAGTCCCGGATACGGCTCCGGGAACGTCTCCGGCTTCGTCGAGGGCAAAAACGGCGACCTATTTCTCGCCTTCGCCGACAGTGGGATATACCGCTCTCAAGACGAAGGCAAGAGCTGGCTCCGGGTATATCCGTATCGCACTAGTTCCTTTGCCGTTGCTCCTGATGGAAGTATTTATGCTGGTTCAGGCGAGGGCATTATTCGCTCTACGGACAATCTAGATTCCTGGATAACGTTCAAAGTCGGTGTGGCTGCGGCGGGATTAGTGGCAATCGACTCGATGGGGGATATTTTTGCTGTTGCGAGCGACGGGATCTATCGCTCGACGAACGAGGGAGCTGATTGGCTTCGTGTAGGTTTGAATAGTGTGAACTATGGTTTAACTATCGGCAAAGCTGGACAAGTATTCGCTATTGCTTTGGATACCATTTCAGGCAAACGTAGTCTATTCGAATCTGTCGATCTGGGTGGCTCGTGGAACAACATCGCCGACCTTGACAACGGGCAGCGAATCAGCTCATTTATTACCTCTAGTGATGGACGACTTTTCGTTGGTGGTATCAGCATCCTCCGGAGTATCATCTCCACCTCCAGCGTGAAGGAAGATAATGATGATAACACATCATTGCCTAATATCATCCAAAATTCCCCTAACCCCTTCACCCAATCGACCATCATTTCCTTCACGCTTCCCGCGGCGGCGTACATCACGCTTGCGCTCTTCGATGCCACCGGCCGCGAGGTGCGGCGGATTGCGAGCGGCTATTTCGGCGCGGGTGCGCACGAAGTTGCCTTCGCGCGCGGGAACCTTCCCGCCGGCGTGTATTTCTACCGCCTTGAAGCGAATGGTTCCTCACAGACGCGGGCGATGGTGGTGTTGGAACCATGATAATTTGTCTGAACCGGGATTATTGGGATTAGTGGGATTTCTGGATGGAATTCATTATTCCACCCGTCGTCATTGCTAACCCCATTCATCCAAAAAATCCCAAAAATCCCGGTTCAGACGAATGGGAAGAAAAGCGGCGGCGATATTGTTGTGTTGGCATGGCGACAAAAGTCTCGAAGAAACCCACCGCGATCGCAACTCCATCCTCCCGCATTGCGGCAACGAACGGTCATATTCCGAAATCCGAAAACCCGATACCCGATTTCCCCCTCTCGCGTGAGGAAATCCTCGCCGATTACCGCATCTGCCACCAAAGCCGGCTTGCGAGTGTGCTTGGCCGACGCGAGGTGCTTACCGGCAAGGCGAAGTTCGGCATTTTTGGCGATGGGAAGGAAGTTCCCCAAGTGGCGATGGCGCGCGCCTTCAAAAACGGCGACTGGCGCGCGGGCTACTATCGCGACCAGACCTTCATGTTCGCCGCCGGAATTCATACCATCCAGGAATTTTTCGCGCAGTTGTATGCGCACACGTCCGTTGAAGCCGAACCGGCCAGCGCGGGCCGAATGATGAATGGGCATTTCGGAACCCGCAGCCTGAATGCCGATGGCTCGTGGAAGAACCTGATGGCGCAGAAGAATTCCTCCGCCGATGTCTCGCCCACCAGCGGACAAATGCCGCGCATGGTGGGGCTTGCCTACGCATTCGAAGCTTTTTCGCGAAACGCCGGTCCTTGAACACGGCTTCGAAGAATTTTCCGAGCATGGTAATGAAGTGACCTTTGGAACGATTGGCAACGCCTCGACCTCCGAAGGGAACTTCTGGGAAGCATTCAATGCCGCCGGCGTGCTGCGCGTCCCGATGATGATTAGCGTATGGGACGATGGCTACGGCATCAGCGTGCCCGCGAAATATCAGACGTGCAAAGAAGATATTTCCGAAATCCTGAAAGGTTTTGAGACGAATGAATGCGGCGAAGGATATTTGATTTATAAAGTCAATGGCTGGGATTATCCCGCGCTCGTAAAAGCCTACACCGAGGGAACGGAACGCGCGCGCAAGGAGCACACGCCGGTGCTCTTCCACATCACCGAGCTTACGCAGCCGCAGGGGCATTCAACGTCGGGTTCCCACGAGCGGTATAAATCCAAAGAGCGCCTGGCGTGGGAAGAAGAGCACGATTGCGTCAAACGCTTCCGCGAATGGATCATCGTCGAACACCTCGCTACCGCCGGAGAGATGGATGCCTTCGATGCGGAGGATAAGAAGATCGTCGATGATGCGAAGCAGCGGGCGTGGGAAGCTTATTTGACGCCGATCAAAAGTGATATACGCGAGGTCTCGGCCATCTTCGACCGTATCGCCGGAGAAGCCAGCAACGGACCGGAGATCGGCATCATCAAAGAATCGCTGAACGCCATTAAGGAACCGTTCCATCGCGATATTTATATTGCGGTTGGGAAGGTTCTCCGTGTGGGAGGTGGCGCCCGCGCCACCTCCGCACTTCTGGAATGGAAGCGACAGGCAGATGCACGCCGCGTTGAGGAATACGATACGCATCTCTATAGCGAGTCTTCGGAATCGGCGCTGAAAGTTCCGGAAGTGAAGGCTGTCTATAATGGCGACGAAGCAAAAGTCGATGGGCGGCAGGTCATGCAGGCGTGTTTCGACGAAGCGTTAGCGCGCGACCCGCGCGTGTTTGCTATCGGCGAGGATATTGGCGTCATCGGCGATGTCAACAAAGGCTTCGAGGGCTTGCAGGAAAAATACGGGGAACTGCGTGTAACCGATACGGGCATTCGCGAAGCCACGATCTTAGGCCAAGGCATTGGCGCGGCGATGCGCGGGCTGCGGCCAATCGTCGAGATTCAATATCTTGACTATCTTATTTTCGCGCTGGAACCCATGTCGGACGATCTCGGCGACGGTCCAGTGGCGCAGCAAAGGCGGGCAGAAGGCGCCGGTTATCGTTCGCACGCGCGGGCACCGGCTGGAAGGCGTGTGGCATTCGGGTTCCCCGATGGCGATGATTCTAAACGCCGTCCGTGGGATGTTCGTACTTGTGCCGCGCAACATGACGCAAGCCGCCGGGTTTTATAATACGATGCTCCGCTCGGACGATACCGCACTCATCGTTGAAGTACTGAATGGTTACCGGCTTAAAGAAACCATTCCAGCGAATGTCGGCGAGTTCACCGTGCCGCTCGGCGTTCCAGAAATATCTGCGCGAAGGCACGGACATCACGCTCGTAACGTACGGCGCGAGTTGCCGCATCGCCACGGATGCCGCCCAGGATCTCGAAGCGCTCGGTGTTTCGCTCGAAGTGGTCGACGTGCAATCGCTTTTGCCGTTCGATATTCATCACAAGCTATTCTCGAATCGCTCCAGAAGACGAACCGGATTATTTTTATGGATGAGGATTTTCCCGGCGGCGCATCCGCTTACATGATGCGCGAAGTTCTCGAAACGCAAGATGGTTACCGCTGGCTCGACTCGAAACCGATGACGCTCACGGCGAAGAATCACCGTCCCGCGTATGGTTCCGATGGCGATTATTTCTCGAAGCCGCAGGTGGAGGATGTGATCGAGGCGGCTTACAGCATGATGCGTGAGAGTGAGCCGGGGAGATTTCCGTCACTCTTCTCGTGATTATTGCTGCGTCGCCGTCACGCTGAGCCGCATGCCGAGATCGGCATAGCCGAGCGTTGGATCGATCACGTCATACACGCCAGGAACTAACTTCACGCTAATATCGGCGGTCATGCCGGGCAGCAGGTCCGTCGGGAGCTGCTCTTCGACGCCCATACCCTTGATTTTGAAGTTATGGTTGTGCTGCCCGTTATTGGTGATGTGAAATTCGACGATGCCGGCCGGAAATGCCGTGGGCATGTGGATGTGGTACTCATCCTCTGTGACGTTGACGATCGCTCCGTTGGCCGTCTTCGAGTAAGTCTCGCCGTTCGTCGAATGCTGCGAACTGGAGCAACCGGCAACGAGAAGCGCGAAGATTCCGAAGAAGTGCTGCAAAGTATGCTGAAGGTTTCATATTCGTAATTGGAAAATGATTTCAAAGAGAACAAGTGGCGTGCCACAGCCGAACCGCTTGCGGGCGATGCACCGGACTTGGCCGGAGAAACGAAGCCGCGCTTTTCGCCGTTGTGAAATATTATGAAGAAAGCGCATCACCACGCTCCGCCAAAAAAGGCCGCGCCGAAAACTGCCGCGGCAGCAAAAACTGCTTCATGCCGCGGCTCCGAAGGAAGCTCCAAAGGAAAAGGTTAAAGAAAAGAAGCTTACCGCGCCGATTTTCAATACGAGCCTCGACCGGGATGCATTACACCTACATTCGTCCTTTCGACCCCGTATGGCCGACGGACCCGGAAGATTAATCCTGCTCGATACCCACATTTGGGTGTGGAGTGTCCAGAAAGCATTCGATCCTAAGCTCGTCTCATGCCGAAATTATTGATTTTGAGCGCCGAGATTCTTTGTATCAGCATCGCTTCCTGTTGGGAAATCTCAATGCTAATAGCGAGAACGCCGTTTGCGCTTTCCGATTCCACTCGAGGAATGGTTTGAGAATGCTATTTCGGATTCGGGTATTCTCGTGCTTCCGTTGACTCCACGAATTACGGTTGAAGCGTATTCCCTTCCCGGAACGTTCCATGATGATCCCGCCGACCGCATGATCGTTGCGACCGCGAGAGTTCGCGATTGTTTGCTGCTCACCGAAGATAAAAAGATTCTCGATTATCCGCACGTGCGGACTATTTGAACAATTTTGCCCTTTCTGCGATTACCACGCTCTCACTTTTACTAGATAGACAATGGCCGATAACAAACTTCCCACCCGCGCTGAAGATTTTAGCGCATGGTACAACGAAATCGTCTCCCGCGCGGAGCTGGCGGAGCATTCGCCGGTGCGCGGGTGCATGGTCATTCGTCCGAACGGCTACGGCATTTGGGAACTAATGCAACAGGCGCTCGACCGCATGTTCAAAGAAACGGGCCACCAGAATGCGTACTTCCCACTTTTCATTCCGCAATCGTTCATCGCAAAGGAAGCCTCGCACGTGGAAGGCTTCGCGCCGGAACTGGCGGTGGTAACTATTGGCGGCGGGAAGGAATTGGAAGAGCCGCTCGTCGTGCGGCCTACGTCGGAGACGATCATCTATTCGATGTACGCGAAGTGGGTGCAGTCCTACCGCGATCTGCCGATATTGATGAACCAATGGGCGAATGTCGTCCGCTGGGAGATGCGCACGCGCCTGTTTCTTCGCACGATGGAATTTTTGTGGCAGGAGGGCCACACCGCGCACGAAACCGAGCAGGAAGCCGAAGAGGAGACGCTGCAAATGCTCGGCATCTATCGCACCTTCATGGCGGAATATCTTGCGCGATGCCGGTGCTCACCGGCGTTAAGACCGATAGCGAAAAGTTTCGCCGGCGCCCTCAAGCACCTACACCACCGAAGGCCTCATGCAGGACAACAAAGCCCTGCAAATGGGAACGAGCCATAACCTCGGACAGAATTTTGCGAAAGCCTTCGAGCTTGCAATTTCAATCGCCGCTGCCGGGAGCTCGAATTTGCATGGAATACCTCATGGGGCGTTTCCACGCGCATGGTGGGTGGCCTCATTATGACGCATTCGGATGACGATGGCCTCGTCACGCCACCCAAGCTTGCGCCGATGCAGCTTGTTATCGTTCCCATCTTCAAGACCGATGCTGAAAAGCTAACGGTGATGGAAGCCGCCGACAGCGTTTTTCGCGAACTGAAAGCCGCCGGTATCCGCGTAAAGCTGGACGACCGCGACAGCTTAAGCCCCGGCGCGAAATTCTTCGATTGGGAATTAAAAGGCATTCCTCTGCGAATGGAACTTGGGCCAAAAGATGTGCAAAATAACTCTGTCGTTGTCGTCCCTCGCATCCTTTTGGATAGCGAAGAGGCGCCGAAGCCAGGCCGCAAGCAAAAACTTTTTATTAGCCGAACGGAACTGCACTCCCGCATTCCCCAATTGCTGGAGAAGCTTCAAACACAGCTATATCGAAAATGCACTCGCCCGCCGCGAAGCCAACAGCACTCGCAATGTCACCGATTACGGCGAGATGAAAAAGCTTGTCGAACGCGATGCCGGATTTATCTATGCAGGATGGTGCGGCTCGGCAGAATGCGAGACGAAGGTGAAAGAAGAAACGAAGGCAACGATCCGCGTCATCCCGTTTCCGGAATTCCGAAGCGCCTCTGCGCCATCGCATTGCCTCGTCTGCGGGAACTCGGCGAAGCACGAAGTGGTGTGGGCGAAGGCGTATTGACCTTCGCCCGGTTGACGTTCGCGACTGATTCTCTCACGATACTCTTACTGATCGTCACGCCGCCGATCGTGGCGCGCACATAATACGTTCCCGGCAGGAGCGAATCCGGCCGCCATTCGTACGTCCCGGCTACGTGGAAATGCGGCCACAGAACGGCCTAACATATCGAAGACGGAAACGTCCGCATCCGGCGCGCCAGTAATGGTTACCATCATCGCGCTCGCCGAAGGGTTGGGAACAACCGAGAAGCGTCATACAGTCCTCTGATGCGGGCGAGACAGGCAGCCGCCGAGCGCACAAAGGTATCGAGCACGCTCACATTGCCAACCGTATCGCGTTGCCTGAATCTGCGAAACTCGATGGCTGCGTTGGATCCGGTATGGAAACGATCACATTTTGTGTCGCTTTACGCCGCGAGCTTTTTGAACGTACTGAGCGCGGGCGTGAAGGTTACATTCGTTGCGATTCGAACGCCGCGATCGAATCCAAACCACGATCCCACGGCCGATTCTCAGCGAAATGAAGATTCAGCCAATTGGGTGCTGAACCGCTATCCCATGTTATAGCCGGGGCAAGCGTATCCGGAATCGTGCAATAGGTCACCGTTTCCATTTTCTTGTTGCCGGCACCATCGACGATTGCAACCGATGCGGAGCCATCGAACATCGAATCGATCACGCACACATTGAACGGTACCGAATCCACGCCGGAGGTAAATTTTGGGATGGTCACCTTCATATTCAAAATGGTGCCAGCCGTGAGGGAAGCAATCCCCGTTTTCGAGGAACCGGTGTCCGACGCCAACAGATCGGTACATCGGGAGTTGCAAATGCTGCCATCGAAACTTCCGCTTTGCGATAGAACCGTCGAGAGCGGCGGAACTAAATCTGTCGGAATGCTGAAAATGCCGTCTCCCGGAATGAGTTGCGCATAGATATCGGCATTACCGTTGCGGAAATCGGTCCAGGCGGCGATGGCGCCGTTGTCTCGCGGAACGAGCGTGACTTGCTTCGCCGTCCATCGGCGCGTTGCAGAGGAATCGCCCGAAATGGCTTGGCCCCATCGGCTGGATGTGTTGAGCGTTGGGAAGTATTTTCGTCCGTCCCGATCGAGGCGTTGTGCATAGATCATCGTGTCCGTACCATCCCAGTGCATCGTTCCATACTGCGAGGATGCTGGTATGGGTGCCGCCATCGCTGTCGTCGGTAATTTTTACGGAGCGCAGGCCACTCTGCGCGTGCGGCTTCTGTGCGAAGTACCAAAATCCATTGCCGGGCGGGGGCATAAGGTCTCCGCCACTGCCGAGGACACGCATCATCGATGGATCGAGATCGTCCGTGGAACCTGGTTCGTTAAACATAAAGGGTATGAGCAGGCCGCGTGCACCGTTCATCGTGGAATCGTCGCTAAAGACGCGCGGGCTCGTATGATCGTCGATTCCATCGCTCGTCACATCGACGGCCTGATTGCTCCACTCGAAGGACGTGTCGTAAAGACTGGTGTTGCGCATACGCTGCGCATAAACTTGCTGGGTGCTATTGTCCGAGTTCGTTACTTCCCACGACAGAATAAGTTCGTTGCCATCGCGACTGATCGAAACATTCTTGGAAGGATTGGAAGTACTAGAGCTCTTATAAATCAAATATCCTGTCCCGGGGCGGGATCCCAGAGCGCGGTACACGTCGTATCCAGTCGGGTTCCAAAAATTCCATTGGGAACCGAAGCGTTGCTAATCCACACGCAATAGCAGCCACCGGTGCCATCGCTTACAAGCTGTGGGGCGGTCTGCTTATTCTGGAATGTATCGAGCGGCACGCCGGTGAGGCCGGGGATGTAATAGGAATATGTGCCGTTCGAAGGATAGGTTTTCAGCGTGAGCTTCGTGGTGCTGGGAACCGCTGAGATCACATAGGTACCTTTTCCGGGTATTACGAGAGAAAGTCCCAATACGTATTGCTGAAAGTTTGCGCTCGAGTCTGTAAAAGAATAGGTGGTCTTGTGCGTAAAAGGATTATATGTGCTCGATTCGATACCCTTTTCCCCGGTAACGGTGAGCCCGAATTTTACGTCGCCCGGCCAAAGGCGGTTCATCCAGAGATCCGGGCGTGAGCCAACGATCGATGTTCGGCTATCTTCCCATGCCACATAAGCGCCGCCTCGGCCATCGTCGCAAAGCGCCGGGTTGGCGCAGCCGCTATTGAGCGCGATACCCACCGCCAGCCCGCTATCGGGGTACGCCTGGCTGCCATCTGCGCGAATGTGCTGCGCGTAGATGCAGGTTCCGTTTGCGGTACTGTACCGGCCATCGAGCCAAACGATATACGCCCCGCCGCTGTCGTCGGTGGAAATGATTGGATTGGTTTGCGAATAGCTGCCGCGTGTGAGCGTCGATACCTTTATGCCATTGCTCTTCCACGTAGCATGGCCGGCGGCATCGAGGTGCTGCGCATAAACTTGATATGTGCTATTGCGGGCGTCTTCCCATACGAAAATAGCCCCATCCGCGCCATCGGAGCAGCCCTTGGGCATATCCTGTTGGCCGACGGTATCGCAAACCGGCGTGTTGGTGGTAGAATCCGCATGCCATTGGGCCTCGGCTGTATATGGCGAAATTGCGCAAAGAAAAACGAGAACAATCGCGGAAGCTGCGATTCGAAGGAGAACGCGAAAAGTCATAATGGAGTAAAGCAAGCTGATATGGGTTGTGTGGAATCGTAAAACACCGGCGTCCGTAATTCGTAACAAATTATTAATCCGGGCTGTGCCGTCCGTCTTGGGTTAACAATTTCGAACAAAGATGAAATATTTTTGCCTTTTGAACGTTTTAGGAGCGGCATTAAATTCAAGGAGGGCTTCCATGAACTCATTTCCGAGACGAGAATCCATTTCGCGCGATATTCGCGCACTCGATGTCGGCGAAGTATGCCGTTTCGATGAGTGGCTCGACCGCTACATGCGCCTGGAAAACACGCAGATCACCGACAGTGAACTTCTGCTGCATGTGCTTGTGCGTTCAAGTCGCGAATTCGAGAGCGATTTTGGCGTTTTTGGAATTTCCGAAGAATGACCTCACGAGGATTTCCTGAATTGGACGGCCTTCCAATCGAAAAATAGGGGCTTGCATTTGTTTCGTTGATATTTGCCCGTGCTCGTGACGGGAATGTCCTTGCCAAAGACGACGGCCTTCGGCGATTTCGCAAACGGAAGTTCTTTGCGGCAATGGGCAATTACTTCTTCCGCCGTGAGGACGGTGCCTTCAACCGGTTGCACATACGCACCCACTTCCTCGCCATAAAAATCATTCTCGAAACCCACGGCGATTGCGGTTTTCACATTGGGGCACCGCGCGAGCACCTCGTCGATTTCGAGGGGCGAGATATTCACTCCGCCGCGGATGATTAGCTCCTTAATGCGGCCTGTAATGAAGAAGAATTTCCTGCCGCGATCGTCCAGTTGGAAAAATCCCTCATCGCCGGAACGAAACCAGCCATAACTAAACGTATTCTCGTTGGCTTCGTCGTTTTCGTAATAGTATTTCATCACGTTCTCGCCGCGAATCGCGATTTCGCCTTTATCGCCCGGGGCAAGTTGCCGGCCCGATTCGTCAGCAATCATCATTTCGTTCTGCGGAATCGCAACGCCGATCGATGGATAACCGAAATCGCGCATCCACTGCCGGTGTTCTTTGGGAGTGAGATCGATGGGAAGGAAACACGAGTAGCACGTCGTCTCGCTGAGGCCATAGCCGTGCACGATCGGAATGCCAAACATATCCTCGAACTGCGCCCCCAGCTCGACGGTGAGCGGTCCCGCGCCGCAGATGATATGTCTCAATGAGGGAGGAATTTTGGGAGTAGTATGCTTCTGATCCGACGGATCGGTCCGATAAAATTCTATTAAGAATGCAAGCAGCGTTGGCACAACGCTTACCACGCTTACCCGCTCCGCAGCAATTCTTTCAAAGAAATGCTCCGACTGAAATTTCTGGTTGAGCACGATGGTTCCCCCAAAATACATCGGGGTTACGAGGGTTACGATCGTACCATTGACGTGGTGAATCGGAAGTACGCACATCATGCGCTGGGCATTCGTCATGCCGTGCCATTCGGTGATGCCCTTGGCATCGGCGAGGAGGTTGTGCTGCGTCAGGACTACGCCCTTTGGGTTCCCGGTCGTCCCGCTGGTATAGACAATGAGCGCTTCGTCTTCCAGCGTGACTGCTTCCTCGCTCGAAAAGAAGGGAGCAGCGGCGCTTAACGCTTCGTCGAATTCTTCACTGCACAATACAACCGATCCGACCGATTCGACGGCTTGGATCAAAGGCAGCATTCGCTCTGCATAATCGGCTCTCAGGAAGGCCAGCTTCGCACGGCTATTTTCTAAGATATAGCGGATGCGATGATCGTCTTCTGAAAGGCTTACAGGAACGATGCACGCGCCCATGAGCCAGGCCGCGAAATATTGGATGACGGTATCCGCATGGTTGTGGCTGATCGTGGCGACGCGGTCGCCACGGCGGATGCCACGCGCGCGCATCACATTCGCGCATTGCGAAACCTGCATGAAAAAATCCTTGTAGGAATATTCGCTTCGGGTTCCGGTAAGATCGTAAAAGATGAGATATGGCTTCGTATCATACTGGCGAGCTTGGCGAAAGAGCAGCTCGCCAATATTTTGATACTCCGGCAGCGCGAGCCGCGAGCCATTCTCGCCGTGCGTCCGGGCATGCGTAATGTTCTTTAAAATTGCATCGGATAACATGCCACAAGCAACCACGGGGCACGGGAAATATATTCCCGGAGTGCACTTCGGAGTCTCTCACTCAGTCGGATTTTATCTTATGGCTGAATAATGAGCGGAATGGATTGAATCCCGCTCATGCCCGATATTATGGCTTCGTAACGGCAGGGCTCCGGGCGGCTGAGAAGGGTCGATTCTCGTCCTCGTTTGCGCCAAAGCCACACGAGCAGCAACGAACACCACAAATGCGGAGATGGCAATGCGAATTATTCTCAGAGACGTTCACGAAAAAGTGGAGACGAAACTCTTACAAATATACGAAAAAAATCGGGGGTTTGAGCGAAGTGCCGTTTGCAACGAACCGCGGCGCAGCGGCGTTTATCGCGCACCGTGCGGTGCCGGCACCGTGCTGGCCGGAGTGGCGAAATTGGCAGACGCGCGAGACTTAGGATCTCGTATCGCAAGATGTGCAGGTTCAAGTCCTGTCTCCGGCACCACGGGGAGGGTATAGGGTTTAGGGTATAGAGTTCTATACTTTCACCCCAAACCCTATACCCTAAACCCTATACCCTACGAATGACTACTACCATACACGAGCACGGGCCGATTGGCCGCGAACTGGAAATTAAAGTCGATGAGGCTGAAGTGCAGAAAGCATTCGATGATGCGTTTCGCACCATGCGGCCCCGGCTTTCGCTGCCAGGCTTTCGCCCCGGCAAGGCGCCGATCGGCCTCATCAAAAAAATGCATGGCGACGCCATCGAAGGCGACGCCCTGGAAAAACTCGGCCAGGAAAAATTCCGCGAAGCGTCAGAGGAACTAAAGATCGAGCCGCTCGGCGCGCCCGTTATGACGGATTTGCATCGCCATCCGGGCGAAGGCGCACATTTTCGCATCATGTATGAAATCCAGCCCGATATTCATATTAAGGATTTCACCGGTGTCGAAATCGAAAAGAAAAAGCTCGAAATTACGGATGCCGATGTAACCGATCGCATCGAGCGCCTGCGGTTTGGCATGGCCGAGCGTGAGCAGGTCTCGAAAGTCGAGGATGTTCACACCATCGTTAAGATGCAAATGACGGAGCTTGCCACGGAGGATGGTTTCCCGGCAGGTCAGGAGGCCGGACGTTCGGAGCAAACCGAAATTTATCTCGCCGATCCAGAAATCATTCCCGAATTGCAGCAAGCGATTCTCGGAATGGAAGTCGGCCAGAACTCGACGGTCACGCTGCCGCACCGCAAACGCGAACCCGGCACGGATCTAATGAAAGAGGAAGTAGGAAGCGTTGGCATAACGATCCTCGAAGCTCAGAAAGTGATTCTGCCGCCGATCGATGCGGCCTTTATCAAAAAAGTGTCGGAGGATAAATTCACGGCCGAAGAAGAACTCCGGAACGAAATTCACACGGGCCTCGAACAATCGGCCGCGAAGGCCATCGAAGAGGATTTGGAAGAGAAGATGGTCGCGAAGCTCATCGACATGAATCCGTTTGAAGTGCCGCACGCGATCACGAATGCGATCTTAGGGCAGATGCTCGAAGAGCGCGAGCAGGAGAACGTCCGGCGCGGGTTCCCGGCAAACTACAGCATTGACGAGAATCAATTTCGCGAGCAATACCAGCCCATCGCCGAAGCCCGCGGCAAGTGGGTGATGCTGCGCGATAAGCTCATCACGTCCGAAGGCATCGAAGTGACGGACGACGATTTGGAAAAACTCGCCGAAGAAGAATCCGCGAAATATGGATTGCCGAAGGAGAACTTGCTCAAGTACTACAACAAGCACGATACAATTCGCAATCGGCTCACCACCGAAAAGCTGACGGCGCGGCTGCGGGAGAAATTTAAGATCGTATGAATTGTCTGAACCGTGATTTATGGGATTATTGGGATTGCCGTGATTGTTTCTTCTGGCACAATAATCTCTTCGGGTTTTCGTCATTCTGAGAAGCCTGAATTTATTCCGCTTTAGGGAGAGCAAGGACGCAATTGACAAAAGAATTTTTTGAAATGAATTACCCCATAATCCATACCCCATACCCCATACCCCACCAAATGGCCCTCGTGCCCATGGTCGTGGAGCAGACGCCGCGCGGCGAGCGTGCCTTCGATATTTATTCGCGATTACTGAAAGAGCGCATCGTTTTTATCGGCACGCCGATCGACGATAACGTCTCCTCGCTGCTCATCGCGCAATTGCTGTTTCTCGAATCGGAGGACCCGGATCGTGACATCAATATCTACATCAACTCGCCGGGCGGTTCCGTCTCGGCGGGCCTCGCGGTCTACGACACGATGCAGTACATCAAGCCGGACTGCGCGACGATCTGCCTCGGCATGGCGGCCTCGATGGCCTCGCTCCTGCTCGCGGGCGGCGCGGCGGGCAAGCGTACGTCGCTGCCGCATTCGCGCATCATGATCCACCAGCCCTTGGGCGGAACGCAGGGCCAGGCGACGGACATCGAAATTTATACGAGAGAGATGCTCCGTATTCGCGAGGAACTTTACCGCATCTACTCGGAGCACACCGGCAAGTCAGTCGAACAAATTGCGAAAGATGCCGAGCGCGATAACTACATGTCCCCCGAGCAGGCGAAAGAATACAGGCTCATCGATAACATCATGACGAAATCCGCGATGAAGGAACTTGGCCACGGCACGCAGATGCCGCTGACCGGTGCGGTGGAACGCCTGAATGAGAAAGTCAGCGCCGGCGAGCCCGTCCCGCAAGCCAAGCCGGGCGAGACGGATCGAGGCGGGGTGGCAACGTTCGAGTAAAGAATCCGCGGCGCCGAAGTGCCGTAGGCACGAAATATTTGTAGCCGTGGGTTTCAACCCACGGCTAGCGATTGTTTTAATTCCCAAAGTTCCAGCGGGACGAAATAGTTGCAGCCCCCGGTTTCAACCGGGGGTTTGACGTTTTTATAGAGGCGGAGTGCCGGAGGGGCGGCATATTGCGTCAATGGCAACGAACCCTCTGTCACGTTTCAAGCCTGCCAAAAAGAATTCAACTTTGTAGGATAGTATTTCTGAATTCCTCCGTTCTACTATTTAATGCCGGCCCATCGAAAACTTTCGCCTGACGAAATTCTCAGTGAGTTAGAAAAGATCGTTTCTCTCAAGGAGATTCGTTTACCGATGCCGGGTTTTTCCGCCGTCGAAACACGTTACGCTCAACTTGAGCGATTTATCAACGACTTAGGAAGTTCCGGAAAGCCCGAAACACAGGTTCAAAACCTCTTCGATAGGCTTCTCGAAGATGTTTTGGGCAAAACGGCCGTGCCGGAAGTTAACATCGGTTCGGGCTTCGTCGATTATGTCCTGAAAGACGAGAACTCACAACCAGTCCTCATTGAATTAAAGCCGCTTTTCTATCTCGATGATGGCGTCGGCATCTTAAAAGCAATTCCTGCGAAATGGGAACGCCATCAGGATCAAATTAGAAAGTATCTATTCAAAAATGATTATGTTATTCTGACCGATTTACGGAATGCCTATCTTTTCAATCGCGAGGCGATCGGCAAATTCCAACCATTCTTCGAGGAACCGTTCCCAGATCTCCTTCGCAGATTCCGTGACTCGGACAACATTTGGGATGCGATCAGGCGCGTTGAAGATCAAGGCATTCGTCCCGATCTCGACGAGCAATTTTTTGCAGACCTCAAGAAATGGCATGAGTACTTTCAGGAAGTAAAGATGATACTCCCGGAAGGAAAGACGAAGCGAGAACTGATCGTCTTGCTGCTTAATAAGGTCATTTTTATTAAAACGCTTGAAGATTACAGTCTCATCGACTTTCGGTTCCTGACCGATACGTATCTTCGATGGAAAGATCGCTGGGAAGAGCGAGACATCGTCCGCTTTATCACGAATTTCTTCAACGAAATCGAAGAGTTTTTCGGCGTCCATTACGATACCGAGTTATTTAAGGGACTGTTTTGGGATTATGTCGATAAAGACCCGACGAATGTCGCTAAATTCCGCAATACGTTTGAAGCGATGCTCGGCACAGGGCGCTGGGAAAAAGAATTCGCACAAGGTCTTGCGCACTATAACTATCGCCACATCGATGAAGACGTATTCGGCAAAGCTTACGAGACGTTCATCGCTGAACATCGGAAAGATAGCGGCGTTTATTATACGCCTCGGCCGCTTACGGTCTATATGGCGCGGAAGATCGTGCAGGATGTTTTCGAGCCATTGGTCAACGGCATTATTGCCGCTCTCGATAAGGACCATCCGAATTTCGAGCTGGCTGAAACGCTCATGCAGCAGTTATATGAACTGCGAATTATCGATCCCACGAGCGGCAGTGGGAGCTTTTTAATTAAGGTGCTCCGCGAGATCGACCTGCAATACCAGCGAATTACGGAGCATACCTCCTGGATCGAAGATACCGCTACGGAATCGTTTGACAAACAGCCGAAAGTCTTTGGCGAAACTGCGCGCTTCCGTGACCGGCACAATATCGGACCGCATAAGCGATTAACACTCATCGCTCAACAGATTCTTCGGCACATCTTTGCTGCCGACATCGATGAACGCGCGCTCGACACCGCAAAAACAAATATGTGGAAAGAAGCCGTCAAGCTTCGTCCGCGAATTTATAACTATCGCCGTTTTCGAAAAGAGAAGATCGATCATATTCTGCCCGATCTTGAACTCAATTTCGCCTGTGGCGACAGCTTGGCCGATCTCGCAATTGAAAAACAGATCGAGATTCTCAGCCGAGAATTCAAAAATGAGATTGTTCGGCTCCGTGAAATTCGGCAAGGCTATATTGCCAATCCGTTCGAGCAGGATCGCATTGTCGAGGCCGTTACTATCAGGAAGGCAATTCGGGAACGATTGCAGCGCGAATTGCCGGAAATCGAACGGCCCATCCTAATCGCGCTCGAATTCTTTTTTGCTTATTTCGATCGTGATGGGAACCCATTGCCTGAAGAGACGCGAGGGTTCAATGGTTCCATCAGTAATCCGCCCTGGGATGCGCTTAAACCTGTAAGCAAAGAGTACGCGCACCGAGAATACAATTACATCACTAAGGGATCACACGACATCGTAAAGTTTTCTGAATGGTTCAAAAATGAGTTAAATCAGAATCCATCCTTTGCGAACGGATGGGATGAGTACAAGCGGCACTATGCGGAATATTCCAATTTTCTTCGGATGAGTTATAACCATCAAGGCAAAGGCGATCCCAACTTTTACAAATACTTCCTCGAACGCGACATTGATCTCGTAAAGCCGAATGGCATTGTTGCTATTCTCATTCAATCCGGATTTCAGACCGATGTGGGGTGTAAGGAATTGAGAGAATTCGTCTTGAGAGAGAACACCTTGGATGAAATCAATTCGTTTGAAAATAAAGGATATGATGCTGAAATTAAGGGAGAACTGAAGCGGACAAAGTTATTTCCCGATGTTCATCCACAATTCAAGTTTTCAATTCTGCTGATAGAGAAAAGAAAAAGTAGTGATGAGGCGAAATTCGAAGGTCGATTTTATTTGCATCACCCTGACGATCTTTACAATCTGGAGCCCGTTAGTTATTCCGTTTCGGAGATTGACCGGTTTTCACCTATCAATCTCGCAATTATGGAATTCCGCTCCGAGCGGGACCGTGAGATTTGCGAGCGCATTCGCGGTGAGCATCCGATCATGCAGGAATTAGGCTACCGGTTCTACACTGAAATCCACATGACGAACGATAGCGGACTCTTCATTCGCGCGAACATGAAGGAAGCCCGCAAACTGGATTCTTTCCCACTTTTTGAAGGCAAAATGATCCATCAGTTCTGTTCAAATTTTGAAGAGCCACGCTTCTTTATCACTCGCGGAAAAGGTGAAGAGCAAATTCGGCGAAAGATGGCGAGCCGCCTCAAACGGTTTGGAGAAGCAGCCGAAGAAGCCGATCTCACGAAATTTAAATTGGATTTAGACGATTATCGACTCGGCGTAAGGGATGTAGGAAGCTCTACTAACGAGCGAAGCATTCTTGGCTCACTGATACCGAAGAAATGCATTCGTAGGTAATACCATTAATTATCTCGTCAATTATCAATACGCCATAAAGAAGGGTAAATTAGTGCAGCAATTAATCCCTCGCGACGATGTGCTTTACTTGCTCGCTCTTTTGAACTCGCTCGCATTGAATTACTACATCCGTAATAAAATATCCTCGCACGTTTCGATCAGCTTCCTATATGAGATGCCCATTCCGATGGCTAAAGCCGCGCAGAAAACAAAGATAGTGGAACTTTCGCGGCAACTGATGCTGGAAAACGATTCAAAAGGCTATTTTTCTGAACTCGGGAAGAAAAAGAAGATCGATCCCGTTGCGGTTCGTGCGCAGATCGAAGCAATCGTTGCGAAGGAACTTTACGGCCTTACAAAAGAAGACTGGGATTACCTCACCTCGACCTTCATCTACGGCGACTCCGAATCGCGCCGTGAGTTGAACGCGATTATTGCTGCGACAAAAGAATTAATGTAATTTCTTGCGCCCAACTCCACTCTCACTTCAGGGGAAATATGCCGTCCCTCCGGGACTCTGGCTATTAAAAAAACCGCTAGCCCCGGGTTCCGCGCGCATCCCTCGATTCCTCGGGACGGTCGATGCTTGCTTCACCCCCCAGTCAAGCTGAGGGCAGGCTCAGGCTACAAATATATTGCCCCGCTGGGGCTGCGTGGAAATGTCCGGCGAAAAATTCAGAAATAATTGCGCGTCCTCTTGACTTTGCCATTCGAATGTATTATGTTTGCACTGGCTTTTATGGGCACCTATCTGGCTATCAAATTGAGATTGCGTTTGCTCATTGAGAGCGGGAAGCATCGTTCATGAACGAGATTACGCGAATTGGCGAGTTCAGAAGATTTTGATAGTTTTCAATGAATTATGAATTTACACACACGATCGGCACCCATTTGCGTAAAGAATTAGCTTTCAAGAGAATGGTGCCCATTCGACAGGCTCAGGGCAAGCGATTCATGAATTATAAATTCAAAAAAAAGACTGTAAGTCCTTTATTTTCAACAAAATCTATCATAGCGCTCCACGAGCTACTCGAATAAATCGTGATGCAATTTGCTCAGTGCGGCGAGTGCTTCCGCATCATCGACCAGCGCGATAAGACTTCGATGAAAATTTAGAATTCCGTGGAGATGGAACGCCTTTAAACTGCGGGTAAGAAGTGCGATGAGCGCGGAAGCATTATCATTTTCGGCGCGGCGCAGGACGAGCGAAATCGCGGCCAGCGGTTCGCCCTGATGCGTGCGTTGGCCGGCGGACGATAAGTTCCTGACCGCTGCACGCCATTCTTCCCTTCGGACCAAGGCATGAATTTCATCGCCGGACGTCCAGGAGATGATGGAACTTTGCAGCAGCGCTTCGGCGGAGGATGGTCCACGCAACGGCCGGGCGGATGGACTGGAATTACTCGTAAGCGAGATGGGAACGAGATGCGGTTCCAGGGCTACCGCCAGCGCCGTGGTTTTGCGTGCCGGCGAAACTTCGCGTTGAAGAAGTGTATGCCGTGCGACATGTCCGAATGGCGTTGCGATGCGAAGCAGCGTATCGCCATCCACGAGCGGGTGGGCGAAGGAAGGGAACAAAATGCGGGAACCGCGCCGGCCGATTTCTTCCGCTTCGTTGAAGCTGAGGGAACGAATAAGTTTTGGAGTTTTTACGAGTTCCGGGTCGGCGGTGTAAAGGCCCGGCAGCACTTTCCAAATCACGACTTCTTCCGCGCCGAGGACGCTGGCGAGGAGCGTCGCGGTGAGATCGGAACTTTCGCTGCCCATCGTCGTCGTGATTCCATCGAGCGTCGCACCTGCGAAGCCTTCGACGATGACGATATTGCCTTTTCGCAGTTGGGGGACGATGAGCTTTTCCGCTCGGCGTGCAATCTCCTCGAAGATCGGCCGCGCATGACCGAACTGTTCATCCGTGACGATAAGATGCTGGGCGTGAATGGGATGAATCGCAAGGTCCCGATCGCGCAGTACCGATTCGATGAGCGCGGAACCGAGCCGTTCGCCGCTGGCAAGGATCGCATCGCGGCTTCGCGGCGAGAGTTCCCGAACGATCGCCACGCCTTCGAGCCATCCGCCGATTTCGCTTGCGATCGCATTCGAGCCGGTTCGGAAAGCTCATCTTCGGATTCGAGGTGCAACGTTGCCGCGAGCTGCTTGTGCTGTTCGATGATACGCGCAAGTGCATCTTCCGCATCGGCCAGTCGGCCCTCCTCGGCCAGCTCCGCGGCGCGCGAAAGCTGGCGCGTCGTGTGGCCGATGGCGCTCGTGACGAGGACGATGCCGTAGGTTCCCTCGACCCTGCTCTTCCTCCGTGCGCGCGCGGCTTCGCGCTTGGAAGCCTCGCGAAGAATTTTCACCAGTGCCTCGATGCCGCGCTTCGAACGCGCAAGCGCGCCGCCAAATTTATAGACAAGCAAGTTTCTGAAGTGCTAAGTGCTGAGTTCGGTTGCCAAGCGTGGTCAACAGATGAAGAGCAGAATGCACTTCACAAGACTTTCGTTTGTTTTTCCGCTGATCATTCAAGACTCAGGACTTAGCACTCCGTACACAGGACACGGCCCCGTGTGGAATTTATTGGAATTCGATGAACTCGCGTCAACGAACACGCTGGCAGGCGAACGCCTTGCCCGTGGCGAAGCGCGACATGGCGAAGTGATTATCGCGAAGCATCAGACCGCTGGCCGCGGGCGTGCCTCCGGGCGAGTTTGGGACGATGAGCCGGGCGCTTCACTGCTGATGAGCGTCGTGCTGACAAACATTCCCGATCCCGCGCATCTTTTGCAATATCGTGCTGCGCTCGCCGTGCTTTCGGCGCTTCGGAATCTTACGGGACAACCGAATGGAACGCAAGCTGAATTTCGCCTCAAGTGGCCAAACGATATTCTTTTGAACGATAAGAAAGTGTGCGGAATATTACTCGAAGCACAATGGCAAGGCGCGGCCATGCGGTCGGCAATTATTGGAATCGGCATAAATGTCAGACAGCAGTCGTTCCCAGCCGAACTGAAAGGAATCGCCACTGCCCTTTTCATCGATGGAATAGACGTTCCCATCGTAACTCTTCGCGACCGAATTCTAAGCGTGCTCGAAACGGAACTGTTCGTCGCGCCAGTCTCAGAACTCCTGGCGCGTATTGAAGCAGAGCTGCATTGGCTTTCTAGAATCCCCTCGCTGGAAGTGGCCGAAGGAGACGAGCGCCGTTCAGGCTTGCACTACGAGGGGCTGGACGAATCGGGCGCGATGCGCCTGCGAGACGCCGCCGGTGTTCTTCATGTCATTCGAAGCGGAAGTCTTTTGTGGAAACAACAGAATGGTTAGCTAAGAATTTTGGTTAGCGAATGCCGTATGGCACTCCTCGCCGTTGATATCGGCAACACGACGACTTCGCTCGGCATCTTCGCCGAGGCGTTGCCGGATGCGGTTGGAAGCATCGAAAAGCGGTTCGATATCCCAACTCGCACGCTGACACACCGCCCGCTCACCCGAGAGACGCTGGACGTGCCGTTGGCTGGAATCCTTCCTCCGGAGACGATCGCACTCGCCTCCGTTGTGCCGTGGGCGACGGACGAGATCATCGTCGTCCTGCACGAAATGTTTGCGCACGCGACGATTATCGTGCTCACCAGCAGCAACATCCCGCTCCGCATTGGCTACCCGCGACCGGATGAGTTGGGAACCGACCGGCTGCTGGGCGCGCTTGCCGCGTACCAACTATGGGGAAAGCGCGAACATCGCCCGGCCATTGTCGTCGATATGGGAACGGCAACCACGTACGACTGCATCGGCGCGGATGGCCTCTATCTGGGTGGGGCGATTTCGCCGGGTTTGGAACTCGGCGCGGAGGCACTTGCGCAACGCGCCGCGCAACTTCCCGCCATCGAACTATCGTTCCCTGCGAGTATTATCGGGCGTACAACCATCGAAAGCGTTCAATCCGGAATCCTCTATGGCGGCCTGGCACAATTCGAAGGCTTGGTGAAACGATTGGCGATGGCCGCGTTTCCGAAGGAGGAACCGATCGTTTGCGCAACTGGCGGGCTTTCGCGCCTTTTCGAGGGCCGTACGGAAATGGTAACTCACTTCGCTCCGGACCTTGTCCTCGATGGCATTCGCTTGGCGGCAGGACTTTCTCGCGAGCGAAACCTGGCGCCACAGATCACACAGGAAGAACCAGAATTAGTTAAATAGAATATTATGCTCATTGGTGATAAAGAATATGAAATCCTCGTTCGCCGTCAAGGCGAGCAAGTGTATTCCGCCTTCTGCCCGCAGTTGGAACTAATCGTTCGAGGCACGGCCCACCAGCAGGTTGAAGAAAAAATGAAGCAGCTTATTATGGAGCGCGTGGCGAAGGGTGACGGGGAAAAGACGAGTGACACGGCCTGAGACCACGCCTTCGCTCTTTGGTATTGTCGCCCTTTCGCTCCCTTTTAAGTTTCATTCCGGCGGCAGCGAAGGCCTGACCTATTCGATTCCAGAAGAACTTTTGGATCGAGCGAAAGTTGGTTCGCGCGTCCTCGTGCCGCTTGGCAAGCGCGAAAAGACGGGCGTGCTCGTTGAAGTGAAGCGGGAACCGCCCTCCGTTAAGACGAACGTTCGCCCGATTTCCGATGTGCTCGATCCCGCACCCGTCTTCGATGAAGAGTTCCTTCGATGGACCAAGTGGCTGGCGATGTATTATCTCACCTCCTGGGGCGATGTGCTGGCCGCCGCACTACCCGAAGGATTGAAGCCAGAAACGAAAGCGCGGGTTTTTTTAACTGAACAAGGCAAGGGCTTAAACGACAAGCGGGACTTAAGCCCACGGCGGCGAGAAGTGCTTGAAGAGATTTTAAAACATGAGGAGGGTCTTTCGATTGACCGGCTTTCGAAAGCCACCAATGCGAAAAATCTTTATGCTACGCTTCATGCTTTGGAAGATGTGGGATTTGTGAAAATCGAACGGCCCCTCGCGCGGCAGGCATCCGTGAAGAAGGAAACCGTCGTGGAACTCTCGCCGGAGCTTGCAATTGGTTCCGAACGACTCTCGGGAGTGTTGAATGAATTGGAAAAACAAGCGCCGCGGCAGGCAAATATCTTGCTGACACTCGTGCAGCAAGCTCAGATCGCGCCCGATGCGCCGCTCAGCGCGCCGCTTCTCATAAAAAAAGCGGGAGCGACACAAAGCACCTTCAAGGCGCTTCGGGAAAAAGGTTATATCGTTACCCGGCAGCGAGAAAAGCAATCTTCCGAAATACCTTCCTTGATGATTGCCGCAAGCGAGGAAGATATTTCCAACATTTCTCTCTCGCTCGAACAGCAGTTTGCCGTGGGCGAAATTGGTGACGCGCTGGATGGAGGAAAGCCGAAAACCTTTTTGCTGCACGGCGTAACAGGCTCCGGCAAAACAGAAGTCTATATTTCGCTTGCGCGAAAAGTTCTCGCGGAAGGGAGCGGCGTGCTTATTCTCGTTCCGGAAATCGCGCTTACGCCACAACTGATCGAACGTTTTCGCAAGCGGTTAAGCCTTGCGAACGCTTCGGAGATTGCGGTGCTACATTCGCGGATGTCGCTCGGCGAGCGCTCCTCGGCCTGGCGCTCGCTTGCCGAGGGTCGGACAAAGCTTGCCATTGGCGCGCGAAGCGCCGTCTTCGCACCCGTGCGGGATTTAAAACTCATCATCGTCGATGAAGAGCACGAGGCGACCTACAAGCAATTCGATAAAACGCCGCGCTACCATGCGCGCGATGCGGCCATCGTTCGTGCCGCAATGCTCACGGCGGTTGCTGTGCTTGGCAGTGCCACGCCGAGCGTGGAATCTTATTACAACGCGCGGGAAGGAAAGTACGAACTCCTACGCCTAACGAAGCGCGCAAAACAAGCGGCATTGCCGAACGTGAAGATTGTTGATCTTCGCACTGCGGAAAACCGCCGCGATTTTGCCAAAGCGAAGATCGCGCTCACTCCGGAACTACGCGAAGCGATGCAATTGAGACTGGGTCGCAAGGAGGGAATCGTTCTCTTCCAGAACCGGCGCGGATATTCAACCTATCTCGAATGCACGACGTGTGGCAATGCAGAGATGTGCCCCAATTGCTCGGTCACGCTCACCTATCATCGCCAGAAGGACCAGATGCGCTGCCATTATTGCGGCTACGTGGTTCCCAAACGGAAGACCTGCTCCACGTGCGGCGCGGAAACGCTTCGATTGGGCGGAACGGGCACGCAACGCGTCGAAGAAGATATTGCAAAAGCCTTCCCGGAAGCGAAGATCGTTCGCATGGATTTGGACACCACCGCGCGCAAAGGCGCCTATCAAAAAATACTCTCTTCGTTCGCAAGCGGCGAGGCGGACATTCTTTTGGGAACGCAAATGGTGGCGAAGGGCCTTGATTTTCCGCGCGTGACGCTAGTGGGCGTCATCAGCGCGGATACGAGCCTGAATATTCCTGATTTTCGCTCGAGCGAGCGGACATTCCAACTACTCACGCAAGTCGCCGGACGTGCGGGACGCAGTTTGGAACTCGCAGGCGAAGTGCTCATTCAAACATTGCAGCCCACCAATACCGCCATCGACATGGCCGTCCGTCACGATTACGACGCCTTCTTCGAATCGGAACTAAAAGATCGCGAAGCATTGCATTACCCACCGTTCAGCCGCCTGATCCTGATCGAGTTCCGCGGCCTGCACGAAGCTGCAACGAAGCAACGCGCCGAGGAATTCGCCACGCTATTTCCGGAACACGCTTCATTCTATGAGCGCATGGGCCCCGCGCCGCCAGCGATTGCGAAACTCCGTGGGGAATTTCGCTGGCATCTCATCATCAAGAATTTCAAGAAGCAAGATCCCAACGGCGAAAAAATCCGCCGCCTCATTACCGGCGCGCTCGATGAATATCAAAAGCGGTTCGCTTCGCAGCACGTGAAGGTGGTCGTCGATGTGGATGTGCAGGGGGTGGGGTGAACTGGGATTTATGAAATGCATGGGATTTTTTGAATTCATTATGCCGGAGCGAGAATCCGTCCGTCATTGTTGCGAAAAAGAGTTTGACACTACGAAGCTCTGGCTTCCCGCGGCCGCGGAAATGACAGAACGTTCAGGGGCAGAACGAAAAAGAATCCCAAAAATCAAATAAATCCCATCAATCACGGTTAAGACAATTGTACGAAAAACTTTTTACCCCCTTCCGCATCAATGCGATGACGCTCGCGAACCGATTCGTGCTGCCGGCGATGGTCACGCGGCTTTCCGGCGAGGACGGGTTCGTCAATCAGGATATTACCGATCGCTACGTTCGCTTTGCGAAGGGCGAAGTGGGCCTTATCGTGCTCGAGGCGATGGCGGTGCATTCCGCGAAATCGGGGCCGCTGCTGCGGATATGTGGCGATGAATTTAAGCCCGGCCTCACCGAGCTTGCAAAAAAGATCCACGATACGAGCGACTCGAAAGCGGTTCCTCAAATTATTCACTTCTTGAAGATCGCGCGCTCCGGATGGCGGCAGAAGATCGAGGATTTATCCATCGCCGATATTCAGCTTATCGTCGAGCAATACGGGCAGGCCGCGCTGCGCGCGCGCGAGTGCGGATACGATGGGATCGAAATGCACATGGCACATGCTTACACGCTTTCGAGTTTTCTTTCGAAGCGCAACAAGCGGCCCGATCTCTATGGCGGAAAGTCGCTCGACAACCGGATGCGATTGCCGCTGCAAGTGATAAAGAGAGTGCGCGAGATGGTAGGGAATGATTTTCCGATCGGCGTGCGCTTTTTGGGAGAAGAGTGCATTAAAGGTGGATATACGACGGAAGAATCGGCGATTATTGCTCTAAAGTTTGCACAGTCAGGCGTGGATTATATCTCGCTTTCCGCCGGCGGGAAATTCGAGGACGCGATTCACAAAGAGGGTGAAGTGCTTTATCCTTATACCGGCTATTCCGGCGATCGCTGTATGCCGCCGATGGAATATCCCGATGGATATAATCTTCACATGGCGGAATCGGCGCGGAGAATGCTCCGGCGTCATGGATTCGAAACGCCGGTCGTTGCCACCGGAAAAATTCCCTCGCCCGAATTCGCGGAAGAAGTATTGCAGGATGAGCGCGCCGATTTAATCGGCATGGCACGCGCGCTGCTCGCCGATCCCGATCTTCCGAAAAAAGCGCGAACCGGGAACTCGGACAAAATCGTAAAGTGCATTTATTGGAATATCTGCAAAGCGCTCGATGAGAATTTTCATCAGGTCGTTTGCGGGCTTTGGCCGAAAGACGAAATTCAGGCGCCGTATTCGGATGATACAATTGCGCCGGAATGGAGTGTTTCCGGGCCACTCGCAATTCTCGTCCGCTCCGGAAATATTCGATTGAACTGGAAGCAAGCTACAGACAATGAGGCGGTAATGGGCTACGAAGTCTGGCGTTCGGATGATGGCGGGAAATCGTTCCAGCACCTCTATTCGATCACGACCTCCATGTGGACGGACCATCTCGCCGCCGCGGGAATTGCCTACCAATATTACATCCGCGCCTACGATTTGGCGGGAAATAAAAGCGTGCCTTCGAATATTGTTCACGCGGAACTGCCGATGGAAGTGGAGATTCCCACCGAAGTGAAGAAACCGATTGCGCGGCCAAGTTTTATGAAGGCGACGACGAAAGTGGAAGAAATGGCACAACCATAATTCCCGGTGCCAGGGGCACGTCGGTTAAGCCTCATTCCCGGCGCAATACTTTTCTCATTTTTTTAAAACCACCCACAAAAAAGCGAGTAAAAAAGTTACCACGTTTTAAAAAGTGGCGAAATGGGTTTGAAAACGGCATAGTTCATGAAGTACAAATGCGCGCGCAGGGTTTTGATAGTTTTCTGAGATTTTTTAGATTGTTCCGGCCACCTATGCGGCTCCTTGCGCAGGGCTTGAACCATTTCTCGGCAGGTTGCTGTTTTTGCCGCATCTGAAGCGGAGTCCCCGCGCATTCCGTTTTACGCGGATTTCCGCACGCGGGCAAATCGGGGCAAACAGCTTACGGAGCTTCACATCGGCGATGAAACGGTCACGCCGTATCCGGGAATAAAAGTTACCTTCCTACCGCACTGATTAAACGCCTTTACCGGCAATACCGGCTTCAGATAATTTTCGCGTTTGCGCTTGTCGCATTCGAGAATTTTGCCGAAATAGCGGAGCCCTACGTCTTCGGGAAAGCGATCGACGGCCTCCGGGAGGTGAACCGTGTCGAGGAGGAAGTCGATTCGAGCATGACGAATATTCAGCTTCGTCAGGTTGCGGATTCCGTGCGGGCTCATTTGCTGGATTCGCTGAGAATCAACGATTCACTGAAAACCATCGATTCTGCCCGTGCTGTGGATTCGGATGAGTCGTTTAACGCAATTGAGCCTTCCCATCTGGCCGACCCGGGTGTTGCACCCTTTTTTCTCGCGAAGGCGCAGGTGTTTCCCGCCGTGTTTATAGTGGGCAGGAAGCAGTCCGCTTCGCAGCGTGCGGCTTCGCAGTTCGATTCCGCGCTGGTTTCGCTCCCGCCTGAAGGGACGCCGGAGCGTGCCCGGATCGATAGCGTCCGCCATGCGCTGCGCCGCAGAGATTCGATACGCAGTTATCGAATTCGCCGCAAACGGGAACTAAGCAAAGCCGCGGAACGCGATTCGATACGAAAGGTCGTAATTGCTCACACGAATCCTGGTCCCGGGAAGCCGGCGGGAACAAGTCCGCCGAAATCGGAACCGCCGCTCGCAACGCTGATTACGCAGGATATCGGAGTATTTATTCCGCCGCTGATTCCGTGGGTACTTCTCTTTTTGGTAAATTCGGGATTGGGCGGTTTCCGCCGCATTTACGACACACGCACCTACACGCGGATGTTCGCCGATCTTTCGAGCGATGTCGTTGCGCGGCAACTTGCGCAGGGCGAGGATCTTTCGAGAGTCGCGGCGCGAAGTTCAATGGCATGGAATAATATCGAGTTCTTTCAATACAATGTGCCGGAATTTTTGGAGCAATTGATAGCCGTTGGCGGCGCCGTAATTGCGCTTGCGCTGTTCGATTGGCGGCTCACGGCCGTGGGCGGTTTTATTATTGTGCTCGTCCTGTTTGGCAGCAAATATTATATGCGGATGCTCGAATCGATTCAGGTGCGCCTGCACGACCGCTATGAGGATGAATACAATATCTTTGGAACCAGGGAACCGGCGAAAATCCAGGCATACTACAATGAGATTGCGGACCTGGAAATCCGGTACTCCCAGCGTTCGACGATGAGCTACGGCGTCGTCCGGTTCTTCTTGCTTATCATGTTCCTGACGACGCTTTACATCTCGATCGATCTCGACCGCTTCACGATTGGATCGCTCTATTCGATCGTCGCGTATGTATGGAGCTTTGTTACGGCAACCGAATACATTCCCTATCTCTCGGAGAAATGGGTCGAGCTGAAAGATGCTTCGCGGAGGATTACGGAGCCATTACCTGCGGAAGGCTAATCTGGAAAATCCATCCAATCCGTGTTATCCCCGTTCTTTTTTCGTAATTTTGCATTCACTCATTCTTTATAGGACCATGACACAACGAAACTCAGCACTCACTTTCACCGCGATCCTCCTTTCCGCATTCGTTTTCTCAAGCTGTAGCAGTGGCGGCGGCCCCGCCAGCGGGCTATCGACGGAAAATAAGGTTGTCTGGCACGTACTGAGTGACGTCCAGAGACTAAACCCGGATCTCTCTACTGACGAGTCCGCAACTTACGTTCAAAGCGAAATATGGGAGAGCTTGACAGGGCAAAATCCTCGGACTTATGACTATATCCCACTTCTGGCCGGTTTGCCTGAACAGAGTGCCGATCATTTGACCTGGACATTTCCGATAAACCAAGGAGCCTACTGGTCCGACGGTAAGCCAGTAACGGCTGCGGATGTTCTGTTTTCCTACAAAACCATCTTGAACCCGCGAATCATTAACGCGTCCTCGTTGAGGCTTCAGTTCAGCAAGCTTGATAGTGCCTACTATCCGAATGGTGATACAACGAAAGTGGCGCTGCACTTTTCAAAGTACCGCTACGACCAGCTCAATGTAATTAATTACCTGAAGATCATTCCCAAGCATATTTTCGATCCCAAGGGGTTGATGGATAAGGTTTCGTGGGCCGACTTACACAATCCGAACTCATCCAACCCTGCCCTGGCGGAATTTGCAACGTGGTTTCAGGACGAGAAGAATGGACGTGACCCGAAATTTTTGATTGGCTCGGGTCCCTACATTTTCGAGCAGTGGATCACCAATGACCGCATCACCCTAAAAAGAGATACCAACTATTGGGGCCGGAACCGCCCGTGGCAAGAGTCGTACCCCGATGAACTAATCTTCAAAACGATCAACGACCAGAATGCCATGCTCACGGCCCTCAAGGCGAAGGACATCGATGTTTGCGAGGCGATTACGCCCAATCAGTACCTGACCCAATTAGATACCTCATCGCTGTCGTTTCTGCGAAAGGACACCGTGTATATGAATCAATACAACTTCATCGCTTGGAACAATGCGAGGCCATTATTCAAGTCAAAAACTGTGCGCAAGGCCCTGACCATGCTTATTAATAGAGACGAGATAATTAAGAGTGTTCTTCATGGGCTCGCCAAAAAAGTCGGAGGACCCGTTATGCCGACGCAGCCGAATTATGACCCTACAGCGCAGGAGGTGGATTACAATCCCGACAGTGCCAAAGTATTGCTGGCGCAGGATGGTTGGAGGCCCGGATCGGATGGCGTTCTTCAGAAAACGATCGACGGAGTAATGACACCTTTTAATTTTACATTCCAGGTTAATGCCGGCAATGACGTGCGAAGGAATATTTTGCTAGTCATCGCCAACGAATTGAAACGGGCAGGAATTATTGCGAACGTCCAGGCCATAGAATGGTCCGTATTTTTGGAGAACACGCAGTCTCATAACTACGATGCAGCCTTGAGTGGATGGGTGGGCAATGCTGGAGTCGAAGACGATATAAGCCAACTTTGGAATTCGAACCAAATTCCGAACAAAGGTTCCAATTTTTATTCCTACAGCGACCCCAAGGCCGATTCGTTGATGAATGCAATCGAAGTTGATCCCGACAAAGCGGGGCGGATTGAAATGAGCCATGAGCTTCAACACATAATTGTGTCGGATCAGCCGGTGACTTTCCTATATTCCCCGCCATTATTTATCGGCTGGGTCAATCGATTTGATAATGTTGAATTCTTCCGGGCTCGGCCGCCTTATGCGCCGTCGTATTGGATCGTGCGCGGTTCCGGCGTGAAGCGAATAGCGGGCGATGCGGCGATGAGCCTGATCCCCGCCGAGCGCACCGAGCCGACGAAGGCAGTTCGGTAGGCACTATCTCACACGGAAGATCGGGTTCCGCAGGTTTTTCGCGGTGTCGCCCAAAATATCGGCGGGGCCGCGAAAAACCCGGAAGTGCTTGCCTTCCATTGCTCGCACGGAATTTGTGGTAGCGGTGGAATCGGCTATACGCGGAGGTGCTGGCGGTTTGCGGGCGCAGCCGGTAAAGGCAAAGAATAGGATAGCAGCCGTTGGTAGCAAGCAAGCATGGAATATGTCATTCCCGCGAAAGCGGGAATCCAGTCGCGGGGATAGATTCCCGCCTTCGCGGGAATGACAGGAACTAATCCATCCCAAAAATCCCAATAATCCCATAAATTACGGTTCAGACGATCATGCTTTTATATTTAATCCGCCACGGCGATGCCGATACTCCGGCCGCAACCGACGATGACCGCGAGCTTTCGAAAAAAGGCATTCGCATAACCGATGCGATGGGGCGGCTGTTGAAGAAATCCGAGTTCGAGCCGCCGGAAATTATTGTGACGAGCCCCTTACCGCGCGCGGAACAGACAGCGCGCATCATGGCGGAAGAGTTCGCGCCGCGGGCGAAATTCGAGGTCAACGCGGGCTTGCGCCCCGGCATGGGACTCGAAAGCGCGATGTCCATCATCGCCTCGAAAAAAGATTCCGGCGTGCTCATGCTTGCGGGACACGACCCGCTCTTCTCGAAGCTCGCAAGCGTACTTGTGAGCGGAACCGAAATCGCAATCGAAATGAAAAAAAGCGCCGTGGCGCTCTTTGAGCTTACGCGCTTCGACGTGCCAGGAATGCGCGGAATTTTGCGGGCGTATTTGCCGCCGAAGGTTGTTTAGCCCAAGTTTCTTTTCCACTCCGCAATCTTATTCATCGCCTCGAGTGGCGTAAGCGAATCAAGATCGAGGCTCTTCAGCTCGCCGGCAATCGTCCCGGCGCTCTCGGTGGCGAAAGCCATCTGAAGCTTCGCTTCGCGTTCTTCGCGGGTGGTGCGGTGCGCGAAGGGGATGGCACGCTGGATGTTCGCTTCCGCGATCTGAAGCTCCGAGGCTTCCAAAGAACCTAAAATCTCGCGAGCACGGTCGATGACATCCGGCGGGATGCCTGCCATGGCGGCTACCTCGATGCCATAGGAATGGTCCGCAAATCCCGGCGCAATCTTGTGAAGGAAATGGACTTTGCCTTCCGCTTCCCGGACTTCCACTTTTAGATTATGAATACGTGGGTTCCGGTCCGCGAGCGCGTTCAATTCGTGATAGTGGGTGGCAAAAAGTGTTCGCGCGCCCGGAAGATTATCGTGGATATATTCCGCGATCGCCCATGCGATGGAAATGCCATCGAAGGTGGAAGTTCCACGTCCCAACTCGTCGAAAAGCAACAGGGAATTCTTCGTAGCGTTACTCAGGATGTTGGCGGCTTCGTTCATCTCGACGAGAAACGTCGATTCGCCGCTGGCCACATTATCACTGGCTCCAACGCGTGTAAAAATGCGATCGAGAATCGGGAACGAGGCACGGTCGGCGGGAACGAACGAGCCGGCGTGCGCGAGATAGGCGAGTATTCCGGTTTGCCGCAAATACACCGACTTACCCGACATATTTGGGCCGGTAATAATAAAAAACTCGAACTCGCCCGGCGTGAACATCACGCTATTCGGCGTGAAGCGTTCACCAACGTGCAATAGCTTTTCGACGACGGGATGACGGCCCTGCTCGATCACAAACTCGCCGGTTTCGTTGAAGTTGGGTCGCGTCCAGCGGTGCTTCGTTGCGAGCGTGGAGAAGTTGGCGAGCACATCGAGGACCGCGATGGCTTCCGCGTTCTTTTGAAGCGCTTCGGTATCCTGAAGAATGCGCGTGCGGAGCGAGTCGATCATTTCGCGCTCGATTGTTTGCATGCGTTCCTCGGCGCCAAGGATTTTTGCCTCGAAATCTTTTAGTTCCTGCGTAATGTAGCGTTCAGCATTTGTCATGGTCTGGCGACGCTCGTAATCCGCCGGAACTTTTGCTTGATTCGCCTTCGAAACTTCGATGTAATATCCGAAGACGTTATTGTAATCGACTTTGAGGGACGAAATCCCGGTACGTTCTCGCTCGCGCGCCTGAATGTGCGCCAAGCCATCGCGGCTGTTGCGCGTAAGCGCGCGAAATTCGTCCAATTCCGCGCTCGCGCCATCGCGGATAAGGCCAAGGTGCGCGATGGTGGCCGGCGGCTCGGGTGAAATAACGCGATCTATCTCTTCAGCCAAAGCAGGAAGCGGCTGCAGTTGCGATGCAATCCTGCGGAGAATTTCACTGTGCTTATCATTCCCACCGGACTTATCGGTCGGGTCAGTCAGCGAAAGCAGATTCTGCTTTATCTCCGGCAAATGCCAGAGTGAGAATTTCAGCATCAGGAAATCGCGCGGGGAAAGAATTCGCGCGCTGGCGAAGCGGCCGACGAGGCGTTCGATGTCGCCCAGCTCACGAAGTTCCATGCGAAGTTTGTCCCGCAATTCCCGCTCGCGGGAGAGAAGTTCCACGGCGTCGAGCCGGGCTTCGATACGCTCTTTACTGCGTAATGGCCGCGCGAGCCAGCTACGCAAGAGCCGCGCGCCCATCGGTGTGGCCGTATCATTCATCACGGCAAGGAGCGACGCATCCTTCGATTCGCCCATGATGGGAGCGAAAATTTCGAGATTGCGGCGTGTTGTTTGGTCGAGCGCGAGATAATCTTTCGCGTCATAACGAGAAATATGCGTGACGTGACCGAGGCTCGATTCCGAGCGCGTCTCCCGCAAATAATCGAGCACGGCGCCGGCGGCAATGACGCCGAGCGTTAACTCCTCAATTCCAAATCCTTTCAGCGAAGAAGTTTTGAAATGCTGGAGAAGAAGTTCCCGCGCCGCCTCTTCATGGAAAATCCACTCCTCGCGTTTGGTGATGGAAGGCTTATGCGTGAGCGCAATAAAATAGGGGGCCAGCTCGATCCTGCTCACGTCTTTCCGGGCGACCAACAGTTCCGAAACTCCAATGGTATCCAGATGCGCTGCGATCTGCGATTCCGGGAGTTCCCCAGCTACAAACTCTCCAGTCGAAACATCCGCGTAGGCAATCCCCGCCATTCCGGCTTGTACGACAATCGCTCCCACATACGTATTCTTCGAAATTTCGAGGAGCTTTTCGCTCGTCTGAACGCCGGGTGTAACCACTTCAACAACATCGCGCTTTACGATTCCCTTCGCAAGCTTCGGATCCTCCAACTGTTCGCAAACGGCCACGCGGTAACCGGCGCGAATCATCTTCGGCAGATAGGCATCGAGTTGGTGATGTGGAAACCCGGCGAGATCGATCTCGCTGGCCGAACCATTTCCGCGCTTCGTGAGCACGATGCCGGTAACTTTTGCGGTCGTGACTGCATCCTCGCCAAACGTCTCGAAAAAATCGCCCATTCGGAAAAAGAGGATCGTCTCCGGGTATTTCGACTTGATCGAGTGGTATTGCTTCATCAGCGGCGTAAGTTTTTCCGCCGCCGTTTTAGGATTTTCTTTCGTGCTTAACATCGTGCCTGTTTCTTCTTCTTACCAATACGTCCCATTCTTTCGATCTTTGCAATGTAGTCGAATGCGCTCGGAACTTTGCAAGCCGTCCCGTTCATCTCGACGATGACAGGCCCGATTGCTTTCGCCGTCTCTTTCGCGATGCCCGTCAGGCTGCCAACATATCCGCCAACCGAAATCAGGAACATGTTCATAGCATATCGTACGCGATTTTTTGCCGAGGGGATTTCTTGCTTCACTCGACCCATTAATTTTTCCAATGCCTTCACATCGAGCTTTTCGTCCGGCAGAAGAGTCACCACATTTCCGAGCGTCATCCAACCCGCCGAAGCAATATGTTCTTTCGGAGATTCGATCCATTGCATGCCAAGTTCCCAGCCGTGCGGGCTTTCGGAGGCGATCCACGGGATCGTATAGTCGCTTATTCCGGCATAAGCTTCGGCAGCCCATTGCCAAAGTTCTTTGGGAGATATTTTTTTCTCATCCGCTAGTAGGCCGGCAAGATACATGGCGTCGTAATTGCCGGTTGCATAGAGTTCGAGCGAAAGGCTGTGATCTTTCTTCACTTTTTTTACGATTTTCTTCATATCCCCGACCTTCACGCCAAAGCATGGCTCCCGTGCTCCGTGTTTCAGGAGGATATTCTTGGTTGCAGCACTTCCCATTGCGGAAAGCTCTCGCATCGCATCATCCACGGTATAGGTGCCCATCATTCTCGATACTAATATAGTAAATTTCTGTAAGGTTCGGAAAGCAATAAAATAATTTGCGGATAGTTTTCATAATGGAGGATGAATCTCTGCAACAAACTCCCGCTCGCCTCGTAACTAAAGCAGAACGTCGTAATTGCCCGGTGGCTTTTAAGGGCGCTATGTTATTGCAATTTAGGTCAATTTTCTCGCAGGGTCAATATTTAAGTGGATCATCTTCTCATCCCCGGCCGGCTTGACGAGCTCGAGCAAGTCCATGAATGGACTCGTCGGCAGCTCGATCGGGCCCACGTGCCGGATGGCATCCGGCATAATGTGCTGCTCGCCCTTTCGGAATGCGTGACCAACGCCATCCGGCACGGCTGCAAAGAACGCCGCCAGAGCAAAGTCAAGCTCGAATGTGCCACTTTAGATCATGAGATCGCATTTACGGTTCGAGACCGGGGTGCTGGCTTTGCGCCGGAGCTGGTTCCCGATCCGACTAACGGCGCGTACCTCCACCGCCCCGGCGGGCGCGGCGTTTACCTCGTAAAAGCCCTAACGAACGAATCCTCCATCGAGTCCTCCCCGGACGGTACCAGCGTAACGTTCCGGTTCCGCTGGGTATAAAGCGCTCTGTAATCCTTGGATTAGCCGATACAACTGGTGAAATCCCACGCGATTTATTGCCAAAATTGCCTTGCAGATAAAATAAAAATCCCGGATTTCTTGCATCCGGCTCAGGAAATTTGTATCTTTGTGGATTCAGAATAATCGCCAGATGATTCTTTCGCGCCGGTTTCCGATTTTTTCGATCGGATTTGCCATGATTTTTTCGATCGGATTTGCCATGATTTTTTCCGCTTTGCTCATAACAATTGCGAGCGGGTGCCGGACGTCGCAGCAGGCTCGCAGAACGGCGGCCGAACGGGGTAATGCCGGGCGTGGCGGCGCTTCCCCTGCTTCCGCCCAAGTCGATTCGCTGTTAATGATTCAGGAGAAGCTTATCGAGGTGATCGACAGCATGACCACGCTCGTTTCTGCGGATCATTCGCGCATCCGAGTCCTCGAGCAGCAGGTTCGGGCGCTCGAATCAGGGATGGGATCTGCTTTTCCACCCGAACCGGCGTCCGATCCGGAGGACGAAGTTACCTCGCCGCCTCCGGTTTCGGTAACCGCGCCATCGAACGCTTCCGATCAATATGCCGCGGCGCTGCGGCGGTTCTGGGCGCACGATTATTCCTCGGCACTGGCGGCATTTCAATCGCTTGAAGTCAGCGATCCGAACGGCGCTCTGGCCGGTAACTACCGTTACTGGCAAGGTGAGTGTTATTTTGGCGAAGGCGAGTATGGGCGCGCGCTCAAAATCTTCGAGAGCATGCAGAGCGAATATCCAAATTCGCCGAAGGCGCCAGCCGCCGCGTACATGCGTGGGCAATGTTATGAACGTTCGGGCGATAATGCCAGTGCGCGTGCCGCGTATGAGCGAGTCATCGCCGATTACCCGAATTCCGATTTTAGCGATCGCGCGCGTGCGCGGCTGAAGGCTTTAGAATAATCACCGTTTAAATATGGGACAACGAAGACGGAACGGACGACTCGGTTTTTTTTCTGTGGCCCTGATGTTGGCCGCAGGCGCGCTTCGCGCGCAAGCGCCAGCGGATCAAGGCGGCGGAGAATTCCCCACGCTCTTTAGCGTGAAAGCCAGCGCGGGCTATGGCCTTGGTCGCGCGCGGCAGCTCTATGGCTATGACGGGACTTCGCAAGTTTATTGGAGCACAGGGCAGGGCGTGAAGCTGAACCTCGCGCTCGATTTACCCATTTTGCCGATCGATGAAGTCGATTCCCTGGGCAGCACGAGCGGGATCGTTCCCGTTGTGGGTCTGGAACTCGAAGTGGCCTCTGGGTACGATATTTCCTCGGGTGGAACGACGAACGATCCGATCGGGGGCGGCATATTCCAAACGACGGCAAGGACCTCGTCCTACATTCCGGTTACCCTGGGCCTGAACGTACGCTCGAATTTTGGCGGCGGGCTGCCTTCGGTGTACATCGGCGCAGGCGGCGGCGTGTGGATCATCGGGGATTATGAGGAGGACGTAAGCTACTCGAATGACCCATCCGGCGGATTTACGCGCCGGATGCACCCGCCGATTCCCTTCGGTCTATATGGGGCAATCGGCATGGAGATCCCTCTCATGTACGATCCGGATGCGGGCAATAGCATGTTCGATCTCTTCGCCGAAGTGCGCCTGACGGAAATGACCACGTACATCTATAACTACGATGTCAGTTCGTCAAATACCACGGTTTCGGAGGATCCACTTTCGGATCCCACACAGCTTTATCCGAAGGATTACGCCCGCTCGGCATCGAACGTGGCGCTATCGGTGGGATTTAAGTATAATTTATATTAAGGTATTCAGGTAACGATATGAGTAACACTTCGCGCTGGTATCTTTGGGCCACCGTCATTCTTGCGACCGGAATTTCTTCGTGCCGTTCGTCGCGTTCTACGCGATCCGCAAACCGGACTCCTCCGCCCGCTACGCAACCAGCAAATCCGAATTCGCCAAGCGCGCAATCGGTGCTTACGCATGCCGATAGCGCGCTCTCGCGCGTGAGCCAGCTTTCCGCGGATGATCGCTTATCCGCGGACGACGAAAACAGGGAAGCGCCGCCGCACGCCGGTTTCCCGGAAGAGCGCCCGAATTTCGAACCCATGCGAACGCCCTGGGGCGCGCCATATATCCCACGCCCGAACCTAACCGAATACGGGCTGTATGAAGCGGCACTCGGCGCCTATAACGGCCATCGTTACGACGAGGCGCTCGCGCTGTTCTCGCAAATCGTTACCAAAGGCCGCCCGCCGGAACTCGTTCCGAACGCATACTACTGGATGGGTGAATCCTATTATGCCATGGGAAATTACGCGGAATCCATGCCATATTTCGAATACGTTACACGTGTTGGCCCCGATTACAAGCGCACAATCGCCCTCTATAAGCTTGCGCGTGCTGCGCTCTTTCTTGGCAACCGGCAGGAAGCGAACATGTATTACGAGCAGCTTCGGAACGAATATCCGCACAGCATGTATATTCACCCCCTCATCAGGCTGGGAGCGCGATAGAAGCGATTCCTTTGTTCTCCGCGCATCAGGATTTACTGGTTCACCCGGATTGTTGCACACTAATCTCTTTTCCAATTTTTGAATATGAAACGTTACCCCCTTCTCACAGTTGCTTCCTTTTCGGTTGCGCTTAGCCTCCTTTTCTTTAGTACCGCAATTTTTACAGGCTGCCGGACGGCCGGCGGGCCATCGAACACCATTCCGGTCGGCGAATTCGCTTCGCTCACCGGCGGGACGGCCACTTTCGGTCAATCCGTGCATAACGGCGACGTGCTGGCCGTCGATGAGATCAATGCGGCCGGAGGCGTGCTCGGCAAGCAGATCGATCTCATTACCGAGGACGATCAGTCGAAAACTGAAGACGCGGTAGCGAGCGTGCAGAAGTTAGTGAATGCCGATCATGCAATCGCAATCCTCGGCGAAGTCGCCTCGAGCCGCTCGATGGCGGGTGCACCGATTTGCCAGGCCGCGCACGTGCCGATGATTACTCCGGCCTCGACGAATATCGACGTCACGAAAAAGGGGGATTACATCTTCCGGATTTGCTATACCGATCTCTTTCAGGGTCAGACGATGGCGCGCTTTGCGTACAATTCACTGGCCACCAAACGGGCGGCGATCCTGCTCGATGTCAAGGAAGATTATTCCGTGGGCCTTGACGATGCGTTCAAAAACACCTTTACATTCCTGGGAGGCACGATCGTTAGCGAGCAATCCTATTCCACTGGCGATAAAGATTTTCGCGCGGCACTGACGAGCATCAAAGGGTCGAATCCGGATGTCATTTTTGTTCCCGGTTATTACACGGAGGTTTCGCTTATCGTGCGTCAAGCCCGCGAGTTGGGCATTACCGTTCCCATTTTGGGCGGCGATGGATGGGATTCGCCGGAACTAACCAAAGGGGCCGAGCAGCAATTCAACAATACCTATTTTTCCAATCACTTTTCGACCGAGGATCCGGACACGACCGTCCAGATCTTTATTAAAAAATACCAGGATCGTTACCATGCGGTTCCCGATGCGATGGCGGCATTGGGCTACGATGCGACCCGCCTCCTGGCGGATGCGATTCAGCGGGCCGGCACGACGGATTCGGCGAAATTGCGCCGCGCCATCGCGGATACGAAAAACTTCCCAGGCGTAACCGGCAGCATCAGCATCGACCCGGAGCGCAACGCCTCCAAGCCGATCACGATCATCAAAATCGTCAACGGCGCGTTCCACTTTGCCCAGCGCATCGGGCCGAACGGGGAGGCGATGACGCCGTTTCAACCATAAGTACAGATTTGCATTTTGTCATTCCCGCGACCGCGGCATGCGCCATCATGCTGCGGTCGCGGGAATGACATTCAAAGAGCGGGCGTAACCGAACACCAACGTGCAATTCGTTCAGCAGCTAATCAACGGTATCTCGCTCGGCGCGATCTACGCGCTTATCGCGCTTGGGTACACGATGATTTATGGTGTGCTGCGCTTCATAAATTTCGCGCATGGCGATGTGTTCATGGTTGGCTCCTATGTGGGCTATTACGCGGCCACGCAGTGGGTGTACCGTTTTTTCCCGATTGGCAGTTGGGAATCGACCGTTATCGTCTTTCTGCTCTCCATGACGGTGTGCGCGGCGCTTGGTGCGACGATAGAGTTCCTGGCTTATCGTCCGTTACGTGCCCGGCCAAAACTTACGGTGCTGATTACAGCGATCGGCGTCTCCCTGTTTCTCGAATATACTGGCCAATTGGTATTCTCTCCCAATCCACGCGTCTTTCCGCCGATCATCCCGAATTACCAGATCGTGCATACGAAATCGCTCACGATCGACACGGTGGAAGTGGTGGTGATCGGGCTTTCGCTGGTGCTCATGCTCATCCTCCGTTTGATCGTGATGCGAACGAAGATCGGCACCGCGATGCGTGCCGTGAGTTTCAACATGCAGGCGGCGAGCCTGATGGGAATTAATATCTCGAAGATCATTACGTTCACGTTCATCGTCGGCAGCGCACTCGCCGGTGCGGGTGGCGTTCTCTATGGAAGGGAATATCCGAGTATCGATCCGCTGATGGGAATCCTTCCCGGCCTGAAGGCTTTCGTCGCCGCTGTTTTGGGTGGGATTGGGAACATTCCCGGCGCGGCCTTGGGCGGACTGATTATCGGGTTGGTCGAAACGTTCGTCGGCGGCACGGCTCTTTCGACCTATCGTGACGCTATCGCGTTTGCCATTCTGATCCTGATTCTTGTTTTTAAGCCGAGCGGCCTGCTGGGCAAGCGGGAGGTGGAGAAGGTATGAAATCCTATCCCGCTCTCATCGTGGGCGCGGCCGTTATCATCGGCCTGTCCTTCGCCGCGCCGATGATGAACGACTACATCCTCGGCCGAGTCATGTACATCGGTATCATGATTACGCTGGCAGTGAGCCTGAACCTCATTAATGGTTTTGCTGGACAATTCTCGCTCGGTCACGCAGGATTTATGGCGATCGGCGCATATACTGCGGCGATTATTACGACGTACCTGAGCACGCATGGTGTAGCCATGACGGGTATCGCGGGAATCCTCGGCTTTCTCATTGCTCTCATCATGGGTGGGCTTCTTGCCGCAATTGCGGGGCTGGGCGTGGGGATTCCGAGCCTGCGCCTGAGCGGCGATTATCTTGCCATCGTTACGCTCGGCTTCAACGAAATCATTCGCGTGATTCTCCAGAATGTCGATTTCACGATCAAAGGTACGGATTACGTCGGTGGCGCGCGCGGCATGAGCGTTCTGCCGCTCACCACCTTCACTTGGGTCTTTATTGTCGCGGCGGTAACGATTTTTTGCGTGGAGAATTTGGTGAACTCGACCTATGGCCGCGGCTTCCTCGCCGTGCGCGATGATGAAGTTGCGGCCGAAGCGATGGGAGTGGATACCACGAAATTCAAAGTGCGCGCCTTTGTCGTCGGGGCGTTTTTCGCGGGAATGGGCGGCGGGTTATTCGCGCATTCGAATTATCTCATCACGCCGCTCGATTTTTCGTTCCTCACCTCGGTCGATATTGTGGTCATCGTCATTTTGGGCGGCATGGGATCGACGATCGGCGTCGTGCTCGCGGCGATTCTGCTCACGACGCTCTCGGAACTCCTGCGTTCGGTTCCAGAATTCCGAATGATTATTTATTCACTCTTGCTCATCATTCTTATGATTTCACGGCCGCAAGGATTGTTCGGGGAGCGGACGATGGAGCGATTACTTCGCCGCTGGAAGCGCGAGAAGCCGCTCACAGCTCCGGTGGAGGGATAGCATGGATAAACTTTTTTCTCCGTGGCGCAGCCAGTATATTGCTTCATTCGCAAGGGAAGCAGCCGGCAATAGCTGCGTATTTTGCGAGGCATATAAATCTCGCGACGATGCCGAATCGCTCATCGTATGTCGAGGGCACGAAGCATTCGTCATCATGAACAAGTTCCCATACAACAGCGGGCATTTGATGATTCTTCCGGTGCGGCATACTGGAGAGTTCCAATCCATAACGGAATCCGAGCACCGGGAAATGATGGGGCTTCTCGCCGATGTCCGAACGGGCGCTCACCGAATTATCGAAGCCGCAGGCGTTCAACATTGGCATGAATCTTGGCCGCATTGCCGGAGCGGGAATCGAAGGCCATTTGCACTGGCATATCGTTCCGCGGTGGAATGGCGACACGAACTTTATGCCCATTCTAGCCGATGTGAAAGTGGTGAGCGAAGCGATGGCCGAACAATGGAAGCAACTCCGCGAAATCTTGGACCGATCAACGGCGGATGACGGGTCCTGCACCTAAATTGGCAATTTCGGCGCGACATCGTCTTTTTTTCGTAACTTTGCATTGCTTCAGGGGTTATCCCTGTGGATTAATTTACCATTCAATGCCATGAAATTTACGATTGCATTTTTGGCGCTGTTTCTTAGCTCCTTCGTTGGCAAGGCAAAGGCGCAACTGGTCCCTTACGATTCGCTGGCGGTCAATTCGCTCTACGGCGGTGCCGGCAATGTGCCAGATGCCGACAATATTGAAGGCCCCCCCGATGATGCGGTTGTTACGCTGGGAAGTACCTCATTTATCTCCGCGCAGTTTTTTGCGGGATCGCAGCTCGTGACACTCCAGAAAGGCGCCGAGATGCATGTGTATTGGCTTCGGCTCAATAATACCGACTCTGCCGCCGCGGATATTTACTTCACCGAGTTGAATGATGGGGTAGCTGAACGATCAACAATTAACCCAACGCGTGTTATGGAAAACACTCCCACCGTCAACCAGTTACACGAGACGACAATAGTGGTTCCCGACACCGGCTATAACACGTTATCAATTACGATCGGGGCGGATACCGGTGCGAGCATTGCCTGGCTCGATGCCATTATCCTGATGCAATCGGGCGTCGCGGCCGTGGGCGAGCCTTCAATAAATGTCGCTCCGCTCCTGACAAGTTATCCGAATCCCTTCGAGCATGGCGCGATGGCGAAAGTTCGATATCTCGGCTCCCACGACGGGAACCGGAGAACTCGTGATATTCGATGCTCTGGGCCGCGAAATCGAGCGGGTGCCCGTTGGGGAATTAAATGCGGGCGCTTCGGAGCAATCGGAAATTCGTTTGAATCGCGCTGGTGTCTATTTCGCGCGGCTTCAAATAGATGGTGTGCAGGTTGGCGCGCCGCTCAAACTTATCGCTGAGTAAATGCTGGCGCAAGGCTTGCTGCCAAAATTCGTTCTTTCGGTGGTATTTGCGGCGGGTGCTTTCTTTGCATTTTTCGAAAGTATCTATTTGAGAGATCAGGCCCGGTTGGTTAAATCCAGGCGGATCGGGCAATGGATGTGGCTATTCCGACTGGCGGCCGCGGGATGTTCGGCTGCAGCGATTGCAACGATGATCGTCCGGTGAGGTAAGGGGACCAATTCGATCCAGAACGTTCCCGATCCATAACCTTGGCCGAGCGGGGTGTGACGATCGGGGCCGGAAGGTGTTATGGACGCGAAGCAGGCGAGTCTGGATAGCCTTAAAGCGGGTTGGATCGGTGCCATGGGAGGGAGAAAATTGGCCTCTCAAATTTCGGATTTCTTGCACGGGCCATTTTTATTTCATATATTCGTACTCAGGAATTCGTGCATAGGCAGCCGAAACTCCGCGGTGGAGCTTGGCTGCAAGACAAAAAGTGGCGTTTTCAGCTCGATTTCGCCATTTTCGAATGAATCTATGGTTGCCGTTCTCATCGGGATGGCTCAAGGGGTTTAGATGCATCCGGCTCCGGCCGGCGGGAAAATCGAGCTTTTGAAATTTTTTTTTCTTGCCGGCCGGATGCGCCTTCTTCAGATCGCGCGGCGGCTTGCGAAGGATGAATTTTGCCATGCGCTGCCGCGCGTGTCATTCACGCAAAGAAGTGCGTCAGAGGATTCCTTTGCAGAGGCAAATGATGTTTTTTAATAATCGCTAGCGTTTTACAACTTATTTATTTAATCTCAAGGAGATAGTATGAAATCACGTCGTTCGTGGTTAGTCGGTCTGGCTCTTGGAGCTGCGCTCTTTTTCGGCACACCTTCCGCTAAGGCGCAGGTTCCACGCGGTATCACATACCAGGGATTGCTGGAGATGAACGGGTCGCCATATAATAATACAACCCCTGGCGTCCAGTTGGACTTCACGTTTGCCGATAGTACCGGCACTACCGTCCTCTATCAATCGACGATATCCGGCGTTCCGGTTTTTAACGGAATCTTCAACGTCGTGCTTCCGGGCGGCGTGGGCGGCCCCGAGTTCCCTTCCACAATGAATTTTAACCAGCAGTACTCGATGTCGATTACTGTGACGGTGCCCGGTCAGCCGGCGTTCACACTGCCGGGTCAGCAGCTATTCTGGTCTGCTCCCTATGCGTTGAATGCGGAGCGCGTTGGCGGTATCGAAGTTTCCAATTCGCCGACGAACGGCAAGCTCTTTCCGTTACCGTTAACCGGAGGAAAGATCGATACGTCTCTCATTCCGCTTATTACGAATAACCTGCTGCAGAATTCGTACATTGAGACGATCAACAGTCAGGGGCCGGATGCGAATGGTAACTTCCTGATTACCGGGGCCAACGGAATCACCGTTACTCCGGGCACTAACGGCGTGGTTATCGGCAGTTCAGGCGGTGCAGGTCAGCTCACGGGCGTTTTTGGGGATAATGGTGTCACCGGCGGCGGGACATCCGGAAATGTCTTTCTGGGTATAGGCTCCGGCGCCATTACCGCAAATATGATTGCTCCCGGCGCCATTTCGGGCCAGAAGATTACCGGCATTGCCGGTGCGGGGCTTTCGCAGGATCAGTTTGGGCTCCTCAATGTCAACGTCGATAACGCGACCATCGGCATTACGAGTAGTAACGCGGGTAATTACCTCCAGGTACTTCCCGGCGGCATCGGAACGTTACAGCTTGCTAATGGATCGGTGACGAATGCCAAGCTCGCCAATCCTTTCATCGATTTCACAAGTTCTGGCGGCACGCTCGTCTCCTCGTCTCCGCAGCCTACCCAGCTCGGCGGCACGCAGAATTACGATCTGAACCTCGGTCACTCGAACGATTGGACAGTTACCCAATCCTTCCACAGCATTAACGATACCGGTATGGTATCCAACGTCGGCGCTTTGAATGAGACTGGCGCGACGACCATGCTGGGTTCCTTGAATCAGTCGATGGGGAACGTGAATCTCTTGTCGGCGGGAACCTCTGGCAATACGTTCGCGGTCGGCGCCTCGGGAAGTTCAAATAGTTCGACTTTCTACGGACCACTGACTCAATCGAACGGTAACGTTAGCATGGGTACAACCTCGGGCAACACGGTGACCCTCGGAAATACGACCGGCTCGACGATGATTACCGGGAGTCTCTCGCAAACGACCGGGAACGTTAGCTTCACGCCGGGAACGACCAACACATTCATGGTCACAAACCCGAGCGGCACGAACACGATCACCGGTACGACCAACATCAACGCGACCGGCAACGGCAATACGAACATTGGCAGCTCGGGTAGCACGAACGGCATTACCGGCGTTACGAATATCAATACGACTGGTAATGACGCGACCAATATCGGTTCGACGAATGCGGGCAGCATGACGACGATCGATGGCGATGTCAACGCCGGTGTGAGTGCGAATTCGACGGTCAATAATTTCGGCACGGCGGGCAATCTCGCCGCGGTCACGAATGTTTTCGGTTCGACGGTGGCCGGAAGCCAGAATACGATCAATGGCGCCAATGAGATAACTGGCTTGACGACCTTGCAGGCCTCTCCATCCGCGGTCAATGGGAACCGGTTGATCATCAACGGTATCGTTTCGCCAACGCCGATCACTTCGTCGTCTGATTACGAGTTCATCGTTAATGGCGATGGGCAAGTGACAGGCACACTTAACGTAGGCAACCTTACCGCGACCACGATTGGCGCTGTCACCGGTGCCTTCGATAACTTAACGACATTCTCCGGCGGCCCGACAATCAATGTGATGAAGGGCATGACGATCGCAGGTGCGGTAACCGCAAATAATGGCCTTACCGTCTCGAACGGCTTTACGGTCTCCAGCGGCGCGATTACACTCTCGCCACTTCCAACCGGCGTGCTGCACTCGAATTCGGGCGCGATATCGAGCAGCCCCGTCGATCTTACGACGGATGTTACGGGCGTGCTTCCGATCGCCAACGGCGGCACGAATGGCACCGCCCTTCCCGCGCTCGGCCAGGTTGCTTATGGCAACGGGACGGCCTATGACTTTACCACCGGTGGAACGACAGGACAATTCCTGCAATATAATTCCGGCAGCGCACCAACGTGGGTTAGTGCGCCTAACGTACTTCCAAGCGGTACCATCGTAGGCAATACGCTCTATTGGACGGGAACCCAATGGCTGCCGACTAACAGCCTGAATAATAACACCAGCACGCTGACTGTCAACGAGAATTTAACGGTCTCGGGCGGCAATACGATATTTAACGCCGGGGCTGCCACCGTCGAATTCTCGAACGGCGGTAATGTTGGCTTCCAAAATACTGGCAATCTGACGCTGAGTCCATCCGGTGTTATCAATGGGACGGCCTCAATGCAGATGACCGGCAGTGCCAACAGCTTCTCAGGCGATAACGCCGCGGCAGAACTCACGCTGAGCAATCTCAGCGGGCCTGCGCTCAATGTCACGAACGGCGGGACGACCTTTAATGCCAACAACGTCTCCGGTTCGAACTTTACCATCACCGGCGGCTCCATCGACGGTACGCCGATTGGCGCGACAACGCCGAGCACGGGTGCGTTCACGGATCTCTCCGCGACATCGACTGCTAATTTCACCGGCGCGACAACGACCATCACTGGTGGCTCGATTGACGGTACGCCGATTGGTGCGACGACGCCGAGCACGGGCGCATTCACCGGGCTTATGAACACCGGTCTGTTTACGCAAACCGGGACGCTTAATCTTTCTGGTGCGACGAGCCCACTTGAGCTGAACGGAGACGATGGCACATCGGGCTACTTCCTCGTCAGCAACGGCGCTGGCGCAACTCCCTCGTATAGCGATGTACTTCCGCCGACGACGACGATATCCTTCTCGAATATCACAAGCGGTACGAATACCGTGGCCGCGATGGTGGTTGGGGCAGGCGCTTCGCTGGATTACACCGGCGGGACGATCAACTCGTCGAGCTTGGAGGGTAACACGTGGGAATCACCGGGAACAATTGGTAGTACCACTCCGAATTCGGGTGCGTTCACAGATCTGTCCGCGACCTCGACTGCGAATTTCACAGGTGCGACGACAACGATCACCGGTGGAACGATCGACAATACCACGATCGGCGTGACGACTCCCGCCGACGGTAATTTCACAACGATCGGTGCTACAACACCCGGAAGTGGCGCGTTCACCGATCTCTCTGCGACTTCAACTGCGAATTTCACAGGTGCGACGACAACGATCACCGGTGGCTCCATCGACGGTACGCCGATTGGCGCGACAACGCCGAGCACCGGCGGATTCACCGATCTCACCGCAACGTCGACTGCGAATTTCACAGGTGCCACGACAACGATCACCGGCGGCTCCATCGACGGTACGCCGATTGGCGCGACAACGCCGAGCACCGGCGGATTCACCGATCTCACCGCGACATCGACCGCTAATTTCACAGGGGCGACGACAACGATCACCGGCGGCTCCATCGACGGTACGCCGATTGGCGCGACAACGCCGAGCACGGGTGCGTTCACGGATCTCTCCGCGACATCGACTGCTAATTTCACCGGCGCGACAACGACCATCACTGGTGGCTCGATTGACGGTACGCCGATTGGTGCGACGACGCCGAGCACGGGCGCATTCACCGGGCTTATGAACACCGGTCTGTTTACGCAAACCGGGACGCTTAATCTTTCTGGTGCGACGAGCCCACTTGAGCTGAACGGAGACGATGGCACATCGGGCTACTTCCTCGTCAGCAACGGCGCTGGCGCAACTCCCTCGTATAGCGATGTACTTCCGCCGACGACGACGATATCCTTCTCGAATATCACAAGCGGTACGAATACCGTGGCCGCGATGGTGGTTGGGGCAGGCGCTTCGCTGGATTACACCGGCGGGACGATCAACTCGTCGAGCTTGGAGGGTAACACGTGGGAATCACCGGGAACAATTGGTAGTACCACTCCCAACACCGGCAAATTCACCACGCTCGAATCGACCGGAAATTCCATGATCGGCGATGGCGCGGCTGCCACCGCGAATAGCTTCGGAACTTCTGGCAATGCGGCGGCCGTGACGAACACGATTGGCAGCAACATGGCTGGTTCGGCTACGAACTTCTTTGGCTCCGTCACCATGGATGGGACAAACCAGGCGAGTAACGAACTTGCGATTAGCAATGTGACCGGCGGACACTGGGGTGAGAGTATCACTGCGGCTCCGGCCTCCGGTAATGCGGAGGGTCTCAGTTCGACTGCTACGGCTACATCGGGCACGGCTACCGCTCTCAAGGCGAATGCTAGTGGCGGAACGAGCAATGTTGGCCTTGATGTGACCTCGACGGGCACCGGTTCAGTCGGCGTGCAGGTTGATGCCGGATCGCTCACCGGAATCAGCGTTGATGCGAGCACGAATACCGGAAATGGTGTTCTGATTAATAGCGTCACCTCGAACGGCAACGGTCTGAACGTCAACCTGAAGTCAGGCGGTGTTTCGAATACGAATTCGATCAACATTGACCTGGCCAATGGAAGCGGCGGCGGCAATAACGGCGTGCGCGTCCAGAACCTGAGCAATGCTTCCTCGCACGGCGTCGATATTACAATGTCTGCGGGTACTGGTATCAACGAAACCATGACGGCGAATGGAACCGCAATGCAGGTCAACTCGCTTGCTGCAGCGCAGGGAATTTCGCTTCAAGGCCTTTCGAGCGGGACGGGAATTTCCGTTGCGGGACCGACAAGCAATGGCTACGGAATTAATATTACGGCGCCAAGCTCCGCAAGCGGTGCGACCGGAATTCGCGTGGCAGGTGATGGGTCAGCAAGCACGACGGCCATCGAGGTCAGTGCGGGTAGTGTGAAAGCATCTGGAAGCGGCAGTGGAACGAGCGGTTCGCCTTCCAATAAATTCGCCGATACCTATGTGCTTAGCGGCGCCGATCAATCGTCGGGTACGGTTACGATTTATAACAATCTCGTGACCGTCGGCAGCACGATCATCATCACCGAAAAGACGAACGGTGGAACGCTTGGCTGGATGACGGTCAGCGCGCAAACCACGGGTAACTTCACCGTATCGACAACGAATGGTGGTGGAACCCCATTCGGTGGCGTCGATGACATCTACTACGAAATCATCAACCACTAATAAGTGATCGGGGCTGTCCGCCGATGGCGGATGGCTCCAAAAGTTTTTAATCTCAACGTCAGAGAGAGTTCACACCCGCCCCGCCGCTTCAAATTGAAGCGGCGGGGCTTGGTGTTTTCTGGAAAGGATGTTGGCCGCGATTGACGCGAATGACATCGAAATCATAGCGTCGCTCCCGGGATATTGAATCATACACTCCGGTGAATCGTATTTGATGAACGAAACAGATTCTAACCGCCTTTTAGGTGCTCGAATTAGGAGCACCGCGTATTTAGCACTTCCGAATGTCTTGGGATCCACAACAAAATTATAGGCCACCGCGCATGTCCGGCTTTTCGATGTTTCCGCCGGGAATGAAATTCCTGCTGGCGAGCAACGTCGGCGTATATCTGGCGGAGTTGCTCTTCGGCGCGTTCCATTTTTCCGGAGGGATCCCTTTTACCGACTGGGTAGAGCTTCACTTTTCGCTTTGGCCACTTAAGTCGCCGAATTTCATGCCGTGGCAGCTTGTCACATACATGTTTCTGCATGAAGGATTCTGGCATATCTTTATGAACATGCTCTGGCTCTTCTGGACGGGCGCGCTCGTCGAGCAAGTGTGGGGAACGAAAAAGTTTCTGCTCTACTACTTGATTTGCGGCTTGGGTGGCGCGGCGACGAACATGCTCTTGTCTTCAGCGATCGGACTTCCCTCTGGGCCGATGCTGGGTGCCTCGGCGGCGATTTTCGGCGTGCTCGTGGCGTTTGGTGTCCTCTATCCGGACATGCGGCTGTTTATTTTTCCATTTCCAATTCCGGTCAAGGCAAAGGTACTGGTGCCAATTATGATTGGCATCGAGGTCATCTCAATGTGGAGCCCGGATAACGTCGCACACCTGGCGCATTTGGGCGGAGCGGTGACGGGGATGATTTACCTCTTGATTATCTCCGGCGGCAAAAGGTGGAACGATCGGCGGGGCGCAACTTCAACTTCGCAATGGAATAATAATCCTCCGGTGCCAGGGGCGCGAAGCGGTGGAGGACTCTTTAACCGCATGAAACAGAAGCGCGACGCCGTCGATGCCGAGTACCGGGATATTGATTCCGCGCGTCATGAAGCTTCGAATGTGAACGCGCCGAATGTAAAACAATCCCGCGTTATCTCGCAGGAAGAAATCGATAAAATCCTCGACAAAATCGCCGCCACCGGCTACCAGAACCTGACAGAAGAAGAACGCGAGATATTGTTCGAGGCATCCAGGAGGATGGAGGAAAAACGGTAACCTTAATACCAACAAACCTATCGGTCCACTCGGGCCGATAATTTATAATGCAAACAGATCTTCCAATTCTCGCTGAAACCACTAACGGTCAGGCGGCAACGCACCACCGCCGCAAATCGAGGAGGGTGATGATCGGCAACATCCCGATTGGCGATGGCGCGCCGATTTCGGTGCAGTCCATGACGAAAACGAAAACGGGCGACGTCGATGCGACCGTCGCACAAATTGCGCGCATGGAAGAAGCCGGCTGTGACATAGCGCGCGTAACCGTCAACGACTGGGATGCCGCGAATGGCATCGCCGAGATTGTGCGGCAATCGAATATTCCCGTCGTGGCCGATATTCATTTCAATCATGTTTTTGCGCTGAAGGCGATCGAGGGAAATGTCGCTAAAGTGCGGCTGAATCCCGGCAATATCGGCAAGATCGAACGTATTCACGAAGTACTCGGCAAAGCGAAAGAAAAAAGAATTCCCATTCGCATTGGCGTCAATTCGGGTTCTCTCGAAAAAGATATTCTGGATAGGCACGGTTATCCGACCGCCGAAGCACTCTACGAATCCGCGATGCGGCATGTGAAGATTTGCGAGGATTTCGATTTCCAGGACATCATCATCAGTGTAAAATCGACCGATGTGCGCCTCATGATCGACGCGTATCGCCTCGTTGCAGAACGGACGGATTATCCACTGCATCTTGGCGTAACCGAGGCGGGAACAACGCGCGTGGGTTCCATCAAATCTTCGGTTGGAATCGGGACCCTGCTCGCTGAAGGCATTGGCGATACAATCCGCGTTTCACTGACGGACGAGCCGGAGAAAGAAGTCGAAACCGGGAAGGAAATCCTGCGCACACTCGGGCTTGCCTCCCGCAATGTGGAAATTATTGCCTGTCCTACCTGTGGACGCCTCGATATTGATTTATTTAAAGTTACCCGCGAATTGGAAGAAGCCATAGCCCATATAAAGAAGCCGGTGAAAGTCGCGCTCTTGGGCTGCGTGGTGAACGGCCCAGGCGAAGCTTCCGAAGCGGATATCGGCATAGCCGCCGGCAAAGGCGTCGGAATTCTTTACCGCAAAGGCGAGATGATCCGGCGCATCCGTGAGGACGAAATCGTTGCCACGCTGATTGAAGAAGTGACGAATTTTGCGGGATAAGCAATAACAACCTAAGTCTCCTTTTATCAGTAAAGTGTCGAGACCAGTCAATAGAATAATTCCATTATTTTTCCTTTCACTTGCGGCGGGATGCGGATTTCCTGTCGCTTATACTCCGAATCGTCCTCCAGTGCCTCTCATTACCCATCAGGGCGAACTCGATCTAACCGGCGGTGTTACGTTCCCAAACGCCTCCGGTTTCAACTATGAAGCGGTCTACGCACCAATAAATCATATTTCTGCTTACGCTGCGTTTCAATTTGACCGACACACAGGAGGAACATACATGAGCGGGCCGGAGGCAGATTATTCCGATTACAATAACCATTTTTTTGAAATCGGATTTGGCTACTTCGATTCTATATCTTGGGCCCATTACGAAGCTTATCTCCATGTCGGATTCGGCACGGGCGAAGATCATCAAACGGATTGGAGTTCTTATCAAACGGACACCACCACGCTAAACGCTTTCCGAATCGGAATCCAGCAGAATGTTGGTATTAAAGACGAGGGTCATTCGCTGGGTGCGGGGCTCGGCCTGGGATACGAACATTTGTCTAAAGTGCTACGCAACGTCACGAACTATGACAAGCCGGAACTAGAGTATTCTGATTCGGCAATAGCGGTGTCTTCCGTTCTTGGAACCTCTCCGCAGTCTGCCTTCTACGCGGAACCAACGGCGTTCTGCTCAATTGAAGCGCCACTTTCCTTCGATGGAACTCAATTATTTGTCTTGAGATTTATTGCAGAAATTTGGGTGATTTTTAGGACGAATCCATATCCTGCCTTCGGAGGAGGAAACGCGGCTCTGGCAGTGGGACTTGACTTTTAATTAGAGGAGAAACGCAACGCGCTCGCGTAGTGAATAGAGCGTGCGGCTTCAATATTGTGTTATTTTTGTAACAACTTTTACTATCAGAGCTAGCTAAATGAAGCACTTTATTCTTGTCTGCGTAGCAATAATATCACTCGCAGGCTCTGCGCTCGCGCAGCCAGACACCTGGGTGCAGAGCAACGGCCCCTACGGAGGGTTCGTCAATTGCTTAGCCCAGCATGGAAATGAAATTATGGCTGGAACGCAAACGGGGATTTTCGCATCGACCGATGATGGGGGCCATTGGGCGAGAGTGTTCCCTTCTTTGCCACCGCAAGCCATCGTCGCTCTTGCGATTGCTCCGGACGGAACGATTTTAGCGGCTAGCAACGGGAATGGTGTTTTGGTGTCGCAAGACGGTGGCATAAGCTGGGTCGAGGGTTCCGGACTTACGGATGGCTACCCGAGCCAGGTCCTTGTTAGCAAAACAGGAAACTATTTCGTTCTTGCCAGCAATGTTTATAAATCCACCGATCGTGGAGATTCGTGGCATCTGAGCGGAGGGACTGCTTCACCAATTACCGACGCATTCTGTCAGGATTCTTCTGGAATTATTTATACTGCCAGTGTGGGACGTTCGTTTATTTCTACCGATGACGGTGAAACGTGGGCGCAGCAGTTGCCGGGTTTGACTCCGCCGGACGACTATGCTATTCAGACGACCGCGGCGGGAACGCTACTGGCCGCTACCGATTCGATCACGTATCGTTCGACCGATCAAGGGCGCGACTGGATTGCGCTGACGAATATTCCTAAGTTCGCCAGCGTCCTTTCTGTTGAGCCGGGCGAAATCTTTGCGGCCGGATATTGGAACTTTTCCAGCTCGTCCGATAATGGCGACGGTTGGACAACAACTTCCTTCGAGGCCGATCCAACTTCGATTCTCTCGGTTAACAGTTCCAACCTTTTAGTCGGCGCATTGAACGGCGTATTCGCGTCCAATAATAACGGAACGAGTTGGGCGATGCAGGTGAACGGGATGACGAATACTTCGATCGGCCAGGTCGTCGCCAAAGCATCAGGAGATGTTTTTGCGGCTACGGTGGAATACGCCGCCGGCGTGTTCCATTCCAGCGACAATGGCGCAAGCTGGGTTGAAGCCAACATCCGTAGCGGCGGGTATGCGCCGGTCCATACGATGGCGCTCCTGCCCAGCGGCTCGGTCTTGGCCGGAACCTACGGGAGCGGCCTTTTCCGAACCTCGAATAATGCACAAAGCTGGCAGCAGGTTGGGTTAAATCTGCCGGATTCGAACGTGCTTGGCCTTGCGGCAACGCCGAGCGGCGAACTTCTTGCGGGGACGTTGCACAACGGGGCATTACTTTCTACCGACAGCGGGAACGATTGGGTCGGGGTCACCCAAAGTTTGCCGGATACCAGTTTTCGAAATGCGGCTGCGGATTCCATCGGTCGCTTTTTGCTGGAAGCAGCAAATAGTGATCTCTGGTATTCTAATAACAATGGAGCAACGTGGCAGCGCATCACCGACCCTCCAAATGCCGGCGTATATGTCATGGCCATTGGACTTGGTCCAAATGGCACAATCTACACCGCTCCTGAAAACGGCGGAATTCGCCGGACCGCCGATTTGGGATCCACCTGGGAGAGCCGTTCCAACGGGTTGCCATCCACTGCCTTTATCACCTCGCTCGTCTTTGACCGAGATACGCTCTACGCAACCTCCGACACGGGGATTTACCGTTCGACCGATGAGGGAATGAACTGGGCATCGCTGAACGATGGACTTACCTTTTTGAATGTGAATAGCATTGCTGTCGGCCCGAACGGCTATTTCTTTGCCGGAACGTATGGCGATGGCGTCTATCGCACGGGCGTGCTTCGAGCGGGTGTAACCTTGCCTGGGTTAACCGCAAAGCCGGTGGCGTCCGTCTATCCCGACCCTGCGAGAAGCCAAATTCACGTGAACTTGTCGACGGAAGTTCCGGGAACCGCGTTATTCCATTTATACGATGAGCTCGGGATCGAGCGACGTTCGGAGCATTGGAACGATCTACCTGCGGGAAGCAATGACCGCTCACTCAATGTTAGCAAACTTTCACCGGGCATCTATTCCTATACGATCACGATACGCGGTGGGCGAATATCTGGCAAACTGACAATCCTGAAATAATTGAATGTCCGACAAGCTGGTAGAAATCACCAAAACGTATCCCCTCGCCACCATCACGATGACGCGCGAGGAGAAGCGCAATGCCCTCTCGCCGGAACTTATTGCGGAATTAAAGCAGGCGTTCCATGAATTGGAGCGTGATGAAGACGTGCGCGTCGTTATCCTGAAAGGCCAGGGCAATACGTTCAGCGCGGGCGCCGATCTCTCCTACCTTCAAAAAATTTCCGAGAACGGACCGGAAGAAAATCTCGCCGATTCGCGCTCGCTCCGGGATTTGCTCTGGCAGATTTATACGTTCCCAAAATTCACCATCGCGCAGGTACATGGCGCGGCATTGGCTGGTGGCTGCGGGCTGGCCACGGTCTGTGATGTAATCTTCGCCGCCGACGATTCCCAGTTTGGCTACACCGAAACGGCAATAGGATTCATTCCCGCGCTCGTCTCGATTTTTCTCGTCCGCAAAATTGGCGAACAGCATGCCCGGGAACTGCTTCTTAGCGCGCGAAAGATTTCCGCCGAGGAAGCCTATTCGCTGGGGCTTGCGCAGTATGTCGTTTCGTGCGGCTCGCTGGAAGCTGCCGTTCAGGAGTATGCAATGCAAGTCTCGAAAAATTCCCCAAGCGCCATAGCGCTCACAAAATCCCTCCTTGCCGCGCAGCATGGCATGAGCCTCGAAGCAGGCCTCGAATATGCTGCCTCAATGAATGCACTGGCACGAGCGACAGAGGACACGAAGCGGGGCATTGCGAAATTTCTAAAGAAGTAGGGACGTGCTGCGCACGCCCATTTTTCAGCCTATGAAAAAATTTCTTCTCATAGCAATCTTTCTTTCCACGAATGCCCAGGCTCAAACCATTTCGCTCGATAGCCTGCACCGGGAGTTTAACCGTGACTTCATCTTCTCTCGAGAGCCTTTCAAGCCACCGCCCGGCTCTCCGCTTGATACTTGGTCAAAGGCGGGCTTCGTCGCTTATGATCTGAGATTCGTTCCAGCGGATGGATCATTACTTGCAGGGTTCGAGAAGAACAATCACTGGCTGATCGAATACATCATCACGAACTTTGTAGCACTTAAGGACGAATATCTGTATTGGCATAATACGGACTCTACACGGTTTGCATCCATCGTTCAAGATTCGCAATGGCGCAACTTGATTTTCGAGCGGCTCACGCAAATTATGGCTCGTTATCTCCAAGCTAAGCAGCATCTCGCGATCGAGAACTTCAAACTTAACAAAGAGCCGCAAATTTCAGAGGCCTTCTTGCAAGCGTATGCAGCGAAATTTTTTTATCCTGATAGCATTCTGCCGAATGGGACCATCGGAACACACATTTGCTCCGGCTTTAACGGATTTCATGACGCTGCCCCACCCCGGAATCTCATGCTTGAGGCCATTGGGTACTCCGTCGTGTATGGTCATATTATGCTCCCGAATGACGAATTAATGCGGGAGCTAGATCAGGCCTTGGAACAATTGTCGCTTCTAAACCTTCCCGACGACAAGAACACGAAGTTATTGCGCGCGCAAGGCGTCGTGTGGGAATTTATGTCTCAGGATCCTTTTCTAGAAAAAGCCATTCGCGATATGTATGCGGAGAAAAAAGGGTGGCTTCCATTCAAGATGACGGATTGAGCAATGGATCCCATTCTCTATCTCGAAAGTACGATTGGAATTATTCCGTCCCAGTTAACCGGCTTTTTTGTAGGCTGGCCCAATCCCCCATCGGCGGAAAAGCTACTCCATATCCTCGAAGGCAGCGCGCATTGTGTGCTCGCCTATGATGGAAGTGTTCAGCGCACGGTTGGTTTCATCAATTGCATTTCCGATGGCATTCTCTCGGCTTACATTCCGCTGCTCGAAGTCCTGCCGGAATACCAACATCGCGGCATCGGAACGAAGCTTATGGAACGAATGCTGGAAATTACTTCGGGCTATTACATGACCGATGTCACCTGCGACGTACGGCTGGTGTCGTTTTACGAGAGAATGGGGCTAACCAGAAGCCAGGCCATGGTGCGCAGAACGTATGAAGCGCAGTCAGGCGGGGAATAGAAAACGAATAGGCCAAACCCTGCGTTTCCAACGTCCGATGGAGCAGCAAACTGGTTTGCGATCGACACCCGATGAGGGTCTGATTCAGGAAATTACTCGGCGAATTGTTGAGGGAGTAAATCCAAATCGGATCATACTTTTCGGCAGCCATGCGCGCGGCGATGCGGGGCCGGATAGCGATTTCGATATCTTTGTCGAAATGGAGAGCACGGAAAAGCCTTATTACCGTCACGGAAAAGTCCGCTCGCTCCTGCACGGCATTGGAGCGCCATTGGACCTTATCGTCATGACTCCGGAAGAAGTTACCGAACGTCAAAGTTCCAGGGTTTCGCTCGTTCCCATCATCGAACGTGAGGGCCGGACGCTGTATCATCGCTAATGGATTACACCAATTGGGTTCGAATGGCCGAAACGGACCGGCGTTGTGTTACGAATGAACTTGCCGCTACCGATAAGCTGTGGTCAGTGATTTGTTTCCACGCACAGCTCGCGGCCGAGAAGTACCTGAAAGCCTTCCTTTCGTTCCGTGGTTTCGAGCCAAAGAAGATTCATAACATGGTTGATCTTCTGAACGAGGCCATGAAGTTTGACTCCTCGCTTGCCATGCTTGAACGCGATTGCGACAATCTCACTTATTTTTCCGTGGAAGCACGATATCCCGAATTCGAGGAAGATTACAATGAGGATATCGCACGCGATGCCATCGCCGCATCCGATCGCATTTGCAATGCCATCCGCGATCGCATCAATCTATGATCTGTCATTTTTTGCATGAGTAAAAAAGCCGCCGGAGGTGATTCGGCGGCTTTTGAATCTCAAACTAAAGTTTGAGCTACAATTTTACTGGCTTGCCTTCTCGATGGTGAACTCGACGCGGCGGTTGAGTTGTCGGCCTTCGGGCAGGTCGTTCGTGAAGCGCGGGTCGCGGAGGCCGTGGCCCTGCACGGTCACGTTCGCCGGAAGCGACGTCATCGAGCGGAGCGCGGTGACCGCGGCATTCGCGCGGGCTTCGGATAATGTCTGGTTGTATTCCGGAGTTCCAGTGGCGTCGCAATATCCATCGATCTTCACTCCCGTTGCGCCGTTGTTGATGCTCTCGGAAATGAGCGAAAGCATTTGGCGTGCGCGAGCATTGATATCGGCCTTGTCAAAATCGAACGAAAGCATTCCGTAGCGCTCGAGATTGTTATTGTTGACCGTCTTCGCCTCGATGCGTGTGTAGCCATCGGCATGGGCGGTCTGGCCTTTATCGTTTGTGACGGTCAGCGTATAGTGCACGGGCTGACCCACGAAATTCGCCGCGTTCGGAACATCCTCGGTGGTGGATGCGGGCGGTGCGCCGGTTCCCGTTAGCGGCGGCGCGAGCTGCACGCCATCCTTATCGAGCGTGACGGTCCAGCCCGTGTATGTGTGCATCGTTGGATCCGGAGTCACGGTCATGTCATAGCGAACGGTCGTCGCGCCGACGTTGACGGCCTGCTTGTTCTCGATCTTGATCGGCGCGGTGAGGTCTGTGCTGGTCGAAGCGAGTTCCACGCGGCGATTTTCTTCGCGTCCCGCGTTCGTCACGGGGTTCGTCGGAAGCTCCGGCAAATTCCGCTGATCGATCGTAATGCGGTCTGCGGCGATGCCCCAGGTGTTTTCGAGATAGCTGGCCACGGCCTGTGCGCGAGCTTTCGAGAGCGTGATGTCATCGCGCTCTTTCCCGCTGTTGGAATTCGTTCCGGTGATCGTAATGCTCATGCTCGGATTATCTTTGAGGCGCTCTCCGATAACATTGAGCACGTCGTGATTGGCATCGAGCGCATCTTTGCCGGCCAAATCAGTTTGGGTATTAAATCCTGTGGAACCCGAACGGTTGTAGCGCGCCGCAATATCCGCGGAGCCATCGTCGAAGAAAATATACGGCAGAAGAGGAATGGACTGACGCGTTACGTTCGATTGCTGCGGCGAAACCAGATCGGCCGTTAGCGAGCCATCGGGCATTACGCCATGTGCGCTAACCGTGGCTGCGATAGGCGTCGGTGGCGGCGGTGCCGGCGGTCCGGCAAGAGCGAACTTCAAGCTCGCGCCGCCCGAAAGGGTAACCGGAAAGAGTTCGCGATTATTGCTACCTGGGTTCGGATCCTGCACGTAATCGGTGACCGGATAACTAAAGAATGCCTCCGGTGTGAGCCAAATCGTGCTGGGGCTGTTCAAGGGGATGTCGTAGCCGACTCCGCCTTTGAGCGCCGCGAGGAATTTCGCGTAATTCGGAATGACATTCTTTTGGTTGACGGCGTCCTCGATCGTTTGGCTATGCGCGTAATACGGATCATGGATAGGCGTCGAAAGATTCGCGCCGGCCATGACATGGAAGTTGCTGAAAGCGTACTTGAAGAGCAAGTCCGCGCCGATTTCGGCTTGCGAAATTACCATCCCCAGATTACCGACTGTTGGATCGGCCGTGCCGGCTTGCTGATCCCAGCGCAAGCTATAATCATTATAGGAGATGCGCGGAGCGAACATCAGATTCGTCGCAATCGGAATTTCGGCAAGAATGTGGAATTCCGGTTGGACGAGCACATGGCTTTGGTTGTAGCCGTATTGCCCCGCGATTGGTCCTTGCGGATCCGTGTTGACGCTCCCGTCAGAAGGCATCGACGAGAAGGTTCCGGAACCCTGCCAGTTTGCGTTTGCGGCGGCGCCAAAGCCGAGCGTAAACGTGGTCGGCCAGGTGACGTTGTTATTATTCACACCATCTCCGCCTTTTTGGGCGAAGGAGTTCGGCGCCGAGAGAGCAATCGCGAAAAACGCGAACGCCACTGCGCCTGCCAGTATCGAATGAGCTACTCTTGAATGATTGCTCATCCTCGAGCGATTGCTCGTCCGTGTAAGACCAATCGCGCATGCGAGGGTCTTGCGTCGTAAGTTAAGTACCATGACACAGATATCCTATAGTTTATTCAGAAGTTAACGTCTCACGCAACGCTTTTTCCGGCGGCGGCACGCATGGCGGCGATTGTTGAAAAAAGAAATCGCCGTTTGCCTGCCCCCGAAGGTGAGAAGCCGGTGAGGATTAGTTGTCAAAAAAAATTCGTCGCAAACATGAGCCACCGCCCATTGAGGGCTGGAAGCATCGCTTCGGCTCTGGGAATCGTTCCGCCAGCCTTCTGCAACGCTCCCCGCGCGAGGGGTTGCGAAAGCAGCGGGTTCCCATAACCGGAAGTTCGCTTCGCCGAAGGCCCGGTCGGTTTCGGAGCCTTCCGGCAGTGGAAGAGAAATCAAATATCTCGCCAATTGAAGAGCGAACTGCGTGACGGCTCACGGATTCATGCGAAATCGTTTAAAAAGATGCGTGGCGCATTAAAAAAGCAACCGCGTGCGATCGAGTACGATGCGGCTTTTTTCCGCGCTCGAAGAGCAGCGGGTCGCTTCGGTGTGAGATGCGCTTGCCATAGGGGTCATCCTATTACGTCCTGCTTTGCGTTCGTGTTTCCCGAGCTCGACAATAAAAAATCCGGCAAGAATTGTGTGTATTGGCAGTCAATTGAGTTCAAAGTGACTTCACTCGAGCCAAAACTCCGAAGATAATGGTGGAAGCTCCGACGTATATGTCCGAGGGCTTCTGCGCTCCGCCCTCGTTGACCATCCGACACCCAATTATTTCAAGATGAGATGGAATGTGAGATTTGTATAGAAACGCGACGAAGCGGTCGAGAAGTCCCAGAATGGGACAATGGGTCAGTTTCTGCGTCCGATTTTGAGATTTTCGGGGACACGCTCTGTCCCATTAAAGCACAGGTGTAGGATTATGGAAAATAAAAAATCGCGAAAATATGCGATTATTTGAAGATTTTGCGGAATTATCTGAATTTCTCGACTCGAAATAGCGTCTAATCTCTTGAAGATATTCGACTGACCGATATTGATAAGCTCTATCGTGAGCAGCCGACTTCAGAAGGATAACATAGTTTAGAATATTGCCATGAAACCCCTCATTGCATCTCTTATGATACTGGCGTTCGCGGCCGTAGCCGCGAATGCACAAACGGCGCTGGTAGCAACGATCGAGAACTCGGAGGCGCCCGTAGCCGCCGCGTTGCCCCTGAACGCTGCAAATAATTCGATGACCTCGCGCCAGGTTTCGGCGCTGGAGCGTGCCGCCGAGCGCCAATCCATCGCAGAGACCATTTCGGATGCCACATCACGCATGCTCACGAGCCATATCGACGGCGCAACCGAAACGCTCCGCGATGGCAAATCACTTGACTTTAGCACCGCAGTCCGCACGACAGCCTCGGTTATAGATGAGCGGTCCGTGAATGTCCACGTGACCTACGATGCGCGGCCGGTCGGTGGGATTCTGAATATCCAGGTCGAGCTGGTCCCGGTCTTTGCAGGGATTGGCTCGGCGGTCCGCCCGACGATCAGCCGAGAATTTGCGCAAGCCGTCGATGATTTTGACGATGATTTGATTAGCCAGACGATCACACAACTGACCGGCGAACTCGCCAAAGAATACGCCGCAAAGTAACCGGCAGATGCATTAAACGCAAAGATTTGATATGAGAGAGCGGAGACGAGGTAGAGTGTGAGGAGGAGATAAAACGTTTTTCATAGGGAGCAAGAAAAGAAACCGAAAGCAAAGCAACCAGCAATCATTCGCGCCACGGAGGATCACCGTGGCGCGTTTTTCTTCGAGACCGTGAATCCGAATAAAGCAAAGTTAATCGAAAGCAGGCTCACATTTTGCGATTTGATAATTTTCAAATGGAATCTTTTCACACCGCTTTGAAGTAGTAACGTATAGATGAGCGTGTGAAACTAAATTCGAATGAAAATGGAACGCTATTTCAAAATGGTTATCGGTATCTGCCTTACCGCTATGCTGGCGGTGGTATCGCTCGGAACCGCTTCGCTTCACGCTCAGACCCGCAAGGATATATTTCAGCCGGGTGAGGAACTCGTCTATAACGTCAAGTACGGCTTCATTACACTGGGAACGGTCGTGATGCAAACGGGCGCGAATTTACCCGGCAACCGGGTAAAAGCCCACATGGAATTCTGGACGGCCAATATTCCTTTTCTCAACGTCAAAACGAATGTCACCGATCAGTTCTCGACCCGCGATCTTACGCTCCGAACCTTCGAGGAACACACTCAAAATGGCGGCCATAAATCGGATAAGTACGCCACGTACGACCCGGAGACCCGAACCCTCACCTATTCGGATGATAGCGTTACGAATGAAGTTTCGCACAATATCGATCCCTATGACGACGCGTTAGGTATTTATTTCAATCTTCGAGCCTGGAGCGGCGCAGTGGGGCATAAATACATCTTCCATGTTCGAAGTTCAACCGGGGCAAACCCGGTAACCCTCACCTTCACCGATCAAACGACGCCACAATCCGTGCCCGCATTGGGAGATAAACAGATCGCGACGCGCGTGGTTAACGGCGTAATGGATATGGGAAGCTCCGCGCCGTTGGGCGCCAACGGTGCATTTACTGCGTATGTTTCCGAAGATGAGGCCGCCATTCCCGTTCGGATCGATATGAGCATTGCGCTCGGGTCGATTTCGCTGGTGCTCGAGAAAGCCAAGAGGAATGAGTGGACGGCGCAGAAATAAGCCGGGAAAGTACTATTCGTTTCCGTCACTTCCGGTGGCTCCGGCAAGGATGATTCGAATTTTTTCGAGGTAGTGCTCGTCGTGCACCACCATGATTTGGAGCATGTGCAGAATCGAGAGGTCGCCAAGTGCCGGATGCGCGCCGGTTCGCTCGAAATCCTTCGAAGTCAACGAATTCAGCTTCATCCCGTAGTCCCAACGCGCACGCACGAGTTGTGAAAGAATATTTTCCATTGGTTGCGAGCGCCATCCATGCTCGCGAAGCAGTTCCTGGGGATCGATGTCGCTGAAAACAGGATGTACTTCGTCAAGTGCCGCTTCGATCCGCGGCCACCAGATATTGCGATCGGTATCGATCAAGTGCCCAAGCATTTCGCGGATCGAGAGTGTCCCGTGCGGTGTGGCAAGGGCATCGGCGCGGTAGAGCGCAGGTTGAAGCCGATCGACCTGAATGATGAACGAAGCGTACCGCCGCTTGAGATCGTCAAGATTGTCCAATGAAACGGGCTCAAGCGTTTCGAGGACGTCTCCCATAAGTCCAGGCCGGAAGATGTTCGCGGTTTCCGTGGTCGGCGCGATGACACCGAACGACCGTTTAGTTCCCACTCGGGGAATAGAAGGTGGGGCCATAACCGTATCCAAATTTTTATTCGAAAGCAACCAAAAAATTCTACTGATCCTAAATTACCATTTAGGACTACATTTGTAATGAACTTGAGCGAAGAACAGCAACGAAAATACGAAAATTTTCAGGCAACATCAAGTAAAACAATAATTATTAATGCTCCGATGGCCGAGGCAGCGAAATTTACCGAATTATTCCTAACGCTCTTGTAGCCAGAGACGAGCGTCACCTGCCGGGATCCCATTTCAGCGGGCCGAAACTGCTCGAAAATTTCTGGGCTTCCTGCACGACGAAATTTCGCCTGAACGGAGCTGCCCAAAATGCTGTCGCTGATGGCGCCAACAGTTCCGGCGAGGAGAATGCCGAGCGGGACTACCGCGCCAAGATGCTTATCTGCCCGAGTCCAAGCCGCCGCAAGTGCGATGATGCCCGCGCCGAGAATCGAGCCTGCCATGCCGAGCAGGCTCACGCCTCCGGATTCCCCACCGGGAAGTTCAAGTCCGCTCAGAATATCTTTCACGCCGCCGCCAAAGCGCGTTCCTATTTCGGTTCCCCACGAATCCGCGCACATGGCCGCCACCGCTCCATAGAAGGCATGAAGCAAGAGAATGGAGTGCGAGGGAATGAACTGCGAAGCCAGGATCGCAGCAAGTGGGATAGAACCATTCGCAGCAACTTGTTTCCAGTTACGTGCGTATCCGCCGGCAATTTCTTCCTTTCGTACGAGTGGACGCAGGCGAGGATGAACCCGCCCTCGCAAGGGGAGAGAGGAGAGCGCCGACCCGGTCAGAAAAAAGGTGAGCAGTGCGGCGCTTGGGCCCAGTCCGCCGAAGCCAAAAATAAATCCGCCTGCGAGGACGGCGGAAAGCGCGCCTCCGGCATCGAGTGCATGGAGCCGCCATGCCGCATAGGAAACGCCCACGGCGAACGTAAAGCCGAACAGAAGGTGCAAACCGATATTCATATCATTACGAGTGAAAACCGGTGACGCATGGCAGAAGGTTTAGGTCGGCGCCAAGAATCAATGCAGGAACCCCGGAACGAAATCCTTCTCGAATCGCCGCGCCAGTGTACTAAGGTGGTGGCACGATTGCGAACAGCGGACCGCTTCCGGCACATCTTTGTGTTTGCCGCATTCTTCCGCGCACTGCCGGAATAATTCGTAACTATAGGAAAGTAATTCCCGGCTGTGTTCGGAGGTGCGGCTGAGCAATGCAAATACTGCGCGGCAAACATCGATACAGTCGAGATTCAGTAAAATCGTTTCCCGCAGCCGCGCGACTTCCGGATGTTGCAGGCACGCCACCAGGCATGGGCTGCACGCTTTCGCGCAATCCGTCGCGGCCTGGATAGCTTCATCGAAATAAGGTTCTGCCATTGTTCAATAGGAATAGTTTCGCAATTCTTCTTTGAATGAATTCCGCGAAAGGTGGGAATTCATAACCGGTTGTTTTATCCAAGAGATGAAAATGCAATACCAAACGGAATCCGCTAACCCCATGAATCAGGAATTTAGCTTCGATACACGCGCGGAAAAAAAGAGCTATGTCGAGCGCATGTTCAGCCAAATCGCAGGACGTTACGATTTTTTCAATCACTTCCTTTCGCTCGGTTTCGATTATAGCTGGCGCCGTCGCGCCATCGGCGCGTTGCGAAACCGATGCCGGCGCCGTGGAGCAGCCTTGCCTGCTCGATATCGCCTGTGGCACCGGCGATCTCGCGTTCGAATCTCTCCGCCAGATGCCGCATGCCCAAATAACGGGGATGGACCTGGCCCAGCCAATGCTCGAACTCTTTCAAAAAAAAGCCGAGAAATAAAAGCACATGTCACAATCCACCGTGGGGATGTCGAAGCCCTGCCATTTCCCGATAATGGATTCGATGGGGTAACCATCGGCTTCGGCACGCGGAACTTTACAGATTTGCCGACGGCTTTCAAGAGATTCATCGAGTGCTGCGGCCGGGCGGGGTTTTTATCAATCTGGAATTGGCAAGGCCGCGCATGTTCCCGATGAAGCAACTTTACCATTTTTATTTCGATCTTTTGCTGCCGGGCTTCGCAACTGTATTTTCCGGTCATCGCTCGGCATACCGCTATCTGCCGGATTCCCTGCGCCGATTTCCCGACCTGGAAGCACTCGCAAAAATTATGCAGGAGGCTGGATTTTGCAGAGGTTCGGTGGGAAACGCATACGGTCGGGCATAGTGGCGGTTCATTCGCGACAGCTAAATAAGGACTGAGGAGACGAGATCGACGAAAGGGCCGGGGTGGAATGTTTCTTGCAATTAGCATTGTCCGGCAGTTGCCATTTTTCCTAAATATAAATATCTCATTATGAAACACGATACTCAATACACTATTTCCTCTCGCCACACTCGGCCTTCTCGCCGTGCTTTCGATCCCGGTCACCCGCCGCCGACTCAAGCCGGCAAACGATGCTCGCGCTCGATACTATCGTACACCCGATTCCGTCATTAATTGGGATCAGATGTCAAAAGGGGAACGAAAGCAATACATGAAGGATGTGGTGCTGCCGAGGATGAAGCCGATTATGCACGCCTTCGATCCGGACTCGACATTCAAAGATGTCAAATGCGGAACCTGCCATGGCATTGGTGCGCGCAATGGGCAGTTCAAAATGCCAAATCCGGAATGACAAAATTGCCGAACACTCGGGCCGGATTCGAAAAGCTCATCAAGGATGAGCCGCGATGGATGGAATTCATGGGCAAGACGATGAAGCCCTCGATGGCGAGCCTGCTCAGCCTTAAGCCATTCGATCCCAAAACCGGAACCGGATTCGGCTGCGGGAATTGCCATACGACGCAGGAGTAGTGCGTTTGAACTGTGATTACGAGATTTCCGAGATCGTTGCGATTTTCTAATCCCAACGATCTTTTTTACCGGGCGTTCCCGATATTTTAATTCCGAGAATTTGAATCACGAAACTCTGAAACGTCTCAATAATCACGGATCAGACTATTACAATATCGGTCTTACCTATTCGTCTTAGCGTCGCGGAATGTTAAAGCCTATTTCCACGTGCGATCATGCGCGCCTTGTTTTGTTTGCGATGCTATGCATCGGCGGGAGCTTCGGGTTTGCCGCTCCGTTTGCGCGGCCGGTGCTTGCGCAATCAAGGGTGCAGGAAATTTCGCTTGACGATGCGATTTCGCTTGCGCTCCATCGTGGTGAAGAGATCGACTTGGCGCGCGGGCAAGTCGAATCTGCCGAAGGCAACGAGGAGGTTGCCCGGAGCGGAATGCTGCCACAAATTTCGGCCTCCGCAAATTATGAGAGGACGCTAAAATCGCAATACAGTGGCCTGTCCTCCGGGCCGGACACGGGCGCGGCGGCTTCGCTGTCATCCTTGTTCAAGAACCTTCCTTTTGGCCGCGCGAATGCCTGGACGTTGGCGCTGAATGCTTCCCAAAATATTTTTACCGGAGGCCGGCTTACCGCATTGAACGATGCCGCGAAGGCGCGAAAGCACGCCGCCGAGGTCGATCTCACCGCCGCACAAGCACAACTTGTTCTAAACGTTACGCAAAGTTATTACAATGCGATTCTGGCCGATACAATCGTAAAAATTTCGCGCGATGCACTCGCCGAGGCGGAAGAAGTGTACGACCAAACCGAATTGGCGTATAAAGTTGGAGAAAAAGCGGAGTTCGATGCGCTTCGCGCGAAAGTGGCGCGCGATAATCAAGTTCCCGTAGCATTGCAAAGCGAAGATAATCGCGCACGAAGCGTATTACCGCCTGAAGCAGTTCTCGAATTATTCGCTGGACGATTCGCTCGTGCTCACCACGCCCATCGTCGATTCCGCAAGCGCGCTTCGCGATGATGAGCGATACGGCGACGGACTAGCGCGCCAGCGTCCGTCAGGCCAGCGACAATCTTACGGCCTCGAAAGCGCAAGTGCGCATCGCCGAGAGCGCGCGCTGGCCGCAGATCTCAATAAGTTCCAGCTATTCGCCGGTCGCGTATCCCTCGAAGGTGTTTCCGTATTGGAGCGATTGGCTCACGAACTGGACGGCGGGCATCACGCTTTCCGTTCCCATTTATACCGGTGGCAACATTGAAGGTAATGTGGAAGCGGCGAGCGGCGCGGTCGAGCAGGCCCGGGCCCAGATTACCGAAACGCGCGAAGCGGCCGCGATGGATGCCCGAGTGGCAATCAACCAGCTTCATTCCGCCGAGGCAAGTCTTCGCTCGACCGCCGGCACTGCCGACGAGGCGAAACGAGCCTACGACATCGCGAACATCCGATATTCGCAGGGTATTTCGACCGAAGTGGAACTGGACGATGCGCGTATTCAGGAGGAACAAGCCCGCGCTAATTGGGCGAGCGCCGTTCGCGATTATCAGGTTGCGCGCGCTAAACTTTCGCTCCTCAAAGATCTGCCGGTCAATCCCGCGCAGGCGCCGGTCGTTGCATCGAGTGCGCAGACTGGTGTTACGCAGCAGGCCGCATCCTCGCCGGCGGCGCAGTCGCAATCGTCGCAGGGCTTTACCGCGCCGCTAAATATGGGCGCTTCAACGGGAGCATCGGGACAATGATCAATCACGAATTACGAATTACAAATTACGAGGGATACCGCTTCTTCGGGATGGGGCTCTTTGTGGTGCCGTTGTTCTTTCTGCTGCAATTCTTTCTTCGTGCAGCAAGCCCGCCTCCTCCTCCTCCGCCGCCTCCGGTTCAACTGGGGCCGGAGAGCTACGTCGTTGCCAATGTTGAACAAATCGAAAGCGGGCCGGTCATTAGCGGAACGCTGGTGCCGCGCGATCAGGCGGTAGTGCGCGCGCAAATCGCCGGTTCGGTGCTTGCGCGATGCGTCGATCAGGGCTCGCCGGTGCGCGCGGGCGAAGTTATTGCGACGATCGATAACAGTGCGCTAACGGATGCGGTCACCAGCGCGAAAAATGGCGTAACGAATGCCGAAAGCGCGCTCGATGTCGCACGGCGCGAGCAAAGCGGCAGGAAACGCTGCTGAAGGCTGGGGCAATTTCCGCAGCAGAGCGTCGATCAGGCGCGGCGTGCAACGGTAGCGGCGGAAGCCGGCGTCTCGCAGGCCAAAGCCAGCTTGCCAGCGCCGAAAAGGAATTGGGTTACGCTACGGTGCGCGCGCCGTTTTCCGGAATCGTGAGCGAAAAGAGTGTTAGCATTGGGGATGTCGTGCAGCACGGAACCGCGCTTTATACCGATTGTGGATCCCTCGACACTCGAACTGCAAGGAACGATTCCAGCCGATGCGCTGGACGTGATTCACGTCGGCTTGCCAGTCAATTTCGATGTGACGGGCTATCCAGGAAGGAAATTTCAAGGGCACGATCGCGCGCATCAATCCGACTGCGGATCCCTTGACTCGGCAGGTTCGCATTTATGCCGATATTCCGAATGCCGGCAAGGCGCTCGTCGGGGGCTTGTATGCCCAGGGGCGCGTGGCGAGCAAAATGATATCCGCGCTCGCCCTGCCAGCGGATGCGGTAGATCACCGGACGATCACGCCCGCCGTGATGCTCGTTCATAAGCCGGGATCGTCACACGCAGCCGGTAACGCTGGGAACGCTGGATGAAAAGAGTAATCTTAGTCGAAATTACTTCGGGTTTAGAGACCGGCGATACGGTTTTGCGCGGCGCCGCGATGGATATTGCCTTAGGATCGAAAGTAAAGGCGATAACCACGACGCCCGACACACGTCACCAATGCGCCAGGCGGGAAATAAGCTTGTTTACAGAACTAAAAGAAAGTCGGGACAAAGGCCCCTAACGAGAATTTTAGCACTCAGTACTTAGGACTTAGCACTTGTTTATTTCGGATTTTGCGATCAAGCGGCCCGTCGTTACGGTAACGACGATGATCGCGCTCGTCATCTTCGGGTTGTTCGCGCTGGCGAGCCTGCAGATCGACGAGTTCCCGGACATCACGAATCCCATCGTCGTCGTCGCGGTGCCATACCCCGGGGCGTCGCCGGAGCAGGTGGAGCGCGAAGTGGTCGATCGCATGGAAGAAGCATTCGGTTCGATCAGCGGGCTCTACCAAATGACGTCGAAATCGCTCGATGGCTTCGGGATTATCACGATCCAGTTTCTCTTTTCGAAAAGTCCGGACGAAGCGATGGCGGACGTTCGTGACGCGATCTCGACGATCCAAAACGATCTTCCTCCGGAGATGAAGCCGCCGATCCTCGAAAAATTCGATCCCGACGAACTGCCGATCGTTTCGCTCGTTTTACGTTCGCCCGGGTATGGCGCCGGCGGATTTAACTTCGCTTGCCGATCCCGGAATAAAGAAAGAGCTTTCGGCGATTGACGGCGTGGCACAAGTGGCGATCGAGGGTGCGGTCAATCGGGAAATTGCGGTGAATGTTCGCCCCAATGATCTTGAAGCAAACGGTGTGAGTGTGGCGCAGGTTGTGCAGGCGCTCGAAGCGCAGAATCTTGCCGCGCCCGTCGGGGCACTGCAAACGCCGCTTCAGGAGCAATCCATCCGGCTGGCCGGGACGCATCGAAAATCCAAACGACTTCAACTACGTCCCCATCGCGACGCGCAATGGCCAGGCCGTTCGCTTGCAGGATGTCGCATCGGTTGCAGATACCGCGCAGGAGGCGCGCACGCTCGCACTGTTCAACGGTCAGGAATGCGTTGGCCTCGATATCACAAAAGCCAAGGGCGCGAGCACAGCGACTGTTGCCGACGGCCGTGCGAAATGCCATCGCGGGCATCAAGAAAAATCTTCCGCCGGGCACCACCCTCGATATTGTAAAAGATCAGGGTGTGCAGGTAACGCAATCTGTCAACAATGTAAAGGAAGCCTTGCTGGAAGGCGCACTCCTCACCGTGCTCGTCGTCTTTCTCTTTCTGAATTCCTGGCGCTCGACGGTTATCACCGGACTGGCGCTGCCGGTTTCCGTTCTCGCCGCATTCGTTGCCGTGCTTGCGGCAGGTTTTACGCTGAACACGATGTCGCTCCTTGGCCTTTCGCTCGCGATTGGAATTTTGATTGACGATGCCATCGTCGTTCGAGAAAATATCGTGCGCCATGTCGAAATGGGCGAGGACCACTTGACGGCCTCGCACAATGGCACGAATGAAATCGGGCTGGCCGTGACGGCCACGACGTTTTCGATTGTGGCTGTTTTCGTTCCGGTCGCGTTCATGGGCGGGCTTTCCGGGCAGTGGTTCAAGCCATTCGCGCTTACGGTTGCGGCGGCGGTGATGGTTTCGCTGTTCGTCAGCTTTTCGCTCGATCCCATGCTCTCGGCCTATTGGCCGGATCCGCACATGGCATTGCGCATAAACGACGACCGCTTTTTCCAACCTTGCTTGGTGGGCTGGCCCTGGTTGTGGTTGGCATCGTTGCCCTTATGCTCGGCTTGGCGGCGTTCGCTTGGCGGAACGCTACTAATTTTAGTCGGCCTGCTGGGACTTATGTTCCCGTGGCTCGATCAGTTCAATAATTGGTTCAACCGGACGGCGGATGGCATACCGCGGAGTCATTGGCTGGGCGCTCGATCATCGCTGGTGGATGGTGACAATCGCCGTTGTGGCATTTGTGGGGGCGATTTTCGTACAAGCGAAGTTCGGCGGCTCTGGGTTCGTTCCCAATAGCGACCGCTCGGAACTTACCATTTCCGTTGAAGCGCCGCCCGGTTCGAGCCTAGGTTACACGCGCGCCAAAACGGACGAAATCACAAATATGCTGCGCGCGCACAGCGAGGTGGCTTACACCTACACGACGATTGGCAGCGAAACGACGATGCTTGGAACCTCTTCCGGTTCCGGGGATGTGACCACCGCTCAAATTTATGTAAAGCTGATTCCCAAATCCGATCGCGAGCTTCGCCAGTGGCAGCTTGCGGAAGTATTTCGGACAGCAGCTTGCCACCATCGGCGGCGTCGATGCGTATGTATTTTCAAGCGGCTTCGGCGGCGCGCAGAAGGAAATCCAATTGCAAGTGCAGGGCAATGACGAAGCGACGATGGAGCAAGCAGCCAGCACGATCGAAGATGCGATTCGCAACGTTCCCGGAACCGCCGATATCGGGCTTTCCACGAAAGGACAAAAGCCGGAAATCGAAGTTAATTTACGGCGTGGGCTCATCGGCACAATGGGGCTGACCGTTGGGCAGGTAGCGCAATCGCTCTTGCCCGCATTCGCGGGGCTCAAGACTGGCGATTGGGTCGATCCCACGGGTAAAACCCGCGACGTGACCGTTCGGCTTGCGCCGGAAGCACGCGAGTCCGCCGCCAATCTTGCGCAAGTTCCACTGGTCGTCACGCCCAGCACAAGGAGGCAGTCCGGCGGAGCGGCATTGGTTCCACTTGGGCAGATCGCGGATATCACGCGGCGGCATTGGGCCAGCGGAAATTGACCACTTGAATCAGGATCGGGTGATTAATGTCGAGTGCAATACACAAGGGCTCTCCTTGGGGCAGGTGTCGCAAAATATCAATAGTGTCGTTGCGAAACTAAAGTTACCGCCCGGAATTCGCTGTGTCGAACGGCGGGCAAGTGAAGCAGCAAGGGGAGTTTTATCTTGCGATTATCGAGGCACTGGGGCTCGCTATTCTCCTCATGTACCTCATTCTCGTCATTCAATTTGGTTCCTTTCTCGATCCAATCGCGATTCTAATATCCTTGCCGCTGTCGCTCATTGGAGTGGTTATCGCGCTGCTCATTACGCACGACACGATGAATGTCATGGCGCTGATTGGCATCATGCTGCTGATGGGCATCGTGGCGAAGAATGCGATATTTCTCATCGACTTCGCCAAGTGGCAGCACGAAGCGGGCATGCCGTTGCGCGAGGCGATCATCGAGGCCGGACGCGTCCGTTTGCGCCCCATCATGATGACGACGACCGCGCTCATAGCGGGGATGATTCCCGTTGCCATTGGGGCCGGCGAAGGCGCGGATTTCCGCGCGCCGCTTGGCCGTGCCGTCATCGGCGGCGTGATTACCTCGACCATCCTGACACTGATCGTAATCCCGACGATCTACGAAATCTTTTCCGAATGGCGCGTTAAGTTCCGCAAACTGTTCCGGAAGGAGATCGTTCACGACGCGACGAACATTGCGCCAGTGGAGGAGCAGGTGGCTTAGGAGCGCGTGAACCCACGGGCCACCGATTCGGTTACGAATTGCATGAGGGCTATCACAGTAAATTTTACCGATGAAGAACGGGCTCGTTTCGTCCAGAAGGCGAACGAGTCTGGGATTCCTGCTGAGGAACTTATTCGGTTGAGCGTGATTTCGCTCGTCTCTCAGGATAAAGAAGCGGATTTCAACGATATCAAGTCCTATCTTTTTGAGAAATTCGGTGATGTGTATCGCAAATTAGCATAAGAGGGTGCGATACATCACGATTGAAGAAGTTGAGGACTTCCACAACGATCTCACTCTCCATACAGGAGGAAGTTATGGTATTCGGGATCGAGGAATGCTTGAATCGGCGGTTCACCAGCCGCTCCTGCAGTTTGGTGGAAATGATTTATATCCCGATTTGGTCTCGAAGGCTTCTGCGTTGGGATATTTCCTGATCTGCGACCATCCAGTTGTCGATGGGAATAAACGTATCGGTCTTGCCGCAATGCAAGCGGTGTTGCTTCGAAACAAATTTGAACTGAGCGCATCCCCGTCGAATTGGAGCAAGAAATTCTGTTCTTCGCCGCTGGGAAATACTCGCTGACGGGCTTTACTTCCTGGGTTCGCACACACCGGATCTCATTTATTGGAACCATTCAGTGGGGGCGCCGCGCGAATTAAGTTAGCGTTTCGGTGCTTGTTCGCCAAATTTTTTCTGAACTTTATGTCTCTGTATCGTGCTATCTTGGCTTCTTATGAAACGACGCGTTTTTAGCGGCATCCAGCCATCCAACGTCATCCACATCGGTAACTATATTGGGGCGGTGAAGCGGTGGGTGGCGTGGCAGGATGATCCGGAGAAGGAAAATATCTTTTGCATCGTCGATCTGCATGCGCTTACCGTGCCGCAGGATCCGGCGGTCTTGCGCGAGCGCACGCTGGATTTACTCGCGCTTTTTATTGCGGTTGGTCTCGATCCGAAAAAAAGCACTCTCTTCGTGCAAAGCCAGGTGAGCGTCCATGCCGAAGGCGGATGGTTGCTCAACTGCATTACGCCGATTGGCTGGCTCAATAAGATGACGCAGTTCAAGGATAAATCGGCAAAACAAGAAACGATTCTCGCCGGCCTGCTCGATTATCCCGTGCTGATGGCCGCCGACATTCTTTTCTATGATACGCATGAAGTTCCCGTTGGCGAGGACCAGAAGCAGCACGTGGAACTCGCCCGAAATATTGCGGAGCGGTTCAATCATCTCTATGGCGAGACGTTTATCGTTCCGGAACCGATGATTCCCGAAGTGGGCGCGCGCATTATGGGATTGGACGATCCAACGGCAAAAATGTCCAAGAGTTCAGGGAGCGTAAAAGGTCACGCGATAAATCTACTCGACGATCCAAAGGATATCGAGAGGGCGATTCTCCGGGCAAAAACAGATTCCGGTTCTGAGATTCATTTTTCGAACGATCCCGTGAAAGCTGGCGTCAATAATTTGCTTACGATTTATCAATCGCTCACCGGCAAAACGAAAGCAGCAGCGGAAGGGGATTTTGCAAACGCACGCGGCTATGGCGATTTGAAAAAAGCGGTCGCCCAAGTGGTGATTGCGGCTACCGAACCCATTCGCGCGCGGCACCGTGAAATCATCTCCGACCGCACCGAACTCGAACACCTCATGCGCGAAGGTGCCGAAAAAGCGCGCGCGATTTCTGAGCCGCGATTAAAAGATGTAAAGCACAAGATGGGACTTCTTGTGTAGCGCAAAACTCAGTGAGCGCGATGCCCATCCAAATGCTTCTCTAAAAATCCTTCCATCGCCTCGTACATGTCGAAACGGTTTTCTTCGTTGCGGAAGCCGTGCCCTTCGTTTTCCTTCACGAGATAAGGCACGTCAATGCCGCGCTTGCGGAGCGCTTCCACGATCTGGTTCGATTCCTCGATGTTCACGCGCGGATCTTTTGCGCCCTGCGCGACCATGAGTGGCGCGCGAATCTTATCGACATGAAATACCGGGCTTGCGGCGGCGAGTAGCTCCCGATCAGTTTCTGGGTTTCCAACCATTTCGTACATCGAATCGAGGAACGGCTTCCAATAGGGAGGGATCGTTTTCATAAATGTGAAAAGGTTCGACACGCCGACGTAGTCGATGCCGCAAGCGTAAAGTTCCGGGGAGAATGTGAGGCCGGCGAGCGTGCAATAGCCGCCATAGCTGCCGCCATAAATGGCAACACGCTTGGGATCGGCAATTCCTTCCTTGATGAGCCAAAGCACGCCATCGCTCACATCATCCTGCATTTTCCTTCCCCACTGTTTGAAGGATGCTTCCCAAAATTTGCGGCCATAGCCCGTCGAGCCGCGATAGTTCACCTGCAGCACCGCATAACCGCGATTCGCGAGAAACTGCACTTCGGGATTGTACGTCCACCGGTCCCGCACCCACGGGCCGCCATGTGGATTTACCACGACCGGTAAATTCTTCGCAGCCTTACCGGCCGGCAGCGTGAGATAGCCATGAATGGTACGCCCATCGCGCGAAAGAAACGAAATCGGTTTCATCGGCGCCAGATCTTCCTCATTCAGCCACGGGCTTACATCCGCCAGCTTCCGCAAATCATTTTTTGCGAAATCGTAGAGGTAAAATGCACCGAGCGAGCGGTCGCTATAGGTGCGAATAATGAATGTCTCCTCGTCTTTCGTGTGATCCGCGATCGTGATTTCGTAATCGGGAAGCTTTTTCGTAAGGTGATCGAACAGGCGCCGTGTTTCCTCGTCCAAAAATTCTCGATGCGGTTTTGCCGTCGTGTAAACAAGGTGGGTTAAAACTTTTCTTTTTCGGGAGAAGAAAGCGGCATCCAAGTCAACTTCCGGATGCTCGTAGAGGACTTCCAGCTCCTGGGCATTCGCCATGTCGTATCTTACGAGCGCCATACAGTCTCGGCCCAGATTGCTCAGAGCATAGACGTTCTTATTATCGAACGTAAAAAACATCGGTTGCAGCGTTTCCTTGAAGTGAACGGTCAACACGTCGCAGAACGGTTCCCCATCCCGATCGCGGTACAGATAGGTCATGTTCACCCCATCGGTCACGATGGCAATGCGCACCGTGCCTTCGTGATCCGTAATCCATTGTGTAACATTCCCAGGGTTTTCCGCGATGAGGCGCATTTCCCCCGTCCCGACATTCAGTCGATAGACATCAAAGCACTCCGGGTTCCGCTGGTTCGTTCCGACGAGCAATTCGTTCTCGATTTCTTCCAGCTCATCGACGACCTCGACTTTCACGCCGGGGAAGGGCGTGAGATCGCGCGGTACGGAACCATTGCGGTTCGCTGCGAAGAGATGGAAATTTTCATCGCCGTCGAAATCGCGTACATAAACGATCGTGTCGTTATTTTTCCACCAATATCCGGTGATGTCCCGATCGGTTTCGGAGGTAATACGCACGGCGTTGCCGGAACCAAGCTCGCCGCGCGGCTCGACGAAGACATTCATTCGCCGTTCATACGGCTCCGTGTGCGAGACGTAACTGCCATCGGGGGAAATTTTGTAATTTGTTTTTTCGGGATTGCGAAAAAAATCGCGAAGCGGTATTTTTTGAGGCATGAATTGGATGGAATTTGCTAATAACAGCACGTGAGCGGGAATCGCTTCGCGGGGCAACGCAAATTCGGCGCTTCCGCGCGATAGAAAAATTACGCGGTGCCGAATTCCGAAACTGAATTTCAGTCCGTCGTACTACACTACGTTCTTTTCGAACGTTCGAGGAACCACAGGCCGAGGCCAGTGAAGACGAGCGCGATGGGGCCGATCAGTTCGATGCCGGGAGTGAGTTGGTTCACCCATCTTTGCGTCATCACAGTCGTGCCGAAGAGCGGATCGGTGGCGGGAACGGAAACGAGGCGCTGCGTCGTCGTCCACGGATGGTGGCCGGCGGCGATCCACCAAACGAGCAATCCGGCTGCGACCAAAAAAAGTAAGTAGGAAAGCAGGGATAGCCAGGTTCGCGTGGCGGCCTCTCTCGGGTTCTCGTGCCCATTGGACATTCCGCCGCTGTTACGTTCCATAAATTCGGTGGCCAGTTCGCCCTGCTTTAGCTTTATATCGTTATCGTTCCGCATTACGAGCTACAACGTATGAATTTCGCCTTACGTGGTGGATCTCGGCAGCGCGTTCCCAAACAACTGCGCCGTTACTTTTATTTGGTCTCCCACCTTGCTTCCGATGACGCCTTCCGTTCCGGCGATGTTAAAATCTTTCAGAGCAATGGTGAACTGAGCCGAAATCATCACCAAATCCCCTGGTGCCCGCTGAGCCGTCGCGGCATTGGCAGTGAGGTAGGTGAGCGAGAAGGGGATGGTAATCCGCTTCGTAATGCCGTGCATCGTGAAATTACCCGTCGCGGTGCCGCTGGCTTTATTGCCAGTCGTCTGCAAGTCCGAAACGGAAGTTATCGTGAACGAAATCAGCGGATAGCGCGAGGCATCGAGCCATTCGGCGCTGTGGAGGTGGTTATCGCGGGTATCGTTACCCGTTTTCATCGTGGCCGTCTGGGTAGTAATCGTCCCGCGGATGGCCGACAGGTTCTGCGGATCGAGGGTAAGGGTGCCAGCAACGCCCTCGCTCGATCCTCGAATGCTTTCGAGTGGCGCATCGCTCGTCCAGATGAATTGATTCTTATTGACGTGGTCATTCAGCGTCAGCAGCTTTTGGCCGCCCGAAGCTACGGCCAGCCGCTGGGCGTGCGCGGTGAACTGGACCGCGCCAGTCCCAACGACGAATACTAAAGCAAACGCGAAAAATGAACGAAATTTGGCATTTTGGTTCAAAACAGCCCCCCTGTGCATTCCCTTTATCATTTGCATTTCCTAATTATCTAAAAAAATGGTGACCCTAAAATAAAGTGACTCGAACATGAATAAAGACGCTAAAACCGCTCCGCCGGTTACAGATTTTCCCGTTAATCTTTCGTCAGATCGCGAAATCGCCTGAAATCCACTAAAATAGTCGTTTCAACATCCTTTTCCATTCATAGAACGCCCGTGACGGAAGTTTGTCACAAACCGGGTCGATGAATAATACTTAAGGAAGGGCAAATCCCCGCAAGTGCGTGTTCCGATTCTACAAACGAACTGACTCCAGCGGGCTTTTCAACCCGCAGGTGTTCCTTGCCTTTGACATTCCAGGAGGAAGTTCAGGCCATCTCTTCAAGAAGCGCAATTTCGAGGCGGCCCAGGACCGCCTGGATTTTCTTGCGGCTTTCGGCTTGGATTGGGACGAGCGGAAGGCGGTAGTATTCCTGAATAATTCCTCGCATGGCGAGCGCGGCTTTAACCGGACCCGGATTGGATTCGATAAAGTTCACCCGCATGAGGTCAAGCAATGCATAATGGAGTTCTCGCGCCTCGTCGAATTTACCTTCTAGCGCAAACCGGGTCATTTGCGAAAACTCGCGCGGCACGACGTTCGAAGTCACGCTTACAACGCCCTTAGCACCAAGCGAAATAAGCGGCACCGTGAGATTGTCTTCGCCGGAGAGCAAATTAAATCCATCGGGCGCATGATGAATGATTTCCATACATTGCGCCAGATCTGCGCTGGCTTCCTTGATGGAGTAAATGGTCTCGATTTCGGCGCACCGAAGTGTGGTCTCGGCCGTCATGTTCAGCCCGGTGCGTCCCGGAACGTTATACATGACGATCGGCAGCCCGACTTCGGCCACAGCACGAAAATGTTCGAAGAGGCCGCTCGGCGTCGGCTTATTATAATACGGCGTAACGATGAGCGCGGCATCTGCGCCAAGCGCCATCGCTTCGCGCGTGTACTCGATGGACGTGCGCGTATCGTTCGTACCCGTTCCCGCGATAATAATCGCGCGGCGATCGACATATTCGACGAGCCAGCGAATAAGCTCGCGGCGCTCTTCGCGCGTGATCGTCGGGTTCTCACCCGTCGAGCCAAGCGGCACGAGCATTTCTACGCCGCCATCTAATTGATGATCGACAAGCCGCGCGAAGGATTCGAAATCAATCGATCCATCGGCGTTAAACGGTGTGGCCAGTGCTGTTCCGGTACCTTGTAAGTTCATATCACCTTCTCTCAGCTAAAATCTTGTCAACGTTCTCTTCAAACCGGTAAAAACCCTTTTTGCCGATAATCCATTCAGCCGCGCGAATCGATCCCACTGCAAATCCGCGCCGCGTGCGGGCGCGGTGGGTGAGTTCGATCGAATCGTCTTCGGATTCGAAGCCGACGGTATGCGTGCCGGTAATCGTCCCGGCGCGGATGGAACTGATGAGTAATGCATCCTTTGGAATGGCTTCGCCTTGAGGCAGTTCGGTAATCGCGTGAGTCTTCGATTTCATCTCGGCCAGCATTGCTTCGCTCAAACGCAATGCCGTGCCGCTCGGAAAATCTTTCTTTGCCCGATGATGAGCTTCGAGAATGTACGCATCGTAGCCGGCTGGATCCAAAAGCTGCGCCGCTTCGCGAACAATCGCGAGAAAAAGGTTCACTCCAATCGAGAAATTCGAACCCACGATGCAGCCGATACCCGCCGCTTCAATTCTCTTGCGAACATTCACCGTTGCGCTATCCCATCCCGTCGTTCCAATAACGATGGGCACGCGCGCTTCAATGCAAAGTTCGACATGCCGCTCAATTGTGGATGCGGCGCTAAAATCGATGACGCATTCCGCACCGGAAGCTACCAGCGCGTCCAGCGTCGCCGCTGGGTCAATATCGAACTTTCGAACAATCGTATGCCCCGCGGCGAGCGCAGCCGCTTCCACCTCATGCCCCATTTTGCCATAGCCTAAGAGTGCGATCTTCATCGTGCAAAATTACAACCGGAATGGCGCTTGCACGCGAAAAAGGTATACGGTATGGGGTACGGGGAATCAGAGGATTGGGCTTTTCGTGCGCGGGAACTGTTCGCAGCGTAAACCCTAAACCCTAAACCCTGCGCCCCACACCCTATATCCTATCTCGTAACTGCCCGCCCGCTTGACCGTACCATAACATAGGAATGACACTTCAGCCTGTTGCGATAAAGCGTACCGTCTTCGGCTTACTTTCGGGTACGTTTCGTTCCCTTAGGCACCGGAATTACAGGCTTTTCTTTTTCGGGCAGCTTATTTCGCTCATTGGGACGTGGCTGCAAAATACCGCGCTTGCGTGGCTCGTCTATTCGCTCACGAAAAACGCGATGACCTTGGGTGTCATCAGCTTTTTGGGTTCCATTCCGGTTCTATTTTTATCACTCTATGCAGGCACCGTTGCGGATGAGTATCCGAAGCGCGGCATCCTGGTGCTGACACAGTCCTCGGCCGGGCTGCGCTCACTGCTTGTTGCTGTTGCAATTTGGACGGGCCATGCCAACATCGTGGTCCTCGGAATAGCGGCGATGATGCTGGGAACGATCAATGCGTTCGATCTGCCGACGCGCCAAGCCTTCGTCGTCGAAATGGCGAGCAAGGAGGATGTGACGAATGCCGTGGCGCTCAATTCTTCGGTCTTCAATGCGGCGCGCCTGATCGGTCCGGCGCTGGCGGGAATTATTATAGCTGTGCTTTCCATCGCGACGTGTTTCTTCTTAGATGGCATTTCCTATATTGCCGTGATTATCGGCCTGCTGATGATGCGGTTCGACAGACCGCAAGTGCGCAAGCGAACACGGAAAACAACGCGGATGAAAGCGATGAGAGAGGGCGTCGTCTATCTTTATTCGGTGCCGCAATTTCGGGCGCTCATGTTTCTCGTGATCGGGATGACGCTGTTCGGATGGAGTTACACGGTCAACCTGCCAGTCGTCGCGGGGAAATTGCTTGGCGGCGGCGCAACCACGTACGGGGCACTGCTCTCCGGCAATGGAGCCGGAGCGCTGTTGGCGGCACTCAGCCAGGCGGCCCTTGCCGGCAAACTGGATGCGCGCAGGATGCTCTTTTGGGGTCTGGGCGTATTTATGCTTGGCCTGCTCGTGGTGTCCTTCATGCACTCTACGGTTCCCGCGGTGCTGGTAATGGTGTTCATCGGCTGGGGCATCGTCACCTTCTTTATTACCGCCAATACTACGCTCCAACGGCGTGTCCCGGATGAACTTCGTGGGCGCGTCATGAGCATTTACTCGTTCGCCTTTGCCGGTCTCTTCCCATTCGGCAGTCTGCTCGCCGGATGGATGGCCTCGAATTTTGGCGTCGCCAACGCATTCCGGCTGAATGCAACGATGTTAGTTTGCTTCGGGGTGCCGGCATTTCTCTTTATCCGCAAGCTCCCGCGGCTTCGGGCGACGCCCGAGGAGGCCATGAGCCAATTGCTTGCCAGCGAACAAGAGATTTTCGAGGCGGAACAGATTTCGAGCGGTTAGCATTTACCGGTTACCCAATGTTGCCAATTATCGGGTATTACCATTTGCCAAATGATCGCTTTCCTTCTATCTACCGGAAAAACGTTTAGCCTTCCCGACGGCGCGAGCGCCGCCATTATTGGTTTGTTTTTCGGACTTATTTGCGGCCTCTTCTATTATCAGCATTATGCCAAACCCTATTTCTGGGCGTTCTCGCTCGGAGGGGGACTCATTCTTACTGCGATTTCAAATATCTTGTTCACGCACCTTCGCGCCATCGATAGTTACGTCGGCATCGGTTGGACGATCGCTTCGTTCGCAATTCCATTCCTGCTGACGCTCGGGCTCAATCATGGCTTGCATCTAATAAAGCGAAAAAGCCGCACTCGCCGCAAACTCCAACGGAAAATAGTAGCCCCGGCAAATATATTCATCGAACCGGATATTTCGAAGGCATCCGATCTGGCATCGAACGATACGCGAGCATGAAAACCCATGCGCTTCTCGTCGCCCTGATTATCGCCGCATTCGTTTCGATTGTGGCTGGCTGTGCAAACGAGCCAATTCTCCAGGAATATATGATTATTGTTCCGGATACGATGGTCTTTCACGCCCCCTTGCCCGGCGCAGCCACGCAAGATTCGACGATCTCGATCACGCATAGCTGCAGTTGCCCCTTCAGTTGGAGCGCCACAATCGTTCCTCCCTCCGATACAGCTTGGCTTACGTTCCCAACCTATCAAAGTGGCGATAAATCGGACGTGCCGATTTCCATCGACCGCGCGAACCTAACGAGTGATACTTCTCGTGCAACAATCAACATTGCATCGAATAGCTATGGCGATACTTCCATTCTAATCATCGCCATCCGATGACGAAGGTCCCATCCCTCGCGTCCCTTTTAACGGGGCTTGAATTAGTCTTCTTCCAACCCCGCAGCCTCGCGGAGCCGGTGAACTTCCGCATTCGTTAGCGCGCGCGATTCTCCGCGACCCATACCCTGGTGCGTAAGACCCGCAAAACTCACGCGATCGAGTTTTTCGACTTCGTATCCCAGCGCTTCGAAAATCCTGCGGACTTCGCGGTTTTTTCCTTCCCGCAGCTTTAGGAATGCTTCGTTCGGGCTTTCGCCGGTGACGAGTTCCGCAGCACCGGTCACATCACCTTCGCCGATATCGATTCCGCCTTCGGCAATTTTTCTCGCATCCGATGTTTCCAGCCGCTTATCCAGCGTCACGTGATATTCGCGGTCGATCTCGAAGCTCGGATGCGTAAGCCGGTTGGTCAGCTCGCCATCGTTCGTAAGCAGAAGCACGCCGGTGGTGTTTCGGTCCAGCCGGCCGACGGGATAGACGCGCTCGGAGGTCTGCACATAATCGAGCACAGTGGAGCGGTCTTTCTCATCGCTCGTTGTCGTGATCGTGTCCTTTGGCTTATTGAGCAAAAGATAAATCTGCCTCGGCTTCGGCGATATCACGGCGCCATCGACAGTAACAATATCCTCGAAGGGTTTCACCTGCACGCCAAGCTCGGTAACCAATTTGCCATTGATGGTAACTTTCCCTTGCGTAATCATCTCGTCCGCTTTGCGCCGGGAAGTAATTCCTGCATTCGAGATATATTTGTTCAGCCGGACGGTGCCGGTGGCCTCTTTCGGTTCTCGTTCGGTCGCCAGCGATGGCTTGGGAGTGCTCTTCTTTACGAGCCTCACAGCTCCGGTACTTCTGCGAACGGGAGCGGTCCTCTTTCCCAAAAACTTTGTTGCGGTCGTCCTTACCACCCTTGCGGTCCTTGGCGCGGCAGGTTTCGTGCTTCGCCGGATGATCGGCTTTTCGCCGCTCGCGCTTCTCTCCGATTTTTTTACGAGCGTCGGTTTTGTTCCACGCAGGCGCGGCCGGTCCCCGACGGTTTTGGCCTTTGGGCCGGTGCGGCGCAGGGGTCCTCCGGTGGATCGTGAGGCCGGCCGTGCGGATGTGCGTCCCGCGGGACGTAAGGAGGGCCGCCCGGTGGGTCGAGCGGAACTTTTGCGTATCGGGCGCTTCGTGGTTTTTCGTGGTGCTGGCATAAGGTGAGAGAATCTATTTAGTTATTATCTTCCGAATCGTCATCGGAATTTCGTTCCATCTGAGCAAGGTCGAGCCCGATCCCGATTTCATCCTCCAAACTCGCATCGGCATCGTCCGTTAGCATATCCTGCTCGCGCTCGCCTAATTCTTTGGCAACCGCGATGGCCTCATCGACCGTGATCTCCGCTTCGGTTCCCATAAATTCGGGGCTGACAAATTCGGTGGCCGCTTCATCCAGCGTCGTGGCACGGACGGATTCCTCGCGCATGAGTTCCTCAATCTCCCGCGGCCGCGGCAAATCCTGAATGCGCGGAAGGCCGAAATGCCGGAGAAAATCGACCGTCGTGCCATAAAGCAGCGGCCGCCCGACCGATTCCGCGCGCCCGGTGATCGTGACGAGATTCTTTTCTAACAGCGATTTCAAAACCTCATCGCAATTGACGCCGCGAATATTTTCGATATCGTTTTTCGAAACCGGCTGCTTGTATGCCACGATCGCGAGCGTTTCCAGCGAGGCGCCGGAGAGCCTCCGCCGCGATTTCTCGCGAAAGAGCCGCGCGACATATTCGCCATATTCCGAACGCGTCGCGAATTGATAGCCGCCCGCAATTTCAATTACGCGAAACGCCCGTCCATGCTCCTCGTAAAAATCGTTCAATTGCTTGACCGCCTCGTGGACGAGCGATAGTTCCATCGGCGATTTCTTTCGCCGCTTCTTATCGGCGGGGGATTCCGCCTCCTCCACCGTTAGTTCCGGGACCCCAGCCGCTACCGGGAACTCCGGCGTGAGCGCGAACGGCGCTTCGGCGGACGTATGATTCGTTGCCGGTTCTTCGATCGCATGTTGACCGTTCGTTTCCGGAAGTTCCGCGCCTGGCATCTCTTCGCCCAAAATGAGCGCGCGAAGTTCCTGCGCGCTCACCGGCTCATCGCTCGCGAAGAGCAGTGCTTCGATGATCGGTGCGATTTGTTCTGCAGATTGATAACGCATATAAATAATCTATCCCATTTTCAGTAGCACGGCCGTTCTCGGCTGTGGAACGGACGTTTAGTCCGGCCCTGCAGCTTGCCTCAAGGCCTAAACAATATAATCTCATCGAACACCCCGTGCTGGCGGAGCGCGATATAATGGTTCCTCACTAAATCCAGGATCGCGATGAACGTCACCGCGATATAAATTCGAAACGCGGGCGATAGCTCGTCCACGTCCCGCACTAGCGGCAGATCGGCAAACAGCTCACCGAAATTCAGTTCCCCGCGCTGCGAAATCGTCGATAGAATGAGTTCCGATTGCTCCTCGATGGTCACCGGAATCATCTCCACATCATGGGTGCGCTTAATTTTCGGCGCGCGCTCGATGGCCCGACGAAACGCATTCATCAGATGGAAAATCGTCACGTTCTTGAGCAGATTTTCCTCATCCACGGGCGCCTCGGCGCGCTCATCCTCCGCAAAATACTGACGGTAATAAACGTTCCGCTGCGCCTCGCTCATCGTGGAAAGTTCCTCCGACATTTCCTTGAACCGGCGGTATTCCAGCAACCGTCGAACCAAATCGGTGCGCGGGTCTTCTTCTTCAACGCCCTCCGGCGTCACTTCCCGCGGCAGCAGCATCTTCGCCTTGATCTGGCATAGTTCCGCCGCCACGACAATAAATTCCCCGGCGATCTCCAGATCGAGCGCCGTCATCATCCGCAGGTAGGTGAGGAACTCCTCGGTGATCCGCGAAATCGGGATGTCGTAAATATCCAGCTCGTCCCGCTTGATAAAAAATAACAGCAGGTCCAGCGGCCCCTCGAACATCGAGGCGCGGCCCTCTTTGGCTAACTTTACTTTATAAGGCGGCGGCGAAGAAGGCGGCGGCGAAGAAGGCGGCGGCGAAGACGGAAGCGCGATAGCTTGCCCTGCGGCAACCGTGGATGACCGATCATTCGTGGCAGTATCCATGTCGCTACCATAATCTCTAAGAGTGAGAATGGGTTCGGATTAAATTTATGATTTCTTGAATCCGATAAAGTCTTGAAAAGCTCTCGGTGTCAGGATTGGGATGCCTTGATATTCTTTCAATACGAGCAAATCTTTGTCACCGGTTACAATGAAATCGGTTTGGCCCTCGACTGCGGCAGCGAGAATATTATCATCATCGGGATCGCGCGAAACTCGGGTGGGAAGCGTTCCGGCCTTTACAACAGTGGATTGCCTGCGGATTACGTTGCACGCGGCCATTGCTTCGTCCGCCGTATAATCGAATTTATCCGTGAGCTTCTCGCGCAGTTCCTCTAAGATATAGTCGGAGGTCATGACGGTGTGGTTGACAATACAATAATCGAGGACTTCGGCAGACCGGCCATTAGAAATGATGGCCGAAATCAGGACATTCGTATCGAGAACTATTCTCACGAGACGCGAGCGAAGACATCTTCGTCCGTGTAGATGCCGTGTGCTTGTGCTTTCGGCCGCATCTTCTCACGCAATTGGTTTAGGTCCCGCAGGGCGAGGTATTTTTTGAGCGCGTCTGAAACTAAGGCGCTTCGTGATAGCCCCTTCGCCTTGCGCTCGCGGTCCAGCGCGCGCTTGATCTCCTTCGGAATTGAAACGGTGATGCTCTCTTGCATGATGGATGACCTAACTCACAAATTCCCGAAGCCGTTCGCGAACCGGCGGGGGAGCAGCGATGGGGACGGATAAATTTCCAGAAATTCCGGGAACGCGGGCACCTAATTCCCTTTGTTGCAAAGTTATCTTTAACCACGAAAGGAACTATATGAACCAGGAAGAATTCAGAACCGCAATTGCAGTGCTCGACAAAGTACGCAAAGCGCACCTCCGTATGTACCAAATGCGCACCGACATGCTGAAAGACGGGTTTCGGCGCGACGGGCTGACGCTCGACAGAGCTGCGGCTATACTCGAAGATTGTTTAGCGAACGGCGCGAAAGTGTTCCCGGACTTCCAAGTCATGGTTGCGTGAGCGCTCTCCGAGGAAATCCCGAATCTTTTTCGCCAGCGAAGCAGTGTTCTTCAGCTCGCACTGCCAAATAACGAGAACTTCCCAGCCAAGGGCTTCCAGGGCTGACACGGTCTTTTCGTCACGCATCTTATTTGAGGAGCGTTTTGATTCCCAGAACGAAGCATTCGTGGCGGGGCGGACACGTCCTAATTTGCAATCGTGAAGATGCCAGTAACAACCGTGAACGAAGATGATTTTATGACGGCTCGGAAAAACGAGATCAGGTTTGCCAGGTAGTTCTTTTCGATGAAGTCGAAATCGGTAGCCAAGGCGATGGACGAGCGAACGGGCTAAAAGTTCCGGCTTAGTGTCGCGACTTTTGATTCGCGACATGTTATAACTGCGAATTGCAGCAGTATGAACATCAACCATCTTCTAATCGATCACGCGCCAACCAACGGTCCCCTGCATATAGGCCTCGACTGGATGGTCTTGGTTGGAGAGGGGAAATGAAACGGCCAGACCCACCAAATCCCGGGCGCCAGCGAACTCTGGGTCAAAAAGGCGTTGGCGGGACGTGCGCTGGTCGGTACCAGCACCAGAATTTCGGCTTATTGGATACAGAAGCAAAAGGCCTTCCCCAGGCGGCCTGCATTCACGCGCAATGCGATTTTTTGATTTCTTTATGTTGGCTTCCTTGGCTTCTCTAACAAGGCGATCGACTTCCGCCGTGGTATCAAGATCCAGTCCCGCAGCTTCGTCCCCAGGACTTGTTAAAACACCAATTGAATTCGTGTCTGCGATACGTGTTCGGCCGATCTGATCAATTACCCATCCTGAAACGCCCCAATCGGCGATACCTAGTTGCGCGTCTGGTGTGAGCCTTCGTTGAATGGCTATGCACCACCTGTTTAGCTCACCAAAACCGAGCGATTTCGCGATATAGGCGCAGATTAGTTCCGGAGAAAGACTTCGCACGGAAGAATCGAAACTAAAGTTCCGCAGGAACTCAATGATCGTGCGAGGATTCACACCAGTCCAGACAGGAAGTTTCTCAGAAGCAGATCGATCTGCATTTGGCGGTCCTAACTTAGAGATGAGGTCGATCACCTGAAGCCGATTGCGCTCTGCAATCAAGGTTAAGTCATCGGGGCGGCTGAATGGAAACTTGAAGGTCTGCTCACAACTGCCAGAGTAACTTTGACTGATCAGTGTCTCATTCGCGAATCGACGCTTCAAGCGGCTGGTTACCTGCATGGTAGGATGCTGCCAAATCCGCATCCCAATCTCCGAAGGCGTTAGCCCTTGTTGTTCATAGACTGAAAGATCTTCTCGCAAGCGAAATTCCACGCTTGCCAAATCCGCGAAGCAATCTCGGAGATCCGAAGTAGTGTATATGCGTGTTAAGTCCTCATATCCGGCTCGAAAACCGAACCAACGACCCATTTGCATGAGGGTATCATACATTTCCGTCCTTCGGACAAAAAAGCTTACAAGAAGTCCTTCAAGAGTCAAACCGCGTGAAAGTTTGTTCCCACCGATTGCAATTGCTTTAAGTCGCGGCTCACGCTCATAATCTAGGACATCGCCCGTGTCCATGTTCAAAGTTTTCACTTGAACGGCCTCAAGAAATGGTCCAATGTGCTGCACCAAATCTTCAATGGGCCGCTCGAATTCAGGATGAAGTGATCGGGTAATAGACCGGAATGATTCCCATCGCTCTCTTAAACGCTCTTGAATACCTAAGCTTCGCTGATACCGCCATTGATCGCGTATGTCGTTGAATATCTCCTGGACCAACGCCCCGACCGCGTGATGCTCCGAACGAAGTTGGCTAACATGGATCAGCATAGTTGCAGGGTGGTCGGGTTTTCCTCTCATAGCACGAGCCGCACCAGCGAGCACAAAGTCTTCCAGCGCCTGCCTTAAGACGGCTGGAGCCTGATTATCATCTAATGCCGCTATGTCTTCATCCGATACATTTTCGAAGATATCAAGCCCGCGGCTCGCTTCACCATCCCCCAAGCCGAATAGTTCCTCAGCTCCGAAGTATCCAGTCGGCTTCGGAAGGTCTATGATAAAATCTTTTGGATAGAGATCGTTTAGTACCTCGGGATGGAAACTGTCATTGGGAATCAGGATATTGGCAAATGGAGTCGCCGTGTATGCAACATACGCCGAGCGCTGAAATGTGGCAAGCAAAGCCCGAATTAGAGTGTTTATTGGGCTCGGCTCCTCGTAATCTTCCGGAAGTTCCTCGTCCTCCGTTATATAATCACCGCGTGTGTCGATACTGGCTTGATCCGCCTCATCGTCAACCAACAAGAATGGTAATGTCTGATGCACGTTCGCGGGCGCTTCTCGAAGCCAACGAAGTAGCTTGCGTAGTACGGCACCGTTCTTCTTTACAACTAGCAAGACAGGCTGAGCGCCCTGTAGCGCCGCCTGATTTGCAAAACCGGGTCGGAAATCGCCTTGCAATAAATCACTCGTGAACAAATGCCATTGTCGGCCTGGAGGGGGTAGCGGAACTGAATTTTGACTACCGCTGGCGCTGCCAACCAGCTCACTTTGAAGGCGAATCTGAGTTTGTCGTCGTAACCCATTATCAATTCCCGAAAGTACCACGATCAGCTTGTACCCAACGTCAGCAGCTTTTGCAATCAGCGCGGAGTAATTCGCTGTCTTGCCGCTTTGAACATAGCCGATTACTAAACCACGAATGTCAAAATGGTCGGCGCTCGGCGAAGCGAGTTGCGCAAGAATTCGATTCGTGGCTTCGTCCAGCGATCGCGTGGCAGCTTGCGTCCAGCCGCGTCTTGAGAGGAGTTGTAATCTTAGGATTGGCCAATAATACCACTGTGATCGATCAGCAACTTGTAACCATTCCCCCTCACGCCCGTTCGCGGAAAAGAGAAGGGGTCGATCAATCGCCACGTTTTCTTCGCGGTCGATCTGCGCCTCAAGATCGGAACGAAATTCAGCAGGAATTGCCGGATTTGAAAGCGCATCCTGCTTGCTGAACCCTTGGTCGAGCAAGAGACGCACGAGTCCCAGAGCAATATCATAGTTCACTAATTACTTTCTCCTTATAGTGCTCATGAATACGGCGGAAGATTTTTTCGACAATCGATTTTTCATTTTGCTCCGCAAAGCGAAGGGCCAGCTCTTCAATTTCGAAAATCGATGCCGGCTCAATACTTTGTGCCGGCCCTGCGGCGCTGGGCAGATCGATCCTTGTTATTGAACCACCAGCGCCGGTTCTCGCTACCGTGACATGTGTTCCGGTCGGGTTAGCACGCTGTGTAGTTTTTGCTTCCCTCTTATCGTAGCGTTCACGTGCGAGCCTTGCAAGGGTCGCGACGACACTCTGTACATTATCCCGAATCTGAGTTGGGAGCTGAACGCTCATTTTCGCGACGTTGACCTTGAATGCTTCGTCGAGCTTGGGGCTGAAACTAAGAGCGACACGAGCAAGCTTGGTGTGTTCGTCTGGAGTTCGCAGCTTGCACCAGCCACCACTTTGCACCATGCGGCCAGCTCGGTAAATGTAGATCCCTTGCTGTAGATTCCAACTCCTCGGACCGCTAGCACTTCTGAACGCTTCCGGCGTCGAAAAATCGTTTTGATGTGGCAGGATGTAAGGTTGCAGAACCACTTCGCCTTGTGCGCCCTCGTAATCCACTTTCAATCTCACTTCCTGAAGACTTTGAGTTTTTGGTTCGCTTCAACAAAATGGGTCCCAAGCTTGTATTGGGTTCCCATTTACTACGATTGCTACCCTTCGATGGCCTTCCCCACCCGTCAGGAAACGGTGAAATATCATTGAGAGATGACTTTCGAGCTCTCGGCAAAGCTGAGACATTTTCTTCCGTGCGAATTCTCCATAAGGCCGCTTGTAGCCCAGTATTCTATCCAGAACGCTGCCACAGCACCACGGTGCCTGTGGAATCTTTCAACGGGTGCAAAACGGCGGGCCCCAATCCATTACGATCAAGGGGTAGGATTTCCCATTTGTCTGTTCTCTCGATATGATCGAGATCCCAGCAGTAGGCTGCAATATCTGCGCGGTCGCGATTCCAGCGGGATGCGACAGATAGTTTTTGGCACTGACTCATCGAAGCGGTTTTCAGACCTAAGCCAAATTTTCCTAGTGCCTCTTCTTCGTACTCGCGCTCGGAACCGTAGCGCATTGCGTTCCGAAGTTCTTCCGGCTTCATCCCTCGCACGTTATCGGCTATCCGCACCCATGAATCATCGCCGTCGAACTCCAGATCTATGGCAATTCTCGTCGCTTTGGCTTCTATCGAATTATCAACGATGTCAGCAATGGCCTGAGAAAATTCGTAGCCCATGTCCCGCAGGGACTTAATTAGTTTTCGTGCGGATGGAATTAATTCTAAGGGTGCGGTAACCATTATTTCAAGATTTTAGAGAGCACGTCTCCAATTCGTTTTGCCACCAACGGCGGAACGGCGTTTCCGATCAGCCGATAGGTGTGTGTGCGAGAATGCGGGAACTCAAACCAGTCGGGAAAGCTCTGAATGCGCGCCGCCTCTCGCGGCGTCAGAGAGCGTGGTTGCGTCGGATGAATGAACATGAGACCGTCCTTGCTCAAATGCGCGACTATCGTCGAGCATTGTGAACTTTTCGCTTGCCTTGTGTATCGGTCTTTGAAGTGCTCTCGGTTATAAGGGAACTCCATTTTTACCCCTCGCTTAATTGCCGTAGCACTCGTTTCTCCTTCGTGAAGTTTCTTGAAATCTCTCAAATCACGCTCGCTGTGCTTTCGGGCGACATGTGCTGTCAGCGTCTTTGCTCTGCTAATCTCAAGCACCCCTTCCAGGTAGTTATCTCCGAATCGATCAAGTTGCTTCTGGCGTCGCTCAAGATCATACTCGGCTGCGGGCTCGCCCTCGCCGGCATGGAGCAACGGTAAATCACCGATTGCCTCCCAAAGTGTTGTTTCTCTATCTTTCCGTTCGGCTTCGCCGAATAAACTTTGCAACTCACCGTTCCATTTCGGCGAATCCTCGCGCTGACCGATTACAAGTTGCCGTACTCTCTTTTGCGGTACACCATGTACCCAAGCCCGGATGAGGCCGTCGTGGATGTAGTAACCCTGCGCGCGGGCTTCTTCGCGAAGAGCGTTGAAGTGCTTGCCGCCATCCGCGGAACGAATACCGGGAACGTTTTCAAACACAAAAGCCCTTGGTCTGAAATAGTTAACGTAATTCAGGAACTCTCGGAATAGCACCCGCCGCTCGTCTTCAATAATGCGAGTGCCGTGGTTCGAACCATCGCGCATTCTTGCGGTGGAGAATCCCTGGCATGGCGGCCCGCCAATTATTACATCCACCGTCTCGCCTGCAAGCAATCGTTCAAAACGTTCCGGACCAAATTTGCGGATATCATCACGAATAACATTCGGTGTTCCAGGGAAGTTTTTCCGGTACGTTTCGATGGCTGTTTCATCGGCGTCAATTGCACCCACGCACTTGAAATGTGCGCGTTCAAATCCGAGGCTAAATCCGCCCGCGCCGGAAAATAAGTCGAGATAGGTTAGCTTGGTTTTGCTCAACTGAGGCGAGTTAACGTGACTTCATCTAAGCACTGAACTTGTACTTTTCATTCTAAGTTCGTTTTCCGAAAAATTTCCAAATTTTTTGGAACTCCCGGCCAAAAAAATGCAACTGGCGAAAACGGGCTGGAATCGCCATTATTCATGAACGCGCACTGCGCACACACGCGAAATGCGGGCAGAAAGTTGCGTATGGAAAACCATGTGCTTGGTGGCTCCATCTCGGATTCTCGCAGCATTGAGCCTCGAATTCTATGCGAAAAGGGCGCGTTCCACTTCGCTTGCAAGTGCGCCTCCCTGAATGAGGGTTGCGATGCTTGCGATATCGAGCGAGGTGTTTCGATCGCGATCGAGTGTGGGAACGGCGTTGCGAATAAGTTCGTGTGCTCGGGCGGTTCCGTGGCCGGGATGAAGCGGCGCGAGGAAGTCGATGCCCTGCGCCGCGCAGAGGAGTTCGATGGCGAGCACGGTTTCGACATTGGTTACCACGGGCCGCAATTTGAGTGCGGCAATCGATCCCATCGAATTGTGATCCTCCATGTTGCCGCTGGTAGGAATGGAATCGACGCTGGCGGGATGCGCGAGAACTTTATTTTCGCTCACGAGTGCCGCGGCGCTATATTGGGCGATCATATAGCCGGAGTTCAGTCCGCCATGTCTGGCGAGAAATCGGGGCAGGCCGTTCGAAAGTGCGCCGTTGACCAGCCGCTCGGTCCGGCGCTCTGAAATGCTTCCGAGTTCCGAAAGGGCGATTGCAAGATAATCGAGGGCTAGCGCAATGGGTTCGCCGTGGAAGTTCCCGCCTTCGAGATGGGAACCAGGCATCGGGAATCGGGTATCAGACGTCGGGTCGGAAAGTTCTTTCAGAGTATCTGAAATAATCAGCGGATTATCGGTAGCAGAATTTATTTCAATGGACAGCGTGCGTTCCACAAAGTCGATCGTATCGCGAACGGCGCCGTGGACTTGGGGAATACATCGGATAGAATAGGCATCCTGCACACGGGGATCGTTTTCGAGATGTGATTTGCGGATTTCGCTGCCTTCGATAAGCCGCAGCATTCTGGCCGCGACGAATTGCTGTCCCTTATGCGGACGGGCTGCGTGGAGGCGCGGATCGAAGGCACGGTCGGTGGTTCGCAATGCCTCGAAGGACATCGCGGCGGAGATATCGGCAATATCGGCGAGCTGCTTCGCGCGATGCAGTGCCAGGCAGCCGATGGCGGTCATCATCTGCGTGCCATTGATGAGGGCGAGGCCTTCTTTGGCTTCCAATGCCAGAGGCGTAATGCCAGCCTGCTGCAACGCCTTGGCGGCTGGCCGCTCCGCCCGATCGGCCTCGGTGGGAACCGAAACAAAACCTTCCCCGGTCAGCGCCAGTGCCAGGTGGGCAAGCGGCGCGAGATCGCCGGAGGAACCGACGCTTCCGCGGGACGGAATGACGGGGAGGATATCGGCGGCAAGGAATCTGAGAAGCTGCTCGATTACCGCTAGCCGAACGCCGGAGAATCCCTTTGCCAGTGCATTGGCGCGAAGCAGGAGCATCGCCCGGACGACCTCGGTTGCGAGCGGTTCCCCCACTCCGGCGGCATGGGAGCGCAAAAGATTTTGCTGGAGCTGGCGGAGATCATCATGTGGGATGTTTACGTTGGCGAATTCGCCGAAGCCGGTGGTGACTCCGTAAATAACTTCGCCTCGGTGGACCCAATCGTCAATGAGGTCGCGCGAGGCAGTAACTCGCGCGATGGCGTCCCCCGAAATTCGAATATTGGTTTCTTCGCGCCGTGCGACGCGGGCGACATCATCCAGAGTAAGCGAGTTTCCATCGAGCAATATCACGCTACAAAATTACGCGGTTCCCGCGATGGTTTGCCAGCAAATGAGTATTTTTGTAAGATGAAATTGTTCTACAATATCCGCAAACTCTATACGCCGATTGGGGTTTCGGCACTGCGGGGCAGGGAAATGCGAGAAATCGCAGCGTTCGAAAATGCCGCCATTCTGGTGGATGACGCTGGCCAAATTATCAATGCTGGCTCTCTGGTAAAAGATCGCGCGACTTCACCATCGCTGGAAGGAAGCGGCATGGCCTTCATCGAGCGAATCGACTGCCGGGGACTGGTTGCCTTGCCGGGCTTTGTGGATTCGCATACGCATTGCGTTTTTGGCGGCGAGCGCAGCCACGAATTCGCCATGCGGGCGGAAGGGAAGTCCTATCAGGAAATCGCGGAAGCAGGTGGTGGTATTCGCGCTTCGGTGGAGCAGGTTCGCGCTTCCTCGGCCGATGAGATCGTGAACTATTCCCGGCCATTTCTCGATCGGGCATTGAGGTTGGGAACTACCCTGATGGAAATTAAATCCGGCTACGGCCTTTCGTTGGATGCAGAACGAAAGCTACTTGAAGCTGCCGATCGCCTTGGCGAAGCAACACCATTGGAAATCGTTAAGACATACTTAGGTGCCCATGCTGTACCTGCTGAAGTATCCCAGGAAGAATATGTTCGATCGGTCCAGGCGGTCCAATTACCTTCCTTGTACCGACTTGCGGAATTCTGTGATGTCTTCATGGATGAAGGCTATTTTACACGAGAGGACACGATTCAAATTTGCAACACTGCGAAACGTTTGGGAATGAAAATAAAACTTCACGCCGATGAACTGGTCGAAACGGATGGAGCGCGAACCGCCGTGGAACTTGGCGCCCTTAGCGCCGATCATTTGCTGAAAGTGAGTAACGAGGGCATTCGCGCCCTCGCAGGTGGCGAAAGAACGGTGGCAACGCTGCTGCCGATCACGGCGCTCAGCCTTCGCGCGCCGTATGCTCCCGCGCGGCGGCTAATCGACGCGGGATGCGCCGTCGCCATCGCAACCGATTGCAATCCGGGCAGCGCGCTGAGCGAAAATATGCAGCTTGCGGTAACACTCGCGGCCATCGGAATGCAGATGACACCGGCGGAAGCGCTTACGGCCGCAACACTGAACGGCGCAGCGGCATTGGACCGGGCCTCCACGCACGGCTCGATCGAACGGAATAAACTGGCGGACTTTGTGTTATATGATATTCCATCACTCGGTTATTTGCCGTATCACATCGCGGTGAGCGATGTAGCGGCTGTCGTGAAGCGTGGGGATTTTGTCTATTCGGAACTCTAAGAATTACCATGAAGTGGTCTGATCTCGAAGACATCGCCGAAGCCCTGCTGGAGGCGCACCCTGGCATGGATCCGCTCACAGTGCGATTCACCGATCTGCGTAATTGGGTTTCGGAGCTTCCGGAATTCGAAGACGATCCCCACGCTTCGAATGAATCGAAACTCGAAGCTATTCAGATGGCGTGGTATGAAGAATGGAAGGGAACCTGAACCGGATTACGCGGATTCTCAGGACTGCTTTTGGGAACTCTAAATTTTTAGGAGTCTGAGGATTGTTTTTCAGTGTTTCAGACTTATCTAATTTGCTGTTGGTGAAATTATCTCACGGCAGTGGGGACTTTAAGACGCGAGGGACATAAAAAAAGTGATAACGTTTGGCTTTCCTCGCATTCATACCCTCCGATAGTAATCCAGGTTCAGGTTGGCTCGCACTCGCATACCGGTTTTTCCTCTTGGCGTAGTTCTCTTTCCGGAGAGCCGGATCCCCTTGCATATTTTTGAAGATCGCTACAAAAAGCTGATCGACGAATCCCTGAAAGAGCATTCTGCCTTCGGCATTAATTATGTCGAGGAGGATAAGCTGCATGCCGTGGGTTGCTCGGCACGGGTGGTCGAAGTGCTCGAACGCCATCCCGATGGCGAAATCGACATCGTAACAGAAGGCGAACGCCGGTACGAAGTGCTCGAGTTTGAACAAGGCGGCCCAAACCAGCTCTCCTATGCCACGATTCGCTGGCTTGACGACGAGCCGGAAGAGCGGGATGCCGAACTCGCCGGTGAGACAATCCATCTCTTCAACGAGTTGGCCGAAATCGCTTACAAAGGCACAATCGATCCTTTGGATGAATCGCTCTGGAATGCCGAGGATAGGTTCCCATCCTTCAAGATCGCGCAGAAATCGGGCTTGGAAGCGCCGCAGCGTCAGGCGCTGCTCAGCATCACGAGTGAGAACGAGCGGTTGTCCATGCTGCATAAATTTCTTGCCCAGCTCATTCCGAAAGTGAAGGAGTTCGAGACAACCCAATCGCTTATCCGCAACGATGGCTACATTGTGACCTGGAACAAAAAGCCCGGTTCCGGTGATAACGCGGCATCATAAATTTCACCAATGAACAAAAAAGCAAAAAAAGTAAATAAGAAGCATAAGAAATCCGTAGAGCGCGTGAAACGCAAAACAAAAGAGGCCACGGCAGCGGCGAAGCATCGCGGGCCGAAGGCAAAAAAAGCGTAAGACGTTAGTGCCGATGTAGGGGAATCATGCGTTCTCTTGCCAATCTCCTCGCGCGTCCCGGGCCCATCGTGATGGGCATCCTGAATGTTACGTCCGATTCCTTTAGTGATGGCGGCGATTTTGTATCGCTCGATCGCGCCGTGGAACATGCGCTCGAAATGACGAGTGATGGCGCGGAGATTATCGACATTGGCGGTGAATCCACGCGCCCGGCCGGAAAAACGTATGGCTCCGGTGCGCGCCATGTGAGGCTCGAGGAAGAACTGTTGCGGGTGATTCCGGTACTCGAAGAGATTCGTGCGAAATCGAGTGAAATTATTCTCTCGGTCGATACGCAAAAAAGTTACATCGCGAACGCGGCGATTCAATCCGGTGCGGACGTCATTAACGATGTCAGCGCCGGAACGAGCGATAAAGAAATGTTTGCCGTCGCCGCGAAGCACCGTGTGCCAATAATTCTCATGCACGGCCACGGCCCCCAATTTCAAAAGCCGAGTGTGGAGGATTACCATTATGATGATGTCGTTCGCGAAGTATATTCTTTTTTGGAAGAACGAATACAAGCGGCGAGCGCGGCGGGCGTGAGCGGAATCCTGGCCGATGTAGGCATTGGTTTCGCGAAAAAGTACGCAGATAATCTGAGACTCTTAAAAAATCACTCGGCATTTATGGCTCTAGCCGTCCCTTTGGTCCTCGGCGTTTCCAGAAAAAGCACAATAGGCCGTGCGATGGGCGATAATCTGGCTCCGAAAGAACGCTTGATGGGCAGCATTGCTGCCACATGCTATGGTGTACTGCATGGCGCGAAGATTATCCGCACACATGATGTTAAAGCGACGAAGCAAGCTCTGAACGTAATCGGCGAGATTCTTCACGAATCGTAAGTGCCAATTACTCGTTTCGATAGATGTGAAAGTCTCGCAAGACCAAGTCGAACGCATTCGGGAGGCGACGAATATTGTCGATCTCGTTGCCGAACACGTCCGGCTGAAAAAGCGAGGACGAAATTTCGTCGGGCTTTGCCCGTTTCACAACGAGAAAACTCCGTCGTTCAATGTGCTCGAAGACAAGGGAATCTTCAAATGCTTCGGCTGCGGCAAGGGCGGAGATGTGTTCTCTTTTGTGATGCAAATGGAAGCTCTCCCTTTCCCCGAGGCATTGCGCAAACTTGCCAAGCGCGCGAATATCGAAATCGAAGGCGAGCAATCCGAGCAGGAAGAAGCGGCTCGAAGCGAGCGGGAATCGTTGCTTGCCGCGCTTCGCGAGGCCTACATCTTTTATTTTCGAACGCTTCGGGAACCGGAGGGAACTCAGGCGATGAGCTATTTGCGTGCCCGCAATCTCAATGCCGATATTCTCCAAAAATTCGGCATCGGCTATGCACCGGAGCGATCGGGGTTGCTCACTGCCCATCTTACCAAGCATGGCTTTGACGCCACAAAACTCGAAGCAGCCGGCCTCGTTGCGAAACGCGAAAGCGGGGAATATTTCGAGCGGTTTCGCGGAAGAATTATTTTCCCAGTGGTGAATGCAACGGGCCGCGTTGTCGGATTTGGCGGAAGAGTTCTTCCGAGCGAACGGAAGGATCTCGCAAAATATATCAATTCGCCCGATACATCGGTCTATCACAAATCGCAAATTCTCTACGGGCTGTTTCAGGCGAAGGACGCCATTCGCCGCGCGGGTTTTGCGATATTAGTCGAAGGCTATGCCGATGTGCTCGCGGTATTTCAAGCGGGAACCGAAAATGTGGTCGCTGCTTCGGGAACGTCGTTGACCGTCGAGCAACTCCAGCTTCTCCGGCGTTACACCACCTCGCTCGTCCTGCTCTTTGATGCTGATTCCGCCGGCAAGAACGCCACGATGCGCGGAATCGAGCTGGCGATCGAGGCGGGCTTCGATGTCAGCACCGTGATTCTTCCGGGCGGAGAAGATCCCGATAGCTTCATTCGAAAAAATGGCGCCGAATCGTTTCGAAACGCGCTTGAGCACCGGCAAACCTTCATTGAAACCAAGGCGCAATTCTTCGAGGAGCAAGGGGCATTCAATGATCCGGGAAGGATGGCGCAGGCGGTGCGATCCATCGTGGAAACGATAGCGAAAGTTCCCGATCAAATCAAGCGTGCTTTCTTTATCCAGAAGCTTGGCGAGCGATTCCACTTGAGCGAGCAATTACTTTCCGCCGAACTTGCGAAATTACTGGCATCCAACCGCGATCAGGAAGAGCGCCGCGTCATGCGCGAAGTCGAGCGAGTTTTAACGGAAGAACCGGAAGAACAAAATGACGATTCATCATCGAGCCTGCATTCTTCCTCCCTTATCCTTCAACCTTCCGAGGGCGCGCTGCTCGAAGCTATGATCGGCGACCCTGTGTCTGTGTCAGCGATTCTCGAATCGAGCGAATTTCGCCTCGATTTGGTGCGGAATCCGCATGTTCAGGAACTCCTCGGCTACCTGATCCAGCGCGTCGAGGAAGGCGATCCACCGCGGATCGAGCAGTTATTGGATGAATACCGGGACAAGCCGGAATTCGATTCCCTGCTCACGCAATATGGCATGGCGCACAGCACCTTCAGCGAAAACTGGGATGAGCACAATGCGGAAACTATTTTTGCGGAGCAAGCACGGCAAGCAATTGCCGCGATGGAACGAGAAGCAATTGAGCGGCGCAAGCGCGAACTGAGGGAGCTTATGCTCGCGAATCCGGAATCCGATGAATATTTGAAGGAGCTGATTGCTCTTAATGACCGGCGGGAAATGCGCACCAAGCTTGTTCAACAACTTGGCGGTGAGGAGGCATAAACCATTGCCTTTGAACCCCACCGAATTCTTCGATGCCGAAGCCGCCCGGTGGAGTGCGCGCTACGAATGCGATCCGCGCTTCGCCCGCCGCTTCGAAAAAAATTTCGATGCTCCTCGACCAAGTATTGCCCACCCCCCGGGGCCGCGGGCTCGATGCCGGCTGCGGAACCGGGATTTTTAGCCGAGAACTTGCCCGCCGCGGCTGGCGGGTAACTGCATTCGACGCTTCGCCGGAGATGATTTCCGTTGCCAGCGCTGCAACGCCGGATAATTCTATCGAATTTCTCAATCAATCCTATCAGACCTATCGGACCGATCCGAAATCTTTTGATGTCATCCTCTCGCTTTCGGCCTTAGAGTATGTGGAAAACGACGACGACGCCATCGAAAATTTTGCGCAAATATTAAAGCCGGGTGGTGTGCTGGTGATAAGCGTTCCCAACCGCAAAGGTCTATTGCGCGTGCTCGAAGGCGCTGCGCTTGGGGTTCGCCAAATTACTCGCGGCAGGTTGTTTGGCGGGCGGGGAGCCTATCTGGTTCACCAGAAACACCAATATTCGCCGCTGGAACTTAATTTGATGATGCGCGAACATGGTCTTAAAAAAATCCGTGCAACCTTCCTGAATGCAGGATTTTCCAATCCCAAGTGGCTGTTTCCGCTCTTCGAGCGCCGATGGTGGGCGGCAATGTATTGCGCGGCGTATAAGAAAATTTAATCTTTCAATCCTCGAACATACAGACTCAAGGCTTCAGTCGAAATCGAATCGGTTTCGCCATGATCGTGCCTCGTCAGGAGAAAGACCGTTTCATCCTGTTCAACGACGAAGGTAATCATTTTTCCACGTTTGCCTTTTCCTTTGCTTTTAATTGCAAGCCGTACTTTGTAAAATCCGAATCCAAGGCTGGTTCCCATCCGAGGATTCTTGCTCAGTTCTTCGGCTAAAACTTCAAGCTCCGCTTTGAGGGATGGATCTGTTCTTACCAGCTTCCGCGTGGCATATTTGAAGCAGGGAGTGGGAACGACGTTATAAGCCACGCAGAAATTTCTGGAGCGTCTCGGGCCGTTGTTTGCTGTTGCGAATCTGTTCGACTTCTTCGAGCGCGGCAGTAATATCGGTTTTGACTCGCAGTGCTTGCGTTTGTTCTTTCAGCGTCCGGAGCACGCGCTTCCAATCCGCGACCGGCAGTTGCACGGCTTCAACATTTCCCTCCGCATCACTCAGATAATGAACCGACAGTCTCATACTTTTGAAACTCCGATAAAGCCGATTCTGTGCCCTACGCTTCCGCTACGAATGCGGGAAAATCTGATACAGCATAAAATAAATCACAACCCCCGTGACGCTAACGTACATCCACGCCGGGTAGGTCCAGTGGGCGATCTTCCGGTGCTTGGCGTAGCGGCGCCGGAGGCCACGGATGAGCGTTACCGTCGCCAGCACCGGGATGGCCGCGGCGAGGATCGTGTGCGTCGTTAAGAGCGTGAAGTAAAACGGGCGCACAATTCCGGTTCCCCTGAAATAAATAATGCCGGCATTGAAATGATAATAAAGATAAGACATGAGAAAAACAATCGAAACCGAAAACGCGGTTATCATGAGCGCCCGATGTTGCTTCACGGCTTTGTGCTTGATGCGGTTGCGCGCGGTAAAGAGCAGCACCGCACAGGTGCCATTGAGCGATGCGTTGATGGCCGGAAGGTCGGCAATCGTCATTGGCCAGCCTCTGCTTCCAATACGGAAATATCGGCCATGATCTTCTTTTGTGCATCCGGCAGCAAGCCGTTATAATAACCGCGCATGTGGCCGCGCGAATCGAAGAGAAGAAATCGAGGGCTGTGAATAATCGGAATGCCTTGGTCCCCGCCAACCGAATCCAGCGGCATGTGGAATCCGCCTTTGATAAGCTCATAGATCGAATGCGTCGGGCCGGTGAGGAACGTCCAGCGGGATGTATCGACATGATGGGCGAGGGCATAAGCAAGCAGCGTATCCGGCGGGTCATCGCCCGGATCGACGCTCACGGAAGCAAATCGAAGGTTCCCGTCACTTTTGAATGCATTCTCCAGCTTGAGCATCTTTTCGGTGAGCTGCGGGCAAAAGCTTTGGCATTGGGTGAAGATCATATCGGCGACCCAGATATGCCCTTCGAAGCGGCTCAAAGAAACGCGCGTGCCGCTTTGGTCGAGCAGCGAAAAATTTGGGACCGCGCCGTAATCCTCAAGGTGCCGTGCGTGCGAGCGCGTCCATTTTGCGAACGCAAATCCGCCGACAACGATGAGTGAAAGGGCAAGGGTGATCCAAAGTGTGCGCTGCAAGATTCGAGGATTCATAAGGCGGTACGCCAAAACACGTTTGCGACAGCCCGCGTGCCCTGATTCCCGCACGGAACCAACGCCTGGCCTGCAAGGCACTTCTCCTCGATGACAACAGTGGAAGTCGCGAGCAGCGCTACCAGATTATCAATTTCCGGAACGGCTGCTCCGATTCGCAAAGGGCCTCCACGGCATAGACACCGTGCGGGAATGAAGCAAAGTCGATTCGGAACGAGGTGTTCCGCGGAGAAGCTTCAAAGATATCCCGGCCGGTAAGATCGAAAACGCGAACGGACGCAATCGGTCTGGGCGATGTGAGAGAGACATCGTTTGCGTTCTGAGAAAACTCGATGGTGCTTTGCGATCCTTGCTGCGGAGAAACGGCGCTAATCAAATCCCCGATGTAGATGCCGGAATCCGTTGCCACTGCCAGCCGGCCGCTTGTCGTGTCATACTTTATGACCCATACCTGACGGACATGAGAATCGGCGGGATTGCCCGGGATCCCTGTTGGAAAATTTATCGAGTGCCAGGAAATGCCCCCGTCGGTTGTCTCTTGAACCATACCATTGGAAATAGTATCGGGGTCAACATTGAAAAATCCGGTGAAATAGTGGAGCGGCAGCGGGTAGGCCGGATCGCCAGGCTTCGAAAGCATGGATACGCGCTGATCGATATCCAGCCCCCACAGGCGGTTTGGAGCATTCAGGATTTGCCAGGAGGCGCCGCCATCCGTCGTAGCAACCAACGAGGAATCATTTGTTGGCCACCGTTGGACAATCGCGACATCGTGTTTTCCGGTCGCCGGACTTACCTGATTCCACGAGAACACGATTTTGGGCGTTTCGACATTCTCGGTACCAAAGAACGTCAACATCCAATGCCCGCCTGTATCGCTCGAATATCCGAGAAAGCTGCCGAGCGTTTGCGTCGATTGAATAATTTCGGGCGGCGAATCCTGGGAAACGTCCATCGAATAGAGTTGAACGGAATCGTGCGTCGTGTCTTCAATGCCAATATTGTGATAACCTACCGGCAGCCAATCGGCGCCATGATCGGTGGATCGCCAGACGCCGGCGCGCGGCTGCTCCACGTTCTCTTCGCCGTAGTAGAGCGCATCCTCCTTCGAATTATATCCCATGCACTCGGCACCGATTCCGCCGAAGCTATTGCCGGTCTGGCCGCCTAACGTATCGTCATTGAAAAGATCGTTCCAAATTAGGCCACCATCCGTGGAACGGTAGAAGTCATTGGTGCCGATGGCGAAGACGATGCTGGTATCACTCGGCAGCACAAAGATCTGATGGATAGCTGCAATCGGAAAGGCGAGAGGATCGATGACGGAATCCTGCAAAGCCCACGTTTTGCCCCCATCGTTGGAGCGCACGATGCCGCCGGGGAAATCGGAGCCGGCAAAGATAACACGGCCATGCGAAAGCGGATTGAATGCAATAGAGGTCCAGGTGTCCGGCAGGGTGCGCTGCCAGTGATACTGCTGCGCCATCGCCGAAGGATGGTTCGCCACGAGGATAAGGCACGCGCAAAACAAGGCCATGCAATGACCGAACACGAAACGTAAACCGCGAGATTTCAAAGCGGGTCTCAAAACAGAGGTCCTTGCGGTTGCGTTGCCATACGATGGAGTCCTACGCTTCAAATTTTGGATTGACAAATTAATGCAACCGTTAAGAAATTGTACGTCCTTGTTCTCGGGCTCCAAGATTTTGGTGCATTTCGCGGGCACCTTTCAGCCGGAAGCTGAATTTCATTACGTTGCTTTTTGAACGACCGTTAGCGCTCGGCGTCTCAGCGGTCTTGTTGCTTCGCGGGTTTAAACTTTTTATTATTCCGACCATGAGGACTTCGCATTTCTCTGTTTTCCGCATTGGGCTTGCCTTTGCTGCTCTTTTTTTCATCACCCTGCTTTCCGCCGTGTCCGCTGTTCAACCGGTCGAGGCGCAATCGGTGCACGGGATTAGTGGTAACGGAACTGATTATTACGTGAGCCGGATGCCCATCCTGCCCATGCGAGAGCAGTGGGAGGAATATTGGAACGGGCCGATTGCAGGTTATTTCCTCATTAGTTCCTTCGCTGCGAACAACCATGTGCACATCGACTATTTCCAGTCGGATGGTACGGAACTGACATCGTCCGGGATAGTCCTCGGCAAGGGCCGGAGCGTCGAATATCAGATCGATCAAAACAACATGACGCCCGCCCGCCCCGGCGAGACGCCCGAGTGGAAATGCGCTCATATCTATTCCGATTATCCGATTACCGTTCAGTATTACTACGAAGGGACGAGTTCCGGAAGTCTCTTCAACGGGATTCCGACGGCCGCGCTTGGTGAGAATTATGTGGTCGCGGCCTACAATGACGTTCCCACTGCTGACGCCCCGAATCAGCAAAATGCCGATTCGACGAGTTCCGAGTTCCTCGTCATCGCGCCCTACAATAATACACAGGTGACCATTACGCCGAACTCCACGACTTACGCGGGCCTCGTCGGGGTCAACACCGGCGACGGAGCCACCGGCCAGGTGCATCCATTCACTGTTACGTTGCAGCGTGGCCAGGTCTATTGGGTTCGATCCAGGCCTACTTCGTTGGAAAACGATCTTTCCGGCTCGACTGTCGTTGCAACGAAGCCTGTTGCCGTCTTAGGCGGCCAGGAGCGGGCAATGATTAACGATCCGCAGGGTACCGGAGGTTATAACGACGAGGATGAGCGAGATGCATGCGTTGAAGAAATGACACCGGTCGAATCGTGGGGAACCGATTATCCCTCGATTCCGACGATGCCGGCTTCCAACCAAACAAGTGTCAATAATAGCGGCGATGGCGATTTATACCGTATTTATGCGAATGACCCGAACGGGATGGCGGTCGATATGTGGCAATACACCTCGCCGGCGCAGCTATATGGACCGCAGGGTGTCAATCTTTACCAGGCGCCGCCCGCCAATTGGTCGAACGTGACCGAGGCCATCGACCTGAGAACAGAGCCCCATTCGACCGACGCGAGTGGAGCTCTCAAACCATTCTATCCCGTCCAATATCAATATTTTCAATGGCAAGAGAGCAATGAGATGAATTACCGCTCCTGCAATGAAATGGATTTGATTCCCATCGACCACTGGGAACTCAGCACCGCCTTCGATGTGCCGACAAATTCGCATTACAACGGGTATCAATTCATAAATATTATCACCAATAAGGACTCGACTCGCAAGATTTTTATTACCGAAAACGGGACTACGACCGGCACGTTGGCAAACTTCATCCCTCCGGTCGCCCAATACCAAATACCCCTGCATCCGGAACTAATTGGTATGACGTTCAAGCTTCCATCGGGCAGCTACTTGATTACGGGAAACACTCCGTTTGCCTGCTACTCTTATGGCCGGACGGAGCTAACGGATAAGGCCGTTTCGGGGTATGCCGCGCCAACCGGACAAATTTACGGCGGCTTCAATGCCCCAGGGCCCAAGGTCGAGGTGATGCCAAGCTGCGGCCAGTGGAATATTCACATAACAGAAGACACTGCTGGCAGCTTGGGCCTGGCCGATTTTGCTCTGCTGAACGACCCGGATGGATTTGTCGCCCGCCCAGCCGAAGTGAGCACGAATGTGCAAATGAGCCCAAAGAACCCGAGTGATGTACAACCGAACCCGCCGGGCTTTGAAGCTGGACAAAAATCGCTTGACCTGACCGTCACGGTCGGGAATCCGGCGGACACTGCGTTCGCGGCTGTCTATGTAGTAGATCGTGCCGGCAACGACACGATTATCATGCTCCACTACACGCCACCCTCTGTGAATTTCTCCGAAACACGAGATGCGATGCCCGATATCATCGTTGGTGATACGGAAACATTGAGCTTTACATTTCATGTAGATGGCACCGGAGCGACCGATTCCATTTATGTGGATCCGGCTGCGTGGCGCGGGATCGATAAGTCCGGAGACCTCACATTTACAACGAAGCCAACACTTCCGGCCTGGATGCACAAGGGTGATTCGATCGTCTTCCATATCCAATTCACCTCTATCGATACGAACTTGCACATGGATTCCCTGATCCTTGCCAATGCTTGCTTTAATGATTCGATCAGGGTTCAGGCCAAGTCACTCACACCAATTATTTATGCCGGCGATTTGGATTTCGGCAATGTGCCGGTTGGGGACACCTCATGTCACGATATCACCATCCAGAACACCGGCGATGCGCCCCTACTTATCGATTCAAATTGGTGGATGATCGGCAATCCCAATTTCAGCTTCGAAGGTTATGGTTCGACTTTGCCGCTTACCATTCCAGCAGGTAAGACGATTACGGTACACTTCTGTTTCCATCCAAGCGTGGCGGGAAGCAGCAGCGGCACCATGAGATGGGGATCCAATTTGAGCGGACTCTTTTCGCGGGATAATAAGGACACCTCGGTAATTATAGGCCGTGGCACCCAGCCCGGCTTGAGTTGGAGTTGGCCCGACCAGCTCTTTACAGTGAAGTGCGATCAGTCCGACACGGTCCGTCTCTGGCTGGATAATACAATTCCCGCTTCGAGTGGCGGCGGGAAGCTGACAGTCAATGATATTGATCTTGTCGGGCAGAGCATGAATGAATTTACGTTGCTGGGTTATGGAACAAGCCAGGCGGGCGCCGGGCGCAATCCTTTCCCGGTCACCCCATTCGAGCTCTATGCGGGTGATTCGGAATTCGTCGATGTCATCTTCAATGCGAACCTGGCCAATGGCTATGCGGATCGTATTGATTCCCTCTTCGCCAACGCCACCGACGACGGCGGAAGTAAATATACGGATACTATGACCCTCACGGGCCGCGTCCGCCATGCTATCGTTGCGATCACGCCGACGAGCTACAACTACGGATTGCAGCTTCCGGGCGCGAAAGTGTCGGAAACCTTCACGCTGACGAATACGGGCGACACCGATTTCAACTTCGGCACGCTCCAGCTGCCGGGCACCGATTTCGAGATCCTGAGCCAGAGCGACCAAAGCGGCTTGCTCGCTCCAGGCGCGACTGATACGATCGTTATCCAGTACACGGCAAAGCAGAGCGGCGGCTTCGCATTCGATACCGCATCGGGGTACGATGATATTTGTACTTCATTCAGCTTGCCGCTCGCGGGTGAGGGCTTGCTCAATTCTGTTACCGAAATCGGCCACCAGTATCCGCTCGTATATCTTTGCCACGATGATTCCGCGGCAATCAGTACGACCAACGTGGGCACATTCCCCATGCTGCTCAATAGCGTCGCAATCATGAATGCCGTGCCGAACAGCGGGGACTCCGCGCAGTTCTCGTTTATCCAGAACGGCAACTTTTCCATTCAGAATGGAGGACAGCTCATTAGCATGATTCCGAGCATGCCGATTGACACACTGCAGACGTTAACGTTCCCGGTGCTATACACGCCGACGAACAGCGCTTCGGTTTCGGCGGTCGCAGTCTTCTATTATGAAGATACTTCGAAGGGGCAGCAGCGGTACTTCATCCACGAGCAGTCCATCACCGGCGTAGGATACGCTACGACGAATACGGTCGCACTTCAATCCCCGACGGTGTCTTCTCAAGGTGCGTACACCGCGGTAACGTCGAAGGAGGTGACGATGCCGGTCAATCTCCTCAGCCCATTCGATTCCATCGCGCAGGTATATGGTGTTCGACTGACAATCCGCTATTATGGCGATGTATTCCAGTTCCTGCCCACCACACTCGCGGCGGGAATCACGAATCTCGGATCGACCAATCCGGTGGTGGATCCAACGGATTCGAAATACGATCTGCTCACTCTCGATTTGCGCAGCCTGAAACCGATCGAGACGATGGGAACGCTCGCGACTCTCAATTGGCAGTATGTCGTCGCGAAGGATTCCATTTCGCCGTTCCAGATCCTCGGGTTGGCGTTCCTCGATCAACGTGGAGATTCGGAATGCTGGGTTTCGCACGATTCGATCCCGGCGCAATTCTATGGGCAGAATCTCTGCGGCGACGCGACGCTAAGGAACTTTCTGAAAGGCGGATTGCCGGTGCTTTCCATTGGGGATGTATTCCCCAACCCGGCGACGCAATCCGCGGCCGTCAATTTCACCGTCGATCAAGATGCTACGCCCGTCACACTGCGCGTCTATAATGCCCTCGGTGAGCCGGTCCAGACCGTTCTCAAAGATGCTACCTACGAGAAGGGCTCGCACATGACTTGGTTCGATGCCTCGTGTCTTCCTAGCGGTCTCTACACAATTTACCTGACGGCCCCCGGCGTTGGGGTCTCGAAGCAGGTGCTCGTGACGAAATAGCCGCTAAATATGGCTTTAGACAAAATAACGAGTAGCGAGCGAATTATCGCGCGTTACTCGTTATTTATTTCTACTGGAATGGTATTTCGGACTTTTTTTAATTTTTCTTTATAAATTCGGTTACCTTTTGGCTTTTCGCCAGTCTTCTTATTAAGGGGAAGTTACGAGCAGGTTGTCTGAATGACACAATTTAGCTTCCCGACTCTGCTGATGTATTATATTTGTATTCGTCAGTTCAATTTCTTCGATACGAGGGAATCGGATGGCAGCTCCGGCTTCGGGGCCGGTCTTTCGGTAGGCATTATTGCTTTGCTTAATCCTCTAATTCGAACGCTTTCAAAAGTTGTTACAGACCGCGCGAGCGATCGGGCCAGCACGAACCTTCGTGTGGGCGCGAGCAATCGTGCAAGCATGAGGTATCATCCGAGCATGAGCGATCGTGCAAGCGTGACCTACCATGGGTTTTTTCATTTGGTACTCAATTAATCACTAAACACAATACGAAGATGAGACGTGTGTACAATTTATGGGCAGGGGTCGCATTCGCGCTCTTTGCTACGTGCTTATCGATGCTTGCTTTCCAGAGCAAGGCGCTGGCACAATCGGAGGCTCGCCGTGGCGAACCCTCAACAGCTGGCGGACTCACGACCGGGTATTTCGTCGTCGATGCCGATGATAATGCTCCGGCGCCGTGGCGTCCGCAATACTTCTTCATGGACACGACGTACCACCGCACGGAGTGGACGCAAATCTACGATGGGCCGCGCGAAAATGCACCTCCGGGCGAGTATTGGTTCGACCCGACCCATCTTAGCTCGCCATCATCAATGGATACGACCAATAATTGTATGGCCGGTCCGATCTTTATGAAGCTGGGCCATCCGTTCAGCTTCTACGATGGCAATTACGATAGCGTCTATATCTCTTCGAATGGCTACCTCGGGTTCTTAGGCTGGAACTATGCCACACAGGGTTCACCGCCAAATTACGCCCAGCCGCAGAACAAGGACCTCGAGAAGAGTTACAGTTCCGCGCCGAGCGCGATCATCGCCGCGCTCTGGGCTGACCTCGATCTCCGGCACGGCGGACCGCGCGATACGTCCCTGGTCTATTTCCGGACTTCGACGTCGCTCGATACGTTCATGGTGAACTATTACAATATCAGGCTCAGAAATGGCAGTCCCAATCCTGCGCCCGGCCCGGGCTGGGGCGCGCAGGGCGCCGACAAGCTCTTCTGCAAGAAGATGCAAATCGTTTTGGCTAATACCGACTCGACGATTCAAATCAACTATGGCGGGTTCACGGGCTCGATAAATGGGTTCCCGCCGGTCTTGGCTTACAATGCCTTCGAACACGATGTCGCCATCGGCCTGGTCAACGAGACGAGCACGCAGTCCACGAGTGTGCTTTGGGGGCCGGGTGGCTCTCCGGCGCGCTGGGATGCGGTCAATCCGAACTGCCGCACATGTAATAAGGAATGGAGCCAGCAGAAGCAATGGGCGATCAAATTCAAGCGGTGGCATGATATCGTGCGCGCCCTCACGGTGAAGTACCCACCGAGAAACTACGAGATTTGTCTCGGCACTTCCATGACGCCAGAGGCGACGTTCAAAAACGTCGATTCCTTAGCTCACACGTTCAAGGTGCGCTTCGCGATTCGTAACGTCGTTACAGGCATTGCGGTCTATAGCCGCGTGGTCTCCCTGATTAATGTCGCACCGGGAGCATCGAAGGATACCGTCTTCACCGCGTATGCGACCAACCCGAATATCTTGGCCCAGCTCGGGACGTTCAATGCATGCGCGATCGCGACCACCTACGACACGGCCGATAGCAATATCGGTGACATGTGGCCCTTCGACGACACGGTTTGCACGACCATTTTTGGTGTGCGCCGAACCGCCGTGCCGTTCCGTGACCCATCGAATAATTATAGCAAAACAGTTTCGGCCGATATTCCGGACCAAACGCTATGGATTTCAATTGGCGCGCAGGTAGTGCCGGGCGAAACCCAAACATGGGATCCGCCACCGCCGAACGATCCGGCCGGATATGGACCGGATGGCTTTTCGCAGCCCGTTATCGAACTCGATCGCGGTGATGTCAACGGCAATGAGTATAGCGGCTCGAATGTCGGCGATACGCTGGTAAGCTTCCCGATCAATCTTCAAGGGAAGACCAAAGCGAATCTAAGCTTCGACTTCCAGCGAGCGGGCAAGTTCCCGGGCTATTATCAATGGCTCTGGGATGAAGATGTCATGTGGGGGCCAGAGCGTACGGTGACGATTCTGAACACGCCTCCCTCGTACCGCATCGGCGATTCGCTCATCATCGAATTCAAGGATCCCGCTGCCCCGGGCTGTAATCCTCCCGCAAGTTCTTGGAAGGAAATTTACGGCATCGACGGCGGAAATGATTTCGAGTTCAAGCACTTCTTCATGAGCTTGAACTCCGGCAATGTCAATGTGGATGGCTTGGCCCCGACACACGTCAACCTGGCTAAGTACTTCACTGCCGATTTCCGGTTCCGTCTCCGGCTCAAAGCGAAGTACGATGGTGCTTCGATTCCGCCGCCGAATGACGATCTCGATCCATGGTATGTCGATAACCCGACGGTTCTCGTGCCGCTTAAACCGGAAATCGAAGTCATGTGGGTGCGCATCGTTAATCCATACTCGAAAATTCCGGCATCGCAGGCAGTCACGCTTCCGGTATATGTGAAGGTGGCCAATCTATCAACCGATGTTCAGGTTGCCTTCCCGCTTCGAGTGCAAATTCTCGATCCGAATGGCAATACGGTCTATTGGCAGGCGATTACCGTTAATTCACTGGCCGGAGGTACGGATTCCGTTCTTTCGATGCCAAACTGGAACGCGCAGGATGCCACCCAAGGCAACGACGCGATCTACACGGCAGACGCCTGGCTCGATCAACCCGGATATCAATCCTACATGGATGATGCCGGCACCTATAGCAAATTCGCGCTCGGCGTCGATCAAGGGCAAAATGCCATCCAGGAATTCGCCTACGATAACGCTGGTCTCGAACCGGGAGCCGGTGCGGGCAATGCCTGGCCCGGAATCACCCTCTTGACGGGCTCCGGCGTCGGCTTCAATGCGAACAGCAATGGCAGCTTTGCCATGAAGTTCAAGTTATCGACGAAGGATACCCTCTATGGCGTGCGGACCTATTTCGCCGGTGCCAACCAGGCGCCCGATTACATTCGCGTTTCGATTCTCGATGGCGATCCAAGCTCATGCACGCCGGGTGACACCGTGCTGCAGGAAGGAACCCAGAGCACCTTCGAGGCGCAGCGTGGTAATGGAGGCAACAATTTCGATCAGTTCACGGCCTACTACTTCCCACAGCCAATTGTTCTACGTGGCGGCGCCGATGGCGGTGCAACGAAGGGCATTTACTGGGCAGCAGTCAGCCAATTGGGACTTACCAATATGGAAATGGGCGCAGATGTAACGCGTGGTGGCGGTCTCATTCGGGCGTGGGATCCGTTTGAAATCACACCCCATATCGAACCTGCATACGACGATCCGTATGGAACCCAATGGAGTGCTCAGGACCCGAATACGGGCGACGTAAGCTGCGTGTGGGCTCTCGAAGCCAACGCGGGCAGCGGTGGTTGGGCCCAGTGGACTCCCAGCGTTGGCTGGTGGCCGACAAATGGAGCCTCGGGCATTCCGTGGTCCGAAATCCTTGCATGGACGACGAGCGTGAACGGCTATCCCAATTCTCCGCTTCCATACTACATCATCGGTGGCAGCTACACGCCGATCATTCGCGCCATCGTAAGCCAAAGCGTGCTCCTGCCGGTGCAATTGGTTTACCTCAAAGCGGATACATCGAACGGTACTGCGGTCTTAACCTGGGCGACGGCGAACGAGCATGACAATGCTGGATTCCTCGTCCAGCGTAAGCGGGCGAATACCGATGATCTCTATACGTCGCTTGGCTTCGTTGCCGCGGGTGAGAAAAACTCCTCCACGGAAAAAGGTTATGGCTATATCGATCATAGTGTAACGCCGGGAACCTATAGCTACCGCCTTCTCCAGACGGATGTCAATGGTGCCCAGCATGCTACCAATGAGGTCGAAGTGTCGATCGACGCGCCAAAGGATTTCACGCTCGATCAAAACTTCCCGAATCCGTTCACTCCGTTGAGTGGATCGACGACGAAACTCAACTACACCGTGCCTGACGGCGCGCCCGCTGCGATCGTTATTTATAACGAGCTCGGGCAGGAAGTGAAGCAGTTGGTCAACGGCGAGGTCGGGATCGGATCGCACACCGCCACCTGGGACGGTACGGATGAGACCGGCTCGACGGTTGCTTCCGGACAGTACATCTGCAAGCTGATCTCCGGAGAGCACTCCGCGTCGGTCAAGATTACAGTGAGCAGATAATTTGTCCATTCGTTAGGACATTCCAAAGCCCTCGCCGAACAGGCGAGGGCTTTTTTGTGAGGTCAGTTCGGTTTTGAAATATATGATTGGCGACTCATCTCGATATTTCGATATTCGCGAACATTCCGGCCTCTTCGATGCCTCGCATTCCTTTGGCCGCTTGCTCGTGAGCGGGCGGGATGCTATCGATCTATTGCATCGCATGTCCACCAACGATCTGAAGCCGCTGGAGCAAGCGAAGGGTGCTGCCCTGACATTCCTCACGAATGAAAAGGGGCGAATCATCGACTTACTAAAAGTGCTGCGCGATCACGAAGGAGGAATAGTTCTCCTCACCAGCCCAGGTAAAGAGGCTGTCGTAACTCAATGGCTCGATAAGTTCACCATTATGGAAGACGCGCGCTTCATGCAAGCCACGGAGAAGATTGCCCAGTTTCTGCTATGCGGCCCCGATTCCACATCCATCCTTCAACATTACGCCGCGGAAGATTTGAGCGGCGAATCAAGAAACGAGATGTTTGCCTTGCAATTCGAATCGGTTCGGGCCACGCTGGTGAAAGCGCCCAGCCTCGCCGGCAAGGCCTGGTTTATCCTGGCGCCTGCCGAAAACTCAGGATTGATTTGGAAGCGGCTCGAACACGATGCGACTGCGCATGGAGGAGCCCTCCTCGATTCAGAGCTTTTCGATCTGCTTCGCATCGAAAATGGAACTCCCCTCGCACCGAACGAGCTGAACGAAAAGCATAATCCGCTCGAAACTCCGGTTGCGGGTGAGGCCGTGAGCTTCACGAAAGGCTGCTACATCGGGCAGGAAGTTATCGCTCGATTAGACGCGCAAGATAAAGTGCAGCGGCACCTCATGGGCCTGCGTTTCGAGGGCGGACTGCCTGCCGTTGGCGATCGGATTATCGATCCGGCGATCCTGGTCGCCCCCCCGCTCGGGAGCGAAATTGGCGAGGTGACGAGCACAGCAAGTTCTCCGGAATTCGGCCAAATTGGATTGGGTTACGTGCGCGGCAAATATGCGAATCCCGGCACAAAACTTTCCGTAAAGTCCTCGAGCGGCAATATTGTTGACGCAACTCTCGTTAGTCTGCCATTCCATGACTGAAACTTTAGAACTGGAGATAATGCCCTCACCGGATATGGGTGAGGAAGCCCTCGTTGCGGAAACCACTTCCCCCGCAGTGGTGGAACGAATTCATGCGTTGAAAGAAGAATTGCGTGATAAGATCGTCATTCTCGGTCACCACTATCAGCGCGATGACATCATCCAATTTGCCGACCGCGCCGGCGACAGTTTCGAGCTTTCGCGATACGCCTCCGAATTGCACGACCGGGAATTTATTATCTTCTGTGGCGTCCACTTTATGGCGGAAACGGCGGATGTGCTTTCCTCGCATCACCAGAGAGTAATCCTTCCCGATCTTAAGGCCGGCTGTTCGATGAGCGATATGGCTCGCGCCGAACAAGTCTTCGATGCGTGGGATGAAATTGGCGAGCATATCGATACCTCGAAAGTTTGCCCGGTAACGTATATGAATTCCAGCGCCGCGATCAAAGCTTTTTGCGGCGAACATGGCGGGACGGTTTCGACGAGTTCCAACAACCGCGCGATTTTCGAATGGGCGTTCGAGCAAGGCTTCGAAAAGATTTTCTTTTTCCCTGATCAACATCTGGGAAGGAATACAGCATTCTACCAATTGGACATTCCATTGGACGAGATTGCGCTCTACGACCAGACACAGCCACTCGGCGGATTGAGTCCAGACTCTCTGGAACGCGCGAAGATAATCCTTTGGCGTGGCCATTGCTCCGTCCATCAGCATTTTCAGCCATCGCATCCCGGCATCATGCGGGCGCTCTATCCCGACATTCAGGTGATGGTGCATCCCGAGTGCAGCTTCGAAGTGGTAAAGCAAGCGGATAAAGTTGGTTCAACCTCTTTCATCATCAAAACGGTTGAGAACGCGCCGCCGGGAAGCAAATGGGCCATTGGAACCGAACATCACATGGTCAACCGGCTCAAGAAAGAGCATCCCGAGCAATTCATTACCACGCTCGCGCCATACGCCTGTGAATGCGCGACGATGTATCGCATTTCGCCGGAGGCGCTACTCGATATCTTGGAGAATTTGAACGAAGGCCGAGTGAAAAATCAGATTGTGGTGGCGGAAACAGAAAAGAAATGGGCGAAGGTAGCATTGGAACGAATGTTAGAGATAACAAGAATTGCTCGCGACTAAACATGTTCTCATAACCGGCGGCGTCCGTCGTCTTGGGCTCCATATCGCGTATGGCTTCGCGGAGCGGCATGCGGTGCTCGGCCTCAATTATCATCGCGCATCCGAACGCGAAGCCGACCATGCTCAAAGCGAATGCCTAAAGCGTGGGGCCAAACAAGTGTTCCTCATCAAAGGCGATGTAACGAAAGAAGCGGACGCCATCGTGGGACGATTTGCGAAGCTGGCGAGCGGAATCGATGTGGTGGTAAATAATGCTGGGGTTTTTCCCCAAAGACAATCGCTCGAAGAACTCCGAATGAAGCAATTCGAGGAGACGCTCGCGCTCAATCTTCTTGCGCCTTTCGAAATATCGAAAGCGGCGTCGAAGTATATGAGTGAAGGTGGCGCGATTATCAATCTTGCCTCGCTGGGCGGCGTGGAAATCTGGAAGGAACGAATTGATTACAACGTCTCGAAATCCGCGCTGATCACCCTCACCAAAGCGCTGGCGCGGGAACTTGCGCCGAAAAAAATCACCGTGAATGCTGTCGCGCCCGGAGCGATTCAGGTGGACGCCGGGGTTGGCGGCCACCACGCGATGGGTATTGCTGAAGAAAAAATTCCGTTCGGGCATTACGGATCAGCCGATGACATTGTTCGCGCCGTGCTTTACTTTGCTTATGATGCACCCTATGTGACCGGGCAATGTTTGGTGGTCGATGGAGGAAGGTCGGTGGCATGAAAGCTTTCGTTATATTTTTCCTCCTCGTTTCGTTTTCTGTTGCCCTTCATGCGCAGGATACGACCATTCATCCGAATAAATTAGAAAAGCTCGGCTATGTGGCTGGTGCGGGCTTGACGTTCTCGCTCCTCGATTATGTCGGCTTTAGCTTAGTTCGAGGCAATAATAGCGCGCCGGGATGGTATCGCGTTGCGGAAGGAACAGTGCAGGCGGCAATCAGCTATTTTCTTTATAAAGAATGCGGACTTTCCTCCGCGATTTCCTTCAATCTCATTTGGTGGACGTGGGGATTGGACCTCGCGTGGTATGGATGGTCCTACGTCCTCAATCCCGCCTCCGATGGCCATTGGGAAAACCGCTCCTGGAGCGGACTCTATGGCCGCCAGATCACCTGGGCCGGGTGGACGCCCATTGGTCTGCTTCGCCCGCAGGGAAGCCCGATCGCACGAGATGCGCTATACTGGCAAAGTATCATCGGCTTCGCGATTTCCGTCACCATTCTGTAGCGTAACGGAACCGGAGGCGCACAAGGTTCGTAAAGCAATGCCCATGACCCCTCGCAAGCAATATTTCATTCTCGGCGCGGCGATTATAGCCGTGCTGCTCGGGATTTATCATCACGCGCTGAGAATCCCCTATTTCGGGGATGATTTCCAGTGGTATTTCCCTCATCCGGCAGCTATGCTCTTCGGGAACTTCCTGCATCATGCTCCGGACAATGAATGGTATCGCCCGCTTCAATCGACCGTTCTCTCGGCGATTCAATTGTTGTGGGGTTCCGATACGCTCCCAATTCGAATTTGGCAGCTACTCCTTCAATTCGCCGCAGCGCTTATTATTTATCGTGCGCTTCGTTATTGGAAAATCTCGGCCCCAAGTGCTATTGTGGCGGCGCTATATTTTAGCGTGATGCAAGCGGCGACATTCGCCGTGATCTGTAACGATACCATGTCACAGATGATGGGCTCCCTTTTCGGAATTCTGACGTTGTGGATTTTATATCGGGGCATGGAGCGTGTTCGCTTAGGGGAACGGTTTCCTTCTTGGCGAATAATAATTAGCGTCATCACATTCTTCCTGGCCCTTGCTTCAAAGGAGACAAGTGCCGGGTTATGCCTCGGAGTGTTTGCGTTGTTATGGTTTATGGAGCCTTCCAAGGAATCTTTTGCCCGGCGGTTGGGTGGCGTGTCCACTCGCATCGTTCCATTTATTCTGATTGGAGTCTTGTATGTCATTATGCGAACAACCGCTGGATCCGTGATGCCATCCTACGGCGGCGAAAGTGTTTATCAAATTCACCTGGGCTTGAACATCTTTAAGAATCTTGCCTTATTTATTTTCCAGGGGGTGCTGCCATTTTCGAGTGCGGCGGTCATGCACACGATCTACGACCGCAATATCGGTTCCCTTGCCATCATGCTATTGGTTACCTGCTTATTGGGGGTTGCATGGTTTTATGGCATTTGGAAATCGCCGAAGCGCCGGTTAGCGTTGTATGTGCTGGGTATGGCGGTCTTCTCTGTAATTCCCGCCATCTTCCTCAATCATGTTTCCGAGGTATATTTGTATAATGCGCTGCCGTATCTTGCCGTTACCTTTGGTATTGCCGTTGATTATTTTTGGGAGCTCGCGCCGAAAGCGAGTAAGATTTCCTTCGCGCTCCTCCTTGTGGTGGTATTTGTTACCAACGCAATTGGAGCCATCCAAAAAACAGCGGCGCTGGCGGAGGAGTCCGATCGAGCGCAAGTGCTGATGGCCCAAATGTATCCCATTATTTCAAAATTGCCTCAGGATGGTCGATTATACTTAGTCAATCCAGTCGCGCATGCGTTCGACTATTCGGTTTTTGCGATGAAAGGCTTTGAACCGGTCATGTATGCAGATCCCTGGGTTCTTCGACATACTCAACGCCCGGATGTGGAATATTTCGTTCTCGACAGCGTAGCATATCAGGATTCTGCGCGTGTGCATCCGGGATTTGCCTACACGATGAACATGGCGACACTTCGAATAAAACCATTCTAACTGATGCCGCTCTTTCAGAAGACAGCCTGGTTCCTTCTGCTCGTTGTTTTCATGGTTGGCAACACCGCGAAAGCGCAGGATTCCACCAACACAGAAGGAGCCAATCGCCTTCAGCGCTATGAATTGGTGATCGGTTCCGGCCTTGCGTTTTCGCTTGTGGACTACCTCGGCTACAACATCTTCGTTACGTAGAACCCAGCGAAAACCCAGCAAAATTTTTTGCTGCATATTTTCGATGCTGCTTTTGGCGGCGCCATCAACTATTTTCTCTATCAAACTTGCGGAATTTCTTCCGCGATCTCCTTCGATTTGATTTGGTGGACGTGGGGACTCGATCTCGGATTTTCAGGATGGGGCGATGTTATCAATCCTGCGTATCCCTGGATCAATAGGACAAATAGCTCTCTCGGTACCGATGGCGGGAAGTTTAATTCACCAAATGCTGGCAGAAACGCGGTGGACTGGGCCGGCTGGACTCCGGTTGGACTGCTACGTCGGCCAAAGAGCTTCATCGCCCTGAACACGCTTTATGCCCAAGCCGTCGTCGGCTTTTCCATTTCGATGGCGATTCTTTGGTAACCGAAAATGAATCCGGGACAAGATTCGTTACAAGATACGAAGAACTTTACATTTCCAGAATGTCAGCCGTAAAACAACGCGCCGAGAAGGCGTACCTGAACGAAGATTTCCTCACGAGCCCAGAGGCGCGGATTGTTCGCATCTTATGCGAATACATCGAGCCGCGCACGCGCTTAGCGCACGCGCGCGTGCGCGATACGATCGTGTTTTTTGGTTCCGCGCGCGTGCAATCGCCGGAGGAAGCGGCGGCCGAGATTCACCAACTCGAAAATGCCCGCAACCTCGCGGAGCAAACGCATTCCTGCACGCCGGAAGTGGAAGCGGAACTCACGGAGGCGATGCGCCGTGCGAAAATGCACCAGGAACTTTCGCGATATTATGAGGAAGCTGCGGAGCTCGCGCGGCTGCTGACCGATTGGTCGATTACTCAAGCCGCCCAGGGCTATGAAAAGCAACAGGTGGCAAAAGGGCAAATCGCAGCCGCGCAAATACGGGAACAAATTCCGTATGTCAATGTCGAGACGATCAAAACGCACTCCTTCAAGCAGCGCTACGTGATTTGTTCCGGCGGCGGTCCGGGCATTATGGAAGCCGCGAACAAGGGCGCAATGCTCGCAGGCGGGAAATCCATCGGCTTCAACATTGCGCTGCCGTTCGAGCAAATGCCGAATAGTTACATCACGGACGAACTCAATTTCGAGTTCCATTACTTCTTCATGCGCAAATTCTGGTTTGCTTATCTCGGTAAGGCGCTCGTCGTGTTTCCCGGCGGATTCGGCACGATGGACGAACTCTTCGAATGCCTCACGCTTATCCAAACTGGAAAAATTCGGAAGAAAATGCCCGTCGTCGTCTATGGAAAAAGTTTCTGGGATGAAATTATCGACTTCGAAAAGCTCGCTCATTACGGAACGATTTCACGCTCCGATTTAAGTCTCATCCATTTCTCCGATTCACCGCAGGAAGCCTTCGAGTATCTAAAGAGTGAGCTAACCCGCTTGGACGAAGGCGAGGAGACGTTTTTGCATTCGAACCCGCTGGCATAATATCTTCGGCAAATAGCGTCATGAATCTTTGTGCGAATTCGTTTCCACTGCGATGAAATCACTTTGGCTTAGCATATCACTGATACTTCCTTCGATTGCGGTGGCGCAAAGCGGTTCGCAACATTGCCCTTTTAAATTGCCGTTCGATTTTTCCATTCAGGTCCATGGCATCTTTCACAACACGAACGAATTGGGTGGCAATGACACTTCCATTTCCACTTTCTCTACCGGCTGGACTCTCGATACTCCCGAAAATAGCTTTAGTGTCCACGGGGACACCATTTCTGCATCCTATTCGGAACCATATCAGTCGGGTTCATTTTTCATGGAGTTCGATTCGAGTACTCAAACTATATCCTATCTGAGTATTGGTAGTGAAGAAGAAGTATATGATTATCAATCAGGCCAGGTTATGGGTGCCACGACTTTCGGGGTTGAGCTTTCCATCTTCATGTATGATTCTGTTTCCATATTTACGACTGACTCGTCTCTATCGCATCATGATGCCGATGCCAGTTATAATCAATGGCAGCAGAACAGTTCCGTTTTTCATGATGGCTATTCAAGCACATTATTTTCCGTATCGGCAATTTCGCTTTCCGGGAACTTGCGCCCGGTAACTTTGAACGTGAGCACTCCGTTGATAAGCAGTTCCCAAACTGTATCACTTTCATATAACACAGAGGAGCGCCAGTTTCTTTTTCCCTTCTCTTCCCGCCAGCGAACATTAGAGTTATACAACTTGCTGGGTTCGAAGGTCGAGAGTTTTGAAATCCCTCCCGGCCAAAGCGAAATCTCGATTCCCCAGCTTCCCAGCGGCCTTTATTTTGTGCGGATGGATGGTGCGATTCTCAAAGTTGCCGTGCCGTAATAATAGGGCATTTGAAATGCCCTGAAACGCTCTCCCATTTCCCGCGTTGAGTAGTGGAATGACTAAAGGCACCATTCTTTGGGTCGATGATGAAATCGACCTTTTGCGTCCGCATATTCTGCTTCTCGAAGGCCGCGGCTACGCCGTCCGCACCGCCATGAGCGGCGAGGATGCGCTCGCCATTTTGCCCGAGCAGCCCATCGACCTCGTGTTTTTGGATGAGAATATGCCCGGCATGGGCGGCTTAGAAACGCTCGAACGCATTAAAGCGGAGCGGCCCGAAACGCCCGTGGTGATGGTAACTAAATCCGAAGAAGAGGATTTGATGGAGCAGGCCATCGGGAAAAAGATTTCGGATTATTTGACGAAGCCGGTCAATCCCACGCAGGTGCTGCTTGCGGTGAAGAAATTTTTGGAAGGCCGGCAGATTATGTCCGAGGCCATCTCGCGCGATTACACGCAGGAGTTCGCGCGCATCTCGCTTGATTTGATGAATGCACGCAATGCGAAGGATTGGATCGAGCTGTATTCCAAAATTGTCGGATGGGAACTGGAATTCGATGAGCATACCGGGCTTGGCCTCCAACAAACGCTCCTCGAGCAAAAGCGCGAGGCGAATTCCGAGTTTGGGAAATTCATGGAGCGGCATTACCGCGATTGGGTAAACACGATCTATGTTGAATCGAACGCTGCGGAGCGGCCGCCGATGTCGCCCGACATCGTGGAACAATGGGTGCTGCCGGAAGTACAATCCGAGAAAAAGCAGAACGTCGTTTTTTTTGTGATCGACTGCATGCGGCTCGATCAATGGCTCATCATGGAAGCGGAATTGCGCAATCTATATAATATAAGAAAGGATTTCCATTTCGGAATCCTTCCCACGGCCACGCCTTATGCGCGCAATGCGATTTTTTCCGGACTCTTCCCCGCCGAATTCGGGAAGCTTTTCCCCAACATGTGGACATCGAAAGAAGACGACGAGAATTCGCTTAACCGCGACGAAGCCGCGATGCTGCAAAAACTGCTGGAGCGTAAGCGCATCAAGCTTCGGAACGAATTAAAATATATCAAAATCATCGACCGCGATTTTGGCGCCGGCATCGCGCAAAATATCACGCAGCACGCGAAGAATCATTTTACGGCGATCGTCGTGAATTTCGTCGATATGCTCGCGCATACGCGCAGTGATTCGCCAATCCTGAAAGAGATTGCGCCGGATGAAAGCGCCTACCGTTCGCTTACGCGCTCATGGTTCCTGCATTCGAGTTTGTTCGAGATGTTCCAGTCGCTTGCCACGGTTCCCAATCTCAAAATCATTATTTCGACCGATCATGGTTCCATCCGAAGCCTGCGCGGCGCCAAAGTGATCGGGCGACCGCGAAACCTCGACGAGCCTTCGCTACAAATATGGCCGCAATGTAAAAGCCGAAGAGAAGCAGGCGATGATTATCAAACGGCCAGAAGATTACAAGCTTCCCGTTCGCGGCGCAGCGACGAATTACATCATCGCGAAGGAAGATTACTATTTCGTCTATCCCACCGATTATCACAAATACCTCAACTACTACCGTGATTCGTTCCAGCATGGTGGCATCTCGATGGAAGAGGTGATTCTGCCGGTGGTGACGATGGAAGGGAAGGGATAGGGTTTAGGGTATGGGGTATAGGGTATAGAAAGATTGTTCTTAATTCCATACCCGATACCCTAAACCCCATACCCTAAATTTATCGTGCAATCACTACGCGCTCGATATACCGCTCGCCCTGATCCGAAGTAATATCGAGCAGATACACGCCTTCGGGAACGGTTCCGAAATCGAGCGTATGATCACTCTCGCCATCCGCTTGCGTTCGAATGGGCGGCGCGGCTGCTTGCCCAAGCAAATTACGCAGCGTAAAGGTGAGCGTTCGCTCGCCGTTCACCGAAAGCTTCACCGTAAACTGCCCGCGCGAGGGATTTGGGAACGCAATCGCTTGCTCGATTGCACCATGCTCTTCCGCAACCGATTCATTGCGTGTGCCGCCAATCATCGCTTCCGCCACCGCGCGCGCCGAATCCGGCAGCGCGGCAAGGAACTCCGGCGTCGGCTGGTACCAGAAGATGAGATCAGTGCCGCCGATGGAATCAGTGGAAACGTCTTTGAGAAGAATCGGAATCAGACTATCGGCTGCAAGTGCATTCGTATCAAGAAGAGATGTATAGAGCCGCTTACGTCCGAGACCGTCGGTTACCAGAACCGGCTCGAAATCGGGAATGCTAACATTCGTAACGGCGCTCCTATCGAGCGTCTTAAGGATCGTGCCCCAGCTTCTGATTACGCCGGTATAATCGACCTTGGTTGTATCAGGCAATGCCCCGTAATACGCCACGAGGAATTCGTTGCTTTCAACGCCAATTCCTGCCAGCGAGGCCGAGTCGATTTGAAGAGAAGTAAAATCGAGCAATGAGCTTTGCGCTGCTGGAATATTCTCGCGGGCAGTGTTAAGCTGTTCGCCCTTCGGATAGGCATTTTCCACCCAAATCCGCCGCGTGCGTTTCGTTCCATGGGCGGATTTTACGGTGACGAGATACATGCCGGATTGCAGCGTCTCCGTGGAAAATTTCGAGACGTTATCGCCGGCCACTGCGCTTTCCTGCCAGCGCAGAAGTTCACGGCCCGTCAGATCGGAGACGGAAATCCACACCGCTTGCGGAGCATCGACGCAATAAGTTACCTCGGCTTGCGCTAGCACGGCATTCGGCGCGGTGAAGCAATGGGGCGGCTCTGCAAGCTTCGCGCGGAAGAGCGCAGCCTGCGCGGGCGGCAGCGCATTGAACAGTTCCTCGCTCGGCTCGTACCAGAAGATAAAATCGTTGGGTCCGGGTGCGCCCGTGCCCGGCGTCATGCGGACAATGACGGGGATCAGATCGTTCAGGCGCGCCATCGTGCTGCGCAGTCTTTTCATGCTTGCGGTATTTTCGTCACTGTCCATTTCGCGAAGCATGTCTTCCGGCGTGACGGTGTCGGCATTGATAAATAAATTTTTAGGAAAAACAAATTGTGGCTTTTCCGCTTTTCCGCAATAATATTTAGCAAGTTGAGCGATGGCAGCTTTCGTGCTGTCTTTGAAGCCGTCCATCTGCGGGACAAAGAATGGAAAAATCGGCTTTGCAAAATTTTTGCCCACCTGAAGCCTCATTTTATCGACTTCCCCACACGTATCGCAAAGACGGAACGATGTTGTTTTCCACCATACGGGCGCATACCCTGGTATGCCGGGCGAGTGAAGCCAGTCGCGAATGACATTATTCATCGAATCGTCTCCAACAATACCCCATTCCTTTGTTCGGGCATTTTTATCTTCAAGTATGTACGCCACTCCGTGTCCACTACCAAATGTCATGAGAACCGGATAAAAGCGTGGCGGATGTGTGCCGGCAGGAAGCAGTCGTTTGGTATTGCCGCCGCCAATTGAATGTTGGGTCAAAGCCATAGATTCAATCGTATCATTGGGCGGTAACTTATATGCTACCACCGTATCTCCATTTACCACTATTCCCAGCCGTGCCAATTCCTCTCGTGTTAGGTCGGCGTAAATCTGGTCGTTACCAGCGCTCCAGGGACCGCGGGTTCCCACGCGAAGGCTTACGCTGCTCTTTGGAGGAAGTGCTGCTGAAGTGCCGGGCTGAGAAATTTCTCTTTTGGCTGGGGTGGTAAGGGACGAATGGTACTTCAGGGACGGATTAGTCCCTTCAGCCCTTTTCGTGGTTTGAGAAGAAGGATTAAAAAATGCCAAATAACTGGCGATACCGATTGCTGCGATTCCACTGAGTGTCATGATGAGTCTCCTACCATTGATGAAGTTACGTGATTGGTTAGGCAGCATGTCACTTCGTTCGAGGATACGCTCGATTTCGGGAGCCGAAAGCATCGGCGCTTCTTCCCGCCGCGGCGAGAAAAATTTCGCTAACGCTTCCGATGGATGAAGTTCCTTCTTCATATCTTCTCCTTAATAAGCGCGATCGCTCCGTTGCGTTGAAAGGATGTGTGGTCGCGTGGAGCAGCCATCCCTTGCTGCTGTCGAACAGGCGTTCCCGCCTGTTCACCCCGCTCCCCGAGCAGTTCCGCGAGCTTCTGGCGTCCTCGCACGATCCGCGATTTCACTCCTGAAAGCGACCCTCCCTGAATCTCCCGAATTCCTTTCAACGAAAGTTCGGAGATCTCGAAGAGAACCACCGCCTCGCGCTGCTTTTCCGGCAGCGCGAGGAGCGCGCGGTCGAGCGCCTCCAAATCGAGCTTCGTCTCCGGTGAGGGCATGCGATCGTCCGCGATTGCTTCGGCTTCGCTTCCCAGAACATCCCAGAACTTTTTCCTTCGCTCACGCCGGTAATAGAGCCGGCGCGCCGTGGTGAAAATATAGCTCGTGAATGCTTCCGGCGCGCGGAGTTTTTCGAAATTCTCGTAAGCGAGCAAAATCGCATCGCTTAAAAGATCGCGGCCGTCGTCGGTTGCAGACCGTCCATCCTTTGTCATCGCATGGCAATAGCGCGAAAGCCTGGCGAGGCATGGCGTTAGTAGCGCCATGAATCGCTCGTGCTTTTCTTTATTGGGAGCTATTTCGCCCGCCGCTGGTTGCGTCATGCTGCGTTAGTCCGTAAAGGATGACCGGTCACCGCTCGTCGGATTGAAGATAAGAGACACACAGGAGAGAAAAGTCGCACTCGCAAAACCTCATTTCCAGCCAGTCGCAACCGGATCGCCTAAACTGAATTGATACGACAGCCCAATCTGTAGTGTGCCGATGGGACCGATGGCACCGCCCGTCGTCGTGACCGGAGTTCTGGAGTTCGGGGAGTGCAGAATAATCTCCTTTTCCATAATTGCCGAAGCGATTTCATAATTGCCGGTGAAAAGAAGTTCCAGTCGATTCCCATTCCTCTCCTCAATTGGAAAGTGGACCGCCGCGGCAACTAGAACGAGCGGATCAATATCACTGCTGGAGAGATTTACATCGGTATCGGCCAACGGTCCGCCAAAGGTGCTAAAAGTCCCGGCGATGGGAGTTCCGATATCGAGTCCGAGCTCGAACCATTTATACATGACGGCCGGCCCCGCAAAAAAATACCCGGCTTCGAACTCGTATTTATAGTAGAACGTAGCCCACTGAATCTCAAGATGCCGGAACGAAGCCTCGATGCGAAACCCGAAATCAGAATGACTGATAGGAAACTCAGAACGAACGCCGATCTGATAGGCGGTAATCGGCTGGAGTGTGGAACTTTGCGGGAATGCCCCACCCACGAGAAGTTCTGGGCCGAGTGAGATCGAGCGAGACGTGTCCTGCCCAAACGCCGTTGAAGCAAGTAACGCAACAATGGCGACGGTTCGGAGTACGTTGTACTTCATTCCGAATGGAACGACAAAAGTGTCAGATGAGTCCTCGGAATCTCCTAATTCTCCAAATCTTAGTTCCGGAATCCAGGTTCAGACTGATTTCATCGGTTTCAACATTAACTTCCGCGGCCGAGCAGCTTCCGTTGGTGGACTGACCGCGCCTGCAGGCATTTGTTCTGCAACGACCGCGCGTAATTCTTTGACAATCGCCGCAACCGATTCTTGGAACGGTTCGCTTAGATAAATGATGTGGCGTCCTTTCTTTTTGCTTTCCTCAACCCATCGAGTGAGGATGCGCATTTCATCGATCTCGGGCTTCCCCGCCGAGGTTGGAATTGCGGAGGTTGCGCCATAATAATGAAGGATTTGTCGTTCCGCCCAAGGCTGCAAGCTTGCAAATTGCGCGCGAGTGACAATCGCCTGTTTCACTAACCGTCCGAAGCGAATAAAGAGGACTTCACATTGTGAGGATTGGATTGGGTTCAGAATAATAAAATCATTCGAGCTAATGCTCGCGCTCTCGCGATCGCCGGTCCCCAACACTCGGCGAAGTTCGAAGAGTCGCCGCTTGTAGAATTCCGCTTCTTCGAAATCGAGCCGTTCGGCGGAAGCACGCATGATCTGCTCGACGTGCGATAAAATTCCATCGTCACCCGCGGCAAGAAAGTCCTGCATCCGCCGGACTTCAACGCGATATTCCTCCTTGGTTTGCAAGAGTGCGCACGGTGCGCCGCAGCGCTCGATCTCATAGTAAAGACAGGGCTTTTGATTCGCACCAATGTGGAATTTATCGCCGCATTCGCGCAGCCGGAAAGCGTGGCTCAGGATTTCCATCAGCGCCTCGGCCGCTTCGCGCGATTTGAATGGACCGTAATATTCCGCGCCGTCTTCCGCAGGTTCCCGAATAAACGTGAGTTCCGGAAAATCGCTTTGGATATCCAGCCGGATAAAACTTTGGGGCTTATACCATCGGTCCAGCGAATTAAATCGCGGGCGAAGTTCTTTGATCTTTCTACTTTCCAATAGCAGGGCCGAAAGCTCGCTGCCGGTTTCCTCATACGAAATATCGCGTACGGAGCGCATCATGCGTGCAAGTTTCGTTCCTTCCGTATGCGATGCCGCGAAATAACTGGCAACGCGGTTCCGCAAATTCTTCGCCTTGCCGACATACAGCACATCGCCGGATTGGTTCGTCATCGTATAGACGCCGGGCCGGTCTGGGAACTCGCGGACTTTTTCGCGAAGCGATTTCTCTCGCTTGGTTTTCCTTCGCGCATAATTCGGCTTCGCATATTGCAAGCGCAGGAAATCTTCAAGCGTTTCGATCTGCATCTCGCCAGCCATGCCGATGAACCGCGCGAGAATGTGCGCGGTCGCTTCGGCATCGCCGAGCGCCCGATGCTGGCGGCTGTTCCGAATGCCGAAATAGCCCTGCACGCTTTCGAGAGATTTACTTCGAAGCTGCGGCAGCAACCGCCTGGCGAGCCGGCACGTGCAAAGCAGCCCGTGCTCGGCCGGTTGGAACGAATGCCCGGCGCGGGCGAGGGAATCCGCCAAAAACCCTTGATCGAAGTTTATATTGTGGCCGGCCAGCACGGGAACGGATGTTTTTGAGAAGAAGCTTGTGATTTCCGGAATAATCTCCGCGAAGGCCGGTTTGCCATAAACCATCGCATTCGTGATGCCGGTATGTCGCGTGATGAACGGCGGAATATATTGCTCGGGGTTGAGGAGCGTTTGGAACGAATCTACCAGTTCCCACCCCTTGGCGGATGGCATTAATCGCACCAAAGCGATTTCCGTCATCCGGTTTCGTGCGGCGGAAAGGCCGGTCGTTTCCACGTCGATCACAACGAACGATGCGTCACGGAGCAGCATGATCGTTCCTTTCGGTCGTACGTGTTCCCTTCGGCGGATTTTGACGCGTGCCCGGTTGCGGTTCCGATTTCTTGCGAAGAATAAATCGCAGGCTCGAGGGATCGGAAAAAAGATACGTGACCCCGCTGCCCACTTCAACTTGTGGAACCATGGCACTGGCCGTATCCAGCGATGCGGGATCGTACATCACACTCGCATGAATCGATTGCGGCGTAAGCTTCGCCAGTTCATCGACGCCGCCACGAATGGTTACCACGATGGTGCTGGGGATAAGCACGATCTCAGCCTGCGGCGGGAGCGCTTCGATGGCAACCGGGATGCCTGTGATTCGGCGTTCGCCCACCGCTTCCACCGTAACGTGCACAGCGACCGGGGAAGCATTTTGAAACGAAATAAAGTTATCGAGCGAATCGGTGAGTGGAAGGGTACGGTCCACACTTTCCCGGGCTTGATTCACCGCGGCGAGTTGGGTGGGAACAGATCGCAGCGAATCCAAAATATCCGCTGCCCCCGACACGGTAATCGCGGCGGGCGTGACGGTTGCCGGCCCAACGAGCGTATAACCTTTCGCTGGCTCGACCTCGAGCCTCGATTCGACCGGCACGGTTTTACGCACCGCCTTGCCAAATCTAAGTTCCAACGAATCGGGATCCACCTTCAAAACGCGTAATTCGCTCGGGAGCACGGCGGAGTTCGAGAGCTCATCGCTATGAATCAGGATGCTATCGCCGGGCAGCATGGCGCGCTCGCTGAGATCGAAGGTGAAATCCGCGTTGTGCGTGAAATCCATAAGGAGGATTTGCCAACCCGCACCGCGCACACGCGCATGCAATCGTTCTGGCAACCCGGAAACGAGCGCAAAGCCCTTCGGGGCCGTGAGCGCTACTGGCAGATCCCGATCGGCCTCGCTCACGGCCGAGAGTCGCACATAGGCCCACAGGAGCACCGAAAACACGAGCGCGCCAATAAAAACAAAGATCGAACGAGCGAGCGTCAACGGGCGATTATGAATTATGAATTATGAAGTATGAAAGGGGAAACGAAAGTGGGCAGAAGATAAGAAGCCATTTTAGTCCCCTTCGTCGAATGCGGTTCTGCCAAGTTTACGAAATACTTCATCAATAACTTCAAAAGCAAACCCGCGTGAAGCAAGAAAAGTGTAAAGCTTTTGTTTTTGTTTTTTTGGATCGTTCTCTGTTCTCAAGATTCTGGGCCACCGTTTTTGGGCGGCTTGCTTCGCGCGGTCTTCATCGCTTTCTGTAGCATTCAATTTCGAAATCGTCTCTTCGATAATTGCGGCGGGAACGCCTTTCTGCGCCATACCAAAGGCCAATTGCCGGGATGCGACCGGCTTTCGCGCCAGCCTATCATTCACGAACGCATTCGACCACGCCTCGTCATCCACGAAATTGTATTCCTTCAAAAATTCCAGCACGCGATGAACGACCGGTTCAGGAATATCTTCTTTTGTGAGCCGTTCGCGAATTTCTTTTTCACTTCGGGCGCGATAGTTCAGATAGTGAAGCGCAATCCGCTTGGCTTCGATCTCATGATCGAATTCGGTTATTTTGTCGTAGAGTTCCCGATCGATATAATCGCCCTTGCGAAGCCGGAACCGCTCGACCGTCTGATCGCAAACGCCGAAAGCAAAAGCCTCCTCAATAAAAATCGAGGCACGCGCGGTGTCCTTCTTTTGTCGAACGATCGATGTGATGCGGCCTTCCATTCTGCTAATCCCCGCGTTTAATCGTCGGACCCGCAACGGCCAGAATATCATGCGCGTCGTAGGAATTCGCGTTGCGGTCAGGGCGTTCGCCATGGTACATCCGCATTTTATACGTCGTGACAAGCTGCGTGCGGCGATGATACACTTGGGAGCGGTGCCGCGTATGCTCCACGATGAAATAATCAAAGCCATGCGCGACCGTGATCTCTGCGGAACGAAAAAGCGCATACTGATCGACAGTTTCGCTCGGCGTATTAAAATCGCCCGTGAACGTCACTTCATAGCGCGTGGAGTCGATCGGCAATTCGCTATAGCCATAACTTCCGACTCCCGGCTCGGTATCCGCATGATAAAGCTGCGGAGAGGAACACGCAGCAAAGGCGAAGAGAAGGAGAATCGCGAAAGAGCGTGGCTGTACTTTCATATGTTTATCGTTGAATTGTCGGCCCCATCGCGGCGAGCATCGACCTTGCATCATAGGCATCGGGATTATCCGCGGGACGAGCTCCGGCGAACATGCGGATGGTCTTTGTCACAGTGTGTGAAGCCGTGGTTGTGACTGTCGAAGTGCTGTTCGAATTGGTCACGGTTACCGGAACCGGTTTGCCTGTGTAGGGATCCACTTTGTATTGTGTGGATGTCTCCTTCTTGTTGTTATGGTTCACGGTAGAGGTCAGCGCAGCAACGTCGTTATTATTCATCACGACGTAATAATCGAAGCCATGCTGGACCGTAAGCTCCGCGGAGCGATATAGCGCATAGCGGTTCACGAGTTCGTCCGCGGTATTATCGTTACCCATAAAGGTAACTTGCCAGGTTGCACTATCGAGCGGGGACTCGGAATAGCCACATTGCCCCGTCCAAAACGAACTGCCGGCCGAAATGTATTTTGTCGGACCGCACGAGGAAAGAAGAATTGTTGCGATGCCGATCACAGCAACCGCGCGAATGTTATTTTTCATAGTACTGGAACAATGGTTGACGAAATAGAACGCCATTATCAAGCTTGCTGAAACACTCCCGAAAATTCAATTAATCCCCGAAATCAACGGTTCGGCATTTATCGCGGAATCGCCGTGCCCATTGTGGCGAGTATGGATTTCGCATCGTAGGCATTGGGATTATCAGGCGGCATCGAACCTCTATGCATTCGAATAGTCTTTATGGCCGAACCTTCCGCCCTTGTAGGATTAGTAACAATAAAATAATCGTAGCCATGCTGATCGGTAAGTTCTGCAGCACGGTACAGCGATAAGCGGTCATTCGCATCAGGCGCGTCCCCGGTAAAAGTTACCTGATAGGTCGTCGAGTCGAGCGGTACATCAGAATATCCGTATATCCGGCTATTTCCATCCCACCTCGTAAAGGTCCGGACAGGCCCATAACTTACAGCGCCCGAGCATCCGGGAAGTATCGCGAAAGAAAATGCAAGGTAGAAGAAGACGTTCGCTTGTTTTCTCATTCTGGAGTTCCGATTTCAAACCTTCCTTTTCTTCTCCTCGATCACCCCTCCCGCCGCGACGGCGCCATTCGTCATCGGATTGGGTTCCAATGAAATTCCCAGCTTTGCGCGCACGGCAGTTTCGACTTTGGCGAAGGATTTTGCGTCCTCTTTGAGGAATGCTTTCACGGAATCGCGGCCCTGGCCGATGCGCTCGCCTTCGAAGGAGAACCACGAGCCGGATTTTTGGATAATATCGTTCTCGATCGCCACGTCGATCATGTCGCCCATTTTCGAAATGCCTTCGTTGTAGAGCACATCGAATTCCACTTCGCGGAAGGGTGGGGCAAGCTTGTTCTTCACCACTTTCACGCGCACGCGATTGCCGATAATTTCCGTTCCATCTTTAATCACATCGCGGCGGCGAATATCGAGCCGGACAGATGCGTAAAATTTCAGCGCGTTGCCGCCCGTCGTCGTTTCCGGGTTCCCGTAGAGCACGCCGATCTTCGAGCGAAGTTGGTTGGTGAAAATAACGGTGGTGCCGGATTTGCCGATGACCGCCGTAATTTTCCGCATGGCCTGGGACATCAGCCGCGCGTGGGAACCCATTTGCGCGTCGCCCATTTCGCCTTCGATTTCGGCGCGTGGCGTGAGCGCGGCCACGGAATCGACGACGATCACGTCCAGCGCCGCCGAACGCACAAGCTGCTCCAAAATATCCAGCGCCTGCTCGCCAAATTCGGGCTGGGAAAGAATGAGCTCATCGACGTTCACGCCAAGCCGCTTCGAATAAGTCACATCGAGCGCGTGCTCGGCATCGATAAAGGCCGCGTTGCCGCCGCGCTTTTGCGCTTCGGCGATAATGTGCAGGCAGAGCGTGGTTTTGCCCGGAGGATTCCGGCCCGTAAATCTCGATCGACGCGCCCGCGCGGAACGCCGCCGATGCCGATCGCCGCATCGATCGAAAGCGAGCCGGTTGGAATCACATCTACTTTCACGTGAGGCTGGTCGCCCAGTCGCATCACCGAGCCTTTGCCGTGATTTTTCTCGATCGCTTCCATAGCGATAGAGAGTGCTTTCTTGCGAGCGTCCTTCATTGCGAGATCTGGTGTCATATAGAATATTTTAAGAAAAAATTATGATTAGTGCGACCATGCATCAAACGGCGAAACACGGATGCCGTTCCCGGAATGTTATGTATTTCCAGCCGGTGCTAAAAATAGCACTGAAAGAACCAGTCTGCCGAAAGTATTATTCCCAGGAATTCGGGATTAGCCGCAAGGACCGGGGCACAAAGATGGCCTCCTCAGCGACCATACCGCTTCATTATTTATGGGCATTCATGGTGCTCAAAAATTGGCCCGAACTTCCGCTCGCATGTTATGGATCGTCACGCGCTCACCGGCATTGCCGAGCAGGTCACCAGCTTCGTTTCGGCCGTCGTAGGAGAGCGTGGCGACGATCCCGCTGCCGAATTGATAATCGAGCGCCAGGCTCCAAAGCCAGGTAACTCCTAACGATTTCCCTTGCGTGAGCGCATACGGCAGCAGCAAAATATCGCTGGGACCGGGTGAGATATTCAATTCATCGCGCTCGATTTGGGCGCGAAGCCGCGCGCGAGTTTCAAGCGCATAGCCCGCGCGAAGCGTAGCCGCATCGGTAAGCGCGATTAGCTCCGGATTGGTGCTATGCTCTACCGCGCGAGCGAAATCCAGCTCTGCGCCATAATCGAATTTCGAAGCGAAGGGATGGTAACTCCAGTTCGTCGTAATACCCAGGGATTCGGTATTATGCGGCGGATTGACCGAGAGGGAATCGCCGGTCGACTGATCGGTCGTTGAAGAGATGGTGGTCTCGTTCGAAAATTCGAAGGATGGTCGAAAGCGTCCGCGAATCGAGCGCTCCGCCTGAAAGGCGCTCTGCAAACCGGTATTATACTGCGCAGCCGATTCGCGTTCCAAATAATGGAGCAGGAACGACTCATTCGGATTATTTTCCATGATATTAAAATCTTGCCCGAGTTCCATAATGCCGTTGATCGTTGTAGAATCGTTCCTAAAATGTGAAAGGTGGAAGAAGTAGATGTCGCTCGGATTTGTATCGGTGCTCGTTTCCTCGAGTTTGATAGAGGATTCGCTCGAAATATTTGCAAGCGCGAACTGCCACCACGCGGTGGGATGCTGAAGACCGAATAAATCACGCGGGTCGATATGCAATCGGAAATTGGAGCGAAGGTTCGTGGTCGGAAAAAGTTGTTCTGTGGGGAGGGTGACGAGGATAAAATCATTTTGGTTCGGATCGGAGGAAATCGCAAACTCGTAGGCGTCCGGCTTGCCATTGTGATTGAGATCGCCGATATAGTAATAGCTTCCCAGCCCCGCCGGAACCGGAACGAATACCTGCTGGAGGCGTGCCGCACGCTCGTTCGATATTTCATAGAGCGCGTCCGCCGTAATTCCATGGGAGGCGAGCGCGTAGCGAGGTTCGAAGCGGAGGAGGAGCGTGGATTGATCGCCACCATTCAATGTAAACGAAGTGGAATCCGTATAGCGCTTATTCCGAAGCGTGAGATCGACGTTGGAACTAAATCCACCTACATCGAGGAGTGCTGCGGTAAAATGTTCGGTGTTGGCGCGGCTGATCGGGGCGAGGAACCCAAGTCGCGCGCTGTCTTCCGTGCGATATTCGTAATCACCAGAGATAGTAAATTTCGGACCGAGCCTAAGCGACGCGAGGGGACGAATTGTACGATATTCGAAGCTTTCGAGCGTTAGCGAATCGCCTGCGAGGCCGCTCGTATCGAACGGGGTAGCGTGCTTCGATTCATATCCATAGCTTAACCCAAGGGTTAGGCCATTCTTCGCAAACCGTATGGATTTTGTAACCGCGCCGGAAAATCGATCCCACACGGCTTGCTCCGCCGTTAGTGAATCGTGAGTGGGAAGATGCTCGATGGTGACAGTTGCGTGCGGCAAAAAGCTCGAATCTTCCAAGAGTTCCGCATGGCCGAAAACGCGCGACGATGCGAAGGCGAGCTGCGGTTCATTCAAATTACCGTAGCCACCTTCCAGAATAATGGAACGAAGGGGGTGCAGCGTAAGATCGGCTTCCTGGTTCAGTTCGCCAGTCACCGGCAGCGTAGAATTATCGGTATTCACCGGCAGCGCATCGTTGCCATACTGCCGCTCGAATTCCACGCTTTGGATTCGATCAATCGGCGTAAATTCCGCGCCCAGATTTCGTTCCGTCGCGCGGAACTCGGTGTATCCCGTGACCGGCAACGTATCTGCGAACATCGCGCCAAAACGGAAGGCATTGCCGGTAATGGAAGGAATAGCCGCGAAGCGGTTGGGATCGAGCGAGCTCGAGGCGAATTCGCCGGTGAGCGCGAGATTCTTCGCGAGCCTAACATTGCTGCTCACCGCCATCACCTGATGAAGCTGTGGAAACGGAAGAAAAACGAGCGTATCGTAATCGCCCAATCCCGGCCCGACAAATTGGAATTGCCCGATCGCAAGCCGTGTGTATTGGCCTTTCCCGGTTCCCGCGTACCCGAACGTTACAGTATAGAGCGCATTTACCGTATCCAGTGGCGCATAGCGATAGTAAATATGGTTAGCGCCATTTAGCGCCGTATCCGCAAGCACATAGCTACCCTGTGCGTTTCCGCTCGCAGTACGTCCGGCATAGCTCACGCCGGATTTGCTCGCCTTTTCAGGATTGTCGCCGGCATTCGTGAGCGTTGTGATGTCCGTATCGGAAAGTGAAAGATCGAGCGGCGCGTCCTGATTGTCGCCTTCGCGAAGATAGGTGGTGGAAACCTGGAACGCGCCATTAAATAGCTCGCCCTTGCCATTTGCTGCAAAGAGGGTGCGGTTATATTGCTGATCGGAATATTCGAAATCGACCGTAATTCGCGAATCGCTCGTAATAAGCCGGCGAGGCTGGAACGTGATCTGTGCGAGTGAATAGTCGATCACGTAATCGTTTTGCTCGCCGCGAACTTGCAAAACGCCATCGACATAGACATGTTCTGATCCGGCCACGACAAGAATCGCTGTTTCGCCGTTTTTTCCAGTAAGTTGGTACGGCCCCTGAAAAGCTTCCTGCCCTTGAATCGTATTTGTCGTAAACTCTCCGCGTGGCGCCGCGCCCACAATCGTCGCGGAGCTTTGATCGAATTTCGCCGTTGCTTCAGCGCCGATCAACTTTCTCGAAATCACGTCGAACGTGCTCTGGCCAAAAGACTGGAACGCATCGAGCGGGCCGCTCGAAACGCCGAGCGGTGCCGGCGATTGATACAGGAGAGCCGGATCCTTCGGCGAATTCATATCGAGATCGAAATCCCCGAGCGTGGAAGTAAAGTGATCGGTCGCCTTGATGCGGATAAAGACTTTGTCGATCTCGTTCAGCGTCTGTGTTGTGCCTTCGGGCTGGATCGGGGTTTCATCTTCCGTGAGCGCGCCGGTGATGTTAACATCTTTTGCAACATCGCCGGAGAACTGGAGATTAAAGCCGCTGGTAAGGCCGAGATCGCGGTTCGATCCCACCTGAAACCCACGGCTGATGGAACCCGATTTCTGGAAATTGCTCAGAATGTCGGCATGATTCGTTTCCGGCGCGGCCGTTTCGATCTGTCGCAGCGCGCCCTTCGAAGTGTCGAGCAACGCGCGAATGGAGTCGGCAAGTTGCGGTGCTTCCAGTTCGTAACGAGAATAAACCGTCTTTAGCGAAAGAGGCAGAGCAATATAAGTTACCGTTAGTGTGTGCTTCACGCCGGCAACGGCATTGAGTGGGAACAAAAGTGAACGAACGGCAGGAGAAATAAGGATTTCGCGAGCGGCGGTGTCGATAGAAAAATCTTTCGGCGATTCTAAATAAAATGCGGAATCGACCTGAATTCGGAGCGTGGTGAAATCCGGGAAGTTATCGGAAAGGGCGATTGTGGAATCGCTCGCGGCATGAATTGTGACGGAAAGCGAGCGCGATTGGGAATGTGCGAGCGACGATGCGATCGACAAAAATAAAATTATCCGGGCGCCCGCCGCGGCGAGCCATGCACCTTTACGGGCGTCGCTACCACCGGCGACGCCCCTCGATGACGACGACGTATTCCCCTTTGAACGGATGCGCGAGAAACCGATCACGCAATGCTAAGAGTGTTCCGCGGTAGAGGCGTTCCTTAGGCATTGTAAGTTCCGCTGCCACGCAGGCGCGGCGGTCGCGTCCGAAGCCTTCAACGAGATCATCCAACAGCTGCGCGAGCCGGTAGGGCGCTTCGAGCAGGACGATCGTTTCCGCGCGCGCGGCAAGCTTGTGTGCCTCCCTCTTTCGGTCCACTTTTTCGCGCGGAAGCATTCCTGCAAAGTAGAATTTATCAGAGCGGAACCCGCTTACCACTAATGCGGCAAGAATGCTCGAATACGCCCGGCGCGGGTGAAATCTCGATTCCCTCCTCGATCGCGCGTCGCACCAACCGGTGGCCAGGATCGGCGACGAGTGGCGTTCCAGCATCGGAGATCAGGGCCAGATTTTTTCCGGCACGAAGCAGTTCGAGCGCCGCATTCGTTGCTTCTGTTTCCGTGTGTTCGTTGAGGGGCAGGAGCGGTTTTTCGAGTTTCAATTCGTGCAGGAGCCTCCGCCCGGGCTTCAAATCTTCGCAAAGTATAGCGTCGGCTGCTTGAAGTATGTCAAGCGCGCGAAGCGTCATATCCCGTGAGTTGCCGATGGGAACCGAAACGATGTGCAATTTACCTTGCATCGCTTACGCTTCCAGGATTCCCCTTCCGGTACTCGTTTACAAAAAGAAGAATCACGCCTGTGGTCGGAACGGCAATCAGCAAACCGACAAAGCCGAAAAAATACCCGAATACCAATAATGCGAGGATCATGAGGATCGGCGGTACACCGATGCCCGGCCCGATGATACGCGGGCCCACGATATAAACTTCCAGCATGTGCAAGCCGGCAATGACGAGAATTCCGCTCGCAATGATTGCAAAATTGAGTTGCATCGTGAGGAAAATCACGAGTTCCACAATGAAGGCGCTGAAGATCATTCCGACAATGGGAACCAGGTCAGAGACGGCAAGGATGACTCCGAGCAGCCCCGCATACGGAATGCCGAGGATGGAATACGCGATCGCCGCTAAAATTCCCACCATGACGGCCACTGTCGCCTGCCCGCGCACATAGCTATAGATAACACGATCGACATCGCCCAGCACCGCCATCCGCCGCGCTAAATTTTTAGAGGGAAAGAGGCTGTTGAAAATCGGCATGAGCTTAGGCCAGTCCTTCAGGAAGTAGAACATGGCGATCGGAACGATAATCAGGTTCAGCGTTCGTTCCAAAATTTTCGGAAGGCCGGCAATAATTTCCATCACGATCGTGGGCACGACGGCAAGGATTTTTTGCAATTCCGGAGCAGCTTCGCGCATGATGATTTGATCGACCAGCCCGGCCGGCAGGCCCAAATCCAAAAGCATTTGCCGCAAGTGGGGTTCATCGAGTGAGCTGGCATTGAGGCGAACAAATTCGGTAACTTGCCCGATAAACGCTTTCGTTTGCGCGCCCAGGGTAGGCAGGAACAGCCATCCGATGCCCACAAGAATGCCGCAGAAGAGAATGACGATCACGAGCGAGCTCCAGGGCCGAGCAATGCCGCGCTTCTGGTCGAGGCTGGAGACCAGTGGGCTGAATAAATAGGCGAGCACCGCCCCCAGAATAAAGGGGACTAAAATGCCAGCCAATTCGTGGACGAGCCATAGGCCGAACAGCACCAGGCCGCCAGTCATCAGGCTGCGAGCTGCCCGGTAACGCCGGAACGGGGCGAGGATCGCATAGAGAACGACCGCCACGATGAAGGGATTCAGAATCGAGCGAACCGTCCACGCCAACGCCACCAGCGCGACGCCGCCCAGAGCAATGGCGACGCCATCGAAACCCGGCACAGCGGGCCGGGGTTGGCGTACTTCCGGCGTCGGCGAATCCACGAGATGAAGAATGAAGAAGAACCGGGGTCAGGTTCCGCGCCTAATGCGGCTTGTGACGAACCAGCCGGTCGAAAACGATAAAACTCAATATTACCAGAATAAGGTATATTGTATTCATCGCCTATAAAACGGCATAACTGATGCCGAGCGAGAGTCCCTGCTTGATTTGTGTATAGGGCGAAACATCCGGATCATTGATGATAAGTGCGGAAAGTTCGGCGCTGAAGACCTTGCTGATTTTCGCGATCAGGCTTCCTTCGCCATGAACGACAATCCGGTCCATCGTATTAAATGGCGAAAAAAGATCGAGCTTGGCACGGAAGAGGACATTGTCATCCACCGGAACTTCCACATCGGATTGGGATTCGAGCCCACCCTGAATTCGGATTTTTTTCACTTCGTTTTCCAGCGGCTCGCTCGCGTATTGCGGGAACTGATTGGTCACGATTTCGCGCAAGGCGACACCCAGCCGGGTCTGAAACACCTTTGAGGGCGTCCATGCGGCGCCCGCGCTTTGCAGAATATAGGCGGGATCGAAAAAATTCGAAACCTCCGTCGGCGCGACTCCGGCGCTATCCGAATATTGGTAGCCCGGCGCGAATTGCGTGAGCAGCGACACATCCGCGTAGGGGTTGAAATGTTCGTCGAGCTTATAAATTAGTGACGATTCAAGATTAATTTCGTCATCGGTTTTTCGAAGGTCTTCTCCATTCAATTTCGCCTGGCCGAAATCGAGTTTATAGGACGTGGTCCAGATCGTCTTCGGCTCGTTCCGAATCGACTGGCCGTTCACATCGGCAATGTAGCTTAGCGCATTCGTTCCACCCTGGGTCCAGTGCGAGAAACTAACTTCGGCTAGGTGCAACTCCGCGATCATTGCATGATGCCAGCCATTGACGGTATCGGTTTGCGCATGAACACGCGCCGTCGCTGCCAAAATAAACAGGACGGCGAGTACAGGAATTAATTTTTTCATAGAATGGTGAAAGAAGAGATGACGAAGAAAAAAGCCCACGACGGCGGCTAAGGCGCAGGCTCATCGACGACAAAGGTTTGGTGCGCATCGCTCGCCGGAGCATGGCCAAATTCCAACACTTTCGATTGCGAAACGAGGTCATCCGAAACGCCCGGTCCCGGAGTTCCGAGAATGGCAAGACCCACGGGGGCAACACCTTCCTCGGTCATGCCCAGCTGTTCCGCAGCGGCATAGCTTAAATCGATAATGCGGCCTTTCGCATACGGACCCCGATCCGTGATTTCAACCACGCACGACTTATGATTTTGGAGATTCGTGACCAGCACTTTCGTTCCAAATGGAAGCGTCCGATGCGCGGCCATCATGGCGTGCGTATCGAAGCGCACCCCACTCGCTGTTCGGCGCCGGTTAAACTCGCGGCCATACCAGGAAGCCATGCCGGTCATCTTCGAATCCGAATGATGATAGCGCAGCCGCGGACTTCGCACTTTCACTCGCAGGCCGTGATGCCGGCGGCCCGAATTCACTTTTTTCGCGAAGGCCGTGGTAGCATTAGCGCCGAGCGAAACCAGCCCGGATATGGCAAAGAACACCGTCGCAAGCGCGAACCGCAGCACCGCGCGAATGCGCTGCCGCAGCCGCTCCTCCGCGGTGATAATGATCTTCGCCGTACTAATCGCATGGGTTCCCACATGGGCACCCACTCGCGCGGCCTGAGTGGTAACGATCGTTGCGGCATCCAGAAGGGTTTTGGGGGCTATTGTCCACCGCGTGTCAGAGGACGGCGCAACGTTCCGTTCCTCCGAAAGGGCGGTGAGCGGCCCTTTCTGATTTTGCATGACACGCACTACGATAATAAACCGTTAATAGTTCGCGGCCGTGCTTTCAGAAGGAAAGCGATCCAAAACGGTCCGCAGAACCCTTAACCGGGCCCGAGGAGTTTTGCTTTTGTATGGTGGGAGATAGCGACACGCAAGCAAGAATAGAGGAAGCGATTGTTCCTTCACAGAGCCTCGCGGCCGGAGGTGCGCTTCGGCATCGTTCCGCGACGAGGCGCTGGATAGCATGGACCTGGCGAATCCTCGTCCTGCTTTGTGCAGTTCCGATTTTGCAAGTGGCAATACTCCGCTTCGTTAGTCCTCCGGTAACGTCGATGATGCTATTCAATGCAGCGGGTCATCTCTTCTCTGGCGAAGCAGTGGTTTGGTCTCACACGAACCTTGGCTCGAGGCAAATTTCCCCGTATCTTTTTTCGGCCATTGTTTCCGGCGAGGATCAGCGGTTCTTTATTCATCATGGCTTCAATACCACGCAAATCAATGATGCGATTCGCGAACATGCTCGACATCCCAACCGCCCGATGCGCGGAGCGAGCACCGTCACGCAGCAATTGGCGAAAAACCTTTTTCTGCCGCCATGGCATAGCTTCATCCGAAAAGGAATCGAGGCCTATTACGCGGTAATGATCGAGCTAATGTGGCCGAAAGCACGGATACTTCAAATGTATGCGAACACCGCGGAATTCGCGCCGAATGTCTATGGTGCGGAAGCGGGCGCGGAGTTCCACTTCCATCGCCACGCAAATCAATTAACCGAAGAGCAGGCGGCGCGCATGGCTGCGGTGCTGCCGAATCCAGTGCGGTGGAGCGCATCGCATCCTTCCCCGTATATCCAGCGGCGCGCGGCGAGGATACTTCGGCAGATGCATGGAATTCCCACCAGCGATGAGGATGAGGGGGAACCGGATTAATCTTCCGGGGAATATAGCGCCAGAACAGAAAAAAAGCTCCAGATAAACTGGAGCTTTTTGAGAACTTATTCCGCCGCCGTCTTCTTCTTTCGAGTAGCTCGCGGCTTTTTCGGGGCTTCTTCCGCAGTGCCGGCTTCGGCGAGCTTGGCTTCGGCGGTTTTCGCCTTGTTGCGGGTCGGGCGCGGCTTGGCCATTCGGGCTGCTGGCGCCAATGGCGTTTCAGCCTCGTTCCAATCGACGAGTTCGATCATGGCCATCTCGGCGTTATCGCCATGGCGGTAACCAAGCTTTACGACGCGGGTATATCCGCCGGCTCGATTTTCCACGCGCGGAGCAATATCGTTGAAGAGCGCCTTGATCGCGTCGTCATCATGGATGACGCGGCCAATCTCACGGCGCGCATGAATCTTCGCTGCCGCGGCTCCCTCGCCCGAAAGCGCGAGCGCGCGCTTGGCCCGCGTTATGATCGGTTCGACAACGTGGCGCATTTCCTTCGCCTTCGCTTCGGTCGTGCGAATTTTCTTGTGCAGAAATAGCGAGGTCGCCAGCCCGCCGAGTGTCGCGGCGCGATGGCTGGCGGTGCGCTTTAATTTTCTTCCTTTTACTCCGTGTCTCATCTTCGTAGGTCGGTGCTTGTAGGTCGGGCTGGAAGCACCGACCTACGCGATTATGATTTATGCTTCAACGGTGGGTGCTTCGAGGTAACGATCTACGTCCATACCGAAGGTCAGGCCGAGCGAATCTACGATGCGCCCCAGCTCGTCGAGCGATTTGCGCCCAAAATTGCGGAAGGTCAGAAGATCGCGCTCGTCCTTGCGAACCAGATCGGCGATGGTCTTGATATTCGCGGCGCGCAGGCAATTCTGCGAGCGAACGGTCAGCGTCAGCGAATCGACCGGCGTTTGAAGCACTTGGCGGATGCGCTCGCTTTCGCTATCCGGAATTGGGCGGCGCTCGGTCTCTTCCTCATCGCCACCAAAGCGGACGAACAAATTCACATGGTCGCGAAGAATGCGACCAGCCGTCGTTACCGCTTCTTCGGGCGTGATCGAACCATCGGTTTCCAATTCGAGGATAAGCCGCTCGTAATCGGTCTTTTGTCCAACACGCGTCGGCTCGACGACGAAACGAACATTGACGATCGGTGTGTAGATCGAATCGATCGCGATGGTTCCGAGCGGCGCATCGAGCGATTTATTCTCATCCGCCGGAACGTATCCGCGGCCATGTCCGGCGCGGAGTTCTAATTGCACGTGCGCCGTGTTTGACATGGTAAAGAGATGATGCTCCGGATTCAGGATTTCGATTTCCGGCGAAGATTCTTGCAAGTCCCCCGCGGTGAAATCCTTCGGTCCTTTGGTATCGAGCAGGATGCGCGTAGAGCTGGATTGATCGGCGCGCAGGCGCACGCCTTTTAAGTTCAGCACGATCTCGGCCACATCCTCGACGACGCCCTTGATGGTCGAGAATTCGTGGAGCACTCCTTCAAAACGGACGCTCGTGAAGGCCGTCCCCGGAATCGAGGAGAGCAGAACGCGGCGCATCGAGTTCCCAAGCGTCGTTCCATAACCCTCTTCGAGCGGCGAGGCGATAAACCGGCCGAACGTGTTCGTCGAGGACGAGGCTTCGAGTTCGATCCGGTCTGGCATGTGTAGGTTGGTCATTTCTGTTTCGTGCTCCTATTTTAAGTGCTAAAAAAACTTTTTATGCGTAACGGCGCGGTAAGCATGACCAATCATGCAAACCGCATCATTACCATTACTTCGAATACAATTCGACGATGAGCTGCTCGTTCGCGTTAAGCGGAATATCGGATCGCTCCGGAACCGATAAAAAGGTTCCAGAAAGATTTGCTTTGTCGAGTGCGAGCCAATTCGGCACAGCGCTATCGCCGCGCGTGCGCTGTAGCGATTCGTGGATCACCGAAAGCCGGCGGCTCGATTCCTTCACCTGAATGGTATCGCCCGGCGAAACCAAGTACGACGGTACATTGACGATTTTGCCGCTGACGGTAATATGCCGGTGCAGGATAAGCTGCCGTGCCGCTTTGCGCGAAGGCGCGAGGTTCAAACGATACACCACATTATCCAATCGACGTTCAAGAAGCTTCACCAGATTTTCACCGGTGACGCCGCGCAGGCGCTGCGCCCGCTCGAAGGTGTTGCGGAATTGCGTTTCAAGCATCCCATAAAGGCGGCGAACCTTCTGCTTCTCGCGAAGCTGGATGCCATACTCGGAAACTTTTTGCCGCCGGCTCATGCCATGCTGCCCCGGCGGATACGCGCGCTTCTCAACCGGACATTTTTCCGAGTAGCACTTCGCGCCCTTTAAAAACAGCTTTTGCCGCTCGCGGCGGCAAAGCTTACACGATGAATCAGTATAACGAGCCATGCTTTAACAATTATGAATTATGAAGTATGAATTATGAAATTCGCACCTCGTGGCCTTCTTCCTTCATCATGGTCCGACTGAAGTTTACAGCCTTTTTTTTGCTGTCGCGTAGGTCGGCGCTTCCAGCACGACCTTCGCGTTTACACTCTACGTTTTTTCGGCGGGCGGCAGCCGTTGTGCGGCATCGGGGTAATGTCCCTGATGGTGAGCACTTCGATACCTGCCGTCTGCAGGGCGCGCACGGCGGCCTCGCGGCCCGAACCGGGGCCTTTGATCAGCACATCGACCTTGCGAAGCCCCATATCGAACGCCTCCTTCGCGGCGCTCTCGGCCGATACCTGTGCGGCGAACGGCGTGTTCTTGCGAGAGCCTTTGAAGCCCATCTTTCCTGCCGTGGCCCACGAAAGCGTGTTGCCATTTCGATCGGCAAGCGTAATCATCACATTATTGAACGTCGCCTTGATGTGCGCGATGCCCTGCGATTCCGCCTGGATCTTCTTCTTCTTTTTGGTTCCTGCTGCTGCTGCTTTTGCCATTCTTTTAGTTGTAGTGGCCGGGTTCCCCGGCCTTCCCATGTCGCGGAGACGGCGGGGAACCCGCCCACTACGAAAATCTTACTTCGTTGCTTTCTTCTTCCCGGCGACGGTCTTCCTGCGGCCCTTGCGGGTGCGGGCGTTTGTGCGCGTGCGCTGGCCGCGAACCGGCAGCCCCTTGCGATGCCGAAGCCCCCGATAAGAGCCGATATCCATCAGCCGCTTAATCGCAAGCTGCATCTCGCTGCGGGCCGTCCCCTCGACTTTAAAGTCGTTCGTGATAACCTGACGAATGGTCGTTACTTCGTCCTCCGTCAGGTCGGCGACCTTTTTGTCGTCCGGAATCCCGGCGGCCACTAAAATTTTATGGGCATTCGTCCTGCCGATGCCATAGATATAGGTCAGTCCGATAACGGACCGCTTGTTTTTCGGAAGATCGATTCCCGCGATTCGAGCCATGTCTTAAATATTGAAGTTCTAAGTGCGTAGGTCGGTGCTTCCAGCCCGACCGGTCGGGCTGGAAGCACCGACCTACGCGAAAAATTCTATCCCTGCCGCTGCTTATGCTTCGGATTCGATTTGCAGATTACGCGCACGACGCCCTTTCGGGTAATTACCTTACAATTCTCGCAGCGCTTTTTTACCGATGCCTGTACTTTCATTGTCGTCTTTCTAAAATTCTTCTCGACTCCGGTCGAGCTGGCAGCACCGACCTACGCGGTCCGACCGCTATCTATACCGGTACGTAATCCTTCCCTTGCTGAGGTCATACGGGGAAAGCTCGACGGTCACGCGGTCACCCTGCAGGATTTTGATGTAATGCATCCGCATTTTGCCGGAAACATGAGCGAGGATTTCGTGGCCGTTTTCCAGCTTAACCCGAAACGTTGCGTTCGGCAACGCTTCTTCAATTACGCCATCGACCTTAATCGCCCCTTGTTTGGCCATCTATCCCAGCTACCCTGGTGAACCGTATCCGAAATCATAAAAGCCTTATTTATCAAGGGTTTTATAGAATCCGATTCCGAGCGAAGCCGCGAAAGGTAGCATATTCCGGGCCATCCCACTCCCTGCGCCCTTTTTCAGCGCGGGCGAAGTAACCGATGAGAAGGCAGGAATGTTCCGGGAGTGTTAAATCATGAACCGAAGGCTTCACCGCCGGCGTTCACCTCAGTGATGTTACAGCACCAAAACGGCACTTCGTTACTTTCGAGGATCACGATCGATCCGGAGATTTGTCATGGTAAACCCGTCATTCGCGGCCTCCGGTACCCTGCGGAAACCATTCTCGAATTGCTCTCCTCCGGGATGACGGCGCGTGATATCCTTTCGGATTATCCCGATTTGGAAGGTGATGACATTCGTGCCGTTCTGCTCTACGCGGCCGAACTTGCCCGCGTGAAGAGCATCGAGCGGGCAAATGCTTAAGTTCCCGCTCGATGCGCAATTGCCGCGTAGCCTTACATCGCTGTTCGCGGAGTTCGGTATTGATAGCAAGCATACCCTCGACCTCCCGAATGCAAACCGAACGAAAGATTCCGAGTTGTTGCGTATCAGCCGAGAGGAACGATACCTCATCGTCACGAAGGATAATGATTTTGTCGAAAGCTTCCTTCTTCGGCATGAACCGGAGAAGCCATTGTTCGTTTCGTGCGGGAACCTAAGTAATCCGAGCCTCACCGCTCTCTTTCGCCCGAACCTTGCCCGGATCGCGGAAGCATTCGAGTTAAATGATTTTATCGAGTTGACCCGCGAGGACATCATCATCCACTCGTGAGGTGATTCTCTGGTCACGCAAAATTACCCAGCGCCGCGAGCACGAAAGCCCAAACGCGCTCGTTTTCCAAACGCCATGAAACTAAAGCATCTTCTCATGTTCGTGCTCTTCGCAGCGATGGCGCTGGCGTCCGTAGGGAAGGCGGGGGCGCAGTGCAATTTTCGAAGTTGTAATCACGATGCTCAATGTTCACAGGCTTCTTCAACTGCTGAAAATGATAAACTAGGGACAAATGTATTAATTACAGCAATTTTTACCCTCTTAGGAGGTGTAATAGGTCTTGCCGGCGGGATTTACAGCACAAAAAAAACAATCGAGGCAAATACTGTAAACATCCAGCGCCAGATCAAGGCAGAGACAGGCTGGAAGCGTATCGAAGCATTGCGAGAGACGCTTGCTACCATCGGTAGAAGCGGCGTCAATGTTGCTCACGGGACAGATAATAATAAAGATGAGCGGAGAACACTTCAGCGAAGTACGTTTAAGCTACACATGCTACTTTCTTCAATTCCTACAGAGCGAAGGAATGAGATTTTAAAAGATCGTTCCACGGCTGAGACGATTGATGAAAAGCTCGTTGGCTATTCTCATTATCTATACCAGCAGGCAGGAACCGAGTTTAAAGACATCAGTGAAATTGACAACGCAATATCAATAATTATGAAGAGCGGGGCGGATAAACTTCGGGCGCTTGAAGATGAAATTGCGAAATAGTGAAAACATGCTTTCTAAACCCAAATCATTACAAAAACCGACATGCGGATAAAATATGAAGTTGACATCAATTTTGACGCGTCAACTAAACGAATTAAGTATTCTTCCTTTGACAATGCTCCGGTTATTCCAAGATTAGGAGATCAAATTTTAGGAGACCCCGTTGGAGATGACAGCCAAATCTTCACCGTGGAAAGCGTTACACACGTTTATCTTGAGAACGATTTCGAGAGCGAAGATTTGACACATCGGATCTCCATCCGTGCTGCGCCCGAAAATGCAGGTTGATACACCAAAAGGTTTTTTTATCGTGCGTCACTTCGAAATTGCGTAATTTTGTGCTATGAAATTAAAACTGGCAATTTTCGCCTCGATTATTTACCTTTCCTTAGCCCCCGTCGCCCACGCGCAATGGGTGCAATGCAACGGCCCTTACCAAGGAGGTGTATCTTGGTTGTCGAGCGCTGGCTCAATACTATTCGCTGGCACCGACAGTGGTGTATACCGGTCTAATGATAACGGGTTAGATTGGATACACGCCGATACTGGCCTACCAAAGAAATGGGCATCCTCGATCATTATCAATGGTACGAATTTCTTAGCTGCAAATCCCAATGGGATCTTTCGTTCCTCAGACAGCGGTGCAAGTTGGTTTGCTGCAGCGAAGGCGGGATTTGATGATTCTGGAGCCTATGCATTAGCCTTTATGGGAACGAATTATTTTGCTGGCGGAAATGGGTTCTTTAGGTCGTCTGATAGTGGAGGGACATGGTTAGCATCCAACAAGGGCCTTACGAACTCTGGCATTCAAGTGCATAACATATATGCCTTGGCAGTTATGGGAACCAACCTATTCGCTGGTACTGATAACATTAATGGTGTTGGCATTTTCCGATCTACGGACAGCGGAAAAAGCTGGGCACCCGGGGGGCTAACTGCGGCCTCCGTTAATTATATAGCTGTGAGCGGCAATACCCTATTCGTCGCCACAGGTGACGGCGTTATCATTTATTCCACAGACAACGGTTCAAGTTGGTCGGCTCCTATTCTTCCGAATTCAAGTGTTCATTTCTATTCTGTCGCTGCAAACGGTCAAACCTTAATTGCTGGTACCGAAAACGGAACCCTCTATACGTCGAAAGACGGCGGGAAAAATTGGTTGGCGACAGGTCAAAGTTTCTTTACCGGAAGGGTTTGTATTAAGGACTCGAATTTTTTTGCTGCCTCAAACGACGGAATCTTCCGTTCCACTGATACCGGCAATAGCTGGTTTCAGGCAAGTAGGGGTTTGCCATTACAATGGGTCAATCTTATCGGCGTTTCTGGACAATCGCTTGTCGTAAGGTCCTTCAACCGATCAGCGATTTCTCGATCAACTGATGATGGCTTGAGTTGGATTGGTGTGACAGTCAGCGGCGAAACACTTAACACTTTCGCCACTCCGCTGGGAATATATTGCTGTGGTAATGTTGGTCCATTATATCGTTCAATTGACGAAGGAGTAAGCTGGATTGAAATGACCTCGTCCGGGCCAATCGGAATTTCGGGAATGTGCTCAAGCGGTTCGGATCTAATTGTCGCTTCAAGTCAGGGACTTTATCGATCCACAGATAGTGGGGCAACTTGGAATAGCACAACGTCTGCTGGTCTAACGTTTCCATCTCTCGCTACTCTCTCCGGTCAATTATTTACTTCAAGCGGCTCAGATATTTATGCCGTTACCAAAGGAGCTCTCAATATTTCGAAAGATGGTGGCGCGAGTTGGTCTGAAGTTTATATCAATGGTCAATACTTCCTTATAGTTCAATCCTTGACCTCTGCAGGTTCTAACGTGTTCGTTGGAACTCTTACCGATACCGGTAACTTTGACACCCATGTTTTTCTTTCTTCGGATGAAGGAAAAGATTGGAGTAATGTGAGTGAAGGGCTAATACCGTTCGTTCAATTAAACAGTCTTGCGGTTTCTGGCGGATATATATTTGCCGCGTTGAGCGGTGATGGCATTTGGCGCCGCCCCCTTTCCGATTTCGGCATTAGTTCCGTTGCAGAGCAGCCATTGAAAAGCAACGAATCCATCCGTTCTTTCCCCAACCCCTTCTCCCACTCCACCCAAATTGCCTTCACTTCGGCGAGCGTGGACTATGCGGAAATTTACGTTGTGAATGCCTTGGGCGCGGAGGTGGCGCGGCTTTTTTCGGGCACGCTCGCGGCGGGCGAGCATACGTTTTCGTGGAACGCGGGCAGTGCCGCGCCCGGTAACTATTGGTGCATCGTCCGCATGGGCGGGCAGGTGGAACGAATCGGGTTGCTCAGGGAGTAGCTTACCCACCTCTTCGTTCCTCGCTCACTTCCAAGGGATCGGGCAGCGAGGTGTCGCGGGCGGTGCGGCGGAAGCGGAGCATCGAGCGGAAGGCTTCCATTTCGCCCTGCGAGAAAAATCCGGTAAGGAACAGAGCGAGCACCACCGCCGCATAGACCACCAGTTTCGCCAGGACTTTCGTTCCGCCGTGAATGACGGGGTTGACATAGAAGAAGTCTATTGCAAATCCGATAGCAACGAACGCCGCAACCATCGCCACGCGCCGCCAATCGTAGGGAATGAAATAGACTTTCTGCGCCTGCCAATAGAGCGCGCCCGCCATTGCCATATAGGCAAAGAGTGTTGCTAACGCCGCGCCCATAATGCCCATGACCGGAATGAGAAGCACATTCGGACCAATATTCACCACCGCGCCAAATCCGGTTACGAATGGAAGCACTTTATTATGTTCCTTAATATAAATTCCCGCGATGAAGTTGGTGTACATTCCTTGAAAAATATAGGCCGCGAGCAGAACGGGAATAATATTGAGTCCCGTCAGATAAATCTTCTTCTGAAAGATCGCGTGATGGATAGATGGGAATCTTACCGCAAGCAGATCCGGCAGGAAAATGGACAAGAAGAGGAATGCCATGCACGCAATCACCATGAAATAGGTGAAGACGCGCGAAAAATAAGGCGCGCGCGTTGATCGTCCGTCATGGATTCGCGCAAAAAAAATGGCCGCCAGGCATATTCGAAAAGCTGACGAAGACCATCATAATAATTCCCATCCGGTAATTCGCCTGATACACAGCGAGGACGGAAAAGGCCAAGAAAGGCCTGCACGATGGGCCGATCGATCACCTGCACCATCATTGCGCTCAGATAAGCAGGAACATTAGTGAGACCGAAGGGCAGCAATTGCTTCATCACCGTCTCGGGAGATGGAGAATTCGGAAGCGCCGGCGAACCGTCGGCGCGAGCATAAGGAGCATCACCGCCGAAGCCGCGATATTCGCAACAAAAATGCCGACCACGCCTTCGATGAAAGCTCGAGAATCAGAACAAAATTAAGTGACAGCGAAATGAGAATGCCCGTGAGCCGAATCACGCCGAACCACTTCGCTCGCCGATCGATGCGAAGCGCCGCAAAGGGAATGATATTCAGGCTATCGAGCAGCAGGATGATGCGCGGACATTTGCAGAGAAGATCGGTGAGCCGCGGAAATGAGCGGCGTAATATCGCTGCGTCGGATCGTGAAAAATGGCAGAGGCAAGCGTGCGGTGCAAGAAATAATAATGAGCGCGCTGAGCAAACTTCCCAGAAACAATACAAAGAGAAATGGCCCGCTGAAAAGTTTTCGCTCTTCGTCGGCACTCCGCGTTTCGTTTTCGCCGCGCGAGGCGTAGCGGAAATACGCGGCTTCGAGGCCCATCGTATAGATGATTGTCAGAAACCCGATGTAGGTGTACATCAAACTCGAGACGCCATACATCCGCGGATCCAGAACGTTCACATAAAATGGGACAAGCAAAAAATTCAGGAACCGGCCAATGACGGTGCTCGCGCCGTAAATCAGCGTCTCCTTCGAGAGGGCTTTAATTTGTTCTTTCAACGGTAGTTGGGAACGGGCGAGTTGGCAAGAAGTTTCGGCGCGAGCCGCGTTACAATTCCATGCGAATAGTTCCGCGCCACTTCCATCACGAAGGTCAGGAAATCCACAGGCGCGGAGTGATCGGCTTTATCCGATATCGCGCGAATCACAAGAAAGGGTAGTTTATACTCATAGCATACCTGCGCTACGGCCGCTCCTTCCATCTCGATGCAGAGCAGATCGGGAATTGCCGCCCGAAGTTCCTCGATCTTCCCCGGATGCGCGATGAATTGATCGCCGCTCGCAATCGTACCGACATACACACTCCCCCTCCTATGGAACGAAGTGGAATAGGAGGGGGCAGGGGGGTGGTCCAGTTCGGAGAGATATTCCTCCGCTGCTTCCCTCGCCAGTTCCACCAATCGTTCCTCGACCGGAAAATAACTAATTCCCAGAAACGGAATCGCAAACCGGGGAAGGATTCCCGCCTCGCTTTCGATCATCGCGGCGCTGACATCGAAATCGTGTTGGAGGAGCCGGTCGGCGATCACAATATCGCCAACATCGAGCGTGGGGGAAACCGCTCCGGCCACGCCGGTGAAGATAATGCAATCGACTTGGAACCGCTCAATAAGTGCCGTCGCGGCCATGGCCGCCGCAACCTTGCCCCACCGCGAAAACACGAGCACGCTATCCACTCCGGCAAAGCGGCCAGAGTGATACGCCCTGCCCGCGATGGACTGGATAGCATCCGTTTCGAAATCCTCCGCGATGCTATCAATCTCCTGCGGCATTGCGCCGATAATACCCAGCTTCATGCGAGTCTCAAAAATAATCGTGATATTATTTCGGTCGCAACATACAGCACAAACAAAATTCCCGTAATCCAAAAACTCGGCGGAAGATTGGTAAGGATGGCAGCAAGGATGCCGATCCACACGGAGAAGAGCGCGATAACGACGGAGGCGATCATGCCGCTCCAAAAGTTCCGGGCGAAGCGGCCGGCGATTCCTGCCGGGCCGATGATAAGCGCGAAGACGAGCAGGATACCCACGACCTGGCTCGCTAACGTTACGGAGATGGCGAGGATGACCATAAACGCAATCGAAAATGCGAGCAGCGAAATGCCGCGTGCCTGCGCGAGATCGGGCTGAATGCTCGCAAACAATAGTTTCCGCGAAATAACGGCGAGCGCAAGAAGGCTGATCACCGAAAGAATTACGATTTGCACGATCTGCTGGGTGGAGACGCCAAAAATGTTCCCAAACAAAATCGCCGCCGCTTGGCCGGAGTAACCGCGGTAGAGCGCGAGGAAGAGCACGCCCACGCCTAAGGCGGCGGAGAGCGTCATGCCGATAGCGACATCACGCTGCTCAATGCGGCGGCCGAACGCGCCCATCGCTACGCCGGCAATGCCGGAAATAGCGAGCATTCCGAGCATGGGGCTAAGGCCGAAGAGCGCCGCGCCCGTCGCACCGGTAAAGCCAATGTGCGCCAGCGCGTGCGCCGCAAAGCTCGTGCGCCGAATGACGACGAAATACCCAATCACCGCGCCGAGCACCGCCGCAAGCGAGCCAGCGAGGAGCGCGTTGCGCACGAAATCGTAGGCAAGATAGCTCATTAGCGTTTCAAGCACAGATTACCAACATCGCTGCAAGAACTTCCGTCCGCGCCATAGGAGCATCGCTATAATCGCGACGGTTCGGTTGGGTTCAAGAATCCCCCCCCCCCCCCCCCCGCGCCACATTCCGATACGCAATAGCCTTGAGGTGCGCGAAGGTCGAAACAGAATGCGGAACCGCCAAGCGCCTGCGCAAACGGTAACACGCCGTATGGAAGCTCTCTATGCTGATGCCCAAAGCATTCGCGATGTCGCGGGAGGAATGGCGACTTAACAGAAGCGTGCAGAGCCTTAGATCATGCACGGAGAGTTGGGGGCATTCCGAATAAAGATTTGGAAAGAAATTCGGGAACCACGCGCGAAGCTGTGCTTCCGCGGCGTTCCACCAGTCGGCATCGTAAAGCATGAGCAAAAAAAGCTAAAGTAAGTCTTAAATGACAAATTCCGCAACCGCAAGGTTAGTTCCTTCGGCCGAACGACCCTTGGGGCAAAGTTGAGCGTATGTTTAACCGTTGTTAAACAAAAGTACAGCGTGTGTCTATTGCGCAAAATTTTCGAATTCCGTAATTTCGCAATGATGCTTTGACATTCACTTTTTTAAAACATAATCTGAAAAAAAAGACATGGTTACACTTAGGGAACTTAACAAACGGGTGATTTTCACCATCAGCGGAATTGCCATTTTTTACGGGGCGCTTTTAAGTGGATGCACCGAGCAACCTGCGGCAAATAGTGGGTTAGCGCGCTACCCTCCGGCATCTTACTCCTTCCCGTCAACGTATCAAACTTTCAATATCGGGCAAATTCATAATGCCGAACTAATTTACATTTTCTCGCATTATGATACAGTGAAGTACGCCAGTTACCCGAATAAATTTTCGGAGACCGGAATTGACAGCCTAGCCGCTCTATTTATCGCTGATTCGCTCAATCTCACTCCAGGTGAAATTACGGCGTGTGAGGCGGTTTTCAATGCCAATTTCGATTCTTCGTCTTACTTAGAGACGCATAGCTCACTCGTGGCCTCCGTCGATTCTGCTGTTTCGAATGGATTTTTAGCAAGCGACGAAGCGAGCTTTATAATTCAGGCGGACACCGATATTTGGAAGTGTACCACGTACGCAGAAACGAACGATACAATAGGTAGCTTAATAACCCAATATAGCTCAATAAGCTGGGCGCCGAGTACAAGTCACGGTGTCGAAGCTTATGATTATTTAAGCATCGCGAATGCCTCTTGCCACCTGTGGGGAGGAGCCAGCGGGAACGGCGGAGCTAACGACCCAATGCCGATCGCTGCTCATCCAATAGGGAATGATCCTGATGGATTCGCACAGGGAATGAATCTATATGGCGGCGAACAGACACTGTATGGGTGGAGTGACGATCAGGTTACAGAGATGGCCGTCGCGATGGGCGACGCTAAATCTGCGCAAGCTGCTATGGGGAATGGCAATGGGCCTGGCAAAGGAAGCAGTGGCAATAATCCAGGCGGCGGATTCCCTTGGGGGGCATATACGCCCATAACAATTGCTATTATAGTCGTGTTTGTCCTGTCCTTCTTTCTATGAAGAAGAGGCAGTTAATAGCGAAAAATTCCTCGCTCTCGAAGCGAGGAATTTTTCAGAAACATTATCGTTGCAATAACTTAAATTGCATTCATCCTTTTATAAGCATGCTCTCAAATTTTTTTCTTCCGCTAGTATTGATGGCCTCATTTGCTTGCGAGGCGACCGCCCAAACGCACCTCTCCTACGCTGATCCCTCCGGCCCATTTATCGACTTAGCTTCGACCTTCTCAATTGGCAATCCCGGCGACACAGGGGGAATCATAGGCTATGCCGAGCGATTCGATTTGCCGCCCGGTCCGAACACCTTAGATTCCGTTGATTTCGTTCTCGATAGCGTGGGTGCCGATTCGAATGCGATAGATCTGGTTCCGGTCATAAAAACTCAAACGAGCACTGGATATGAGTCCCTGCCGGACATGAGTGATCCATACGCCGTTACGCGTTTCAATGACTCCGCGATAATAATTATCCCTGGAACGCGGAAGTCGATAAGTTGTGGCAAGATTGGTGTCCCAAATACATTTTTTATTCTTATTGCAAGTAGCACTGGGTCGAACAACTATCGTGCGAGCGAACTGGCAAGCGCTCCTGATCTCAATACTGCCCGTGCGGCGTTTGTCGCGATTAATAGTGTAGGATCGCTTGGAACCTTACAGTGATTTGATAGATGGGAATTTAACGCCGCTTGGCGTGAATGTTGATATGGATATTGGCATCACATACGAGAATGCGGCTGGTGTGCAAATGCATCGTTCGTATTCAACACCGGAAGTTGTTGCATTTCCCAATCCTGCCGCGTTCTGGGAACCCAATTCGCCTAAGTGGCACCTCTTCCATTATTACTGCTCAAGTGCTCGATGCGACGGGTTCGGACCGTTCGCGATTATCATTCTAATGGAGATGGCTACCTTACCGAGATTCCCACGGCAGGTCTTTCCTCCGGGGTTTATGAGGCCATCCTGTTGAGCGATGATGGAAATTCATCGAACGTGAAGTTCGTGGTACAATAAATTTTTACTTGGTCAAGGCCCAGCCGGTGATGGTGTGCCTGCTGTCGTCGACGCCTTTTGTATCTCACTGGGCGAGGTAATCGGAGGTTGGTTAGGCGGTTTGCTCGGCTCACCCGCTGGTCACGCGATCATAACAATAATAATTGTTTTCATCATTAGTTTGTTTGGGTCGTAATTGTTATATGAGGATATTCTATTTATTGCTTCTGTCGTTGTTTTTGCTTCGGACGGAAGGGCTTTCACAAACGCGCCTGTCGTACGCGGATACGACAGGCGCAGCGACCGATTTCCAATCGGCCTTAGTATTCAATGGTTCCTATCTTATTTGGGGCTACGGCGAACGATTCAATCTTCCAATATCTTCATCAAAAGTTGAATCGGTTGACTTTGTTCTCGATAGCGTTGGTTCCGATTCCCTCAGCGTCTTTTTAATTGAAGATTCGATCTTCACTACTGGTGTTGGCCCGGTGCATCTTCCCAACGTTTTTACTGCTGTCCCTTATGCCTCTATTTCATTTTCATCTAAGAACATTACTGCAGGTTCAAGAACTTATGTGAACCTCAATAACATAACGGTTCCCGATTCTTTTTTTGTGCTTATCTTGGGACACTTGGGTTCTATGGATAATTTCAGAGCTTTCGAAAGCCCAAACGAAAGCCTTATTCTTGATCGTGCCGTCTTCATTTCTGGGAACCCTCAAACGGGCCTGGTAAGCGATTATTTAGTCGATCCAAATTTTGTGATAGCAGACGATTCGAATATCGACATGGACATCGGGATAACCTACGAAAATGCGGCAGGTGTGCGGACGCATATTTCCCCTGCTTCTTCCGATCTGGTGGCTTTTCCCAATCCAACAAAGTTTGGGAACCCCGTCCGATTAAGCGGCTCATTTTCCGTGATTTCTGCCGAGGTGCTCGATGCGACGGGTTGGACAGTTCGCGATTATCATTCTAATGGCGATGGCTACCTTACCGAGATTCCCACGGCAGGTCTTTCCTCCGGGGTTTATGAGGCCATCCTGTTGAGCGATGATGGAAATTCATCGAACGTGAAGTTCGTGGTACAATAAATTTTTACTTTCCGAAGAATTAATCGGGATTGCGCGGGTGGCAGACTGCCTCACGCTCCCTTCGTCCGAACGCCGGAAAAAGAAACGGCCACCGAGAGCCATGGGAACATTTACCCGAACCCGGCTGTAATCCCCGCACCTTGAAACAATATTACGCGATTCGAAGACCGCGTTTCCTCGGGCGGCCGTCAATCAATGCAGATTTAGTTACCACGCTGGTTTCGCCCGACGAGCGTTGGTTGTATCGCGTGCTTTTTGTTGGGGTTATTGTCCTCTTACTTGTTCCGATATGGTTGGTTCAAAATTTACCGCTCGTAGATTATCCTCAAACGCTTGCGCGTGGTTATATCGCGGCGCATTATGAGGCGGTCCCGCTTTTTCAGCGTCTCTATGAGCCTCCGCTCAACGTGGCAACGAACCGTGCGTTCGAAGCTCTCGCGTTCGTGTTTGGGCGAGCGATTTCGCTCGAATGTTTTGGGCAGGCTATTCATTTCGATGATTATTGTGCTCTTTGCATCGAGCTGCCATTTTATTCCACGTTTATATCACGGTCGCGCCTCGTGGCTTGCGCTGCCAATGATTTTTTTTATTTATTCAACGCATCTTATCTACGGCAGCATAAATTTTCTTTTGGGTCTCTCGGCGTTTTTGCTCGTATTCGCATCTTGGCGTTCCCTGGTTGGGAAGTTTCCGGTGCGCGCGGCGATTCTGCTTCTCGTTGCTTCGCCGATCTTGTTCCTAATCCACATGGCTGCCTACGTATTCGAATGGCCGGCGATCGGCATCGCGCTCCTTTTCGCTCTTCGTGAGCCCCCGGTTCGTGAACATCCGCTTCGCGATCGCCCGCCTGGCGGGCGGCGGATCACATTTTCGCAAGCCGCTTTGCAATTTGCGCCGCTCATCGTCACGCTGGCGCTCTTCCAACTATTCTTTGCACATGGCGGCGCGATTGGGTCGATTGCATTCAATTCGCCGTTTACCAAAGTCACGGAGACGCTAACCTTGATTTCCACCTACCGGCGCACCTTCAATGTGTTCTTCGCGATCGCGCTGCTGGCGATCCTGATCTATGCGTATGTTAGCTCGCGCTTGCGTTTCGTCCCTGAAGCGGCGGCGATTGGCGCGGCATTTTATCTCTTGCTCTTGCTGTGCCCCGGAACGATCTTCGCGGCATCGGGCGCGGATGTTCGGTTTCTTATTCCGGCGTTTGTGTTTGCGGTGGCATCGGTCGATTTCACGATGCCGGTCGGTTCGTTCCGAATTGCGTTCGCAGCGATCCTTCTGCTCTTCACGGTACGGCTGGCGTCGATCGCGATGGATTGGCAGCGAATGAGCGACTGGCTCGCGCCACAGCTTGCACTATTCGCGCGCGTCCCGGAAGGGAGCAGGGTCTATCCAATGTATTACGAGGATTCTGTGAGCAACCAACTCGAACGCAGGCTATTCCCAACCTTCGGTGTTTACGAGGCGGTGAAGCATCATGCCGACCCTGCGGGCCTTCTGACGATTCGGTCGGGGAGCCAGGTTGGCGGGCATTATCTTGGCGCGCTCGAGAATCCGCCGAATCCCGACTCCGTCCGAGCTATCCTCAATTCGTTCGATTATCTGTGGTGCTATCGCCTTCGTCCGGAGCTGAAAGAGCAGTTAGATGGTGCGGCAACTCTGGTCGCGAGCGCAGGTGATGGAGAGCTCCTGCACGTGAAATGAGTGACCTGAACTTTATGCAAAAACTGCCTTTGAACTAAGGGAAGCTCCCATTGGTTACAGCCGCGCCTTACAAAAAATGAGATTTATGAAGGATGAGAAGGCATAGAAACGGCTGTCATAATTCATAATTCCTAATTCATAATTGCCTTAATATGTCACGCAAGTACGCATTAGAACATACTCGGAACATCGGAATCATGGCGCACATCGACGCCGGAAAGACGACGACGACCGAGCGAATCCTATTCTACACCGGCCGGGTACACCGCATGGGCGAAGTCCATGAAGGTGGCGCCACGATGGACTGGATGGAGCAGGAGAAAGAGCGTGGCATCACCATCACTTCCGCGGCGACGACCTGCGTATGGCGCGAGACGCAGATTAACATCATCGACACGCCCGGCCACGTCGATTTCACGGTGGAAGTGGAGCGCTCGCTCCGCGTGTTGGATGGCGCCGTCGCACTATTTTGCGCGGTGGGCGGCGTCGAGCCGCAATCCGAGACGGTGTGGCGCCAGGCGAATAAATATGGCGTGCCGCGCATTGCATTCGTCAACAAAATGGACCGCGTTGGTGCGGACTTTTTCAATGTCATCAAGATGATTAAGGAGCGGTTGGGAGCCAATCCGATTCCAATCAATCTGCCAATCGGCGAAGGAGAAATGTTTGCCGGAGTCATTGATCTTGTTTCGAACAAAGCGATCATGTATAATGAGAATACGCTTGGGACGACGTTCGAAGTCACCGAAATTCCGGAGAATCTGAAAGAGCATGCAAAAGAATGGCGCACGCGGCTGTTCGAATCCGTCGCGGAAGTTGACGATACGCTGCTCCTGAAATATCTCGAAGGCGAGGAAATCACGAGCGAAGAAGTGATGCGCGTGCTGCGTGTTGCGGTGATCGAGTCGAAGATCATTCCCGTGCTCTGCGGTTCGGCATTCAAGAATAAAGGCGTGCAGAATTTGCTCGATGCCGTTGTCGATTATCTTCCAAGCCCGACCGATGTCGGCGCCGTGGAAGGGCATCATTTGAATCTCACGGATCACATTAAGCGCGAGCCGAAGGACTCGCGAGAAATTCTCCTCCATTGCTTTTAAGATCATGAGCGATCCGTTCGTTGGCAAGCTCACGTTTTTCCGCGTTTATTCTGGTACGTTGAAATCCGGTTCCTACGTGCTGAATTCCGTGAGTGGCCGCAAGGAGCGTATTGGACGTATCCTTCGGATGCACGCAAATCATCGCGAGGATATCGAAGAAGCTTACACGGGCGATATTTGCGCCGCCGTCGGACCTAAAGCAAACGCGCACGGGCGATACGCTTTGCGACGAAGGCGATCCCATCGTGCTCGGAAAAATGGTATTCCCGGAGCCGGTTATTTCGCTCGCGGTGGAACCAAAAACGAAAGCCGATTCCGAAAAAATGTCGGAAGCGTTGCAAAAGCTTTCGGATGAAGACCCGACCTTCAAAGTCAAAACCGATGAAGAAACCGGGCAGACCATCCTTTCCGGCATGGGCGAGCTGCATTTGGAAATTCTGGTCGATCGCATGAAGCGCGAGTTCCGTGTCGAAGCAAATGTGGGCAAGCCGCAGGTGGCATACAAGGAAACGATTCGCAAGAAAGTTACCCAGGAAGGCCGCTTCATTCGCCAGTCCGGCGGGCGCGGGCAATTCGGCCATGTATGGATCGATGTCGAGCCGAACGAGCCGGGAAAAGGCTACGAGTTCGAGAATGCGATCGTCGGCGGCGTGATTCCGAAGGAATATATCTCGCCGGTGAGCGCAGGAATTGTCGAAGCGATGAAGAATGGAATTCTCGCCGGCTATCCGGTCGAGGACATCAAAGTTCGCTTGTTCGATGGCTCCTATCACGAAGTGGATTCGAGCGAAATGGCATTTAAGATTGCGGGTTCCATGGCATTCAAGGAAGCGGCGCGCAAAGCGCATCCTGTTATTTTGGAACCAATTATGGATGTCGAAGTCGTAACGCCCGAAGATTACATGGGCGATGTCATTGGTGACTTGACGAAGCGCCGCGGCAAGATCGAAAGCATGAATGCGAGAAGCGATGCACAGGTCATTCGCGCCTCGGTGCCGCTCTCGGAAATGTTCGGCTATGCGACGGTCATGCGCTCGATGTCGCAGGGGCGCGCAATCTACACGATGCAATTCGCCCGTTACGAAGAAGCCCCGCGCTCGATTCAGGAGCAGATCGTCGAGGCGGCAAAGGGGAAGTCGGCGGTGGCGGCATAGAGCTTCCCGCGCGTAGGTGCTTCCAGCCCCGACATTTCCAGCGGGCCTATGAAAAGATGGGATAGACTTTGGTGCTGAACGATATTCTCGAAGGTTTGTTTTTTTAACATGTCACAGTTATCGAGAATCACGTTCAATCCAGATGTCATGGGCGGCAAACCGTGCATTCGAGGAATGCGGGTGACGGCAGGAATGGTGCTTGGAATGCTTGCCGCCGGACATTCCCATGAAGAGATCTTGAAGCTCTATCCCTATCTCGAAGCGGAGGATATTACCGCCTCGCTCGAATACGCCGCCCTGCGCGCAAAGGAAATGGAGCTTCCCCTGCAGCCGGCATGAGACTGCTCATCGACATGAATCTCTCGCCAGCATGGGTTCCCATTCTACACGCTGCTGGATACGAGGTGCTTCATTGGTCCACAATCGGCGCAAGGAATGCGGACGATCGCCTGATTTTCGAATGGGCCTACGAGCATAACTATGTTATCGTTACGCTTGATCTCAATTTTGGAACACTGCTTGCCCAAACCAATAGCACGAAGCCAAGCGTGATTCAAATACGAAGAGAAGACGTTGGGCCGGAAAGTTTGGCACCAATCCTTTTCGATATTATAGACCGGTATTCCAAGCCGCTCGAACTCGGCGCGCTCATAGTAGTAGAAGAATCGAAACTCCGCATCCGAATGCTTCCGTTGAAAAGTTAAACAACTTCCTTCGCACAGGTGGAACTTCCCGGTATACGTAACCGCAGCCTCTGTAACTTTCGCCCGCCGAGCGTGTTCTTGATGCGTAATGCGACGGCTTCTTCTCACGCTTCCGCTTTTGGTTCTCGCTTCAATGGTGTGGGGGCGGCATTGGCAGCGAGTGACAGAATCAGCTCCATATTTGACAACATCGAAGGTCAAGGCGAAAATATTCTCTCGAACATTGTGGTTGCTTGTTCTCATTCTGTTCGCAGTGGCGGCGGGTGGAGTGCGGGCACAATGGAAGATCGTGGCATCGCACGCGGTTATCCCATCGAATTTTGGGGGTCCTCCCGAAGGGGGCGCCGTTTGCTATAAGGATGGTATGCTGTGGGCTGGTGCTCAGCTTTCTCTTGCCCCGCTTCCGAATGGGATTTATTTGCTGCGAGTGGAAGCAGCATCGGGATTTGTGTCATCGCAACGGTTTATTATAGAGCGATAAGTCTTTGTGACAAAACCGGGTCGAGTGTTTTCAAGTAGGGTTTCTGCCTTCATTGAGAAAGAGGTGCTCGTAATATTAAATTTTTTGGATTCGAAACAATCTTGCGATCCGTGTATTATATTGCAGGTACATTCATAGGCACCTAATGCCTCATTTTCTAAAGCGTTCTTTGAAAATAGAATTGATGATTTTGTCAAGCGGTCAGTTGAATTGTTCTTAAAAGATAGATGCCTTTATGGGAGGAAACCGCACTTCGTTCATGAACTACAAATTCAAAGGTACTAACATACATGACTCAGCGCGGGTCGGCTAACCGAGAGGATTCATTCGGCGTGTAGTTCGTGCAGAATCGCCGTCCCGTCGCCCTTTAGCGAGAAAAAGTACCGAATAGTAGGGATGCGCACGCCGTCAACGTCTTCGATTCTTTGTGTTACGGCAACATATATCCCTCGCGCCGGGTTAACGAGATCAAAAACACCGTCGGGGTCTGCGGTTTGCCGAGCGATTGCCCATTCTAATCCCATCACGGCATCCTCAATTTCATCGGAGACGCAAACTGCATCCCGCGAAACGGAGCACCTATCCTCATGGATGAGGGTACGAAGAAGAATATTACCATCCATGCGCCGCGCTCAACTCTTTTTCCAGTTCTCGATCACGTTGGGAAACGGGTTCATCAGAAATGTATGCGGCTTCATACGGGATAGATTCTCGATCACCTGCGGCTCGCCAGGCACGACCATGCGAAAGATTGCTCACTTCGGTTGCGTTCGAACCCCAGAAATGCCTAATGATTTGCTCCACGATGGCAACCTGCTCACCGTCAAAACTCGAAAGATTCGGCTCCCGGAGTGCCGTTGGAACTTCGCGAGGATAGCCGAAATAAATTTCGTGCTTCATCGCAAGAGCCTTCTTGAATTCAAGATCGTCAATAACCGGCATTATTTGACGAGGAACCGGCCCATGATCGAGCTTCATGTACTCAGTCCCCGTTACTGGCCTTCCGAGACGAATATAGCTATAAAAATCGGAAAAGTATAGAATCTTGTTCAGCTTCGTTTTACTAAAGCCGTCATCAAGGCGGCTTTTTTCGCTGATAAAAAGCACCATTTCAGCAAGCCGCTTATTGGAGGCTTGCTGATCGCCAAACGAGAACTTTAATTCCATGACTTTCATGCCCTGACTACAAACATACGAAGAATATTTTCGTTCCACCTAAATTGTTTCTTTACGAAAGCATTAGGGTGTCAATCTTTCGTAGGAACATCCAAAATTATGCCGCGCAACGCGGTTTCGAAGCGAACGATTGATGAAAGCGTGAGGTTCGCGTCCCCGGCCAAAACAGAGCTAATGTAGGATTTTTTAACCCCGGCCCTTTTAGCAAGCTCTTGCTGAGTCCAGCCCTTCTCTTTGAGTAGTGCGGCGATTCTCGCGGCAACTTTTTGCCGTTTTTGAGCCGGTTTGTCCATCTTACAGGACAACGAAATTATTTTCAAAAAGTTCAATTTAATTGGAACTTCGGGAAACGCCGTGCGTTATACTATTCGAAGTTCAATTATATCTGAACACTATGCAAAACATACCAGCTACCTTAATCGAAGTGATTCAGCATTTCAGCGACAAAAAGAAGTGCGTGGAATTCGTCCGTGACCTTCACTGGCCGAACGGCGTGACGTGCCCGGTGTGCGCTTCGAAAGAGATTACCGAACTCGCCACGCGGCAACTCTGGCAATGCAAGGCTTGCCGGAAACAATTCAGCGTAAAAGTGGGCACGATCTTCGAGGATTCCGCAATTCCGCTTTCAAAGTGGCTTACCGCGATGTGGCTAATGGCGAATGCGAAGAATGGCATATCGTCTTACGAACTTCATCGCTCGTTAGGTATTACCCAAAAAAGTGCGTGGTTTTTATCACACCGAATCCGGGAAGCAATGCGCACCGGCTCGATCATCAAGCTTGCCGGGACGGTTGAAGCCGATGAGACATATATCGGCGGGAAGGAAAAGAATAAACATGCTTCGAAGCGTAACCCGAAACGGGGACGCAATACTGACTCCAAAACGCCCGTGCTTGCTATCGTTGAGCGTCAAGGCCGCGTGGTGGCTAAGACCGTAGAGAATGTTTCGCATAATGCAATCCAGCGATTCATCGGAAAGAATGTTGAGGCCGGTTCGAATCTCATGACTGATGAACTAAAGACCTATGGCGGCGTGAAGCGCATGTATAACCACGAGCAAATTAATCACTCTGAGGGCGAGTATGTTCGGGGAAACGTGCATACAAATACCATCGAAGGATTCTTTGGGCTGTTCAAACGTTGCATCAAGGGTACGCACATTCATCTCAGTGACCAGCATCTTGACCGCTATCTCGATGAAGAATCCTATCGCTACAATACGCGCAAGACGAACGATGGCACTCGATTCGAGGGCACTGCGGCACAGGTATTCGGTCGTCGTCTTACGTACAAGGAACTAACGGGCAAAGCGGCGTGAAATGAACTCAGAACCGAACGAAGCCGAAGATCAAAAGAACTCAGAGAGTGGAGCCGCCTCCGAAAAATGGGAGCGATTCAAAGAACTCGCGCGAAAAGTTTTATCGCTCACGCCCGAAGAGGCCGAGCGAGTAAGAAAAAACACACCGAAACCCAAAACCGAAGGGGAATCGGACAATTAGAATTGTTCAGTTAAAATGCAAGATACATTATTCGTTACGAACGGCCACACGAAACGTCGCAAATCGGCGAACGGTGAGACTACCAGCGACGTGCTTTGCTCTGCGTTCGTTGGCGGCAACGAAGATATTTTCCCCGACATCCTCGCGCTCCACGTCCCGAAAGGTGCGATGATCGCGGATGTAACTTACGGCACTGGAATCTTTTGGAAGAAGGTTCCACGCAGCCACTACAATCTCTGCCCGTCCGATCTCAAAACGGGTGTGGATTGCAGGAAGCTACCCTACGATGATGGAATGTTTGACTGCGTGGTGCTTGACCCGCCCTACATGGAAGGACTGTTCCGGCGGCATTCTTCTCAGCTTGCCGGGGATGGAAATTACAAGGCATTTCGAACTACCTATTCGAATGGTGACACGCACACTGACGGCCCTAAATATCATGCCGCAGTTACCGACCTCTATTTCAAGGCCGGGAAGGAAGCGAAGCGCGTCCTAAAAGACGAGGGCATTCTTATAGTAAAATGCCAGGATGAAGTGAGTGCAAACCGGCAGAATCTTACACATGTCGAAATCATCAATCACTATGCAGAACTTGATTTTTATTGCAAAGACCTTTTCGTCGTTGTGCGCTCGAACCGTCCCGCCGTTGTGCGCATACTAAAACAGGTGCATGCTCGGAAAAATCATTCCTACTTCCTCGTATTCGTCAAGGGCGATGGGAAGAAGCGAGGTCAACGATTATCGCGTCGCAAAGTCTAAGAAAATTTTCCGTATAAGGGGAGTTGGGTGGATAATCGAGTGGCATCATTCCAGCCAAAAGCAGTCCCCGGTGATAGTCGCTATAACTCGATTCTGTGCTTCCTGGCAAGTCCCTATTCAGCGCAAAAACGAAATCCCATTCATGGATAAAAGCAAAGAGAGGCACGGCCACTATATCAAATTGTCCCCTAAGTAAATTTGTAGTGCTTAGAGTAGAACCGTCCGGGAAAGTAATCTTTCTTGCGTCACTGGCATCGCATTGGAACCGACCCACGAATTTGCCGTCGCCCAAATCCCGAACGCTATTGGTTTGTAGTGACTTGACTTCGACCCTTATTTCGTGACCCTTATATTCGTATCCCTGATCATATTTCTTTTTTCTGTCATGATCTCTTGGCTTGCCAAGATATTTTAGCTCAGGAATGCGTTCTAACACCTTGCGGAGCTTGAACTCGGCGATGTACCCCGATGTCATTCCGCGCAAGCTCGGATTCTCGTTCAGAAGTTCGTTAAGTTCTTCTGGCGTAATCTTCCATTCAGCGAGGAAATCGCGGCGGTTAGGCATCCGCCACAAAATTACGACATTTTTAACCGAGCCGCACGAAATCGTGCTGAGTGATGTATATTAGTACCAATTCAAAAAAAAGTCTCTAAGTCCTTTAATATCAACGAAGCTACATTCTTAAAAGCGGGACGATCGTTTCGAATAAATGGCGTAATTCGGGAAAAATTTCTCCATTGGAACGGAAAGCGATAGAATCTATGATTTATGAGGTTCAACTCCAATCGCCATCCTTCCTATTGAACGCAGCGCCTCTTCAGCAACCAACCGATCGTGTGCCGCCGGGCGAGGAAATACCCGGTTTTCCGCCCGATCCGCATCTGATGGATTACCTCCTGCTTCTTGCTAAGCACAAGTGGGTGGTTATTTCGTTGATCGTTTTTTGTGGCGCGGCCGCGCTCGGGATTACCTATATTGTTCCCTATTCCTATGAGTTGGAGGTGATGCTTCTGCCTCCGGACCGGCTGAGTTCCTCGGGATTGCTGTCGTCGCTGAATGCGGGAGGCGCTCTGAAAATCCTGAAGGAAGTGGAGAATCCCTCTGTGGATCTTATCCAGGATTTGCTCGAATCCTATGCACTATCGGACCGGCTTTCGCGGGATCCGACGATTCGCCGGCATTTTTCGCAGCCCGGCGAGACGCATCAGCAAATGGTTCCCAGCATTCAGTCGTCGCTGCTTACGATTCCGGGGTTCAGTCAGGTTAATGTGCGGGGTGCGATCCGCACGGATTGGTTTTCGACGGCTCGGGAAAAAGAAGCGGCGAGAGAATTAGCTCCCTACATCGCGAACCTGGCGTGCCGCACGATGGATACGATGATCGGCGAAGTGCTGCGTTCCGATGCGCAACAAGCGCGGATTTTCGCGGACTCCGATTACCAGCGTCGCCTTCGGGAACTCGATTCGCTCGATGGAGTGAAAGAGCAGTTCGAGCAACAGAACGGCATTCCGGACCTGGACGCGCAAACACGGGCAACGATCGGTGAAATCTCCCGGCTGGAAACAGAGGAGGATCAAGCGCAGATTCAGTTGGAATTACTGCTACGGGATCTTTCTTCGGACGATGTCCATGTGGAAGCGGCTCGGACGACGCTCGAAGAAGCACAGCATGAGCGAAGCCGGTATGAGATTGCTTCGGCAATTGGCCCGGGTCTGGATACGCTTCCGGCCGTCGCGCGGAAGTATGCGGAAATTCTTCGGAATGAAGCCGTCCTCGAACCCATTGTTACGTTCCTTCGGGAAGAACGGGATCAGCAGAACATCTTTGCCGAGCGGGTTCGGTCGGTAATCACGATTGTCGATACTGCGAAAGTTCCGGACGTCCGGTTCGGCCCGAAGCGTGCACCAATGCTGGAGCTGGGTCTCAGCGGAGGGGTATCGTTGTCCATCCTGTATCTGGCTTTGGCCGTATTCCTTGGAGCGGTACGTCCCCGGGCGGCCGTGGGTGGCCCGGTCTCCGCCGACGGCTCGAAGCAACCGAGGGCGCCTGCGCTATGAGCCTGCTCTCCCTTTCGGTTTCCTCGCCGCGGGAACGTTCCCGATCGGTTTCTCCGGATCGTTCCCGGGAACGGCTTTTGCTTTCGCTGCGGAGTATCGAGTATTTTTGCGCATGGTTTACGATCTGGCAGGGATCTTTTCTGGCCAGCTCGCCAATTCAGCTTTCCACCTGGATGTCGCTGCCTGGTGGCATCGGCGCGGCGGAGCTCATGGAAGTGGTGTTCTTTTTTGTCCTGCTCATCGAGCGAACGATTACGGAAGATTACACCCTGCGTCGTTCCTATTTCAGCGCGCCGATCCTGTATCTTGCGGGCCTCGTCTTTTTTTCGTGGGCGCGGGGGCAGGTGATGACACAGCGGTTTGCTTTCGTCCTCGAAGTGCATGACCTACCAGAGTGGCCCATCGTGTTCCTGATGTTCAACAATGCGTTTCGGGAAACGGAGGATGGAGTATCGCTCTTTGTATTGTTGTTTCTCGTCATGATTCCTAAGACGTTTGAAGCAGGCTGGAACATCATCCATCCGATGCCGCGGGCGAGTTGGGGAATTTTACAATCCTGGCGGGATGGGTATCTCCTGGATGTCGCGATCGTCGGAGCGCTTGTCATGATGCACTACCGCGGAACGAAGTTGCGGAGATTGAAGTGGTTTCTCTTCGCCGCGTTCCCTGCGGCCGAAGCAATTCTCATTCTGGGATTCCGGCGTGCCGCCATCATTTCCGGGGTCGGCGTCGGGCTGGCGATGTTTGTTACGCTGCCGCGAGGCCGGCGCTTGCGCCAGGCCGCAGTCGTGGGGTGCGTTCTCGTTGGTTTCGTGCTGTTTGCTTTGGTCACCGACCCCGTCGCCGTGGGGATGCGCTTCTGGGGAGCACTCCATCCATCGGGGGAGGGATCTGCGTACATACGGCTAATGGAGCTTCCGAATGTCCTCTTGAACATCTGGCATCATCCCATTCTTGGAGTTCCATTTGGTATTCCGTGGAAGACGTATTATCGGATGCCGATTTCCGCCGTGTATACGACATTGGGAACGCATACGTCGTATCTCTACTGGCCGCTCCGTATGGGAATCTTCGGAATGATTGCGTTCATTTGGATTTATGGTTCCATGTGCAAGGCGGCGATCCTGAATTACCGGTTTCGGCGGAATGAAGAAGATTTCTTTTTTGGGCAAGTCTCCATCCAGATTTTGATCGCCTATTTTATATCCTCCTTTTTTGGATTGCTGTACGCTGATGGACTCATACTTGTGCTTTCGATCACGATGGTGGCGTTCGAGCGGCAGTCCCAAATCATTTTAGGAACTTCCAATCTTCGAGCGATCGCATTCTGGCGATCATTCCGGACAGGGGAGATCGTTTATAAAGTTCCGCTTGGCGACAGGATTCGCTGCGTCGTGTTCCGGCCCGGGACGTTCACGGCGGGTGTTGCAACGAAGCTTTCTGGCGTCAGTTCGCCGCTAAGAGGAGAAGAAGCGTAAAATGAGCCGCGATTTAAATTCGGTTGCGGAATACGTCCGACGAAAAGGGCCGAAGTACGTTCGGTACGCCACGGGTTTTCTTGCCGCGCTTTTCACGCTAATGTTTGCCGCAATTGCTCTTTGGCACCTTCGCTATCCTTATGAGATCGAATGGTACGAAGGGCTAATGATGGATCACGTGATGCGAGTGGTTCACGGCTTGCCGATCTATGCGCCGCCGAGCGTTTATTTTTCGGCTACGCTGTATCAGCCGCTCTATTTTTATCTGGTTGCTCCGCTGGTAATGATCACGCATCCTTCGTTCCTCATGGGAAGGATTGTCACCATTGCCTGCACACTTTTGACTGCCGTTCTCATCGCCGTCACTGTCCGACGGCTCACGCACGGCTCGCGATTCGCGATGCTCGCTGCGATTGGCCTCTTCTTCGCTCCGTACATCTTGACCGAGTTCGTTCAAACGCTGGTTCGAACCGATGGGCCGTACGTTTGTTTCATCGTGCTCTCGATCTTTGTGTTATCTCGCCGATCGTGGTTATCGAGTGTTGCGGCAGCCATCTTGTTTGCGGCCGCGTATTTTATCAAGCAGGAAGCGCTGTTCTTCATGCCGCTGCCGATTCTTTGGCTGTTCCTGAATAATAAGAAGCAGGCGCTTGTGTTCATCGGGGTGCTCGCCGCCGTGTTCGCGGCTGGAACGTATATACTGCAATCTTCATCGCATGGATGGTATTCCTACTACGTGTATGCGATGCCTGCCGCGAAGAGCAAATATTTTGGATACGTTCGTGTCTTGGCCGCATTGCCGGCGGAAGTATTTCGGTATTGGGGAATTGGGCTCTTGTTGATCGGCACGATGGCCGTTACGCTTCGCGGCAGGCGATTCGAGTTCCGCGGTGAGGAGGGCCTTTGGGCGGCGGCGCTTCTCTCGGCGATCGGGCAATTTTGCCTGCACCGCGGCGATCAAATGGCGGGAAACAACGTGCTCTATCCGCTCGCGACGATGATGGCCCTTTACGTTCCCTACGCCGTGTGGCGGGCACGCGAAGAAGCATCCCCGGCGGTTGCAGGCTTGTTCGAATGGGGCCTACTCTTCCAACTTGCCAGCTTCGTTTATATTCCCTCGCACTTCCCCATGCTCTTCCCCGGCGCACGAGAGCGTGCCAAGGGAGCTAGGTTTCTCACCTTCCTCCGAAGTATCCCGGGCGATGTGGTTATTCCAGCCCATGGATTTATTGGAACCCTCGCCGGAAAGCGAACCCACACGCACTGTCAGGTCGAGGATGATGTGCTCGTCATGCACGATTCGGTTTCCGCTAATTATGAGGCGGAGTGGCAGCGAGATATTCGGGAACAGAAATTCGGAGCGATCATCTGGGACAAGAGTGACGCGCACCACGTCGATTCCATCCCCGGCTACACGCTGGCAGGAACCTTGCCGGATTCGCTCCGAGTCGGATGCAAGATGGGCGATAACACGATCCGGCCCACCTATCTATATCTTCCGATTCGAACGACGGAACCAAATTCTCTTTCGATTTCTCTCCATAATGACTCCGAACAAACGAAGCAGGACCGCGCCTATGCTTATGAGCATCCCGATCCGAAATGAAGATGCTGCGAAGCGAGAACTTTGGAATCTAAGCGCCGGATGGGCAGGTTTTCGATTCATGCGCCGCCATCCGTTTGCCCTGTTCATCATTGTTATAGTTCTATTTTTCAGTTTTGCACGTGCGCGGGCACAGTCCTCAGGTTGGAACTTTTACCAGAACATTCTGGAGCCGCTCGCATTGGCCGATCTCGACAGCGCCTCCGTGGTTCCGCTGCACTATGTAACTGGCCACGGCTTGCCCGGAGCAAAAGATTCGCTTGGCGCCAACATCCTGGCTTCGGATACCGGTGGTGGAGTAATCAGCTATCTGTGGGCGGCCGTTCCCGAAGCGGATTCGACAACCTCGGTACGCCTTTGGATCGATGGTACGCTGGTCCGACAGGGAACTGCGGGAGATTTCTTTATAGGCGATAGTACCGGACTGTTTGTTCGAAGCTTTGACTCTGTCGCCTCTGGAGCGCTTGATTGTGATGTCCAATTACCATTTCGGCATAGCTTTCGGATTACTTACACCTCGCCGCAAGGCAATGTTTGGTATGCCGTCGGATGGCGGCGGCTACCAGTGACAGCAATCGGCTCGACGGCGGCGATGCCCGATTCCGCGCTGCTCGCTTGCGAGGCGGATGCAGCTAGCGTAGCAGATAAGCATTCGTGGGGAACCGGTGCCGGGCAATCGGACGACACAGCTATTGTGCTTACGCCAAAGTCTTCGACGGTTCTTTATTCGTTATCGGGTCCTGCCGTGCTGACTTCCCTGCTTATCAAGCCGAGCGTTTCGAGTTCCGATTGGGACTCAACGTGGATTCAAATATTTTGGAATGGTTCGGACTCAGCAGATGTGGTTGCACCACTGGCCGATTTTTTTGGCCAAGGCGCCGGCTCGGTGCAATTAAGTTCACTGCCGATGTGGAGCGATTCCGATCGTGGCTTTGGGTGCAACTTCCCAATGCCCTTTGAATACAGCGCGAAGTTCGTCCTTGTGAATGAAGCATCCGTTCCAATTGCTATTACAGCGGGTCTCGTTTTTCACGATACCTCGCTTAATTGGAGCACAACTGGTTATTTCCACGCGCATTTTAGCGAGTCCAATCCAACAAGATATGGCGTTTTTCATCCTGTGCTCGATTGGAACGGGCCGGGAAGGTTTGTGGGAATGAATATGGCAATTCCGAATAATCCGTATCCTTGTGCGTTGGAAGGCGATGCGATTTTTAATGTTGACTCTACGCCCTCGCTCTCGTTTGAATATACCGGGACCGAAGATTATTTCGGAGGTGGCTTTTACTTTTCGGATGGGGAATTCTCCCATCCATTCAATGGGTGTACTCAAAAATGGTATAGCTTTTACCGGTTCCACATTCTCGATGCCGTGGATTTCAAACATTCCATCGATGTGGAATTCCAACATGGGAATAATAATGATGTTTCCAGCGACTACCGGACGGTTGTATACTTTTATGCGCCGTGGCCGCAATCGTGGGTACGGTGCGATACCGTTACGCTCGGCCGGCTATTCACACTATATGGTTCAGCCTATCCGGCGCGGACGTTCTCTTAGTATAAACATCGGGAACGAGTTGGTTGCCAGAATCAGCAGCGGCTCGGGAAAGTTCCAAGCACCTATCACAGTACCGGCAGATGTTTCCATTGGCGATCAGCCGCTTTTCGTTGACGGTGTGCAATGCTGCACCTTGCATGTGCTTGCGCACCCTTTTTTCAAGATTCTCTCGGACTCCTCCAATCTGAGCGTTTCGCCGGGCGATAGCGTGTCCATAGCGGGATGGGGCTTCGATATCACTCCAACTCCGCGCTTTGAACTTAGCGGGCAATTTTTGAAAGCTCGCTCGCTGGCGATCGATTCGCTTGGCCGAATGCGTGCGGAACTTCATGTTCCGCTCTTTCCGGCCGGGCACTACGCGTTGAGGGTTGCAGTAGGCGGGCAATCCTGGCCCTCAGATCGGCCGTTGGTCATCGCTACGCACGTTTGGATAGAGGCAGAGGATCTCAAGATCGATACGGCCTTCAATGGCCAGGCTGCTCCGCTAAATCTCTGCCCCTGGTGGAACGGCCGATGGAGTAAACAGGAGGTATTGGACTTCGAACCGGATTCCACACCTGCGTTCCTTCTGGCGGAATTCAGCATCATCCAAAGTGGTAACTACAAACTGGTCGTGCATGGAACTCAGGGTCAGGGCTTCGGCAACTATCAGCTAATTATAGATGGTACCGATACAGGGATTCTCAGCGGCACGACAACAATCTATCCCCCGGTTCCCGCAATCCTGGATACTATAGATGTCCGGCTCGATTCCGGTCTGCACAGGATGCGGATGAATTTCCTCGGAGCCAATGCGGCCGCGCCCTCCGGCTTGATCCCGTCGGGCACGCTTTGGCTGGATGCGCTGGAATTGGACCCCTATCAAATTCCCGAAGCCGTTTCCAAAACGAGTAGCATTCCGGCGCATATCATACAGGATCCATCTTCGGAATCAATCCGGGTGGTTTTCGAAGCGCCATCTCGTCAACCTGCAGATTTGCAACTATACGATGTCATGGGAAGGGAAATGAATATTGTTGTGAGTGCTTCACCACAAGTTGAAAGCTTTTCTACCACGATGCTGCCGAGTGGGATCTACTTTTTGAAAGTGCGGAATGAAGTGCGTAAACTTTTAATTATGCGATGATAATCCCGGTTCAGATATGCAGCCCGCTCAGCAAATGCCCCAGCTTCACCCTCTTCGTTTCAAGGTAATGGGCGTTCTTCTGGTTGGCGGGAATTTCGAGCGGAACTCGCTCGACGATTTCCAAGCCATAGCTCGAAAGTCCAACGACTTTTTTCGGGTTGTTCGTCATGAGGCGCATTTTCTTGACACCAAGATCGGCGAGCAATTGCGCGCCCAAACCATAATCGCGCAAGTCTGCTTTGAAGCCAAGCGCTTCGTTCGCTTCGACAGTATCCTTGCCTTCTTCCTGCAACTTATACGCGCGGAGCTTATTGGCAAGCCCGATACCGCGGCCCTCCTGCCGCATATAGACCACGATTCCGCGCCCTTCGGCCTCGACCATCATCAGCGCGGCGTGGAGTTGATCCTGGCAATCGCAGCGAAGGGAACCTAATGTGTCGCCTGTGAAGCATTCGGAGTGAACCCGCACGAGCACCGGATCCCCATTACCGACGTCGCCCTTAGTCAGCGCGATGTGCTCCTTGCGATCCACTTTGTTCTCGTATAGATGAAGTTGGAAATCGCCGAACTCAGTGGGCAGTGTAACTTCGACAACTTTTTGCATGAGCCGCTCGCGCCGCATCCGGTAGGCGATGAGATCCTGCACCGAAATAATTTTGAGCCCGGTCTCTTTCGCGATCTTTACGAGGTCCGGCATTCGCGCCATCGAAGCATCTTCGTTGATCATCTCGCAGAGGATTCCGATCGGCTTGAATCCGGCAAGCCGCGCGAGATCGACGGCTGCTTCCGTGTGCCCGGCACGGCGAAGTACGCCTTCCTCGGCAGCCCGAAGCGGAAAGGTATGCCCTGGCCGGGCGAAATCGCGAGCCGTCGCCGTGGGTTCGGTGAGCGCATGAATCGTACGTGCCCGGTCTTCGGCGGAGACGCCGGTCGAAGTGCCGTGCAGATAATCGACACTCACGGTAAACGGTGTGCCGTGGCGTGCGGTATTGACCTCGACCATCATATTGAGATCGAGTTCCGCCGCGCGCGCTTCTGTCAGCGGGACGCAAATAATTCCGCTGGTGCGCCGCAGCATGAAGGCGATCATTTCCGGCGTCACTGCTTCGGCCGCAGCGATGAAATCCCCCTCGTTTTCTCGGTCCTCGTCATCAACGACGACGACGCCACGGCCGCGGCGAATGTCGTCCAATGCTTCGTCGATTGTGTTTAACATGACCACTATCCGGACGTTCTGCGCACGTCCTTTTTCGTTGATCGAAAACTAAGTCTGTATCTGCTATCCCACGAGGCCCGCGGAACGTCTCTCCAGCCTACGTTGCTGCCTTCTCCGCATTCTTCGGAGTGATCGTTCCAATGGCCGATTTCTCGACGCGAATTTTCGTGTTGTCCGAAACCTGGAGCAAAACTGTCGTGTCCTCGACTTGCGCGACTGTTCCGTGCAGTCCGGAGGATGTGATGACCTTATCGCCCTTCTCCACTTGCTTGACCAACGCTTCGCGATCTTTCTGGCGCTTTTTCTGCGGGCGATAGATCAGAAAGTAAAAAATAAGCACAATGAGGACGAGCGGCAAGAACGCCGTAATGGGATTGCCTTGCTGCCCACTGGCCCCGCCGCTCTGGGGGGTCATCATGAGTGAAAAATGGTGAGGCGAAAGAAGCTGGAAATCGGTCATGTATGAATGATATTTCGTTAAAAATTCGATGCTTTTTAGCGTAGCGACGCAAAACACAGCCGGAGCACAAATCATTCGTGAATTGAGGGGAACTGCCGTTTGTTCTACCACCAGCCTCTCGCGTATATTCCGAGGCTTTTCCCCAAAACATTGAAATTAACCGACTATCTCAAACCCGACTATATCGAGATCGGCATGGCGGCCGATTCGAAGGAAGACGTGCTCGATGGCGTGCTGAAACTCGCGGATAAAAATCCGCACGTGCTTGATGCGAAGAAAGTGCGCGCCGCAGTCCTCGAGCGGGAGAAGATTATGTCAACCGGTGTCGGCAAGAATTTCGCGATCCCGCACGGCAAGACCGACGCGGTCGATGATATCGTCCTTGCTTTTGCCACGACAGCGGAGCCCGTCGATTATGGCGCGATGGATAACGAGCCCGTACGGCTTGTCCTGCTGCTCGTGAGTAAGGAAAGCCTGGTGAGCCAGCGCCTAAAGCTCCTCTCCCGCGCCTCGAAAGTAATGAATTCCGAGCCAGCCCGTAACGCCCTGATAAATGCCAAGTCCCCCGACGAAGTAATCGCCATCTTCAACCAGGAAGAGGAACGCATTGGAGAGTAAGGCATCGGAAATGGAAGAGGTCGTTCCGATCGCCCGTTCGGAGCGGATTCAGTCGCCGCGCGGAACGAAAGACATTCTGCCGGACGAAGCCGCTAAATGGCGCGCCATAGAGCAGGCAGTCGATGAGGTAGCGCTGATATTCGGCTATGGTGAAATTCGCACCCCGGCGTTCGAGCAAGTTCGCCTGTTCAAGCGCGCCGTGGGCGAAGAAACGGACATCGTATCGAAAGAGATGTTCCTTTTGCACTCGCGCGGAGAGGACGAGGAATTTGCCTTGCGCCCTGAACTGACGGCCGGCGTTGTTCGCGCCGCTATCGAGCATGGGCTGCTTACCGGCCAATCCGATTGCCTCCGGTTTTATTATAATCGCGCCGCGAATTTCCGCTACGAAAAACCGCAGAAGGGCCGTCAGCGGCAATTCCATCAATTTGGAACAGAACTGCTTGGCCCCGCGTCACCGCTTGCCGATGCCGAGACGATTGTTTTCGCGATTGCCGTTTATAGAAAGCTGGGTCTCTCGAATTTTCGAGTGCGGTTGAATTCTTTAGCTTCGCCCGATGCGCGGGAAATCTGGAAGAAGATATTGGTCGAACATTTACGTGCAAATTTTGACAAGCTTTCGGACGAAAGCAAGCGCCGCACGGAGATAAATCCGATGCGTGTGCTGGATTCCAAAGATGAGCGCGATCGGGAGGTGATCGAACGCGCGCCGATTCTGCTGGACCATCTCTCGCAAGATGACAGGGCGCACTTCGAGCAACTGCAAGAGTTATTGCGTGTTTCGGGAATTAATTATTCAGTCGATCCGCTGCTCGTCCGCGGGCTCAATTATTACACCCGCACCGTGTTCGAAATCACATCGAGCGATCTCGGTGCCCAGGATGCCCTCTGCGGCGGCGGCAGGTATGACAATCTTGTGGAGCAATTAGGTGGGCCGGCAACGCCAGCGATCGGGTTTGCCGCGGGTTTCGAGCGCCTGATTATCGCGCTTGAAGGAAGGAAAGAAGATAACTCCGCTGCTTTCGCGGCCATTGCAAAACCAATCTTATATGTGGTATCGCAAGGCGCGCTTGCGTCCTTTAAGTCTCTCGAAGTTCTTTCCAACGTGCGGGCCTCTGGTATTTCTGCAACCATCGATCTTAGCAGCCGCTCGATGAAGGCCCAAATGCGCGAAGCGAACCGGTTGGGAGCAACATTCGCGTACATCATTGGCGAGCGCGAACTCGCCGAAGGCGCTGGAACTTTAAAGAATATGCAAACCGGTGAGCAGAAGCCAGTCGCCTTCGACCATGTTACGGCCGCCATCCAACCAATTTTGAATTCTTAATTCTTCATTCTTAATTCTTAAATGCCATGGAGCCATTACCGCCAGTAAAAGAAGTCGAGTACCGCTGTTACATCAGCAAAATTTTCGAAGAGCTATCCGGGAAGGAATATATGACCTTCGGCTTCGAGACGGCGAAAGAATTTTCGAGCTTTCGATATGAGATCGCCGTCCGCTACCGCATCACGCTCGAACCGGAGAAAAAGCTGGAATTCAAAGTCCTTGGCATGACGGCTACGCGCACGATGATGCCGGCGTTCGGCACCGCGCGTTCGGTTCTCAAGATACCGGTCCTGCCGTTCGGAGTGTATGAAGTCCGGATGATGAAGAGCGACGGGGGCGAAAACACATTTTCGCTCGAAGTTACGAAAAAAGGGTTCCAGCTTTTGCAGCCCATTCCGAGGAAACGGTTTATCGACCTGGTGATTGAACCGAAAGCGGCCGCCTCGGGCGCTCGCCATACGTCCACGGTTACCAAGCTTGCGCCCACCCCGCTCGTGCCACGCACGATTCAAAAGCGGCAGGCCAACGAACTCACGCCCGAGGAACAAGCAATCCTGGATTCGCTTCGTCCTGAAACTCCGGAAGAGCGCGAAGCCCGCGAAGAAGCAGAAGCATTCGGAACTGCCGCGAAGGCGAAATCCGCTGCGAAGCGCCCCATCGATGAACTAAACGAAGTCCCGATGAACGCGAAGCACCCAGCCAAAGAAGCGCCCAAGCACGCGCACGAAGACGCAAAGCACGCGAAAGAAGACGCAAAGCACGCGAAATCAGAAGCAAAGCACGCTAAAGAAGCTCCGAAGGCGCACGCGAAAGCGCCGGAGAAAAAGCCGAGCCACAAACCCTCGAAGTCAGAGAATCCGCCGCGGCGGACCGCCGCCAAACCCAAGCCGGAACCAAAACGCGCCACGAAAAAGCCCGCACCCAAAAAACCGGTGAAGGCTGCGGCAAAGCCAAAACCCAAAGCAAAAGTGGCCCCGAAAAAAGGGAAGAAGAAATAAGACGGTTAGCCCGCGAGTGCTTTCCACGCCGCGTCTATTTCGCCGGCGTTTAGAAGTTCCATCGCGGCGTGGTGACGGACTTGAAGCGTAGCGTCATCTTCGGTAAAAGGAACCGGAATCGCCTCGATGCTGGCAAGCTGCGCGAGGTTTTTGCCGCTGAGGATCGGGCTGGAACGTATTTCTTCCGGCAGCCGGTCGATGCCCAGGAGCGGCACGCCGGGCTGCGGCAGTATGAAGAGCCCGCGCTTTGCCCGCGTGTAGTATGGCCCGCCGAGCCGCGCCACCTGATCGATCAGCACAGGATCGATTCCGCCCTTTTCGGTTAGCACCGAATCATCAACGTGCAGCATGACAACCTCGCAGATCATGAGATTCGCGCTGCCATGTTTTTTGCCAAAATCGACATGATGAAGAAGCTTCGCCTCCATAACGAACGCGCTCTCGGCCACTCCTGGCGGTGTGACTTTCACGCTTGGTAACTTTGTCAGTCCCGATTTTACAAATTCGTCAATGCCCCGCTCGTAGGGCGCCGATGCGAGAGAAACCTGTGGCAGCATATCATAGCTCACGATAGAAACGGTGCATTCGCGCGTCTCGAGCACATTCAGCATCGTGTGTTTTGGGTTTCCCGTGCGTCCCGAATAGGCCGGACTAAAACAGAGCACTGGCGGGTTCACCCCGAAGACATTAAAGAAGCTGAAAGGCGAAAGATTGCCGGTTCCATGTTCATCCATGGAAGAAACTAACGCGATCGGCCGCGGCGCGACCCCGCCGACGAGCAGGCGGTGAAATTCGGGGTGCGGCATTAGATCCGGATCGAAAAGGCGCATATCACGCAAACCTCATTCTCTAAAGTACTGTTCGATCTTCCTGGCCGTGACCCTTAGATCGCGGCGAATTGCAACAATTTTCGCCGTGACCTATAGGTCACGGCTACACCCATGCGCACTCGAGCACTCTTTTACATCGTTTTCGCCGTGTTAATTCTCGCGGCGCTGTTGGTGCTCGATCTCATTGCTCATTCCCTCATGGGAATGCAAGGCGCGGTACTGGAACTTGTTCGCGCAGGCTTGCAAGGGGCAGCGATGTTGTGGTTTGCCCGAGCATCGGAAGTATTATTTTATCGAACCTCTTCCATCAGCCGGGTCGAGGAGGTGCGGCGCTCGGCAAACTGGCCGGTGCGATTGGTTCAACGGTTCACCGCCGTGCTGGGAACTGCAATTCTGCTTTCACTTGCACCGTACCTGTTTCGTCTCTCGCTCCGCCATATCACTTCAGGCGGACCGTTCCTGGTGGAACCCGAGCAATTCTCGACGGTCATTTCCATTGACATTCTGGGATTCGCATGGCTGGTGCTGCTCGTCGTCGTGCTCATGAGTTTTTGGCAGATTGCGCAGGTGCGTCAGGCACCCCGTTTCGCTCGCCGGCGATTTGTCGGATGGGCTGTTGCCACCGGAGCGGTTGCGCTGCTCGGACTTTGGCGCCTGGAAGGCGTCATCCCCATGAATGCGATTAGTTCCACGGCATTTTGGACGATTGCGCTCGTCATTGGCGTTGGTGCACTCCTGCTCGGGTATCGGCTTCCGTGGCTTCCTCATGCCACGCGAGAAGGCAAGCAAAAGTTGCTCATCTTCGCCGCGATGAACGCGATATTGGCGCTTGCCGCCTTGTTGGCTTTTTCGGGCGAGCGCTTGCAGGCGGGCGTGCTCTTCGAGCGATACGCGCTCTATTGGCACATCGTTGCTCTCGCAACATTTGCAACGCTTTCGATTTATTTTGCCCTCGTCTTTTTCAGTACGCTGTTTACGCTGTCGTCCACGGAACTCGTTGAACGGAAATCGGCGGAGGTGCAATCGCTCGCTCGGCTCACGCGATTCTCTTCGAATATTCTTTCGAGCGAACTACTGCTCGATCTCCCAAAACTTGCCGAGCAAATTACGACGCTGGCCGCGGAAGCCACCGAATCCGATTGTGCCTGGCTCGAACTTCGTTCCAGTGCCATTGGCAACGGAGCATTCCTACCAGTGGGAACCGGAGGCGAAGAGGTTATCCGTTCCTACACAAACATCGGCGAGCATGCGGCGGAGGGGATCATGGAGGGGTCCGAAGGCTTTGCGGAAGCGGGTGACGCTTCGCCGCGCGGTGAACTCGAACGCACGCGAAAGCCCTTTGTGCTTCGCCGCCGCATCGACGCGCGGCAATACATTTTTCCTTCGCAAGGCTTGCCTTCCCCGGACGCTCCGAAGCAAAATCAGGAGCTGCACTCCATGGTCGCCGTCCCGCTCATTCGCCAGAACGAAGTGCGCGGCGGTCTTTATGTCGCTAAGCAGCGCGAAGATGCGTTCGATGAGGACGATCTTACCGTGCTCGCGGCCTTCAGCGATGTCGCGTCGCTCGCGCTCGAAACCGCAAGACTGGTACAGGATTCGATCGAAAAGCAGAAATTCGATGGTGAGCTTCGTGCCGCCCGTGTGATGCAGAAAAGCCTGCTGCCGGAACGGTTCCCCGCCGTTCCTGGATTCGATATTCATCCGATCAGCATTCCTGCCTACGATGTGGGCGGCGACTATTACGATTTTTCCACGCTGTGGGATGGTTCGCCCATGATCGCAATTGGGGATGTTTCCGGAAAGGGCATTTCAGCTTCGCTGTACATGGCGGAGACGAAGGGCGTGGTGCAATCCCTCGCGCCAATCATGGCGAGCATGGCCGAAATGGTCGAGGGAACGAATACGGCATTGCTGCATAATTCGCCTTCGCTCACGTCGCTACGGCGGTCATTCGTTACGCTAGGGTTGCTCTCCTTTGGCAAGAAGGGCGTGCGCTATGTTCGAGCGGGGCACACGCCGCTGTTGCACGTCCACGCCGATGGTTCTTACGAATTCGTCCAGCCGCTCGGCATGGCGGTAGGGCTGATACGCGCGCCACTATTCACGGACTCGCTCGAGGAGATTCCAATCACTACGCGGGCCGGAGATGTTCTCGTGCTCTTTAGCGATGGTATCACGGATGCGCGAAATCCGGCGGGCGTAGAACTCGGATACCACCGGCTGGCGGATTTCGTTCGAGATAATTTGCATGTGACGAGCGCTCGCGATCTCACGCTGAAAATCCTAGCGCAGCTCGCCGAATACACGGAGTCCAGCAGCTTCGAGGACGATGCAACGCTCGTGGTAACCAGATGTTTATAATGATATTCTAACTGGATTCTGGGATTTTTTCGTCATTCGAATTCTTGAGATGCTTGAACAGGCGAAGGCAAAAAAGGATAACTAAATGGAACTACAACATCATTCCCGCTTCGAGGTTTCGGAACGTTCCGAAACGGGCGCAACGGTAACGATCATTGAACTAACGGGCCAGCTCGACGCGCACACCGCGCCGGAGTTCGAACGATTTCTCGAGGATGTCGTCCGCGACGATGGCAAGCGCGAACTCGTGCTGGATTTTCACGCTCTGGAGTATATTTCCAGCGCGGGATTAGGCGTGCTCATGGGACTCATCGAAGAAGTGCGTGCCGCAGGCGGCGACATGAAGCTCGCTGCGCTGCCGGAAAAGATTTATCATGTGCTCGATCTGCTCGGATTCCCGATGGTGTTTCAAATTTTCGGAACGGTTCCGGAAGCCGAGGCCGCGTTTCAAGCGGGCTAAGGGGCAAATAGGACGCAAAAGGACCGAGAAGTTTCTCCGGAACTATTAGTGGCCCATTCTCCTTGACTCTTAATTCCTCACTCGCAATTTTTAATTGAAATCCGGCCCCGTAGTTCAGTTGGATAGAACATCAGTTTCCTAAACTGGGTGTCGCAGGTTCGAGTCCTGCCGGGGCTACCAAAAATTACGAATTACATTTTAGTCCAATCGCTTTTTTGAGATGAGTTTTTTGTAATTTTGTAGAACATTTTGTCGCGGATCGCCATGTCAACTAAATCATCGAATGAGCTTCGCGTCTTTATTTCCAGCACGTTTCGCGACTTGCAGGAAGAGCGTGATCACTTAGTAAAAAAGATCTTTCCCGAGGTGCGCGCCCGCTGCCGCGAGCGTGGCGTAACATTCACCGAAGTCGATCTTCGCTGGGGTGTGACGGATGCGGATGTGACTTCGGGCCGCGTTGTGCGCACGTGTTTGGAAGAAATCGACCGGACGCGCCCGTATTTCATCGGGATCATTGGCGATCGCTACGGTTTCGTTCCGCAAGTGAGCGAGATTAGTTCCGATTCGGATCTGGGCCGGCAGTATCCGTGGATTCGGGATGCCGTTGCGGCCGGCGCGAGCCTGACGGATCTCGAATTCCGGCATGGCGCGCTCAACTCCAACGCGAGCCGAGAAGATGCGGGCCGGGCAATTTTTTATACTCGCCAGCGCCTGCACGAACGTGATGTTGCCGATCCGGACCGTCTGAAGCTTGCCGGGCTCGAACGCCGCGTGCGCGGTCGTGGCTATGGCGTTCGCGGATACCAAAGTGCGGAAAAACTTGGGGAACTTGTCCGCCAGGACCTCCTCGAAATTCTCGATCGCGATTTCGGGCAGGCCGTGCCGCCCACGCCACTCGAAGCTGAGAGGATGCGGCACGAAGCCTTTGCGGAATCGCGGCGTCATGCCTATCTGCCAAACCCGGAATACGTCGAACGCCTGAACGCCCACGCAGGCAGTGAGGATGCGCCGCTGGTCATCTACGCACCTTCGGGAACCGGAAAGAGTTCTCTCGTGGCCTACTGGGCGAACGGCTATCGCGAGGCGCATCCGAGCGAGGCCGTGATCGAACATTATATCGGCGTCGGCGCCGGCGCGACGGATCATTTGGGCGTCATGCGGCACATTATGGAGGAAATTAAGTTCCGCTACGGCCGCACCGAGGACATCCCCGGTTCTCCGGAACAATTGGAACAGCAATTCGCCAACTGGCTAGGCTTCACGCTGCAAAATCCCGTCGTAATAATAATAGATGGAGTAAACCAGCTTTCCGGGCCGGCTGCGAAACTCGGCTGGCTGCCGAAATTCTGGCCGAAGAATGTTCGCTTTATCATCACCGCAACATCGGAAGAAACGCGCGATGAACTCTCGGCTCGCGGCTGGAACCAAATGAATGTCCGCCCATTGGAACCTGTTGAGCGGGAGAAGATTATCGTCGGGTTCCTGCGCGAATATGGGAAGGCGCTTTCGCACAAAGAGATCGAACGCATTTCGGGCGATCCGAAATCGGCGCACGCGCTGTTTCTTCGCACGCTGCTCGAAGAGCTTCGCATTTTCGGAAGCCACGAACTCTTGCCGGAGCGGGTAACGCGCTGCCTCAATGTGGCCAATACCGATGAATTGTTCCAAGGGGTCCTGGAACGGATGGAACAGGATTTCGGGGCTGAGCGAGTGCGCGACGTGATGTCGCTTCTCTGGGCCGCGAGAAGCGGGCTTTCCGAAATCGAACTTGGTGATGTTACATCATTTTCGCGTTTAGATATTTCCATGATTGCGCGCTCGCTGGATTATCACTTGCTTCGTAGCGATGGCCTGCTCACGTTCTTCCACGATTTTCTCCGCCGCGCCGTCGAAGCGCGCTATGTTCCGGACGAAGAATCGAAGCGGCTTCGGCACCTGAAACTTGCCGATTATTTCGAGAAGATCGTAATGGAACTCGTGGAGAAAGAATTGGCGGAATCGGGGCAACCTTCTGCATCATGATCCCATATCGGCTTGCTTTGGAGCTGACCTACCAACTCGACCGCTCGGCCGAGCGAGAGCGGCTTGCCAAGATTCTTTCGAGCATTCCAGTTTTCCTTGTCTTTCAGGAGAGCGGTGGTCACGAGATTATTTTGGAATTTTGGAAGCGGCTGGGTCAGGAAGGATTTCAGCCGGAATCCTTCTATCTCGCTTCCATCGCTGATATTTCGCCCGCGTCCGCTGCGCTCTTGGGCGATGCACTCAAGCACACCGCCTTCTTTTTCGGGTCGCGGGGTGCCTGGCAGAGGCAGGAATCGCTGCTGAAACAACTTCTTGCCTTGGCAGTCGAACGAAAGGATCGGGAACGCATTCTGGTTGCGCACACCGATCTTGGGCTGTTATACACCCAGCGTAGCAATTATGCGGAGGCGCTTGAACACTTGAAAGTTGCTGTCGCGCTGGCCACGGAGTTGAACGATACCAAATTGCTTGCTCGGTCGATCGGAAGAATCGGGCTCGTCCAATCGCATCGTAGTCACTTCCAGGAAGCGCTGGGCTGCTTTTCACAACAGCTTGAACTTTCCGAACAACTTAATGATCTTAACGGTATAGCAAACGCGCACGGCAGCATGGCGAATGTCTTCGCCGATCAGGAACGATACGAGGATGCAATCAAGAGCTATGAAATGGGTGTGGCTTTTTGTCGAAGGATTGGGGATACCCGCGGAGCCGCTGTCAATATCGGGAATGTGGGACTCGTATACTGGGCGCAGGCCGAACACGGAAAGGCAATGGAATGCTACAAACAACAGCTCTCAATGTGCGAACCGCTCGGAGATTTACGGGGAATGGCGTTGGCATTGGGCAATATGGGAGTCCTCTACTCCGAATTAGGAGCGAACAAGGATGCGATTGATTGTTTTGAGAGAACAGTCGGCATTTCAACCGCGCTCAATGACAAGCGCATGTTATCGAATGCCATTGGAAATATTGGAATCGAGTACGAGCGGCAGGGGGATCGCGAGCGCGCATTACCCTATCTCCTCAAGGCACTTTCCGAGGCGCGCGCGGTCGAATACATTCAGAGCCTTGCTATATGGTATCGTGGGATTGCCCGGATCATTCGCGATGCGGTTCAATCCGAAGTTCCCGGTTATATCAGTGACCTGCTCACGGAACGTTCCTACGAGAATTCCGTCGTCGGTGCTCTGCAATTTGCATGGGACTACGCGGCAGAATCCAGGAAAATAGGTGAGGATACCGCCAACACCCATGCCATCGTAACAGCCCGGGTTCTCTTGGCGACACTGGACTGGAGGTTGGGACGGCCGGACGTTGCCGTTGCAACATTGGAAGAGCTGTTGTCAGGGGCAGGCGACGCTGAGGAGTTTGCCGAATACCATTACTGGCTCTGGAAAATCAAAGCGGATGAGTATCATCGCACAGAGGCGCTGCGTCATTATCTCGACTGTTATCGAGCGAACAAGCGGGTGGCTTTTTCCCAGCGCATCGCCGAGTTACAAGGCGAGCCGGTTCCCATGAGCGCAGACGATTTGGAGGCTACACATTGATTCCGTTACGCTTCGCCAGCGAACTTGCCTACCAGCTCGAACAGGCCGGCGAGCAGGCGCGGCTGGCGCGGGTGCTCGCTGCCGGGCCAGTCTTTTCGGTGCTTTGGGTTTCGGAGCGAACATACGCTCTCACGGCATGGAACCGGCTTTCGACCGACGGCATGGAACCGGAAAAAATGATTGCGCCACCGCGCCTGGATGTCCCGGACATGCAGTTGGGCTCTCGTATGAATTTCCTCTCCCACGTCGCTCAGCTATTCGAAGCGCGTGGAAGTTATGACCACTCCATCGCGTTTGCGCGGCTGTTCCTTGAAACCGCCCGGCGGCATGGCGAGAAGAAGCCGATCGCGCAGGCTCATCTAGCACTGGCGAATGGTCAATTCCGTCGCGAGGAATATGACGATGCGATGGACCACTTGGAGCAGGCCGTTGCCATCGCTCGCGAGGAGGGTTACCAAACAATCGAGGCGCGCGCCACGAACGCGATTGGGACTATTTATTACTATCGTTCCGATTATCCGAACGCGCTCCCGGCTTTCGAAGAGTATTACACAATCGGCGAGACGTTGGGCGACGCGCGCATGATGGCGCACGCCATGAATCATATAGGAATGATCCATTTGTCACAAGGCCGCGAAACGGAGGCAGAACGAATATTCGAACGCTCCTTCGCGATTAGTAAAAGTCTTGGTGATCTGCGTGAGATGGCGACGAATAATCTGGGTGTCGCACAAATGGGGTTAGGACATTACGCCGAGGCGCAGGAATTGTTTGAACTTCAAGTGGCCATGGCGGAATCGCTCGGGGATAAAAGTTGCGTTTCGAATACACTTGGTAACATCGGAATTCTGCACTATTGGCAAGGACACTACAGCGAAGCGATTGAAGTATATGAGCGCGACCGTATCCTGGGAAAGTCGATCGGTGATACGCTCGGATGGGCGATCACAACCGGAAATGAGGGGGATGTCTTCCTTGCTCAGGGTAAGTACGTCGAAGCAATCGACTTACTTCAGACCGCACTCGAAGAACACCGCATGCTTGGCTACAAGTATGGGCAAACCTATTGGCTTCGAAGTCTTGCGCGCGCCGGCCTGGAGTGCGCCCAGCTGAAACTGCCGTGCTCTATCGACCTTGCTCAGGCCAAAGCTTGTGCCGCGGAATGCCTTGCGCTAAGTCAAGAACTTCAAAAGCCTGACACGCTCGGCTCCACGAAAGCGCTCTTGGCGCGAATCGACGCGGCTGAAGGCAACCCCGCTCTGGCAGAGAAAACGCTTCAAGCGTTGCTCATCGAAGCCACGAGTGAGGAAGAGATCGCATCGCTCAACTATTGGCTTTGGAAAATCGCTGGCAGCATGGCTTGCCAGCGAGATTCGATTGCTCGATACGAAAGGCTGTTGCAGCATACACCGCATTTCGAGTTCCGAAAGCGCATCGCGGAACTAAAAGGCGAGCGGGTTCCCATGAGCGGGGAGGATTTGGAGGGCCGGGAATGATTCCACTTCGTCTTGCCCGTGAACTGACGTACCAGCTCGAACAGGCTGGCGAGCACGAGCGGCTGGTTGCCGCGCTGGGAGAGCTGCCGGTGTTCGTCGTACTCTTCGATAATGAGCAGGCTGCGACGCTGACGCAATGGCGAACGCTTTCGAAAGCGGGATGCGATCCGGAAGTGCTTTACCGATCCAAAATACGTGACCCGAGATTGGGCCGAGGAAATTTATACGGGGAGGCTTTGCATCGCCTTCAATTATTTTTCCGCTCGCGTAGCGCCTTGGACGTTATGTCGTACTTCGTGGGTCTGCGGCTGGATTTTGCACGAGCCTCCTCCGATTCCCGGTGGGAAACGGAGATGCTCCGTCTTCTCGGGTGGATCGAGTTGGAGCAGGGCCGCTTAGTCAGCGCGATGGAACTTCTTACGCAATCCAAAGACCGGGCGGAAGAACACGACGACAAGCTGGCGCTTGCCCGTGTGCTCGGCGATATTGGCAACGTGCATTATGAGCGCGGAGAGCACGGGATGAGCAGGGATTATTGGGCTCGGCAACTGGAGCTTTCTGAGACCATTTCTTATGGGAATGGTATTTCGGTTGCATCCGGGAATCTTGCGATTGAGGAATTGCATAGAGGAGATTTCGAACAAGCAATCGCATATCGCCGGAAGGAGCTTCGTATCGAAGAACAAGCGGGAGACTTAGTGAGAGTAGCGTCTTGCCTTGGTGGAATGGGCCAAATTTATGAGGGCATGGGAAATTTCGAAGAGGCAGAGCGGTGCTTCCTGAAGGCGGCTCGCCTATGCGAAGACCTGGGCAACTTGAATAATCTGGGCCTGATCCTTGGCAATTATGGTGCGAGCCTTATGCGGCGCCGTGAGCCAGCACGGGCAATCCTGCTGATTCGCCGGGCTTTGGAACTTCATCGATCCATTAACTATCGTTACGGCGTTTCTTATTGGCTTGTAGATCTTGTTCAAGTCCTGTTCGATCTTGGGGAACAAGGTTCCGGCAATTCCGAGGAGGGACTCGACGAAGTCGAGCATCTACTGAAAGAATGCGTCGCGCTCAGCAGGGAAATCTCGAATCCAGAGACCGAACATCAGGCGGAGGTTCTGTTCCACCGGTACTATCTCGCTAAAGGTGACCGCGCCGCCGCCATCGCCGCACTCGAAGCGATTCTCGCGAAATCCACAGACAAGGTGCAGCTTGCCAGGGTGCATCATGCACTCTGGAAGATCACGGGTGCAGAAGATACGCGGCAGATGGCGATTGCGGCGTTCGAGGAACTCTTCGCAGGCGCACCGCTCGCGGAATACAAAGAAACGCTGGCCGAGCTCCGTAGCGAGCCGGTTCCCAAAAGTACGAATGACCTCAACAGGCAGTAACGGTGTTAAGCCGTTTCATTATTCGTTACTCGATCTTGAAACCGCTTATTGTTCTCTCCGCCCCTTCTGGCGCGGGTAAAACTACCATCGCGCGAGAGATTCTTGCGCGCCATCCCGCCGAAGTCATCTTCAGCGTTTCGGCGACGACGCGCCCCATGCGCGCCGGCGAGCGCGACGGGATTGACTATTACTTCCTGACGCGCGAAAAATTCCGCGAGTTGATCGAAAGCCATGCGCTCGATCGAGTACGAAGAGATATTTGGTAATTACTATGGGACGCCGAAGAGCGAGGTCGAGCGCGCGAAGCAGATGGGCAAATCGCTCCTGTTCGACATCGATGTAAAAGGTGGCCTCTCGATTCAGCGATTATTTCCGAGCGAATCCCTGCTTATTTTTATCGCGCCGCCAGATTTCACGACGCTCGAAGCCCGCCTCCGTGCTCGCCAAACCGAATCGGACGAAACCGTCCGCCGACGCCTGGAACGCGCGCAAATGGAAATGGCGATGGCGGATAAATACGATTTCAACATAATTAACGACAATCTGGAGCGGGCTGTGAATGAAGTGGAAGCGATATTATTCCGGTGAACCCAACTGCACATTCCGGGGTTATCCGGCTTCCCTAACAGAACGTCATTTTTAATTCATTATTGTTCAATATGCCAGCAAAGATCGAAAAACTCGATAAACAACATGTTAGCGTCACGCCGGTCGATCTGGAGATGCTGGCCAGGAAAGGGGATTCGCTCTATCAGGCTGTTGCCATTGCGGCGCGGCGCGCTCGGCAGATCAATGACGAAATTAAGACGGAGTATAACGCCCGGATTTCCACGCTTGTCCCGGTGGAAATAGTCGATGAAGACGAGGAATTCGAAGCCCCGAACTTCGATCAGATGAAGATTTCACTCGAAATCGATAAACTCGGCAAACCCACGCTCGAAGCCATGGACGAATTTACCCATGATAAGCTCGAACATCGCTTCCGCGACCGCGAGGCGATGTAAGGGGGTTGCAGTCTGAGATTTTATTTGCTCGGCCTCCGAAATTCGGGGGCCGCTCTGTTCTGCCCGGCGTCCGATTTGTCTTCCCGCCCTCGTGAGTAACAGGGGTCTTGCTGTGTTATCCTCGAAATAATTTTTTTCGATTTTCTTGTGCGGCCAAAAAAATCATCGTATATTTGTAAAGAGAAATTCATCTATAGTTTTCTCTAAGACGCGGTAGTCGTGCCGCGAGTGGTAACTTTTAGTCGCAAGAAGTCACCGTGAAGAAGGTTTGCATCAAGAGGATCCGAAATGCCACGCAGCTCGCAATCCGAGCCATGCCGCGGATGGTTTTGACGTTTTTTTCCTAATACCTAAAACAAAGTTTTTCGATTTTTTTAAAAAAGTTCTTACACTAACAAGGCTTTAATCCGTATGAAACGTTTTCTTTCAATGCTTGCAACTGGCGCCGCAGCAGGAATGCTCGCGCTCGGTCTCTCTACATCGGCTTCGGCACAGGTTATTACCCGCGGTTTCGGCGTCGGCGCGCTTATTTTGGACGACAACTTGTCGCACACCATCACCCTTGAAACGCCGCAGAGCCCGTCTGCCGAATGGAGTGCCTGGAGTGGAGCAGGGTTCCCAAGCGTGTGGATCTTTCCTGTGCCGCCCTTCAATAATGCGCAGAGCGGGTTCGTATTTTCCGGTCCGTTGACAGGAACAGCGACACCTCCGCTCCTTTCCTACTGGCTGCCGCCGGGGCAAACGACCATCAATGGCGGTGCCTATACCGGCGGCGCCGCCGGCGCATGGGATTACGCCACGACCGGGGAACTTGGCCTCCTGTCCGGCTCGGGAACCCAGTATGTGATTCCCGCCTGGGATGCCGGTGGGTCTTCACTCACGAATTCCAGCATCACCGATAATGGCGCTGTTTCTACCACCGAGGATTTCAGCGCGGGCAACGTCACCGCTACAGGCTCGCTCCAGGCCGCTACGGGCGAACAGTTCTCGAATTTAAATTCAGCCGGCGTAGTCCATACCGATGGAAGCGGCAACCTTTCGACGGGTCTTATCGTCAACGGGGACATTACGGATGCCACCATCCAGAACGGGAAGTTGGCGAACCCGACGATCGGGCTTATGAGCTCGGATGGCTCTCTGAGTGTTCCGAGTCCGTTGACGCTTGGCGATGCCTCGGATGACTTCACGCTGAACCTGAGTAATCCTAACACTTGGGAGGCCACTCAAACCTTCCCGGCCGCTTCGATCACTAATGCGGAGTTGGTGAACTCGTCGATCAATTATACGAGCACGGACGGATCGGTGAATGTTCCGGGCTCGACTTCGCTCGGCGGGACGACGGATTTGACGGTCAACACGGCGAACGTGACGCTTGCCGGCGATGTATCGGGCCCGGCGAATGCGAATGTGGCCGGTAGCTTTAACGGCGGGACGCCGTTCGGCGATATGGCGGGCCAGACTTCGAGCGCGGTATCGATCACGGGTGGCGCGATCTCGGGCACGACGATCACGACCTCGACGCTCGACGCCACGAACACGATTGACGGCGGCGCACTAACGGCCGGAACGGTGGCGAATGCGGCATTGGTGAACTCGTCGATCAATTATACGAGCACGGACGGATCGGTGAATGTTCCGGGCTCGACTTCGCTTGGCGGGACGACGGATTTGACGGTCAACACGGCGAACGTGACGCTTGCCGGCGATGTATCTGGGCCGGCGAATGCGAATGTGGCCGGCAGCTTTAACGGCGGGACGCCGTTCGGCGATATGGCGGGCCAGACTTCGAGTGCGGTATCGATCACGGGTGGCGCGATCTCGGGCACGACGATCACGACCTCGACGCTCGACGCCACGAACACGATTGACGGCGGCGCACTAACGGCCGGCACGGTGGCGAATGCGGCATTGGTGAACTCGTCGATCAATTATACGAGCACGGACGGATCGGTGAATGTTCCGGGCTCGACTTCGCTCGGCGGGACGACGGATTTGACGGTCAACACGGCGAACGTGACGCTTGCCGGCGATGTATCGGGGCCGGCGAATGCGAATGTGGCCGGCAGCTTTAACGGCGGGACGCCGTTCGGCGATATGGCTGGCCAGACTTCGAGTGCGGTATCGATCACAGGTGGAACGATCGACGGAACGACGATCAGCGCCACGAATACGATTGACGGTGGCGGACTCACGGCCGGAACGGTGGCGAATGCGGCATTGGTGAACTCGTCGATCAATTATACGAGCACGGACGGATCGGTGAATGTCCCGGGCTCGACTTCGCTTGGCGGGACGACGGATTTGACGGTCAACACGGCGAACGTGACGCTTGCCGGCGATGTATCGGGGCCGGCGAATGCGAATGTGGCCGGTAGCTTTAACGGCGGGACGCCGTTCGGCGATATGGCGGGCCAGACTTCGAGCGCGGTATCGATCACGGGTGGCGCGATCTCGGGCACGACGATCACGACCTCGACGCTCGACGCCACGAACACGATTGACGGCGGCGCACTCACGGCCGGAACGGTGGCGAATGCGGCATTGGTGAACTCGTCGATCAATTATACGAGCACGGACGGATCGGTGAATGTTCCGGGCTCGACTTCGCTCGGCGGGACGACGGATTTGACGGTCAACACGGCGAACGTGACGCTTGCCGGCGATGTATCGGGGCCGGCGAATGCGAATGTGGCCGGCAGCTTTAACGGCGGGACGCCGTTCGGCGATATGGCGGGCCAGACTTCGAGTGCGGTATCGATCACAGGTGGAACGATCGACGGAACGACGATCAGCGCCACGAATACGATTGACGGTGGCGGACTCACGGCCGGAACGGTGGCGAATGCGGCATTGGTGAACTCGTCGATCAATTATACGAGCACGGACGGATCGGTGAATGTTCCGGGCTCGACTTCGCTCGGCGGGACGACGGATTTGACGGTCAACACGGCGAACGTGACGCTTGCCGGCGATGTATCGGGGCCGGCGAATGCGAATGTGGCCGGCAGCTTTAACGGCGGGACGCCGTTCGGCGATATGGCGGGCCAGACTTCGAGTGCGGTATCGATCACAGGTGGAACGATCGACGGAACGACGATCAGCGCCACGAATACGATTGACGGTGGCGGACTCACGGCCGGAACGGTGGCGAATGCGGCATTGGTGAACTCGTCGATCAATTATACGAGCACGGACGGATCGGTGAATGTCCCGGGCTCGACTTCGCTCGGCGGGACGACGGATTTGACGGTCAACACGGCGAACGTGACGCTTGCCGGCGATGTATCTGGGCCGGCGAATGCGAATGTGGCCGGCAGCTTTAACGGCGGGACGCCGTTCGGCGATATGGCGGGCCAGACTTCGAGTGCGGTATCGATCACGGGTGGCGCGATCTCGGGCACGACGATCACGACCTCGACGCTCGACGCCACGAACACGATTGACGGCGGCGCACTAACGGCCGGCACGGTGGCGAATGCGGCATTGGTGAACTCGTCGATCAATTATACGAGCACGGACGGATCGGTGAATGTTCCGGGCTCGACTTCGCTCGGCGGGACGACGGATTTGACGGTCAACACGGCGAACGTGACGCTTGCCGGCGATGTATCGGGCCCGGCGAATGCGAATGGGATAACGGCGACCGCGCAGTCTGGTAATGACATCATCGCGGCCATCAACGATGCGGCCAGCGGAAATGATATCAATAATGGCAACATTAGTATTACGGCCGACAACGGCACCTTCAACGGGACGCTCGGCGCAGGAGCGACGACCGTTGCCTCGCTCAATGCGAGCACCGGTGGAATTACCTCCGCCGGAAACGTCTCGGGCGTCGGAACGATGGCCGGGACATTCGGCGGGACCTTTACGATTACCACCGAAAATGGCGTGTTAACGGACTTCGCAGTTCCCTATTCTAATATTACGAGTGGGACGAGTACGGTGGTTATCACCACTCAGAAATCAACGGCCGGTAGTTACTACACCGCATTCGTTGCGTCCGAGACGACGGGAACGGGCTTCACCGTCCATCTTTCCGCGGCGCCGCCAGCGGCTGACGATGTGATTATTCACTACATCGTCGTCAACTAATTTGCGAATCGCGTGGAGGTGCACCGTGTCGGTGTGCCTCCATGCAGCGTTCGCGCTGTCGCAGGTTTCCAATACGAGTTTTTTAGCATTCCATAGTTTTCCAATTCAAATACACAGCATGAAACAGTTCCTGTCCATTCTCGCATGCGGCGCCATGTTCGCCACTTTTGCCACAACTTCTCATGCGCAAGTCAATATCGATCAGATCAAGATGAGCACCGGCAACGGTAATGCGCTCACAATGCTCACGAGCGGTTTGGCTGCGGCACACACGATCACCATTCCGGATCCCGGCGGCAACGTAACGATGATTCTTTCCGGCACGCTTGCGGGAACCCAGACGATCAATGGAACCGTGGACTTCCCCGGCACGGTCAATTTCACTGCTGCGCCGACGCTGCCACTGGCCAGTGGTAATATTTACGTCGGTAACGGCGGGAGCCCGAGTGTCGCGACTGGCGTAGCTATGACCGGAGACATTTCGATCAGCAACGCCGGCCTTACGGCCATCACCTCCTCGGCCACAACGAGCAACGACATTACGACCACCCTGAATGCCCATGCCCCGACGTTCGGCCATCGATGTGGCTGCTGGCGGAACGAATTCGAGTACAGCACTCACTGGGAACGCGGTGATGGTTTCCGATGGGACCCACATCGTGCAGGGCGCTATCAATGCATCTGCGACGAACGAATTCTTAACACAGGCGAACGGCAACGCTCCGGCATGGAACACCATTCAGTCCGGCGATGTACCGTGGGCGACGCCCGGAACCATTGGCAGCACGACCCCTAACACCGGGGCCTTTACGCAGCTTTCCGCGGCCGCCGGTTCGATCAACGGCGCTTCATTGACCGTTTCTACTTCAACCTTCGGTGGATTCCAGGGAGGCGTATTCGTTGTGCAAGGCGGCGCCACGGCTGGTTCGAAACTCTTCACCGTTGCGGACCACTCCACGGCCCAACCCTACGCGCAGGTCAGCATCGGCGACCAGAATAACCAGGGGCAAATTGGATTGCATCATTCGGCGAGCTCCGGAGTCGTGACGCAAATCACCAGCAGTGAAACGGCAACGCGCAATATCGCTTTCCCGGATAACTCTGGCATCGTTGCACTCACCAGCGATATTAGCAACGCCGTAACGAGTGGCACGGCAACCCAGCTTGCGATTTACACCGGCGCCAATTCCGTCGGAAGCGATGCCAACCTTACCGATGCCAGCGGCGAGCTTTCCTACAATGGCGGTACGTCGGCTGCCACGGCAAGTTCGATCACCAGCGGTTATACCGCCGCCGGGGCCAATGCCACCACATTGCTAATCACGAATACCAACGCGAACGCGGGGCATACTAATCAAGGCATTGCCTTCAATGTTGGCGGTGGTTCCTCAAGTTATGACATAAATGGAAGCGGAAGCAACTGGCACGTTACCAGTTCAGGACAGGCCACCTTCACGGGTGGGACGATCAACGGCTCCGGCAGTGCATTCCAGGTTATTTCCGATGGCAGCAGCGGCAATAACGGTGGCTTCAACCAAATCGAAGTTAAGGGATCGGCCTCGCCTACCAAGGTCCTCGACATCGGATACAACGTAGGAACGATTGGTAATTATTCAAATGGCGTGGCCACCATTAACGCGCGCTACGCGGGTTCCACCGCCGTGCCGCTATTCGTCAATCCCACCGGTGGCTCGGTTGGTGTGGACTACAACGTTTCTACTTTCCCTGCCGCTACTTCGCTTCCTTACAACCTCAGCGTAAACGGGACGATGGGTTCCACGGGCGCGGCTACCTTTGCTTCGGAAACTCTTGGATCGCCGCTCCCGGTCGGCAGCGGTGGCACGGGATCGGATCTTTCGGCAACGGGCGGCGCATCTGAAGTTTTGATGCAGGGCAGCGTTGGTGGTGCGGTTACTGTCGCGCAGCTTGCGAATACGGACATCTCCGGCCTCGGTACGATGTCCACGCAGAATGCGAACGCGGTCGCGATCACGAGCGGCACGATCACGGGAACGACGCTTGACAATACGAACTCGATTGCCGGCGATGCGATCAACTCGGGCTTGGTCGGTGTGATGTATGGCGGTACGGGTTCGGATCTATCCGCAACGGGCGGGGCATCGGAAGTATTGATGCAGACCTCGAACGGCGGCGCGGTTACGGTCGCACAGCTTGCAAATACGGACATCTCCGGTCTTGGAACGATGTCCACACAAGATGCGAGTGCGGTATCGATCACGGGTGGAACAATCGACCAAACCACCATCGGAAGCTCAACCGCAAGCACGGGTGACTTTACACACATCGGCAACAATGCGCCGGGCACCGGAATATTCACGACCCTCGAGCTAACTTCAACTTCCTCGGATCAAATAACGTTTGACGATGATATCGGGCATTACAACCTTTCAGCCACGAATTGGAGCATCAGCAATGCAGGCGGCGGCTTCTTCGGAAATGGCATTACTTTTAGCAGTTCCATTCCCGCAGTTGGGGACCAAATCCAATTCGACAATACGAACCAGGGTACACTCGCTTCGGCTTCGCTCAGCGGCGCGCAGACCTGGACGCTCCCCGATGCCACGGGTAACGTCTCGCTCACGACGAGCGCTGGAACGGCACTCTTTACCGGGCCGACAGTCTCACGCACCTACACGCTTCCGGATGCCAACGCCACGCTCGCAACCACGGCCAACACAATGGCTTACGATGTAACGGCCGCGCAGAATACCGCGGCGGCTGGCACGGATAATCTCTTTAGCGTTGCCTATCCCGGCGCGGAGTCCGGTGCCACAGTGGCCGGAGCATCCATCAATGCGACCACAACGGGAACGACGAGCGCAACCGGTTTAACGGTGACAGCCCAAGCCGGAAGCGGCGCCGCTGTTACCGGCCTCAGCGTGGCTGCATCGGGCGGTGCGACGAACATGGCAGTAAATGCGACCGCCGGAAACATTAACGTTGCAACCGGAGGCGCCTACCAAATCGGTGGCACCACGATGCTCATCAATACCGGCGCTGCCAATAGTATTCTGGTTGGCGCGGGAGCAGGTTCGAATGCTGGCGTGAGCACCGATGGTGAGGAAACGCTTATTGGCGCGGGAGCTAACGTTCCTGCTCTTGGGATTGGCAGCACCAGTGCTAACGCTACCGCAATCGGCTATGGCGCTGTCGTTTCTACTGTAAATACGATTCAGCTCGGAAATACCGGTGTAACCAAGGTGAACACTGCGGGCGCGCTCGCCTCTGGTCTTGTCGGCATAAACACTGGATCACTGCAGTTGACTAACTTCAACGGAAAAACGGGGACGATCGAGGACGCCCTGCTCATCGGACAGAACACGGCGTTCACGATCCCCGATCCGGGTGTCCCGGCCGCGAGCTTCGTGGTGAGCAACAGTGTGACTACCGGCGGAGCCGGAAGCGGACAGAACATTACCACAAAGGCAACGGATAATACTCCGGCACTCAATGTGAACTCGACGGAGTCAACAGGTTCGGCGAACACGGCGCTGTATTTAAACGCGACCGGTGGATCGACGACGAATACCGCACTGGACGTCAAGGCCGGCGGTATCACTACGGAGCAAATCGCTTCTAAATCCGCAACCTACACGGCAACGACCAGCGATTACATTGTCTTGGAATCCGCCAATGGCACCACGGTGAATTTACCCGCTTCTCCCATTACGGGCGAGGTTATGATCGTGAAATTCACGAACACAACCGCCGCGAACACGATGACTCTTAGTGGGAATGGGAATAGTATCGACGGATCAGGTAGCTGGACACTATACAGTATTGGCACGAGCCCAGCCCTGAGCGGGGCAACCCTTGTTTACGACGGTAGTCAATGGGATATTACTGCCACGTCGAACAACTAATTTGACTTTCCAACCCGCCTCGCGCAATTCGCCGGGGCGGGAATAGGATGGCCTAATTATGAATAACAAATTCATAATTAGCGATTAGAGCGCGTAGATGGCGTTATTCATGAAGCACAAACGCGCGCGGAGCAAAATTGCGTAAGAGCTTTTCCTCCAGGCAGGTGGAATTAGAACCTTAATCGGTTCGAATCCGCCTGTCCTGAAGGATTTTTTTTTGGTTCGAGTTGGTGTGGTGTTCCTGATCTCACCCGCCTTTGGCTCGATGCGGGACGTTGGGATTCCGCCCTGCGGAACTCAAAACTTGCAGTGCGGGAAATGGGACTCGCTTAGTGAGACTTATGGAAGATGAAGCGGAGGGCCCGGGATTCGAACTCGGAAGTCCTTGCGGACGGCAGTTTTCAAGACTGCTGCAGTACCATTGTGCCAGCCCTCCTTCCAGTACCGAGTACCGGGTACCGAGTTAACGAGTGGAGGATGGTTGGGAGTTCGTGGAATCAAATCAGGCAAAATTTCGATAGAAGGGTTCTCCGCGGATGACTGGTCATCCCAATGGAACTCCAAACTCACCTCGGCTGCTATTTTGAGCGGTTGGGGCCGTAATTATTGATTTTTGATGAATAACCCTCAAACGCACGAACCTCCCATTCTTGAAAATAGCCTTTCGGAGCACGGCATTGCTCACGGCCAAATCCATTTTAACCTGACGCCGGAGGAACTCTACGCCGAGGCTCTTTCCCGAGGCGAGGCAAAGCTTGCTTCGAACGAGGCGCTTGTGGTTTCGACCGGCAAGTTTACGGGCCGGTCGCCGAAGGACAAATTCTTCGTAGAAAATCCGGAAAGCAAAAAGAATATCTGGTGGGGGACCGTCAACCACGGCATCAGCGCGGAGCATTTCGAGCGGCTTTACCAGAAGATGGTAGCCGCGATGAGCGAAAAGGAACTTTACGTCGCGGATCTTTTTGCCGGCGCGGAGAAGGCGTATCAGCTCCCGCTTCGCGTGATTAACGAATATGCCTGGCATAATTTATTTTGCCACGATCTTTTTATTCGTCCCACGCAAGCAGAACTTGCCGAGCACCGTCCGCAATTCACGGTTATCGACTTGCCGAGCGTAAAGGCCGATCCGAAAACGGATGGAACGAATTCGGAGACGTTTATCGTGCTGAATCTGGAGCGCGGGCTGCTGCTTGTCGGCGGAACGGAATATGCCGGTGAGATAAAGAAGTCGATTTTTACCACGCTGAATTATCTGCTGCCGCTAAAAGGTGTCATGCCGATGCACTGCTCTGCGAATATCGGCAAAAAAGACGATGTCGCAATCTTTTTTGGACTTTCGGGAACCGGAAAAACGACGCTTTCCGCCGATCCCGCGCGGCGCCTGATTGGCGATGACGAGCACGGCTGGTCGAACAACGGCGTCTTCAATTTCGAGGGCGGTTGCTACGCAAAGTGCATTAAGCTTTCGAAGGAACATGAACCGCAGATTTGGAATGCGATCCGCCGCGGTGCAGTCCTCGAAAATGTGGTGATTGACGAGAACGGTGTGCCGGATTACAACGATACGTCGAAAACGGAAAACACCCGGACAGCTTATCCGCTCGATTACATCGAGAATTCGGTCGAGCCCTCGGTGGGCGGACATCCGAAAAATATCATTTTCCTCACGGCCGATGCGTTCGGCGTGCTCCCGCCAATTTCGAAGCTTACAAAGGAGCAGGCGATGTATCATTTTATTTCCGGCTACACGGCGAAAGTTGCTGGAACGGAACGTGGCGTGACGGAGCCGGAACCAAATTTCTCGACGTGTTTCGGCGCGCCGTTTATGGTGCATCATCCACGGGTGTATGCGGATCTGCTCGGTAAGAAAATCGAGGAACATAACGTCCGCTGCTGGCTTGTGAATACCGGCTGGACGGGCGGGCCTTACGGCGTTGGCAAACGCATGCATTTGCCTTATACCCGCACGATGGTCGAGCGCGCCCTCGATGGCAGCCTCGATGCGGTAAAGACCGTGAAGGATCCGATCTTCGGCGTGGAAATTCCGCAGCAAGTTCCCGGTGTACCCGACGAGGTTCTGAATCCACGCGAAACGTGGAAGGACAAATCGGCATACGATAAGCAGGCAGCCGAACTCGCCAAGCGATTCCGGGAAAACTTCAAGAAGTACGAAGAGGGAACCAGCGAGGCGATCAGGAACGCGGGGCCGAAAGGATAGGCCCGCGTCAGGTGTAGCGTTCGGACAATTGGTCCGGCGCTGGACTTTCAGCGCGCCTGCGGCCTCAGACGATCACCTCCCCACTTCAGCGCTCTTCCGGATTGAGAAGCAAAACATCGTAAAATTGTACGAAATTAATCCACACACCTCTCCAACCATACCTCCATGCCACTCATTCTGGATCTTACCGCCCGCGAAGTATTGGATTCGCGTGGGAACCCTACTGTTGAAGTCGATTGCACGTTAGACGATGGCGCGTTTGGCCGCGCAATCGTTCCGAGCGGGGCTTCCACCGGCGAGCGAGAGGCCGTTGAACTCCGCGATGGTGATAAAAAGCGCTACGCCGGCAAAGGCGTGCTTAAGGCCGTCAGGCACGTCAACGACGAGATCAACGAGGCGCTCATAGGAATGCCGGCGCTCGAGCAGCGTGAGGTGGACCTGACGCTCATCGCGCTCGATGGCACGCCGAATAAATCGAAGCTCGGCGCCAATGCCATTCTGGGCGCCTCAATGGCGGTGGCGCGCGCGGCATCGGAATCGGTGGGACTTCCGCTTTACCGCTATCTTGGAGGCACCGGCGCATATTTGCTGCCGCTTCCGCAGATGAATATCTTGAATGGCGGCGTCCACGCCGATAACTCGCTGGATTTCCAGGAATTTATGATTCTTCCCGCGAAGGCGCCGGACTTCCGCGAAGCTTTGCGCATGGGCGCGGAAGTATTTCACACGCTGAAATCTGTGCTGAAGAAGAAAGGGCTGAATACGAACGTTGGCGATGAAGGCGGCTTCGCGCCGAACTTAAAATCGACGGAAGAAGCACTAAGCCTGATTGTGCAGGCCATCGAGCAGGCCGGTTACAAGCCGGGAACGGATGTCTATCTTGGGATGGATTGCGCGGCCAGCGAAATGTGGAGGAGTGGCAAGTACGAACGCTACAAATCCGCGCCGGGAACGAAGCTGACGCGCGAAGAGATGGTTCGCGAATTTGAAAAGATCGTTCGGAACTATCCCATCTGTTCCATCGAAGACGGCATGGCCGAAAACGATTGGGAGGGATGGAAAATGCTGACCGAAGCGCTCGGCGATAAAATTCAGCTTGTGGGCGATGACATTTTCGTTACCAATACCAAAATCATCGCGAGAGGAATCGAGGAAGGAATTGCGAATTCCGTGCTCATCAAGCTAAACCAGATAGGAACGATTACCGAGACGTTCGATGCCATTGCGCTCGCCCAGCGCGCGGGATACACCTGCGTTATCAGCCACCGCTCCGGCGAAACCGAGGACACGACCATCGCCGATGTCGCCGTGGCCGCCAATGCCGGACAGATCAAAACCGGCTCCGCCAGCCGCACCGACCGCATCGCCAAATACAATCAGCTCATGCGCATCGAGGAGCAACTCGCCGGGCAATCGCAATTCGCGGGGATTGGGGCGCTGGCGGTGGAATATAAGTGGAAGGGCGCGGGAAAGACGAAGAAATAAGTGTGACCAGCGTAGGCGTGACCATTAGGTCACGGAGAAATTAAATTTTTTATGAAGGTTACCTATTTTGACGATACCGATACGCTCCTTGTGGAATTCGCGGAGACGAGTGTCGAGGACACGCGCGATCGCGACGAGAATACCTTAGGCGAATATGATGGTAAAGGCAATCTCGTGGCGATTACGCTGGAACATGCTTCGCAGCGTGCCGATCTCCGCTCCTTTAGCTTCGCAAATACGGCGATGATTCATCAGGCGGCGTAGAGACATGCCCATCGCCAATTCAGCCATTTTTCAACAATATTGAAAAAAAGTGTCTGAAAGCGGTTACCTTTTGCCGTTTCGTGGGTCTTCAGAGTAGGAGAAAACATAATGAATCTATCCAAGACACTCACGATCATTCTTTTTAGAGCTTCTGAGCGTTCGAGTCGTACATGCCCAATGGATGCTAACCTCACTACCCTCAGAGAGCGAAGGTCAATGCTTCTTCTGAAAGGGCAGAGAACTTTACGCCGGAATGGGCGAAGGCGCTGCCACTTCTTGGCGAGCGCATCTGTATTGATCTTTCGACGAGGGATATTCCTGGAATCTCGCCCGATAGCGGTTTGCAAAACGTTGCTGCTTTCGGTTCGGGCGTCTCTTTGGATTCAGTCTTGTTTGTAGGGACAGTAGAAAGCGGCATCTTCCGCTCCTCAAACGATGCCAAGAGCTGGGGTTCGATCAGTAAACCTTTCGTTGTATGGAGCATGGCATCATTAGACTCAGTCTTAATCGCGGGAACGAACGTAGAAGTTTACGTCTCAACAAATTTTGGACAGACATGGTCTGCTCCAAACACAGGGTGGCCAACGAACGAAATTGTCGATGTTGAAGCCTTAACGACGCACGATAAGGACATATGGGCCGGTTCCTTGTTCGGAGTAGTCCTCTCGACCGACTACGGTGTCACATGGACCGCCATGGATTCAGGTCTCTCCTTCCTCGGCCTCGTTTCTAGCCTCTCATTTTGCAACGGAACCCTGTATGCAGGAATCGATGGAATATATCGACTCATTGATAACGATTACTGGATGAGAACAGATAGCGGTTCATCGCGACGAAATGTCAGCTCTCTTTGCAGTAGCGGGAAATATTTATTCGCTGGGACTACTGACAGCGGGATCTTCATGTCGTACGATAGTGGTCGAACTTGGACGGCAGAAAATTTCGGACTTCGATTCATTCAGGTCTATGCACTTTACGTAGACGATACGATGATGTTTGCCGGAACCTATAGTGGTGTCTGGCATCGCCCCCTCTCCGAAATGATTCCCACAAGTGCGGTATCGCAACCGCAAGCCGCCTCACGGGAAATTCAAAGTTGCCCCAATCCCCTCTCTCTCTCCACCACGATTAACTTTTCCGCGACCGAAAGAGGCATTGCGAAAGTAACCATTGTGAATCTCCTCGGCGCGGAGGTGGCGCGGCTGTTTTCGGGCGAGTTGGCGGCTGGGAATCATTCCTTCACCTGGGACGCAAGCGGAATCGAGCCGGGAATGTACGAGTGCCTTGTGCGGATGAAAGGGAGCGCAGAGCATTTGCCGATTTTGCTCTCGCACTAACAATTAATTACCGCTCTTTTCCCCGGCTGGCGAGTGCCGTTTTGATGCGGCGAAGTTTTCGGTGGCCGAGCATGGCTTTGCGGATCGCGATTTCATGGCGCGTTGCTTCCGAAAGTATTTTGTAGGGCCGCGTCACCGGATGATGTCCCGGCGTTCTTGCGCGTAGTACCACTGGAAGTTTTTTTTTGCACGAACCAAGGTGAGCGCGACTGGTTGGCCGCTTTTGATTTCGGAACTCGTTTCGGCGATCGAACGTGGGGTAACATCTTCGCCATTTATAGCGCAAACGGTATCGCCGCATTCGAGCTGCGCGCTGGCTTCAAGTGAATCCTGAGCTATGGCGGAAATCACGGCCATTCCCGACGTATTGAGCGCAAGGTTGAGGCCAAAGGCGCCATCCGTTTTCATACTGACTGGAACTTCACTTCCGGCGCCCATTTTCTCGAGGTACGCTTCGACGGGAAGCGGCTGGGAACCCGCGATGTAATCTTCATGAAATGCCGTGAGATCGGTTTTCGAATAGTCGGCGATCGTTTGGTAGAGCAAACTATCGTTGTAGGTTTTTCCGGTTGGCGCATCGTGGTTCATGCGAAGGAGCACATTATCGAGAGAGCGATGGTCACTTGATTTGTCGCGAATTTCAATATCCATCATCAGCGCTACGAGCGCACCGCGCGCACGAAGCGCGGCAAAGCAGGCCGGATCATTATTCTTGCATAAGTGCTCGGATAACAGTTCGAGCGAGCCGGAGGCAGAAGCATCCGCAAGATTTTCCCAGCCCTCGACTGCATTGAAGAATTCGGCCGTGCTAATGAGGCCGTAGCGCACGCGCAAGAGCTCCGCATAATATTCCGATACGCCTTCGCTGAACCAGAGTGAGTGCGCCCGGATAGGCGTGGTAAAATCGTACGGCCCCAGCGGGGAGATATGGAACTGTTTCCCGTTCCAGGTCTGGAAGAGCGTGGAGGCCAAAAGCTGCTCCGTGTTATCGGATTGCGCCGGCCAGTTTGCAGGCGGTAGCGTATAGACGCTGGAATTAGAATGAGCAATCGCGAACGGAGCATCGTTCGATGCCGAGATCACGAATAGATAATTCCGGTAAGGAATCTTTTGAAAGAATGATGTCTCTACACGGAGAATTTCCGCGGCATCTCGTGCGAAAGAATCGAGCGGGAATTCTCCATTTGCGACAACCGCGTAATCCACACCGTTTTGGGTGAAATCCGTGCTCTGGAATTTCGGCGCAATCAGAAGCGGGGCGTCAGCCAAGGACTCGTAATCGCTGAAATCGAACACATGTTGGCGAAAGCGTTCGCGACCGGTGGGATCGCCATCCGTGGCAGGTTCAAGTGTCGTGGCGGCCATCCAGGTTCTGGGCATCGTGAAGATGATCGTTCCCGGGATGCTCTTGTCGTTATCGAAATAACCGAAGAGAGCTTCGGAATTGGCAAACACGCCGCTGGCATCGATCCGGGCCAGCCCGATCGCCGGGGAGGAACCATCTTCGTGCGAATCGCGAACGCGATATTTCAGAGTGGCAACGCCCGAACCGGGAATGGTCCAGAGATCCTGGTTCACCTGCTCAACTGGAAGCTCGTTCCCACTCGAATCGAGCGCCTGTAATCCTTCAAGGAAGCGGCCATAATGCACATCCGCGTATATGCCGGGCGACCACACCGGCATCTGGAAGACCATTGTATCTGGGCGCATCGCCATTGGCTGAACCGTGACATCCAAATAATGCTGGGCCACATGCGTGAGATCGACATGATAAATGAGCCGTTGAGCTTGGGCGCGGTTCAGGCACAGCAATAATGTGCTCGTCAGGACGAGCATCCTGACGAATTTATGGAATTTCGTTCTCATCGCAGAAACTACAGGATTTGATTGATGGGGCGCTTCGGCTGACTGCCATGGGGGCCCAGTTACAATATCCTCTGGCTCAAAGCGTGTGCCATGAATGGGACTCTGATGAATGAGGAATTATCAATTTGAATGCTGGGAAACAGCTTTTCCGAGTCGCGGTGAGAACCGAGAGACAACTGCATCCACTATAGTCCCACAATTCCCTTGCGAATTGCGAGCGCCAGAGGCGAGACTTCCGAATCATCCGAGGTCTTGATTTTGGAATCGGCAAAGTTCACGGGAATCTCCATCGATTGTCCGTCGCGCTCGATCGAGAAGGTCGCGGACTTTACGGAATCTTTCAGCGAGGCGATTTCCTCGATATTATCGAGTGTAAGTTTCATTCCGTTGACGGCAAGGAGGGCATCACCGGCTTTCATTCCGGCGCGGGCAAGATCGCTGGCGGTGTCGAGCGAGTTAAGGATAAACTTCCCGTCGGCATACCCAAAAGTGACGGACTTTGCGTGTTCGCTCGGATTGATTCCCAACTTCGCGAGATACCGATCAACGGGCAACGAATCGGTCCCGTGGATATATCGATTATAGAAATCCGTGAGATCGACGCCGGAATATTTCTCGACCAAACCAATCAGGTCATTCTCGTTATACGTCTTGCCGCGTTCGGCATCGGTCAGGAGTGCGCGCATGACATCGTCGAGCGATTTCTGATTATTTGTACGCGAGCGGATTTCAATATCGAGCATCATCGCCACGAGCGGGCCGCGAGAATAAAAAAGCGTCGCTTCGTCCATGTTGAACGTGCTCTCGTCGATGGAAAGCTGCTCGAGCGATTTCTTTTTCGCATCTTCGGGGGACATGGCCATCTCCTTCCGCCATTCTGCAATATCTTCATAGAGCCGCTCCGGCGGAATGATTCCATATCGCGCGAGTAGGGTGTGCGCGTAATATTCGGTAATTCCTTCCGCCATCCAGAGGCTCGTCGTCATTACGCGCCTGGTGTAATCGAAGGGGCCCAGCAAATTCGAATGAATGCGTTTGACATTCCACAAATGAAAAAACTCGTGCGAAAAAATGGGAAGAAATGACCGCTTGAAAAGCGGCCACGACATATCCATCAACAAATAATCGCTTGAATTGGAATGTTCGAGAGCACCCTGTGCAAAGCTTGGCATGTGCATCAGTGTTGGCGCAACAATTTCGAACGTATAATTCTCGAATGGCGTATTGTGAAAAAAGTCGGTTTCTGCGTGGACGATCTGACCAAGATAGAACACGAGTGAATCCATTTCCACTTTAGACCATGAGCCGTTCGTTGCAAGGGCGACATTGTAGTGCGCCGAACCCTCCGAGAAATGAGCGAGCGAAAGGCGATCGCTATGCGGTGGAACTGTTGTTGCCATGTCGCTCGGCGCTGCAAGAATTGGCGCATCAGCTAAGACGTTGTAATCGCTCGCGGCAAAGGTCCGCGCTTGCGGCCCAACCACGATGTGTTTAGGCCGGCCTGGATTCTCGGGGGGAGCGGGCACGCGAGTTCCCACGATTCCGGAAGCTCATACGTTACCGTGGCGCTTGCGTTCTTTTCGTCATCGAAATATCCAAAGAGGGCGGTGGCATTGGCAAAAAATAGTGAGGTGTCGATGTTCGCCATCGCAAAGTAGAGACTTGTCGTATCGCTATGCGAATCGATCACATCGTACTCGATTTTGCTCACAGATTGGCCGGTCGGGATTTCCCAGCGGTTGCTATCCACCTGCTTGACTGCGAGGAGATGATCGTATTTGTTATACGCTTTGAAGTTCCTGACGTAGCGGCCATAACCCGTAACGCTATACGCCCCGGGCGCCCATATCGGCATTTGGTAAAAGGCGGGCTTCGCATGAAATCCCGAGGGAACCAGGGTCACGTGAACTTCGCGGGAACCGGTGTTACGCAAATCGACAGTGAATTTCATCATGCCGCGCGCGAAAATCGAGGGCACAATGGCGACGGTAAGAAATGCAGCGAGGGCAAGGCGGCGGATGGTCATAGATTGGGCTAACCATTGCTCGGGCGGGGTGGTTCGGAGAACCAAACCAAGGCTTCCAGCTTTCCATCAGTCATGCTTTCCGATCGAGAACTCGAACGCTATCGCTCCGATGGCTTCCTCATCCTTCGCGATTTTTTTAGCGATGAGGAGCTTGAACCAGTTATCGCTGCAATTGATGAAAAAGTCGCCACGCTCGCCGAGAAGCTTTATGCAAACGGCAAGATTGAGGACAGTTTCGAGCATGAGGGATTCCTCACGCGGCTAACGAAGCTCGAGCAAGCGTTCCCTGGCGCAGCCACGCTGATTCATACCGGCGGGATCTTGCCCAAAGCGTTCGCGGATCTGTGGTCCTCGAAAAAGCTCCTTGATATTATCGAGCAAATTCTCGGGCCGGAGATTGCCGGGCATCCGGTGTGGAACCTTCGTGCGAAGACGCCGATGAATCCGCTCGCTACCGTTCCCTGGCATCAGGATACGGCGTATCTCGCAGCCGGTTCCGAGCATACGTTCCAGCCGACAGCATGGATTCCGCTCGTGGATGCGAATGAGAGGAACGGGTGCATGCAAGTGCTTCGAGGCGGACACCTTCCGGGACGCGTCTTCAAACACAAACTCGAAAACACGCGCGGAGCTAAAGATTCGTGGTATCTCTACATCGAGGAGACCGATTTACCCGAGGGTGACATAGTTACCTGCATGATGCCAAAAGGCTCGGTCTTGCTTCTTAACAATCTCATACCTCACCGCTCCACGGAGAACTATTCGAATATCATTCGCTGGTCGATCGACTTGCGTTGGCAGCGTCCGGGAGAAATTAGCGGCATGGATTATATTAAGGAACTAATTCTCTTGCGAACGGCGCGCGATCCCAATTATCAGCCAGATTGGGAAGCGTGGGGAATGAAAAGCAGGCAAGTCGGCCTCGCGGATGTGCTTGCCGAACGCGATCGCGCCATCTCGGAAGCCGATACCAAAGTTGGCGGCCCCTGGATGGCGCGGTGGGCGAAGGGTTAGCGAACGATCACCGCTTTCGCGACCCGGATTCCTTCCGGGCTAACTAACCGAATGAAGTACGCGCCGGAAGCCATCGCGGCCGTGCTCGCGTGATAATTATATTCTCCCGGCAGCATCGGGCCATCCTTGAGAACATCGATCTCCCGTCCTGTTTCATCGACAATTGCCAAATGTGCCGAAGTAGAAGCAGATTTCGAGACATGGATATCGAGGAAGCCTGGTTCCTCGCTCACGGTCAATTCATTCCGCACTGTCTGAATAGTCGCTACACCGGAGAGCGTGACTTTTACGCCTTGCGTCACGCCGCCGCTTTCGTTCCACCATGTTCCGCTCGGTGTCTTCGCTAATTCGGCGGCACGGACGACGTAGAGATTGCTATCCGCCAATGGGGAATTATCGGTGAAGGTCGTGCTCGTTACTATGGACGGATTTATCTGAAGAAGCGTGTCGCCGGTCGCATCCGAACGGTAAATATTATATCCCGGAACGTCGATGGAAGGAGCTTGCCAGTTCAAAGTTACCGAGTTACCACTCACGCTCGCAGACAGCGCCGACGGCGGCGGGGAAAGGAATTCCATTCGCAACGTCGGATCGCCCATGAGCGCAACGTGAATGCCGGACATCGAAAGACTCCAAATATAATCGCTCTCAAAGAGAAGGTGCTTGTAGTCACGGGAAATATAAAGCGGACCTTCTGGCACATTCTGCGTAAATTTGGTGCAATAGCCAAACGTCTCTCCCATCCCAAGCGGATGGAAATACCAGTACGGTCGTCCCGCCCAGCAATCTGTAAGTCCATAGGAGGTCGCGAGCGGGGCTCGCAAGAGTCCGTCGGCGTGATCCCAATCTCCAAAAAAGCTCCCAAACTGCATAGTAAATACGGCGTCGGAACCTTCGCTCGCATATTGGGACGTGACGCCGACGCCGGCGCAACTCGCCCAGCTCCCACCGCCGCAGCCATACGCCCATAGGAATTTTGCGGTGTCAAGATAACTGAACCAATCCCCGGCACTGCTCAATTGATGAAAATCGAACACGCTATCCGGCCCGACCAGCGGCCCGAAATTTCGCCAACCGTTACTGGCGGGCACATCATATTCCTGCTGAATAATTCCAAAATTATCATTGACGAGTGCTCGGTGGGGGACAAGCAACTGTCCATTCCGGAACGCGTGATCGCGATCGAGATACTGTTTCAACAGCGCGGTATCCGAAAGCGCGAAGCTGGGCATGTCATAAAGATCGACTCGACCGACTTCGAGTTCCTCCGGCGCGTCGGGCGTACTAATCGAGTCCTGATCGAATTTGCCATCGCCGACGCCATTCCAATTTCGTGGGTCCTGGCCAGTGGAATCGCGCACTTTTTTATCGGTCCAGTTGGTATAGAAATTACCGTAATAAATGTCCGCGGGCCACGCGCCCTGATGGTTCCCGTTGCCCGGCGTATGCCCATCCGGCGCAATATCTCCGGAATACGGCACGGGCACGTGACCCAGGATAAAGAGTGAGCGGACATGTGTCGAATCTGCAAGATAATCCTGCTTCACGATCGCCTTAACCGTCGTCACGGCATCGGTCCGCTTCACGTCGTGGCGAATAACGCTCCAACCCTCCGATTCAAGGTCGGAAATCCATCGCGAGATCTCGCTTGCCAAGGGCGTGCTGTAGGTGTTATCGACGAGTAAAATCACAGTGCCAGGAGAGACGGGGCTGTGAACATCGATTCCGGACGCCACAAATCCGAAAGCTGCATAAACGGAATCCGACTTCGAGGAATCGAGAATTTCATATTCGTAAGTAACCCCCGTTTGCTCGGAACTATCTGCAAACGTCGAATCCGTTCCGGGGAGGGGGCCGAGATCCGCCCAATCATTGAAGTCCCCGAGGTTACGCTCGAAGATTTCGTATTGCTGGGCGTGCGGATCGTGCTTCCAGTGCAGCGTGATTACCGGAGGATTTTCCTGCACGCTTGCCCACGCCTGAACCGTGTAAGCCGCGGGATTTGGCTGGGCATTCGCCATCCGATTGAGACTGAATATAAAAAAAATCAAAAGCAGCAGCGAAGTTTTCTTCATGGCAATTTTTATCGAGAAATCAGTTTAAAAAATCATGTCGCACCCGCTGGCCGAAGCTGATACATCTCCTCAATAAGGCCCCGGAACCGCTCTTCGGCCACCGTGCGCCGAATTTTTAGCGTCGGCGTCAACATGCCGTTTTCGATAGTGAATGGTTCCGGCAGCATGGCAAATCTTCGAACTCGCTCATAGCTTGCGAGACCCGATTGGAGTCGATTTAATTCGGCCTCGATCGCGGCGCGGTAGTTATCTTCGGCAATGCCAGCCTCACGAAGCGCAGCAACATCGGGCACGATGAGCGCGGTACAGAATGGGCGTTTATCGCCGAGAAGCATGATCTGTTCAATGAAACGCGATTCACTGAGGTTAGATTCAATATGCGCGGGAGCGATATTCTTGCCGCCCGTCGAGACGAAGATGTGCTTTTTCCGGTCCGTGATCTTCAAATACCCCTCTTGGTCGAGTTCGCCAATATCGCCGGTGTGCAGCCAGCCAGCCGAATCGATTACTTCGCGCGTCGCATCGGGCTGGTGATAATAGCCTTGCATAATGTTTGGGCCTCTGGCCAGGATTTCGCCATCCTCCGCGATCTTTATTTCGACATTCACGAGGGGCTTGCCAACCGTTCCCCATTTGAGCTTCTTCCGCGGATTCGCGCAGAGCACGGGCGCGGCTTCGGTGAGGCCGTATCCTTCGATAATCGGTAACCCAAATGCGGCAAAGGCCCGGCCAACCTCGGGCGAAAGTGCCGCCGCGCCAGAAATGAAAAAGCGAATTCTTCCGCCGGTTCTTTCGCGAATTTTCTCCAGCACAAGAGCATCCGCAAACGGCTTCAGGATTTTTGCATGAATGGGCACTGATTTACCTTCGAAGGCCAAGCCATTCTTCGCTCCGATTCGAAGCGCCCAATCGAAGATTCGGCGGCGCATTGGCGAAAGCTTTTCCCTCGCACGCATGATGCGTGCATAGACGCGTTCATAGAAACGCGGGACGCCCGTCATGATCGTCGGGCGGATTTCGAGCAGATTATCGGCCACGGTCTCTGAAGATTCGGCGAAGGCAACGGTCATTCCGCGGAGCAGAAAAAAGTGCGCGGCGATATGCTCGAACGCATGACAGAGCGGAAGGAACGAAAGCGCGACATCCTTCTCCGAAAGCGGCGGGATCGCGGCGAGCGCGCCTTCCATGTTAGTCATGATATTCCGGTGCGAGAGCATCACCCCTTTCGGGTTCCCGGTCGTGCCACTGGTGTATATGATGGTGGTGGTATCGTTCGGGGAAGCTTTTTGAACCTCCGCATCGAAATTGTCTGGAAGTATCGGACGGATTTATCAGATCTGCGAAGTGGAATACTTTCTTGCAGCTCAACACTGCGTGCGTGTCCGAGTTGAACATTACGATAACTTCCATCGTGGGACATGATTCCGCAATCTTCCTGGCTTTGGCAAACTGGAACTCGTTCGAAACGATGAGCATCTTCGCGCCGCAATCGTTAACGATAAACTCAATTTCCGGCGGCATGAGCGTTGGAAACATCGGAACCCAAATAGCGCCGAGCGCGAGTGTCGCGAACTCCGAGATGAGCCATTCGGGCCGTGATTCCGAAACAATGGCAATGCGGTCGCCACGGTTAATTCCCAGCGATGCGAATCCCGCAGATGCTTCCCTCACTTTGGCGCCAAATTCGGCGAAAGTCATATCGCGGTAGGGCTCGCCATGCGTCGGTTTATAGCGCAAATAGGCGCGATTGCGCAGCGCGCCTTCCGTGTGAGCGAGGAATGGATCCAGAAGAGTCTGATGCTGATTGGTCACGGAGTGGTGGGAACTGCGGCATGCTTCAGATTTGGAGCAATCGAATTTTCAAGCGAAAGTTGGGCGCGAAGTCCTTCAATCGTGCGTGCCAAAACGGTGCCTACATCCTCCGGCTCGAATGTCGGCTTCAAACCTTGCATCGTAGAGAACTGTATCGACGCGCTTCGGCTTATGGAATGCATCCAATGCTTCCTTGGAGATACGTTCCGGCTGCTGCGCGAAGTCCGGCGCGCCAAAGTATCTCGCCGATGTCAAAAGGCGATGTTATGCCGCGGTCGTAAAGGTTCCAAACGCCGCTCCAATTTTCTTTGGCAGCCAGAACATGCCGAAGCGTTTTTTCGATAATGCTCATGCTGCTCACCGAGTTAGGGGTATCGACTAACTTCGGATACTTCATCATTTTGAGAAGTGTATTGCGAGTCCTTCCCTCGTGAGAAACATTGCCGGAATAGACCTGCCGCGGGCGAAGAATCGCAATTCGATGCGGATCCAAATCCAGCAGCATGGCATCGGCAGCGGCTTTGGTCCATGAATAAAGGCAGGCGGGCGTGGGCGCGATCGTGCGGAGTAAACGGGTTCCCCTCCGCATTGTACGGGCCATCCCAAATGCAGCCGCTGGAAAAATGGATAAAGCGAATCGGATACGCTGCGCGGAGAATGCGCTGATAAAGCTGCACCGGCGCTTCGAGATTCGAGCGAAGCGCTTCGCTCGCGTTGGCCTCGCACCAGGCGAGATCGGTCTTGCCGGCGGCGTTGATGATCGCGTCGGGCGCAATGGTTTCGATGACCTCGCGCGTAAGATCGTCGATGTCATGTGGCCAGACGTGGACTTCGAAATCCGTTAAATCCTGCGCAAGCGCGGACCCAATTTGGCCGCGGCCAAGAATAAGAAGCTTCGTCACACCGTCAGCGTAAGTTGTCCTCCAAGCCCACTCACGATGCGCATAAGGGTTCCCAAGCGAATATCGCTGGCATCGTTCTCAATGCGCGAGATATAGTTCTTCGTCGTGCCCACGCGCTTGGCCAATTGCTCTTGCGTTAAATGTTTTTTCTTGCGCGCTTCCTGAAGCAGAATGCCGAGCTTGAAGGCTTCGTATTCGGCTTCATATTGAGCACGGGAGGCGTCCCTCGCTTGCCATATTTCTCATCGAGGTGCTCGTCGAAGGTGGTTAGCAATTTCACCGGTTTTTTTTGCATCATAATATTCTCGTTGAATTCGAAGTGCTCGATCCAATTCGCGCCGTGGCGTCGTTTGTGTCTTCTTCTCAAATCCATGAAGGAGAACAACTAAATTCCCTTCATCGAAGAGGCAGAAGGCGCGAAAAATTCTCCCACCGAATGCCACGCGTACATTAAACATACCCGGATACCCTTCCATCGAATCCAGGTATTGTTCGGGCACGATTCGGAATTCCCGAATAACGTCCAGTGTCCAGTCGATCTTTTTCTGCACGGCCGGAATCTGGGCCTCATAAAAATCGAGGAAATAGTTCCTTAAATAGACTATGTCTCGAATGCCCGCCATTCCTCTAAGTTATCCAATTAGGTAATAGTTTCCGAACACTTATTCCCACCAGTTTGGGTGCGTGAGCCACCAATGAATCGTTTCCCGCAGACCATCTTCGAGCCGAACCTTCGGCTCCCACCCGAGTTCCCGTTTGGATTCCGACCAATCCAGCGCATAGCGTAAATCGTGGCCCGGCCGGTCGGAAACAGTTCGGATGAGCGAGACAAATTCGGTATGTTCGCGGCCGGTGGCCTCGGCCAGCATTCGAAGGAGAAGATGAACAAGTTCCAAATTGGAAATCCCGACATCGTTGCCCTCGATGCCGGGCCCGCCGAAATGATACACGCCGCCGGACTTACCGAGTTCGAGCACCGCGAGAATTCCCGTGCAATGATCTTCGACAAAAATCCAGTCCCGCACTTGCTTCCCATTACCGAAAATCGGTATCGGACGGTGTGCAAGCGCATTCGTAAGGATCGTTGGAATGAATTTTTCGGGATGCTGAAATCGGCCGTAATTATTCGTGCAGCGCGTCATGCGAACGTCGTAGCCGTGCGTCCGATGGAAAGAAAGCAAAAGGTGATCGGCCGCGGCCTTCGACGCCGAATATGCGCTCGAAGGTTTCAGGCAGGAATCGGGCGTGAACTTCCCCATTCCTTCGATGGAACCATAAACTTCATCCGTGGAAATCTGAATAAAGCGAACCACGTCATTTCTTCGCGCCGATTCGAGCAGCGTTACCGCGCCGAGCACATTCGTTTCGACGAAAGGGAGCGCCATCGAAATCGAACGATCCACGTGGCTTTCCGCTGCAAAATTGACGACGGCATCGAAGGGCGCGCCATCGATACCGTCCGCAAATACGCGGTCGAGTGTTATCGCGTCGCGGATGTCCCCGCGAATGAAATGGTGGATCCCTTCGACATTTTTCGGGTTCCCCGCATACGTCAGAAGATCATACACAAGCACGCGATGCCCCTGCCGTGCCGCGTAATGTGCGAAGTTTGCGCCAATAAAGCCGGCGGCGCCCGTGATGAGAAGATTCATACTTGCGGCGGCGCCTGCCGCACTAATTCATTCGCTCGTGCGAGCGACGGGAACGTTCCCGCATCGGACCAGTAGCCATCCAGCATCGCGGCATGAAGCCGGCCTTGCGAGAGATACACATTATTCACATCCGTAATTTCGAGTTCCCCACGCGCCGAGGGCTCGAGCGTACGAATGATGTCGAATACATCCGGCGGGTAGCAATACACACCCGTAACCGCAAAATTGGTCGGTGGAACTTCGGGCTTTTCGATAATGCGCACTACTTTCGTTCCGTTCATTTCTACTACGCCGAAACGCTCTGCATCCGGAACTTCCTTGATGAGAATGCGAGCCGTATCCGGTTCCGCGAGAAATTCTGCAATCAGCGGCGTGACCGAATGCTCAAAGATGTTATCTCCTAACATCACACACATCGGTTGCCCGCCAGTGAATCGTTCCGCAAGTGCCAGCGCCTGAGCTATGCCGCCCGCTTCATCCTGCACGCGGTAGGTAAGCGCGCAATCAAAATCCTTCCCAGACCCGAGCAAGGAGATGAAATCGCCCATGTGCTCCGTGCCCGTTACAATGAGAATGTCGGTTATTCCGGCTGCGACAAGCTTGCGAATCGGATAAAAGATCATCGGCATCTCCCCGATGGGCAAGAGATGCTTATTCGTAACCGTCGTGCAGGGATGGAGCCTGGAGCCCGAGCCTCCGGCTAGGATAATACCGACGCAATTCATTGGGGTTTGAGAACGCACGCTAAAATGGTTTCTACGATGACTCAAACACTCTAAAAAGGAATGCGTTCAAAGTGGAATTCGAAAATAGCAGCCTATGTTCGATCTGGGTGCACAGCACGCTGTGCCGAGTTTTCTGTTTTTGACGTAACGGGACGCGCGGGATGCAACTTCTCACTTGTCAGGGAATTCAAAAGAGCTATCGCAGGAACCATGTCTTGCGAGGCATCGACTTTGGCGTCGAGGCCGGAACACTAACCGGCGTGGTCGGCGAAAACGGCTCGGGCAAATCGACGCTCCTTAAAATTCTCGCCGGCGAACTGAAAGCCGATCATGGTGCCGTCACGGTACACGGTGCCATCGGGTATTGTCCGCAGGATCCCGTTGTGAACGATTCTCTGACCATTGCCGAGCATGTCGAGTATTTCAAAGTGGCGTATCGCCTCCGCAGTTTGGATTACGCCGGCCATTTGCTCGATGAGCTTCATTTTCGCAAGTTCGAAGAGGAAAAGACGGGGAACCTGAGCGGCGGTACGCGGCAAAAGCTCAACCTCACGCTCGCGCTCATGCATCAGCCGTCGATTCTGCTTCTGGACGAGCCGTATCAGGGATTCGATTGGGAAACCTACCTTCGATTCTGGAACATCGTAGCAGAACTAAAACAGGCGGGCAAAGCAATCGTCATTATTTCGCATCTCGTTTTCGAGCGCGAAAAATTCGACAAACTGCTGGAACTCGAAAATGGCATCCTGAAGGAGGCTTCGGCATGAAGCAATATCTTACGGCCCTGAAGTTCAGCATCCGCGAGCAACTGAATAATAAATTTGCCTTCGGGCTGCTCGTGGTGTTCGTTCCAATCTGGTACGAGATGCTGATGGCAATGACGCCCACTACGCCGGTCCCATTTTTACTGGCATCGACCGGCACGTTCCTACTTGCCAATGGCCGCGAGCAAGTATTACTCACTGCCGGCCTGAACGTCCTGACGATGATTTTAGGCTTCATGTTTTTCCATTCGGCGCGGCACTCGCTCGCCTTCGACCGCCGCCTGACCCGTGCAGGGCTTGGCCGCTTGAACTTCGTGCTGGCCAAAGCCACCACGCTGGTTGCGACCACGGCCATCGTGGCCGTTTACACGCTAATTATCCTGCTATTCTTTTGGTCGTCCCCAAGCCAGCTATTTGAGATATGGATGGCCTTCTTCCTCGCATCGCTGATTTATGCCAGTTTCGGTATGCTGCTGGGGATGCTCTTGCGCAGCGAGTTAGCGGGATTTTTTATCGTCATCATGCTCAGCCAGATGGATACCTTCCTGCAAGTTCCTATCGACAATCCCGTGGCCAATAAAGCGTTCCTCCATTTTTTCCCGACCTATGGCCCGATGCAACTCTGCATCTCCGGTGGATTTACCCACGCCTTCCCGTTCGCGCAAGTGCTGCTTTCACTCGCGTGGTTCGCTTTGTTTCTTCTGCTCGCCCTTGGGGTTTTTACGATTCGCACGCAAAGAAAAAGCAGCGTAAAATCGATAATTTGAGTAATTCACTGCAGGACACTTCCCACCGACCCTTCCTGTTCCAAATTGTCTATACCCACTTTCATGGCCGAGCTCTTTATATCCTACGCAAAACCGAACCGCGGCGAAGCGCTGATGCTTGCCGAGGAACTGCGCGGGCGCGGATTTTCGGTTTGGATCGATCAGGGGGGAATTGGCGGCGCGAAAAATTGGTCCGCCGAAATTGTCGAAGCCATCGACACATGCTCGACGATGCTGGTGCTCCTCTCCCCCGCCTCGATCGCCTCGCGCAATGTTGCCCGCGAGGTTCAACTTGCTTCCGAAAAGGGAAGGAATATCCTTCCGGTCGTCATCGAGCGTGTGACGCTGCCCAGGCATTTCGAATATTCCCTTGCCGGTATCCAGCGTGTAAGTTATCACGATCGCCCTGCCATTCTCCACGCGCTCGAATTGCTGAAAGAAGTCGAGGCAACGGAAGTCCTGCCCCTCATTTCGAGCGACGCCGACCCGTCCATCCGCGTCGCCGTGCTGCCCTTCGACGATCTCTCCCCGCAGCACGATAACCAATGGTTCGCCGATGGCATGATGGACGAACTCATCTCTACGCTCGGCCATATCGAACACGTGAAAGTTCCGGCACGATCCGATGTGCTTCATTACCGCGACCACAATAAAAAGAGCCGGGAGATCGCCGGAGAACTTGGCGTGCGCTATCTTATCGAAGGCGGCGTTCGAAAAGCGAACGATAAAATTCGCATCAATGCCTCGCTAACCGATACCCTGCCCGGCGAACAGCTTTGGTCTGATAAATTCGATGGCACATTCGAGGATGTCTTCGCATTCCAGGAATTAGTTTCGAAGAATATTGCGGACGCTCTGAAGCTAAAACTCACGCCCAAAGAAAAAGAAGCAATGGAAGACCGCGGAACCGAAAATGCCGAAGCGTATGAGCTTTATCTTAAAGGCCGGCATGAACAGTATTATCTCACGAAGGAAAGTTACCTCCGTGCGCTGGATTTATACGAGCAGGCGTTGAAGCTGGATCCGAAATATGCGCAAGCGTACATCGGCATTGCTTCGGTATGCTGCGTTTATTATCGGGAATACTCTCGCGAAACGAGGTGGATTCAACGAGCGGAAGAGTGTGTTTGCGAAGCAGAAGCAATTAATGGCGAGACATTGAAGTCACTCTGGATTCGGGGAATGATAGCGTGGCTTAGAGGAGACAATGAAGTTGCTGTTTCGATTCTCGAACGTGCGGCCGCACTTGATCCGAAAAACTACAATGTATTTAATGTACTTGGAAGCATCTACATGACGCAGAACAACCATTCCGCGGCCGTCGGGGCATTTCAACGCGTTACGGAGTTAGTGGAGAGTATCATGGGTTATTTCAACTTACTGAGCGCGTTAGATGCTGATGGAAGAAAAGATCAACTTGAAGAAGTTGCAAAAAAAGCACTTCCAGCTTTTGATCGGCTCCTCCTCCGTGAAACCAACGACGAAGACGCAGCCCTATCAATGGGTTTCGTTCTTTTTTGGGCCGGAATGAGGCAACAGGCTGAGGAATGTGCGACGCACCTCATCAAAAAGAAGTCGCTCGGGGGTCAAACCTTATTTAATCTCGGCTCTCTGTATGACAAACTCGGAAAACCACAAGTAAAGATCGCTCTATTCCGAAGGGCGATAGATGAAGGTTACCGTGAAATTGAAGAAACGCGCACGCACTCACTCGAAACGAAAGACGCTGCGTGCGAGCGTGAGTTTCAAGCGCTTGTGAAGGAGCTCGAAGAACTGGTTAAGCACGAAAAAGTTGCGTTTGAGAAACAGGGATCAGCTATGGATTCGTGACCCCTGCATCCTGAACAAGGACAGTCACATTATTACCGTTATTATCATTGGTGTCTGAGTATAACGCTGCACACATTCCCAGTGGTGTGGGCAATGGAAGCGTTGATCCATAAGGCGGGATGCTTGGCACAAATCTATAGGCCGAACCCTGTATTGACGCTTTAACAGCATAATCTTGAGATGAACCGCTCGACCCTATCTGAATGGTTTGCCAAATGCCAAAAATACTTGGGTCACTAGTAAATTGAGCGACTGGAACGTTCCCGCCACTTGTGATATTCGCTATCGTTACGGTTTGCTTTAGAGCCCCTGCGTTCGGTCCTCCAAAACAAACTGAAATTAAGATGCTATTCGCATTCTCTCCAATTGTGAGCGCTACGGGTTTCGTGGCATCCGCCGGAGGCATAACCTTCGTCGTGGTGTTTGCGAAAATGGAACTTTCTATCTCCTTCATATTAGTGTCGTCAGAAATTAGTTATTCGATACCACCTAAATCCAAGACTGTAATCACCGTCTTGTTCTGCCCTCCAGCATCTGAATAATCCGTCGCGTCAAACCCAATTTCGTTTAGACCCGCCGCGACAGGCGCGCTATTCACATTCGGATAGGCTGCATTATTAATTTGAGCAGCAAAGATAATTTGTTGTTGAGCACCGTTTTGATTTACAACAGTCGATGACCAAAGACCATTCTGAGTAGCCGAGCTGAATAAGGTTCCATTTATCGTTACGGTTTGCGAAGATGGACCAATAAACAGCACTGAAAAAAGCACGTTGTTGCCATTCGGCGGTATTGTTACGGTCATATTTCCAGCGGTCCCACCCACGACTTGAGGAGGCATGATTTTAGTCGTAGTGCCCCGAGTCCGTGTTGGTTTGCTTGGGCAGCATCCACTAAAAGCGGGAAGAATCAGAAAAAACAAAATCAAACTCTTTTTCATGCTAACACCCTCTTGAAAAATGATTGAAAACCTCAATAACAGGCGAGCAGCGGAACCGCTCTCAACTTACGGTTGCAAAGATACGACAAAAAAACCGCCCGTGGTCGAAAACCGAAATTTTATCGAACTTGAATGCTGAAACCATCCTAATGCCGTTCCGTCAAACGATGCTATGTCACGAAAAGGAATGCTTTCGGTTTTATCCGCCCTTGCGGTAATGGGGCCTGTCATTGTCGCCTGCAACGGTTCTTCTAAACCAGCAGCGGCTCAGGCCGCCGTTGCACAATTCGACGACGATTCCACGCTCCAGCACGCGACCTTCTCCATGGGATGCTTCTGGCATTCCGAGGAAATCTTCCTCGAAATCAAGGGCGTGAAAAACGCGCTGCCTGGCTATTGCGGGGGAACGGAACCGAATCCGAGTTATGAGGAAGTTGGATCCGGGACCACGCGCTATGCCGAGTCGGTCGATGTCGAATATGATCCTACACAAATTAGTTACCAGAAGCTGCTCGAAGTTTTTTTTGCCGAGCACGATCCCACAACGGTCGATCGCCAGGGCCCGGATGAAGGCCCGCAATACCGCTCGGCAATCTTTTATCGCAACGCCGAGCAACAGGGCGAAGCAGAAGCTTATATCAGGCAAATATCAGGAAGATATTCGTCTCCGATCGTTACTCAGGTTGCGCCGTTCACGAAATTCTGGCGGGCGGAAGCGTACCACCTGCGCTATTATCGCAACCATCCAGATCAGCCGTACATCGTTGGCGTCACGCGGCCAGAGGTGGAGAAGTTCCGAAAAGACTTCCCGGAATTACGAAAGTAGCATCGCGCAGGTCGGGCTGGAAGCGCCGACCTACGCGCCGCGATCTACAACGGTTCCAAATACGCAATCTCCCCGTGCAGGAACTCATCAAGGCCGACGATCTGCTGTTCCTGCGGCACCCGAACGCGCGTAATCTTATCGATGACGTATAGCATTAGATATGTGAATAGAAATGCCCACACGGAGGAAATAACCACAGCGGCCAACTGCTTCCCGAAGAATGTTGCGTTCCCAAGCAGCAGGCCGTTCGTATGAACAGCCGGATTGAAATCGGAATCCGCCAGCACGCCGAGCAGAATAATTCCAAGCGCGCCGCCGACGCCATGCACGCCCCACACGTCAAGCGCATCGTCCCATTTGAGTTTGTTCTTGAGCATCACGGCCCAGTAGCAAACAAGTCCGGCCACCACACCGATAATCACCGCGGATAGTGGCGAAACGAATCCCGCCGCCGGGGTAATCGTCGCAAGCCCGGCTACCGCGCCCGTGAGCAGGCCCAGGAACTTCGGCTTGCGTGTCGAGAACCATTCCACGAACATCCACGTCATGGCCGCGAAGCTCGCCGCGAGATCGGTATTGAGAAAGGCGCTCGCCGTCACGCTATCCACACGGAACTCGCTGCCGGCGTTAAAGCCATACCAGCCGAACCAAAGTAATCCGGTTCCCAGCGCAACGAGCGGAATTGAATGCGGCCCTCGGTCGATCACATGCCGCCGCCCGACGAATAGCACCGAAGCCAACGCCGCCATTCCCGCGATATTATGCACCACAATGCCGCCCGCGAAATCGAGCACGCCCCATTGCGCCAAAATTCCGCCACCCCAAATCATGTGAACGAACGGGAAATAGACGAAGAGGAGCCATCCCGTCAGAAATAGCATGTAGGCCTTAAACGTTACCCGGTTCGCGAACGCCCCGGTTATCAAGGCCGGCGTGATGATTGCGAACATCATCTGATAAGCGATGAACACAATGACCGGTATCGTGGAATTTATTGGCGAAGGGCTCATGAGATTCACCCCGTGCAGGAATGCCATATCCAGGTTCCCGATCACGCCGCCAGCGCCGCCCGAAAAGCAGAGCGAGTATCCGAACGCCCACCATATCACTGTCGTCCAGCCCATAGAAACAAAGGACTGCATCATGATGGCGAGCACGTTTTTGCGGCCCACTAATCCGCCATAAAAGAACGCAAGCCCGGGCGTCATGAGCATGACGAGGCTCGTACACAGAAGCATAAAACCGGTGTTACCGGTATCGATCGTCATTGTTGGAAGCATAGCAATTGCTTAGTTATGAATTTAACAGAGAAAGATCCGGTACAAAATTAGTCAACTCAGCGGGCTGTGGCTCCAAAACCGGTAATTTCTTTACATAGTCTGTAATCCATTCCCAAAGCAGCTCATAGGTGAGCGATTCCTTCTCATCGACTGCCTCGTGCCCAAACTGATGGAATCGCCAGATATATCGCTTTCCGCGGCTCTCCGTTCGCCGCACGTTGAAATTATATTTTTGCAGGAGCAGCAGCATTTTGAGGAAGGCATAGACCCGCGTCTTCCCCACTCCGAATGTCGAGATGAAACAGTCGATGCAGCATAAGGCGCTTGATTTTGCTGCGCAGCACGATGTAGCGCCGGTCGTATTCGCGGCAATCTAAGATTTCCCCGGCCCATGCCCGCTCCATTTCCGAGAGGGGCATCCCTGTGGCAACGGAAGGCCCGCTTGCCACGGAAGTCCCGGCTGGCAGCGGCTCCGCAAATTTGATGGCAAGGCGCTTGACTTTCGATGGTCGCCCAAGATTTTTTGGTGCCTGAAACAGTAAGCGGGTTGATTTATTGCCAAAAGTTTGCGCAATTCTTGCAAGTTCCCGCAAATGATGAATAGAAGCCATAAACTCTATGTCCTATTTGCAGAATATATTGCTGTAAGTGTTAATGAATGCTCGCGTATAGTTCCATGGATAAAATGAAATAGAATAAGAACGAAGCAAAAGGAGCAATTTCGAATTGATCGAAGGAGATTCTTAATAAAAAAGTGCCTTGGATATTCATTTTTCTTCTTGTATTTTTGCGGCCTGAACGAAGACGAAACTACCCACAACTTTCAGAAAGCCCAAAATATGAAAACACTCACTCTTCAGCGCACCGCGGCTCGCATGACCGCTCATGCTTTCCTGGCCGCGTTCCTCATGCTCGCCGCTTCCCTCAGTTTCGCGAACCGGGCCGCAGCCTCGGCGGCGGACACGATTCAATTTCAAATCTCGAACCAGCAGGCCGATGCCCTCGGCGAGGTGACGATTTCCACTTCGGTGGGAGATTACTACCTGAACGTCGGGAGCAACGAGACCGACTTTACCCAAATCGGGGACACAGCCCTCTCGGTAACGATTAACGGCCAAACGATCCCTCAAGGCCAGAAGGCCCTCATCCAACTCCCGAGCGGAGAGCAGGTCGAGGTGATGTGGCCCGCGCCGAACGCGATCGATGTAATCGATGAAGGGGAGCCAGACTAATGCGGAGTTCTTGCAACAAGTTTTTGAAAAAGGAAAAGACCGCGCGGTCTTTCAAGGATGCGCGGTCTCTCCTGATTTCGAAAGCCGCTGCCGGATTTCCCGGCGGCGGGATTCTTAACACATTTACTCAACAACAATGAAAAACAAAAAAATCGCAACAAAACTCGCGGCGATGGCCGCGATTGCAATGCTATGTTGTTGCATGATGTTCGTCGGAAAAAGTGCAAATGCGCAGACTGTTTCCTGCGATAGTTGCACGGTTCCCACGGACAATGCCAACAATGTAGGAGGCACGGCGAGCGTTCCCTGGAATCCGGGAGCGATCGACACAACCATCTTCGGGTGTCCGGTGCAGATTTGTTACGGGTGCCGCACAACGAATCTCAAGTCGGGAGGAACCAATAACGACTATGTGGTTACGCAAATATGCGTTGACTCACAGTGCTTCTATTTGCTCAACGATTCTCTTGTCGGTGGCCATCCAGATACCAACTGGGACGATTGGCTGGGTCAGGCGAATTGGGAACTCTTCGTGACGAACCCGTGCCACTTCCCGTGTCCATCGAATTTTACCAGCACGACATACTGGGAGGAAAATTCCGTGTCGTGCTGGAAGACGGTGATCAGTTGGGACCCGAGCTCGCATACCTACAGGCTTGAGCACAAATTCTGTGATCAGCATGGATGGTGTCTAAACCAATACGAGATAAAGTGCGATGCAAATGGCTTCCACCATAAGCTCGTGAACACGCAAGTGGTAGGCTACACTTGTGTATCTCCATGCACGGGGATTACCTGTCCGCCCGCTTGGCCGGACAATTAATGAATGATTCGAGTACCCGCTGTAAAGCGGGTACTCGGATTTCTATCTGAGTAGTTTTTAAGTAGTCGGCAATTGTAACTTTGATCTTTCAGGCGTGTTTAGAAAAAAAGGATTTAAGATGAAAAAACACAATAAAAAAACGATTTCAATCGCAGCGAGCATTCTGCTTAGTCTGCCGGCCTTCACATCCATACGTGCTCAGGCACCCGATGGTTCCTGGGAGCAGATCGGAACTATTAGGTTCACTGCTCTTGCACGACAATCAGCGACGACGATCACCGCCAGCACTGCGAATGGGTATATCTATTACTCACATGACTATTGCTCGACATGGATTCATCGCATAATCAGCGATACCGCCGACCTCATGGATATTGCGTGGGCGGACTCCCTGCATGGAGCGGTGATCGAAGAATACAATAATGTTTATTTGACCAGCGATGGCGGGTCCACCTGGACGCGCTCGTCGCTCCCCGTGACTTCGCTCACTCCTCCAGTAGCACCTCTATCTAAACTCGCTTATCCTCAAGCCGACACTTTGTACACGTGTGATCTCCTCGGCAGGGTCTTCCGAACGACCGACCGTGGAAGAGACTGGGCGAGCTACCAAACCCCCGTGATTTATGGCTTGACCTCTATTTATTTTATAGATGCAAAAAATGGTTTTGTCGGAGGAGCAAATACCGATCTCAACTCCGACAGCAGCTTTTTCAGAACAACGGATGCCGGTGTGCATTGGTCAAGCGTGCTTCTGCCGGTTGCCGCAGATTCGCTCGGCCCACTATGCATGGACTTTAAGGGCCGTGACACAGGAATTATCGGTGCGTGGGGATATTATTGGACAACCATCGACGGCGGTGGGTCCTGGACGTTCCACGAGGTTCCTGCGAGCGGGCACGGTCCGTTATACGCTATCAAGATTATGAACGACTCGGAAATTTTCGCATTCGGGCCGGCGAGCCAGTATTATTATTCAAATGACTTTGGCACAACGATGAATTCCGCACTTCTGAGCGACGATGCTCGCGAGGCATATCTCCTCTCTGCATTTAACGGATCGCAAACGATAATTGGAGCATTGTACGACCCGAAGGAAGGGGCGCTCGCGGTTGGAACCGACGACATAGTCTTTAGATCCATGAATGGGTATGATTGGACGATCTCGAACGAGTGTGCATTCACCGGCGGAGACTGCCAGAATTTCGGGGATACTATTCTGCTTACCGGAAGATATCTGTCAAAATCAACGGACGATGGGCAATCTTGGAATTCCCAAGAGGTATGGTATGTCGGTTCTTATTATGGAACCCTCGATACCCTTGCAAATTTCCAGGTGGGTGGGTCGCACTTCACCTCGTCGGATTCGGGCCTTGCATTTCTAACAATGGGCGTGACGGTTGGAACAACGAATGGAGGGCTCACTTGGGATAGCGTTGATCGAAATCCGGGCTTCGGAACCGTTGCGTGGCACGGCATGGCGGGCTGCGGTTCGGATGGTTCCGGAATGGATATTGGCGTAACATCGGATGGGGGAACGACGTGGACCAGCTCCAAAATATCCAAAGACAAAACTTCTCCATATCCAAACGCCTTTCCGTATGCGAGTTCGCTTGCCGATCCATTCGTTCTCGATTCGCAGTACAGCTATGTGCTTGCCGTGTACGTCGATATCGATACAAGCGGGGGGAACAATGTCTATTATGGACATACGGACTTGCTTCGCACCACAAATGGAGGCGCTTCTTGGTTCCCACTTACATCCCTTCCAACTTTTAACCCTCATAGCGTCTTTTTCCGAACACGAATGCTCGGATATTTGGGGGGCGATAGTGGAAAGTACTTTCGCACCGATGACGGTGGAGAACATTGGGAAGCGTTTCAACTACAAACAAATAATCCAATTAATATCGAATTCCTCAACGATACACTCGGATTCGCTTCGGGGACATCGCACAATGGAGATAATCACCTCAACTTCTATACTACAAATGGTGGAGCAAGCTGGGAACCAGATACCGTCCGGTTCCCACCATACGATGGAGGCGGATATCCCTTAAGCGGCCATGTGTTTTTGAATTCCAAGACGCTCTTTGCGATGGACGAAGGTAACCTTTTTATTCGCTCGTGGCCTCCAGGCTCTATTCCGGCCAGTGTACAAAACAATCTCGGCTGGAACCCGGGGGATTTCCTCTGGATCGAAACGTATCCCAATCCCGCGGGGGATCACATTCATGTTGATCTGAGTGGCATGTGGAGTCAGCCCGGTGCCACGCTTTCGGCGGATTTGCTCGATATGCTTGGCAAAAAAGTAATGGATCTTTCCAGCCTCGCTAATCTCGGCAATAATGGCAGCACCTCCAACTTCGTTTTCAACGTCTCGACTCTCCCGGCAGGCGTTTATATGTTGCGATACAGCTTGGGCGGATATTCCTTTGCTCGGCCCGTGGTAATACTTCATTGAACTTGAAATTATTTCCGGGTTTCCCATAACTCCCTCAGCTTCAGGAACTCCGCGAGGAAGGAATGGCAAAAACGGGCTAAAAGCGATGGATTCATGAAGCACAAACGCGCGCGGGTGCAAATCCTAAAATATTTTGGATTATCGGGAACTGGTGTTCATTAAATGAAAATTCAAAAAAAAGACGCTAAGTTCAATGATTTCAACGCCGAACCACATTAGAATATCGCAATTATCCGGCGCAAACCGGTGTTGCAAATTTTCCATCACATTTTTTTGAGATTCGATATGAAAAAAATACCTCTACTCCTTCTTGCCTTTGCCATGGTGGTTTCCGTCGCTTTTTCGCCGAGCGCGCAGGCCAGGCGGCCCGTAACGGCCGTCGCCCCCGGGCATGGCCCGCTGCTCATCATCGATACGAGCGCGTCGAATTTCGGTGCGGTTCCCAACAAGGGCTTCGCCGAGCGGACGTTCCTCCTCAAGAATGCCGGCGATGCGCCGCTGCATATCACGCAGGTTCGCCCGACGTGCGGCTGCACGATCGCGGCGCTGGCGGATAGCAACGTCGCGCCGGGGCAAGCCACGAAGCTTCAGATCAAGCTATCGGCGGATCATCGGTCGCCCGGTAACTTTTACAAGAACGTCTATATTACTTCGAATTCCCGCAGCGGCGAAGGCGCGTGGCTGAAGTTTTACGGGCATTTTGTGGAATGGCAAGCGTCGCAGAGTGCAACGGCGGTTGGCGGCGTCAATGGGACCGTCACCTCGGCATCCGCGCCTAGAACATCCACTGGACACTGAGGTGGCTTTCGAGCTGCGGCGTGCGGGTTAGGGAGGGAATGTCGAAGGTTTCGTCCTTGATGACGGAGTACCAGACCGATCCGATGAGGGCCGGTCCCGTCGGAGCCGAGCGTAAGAGGGAGAGCGTGACGAGCGGCCCGATGCGGGTCTGCCGTTCGAGTTCCTGAAACGGGGTTCCCAATTCTGGGTCTGTGACGTTCGGCCCGGATCGGCTCAGGATAAAAGCCTGGACTCCGGCGCGGATTTTCCACGGCGCCCGGCTTTCGAACGATGTGATTCCAGCCAGAAGCGTGGCGGAAAGTTCCGTAACTCGGGTGCTCAGTACTTCGCTGAATCCGGCAACATCGTAACTGCCGCGTTCACTTACACGGAGCGTGGCTCCTTCTTCGAAGGTGATCGGCCCCGCATCGGCGAGCGGATGAATGCCGAGCGGAACCATGATGGAATCCGAAAGGCTGAGTCCGCGCAGCAAATAATTCCCAACGCCGGCTAAGAGCGGAATGGAATCGAGATAATCGAGGACAGTATAATTGGCGTACACTTCGCCGCTTGCCCAGGCCAGTAATTGTGGTGTGGTGTAATTCGCATAGGAAAACAGCGCAAGCGATTGTGAGACGTTGTTCTCCGCACTGCGGCTACTATTCAAATAGACTAAGTGGGTTCGGGCGGCAAGCAGCGTGAGGCCGCCATCCAGATCCTCCCTGAAGCGCCGTCCAAGGCGAAGCGTGGCGCTCGTGATGAGGTTATCGTGGTCGTCATCGTTGAGGGGGCTTGGCGTATCGTAGTTCAGTAAGTTCGCATTGAACTCGGTTTCGAACGTATCTTGGGCGTTCGGCGTGTACCGGAGGCTGGTTCCGGCTTGGGTTACCTGCTGTGAGAAGCTGGATTCTTCAAGTGTCGTTGCGAATTTAGTTACCGTTGCCGGATCGACGCCGGGCAGTGCATTCGAGAGCAGCGAGACATCCTGCGAGTTTTCCTCATAGCTCATACGCCCCTGGGCCGACCATGCGGACGAAGCCAGAAGATCGAGCCTTCCGGCAAATGCAAGACGGAGTTCCGATATGTCGTTCGGAACCAGCAGCGTAGAAAGCGACGAGAAGCTCGATGAAGTAAGCTGACTAGCCGAAATATCGCTCGTGCGAGTAATGGTTCCCGGTTCGAATTCCGCGTCGATCGTGCTTGTGAGTGCATTCGGAACGATCGGATAATTGATGGAATCGCGCAGGCTGAAAGCCAGCGCAGTCCGCTCTTGTTTGACGGGGCCGGAAGAGGACGCGACGCCGAGCGAATCCGTACTGAAGAAAAAATCCCGCCGCTCGAGGCTCGCATCGATATATGCATGGTTGCTGTCAGGCGTGGTAGGCCCGCCGATTGGGCTGGTCGCTGCCAGTGCTGTCCAATCATTCGAATACCGTTCGCTTCGAGCGCTAAAAAACCGCTCGTCGCCGAAAAGACTCGCAGAATGCTATCGTGTTACTTCCTAAATTTTCCTGCGGTGCGAGAATACTTCCCCTTGCCACGACACCTTCGGTATTAATCTCGGATTGGGATTCCTGTGCGAGGCCAGCGGAAGCAGAAAAATCTAAATCCGTCGCCTCCGGTCGATAACGCAGGCCGGCAGCGCCGAAGCCATTAATTTCACGAGTGATGAGGTAGGCTGCTTGCGTCCCCGGAAGCCCGCTGGTAACATAAGAATTTCCGAGAAAGCTAACGAACGGCGCAACGGGACCGCGCCAGAGTGGATCATCGGCGTAGAAAAAGGCGGATGTGGAAGTGGTGGTAATTCGATTATCTTCGAGGAATCGGGACCCAGCATCGAGTTCAACGGTGTCGTCGGCGGAACCCGCTACGCCGGGAACCGCAGAACGCTTATCGAGAAATTTCCCGCTCCATTCATAAATGGAAAGCACATGATCGAACGAAAGATGCAGCCCGTTGGGGATCACGAAGCCGGGAATGATTACAGGGTTGGCGGATGCCGTGTCCGTTCCCTGCCCATGTGCATCCTGGGTTACAATCGCAACGATGAGCAAAAGCGGAACTAATCCGGCGGCCAGTATTGCGGCAAGAACAGTGCGTCCCATTCCGTTCAAAGATAGCGGATGAAAAGTGACCAAACGGCATTTTAAAGGATTTCATTTGCCCATCTCCCATGTTTGATCAATAAGTATGAACGTGCCTGCAGAGATAATGGCTCACGAAAAGACCGCTCCGGCTATGGGCGACGAAACGATTCGGGCGGCGCCGGTGCGGGCAACGCCGGACGTGGAACTGCGTTCGCTTTTCTCGCTGCTCGACGATCCGGACGAACGCGTCGCCCGCGCCGTCATGGAACGCATTCTTCAGCGCGGCCACGCGTGCGGACAACCATCGGAAATCCTTTCGCCGCTTACCGAATTTGCAAAGGACTCCCGGAACCCATTAGCGCAATCGCGGGCGGAAGCGATTGCAACCCAATTCAATGCAGAGGGCCTTGCCGCGGAATTCGAAGCGCTGAACTTCCGCCTTGCTCGCGGGAGCCGGCGTGCCTTCGAAGAAGGCTTGCTGCTGATCGCGCGCTTCGGAAATCCCTTTCTGGATGCTGCCGAAATTCGGGCGGAACTCGATGGTTTCGCCCAATCGCTCAACGTGCGCATCGCGGGCATATCCTCGGCGCTGGAATTGCTCGATGAGGTGAATCAATTCTTTTTCGAGGAACTCCGGTTTCGGGGGAACCAGTCGAAGTTTTTGGAGCCGGAAAATAGCTACCTCGACCGGGTGCTCGAACGCCGCACCGGAATTCCGATTTCGCTCGCCAGTATTTTTCTGCTCGTCACGCGCTCCCGTTTGGGTTTGCCCTTTAGCGGCGCGAGTGCGCCAGGGCATTTTTTGGTACGCTACGATGGCCTTCCCGGCAATCCGATTTTTATCGACGCCTTTAATACGGGCATGATTCTGCGAGAGCGCGATATCAAACATTATCTTTATTCCTCCGGATTGCCATTTCACAAGCAGTTTCTTGACCCCTCGCCTCCGCGTGCAATTTTGCTTCGAATGATCCGCAATCTCATCCTCGCCTTCACCGAGCACGAAAATGCCCCCGCGCGTGCTGCGTTCGAGCGGTTCATGGCTATCCTCGCGCCCAATGCCCCGGAAGCGCAGGCCTTCCTGCGCGGGCTGGAAAGTTAAGGTTCCGTGCTTCCAATTCTCGCCATCGTAGGCCGGCCAAATGTCGGCAAATCGACGCTGTTCAATCGCCTCATTGGCGAACGCCGCGCGATTACCGGCGCGGAATCCGGCGTGACGCGGGACCGCCATTATGCGCGCGCCGATTGGGCGGGCGTGGATTTTAACGTCGTCGATACCGGAGGGGTAGTTCCCGGCTCTGAAGATGTGTTCGAGCGCGCCATTCGGGAGCAGGCGCAGCTTGCAATAGATGAAGCAGATGTGATTCTCTTCGTCGCCGATGTTACGGCCGGGCTTCATCCGCTCGATAGTGAGATTGCGCAGATGCTTCGAAAATCCGGCAAAGCCATCTTTTTGCTTGCGAATAAAGCGGATATGGCTTCCCGCGAGCCGCTGGCCGCCAGTGAATTTTATCCGCTCGGATTGGGCGAGCCGATTCCGGTCAGCGCCATTAATGGCCGCGGCATCGGGGATCTGCTGGACGAGATTTTGAAAAAATTCCCACCGCCGGATGTGGTCTCGCCGGACGCGGAAGCCCCGATGAAGCTTGCCATTGTCGGCAAGCCGAATGTTGGCAAATCCAGCTACCTCAATTCGCTTTTGGGATATGACCGCGCGATCGTCACGCCCATCGCGGGAACCACGCGCGATACACTTCATACCGAATATAGCTATTACGGTCAAAAAATCATCCTCATCGATACCGCAGGACTTCGCCGCAAAAAATACGTAAGCAATGCGTTGGAATTATATTCCACCATCCGCACGATGAAGGCCATCGAGGAATGCGATGTGGCCCTCATCCTCCTGGATGCCACGCAAGGAATGGAAAGCCAGGACGCGAAAATCGTTAACGAAGTGATCGACGCGCGAAAAGGCGCGGTGATCGTCGTCAATAAATGGGATGCCGTTGAAAAGACGACGATGACGTCCGCGAATTTTGAAAAACGACTTCGCGAACAATTTAAAACCCTCGAATATATTCCGATTCTGTTCATCAGCGCGCTCACGCACCAGCGGCATACAAAGCCGCTCGAAGCCGCGATAAAAGTGTTCGAGGAACGCAAAAAGCGGATTCCGACCCGGGAACTAAACGATACGCTCCTCGAAGACATCGCCGAAACCCCGCCACCTGCCGTCCGCGGGCACGACCTGCGCATCAACTACATCACGCAGGTAAAAACCGAACCGCCCGTCTTCGCCTTTTTCACCAATTTCCCGGAAGAAATTCCCAGCTCCTATAAGCGATTCCTCGAACGCACGCTACGCAAGCTTTTCGGCTTCGACGGCGTGACGGTTTCGTTTGTGTTTCGGAGGAAGTGACGAGCTTTCTATAAAAAATAGGTGCCGATTGTGTGTGTGTGAGTTCATAATTCATTGAAAACTATCCAAATCGCTCATTTTGGCCCTTTTGGGTTTCGGCGTTCATGAACCGATGCCTTTGTTTTCAATGAGCAAGTATTTTATGATGCTAATAGAAATGGGTGCCCATAGAATACGGTGCTAATATAATCAATATAAATGGCAAAATCAAGAGTCAGCAAAGGATTTTGGAAAAGAAATTTCAACATACGTTACTGCGCTCTAAAGGGCACATATAAAAAGCCACTCCAACCGGAGTGGCTTTCCCGCAACCGGAAGCAACCTACCTACCGCCAACGGTGGCGCTGCGGTCACACTTCGTTCTATTTCACAATCGAAAAGGATTTCGCAAGCGATAGTTCCGAGCCACTAAGCCGGCAAAGATAGACGCCGCTTGCCAGAGAGTTGACTGGCAATGGCATTTCGTTCCAGCCCGGATTGGCAGAGACATGCGACAGTGTTGCCACTAAACGCCCGAGGTCATCAAACACCTCGATTTGGGCGTTACGAAGTGGTGAAAGCAAGTTGTAGGAAGCCGTCGCCGAATTCGTTCCGGGATCGAGAAGAACTTCAAGCGACGCGCACGAAGAGGGAACTGATCCCGCGACGCTTTCGCTAACTATTTTCGGCCTTGCGAAAACCGAAAAATTCAAGCCGAGCTCGGAATCGCGGGGGCAATGGCCTAGATAGGCATCATAAAGACCATCGGCAGTGTCGTAACCCCAGAACGTTGTACTGGTACGTAATAGCCTCAATGGTATCGTTGTTGTGGACGATCCCTTCCTGATAGCCGCCGGATTGCGAAATACCATTCTCCATATCCCCAGTGCCATTAAATACTTCCGTGAAGCCGCTTTGGAAGTTCTGCTGGGCCATGCTCCAACCAGACTTCGCGGTTGGCCCGCCGCTTCAACCCCAGGCGAACAACGGCGTCGCATTTGTCATCTCTAAAGTGTCGGGAAGGATATATTTCGCGATTACCGTTCGGGATTGAACCATATACTCCCAGCGCTTGCCGAACGCGTCGAGAAGATAGGGGCGCTCCCGATAATTGGTGAGACCGCCAACGCCTAATGCCGAGGCAGCATCGGAGGGAACGTAGAAGAAATAGGGGACTACGCCCGTATCCGGTGCCCAAACGGTGAACGACATTTTTTTTAGGTCCGTTATGCTGTCATGATAGAGGCGGTAGTTGCTCGACGCAATCGAAAGTGTGGTATCCATCATTTGATAGGCATTGCCAATATCGAGATGACCCCAGCCGCTGGTTTGCCTCCATTCGTCGCGCGTTGGAAGCGAATCCCTGTCAGCATCGCCGCGCCAGGCCGAAGCATCGAGAATGCCCTGAATATCCTCTGGTTCCACATGCTTCAAGTGCGCGGTGTCCTGCCGGTAGAATGATGATAACAGCAAGGCGGCGGAACCCGCCACTTGTGGCGCCGCAAAGGAAGTGCCACTTTCGCCGCCATAATAATAGATCGGAGGCGTTGTATCTTTAACGCGAGCAGTCCAGTTCAGGTTTGGAGGGCCGCAGTTCCCGAATTCGTTATCGCCACTCGGAGCCAGCAAATCCATTGTCTCGCCATAATCACAAGATGGCGAGCGTGTTTTATCCGTGACGCTCCCGCCCACGGAAATAATCCAGGATGGTTCATAACCCGCTGGAACTCCGCCTAAAGATGGCTCAACGGAACTATCCTCCGCGCGCGCAGCGGTTTGCACGACGCCATTTTCGAACGCATAGCTCACGGCATCGTGAGCGGCCGATTCATAACCTCCGGCATAAGACAAATCCAGGGAGGTATTGAATACGTGTACGCCAAGGCCATAAGGGGATGTTGCACTATGCGCAGATGCCTCGAAAACAGCGCGTACAAATGCATCAATGCCTCCGGTGCTTCCGACAAGCGCCGCGAGGCTCACACCCCTTCCTCTATCAATCGTGTCTGTTCCTCCGGGCAGCGGTCCCATCCTCCTGCAACGCCCCCGGGTATGGAATCCCCTCGGTTCGTAGGGAGTCCGATCATTGCCATGCAGCCGGTTCCATGATCGGTAGTTTTTCCTTGGTACGTTTCGGCTTGATCGTGGTGGGCATCATAATCCCAGCTGAAGACGATCTTGTGTCCAGTTCCGACCACCGTATCGAGGAAGCCCGGATGCCTGTAGTCGAATCCAACATCATAGTGAGCAACGATGATATTTGTATCTCCTACCTCATGATCCCATGCCAACGGGGTGTTAATCATCGTATCGGAGACCTGGCATTCCCAATTCGAATTGCCGGGCACACGTCCCAGAAGAACGGAGCCCCTGTAGTCAGGGAAAGCCTCGATGATATCGCGCGGGAACTCGGCCATCAGTAGACCGGTCAGGAGCAACGGATTGACGACGCTATCCATTTGAAGGATCATCCAATCGGCATGATCGCAGCCGATGGTATCGCCATCGCGCGTGATTGAGAGGGTGTCAATTGGGCTGGCGGCAGTCAGCCGATGAAGGTAATGGCAGCTATTGGCCAGTAGGAAGTTTTTTAGCACCGAATCGTTCACGATATTATCCGCGCTGTCGAACCAGAATTGATCGGCATAAAGAAGCGAACGTAGCGCGGGAAAAAACCCGCGAGGCTGGTTTACGCCGTCATAAGGCCCACCGCCGCCGCCGCTCTGCGGTTGCTCGTCGCCCTTCTTATGTGCGGTATGCCCATAGAAAAACTCCCAAAAGGTCTGACTCAGCGTGCTATCATTGAGCGCCCCGCGCCGGAATCGAATCATAAGTACGCCGGGAACGATCATGCTGTCTGGCGGGCGACGCAACGATGCAACTGCGCCATATTCCATCGTCACATTATAATGCGTTGTGTCGGGTGGAACCAGTGGCGATGGCGGCCAGGGTTCCTGCGCTCGAAGCCCCGCAGCGCAAATCAACAAAACGAGTCCAAAGCAAGCCGCGAGGGCTCGCTTCCAGGCACACATCGAATACTTCATATTATTGTCTCCTATGAATTTGGATCAAAAAGACCCGGTAAAATACGATTTTCCGAGATTCATTCGAGGTTCGGAACACAAAAATACAACACTAATCAGTGGAGTGCCTGAAATTCATTTTTTTGATGTTGCCTTAAACCACTGCGCCGAGCCTGGCGTGAGGAGTACATGGACCTCGACTTTCAGCGCGGCTGCCACCCTAACGAGAGAAGCGAGAGTGATATTTCGCTCACCTCTTTCGATATCCGCTAAATAATTACGGTGCAGCCCGCTTTGGAGGGCCAATTCGTTTTGGGTAAGCCCTCGTAGTTTGCGAAATGCCCGAACATTCTCGGCAAGCACGGTTTCCAAATCCATGTGCAATTATAATCTTTTCGAGAGCATCCATTTTAGCTATTCCACTCTTTCGTGGAATCTATGTCAAGCAGAGATCGTTTTGAATCAGGCGAATTATTCGCGATTAAAATCCATTATTTCGGTTACCTTTTCACGTTTCGCGAGTCTTCTAAGTAGGGGGCAAAACTTATGAATAGAACTTTGGCATTTTTCGCAATTCTAATTTCCACTCTCATACTTTCTTCTGACTCATTGCGGGCGCAGTGGGTAAAGATCGGGCCGGATGAGGGTTTCGGTTCGCTGGATTCTGATCCTGGCGGGCTTTACCTCTATGCGCACGTCGGAAGTGGGATGATTCGCTCCGCCGATCTCGGAGTAACATGGGACACCTTAAGCATAGGGGATGCTGACCTTGTGTTCCTCGGCGGCGGTGAAATGGTTGCGGGTACTCCATCTGGAACTATTTGGAAATCGTCCGATTACGGCGATCAATGGGATTCCATTAGCAATTCGATGACGCGAACCGGAATTACTTCGCTCTGCTACGATAGCGGTCAACTTTTTGCAGGAACGCGGGGGTACGGCGTTTTTCTTTCCACGGATAGCGGCCGCACGTGGGATCCTATTAATAATAGCCTCGCTAATTTTGATACGACCGATAGTGTGGTCGATTTCACGGTCACCGCACTCGCCGTCAACGATGGATACCTCTTCGCAGGCACCGGCGACCAATTGGAAGGTGGCGTCGGCATTCTCCGTTCAAAGGTGGGTACTTATGTTTGGGGAAGCGTTGATCCAACATTTGAAGAAACAATCGTGACGGGGTTTTCCGCAATTGGTCCGATCATGTTCGCATCAACGAGGTTCTCGGATGGTGACGGCGGAGTCGGAGTCTATCGCTCCTCCGATAGTGGCGCTTCGTGGTTAGAGGTCGGTTTTCAGCCACCATATCAAAGCGTTACATCTTTGCTATTTGCCTCTCCATACTTGATTTCCGGGCATGAAAATTTCGGGGTTTTTATTTCCGCTGATTCCGGTGGTTCGTGGCAGCCATCCCCTGGCTTGCCAGCTGGTCAGAGCTTCTATAATGCCGTCGATGGCCTCGCGTTCGAGCGTGGATTTGTCTTCGCAGGCATTTCATCGGGTGGGAGTGGTCTCTATCGCCGTCCGCTTTCCGATTTTGGAGCGAGTTTCGTCAATCCTGATCCTCAGGTTAACTATTCTTTCGTCTCAAATCCTAATCCCTTCTCTCAATCGACCACCATTTCCTTCACTTCGGAAACCGGCGGCTATGCCGAAATTTCCGTCGTGAATCTCCTCGGCGCGGAAGTTGCGCACGTATTTTCCGGAATGATTTCGAGCGGAACGCAGCGCTTCAGATGGGAACCTACCGGCTTGCCCGATGGCCTCTATGAATGCCTCCTTCGCATGAATGGGCAGGTCGAAAAGCTACCGGTTCTGCTTCTGCACTGAAATCTTTTCCGGTCGGCGTCGCAGGCTGGCCTTTCTTTCGGCTCGAGCTGAGGTAATTTCGACAATTTTGCCTAAGAAAAAACGGTTGAGTTGGAATACACCTTGCTTCCCGCAGTGTTCTAATCCATTATGAGTAAGGAAGGCGAAAGTTTGGCGGCGCTGGAAACGCTCCCCGAAGATGCTCCGGCGATGAAGCGGTGGACGAGCGGGCTCGTGCTTTTGGGCGGGCTTTGGCTATTTGGTGTTCGTTTCGTCAAAACTCTGTCACGGCCACCTTACGAGTTCAAGGAGATCGTGCGGCAACTCAATATGATCGGTTACCGGTCGCTTTCGCTCGTTATCGTAGTCGGCATTGTGATCGGCGCGGTGCTCACAATGCAAAGCCGACCGACGATGATAAAATTTGGCGCGGAAGCATACATTCCAGTCATGGTTTCGATCAGTGTGATGCGGGAGCTTTCGCCAGTGCTGATTTCGGTGATTCTTGCGGGTCGGGTGGGTGCGGGTATCGGCGCGGAATTAGGTTCTATGCGAGCCAGCGAGCAAATCGACGCGATGGACGTGGCCGCGCTCGATCCCTTCAAATACCTCGTGTTCACGCGCATTGTTGCCTGCATGATCGCGTTGCCGCTGCTTACGATCATTGCCGATTTGGTGGCCTTGGGCGGCTCCTGGTTCGTTGAAAGAATCGAGGCAGGTATGTCGCTCAGCCTGTTCATCCATACCGTGATTAACGGGGTCGAATTTTCCGATTATTTACCCGGCATTGCCAAAACGATCTTCTTCGGGTTCATCATTGGCCTCGTCGGTTGTTATGAAGGGTACAATTCAAAAGGCGGCACTGAGGGCGTGGGCCGCTCGGCGACGGATGCGGCGGTAACGAGTTCTTTGCTTATTATCATCCTCGATGTGCTCTTTGTAAAAGTAACTCTGATGCTCTGGCCTTACTAAACATGCCCCATCCGTTCCATCACCATTCGAAAGAAGCGCCGCATGAAGAAGGCCCATTGGTTCGCATCGAAAAGCTCGCGATTGCCTTCGATCATCCGGTGCTGCGCGATGTGACGCTCGATATTCATAAGGGCGAAACCGTGGCCGTGCTCGGCAAAAGCGGATCGGGCAAAAGCGTCTTGCTGAAATTGATCGTCGGCTTGCTCGTTCCGGATTCGGGGAAGATTTTTTACAAAGACAAGGAAGTAACCGCCATGAACGAGCTGCAGTTAATGGATATTCGTTCTAATATCGGGTTCCTGTTTCAGGGTGCGGCGCTCTTCGATTCGATGACGGTTGGAGAGAATCTCGATATGTATCTTGTCAAGCATACGGATCTCGATCCGCAAGAGCGCGAGAAAAAAATTGTGCAGGCGCTGGAAATGGTGCAATTGCAGGATGCGATCGACAAAATGCCATCGGAATTGTCTGGCGGTATGAAGAAGCGGGCGGGGCTCGCACGATCCATCGTCATCGAGCCGGAGCTAATGCTGTATGACGAGCCGACGACGGGCCTCGACCCGCTCACGGCGAGTTCCATCGCGGAACTTATCGTTACACTCCAGCAGCAGCTCGGTATTGCCTCGCTCGTCGTCACTCACGATTTGCCAACCGCGTTTACCGTCTCGGATCGCGCGATGATGTTGAACGATGGACACGCGATCTTCGAAGGAGAAATCGATGAATTACAACACTCCGAGGACGAATTTCTCCGCGATTATCTGGCCGCCTCGAAGCTCGATCGGGAGCGGCATGACAAGATTATTCAGGAACGGCGGCACGAACAACAACCGGCCGCGGCGCCTGCGAAATCCGAACCGGCCGCGGCGCCTGAAACGGATGTGAACGTCCTAACGTAATGATACTTTCTCACCATGAAGCGTAAATCCGTTCCATTATTGAAAATCGGAATCTTCGTCCTCACGGGGTTCGTCATTCTGATCGTTTTTATCTTTTACCTTGGAAGTAATCAGAAACTGTTTTCTTCCACGGCGATGCTGCACGCGAGGTTCGAGACGGTAAGCAACCTTCGGCCCGGCGCGGAAATAGACATGGTCGGTATCAATATCGGCAGCGTGCAGAGTATCCAATTGCCCCGCAATTCGCGCGATTCCGTGACCGTCACATTGAAAGTGCTCACCGATGCCCTGAAGCTGATTCACACCGATTCCAAAGCCGTAATTACTACGCAGGGAATCATCGGCGATAAATTGATTAACATCACGATGGGCAGCGATTCGACGCTCGCCGTGCCGCCCGGCACGACGCTGCAGGGTCAGGCGCCACAGGATTTTACGAAAATCTACGATACGCTTTCGGCAGTGGTTGCGCAGTTGGATTCCGTCGCGCTTGCAGCGACGCAGTTGGTTTCCAAAATATCGAATGGGAATGGAACGCTCGGAAAATTAGTGAACGATAGTTCCCTCTATCTCAATGCCAACGCAATGGTGGCGAGCGCGCGTGTGGTGATGGATACCGCAAAGGTCGCGGTTCGCAGCGTCTCGCACAGTTTCGAACAGCTTTCCGACCGCGTCAACGATATTACCACGAAAATCGACCGCGGCGAGGGATCGCTCGGCAAATTGCTCACAAAGGACGATATCTATAATAATGCGAAGACGGCTTCGGATAACCTCGCTCAGTCGAGCTACGCGCTGAACGATGCCTTAGCGAAGCTTGCCCTGGGTTCCGGGCGTTTTGCCGAAATTATGGAGGGCCTCAAGCACAACTGGCTCGTAAAGAGTTACTTCGAAGATCGCGGTTACTGGGATGCACCGGCCTTCGAAATGACCATCGACCGGAAGATCGACTCATTGAATCATCTGGAGCAGATCATCGGCGCTCACAACTCCTCCCATTGAAGGACATGGCAATACCGTGCGCCGATCAGGTCGTGAAACGAGCGCGGAACTAAACTATGTTTCGAAGCCTGCGCACAAAAATTCTCGCTGGATTCCTCCTCGTCATCGGGATCGTGCTGGTGATTGGGGCATGGGGGGTGGTGCGATTGTCCCAAATCCAAAACTCGACGAGCGATGCGCTCCACTCTCGCTATGAAATCCTACATGCGATTAATACGCTGGATACAGCCACCAGCCATCTTCGCGGTGCGGCAACCAGATTCTTGCTGACGCCCGGCGATACGGCGCTTTCGCGCGATTTCGCTCGCATCGAAGCGGCCTCCGATGCAGCGCTTTCGCAAGTTTCCACGAACAGCGGGCCCTTTACCGCGAATCCGCAACTCTATCGTTCGCTCTATCAAATTTCCCATCTGACGATACTCATTCGCAACGAGCTGCATTATCAATTCACGCCGCAGGTGCGTTCGGATACCGGCGGAACCATCGTGGAACAAGCCCTTCGTCGCGAAAGCAGGAATCAAATTTTCGTAAGTGAGATCGACCCCTTATTCGACAGTCTGAATTCCCATATCAGTTCGGTGGAAGAAGGATACTTATCCTCGTTGGGGACGCTCGCGGATGAATCGGGCAGCACGGGGTACCGGATTCGAGTCGAGGTCGTGATCCTGGGCACGCTCGCCCTGTTGCTTTGCATTTTCCTATCGGTGCGGCTCTCCAATTTCATTGTCGCACCCATCATCGAGCTGACAGCCAAGACGAAACGGATTACGGCGGGCGAAATCCATCAGTTAGTGATCCCTCGAACGAATGATGAAGTGGGCCGGCTTGGGGAGCAGTTCAATGCGATGGCCAAAAAACTCGGGGAGTTCGAGGAGATGAACCTCAAAAAAATTCTCGAGGAAAAAGCGATTTCGGAATCGATTGTGCAGTCGATGGACGACGCGCTCATGCTCATCGACCGCTTTGGCACGGTGCTCTCGATTAACCGGAGTGCGGAGGAGTTATTCGATTTACGGAATGCCGAGGGCCACAACGCGCTCGACGTGGCGCGCGGAAAGCCGGCGCTCGAATCGCTCTCGGTCGCTGCGCTGAAAGGAAGCTGGCGGGAGAGCAACCGAACGGAGATTGTGGAGTATAATCATCGCGGCCGCCGCCTCTATCTTACCCGGGATATAATTCCGATTCAATCCGGCGAGGGACCCGGAACCGTGGCCTACTTGCTGGTTTTACGCGATATTACGCAGGCGCATGAGCTGGAACGGATGCGCTCCGATTTCGTCGGGATGGTGTCCCACGAATTGCGAACGCCGCTGACGGCCATCCGTATGAGCGTCGATCTCCTCGGAGAGCCGACCCTGGGACAACTTTCGCCGACGCAGGAGCAGTTCGTTCAGGCCATCCGCGAAGAAAGCGAACGCCTGCTCCGCATCGTCAACGATCTGATGGATTTGGCAAAGATCGAATCCGGCAAATTCGAAGTGCGCTTGGCCCAGGTATCGCTCGCGTCGTTTTTCGAGCATTTGCTCGTACCATTCATTGCGCCGGCACAAGAAGCTGGCATCCGGCTCCGAATCGAACCTGATCCACAGGTTCCGACGGTTCTCGCCGACGAGGACCGTCTCAAACAAGTATTCGTAAATCTCATTTCTAATGCGATGCGCTATACCCCGCGCGGCGGTGAGATCATAATTGGCGCGACCAAAGCTGCCGATCCGGGTTATGCGCGATTTTTTGCACGCGATACCGGGGCAGGAATTCCACCGGAGTTCGTCGGACGGATTTTCCAACGATTCTCGATTCGGAGCAAGGATGCGAAGGCGGGAACCGGCCTCGGCCTGGCCATAGCAAGGGAAATCGTGCAGGCGCATGGTGGCTCGATCGACGTTAAGAGTGAAGTCGGCAAAGGCAGCGAATTCTCCTTCACTATACCCCTTCCTGCATGAATTTTGCAAGGCGTCCTCGAAATGAGCGTATTTTTGTATGTCGCGCATGAATGAATGAAAATTAAAACGCGCGCAACTTTTCATTACCTCGATCCGTGATTAATACCTCTATCGCACCCACTGGCTACCGCGTCATCAAACCCCGACTCGATACCTCGCGAATGCTTCTGCCCTTCATACTATCGGCTATCACGACGCCGGGGGGGATAACCGCGCAGCCAACCAGTTCCAATTTGGGAACCCGGCCGGGACATAAGCGCAGAATCCTCGTCGTCGATGACGAAAAGAATATTCGCCTCACCGTCCAGCATTCGCTCATTGCGGCTGATTATGAAGTTGAAACCGCAGCAAATGGCGCAGAAGGCTTGGAACGATTCCGCGACGATCATTACGATCTTATCCTCATGGATTTGCGAATGCCGCAAATTAATGGGATCGAAATGCTCCGGACAATCCGGGAACACGATAAACATACCGCGGCTATTGTTATCACGGCGTATCTCACGATCGATACGCTACTCGAAGCGTTTTCCCTCGGCGTTTCCGATTACATTCGCAAGCCATTTTCGCCGAACGATGTCCGCGAGATGGTCCGGCGCGTGCTTTCACGCGAAACGTTGGATACCCATAGCTCAGAATCCGAGGCGAATCCCACTATCGGGCTTGCCCGAAAAGCATTGGCGGAGCAAGACTTACCGCGCGCGCTCGACTTTGCAAAACGCGCGGCCGAGCGCGACACTAATAACCCTGACAGTCAGGCATTCCTGGGAATTATTCAACATCTTTCCGGAGATTATGCCGGCGCCGAACAATCGTTCCATGAGGCGCTCCTGCTCGATCCGCAGCACCAACTCAGCCGCGATTATCTTTTCTGGATGCAAGCGAAAAGCCGGTAGCTTCGGGTGGTTAGAAAGAATTAAGTCGTTAGACGCGGCTTTAAGGCAATTCTTTTTGAGCAAGCATAGGTTAGAATAATGCTATGTGCGCGAATCACGAATCCTCCCCAAATCCCTCCCGCAAGCAGGAGGGGGACACCCGTGCCCCGGTCGGGCGGCGGGAATTTTTGAAGCTTTCCGGTTTTGCCCTAGGCGCGGCCGCGTTCTCTGGGGTGACCGGTGCGTTGCCGAAGTTTGCACACGCGGATGCGGATAAAATCAGCGATGATAAAATCAGCGATGATGGCGCGAAGCTGCTCATCGCGATGGATCTCGACCAAACCGATCATCTGAAAGCCTACGGAATCACTTTCTGGGCGCTCCAGCGCGGGTTGGCGGTCGATTGGCTGCTTAATTATCGCGGCGGCAGCTTCATGGCCGATTACTCGGATTTGCTCGCGGCCGAGTGCCGGATTCGCGGCGTTTCTTTCGAGCAGCTTGCCGAAGGCGATGCGCAGTCCATCTATCAACTTGTGCAGGCGCCGGATAAGAATATGGATGTCGAGCGGCTCGAAAAGGCGCCGAAAGTCGCGGTGTATATTCCGCCGGGTTACCGGCCGTGGGACGATGCCGTAACGCTGGCGCTGGAATTCGCGGAAGTTCCATACGAGCATGTGTGGGACGATGAAGTGCTCGGCGGAAAGCTCGCCGAATACGATTGGCTGCATCTCCATCACGAGGATTTTACCGGTCAGTACGGGAAGTTTTATGGAAGTTATAGTTCTGCGCCGTGGTATCAGGCACAGGTGCGAGAACTCGAAGCCGAAGCGAAGAAGCAGGGTTACGCCAAGGTGAGCGAAGAGAAAAAAGCCGTGGCGCGGAAGATACGCGAGTTCGCCGCGAACGGCGGCTACCTTTTCGCCATGTGCTCCGCAACGGAGACAATCGATATTGCTCTTGCAGCGGAAAACGACGATATTGTCGATGTCCCATTCGATGGCGATCCGCCGGACGCGCAGTACGATCAGAAACTCGATTATTCGAAGACGTTTGCCTTCGAGAAATTCAAAGTCGATCCGAATCCATACGAATATCGCTTCAGCGATATTAACGTGCAGCCGGAAGAAGTCGGCCCGAAAGAGAACGATTACTTTACACTGTTCGATTTTTCCGCGAAGTACGATCCGGTTCCCACGATGCTCACGCAGGATCACACGAACGTGGTCAAAGGCTTCATGGGGCAGACCACCGCGTTCCACAAAGAGTTGATCAAGGATACCGTAACTATTTTAGGCCAGCGCGAAGGAAACAATCAGGTGAAATATCTCTACTCGCCATTTGGCAAGGGCTTCTTTACCTTCTATGGCGGCCACGATCCGGAGGATTACACGCACATGGTCGGCGATCCGCCGACCGATCTCAAGCTTCATAAAAATTCCCCCGGTTACCGGCTAATTTTGAATAACGTGCTATTCCCGGCTGCGAAGAAGAAAAAGCTGAAGACGTAAGTCTGAACTATGATTCGTGTGATTCATTTGATTGGGCCATGATGATTTCTCCTTCTTCAAAAGTTGAATCTCATGCAAAGGCTAAATCTCATCCCCGCGGTCGCAGGAATGACATCGCAGTCAAAAAAATCACTCAAATCCCACAAATGAGAGTTCAAACCTGCGGCGCGCCAGGCAGGCCGGCTTCGCCGATGTCGCGCTGTTCGTCCCAGTTCTCGGTGGGTCGGATGCGGGAGGGCCGCTGGTGCTCGCCTTCTTTATGATCTTCGAGCTCGGAAAGCGAATCGAATGCTTTGCCGCAAACATCGCAGATGAATTCCTCCTGAGTGTGGGGTTCTTCGGGTATCATAATAATTGTAGTTAATTCATCTTGAAAACAGCGAATCCCGTGCCGCCGGTTCGCTCCGAACTAAAGCAGGGGATTTCGGCGTTTGACGGCCCTTGGCTCAATAAAAATCTTTACGAAATACTTAATACATGCCACAACATAAAGGAGCGGTCCGCCGCGTCCGTCTTTCGGCCAAGCGCCGCACGGCCAATAAGGGCCAGAAAGTAGAACTTCGCAAAATGCTGAAGGAATTCGATGGCGCCGCGACGAAATCCGCCGCAAGCGTTAGCGCCATTCAAAGCCGCTTGGATAAGCTTGCGAAGAAGGGCCTGGTCCATAAGAATTTCGCGGCGAATAAGAAATCGAAGCTGGCGAAAGCCGCTAAAGGATAACAGCGCCGCGTTTGTTATCACACGGGTTGTGCTCCCAATTGCTCCATCAGGGCAATCTCCAACTCCGATTTTGCTTCCGCCATTCGGGGTAATGGCGCTGGCATAAGTTCCTTCACGATTTCCGGATTGGTCACCACCGGCGCTCCGGCCTTGGTTCGCATCGCGCTTTTAGTGCCGGCCTCGAAGAGGAGCGGCGCGCCAAAGAATTCCCGCAGTGCAATCTGCATTTCGTCTTTCAGGTTCATCAGCATGTCCCGTTCGATCTTGCCCGGCACACTGAGAAAGACGGTCGAAGTGCGGTCGTCCTTCTTTCGCACTCCACAAAATTCGATCTCGGGAAACATGGAGAAGAGCGGCTTGGACTTGGTGCGAACGAAATCGCCAAAGCTCGGCCAGCGCTGGGAGATCGCTTCGCTCTCGGGTATGGGGTATGGGGTATGGGGTAGGGGGTTTGGGGGATTGGGAACTGGTTCTGCCAATTGTTGCAGTGGTGCGGCCTCTACTTTTACACTACTTTTTTTTTCCGAAAGGATTTGGGTGCGGCCGTTCGATGTAGCAGCGACGGAACCGGAAGAAGCAGGGAGATTCGGAACCGAAATTCCGCGCAAGGCCTTCACTTCGTTCAGTAGTTCCGAAATTTCGAGCGCGCGCTCTAAAAGCATCATATCGACGAGCGCGACTTCGAGCACGATGCGCGGATCGTGCGTTGCCCGAAGCCGCTCATAAGCCGATTGCCCCAACCGCACGAGCCGCAACAGATCGCCTTCCCCGAATTGTTTGGCGGAAGCCGCATATCGCTCCTGATGCACCTTCGATACTTCGAGCAGTTTCGTCGAACCGGTAATGGCTGCCGTCAAAATATTTCGAAAATGTTCGAGGAGCCCGGATAAAAATTCCTCGATGTCATAGCCGCGCGAGATGATTTCGCCGCTCAGTTCAAACGCCCGCTTCGGATCGCGAGCATCGATGGCATCTGTTACTTCGAAATAAAAATCGAGATCGATCAGGTTCAACGCCTCGCGAAGGCGAGCGGTATCGACTGTCATGCCCGCGAACGCGACGACCTGATCGAAAATCGATTCTGCGTCGCGGGCCGAGCCATCGGCTTTTTTCGCGATGAGCAGCAGCGCATCGTCGTCGATCGTGATGCCGTCGGTATCCGCGATTTTGCGGAGCAACGTAGTTATTTCATCGAGTTGGATTCGGCGGAAATCGTACCGCTGGGTTCGCGAAAGTATGGTCGGAAGAACTTTTTGGGCTTCCGTGGTCGCAAAAATGAAAATGAGATAGGGCGGCGGCTCTTCAAGCGTTTTCAAGAGCGCATTGAATGCACTCGTCGAAAGCATGTGGACTTCATCGATGATGATGACCTTATATTTGCCTTCGAGCGGCGGGTACTTTACGTTATCGCGAAGTTCCCGAATATTATCGACGCTGTTGTTCGATGCGCCGTCAATTTCGGCAACATCCATGGAGCGGCCCTCGGTGATGGCGCGGCAGACCGGGCAGGTATTATCCGGCTCGTAATCATTTTGCGCGGCATTCGGACAGTTGATTGCCTTGGCAAGAATGCGCGCCACGGTCGTCTTGCCGCAGCCGCGCTGGCCGGTAAAAAGAAAGGCGTGCGCCAGCCGCCCACTCGCGATGGCGTTCTTCAGCGTGCGCGTAATGTGCGACTGCCCCGCGACATCATCGAAACGCATCGGGCGCCACTTGAGCGCCGTAACCTGGAAATTTTCGGGCATACCAAGAGAACATCGAATACAAACTAAAGTTTATGCGTGTAGGGACAAGCTCCAGCTTGTCCCTAGTGCCGGACAAGCTGGAGCTTGTCCCTACACCCTACACCGCCTTAATCGCTTCCGGCTCCTCTTTCGACCGCACAAAAATACCGACGACGAGCGCAAACAGCGTCCCGAAAAACACATCGCCGATGATGGCACCGCCTGCGGCGAAAGGAACGAACATTCGCCGCGCCCAGGTCATCGCCTTCGCAATCTTTTCCGGATCCATCTGCTGCGCCTGTAGCGCCGCTTGCTGCTTATCGATCATCACCCCCACCATGCCCGGATTGATGGCGGTGAAATAAACATACATAAAAATTCCGGTCGCGATGCCGGCCCACAGGCCCGTGAGCGCGCCGGTTCCCACGCATTGGCCGTAGGAAATCGTTCCGTCGAAATCGTCGCGCTTTCGTTCCTTCATGGCGAGCCACAAAAACAGAATCATAAACGGCCACACGAGATAATTGATCCAGCTTGCCGCGCCGGATTTATCCATGCCCGTAAAATAGCTGATAAGCGTGATGACAATCGCCACGCCCGCCGTATAAAGCCCGAAGAGAATCGTTGTTACCATAATGTTAATTTTGAATGGAACGCATTACTTAATCCGTTCAAAAATACGAAAGAAATGGAGGGACGTTCGAAAAACCGGTAACTTCGTTTAATGAAGGGCGTTCGAACCGCCCTTACTGCTTAAGGATAAGATCGAAGGCGCCGGAAGTGACGGTGCCCGTCGTTGTCTCTTCCCAATTCACTAATCCCTGGCTATCCATCGAATCCTCCGTGATTTGGCAGGCAATTCCCGGAAGCGTGAATTCAATATCGCCATCGACCGGAAGGGGCGCCGGCACGTTTTCACCCCCGCCGAAGTAAGACCAGGTTGTATCTGCGGTGTGAAAAGGCGTGGCCGGTGAAGATGAATACCTTTGGAATCTAATCTGTGCCGTTTGGTGGATTGTATCCCATACCATTTGGAACGCAGCGATCGGATCGTAACCATATATAGATGGGGCTGGTGGATAGTTTAGCCCGCTTGCGGTTCTCTCGAAAAGCGTTCCAGCAATATCAGTATCCCGCTGGCCGGTATAGGTGGCCGTAGTTTTCCAAATGGAGTCGATAGGATTTGCCGGGCCATTGACGTATCCAACGCGTTCGTGCGTCTCGGTCACGGTGAGATGATCCCAAATCTCGGAGAGCGTTTTCCATGCCGACGCGCGGGTAACGGTGAATGTTCCTATATCATAAGTTCCACCTGAATCCGAAACGGTGAGATCGCCGGAATAATCCGTTGGGATTAGGTGTGAAACAATTCTATCGGGAAAGAGTGAATCGATCGGATGCAAGAATCCATCTACATAAAGTAGTAAGACGCCATGGTAATGGTTCAACCCGGTTCCCTTTATCGAGAAGGAGCTGCCGATGGGAATGGTATCGTTAAGGCTATCCGGATGGAAGGTAGCATTTACTACGACCGGCTGTGCGGAAGTTGCGGATTGCTCATATTCCCGGATGTGAATCAAACCGGTGCGTGCATATTCGGGAACCGTGACGGTCATCACGGTATCGTTAATCGTCTGTATCCAGGCTTGCGTGGTGTCGATGGTCACGAGCAGATTGAGCGGATCGAAGCCAAAATTGGTGCCATGAATCGTAAGAGTTCCGAACGTCCAGACGGTGTCGGGCGAAAAACCCGTAATCGTCGGCCCGATCGTGGGCGCGACGGGATTAAGCACCGTCGTGCTCGTGGATGTGGTGCAGGAGGCTAAGCCGAGCGCGAGCAGCGGCAGGGAACGCAGCAGCCATTTCATGATGGGGAAAGCTCCTTTTAATAAAAGATTATTGGAATCCCTTCCAATAACTCACCAATGCGCTAAAAGTTACAGCAAAAATTTATGCCATAAGTCCCTTCGATCATGCGGGCGCTTTCAGTGCCGCACGACGATCCGCCCGCCATAGAGCTCCTCGCCCGTGCTAAGCTCATAGAAATAGCCGCCCGCCGGCATCGCTTGCGTGGCCCATGCGAAGGATTGCGGGCCGGTTGCGAGATTGCGATCGCAGAGCGTCGCAACGGTACGTCCGAGCGCATCGAAGAGGCGAAGGCGAACGTGCGTGGGCGCATTCACAGCGAAGGAAATCGTGAGATTATCCTGCGCGGGATTGGGGGAGACGTGAAGATTAGAAATGGACTGCGTAAAATCTTCGGCCGGGTTAACGTCCGCCAAACCCTCGATGGTAAAGGCATTGGGAGTGACGATGCTATCGCCTTGATTCAGCACGATAATAAAATCATAAGATCCAGGTTCCGCATTGGCCGGTATATCTATACCAATCGGAAAACATTCTGGGAGTCGATTCTCTACAAAGACCCGAAGGATCGAGGCATTCCTTCGGAGATACATCGACTTGATAGAATCAGTCCAAGTTCCGAGCCCAGATAAACAGCCACCTATTGTATCTCCTGTCTTCGCGCTATCCGGTTCCAGCGAAATAGTATCGATTGAGAAAGCTCTTGGCCCCGTCACAATCCGATTCGTTCCCGGCTCGGTAATGGCGATGTCGTACAATCCGGCCGTGGCGTTGGCGGGAATGGTGAAGAACGCCGAAAGCGATGTATTACTCGCCACGGTGACTTTCGATGCGGTGATCGTGTCCGGGTCTTCTTGCAATAACTGCACCTTTGTAACATCCTGATTTCCAGAGATAAAGTTAACACCGGAACCATTTACGGTGATCGTCACCGTGTCCGCGCGCGGGACGTTATTGTTGCCGACGCCGATGATGGGGTGGGGCGTGACCAGGAATGATGTATGATAATCATACGAGGAACCGGAATAGGTCTGACCGTGAATGTCCGCGTCATACTCGCCGGGCGTAAGCGTGCCTGGGATGGTAAATATCGCATCCGCGCTGGTCGCGCTAAAGACGGTATCCGCCGTGGTGTGATAGACCGATACGCCGCTGGAATCGAGATCGATATTCATCGGCAGTGGCTCGGAGATATTGTTTGTCGGCGCGAAATTCGTATGCTGCCCCACGATAGAGACATCGAAAGCCGTCGATGCCGCGCCGCTATCCGGAATAATTTCGATGGCGGGTTCCGGGCCAAGCGCGGTGAACTTGCTTTTGCCCGTATCGGAGTAATTCGTGTTCTGGACGATTACATCGTATGCTCCCGCCGCGGTTCCACCCGGAAGGGTTACCGAAGCATTGATCGAAGTGTTGCTCGTAACACTGACGGACTGCGCCGAGAAATCCGTAGTGCCATTTCGCTCGAACGAAACGGTTGGCGTAGTTCCGCTCAGGAAGTTCGTGCTTTGTCCGGTAATTTGAATCGCCACGGTTTGGGAATCATACGCAGAGGATGGACTTACCGAAACGATGCTCGGTGCCGGCGCAACGACGAGGAATGCCGAATCCCGAATGTAGGTGTGTTCTGGAGTCGAATTCACTTGAACCACCAGATCGTAATAACTTCCCACCTGCATCTCACTCGATACTTCGAGCGGGGTTGAGATGGTAGAATCGTTTACGAGATTGACATTGGTTCCCTCCGTAACGACGCTGTTATTGTGTTCCAGCGCAACCGTTATTCCCGATATGTTATTGGTATTTGCAAACTGCGTTCCGTTCCCAACAATGGTTACCGATAGCTGTTCCTGCGGGAAGCCGGAATCGGGCGTCATTATCATCGGGACATGTTCGCTGGTGGGCGCAGGGCCCAGCACGTTGAATGCCTGCCTGCCGGTATCGGAATAGCTCCCGTTCGCCACGATCACTTCGCAGGCCCCGGCCGCCGCGCCATTCGGAACCATTACAAATGCCGCGATCGAAGTATTGCTGAGAACGCTGTCGGAGGACGCGGTAAAAGAGGTCGTCCCATTTTGCAGAAACGAAATGGTGGGTGTGGAACCCGTCAGGAAATTCGTATTCGAACCGGTAATTTGAATCGAAACCTGCTGGGAATCATACGCGGATGATGGGCTGACAGAAGCGATATATGGCAGACCGGGCGTGACGCGAAACGCGGAATCCTTCGTGAATTGATGTTCCGTCGTGTCCACCACTTGGACGATCAGATTGTACACTCCCGTGGGCATTTGGGAACCGATGGCGATCGCCGCCGAAATCGTCGTGTCGCTCAAAAGCGATGCGCTCGATGATTGGACGGAGCTGCCGCCGCCTTCGAGGATTACTCCAACGAACGAGACGTTCATCGTGGAGCTAAAACGAGTGCCCATTCCGGTAATAGTTACCTGGAGCAGCGTGCCCTGGGCCGCCGTATCCGGCGAGATCCTCATCGATTGCGCGAAGGCACTCGAAGCCGTCATCAGAACGGCAAGGAAAAGAAGCAATCGTTTCATAAGCATTCAGAGATTAAGTTACCACACGCAAAAAGGTCTATCGAAACTTCGCACGGACGATGCGCGCCATGGTTTGCGCCCGCGAACCGTTTTGCGAAGTATCGCACCGGCTAATCGTGGCCAGAGCATCAGGGAACTGCCCCTCGTTGAAATACACTGCTGTCAAATTCAGCAGCGATTCCTGGAAATTCGGCGAAATCCCGAGCGCCCGCTTATAGAACACTTGAGCGGCCCGAAAGTTACGAAGATTCTCGTAACACGAGCCGGTATTATTCAGCGTATAAATGTGGTTCGGAAATGCCTCAAGCGCCGATAAGTTATCGCGAAGCGCCGCCGGATAATTTTGCTCCATGAATTCGCCCTCGGCTCTATAGTAGAGGATGGGCGTCGCCAGCGCGTCCAGTGATAATAACTTCGCATCGTAGATTTTGTTACATTCTGCGATTTCCTGGTCCCAATCGTGGTTAATACGAGCCTCCAGCAACGTTTTCTCATGCTGCTCAGCCCTAAATCGCTCCCCGCTAAACAGTAGTCCGGGAATTGCCAGTAGGATCGCACAATACTTCCACGAAGATTTAGGTCTCAGAATTGCATTCCGCGGTTCCCGATAAACCTGCTCCAAACTCAGCCACAAAAGAAAAATCATACTATGCTCGACCCTCGCCTTTGGGAAATCGAAGAACGAAATAATTCCGAAGCCGATAACCGCCGCCAGAACCCAAATTGAAATGATCGCTTCTGAGGGATTGGCCGTCCGTCTCAGCCACTCAATGCAAAGGTAAATTGCAGCGATGAAAAATACCAGGTAGGCTAGCCCGCCCCCGACTCCGGCCTCGCATAGCACTGCAAGGAAATCGTTGTGCGTTTCCGTCCATTGATAATTTCCATCCTGCACGTAGTGCGGGAACTTCGCGAGGCCATACGCAGGCAGTGCGATCTTCCAATTGCCCGCGCCCACCCCGAGCGCGGGGTGAGCACCGAACATTTCGAGCGATTCATGCCAAACTGTGAGCCTCATATTGGCGGACGTATCCTCGGAATAATTTAGCAAAGGCTTTAATCTTTCAGAAGTGGTTCTAGATCCAGGATCGGCTGTATCGCGTGCGCTTCTGTATGGGGTAAGGTGGAAGAGGAAAACGATGGCAGCACATGCGAGGGCAATGATTCCGGCATTTCGGATTCCGAGACCATACCTCCGCCAGAGTCGCGTTCGATCAGCCCAAAGCAAGAACGCCACGGTCGCCGCCAGGAGCGAGATAAGACCTGCCAGCCACACGGCCCGCGTTTGTGCAATCAACAGCACCATTAGGCTTTCGAAAAAAGTTACAAGCCCAAAGATCCTCCAATAGCCTCCCTCCGAAAGCAAAAGGAACAAACCTGCAGGCAGTGTCAGAAACAGGAACGAGGACATCATATTTCTCATCGTCATGGTCGCATAGGGGATGGCGCCGCCCGGAAGGAAGCCAAACCCAAAACCGAAATTCTGGAGTAGCGCAATGGTCGCTGTGACGATACCCAAAATAGAAATGGTTCGAAGGAGATTCGGAACTATTGCTTTTGTAACCATTTGCATGGCCGCAAAGAGCCACGCGCCATACAGCAGTGCGAGCGACGCTTCGTATATTGCCTCGCCGGAATTTTGCGCGGCGGAAATAGAAATTACTTCAAAGGCGGCATACAGGCACCAAATCCAAACCAGTGGGGAAGTGCGAATCGGCCGCTTCCAGGTTGCGATAATCGTAACGATCGTGAGCACCGCGAGCAGTATCGCACGTAGGGTGAGCGCGGGATCGATCGTCGCGTTCGAATAGACGAGCGGGATCGCCGTGAGCACAGCGAAAAACCAAAACGAACGGCGGCGAGCGTTTGCCATCCCTCAAAATTACGACGCTGGGAAAGCACTTCAATAAAATTCTCTCTGGGATGGGACGGAGAGTCCTTTGTTTGAACTATTTCAGGCTTCCGGCGTTTCAGGTTCGCTCAATTTATTCCAGCCGGCTCGGGGGTTTTTCGGGTGCGGCAGATTTATCACCGTGGGAGACCCCTCCCTAACCCTCCCCTTAGTCAAGGGAGGGAATATAGAGAGGTCGAACCACTAAACCATTTAAATTATGGCGAAGAAAGTAACTGGATTTGTAAAGCTGCAAATCCCCGCAGGAAAAGCCACCATGGCGCCGCCGGTTGGTCCGGCACTGGGCCAACGTGGCGTAAACGGCATGGAGTTCGTCAAGCAATTCAATGCCCGCACACAAAAAGAAGGGGATTCGATTATCCCGGTCGTCATCACTGTTTATTCAGATAAAAGCTTCACTTTTGTCACGAAAACGCCGCCGGCTGCCTCCTTGCTGCTAAAGGCCGCGAACGTTGGAAAAGGCTCGAAGGAGCCGAATCGGAACAAAGTGGCGAAAGTCTCGAAGGCCGATATCGAGGCGATTGCAAAGCAAAAAATGGCGGACCTGAATGCTGCTTCCGTTGAAGCGGCAATGAGTATGGTCGCCGGAACCGCCCGTTCGATGGGCATAACCGTGGAGGGATAAATCATGCAAAAACACGGGAAAAGATACAACAATATTGTTAAAAAAACCTGGGGAAGCGCTGCCACGGATGGCCGCTTAGCCAAGGTTTCGATCACGGACGCTGTCAGCAAAGTGAAGCAGACGGCTTCGGCGAAATTCGATGAATCGGTCGATATTGCGATCAATTTGGGAGTCGATCCGCGCAAAGCCGATCAGGCAATTCGCGGGACGGTTTCGCTGCCGCATGGTATCGGCAAAACGGTGCGGGTGACCGTCATTACGCGCAATCAGGAAGCCGCGGCCCTTGCCGCCGGAGCCGATGAAGCCGGCTTCGAGCCGATTCTCGAAAAGATTCGCGGCGGCTGGACGGATACGGACGTTATCATCGCCACGCCCGAAGTAATGGCTGAATTGGGCAAATTAGGTCGAATTTTAGGTCCGCGCGGACTTATGCCGAATCCCAAATCCGGCACGGTTACGCAGGATGTGACCACGGCCGTGAAGGAAGTGAAAGCCGGAAAGATCGAGTATCGAGTAGATAAGGCGGGGAATGTCCATGCTTCGGTTGGGAAAGCTTCTTTCGAGGCGCCGAAGCTGGTTGATAATATTAATATGTTCTTGGGCACGATCATTCGCGCCAAGCCGGCGACGGCGAAAGGGCAGTATGTGAAATCCGTGACCATTAGCTCGACGATGGGCCCCGGCGTGAAAATCGACGCTCAGGAAGCCTTGAAGGCACACGGATAATTGGCGCAGGAAGTGCATTATGGCGCGGCTGAGTGCGCGCCATAATGCCGAATGAGCCAGAAATTAACGATATCACTCGGACGTTCCAGCGAACGCTGGTCGTCGTTGGGGTTATTGCCGGGGCTGCGATCCTTTGGATTGCTCATGAAGTGTTCCTGCTTATCTTTGCCGGGTTGTTATTAGGAGTGCTGCTGGATGGTATTGCGGAACTTGTTTCGAGGCTGACAAAATTCAGCCGGGGCTGGTCGATGACCGTAACGATTCTTGGAATCACGGCGGCGTTTGTTGTGATCATCGACTTGGCGGCGCCGGGAATCACGTATCAAATTCGATCGCTGCAAATTGAACTACCGAAAGCGATTAGCCAGATCCAAGCGTATTTAGGGCAATATGGCTGGGGCCGTAGCGTGCTTCAGCATAGCGGTACGATGGGGAATCTGAAAATCCTGGCCTATGGCGGAAGCTCGCCGGAACTGGTTTCCCGCGTGACGGGCGCCTTAACGCTCACGGCCGGAATCGTTGTACGAATTGTTGTGGTGATGGTTTTGGGAATTTATTCGGCGGCCGAGCCATCGATATACCGCCTGGGATTCCTCCGGCTTTTTACGAGGCGGGATAGCGAGCAAATCGAGGCGATTCTTCGGGCGGTGCACCTTCGCATGTGGTGGTGGCTTATCAGCGTGAGCGGCTCGATGATTTCGCTTACCATCCTGGCCTTTATTGGCTTGAAAATCCTCGATATTCCACTGGCGCTTACCTTAGCGCTGCTCACTGGACTGATCACCTTCATCCCTAATTTTGGCGCATTCTTGAGCGCAATTCCACCAGTGCTAATCGGCCTGATGCAAAGCCCCGATAAGGCGTTAGCGGTGATTGTACTTTACGTTATCATCCAATTTTTGGAAGCGGATCTGATTACGCCACTGATTCAGCGGCAAACGATTCGGATGCCGCCTGTCGTCGGAATTTCTGCGCAGCTCACTTTCGGGCTGCTCTTCGGCTTCCTTGGGCTTCTGTTGGCGGCGCCGCTCGTCGCCAGTGTGCTGGCAATTTTAGGCAGTGTGTCCGGCGAGCGCGTCTTGCTTGAAACGGAGCTTTTGAAGAACGAAGGTTCGTGATAGGTTATATTTGTAGCCAAAAGATCGGCATAACATTCGTCACGATTCCGATTAGTGACGAGGATCAAAAGATTGTGATTAAACTAACGGAACCGGAAATCAGGAAGCGCGCGAGCAGAATAACGCTCGTGCTCACCGATGTCGATGGCGTGCTCACGGATACGGGAGTTTATTACTCCGCCCGCGGCGAAGAGATGAAGCGGTTCAGCATTCGCGATGGGATGGGGATGGATTTGCTGCGCGAGTGTGGCATCGAAACCGCGATGATTACGCGCGAGGATTCGCCACGCGTGGCGGCGCGATCGAAGAAACTCGGGCTCCCGTATTATTTTGCCGGAATTATCGATAAGCGCGAGTTGCTTTCGGATCTATTAGTGCAAACCGGACGTGGGGTTGGGGAACTTGCCTACATCGGCGACGATGTGAACGATGTTGCCATCATGGAAGCAATTGGTGCGGCCGGGCTGACGGGCTGCCCGATGGATGCGATGCCGGTTGCGCGCAAGCCGGCACATTATGTCGCGAAAGCTGAAGGCGGGCATGGCGCATTTCGAGATTTTGCGGAATGGATTATGAAGCATCGAAATAGCCCATGAGGGATTTCTTCCTCAAAGAAGGACGATATCCGTTTCCTCGATGCTAATAAGCCACGTATGCGCGCAGGGTGTCGTAAAGTGGCGTGCCTGGATTCGACTGCGTGCTGTCGTTCTTGGTGGTAAGGCCAATCCACGCGGAATCTTGTCCGGGTCCCGCAGGCAGCGAAGCTGGATCGACCGAGGCGTTCACAGTATGAGTAGAAGAATCCGGTACCTCCCAAACGATAAAGTGTATAAGTGCGGTGTCGCCGCCATAGCCGGTTACACTCAGCGGAAATGCGCAACCGCAGCTAAGCCCAACCGAAGCACTCTGCGAGATATTGGTTCGTGTCAGCGTGAGGCCGCCCGGTACAGAATTGAGCGTAATCGGAATGGCAGTGTCATTTGGCGCTGTCGGAGAACAAGAATCCGAAATCGAGGCAACGGCCGAGATCAGCGTTGCGCAGGCGAGCGCGATGAGAATCTTCTTCATGATTTGTGTGTAAAACTGTAAGGATGGCCCAAGGACGCGAAAGCAAGCCGCGTAACTTCGGAGAAATCCCGGTGTTATAATAACACTGGAACAGGCGTCCGGTTACAAAAATATTTTTATTTTTAGGAAAACATGCCAAATATCCCCGAAAAGTTCGGTGAGAGCGAGATCAGGTCGAAGCTTGGCTCAATGCCCGGCTGGACTTACGATGCGGCGAAGGTTCAGATCGAGCGCACATACGTCCGAAAAAATTTCATAGATGCGGTCGGTTTTATCCAGCAGATCGCGCGGCTAGCTGAAGCGATGGATCATCATCCCGATATTTTGCTTTCGGGCTATAAAAACTTGAAAGTAATGCTTGCGACGCACGCCGTAGGTGGAATAACGCAACACGATTTCGAACTCGCTCTCGCCATCGACAAGCTGTAAGCCATCATGCTTCAAAAATATTTCGCCTTCGCCTTCCTTCTTGTTTTTACGCTGCTGCTCGCGCCTCGGTTGCGCGCGCAGGAGGAACTTGGGGCACTTTCGCCTTTTGCGCATGGAGCGGGTGGAACGTACGCGATTACCTCTCGCGGCCTCAATGCGGTTGGCCTGAATCCATCGTTGTTGGGGTTGGGAACTCCGCGTCCGATTGAAATTTCGCTTGCGCCGATCTCATCGCTCGGAATCAGTGCTGGCCCGAGCCTCTCCCAGATCAATAGCATATCGGGTGGGTTCGATTCCATTGCATCCGTTCAGGTATCGAATACGCCGGATAGCGTTTCCCGCGGCGATTCTATACGGGAATCAATTGCGAACCTGCTCGCGAATAATGGACTTTCCAGCACGATCGATATGCGCATCTTCGGGATCTCATACTACGATCCGAACCTTGGCGGCTTCGCATTAACGTGGACGATGCATGGGATCATCCAGGCCTCGGTGCCCAGTGCACTCCTGAATTACATGGGGGTCGGCGCGCTTGCCCGGCTCGGACAAGACAATCCGCTTGCGCCTCAATCCTTGAATCTCCAAGCCTTATGGTATAGCGAATATACGCTCTCCTATGGCCGAACGCTGCTCGGGGAACCCGCTTCCGGGGATCTGCAACTGCTTGGCGGCGTGGGACTCAAATATGTGAGCGGCGTCGCGGTGATGCAAATGAATCCCGGCGAATTCGATGTGAACGACTTTACCCGCTATCCGAATCTCGATCTCACCGAGATCGAGCATTATCTCGTCGGTGTCAATTACCAAATTCGTTCCGCCTATCCAACCGAATTCAATTTCACGAATTTGCCGAGCACGATCTCCACCAAGCTCATCGCGAATGCCTCGGCTGGCAACGGGTATGGCGCCGATCTGGGTTTCACGCTTGGCGCGTTCGATAGTTCCCAGCGCGCACCCTGGCAGGTTGCCCTCAGCGTTTCGGATTTGGGCAGCATTCAGTGGAACAGCAACGTGAGCATTCGCATCGCCGACACCGTGTTAAATCCCGCGACCGCGCAATCCAATAAAGATACCCTCAACGCACAACTCAAGGCGCTGGGTGGAAGGGATTCCGCGGCGAGTTCCTTCTCCACTCCGCTGCCCACGACGCTCCACATCGCGGCGGCGCTCGATCTTTCGGAAATTGGACTTGCGTTGCCCGGCATTGCGCTCGGACTAGTTTCGGAATATTCGGTGGGCCTCACGAACACGGTCGGAGCGCCAGTCAATGGTCAATTTGGGATTGCTGCAACCCTCGAGCATCCAAGTGACGCGCTCTCGCTGGAAGCCGCGCTCGGAATGACGATGCAAGACGGGATAACGAACATCACGGCGGCCTTTGGCCTCGGCATCGCCAATCGAATCCTTTTCGATGTTGGAACGGGCAGCCTGAACGGCTTATTCACGAAAGCGGGATCTACCGATGCCGCATTTGGATTGAAGATCCTGTTCTAGTCATAACTATGGATGCGAGCGACCTGAATCTCGGTTCCGTCAGAAACCAATCTGCAAAAATAAGTTCCGTGCGGAAGCGGGCGGCTAAGCGAGAGCCGGGTAGAATGGGAACCCGCCTGCTGAATCCCTAAGGGGATCTCCGCGATTTGGCGCCCGAGCACATCGTAGATGTAAATGGAAACCGGGCCGCTTCGATCCAGGGAAAAATCGGCCTCATACCCGCTCAGAAGCTTGGTAACACGGAAACCCGAAGCTATTTCGCCGGGGCCGGGGCTGACTGCCAACGTTCGAGGATCCGAACCATCGAGCAGCCAATTGTGCGGATCGAATATCATTCGGGAGACGGTATTCGGGAAGGAAAAGCTGTAGGATTCGAGTGGGGCATCGTTCCATACCTCGACGGTCGTATCTATATTGGTTCCAACGAATTCCAACTCTATGGGCATGATAAATAACGGGCTTTCCGGAGCAGATCCAGTTTGAGAGATCGCGACCGAAGGGTGCTCCCCGTCATGGGCATCCCAAACCACCGAATAAAGAGGAAATCCATCGTCATAAACCCACTCGTCGAAAAACCATTTGAGGTCGCGGCCCGAAGATTTCTCGACTGAAGCGCGTAAATCCTCCGTGCTCGCCACGCCATAGCGTAGCGGGCCGGTCACATATTCGCGCAGGCACCGGAAAAACGCGGAATCGCTCCCAAGCACGAAGCGAAGCATGTGAAGCACGAGCGCCCCCTTCTCATAAACTAGTCGGTCGTCCAAGACACCGTTGAGCAGCAGGCTATCCGGTGTGTGGACGGAACCTCCGGGCAGCGAGGTCACCCCGGCTTCAATATTTTTTATATCGGTATCGAAGTAGGCTTCGTTCTCATAGTGAGTCCGCATGTAACTGGTGATGAATGTTGCGAACCCTTCGTTGAGCCAGCAATCGTTCCAAGTTTTGCAGGTGACTGCATCGCCAAACCATTGGTGCGCGGTTTCGTGCTCGATAAGGCCCGTATCGTCATCGTTGCAAAAGGAGAGCGTTTCGTTTTCCATCCCGCCACCATGCCATTGTGCGATTCCATATTTCTCCCGTCGAAATGGATATGGGCCAAACCAATGTTCATAAAAATCGAGTATGGAATCGACTAATCCTAATTGCGGACCCATCGTATCCACCGAACCCGGGAAAACGAAGTGCATGATCTCGGTGCTGTCCCCATCCGCCCAGTGGTGCCAATGCCTCTGCGTATCGAATTGCGTGCAGATGAACGCGAGCAGATAATGATCGATCGGATAGGATTCATGCCAGTGAAACGTTTGCGCGCTATCGCGATCGGCAACGCTAACCAGCGTTCCATTGGACGCGATCATATTGGGTTTTGGGCAGGTGAAGTAAAGATCTGCTGAGTCAAGCTTATCGGCTGGATTATCCTTGCACGGCCACCAATCCTTCATGCCAAAGGGTTCTCCCCAGGACCAGCTAATGGGAAGACCCGCCGGTGTTCCGTATAAAGTTGGGTCGGACCATTTTTGCCAGGTATGGATAAAGCCAGCGCGGTCGGGTTCAGTGGAAAAACCGTGGTAAAAAATCACAAGATCGAACATCGCACGCGGCGCATACGATTGGTTCAGCGTAACAAAAAGCTTGTCGCCGACATGCCGGAATGCTGCCGCAGTTCCATCGTTGAAAAGTGAATCTACCGTGAGCTGTCCGCGAAGGCTGAGTTGAATAGTCCGATCCGGTCGCAGCCCGTTCGCATGTGCGCGAATTTCGACGGATCCCGCAATATATTCCGTATCCGGTCGAATGGATAAATCGAACTTGACATAGTTCACATCGAACGAGGAATCGGTGTCGATTAGCACCGTATCCGCAGCCTCCGATTGCGCAGAGGCCATCCGCGCGAGCGCGATCGAGAGGATCAAAAAGGCAGTGATTCGCATCGCTCTATCAAGTCTAAATAGTGTAAAATAATTCAGCGCGAATTTCTGGCAAGGCTCGCCTGTTCTGCTCCGCTGAAATGCAAGTAAGCCTGTTCGATCCCTCGGAGTTTATCGCACTCGTTCGCTGCCACGAATCCTTCGTACTCACCACGCACGTGAATCCCGATGGCGATGCGCTTGGTTCGGAAATCGGGCTTGCGGAGTGGCTGCGTTCGATTGGGAAAAATGTCCGCGTGATCAATCATTCCCCAACGCCATACAACTATCGCTTTTTGGATGAGCCGAATTCGCTCATCGAGCAATTCGATCCCGCGCGCCACGCCGAAGTGTTGCAATCTGCCGAACTTATTTTCGTTCTGGATGTGAACGATGCGGAGCGTGTGCGGTCGATGGATCCATTTGTTCGCGCCGCGAAGGAGGTGGCGGTTATAGATCATCATTTGAATCCCAAACCGTTTGCGGGGCATTATCTGATCGATACTGAGGCTTGTTCGACCGGCGAACTCATCATGCGCCTGATCGATGAAGCCCGTCCTATCCTGGGAGGTGCGATCTCGAAACAAGCCGCGACCGCGCTCTACGTCGCTATTATGACGGACACGGGCAGCTTCCGCTTTCCTCGCACCACGGCGGCAATCTTTCGCATGTGTGCCGAATTGTTGGACTTGGGCGCCGATCCCGTGCGAACTTACAATGAGGTGTATAACACCTCGCCGCCGGGGCGGTTGGAACTTATTCGCGATGCGCTCAACTCACTCGAGTATCATTACGATGCGCGAATGGCGTTCCAGCGCATACTGCAATCCGATCTCCGAAACGCCAACGCGCTCGAAGAGGATGTCGATGGTTTGGTGCAGCTTCCGTTCCAGGTGAAGGGTGTGGTGCTCTCGGTCTTCCTCTTGGAATTGGAACACGGATGGAAGGTCTCGACGCGCTCGAAGGATAACGTTTCCGCGGCAAACTTTGCTCAAATGTTTGGCGGGAATGGGCACTTCCACGCTGCCGGCGCGCGCGTGAAGGATGCTCATACGCTCAATGCGATGAAGCGCTTGATTATCGAGAATGCAGGGATGATACTGGCGGAGGCCGGTGTGCTTTTCCCGCAAGCGGCATGATCCCTTACCCGGCTTGACGCAATCGTCCCCAAGCCGCCAGAACGGCATGTAGAGACCCCGGCAAGGACTATATGCAGTAACGGCTCGTCTGGGTCTTGACAAATGGGCGAAAATTTTGTATATTGCGTTTTCTGTAAGTAAAACAATCCGGTCGAGCCCAAACGCCGGATCGCTTAGTTTACCATTTCAATCAGATCGTTCTTATGAAATCTTTCGACCTTCTACCTAGAAAAGGCTTTGGCCTCGGCATACTTATCAGCATCATGTTTGTAGCCTTCCCGGCTGCAGCGCAAGTTACTACGCTTCTCCCGCTACAGGATTTCAATGCTGGTGCGATCCCAGCGGGCTGGACCAGTAGCAATAGTTCCTGGTATTGGTGGCAATGGGGCGCGGGTGGGAATAATGGCTCAATTCTGTGCGATGACGCGGGGTTCTTCTATCAGGCTGACCCCATCACGGCTCCCTCCGTGGATGCCAGCGGCTTCGCTAACAGCAGCGATTCCATCTGGGTCGATTTTGATTTTTTCTGGGATAACAATGGATTTGTTCCATACGGACCGGATACATGGGAAGTTCTCGCCGGTTCGGACATTTTGCAATCGGGCGACGAGACAACGCTGGGTACCTATTCGGACCCGAATGATTATAATGCCGATCCAACGCAAGCGCTCTCCGGCAACTGGCAACACTATCATCTTTTAGTTCCAACGGGCGACCGTGGCGGTTCCCTTCAGATCACGTTTGAAGTTGTGCCGGGATGGGGATGCTCGAATCCCGCGATTGATAACGTCGAGATCACAGCCAAACAGAGCGAGCCGCTCGCAATCACAGGTCAGCCTTCAAACGTGACGGTCTGTGCAGGCCAGAGCGCCACCCTCTCCGTTTCCGCTACGGGTGGTAACCTTTCGTATCAATGGTGGAAATCTGGAACCTCGATCACAGGAGCGACGAGCGCCAGCCTTACGATCGGTTCCACTGTTGCAGACGACGCCGGTAGTTATTCGGTCGTAGTAAGTGGGGCGGGTCCTTCGGTTACGAGTGATGGAGCAGACCTTGTTGTTAACACTCCACCGGACATTGCTTCGCAGCCGTCGAATCTGGCAGTTTGCACCGGGCAGCCTGCCTCCCTCTCAGTTTCGGCATCCGGAACGAATCTCAGCTACCAGTGGCAAAAGGATGGCTCGGACATCGCTGGGGCGACGGGAACAAGCTATTCGATTTCGGCCGCACAGAGAGCCGATAGCGGAACGTACGATGTGGTCGTGAGCGGAACGTGCTCGCCCTCCGTGACAAGCAATTCCGCGGTACTCACTGTTTATCCGCCCCCGACCATTTCCGTATTGCTTTCGCCGAGTCTTCTTTGGCCACCGAATCATACCATGACGACGATCGACGCAACGGTTGCGACGACTGGTCGTTGTACGCCACTTGTGGTACAGCTAATTTCCGTTACGTCCAGCGAACCTGGTTCCGGAGAGATCGGTACGATGGCAGCCAATGGCAGTTCGTTTCACGTCGTTGCCGATCGCAAAGGCAATGGTTCCGGTCGCGTCTATACCGCGACCTATAAAGTTACGGACGATGCCGGCAACACGGCGACTACCACCGCAACCGTCATCGTGCCCCACGATCACAGCGGATGGAAGATTGCGGACGGCGGAAGCGAATCGGAGCCAGGGGTCGATTCGCCGCTCGGTCTAACGGTACACCCGAATCCTGCCGCGAACTATGCGGAGATTTGTATTCCGGATTTGCCGGAAGGAATCCCGGTCTCCGTCCAGGTGGTAAATGAATCTGGCCAGGTCGTGGCCACACTGTATAACGCCACCCCGGATGCCGAACTTGGCCTTTGCCTGCGATTCGATTGCTCGAATCTTCCGAATGGAACTTATATTGCGCGGATTGCGAACTCGAATATGGGCCAGGCCGCGAAAATATCGGTGAATCACTAAGTTCCTTAGGTGAAATGCCTACGGCGCATTCAGCGAAATCGTTGCGCCGAGCAATTCCTTCACCGCAGCCAAGACCTGTTCCACTTCAATCCCGCGGATACACAGAAAATGTTCCGCGGGGTCTTCACGGTAGCAGGTTAGCGGCTTGGGCGAATAGACGAAACAGGGGCGGCATTCGATCCCGGTGTGAACGATTTTATAGCGCGTTTTCCAGGGATGAACATAGGTCTCGTTCGTGGGACCGAAAATGGCAACCGTCGGAAGCTGGAGCGCGCCCGCGATGTGCATCAGCGAGGAATCGTTCGAGACGAACAACGTGAGGCATTTCATCACTGCTGCCGAATCGAGGATGCCTCTCGTTTCGACCGGAAGAATACAGTTCCCAGCGCGTTCGCGGATAACGGCATTCGCATCGGCATCGTCTGGCCCTCCAAAGAGCAGGACTTTTGCACCAAGTTCCGTTGTCATGCGAATAGCAAGCTCCGCGAATTTTTCTGGTTCCCATCGACGGCGAATGTGATTTTTGAAAAGCGCGGTGCCCGGCATGCATCCCGATAAGCGGTACCTCGCTCAATATGCGATGCTCGGCGCACCACGAAGTTCGAAATGCCTCATGCTTCTCGCTCAAGCTGAGCCTTAGTGGCGGCAGCGTGGCCTCATTCAGATCATGCTCGATTCCAAGCAGCGTGAGCAGTCGTACATTTTCTTCAACGCAATGAAGCGTATCATCCTCGAGCAGCGTGTTCGTGTTGAGCCAGCTTAAATTCTGCGGATCCCGGCGTCGGTAGCGAATGGCGATTCGCTTCTTTGCGCCGATGAGCAACGCAATGAGATTATACACCCGGCGGTTCTGCGGATACACATTGATCGAAATATCGAACCGCTCTTTGCGAAGGACCGAAACAAATTTCAAGGCGCCCGATTTCGAGGCGTTCAGAAAATCGTAGTGGTGAACTTTGTCGATAAAGGGATCGTGCTCATACATATCCCGCGTGCTGGCGAACATGATGAAGGCATGGATTTCCGCTTCGGGCTTGGCGCGGCGCAGCAACTCGATCATCGGCGTGGCTAGCAGTGCATCGCCGATGCCTGGCAGCGCGAGGACAATAATTTTTTCGCGCCGCATCCTTAACTTGCGTGTTCCGGCGTGGGAGGTTTCCCGTGGCGCTCCCGAACGATGACGAAGATAAGGGCACCGAGAGAGAGCAGGAGGGTCAGGATCGTAATCCGGCTGCCGCTGGCGAACGCGTTCGATTCGAATCGGAGGGTGATCGTATGAGTTCCGGCTGGAATTTCCACGGCGCGCAGCGTCGTGAACGCGCGATAGAGTGTCACGGGCTTCCCATCCAAATACGCCCTCCATGCGGGATAATAAATTTCCGAAAAGAAGAGCATCGCGTTCGAAGCGGTTTTGACCGATGCCGTGATTTCATTATCGCCATAGTTTGTCACCCTCGCAGTTGCCGCCGGATCGGGTGTGCCGAGTGGGAACTGGAGCGGCTCTTCGAGGAGGATACGATTTCGATAATCATAGGCCGAATCCGTCTTTAATTTATCGAGCGCTTGCGAATCCGGCAGAATATCGGCTTGATAATATAGCTTTACTCGCGGTATGTATCCGGGCGCATTCCGAATCCGGGATTTTGCCCCGGAATGATCGACCATTTCACATTCATGAGATCCATGCTTGCTTCCGAACCTGCCATATCCGGAAAGACGCGTTGGAGCACCAGCGGATCGTACCCTTCGATGAGCTGAATGCGGTCGTATGCGCCTTGATTTCGTTTCAGGATCATCTGGTTCCCTAAGCGGGTGCGGGCGCGGCTAAGCTCCTTCGCCTCATCCTTCTTGAGCATGGCGACGAGCTGCGGCTGCTGGCGGAATGCATCGCGAGGGTCATCAGGCGCAGTGTTAATGGACATGCCGTAGCTGAATAGTTCGATAATCGTTACCGCAATCGTAAGAACGGCGAACGCCTCGCCACGCAATTTGCCAAGGTAATGAAGTCCGGTGATCCCGATAAAGGCGAGGATGGGAAACGTCGCCATGCTCGCAGCCCATCCGATGGAGGCATCGGCTCCCTCGGGTGCGCCTGCGAGAAAGGTGGTTGCGTGCAACATTCCGCCAATCGCCATAAGCCAGGGCAGAATGAGGAGAATTCGAACGACGATCCCCTTGCCAGAACCCCACTTGGGGACGCTACTTTTTAGTGATTCCGAAAGCCCCACGCCGGCGAGCGCGCAGCCTGAAAAACTAAACAGCATCATGATGCGAGCAGGAGTGCGGAACTTATCGAACAGCGGAAGATCGAAGAAGAAGCGATAGACGAAAAAGTGATCGCCAAGCGCGAAGGCAACCGCAAGCAGGGCCATCCCAGCGAAGAACGGTACGTATTTCTTTTTCCGCGATAGCAAGCCCGCCATAATCGCGAAAAAAAGCGGTAGGACGCCGATATAGATCGCCGTTTCCCATGAAAGATAGTATGGGCCGTTCCAATATGGAACTTTGGCGTCGGCCGTGCCATTCGTCAGCCCGAACAGGCGTGGGAGAACGAGCGTCAGCAGATGTCCCCACGTAAGCGAGCCATCGAGCGAATTCTGATAGGTGATCGTTTCGCGCCGCGAGAGATTTGCCAGTTCCTGCGAGGGCAAAAATTGGATTGCAAAAATTCCAAATCCAATAAGGACGGGAACCGCCATCCGGAGAATAGTCCTCAGATCGAGCTTCCCGCTCTTGTGTCGTGCGCGGTAAGCGATTTCATAAACGGCGAGAAGTGCAAGAAAGAATGTGAAGTAAAGTGTCGATTGGGGATGGCCGGCCAGATACATCGTTCCCAGGATCAGGCCGCCAATAATCGCATGTTTCCAGGAATCCACGCCACGCAGAAAAAAGTACGCGACGAACGGAAACAGCGCGATATGATAAACGATCATTTGGTGGATGGACTGCGCGGCGATGTATCCGCCAAAGGCATAAGCAATGCCTGCAAAGACGGCCGACCAATCGTCCAACTCGAATATCGTTTTCGAGAACCAATACATCCCGAATCCCGCGACGGCGAAGTGCAGCAAAATAAACCACTCCATAACGACAGGCGAAAGATAGCCGCCTGAAACGAAGAGAGACTGCAGCATATTGAAGGGATACCAAAATGCGACCTGCACATCCGCGATGAACGGCATTCCGGCGAACACGTAGGGGTCCCATTGCGGAATGATTCCCTGCGCGAGCGAGGTCGCCGCCAGCGTGCGGAAAGGGAACTCCTGCTCGACAAAATCCTCCCACAGAAACTTCCCACCAAACAAAATGGCCGAGTGAAAAATGATCGTCAGCACCACGAAGGCGAGGGCAATGTGCCAGGGTTTGAAACGGCGAGGTACGTACTCAACCGAAGGAGCAGCCTTTTGAGGCCGGTTCCCGACGGCGCGCTGTGCGGCACGGGGCGCTGGGCGTTTAGCGATAGACGTGCTACTCATCGCATTAATCTCGAAAATCTCCCCGAATCCAGGTTTAGACAAAAGTTACCGGTCGTGCGCATGAAGCTTTCGTATCCTAAGTAGTTCCCAGAACATTTTCGCGGAATCGGTGATGGCCCCGACGGTCGATCGTTCGTCATTATACCATTCCACAGCCACTTCGCGAATCCGGTATCCATAACGCCGGGCGAGGTAGAGAATTTCCACATCGAAGGAAAATCCGTTCACCCGTTGCTTGGAAAATAGGATCGTTGCCGCATCGCCGCTAAATCCCTTGAACCCGCATTGGGTGTCCCGAATGCCGCGGAAGACGAACAGCTGCACCAGCAGATTATAAAACCTTCCCATCGTTTCGCGATGCCAGGGCTGATGCTTCTTAACGAGCATCCGTCCTTCCAGCGCACGACTGCCGATCACGACATCGTATTCCCCGGAGGAAATCAGCGGAATGATTTTCGCGATTTCCTCGACCGGCGTCGAGAAATCGGCATCGGTAAAAATCCGCACGCGCCCGTGTGCTTCGAGCATTCCGCGCCGAACCGCCGCGCCTTTGCCGGCATTGACCGGCACGGCGATGAGGCGCATCGAAATGCGCTCCAGGCTTTTCGGCTTCTTATCGAAGCTGGCCTGAACTGCTTCGAGCGAGCGATCCGTCGAGCCATCATCGACGACGATGATCTCGCCGTCGTAATCCTCGCGTTCCAGATACCGATAGGCCTTCTCGATAGAAGGCCCGATGCGATCGGCCTCGTTATAGGCCGGAATAATGAGCGAAAGCAGCACTACCGATAGCGGCGGAGCAAAAACGAATGATTACTTCTTCTTTTCCCTCGGCTTTGCCGGAGGCACTTTAGACTGCGGTGCCTTTGCACTCGGCACAGGCGCCGGTGGTGGTGCCGCTTGCGGTGCCGGAGCCGGCGGTGTAAACGCTTTTGTCGTATCGACGATGCCTAAGTGTGCGGCAAGGGTATCGCGCAATTGCGTGACAGCCGCTAAGTCGCCACTCAGGCCCATTTGTCCGAGCTGGGCATACTTCGTCAGTATTTCATCCGCCTTTGCGAGGGCTTCCTTGCTCTTGCCCTGGCGTTCGAGCACTTTTTCGTCGATCCGGGCCAGCTCGAAATTGACGAACATCTGGTTGGCACCCTGCACCTGTGCGCGCAACGCGGAGAACACCGCTCGCGCGGAATCATACATTTCCGCATCGAAAAAGAGCGTGCCTTTCTGGAACTCCGTTCTGGAGGTACTGGTCGCTTCCGATCATCCCTTCGCTGCCCATCGAGGCGCTCATGTTTTGCGCGGCAAGCTTCGTGTATTGCAGCGATTTGGCCGTATCGCCAGCAACCTGATAAAGCTGCCCGATGATGTGCAGAATCTGATAATCCCAGTCAACCAGCTTCGGTGGCATTCGCGCGTTGAGTGTATCGAGTGCGCGCCGTGCTTCAGGAAGATTATTGTGATTGATCTCCCAATTGGCCAGCCGCAAATAGAGTTCGAGATAGGAGGGCTTCGCCTGATCGTTGAAGCCGCCTAAATTGGCATCCGGATCGCGGAACGTTTCCAGGTGCATGCCGAGATAGGGCGTCTTGATGAGCGTTCCCGTCTGGCGATACGCGTCCTGCTTATAGAGCGCTTCATCTATGTCGCCATCCATAAGCTGCCTCGGGGCAGGATGTTCGGTTCGGAACGATTCTCGTTGCCATGCCTTCGAATAATCCATGCTGATCGAGCCCATCCCAATAACTGGGTGGCAGGCCCGGCGCAAAATAAATCGGGCGGTCGTTGATGTTATAGACGATGATGTCCCGAAGCAGTTGATCGACCACCTGGTAAATATCTTTCGATTTTTCTTGCGGGTCCGGCATCTGCGTGGTAAAGCGCCAGCTAAAGGTGTACGGCTGTGCGATTCCGGTAAATTTCTGCATCGCGGCGGCGGAAACATTCACGTTCACCATTGGCGGCGTTTCGGCCGTCATGTGGATGCCCTGTGGTGTTTCATCCTGATGCGAAAGTTGGTCTTCCGTGAAATCCGGCAAGTTTATCGTCTCCGCACCGAAAGGATGATCGTCCTTTAGCTGCTTTACATACCATCCCATATTCGCGAGTGATAGATTGACGATGCGCACGTCGGTTCGAACGTGGTACATATCCTGAATCGCCCAAAGCGGGAACGTATCGTTATCCCCGGCCGTGAACAGGATGCCATTGGGCCCGCAGCTTTGCAAGATATTGTAAGCATATTCAAGTGGGACATTATTATCCTCTCTTGAAAGCATTCCCCACTTCGCTGCCTCATGGAACTTCTCGCCAAAGAGGGTAATGCCCGCAAGCCCCAGGCATTGATTGAGCGGCACGAGCACCAGCGCGAGCGCGAGCGATCCTCCCAACAGCCCGATCGGTCCCTGCCCGCGCAAAACCGGAACGGTATCCGTCGGGGATTCGATAACATCGCGGTCTTTTGGTCCGGCATCCTGCATCGGAAGGCTCTGCTTTTTCGCAAACCATGCGCGAAGCATTTCCATCAACCCCGTTACGCCAATTCCGATCCACATCGCATAAATCCAGAAGGAGCCGACGTAAAAATAATCGCGTTCTCGCGGCTGGGCATCCTGCTGGTTCTGGTACCACGCCGTAATAATTCCCATGACGATGAAGCCGGCCATCATCGCGAGCGCTCGTTTGGGATCGCGCCGGAAATGCCAATAAATTCCAAAGAGTCCCAGGAGGAAGGGTAGGCCCAGCGTATGGCTCCAATCGGCGGCGGCATTTTGGACGTCCGCGTGACGCCCAACAAAGTTCCACAATAGATATCGGACATACATCCAGTAGGTTTGGTAGCGCCAGAAGAACTCGGAGCTGCTCGTGTAAGCGGCGCCGCCATCGGCCGGCGTCCCCTGGCCCCAGGTTGGGCCGTGCATGGCGTCGGATTGCTGATCCGGATTACGGCGTGGAAACTCTTTGGCCTCGCCATATTGCTGGCGCGAAATATATTCCCACAGGCCGTCATGCCCATCGGCTGCCGAAAAGCTGGAGGGATGGTGCTGGTCCATCGGCGGATTTTGCTCTCCGCGAATCATCGACATCGTATAGGTGGTATACCCAAGGAAGAGCAGTCCGGCAGCGGTCAGCACCAAGCGCGCAAGTTCGCGGTTGCGGTTCCAATAGTAATAAATGTAACCAATGCCCACGGCTGCAACCGCGCCGCTCCACGAAAGCACGGATACCGTCCCGCCGAGCCATCCCACCAAACCGGTGAGTACGACCAGGAAGATAAATAAGAACGCGACGGCGCCGGAGGCGAGCATCTCCGCCCACTTGCCGGCTGTCATTTTTGGCCAATGGCGATAATAGACGATCACCCAAATCGGGAAGAAGGCGAGCATGGTCATCTGGTGAATCGCCATCGAAAGCCCGATGAGATAAAAAATGAGGAGCAGATATTTTTCGCTGCCCTGCTCGTCGGCGCGCTGATACCAGATAAGCCCCAGCCAGATGATCATCGCGATGAGCAGGAGGCCCGGCGCGAAGACGATATACTCGTTCGAGTTGAACCAGGTGCTATCGGTCCACGTGAAGGCGAGCGCGGCCACGAATGCGCCGCCGTAATGCGTGATGACATCCGATAGCGTTTGCGGATTGCCGCGCCAGATGCGGATGACGCGAACGGTCGAGAGGAAGAGGAACATCACCGAAAACGCGCCGCATAGCGCCGAAAACGCATTCAGTCGCCGGGCCAGATCCGCAAACGGAACGATAAGCTGGAAAAACCGGCCAACTAACGTGAAGAGCGGCGCCCCCGGTGGATGCGTGATGCCCAGAGTGGCGGCAGCGCCTAAGAATTCGCCGCAATCCCAAAACGGGATCGAGGGCTGCATGGTATTGAGATACGTAAATGCCGCGACGAGAAAACTGAGTGCCGCAAGCACATAATGGATGCGTTTGATTTGCATTCGGTCTATAAATGAATTGCTATGGCCCAAAGCCGGCCTGAGAGGGCCAGAAGGCGGTTTAGAACTGAAAACAGGACGGGAAAGCTCCGCAATTCGCGCTCTGCGTTCATTTCCATTTCCAATTGAGCATACTCGTCTTGCCGGGCGATGGCGATGAAGCAATTCCCAGCTCGAAACCGGGGCATTGCTTTGCCCCGTCCCTCGCAACCCTTGGTTCGGTCGAATCCCGCGCCTCGCAATAACCGCATCAATAAGCTTATCCGGCCAGCCTATTTTCGTTCCATCGAATTGAGCGCCTGATGATTCTTCAAATCCTGCAATTCCGCATTGCCCGCCGGCGAGGTACCATAGGTTCCCAGAATCCTGGAAAAGAGGGTATAGGCCGAATCGTAATTCTTTTCTGCTTCGAGTTTACGAGCATCACACTCTTCGATCTTCAGGCTCAGGAAGGACTGCTGATCCGGCTTTGCAAATTCATTCAGTGCGATAAATCCTTTCTTCGCGGTTGCGAACTTGCCAGCGCGCATTTCGAGATTCGCAAGCTGGTAGCCGGCTTCGAAGGGACTTTGGTTTTCTTTCGAATCGGGATCTTGCATCTTCTTCTTCAAATCCGCCTCGCCGAGCGCCGCATATTCCTGCATGATACGCCAATCACCTGCTTTATCTGCCAAGTCCGCGATAAAGGCAGAGAAGGAATAATTGAGTGGAATGCGCTCGCCGGGAATTCGAGCTTCCATCGTGTCGAGGGCGCGGCGGGCGCCAACAAGATTGGCTTTCGTAATGTCGTAATTCGCAAGGCGAATGAATTCGTAGCGATAACTAAGCGAATATTCCTGATCCATGCCGCTCGTATGGGCTTCGGGATCGGCATAGGTATGAAGAATCATTCCACGGTTTGGTTCTGCGTGCGGATGAACCGGGTCATGGAAAATGGCCTCGGCATATCGCGCGGGTTGGATACTTCCGCCCAGGCCGGTATTATCCGGCGGTTGCTGGAAGGGCGTTACACGGGCGGTCATTCCTTCGTAAATAAGGTAATTGTTGAGGCCGGCGCGCGCATCTTCAGGAACCGTTGCCGAATAACAGATCGGGCGGGTGGTAAGGTTATTCTTGATGATATCGAGCACCACTTGATCGCTCGGCAGGATAAATTTCGGAGTCCAGTTGAAGACAGTTCCCAGCGCGGTGCTATCGCCGGTGATCCAGCGAGCGGTTTGGGCGCTGACGGGCATATCGACCGGTTTCGGCGTCCAATCCAGTTGGCGATAGACATCGTTATCGGGAAGATTGACCAGCGAGTCGGTGAACGTCGTAAGCGTGATTCCCGGCGTGCCCCAATCGTTTGTGTATTTTAATTGCTTCACGTTCCACATCATCGTGGCAAGCTGGAGCTGCACGATACGCACATCCCGCCGTATGCCATATGCATCTTGCAGCGCCCACAGGGGGAACGTGTCGTTATCGCCGTAGGTGAAGAGGATCGCATTCGGCTCGCAGCTTTGGAGAATGTTGTACGCATATTCCCAGGGAACGCAATTGTGCTTGCGCGAATATTCCGCCCATTTCGCGGATTGGCTGAACGGCTGGCCCTGCACTAGTCCGGCGAGGCCCACGCATTGGTTCAGCGGCCCCACGAGGAACAAAAGGACGAAAGCAGCCGCAAGGCCGCGCGCTAGCTTCCGCGGTTTCCACGCAGTAAACCGCTCCTTAATTAATTCCATTATTCCCACGGCGCCAATGCCAACCCACATCGCGTAAATATAAAAAGCTCCGACGTAAAAATAATCGCGTTCGCGCGGTTGGGGGTCTTGCTGGTTTTGATACCAATCGACGAGGTAGCCCATGATGACAAACGCGCCGAGCAAGACAAGCCCGCGTTTGGGATCCTTCTTGAATTGCCAATACAGACCAAAAAGACCTAAGAGAAATGGAATCGCCCACGTTTTCGAAAAATCGACTCCGGCGCCTTTGTAGTCGTCGGTGCGGCCAATAAAATTCCATCCGAGATAACGGTGGAACATGGTGTTCGTTCTGGTAGCGCCAGAAGAAATCGAAATTGCTGGTGTAGGCCGGCCCTCCATCGGAAGCCGCGGCATCGCCCCAGGTGTTCGGATGGTCTTGCTTTTGTTGCGGGAGCCGGCGGTTCGCGAATTCGTCGCTAAGGCTCATGGATCCATATTGGTCGCGATTGATATAGCCCGCAAGCTTCGCAAACGTCGAGGGCGCATTCTCATTCATCGGCGGATTTTGCGTGGCGCGAACCATCACGAACATATATGTCGTATATCCCAGAAATACCATCGCCAGCATCCATCCGCCCATCGCAAACGCAGGTCGCTTTGCAAGTTGTGAATAAATTATGGCTCCAAAGATCAGCCCCAGCACGAGGATAGATATAATGCCCAACCCCTCGCCCGCCCATTCGACAAGCTTCGAGAGAATCACAACGAATGTTACCCCAAACGCCAGCACCGAAAACACCACCATCGTGTGCCACCCGCGATTTTTTGCAAAGGCTTTGTAGCAATAATATAGCACCCCTGCTCCCGCGAGGATCCATTCGTATAATTGGATCCCCGACGGACTGTTCAATATGATAAATCCCGTCGCGGCAATGGCGAGAATCGAAAGGAAAATCGAAGCGGTCCACTGGCCCTCGGTTACCGAGTTCCAGCGCCGCATATAGACGATCATAAAGACCGGGAACATCGTAAGAAGCGCAAGCTGGTGTACGCCGAGCGAAAGCCCGATGACGTAGGCGATGAGCAGAAGATAGCGTTCGTTGTGTGGCTCATCGGCGTGATCGTACCATACCAGAACAAGCCACGGCACGAGCGAGATAAAGAGGGAACCGAATGCATAGACCTCGCACTCGAGCGCGTTGAACCAAAAGCTATCCGTCCAGCAATAGGCGAGCGCGCCGATGAGCGCGCCACCAAAAAGAATAATCGCATCGGAATTCGATTTTGGAACTCCGCGCCATATTCGAATGAGCCGAACGAGCGTGAGATAGAGCAATAAAATCGAGAGCGCCGAGGCAAGAACTGAAATAAGATTGTACCGCGCCGTGATATCCGCGAAGGTGGGCAGGAGCATCGCGACGCGGCCCACGAGCGTCCAGAGTGGCGCGCCCGGCGGATGAGGAATTTGCAGATGGCTCGCTGCCGCGGAGAACTCGCCGCAATCCCAGAATGGGATGGTTGGCTGCATCGTAAGGAAATACGTGAACAACCCTATGGCGAATGCTACGCCGGCGGTTAAATAATGGATGCGTTTGAATTCAAGATGCATTGGCGATGTAAGGATCTGCTTTTAAGGCGTTTGAACCCGTCTCATGTCATTCCGAGCGCAATTCGTTGGAGCGAAGCGAAGATGAATGGAGTCGAGGAATCTTCGTGCGGGAGAACGCGGATTCCTCGACTCCGCAAAACCTTCGCTTCACTACGGTTTTGCTTCGCTCGGAATGACATTGGTGCTTAATCAGAAATTGAAACGATTGCATTCACAAGCTCTACGCGTTTCGCAACGTGTTCATCCGCCTCCATGAGCCGCATGACAATGCCATCGCAAAAGCGGTAACCTTTTCGCGTGAGCGAGAGCCGGTCCTTTTCTATCATCATCATATCTTCCGCGACGAGATCGTGAACGATGGGGTTCAACAGCAAATCCTCGCCGAATGCTTCCATGAAATCGGTTAATCCAATGCCGGTCGAACGAAGTTGGAGATAAAGGATTTCGGTTCGCCGCTCCTTGTGCGTGAGCCGTTCACGATTGATGGTCGGAAGTTTTGCACTCCGAATGAATTTCCCGTACTCTTCCAGTGAGGAGACGTTCCACGCCCTCTGGCCATCGAGAAATTCGTGTGCAGAAGGGCCGAAGCTTACGTAATCCTTAAATCCATCCCAATAAACAAGATTGTGCCTGGCCCGGAACTCTGGAGATTTTGCATAATTCGAAATCTCATACTGCGCGAAACCGACATTGGATAAACGTTCCTGCACGATTGAAAAGAGGCTGGCGGCGCGGTCGGAATCGAGTTCGATCACCGTTCCAAGTTGGACAAGGCGGAAAAGCGGAGTTCCTCGCTCTACAATGAGATTGTAAGCACTGATGTGCTCGGTTTCGAGCGCACGGGCTTCGTCAAGAGTTCGGTTGAGCGTTGCTTCCGTTTGACCCGGCAGTGCGAAGATTAAGTCGATGCTAACATTGTTGAAGCCAGCTTTTCGCGCAAGTGCGACCGCTTCGCGGGCCTGGTCAGCATCATGGATTCTTCCCAGGAATTTCAGTTCCTCCGCATCGAAGGATTGCACGCCAAAACTTAGGCGGTTTACGCCGAGCGATTTATATCCCCGAAGTTTTTCCAGCGTAACCGTTCCCGGGTTGCACTCCATCGTAAACTCGCAATCGGAACTTACCGCGAAATGGGAGGACAGCTTTTGAATAATGCGTTCGAGTTCGCCGGCTGTGAGCAGCGATGGCGTTCCCCCACCAAAGAAAATCGTTTCGAGCGGGCGGCCCGCGAGGTTTGGGTTTGCTGCAAGTTTTAAATCAATTTCTTGAAGCAGCAGATCGACAAACTCTGTGCGCAGCGAGAGATTTTCAATCGAATAAAAATCGCAGTAGATACACTTCCGCTCGCAGAAGGGAATGTGAAGGTAAGCGGAAAGCGGCATGACGTGATAGGCAACGGGTAACGAGTAACGAGAAAATTCGACTCGTTACTCATTACTCATCACTCTTGACTAATGGATCAAATGCGCGATCCGATCCCACCGGATGTGGAAATGCTGGTTCGCCTCCTGCGGATCGTAGCCATCTCCCTGCATCGAAGACGGCGGGTTATACCACGACCAATAGACGATGAATCCGCTGCCAACGACATTATCGACGGGAGCAAAACCCCAGAAGCGCGAGTCTTCGGAATCATCGCGGTTATCGCCCATCATCCATAGATAATCGCGCTGAACTTTATATTGCGTTGCCGGCTTTCCGTCGATCAGCACCTGATTGTTCAATCCCATCTCGACGGTATGTCCTTCCCGCTCGATGAACACCTGCCACTTGTCGATATTATCGGTATTGATCGGAATGATCATTCCCTTTTTGGGAACGCGAATCGGGCCATAATTATCCTTATTCCACTGGGCGCCATGCGGAAAAATGCTGGGATCGACGGTTCCAATTTTTTCTGTATCGTTCTCAAGAATCGACTCTGCCGGATTCGTAAAAATCTTTCCGTTTACATAAACCTGCTTGTTGATGACCTGAATCACATCCCCCGGCAGCCCGATGCACCGCTTAATATAGTTCACATTCTTTTGGGCGGGCACGACCATATCCTGATCGCCCGGATATTCGAACACGACGACATCGCCGCGATGGACCGACCAGGTGGGAATATGAATTCTCGGAATCTGAATGTTCGTGAAGGGGATATATTTTGGCGTTTCGATAAAATAGCCGATTTTATTGACGAACAGATAATCGCCGACGAGCAGGGTGTTTTTCATCGATCCCGTCGGAATGCGGAATGCTTCGAAAAAGAATGTGCGGATAATAAGGGCGATAATGCCCGCGTATATCAGCGAACGAATCCATCCCTCTTTTGGCTTCTCTGGCGCGCCGCTTTTCCGGTTCCCGGAGGTCGGCCGTGTGTCGCGGGCCTTCGCATCGCGCGCGGCGCGGATTTCCGCGTAGGTGCGCGTGCGGTTGCCGGCGCCGGAAGCCGCTGGCTGTTTTGGCGGCGTTCCCGCGCCGGTCACTGTTTTATCTGGCATTCTTGATTTTAGAGCGTAAATACTGCTTGCACTTCGACCGCGAATTCTGGTACAAACTGCGATTGAACAAGGCCTGCTTTGCCAAGAAAGAATGTTTCGTAACCTTTCTCCGAGTTGATGAAGCATTCGATGGAGCGGTCCATGGGATCGACAATCCAATACTCATGCACACCGATCTTTTGATAGACGTCTTTCTTTGTCTTTAAATCGTAGTACGCATTCGAGGGGGAAAGGATTTCAATTACGAGATCGGGTGCGCCGTGGATGCCGTCCTGCTCGATAATTGCAAGATTTTCGCGCCGAACGAATAGAATATCGGGCTGATACACGTTTTCGTTATTCGCATAAACGTTGACGGGTGCATAGAACACTTTGCCGAGCCGCTTTGCACGAACGATGGAGCCAAGCTTCTCGTGCAAAAAACTCCCAATATCCTGATGATAAGTGGTTGGTGGTGGTACCATAATTATTTCACCGGAGATAAGCTCATACTGCTTGCCGTCGTCCGGAAGGGCGGCAAGATCGCGTACCGTCTTATCTTTTTGCTCTAAATCGAACAGCATACGGATTCCTTAACTTTGTCGTGTCGGATTTTCGTTCCCATTATTTAATGACCATGTAGCGATTCGGCATTCTGCCGTTGAATCGCATCGGTTAAGTACCGGATGATAAGCTCACGCTTCGAAGTGTGATGCTGCTTGGCGAGACGTTCAATATCCCGCATGACTAGCAATTCTTTCAATTTCAGATCGATATCCGCTGTGGTTTTAAGATTCGGAAACGAGAGACGCTCCGCCTTCGACCAGTCGAAATAATCGGTCGTATCGTGCGTTTTCCAGAATTCGAATTCTTCGTCCTCGTTCTTAAATACGGGTATGGGAAGCAATTGCTTCGGCATAGTTTCTCCTTTCTTTTCTGCTCATGGGCCATGCATTCACTACACGGATACGTCTTCCGCGAATAGTATAAATAACAGTTAAAAGCCTCGCTTCGTTTGTACTCCCAAACGCGAAATTTCGTTCCTCATTCTCGGAATGTTTCGGGTCTGGTCTTCCGCCAAATGGCACATTTGCGAAAACTTCTTCACATTCGGAAGTCCGAACCTGATGTGAGTCCCAAATTTTTAGGATATTTCCATTATCCCATTCAAACCCATCCGCTTCCTGAAACGGCAGCATCTCGATATTATTCCGAAATTTGTAGCACCGCCAAAAACGCCTCCTGCGGGACTTCTATTCGCCCCACTTGTTTCATGCGTTTCTTGCCTTCTTTTTGCTTTTCGAGTAGCTTTCGCTTGCGGGAAATATCGCCGCCGTAACATTTAGCGGTTACATCCTTGCGCAGGGCGCTGACCGTTTCGCGGGCAATAACTTTCGCTCCGATGGCGGCCTGGATAGCGACTTCGAACATTTGACGTGGAATAAGCTCCCGAAGTTTCGAGCATAATTTCTTACCCCAGTCAAAGGCCTTATCGCGATGAACAATCGTCGAAAACGCATCGACAGGGTCGCCATTGAGCAAAATATCGAGCTTTACTAAGTCACTCCGGCGGTATTCTAAAAATTCATAATCCAGCGAAGCATAGCCACGTGAAATGGATTTCAGCTTATCGTAAAAATCGAAGATAATTTCGGACAGCGGAAATTCATAGTGAATGTCGGCGCGCGTTGGATCAATATAGGTCGTCGTTTTGTAAATGCCTCGGCGGTCATTGGCGAGTTTCATGATGGAGCCGACATATTCGCTCGGCACAATAATTTGCGCTTTGATGTATGGCTCTTCAACCCACTCGATCTTCCCCGGTTCCGGCATCGCGGAAGGATTATCGACGACGGTAACTTCGCCGCGCGTGGAAACCACGCGATATTCCACATTGGGAACCGTCGTAACGAGCGATTGATCAAACTCCCGTTCCAGCCGTTCCTGGATTATCTCCATATGGAGCAAGCCTAAAAATCCGCAGCGAAATCCAAAGCCTAAGGCGACGGAACTTTCCGGCTCGTAAATCAGCGAGGAATCGTTCAGCGATAGCTTATCGAGCGAATCGCGAAGCTCCGAAAAATCTTCCGCCGATTGCGGATAAAGCCCTGCAAACACCATCGGCTTCGAGACTTTGAATCCCGAAATCGCCTCGGTAGCGCCATTGCGAAAATGGGTGACCGTATCGCCCACGCGGGTATCCTTCACATCCTTCACTCCGGCAATGAGATAGCCGACATCGCCCGCGGAAAGCTGAGATTTCTTTTCGCGGCGCATTTTCAGGGTTCCCACTTCTTCGACGCGGTATTTCTGCTTCGTCGCCATGAAGAGGATGTCGTCGCCTTCTTTGATCGTGCCATCGAAGACGCGCATATAGACAATAGAGCCGCGATAGGAATCGAACACTGAATCGAAGATCAGGCAGCGCAGCGGTGCATCCACGTTGCCGGTGGGCGGAGGAATGCGAAGCCGAACGGCCTCTAAAATTTTGCTGATGCCGATCCCGGATTTTGCGCTCGCTAAAATAATATCCTCGCGCTTGCAGCCGATCAAATCCATGATCTGATGACTCACATCCTCGATCATCGCCGATTGAAGATCGACTTTATTCAGCACCGGAATAATTTCGAGCCCCGCCTCAATGGCGAGATACAGGTTCGCGATCGTTTGCGCCTCGACGCCCTGCGTTGCATCGACAACGAGAATCGCGCCCTCACACGCGGCAAGGCTGCGGCTTACTTCGTAAGTAAAATCGACATGGCCGGGAGTATCGATCAGATTGTAGATATACTCATTGCCATCCGCGCCGTTGTATTTCATTTGGATGGCGTGGAGCTTAATGGTAATGCCACGCTCCTGTTCAAGGGCCATGTCATCGAGCACCTGATTGGTGGTCATCTCGCGGGCTTCGAGCGTATGCGTTTCAAGCAGCAGTTTATCGGCCAGCGTGGATTTCCCGTGGTCAATATGCGCAATAATGCAAAAATTCCGAATGTGTTCGAGGCCCAATTTTAACTAAACCTATGCTTTCTTTGGAGTTAGGCCGCGACAACAGAAGGGACGGGGGAAATGCTCCGAAGACTGATTATTACCCTACAATTACGGCCCCGCATTTTTCATTTCGTCCAAAAGCGTATTGAGGCTGAGATCGTTCGGAGCGATTGATTTCGCCTTAAGCAAATAGGGTATCCCGCTATCAGGCCCGAATGTGGCCGCTTCCGCAATAGCAGTTCCCGTGAACGATTCGACGGAAACGGAATCCGGAGGGATCGTTTCAAGAATTTCCAACGCTTTTCGCGGCCGGTTCGTCTGCATGAAATAATTTGCGAGATCGTAGGTATAGTGCAGATTCGAGGAATCTCTTTGCCATGCGGCTTTTGCCCAAAATAGGGTCGCAGTATCGTTGCCCGCGCGGCTGTAGCGCGCGCCAAGTTGGCTCATGATTTCCGCGATGTCCGCATTGGTTGGTTCAATTGGCGCGGAAGGAAATCCAGTGAGAATCGCCGCGGCTTGGTCCAGATGGTCATATTGCGCATAATACGCGGCTAAGTCCAGCATGTATTTTGCGTTGTGGGAATTGGTGATGCGAGCACGTTCCGCCCATGCGATGGCCGAATCGCCCTGGCCGATAAACGCATAATAACTCGACAGGCGCGACATCATATCTGCTAATTCGTCATTTCTTCCGGCGGGACGCGAGAATTCCATCTGGGAAACCAGCGATGCAAAGTGCACCGGTAGCGCCTGCGAAGAATCATCCAGCACAAACGCTCGAGAAACGATATAAGCGGATCCAGCATAAAACGATTGATACGCATACGCGCCGGCATCCTGGAGGTGGGTTTCCAATTCAAGGGGAGACGTATTGACAGCAACCATTACGGTCGTAAATAACACGCCAAACACGAACGTTTGCGCGAGCCAGGCGGAGGCGTGCGCTCGCACCCGAGGCTGAATGAGAAGCATCGCAGCAAAAAAGAGCAGCGGCGGAAAAAGAAGGGTATAGACATCCCAATCGCGTTCCGGGGTCAAAAGCGGATTCATCGCGATAAAAAACAGGAACGGAAACAGCGCGGCAAGCCCGAATATCACTACTCGCGGCTCCGACCAAGTAATCGCTCTTCGGTTAAATAGTAGCAGGGTGCCAAGCACCACCACCACAGGAGCGGAAGTCAGTAGCAGCAAGTTGAAGAAGTCCGCCAAATGGAAGGGCGACCAGAGCGAATAGCGGTCGAGTGGCGCAGGCAGTTTCACGATTGGAAGGAACGTTTGCTGGAATTGCCGGCCGCTGCTCAGCGCGTAAGGTTCGTTCCACGAATGAAAGAGGAAGAAATAGAAGAGAATGCCGAGCGCGATCGATGGAACGATTACAAAGGTCAGGATGGAGCGCCACGAAAATTGAACACCGGGAATGCTCTCGCGATACCGATAGGCAAGCGCCACGAGAACCGCTGGAACCAAAAGCACGGCAATGATATGGGCCTTGAAGGCCAGAAGATACAGAAGTAGGAAGGGAAGCGTTGAAAGCGATCCCTCGACATAAAAATAGAGTGCGCCAAGGAAGATTGCCGAGGTAAGAATCCCAAACGAATAATTCTCGACATGACCGAAGAATACTTGTACCGCGCCGCTGAAGAGGCCGAGAAGTGCCAGCACGATTCGGGTAGGGTCACTTGAAAGCTTTGAAACGAACCAAAGCCACAGAAAAACAAAAGCAGCGCCAAACACAGCGCTCATTATCTCATAAGCTGTTCCAATGGGAATCGAAAACACATACGCAACGATCCGATGAAGATCGACCGTGAGCGCTTCTTTATCATCTAAAAGGTGGAGGCTGAAAATATCCGTAATCCAATGCAAATCGAAGACGCGGTTACCGCCATACCATTTGAGCATGTTGATATTATCGCCATAAATATCGGTGCGGATGACAAAGGCACGAAAAAGAACAAAGGCAGCCAATGCGGTCACGCTCATCAGTATCCATCGCGGGCTCTCCGCATTCGAGAATCTGCTAAAGGCGTTCACGATTCGATCGTAGAGCATTGCCTGGTTCCCGGGTACCAGCGGCAGAGCGCCCACTGCGAGCAAAACGATTTTGAGCGCAAGCGGCAGATAGGCGATGAAGTGAATTCCCCAGACGGGTCCAAGAGGAAAGAATGCGGCATAGCAATAGAGCGCGTAGATAAACAGGCAGAAATAGTTCCAACTCCGGGGATTGGTTTGCCGCGGGTAGTTCGGCCGCGGCTTCGGGCCGGTGTTCTTCCGTTGCGGAGCCGAAGCCTTAGGATGACGAGCGGCGGTCTTCGTGGTCACAGGAACGGAGAATTAGGAATTCGAAAAGCAGATCTGACGGTACTCGCGCAACGCGCTCGGCCCCGAAAATGCTCCAAGCTAGAGATCAGGCTACCACGGACCCGCATGCCCGGCATTTCTTTGCCCCGGCCGGAATTTTTTCGAGGCACTCCGGGCAGTCCCTCGTCGCGGGCGTTGCTTGTGGTTTCGGAAGCAATGCTTTTGTAATAAAAAACACGACGGTCGAGATGATGACGAAATCCAAAATCGTTCCGGCAAGATCGCCATATTTGATTGAGGTGACAGTGGCTTTGCCGGCAGCATCCATCGTGCTTTTGAGCACGAATTCCTTTTCGCGCCAATCGCCGGCCGGAAGCACAAGGCTGATAATCGGCATGAGCAGATCGGAAACGATGCCGGTGACGAGCTTACTTGTCGCCGCGCCGATGATGACGCCGATGGCGAGCGCCATCGCATTGCTCTTGGTTAGGAACTCTTTAAATTCTGTGAACATGGGATTTGGAGATAGGTCAATTTTCAATACCCTTGTAACTTATGGAGTTTTGAGGTGTTTTAAAATTCGAACAAACATTAAACCATGAATAGGGCACTTGCGTCCCATAATTGGGCCTCGGGCCAAAGGCGATCTCGATCAGGGCTCGCTTTACTTCGTTTCTACTCACATCGAATCTCGCAAAAATTTATGATCCGTTCATCTTTTGGTGCAGCCTTATCCCTGACGCTTGCATTCTTGCCGGGCATCTCATTCGGAAATCCCGGAGCCGCGCGTGTTCGGCGGCAATACCCGATTCCTAATGCGATCGAGGAAACAATAGTTACAAATCTCGGCATCACCGCAAATGGCCCGTACAGCGAGGCCGCCCTGGGAGAAGGCGACGTGATTTCCGTTTCTGGGAGCCGTTCCGGTTCCCACGAGACTGCCATTCATCTTAGCGATGATCGCGAGACGCTGATCATCCATCCCATACAACCGTTCGTTTATAATGAAACGGTGCGGGTGCTCGTTCGCGCGGAACTTGCCGATGGCAGCCCACTTACGGATTCGTTCCAATTTCGAACGATGGTGCTTCTGCTACCCGTGGAAGCAATGGCCAGGCGGATGGACCGATTCGTCGTTCCAGAGCCGGAGGATACAACGGACCTTGCCGATACGTTGCCGCCGATGGTCGTTACGACCGATAACGATCCCACCCCGGGCACGATCTTTATTACTAATTTTACGACGACGAATCCCGCCCCAAATAATACGTACCTCTTCAATCTGGACGAACACGGGAATATTCTCAAGAAACAAAATATCGGGCACACGGCGGGCTTAGATTTCAAGGTCCAGCCGAGTGGGATGCTGACCTATTTCAACTCCTCGTCGTGGCGATTTTATGGCCTTGACAGCGCCTGGAATCTGATCGATAGTTTTACCTCGGCGAACGGATATCCCGTCGATGAGCATGAGCTTCGCGTATTCCCCGATGGAGGGTATGCCTTGCTCGCCGTTTCCGGCACTTCTCTCGATAGCAGCCAGTGGGTCCCCGGCATGAGGCTCGGCGTTACGATTGGCGGGGATGTGATCCAAATCTTCGATGCCCATCACAACGAAGTCTTTGAATGGCGCGGCATCGATCATTATCGCGTAGCCGACGCAATCCATGTGAACCTCGCCGACACGGGCGGCATCGACTTCGAGCATGCCAATTCGCTCGATTTCGATTCGTCTGGACATGTTCTGATCTCGAACCGGCACTTATGCGAGCTCACCCAGATCGACACCCAAACCGGCGCGATGGTCTGGCGCTTTGGCGGCGCGCACAATCAGTTTCAGCTCCTCGGCGATTCCATTTGGTTTTCCTATCAACACGCCGCGCGCTGGCTGCCGAATGGGCACATGGTTCTCTTCGATAACAGTAATTTCGATTCGGTGTATGCGAAGCCGCTCGCGGTGGCAGGCGTCTATATCAACCAAAGCCGGGCGCTCGAATATGTGCTCGATACCAATGCGATGACCGCCACGCTCGTCTGGCAATTCCATCATAACCCGGAAACGTTTACTATCGCGATGGGCAATGTGGATCGGCTGCCAAACGGGAACACCTTTATTGGATGGGGATTCAATAAACTGACGATGACGGAAGTGCGCCCCGATAATTCCACGGTTTTCGAAATGCACATGGATAGCGGCAATGTGTCCTACCGCGCATTCAAGTATCCCTCGGCTCCATCGTCGGTTGCGCCGACACCGGTTCCCGCTTCACTCGGACTGAGCGTGAGCGCGGCGGGGACGAATATGCTTGCCAACTTCACAATGCCCCAGGGCGAGGATGCTACCATCCAGGTTTGCGATGTGCTCGGACGCGAAGTCGAGCCGGTGGTCGCCACATTCGAAACAACAGGAACCCACACATTTCAGCTTCCGACGCTACGGTTGCATTCCGGGACCTACTACTGCGAGCTACGCCTTGCCGATGGCCAAACCGCGGTGGCGCCGTTTGCGATTACGAATTAATCGCGCCTACGCAGTTTCGCCACACATTCGATGTGGTAGGTTTGCGGGAACATATCGACGGGTTGGAGTTCCAGCAGATCATAGCGTTCCATGAGGAGCGCCACATCACGCGCCTGCGTGGAGGGATTGCAACTAATATATGCAATGCGTGCTGGTGCGAGCTTCAGCACTTCGCGGATCACATCCGGGTGCATGCCGCTGCGGGGCGGATCGATGATGAGAGTGTGGGGCGTAGGGTGTAGAATACGTTCTTTGGCAGCGAGGATATTTTTGAGATCGCCGGCAATAAAATCCACGTTTGTAAGCCCGTTGGCTTCCGCATTGGCGCGGGCATCCGCGATGGCGGATTCGACTAATTCGATACCGAGCACATGCTTTACGCGATTAGCGATGAAGAGAGAAATCGTTCCGGTGCCGCAATATAGATCCCACACTTCATCATCCGGTCCTACTTCCGCAAAATTCGCGGCGATTTCATACAGGCGCTCGGCTTGCGGTGTGTTCGCTTGAAAAAAGCTATTGGCCGAAATGCGGTACGTTGCGCCGCCAATCTTGTCGCGGATTGTGCCATCGCCATGATAGATAATCTCATATTCACCAACGGCCACCTGGGAGCGTTTGCCATTGATATTATTGACGACCGTCGTTACTTGTGGAACCGTTTGCACCAATTCTAGCGCATACCGCGCGATGACATCCGGCTCCTCCCGGCTGGTAACGATATTCACCATGACTTCGCCGGTAGCATGGCTGGTTTTTACCACGAGAAATCGAAGCAGTCCCGCCTCCATCTGTTCTGCCAGCCGGGGCGTGGTGTAAACGACAAGCCGGTGTTCCTGAACGAACCGACGGGTAAAATCGAGTATGTCGGCGACGATGGGATAGGGCAGGAAGCAAACCTTCGTATCGATCACGCGGTCGAAGCGCTCGCGAACGTGGAGCCCGAGTGCAAAGCGGTCAACCGGGATCCCGCCGGAAATTTCTTCCTCGGTAAGCCACCGCTCGTCCGAGAATGAGTACTCCATTTTGTTGCGATAATGGTACTCGGTGGGAGCGGCCAGCACATCACGCACCGGCGGAGTCGGAACTTTACCTACGCGCTCGAAAAGATCCACGACCTGTTGTTTTTTCCAGCGGAGTTGCGCTTCATAGCTAAGATGCTGCAATGCACAGCCGCCACAAATGCCGAAGTAGGGACAGATCGGCGTTCGGCGGTCCGGTCCGGATTCGAGGATTTCGACCAGCTTCGCTTCGGCAAAGCTACCCTTCGCCTTTTTTATTTCCGCGACTATTCGTTCCTGGGCGATCGCGCCTTCGACAAAAATGACGTAGCCATCTGCGCGGCGCGCTACCGCTTTGCCCTCGAAAGCGAGCGATTCGGTAGTGAGTTCAAGGCGGTCGCCGCGCTCGGGCTTCGGAAGGCGTGTTGTGGATGGATCGTTTGGCATTGGTGGGTGCTCGATCATCCTTGCAACCGCGCATTCGCTCCGCGGGTTAGAGGATGATGATTCAAGGAACACGATAATCTCTCAATGCTCTCCATCAAACTTATCGATCGTTACGTGCTGCGCCAGTTTTTTGTGGCTGCGGTGGTTTCGATGGCGGGTTTTATCATCATCTATATTGCGGTCGATCTGATGGAAAAGCTCGATAAGTTTCTCGACCATCATCTTCCCTTCCACACCGTCGTTGAGTATTATGTGAACTTTACGCCACAGATCATTGCGCTCATCTTGCCGGTGTGTCTGCTGTTGGGATCGCTGTTCGCGGCGGGCCGGATGTCCATGGCGAGCGAAATCATTGCCATGCGCTCCGGAGGGATTTCGCTGTATCGCCTCATGGCGCCGTTCATTATTGCATCGGCGATTATTTCCGGATTTGCGGTATATTTCAACGGATGGATTTTGCCCAAGGCCAATCAGCGGGTGGAAGAGATCATCCGCGACGACATCCACGAAGACCTTCTCGCCAATCAGGAACTCGATATTTATCTTCAAGTTGGCCCTGCCCGAATCCTTTCGATGGCCGATTATTCCTGGAGCCAACGACGCGGAACGAAAATCTCGCTCCAGAATTTCGATCCCAACGAAGTTACTCGCATGGTGAGCCGCATCGACGCCAGCCTTATGGTCTGGGATTCCACTCGAAAGGAGTGGTTCTTGGAAAGCGCGATTCAGCGAACATTCCCAACCGATACCAGCGCCGAAGTCATCCGGCGTCTCACGCCGGCCGAAAGCTATTTTCGCTTTACCTTCACACCGCAGGAGCTTAAAGATCGCCAGCTCCGAAGTGATGAAATGACGAACACCGAATTCCGAAATCGCATCGAGTTGAAGCGCCGATCCGGGCAGGACGAATCGAAAGACGAGGTGGATTACCAAAGCAAATATTCTCTGGCGTTTTCATCTCTTATCGTGGTGTTGTTTGGGGTTCCTTTCGCCTCGAAAAAGAAACGCGGTGGCCTAAGCTTCGAATTTTCTATCGCGATCGCAATCGCTTTCGTTTATCTCACCTTCTCGAAAGTGTTTGCTACGTTCGGCTATACCGGCGAAGCCTCACCGGCCTTGACCGCGTGGCTTCCTAATATTCTGTTTTTCGCGGGCTCGCTTGTCGTCATTTGGAAAGCCCAGAAGTAACCCAACAAAGTGCATTTTGGGATTACTCTTCCATTTTGCAGGAATAATGGACGGGAATTGCCGTCATACTAGCGCATCGTCATAGTGGTATGCTTTTTGAACCGCCAACTCTGCCGTAACACGCGGCGATAGGCATTCCTGGACCTTTTGTCTGTGGCAGCACCGTCGCCTCGTGATGCGTCCTGAGCATGATCGATCGTGCGTGACTGGCCTGTTCCGGCCGACGTTAGATTCCCATGTTCGTCCGAATTTTCTTTGTCATTTTTTCTTATTCTAATTCTTTTTAGGAGTATTTTCCCATGAAGCAGAAGGGTACTTCCAGGTCTTCTGGTGCGGGTCGTTCGCTTTCTTCGGATTCCGAGCAGGATCGATCGTCCACGGAATCCGTAATGAAGGACCGATCCTTCGAGTCCACGCGTCCCCAGCCGCGCAGCCAGAACGGCAGTACGCCGCCAAGCCGGTTGGGCGAAATTCCGATTGGTGCTGCGCCGGTCGCAGCGGGAGCCCAAAATGGGAAGTTGCATGTCGCCGATCATCTGGAATCGGCGAGTGCGCGTAAGCTTTTGAGTACGCTCGTCGCGGTTCGCAAGGGTGATTTTTCGGCACGCTTGCAGGTTGATGAGACGCTTGCGGTCACCGATTCGCTGACCTATCGCATTGCCCAGGAACTCAACGAAATTATCGAGATGAACCAAAGCCTCGTCCGCGAACTCGAACGGACCAGCAATGTCGTCGGTAAGGAAGGAAAGATCGTTCAGCGCGCCGTGCTCCCAAATGCTTCCGGCGCGTGGGCCGTCGCGGTCGATGGCGTCAATACCCTCATCACCGATTTGGCGCAGCCGCTTACGGAAGTAGCGCGCGTCATCGGCGGCGTCGCGAAGGGTGATCTTTCGCAAACGATGTCTCTCGAAATCGACGGACGTCCACTAAAAGGAGAATTCCTTCGAACGGGCAAAGTGGTCAATACGATGGTTGAGCAGCTATCTTCATTCGCCTCGGAAGTAACCCGCGTGGCCCGTGAAGTAGGAACCGAAGGAAAGATTGGGAGGCCAGGCCGTCGTCAAAGGGGTGTCGGGAACCTGGAAGGACTTGACCGATAATGTGAATTTCATGGCCTCCAATCTTACCGGCCAGGTGCGTAACATCGCCGAAGTTACAACGGCGGTCGCCAACGGCGATTTGTCGAAGAAGATCACCGTCGATGTCAAAGGCGAAATCTTAGAGCTGAAAAACACGATCAATACGATGGTCGATCAGCTCTCCTCGTTCGCCGACGAAGTAACCCGCGTGGCGCGCGAAGTAGGAACCGAAGGAAAATTGGGCGGTCAGGCGCAGGTGAAAGGCGTTTCGGGAACGTGGAAGGATTTGACGGACAATGTGAATTTCATGGCCTCGAACCTTACGGCGCAAGTCCGCAACATCGCGAATGTAACAACGGCCGTAGCAAATGGCGATTTGTCGAAGAAGATTACGGTCGATGTGAAGGGAGAAATTTTGGAGCTGAAAAATACGATCAATACAATGGTCGATCAGCTAAATTCTTTCGCATCGGAAGTAACCCGCGTGGCCCGCGAAGTGGGAACGGAAGGAAAGTTGGGCGGGCAAGCCGTCGTAAAAGGGGTGTCGGGGACATGGAAAGATTTGACGGACAATGTAAATTTCATGGCCTCGAACTTGACAGGTCAGGTGCGTAACATTGCGGACGTTACAACGGCTGTCGCGACCGGTGATTTGTCGAAGAAAATCACGGTCGATGTGAAAGGCGAGATTTTGGAGCTGAAAAACACGATCAATACGATGGTCGATCAGCTTTCCAGCTTTGCATCGGAAGTAACGCGCGTGGCGCGTGAAGTGGGAACGGAAGGAAAGCTCGGCGGCCAGGCCGATGTAAAAGGCGTCGCCGGCGTGTGGAAGGATTTGACGGACAATGTGAATTTCATGGCCTCGAACCTTACCGGCCAGGTGCGTAACATTGCGGAAGTTACAACAGCCGTTGCGACGGGGGATTTATCGAAGAAGATTACCGTCGATGTAAAAGGCGAAATTTTGGAGCTGAAAAATACGATCAATACGATGGTCGATCAGCTTTCCTCATTCGCTGCAGAAGTAACGCGTGTAGCCCGCGAAGTGGGAACGGAAGGAAAGCTGGGCGGCCAGGCCGAAGTAAAAGGTGTCGCTGGAACATGGAAGGATTTGACGGATAATGTAAACTTCATGGCCGCGAATCTTACCTCTCAAGTGCGTAACATCGCCGAAGTAACGACGGCGGTCGCCAACGGCGATCTCTCGAAGAAAATCACGGTCGATGTGCGCGGCGAAATTTTGGAGCTGAAAAATACGATCAATACAATGGTCGATCAGCTTAACTCGCTTCGCTTCGGAAGTAACCCGCGTGGCTCGCGAGGTAGGAACCGAAGGAAAGCTGGGCGGCCAGGCCGATGTAAGCGGCGTTTCCGGCACGTGGAAGGATTTGACGGACAATGTAAATTTCATGGCCTCGAATCTTGACCGGCCAGGTGCGTAACATCGCGAACGTTACGACGGCGGTAGCCAACGGCGATCTTTCGCAGAAAATTACGGTCGATGTAAAAGGCGAAATCTTGGAGCTGAAGAACACGATCAATAAGATGGTCGATAGCCTGAGCTCCTTCGCATCGGAAGTAACCCGCGTGGCGCGCGAAGTAGGAACCGATGGAAAATTGGGCGGCCAGGCCGAAGTGCGCGGCGTTGCCGGTGTATGGAAGGATTTGACGGACAATGTAAATTCAATGGCCGGTAATCTTACCTCCCAGGTGCGTAATATCGCCGACGTAACAACCGCGGTCGCAAATGGTGATTTGTCGAAGAAGATCACCGTCGATGTAAAAGGCGAAATCTTGGAACTGAAAAATACGATCAACACGATGGTCGATCAGCTTTCGTCCTTCGCTGCTGAAGTAACGCGCGTCGCTCGCGAAGTGGGAACGGAAGGAAAACTGGGCGGACAAGCGCAGGTAAAAGGCGTATCGGGAACGTGGAAGGATTTGACGGATTCGGTGAATTTCATGGCCTCAAACCTTACCGCGCAAGTGCGTAATATCGCGGATGTAACAACAGCCGTAGCGAATGGCGACTTTTCGAAAAAAGTTACCGTCGATGTAAAAGGAGAAATCCTCGAGCTGAAAAACACGGTGAATACCATGGTGGATCAGCTTAACTCCTTCGCTTCGGAAGTAACCCGCGTGGCCCGCGAAGTAGGAACCGACGGGAAATTGGGCGGACAGGCCGATGTAAAAGGCGTTTCGGGAACCTGGAAGGATTTGACCGATAATGTGAATTTCATGGCATCGAACCTGACCGGCCAGGTGCGTAATATTGCCAATGTCACGACGGCTGTCGCGAATGGCGATTTGTCAAAGAAGATCACGGTCGATGTAAAAGGAGAAATCCTGGAGCTGAAAGACACGATCAATACGATGGTCGATCAGCTAAATTCTTTCGCTTCGGAAGTAACCCGCGTGGCGCGCGAAGTAGGTACGGAAGGAAAACTCGGCGGACAAGCCGAAGTGCGCGGCGTGGCCGGAGTCTGGAAAGAACTTACGGATAATGTAAACTTCATGGCCGCGAACCTGACGACTCAGGTGCGCGGTATTGCACGAGTTGTTACCGCGGTTGCCAACGGTAACTTAAAACGCAAGCTGACGGTGGAAGCCATGGGCGAAATCGCCGAACTGGCCGACACGATCAATGCCATGATCGATACACTCGCTACGTTTGCCGATCAGGTAACGACGGTGGCACGCGAAGTAGGTATCGAAGGGAAATTGGGCGGCCAGGCCAGCGTGCCGGGCGCTTCGGGAACCTGGCGAGACTTGACGGACAATGTAAACCGCCTCGCTGCTAACCTGACTTCTCAGGTGCGCGCCATGGCCGAAGTTGCCACGGCGGTTACGAAAGGCGATCTTTCTCGAATGATTACCGTCGAAGCCGCCGGCGAAGTTGCGTACCTGAAGGATAACGTGAACGAGATGATTCGCAACCTGAAGGATACGACACGCAAGAATACCGAGCAGGACTGGCTCAAGACGAATCTCGCGCGGTTCACTCGCTTGCTGCAAGGCCAGAAAGACTTGTGGACCGTTTCGCGCCTCATATTAAGCGAGCTCGCTCCACTCGTCAATATGCAGCATGGCGTCTTCTACATCACGGAAGGGAACGGGCAGGATGCATTCCTCAAGCTGCTTGCGAGCTATGCCTATCGCGAGCGGAAGAATTTGTCCAATCAATTCAAGCTGGGCGAAGGCTTGGTCGGGCAGTGCGCGCTGGAGAAAGAGCGCATCGTCATCACGGGCGTCCCGAATGATTATATCAAGGTCAATTCCGGGCTTGGTGAATCCGCGCCGCTCAATATCGTCGTGCTGCCGGTCCTATTTGAAGGTCAGGTGAAAGCGGTAATCGAGCTCGCGAGCTTCCATCCATTCAATGAGATTCACGTCGCGTTCTTAGACCAACTCACGGAGTCAATCGGAATCGTATTGAATACGATCGAAGCGAATATGCGGACGGAATCTCTGCTGAGTCAATCGCAATCACTTACGCAGGAACTGCAAACGCAACAGCAGGAACTTACCGAAACAAACCGCCGACTCGAACAGCAAGCCAAGTCCTTGCAAGCATCCGAGGAACTCCTCAAAAAGCAACAAGAAGAGTTGCAGGAGACGAACGAAGAGTTGCAAGACAAAGCCAAGCTCCTGGGCGAGCAAAAGACGGAGGTCGAGCGAAAGAATCGCGAGATCGAACTGGCACGCGGCGCGATTGAAGAGAAAGCCGAGCAACTGGCGCTCACCTCGAAGTACAAGTCCGAGTTCCTTGCCAATATGTCGCACGAACTTCGAACCCCGCTCAATTCGATGCTTATTCTTTCGAAGATGCTCGCGGAGAATAACGAGACAAATCTCACGAATAAGCAAGTAGAATTCGCGGAGACGATCTATTCGAGCGGCGCAGATTTACTCGCCCTCATCAATGAGATTCTCGATCTTTCGAAGATTGAATCGGGAACCGTTGCAGTCGAGATTGGCGAGGTCCGCCTGGCAGAAGTTGAAGACGACATGAAACGAATCTTCGGTTCGCTGGCGCAAGAAAAGGGCCTCGAATTCGCGATCGCGCATGCCGAGGGGTTGCCGCAAACCGTTGCGACGGATTCCAAGCGCCTCGAACAGGTTCTCAAGAATTTGCTATCGAACGCGTTCAAATTCACGCACGAAGGACGCGTTCGGCTGGACGTTGCTCCCGCTCCAACGGACATTGTTTATGGGAATGAATTGCTAAACAAGGCCGGGAACGTGATCGCGTTTTCGGTCACGGATACCGGCATCGGAATTCCGCCTGAGAAGCACAAGATCATCTTCGAATCGTTCCAGCAGGCGGATGGAACCACCAGCCGCGAATATGGTGGAACGGGCCTCGGCCTTTCGATCAGCCGCGAGATCGCGCGCCTGCTCGGAGGCGAAATCCAACTGCAAGCTAAACCCGGAGAAGGAAGTACCTTCACACTTTATATTCCCGAAAATTATATTCCCACGACGTTCGGGCTTGCGGAACAGAATCTTGCGCGTACTAATAGTGCCCGCGCCGAATTTCTGCCATCGAACGGTCACGAAACGGCCGAGCTGCACCGAACCCGCGCCAAAAGGACCCACGACGCAATAGATCACGAACACGCGGGAGATGGGATCGAAGTCGCGGAGATGCAAGCCGCCCCGCGGGAGGATGAAATTCCGGATGACCGGGACACCATCCAGCCGGGCGACCGCACGCTGCTCATCATCGAAGACGATCCAAACTTCGCCAGGATTCTAAGGGATCTTGCGCACGAGAAGGAATTTAAGGTCATCGCTGCTAACCGAGGCGAAACGGGGCTCGCGTATGCGAAGCGTTACAAGCCCGATGCGATTTCACTCGATGTCGTGCTGCCAGGGATTCACGGTCTTGCTGTGCTGGATCGCTTGAAGCATGATACCGCGACGCGGCACATACCAGTGCAAATCGTTTCGGTGATCGATCAGCTTCCGCGCCAAAAGCGCGGCGGCGCGGTGGCACAAATTCAAAAGCCGGCTACTCCCGAAATCGTCAAGAAAGGCTTTCGAAGATATTCGGCGGTTTGCCGAACAGCCGAAAAAGCAGCTCCTCATTGTCGAGGATAATGAAGAGGAACGAAAACATATCGCGGAGATTATCGACGGCGAGGGAGATATTGAACTCCGTATCTTTGGTTCCGGCAAGGAGGCGATGGAGGCGCTCGCGACGGAACAATTCAATTGCGCGGTCGTCGATCTTGGGCTGCCGGATATGAGTGGATTCGAACTTATCGAAGCGATTCGAAAAAATCCCGACTATGCCGATCTTCCCGTCATCGCCTACAGCCCGAAAGAACTGACGAAGAAGGAATCGGCGGATCTTGCTAAAATCACGGAATCGGTAATCGTCAAGGATATGAATTCGATCGATCGCCTGCTCGACGAAACCTCACTCTTCCTGCACCGGAATGAAGCGAAGCTCTCGGAAGACAAGCGCCGCAGGCTTGAGAACATTCACTCGAGTGATACGGCGCTCGCTAATAAGAAAGTGCTCATCGTCGATGACGATATTCGGAACATCTTCGCGATTACGAGTTTCCTGGAACGCCACAACATGAAGGTTGTCTATGCCGAGAACGGAAAGGACGCGCTCGACATGCTCACTAAAGCTACGGACGTCGATATCATTCTAATGGATATCATGATGCCTGGCATGGATGGCTACGAAGCTATGCGGGGAATTCGCAAGAACCGGCGCTATAAGTCTGCGCCAATCATCGCAGTAACCGCAAAAGCCATGCGTGGCGACCGAGAGAAATGCATCGAAGCCGGAGCCTCCGATTACATCACAAAGCCCGTCGATGTCGATCAATTGCTGTCACTGCTTCGGGTCTGGTTGTTCAAGTAGGGGGTATGGCACAGGGTGTAGAGTATAGGAAACAGCGTACATGTTCACGGCTACTTCTAAGGATTTCGATGGACAAATATCTCGTTTCCCGCCTTCGCGGGAACGATAACATCGTTGTGACGGAAGCGGAGTCAAACATCCGGTAATGCATACTAAACCCTATCCCATAAACCCTGTCCCATCGACCCAAGCTGGCATGTTCGTTGTCCCTGTGGATATTGAACCGGCCTCGACACCCATCACACCGAGGCGGGATAGTTCCATGAAGGGCACGACGGTATCTTCGACCACGCAATCCGCTCCAACGAGGGGATATTCGGGCGCGGAAGATAATCTGCCGGTAAAAATTCTCATAGTGGACGATCACCCGGAAAACCTGCTCGCGCTGGAGGCGACGCTCGGCCGTGCTGGCGGGCCTAAAAGTATTTCTGAACCAATCCGTGCCGAATTCATCCGCGCGAGAAGCGGGCATGAAGCGCTCCGAAAAGTTCTGGACGATTCATTCGCCGTCATTTTGATGGACGTTCAAATGCCCGGTATGGATGGGTACGAAACAGCCGAGCTTATTCGCAAACGTCCGCAATCGCAATCGACTCCGATCATTTTTCTCACTGCGGTCAGCACCAGCGATGCGCATATTTCCCGAGGGTATGCGCTCGGTGCCGTCGATTATATCACGAAGCCGTTCGATCCCTGGGTGCTCAAGGCGAAAGTGGGCGTGTTCGTCGATCTCTACCGTAAACGCCGTGAGATCGAGCGGATGGCCGATGTGCTCAGGGAGCAAACCGATCTACTTCGCGAATCCAATGCCGAGCTCGGTCGCACGAATACCACCCTGGCTACACTCTATAACGAGCTGGAGGAAAAGAGTACGGAACTTCACCGGCTAAATGAGGAGCTTGAACACCGGTTCACGAGAGAACGCGGGAACTCGAAGCGGCGAATCTCGAACTATGGAACGCCAAGGAATCGGCCGAGCTTGCCAATTCGGCGAAGGATAAATTCCTTGCTGTCCTGAGCCATGAGCTGCGCACGCCGCTTACGCCGGTACTCGCCATCGTTCAGATGCTCGAGGAGGACCCACAAATTTCTTCCGAAGTCAAAAGCTGGGTGGAAACGATCGGTCGAAATGTCCAGCTCGAATCGCGATTGATTGACGACCTGCTCGATCTTACCCGGATTGTTCACGACAAGCTCGAATTGCATCTGGGAACCGCCGATCTGCACACGCTGATCCATGAAACGGTCGATATCTGCACGGATGAGATTCGCGCGAAAAAACTCCGCCTTACGCTGGAGTTAAAAGCGAATCACTCGCTCGTAAGCGCTGATTCCGCCAGGCTCCAGCAAGCGCTTTGGAATCTTTTGAAAAATGCGGTCAAGTTCACGCAGGAAGGCGGCTCGATCGTGCTACGGACGATGAACGCGGCATCCAGTGTAATCCGTGTTCAAATTTCCGACACCGGGATTGGAATCGCGCGCGAGCATTTAAGCAGCGTCTTCAACGCATTCGATCAGGGCGGCAAAGCGATTACACGCCGTTTTGGTGGACTCGGGCTTGGCCTTGCAATTACCAAGGCACTCCTCGAACAGCATCATGCAACGATCCGCGCGGAAAGCGAGGGGACGGATAAGGGCACAACATTTACGATCGAACTTCCCCTCGCGAGTGTGCCAGGGGGAACCGTTCCGAGCGCAGCTAGCGCGCCCCGCGCAGCCCCGCACGGCAAATCGAGGATTCTACTGGTAGAGGATAACGAGGATACCAGCCGCGCCATGCAGGTACTCTTCGAGCGAAAGGGATATGCCGTTGCGGTCGCCCATTCGGTTGCGGAGGCGATTGAGACATCAGAAGCAGATTGCTTCAACCTCGTGGTGAGCGATATTGGTTTGCCTGACGGCGATGGATTCGAGGTGATTCGCCGCCTCAACCAAATTCGCCCGACCCGCGGTATCGCTATCTCCGGCTACGGCATGGATGAAGACCGGCGCCGCTCCCTCGAAGCCGGTTTCAACGCGCATTTAGTCAAGCCGATCAACTTTGGCGAACTTAGCTTCATCGCGCAGGGGCTGCTGGAAACGCAGTAACCACGCAGATTCTGGTACTTATTCGAATCTCAGCGCGTCGATCGGGTTCATGTTCGCTGCTTTCATCGCGGGATAGAGCCCGAAGACGATTCCAACGAGGGAGCAAACACCTAAGCCAATGCCGATCCACTCTGTGGGAACGTAAACGCTCGCATGCAGTAGCATAGCGAGGATATTTCCGATACCGATGCCGATCGCAATGCCGATAATTCCGCCAACCCAGCAGAGCACCACCGCTTCGGTGAGGAACTGCCCGGCGATTGCGGCCTTCGTTGCGCCCATCGCTTTGCGAATGCCAATTTCCTTCGTTCGCTCTGTAACAGAAACGAGCATGATATTCATAATGCCGATGGATGCCGCGAGTAGCGCGATGGCGCTAATGCCGAAACCGGCGTAAGAGAGATATTTCGAGAACGAATTAAATTGCGTCGTGAGGCTCGTATTATCTTCGACTTCAAAATCGTTATCGGCGCCCGGCTTTACGCCGCGCACCGAGCGCATTGCACCGATGACTTCATCCTGCGTCGGATCGAGCGCCTGTTTCGATCGTGCGCGTACCGTCATATCCAGCGAAGTTTCTTCCTCCTGCACGAAATACTTCAGCATGTTCGTGATCGGAATGAGGGCGAATCCATCCTGGCTCGCGCCCATGCCGCCGCCTTTGCGAGCAAATACCCCAACGACCAGATAGTTATGCTCATTTAATTCCACCGTTTTACCAACCGGTTCTTCGTCATGCTGGAATATGCGATCGACGATGTCCTGCCCAAGCACGGTAACGTCGCGGCCATATTCGACATCGCCGGCCGTAATCATGCGGCCTTTGGCGATGTCATAGGAATGGTTCGTCGCATATTCATCGTCGGAACCGACCAGGGAAAATTCAGGATCGCTCTTTACGTTCCCATAGGCGGCCGTGAGCGGATTGACCGTATTCTCCGCACTGACGGAAAGCGGAAGGGAGGTATTATCGCGAACGAATTTAATTTCTTGATAAGTAATGGGATTCCGCCGCAAATATTTTTTCCAATCCGCAGCGCCCATTTGGAGCGAGGGCATTCTTTGCACGGTGAAGGTCTCTCCGCCCAGTCGCGAGATGGCACTATCCACGCTACTGGTAAGCGCACCCAGTGCCGTCATTACGCCGATGATCGAAAAGGCGCCAACGATAATTCCGAGTAGCGTGAGCGAGCTGCGCAATTTATTTTCGCGGAGCGATTCGAACGCCTGACGGATGTTTTCAGTACTTACCATTATTCGTACCTGAGCGCCTCAACGGGATCCAATTTGCTCGCACGCCACGCAGGAAGAATTCCGCTAGCGACCCCGATGGTGAGCGAAATCGCAAGGCCGCTTACAATCAGCCCGAGCGTGAAGCGCAAATGCACGGCGGAATCTGACGTTAGCACGTGCGCATTTATATAGAGCGCTGCGGCATACGCAAGGAGCAATCCAAAGGAACCCGCCAAGAGGCAGAGCATCGTGGCCTCGGAAAGAAATTGTGCGAGCACCATGCGCCTGCGCGCGCCGATGGCTTTGCGAATGCCAATTTCCCGCGTGCGCTCTTTCACGCCTACAAACATGATATTCATAATGCCGATACCCCCAACAAGCAGCGAAAGACCTGTTATTGTAAGGCCGATCATTTTGAGCACGCGTGTCAGATTATCGAACATGTCGTTGAACTGGTCCTCGCTGTTGACCCCGAAGTTGTCCTGGTCATTGGGCTGGAGTTTCCGAATCGTTCTCATCTGGAATTCCGCTTCGGCTTTCGTATCTTCCTTTTGCAGGACATTCTTCGCTTTCACTTCGATCGTGAGTGAGCGATCCGGATTCCCATACGCGTTGAAGAGCGTTTGCAGCGGCATGATGATCTGGCGATCGGTCGTAAACTGGCCGAACATGCCGCCCACCTGCTTCGCTACGCCGATAACTTCGAAGGAATAACCATTGGCGCGAATCGATTTCCCGATCGGATTCGCCTCGTGAAACAGCGACTGCCAAATATCATGGCCAATCACGCAGACCGGCCGCGCACTCTCGAGTTCCTGCGTTGCGAAAAAGCGGCCCTGTGCCACCTCAATGGAGCTTGTGGCCTCATACCCGGCATCGACCCCCACGCCTACCAAATCCACAAGCTCGTTCGCCCCATATTTTAACGTGAGCCCACCTTGCTGTGCATAGACGCTCACGGCCTTCGCGGATGTCATGCGGTCTCGCAAGGCGCGGGCTTCTTCCATCGTGATGTTGGGCCGGTTCATCTGCGTGCGCCAATCGTGCTGCGCCCAACTGAACTTATTGATGTAATAGACATCCGTTCCCATGAAGCTTGTAGTTTCATGGAACATGTCCGTGAGGCCGGTAAGGAATGCGCTCATCAGTGTGACGGTCACGATGCCAATAATAATTCCCAGCATCGTGAGCGCGGAGCGCAGCGGATTCGCGCGCAGCGCCGTGCGCCCCATGCGCACCCCTTCGACCGTGTCGTGAAAGAGCCTTGGCATCGTCATGAGCCGGCTCCATCAGCCGACCAATGCCCGCTCCAGTACGGGCTGGTCGCTTTCAATCAAGCCATCTCGAAGGCGAACGATGCGCGCCGCGTGGCGGGCGATATCTTCTTCGTGAGTAACGAGGATGATCGTGTTGCCCTGCTCATGCAATTCGTTAAAAAGGCGCATAATCTCCTCGCCGGTTTTGGAATCGAGGTTACCGGTGGGTTCGTCCGCAAGGATGATGGATGGGCGCGTAACAAGCGCGCGGGCGATGGCCACGCGCTGCCGCTGGCCACCGGAAAGTTCGTTTGGCTTGTGATGCGAGCGATCGGCGAGCTGCACATGTTCCAGCGCCTCCATTGCGCGGCGGCGGCGTTCTTCCGTTGCCACGCCGGCGTAAATGAGCGGAAGTTCCACATTATGAAGCGAATCGCTGCGCGGAAGAAGATTGAATGTTTGAAAGACGAAGCCGATCTGCCGGTTACGAATATCGGCGAGATCGTTATCGTCTAACCCCGCCACATTCACGCCCGTAAAATAATAATTCCCACTCGTCGGCGTATCGAGGCAGCCGATAATATTCATCAGCGTCGATTTACCCGAACCCGATGGTCCCATGATGGCGATGTATTCGTTTTCTCCGACCCCGAGTGTTACGCCTCGAAGAGCATAAACATACTCGGTTCCCATCTTATAAATCTTTTGGATTTGCTCGAGAAAGATAACCGAGTTCTCCGCGTTGTACGTTTCGCGCTGCGTGGCATGGTCTGATTCGCCGTTTTGAAAAGTTTGTTGGTTCATCACTCGCTTTCTTTGCCTGAATTATCGACTTTTACAGCCATGCCATCCGTCAGTTCCTTCGAGACTGCGCGGAAGTTCCCTTTGATTACGGTTTCACCGCCTTTGAGGCCACTCAAAACCTCAACATAGTTATTATCGGAAATTCCCGTTTCGACCGGGACTTCTTTCGCCTTGCCATCCTTCACAATAAAGACAATGTTTGAAGCTTCCTCATCGCCGTTAAACGTGCCCCGGTTAGCTTCGCGGATGGCTCTGAGTGAGTCGGCCGCACGCTGATCATCCGATTCACGCCGGGTGACGGCCATGAGCGGCACGGCAAGAACGTTGGAATTCGTTTTAGTTTCGATGCGAGAGGTGCAGCTCATGCCGGGCCGCAAATCGGCGGAGCCAAAATTATCCAACCTAACTTTCACCGTGAAGTTGGTCGATTGATCCGCGGTTCCGGTTCCTGCCGTCGTGGCGCTGTTTGCGATTTCAATGACTCGTCCGGTGAAGGTCGTGTCTGGGAACGCATCCACTGAAATTTTTACCGGATCGCCAAGTTTGACGTTAACGACATCGTTTTCATCGACATCGACCATTGCGTTCATCACCGTCAGGTCGCTGATGTCCATCATTTCCGTACCGGCAAATTGGCTCGTGCCAACTACTCGCTCGCCCAATTGCGAGATAAGACTTGTAATGGTTCCATTCATCGGCGAGAGCACGCTCGTCCAGTCGAGGGATTGTTGTAACTGGCGCATTTGGCTGGCGGCGGCATTGGCGGAGAAGTTTGCGGCATTGAATCCGGCCACGGCCGAGGCGTAGGTGGCTTTTTCGGCGTCGTAATCCTGGTCCGAAAGCAGGTGCTGGGCATTCAATGACTTGCCGCGCGTTAGATTCGCTTCGGCCTGTGTCATAGCGGCTTTTTGCTGCTCCGCCGTCGCTTTCGAAGAATTATAACTTGCTTCGGCGGCATCGAATTGCTCTTGGAACACATCGGGCTTGATCTTGGCGATGAGGTCGCCCTTCTTCACATGGGCGCCTTCCTTGAATGGCAGTTCAACGATTTCGCCGGGAACTTGTGGCGATACTTTTACCATAACCTCCGGCTGAATTTTCCCGGTGGCTTGCACAACTTCCGTTACCGTTTGGTGGCCAACCGTTTCCGTTTGAACCACCAACGGCTTCTGTTTTCCGCCCAATGCCGCAACAAGAATGATGAGCAGCAGGACAAATCCTCCAACGGAAATCCACACCGTGCGAAGTCGCCGCGCGCGGCGTTTGTGCGCACGCTCAATGCTTTGCTCCATTGCGGCATTGGTTGGCAAGGGAGTGCCATTCGTGCCGGTAGTGCTCGTGGGGCCGATTACAATTTTGCCTTTCGTTTGAACTGCCATCTCTTATTATCCTCTCATCTCCTAAGACGGGCGCAAGGTTGCTACACTTAGTAATTCCATTTACCGAGTGTATAGTCTAATTGTTTCTGAGCCAGCACCCAATTATACTTTGCATTCACCCAATTCACGCGAGCCGTCTCAACCGCGGCTTCAGCAACGATAACATTTATCTCGGTTCCGGCTCCCACACGCAATTGTTCCGCCGCGAGCCGATAGCCCTCATCCGCCGACGTGAGTTCGCTCTGCGCGGCATCGAGCGCCAATTCCGAAGCCTTCAAATTATTGACTGCCTGCGTGGCATTGTTGCGGATGGTTTGCACATCTTGTTCGAGCGTGACTCGGTCGTTTTCGACGCCCACTTCATCCTCTTGAATCAATAGCCGGTATTGCATGGCGTCAAAAATGGGAACTGTGAGCGATAGTCCGACACTGAGGCCGTTGTTCATTTGAATGCCGCTCAGATTAGTGCCCGACCCCGCGCCGCCAATGCCGGCCGAGGCGTCGAGGCTCGGGTAGAGGGCGCCGCGCGTTACGTCGATGCCGAATTGATCGGTTTGGATATTTTGCTCCTGCGCTAAAATGTCCGGGCGTCGGTCGATGGCATTGTTGAGTTGAGCGTCGGTAACGGTCGTATCGATGCTGGCCCGTTTAGCCATTGAAGTAGAGGTATCGATCCCCTCGACATTGAAACTATAATTTTGAAACTGGTTCGGGGGAACGTTCAAGTCCCAAAGGGACCTGCGCCTCCGCATTCAGATAATTATTTTGTGCCTGGATGATCGCGAGTGAATCCTGAGAGACGACGGCTTGCTGCTGATAAACATTCCCGACAGGGACGACCCCAGCCTGATATTGCCCGCTCACCAACCGGAGCTGGGCCAAACCTTCCGCGAGAGTCGAATCGGCCGCGGTGACGAGTTCACCGTTGCGGAGCACCGTAATGTAATCGCCGGTAACAGTGAAGGCAATTTGTTGGCGTGTCCAGGTAAACGTGTTGTTAGCTGCGCCGAAGCTCGATTGCGCGGCGTTGATACGCGCAACATCCGAACCGCCACTAAACAGATTATACGATGCCGAAGCATTCCATTTCAGGGAGTGGGAACCTGCCGGCTCGATGACTTGTGAAACCGGCGCGTTGAGCGGCACACCGTTCACTATGAGTGAATCGCCCGTTGTCGTTTGGATGACGCCTTGCGCGCTCTGCAAAACGGATAGAGTTCGTTGGGAAATGGGTTCGAGTGAATAATTGTAGCCCCAGGAACCCGAAGCAGAGGCAGTGGGCAGCCACGCATTATCGATGCTGCGCGTTACCTCGATGTCATTCTTGCGCGCGAGATTGGCGGCCTGCCGCACCCCATAATTTTCGGCAATCGCGCGATTAATGGCATCGGCCAGTGTAATCGTGGGCCGAAGATTAGCGAACGCGGGCGTCGATTGGCTCGGCGATTGTGCGAAAAGCGAAGGCGCGAAGAGCGACAGCGCGAAGACGGAGGAGAGAAGAATGGCCGAAGCCATCACGAGAAATCGAGATTTCATTGAATTGGTAGTCTCGGTTGTTTTGCTGCAAAAACGATGACGCGGCGGTTTCCGCCGGCTGGCGGGGTTCGATCCGCCGCCTTCAAACCCGGAATCGCGAAAGAATCTTCCCGGTTTGTTGGTTAAATTGATGACGCAGGATTAGACGGATTATTGCGGCTTTGTTACCTGAACATTGATTCACGTGGCCCGGGAAGAGCTTAGTCCTTAGTCTTGGGTCCTGAGTCCCAAGAACTTAGGTGCGGAGCAGAGGGCGATTCCGGAACGGTAGCATTTTAGAACGTAGCACTTAGCACTAACCATGTGCCTTTTTCGAAGCGTTATCCTTTTTCTTTTCGTGGCTTCGGCAGTGTGGTCCGGCATTGAATTCGGCTGGCATATCAACTCGCCTCGTTGGGAAGTGAAAACGTTAGAGGATGGCTTTGTTCCCGATACTGTTCCGGTTCCCACCACTGTTGCGGGGCAGGATTCGCTTCCCGGGCCGCAGCATGTTAGCCAGGATTGGAAGCGGCTCCCGACCGAGCGAACGCTTTACGTGCTCGATGCCCGGATCGTCGATCTTAAAGAGGATTTGGACCGCGATTATAAATTCGTCATTGAAGATCCGAAAACCGGCGCGGAGCTAAATGCTGAAGTTCCCGATCCGGCGGCCTCTGGCCCGGCCCGTTATCGCCCGATGTATGCGGCATGCCGCCATTTTTTGGACAGCCTTGCTGGCAAGGATCCCGGCTTTGTCGAAGTCGATTTCAATCCGCGGCCACTGGTGCGCATTTCAGGCATAGGGTTTTTCGACCAGCCGCATTTTGTTCCTTCCGAAGGCACCGCGCCAAACAATCGGGAGATTCATCCAGTGTTGAAAATCGAACGCATACGTTAGAATTTTAACGGGCGGGAGAATCCGTGGGACAAAGGGCCATCTTCAGTGAAGGGTTATTCAGAGATTTGTTGGTGAGGCGGGAGGTTGAGGATAACCAATGAATTTCATTCGAGTATTTGTCCTCTTGGTGACGGGCGGAGCGGCGCTGGTGGGAATGGAACTTTCGGCGCACGTACACTCCGAGCGCTGGAGAGTGAAAACCTGTGAGGATGCGTTTGTGGCTCCAGTTACTTCGGTACCCACCACGATTTCGGAGCAAGCGGCATTACCTTCGCCCCGCGTGGGCGAGGCGGTGAGCCGGTTGGCATCGGAGCGAACGGTTTTTTCCCTCCGCGCGCGGCTCGTTGAAGTATGCAAAGAGTTCGATGGTGATTACCATCTGGTTTTACAAGATCCCAAAACGAAGATGAGGATGGTCGCTGAAATTCCCGACACAAATGCGGCAGAGCCGAGCGTGTATTGAGATGATTTTGCTCGTGCCCGTGCAATGATCGATCAGCGCATTGGGCGTCCCGGGCTTTTTGCGGAGCATCCTCACGAAACGCTTATGCTCCAAATTACCGGCATCGGCTTTTTCGATGAGCCGCATATGCTAACGCCCGATGGCATGGCCCCGAATGGGAGGGAAATCCATCCCGTCTTGAGCGTGCAGCCCGGCTGATTTTTCGCGGCTCATTGTCCCAAAAATTTCGTTATTGGCGAGGAACACTCCTTCGCGGAGCTATTTTTGTAGCATCTGTGAATTCCGAATCAACAGCTAACTCCATCAATATCTTGTCGGTAAAGTTTGAAGGCGAGCCCGAAAATTTCAGCGAAAAACCGGAGGTACCGGATGCGCCGCCGGTGATCTCGGGCCAAATTAGTTTTTCAAACGAGCTGCTTCGGAAGTCGATCCATTTGGGTTCGCTCTCGATTCCGATCATTTATTATTTTATCCATCGTAAGTTGGCGCTCGAAATCCTGGTGCCATTTACGATTTTTTCGATCGCGATCGATGTGGGCCGATTTTACATCCCTGCGATTCGGCATTTTGTTGCCCTCTTCTTCGATCGGATCCTTCGGCCTCACGAGCGGAACCCAGGCCTCCTGAGCGGCGCGACTTACGTGCTGGTCAGCGCATTATTTTGTGTTGCGGTATTCCCGAAACTCATTACGGTTACGGCGTTTTCGATTCTCATCGTCTCCGATGGCGCGAGCGCGCTCTTTGGCCGCGCATTCGGAAAGCGCCGTTTTTTGGATAAGAGCCTCGAGGGAACTATAGCCTTTGTTCTCAGCGCCTGGATCGTCGTAATGATTACGCCGAAAGTGGGCCCGGTTCCAATAGAATATGCTATCGCGGCCTTTGCGGCCATCGTTGGGGGCTTGGCCGAAGCTGCAAGCGTAACGCTGCACCTCAATGATAACTTTTCCGTGCCGGTTTCCATTGGATTTACGATGTGGGGATTATATTATTTAATTAGCGTGCTCGATCCAGCGCTCTATGGTAACTTATATCAGGCGCTGCTGCAAATATCGTAAACTTGGGAGACGGTAACTATTCCTTCCTGATCGCTTGCTACGAGCATCACTCACCCCTTCCGCAGCAAACAAAAGGTACATCTTTGTAATCCTTTTTTTGGCGGGCGTTACGGGTTCCATCCGCGCTCAAATAAGCGGCACGGTTTCATTTGGGGCGGAAGCGACGAATAATGTGCAAGCTTTAGATACCATCGCCCCCGATCATACGCTGCTTCCCGCCCTCGAGTTGGATTATGATGCGCATCCTTCGGGTGTATCGACGATCACGCTCTCCGGTTCCCTCTCGCCCGAATATTATGCGCTGAATCCCGCCCTGAGCTACAACCAGATCTCGTTCGGCGCAACGGCCGTGGTTTATCTCTCCAATCAATCTTCCATTGCCGCTCAAGCGAATTCGGAAGGATCGGATCTAAACCTTCTTCCGTTTTCGCGCTCCTATTTCCAGCAAGGCGCCATCCTGGGTATGCAACCTCAAGCTGCTGAATCACTTCCACAAGTGTTTTCGGATGGCGATTCGACGACGAGGAACGATTCCCTTGTAGATCTCGCCGAATCCGCTCTCTATGCCCTTAGCGGCGAGCTGGATTCGACTGAGATTTCACCCAAGGGCATTCCGAATACCCGCCTCTCGGCGTTCGAAGATTTACGTGATTCCATTTCCAACGTTCTTTCGACGATCGCGGATTTACTCGATTCTATAGGATACAGCGAAAGCACGTCCGTCGTTCTCGTTGGCGAGCTCCAAAACCTTCGAGCACCGCTCGCCGCGCTCATGCCACATACCAGGCCATTTCATACGGATCCCAGGTTACTTGATCGCGCGATCGACGATCTTGAATCCTCCACGCCCGAATCGGAATTTCTACCCACGCCGGCAATGCCTTCGGCCGCCGCGTCTGGAACAAAGGTGTCTCCACGAGTTCGGGAACTAATAAAGGAATCCACGCAGGTGCCGGCGCTGTCGGTTCCGCTGGCGCCGAAGCTAACACTCATCGAGTCCGACGAGCGGCTACGCACGTTCGGTGCTGACGACGTCGATATTTTAGAAGACGACGATGATTCCGATGCCACGACGATGGCGCTTGCGCTTACCGTTCCTGTTGCCTATACGACCCATTCCGGGATTCATTATTCGCCATCGGACACGTTGCTCTTCGGTGCGAATTTCGGCGGGAACCCGAATGACAGCAGGGAGTTAAGCTTCGGCGCCGCACTCGAAGGGCTCACCAGCACGAATTTCAGCCTTCGAGGAAGCTACGATTATACCCGCACCTCCTATGCCTTCGATTCGGTTTATGCGAACACCGAAAACAGGTTTCGGTTGCTCCCGCGGTTTTCGTTTGGCGGCTCGTTCGTAATATTCCCCGAAGCCTCCATCGGATTCCGGAATTATTTAACGCCCCTCACCGTCGTCGATACCATAACGCCCGAGCGCGTGGTCGGAAAAAAGATTATTCCGGCAAATGTTAAGACGCTGACGGCCGGCTCCAATTTTTCGCAATTCTCGTATGGAATTGGCGTCATGGACATTATCGGCGAACGCTGGGCATTGGGCGCACTCGTGGCTTTCAACGAAAATCCGAATCTGCGCGCCTATGTGACGACCGCGGCGCTTGCGAAAGGCGCGAATGGACGTGCCGTTCGTGCCGCCGTTCAGATTGCCGATGACGAATTCACTTACAATCTCTCGCGGTATGCAGTTATTTCCGAAGCTCGGATTTGGTGGGACTTGGATTTCGGTGCCGATGTTTCCTACGAGCACCGCATTTACGGTTCCGAAGTGGGGCCAAAAGGGAACACCCTGCCAGGTGGCCAGGGACGCAAGGAAAATGGGCGCTATGCGAACGTTTCGCTCTCGCGCTTGTGGGCACTGAATGATCGCCTCGCGGGCGTCTTCAATGCATTCAAGCTCGAAGCCTTGTGGCAGCTTGCCGATGTAACCGCAACACAAGCTATCTACTCGTATTCCGCATCGAACTTCACCCTAACGGCCACGCTCGGATTCTGAGGAACTTATGAAAATCGCCTGTGTGCAATTTGCTCCGGCGTATCGGGACACGATGCGCAACCTGGAACGATTGGGTGAGTTTGCGGCGCGAGCCGATGCCGAGATTCTCGTGTTTCCCGAACTCGCCCTCACCGGTTATTTCTTTGAATCAAAAGAAGACGTTGCCCCGCTCGCCGAGACGGTCGATGGGCCACTTGCGGGCGCGATTTCAGAGATTGCGAAGCGAGAAAAAAAGGCGATCGTCACCGGCTTTCTCGAAACGGCGGGCGGGAAGTATTTTAATTCCGCCCTCGCTTTCGATCTGAATGGAAACCTTGCGAGCCATTACAGAAAAGTTCACCTTTTTTATTATGAGACAAAGTTATTCGAGCCGGGCGACCGTGGCTTTCCGGTATTTCCGCTGAGCACGCGATCGGGAAGTGCGAATGTGGGCATACTGATTTGCTACGATTGGCGGTTTCCGGAAGCCGCGCGAGCGCTGGCACTGGCCGGCGCGGAGCTTATTGCCATGCCCTCCAATATCGTCACGACGACGGGTATGCTTCAGCCCACGCTTCGGACCCGCGCGTTCGAGAACAAAATCATTCTTGCCTTCGCCGACCGCGTGGGCACGGAGGAGTATGCGACTGAAACGCTCATTTATCGCGGTGGGAGCTCGATAATCGGGATGAATGGAGATATGCTCGTGCATGCTTCGGAAGACAAAGAGGAAATCATCATTGCGGATGTCGATCTCTCGAAAACGCGAAACAAGCGGATCAATCCTTTTAACGACATTTTTTCGGATCGACGCGCATCGGGTTATGGGATGTGAAATTTCCTGCACCGGAAACAATTCCATGCCCCGAACGCCTTATAGCGGCGCGATTATCGCGCGGGAGTAATTCAGTGGTAGAATGTCAGCTTCCCAAGCTGAACGTCGCGGGTTCGATCCCCGTCTCCCGCTCTGGGGCAATTAAGAACTTTGAATTATGAAGCATGAAGTTGGGGATGGTGCTGTCTCCCGTCATCCCGATGACCCCACACGATTCCTCATTGTTCGTACCGATCGGCTTGGCGATGTGATTCTGACGCTACCGATGGCCAGCGCAATTAAAGCTGCGATACCGGCCAGCCGAGTTCTTTTCCTCGCGCGCGCATACACGAAACCGATCGTTGAAGACGCTCCCGATGTCGATGACATTTTAGTGGCTGGCGATGGCGCCTCGCTTCGGGAACTCATTCGAACATTCCGAAGCGCCCGAGCGGATGTTGCATTTTTTCCCAGCCCGCGGTTTCGGCTTGCGCTTGCGGCATTCCTTTCTCGCATTCCTATCCGGATTGGGACGGGATACCGCTGGTATTCCTTTTTATTCAACCGACGAGTTTACGAGCACCGCCATACGGCAGAGCGGCACGAAGCAGAATACAACCTTCGGATGCTTTCAGCGGTCGGCATTTCGGCCAAAGGTAGCGAGCTGCCACGTGTTACGCTTCGTAAGGATGAAAAAGAATCGGCCGATTCGTGGATTGCGTCTCAAATCGGTAATGAGAAGTTCGCCGTTTTGCATTCCAGTATAGGGGGATTTTCGAAGCCGTGGCCTGCCGAGCGATTTGCCCAACTCGGCCGACAGATTGGCGATCGTAGCGGGATGACAATAATTCTCACCGGTCTGCGTCAGGATGCCGCAGTGCTTCACGCGCTCGCTGCACAAATTGGCGAGGGACGTGCGAGGGTTTTCATGGATCACACGCTTCCGGAACTCGCGGCGCTTCTCGCACGGGCTGAAATTGTGGTTGCCGCGAGCACCGGCCCGGGGCATCTTGCCGCCGCATTGGGAACGAGAACGATCGGCCTCTTCCCTCTCACGCGCGCGTTGAGTAAGGAGCGCTGGGGATTTCGCGGTAATCGCGTGTGGAACCTTTCCCCGTATCCACTGCCGAGCTGTCCGGATTGCGAAGACTGCACCTGTATGGAACGTTTGGATGTAGAAAGCGTAAGGAATCACGTAGTGAAGGCAATGGATGCGTAGAATGGATCACGCTCGAAATTTCGGTTGGACGCTTGCTCTGCTCGGCCTCGCACTATGGCCGATGGGCCCGCTGAACGCGAAGCACGCGTCCATTCCACTAACAGCTGCGCAAATAACGGCGCCTGCGCACACCACGGCGCCCGCGCTCCGCGAGTTGGCTAATAATGCCTTCGAGGTGGGCGAACGGCTGACCTTTAATATCGACTACGGCTTCATCACCGCCGGGCAGGCGACGATGTCTATCCCCGATTACAAATATATCAATAATTGGCCCACACTCGAAATGCGCATCGAAGCGCAGTCCGGCTCGACGTTCGATTGGGTCTTTAAAGTGCGCGACCGGTATGAGACATTTCTCGATTATCAGGGATTATTTCCCTGGCGCTTCGAGCAACATGTTCGCGAGGGAAGTTATTCGAAGGATTACGAAGCGGATTTCGATCCGGAGGCCCAAACTGCAACGACAAGCGATGGACACGTATATCAGACCCCCCAGTACGTCCATGATATTGTAAGTGCGTTTTACTATATTCGCACACTGGATTTGACCCATGCCCATCGCGGGGATGTGGTACATCTCGAAAATTTCTTCGACGGCCAGACGCATCCGCTCAATGTTCGAATTCTTGGCCATCAAAACATCGAGGTTCCCGTTGGAACCTTCGAATGCTGTGTGCTCGAACCCATGGTTGTTGCCGGCGGGCTTTTCAAGAGCGAAGGTTCGATTAAGATCTGGGTCACGGACGACAATAATCACATCCCGGTGCAAATGTCCTCCAAAATTCTGATTGGTTCAATCGACGCAAAGCTCGTGAAGTATGAGGGCATCCGCAGCCCGATGACTTCGAAGGTGAAATGAGCGGCCTGGAGGCGTTGCGGAACAAAGATGAAGCGGGCGCGTAGCTAACCATGCCAACATTTTTGCTAAATCATTTTTCAGCAAGTAGGGGAATTGTTATCTCCTTTTTCTCCATTCCAAGTGCATGCACGGATCCAATAAGGCGAGCCGATGGGCTCTAGCCCTCATCGCCCCACTTCTTCTTACGCTTTTACCGCGACTAACCTCCGCGCAGCTTCCACCCTGGACGCGCTTCACGCTCGACAATGGCCTTCAAGTCCTCGTGGTCCAAAATCACTTAACGCCGATTGTAACGATCGAAATCGCGGTGAAAAATGGCTCCTTCACCGAGGACCACGCGTATAACGGCCTCTCACATCTCTACGAGCACATGTTTTTTACCTCGAACGCGCGGGATACGACCGAAGATGATTTCCTGAACCGCGTCGATGATTTGGGAGTCGTGTATAACGGTGAAACCCACGAAGAGCAGGTGGAATATTATTTCACGCTGCCCAAGCAAAATCTCGATTCCGGGCTGGATTTTATGGCGTGGGCCATTACAAGCCCTCTTTTCAAGCCGGATGAGCTCCATAAGCAAAAAGAAGTGGTCCTGGGGGAATTCGATCGCAATGAAGCGCTGCCGTATTTCAAGTTCGGCCACAAGATGGATTCGGCGCTGTGGGGTGCGTGGCTTTCGCGGAAGGAGCCGCTCGGCGAGCGTCCTGCCATCTATGCCGCGACGCACGATATGATGTTGCACATCAAAGGCAAATATTACATTCCTAATAATGCACTGCTTATCGTAACCGGCGATGTGAATCCCGATAGCGTGAGGGAACTCGCGCCGAAATACTTCCTTCGCTGGCAGCGCGGGCCCGATCCCTTCATCACTGACCCTCCGCAGCGATGCCCGCCACTCGAGCAGCCCATCTTCGTCCGCGATACGGTGAACGATCCTCGCGCGGTCGTGAAGGTGCAATGGCACGGCCCATCCATTGGCCTGGACGACAAGGGAACGTATGTTGCAGATGTGTTCAGCTTTATTCTTACGCAGCCGCAGTCCGAGTTTTGGAAACGGCTTTCGGAAAGCGGGCTTACGCAAGGATTGAATTTCTGGTATTATACGCAACGATATGTTGGTCCGATCACCGCGGATCTTATCACGACTCCAGACAAGCTCGATACTGTGATGCATATCTTTTGGGAAGAGGTTGCGAAGTTCGGCGACTCGAATTACATATCGGATGACGAGCTTGAGACCGCGAAGAGTGTTCTGCGCACTCAAACGCTTTATTGAAGTGAAAAGCTGAGCGATTTTACCCACGACCTTGCCTTCTGGTGGGCTGCCGCGGGGCTGGATTATTATGGCCATTACCTACAGGACCTGAGCAAAGTAACCCGGCAGGATATTGCGAATTACATTCATCGCTATATTCAAAATAATCCTTATGTTCTTGGTGTATCCATGAGCGATCCCGCCTGGAAAGCGGTTCACCCCACGCTTTCAACGATTGGAAACCCGAACGTGACGGCTCCAAATTCTAACACCCCTGTGATGGAGGATCATCCGTGAAACTACCAATCGCTCGCCCATTTTCCGCACCCGTTTGGGTTACTATGATTTTCGCGCTGGTGCTGAATTCATGCGCAGCCTCGCATGCAACCTCCTCCTCGGTACCCTATGCCACGAATTCCACCGTGAGCAATGTGCAGGAATTCGATGTGGATGGCGTTCACGTCATCATGCGGCAATCGACGGCTGCTCCAGTGGTGAGCGCGGTGCTATTCATCCAAGGCGGAGATGTGGTCGCCTCGCCGAGCGATCCGATTTCGACGGAGTATTTCACGCTCAAGATTGCGGCGGCCAGCGGCAGCCAGAGGATTGGGAAGGAATACTTCGAGAAGAAGATGACCCGGATGGGAAGCAGCATCTCGGGGGACGCGGGGAACGATTATTCGGCCCTCAGCATGGAATGCACCCGCGAAAATTTCGATAGCTCCTGGGCCTACTTTACGGACGTCATGCTCCGGCCAGCGTTCGACCCCGTCGAATTTCAGAACTTCAAACAAAGCGTCCTGATCGGGTTGGACGGGCGTGATAACGATCCGAACGTCTATTCCACCTTCGAAGCCGACTCGATCTATTACTACGGGCATCCCTATGGCCGCGTGATGACTGCGCAGGATGTGGATCGGATGACGATTCCGCTCATGCAAGAGCGATTCAAGCAACTTATGGTGAAAGCCAGGTTCCTGCTCTCGGTCGTTGGGAACATTTCAAAGGACGAGCTCACGAAAAAGATCGAATCGACGATTGCCACCCTGCCAGAGGGCAGCTATACTCCGGTTCCCGTCGGCCCGCCGGCAAAGGCATTCTCACCGGGCGCCGTGCTCTTGCCTTCGAATCGCCCTCTGCCAACCGACTATATCGTAGGATATTATCTTGCGCCATCAAAAGGGGATTCGGATTATTACCCCTACCTGCGCTTGCGGAATTTTTTTGGCGGTTTCGTTTTCAACCATATTCGCGTCGAGCATAATCTTGCGTACGCGCCGAATGTCGATGACCGCAATGGCGCAACATCCATCGGCATTATCACGCTCCAAACCCCGTATGTGGATAGTGCGATCAATCTGATTTACGAGGATGTCGATTTTTTCCAGGATAATATGATTCGCGAGTCCGCCATTCGTGATGGCGTCGCCGGCTGGGCGACCCGGAACTATATGAATGCCGAGACAACGAGTTCCCAAGCCGTTTATCTCGGCCAGGCCGTGCTCACCACCGGCGATTGGCACAATGCCTTCGTCGATTATGATAAGCTATCGAGCGTTACTCCGGAGCAGCTTCGGGCCGCGGCGAAAAAATACCTGCGTAACTTTAATTGGGTGATTGTCGGCGATACGACGGGCATTGATCGCGCGCTGCTGGAATCGCGGTAGAATCTTCGAGTGCTGTGCGCCCACCGCGGCGCACACGATTACTAATTCTTTTCATCGAAGGCGCGGACATAACGCAACTCCTCATACGTAACGGCTTCGCCGAGCAATTCCTTGACCGGGCCGAGCGCGGCATATCCCATCTTCTGAAACGCGGCGCGAATGGGCGCGAGCTTCGATTCTTCCACCAACATATCCAACGAACCGATCTCGCCATTCTGAATGAAGTAGGCGAGATGGTTCGAGACGGTTCCCACCGTTATCAATCGCAACTCCGCAATGCGCTTCGGCTCGTGGCCCTTTCGGAAGTAATCGAGTGTTTCGAAGGCGCTGTCTCCTCCTTTTGGCTCGCGTGGAGCATGATGTATTGTTTCCATCCTTGAGAGTTCCGGCTGCTCCTTCCGGAAATTCCGCGTAAGCGTAAGAAATTGCAGTCCATACTGCTTTGCCTTCACTTCGCCCACGCCGGTGATAGCAAGGAACTCATGTCCATCAACGGGAACCCGCGCGGCGATTTCCTGCAGCGTGTAATCGTTGAAAATCACATAAGGAGGTACGTTCTGCGCTTCGGCAAGCGAGCGGCGAAGCTGGCGCAGTGCCTCGAACAGCTCGCGGTTCGGCGTGGGAAGATCGATGGCCTCACGGATTTCGTGGTCAATATCCTTCGGGCGCGTGAGCGTGACGGGCCGGTTTTCCTTCAGTACCTCCCAGCCTTTCTTAGTAACCTTCGCAACGCTGAAATGGTCGTGATCCTGAACGATGAGTCCCTGCCGCCGGAATTCGTTCGCATAATGCTTCCACTCCGCCTTGGAATATTCAGCACCCACGCCATAAGTCGGAAGCAAATGATGGCGGAAATCGTTGATCTTTTGCCCCCGCGATCCTTTCAAGACATCGACAACATGCGCCACGCCAAATTTCTGATCGACGCGAATCACGCAGGAAAGAAACATTTGCGCAAGCCGGGTTCCGTCGAACGTCTCAGCGTTCTGGGTTGAAAGGCAATTATCGCAGGAATGGCAATTCGCTTCGGGATATTTTTCGCCAAAATAATAAAGCAGAGTGGCGCGGCGGCAGGAAGCAATTTCAGCGAGATCGACCATCTTATCCAACTCGTCGATAGCGCGCGTCCGTTCTTCGGGCGTTTTGTCGTCGAAGAATTGCATATACTTTTGCCGGTCGCCGGCGCCATAGAATAGAATGCACTCGCTGGGCAGGCCATCTCGGCCAGCGCGGCCTGTTTCCTGATAATAGGCGGGAATGTTCTTCGGAATATCGTAGTGAATGACGAAGCGAATATTCGGTTTGTCGATGCCCATACCGAAGGCAATCGTCGCGCAGATGATATCGACTTTATCGCGATCAAATAAATCCTGATTTCGAGTTCGGACGTTTTTTTCGAGACCGGCGTGATAGGGAAGCGCGTTGTGCCCTTCGTTTTGCAGCGCCGCGGCCATACGCTCGGTGCTGTCGCGGCTAAGGCAATAGATAATTCCAGACTCGCCTTTCTTTTTTGCCAGATATCCAATGAGCTGCGCCATTGCGCCGCGCTTCGGCCAGACCTGATACATCAAATTCTTCCGGTCGAAGCTCGCGCGAAAAATCTTCGTATCGGCGCGAAGCGAAAGCTGATCGAGAATATCCGTGAGGACGCGCTGTGTTGCGGTGGCCGTGACGGCCATGATCGGAGCAGATGGGAATCGTGCCCGTAGCACACGAAGATTTCGATAATCTCCCCGAAAATCATGGCCCCATTCGCTGATGCAATGCGCCTCATCGACCACGCAGAGTGAAACATTCAGCGTATCGAGAAAATCGAGAAATCCCGGAACAGGGAATCGTTCCGGAGCGATATAGAGCAGTTTGTATTCGCCGCGTTCCAGCGCCCGCATTCGTTCGTATTGCTCCCGGCTTTCGAGCGAACTATTGAGGAACGTGGCGGGAATCCCGACAGCATTCAGGCCATCGACCTGATCCTTCATCAGCGCAATGAGCGGGCTGATAACGATGGTAACTCCCGGCAAGAGCACCGCCGGAAGCTGAAAGCATAGCGATTTGCCCGCGCCCGTCGGCATGAGCGCGAACACATCGTCCCTTGCCATCACCGCCTCGACGATCTCTCGCTGCAACGGCCGGAACGAATCGAATCCGAAATATTTCTTAAGAGCTGCTTCCAAAGTAACGAGTAACGGTGGATAAGTAACGAGTATCGGAGAAAAAGTGTTTATCTCTCCATGCTGCGAGACCCGATTCTCGAATCCCGATACCCGATACCCGATACCCGATACCCGGCCCGATGATTTCTCTTCTTCGCGGTATCGTTCGCCAGCGCGCGCCATTTACGCTCGTTATCGAGGCAGGCGGAGTGGGCTTTGAAGTTCTTGCAACGCAGGCAGCCTTCGAAAGCGCAGCGCCGGTGGGCGAGGAATGCGAAATCTGGACGCGCCTTATCGTCCGCGAGGATTCGATGACGCTCTTTGGCTTCTCCGGCGAGCCGGAGCGCGCGCTTTTCGATTTGCTTATTACAATCAGCGGGATTGGCCCGAAGACCGCCATCGGCATTCTCTCTGGGATCGGCGAAGAGCCGCTTCGCGAAGCAATTCGCTCGAGCGATGTCCATCGCCTAGTCGGCATTCCGGGCATCGGTCGCAAAACCGCTGAGCGGCTCATCGTGGAACTACGAGATAAGCTGCTGAAAGAGGAAATCCTTTCCACCGCGTCCACCCCGACCAGCAAAATACGAGGCGATGCGCTGCAAGCCCTGCTGGCATTAGGTTACCAGCGCGCCGCCGCGGAAAAAGCGATTCGGGATGTGCTGCGGGATCAGCCCGAAGTAGGAACGAATGTAGAGAAGCTAATTAAGGCGGCGTTGAAAGCAGAACCTGGAGTACGCTGATTAATTTCTGATTTCCCTGATTACTAAGGTTCGAAAATTGACGAGGGCGATATTCTAACAAATGATTTGAAAAATCCTGAAAATCAATCAGTCTAAGAAGAAATAAATCAGCGTAATCCGGGTTCAGACAAGAATTGGTAACAACTCCGCCTTCTCCGGTTCCCCGCACAGCGTGTAAATCGCGTCGGCGACGCGCTGCATCAGCCATTGCGGCGTGCTCGTCGCTCCGGTAACGGCCACGGTTTCGGCACCATCGAACCAAACCGGGTCAAGTTCCCGCTCGTCTTCGATAAAATAGGTGCGTGGGTTGGCGTCCTCGGAGATGTGAAACAACACTTTGCCGTTGGAACTATTACGGCCCGCGACGAAAATCATCACATCCTGCGAATTGGCGAGATCGATAAGCTTATGCTCGCGCCCGGAAACCTGACCGCAGATCGTATCCTTCGCCTGGAACTCGACGGCGGTTTCCTCCATCGTATCGACGACGAGATCGGCGATGCGCTCCCGCAGCCGGTCGCGGATTTGGTGGAACGTCGGGCGGTCCATCGTCGTTTGCGAAAAGAGGACGGTCGGGCGGTCGAAGGGAATTGTTGTTAACGCTTCCTCGACGGATTTCACCACGATTGCTTCATCATTCACCACGCCGCGAAGCCCGATCACTTCGGCATGTTCCTTTTTTCCGAAGATGACGATCTGGTAACCTTTGTCGTAAAATTTTCGAATACGTTCCTGTACTTTGGAAACGACCGGGCAGGTCGCATCGACCACTTCAATTCCCAATTCGGTTAATCGATCATAGGTCGCAGGCGGCTCGCCATGTGCGCGGATGAGAATTTTTGCAGGAATAACGGCTCCCAAATTTTCGCGAGCAATCCGGTCGAAGTCCGCGTGGGAAATCGTCTCTAAACCCTCTGCGCGAAGGCGCTCCACTTCTACGGGATTGTGGATGATATCGCCGAGCACATATAGCTTGCGCTTCTCATTATTCTGGGAGCCAAGCTCCGCCTCGGCGATATTTACCGCGCGCACCACGCCCCAACAAAATCCGGAATTTTTATCGACAGTAACTTGCATATGTCATTATGCTCTATAGAATGTACTGACTCAAATCCCTATTCCGTACGACTTTCTCCAATCGTTCCTCGACGAATTTCGCCGTAATCTTCAGCTTTTTCTCTTTTACCACATCGGGTACATCGAAGAGTACTTGCTCGAGCAGCGTGGTGAGAATCGTGTGCAAGCGGCGGGCGCCGATATTTTCGATCGCTTCGTTCACTTCGAAGGCGATGCGCGCGATTGCGTTGATGGCGTCCGGCTTGAATTCGACGGTCACGCCTTCAGTTTTAAGGAGGGCGGTGTATTGTTTGAGCAGCGCGTTTTCGGGAACCGTCAGAATTTTGATGAAATCGTCTTGCGTGAGGCTATCGAGCTCCACACGGATCGGGAACCGCCCCTGGAGTTCCGGAATGAGATCGCTCGGTTTCGAAACATGAAACGCACCGGAAGCGATAAATAGAATGTGATCGGTTCTCACAATGCCGTACCGCGTGCCGACGTTCGAGCCCTCGACGATCGGAAGTAAATCGCGCTGTACTCCTTCGCGGGACACATCGGGTCCGCCGCCTTCGCGTTTGCCGCCGGCTACTTTATCGATCTCGTCCAAAAATATAATTCCAGCGCTTTCCACGCGCTGAATCGCGTCGCGAATGACATTATCCATGTCGATGAGCTTGGCGGCTTCTTCTTGTTCGAAAATTGCTCGCGCTTCCGCGATGGTTACACGGCGGCGTTTGCTTTTTTTCGGAAGCATCCCGCCTAGCATATCCTGAATATTCTGTCCGATCTCGTCCATGCCCGGTCCGCCAAGGGGCCCCATAATCTGCATGGAGGCGATGGGCGGCGCCTGCTGAATATCGACTTCGATCTCTTTTTCTTCCATCTCGTTGGCGCGAAGTTTCTCGCGGAAGCGGGTGCGCGTGCGTTCGTTTAGTTCGGCCTGCTCGCGCGCTTCCGCAGGGTTATGCGGCTTCGGGGCGGATGGCATTCCGGAAACCGTCATGCTCACGGGAACTCCGGGGAACATCATCGGCGGCGGGCCATGCGGCGCCTGCGGCATCGGTGGCACGAGAATATCCAGGATTCGTTCCTCTGCATTGGCCCGAGCTTTGGGTTGGATGGCCTCCATTTGCTCGGATTTTACCATCGTAACTGCAAGCTCCGTCAAATCGCGAATCATCGACTCCACATCACGGCCCACATAGCCCACTTCAGTATATTTCGTCGCTTCGATCTTGAGGAACGGTGCGCCGGAAAGCCGCGCAAGACGCCGGGCGATTTCGGTTTTGCCTACGCCGGTCGGGCCGATCAGGATGATATTATTCGGCATGATCTCCTCGCGCAGTTCATCCGAGACCTGCTGGCGGCGCCATCGATTGCGCAGCGCGATCGCAACCGATCGCTTCGCGTTTCCCTGCCCAATGATAAACTTATCCAGCTCCGCAACAATCTGGTGCGGCGTAAGCTGGTGCATCTCCTTCGCAGGAGTTTCCGGTACCGGAGGTTCCGCCGCGGAGGATTCCAACTTCGGAGTTTCGGCAGCCGGCGCCTTGCCATTTTTTTTCTCGCCGGGGAGCTTTGTGATTTCGTCTTTGACTTCCACTATTAGTCGAGGCTTTCTATCGTTAAATTCGTGTTGCTATAAATACAAATTTCGCCAGAAATCATCAGCGATTGCTGGACGATGTCCTTCGCTTCCATGTCCGGCTTCGCTTTAATGAAGGCGCGCGCCGCCGCGAGCGCATAGGGCCCGCCGGAGCCGATGGCTACGATGCCGTTCTCCGGCTCGATCACATCGCCGGTTCCCGAAAGCAGATATGCATTCGTTTTGCTTACTACGGCTAACATCGCTTCCAAGTCTGCGGAGGTATTTATCATTCCGCCAATCTTTGCCGAGTTCGACGACGGCGCGCGGAACGTTCCCGCGAAATTCTTCGAGTTTACTGTTGAATCGCTCGTAGAGCGTAAGCGCATCGCTCGTGGAACCGGCAAAGCCGGCAATAACCTGTCCGTTATAAAGCACGCGAAGCTTTTTCGCGTTCGCTTTCATCACGGTGTTACCCATTGTGACCTGCCCATCGGAGCCGAGGGCGGCTTTTCCATCTTTGACGATTCCTAATACTGTTGTCGATCTTATGATCATTTCTTGATAACGTGGTTTCTACTATTAATCCGACTGACCGGTCCGAACTATTCATCCGGAGAGAATTAGCCATAAAGCGCCTCTTCCAAAGGCTCATGCGTGGTTGCCCAGGTCATTAGAAGCGCGGCAAAGGAGGCGATAGTTCGCTTTTCATCCTCTTGACGGATAACGAGGCCATAGGTTTCCGCAACGAAACGCATGTTGTCCAGTACGCGGCGCAATTTCGCATCGGTGGTTTGGCCATGCCAATATTGCACCGTTTCCAGCAGCATCTTCCGATGCCGCCGAAGAAACTCGGCCATGGAGATAACGGCGGCGCTCCCATCTCTTGACGGAGAAGGCTTCGCAATATTGAGCAGGTCGCTCACATATTCATCGAAATGCTTAACAAAATTCGAATTGCCGGCTCGCCTCAGGAATTGTGCGCGCTTCAGCGAAAAATTCGCTTTGGATTGCACGCGGAAATGAGGCTTGAGCACGTACAGATCGTAGTACTGCGTCAGCTTGCCCTCTCGATCGTACTCGTTAAACACCCATCGGCGCTTTAGCTCGCTCCAGGCCGGAATGCGCACCACCGGGTCCTTTTCACTATCGATCACGACAAACCGCTCGCTCTTCGCATCGAACCCAACAATTGTTACCCAATGTCCCCATTGGTTGATGCACATCATGCAGGCCGAACCTTTGGTCAGTGCGCCTTTCAGGGCCTTGAATGCGGAGGCATCCGTGAAGCGCCGGATTTCGAGGAGCCGGCAATCGAAGCGCTCGGCAGCGCGGCGAAGCATTTTTTCGTCCGTACCCTCTTTGGTGGTCTTCGCAGCACGGGTAATCGCATCCTCACCTTCGAAAACGGCCAACGATGGCCAGCGCATGTTTCAGTGCGAACGGGCCGCACTGCCACCGGTTATTTTGAGGATAAAAACCCACCTACGCCACGCTCCTGGATATGGAAAGGCCGTGTAACAGGGGAGGCCGAGGTTATGTCCCACTTTCTCCGGATTTTCGGATGTCCCGAACAGCGAGAACGGCGCACGAAAACTGAATGAGCACAATTTGGGTGGAAAGTCGGGAATGAATGCAAAAAGGTTGTGTTAACAAGTATTCAGCTTCCTCGGGATCGCCACGCATTTTATGCGAGGCGTAACCGTCGGCAGTTCTCCGCGCTGTAGGAGGCGCGGAGTTGAGGTATCTCTCGACGCCCCTCGAGGGTTGCACTCCACGGGATAGTTCGCCAGAGTGGAGATCCTTTTGTTTATTCGCTAATCGTTCCCGCAAGCTGGTTGCCTGCGGGTGTTCTTTCCACGCGGAACCGCGAAGGCTGGGCCAGGACCGGCACGCCGTTGCTGTTCCTTTTAATACCTGTTCACTATGATGAAATGGATTAGCATTCATTCCCTTTTGATCGTGGCGATTATCGCCACGAGTTCGATCTTCGTTCCCCGTGCGACCTGCCAAGTCCGCCAAACGCATTTGTACCTCGATGACGGTAGTGGTAACTTTACCGTCCTCTCGGGTGCACCCGGAGGAAGTTCGATCACGTTTCCCCCTGGCGGCACGCTGCTGACGAGCGGCAACCCCATTCCGTCGGGTACCTCATGGAATGGTATGGTCATCGGTCCGGGGTATGGCGGCACGGGGGTCGATGGCTCCGGCGCCGGCAAGGGCAGTTTGTTCTATACGACGGGAACCGGCACTTGGGCCGTCCTTTCCCCGGGCACGAACGCGGGAGTCCTTACGAACGACGGGCTCGGCGGCGTCTCCTGGGCCGCGGCGAGCAGCGGCACGGTTACTTCCATTTCCAGCGGCGACCTTTCTCCGCTCTTTACGAGTAATGTGTCGAATCCCACCTCCACCCCAGCACTTTCCTTTACGCTCTCGAACGCGGCGGCGCATACCTTCCTAGGGAACTCGACCGGGAACTCGGCTGCGCCAAGTTATTCGAAGGTTGAGCTTTCTTCGGACGTGAGCGGAAGTCTTCCTGTCACGAGCCTGAACAGTGGAACGAACGCTTCAAGCTCCACCTACTGGCGCGGCGATGGAACCTGGGCGACGCCCAGTACCGGCTCGACAAGTGTGATCGCCGGGGCGTCCACCGTAAAATTCAATGACGGAAACTATGATTTTCCGTCGGGGCAGGGCGCACCCAATGCCGCCGCGTCCATCGGGAGTGGCACGCTCATGCTAATCACGCGAAGCGGAACATTGAAACATCTCTACGTTCAGGTTGAGGTCACGCCGGCCGCAAACAAAGACTGTGATTTGGTCATTCTCAAGAATGGCGTTGCTACCGCGCTCGCCGCGGATGTTACACCTGGAAATACCACAGCGCAGGACGTAACCGATGGCGTAACCGTCGCAGCGGGGGACTATATTACCATCCAAATGACCCATGTTTCTGCTGCGGCCACGAGTCACTTTGCCGCCTGGTCGTTCGAGATGCAGTAGCGGTGCATGGCCGATTTTCGTCGCGAGCGTCAGCATCCGACTTGGGAGCCACCGCTTTGTGGCTGCGAAGCTGGCGATCTCGCGATGACGGGCGAGTTCAAGAATCGTCGTGCAGCGGTACGGAATCCCCATCGCGTCGCGATGGGGTACCCACCTTCCACAAACTGCGGGGTGAGCTACGATTACAGGGGCTCGAGCTCGTTTGCTTTCAGCATAATTTGGCTGGGGAATTGCGGTAAACGCCGGGATATTTGAAAGCCATTGGCTGTTTCGAAGCCCATGAGGTTTGTTTATGGAATGGTTATCTTTACTTGTCTCCTCCCCATCGCCGCATGGGCCCAGGTGCAGGTTGGGCCGGGGCAAAACTACCCCGATATTGGCTTGGCAGCGAGTTCCCACATGGTGCTTCCGGGCGATACCATTTTTGTTCATGCCGGAACCTACATTGACTCGAATACTCTGATCGACAGCCTCATCGGCACGCCCGACAAATGGATTACGATCATGCCATATAAAGCGCCCGCATCGAATTCGCCGGATTCGGTTTCGATTCATGTGCAATATACGTTTCAGGCCGCGCAATATCTGCGTATTTCCGGACTAAATTTTTATGGAAATGATCCCGCGCAGTCGTCGCGTGTGTTTCACCTTCTTTTCTTCGATTACCAATATGCCTGCTTTACTTCCAACCACGATATTATCATCGAGAACTGCACCTTTTCCGATCTGAACAATACCGGGAAGGGAAACACCGGGGCGTGCCTAAAGATCGACGGGACGGAGAATGTTCAGGTGCGGAATTGCACGTTTCGTAACGGAACGAATATCACCGATGGAATCAGCCTCAATGCGGACCGCAATGGCGTCGTCAGTAATTGCAGCTTCGAGAATTTGTCCGGCGATGGTTCCCATTGCAAAGGCGGCGCGATTGATATCACCTATGAGAAGAATCTCTTCATCAATTGCGTCGCGGATGGTCTCGATGTTGGCGGCGATACCGGCCCACAATTCTTTTGCCCACTCGCAGCGAGCTGGGAAGCCGATAGCATTCGCGTCTTTTCGAATGTGTTTATCGGAGGGGACGTGGGCATTCGTTTAAGCTCCTGCCATCATGCGTTCATTTTCAATAACACTTGTTTTAAGAGCACGGAGTTTGCGTTTCGTTCCCTCAACACCAGCGAAACCGGCATCACGCTCGATAGCAACTACATCTATAATAATATCTTCACGACCTTCAGCCCGTACGGGCTTTATTTGAACGCGTCGAATAGTTTCGCATACTCCACCGAATATTTTAAGAACAATCTCTTTCACGACTACCTGAATGCCGATCCTGCAACGATTGGCTGGGCAGAAATGCCCGGAGTGAACGTCTCCGGCACGCTCATCGGCGATCCTCTATTTTCGGATACGGCAACCGGAGATTTTTCGCTCAAGCCGGGAAGTCCGGCGATCGGCGCAGGGGTTCCCATTCAGGAACCCGATACCGATTTTAGCGGTGGGCCCTATTCGCTTACCGCGCGCTCGATCGGCGCGTTAGAATTTCAACCGGCCTCGGTGGGCGCAGCAACTACGAACGCCTCATTCAGGATTTCGCCAAATCCCTGCGCCGGTATGCTGACAATATTCTTCGATGGGAACCCGCGCCCGGAGGAAATAATTGTGCTGGACGTTCTGGGCCGTGAAGTGCTGCGCGCCGGCGTTGCTGCCAATAGTTCCGGCCGTACCACACTCGATCTTTCGAATTGTGCAAATGGCATCTATTCTGTGGTTGTGCAATCGAGAGACGGAGCGATTATGGGCCGCGGCAGTTTTGTAGAACTCGAATAGGATTGCTCTCCGCTTCGGCTTTTCTGCTTGTGTGACAATTGAAGTTCCCGGCGCGCAAGCCGGTGTAGCCGCACTCCGGCGCGGATTCAATCCGAACGAGGATATGGCACACACCTTACCGGCTTATTATCAGCTTCGCAGTTTCGTCAACTCCCGATCCAGTAAGGCGGCACCAATAGATGCCATTCGGCAAGTCCTTCGCTTCGAAAGTCACGTCATGCTCGCCAGCTTCCTGTTCCTCTACCGGGAGCGGCCGCAGCACGATACGGCCAACCGCATCATAAATCACGAGGCTTATCTGACAGTGTGCGGCAAGCGAAAAGTGTATCGTTGCGGTGGTGGTGACGGGATCTGGTTGAACAGATAGTGCCGGTGGAGATCGCTCGTCTCCATAATTTACGCTCGATGGCGACACCATCTCCGACAATGGCCGCAGCCACACTCCATTGTCCTGCGTACCTAACAAGAGATTCGGTCCGCTGACCGTAAGGGCAAAGATATTGAATTCGCTGCTTCCTAACCCCGCGTTCTCCGCCGTCCAGCTGAAACCGTTGTCGGTGGAAAGAAAGACGCCGTCGCCGTAAGTGCCGGCAAAGAGATTCGTCCCGCTTATTGCAAGGGCAAGAACATTGAGTCCATTGCCGCTTAGCCCAGTGCACGTAGCAGCCGTCCAGCTGGTCCCGTTATCGGTGGAACGAAAGATGCTGTCTGTAGTGGCCGCAAAGAGATTCGTTCCGTTGACAGCGAAGGCATGGAGATAGAGTCCAGCGAATGTTATCCCCGCGGTCGCCAACGTCCAACTGGTTCCATTGTTGGTGGAAAGAAAGACGCCGCCGCCAGAAGTGCCGGCAAAGAGATTCGCCCCGCTGACGGCAAAGGCATCAATGGCGTCGGAATCTAATCCATTGCCCGGTAGCCCCGCGCTCGCCGAAGTCCAGCTATTGCCGTTATCGGTGGAACGAAAAACACCGCTGACAAAGGTGCCGGCAAAGAGATTCGTTCCGATAGCTGCAAGGGCAGTGACAAAGCTGTTCGCAGCAAGACCCGTATCCGCCGCCGTCCAGCTTGCCGCGCTGTCGGTGGAACGGAAGACGCCGTGGTAGTAAGTGCCTGCAAAGACGTTCGTCCCGCTTATTGCGAGGGATTGGACATTGATTCCTGCGAGTCCGGTGCCTGCCGCCAACCAGGTGGTCCCATTATCTGTGGAACGGAAGACGCCGCCGCTGCCAGTGCCTGCATAGAGATTCGTTCCGCTGATCGCAAAGGCTGACACCGTGCCTCCCAAAGGCCCGTTGCATTGCACCCATTGCGCTTCAGTCCGGCTCGAAGCACAAGCCACAAAAAAAAGAATCGACAGAATCGAACCCAAAAATTGTTTCATCGGCTTTTCTCAATTCGTCCTCGGCGCGGCGGGAACCACCAATTAACTTCGTTTGTGGCTCCGCACTCGGCCAAAGTTTCCAAACAATGCGAAAATGAGAACCACATCGGATGGAAAAAGGGTTTGCGCCGTCCCAAAATTATTTCTGCGAACGTTATCTTCAACTCACTCCGCGGCGAAACGTGTCATCGCTGCGCCGATGAGTGTGTGTAGCTGCCCTCCGTCGCGGGTTCAACCCAAAGGATAATTTCGATCATGCTGAAGTCACCTTCCTCACTACTTGCGCAGGCAGTTAATTTAGAGTTTCCACCATTACGTGCTGGCAACTAAATTCAGGGGTTGCGCTCGAAGCATGACCGATCATGCGGCTGGACTTAACCAAACACCTCACGGCACGAGCTTTATCGTTTCATAACCATAAACCTGCTCGTCCGAACGAAACCATTTGATTCGAGGCGAAGATAAGCTGGTCCTTCCGGCAATTGATCGACTTGGCATGTGAAATTGTCGCTGGTTGTGACACCTTTTAAAACGATTCGTCCGAGAATGTCTTCAACTTCATAATTAACGGGAAAATCTCCTGCCCGCCGAATTGCTACATTAACTTCATCTTGAGCGGGGTTCGGAGTTATGGAACTAATTAAAATTGGCTGACCACTCATTAGCTTGATAAGCAGTGAGTCGCCACATTGAGGAATGAGACTGAATTGGGAACCGGAGCAAATCGATAGAGGTGACGCACCTTTGTTGCCATCGAATAGGATGCTGTCAACAGAGACGGATGTCGATGTCGAATCCGTTAACATTGCCTGGGTAATTAAATTGAACGACGCGCAGGAAGTTCCGAGCGGTAAAGTATCGGCGTTCGAGAAATACACATAGAAGTCAACGCCACCGCTGGTAATACTTCCCATTCTCACCGAATCGATAAAGTTGTTACAATCTTCTGGGATTATGGAGACTGGAGATAAAAGATCAGTATTGAAATGTAAGAACGCGTGAAGCCTCGTTGTGCTATTTGGGGCGGTGACCCCACCGAGTTGCACATTCAATATCACTGTATCGCCCGCTGAATCACTTTGCGGAAAAACCTCAACGGACACGCAATTCTCAACGGTTAGGATGTTTGCGCCAGCCTGAGATAACACATACGACGGTTCCATTGTGTATTGCGCCGTGTCGGGATTCGGAACTTCCTGAGCGACGGCAAGAAGATAAACCGAATCCGGAGCATTCAGGAAAATAGGCGCGCTCCAACTGGGTGTGTTATAATTGATAATCGTTGCATACTGATACCACGCGCCGGAAAGAGGGCGAATGTAAATGTTGACTGGCTGCCCATTCCCAGTTCCCGTCAGCATGAAGGAACGAACGATAGATGCCGATGTGTCCGTAGTCGGGCCAGAATAGATTGATGCTTGAGAAGTAATAACTGCCTGCGATGGTGCAGTAATACCATCAAGTCGAATTCTTCCTGGACTTCCTGCACCGCCATCCTGTCCCGAATCTGCCGGCCACCCTATGCCGCCCAAACCGCCTCTCACATCGACAGACGAGATATTTGCTGGTAGCTTATCTCCAACAATCAGTGCGCCGCCACTTCCGCCGCCGCCAGCTCCGTTATTTACCGACTTCATGCCTACACCGCCAACAGAAACAATCTGACCTTTGATCGAGGATTGTGTTCCGAAGAGTGCAATGCACCCTCCTCCTCCACCGCCATTTCCTGCACCAGTATGCCAATAGGATGGTACAGTGCTGCCATCTGCATCCACGTTTCCACCCCCACCTCCCGACCCTCCTGCAAAAGGGACGTTTTCAATATTCCCAACGACGCTACCTGCAGCTTCCAAAAACCCCTTCGTCATCGTGTACGAGCCCCCTTCGCCACCTTTAATAGCAAAGGCACCTCCACCACCACCGCCATGGTTTCCGAGTTCGAAATTGCCCCAAAAGTTAGGTCCACCCCCGCCTCCACCAAAACCAGGCGATGGAAAGAAAGAACCGAGTCCGGTCCAACTGCTTCCACCTTGACTTCCGCCACGACCAAACGGGTGGCCAGTTCCGCCTCCTCCGCCTTCATTTGTAATGTTTGATCCTCCACCTGATGCTCCGTTAAGAGAAACTGTGCTATCCCCAGATCCAATGGGATTCGGGGGTTGCGTGATACATGGTGCATTGGGGTCCCAAAGATCATTGTTGATTCCACCGACCGTGTACCCATCCCCTGCGCTATTATTGCATATCATTCCATTCCCACCACCACCACCACCGGGCCCGCCGGTGCTATCATTCGCGCTAACGCTCAACGTTGTGCTAGCACTAATCGAGACATTTCCTTTGCTAAGAAGGACAAATGGCAGAAATCCCTGATTACCGGGCGTGGAAGCATCGCAATCAGTCGTGCTCACAGTATAAGTTCCGTTTCCAGTCAGAATCATGCTGTCAACAATCATCGCTCCTCTCCGTGAGCGCACACCGTAAGGGCCACCGGAACCAATTACTCCGGGCGTGTTAATCGTTCCGATAGTTTGCGGCTTGACGATGTAAAATGTATCCGCGTTCGATGCAATTCCATTTACGATAACTTGCAAGGGAATCTTGATACCATTTTGCCAATCAGAAGTTGTTGCTTGCACCCACGGAAGGACGAACGCTTGCGTAGAAATCATCTTTCCATCCCAACTAACTATGCATGGCCCGAAGCGGACATATTGCGTATCGCTCATGTTCGCGCAGGCTACTTGAACTAAATCGCCAGGGTTATTGAGGTACATGCCATCAGTTCCGAAATTTCCGTCGCTGGCATGAGGGCCGATGATTTCGACGCACGTGTTCATGCCCAGTGTTCCGATGTCTGGTATGAGATAGGAAATGGTGGGCAGAACTTGTTCGATTTTGACTGTAAGATTGCCTGAATTACCTGGGTAATAGGGATCCCAAATTCGGAAGGCAACGGCGGCGCCTGTGCCATTGTAATAGATTGAATAGACATGTGAAAGAGTGTAAGGTGGTGGTGGTGTCGAAAAGGGCGCACTGTTAATTTGAAGAACGCCGGTGACGGGGTAAATTAGCGCGGTGCCTGCACCTTGGTATCCGGGAGGGGTATCATACAGATAGCAGGCATCGACTCCTGAATCGATGTACTCACTCCATGCGCTCCATGTTCCGCTTGCCGTAATTCGGTAAGTCGCGCCAGCAATTAATGGTTGCGAGAAAACTGGGATACTGTCCAATGAACTAACCGTGAGAATTTGGCTCTGGCAAAAAGCAGGAACGGCATGAAAGAGCGCGAGCACACATAGGGCGTTCGAAAAAAGCGTCCTTTTAACTTTTTTTGTGACTTTATGCTTCGCCAAAGTTCCTGAAAAATTTGTGTGCAACTTCGTTTTGATGATCTCAAATGGTGTTTCCAGGTAGGGTATCCTCACTGTGGCCAATGGGTGGGTATGACCACATTGCCGAAAGTGTCCTCGAAGCCCTGAACAAGCACGGATTCAACCTGCCAATCAGCGGAGGAAGGATAGCTTACCTCATTACCGGCGGTTCCGCTATAGCAGGTAGCTGTCTCCGATGAAGGGTGATCCACCTCCAAGACGTTACCGGCTTCAAAATATGAAACATCTTGGGCACTTCGTGAGCTCTCTGTGTCCGGAGGGACGCCTGCGCAACTAATGCCGGGAAATGAGTAGGAGACAAGACCGAACACATTTTCAACTCCCAAATTCTTTGCTATACTGAAATTTATGTTCTTTGAAAATACAATTGTAACCCTGAGGTTATTCCCTAACACGTAATCAGGTACAATCGCAAGAACAAATGGTTTAACAGTATCATTGGTGGTGGGCATAATGGCCCACTCTCCAAAATAGACGCTGTCTGTAACGACCGTGTCCACGAAGAGCCGCAGGGGAATTCTCTTCGGAAGAAAGCCTTCCTTAGAAATCACAAGTTCCAGAGCGCTGTCAGTTGATGGAACTTTTGTGGCCACGTTTCGTGATGCCCTCAGGCTGAACTTGCCTTGCGAATTAGTCGCGCTATATGAAAACAATTCGTTAGTATAAGGATTGTCAATCCAAACTACTGCGTGTTCAACCGAGGTCGAGTCTGAGGTCGATAAAATAGTTCCGTTGAACGTATATGTGTCTTGCGGGATAAGTGGCTGGGGCGAGCCAGATTCATTCGGAGATGAACAGCCCGCAAAAATAGCGCATGACAACACAAAGACGGATATGCTACAAATCATCCGTCTTTTAATGCAACCCAAAACGGCGCGTGCAATCCACAAAGCAGCACTCATATACGCTTCACTATTTCCTCCTCGGCGCAGTGGCGGCCACCACTGAACTCATTTGTGGCTTCGCTCTTCGCCGAAATTTCTTGAAAGAACAAAATGACAAACGTAGCTATAAGAAAAAAGATTCGGAAATAAAAAACCCCGATCGCAAAGCGACCGGGGTCTTAAAAGTCAAGAAATAGAAGGGTCAGCATGATGTCATTCCCATTTGGGAACGATTCGGTTAGTGAGATTCACCAATTTTTTTTGTGCTGCTCCAGTAACAGGCCCGTGAAGACCCTAAGTTACCATTGCAAACCGAATCATCATTGATGATTCGTTCCCTCACCCAACCTCTCCCAGAGGGAGAGGAGTTTAAGGATAAGCACCTTAGAAAGGAGGTGATCCAGCCGCACCTTCCGGTACGGCTACCTTGTTACGACTTAGCCCCAATCACCAGTTTTACCTTAGACGCTTATAAGGCGGCTTTGGGTACCCCTGGCTTTCATGGCTTGACGGGCGGTGTGTACAAGGCCCGGGAACGTATTCACCGGGGTGTGCTGACCCCCGATTACTAGCAATTCCAACTTCACGGAGTCGAGTTGCAGACTCCGATTCGAACTGAGACATCTTTTTAGCGATTCGCTCCACCTCGCGGTATTGCAGCGCGTTGTAGATGCCATTGTAGCACGTGTGTTGCCCTGGACGTAAGGGCCATGATGACTTGACGTCGTCCCCACCTTCCTCACTACTTGCGTAGGCAGTTAATTTAGAGTTCCCACCATTACGTGCTGGCAACTAAATTCAGGGGTTGCGCTCGTTGCTGGACTTAACCAAACACCTCACGGCACGAGCTGACGACAGCCATGCAGCACCTGTACCGCCCCCCTTGCGGGTACCCCACTTTCATCGGTTTAGACGGCCTTTCAAGCCCAGGTAAGGTTCTTCGCGTTGCATCGAATTGAACCACATGCTCCACTGCTTGTGCGGGCCCCCGTCAATTCCTTTGAGTTTCACCCTTGCGAGCGTACTCCCCAGGTGGATCACTTAACGCGTTAGCTCCGGCACCGACCTTACGGCCGACACCAAGTGATCATCGTTTAGGGCATGGACTACCAGGGTATCTAATCCTGTTTGATCCCCATGCTTTCGTGCCTGAGCGTCAATAAAGCGCCAACGTGCTGCCTTCGCCTCTGGTGTTCTTCCGAATATCTACACATTTCACTGCTACACTCGGAATTCCGCGCATCTCTCGCTTATTCAAGACCCGCAGTATCAAAAGACGTTTCGGCGTTAAGCGCCGAGATTTCACTCCTGACTTACCAGCCCGCCTGCGCACCCTTTACACCCAGTAAATCCGGACAACGCTTGGATCCTACGTATTACCGCGGCTGCTGGCACGTAGTTAGCCGATCCTTACTTTAGGGGTACCATCAATCGGGTAGTAACCCGACGTTTGTCCCCCTCTACAGAGGTTTACGATGCAGAGCACCTTCATCCCTCACGCGGCGTTGCTGCTTCAGACTTTCGTCCATTGAGCAATATTCCTCACTGCTGCCTCCCGTAGGAGTCTGGGCCGTGTCTCAGTCCCAATGTGGCTGATCATCCTCTCAGACCAGCTACTGATCGTAGCCTTGGTGGGCCGTTACCCCGCCAACCAGCTAATCAGACGCAGGCTCATCCCTAAGAGAGCTTGATAAAAAACCGATGCCGGTCTCTCATGTTACGGAGATTTAGCCAACCTTTCGGCTGGTTGTTCTCCCCTTAAGGGTAGATTACCTACGTGTTCCGCACCCGTGCGCCAGTCGATACAGTATTGCTACCGCACCTCCTTGACTTGCATGTGTTAGGCACGCCGCCAGCGTTCGTCCTGAGCCAGGATCAAACTCTCCGTAGTACATTTTTTCACTTTGCTTCTTATTCAGAAGCAGCATTGAATGATTGCTGCATTCAAAGCGCTGTACTATTTCAGGTTTGATTCTGAAATCTCAGAACAACGTGGCATAATTAAATTAACGCTTTGTTGTTCCAGATTGCAAGTGTGTGAATCTCACGCTAACTCCGGAGAGCCAGCGAATTCACGGTTGCTTGCTGCTGATGAGACAGGATAACCTGCCGTCAAAAGGGAGAAGAATGTCTTCTTCTCCGCAAGTAACCCCCACGCATCACTGCGCAGGCTCATCATGCTGTTTTTTGCTACTCGCCGGTCAAGGCGAATAGCCCTTCTATTTCAATGAACACTCTGTTTCTCTCGGTGTGGGGCATGCTTTAGCTTGCTCCACTAATCGAGGGACGCGTATAACCACGCTCCCTCCCCGGAAGTTCTCACTTTCGGCCAAAATTAAGAGATTTTTAAAAAATTATTTTTTTGCTGGCGAGGGTCTGCGTGTGATCGCACCGTTTCGCGGGCATCTCGCCGAAGAACCGGCGAGCCATTTTTGATTGGCGGGGCGGTTAACCCCATCGCCCGCGCGCGCGTTCCGGGAATCTTCTTTTTTGAGGAATTAGCGCGTTCTTTCTGAATGCCAACCGGTGCCGATTTCAAGACTTCGTTGAAATCATTGAACTTAGAGACTTTTTTTTGAATTTATAATTCATGAATGCAGCCCGGACTTTTCATTATGACATGGATAGGTTGCCATTGCAGGCACCCTATAAACGCAGGGAGCGGGGATTAGTTTCGCGGCACTATTTTCCGAAGAGCAGCGGTTCGAAAAATATGACCGCAACCTTCCATCTACAACCGGGCGAATTGAATCAGAATTTTCTCGAAAAGCTGAACGCGATGTTCCGCGATCGGGAAGTCGAGGTGGTCGTCCATGAGCCGGAGGAATCCGATTATCCTTCCCGCAATCCCGCGCAGGAACGGTTCCTCATGGAAGCGCTCGACCACGTCGAACGCGGGGAAGGATTAGTGTATGTCGATGTCGATGAACTCCACCGCCAGAATGCCGTATGAGACGCGTTGCCTTCGATGAGAAAGCATGGGATGACTATAATGAGTGGGGTCGAACCGATCGAAAAACTCAAGCGAAGATTATTGACTTAATCGACGATTGCCGTCGCGATCCATTCAAAGGTCTTGGCAAGCCTGAATTGCTGAAGCATCAATATCGCGGGTGCTGGTCGCGAAGAATAAGTCAAGAGGATCGTTTAGTGTATCGCGTTTTGGAGGATTAAATTCGAATCGTGTCTTGTAAGGAACATTACGATTGAGGGGAGAAAAAATTATGAGACTCAAAATCGACCGCGAATCCGACGCGCTCTACCTGCGACTGGACGAATCTAAAATTGTGGATTCCTAAGAGGTCACCCCGGGCGTGGTGCTCGATTTTAACGAGCAGGAGCAAGTCGTTGGGATCGAAATCCTGCGCCTCTCGAAGCGCGTATTCGAGCGAAAGCCTTTCGAAAGTTTCGCTGGAGACGGCGTAACGAAATCGAAAACGTGGAAATCCTCTTCTACCTGGAAGCGCCGGAAGCAGACCAACGATTTTATTCTGCCACTTAGACCAAGCCAAAGGAGCACGTGTAACTTTTGGACATACTTTTATGTCATGCCTGTATGAATCAAAAATTAGTATACCCACTTGCATTACTTACGCCCTTATGCGGCGCCGTCAACTCGGCAAATTCTCAGTGGATTAAGCTGACGCCGTCGCGCTCAAACGAGGTTCCAGCATTACTAAGTTATGACAGCGCATTGTTCATTTGTGCGAACGAGGAAGGTCTCCTAAAATCCACCGATGCGGGGCAAACCACTTTCCAAGTATTCAATAATCCGCGTTCTTACCAAATTTACTCGATTTGCTTTATTGGCAAAATCGGCATTATTGGCACCGATATAGGAATGTTCCGCTCAACGAACTTAGGCGCCACCTGGTCTGCCATTCCCGAAAGTTCCTTAGGGTCACTCACGGCGGACGCACTAATGGCAAAAGACTCACTGCTAATCGGCGGTTCAAATACAGGTATCTTTACATCAACCGACAGCGGACAATCCTGGCAACTTGTGAGGAATGATAACATGGTTGCAACGTCCTGTCTTGCATCTCTCGATTCCGTCATTCTTGCGGGTTCGGATGTAGGCTGGAGTATGCCTAACAATACTTTGGGTGGAATATGGCGATCAACCGACTTCGGGAGCAACTGGACGCGAAGCACACTCCCGGACAGCATACCTGTAACCTCATTCGCAACTATTGGACAGAAGATTTTCGCCGGTACCGTGAATGGGGTATTGAGTTCTGATGATGCGGGATTTACATGGAAAGCCATCGACACGGGCTTAGCGAATCTCGACGTATTGAGTCTCACAGCGGATGGGACGAATCTCTTTGCGGGAACCAATAGGGGCGTTTTTCTTTCGACGAACAACGGCACAAGCTGGTCTTGGGTCGGATTGGAGACCAGCATTGTCTTATCGCTCGCGGTGGGGAGCTCGCATGTCTTTGCCGGGACCGATAATTACGTCTGGCGTCTTCCGCTGGCTGAATTAGATCCAAAACTGTATAATTTAGGCGTCAACGGAACCATTAACGATACGGTATCCTTCGGACGAGTTCCGGTCGGAAATACCGCATTACGATCTGTATCCCCTTATAACGCCGGAAAGGAACCATTAACGATCCAACCCGTAGCTGAACCAGGAGATGACTTTGCAACCAGCGACCTCTCCAGCCCTGAGTCTCTCGATTCCGGCGAGTCATTTTCTTTTGAAGTATTCTTTCAACCGAAAGATACCGGCTACCATTCTGCTACTGTTACTCTGATATCACAAGTAAAGATAATAAATGTTTTCTTAACTGGAACAGGGTACGACGCTGGTGACGTCAATAATAGCCCAGCATTGAAATACGCATTTTCTGCTTATCCCAATCCGCTCTCACAATCAACAACGATATCGCTCTCGTTGCCCACAAGCACATCCGCTGAAATTTCCATCGTCAATCCCCTCGGCTCCGAAGTTGCCCAAATATTTTCAGGCGAACTATCAGCCGGAGAACACAACTTCACATGGGAACCCACCGGCCTGCCCAATGGCCTGTATGAATGCCTCGTCCGCAGGAACGGGCGCGTGGAGACGCTGCCGATTATGCTGCTGCGGTAACTTATTTTAGAGCCGCTTTCTCCAAAATCCGGGCTTGCGTTTATAATGTCGAATCGAGAGAATGATTATTTCCTCGTCTTGAACAGAATACAACACCGAACGCGGGAATCCTTTGATTCGCTTTTGCCGAATACCGTCCCTGTCTGCTGGATATCGGCCCGGCGATTCTATAATCTCATCATACGTGGTATCGACCGCATCGGCAAACCGCGCCGCTTGGCGCCTCTTCATCGAGATAAAATTGCAGCGTCTCTGCGATGTCACGATCGGCTTGGGATCGAATGGCGAAGGTCATGCCCGGGCGCGTTTGGCCTCTTCGATCATCCGTCGTGCGCGTGCCATGGATTCCTCGCGCGTAACATTAGTTCCTTCACCACGCTGATATTCGTCCAGCCGGCGCCTCGCTTCCTGAAACCAGGCTTGCCGATTGGATTCATCTTCTTCCTCCTCCGGCACGCTTTCGAATAATCCTTTCACGGCGTCGGTAACCAAAACCTCGGGCTTTTTATGCTCGCGTCGCGAAAGCTCGAGCAATCGGCCATTGGTGCGGTCGTCCAACTGAATGGTCAGGGATGTCATGGAAAATTTAACTTAGAATATACAGAAAAAAGTTGCGCACATAGTTTCGGGCGAGTTGGCAGCAGGCGAAAACCAATTCAGGCGAAAACCAATTCAGGCGGGAACCCACCGGCCTGCCAAATGGCGTATATGAATGCCTCGTTCGCACGAATCGGCCAGTCGAGAGCACCTCACGAAAAATAACGGAACGCTATTGTTTTATTGTAGTTTTGTGGAGCGTCTTAACGTCTAAATTCATCCAGAAATACAATGAGGACTCCACGAATTCTATTTGTCGCACTTCTATCTATGCTCCTGCCGGCCGCAGTGTTTGCGCAACAAGGCGGTCAGCCGAGTTCCTTGGAACTTACTGCTCCGATTCCGGTCGATGCTGCGGTGCGAACCGGCACCCTGCCGAATGGGCTGCGGTACTATATTCGCCGCAATAGTTACCCGGAACATCGCGCGGAGCTGAGGCTCGTCATTCACGCGGGTTCCATTCTCGAAGACCCGGATCAGCAGGGTTTGGCGCACCTTACCGAGCACATGTGTTTTAACGGCACCACAGAGTTCCCCCACAACACGTTAGAAACGTTCCTCGAAGAACACGGCGCGCGGTTCGGTGCGGACTTGAATGCACAAACCGGATTCGATGAAACGATTTACAAAGAAACGCTGCCAACCGACCAGAATCACGTACTCGATACCGGCGTGGATATTCTCGCGCAATGGGCGCATGCCGTGACATTCGATTCGACCGAATTCGAGAAAGAGCGTGGCGTCGTTCGCGAGGAATGGCGCATGGGCCGCGGCGCGTTCGAGCGCATCTTCCGGCATCAGGCGCCGATTATCTATGCCAATTCCCGCTACGCCGACCGCCTTCCGATCGGACTCAAGGCCATAATCGATACGGCTCATCGCTCGACGATTCTTCGGTTCTATCACGACTGGTACCGTCCCGACCTGATGGCTGTCGTTATCGTGGGTGATTTCGATGTCGATTCGATGGTGCGCGAAGTGAACGAGGTGTTTTCGCCGCTCACGAACCCGCCGAACGAGCGACCCCGCACCGAATATACCGTTCCCTCGCACGAGCCGACCTTCGTAGCGGTCGATACGGATGCGGAAATGCCCGTAACTATTTTCACGATGTCCTTTCAGCGTCCATACAAAGCAGAAAAAACGGTAGCCGATTTTAGAAAACAGTTGGTAACCAATCTGTATGATGAAATGCTGAACGCGCGCATCGAGGAGGCGATCCAAAAAGGGCAGGCGCCGCTTTCCTTTGCCGGCGCGCAGGATGGTTCCGATCTTGGCCATTTGCGTACCTTCAACATCTTTGCGATGCTTCAGCAGGATTCGGTGGATGCCGGCGTGAAGGATGCGCTCGGACAAGTGTTCCGCGCAGAGCAAACCGGCTTCAATGCTTCGGAGCTCGATCGCGCCAGGAAGAGCTTGCTCGCCAAGGAAGAAAAAGCCTGGAATGAACGGGATAAAACGAAATCCGCTCAATTGGTCGGCGCGTATATAAGTAACTTTACCGATCAAACGCCAATGCCGGGGATCGAAAATGCGTACGCGATGTCCAAGCTATTACTTCCAGGCATCACACTGGAAGAAGTCAACGCCCGATCGGCGCAACTGATGCAGAATGCCAGCCCGGTAATGACATTCGAAGGCCCGTCGGCGAAACATTTCGTTCCGCCTTCGAGCGATCAGTTGCTTGCCATCCTGAACGACGCGAAGCGCGCGCACTATGCCGCTTACGTCGATAAAACATCGAACGCACCGCTCGTCGCACATGCGCCGAAGCCCGGAACCATTATAAAAGAAACGGCGCTCGCGCCCATCGGCGTAACGGTGTGGCAACTCTCGAATGGCGCGCGAGTGGTGTTCAAACCTACAAATTTCAAGGACGATGAAATTTTGTTCGACGCCGTTGCGCCCGGAGGAAGTTCCATCGTGTCCAACAGCGACTACGTCTCCGCCGAGAATGGCGATAATATCGTTACCAACTCGGGCGTGGCGAATTTCGACGCCCCGACCCTTCAGAAAATGCTGGCCGGAAAGGAAGTCGGGGTTACACCGGATATCGAGATGTATAAATCCGAGCTTCAGGGCCACAGCACGAAGAAGGAACCTTCCTACGCTGTTCCAGTTGGCGTACCTTTATATGACGGCGCCGCGCTACGATTCCGCGGCCGCCGAAACGTGGCTCACGCGTACGAAAGCTCAGTTGCAAAATATGCGGAAGATGCCGGAGGTAACCTATGATGACACCATGGGCGTAATTCTCACGCAGGGGAACTACCGAACGCGGCCGGAGTCTCCGGAACTATTAAACGAGGTGCGTCCCGCGCTCGCGTATCGGTACTATAAAAAGTTCTTTAGCGATGCCAGCGGCTTTACCTTCTTTTTTGTCGGTAACATCGATTCGGCCACACTGAAACCGCTCGTGGAAACATATCTCGCATCGCTTCCCTCCTCGAATCATCCTTCCACATGGAAGGATGTGGGTATCCGTCCGCCAAGCGGCGTTCTCGTTCGTAATATCTACGATGGCAGCGAACCGAAGAGCATCGTCTCAATGGTCTATACCGGCCATAAGCCATTCTCCCGGGCGAACCGCTTCCGGCTCTCGGCGATGGCGCAAGCATTCCAGATCAAGCTGCGTGAAGATATTCGCGAAGATAAGAGCGGAGTGTATTACGTGCGCGTCGCCCCCTCGTTCCAAAAATATCCGAAGGACGAGTACCGCATCACGATCAACTTCGGCTGCGATCCCGCGCGTGCGCAGGAACTGATCGATGAAGTTCGCAAACAAATTGACACGCTCACAACGAAACCGATGGAACCAACCTATGCAGACCGCGTCCATAAAATCATGGCCAACGAACTCGAGGTAAATTTGAAGCAAAATAATTATTGGATGGCCGAGTTGGAGGATGCGTTCTGGAATGGCCTCGATCCGGTTTCGATCACGGAGGCCGCTTCACTTATCAATTCGATCACCCCGCAAGCGGTTTATCAGTCTGCGAAGGAATTTTTCGATCCCAAATCCGCTACATCGAATGTGGAAGTGGTGCTGTATCCGGAAAAGAAATCCTAAGAATCGTCGTGATGCGTAATGCGTAACGCATGATGCGCTTTTGCGACAAAGTTTGCAGTTCACGCGTTACGCATCCACGATGGAAACGCAACTCTCTCGCCAGCTTGGGATTCGCTATCCGATTGTTCAGGCCGGAATGGTCTGGACGGCGGGATGGAAGCTCGCGGTTGCTTCGGCGCGGGCGGGCGCGCTGGGCATGATCGGCGCGGGCTCGATGAAGCCAGAACTATTGCGCGAGCATATTCGAAAGGCAATAGCGACCGATGTTGCGGGTCGTATCGGCGTGAATATCCCGCTCATGCGCGGAGATGTCGATGCGCTCATCGAAGCGGCAATCGAAGAAGGAATCGAGATTATCGTTACCAGCGCTGGGAACCCGAAGGCTCACACATCCCGGTTGAAGGCTGCCGGATGTTTTGTGGTGCATGTTGTGGCGAGCGTAAGGCACGCGCTGAAAGCGGAAGGCGCCGGGTGCGACGCCGTCGTCGCCGAAGGCTTCGAAGCCGGCGGCCATAATGGGGTCGATGAAATTACGACGTTGTGCTTAGTTCCCCAAGTGGTCGATGCCGTCCGGATTCCGGTGATTGCCGCGGGCGGAATTGCCGATGGCAGGCAGGTGCTTGCAGCGCTGGCATTGGGTGCCGAAGGCGTGCAGATCGGAACCCGTTTCGCTGCGACGGTGGAATCCAGTTCTCATCCCGGCTATAAAGAAGCGGTGATCGAATCCGACGATGCTGCGACCGTACTCGTCCTCAAAAAAGTTGCGCCGGTTCGCCTCAAAAAAAATCACTTTGCAATCGAAGCGCTCGAAGCCCAGCAACATGGGGCGACGAAAGAGGAGGAGATTTCCTTACTCGGTCATAAGCGTGAGCGAATGGGAATTTTCGAAGGTAACCTCGAAGAAGGGGAACTCGAAATGGGGCAGTCGTCCGGCCTCATCAAAAAAATACTCACATGCGAGGAAGTGGTCCAGTCGCTCGTGAAGGAATTCGAAGAATCGCGAGCGCGTGTGAATCTCGTAATGGGTAGCGCGTAAGTCTGATGGGGCTCCCTCATAATTTGCGCGGCATCTCCGGGCGTTACAGATCACGCGTCATGCGTCACGCCGTTGGCATTTGGCCGCTCGTGATGACGATCTTTTTCTGCGTCAGCGGTGGGCCATACGGATTGGAAACGATTGTGCAATCCGGTCGCGGAATGGCGCTCGCGTTGATCGTAGCGGTTGCGATTTTTTGGGCGCTGCCAATCGCGCTCCTGAGCGCCGAACTGGGTTCCGCCATTCCGGAAGAAGGCGGTTATTATGAATGGGTAAAACGTGGAGTCGGGCCGCGCGCGGGGTTTGCATGCGCGTGGCTCACGTTTCTTTATAGCTGCGTGGATGTCGCCATTTATCCCGTGCTGTTTGTGAATTATTTGGGTGCCCTGGGGTTGGGCGGTTCCCATCCTTTAGTGAGCTTAATCACTCGCGTAGCGATGGTTGTGCCATTAGTTTGGCTGAACATTCGCGGCATTGCAACAACGGGCAGGGCGGCCTTGTTATTTGCCGTTGCGTTATTGGTTCCGTTCCTCCTCATGAGCGTTCTCGGGTGGCTGCCAACCTTCGCGAATTTGGGTGCAGCCACGGCGCCATTCACGCCATCAGGAATGTCAACAGGCAGCGCATTGGGTGCGGGACTTTTCGTAATACTTTGGAACTATCTCGGATGGGATTCGCTCTCGACCGTCTCGCGTGAGGTAAAGGATGCGCCGCGCCTGTTTCCCAAAGCGCTTATGATCGCCATGCCGCTGGTGATTCTGGTCTATTTCCTTCCCGTCTTCGTCGGGCTGAATGCAGTTCCCGATATTTCGAAGTGGACCGATGGAAGCTGGCCAATGATCGCCGGAACCATTGGCGGCCCCGCGCTACGCATGGCCGTGGGTGTTGGCGGATTGGTGAGCGCGGCGGGATTATTTGCCGCGGGGCTCCTCGCTGCCTCACGGATTCCATTCGTGCTTGCGGCGGATGGCTATATTCCACGCACGTTTACCGCGCTGCATCCCAAGTACTCGACTCCGGCGCGAGCGATTATTACGAGTGCGGCGATCTATCTCATTTTGAGCAGCTTCTCGTTCGGGGAACTCGCGGAAGTGGATGTTTTGCTTTACTCGTCCGCGCTCCTGCTGGAATTCTGGGCGTTGATTCAGCTCCGCCGCCGCCGGCCAGAACTTGCGCGGCCATTTAAAATTCCCGGCGGCAAGCCGATGGTGCTTGCGATTTCTCTATCCGCGGCAATTCTTGTCACCGCCGCGATGCTGGAGATGGCACTCACATCATGGAAGGAGATGGCGATGCTCGCATCGTTCGCGGCGATAACAGGCGCAGCGCTGCTGCGATTTAGAATTCGTAATCGTGACCCGTTGGCAGGCTCAGGGCAGCCCCTGAAGGTCACCACGATAGATTCATAGCCCCGGTTGCCGCTCGCTCAAGGAGTGGTGTCGCATCATTTTCGCTTCGGCCACGAAGATCACGTCTTCGGCAATGTTTGTGGCATGATCGGCGAGTCGTTCGATATGGCGAAGCAGTGCCATAAGATGCGCCGCCGGCTCGATCATGACGGGATCGGACTTCATCTCGTCGATAAGATTGTAAAAAATTTGCCGATTAAGTTCATCGACGATATTTTCTTTTTCGAAGATGGCGCGTGCTTCCTCGCTATCGTTGTGGATAAAGGCATCGAGGACATTCGTGAGCATGCTGCGTGCAGTCGAAATCATTTCGAGGGCACCAACGCGTTCGATGAGGGAATGATAGTCCTGGAGTGCATCCACGCGCTCGGCGACATTGACTGCAATATCGCCGATACGCTCAAAATCGCTATTGATGTGCATAGCCGCGAGCAGCAAGCGCAGGTCGACGGCCACGGGTTGCGTGAGCGCGAAGATCCGCTGGCATTGGCCATCGACGGTAAGATCGAGCTCGTTCACGCGCTGCTCGCGGTCGATGACGAACTTCGCAAGTTCGAGGTTCCCTTCGGTGAGCGCCCGAATGGACGTATCGACCTGCTCATCGACGAGCGATCCCATGCGAATAAGCTGCGAGCGAAGCGTATCGAGCTCGTCTTCGAAATGTCGGTGAACTCTGGCCAAGGGTACAGTTGCGAGTTAAGAGTGACGAATCAAGGCGTGATGGCAATCGTAATCCCGAAATCCATCCAATCCGCGTAATCCAGATTAGTTACCCGAATCTTCCGGTGATATAATCTTCCGTCTGTTTTTTCGCGGGGTTGGTGAAAATATCGCGCGTATCGCCGGCTTCGATCAGCTCGCCCATGTAAAAGAAGGCTGTGACATCGCTTACACGCGCGGCTTGCTGCATGTTATGCGTGACGATGACGATCGTGTAAGTTTCCTTCAGCTGGAAAATCAATTCCTCGATTTTCGCCGTGCTGATCGGATCGAGTGCGCTGGCGGGCTCATCCATAAGCAGTACTTCCGGTTCGACCGCAAGCGCGCGGGCGATGCACAGCCGTTGCTGCTGGCCGCCGGAAAGCCCCATCGCGGAGTAATGCAGGCGGTCTTTTACCTCGTCCCATAGCGCCGCTTGTTGCAAGCTTTTTTCGACGATCTGATTCAGTTTCGACTTCTGCCGGGTTCCCAGTACTTTCGGTCCGTATGCAACGTTCTCCCAGATGGATTTTGGGAACGGATTCGATTTTTGAAATACCATTCCCACTCGCTTGCGAAGTTCAACGACATCAATCGCCTTGTCGTAAACATCGACGCCATCGATATGCACCTCCCCCGTAATTCGAACATTGCCGATGAGATCGTTCATCCGATTGAGCGTGCGCAGGTAGGTGGATTTGCCGCAACCGGAAGGCCCGATAAAGGCCGTCACTTGCGCGTTCTGCAATATCGAGCGAGATATTACTTAGCGCCTGTTTTGCGCCATAGAATAGGTTGAGTTCCTTCGTCGCTATTTTAATCGGCCCTGCCGACTTTTCTTCGTGCATCCGTTGGCGCGCACTTGCGGCAGCCGAAATTTCCGGCGGGCTGAGCGAGCGTGCGCCGTTCCTCTATTCGTTTTTCTGCGACTTCCACGTGAGTATTCTTTGTTTATTCCCAAGCATCAACGAAGCGCCATCGCATTATGTCTGTGAACAGTCCGTTATCACTATATTACCAAATTATTACGCGCATTCGAACCCGAGCATTAAGAAATGGTAAATACAGGTTCCTCAAAGCACTTAGCGTGCCGAGCGGCTGTTAACTCGGCTTCTTATAACATAACCCGATGGCAAAAACAGTTCTCATCGTCGACGACGAGCAGGATATTCGCGATCTGTTGGCCTATAATCTGACAAAAGAAGGATTTTCCACGGAAACGGCGGCGAATGGCAAGGAAGCGCTGGAAAAACTGGAGCAAACGCAACGTGGCCCTCGTCGATGCTCGATATCATGATGCCGGAAATGGATGGCTTCGAGACGTGCCGGGCGATTCGTTCCAACCCAAAACCGCAAATCTTCCGGTCCTGTTTCTGACGGCGCGGGCGGGGGAGGTGGATCAAATCGTCTCGCTCGAACTTGGCGCCGATGATTACGTGCAAAAGCCGGTTTCGCCGCGCGTGCTGATCGCTCGTGTAAAATCCCTGCTTCGCCGCTTCGATCGCACCGAAAAGCTTCCAGCCGCCGTGAGCGAAGAAAAAATTGTTTCGGAGGGCTGGAAATAGACCGTCGCTCGTATAAAGTTTTTGTCGATAAAAAGGAGATTTTCTTTCCTCGAAAGGAGTTTGAACTGCTTGCATTTCCTCGCCGCTCATCCGGGCCGGATTTTCAAGCGCGAAGCATTGCTCGATGAAGTATGGGGTCACGATGCGTTTGTTGTCGAACGAACGGTCGATGTCCATATCTTCAAAGTTCGCGAAAAGCTTGGAGCGATTATGGCAAGCGCATCGAAACGGTGAAGGGAGTGGGATATCGTTACGTCTTAGGATAATCAATCCGTGCCATCGCTACGCCTTCGTGCTGCCGCGTTTCCGGTCCTTCTCGTTCTCATCGTTCTGGTTATTGCCAATGGGGTAATTTGGGCGGACAAGCCGCTGTTGGTTACTCCGGCTGTCACGATTTCGATTATGCTGGTGGTGCTCGCAGCGATTCTCAGTCTGTGGTTTGCCGCTCGGCTCGTCAAGCCGATTCGAGAACTCATGCCAACCGTCGATCCGGACGGGCATCTGGAATTTCGCAGCACCAAAGCCGCCATAAAGCCTCCAGAGGAACTTCGCGCTCTTGCAATTGCGATCGACCAGATCGCGGAGAAACAGCGGCGCGATGATGCCGCCCGGCAGCGCCTCGAACGGGTGCGCAGCGAATTCCTGGCGAATGTTTCGCACGAGTTTCGCACGCCAATTTTTGCCGTCCAGGGATTTATCGAAACACTGCTCGATGGCGCGGTCGATGATCCGAACGTGAACCGCGATTTCTTGGAGCGGGCAAAATCGCAGGCCGAACGGCTGAATAATTTGCTCAACGATTTGATCGATATTTCGCGCATCGAAAGCGGCGAGATGCGAATGAGCTTTCGCATGTTCGATATCCAGCCGTTCCTTCGAGATTTTGCCGCGGAAATGAGGCCGATGGCGCGAGCCCGAAATATAGAGATTTCTTTTGCCAGCAATGTTACGCCGCAAAAAGAAGCCAGCGTCTATGCCGATAAAGAGCGCATCAAGCAAGTGCTTATCAATCTCGTGGATAATGCAATCAAGTATTCCGATCAGGGGACGGCGATCGCGCTCGAATTGCTGGACGGTGAGCCGCGCACCGATGAATTAACTGTAAGCGTGTCCGACAACGGCATCGGGATCGCCCAGGAACACTTGCCGCGACTGTTCGAGCGGTTCTACCGCGTCGATAAAGGCCGCGCGCGCTCCTCACCCGGAGGCACCGGGCTGGGGCTTGCGATCGTCAAGCACATCACCGAGGCGCATCACGGGAAGATCAGCGTCACAAGCCAAATTGGGAAGGGCAGCACGTTTCAGTTCACTTTGAGGAAAGTGCCGTTTTAGGGGCACGCCAAAGGAGAATGAAATATTCTTTTTTGAGAGAAACTTTTGTCCTTGAAGCCTCTTTTGCCCATTTCTAACACCATGCCGAAATCCGCAAAATTTTTCCCGAGACGAACCGCTTCCCATTTTTCGAAGGCTATTCGAAGGAAACTTTCCAATTCCTTCACGGACTGAAGAAAAATAACCGAAAGGACTGGTTCGAGGCGCACCGCGAGGATTACGAACGCTATCTGCGTGAGCCATCCAAAGCGCTTGCGCATGCGCTGGGCATTTATTTTCGAGAGAACAAAATGCCTGTTATCGGGAACTCAAAGGCTTCGCTCTTTCGAATTTATCGCGATATTCGGTTCAGCAAAGATAAATCGCCATACAAAACGCACGTAGGGCTTTCGTTCCCTCTCGAAGGAACGAAAAAGGAAGAATGGTGCGGCTACTATCTCGGTTTCGAACCAGCCAAGAGCCGCAAAGGAATCAGCGTCTTCGCCGGCGGCGGAATTTATCAGCCGATGTCGCCGCACCTGAAGCGCATTCGCGCCTTGATCGCATCGGATCATAAATCGCTCGCCAAAATTCTTGCGATGGACGATTTTCAGGAATATTTTCCTACCGGCCTGACCGGCGAATCGCTCACGCGCATGCCGCTTGGCTACAGCGAGGACCACCCGGCCGCGAAATTTCTGAAGATGAAAAGCTTTCTTTTTTCGAGCGACCTCGCCGAGCGGGATCTCTTGAGCGAAGATTTGCCGGAGGTGTTGGGCAGCCGTTTTAAGGCGGCATTGCCGCTCGTGAAATTTCTTGGGAGAGCATAAATGGGACAAAAGGACGAAAGGACTTGAAGGACAAAAGATGTGATTCCTTCGAATGAATCTTTCGTTTGTGAAGTCACTTTAGTCCCTTTTCCTAACGTACCATGCACGAAACCTTCATCCCACCGCACGGAGGCTATCAGAACCTGCTCTCTTATCGCAAGGCGGAAATTGTCTATGATGCGACGGTTCGCTTCTGTGAGCGGTTTCTGAGTAAGCGAGACCGCACCTATGACCAAATGGTTCAGGCGGCCCGCTCCGGGAAGCAGAATATCATCGAAGGCAGTATGGCTTCAGGAACTTCGAAAAGAAACTGAGATCAAACTAACGAATGTCGCTCGTGCCAGCCTGGAGGAATTGCTCGCCGATTACCGGGATTTCCTGCGACTCCGCGGAATCGCCGAATGGACGAAAGACGACCGGCTAGTCAAGCGGTTGCAAGAGCTGAATCGCCAGCCCAGTTTCACCTATGACACATTCAAGCAAGCCATCGAGCATGACGATCCCGCCATTTGCGCCAATGCCATTATCGGAATGATTAAAGTTACCAATTTCCTTCTCGACCGGCAGTTGCGCCAACTGGAGGAAGCCTTCGTAAAAGAAGGCGGCCTCCGCGAGCGCATGACCCGCGCACGCCTCACGGAGCGCGGAAAGCAAAATGGGAGACCAAACATTTAAGGGACGAAAGCGACTCTAAGGGCAAAAGTGTAATTTTTGCAAGTCTCTTTTGTCCTTGAAGTCCCTTAAGTCTCTGAAATTGCGTCTCCTAAAACCCCTCTTAATCACTTTCAGGGAACATAACACCGCCCTAAAGCTTTTGGGCACTGACAATTTTTTAGGGAGAAGGCCCGAAAGGTTGCATTCGCCTCGAAATTCACACGTTTCTCCGATTTTTTATTTGTGAAAAAAAACCGCGCTAAGATAATTATCATCCTGCTCTTTATTGCGGGGGCAATATATGCGCTTTATCCGACCTACCACTCTCAATCGCTGCAAAGCGCGGAAAACCAATTTGGAAATACCCCGCAGGATTCCGTACGGAAAGTTCAGTGGGAAAACGAAAATGGCTTAGCGCTTCGCGATGCCAACGCGAAGGCGATTAAACTTGGTCTCGATTTGCGCGGTGGCATTTATGTGACCATGGAGGTCAATGTCCTGAAATACATTGACGAGCAGGCCCTGCAAAAGGACGCGATTTTCGAGCAGGTCATGGATGCGACCACGAAAGAAGCAGCTACGAGCGATAATCCCATCGTCTCAATGTTCATCGACAACTTCGATAAGATTGCGCGGCCCAAAGGAAAATCGCTGGCGAATTATTTTTATTTTAGCGATGCTGGCAACGGCACGGATGCGGCTATCCAGGCTGCGCTCCAAAAAGGCGCTGACGAGGCAGTCGATCGCGCGGTCGAGATTATTCGAAATCGTATCGATCAGTATGGCCTGACGGAGCCGACCATCCAAAAAGAAGGCACCCAGCGCATTATCATCGAGCTGCCCGGCGTTGGCAATCCCACGCAGGTGCATCAACTTCTGCAGGGGACCGCACAGCTCGAATTCCGATTACTCAAAGATCCGCAGATGGCCATGCGCGTGCTCCAGCGCATCGACGAACACCTGAGCGGCGATACTGCCCTAGCGAGAGCGCTTGGTGCCGATACTACATCCGCCGATACCACAAACGCCGACACCACCAAAGCCTTCGCCGGAACGAAGATAGATACGGCGAAGAATTTCAAAACGAAGACCTCCAAAGCCGAGAAAAAATCCGAGACCGCGAAGAACGATACTTCGGCGAAACCAGATACGGCCGCAAAGCCCGCGGCAACCGCAGCGGCAAATCCTGCCGATTCCGCTGCCCGCGCCGATTCAATCGCCGAAATCGGCATGACACAGGCGCAGAGGATGGCGTATATTCAAAAGAAGCATCCGTTTTTGTCTATTCTTGCGAAAGGTGAAAATCAGCAGGGTGATTTTTATGTGACCGAACCGGACCGACAGCTCATCAAGAACATTCTCGACCGGGGTGATGTCAAGCCATTTTACGTGGACGAAATGGCGTTCATGTTCAGCCGTCCCATTCCCGCGCAAGGGAATCAAAATATTTATCGACTGTATTTTCTGGATGCGCAGCCGGAGCTTACCGGGAAAGTAATTACCGATGCGCGCGCCGATGTCGATCCGAATTCGGGAAAGCCGGAAGTTACTATGCAAATGGATGACGAGGGCACGCGCGTGTGGCGCCGCGTAACTCATACCAACATCGGCAAAGAAGTCGCGATTATCTTAGATAGTGTCGTTTATTCCGCGCCCGTCGTCCAGAGTGAAATCCCGAATGGGAACTCGCAGATTACTGGAATCGGCGATATGACCGAGGCGAACTTGCTCAAGATCGTGCTCAAAGCTGGCGCGCTCCCCGCGCCGGTGAATATCATTCAGGAATCGGTAATTGGCCCATCCCTCGGTGCGGATTCCGTTGCCAAAGGGACATCCTCGGTAATTTGGAGCTTGCTTGTCGTTATCATTTTCATGGGATTTTATTATATCACCGGCGGAGTCGTAGCGGACATGGCGGTGGTCATTAATTTACTCTTTACGGCCGCGGTGCTTGCAACGTTTGGCGCAACGCTCACGCTGCCGGGCATGGCAGGGTTGGTGCTCACGGTTGGTATCGCCGTCGATGCAAACGTGCTGATCTACGAGCGAATTCGGGAAGAGCTATCGCTCGGCAAATCGCTCAAACTTGCGATCGACGATGGCTACCGGCGCGCGTTCCCGCCGATATTCGACGGCCACTTGACAGCATTCTTTTCGGGGGTTATCCTGTATGCCTTCGGAACCGGCGAGGTACAAGGTTTCGCGGTCACGCTCATGATCGGTATATCGGCGTCGCTATTTACGGCTATCGTCATTACCCGGGTCATCTTCGATATTCTCCTGGAGCGCAACCCGGAACTGATTAAATTTGGATAAATGAATTTGTAGGGTCGGCCTTTGGCCGACCGCGGGCTGCTGCAAGCGGCCCCTACAGCTAAACAATTTGACATGCATTTTTTTCGTAAGACAACAATCGACTTCATCGGCAAGCGCCGGAGGTGGTACTACGTTTCGATTTGCGTGACGTCGGCCGGAATCATCTGGGCGTTGTTCCGCGGTGATGGAATATGGAATTGACTTCGCCGGCGGAACAGAAGTACAGCTTCAATTTCAGAAAACGGTCGGGAATCTCGCAGGTGCGTTCCGCCCTGGATAAGGCGGGGAATCATGGGGCCGAAGTAAAATACTATGGTACGAACGAGGCCGGGGTGCTGATTCGCGTGCGCGAGGGCGCACAGGGCGCTGCCGCTGGAACCGCGGCGACGAAGCACGTTTTGGATGCCGTCGCGGCAGGGTTCACGGGGAACCCCGCGCAGCTATTGCAGGAGCAGCACATCGGGCCTAAGATCGGAGGAGAACAGCGTGCCAATGCCGTTTGGGCAGTTACCTTTACGTGTATCGTTATTCTGATTTATCTCGCGTTCCGGTTCCGGTTTGTTTATGGGCTTGGCGCTGTGATTGCCATCATCCACGATGTGCTGGTAGCGTTCGCATTCGCGGTCATTTGCAATGGATTGGTGCCCTGGCTCAATCTGGAAATGAATTCCACGATGCTCGCGGCGTTTCTTACCATCGTTGGATTTTCGGTGAACGATACGGTTATCATTTTCGACCGTATTCGCGAAGATCAGCGCAAATATAAAGGCCAGTCGCTCAAAGATATTATGAACCGGGCCATCAACGAAACGCTTCCGCGCACGGTCATCACTTCGGGAACGGTGTTCCTCACGCTGCTCGTGCTCTTTATCTGGGGTGGCGAAGTGCTTCGGGGTTTTGCATTCACGATGCTCATCGGCGTGATAACGGGAACCTATTCCTCTATTTTTGTCGCGAGTGCGATTGCCTTCGATTGGCTCGAACGCGATAAGACAAAGGCGGCTCGGGTTTCCGCCGGCTCGCGCCGCACGCCCGCGAAGCGCGTCCCCGCCACGGTGTAATTTGCACGGCGCAGGCCGGAGCTTCCAGCCCGACCGAGGGAAAATTGAAACCGCGCCAGCGGTTCGAGAGTTAGAAAGAAGCGAAGGCATCTTTTAAGATGCCTCGCTACTTTTTATTCATGGCGATTTTTCCGGGAAAATCGGATGAGCGATCATCCAGGGAGACGGTGCTCATCACGGGCTGCCACGGTTTCGTGGGGCAGCATGTGGTGCGTCTCTTCATGGAAGAATCGAATTACGAGTTGGTACTCACCGCCCGGGAACCCGAAGCGCTCTTTGCCGGAATTGCAAAGGAGCCTCGGATTCGCGGCTATCATACGCTCGATATAACGCAACGGAGCGCCGTGCGCGATGTCATCGGCGCGGCCAAGCCGGATGTCATCGTCAATTGCGCCGGATTTGTGAAGGTGGATGATTCCGAAACGCAGCGCGAAACCGCATGGCGCACGAACGTTACCGCGGTCGAACATCTAGCGGAAGCGGCGAGAAAAGTGGATGCGCGAATCGTCCATGTTTCGAGCGATCTCGTCTTCGATGGCCTGCGCGCGCCATTCGGGGAACTCGACACGCCGCATCCCATCAATTATTATGGTCGCACGAAACTTGCGAGCGAAAATGTGCTGCGCACCTCTGGGATAGATCACACCATCTTTCGAACTTCCTCGATTTATGGTGCGACGACCCACGCCAACACGAATTATGCGCTTTCGGTGATTCTTTCCCTGGAAGCGCGAGAGCCGGTCATGGCGGCGACGGATCTGATCAATGCACCGACCCTCGTCGATGATTTGGCGCTCGCCATTGTGCGTGCTACCGAGCGGAAGCGGCTTGGGAATTTATCATGCGGGCGGCCCGGAAATGCTGACGCGATTCGAATTCGCGCAACGCATCGCCGAAATGTTCGGGCTGGATTCGGATCTGATTCTCCCGACCACCATTGCGGAACTTCGTTCGAGCGGACGCTGGAAAGCCGAGCGTCCCCCTCGAAACGGCCTCGTCTCGCTAAAAGCGCAGACCGATCTCGGAGTTCGGATGTCGAACGTAGATGACGGCCTTCGCGTCATGGAACGCGGCATGGAAGAACTCCTCGGAGAGAGCGAACTTTATCTCTACCAATAATTGAAGCACGAAGGAAGTGCACAACACACCCTTCCGCTTCAGACCTTGCATCCTTCATCCTTTCGAAATGCTCGATATAAAACTCATTCGCGAAAATCCCGAAGTCGTACGTGTGGCGATTCGTGCGAAGCACTCGGAGGACGTGGTCGATCAAATTTTGGAGCTTGATCGTGATCGGCGCGCTCTCATTCAGCAAGTTGAAGTGCTGAAGAGCGAGCGCAATACCGTTTCCGAAGCAATTGCGAAATTAAAACGCGCGAAAGAGCCGGCCGAAGAGAAAATTGCCGCGATGAAAGCGGTGGGCGAGAATATCGCCGCGCTCGATGCCGAGTTACGCGAAAAAGAGCTGGCGCTTGGCGTGCTGATGGATTCGGTTCCGAACATTCTCCATATTTCGGTTCCCATTCGGCGAGGATGCATCTTCGAATATGGAGATTAAGCGATGGGCGCCGGGAGGGGATGAGCGCGCGTTCGAAAAGCGCGAAGGCTATGACCATCTCGGGCTCGCGGATAAATATCCAGCTTTTCGATTTCAAGCGCGGCGCGAAGATTACCGCCGCCGGGTTTCCGGTTTACATGGGACGCGGTGCCCAGCTTGAACGGGCCTTCATCAATTTCATGCTCGATTTGCATACACGCTCGCATCGATATACCGAGGTGCTGCCTCCGTTTTTCGTCAATGCACAGTCTTTGCGGGGAACTGGGCAATTCCCAAAGTTTGCCGATCAGGTCTATCATATGGCGGAGGACGCGCTCTATGCGATTCCAACCGCCGAAGTGCCGATCACAAATCTTTATGCGGACGAAGTGTCTGAATGGAGAATCGTTACCGTTGCTGCATTGCGGCTTTAGCGCGTGCTTCCGGCGCGAGGCAGGATCGTACGGAAAAGACACGCGCGGATTTCTGCGCGTTCACGAATTCAACAAAGTGGAACTTGTGAAATTTACGACGCCGGAATCATCCTACGACGAGCACGAGAAACTAACCGCGGACGCGGAACGCATTTTGGAACTTATCGGAATTCCGTATCGGCGAATTTTGCTCTGCTCGGGCGATACAAGTTTTGGAAGCGCGAAAACGTACGATCTCGAAGTGTGGGCGCCGGTGGAAGGGAAGTGGCTGGAAGCCTCGAGCTGCTCGAACTTCGAGGATTTTCAGGCGCGCCGCGCGAACATCCGCTTCCGCCGCGATCCGAAAGCCAAGCCGGAATTTGTGCATACCCTGAATGGCTCCGGCCTCGCTACGTCGCGCCTGATGGTCGCTTTCTTAGAAACCTTTCAGCTGCCCGATGGAACGATACGAATCCCGGAGGTTTTGCATCCGTATCTGCCGTTTATAGAAGATAAAATAATAGTACTGACTGACGAATATTAGACTCGCATACAAGCACCTTTCGCTATTCGAATCACGTATTAGACCAGCGAGCTTCGATACTCTGCGAAGATGTTTCGTTGAAGAGATACCTTTCGACGCGCGGAGTTCGGAACCCCGCTCTATGTCTATTCGAAGCGGCAAATTATCGAAAATTTTCGTTCCTTCAATGCGACGCTCAAATCTTCCGGCAAAGAGCATTACGTAAGCTACGCCCTGAAGGCGAATTCGAATTTAGAGATTCTTCGTAATTCTTGCCGAGGAAGGTTCCGGCGCGGATGTTGTAAGCGCGGGCGAACTTCTCGCCGCGCTCGCGTGCCGGATTCCATCCCGGAGAAGATCACGTTCGATGGCACCGGCAAAACCGATGCCGAGATTGAACTTGCGCTCAAAGCCAATATCCATGCCTTCAATGTCGAGAGTCTGGAAGAGCTTACCGTCATCAATGGGATTGCGGAACGTCTCGGTGTTCGAGCCAAAGTTTCCATTCGTGTCAATCCCGATGTCGATGCGAAAAGCCATCCCTACATTTCGACCGGAATGAAGGAAAACAAATTTGGGATCGATATGGCCGATGCGCGCGAAGCATTTATTTATGCTTCGAAGCATCCGGCGCTCGAAGTGGTGGGCATCCACGTGCATATTGGTTCCCAGATTACTTCGCTCGATCCGTTTATCAAAGCGGCGCGCTCGACGGTGAAGTTCGTAAACTCGCTTCGAGTGAAATCGGGAATCGTTCTCGAACATCTGAATTTTGGCGGCGGGCAGGGAATCCATTACCGTAACGTCGTTCGTCATCCGCTCTTGCCGAAGGACGAATTTGGGCGAAGAAGGCGAGTACGTTCCTTCGCTCAGCGAATTCGTCGGCGCTGTGCTGCCGATTCTCGATCAGACCGGCCTAAAAATAATTTTCGAACCTGGCCGGGCCATCGTCGCGAATGCCTGTGCGCTGCTCGCGACTGTGCTCTATACAAAATCGAATTCGCTGAAGAAATTCGTCATCACCGATACCGGCATGACGGAACTAATTCGTCCGCCACTGTATGAGGCCTATCATCAGGTTGCGCCCATTGGAACTTCAGAGGCCCGGGGTGACACGAGAAAGTCGATATTGTCGGCCCAATCTGCGAGACGAGCGATTTCCTCGCACAATCCCGCGAAATGCCGGTGTTACAAGCGTGGCGATTCCATTGCGGTGCTTTGTGCAGGCGCTTATGGTTACACGCTTGCCTCGAATTACAATCTCCGTCCGCGCGCAGCGGAAGTGCTGGTCGATGGCGCGGAGTATCGAATCATTCGGGATCGAGAGCGCCTGGAGGATGTGGTAGGTTTGCAAAGCGCAGATAGTCTGGGGTTGCTTCATCTGAAATCATAATAAATCTGTGAAAATGTCATTCCCGTGAAAGCGGGAATCCACGTTGTAGGGGAACTGGATTCCAGCTTCGAGGGAATCACGATTTTAATGTTCCGTGAAGCTCGCCTTATTGATTGAGTATGACGGCACCGCATTTCGCGGGGTGGCAAACGCAGCGGGACCACCCCAAAGGCCGCTCGGTGCAAGGCGAGATCGAGCGAGGGTTCCAGCAGCTGTTCGCAAGAGAAATTGCAGTGAATGGATCGGGCCGAACCGATTCCGGCGTTCATGCCCGCGGAATGGTGGCGCACATCGAGTTCCCAGATGAAATTGCGATGAGGACAGAGAAGCTTCTCATGGCAATCAATGCCACGACTCCCAAAGATATTGCCATCCGCGATATTCATCCCGTTGCAGAAGATTTCCATGCGCGGCACAGCGCACTGGCCCGCCAGTATCGTTACACCATCAGGCAGGAGCGGACAGCAATCGACCGGCATTTCGTTTGGGCGATTCGGCGCAAACTCGATTTCGATTCTACTCGAACAATGCGCCGGCGCTCCTTGCCGGTGAGCATGATTTCACCAGCTTCAGCAAACGAACATCGGATGTGAAGCATTATCGCTGTATCGTCGAATCGAGGCGAGCTGGGAACGCCGCGGCACAACGTCTTGCGCTCACGATTCGAGCGAATCGATTTGTACGCGGAATGGTACGCGCACTGGTTGGCGCCATGGTGCAGGTGGGGCAGGGTGCGCTTGCGCCGGGTGATTTCGAATCGCTCCTGCGCGCACCACAGGAACTATGGCGCGCCAAATATATCGCGCCAGCCCATGGCCTCGTGCTCGAAGGAATTGAATATCCGGAGCGCTTCGGCCTCTGGCACATTGGCGAAGATATTATTCGATGAAGCAGGTTCGATAAAGAGAGTTCGATGAAGAGAGTTCGATGAAGAAAGGAGAATGAATCGCTCGTGAAGTTGCCAACATTTATTGTTTATTACAAAGGACGCCTCGCATTGTTTGCAGGCATCACCGCAGTTTGTGCTGTGATTGCTGGTTGCGCAGGCGGGCTGAATCTTTTTTCAAAATCGGAGGATGTCCGGCTTGGCCAGCAAATGGCGCAGCAAATCGCGAACGATCCGAAAGAATATCCCATCCTTCATAATACCACGCTGACGGCGTATCTTCAATCCATCGAAGATCGAATTGTCCAATCGCCGAATGTGCAGAATAAGGATTTCCATTACACGGTAACGATCATCAACGATCCGAAAACGGTGAACGCCTTTACGATTCCGGGCGGTGGAATTTATGTTTACACCGGCCTCCTGAAATTTATCGACAATCAATCGACCCTAGCCGGGGTGCTTGCGCACGAAACGACTCACGCGGATCACCGGCACGGTACGCGCAATTTGACGCAGCAGTACGGGATGGAAATTCTGGCGTCCACTGCACTCGGTGGGAATGCGGGAATTATTGGCCAAATCGTATCCTCGCTGGGAACGCAATTGACCTCTCTGAAATTCAGCCGCGACGATGAACTCGAAGCCGACCAGGGTTCCTTCGACGATTTATACCAGCTTCCCGGGCAGCCATTTTGGCCCGCTGGCGTGAACCTCTTTCTTACCAAGTCACTGGCGGCGGCGCCGAGCCAGCCCGGCAAGTTCCAGCAGCTATTTCTTACGCATCCCGTCGATCAGGATCGCATCGATGCGATTAATGCCGATATTCAAAAATACGGGCTTGGAAATCCAACGACCGCGCAGTTGAAACAAGCAACGTTTGCCCGCTATAAAGCAATGTTAGCCGAATCCGGGGCGACGGCACCACTGGGCTGAGGTTTTTGAGTCTGTCTTGTAACTTGGCCGTACCCGTTTGTGTCTTATCGGGTGAGGCGTTCCGGATGCTCGACAATTCTGGAACGCTCCGGCACCGAATGTCACGAATTCAAACCACGGAAGAGCGGGATGTCAGCCTGATCGAAGCATTTTCGCGCGGCGATATGGCAGGATTTCGATATGTCTATTCGCTGCACCGGCAGCGGGTCATGAGCTATTGCCTCTATTATATGGGTGATCGCGCAGCGGCGGAGGATGCTTTCCAGGAGGCATTTACTCGAATTTATACCCGCCGTGAGCAGTTGCGGGAGGCGAAGGCGCTCACAAGCTGGGTCTTGCTCATTACGCGATCCGTTTGCTTGAATCTGCTTAGGGAATCGAAATTTACCCCGCAGTTCGTGCCGCTTGAAACCACGGACGAAGCCCAAAGCTTCAGCGATACGCTCGAAACCGCCGCCGTGGAACTCGATCAGGTTATTGCCGACGATCTGCTTCGGGCCGCGCTCGCGAAGATTCCGCCGATGTATCGCGATGCGTTCTTGCTTTGCGAGTTTGAAGGGCATGATTATCCTGCTATCGCCGAAATGACGAACACGACGGAGATGAATGTGAGGGGCCGCGTTGCTCGGGCGAAAAAGCAGCTTCGCATTTTGCTCGCTCCGCACTACCGCCGCGAGGGAAGCCTCGGCGGACGCAAGTCGAGAACCCGAAATTCCAAGAGAAGTTATGGGCCGGAAGAATCCGAATTTGACGCTCCCGAGGATGTATCCCGAGGAACGGAGGAGGTATTTGCGAGATGAATGCATATTCCACAGAAGATACGATCATTGCCTATTTCGATGGGCGGCTGACCGATGCCGAAGGCGCGGAGCTTCTGCACCGTGTTTCCATTAGCCCCGAAATCCGTGAGCTTTTCGAGCAGCACTCCGCGCTTCGCGAGATGGCCGTGCGCGCCGTTCGTCAGACCACGATCGCTCCGGAACTCGAGGCGTCGCTGTTCCGGCGGATCGAGGCATTGCACCAAGAAGAAAAGCTTCCCGCGGCATTCTGGAGCATTCGGCGGCTTTCGCTAACAGGTGCCCTCGCGGCTCTCCTCCTCTTTGGCGTAGTCCATTCCTTCGAATTCGGGAACTCGGTGAAGCCGCAAGGCGTCAATAATTCAGCAGTGAAGGTCATGCCCGCAATCCAATACGACCGCGCATTCGTTAGGTTCGATGCTCCGAGCGTGACGATGAATTCGAAGGTCATAAACGGCGCCGTTGCGAAGGAAGCAAGAACATCGGTAGCGACCGAACCCGAATCCTCGCATGAACTCGATCGCGAGCCTGATATTGCAATGCAGCCCGTTCCGCGCACGATTCAGCCTGCGGACATCGAGATTCCGGGACATTCAACTTCGTCGCTCGAATCGTTGAGGAGCTTCCAGGGCAATGATGAACCGGCACGGTTCGAACTCGGGGTTTCCTCGCCGATGAGCGGCTTTGTTGCATATTCCAACCTTTCGCCGGGGCTTTTTTCCGATGTAACGATACGCGTTGCGTATAATATCGATCCTAACAATCAAATAGGCATCGAGGCGACTGGAGGCGGGTTCGTTAAGCTCAACACAACTTCAACAAATGAGAAAGGCTATACTTCAATTACAGGGGCGCAGGTGCTCGCCACAAGCTATGCCGAAGAACTTGTTTATCGCCGCCGCGAGGCGGTTGGGGATGGGCTGTTTTACGTTATCGGTGGAATCGGCGGAGGAATTTATTCCCTCGGAACTGTATTTACGGCGGAACTGGGAATTCAGGTACCGTTTGGCAATCGTATGCTTGGCGGGGTGTCCATTGTTGCGGATCGGTTGCATCAGAGTGGCGCTTCCCCGTCCGATATGGTAAATGCGTCAAGCATCCCGGCGATATATTCTGGCGCGCGTGCTGTGAATACTCTGATGGGCCATATAGAATATGCCCTATCCTACCAGTTTTAGTTTGAAAGATTGATTTTCAAACGCAGAAGAGAGAGAGATGATGGTGAGAAACACTACAACGAAATCCATTCCACGATGGGGACCTTTCGCAGCCGCGCTGGTGCCTGTCGCATTAGCGCTGATCGCATCGGGCTGTTCGTCGGTCGTCGATCCGAATACTTCGACGCCGCCGGAGTCGAACGTTCGAAACTATTACCTTCCACTCGCGACGACGAATACGGAATACGACTATACCGTCAATTCGACGGCGCCGTATCATCCGGCTTCGGGAGCGCTCGCAATGACGATGCAGGGCTGCTCCGATACCGATGACGGCGTGGCAGTCTATGCGTGTCTTTGGACCTACGGAAATAACTACGGCGCACCGGCGCAGTGGTACTATTGCTTGTGCGATACCGAAGCGGCCGAGATGGGCATGGAATCGTCGCCAGAGCAGTATAGCGATAGCTGGATCGACCTGAAAGCAAATGCCGCTACCCCGCTGGAACTGAATGCAACCTGGTCGTTCCTCTCGCAGGGCGAGCAGATCACCGCAAAGGTTACGCAATATGGCAGCACGGCGAAGGTCGAAGGAAAGACGTACACCAATGTGATGATGGTAGCGTACACTGGAGCGAACGGCACCACGGGAACAGAATGGTTTGCCCGCGGCGTCGGTACGATTTTCTACCACGTCGAACGCCCGAATTTCGGAATGGTCGAAAATCACTTGATTCAGGTCAAGCAACCATAGCGGTCAATTATGAATTATGAGGGAAGAATTATGATGCCTGTACTCCATTTCATAATTCATACTTCATAATTCATACTTGTCCGAAGAATGCTTGTTGATTATTACGACATCGAATCGCTGCTCACCGACGTGCAGCGCATGGTGCGGGACACTGTGCGCGAATTCGTCGAAGCCGAAGTCCTGCCGATTATCGAGGCGCACAACCAGGCCATGACGTTCCCACGGGAGCTGATTCCGAAAATTGGTTCTCTTGGCCTGCTTGGTCCCACCCTGCCCGAAAAATATGGCTGCGCCGGCCTGGATAATATCGCCTACGGGCTTATCAATCAGGAATTGGAGCGTGGCGATTCCGCGATACGGTCCTTTTCGAGCGTGCAAAGCTCGCTCGTCATGTATCCGATCTTCTCCTTCGGCTCGGAGGAGCAGCGGACGAAATGGCTTCCTAAACTTGCGACGGGCGAGGCCGTCGGTTGCTTCGGCCTTACGGAACCCGATTTCGGTTCCAATCCCTCCGGGATGGTTACCAACGCGAAGACCACCTCGAATGGCTTTCTTCTGAATGGCGCGAAGATGTGGATCACCAATGGAACCATTGCGGATGTAGCAGTCGTTTGGGCGAAACTCGATGGCGACGATCCGAAAAATATTCGTGGGTTCCTCGTCGAGAAGGGAATGAAGGGATTTACTGCCCCGGAAATGAAGGGAAAGTATTCGCTCCGCGCAAGCGTGACGAGCGAGCTTGTCTTTCAGGATGTCGAGCTTCCGAAAGAGAATCTTTTGGCCGAAGTAAAAGGTCTCAAGGGACCGCTAAGTTGCCTTACGCAAGCGCGTTATGGAATTGCGTGGGGTGCCATCGGCGCGGCGATGGCGTGCTACGAAAGCTCAGTGAATTATGCGAAAAGCCGCGTGCAGTTCGGCCGCCCCATCGGCGGGTTCCAGCTCGTGCAGGAAAAATTGGCGTTTATGCTCACCGAAATTACCAAGGCGCAATTACTCGTCCATCGTCTTGGAACCTTAAAGGATGAAGGCACGATGCGTCCGCAGCAGGTCTCGCTCGCAAAGCGGAATAATGTCGATCTCGCGCTTCAAATTGCACGCACCGCGCGCGATGTTCACGGCGCCAATGGTATCTTAGGCGAATATCCCATCATGCGCCACATGACGAATCTGGAATCCGTTAGAACTTATGAAGGCACGCACGATATTCACACGTTGGTGCTGGGTGAGGACATCACGGGGCTCGCGGCGTATGAAGGGTAAGAACTCCTCGCCGGCGCCCTCCGGCAATTCCGGATTGCCGCATGTCGTCATTATCGGAGCGGGCTTTGGCGGCCTGAACGCTGCCTTGCAGTTGCGCAATGCGCCGTGCCGGGTAACGATTGTAGATAAGAATAATCATCATCTGTTTCAGCCGCTGCTTTATCAAGTTGCGACTGCCGGCCTTTCGCCAGGGGAAATCGCCGCGCCGATTCGCCACGTCCTGCGAAATGTGTCGAACACGGAAGTCCTGATGGCCGAAGTGACCGGCCTTGACTTGGAACGAAAGCAAGTCCTGCTTGCGGAAGGCCCTACCCTCGTATATGATTATCTCATCATTGCGACGGGTGCGCGCCATAGCTATTTCGGGCACGAGGAATGGGAACGATTCGCGCCGGGCCTCAAATCCATTGCCGATGCCACCGACATTCGCCGCCGAATCCTCTCCGCGTATGAAGAAGCGGAGCTCGAACGCAATCCCGACGCGCGCGCGGCACTTCTCACGATCGTCATCGTTGGAGCCGGCCCGACTGGCGTGGAAATGGCGGGTTCGATTGCGGAGCTGGCACGCCTGGCCTTGAAGCACGAGTTCCGGAATTTCGATCCCGCCTCGACGCGTGTTATTCTTGCCGAAGCGGGACCGAGAATCCTTTCCGGATTTCCGGAATCCCTTTCCCGTGCCGCGGAGATGAAACTGCGGCGCCTTCGGATCGACGTACGAACTTCAACGCGCGTGGAAAATATCACGGCGGAATCCGTCCGTATGAACGGAACGGAAACACCGGCCGCGACCGTCATTTGGGCAGCCGGCGTGGAGGCATCGCACGCTGGAACCTGGCTCGGAGCAAAAACCGATCGTGCCGGGCGCGTGCGGGTAAATCAGTTCCTGCAGATCGAATCGCCGCCGGGAATTTTTGTCATTGGCGATACGGCATTAGCTCACGAGGCGAGTGGCGCGCAGCTTCCCGGGCTGGCTCCCGTTGCCATGCAGCAGGGACGCTATGCTGCGAAGCAAGTGCTGAAGCTCATCCAGCGGGAGCCGCTCACGCGTCCATTTCGCTACATCGATAAAGGAACGCTCGCCACCATTGGACGCACCTACGCGATCGCTCACATCTGGAAACTTCGCATTACCGGCGCGCTGGCGTGGCTTGTGTGGGTCTTCGTGCACATCATGTACCTTATCGGATTTCGAAACCGCATCGTCGTACTGCTGGACTGGGCCTGGGCCTATCTATCCTACCAGCGTGCCGTGCGGTTGATCGTGGAACCGGAGCGATAGCCTACACCGCACACGAACGCCTGGGCCTCCAACGCGGTTTAGTTTTACCTCAAAACTCTTAACTCAAAACTACTATGAATTGGCCTATTGTAAAAGGCACGGCGACGAGGCAGGCCCACGTCGGGCTGCCGGAAGGAACATTCGAAGAAGAGCACGGCCGCGAAGGATTCTATGGCCGCGTTTCGCATCTCTACCACGTGCATCCGCCCACCGGCTGGACGCGCATTGAAGGGAACCTGCGACCACACGCATTCTATCTCGATAAAGTTACACCTTCGGACATGACCGATCCGCGCGGCACGCCGGCACCGGTGCTGTACAACGACGATCTCATTCTTTCCATCAGCCGCCGCGCCGAGGTTGCGCCGTTCTACTCGCGCAATGCCGATGGGGACGAGCTATTCTTCGTCCACAAAGGCACCGGCAAAATCGAAACCGATTTCGGCATTTTGAATTATGAACCGGGAGATTATATCGTCATTCCTCGCGCGACGACGTACCGTTTCGCACCGGCGACGAAGGAGAATTTTATCGTCGTCGTCGAAGCACATGGCTCGGAGATTCTTCCCCCAACCCCGGAGCAAAAGGGCCTCATCGGAATGCACGCGCTCTACGATATGGGCGCGGTAACGATTCCGGATTTCGTTGCGTATGAGAACAAACCGGAGTCGAACGGGCGAGAATACGAATTGCGGATCAAGCGATTAGGAGAATACACGTCCGTATTTTATCCATTTAACCCGATTGACTTGCTGGGCTGGAAGGGCGATCTCACCGCGTTCAAAATCAATATGCGGGATATTCGTCCGGTAATGTCTCCGCGCGTCCATCTCCCGCCGAGCGCGCACACGACGTTTCTATCGGATAATTTTGTGATTTGCTCGTTTCTTCCGCGCCCGCTCGAGGAGGATCCTGACACGCTTCGCGTTCCCTTCTATCATCGCAATACGGATTACGATGAGGTGCTGTTTTATCACGATGGGGATTTCTTTTCGCGCGATAATATCAAGCCCGCGATGATGACGCTGCACCCCCAGGGCATTCATCACGGGCCGCATCCAAAAGCGCTGAAGGCGAATCCGAATATCACACGCACGAACGAGTATGCGATGATGCTCGATGCGAAGCACCCGCTAAAAATCGCTCCCGCCGGCGAAAGCGCCGAGTGGAAGGATTATTGGATGAGCTGGAAGGAAAAGAAAGAGGGTGTTGCAACCTCAGCCTAACTTCCGGTGCCTGATGAGTGGTTTTTGGAAGAGCCGATATGCGCTTGCCGGCCTCGCACTGTTTGTAGCGGGCTGCTCGAGTACCAATAATAATCCGTCAAGCGAAGCCGAGGCGCCCTGCGGGATCGAGCGTTGGAATGTGAAAATTCTAACCGACGCAGCCACCGCGGATATTAATTGGACGCCGGTCTCCACCACCATCGCGCAGCAAAATTCCTTTCCGGAAGTGAAGGTAAGTCAGGACACGACCCGCATGGCGTTCGAGGAACAGGCCGTCACGATGTCCGCTACGATCGTGGCCTTCAAGCGGGAAGACGATCAGGATATTCATCTCGTTCTGATCGATACGTCCGGCGATTCGATGGTTGCCGAAATTCCTGGAACCAAATGCGCGGAAGTGGCGGCTTCGCCCTTTGCTTCAGAATTTGATAATGCCGCGAGCTGGGTTGCTGTGCATTTGGGAACCCCGCCTACGAGTGATTTCAAGCATGTCAATGCGAATGTAACGATCACCGGCGTGCTGTTCCAGGATTTCGTCCATGATGTGACCGGCCATGCGAGAAATTACCGGGAAGTTCATCCCGTGACAAAGATCGAATAGTTACAAGAGGAGCATGGCATCGCCATAGCTGAAAAAGCGATAGCCGGCTTGGGTAGCGTGCTCATAGCATCGAAGAATAAATTCCCGGCCCGCAAAAGCTGAAATCATCATAAGGAGCGTCGATTTCGGAAGATGAAAATTCGTGATCATGGCAGCAGCAACTTGGAATTGATAAGGCGGATAAATAAAAATGCCGCTCATTCCTGCACCAGCGACCACCATTCCATCGGGTTTGCCGAGCGTTTCTAAGGCACGAACCGAGGTCGTTCCAACGGCGATGCACGTGTGGCCGGAAGCTCTTGCATCGTTAATAATCGCCGCATTCGGTTCATCGAGCTCGAAATACTCTTCGTGCATCCGATGCTTAGTAATATCTTCGGATTCGACCGGCCGGAACGTTCCCAAACCGGTGTGCAGCGTTAGATAAGCGAGTCGAATGCCGCGACGCCCGAGGCGCTCCAAAAGTTCCTTCGTAAAATGCAGGCCGGCCGTTGGCGCGGCGACCGCACCGGGAGCGGAGGCATAAATCGTTTGATAGCGTTCGGTATCGGAGGGTTCCGGTGAGCGATTCAGATAGGGCGGCAGCGGCACTTCGCCAATCCGCTCGATGGCTTCCATGAATTCCGCGCCGCTCAGATTGAAATGAACGATTTTTTGACCATTCCCGAGTTCCATTTCGACCTCGCCCTTGAGTCCGTCGAAAAGCAATTGCTCACCTCGGGGCGCCTTTCGCGCGGGATAGGTAAGAACGTTCCATCGCTCGGCCGAGCCCTCGAGACGTTGGTGCAACAGCACCTCGATTTTTCCGCCGGTCGTTCGCCGCCCAATCAGCCGCGCCGGAATGACCTTAGTTCGGTTGAGAACGAGGACGTCACCGGAATCGAGATATTCGGGCAAATCGGTAAACATCCGATCTTCCCACGTTCCCGAATCGCGATGGACCACAAGAAGCCGCGAATCGCCGCGACGCTCCGGCGGATACTTTGCGATGAGTGCTTCGGGAAGCGTGTAATCGTAATCCGAAAGGCGTGTGCTCACGAGTCTGGGGGTATAAAACTCCCTAACACGCGTTCCGCATCACGCGTTACGAATTACAGCATCATCTTCCGGCTCGCGCCCGGGCCGATCCGATAAATGATTTTACGAATCGTATCGACCTGCAGGTAGGGATAGATGGCTTGCAGCCGTTCGAGCGCCTCGGTGCTTTTTAAATCCTGCTGCTCCCGCATCGCTTTGAAGGCGCGTCGAATAATATAATCTCGCACGCCTTTCTCGTTGATAAGATCGTTTGCGCGAAGAAGCTGATAAAGTTCGTCCGGGATTAGCTCGGCCACCGGATTTTGATCCGATGGGTTGGATGGAGCGTGCTCAGCCGCGGAATGTTGATACGGATTCGCATCGAGATCAACATACTGTGCCAGCGTCGCGCGCGCCGATGGGGAATGCAGAGAAGGAATGCCGGAATGATGGATTGCGGAACGATCACCCATCCGGGGGTTCCCGGTGAATGGAAGATGACTGCTCATCCGGCTAACACTAATCGAGGATTGAATTGAAGTTGTTGACATGGTCTTTCAGAAGTTAAGGTTAATACCCGACCCTGTGAGTGAAAGGCCCGAATGATTGCTCATCGGAGAAAAATGGTGACTTGCCGCTTTGGTCCGTCGGCCGGTGGCGCGGAACCGGATCAGGCTGCGCCAGGCAGGTCGAGTCGCTTTTTTCGCGCGGGCAGCATGGCTGACGAATCATGCGGAGCTGCATCATGCGCGCGGCGAGTGCCTATCAAGCAATCGCCCGAACAAAGCGGCAAATCCATTTTTTGCCTCTCCAAAGCCGAATAGCGCCAAAGAACGCGCGCGACCCGGCCTCAGACAGAGTACCGTATCAAGTGTCCTTCTGAAAGTATGTTTGCTACTATTATTTTCAATCCGCCGCTTTCATCCGTCCCATAATTGGGGTCCGATGACGGCTCTATAACGAAGACCCGCGAAAAGCCAAAAGGTTACAGCTTTCATCAGGTCTTTTTTCGTGACCAGCTATTTTGAGCACCGGTAGAAGTCCTCAGGTGCGCTAAATTCGTAGCAAAAGTATCGGTAGGGTTGTGAAAAAATTGATATTTAGGTTACAAATATAATTAGAAAAATTTGATCAAGACCAAAATTGTTCTCTGAGAAAGCACGAGTGGGCTGCTGGGTCACCTCACATCGAGCCCGTCCGCCGGCTCGCCTTCGCTCGTTACGAGCGCGACCACGCCATTCTCATCATTCACAGCGAGAAGCATCCCGTTCGATTCTTCGCCCATGAGTTTCGCGGGCTGCAAATTCGCGACGACGATAATCGTTTTTCCCACTAACTCGTCCGGGGTGTATTTCTGCCCGATTCCGGCTACGATCTGCCGCTTCTCCTCTCCCAGAGAAATTTGCAGCTTCACTAATTTCTTCGATTTTGGAACCCGCTCGGCTTCGAGAATTTTAGCGGTGCGGAGTTTTATCTTTTTGAAATCGTCGATGCTAATGTAGCCGTCAACTTTAGGTGACGGCGAGGTAGAAGGCTTCGCCGCCGTGACCTGAAGGTCACGGCTACGAACATCCTCCGCCATTGCTTCCAAGCGTTTGATTTCTTCGGCCACAGTTTCGTCTTCTATTTTAGGAAAAAGAATAGTTACATCGCCCAATTCGGTCTGCCCGTGCAGTTTTGGTTCGTGGGCATTGTTCCAGTTTTCTTCGTTCATCGAATGTCCGAGCGTGCTGAGAATACTCGCGGAGGCTTCCGGAGTGATCGGGGCGAAATACACCGCAAGCGCGCGCAGTGCTTCGAGGCAGGAGCGAATAACTTTCGCGGCCTGCTCTTTATCCGATTTAATTAGCTTCCACGGGGCGGCATCGTTGAAATATTTATTCGCGGTGCGGGCCAAGTCCATGGTCGATGAAGTCGCATCGCGCAGGCGGAATCGGTTGTAATGCGAGGCAATTTCCTGCGCGCGTTCGCCGAAGGAATCGAGCAGCGATTTGCCTTCGGCGTCGAGCTCATTCCGGTTCCCGATAATCTTATTATCGAAACTGCGCTTGGCGAAGGTGAGAACCCGGTTGGCGAAGTTCCCGAAAATATCGGCAAGTTCGTTATTCGCGCGCGCCTGAAATTCGCGCCAAACGAAATCGGAATCCTTCTGCTCCGGCAGCATCGTCGCGAAGGCGTAGCGAATCACGTCGATGGGATAGCGTTGGATGATTTCATGTAGTTCCACGGTCCATCCGCGCGATTTCGAAAGCTTCTGGCCCTCCAGATTCATCCACTCGTTCGCCGGAACATTTTCGGGAAGGATATATCGAGGGCCGTTCTCCGCGTCGTTATGCGCAAGTAGCATGGCTGGGAACATAATGGTGTGGAAGACGATGTTATCCTTTCCAAGAAACGCAATCCACTGGGTTCCCTCATCCTGCCACCAGCTCTGCCAGTCCTGGCCCACCGCCTCCTTGGTTGCACTAACATACCCGATGGGAGCGTCGAACCAGACATAGAGAACTTTTCCTTCGGCGCCTTCGAGCGGCACGGGCACGCCCCAGGAAAGATCGCGCGTGATGGGCCGGTCCTGCAACCCGGCTTTGAGCCAGCTTCGCGCAGCCTGGAGGACGTTCTCCTTCCAGTCTTCGCGATGTGATTCGATATAGCGAGTAAGCGGCTCCTGAAACCTCGAAAGTGCGAAATACCAATGCTTCGCCGGCCGAATAACCGGTTTCGATCCCGTTACTTTCGAGCGCGGATTTATGAGTTCGGTTTGATCGAGGTACGTTCCGCAATTTTCACACTGGTCGCCGCGCGCGTTCGGATTCGAGCACACCGGGCACGTGCCTTCCACGTACCGATCCGGCAGGAACATTTTCGCTTCCTCATCATAGAGCTGCGGCTCTTCGCGCGGAACGAGGAATCCGCCATGATAAAGCGTTAGAAAAAATTGCTGGGCCGTTTCGCGATGCACCGAGCTGGAAGTGCGCGCGTAATAATCGAAGGTTATTCCGAGCTTCTCGAAGGATGCTTTATTCAGAGCGTGAAAGCGATCGACGATGGCTTGCGGCGTAACTTTTTCCTTGTCCGCTGAAATAGTAATCGGAACTCCATGCTCGTCCGAGCCGCAGATAAAGAGGACACTCTCGCCGTTGAGCCGCTTAAAGCGCGCGTAAAGATCGGCGGGCAGGTAGCATCCGGCCAAATGGCCGATGTGGAGCGGGCCATTGGCATACGGCAGCGCGGCGGTGATGAGGGTGCGTTCGAAGTCCGGCATAATGAGCCGAAGCAAACGTGCAGCGGGCGGAGACTACTCCCGATGAGGACTATTTCCTTAGCAGCGCGCGAAAACCCGCCTGCTCGAAATGGTGATCATGGGTGAGCGCATCATGAATTTTTCTCTCGCTCATGATCCGGAACGAAGAGCAATCGGTCAGGCTCCATTTCTTATCGAAGAATTTGTCGTAGTGCAAGCGCGCCGATTCCACCATGGCATGGGAAGCATGAACAATGGTTACGGCAGGGTTGGTCAGAAGACCGTTCCAAACTTTCATGGCATCGCGTCGAACAATGGAATCGATATCGCTGACGTGATTTAGGAATTCGACCATAACCAATTCGGAGGTTACGAACCGAGTGTCGTGGGAGAGATGTAAGGTGAAATCGAGTACGATTTCGTGTAGCTCATCGTCCGGCAACAGTAACGCTACCCAATAATTGGTATCAACAAAAATTTCGCTCAATCGACTTTTGGATGACCATAGAGATAATGATCGAGGTTCTTCGCAAAATCGGTCGGGATTTTGGCGCGCACCTCAGCCGGAATTTGCTCTCCCATTGTTGCAATGGCGAGCAGAAACTCCCGAAGGGGGAGCGGCGCTTCCTCTTCCTTCGATCGCTTCATGTCGCTTCTTCGTACACGCCGAGTATGTCGTAACGAGGGCTCATCCCGAGATTGGGTCTTAGTAGCCATGTTTAGCGAACACGCGAAAGCATACTTCCGTCCCGTCGCTTTTATTGCAAATACGCCCGCAGCATCCACGCTGTTTTTTCGTGCTTCTCCAAGAGGCCGGTGAGGAAATCCACGGTGCCGGCATCGTGGTATTTATTCTGCACGGTATCGAGATCGGCTCGGATGGACTGGATGATATGCTCGTGGTCGGCGAGCGAAACCGCAATCATTCCCTCCGCTTCGGGAATTTTACCGGGCGCTTCCTTCAGGCGTGTATTATCGAGAAACTCGCGCATGGTCCCCATCGCGGTGCCGCCGATAGCACGGACGCGCTCGGCAATATCATCGACGAAGCCATCCAGCTCTTCATAGTGCGATTCGAAGAGCTTGTGCATTTCCATAAAGCTCGCGCCCACCACGTTCCAGTGGTTTTTTCGAGTCTTTGTGTAAAGCAGGTATTCGTCCGATAAGAGGACGTTGAGAATACGAATAACGCCTTCGCGTTCCTTGGGGCTAAGCCCGATTTCGATTGCTTTTTGGAGGTCTGGCATAAAATATTGGATTAAGAGATGAAAGTTTTTTCGTGCGCGAAGGGTAAAACAAACTCACCCCGAAAATCAATGCGGCCGTTTTTATTCCGGTTCCATATCATCGCTCAGCTCATTCTGCGTCGAGTTCAGGATTTCTTGTGCGCGTTCGAGGTCTTCGGGTTCGACGTAGAGGTGAATCCCGTTCGAATAATCGAGCGAGGGGAGGACGTTCGAGCGATCCTGCGCCTCGACCATCGCCTCGATGCCTTCGCTTTCGAGTTTTGTGCGGACGAGTTCGGCTTCGAATTCGGTTTGATACGTCGAGAGCAGTTTCAGGTTCTTCATGTGGTAACTAAATCAGGAATGTCCGATTACGAATGATGAAAAGGGTGTGGATGGTTCCCGGTTCAAGATAAAATATCATCCACTTTGCTCCGATTTCCGGGCTCGGAATGATATGGTTACAAAATCCGAAATTCCTTAACAACCATCCTTCCACAATCGTCATTTCACGATTGTCATTATTCGCAAAATTACGTTTTTATTTCTCGCGGCATTTTTTTTTCGTATTTTTGTAATCACGTTTTGGATCGCACTCGAATTTTTGAGGCGGGCTTCCGGAAGTTTCGTACGCCATTTTACGGAGGCCTGCCGTGCTATTCGAGGTCGTTCCCGCCTGCCTCGGCTGGCGTTCCGTCGGACCGTATTCGTTTATTTAGAGGAGCCTGATGCCGCAAATTTTTGGGAAGAGTTCGAACTCGCTCGCGCGAGCCTCGATTATTGGTTCTGGCGCGCTCACCGTGTTCACGGTTTACATGCTCTTCCTTGGGATTCCGCGCTCCTCCTACTGGAATCAGGAAAACGTCATCAAGCTCCAGCCCGTCCAGTTCAGCCACAAGCATCACGTCGGCGATGACGGTATCGACTGCCGGTATTGCCACACCTCCGTTGAAACTTCTGCCTCCGCCGGAATACCCCCGATCAAGACGTGCATGAATTGCCACTCTCAACTTTTCGCGACGACGACCTATCTTGCGCCCGTTCGCGATAGTTGGAAGAGCGGCATCCCGATTCACTGGACGCGCATTTACGATCTTCCGGATTACGTTTATTTCAATCACTCGATTCATATCGCGAAGGGCGTCGGCTGCGCAACGTGCCATGGCCGCGTCGATCAGATGCCGCTCGTAACGCAGGTTTCGTCACTCCAAATGGAGTGGTGCATTCAGTGCCACCGTGCGCCAGAGAAATACCTCAGGCCGCGAAGCCAGGTATTCAACATGGCGTACACGCCGCCCGTGAATCAAGTGGAAGTCGGTTTGAAATTAAAGAAAGAATATAACGTGCTTGGTTCGGATGTACTAACGAGCTGCTCGACATGTCACCGATAAATGATGAATGTTGAATGATGAATGATGAAAATATCGGGATGATCGATCATCCGGGAATGGCGCAAACGGATGACCGATCATCCGCGGCGAACATTGAATTACCGGTACTGAATGGTGAAGGCGCATCGACGACGATGCTCAAAACTTCATCGTTTAACATTCATCATTCACCGAATGATGAATCGTCCGCCCGCCGCGGCGGCCCTAAGCGTCCGTACTGGCAATCGTTAGACGAACTTGCCGACAGTCCCGAATTCGATGCTTACGTTCGTCGCGAATATCCTTCGCAGACGGGCGTCCTGATCGATCCGGTCAGCCGCCGCTCGTTTATGAAGCTGATGGGCGCATCGCTCGGGTTGGCGGGACTTGCAGCTTGTGCACGGTCCAGCCCAAGGAAGATATCATCCCCTACATCAAACAGCCGGAAGAGATTGTCCCTGGCGAGCCACTTTATTTCGCTACCGCGATGCCGCGCTCCGGGGGCGCGCTCGGGCTGCTTATTCGCAGCAATATGGGCCGCCCAACGAAAGTGGAGGGTAACCCCGATCATCCGGCAAGTTTAGGCGCTACCGATTTGCTCGCGCAGGGCGAGATTCTCCAGATTTACGATCCGGATCGCTCGCAATCCGTCAATCATTTAGGGGATATTTCCGAATGGGGTGATTTCGTTACCGCGATGGTTGGGCAGGCCGGCCTCATGCAATCCACGAAGGGCGAAGGCATTCGATTCCTGACGGAATCGACGACGTCGCCTTCGTTCGGAGCGATGATGCAGGGTATTCTCGCCGATAATCCGCAGGCAAAGTGGCACCAGTTCGAGCCGGCACGAGGGAACGCTATGTTCACCGCGCTTGGTGCGACGAATGTGCAATATCGCTTCGAGAAAGCGGATCGCATTCTTTCGCTCGACAGCGATTTTATGATGGGCACCTCGACCGCCGTTCGCTACGCGCGCGACTGGGCCGAACGCCGAAAAGTCAGCGCATCGAGCGCGAACATGAGCCGGATGTATGCCATCGAGACGTCAATTTCCACGACCGGTGCGAATGCGGATAACCGCATGGGCGTTCGGCCCTCCGAGTTTGAAGGCGTCGTCAGCGCGCTGGGCGCGGCACTGCGTGTGCCCGGCGTGGCAGCGACTGCGCAATTGTCGGCGCGCCAGCAGGAATTCGTCGCGGCGATTGCGAAGGATTTGCTCGCAATGCCGGGCCGCTCGATCGTGATTGCCGGAGAATGGCAATCGCCGTATGTGCACTGGCTGGCGAACCAGATGAATGCTGCGCTTGGTGATATCGGCCAAACGGTTTTTTATTCCGCACCGGTCGAAGCCTACCCCATCGACCACCTTGCCTCGATTACCGAACTTGCGCAGGATATGGCGGCCGGCAAAGTGAATTCGCTCATTATGCTGGGCGGAGTAAATCCGGTTTATTCTGCTCCCGCTGACTTAAATTTCGTGGAGGCGATGAAGAAGGTTCCGTTCATCGTCCATCATGGAATGTTCTATGATGAATCCGCGGTGTATTCCCACTGGCATGTTCCGGCCACACATTTTCTCGAAGCGTGGGACGATGTAAAAGCGCATGATGGCACGGCCTCGATCGTCCAGCCTCTTATTGCGCCACTCTATCAGGGCAAAACGTCAGCGGAAGTGCTGACCACGCTGACGAAGCATCCGAATCTCTCCGCATACGAGATTGTAAGAAATTATTGGACGAACGGCTCGAAAAGTCCGGACGTGGAGGCGAAATGGCGGCGCGCGCTGAATGATGGAATCATTCCGAACACTTCGGGTGCCCAGGGTGTGGCTCCAACTGCCCCCGCAACTGCTCCGACGCCCGCCATGCAGCCGGCGCAAGGATTCGACATCGTGTTCCGGCCCGATCCTTCAATCTACGATGGCCGCTATGCCAATAATGGCTGGCTGCAGGAAGTGCCGAAGCCAATTACGACGGTGACGTGGGATAATGCAATCCTCGTGAGCAAGGCTACCGCGAAAAAACTTGACCTGCGCAACACGCTCGAATTTGAAGGCAGCCAATACAATGTGGATGTGATTCATATCGAGTTGGATGGGCGGGAAATCAACGGACCTTGCTGGATCGTTCCCGGCCAGCCGGATGACACGCTCACCCTCTTCTTGGGCTATGGCCGCGAAAAAGCCGGACGAGTCGGCAATGGCCTGGGCTTCAATGCCGGGGAGGTTCGGACGACGAAGAATTATTGGCTTGCTACCGGCGCGAAAGTTACCAAGAAGGATCAAAAGTATCCGCTTGCCGCGGCGCAGACCCATTTTACGATGGAGGACCGCGATCCCGTCCGTGCCATCGAGTTCCCGGCATTCAAGAAAGATCTTAACTACGTCCACGAAAAGGAAGGGCGCGACTGGCTCCGTGAACCCTCGAAGGATGACAGTTTTTTCCCCGCCTATAAATACACCGGCTACGCCTGGGGCATGGTCATCGATCTGAATTCATGCACCAGTTGCAATGCGTGCGTGGTCGCTTGCGTGGCGGAAAATAATATCCCGGTTGTTGGCAAAGAGCAGGTTATGCGGCATCGTGAGATGCAATGGATTCGCATCGACCGCTATTATACCGGTGCCGCGGAAGACCCGGAAACATACTTCCAGCCGGTGCCATGTCAGCAATGCGAGCTGGCCCCGTGCGAGCTTGTCTGCCCTGTCGATGCGACGGCCCATAGCTCCGAAGGGCTTAACGACATGACCTACAATCGTTGCGTGGGAACCCGGTATTGCTCGAACAATTGCCCCTATAAAGTTCGCCGGTTTAACTTCCTGCTGTTTCAGGATTGGACGACACCGCAATTCAAAATGGCGCGGAACCCGGATGTAACCGTGCGCAGCCGCGGCGTCATGGAAAAATGCACCTACTGTGTGCAGCGCATTCAGGAGGCGAAGATTCATTCCGAAAAAGAGAACCGCCGCGTGCGCGATGGCGATATTATCACTGCCTGTGAAGCGGCATGCCCGACGGATGCGATCGTTTTCGGTGACATTAACGATGCGACGAGCCGCGTGGCGCGCCTGAAGACCGATAGCCGCAATTACGCGTTGCTTGGCGATTTGAATACGCATCCTCGCACAACGTATTTGGGCGTGGTTCGCAATCCGAATCCGGAAATTAAGAGAATTATCGATCCCCGATCAACCGCGGAGGCTGTAAACGTATGAGTGCCTTTCAGGATAACGATCCGCTGGTAACGACCGAACCCCTGGAAGGTTACCGGGATCCATCGACCTACCCGATTATCGGGCCGACGATGACGTTCAACACGATCACCGAAAAGATTTCGGACATCGTGCTCAAGATGAAGACGCCGAACTGGTGGTTCGGCGCGCTGCTCGTGGGTATGAGCTTTGCCGTCGTGCTGCTCTTCGCCCTCACGGTACTCGTCTTTAAGGGCATTGGAATTTGGGGTAATAATCAGCCTGTCGCGTGGGCATGGGCCATTACGAATTTCGTGTGGTGGATCGGAATCGGCCATGCAGGAACACTCATCTCGGCCATCCTTTTCCTGCTCAAGCAGGAATGGCGTAATTCGATCAACCGTTTCGCCGAAGCGATGACGATTTTTGCCGTCATGTGCGCCGGAATGTTCCCAATCTTCCATACGGGGCGCCCCTGGTTAGCCTATTGGCTGTTTCCGCTGCCGAATACGATGGGGGTGTGGCCGCAGTTCAAGAGCCCGCTCGTCTGGGACGTATTTGCTGTTTCGACGTACTTCACCCTCTCGCTGGTTTACTGGTATCTTGGAATGGTGCCCGATTTGGGAACACTTCGGGACCGGACGACGAAGCCGATTCTCCAAAAGATCTACGGTTTTATTTCGCTCGGGTGGCGCGGCTCGGCGAAGCATTGGAGCCGCTATGAAACGGCGTACCTGCTGCTCGCCGGTCTTTGCACGCCGCTGGTGCTCTCGGTTCACTCGGTGGTAAGCTTGGACTTCGCTGTCGGTATCGTTCCCGGCTGGCATTCGACGATCTTCCCGCCGTATTTCGTTGCCGGCGCGGTTTATTCCGGCTTTGCATTGGTTCTCACGCTCGTTATTCCGGCGCGCCGGCTCTTCGGCCTCAAGGATCTAATCACCCAGCGCCACATCGATAATATGGGCAAGGTCATGCTGGCCACGGGGCTTATCGTGAGCTATAGCTATGTGCTCGAGGCCTTTATGGGCCTTGTTATTCCGGGCAATAAATACGAGCATTTTCTCATAGTGAATCGGATGTTCGGCCCCTATGCACCGTTCTATTGGGTGCTCATACTTTGCAATGTCATGACGCCGCAATTCCTGTGGTGGCGGAAGATTCGGAATAATACGATCGTGCTCTTTATCATCACGATCATCATAAATATCGGGATGTGGCTCGAACGCTTCGAGATTATCGCGGTGAGCCTTACGCGCGATTATCTTCCAAGCTCGTGGGCCAATTTCAAGCCGACGATCTTCGATATGATGACGTTTGCAGGAACGCTGGGCTTCTTCCTTACGATGATGCTGCTGTTCATGCGGGCGCTGCCGATGATTCCGATGTTCGAAGAAAAGATGATACTGAAGGCCGCATCCCCGCACGCGCAACTGCAAGAAGACTTTTACCGCGAGGAGCTGGAAGCGATTTAACGGCCGAGACCTATGAAGCAGAAAAAGAAATACCCGGTTTACGGTATCATGGCGGAGTTCGAATCGCCCGCGGCGATTTTGAAAGCCGCACAATCCGCGCACGCTGCGGGCTATCGCGAGATGGACGCTTACACTCCGTTTCCGATCGAGGAAGTATCCGAAGCCATCGGCTTCCATCGGCGGCACAACAAAGTAGCGCTCACTACGCTCATCGGTGGTCTGCTGGGAGGGCTTGGTGGCTATACCCTTGCCTGCAGCGCAGCCGGTGTATGGTTTCCACTCAATATCGCTGGGCGTCCGTTTATTCCGTGGCCAATGTTCATTCCGGTTACCTTCGAATCTACTGTGCTGATCGCAGGGCTTTCCGCCGCTATTGGAATGCTCATTATGAATGGGCTGCCATCGCCGTATCATCCGGTCTTCAATGTGCCGGGATTTTCGCAGGTGACGAACAACAAGTTTTTCCTGTGCATCGAAGCGCGCGACCCGAATTATGACGAGGGTGCCGTGCTGGAATTTATGAATAGCTTAAATCCGGTGGAGGTCACGCGTGTTGAAGGGTAAATCGGGTATCGGGTATCGGGTATCGGGCCTCGGGGGGCTTCTTTCCCTCGTGATTCTGGGTGCATCTCTGGCGATGCTCGGTCTGGCTTCCTGCCGCGAGGATATGCAGGATCAGCCGAAATATCTTCCCTATCGCGGGAGCGAAATTTTCCCGGATAGCAATTCCTCGCGTCCGCTGGTCGATAACACGCTTCCGCGAGGGTACTTGCGTGCCGATCAGGCGCTTTATACCGGAAAATCGGGGACGGCGGTTATGCCTGCCGCCCCCACACCGGCGGCGCAAGCGGCGGCCACCGGAGGGAATGCGCCCTCGCCGGTTCCCGCCCAGCCGGCAGCAGCGGTGGGCAACGAGGTCAACGAGTTTCCATTTCCGATTACGCGCGAAGTGCTCGATCGCGGGCAGGAACGATTCAACATATATTGTTCGCCATGTCACGGCGTTCTGGGCGATGGCAACGGCATGATTGCCAATCGCGGATTTCGCCATCCGCCAAGTTATCATGATGACCGGCTGCGCACTGCGCCGCTCGGACATTTCTATGATGTCATTACGAACGGCTTTGGCGCGATGCCGGATTATTCGATGCAGATTCCGCCGCACGAACGCTGGGCGATTATCGCCTATATCCGCACGTTACAATACAGCCAAAACGCGAACATGGCGGATCTTCCGGCCGCCGATCAAGCAAAAGTGAAATAATTCGGATGAGCGATCATACTTTGTGAGCACAAATGCCTGAGAGCACGAATACATATCCGGTACCGGCGAGCATCGACCGCTATGGCCGAAACGGCCTCATCGCGGCCGTTATCGGCTTCGCGGCGCTGATCATTTCCATCTTTGCCGTCAGCCCCACGCAATTTTTCCATAGCTATCTTCTGGGCTATATGGTATTTCTCAGCCTGGCGGCAGGGAGTATCGGGCTGCTCATGCTGCAGTACGTTTCCGGTGGTATGTGGGGTGTTATTACCCGACGGGTTTTCGAAGCCGCTTCACGTCTTTGGCCTATTGCGGCGGTACTCTTCATTCCAATTTTCTTTGGAATGACCGATATCTATTCCTGGACAAATACTGATTACGTTAAAGCCACAGAATCGATCGTGCTGAAAGCAGGATGGTTCTCGACGCCGTTCTGGATCGTTCGCACGGTAATCTATTTCGCTTTTTACATTATCATGGCGGTCGTCCTCAACCGCTATTCCGTGAATCTCGACAAGAATCCCGGGTTCAAATGGAGCCGCAAAGCTCGAAAACTTTTCCGGCGGCGGATTTCTCTTCCATTTCGTCTTTATGACATTAGCCTCGATCGACTGGCTCATGTCGCTCACACCGGAGTGGAACTCGACGATTTATGGCTTCATCACGATCGTAGGGCAGGGAATCATGGCGCTGGCATTCGCCATTATTGTGATCGGAGCGTTTTCGAAAGAGGAGCCGATGCTGAGTGTGCTCAAGCCCGTGCATCTGCACGATCTTGGCAAGTTATTATTTGCATTCACCTTCCTCTGGGGTTATTTGTGCTTTTCACAGCTCATCATCATCTATTCCGGGAACTTGCCGGAGGAGATCGTGTGGTATCACATGCGCATTCGCGGAGGATGGGAAGTGGTCGCCTACATTGTGATTTTCATTCACTTTGTCGTGCCGTTCGCGTTATTACTTTCGCGCGATGTTAAACGTGCGATGAAAACGCTCATGCCCATGGCCGCGCTGTTGTTCGTCATGCGCATCGTCGATCTGTACTGGTTTATCGAGCCGAATTGGCATCGCGAGATTTTCTTTTTTAGCTGGGCCGATGTCGCGGCGCCGCTGGGATTCGCAGGGCTGTTCGTCTTTCTTTTCGTTCGCGAGTATAAGAAGCGCGGAATGCTTCCCTTGGGCGAGCCGGAACTCGAACTCACGCTCCATCCGAAAGGCGCACATTAATCAGGTAAGAATTGAGAGTTAAGAATTAAGAATGCAAGGAGGAATTCGAATTATGGTTTGACAATTAGAGGCGAGGCGCACTTCAGAGCGCGCCTCATTCTTAATTTTCAATTCTTAATTCCTAATTGTTATGAAGGGACAGCACAGCCACCAGAACGATCCGAAGCACGAGCGCCTGCAGGAACTCGATACGACGGATATTCGCAACCCGGAGACGCGCCACGAGGAGGGTGACATCAACGTTCGCTCTGTTTATAAAGCGATCGCGTGGCTGGGCCTGCTCGTCGTCGTTTGCTATGTCATCATTTTTGTAATGATGAAATCGAACGATGCGCGCATCGACCGCGAAAACGAGATTGTCAGCCACGTTCCGAAATCTAAGCTCGAAGAACTTCCTCCCAAGCCGCGCTTACAGCTCGCGCCGGGCGAAGCAACGCATCCGCTTTACGAGGGAATGGAATACCGCGATTCCGTCGTGGATCAAATCCAATCCTATGGCTTCATCAACAAAGCCGCGGGAACCGTTCACATTCCGATCGAGCTGGCAAAGCAGATCATGCTTGCGAAGGGCTTCGCGGTACGCGCCGGAGCTGATTCGGACGATGGCAGGATTTGGGTTCCGAGTTCTTCGAGTGCGGGACGGGTCTATGAGCGCCGCGACCAGCGCATTCCGGGTGGAACTTACACCATTACGGGCGGAAATATGGCGGTGGAAAATATGCAAAGGCCGCAATAAGAAAGAGGACGGAAAAGAGCAATGAACAGGAGCTTAACACGGAGTACGAAAATCGAGAGTATTGCCATCGGGCGAGCGGCAATGCTTGTTGCGACCGTCCTTGCTCTGTTCGTAACGCTCTCACCGGCCGCCAAGGCCGGCGATAGGCCCTTTTTCAGCGGGAGCGTCCAGGAGGAAGGGAATGCCCCGGCCCAGAGCTTGCCGCAGCTCGTAAAGAACGTCGGCATCGATCAGCATTTGGGAGCGAAAGTAAGTCTCGATCTTCCGGTACGCGACGAGGCTGGCCGGTGGACCACGCTTGGATCCTATTTTGGTTCCACGCCGGTGATTCTCGTCATGGCGTACTATAGCTGCCCGCATCTTTGCACGATGGTAATGAACGGTGTTTTTAGCGGCATGAAGCCGCTTTCGTTCGAGCCTGGAAAAGACTACCAGATTGTTTCAGTGAGTATCGATCCCAACGAAACTTCGGCGCTCGCCCTGAAAAAGAAGCAGGCCTATCTCGATAATTTTCGAGAGACGCAATACCCGAACGCCTTTCATTTTCTGACCGCCGACAGCGCGACGATCGCCACACTTACAAAAGAAGTGGGGTTTCGCTACCAGTACGATTCTGTTGATCATCAGTTTGCACACGCCGCGGGCATCATGCTTCTGACGCCGCAAGGAACGATATCACGTTATTTTTATGGCGTGGAATTCGCGCCGAACGATCTAAAGTTTGGCATCATGGATGCATCCGGCGGGAAAGTCGGTTCGTTAGCCGATAAGCTTTTGCTTTATTGCTGCCAGTACGATCCGCTTACGACGAAATACGGTTTTGTCGTCGCGCGGGCGCTTAAGATTGGCGGCACGCTGATTCTCCTCATCATGGGCGCCATGTTTCTTTGGTTCCGCAGGTATAATCGTAAAATGAAGGAACAACGCATGACCGATCATGCTAATTTTGCACGCATCGGCGACGATGCCATTCTCGCGGGAAAGGGGCTTTCGTGAGCGCATTCATTCCCATTCACCGCATCATGCTCGGAATGTCGTGGATGCTTCCGCCGCAGGCCTCGAACTTCGCGCCGGATGTCGATCATCTCTACGAATTTTTAGTAGGGACCACGATCTTTTTTACCGTCCTCATCTCGGCGGCCATCCTATACTTTTTTGTAAAGTATCGTCGGCGCTCTGATTCTGAAGTGCCGAGGCCCATTGCCGGCTCCATGGTTCTCGAAAGCGCGTGGACGATCATCCCGTTCATCATTTCGCTGTTCATGTTCGCCTGGGGCGCTAAAATTTTCTTGAACGAATATACCGTTCCGAAGGATGGCTCGGACATCTACGTCGTTGCGAAGCAATGGATGTGGAAGTTCCAGCATCCGGAGGGCCAGCGGGAGATCAACGAACTGCATCTACCGGTCGGGAAGAAGGTGCGGTTCGTTATGGCAACCGAGGATGTGATTCACAGTTTTTATATTCCGGCCTTTCGAATCAAAGAGGACGTGGTTCCCGGTGCGAGCCGATACTCTACGATCTGGGCCATCCCGACCGAGCCTGGCACGTACCACATTTATTGTGCGGAGTATTGCGGAACGAATCACTCCGGCATGGGTGGATGGGTCACCGTGATGAACGATCATGATTATCAAGCCTGGCTTGCCGGCGGTGCGGCCGAAGGTACGATGGCCGAGCGAGGGGCTTCCCTCTTCCAACAGCTTGGTTGTATTACCTGCCATCATTCGGATGGCAGTGGGCCCTGCCCGCGACTCGAGGGTATTTATGGCAAGCCGCAACTGATGAACAATGGACTGAGCGTCGTAGCGGACGACAGCTACATTCGGGAATCCGTGCTGAGCCCGCTGGCCAAAATCGTTGCTGGCTTCCAGCCAATCATGCCGTCGTTTCAGGGGCAAGTTAATGAGGAGCAGATTCAGGAGCTGATCGCCTATATTAAGTCGATCGGACCGCCGGAGACCACGAATGCGACGCCGGGTGTCGGTGTTCCGAAAGCGGGTGGGAATGCTTCGAATCCAGCATCCGTGCCGCCGATCATGTCAACGGGCGGCCCGCAGGTCGTTTCCCCGCAAAACGAAACCGGACGGCCCGCGCAACTGCCGACGCAAAACAAAATTGAAAAGTCAACACCGTAAGCATGAGCCTAACTAATGTATCGTCGGACATCGCCGCCGTTTCGACGAATGGCGAGCGGCTGAATTATTTGAACAACGGCTACGGACTTAAATCCTGGCTGCTGACGAGCGACCACAAGCGAATTGCGATCCTCTATCTTCTCGCGGTCTCATTTTTCTTTATCATCGGCGGAATATTCGCGCTGCTGATTCGGATCAATTTGCTCACGCCTTCCGGCGTCTTTCCTGCCGATACGTATAACCGGTTATTCACCGCGCACGGCGTTATCATGGTGTTCCTGTTCCTCGTTCCGGCGGTGCCAGCCATTCTTGGGAATTTCCTCTTGCCCATCATGATCGGCGCAAAAGACCTTGCGTTCCCAAAAATAAATTTACTGAGTTGGTATATTTACATGCTGGCGGGCGTCATCCTCATGATCGCCATTTTCGCCGGCGGCATCGATACAGGTTGGACCTTTTATGCGCCGTATAGCACCAGCTATTCGAATTCAAACGTGTTGCTTGCCGGCCTCGGAATTTTTGTCGCAGGATTTTCTTCGATTCTCACGGGAATAAATTTTATCGTCACGGTGCACACGATGCGCGCGCCGGGGATGACGTGGTTCCGGTTGCCGCTCTTCATTTGGGCGCATTACGCGACTTCGCTGGTTATTATGCTGGCCACGCCGGTGCTGGCGATCACGGTTTCGCTGATGGCAATCGAGCGTTTTGCACATGTCGGAATATTCGACCCGGCAATGGGCGGCGATCCCGTGCTCTTCCAGCACATGTTCTGGTTTTATTCGCATCCGGCGGTGTATATCATGGTGCTTCCGGCGATGGGGGTCGTTTCGGAACTTATTGCGAATTTATCCCGAAAGAATATTTTTGGGTATAAGTTCATTGCGATGTCCTCTTTGGCCATTGCGGTGTTTGGATTTTTGGTGTGGGGCCACCATTTGTTCGTGGCCACGCAATCGGTCTATCTCGGGCTGATTTTTTCGCTCCTAAGCTATGCCGTCGCGATTCCTTCCGCAATAAAAGTGTTCAACTGGACGGCCACGCTCTTCAAAGGTTCCATCTCCTATGATACGCCCATGCTCTATGGCCTCGGCTTCATTGGGCTGTTCCTGATTGGCGGGATGACCGGCCTGTTTGTCGCCGCACTCGGCATCGACGTACACGTGACCGATACCTACTTCGTCATTGCCCACTTCCATTATGTAATGGTGGGCGGATCGCTCATGGGATTCCTGGGTGGAATTCATTTGTGGTGGGGTAAAATGACCGGCCGGGATTACCCGGAATACTGGGCGCGCGCCGCGATGATTATTCAATTCGTCGGGTTCAACCTGACCTTTTTTCCGCAGTTCATCTTAGGCTATCTCGGCATGCCGCGGCGCTACGCTACGTATCCGCCCGAGTTCCAGACCCTCCACGTACTTTCGACTGCGGGCGCCTCGATTCTCGGAATCGGGCTGGGCATCACGATTTTCTATCTTTTATGGTCGCTCAAAAACGGCAAGCGCGCAGTGGCAAACCCTTGGGGCGCGCCGGGGCTGGAATGGCGAACCACCTCTCCGCCGCCAACCGAGAACTTTTATGAGACACCGGTGGTGACGTGGGAGGCATACGAATTCGCACCCATCGAGACGATGCAAGTGCTCGGCTATCCCGGCGACCCTGGAAAACCAACCCAGCCGGTACACGCCGAGCATGGAACCGAAGATTAAATAAATTACGATTTACGAGCATTTGCGCATCGACGGCAAGTTTGTGGAGCAAGACCGACTTAGAACATCAGCATTTAGCACTTAGGACTTTAGGACGTGGCACTAATCGAAACAGAGACGGCTCCGGAGCGGATTGAAATCCACGCGACGCACCACCCGCAGCTCGCGCACCATTTCGAGAGCATGGAGCAGCAGCGCGAGGCAGGGACGCTCGGCATGTGGTGGTTCCTGCTTACCGAAATCATGTTTTTCGGCGGGATGTTTTTGGCGTACACCGTGTATCGCCACATGTATTTTTCGGCCTTCGCGGCCGGAAGTGAAGTTCTTAGTGTGTGGTGGGGTACCTTCAATACGGGCGTGCTCATCGGAAGCAGCCTGACCATGGCTCTGGCCGTGTTTCACGCTCAAACAGGAAATTCGAAAAAGACAACGCTCTTCCTGCTTCTGACAATTTTTCTTGGCCTCGTGTTTTTACGCGTCAAATATATCGAGTACAGCGATAAATTTGCCGAGCATGTATTCCCGGCCGGCGCATTCGAATGGCCGACAGGCGAGAAGCCGGCAGGTCCGCATAATGTCGGCGACCTCCTTCTCATGCTAACCGGAATCGAGGCGAGCCATCCGGCTGGCGTTACGCAGCGAGGGCTGCCCGTACGCGTGACGACGAACCACGCCGAGGGAAATGAATTCGTATCCGATGCCGGATCGTTTCCGGAGGAAGTTCAAAGCCCGGAGGTCGGTGGCGAAGTGCGGATGTTTTTCTGGCTTTATTTTGCGATGACGGGCTTCCACGCGCTTCACATGATCATCGGGATCGGAATTATTTTCGTACTGGCGTGGCAGGCGTGGCACAAAAAGTTTTCGAGGGAATATCATTCGTATGTTGAACTCACGGGGCTTTATTGGCACTTCGTCGATATTGTCTGGATCTTCCTCTTTGCACTGCTTTATTTAGTCGATCGGCATCCGTAGGAATTTTTATGTCTGAACACATTGTATCGAAAGCCACGTATTACCGGACCTTCGGCGCGCTGCTCGTTTTGACGGCGCTCACGACGGCGGTTGCTTTCGTAAATCTTCACAGCTTCAATATCGTCGTTGCTTTGATCATCGCCGGCCTCAAAGCCGGCCTTGTCATCACCTTCTTTATGCACGTGAAGTATTCGTCGAAGCTGACCAAGATGTGGGTTGCCGTCGGGTTTATCTGGCTTTTCCTCCTGCTTGCGATTACAATGACGGATTATCTCTCTCGCTCGTGGCTCGTCTATAAGCCATAGTCGGGCAGGCGTTCGCCTGTCATCATCCGGTCATGATTTATGTGGGCATCGACGGCGGCGGAACGAAAACACGCATCGTCGTGCAACGCAACGCCGAGGAACCAAAATATTTCGAACATCCCGTTTCGCTCAAGGTTCAACACGGCGATTTTGCTGACGCTGCGGAACGCTTGCAATTCCTCGTCCGAAAATCGGTTGGCCGCTCGAAGGATGCACTTTCGATCGCGGTGGGTTTATCTGGAATGAGCCGGAAAGAGGATCAAGCCGCCCTTCGAGAAAAAATATGTTCCGAATCCACCGTTTTCTCGGATTCCAGAGTAAATATCGAGAGCGATGCCACGCTCACGCTAAAAACCGTGCTGGCCGAGGGCGATGAGGGCATTCTCATCATTGCGGGAACCGGATCGGTTGTTTTTTATCAACCCTCCGGCGGCCCGGCGCGGCGCATCGGCGGGTGGGGAACAGTGCTGTCCGATGAGGGTAGCGGCTATCGGATTGGGCTGCGTGCCCTTCGGCACTATGTGCATATCCTGGATGGTGTGTTTCCGCGTGAGTCGTTCAGCCGCGCAATCGAAGCACGTTCTGGCGAGCTATGCCCTCCAGAGCCCCACGCCGAGGGAACTTAGCGAGCGTGCAAGCATGGATGCCGCCTTCGTAGCATCGTTCGCGCAGGACGCCTTCGAAGCAGCGCCGGAGATCGATCCCGTGTTCGAATTCATCCACGACGAGTTGGTGGAACTTATCACATTGGTGCTTCCGCTAATTCTGTTCCCAATCATGAGCGGCAAGAAGCCGTACCGCCTTTTCCTCGCCGGTCGTATCGCACAGCAGGAGATGACCATCCGCGCGTTCGAGATGGCGTTTACCGAAGACCGCTCCGGCACCATGCCCATTGAACTGCACTTAGTCGATGAGCATGCACCGGCCTACAAGGCGCTCGAACTCGCGAGGGGGCTTGGATAATCCCTCATTCCATCGCTCTTACGTAACCTCGCAACGAAGAATCCGTCGCAGCCCAACTCGTCGGGGCGCGTGCGAAGTATTGATTCCACGCTAAACTCCGGATGACCGCTCGTAAACCACGCCACCTGATCCTCTCCCTCTTCGTGCAACAGCGAGCAGGTGGCATAGACCAGCGCGCCACGGGGCTTTACAAAGCGAGCGTTCTCCTCCAGGATTTGCCGCTGTTTGTGGGCAAGCTCGGCGAGCATCTGCTCCGTCAGTACCCATTTAATTCCCGGATTTCTTCGCAGGGTGCCAGTTCCCGTACACGGAACATCGGTGAGGACGACATCGAACCACCCCGTTTTTTCCGGGCCGAGCATGGTTTGCTTTTGTTCTGGCAGTACGATGCGAATATTTTGGGCACCGCTGCGTCGCGCGCGTTCCCGTAACGCCTCGAGCTTTCTGGGCTCGACATCCGTTGCAAATATTTCGCCACGATTCTGAAGAAGAGAAGAAAAATGGAGTGCTTTTCCTCCCGCGCCCGCGCAGGCATTCGAGCACTTTGCTCGACATTTTAAGAATGCGTGCGAACGGCGCGATAAGCTGGCTGCCTTCATCCTGAACTTCGAACGCGCCGCGGCGAAACGCCGCGGAATCGAAGACATTTGTTCGGTTGGTTAGGATCAGCGCATCCTGCGCAACTTGAGACAAGGCCGTCTCGCAGCCTTCGCCCGCAAGTTCCTCTTGCAGTTCCTCCCGCGATGTCAGCACGGTGTTGGTACGAATCGCGGTGGGTGCACCGCCGTTGAGCGAGGTGAGGATGGCTTCCGTCCGGTCAGCGCCGTATTCTTCCGCGATTCGGGTGACGAACCAGGTTGGAAAGGAGTGCAAAACTGCAAGACGTTCATTCCACTCGAGCGCGTTCAAGCGTTGAGCTTCGCGCTGCGGATCGGCCATGCGCTTAAGCCCATCGATTGGAAAATCGAACCGGCTAAGAAGATCCTGCGCGGTCTCTGGCGAATCGCCTCGAATAACGATGGCGAATGCGGCGACCGTTCGTTCGGCAGTCACCATCTGATCTTGGAACGAATCCAGAACGACCGCTTCGAGCCGCATCCAATTTCGAATCACGCCAAAATATGCGGCGGAAATAAAACGGCGATCTTTGGCGCCCAAATATTTTCGCTCGGTGAAAAACCGTCGCAAAATCCCGTCGGCCGGGATCGCCGGAGTGGTTCGGAAAATAGCAAATGCTTCGATCGTGTGACCGTAGAGGCTGGCTGGCTGCATAGGCCCCCGCAACAATTGTGAGTGGCATTATGATTGCGAAACCCACTTCGAATCACTGCTTCGGCGGTCCAAACTCCACCAGCCATATCCCACGTGCGGAAACCGGGCTTCGAGAAGCTGGGTTGCTCTTCGAATGCCCGAGCTTGAGGAACGAAGGGAACCACGTCCCGCCGTCGCGAATCGACGCCGGGGGCGCGAGCGTATGCGGCCGGGCCACGCGCGACGTGCGGGGGTGCGGCTGCCACGTTCGGCAAACCTCAAACTCGCGCTCCTCGCGGCAAGTGTATTCGTGGTGTTTGGAACGCTTATCTATGCGCATTCGCTGGTTACCCAGCTCCGTCAGCGCGAATATCTCGTCGTCAAGCTATTCTCGGATGCGGTTAAGTATTACAGTAATAGCACGCAAACGCCCGACGATTCGCTCTACCGGATGATCACGCATTACGCCATGTCGAGCGATGTTCCGGTCATTCTTGCCGACCGGCATGATAATCCCAGCGTCCGATTCTTCCACGAGACGAACTGGAACGTTCCCTTTGATTCCACCACCGATAGCACCCATCAAGTGTCGTTCCTGCGCGAACAAATGCGCGAGATGGATGCCGCCTATCCGCGCATCCCAATCTATTTCCGCGATTCCGCCGAACATAGGGATCGGGTGATCGAATACGTGCACTACGGCAATAGTCTGGTACTCGGCAAGATAGAATCGTTACCCTACATTCAGCTGCTGCTCGGGCTTGTCATCGTACTCGTGGCTTACTTGAGTTTTAGTTACCTTAAGCGGAGCGAGCAATCGAATATCTGGGTTGGCATGGCGAAGGAAACCGCGCATCAATTGGGAACGCCGCTCTCGAGCTTACTGGGGTGGGCAGAGATGCTGCGCCTTTCCTCGCACGAGCCCAATGAGGTCGGCAAAATTGCCACTGAAATCGATCGGGACATTGAGCGGCTGAACCGCATTACCGTGCGCTTTTCTAAAATTGGTTCTGTCCCGGATCTGAAACCGCAGAACGTCGTGCAGATTGTTGCCGAAGTAATGAGCTATTTCGAAGGGCGAATGCCGCAGCTACGAAAAAATATTCGACTGGAACTGTTGAGCGACGAGGATGAATTCCTGTTAAAAGTAAATCGGGAGCTATTCGAGTGGGTCATTGAGAACCTAATCAAGAATGCCTACGAGGCAATCGAGGGCGCGGATGGTGCTATCGTTGTGCATCTTCATCGCGCACCCCGGAAAGACGCGGTGCTCATCGACGTAACGGATAGCGGAAAAGGAATCGCCCTCCGAAAAAAGAATGACGTGTTCCGTCCCGGTTACTCGACAAAGAAGCGGGGCTGGGGCCTGGGACTATCGCTTGCGCGACGCATTATTCAGGAATATCATCATGGCCGGCTCTTCGTTAAAGAATCCCAACCGGGAAAGGGCACGACGTTTCGGATTCGGTTGCACGGGTAGGGGCGATTACGCCGGCAATTCGTCGTACATTCGTCGTAACGTTTTCAAGTCTTCCCAGGCGCCATGCTTCCAATCCGGGATTGCGGAGAAGCGCGGCAGGATGATACGTGACGATCACGGGGATACCGCAAAAATCATGGTTTTGACCGCGCATTTTACCGAGCGATTCATTCAGCTTCAGCAAATTCGTTCCGGCGATGCGCCCGAGGCAAAGAATAAGTTTGGGTTTGATGATCGCAATTTGCTTCCAGAGATAGGGTTCGCACGCTTCCACTTCATCCGGCTTCGGGTCGCGATTATTCGGCGGGCGCGATTTCAAAATGTTCGCGATATAAACTTCCTCCCGCTTAAACTCGACGGCCGCGAGCATCTTATTGAGTAATTGGCCCGCGCGGCCAACGAACGGCTCGCCCTGCTCATCCTCATCTGCGCCCGGCGCCTCGCCAATGACCAATACCTTCGCTTTCGGGTTTCCAACGCCGAACACGAATTTTTTCCGGGTCGCGCCGAGCCGGCATTTCTGGCAATCGTGGATAGCTGCTTCCAAAGCCGAGAGCGATTTCGCCGCATACCACGGCTCCGATTTGTGGAGGGCGAGTTTCTCCGATATCTGGTCCAATTCGAGAGTAGGATTTATGGTCTCCTGAGAAACCGGGTTGGCTTATGGCGGTAACTTTTGCCGGAACATACGAAATGACATCGCCAAAGCGCGATGCCTGTTCTTTCACAAAGCGTTCGAGTTCGGCACCTAAATCTATTGCTTGTGTTCCCTGGCTCATGCGATAGTGCTTTCGGATTGATGTATTGCGACTAATTCCGGATACCGAGATTCCAAATCGTGTTTCATCTTCTCTCGCTCGGCGTTCAATCCCTCCTTCAGGTATTTCACAATGTTTGTTCCCGCCGAGCCAATTTGCTCACCCGCGGACGTTCTCGGCACATACCGGCGAGCGAGCTGGTAGTGTACATTTGAGGCGGCCAAATAATGCTTTACTGCCGCAAGAAGTGCCCCGGCCAATTCCACTTGCTCAGAAGGCGGAAATTGTTTCTGTATTGCAGCCAGCAGTGTTTCGTGCGTATGGTTAAGGGACTCGATAACACGTTCGAGTTCAATATAATCTTCCGGCAAGAGATAATTTGCGTGCAAATATCCGCCAGCCGCGAATTCATGGGCAACGACATCCGTATTGGAATGCGTCCCGGCAAGATACTGTCGTTCCGCCACAGTTCCCTCGAAGGAGCGGACGAACACGCTTCGCAAATCGACACCGAGCAATAAGTCAATCATATACCCCCAAGGCTGATCGCCGGCGTTCACGCCGCGAAGCGGGGATCCGCCGGCCACGCGTACCTCGCCAAAATATTGCGTCAGGAACCCGAATTCTTCGCCGCCCGGCGTTTTGAGAAGCATTGCATTGCCAAGCGAAATTTTCTTAAAACACGCGGCTGCCACGTCCAGCAACGATTTTACCGATGCCAGTGAAGGCAGGGGGTTCGAAAGAAGCTCGTGCGCTTGTGATAATGCTTGAGCACCCTGCTTATATTGAAGCGTTCCCTCACGATTGATGCGGAGGAATGCAGTTTCATAATCGGTCGGCCGGAACTGTGCGAAGGTTCCATTCAGATCGGGAATCTCCGGATTGTAAAATAAATAGAATGCGGAAAGAAAGCGATGTTCAACGCCTATCGTATCCGCCAGTTCGATCATCGCGATCTCGATGGCACTAACCGCGGCCTCGTAGTATTCCGGAACGCGAATCCCTTTTTCCAACGCGGCTTTTCGATGGTGGTACGCCGCGCTGTGGAGCATCGAAATATAGGTGAATCGCTCGCGGATTTCGAAGGTGTGATCCGCCGCGATTGCATTCTCGATGGGCGCAATTTCCCGCGCGAAATAATACGAGGGAATCGGTCGAATGCTCATCATCCAAGCTCTGATTGAGCTTGGGGAACTCCGTGCGCATCCAGTTCCGGTAATCCAGCGGCGAGTGGGGATTCATATAACGATCGTAAACGAGAACGGCTGCGATAACGTCAGACCGGATGCGCACGTTCGGCAAGCGGCAAGCGAGGAAGCGCCGTGAGCGATAGATCGTCGGTGATGCCGCGCTTGAGTTTCAGCGCTCCTAACATGGCGATCATCGCGGCGTTATCGGTAGAAAAGAGCGGCCGCGGAACGAAAAACCCCATTCCGCGCCGCGCACACTCCAGTCGAAAACGTTCGCGCAATTCGCTGTTTGCGCTTACGCCACCCGCACAGACAATATCGGTAATTTCATGCTCCTCCGCGGCGCGCATGGTTTTCAGCACGAGAACATCCACGACGGCTCGTTGAAAGGCTGCGGCAACATCCTGCCGAACCGATTCCGAAATTGGATGCGGCGCGCCTGTAGTGGCGCGGTTCCACGTCCATCCCGGTTTTTGAGCCAATGGAGCACGGAGGTCTTAATGCCGCTGAAGCTGAAATCATAATGTGGTTCATTCAGCATGGCTCGCGGGAATTCGACAAAGTGCGGATCTCCCTTCCGAGCGAGCCGATCGATTTCCGGTCCGGCGGGGTAGCCAAGCCCCAGCATTTTTCCAACTTTATCGAAGGCTTCACCGGCGGCATCGTCCAGGGTTTCACCCAGCAGAACATAGTTACCAACGTCTTTAACCAGCAGCAGCATCGTATGGCCGCCGGAGACGATCAATGCGATAAATGGCACGCCGGGCCGCTGCGCTTCCAGGAGTGCGCTAAACACGTGTGCCTCAATGTGATGGATTCCGATGAGCGGAATGCCGAGGCCGAGCGATAAGCCTTTCGCAAAATTCAAACCGACGAGCAGGGAACCCATGAGGCCGGGCGCATACGTTACTGCTACGGCGTCCACGTTATTCAATGAGATCTCTGCTTGCGACAAGGCTTCTTTAATAATTGGAAGGATGGTTCGCACATGCGCGCGCGAAGCAAGCTCCGGTACTACCCCGCCAAACCGCTCGTGGAAGAATTGCGATGAGACGACAACCGACGCGAGGGTTCCATCGCGCAAAATGGCCGCGCTCGTTTCATCGCAGGATGTTTCGATGCCGAGAAGCGTTCCGGTTCCGGAAAGATCGAAGCTCATTCGATGACCTCCACGACGGTCTCATTTTCAGCATCCTGGCCGGTGGAATCGTTGGTCGATTCGGCCAGTTCACGATCCTTGAAATAGTTAACAATAACTTTCATCGCTTTCAAACCAACCGCGCTCACTAATTCCGGCTCATTTGCAGCGCGAACGCCTTCGACGGAACCAAATCGTTCGAGCAGTTTTATGGCCGTCCGTTTGCCGACGCCGGGAATTTGCGTAAGCTCGGTTTGGATGGTCCGTTTTTCCCGAAGCTGGCGGTGGAACGTGATCGCGAATCGGTGCGCTTCATCGCGAATGTGTTGAAGCAGCCGCAAGCTGCTGGACGATCGCGGAAGAATGAGCGCATCGAGCGAAGAAATAGTATAAACTTCTTCGAGCCGCTTGGCGAGGCCGAACATCGGAATCGCAGCAAGATCGAGCTCGGACATCACTTCATACGCGCTCGAAAGCTGGCCTTTGCCGCCATCGATGATAATGAGATCGGGCAGATCGGTCTTCTCTGCGAGCGCGCGGGAGTAACGGCGGCGCACCACTTCGCGCATGGCGGCAAAATCGTCGTTGCCTTCGACGGAACGAATCTTATACTTACGATACTCCGATTTCTTCGGCTTTCCGTTTTCGAAGACGACCATCGAGCTGACGTACTCCGTTCCCTGCAAGTGCGAATTATCGAAGCACTCAATTCGGCGCGGCGGCTTTTTAAGATGGAGATCGCGTTCGATCGCTTTCAGTACATGCGGGATGTGATCGGCCTCCTTCATCTTTTGCAGCTTGATCTCGCCGAGCAGGAACTTTGCGTTCGAGCGCACCATCTCCATCAGCTTTGCTTTCTCGCCGATCTTCGGATGGACAATTTTTGGCGGCTTCATCGCGCCCGCCTCTTCATCGACCGATAGTTCCCTCGCCCGGCGTCCAAGCCAGGCCGCGAGCGTATCTTCTTCTTCCAATTCGAGCGGAAGCAGGATTTCTTCGGGGATATATTCGGCGGAAGAATAATATTGTTCGATCAGCGCCGAGAGAATTTCGGCATCCGGTTTGCCTTCGATGTTGCTGAAGAAGAAATGCTGCTTGCCCGATAAGCTTGCCATCGCGGACCTTGAAAACGATACCACACGCATCATCATCTTCATGCGCGAGCGCGAACATATCGCGATCGAATTCATCTTCACTCACGACTTTCTGCTTGCTGGCGTAATCGGAAAGAATCTGAAGTTGGTCGCGTATGCGAGCCGCTTCTTCGAAGCGAAGCTCCTCGGAAAGCCGAGTGATTTCGGCTTTCAGCGCTTGCTCCACATCCCGCGTTCGGCCCGAAAGCAATTTCCGCACCTGCTCGATCATGGAGCGATAATGTTCCTTCGTGACCAATCCCTCGCACGGCCCTTCGCATTTCTTGATATGATATTCGAGACAGACCTTAATTTTTCCACGCTCGACAATTTGGTCGTCCAGATAATAATCGCACGTGCGAATGGGGAATATATCGCGCAGGGTTTTCAGCAAATAGCGGAGGTAACCGGCCTCAGTATACGGCCCATAATATTTCGAGCCATCGCGAATTTTTCTTGCGCGTCGCGAACACGCGCGGATAAGGCTCGTTGGTTACGACCACATAAGGATACGTTTTATCATCGCGCAGGCTGACATTATAGCGTGGCTTGAGCTTTTTAATGAGTGTGTTTTCCAAGATCAGCGCTTCAACATCGCTATCGGTGAGAATAAGTTCCACATCCGCGATTTTCGAGACGAGCGCCCGGAATTTGCCATCGCCAACACCGCGCCGGTAATTCAGAAAATAGGAGCGGACCCGATTGCGCAGCACTTTCGCTTTGCCGACATAAATCACCCGCCCTGCGCGCATTTTTGAATTGATACACGCCCGGCTCCTTCGGCAGAGCGATCAAGTTTCTCTTCGAGCGTCATATCATCAACGGTAACGGCAAGCCGAAAATGTGCGCCCTCCGTCGCTATGCCGATTGCATCTTCTTCCTGTTCGAGTTCATCGATCATGGAAGGGAATCTGATCGAACTCGTCTGGATTCGTGGGCGAGTGCAAATCGTCCATCGGAACGGATTTTTCGGAATTCATGCCGCTCGCCTCCGCGGAGCGAAGGAAGTCGAGGGCTGGGGGATGGTCTTTGCAATTGCACAATTCGATAAGCACGCCATTCGTCGATTTCGGATGGAGAAATGCGATGATCATGCCATGGGAACCGGTGCGTGGCTGTTCGTCGATGAGCTGAAATCCCTCCGCTTTCAATCGCGCTAATTCCTTCACGACATCATCGACTTCCAGCGCAATGTGATGAATTCCTTCGCCGCGCTTTTCAAGAAATTTGGAGAGTGGCGAATCTTCGGCCAATGGCTGCGTAAGTTCCACCATCGCGTCACCCACAGGGAACGACGCGATTCGCACCTTTTGCTCCGCCACTTCCTCGTGATGGATATGTCGATTCTCCCGAAGAGCTTCGAGAAGAGCTTCTCCGCCGAATCGAGATCGCGCATGGCAATGCCAAGATGGGAAAGTTTCATCGTAAATGATACTACACGCAGGAAGGCAAAATGTTTTCGTAATTTCGTAAATGTCGCAATCGCGCAAAATATCAATCTTCCCGCTTCTTGCGGTAAGCTTTATCGGTACACTCGGGTATGGGATCGTGCTGCCATCGCTGGTTTATATCGTCCAGCGGTTCCATGGCGGGAATGTTCTGTATGGCGCGCTCGGTGCGAGCTATTCGGCGTTCGAGCTGATTGGCGCGCCGATTTTCGGTAAGCTTTCGGATCGCTTTGGCCGAAAACGATTGCTTTTCCTCAGCGTGCTCGGTTCCGGGATAGCGTGGGTTCTTTTTATCATTGCATTTCGGCTGCCGATGACGGTGCTGGGCGCATTCTCTACTTCGATTACAGGCGCGGTTTCTCTCACCTGCCCATGCTGGCAATATTTATCGCGCGTTCCGTCGATGGGCTGACGGCGGGCGATATTGCCGTCGCCAATGCCTACATCGCCGATATTGCGACGGATGGTCGAGCGCAAAGCCGATTTCGGAAAATGGGAGTGGCTGGGAACCTGGGATTTATTCTCGGGCCCGCGCTCGCGGGCGCACTTGCCCAAACCTCCCTTGGACTTGATCCTGCCGACTTACACGGCGCTGGGAACTTCGGTTGCGGCACTCTTGCTCATCTTGTTTTTCCTCCCGGAGTCGCATCCGCGCCATCGAACTACCGAGCACGCCAGAAGTCACACGGATGCTTCAGCCCAGGCAATCCCAATGCTCCAGCCGCGGCGACTGGCAAGAGGGAATTCGCTCCGCGTTGGCGCTCGATTAAATTCCATTACTTCTTGCAATTTACTTTCGTATTTTTCCTGGCATTCAGCCTATTCGTGGTTGCGATGCCGCTCTATGCAACGGAATCGCTCCATTGGTCGATTGCCGAAATAGGAATATTTTTTTCCATTCTATTCGGTCGTCATCGTGATTACCGAAGGACCGATTATTTCCTGGTTCAATACGCGCACGAGCGCGGAGCAGCTTACGATATGGGGCACCTTTATCGTCATTTTAAGCTATTTCTCGCTGCTTAGTTCCCAGCCCGCCTTCGCGTATGCGGCTGCCGTACTCTATGCGATAGGCAATGGCCTGATGTGGCCCTCCTATCTTTCCATTCTTTCGCAGCCGCGCCGGAGCGGAGCATCAGGGCTATATCCAGGGACTTGGTAACAGCGCTGGTTCGCTGGCATCGATCCTGGGATTGTTTTTCGGCGGGATTGTTGTTTACCACCATGAAGGGAGAGATTTTTATCGTGCCGGCATCGCTGGTGTTGATCGTATTTTTGTTGGCGTGGAGACTACGCAGCAAGGGCGTGCGAGGGCGTGATGCTGAGGCGCAAGCCAAGGCTGCGTAATTGCACTAACTCGTCGAGGTTATTTGGTTCCGGCTTTGCGCCATTCGCCTCAAGAACGTATTGAAGCGCCAGCGCGATCTCCGTTCGGCTACCCGTCTCGAATACCTCCGATAGAAATGCAGAGGCAATCTCCGGGTCGCGGAGCTCTTCGTCACGAATAGATTTCCACGGCTTTGTTGGCATATCCCTTACCATACTAAGGCTTCGAAGAATCTAAGCAGCGAGCGTTGGAACAGACCTCACGCTAAAGTGTAAACCCAAATCTCGGAGCGCAATGAGTTCTTCCGGAACTCCTTTCCCATTTGTGGCGCCGTTGGCCGCAAGGACACGTTCTATTGCATGGACAATCTCCGCCGGAGTTCCTGTTTCGAATGCTTCCGAAAGAAACCCGGAGGCCATTTCCGGGTCGCGAAGTTCCTCCAGTAAATAATCATCCCAGCTTTCAGTCGGCATGCTTGTGTAACTTGTATTCTTTCCAAAGAGTTTTAGCCAGTGTAATCGCTTGATCCTGATCGCCCTTATCCGAACCGGTGAGATGAAGTACGATTTCTGGACCATCAATTCCATAATAGACACGCCATCCACGTCCAAAGTGCATGCGAAGTTCCTGGACACCTTCACCCACTGGTTTCGAGTCGCCAAAATTTCCAAGAATAATTCGATCCAACCGGCTTTGAATACGAGAACGGATATTTTTTTCCAGACCTTGCAGCCAATCCTTAAAATAGGAATGACCATTCAAGGCACGACGAACGACAAGCCTGCGCGCCATCATCCCTTCCCATTAAACGTCAGATACGTATGATCCTGCAATCCTTTTTCGTAATCGTTGAGCATGCGCATTCCTTCGTTGGGTTTGAGGCGGTCGGATTTGATGGCTTCGTCGATCTGTACTTTCATTCGCCGCACAAGTTCCTTCTCATGATATTGCGTTAGTTCCAGCACTTGGGAGATGGAGTTCCCGGGGATCGTTTCCTCGATATAAAATCCGGATTCTTCATCGGGGTCGAGGAACACATGCGCTTCGTTTACGCGACCAAAAAGATTGTGCAGATCGCCCATGATGTCCTGATATGCGCCCGTCAGAAAGAAGCCAAGGTAATATGGTTCCGGGGGACCGCCATGGTTAGGAAACGAAGCGGATGAAGTGGCAGCGTGGTTCGAACATCTTTGATATCCGCAAACTTCGAAACTTTGCCGTCGGAATCGCACGTGATATCGACCAGCGTGCCGTGAATCGTTGGGCGCTCGTTCAGCCGATGCACGGGCATGATTGGAAAGATCTGCCCGAGCGCCCAGTGATCGAGCAAACTTTGGAACACGGAAAAGTTACATAAATATTGATCGGCCAGATGCGGCGTAAGATCGGCAATTTCTTCGGGGATTTCTTCTTCGATATTCGGATCCTCCGCGCGGCGTTTGAATAGTTCCGCAATCTCTTCGACGATGTGCCAGTAAAACGTCTCGATTTTCGCCTTTGTCCGAAAATCGAGAATTCCAAGATCGAACGCGTTCTGCGATTCATCCTTAATCTGCAGCGTATCGTGCAGGGCATCGCGCGGATTTTCCTCGATGCGCTCTTTGATTTTTAAAAGTTGCTTCACCCATTTGTGATCGCGTGCGTTTTACGGTCAGATCGTATTCCGCTTTCGTCTTTTCGATGGCGCCGAACACGCGCACGACCAGCAGCGAATGATGCGCCACAATCGCGCGGCCCGACTCCGAAACAATATGCGGATGCGGCACACGATTCTTCATCGCATACATCCATGATATTATAGACGGTGTCCGCCGCATATTCTTCCATGGTGTAGTTCGTGGAAGAGTGGAAGCTTGTTCGGCTGCCATCGTAATCGACGCCCAGGCCGCCGCCGACATCCAAATATTTGATTCCCGTGAGGCCCATCTTCACGAGCTTTGCATAATAGCGCGTGGCTTCGCGCGTGGCGCGCTTGATTGAAAGAATATCCGGGATTTGGCTGCCAATATGGAAATGGACAAGCTGGAGCGAATCAATCGCGTCATTCTTCTGGAGATAGTCGATAGCCTCGACCAAATCCATCGTCGAAAGCCCGAATTTTGCCGATTCGCCGCCGGAGGTGGACCAAATCCCCGTGCTTTTCGCCGCAAGGCGAATGCGCACGCCGATGATCGGCTTCACGCCAATTTCGCGCCCGACTTCGATGATGGATTTTACTTCCTCGACCTTCTCGGCAATCATAATCACTTTTTTGCCGAGCTTATTTCCGAGCAGCGCGGTGCGAATGAAGGCGGTATCCTTATAGCCGTTGCAGATAATGATGGAGTCGTTCTCAGAATGCGTGGCAAGCGCGGCGAAGAGTTCCGGCTTCGAGCCAGCTTCGAGGCCATAATGGAACGGACGCCCCGCATCCTCGATCTCTTCCACCACTTCACGCAGTTGATTGACTTTGATCGGAAATACGCCGAAATACGTACCGCGATAATTTTGTTCGGCGATGGAATCCGCGAACGCCTTATTCAAGGTTACCACGCGGTCGCGCAGCAAATCCTGGAACCGAATGACAAGTGGGAACCGAAGTGACCATTCCTCCGCGTCCTTCAGGACATCCATAATGTCAATCGTGGCGCCCGCTTCACGCGCAGGCGAAATAGTAACATGGCCTGCATCGTTAATGCCAAAATATCCGAGACCCCACCGGTCGATGTTGTAGGTCTCGACGGCATCGTCGATCGTCCATTCGTTTTTGGGAAGGAAATCGGCGAGCGTGAAATCGCGCGAGGCGTCGTGCCCGTTTGGCACGTACTCGCGTTCCTGAATGAGCGTCTGCTCGTGAGAAAGAAGTTGTTCCGGCAATTAGGAAATAAGAATTAGGAATGATGAAGCTTGTTTGTACCTTCATTCTGAGCGGAGCGGACCGGAGCGAAGCAAAGGTCAGCGCAGCGAAGAATCCCTTTGAAGTAAGCAAGAACAGTGCAAGAAAGAATTCGGTGCAGGGATTTTCGGTCGGCGTGAAACTTTTACGCGGCTTTAGGTCATATTCCATTGTACGTTAACCAAAATATAATATGAGACTTTCGATTCTGCTTTCCGTGCTTCTCGCCACCGCGCTCGTCGGCGGTTGCAAAAATTCTACAACCGTCGAAAACTCCGATACCGGGATGCTTCGCGGCAATGTCGCTTTGGTGAGCGCCATGGGCGACACTCTCTTGAACTATGCTGGTGCAATGGTGCGCATCGAGGGGACAACCCTCCAGGCAACGAGCACCACGTCCGGCGACTGGGTCATGGAGAACGTTCCGGCTGGTATCTACGATCTGCTGCTGACGAAACCGGGCTTCAACACGCTTCTGATCCCGCAGTATCAGTTCAGCGGTGCGGGAGTCGGCTTCGTGGTAAGCTCAGCGATCCAGGCACTGCCGATGGATTCACTCCCCTTCACGTTGATAAACGCAACCCAGGATTCCACCGCAACCTATTATTTAGGACTCCTTACCATGCGTGGTAGTGTTTCGGGTCCGGATAGCCTGATACAGGACTTCTTGACCGTTTCCTCCGATTCCGGATTCACTTCGGATGGCGATATTTCCCCGTATCTGGACAATGACACACTGGTCAACGCGTCGATTGGGTTTAACGAACCGCCAAACAGGAGTGGCACGATTGTCACGATCCGAAGCCACCTTCTTGCGCGAATGCCGAAGGCGAACTTCACTTACTTTCAACAGGCTCAGTCGCCATACATCGTCGAGCATCGCATCAAACTTCCATAAGCGACGATAGGGTCAGTGATGACTGGAGTCCGCGAACGGGAATTTCTCGAACTACTCGAGCCGGTTTATGACCGGCTCTCTCGCTATGCGCTGGCCGTTACGCGAAACGAGATGGATGCCGAGGACCTCGTGAGCGCCACCGTGCTTGCGGCCTTCGAAAAAGTTCGATCCCGAAACGGTGGATGATCGCTTCCTGCATTATCTCATTAAAATTGCCTCGCGGCTGCACAAGCGTGGCCGCTATCGGGAGCGCAAGCGCGTGCCATTCGACGAGACGCTCGCGCGAAAAATTGAAGACACGAATCCCTTGCCGGAGACCGCGGCGGAAATTCGAATCGTCATGGATGCACTGGATAAACTTCCCGAAAAAATGCGGGAGACCGTCGTACTTTTCGATATTTCCGATCTTTCGTTGGGAGAAATTCGGCATATTCAAGGCGGGACGCTCTCTGGAGTGAAATCGCGGCTGAAACGCGGTCGAGAGCAGCTTACGCGGGCATTGGGAATTATGGCGCCCGAAATAAAATCACGACCCGCGGCAAAAAAAGCTGAATCCGAGCTTCCCTTTCTCCTTCGCGTCGAGGAACACTATGCATAATAAAAGTTACGATGACTATTTGGAGCCGCTCAGAGAACGTGAGGTGCGGACTCCATTTGCGCGCATGGCGGAGCTTGTTGCCGCTACGCCAGAACGCAGCACAAGGCTTGCGATGCCGTGGGCTAAAGCGGCTGCCATAATTACACTGAGTGGAATGGCTGTTCTGGGGATTTTGGTCCTAAACCGGGCTCCCAGACACATCGCAGGGAGGGGAGGGACGGCAAGGACGGCCAGGGACATTAGGGCAGCGTCGCATTCGTCGATTCCACTATCGTCCAACGAACAGCCACATTCCGAGCAAACATTTTCCCGAAAGAATCGCGCCACTAAGGAAGTGTCGTTGGCAAATACCGCCCTGAGCCAGGATTCCGGCTTGACCGGAGCTAAGGCTCAGGTGCTACACGGCTGGGTTGATGCTCGCGATGGGGCTCTTCCCATGCCGTCTCTAAGTAGCGATACACGTCCAATCGAGCCCATTGCAATTTCAGATTCAGAAACGGAGCACGAAAGAAAATTCTTTGCAACGATTGGCGGCGCGCTTTCGCAGCAATTTAGTTCCAATGCCTCGTTCCGTCAGTTCTCGTTCAGCGATGCTTTTGCAGGAATCGGTTATGAGTTTTCACGGAATACTTCCATTCGCCTGATCGGTGGTGAGGAAGCGTTTGTCCTGAGCAAAAATAGTTACTTTACGACGTACCAAGATACCACCTTTAGCCACGGTGGCGTACCGTACGCGAATATCATCGGCGAAGTGCATACGGTATCAGGGGCATCGCTCACTCGCGTCTATTGGCTGGGAGGAAGTTACCGCTATGCACTGGGTTCCGGCAGCATTCGACCCTTTGCAGAAATTATGGCCGGCGGTTCCACGGATGGTTTGCTCACGCATCAATCGCTCGGCGCGGCATTTTCCCTATCTTCACGAATTGAACTCAATGTGGTGGCGCAGGCGAGCGAGCTTCTGCCGCAAAATAGCATCTGGCTGAGTAAGGCTGGGGCACAGGCGGATTTGTCATACGCTTTTTGAAGCGGTTCGAGGCTTGCGGAGCAAGCCTCGCAGCGTAGCGAGATTTTCGAAATCTTCGGTCATCTGCTCGTCCTTTGGGGTTTCGAGGATTTTGGGAATACTGGCGAGGCGCTTATCATTCATCAGCAAACGAAAAGCTTCTATACCAATTTCGCCCTTGCCAATATGCTCGTGCCGATCGACGCGGCTTCCCAAGCCTTTTTTCGAATCGTTGGTGTGAATCGCCACAAGCTTTTCGAAGCCGATGAGTGAACCGAATGCTTCAAACGTTCGCCCGTAGGTTTCCGGTGTGCGAAGATCGTATCCGGCGGCAAACGAGATGGCATGTATCGAGGCACACGCCCATACGGTCCGCATCCTTCACGTTCGATAAGATCATCGCAAGATGCTCGAATTTCTGGCCGACGGCCGAACCTTGTCCCGCCGTTCCTTCGAGCACAGTCTTCGTGGTAAATCCCGGCGTTCGCGCGTGAATCCAGTTTATTGCTTTCGCGATATTGGCGATTGCCGATTCTTCGCCCATGCCGCCGTGGGAACCGGGATGAAACACAAAATATTCGATACCAAGCGCGTTGGCGCGAGTAAGTTCCAGTAGGAAGCTATTGCGGGAGGTTTCCTGGATTTTGGGATCGGAGGAACCGAGATTGAGCAGGTAACATCCATGCGCAACCAACGGCCCGCGCGCCTTCCATTTTTTTCGGCGCTCGCGAAAGGCAGCAATTTCTTCCACCGAAATATCTTTCGGCGCAAACCATTGCTTGTTATTTTTTACGAAAAGCTGGAAAGTGGCGATGCCGAGCGTTTCCGCCCGGTCGAACCCGGTAACTAATCCGCCCGCCGTTGAAACGTGGGCGCCGAGCAGGGGTTCAGAAGCTGGATTACGCGGATGCCGCGAATTTTCTGGATTACTTTTGCTGGCTCGTAAATCTCCCAAGGATTAAAGTCTCTCAGGTTTATGAATTCACATCCTTCGTGGAGCAGCGCATTCTTGCGCGCTCTTCGATCCATCGACGCTAATCCTGAAAATCCATCCGCGTAATCCGCGTTCTGGCTTACTCGTTTTCGACGTAAACCTTCGTGACTTCCGCGGTTCGGCCTGGATTTTTTCCGCGCTGCTGGACGACTTGCGGCGGGGCACCGGTAACATCGGGCAGGTTCACAATCTTATCGACCACATCCATTCCATCGACCACTTGGCCAAAGGCGGTATATTGGTGATCGAGGAATCCCGCGTCGGCCACACAAATGAAAAATTGGCAGGAAGCGGAATTAGGGTCATTGGCGCGCGCCATCGAGAGAATCCCGCGCGTATGATGAATATCATTGAACTCTGCTTTGAGCATTCGAGGCCCGTTGCCCTGGCCGTCATTGTTGTAATTGTCATCCTTGGTATTCGGATCTCCGCCCTGAATCATAAAGCCGGGGATGACGCGATGGAAATAGGTTCCATCGTAAAAATGGGTGTTCGCGAGATCGATGATATTCGCGACGTGGTTCGGCGCGATTTTTTCGAAGAGCTGGAGTTTGATGGTGCCTTGCTTTGTAACGATAACAAGCAGGCGCTTGGGGTGTGCAGTATATTGATCCAATTTCGTTCCGGTGATGGGTGGTTTGTAGGATGATTGCTCATACGTGGATGATCGCGCATCCGTGGATGATTGCGCATCCGTGTTCGATTTTGTGCCGGCGATGCTCGCCGCGTGAGTGATGGTAACGCAGGCCGCAGTAACGATGAACGCTGCCGCGATTGCGATGGTAAATCTAAAACTATGTTTCATACGGATTGAGTAGAATACGAAAAAACAGAAATGAATGGCATAATAGGCCGTTTTGCTCGGGTTCAGTTCCTTAGAAAAAGCTACTCCGGATTCCAGTGCGTGTGCTGCGGGATTTGCGCCGCTGCGCGGCGCAATTCGCGCATTCGGCATCGTCCATTTCGCGAAGGGAGGAATCCATCGGATAAAAAGAGCAAACTTTTCGCAGGTTACACGTTTTTACCCTATCTTCAAAGAATGCAACAAGCCGCAGTACTAACACGGGGTCACGGTATCCATCCCGCCGCGACGACCGAAAGCACGATCGAAGAATTTATCGCCTCCGAATTCAAAAATTCGCTTTGGAGGAAACCGGAGCGCGGCGCGAAGGGTCCGCTGCCGCTCATCATCGGGGTGACCGGCCATCGGGATTTGCGAGCGGAGGATACGCCCCGCATCGAGGGCGCGGTCCGGAGCGAATTCGAACGGCTGGAACAACTCTATCCGACAACCCCCTTCGTTCTGCTCAGCGCCCTGGCCGAAGGTGCGGACAGGCTGGTTGCAAAAGTGGCGCTCGAACAGGGCATGCGGCTCATCGCCGTATTGCCGATGCCGATTTCCGTTTACGAGACGGATTTCGATGAGCCATCGCGAAAGGAATTTTATTCGCTTTTACAAGCGGCCGAGCATTTTTTCGAACTTCCTTTGATGGATGGACTTCAAAGTGAGGATGTTGCCGAGCATGGGAAGGGCCGGGCCATGCAATATGCTCGAGTCGGCGCGCATCTTTCCGCCCACAGCACAATCCTGTTGGCATTGTGGGATGGAATCCACTTAAATAAAATGGGGGGTACTTCCCAGGTCGTGCGCTTCAAATTAGAAGGCATTCCGACGCCTTTTGCTCCGGCGCATAGCGAGCTCGAATGCCCCGGACCGCGGTCCGGTTTATCAGATCGTTACTCCTCGGGATTCGAATGCCGAGCCGCCCGGAGTGTCCTTCTCGCTTAACAGGCTCTATCCCGCAGCCTACGGTTCGAACGACGAGGCGATCAAAGCCTACGACGATATCTACGAGCGAATGGAAATGCTGAATCAGGATGCGATCCGACACGCCGGCGCAATCCACCTGCACTGCCACGAAAGCGAAGAGTATCTCTTTCCAAGTGCTTTGAACGCCCTCGTTCCAACTCCGCTCGAGGGTATCCGCACATTCTACGCAATCGCCGACGTTTTATCCCAGCGGTTTCAAAAGCGGACGTTTGGGGTGCTACGGGTCCTCCTGACCTGTGTATGGCTGGCGGCAGTTTTTTACGAGCTCTATTCCGGCTTGGTTCCGGAGACGCCGATGATGGTGCTATATTTGGGTATGTTCGTGTGCGCGTATATCTCGTACAAATGGGCGGATCGGCTGGGCTATCAGGCGCGCTATTTAGATTACCGCGCGTTAGCCGAAGGGCTTCGTGTCCAGTTTTTCTGGAAGCTCGCCGATATTCAGGAATCCGTCGCCGATTACTATCTGCGTAAGCAAAAAAGCGAGCTCGAATGGATTCGCAATGCCGTCCGAAGTTGCATGACGGAAACCTGCGCGGACAAAAAGGATCCCCGCCCGCTTCCGGATCCGGAACGGCTTAAGCTCGTTCTAAAGCATTGGGTGGAAGATCAAGCAAATTATTTTTCGCGCGCCGCACATCGCGATCACGAAAAATTGCACCGCCAGGAAAGAAAGGTTACCTTGCTTTTTGGCGCGGCACTGACCCTCGCCGTTGTGCAGATTGTGATCGGCGTTCCAAGCAATACCATCATCCTGTTCGTCGCTGTAATGCCGGTGGCTGCGGCGCTAATGCAACATTACCTGGAGAAGAATGCCTATGCGGAGCACAAGCGGCAATATACGCGCATGAGCATTTTCTACCACCGCGCGAAAGAGCATCTGACACAACTCATCGAGAATGGCAAACTGCACGAAGCACAATCATTCCTCGCCGAACTTGGCCGCGAAGCCCTCGTCGAAAATGGTGACTGGATTCTCACCCATCGCGACCGCCCGCTCGAAGTTCCCAAAGGCGGGTAGGGTATAGGGTGATAGGGTTTAGGTTTAGTGCTCTGGATATATAGGATATGAAGTATGAGAAGCTCAAGTCCATACCTTATACCCTATCTCCTATCCGCAAGCACTATGCCCATATCCCATGCCTATACCCCAAACCCGAAACCCTACCTCCGGCGTAAACTTGACGATCCTTCGTACCCATCGTGCGCCATTTCGAAGGCGGGTTCGCCGTGCGAAGCTTCCTCATTGATGAGTTCGGTTGCTAAGTGGGTGAGCTTCTCATTCGCGGCTTTTTCTTCCGAGAGTGTCTCCTCGAGTAGTTCCGCTTGATCGTCGAAGCCCAACTGCCGCGCCCAGGTGCGCACGGTGCCATAGCCCGCGATCTCATAATGCTCCACTTTCTGTGCGGCGCCAATGATCGCCGCATCGAAGGCATTATCGTTAATATCCATCGAAAGAAGATTTTGCGCTTCTTCGAGGATACCCTCCATCGCCGTGCATTTTTTGCCGCGGACTTTCTGGCCGGCCATCTCGAAGATTTGTTCGAGGCGCTCGACTTGTTGCTCCGTTTCCGCGAGATGGTTTTCGATCGCCGTTTTTAGTTCCGAGTGGTTCACGGCTTTTGCGATGCGAGGCAGCGCTTTCGTGAGCTGAGTTTCCATATTGTAAAGATCCCGAAGTTCGTCGAGATACACGTCCTGTAAATTATTAAGTTTTGCCATGTTCTGTGTGCAATGAAAAATGTGAATGGTTACGTGTAGCGGCACGGATCATCTCGCGCGTTTGCTTACGGCGAGGCTCGGCCAATGTCGCTACAACCGGTTGGTCTGGGATTCGGGAGCAAAGTCCGCGCCGGACGTGGTGAACTCATGCGCACGCGTGGCGAGCGAGGAGCATTTCTCTCACGAGATTTTGGAGAGCATCCTCCGCGCTCGTGCCGCTTGCTCTGGAGGGTGTTTGCCGATGGCGGTCATGCTGTCGGCGATATGCACGGATTCGCGGAAGGCATCGCGCGCATCGAACGGTTTTCCTTCCCGCTGAAAGAGCTGTCCCAAATTATAATAGGCGACGACCAAGTTGGAATCCCCGTGCATTTCGCGCGAAAGGACTTCGAGCGTTTTAGCAAATTGTCCTTCCTTGAAATAGGCGTAAGAGAGGCTTCCAATCACCGTATCGTTGCCCGGCTCCTTCTTGAGATACATCTCGTAGTATTTCGCGGCGGAACGGTATTCGCCGAGCCCAAAGAGAATATCGCCCATGCGCCGAAGTTTGGGCCCGCTGTCGTCCGGGAACGATAGCGTATCCACCGGCTGAGGAATGCTATCGGGGAAGAGGCTTGGCACCGGATGGTTGCGGGCGATGATGGCGGCGATGGGATCCGATGGTAATTTCGCGCGCGTGACAAGCTCATAGGAAAGAATTCCCACCGTCAGGAGCAGGAGGAACGCTAAGGAGCCATAAAAATACCTCTTCCATTTCTTGTCCCAAATGCTTCTCGGCCGGCGAAAGTATTTCGGGCGGTAGGTCGTGGTTCCCTGAAACGGGGAAGTACGCCGGATCTCTTCCAGGCGCTCGATGGACATGCTCTCCCGCAAGCGGAGCGTTACGCGGTGTTCTTCGCGCTTCACCGGATCGAAGAGCACCATTTTTGCCTCGTTGATGGCTTGCATCCGCCGCTCGGCTTCGGGATCGCCGGGATGGGGATCGGTGGGATGGACATCGGGGTGGTACTGTTTTGCCAGCCGCCGGTACGCCTCCCTGATCTCACGATCGGAAGCCGTCCGTTTTACGCCAAGCACTGCAAAATAATCAACCACTTGCGGGCAATTAGGAATTAAGAACTAGGAATTAGGAATCCGTATCTAATTCATAATCCTTCATTTTTAATTCCAATTTATTTAAGGGTTCTCGAAAGAATTCATAGTCGTAAAAAGAATGCCTTTACCTTAGAGATGGATGGATCTGGAAATACACTTCGAATGCCAGGGGATGGGCTAAATAGAGCGAATCTAGCGATGGAGGAACGACATTATAAGTGCCTTGCGCTCCGAAATCAACGCCGATGGCTTCGATGTGAAAGAGATTCCGTGTCATTCCCAGCGTGACGGCTTCCACATCGTTAATTTTATCCGGGTTCGCCGCAAGATTTAGTTCACTGTTTGTTTTCTGAACATATTCCCCGCGGAAGTAGGCGTTCCAATCGTTCAAGGTGTATTGTGATTCCAGCAACACCGCTTCGAGGTTTAAAATGTCGACTTCATGGTTCTCACCCCACGCCGCCGTGGTGGACCACCAATTCCCGTCTCCAAAATTTCGAGTATAGATTGCGGAACCGGTCGTTCGAATGACACTGACACCGTCGCCTTCCGGGTTGTTCAGGAACCCGGTCGAGACCTGAAACGCGAGATCATTTGTAGGGTTAAAGGAAAGCCTTCCGCTATACGAATTTAGTTTCAGCGGATCGAAATTATAGCGGTTCTCATCTGGCTCGCTGCCATTGAAATAAGAACCTTCCAGCTTCCAATCGCCCGCGGTTACGCCTGCGGTTGCGACTCCAAACGTAATATGCGTCGCATCCATCCAATGGTGGCTGAGCGGCGCGTTCGGATTCGCCATCGCGCTCGGACGGTGCATAAAAACGGGCGGCCCAAGCGCCGGTTCGCCCGGGTAACCCAGATATATATATCCTGAAGAATATTCGGAGAATCGCTGACTATACGTTCCCGCAACTTCAGCGAAGAGATCGTGCGGATGCTGGTAATCGACCAGCTTTATGCCCTGATACGTCTCACCTGATTGTAAAAGAAGCGGATAGCCTTTCCCATTTTCTGTAATGGGGTCGAGACTCATCATGAGGTCCCCCGAAATCTTTCCATTCTTGCCAACGTCGTGTTCAATCATCGCCATACCCCAATTCGGCGCGTCAAATTTGCTGGCCCCCCGCGGCCCTCCCTGATCGTCATAACGCGGTGAGATGAGGCCGTGAAGCATGAGCGTCCAGTCGTCAAACCTAAGCATCGTCATATACATCGGTGAGGATGCCGGCAGCCAGCTTGTACCTGAACCCTCCTGCGACATTGATTCCGTCCGCAGCATTCCCGTCATTGGCATCGTTTGTCCCCTGTTCATTCCACCCATTTCACCCATGTTCATTCCGCCCATCTTCATGCCTGCCATCCCCCTATCTTCAGATGTACCGGTTGTATCCGAGGCCAGGCGCATCATTTCGTCCATCGAGGCATTGGCGTTTGCGACGACAATCCATCCCCGCATTCCGTTTTTTGCATGATTGCGATAGCTGCAGAAATAGGGATATTTTCCTGGCAGAAGTGCTTGAATCCTAATATCCTGCGCCGAAAAAGTTTCATTTTCGGAAGGAGGAAGAGGAGGGGTTCCCACGGTCCCAAACGTGTCCGGGACTTTGACATCGCCAACGCGAATATTGTGCATCATGTCGTCGTCCACATTGACAAAAAGAATATGGAGCGTGGAACCGGCGCGAACGACAAGCGTCGGATTTCGAATACCCTGAATGCGGTACGAAAGCATATCGCTTTCCGGTCCAGTCACAATGACAAGGTCAGCTTTTGTATCCGAAAACACGAGCGCGCGGCCGGGGGAGGAAACCATTGCTTTTGCTTGCTCGGCTTGAATGGCGTCGAGGCTGTCCTTCGTAATGGTACGCTTCTGAGCGTTCAGCAATGTGAAGGGAGTTTGCTTTGCGTAGGTGAGGTGTGAAGAAACGAGGAGCATCGCAAGCGCGATGCTTAGAAATTTAATTGTTGTGTGCATAAAATAGTCCTGATTCAAAAGTTAAAAAATAGCGACAGAGCACGAACCGCGTGCTCCGAAAACCACTTGGAACTGTTGATGGACTAAATTCTCAGGACCGATCGGGAAGCGGCAGGCGGGGAGGAATTATTTGCAATCCGTAAAATAACTCTGGAAAAGCTTTGGAGAGGAATTAGAGAAAATAAGTCCGGTGAAAGTATTTGCGCATGTAATGTTTGATCAGAACGAGCCGTGCATCACCGGACTGTTTTGGTCCACGCGGAGAAAAACCTGGTGTCCCTTGCAACAACTTTTTTCCTGCTTTGGAATTTGCGCCTCGCAGTTTGGATATTCCCCATGCTTCTTCGCCATCGGACAACTCGGGGACATGATAGTGATACCCGTCGCCGAAAAAACAAGCGAAAGGATCAATGCACTCACAATAATTGTAAAGCGACGCGACATTTTTTCATTGAACCGAAATGGCGTGTCTAACGCTCCCACCCGTTCGAGCCATAACGTTATGGGCGGTGCCACTTAGGATTATCGAGCAGCAGGGAAATGCTGATGCGGTGCGTGGCACCAAGCTGATCCTGCGCGCTGGCGTTGAGGTAGGCATAGTCGATACGGAGCTTGGAAATCCAGATTCCAGCGCCGACACTCCACATTTGCATATCGTTATAGCCAGCCCGCAGCGCGAAGATATTCTTAAATTGGTATTCAATTCCCTCGTGGAAATCGGCAGAAAGGGCGCCGGCATAGACCTGATCGGAAGGCCCGCGATTATCGAAGTGCAGGTCGGCATCGACCGTAGGCAGCAAACGATGATCGCCATTCGTGCTAATATTCCAAAGATATGCCGCGCCAAGCTTTAGGGTCGGCGAGACGAGTTCTTTGGTTCCGGTGCTATAGGAAAGCAGCGTAGTTGTAATATCCTGGCCAATAGCGGCGAGCGTGAGCGCATCGTTAAGCTGATAACGCACAGCCGCATCGAAGCCCAAACCGGTTCCCGTTGTCTCAGGATCGAGCCGGCGGTCGATGAGCTTCGCGTTTACTCCCCAGGAGAGCCGGTCATTCACCATCTTCGCATAGGATAGCATTGCAACCCAATCGTAATTACCGAACGTGGTAACCTTCGAATAATCGAGGTATTCGTTCGGATCGAGCTGGCCATTGTTATTAAGATCGACGAGCGCATTCCGAGTATCCAAAATATTGCTTACGCCGATATGCAGGATGGAAATTGCGGCGGAGGAATTCGCATTCAGCGGCATAGCGAACGCACCATAATCGTAATTGACGGTGCCATCGAAGCGGGATTCATGCATCGCGGCCGCCATGGGGAACTGAATCTCGTCGAGCGCGGCGGGATTGAAATATCCGGCGGTGGCATCCTCGCTAATGGCCGCGCCGGCCCCGCCCAGCGCGAGCGAGCGCGCACCCACACCCAGCGCGAGGAATTCGCCGGCGTAATCCGCGATGCTTTGCGCGCGCAAAGCCATCGGCGAAATTATCAAAATCAGAAAAATTAATATCTTTCCGCGCACTTCGAAATTAGGAGCATGGTTTAAGCATAATAAAGTATCAACACCCCTAAAAGATTGCACGCTCCACGAAAGCAGGTCAAAAAGAAATCCCTTCGGCCGCCAAGGGAACGCTCGGAATTGGAACTCCTCGCCTCCTACCGCCGGGCGCTCGCGAAGCATGGTCTCCCGGCGCCGGAACTCGATCTGGAAAACGAATTCTTCTGGCTATTTCGGCTAAACGGCCTTCTGGCACAAGCCCGGCGAAAATTTGACGAGGTGAACCAGGACTATTTCAATGGCTCACTCCTCGCGCCAAGAATCGTTTTTTGTCACCGCTCGACAGGCGGATATTACAACAAGACTCGCCACACGATCGGCATTTCGCTCGCGATGAGTGTCGAGCATGGTGAGCGTGAATATTTCGAGACGCTGCTCCACGAGATCGCACACATTCTCGTGCAATCGCATTCGCCAAAATTTTACGAAGTGCTTCAAAAAATTGGCGGATCGGGCCGAAAAGCGCCGATGACGATACTGCTCCGCGCCAAACGTGACCGGTATCTCGCGGAGCATTATCCCGTCCAAGTGCGCTGTCCGAATTGCCGGAAAGAGTACCGCTACCGCACGCGGCGCGCGCTCACTTATGCCTGCCGGCCCTGCTGCGAAAAATTCGCGAGCGGGAAGTTCGATGTCAGGTACAAACTCGAATCGGTGTAGCCGATGGGATAACTACCCTTATTCGCAGGCTTACGTTCGCGGCTAGGTGAGCCGCGAACGCAACGCAATTTTTCCTTGCAATTGTCCTACGGTTTCAGCGGATGCTCGTCGTTTTCACATGAGTAGCACGCAAGGACGTAGTTTCGACCATCTGATGCCGTTGCATACTTGTATGTGATCCTAGTGACGGCCACGGTGATAGTTGTACCTGCCCCAAAATTGGAAAGCATGGCAGGAGTAACACTAAAGCTGCCATTGTCGGACGTCGAAGTCAGGTAAGTGCTTGTATCGCCGTGGAGTTCGATTGCTATCGTGTCCACGCTTCCGCTGACATGGGGCCATGAAATTGTAAACCCCGAGGATGCGGATAGCGAATCGGCAATGCCGGGAGCGGAAAGTGTCATCTTTTTATTGACGTAGGAGATCGAGTCAGAGAGCGCCGCGAAATTAGAATTCCCGCTGACGGAAAAGACTAAGCTGGAGGCGTCATACTTCATCGGCACCGTTTGTCCCGCTCCGGAATTGAAGCTGTAATAAACCCCATCCCCGTCAGCAGAGTGGTCCACTGTCGGCATCGAAGTGCCATTGAGAGCTACGGTTCCGCCGGATACGGATGCGGAAGATGAACTATCCCATAGGTAGGCGAGGGCGACAGCCCCATTTGTTTCGAAGCTGTCGGCGTAGTGTGTAAGGCAGTTATCGATCTCGAAGGTTGCGGAGAGATTGCCGCCCGACCAGCCTTCTGTGAAGGGAATTGGTCCGCCGTGCTTCGCCGCGGTGCCCGAAAGATTTGGTTGCGAATTCTGTTTGCAACCGCCGGTACCCATTGCCAAGATGATGCCGGCGGCGAGGATGAGTTTTTTCATGGATATGCCCTTCAAGGTTGATTTAGTGACAAAAATTGAGCGCTCTAACTGATGCAGGTATAGTAAATGTCGAAGGATTCTGTCAAACCGCACGGCGGTGTCGTTAAACCCTGTAGGGATACAGACGGTGTGGCGTGGATGTCGATGTAGTCCTTTCCCGTCCGGTAGTAGTGAACCACACCATGAGCATCAGTATAGCAATTAATTTCTGAGAAGCTGAAGCTAACCAGTGTGTTAGCGGGAGCAGAGATACAAGTGTGCCCGTCCATGGTGCCGATGTTATCACTTGCGATGGTCTTGCCAGTGGAAGGATCTACGTACGAATAGCTAAAATTAGGTGCGCAGTACGTGTCGCCGGTTGATAAGCAATCATTCGGAGTGGCGGGGCTGTGGAAGTAAATGCAAATCGTGGAATTACACACCGGACAAGGGGTCGATGATAAAAGGGTATGGCGCTAAGGATAAAAAGCGATGCAAGGCCCATCGCCTTACGCACGGAAATTTTATTAAGTAGGTATTCCATGATAGTTTCTCAATTTTTATGGCTTAATTGCGACAGCGAAGCAGTTTCAGTATCGTGGGGAACACACACACACACACGTGTTCCCGAAATTAAAGATTTTTAGAAAAAGAATTAGAGCTTATGCTTGGCGAGTATTTTTGGCTTTTCGGGCTTAAATTCAACACTTTTAGCTTCTTTGTTTACCTCGCATTTCTCTTCGGCGGTGGCTTTTCGTACTTTTATTTTCAGCGAATCGGTGTCGGCTTCTTACAATTTGTCGTCTTGTTTCTGGTCGTGGCAATTTTTGCTCCGATCGGGGCTTCGGCACTTTCCGCCCTGGAATTCCACGTTCCAATGGGAACCATATTCGGCGGGGACAGCGGTTCGACCCACCTCGGTGGGTATCTCCTTGCCCTTCCGTTTCTCTTGCTGACCGCGCGCCTGTTTAAGCTTAACGTCCTGCGTGTTATGGATTCGATTACTTTTAGCTGGATCATCGGCTATGGCGTTGGCCGGTTCGCTTGTTTCTTTTCCGGCGACGGCGGCTATGGCATTCCAACCAATTCATTCCTTGGCATGACGTTCCCGCACGGTATCGTTCCTACAACCACTCCGGTTTGGCCGACGCCACTTTTCGAATCCGGATACAGCCTTGTAATTTTCATTGCATTTTATTATCTGTATGCCCGCAAAGGAGCTAAACCAACCCCTGCCGGTCGAATTTTCTTCGGCGCCTCATCGTGGATGTTCCTCTGCCGCTTTGCGGTCGAATATATTCGCCGCAATCCGAAATATGGCGGTTTCTCACTTTCTCAATGGCTTTGCATGCCTTTAGTATTGAGTTTCACGGGATTGAATGTTTGGCTTGGTCCAGCCACGAATGAGCAGAAATCGAACGTCCTTGAGCCAGAAGCGCTGGTATTTCCTTCGTTGGTCGCAACCGACTGAGCGGCCAGCCTCGACAAGCGTCTCGGGAACCAGCGGCATAAATTCTTTTGTACCAATACGTGTTACAAGTCCTATGAGCTATCGCGACCGAATTACGATCAATCCGAAGCAGCGGGCTGGTAAGCCGTGCATTCGAGGAATGCGTATCACCGTGTATGATATTCTCGAATATCTTGCATCGGGGATGACGAAAGAGGACATTCTCCGCGATTTTCCATGCTTGGAGCCTGAAGACATCACGGCGACCCTCATGTACGCCGCTGATCGTGAGAAGCACATGCTGGTGCAGGCTGTATGAGTTCCCGTGTAGCAGTGACCTTTAGGTCACGGCGAATCGTACTCGCAGTGGAACTGATTTGCAGACGATTGAGCTTTGTGCCACTATGATATGGAAGAAAAGTGTATCGCTGGTTCTGCTGCTCTTATGCTGCCTCTCTTGCGAGTCGATGGCGCAGGAGACACAATTTTATACTCGATCTGAGAAAGTTTCCGTTCAAAATTATGTAAATAAAATAAAGGGCGCAATCAATTTGGACAACCGGGTACGGGTGGCGAAACTAGTCGGAGTACCCTTAATGGTTAATTTCGGTATCTACCACGAGGAGATATCTACGACGTCAGAGCTCCTTCGATATTACGATCAAATATTCACTCGGGAGTTTAAGGACTGGGCACTGGATACGACTGATAATGATGTCTGGTATCATGAGGGTTCCTGGGGTTCTGGCGCTGGGGGATTGATGTGGCTTGGGGTTGAAGAGCACGACAAGGTTACCGTCGAAACGCTGAATGTAGATTACACTAGTTCGATCCGGACGGATTCATTGGACAAGTTCCTGAATGTAATTTATGATTCACTTCTCAAGCTATCCCAGGCTACGCCACCAAAGCTAGAGCAATTGAGGCAATCTGAGAAGCTTTGGATAAATTTCCGAGATTCCGAACTCCGCTTGAAATATCCGGAGTGCGTTGATCCCGAAGGAAACCTCTTGAACTGCACGGAGAGCTACGATTCCGACCTTGCCAACTTCACTAAATCACAGATCGATTTCCTCAACTCACTTCTTCGAAAGGGGCGGGCTAGTGGTAGACTTGATTACAGGCAGACGAAATGAGGCGGGATGGACTCTGCCGGAGACCCTACGGGTTATTCCGGTCGCATCATTCTCCTCGCAATGACGTAGAATTAAGAATCTAACCCATAAATGAAACTACCCAAATACGATAAAAACGGCAAACCGCTCATCGTGTTATTCGATGCGATGGCGCTTGCGTACCGGTCGTATTTTGCATTTGTCACGCGGCCGCTTACGAACGCGCGCGGCGAGAACACGAGCGCGGTTTATGGCTTCATGACCTCGATCTTTCAGTTCCTCGATCACCATACTCCCACGCACGCCGCCGTTTGTTTCGACCGGCCGGAGCCGACATTTCGCCACGAGAAATTCGAAGCCTACAAAGCCACGCGCCAGGCCATGCCGGAAGACCTCATTCCACAGTTGGATAAGATCAAGGAATTAGTGCGGGCTTTCAAAATTCCTCTCATCGAAATGCCGGGGTTCGAAGCCGATGATATTATTGGCACGCTTGCCTGTTCTGCCGCGGAGCACGGGATTGAATCGCTCATCGTCACGCCCGACAAAGATTTTTGCCAGCTTGTAACCGATAACATCAAGCTCCTGCGTCCTTCGCGCGACGGCGGCGCGATGGAAGTTTTCGACATCGAAGCCGTGAAGAACAAGTACGGCCTTGCGCCAAACCAAATTATCGACTATCTCGCGCTGGTTGGTGACGCGAGCGATAACATTCCCGGCGTGCGCGGAATCGGTGAAAAAACGGCGACACCGCTCATCCAGAAATTCGGATCGATTAAAGGGCTATATGAGCACCTCGACGAGGTCGATAAAAAGGGAATTAAAGATAAGCTCACGAACGAGAAAAATAACGCATTTTTATCCTACGAGCTTGCGACAATCGACTGCCATGTAAAGCTGGATATTAAAGTCGAGGATCTCGCCTATGGCGTGTTGCCCGATTTCGATTCGCTTGAAAATCTGACGCTGGATTTTGGATTTAAATCGCTGGCAAATCGAGTCCTGAAGGAAAAAGAGCGGGCGCTGAGAGCAGACTCACCTGAAGCATTGGAACTCGCACTAACATCGGAAGAAAAACCTCCGGAAGAGCGGACAGAAGAGGAGGAACTCGAATCGTTCGATTTCTCCGAAGGTCAAACCGATGGCATTAGCGATATACACCATACACCCCATGCGTACGTGATGATTCGCACGATGGATGGCGTGAGGGAACTCGCGAAATTATTATCGAGAACGAAAGAGATTTGCTTCGATACCGAAACAACCGGACAGGATGCAAACACTGCCGAAATCATTGGCATCTCGTTCGCCATCAAACCATTCGAAGCGTTCTATATTCCAATTCGCCTTCCCGATATTGGTTCCGATGTGGATGCCTCATCCCTTTTTGCACAAACCGCTGCTTCGGAAAACGCGATGACGATGGGTCTCGATCTTGCGGAAGTTCTCGATATTCTTCGCCCTGTTTTAGAAAATTCCAGAATAAATAAAATTGGGCAGAATCTCAAATACGACGCGCTCATCCTGCGTCATCAGGGTGTGAATGTACGACCGATGTCATTCGACACGATGATCGCCTCCTACATCCATCGTTTCGATGGTTCCCATTCGATGGATGCGCTCGCGCTCGAGCATTTGAACTACCGTCCGGTGCCGCTTGGCGATGTCGTGGGCGCGCTTAAAGGCGGTGATGCGCGGCGCTCGATGGCGATTGCTTCCACGGCAAAGCTCGCCGAGTATGGCGCGGAAGATGCCGATGTGACGCTTCGTTTGAAGCATGCGCTCGCGCCCAAAGTCAAGGAAGATGAAAAGATTTGGAAACTGCTCGAAGATGTGGAGTTCCCGCTCGTTGAAGTGCTGACGAAGATGGAATTTCATGGCGTGAAGATCGATTCGGAACGATTGGGATTGGCGAGCAAAGAAATGGAGCGCGAAGCCGATAATCTTTGCCGGCAGATATACGCACATGCTGGCGGCCCATTCAATATCGACTCACCGAAGCAGTTGCAGGAGATTCTTTTTGGGAAACTTGGCCTGAAATCCGGACGAAAAACGAAAACCGGACTTTCCACGAATGCTGCCGTTCTCGAGGATTTGCGGCACGAGCATCCCATCGCCGAATGCCTGCTGGCGTACCGGCAATATCAAAAATTACGTGGAACCTACGTCGATGCCTTGCCAAAGCTCGTGAATCCGAAAACAGGAATGGTTCACACGAGCTACAATCAAGCCGTTGTTGCAACGGGAAGGATTTCTTCCACCGATCCTAATCTGCAGAATATTCCGATCAAAACGGAAATGGGACGTGACATTCGCAAAGCGTTCGTCTCGCGATTTAAGAATGGACAAATTTTATCCGCCGATTATTCGCAGATCGAGCTGCGCATCATGGCGCATGTTACAAAAGATCCCGGACTTATCGAAGCCTTCACGCATGGCGTGGATATTCACACGCGCACGGCGGCTGGCGTTTATGGCATTCCGCTGGAAGAAGTAACGCGCGAAATGCGCGGCAAAGCCAAAGGCGTGAATTACGGCATTATGTATGGCATCGGCGCTTTCGGGCTCGCGCGCAACATCGGCATTCCGCAGAAAGAAGCATCCGACATTATTCAAAAATATTTTGCGGCGTTCCCAAATATTCGAAAGTACATGGATGATACCGTGATCTTCGCGCGCAAGAATGGTTACGTCGAGACGATTTTAGGCCGCCGGCGCTATATGCGCAATATTGCCGCTTCAAATCAAGCAGTTCGTTCTGCCGACGAGCGCGCCGCCATCAATGCGCCCATTCAGGGAACCGCGGCGGATATGATGAAGCTTGCGATGATTAATATCCATCGCGAAATGGAACGCAAAAAGTTTGAGTCCATCATGATGATGCAAGTACACGACGAACTCGTTTTCGATGTTGTGCCGGGTGAAGAGAAAGAACTTATGCCTCTCGTAAAGGAATTGATGTCGAGCGCCATGCCGATGATCGTTCCCATTGAAGTGGAAGCGGACATCGGGCCGACGTGGTTTGAAGCACATTAACAGGTGGCATTAACTGCTTTTAAGCGCGCGCGAACGCTGAAACAATCGTTTAGGCGTTCCTTACAAGACGATGGCTTGAATTTATATCAAAATTCTTATGAAAAAATCATCGTATGGCCTCCGTGTCGTGTATTCTATGATGCTATTTATAATCGCCGGCTGCGACTCAACCAAAAATCTGAGCCTTACGAACGACCCCAAACTCCTTGAACAATTGCTCGATGAGACAACGTACCATCCCGCTTCTATCACTTTCGTTGACGATTCGGTCTATAGCAACGACGCATACCGCGTGACGGTCCGCGACGATACTCTCGAATGGTTCGAGCATGACACGCTTTGGTCTGGAGCGGGATTGAATGACGTTGCTTCTGTTACGATCGGACGGACGAGTTTTATTGGCGGCCTTCTGCGCGGCGCATATTTTGGTCCGCTCGCCGGAGCATTATCTGCAGCGCTTGTCATTGGTGGAGCGAGCAATAGTGACGATTCGACGGACGAACCTCCACCGCCTCCATTAACACCAAGCGAAGTTGGGACTGTGATATTGGCAAGCGCAGTCATCGGTGAGGTAGCGGGGCTTATAATAGGAGCGTTCAATCCAACACACCAGAATTCGGTTTACCGCGTCGAACCTCGCGCGATTGTTGCAACGCCACGCGACACGCTCCGCTGAGCATATCGTTCCCATCGAAGTGGAAGCCGGGATCGGGCCTGCGTGATTCGAGGCACATTAACAAGCGTTAAGGTTCGCGACGCGCACGAACAGATTCGATTTGCTGTCGATCGAAGCAGTTAAAGCTGAGGAAGCGCAAGCTGCACGAGCGGGCTTGCAAATTGGCGGACACCAATAAAAGGCTTGTCATCGTAAGTACGCCCATGAAGTTCCCGGCCCGTTTCGTGCTTGCGGACTCCGCCCCATTGCTTGAAAAAGAATTCCGTTCCCGTGCCGCTTCCACGCGTCCGCTCGCATTGCGCGTGAATGGATTCCACCCATTCCGGCTTCATCGGACGAGCTTTCGGGCCCGATTCGCCGCCGACGATAACCCAGTCGATGCGGGGGAAGCGGAAAAAGGGGTGAGGGAGACTGCTTTCATGGTCTTACCAACTGCGAATTGAAAAGGATTTTAGAAGAGAATTTAATTAAAGTTGTAACCTTTTGCCTTTTGGCGAGTCCTCATCTTATAGAGGTTACCCACAAAGTCAAACAACTCTTTAAAAAGGGACCGGGCAACCAACTTTTGGCAACATCGAAGCTACTTACGAAGAGTAGAACACAAGAAGGTTCATGTTCTCAGGGAAACCCACGTCGGTGCATTTCGAAGCACGCTTAATTCGGAAGCTCTTGCAAGTGCTCCCGATAATCGTGGTTTTTGGTTGCAGCTCGGGCGATTGGAAGCTTCATCCTTGCCAACGGCAACCTTGATAGGAAGGGTACATCTTCTTAGCCCCCCGGACGCATTAACCTCGAGACGTGATACATTACACCGGCCCGTAACGGTTTTTATTCCTGCTATTGGGGCCTCCACCTTCAGCGACTCGAATGGGCGTTGGTCGTTGAGCAATGTGCCATTCGGGTCGTATGATATTTATGCTACGGCAAGCGGGTACGATACTTTAGCTTATTGGGGTGTAGTTTCGAGCGGAGACTCTACACATACCGGATCTGCCAATTTATCCCCAAATCCAACGCGAAAATTGTATGTCTCATCCGTCGCATGGAGCAATAATCCTGGGGATTGGCCCATCATGATAAAGGGAACTATAGACACCGAGGTCGGATATAACGACGAATCCGATCCTTTAATTTGTTTCCTCAATACGACCCCTAATGTTCCTGCAAAAAGCATACACCTCGCCGCAATCTTTGGACAGGCTGATGACAGCACTTGGTCAGCTTCCACTGAGGACTTCTTCCTCGATACCCTAAAGTTCCATCCCGGGATGAAGCTCTTTGTAACCGCCTGCATGTATTCCTTGTCTGGGCTTTCTGACGGTATCGATTTCAATCCCCATACACAGCAGTCCCAGGTTGTTTCGCCCGGACGGCAGTCGGAACCATTTATAACCATTTATCCGTGGTGATGAAATATTGAATGAGAACTTTAACATCTTTGGGAAAAAACGGAATCTTCACGATTGCCTTCTTTGGGCTTTCCTGCTCAAATCCAAGCTCGCCAGTTTCTCCCATCGAAGGGAGCATCGCGGGCCACATTGCACTTCTGGATTCAGCGGGCTACGTCTCTCCTCTTGGGGTGAGTGTTTCGATCCCATCTCTAAACCTTTATTCGATGACAGATTCTTCTGGAGAATGGCATTTCGATAACCTGCCCATCGGAAGCTATGACCTTGTGGCCACGAAGCAAGGATATGGGACGATGAAATGGTTCGAGGAACATGTGGTTGGACCTGGAACCCTTTACATCAGCTCCGTCGCGATACCTCAAATTCCGGGTTGCACGGTTACTTTGGACTCCATAAAATATGACTCTGTACGCGGAGTTGCGACCATCGACTGCTTTGGAGCAGTTAGTGGATTAGTAAACGTTGGGAATATCTACATTGTGATCGATGGAGATTCGATTACGACGCTGAACGGAACTCATCTTTTTTGGGATGCCGGAGAGGCAGAGGCTGTTTGGAACGGGCCATGGAGCATTTCGATCCCTCCGCAGGTGAGGAATGCGCTTGCTTCTGGAACCCGGATTTATGTTAGCGCATATTGGGTAGCCAATTCCTCTTCTTTCTATTATGATCCAGTAGAAAGTCAGATCGTGCCCATCTCACCCAGCAAAATATCGAACGCCGTCCCATTTATCATCCCATAGCGATATGAAGATTATTTCGGTTATGATTTGCTCTCTGGTCTTCGGCGTTTTCGGATGCCGGCCGCCAAACCAGCCCGCGCCCGACTATACTGGCCGCGTGGAGGGTCGCGCAGTGATTTACCAAACCGAATTTTCCTCACTTCCCAGCGAAGGCATTTCCGTTACGCTCGATTCCGGCGCAGCCCAAGCGGTTACCGACACTGACGGCGGCTGGGAGCTCGATAACGTGCCGATCGGGACGCATATCATTACGGCGTCGAAGCCAGGGTTCGGTTTAACACGAACGTACAATGTCCAGGTTATCCGAGATGGACTGACTTCGGTGTGGACAATGGGACTCTTCGCAATTCCGACGACTGAAGCCAGTGTGGACTCCGTCTTTCTCGATACTTCGCAGGGGTTCGAAACGGCAGAGCTCTACGTGTTTACGAGCCGCGATTCCGTTAATGGCATTACCACGTTCGTAGATTCTTCGGCAAATGCACAACCGAGTGGGTCTCATCTTCTGATGTGGCGAAGTTGGAATGCCGAATATTGGACAAACCTTGCATTCCTTCATGCTCAGGGAATTCGTGCTGGAACTACGCTGTATGTCTCAGCGTGTGTCGCTAATTGGGGTGACGGGCAAGGCGGCGTTGCTGGCGAGTACTTCGATCCGGAGTATAGCACGGAGCACGTGGTTTCACCCGGTCCGAAATCGAATGTGATTTCGTTTAAAATGCCGTAGCAAAAGATTCGAGCGCATCGCTCGAAATATTTTCTAAGTGCTGCGAGACGAGTTGTGTGGATCGTGCCATGGGCGTCCGGGTGTAACTATTTTGGATCGGAGAGTATTCCCGCGATTACGCCCGCCCTTCCTCAATTGCGGCTCGGGTTTCTTCCTGCGTTAACAGGTGCCCATCCTTGAGATGTGCCACTTTTGGAAACCTCCTGCGAGATGGAGTCGGTGTGCTCACCTTCAGCCCGCGGCGTATCCACTCGACGAAGATATAATTCAACTTCTTATGCTTCCGCCTGGCCTCCGCTTCCGCGTATTGAATCTCCTCGTTCGACAGCTCGGCCGTGACTTTCTTCATGCCCGAAGAACCTCTCCCGGCAGAATCGAACTTCCATGCTTCTTACACCACCCAAAAAATTGTATTATATGACAATGCAAACCCTAAGATTTAAGTAAATAATATCACAGTTTTGAGATGTTTATGCCAATAATCTTGTTATATCAATTGAAAGGGTGAAATCCCACAATTTAGCTAATTTCTTATGGAAAGATATAATCATTACACAATTGACTCCCTGTTTGCGCAAGAATTTGTGGAAAGGCCGAAGATTATTTGGCGTTCTCGTCCGGCGATGCGGGGCGGCGTTCCGGATCCGCAGGAAGAACGCTTGATTCAAATCGCCGGCAACGCCGTCAATGTTGTCGCCGCGCAGAGTATTCGTGCGAATATCGATCGCTCGGTGCAGATGGCGTTGGAACTCGCCGCGGCGGGTTCCCGAGTGCTTTACCTCAATAGTTACGCCGGCCCGGCGATGCTGCGGGATTCGATTTATTCCCACATTCCTCACGATGCGGAAGCCAGCAAGCCGATTCGCGAGCGCGTTTCGATCCTGGCGTTCCCCTATGGCATGATGGGCCGGTGCATTTCGAATGCGCGAAGGGCCGTCTATGAAGGCGAGCCGGTGGCGGGAGGCGAACCGGCGGAAGGAGGCGAACCGTCGGACGCTAGCGAGCCGCCGATGCGTAAGCCGCCGATGCGAAAGCCGCTCACCGATGCCGTCATATTAAATTCCTTCGAATTTGCAACGTTCGATTACCGCGATAAAGTGGCCCTCGCTTCGGAACTGCTCGAGTGGGCGCAGGCCGTGCCGATCACGCTGGTGGTGTTTACCCAGGAATTGAGCACTTATATGTCCGCCGGTCTGCCGGTGCGGGGCCCGCTTGGGTTGCTGACCTCGGCGGCCGCGACGGTCTCGAAAATCGGTCGAACCACGCGCGAAGTGAAGCTGCAAGACCTAACCGAGCGCGCGGAATGACTTCCTGCCGCTTAAATGGGTCGAGATGCTTTCACAAAGAAGCGAATTATGAAAACGCATCCAACACGCACTATATAATATATCGGAATGGCCAAAAGTAAAACTAAAAAATCGGAAGCTTCCGGCGCTCAATTTCGTAATTTTGTAGAAATTAAATCCTCCAAATGAAAATACACGAACATCAAGCAAAAGAGATTCTGAAAAAATATGGCGTGCCGGTGCCGGTGGGGTATGTGGCATACACGGTTGACGAGGCGGTCGAGGCGGCGCGGAAGCTGCCGACGGAGATTGCGGTCGTGAAGGCGCAGATTCATGCCGGCGGTCGCGGCAAGGGCGGCGGGGTGAAAATTGCGAAGAACCTCGATGAGGTTCGCCAGCTTGCCAGCGAAATTTTGGGCATGACGCTCGTCACGCACCAAACCGGGCCGGAAGGGCGCAAGGTTGGGCGTTTATTAATCGAGCAGGGCGTCGATATTTTGAAAGAGTATTATGCCGGCATCGTGCTGGATCGGGGAACCGCGAAGAACGTCGTCATGGTATCGACCGAAGGCGGCATGGAGATCGAAAAAGTGGCGGAAGAATCGCCGGAGAAAATCGTGAAGGTCTTCGTCGATCCCGCAATTGGGTTCCGGGATTTCGAAGCGCGGGAACTTGCCTTCGCGTTGGGACTGAGCGGCGAGGCGTTCAAGCAATGCGTTTCGTTCCTGAAGGCGCTTTACCGTGCGTATGAAGATACCGATGCTTCGCTCTTCGAAATCAATCCGCTGGTGCTGACTCGTGATGCGAAGATGATTGCCCTCGATGCGAAAGTGAATTTCGATGACAACGCGATGTTCCGCCATCCCGATTATGCGGCGCTTCGCGATATTTCGGAGGAAGACCCGCTGGAAGTCGAAGCTTCGAAATCGAACTTGAATTACATCAAGCTCGATGGCAACGTCGGCTGCATGGTCAACGGCGCGGGACTTGCAATGGCGACGATGGATATTATCAAGCTTGCCGGTGGGGAACCCGCGAACTTCCTCGATGTCGGCGGCGGCGCGAATAAGGATACGGTTGCGAGCGGGTTCCGAATTATTTTAAGCGATCCGCATGTGAAGGCGATTCTGATAAATATATTTGGCGGGATCGTCCGCTGCGATCGTGTGGCAACGGGCGTGGTGGCCGCCTCGAACGAGGTGCATCCGAAGGTTCCCATCATCGTGCGGCTGGAAGGAACGAATGCCGAGGAAGCCGGGAAGATTTTGCAGGAAAGCGGACTGAACTTCCTCGTCGCCAAAGGCCTGGCCGATGCGGCGAAGAAGGTGACGGAGGCGCTGGCTGAACCGTGATTAGTGGGATTAATGGGATTTTTGGGATGAGGTTTTGAATACGCACTGAATTCATCGAGCCATGAATCGAACTAAAATATCAACATTTTGGCTGCTTTTTAGTTTAGCCCTAATTAGCAGTTGCTGCGAGAACGGCGCTTCACCGAATAGTACTTCGTCAAGTGGCGGTGGTTCCATTTCGGGAAAGGTAATTCTTTTCGATTCCGAGGGAGCTGTTCTCACTGATTATTCTGGTGTTCAGGTCTCAATCGATGGGACCTCGAGACTGTTTATTACAGATTCATCAGGGGAGTGGCAATTTGCAGGGCTGAGTAATGGTATGTATGATGTTACTGCGACCAAACCCGGCTTCGGTGCCTATCACTGGTATGAGGAACCGATCAATACCGGTCACACCGAGTCCGCTACCATTGCACTTGCTGAAATGCCCAACTACGCTCCGTTGCTGGGCAGCGTCTTGTATGGTACCACCCCAGATGATAGCTCAGCGCCATTTTATTACGTAAATGTTGTCGGTTCGTTCCCTCAACTAAAAGGCGGAGTTACCATTGTTGGGTATTGCGATTTGGACTCGATGGTGGAACCAGGAGACCCGCACCTGGTGATCTCGTCCCTTCCGATCGGTACCACGGTCAATAATGGGAATGACCTCGTAATCAACGCTTCTGACCTTTTCGCGGCCGGAGTCCGTCCCGGTCAAACTCTTTATTTTAGCGCTGCCAACGTATTTGAGAAGCAGTTTTTCTCGACAACCTATGTGACAACTTTTGTGGACCCTTTTCATAACAGCGAGGTGCGATATGGGTCAAATGGTCCAAAGTCGAATGCAATAGCCTTCACGATGCGATGAACTTGGCGAAAGTCCGTCGGAACCGGGTTGAAGCTGTAACAAAATCGGGTTTCGTGGGTTATTGTGGTAGTCACCAAAAATCACAACTATGAAAAAGACAGCTTTACTATTCTTCGTTGCGCTCGCGGGAATGAGCGCGTGCCGCGAGAACAGCTCATCGCCCAATGGTTCGGGCACCATTGCGGGAAGGGTTATACTCTTCGATTCCACCGGTGCGGTCCTTACCGACTACTCCGGAATCCAAGTGAGTATCGATGGAACTTCGAATTTGATGATCACCGATTCCACCGGAGACTGGGAATTTTCGAACCTGAGCGATGGAATTTATGATGTCACCGCGACGAAGCCGAGCTTCGGAACTTTCCATTGGTACGAGCAGAACGTGAATGGCGGCAGGCTCGATGAGTCAACGGTTGCAATTGCGGAAATGCCGCTGTTTACGCCCAGAATTTCGATGGCAAACTTTCCTGGCCAAGAACTGGTCGTGTACATAGCCGGCGCAGATTCGGGAGGCATACCTACAGGAACTACAATTGCCGGTTACTGTGATCTTGATTCCACAATCCAGCCTTCAGCCCCGCACCTGATGGTCTCAACAAGTACGGAGACCAGCAATGAGGGTGACATCGACTTCTCCTACTATGACCTGCTGGCTGCAGGAGTTCGTCCAGGACAAAAATTGTATCTTACCACTTCAAATGTGTTTGTAAGCTATTACGTAGGCACAGGCTTTCAAAGCACATTCGTCGATCCGAGCCACAACGCGGAAGTAAGATTCGCATCTACTGGACCACGGTCGAATGTTGTGGCATTTACAATGCCGTGAGGAACCTGATTTAGAATGCTAACTTCCCTCGCACGCTTTTTTCGCGGCCTGAATATGATGATGGGCGTTACGACGCTTCCGAATGATGCCGCGCCCGCGGAGGAACGAAAGTTCGTTGGAGCATGGTTGGGAATTATTGCCTTTCTCGCGATATGTTTTGCGATCCTCTTTTTTTGGATCGTTAGTTAGCGCAGGCTGAATTTTTGGTCACCGAGGCGCGGGAAGTTTTGAGCCGCGAATATGGTTGTCATAACCAATGCGATTCAAACACCATATTTTTGTTTGCGAAAATGTCCGGCCGGAGGACGATCCGAAAGGCTGCTGCTCGGCGAAAGGCTCACCGGCTATTCGGGAGGCAATGAAGCGGGAGATCAAGCAGCGAGGGCTACGCGGCGTGGTGCGGGCGAATCAATCCGGCTGCCTGGATGCCTGCGAATTCGGGCCATCGGTGGTTGTATATCCCGAAGGAATCTGGTATGGCGGCGTAACGCCGGAGGACGTGCCGGAGATTATGGAATCACATATTATTAATGGCGTGCCAGTGGAACGATTGCGAATTCCAAAATATGAAGGATGAAGTATTCAATACTTCACCCTTCATAATTGCAAGCTTACCACCACCCGCGGCGATTCCCGTAGGAGCGGCCGGTGGTGTCCGTCGATTCGGTATTATCCTGCGAGCTGATGATTCGCTCGCGGGTGGACCGCTGACCATTCCCGGACCGGTCGCCATATGAACGATCGGAGTTCGAACGCTCGCCATTCGAGCGTTCGGTATGCGGCCGTGCCTCACGAACCGAGATGCTGCGCCCTTCGATTTCGCGGCCATTAAGCTCTGACATAGCTTTCTTCGCGGCATCACCCGATTCGAATTCCACAAAGCCGAATCCCTTCGAGCGATGGGTGGCCTGATCGGCCACAATCGCGGCGCTCGCGACCGGACCGTAAGATTTGAAGGCTTCTTCGAGATGCTCGGCGGTCCATGTGTAGGGCAGACTGCCGACGTACAGTTTCATGGGTGCAGGCGCGGCCTGGGACGAGCTAATGTCCGATGTCAAAGTATCTACTTCCGCCGTTGCCGGCGCGGTTTCCGTAATCATTCCTAAGTATCAGTGCTCCATTCTTCGTTAAGTTATTCTTGCCCACCGTTCCGCTTCTAATAGGAATTCTTTGAGGAATTCTTTGAGCGGGGAAATGGAAATCTCTCCATCCGTTTGAGCAAGAAACCGCGTAACAGCGGCTCCTAAGAAGAAGTTCAGCGGCCCGCCGCTATCGAAGTTCCCAGATCGTATCCTCTGAATTGGCATAAAAAAGCTTGCCCGGTGGTGGTTGATGCACTCCTCGAACAGAACCGCCGGAACGATCTTCGAGAAGATACGCCACCCCTGCTGACTCGATGGCGCGCCGGACGTTCGCCGTGTCACGTGAAATGAAAATGGTATTCGAGCCACTCGCGCCTCGCTCGCAGAATTTCCCTGGCGGCAAGTACCGGGTGCAATCCCTTTTCTGAATCGGTGACTGCCACCGCAGCGAGCAAGGAGCCATAAGCGGTGCCTTCGGAAACGACTTCGCGGCCGGATAGCGCGCTGTACCAATAATACGATTCATCGCCCGCTGAATCGAGATCGAACCGTTGCGTCGCAATGATGGCGGAATCGTTCGTATGGGTCGATAGATAATTCATCGCATCCACAAGACTCGACGGCACAACGCTCCGCCGGGACGCATCGGCAGAATGAAGATCGTGGAACTCCAGGGCCAGGCCAAATAAATAGAGAAGCGCAACCAGGCCGAGGGCGGTGCTTCGCCGCCGCGTTCGTTTCGTTCGCGCAAAGATTCCAAACGCCATCGCTCCGAGGAGGAAAGCCGCTTGCACGCTCACCAGCGGCCCATAGAAGGAGAGCGCAAGTGGATACCAGGCCGGGGAATAGAGCACGGGAAGCAAAAACCCGAGAAGAATCAGGATGATAAAAAGCGCGGTTAGCTCGCGCATTTCGTTCCAAAGGAGCTTCCCAAAAAATGTAAGGAGCACGAGCGCGCCGAGCAACTTTACATCCGTGAGAATAAATTGAAGAAGATGGAAGAGAAAGTACGGAAGTATGAGCAGACTTTGCCAACGCAGGTGCAGTCCCCGCGAGACCGGGTTCACCGCGGCGACCCCAACGTGCAGCATGTGTGCGAGATGATTCGCATATCCCAGCAGCGGCGCGCCAACCAGGAAATCGGCGGTGGGCATGAGCGGATTCGCTCCTGCATTTTGCCAAAGCACCACCCCAAAGGAGAGAAAACACATACCAAGCAATGCGAGACTATTTCGCAGCTTATCACGATAGATGGTCAGACCCATCAGACCGATTAGTCCCAGTCCCCCGACCAATACCAGATAGGAGGTTAGCTTTGTTTGTGAAAGTTCGACAAGGAGAAAAATAATAATTCCCGCGAATAACCATTGCGTTTTTCGCGCCCGTGCCGTTCGCCAAAGATCGAGTGCCAGCACCACGTTCAAAAAGATTACGCTGCCGAATACGAAGGAGAGACTCAGTGCATAACTGCCGAGTTCCCCCGAACCTAACCCGCCCACCAAAAACCACAGCGCCGTCGAAGTGTAGGCAATGTAGCTGCTATTCGTCATGCGGCGAACGAACGCGAAGACCGAAAGCGCGAGCAATACATAGCCGACGAGGGGCGCGGTGAATGCAAGATCGGGTAGCGTGCGCGCCGGCGGGAGCATCGCGAGAAGTTTGTATGTCCAATCGTGATAATGCCACGGCTGCGCGAGCTGATGCAAATCGCGGAGGGAGCCGAAATCCTGGATGCCATGAATTTCGCCTGCAAGAAATGGAAGATCGACGCCAAAAAGTCCGTGAGTAACGATCTGCCCATTCGCGCCATAGTGGAATTGAACGAGATTGTAAATCGCGAAGAAGATAAGTACGCCGATTGTGAAAATAAAGAGATCGTTGGTGGCGCGTAGCTGCCCCTCGAAACCAAGACGTAGCTTCCGCAAAAGCAAGAGCGCGAGGACGGTAATTGTGATCGCGCTGCGAAGGACATAATAGATGGATTCGGCGTGAGGAACACCAGCGTGACGCAGCAGCCAGAGTAACAGCGTGGGAATCCCGAACCCGACGGCGGCGCCTAACGAAAGAATTTCATGCGCCGCGAGCTCCAGCGAAAAAAATTGCCGCAGAATAAGCACGACGAAGGTGCCCGGCAAGAGCGTTAGCCCAGCGATCCATAGCACATCGAGGCCCGTCCCAATCGGGAAGTGAAAGATCATGCACTCGGCGAGAAGGATGCCGGTGGCTCCCAGGACGAGGGCGATGAGGGTGGTTACGCGGCGGCTGAACATCGTAAGAACTTTATCAAACCTCAAAATCGTAAGATAAATTGATTCCCCTCACTAAAAATCTCGAAAATTCCCTAATCATTCCCCCTTCAGCGCAATCCCGGTTAAAATCAGGTAGTATAGCAGGTACTGGCTTTCGCGCCGAGCACGGTATTTTTGCATTCGTTAATTCAATGAGGGATGAGCAATCATCCAGTTTTTTTCAAATCATTCTTTAGGGAGACTTATGACCAAACTACTTTCCGTATCTGTTGCTGCGCTCGCGGCCGCGCTCCTCATAGCCGGCTGCGAGCAGCAGCCTACCGCGCCGCAAGGCGCGATGAACCTGCCGCTGAATTCGCCCTCGACACCCGCGAACCCGGCAATTACCTATGTATCTACTCCTTTCATACACAATGCTACATACTATGCAATTGGCGTACAGGACACGGATGGCACCCACCAGACGAATCTCGTCACCGCCGGATCCAACTCAAGCTCCGAGACTTTCCTCAGCCCTTGCTGGAATTATTCCGGTGCTTCCATCGTGTATAAGGATGTTGCCGGAACGACGAATTCTATCAAGGCATTCGATGTCAGTGTGAATTCACACGGCGTTCCGGTAGCGGGCAACGCGCGAACGATCTATTCGATTGGAGCCAGCGATTCAGCAGTGATCCAAAGCGGCCCGGCATGGTGCGCAACATCATCTACCGCCGCTGTTGCATTCACGCGAAATCATCTCGGTTCCCAACTGGGGCTTTCGGAACTGTGCACCATCTCGCAGTCTGGCGGAACGGTTACCGTGCTTTCCTCGTATCAAAAATTGAATTCGAACCACATTGTGATGAGCCACTACACATCGCCCACATGGAGTCCGGACGACTTCAAGATCGCCGTCGTCCGCGAAGACACTATCGGGCACAATACGATCATGATCTACAATGCATCCACCGGCGCAGCGGAGGATAGCATCCCGGTCGCGTCGGCTGTTAATGGCCTGCAATGGTCAAGATCGGGAACGAACGAACTGGTGTACGCTGGCGTATCAGGTTACATCTACTATGTTGCTCCATCAACGGGTTCGACTCCTTCAACAAACTCCGTCACCGGATCTTCGCCGACATGGTCGCCGAATAATAGCGGAATTATGTACGTCAATTCCGCGCTAAAGAAGCTCGTACCGTTTACCTCTTCAACAACGACCGTGGCATCGGGTCCCGGCGGTGGTAGTCTGAATTGGAAGAGGTAATTGGTCGCCACTATTCGAGCAGGAAGGCTGAGGCCTTCCTGCTCCGCTAATTCATTTCGAATGTTCCATGACCACCGAAGAACTCGATGCCCTGGTCCACGCCGCCGAAGAAGATAATAAGCGCGGAAACTTAGCGAACGCCGAGAAGCTGGCGAGGGAAGCGTTGCAGCAGATTGCGGAATATAAAATGCCCGATGCCGAGGCTTTACGTATTCGCGCATTGCTCGTAGTTTCACAATCGATCTGTTACCTTGGGAGGGTAAAAGAGGCACTGCCATTTGCAGAGCAAGCGCTTGCCGAGGCAACGGATGCTTCTGGTCCGGAAATAAGAAAATTAGAGGCGACCGCTATTTTTAATATGGGGGCTACATACTACTATCTCTCCCAATATGAAGAAGCATCCAAATATTACGATCACTCGCTTGCGATCTGTGAAGAACTCGGTAATAAGAAAGGAAAAGCTTACGCTCTCAATGCAATTGGAACTTTGTGCCTGATGAAAGCACAATATGCAGAAGCGCTCGCGTACTTCGAGAAGGTGCTTGTGCTCTATGAAGAGCTCGACCTCAAAATTGGTATAGCTCTCACATTCTCAAAAATTGGGGCTACATACCGGAATCGTTCCTACTACGCAAAAGCGCTCGAGTATTATGAGATGTCACTGGCTCTTAATGAGGAACTCGATTTCAAGCCAGGTATTGAGATTGCTATTTCATATATTGGGGTCGTATATGGAGAACTTTCCGAATATACAAAAGCACTCGAATATTTCGAGAAAGCGCTTGTGCTAAGTGAGGAACTCGGGAATAAATTAGGTGTGGCGACTCACATGGGCAACATTGGAGAGGTGTACGAATTGCTTTCCCAACATACAAAAGCACTCGAGTACTGCGAGAAGGCGCTAATACTTTCAGAAGACATCGGGGGCAAGCGATCAGTCCGCTTTGAGCTATCAAATATTGGCAAGATCCTGCATAAGATGGGAAAGAAAAAGGAAGCTATGTCATACTTCCAGCGCTCGTTACACCTGGGCGAAGATATCAATAGCGACGAAGGACTTCCAATTACGCTAATTTCTATCGGCGCCCTGCTCGCTGAGGACGGACAATTTGGCAAAGCAATAGAAAAATTGGATGAAGGGCTTGCATTGGCGGAGAAATTGGCTGAAAAGAAAGAAGTATCCGATGCCCATAAAGAACTCGCCGCTGTCTTTGAAAAAATTGGCGATACCGCAAAAGCATTTGACCATACCAAAAAATATTATGCGCTAAAAGAAGAAATCTTCAACGACGACACCCGCAAGCGCGTTGAAGCATTCAACTTCCGCGTAGCTACGGTAAACAAAGAGCGCGACCTGAAATTGGCTCGATTTGAAAAAGAGCAAGCCGAACAATCGCTCATGATAAAGGAACGTGAACTTGCCCTTCAAGCCACCTCCCTCGCTGCCCAAACCGAACTCCTCTCCCGCTTCCGCGATGAGTTGCGGCAGATCGTGCGCGAGATTGACGACCCAATCAATGCCCTGAAGAAGATCAAGGAAAAGCTCAAGGCGCTGCCGTGCGAATCCATCGACTGGTTGAAATTCGAGGAACAATTCCTGGCGGTACATCCCGAATTTCGCAAGGAGCTGGTGGAGAAGTTCCCGGAGCTTACGAAGCAGGAAGTAAAGATGTGCCAGCTTGCGCGATTAGGGCTCAAAACCTACGAAATGGCGCGACTGCTTTGCCTTTCGGAACGTACCATTGACGGCCACCGGAATTCGCTGCGCAAGAAGCTTGGGCTTCAGCCTGCGGCCAGCCTATCGAAATTCCTACAGGCGATATAGGACACTTTCCGTGTCCCCGAGTGGCAAAATAAAATCGTGTCCCGTTCGTCAATGTCTCCGGTGGGGAGCTTTTTCGCATAAGTTTGTTTTGTGCGAATCGCCATATTTTTCTTATTTTTTCATGCCGCTCGAAACCCCGAAAATCGAAACCCCGAAAACTGAATCGCCCAAGCCCAGCCTTCATGCACTCCGCATCGAGCGCAATGGGTCGCCCTTGCAAAATGGGTTGGAGAATAGCTCGTCCACGCGAAAACTGGCAATCATCGTGCTCATCGTCGCAGTGGTTTTGGCACTATCGTATTTTGTTGGGCAGGCGTTCCTGAGCTCGCCTGCGCCGGTAGAAACTGGGCTTGTCACCATGACTTCCCCGGCCCAGATGAATTCGGTTCTTACCGCGACCGGCTATGCGGTCGCCAGCCGCAAAGCGGCGGTGGGCTCGAAAGGCACGGGCCGGCTCGTGTGGCTCGGCGTGGAGGAAGGTTCCCATGTCGTGAAAAACGAAATCATAGGACGGCTTGAGGATGCGGACGTTGAAGCGGCGCTGAACCAATCGCAGGCGTCGCTGGCGGCCGCGCAGGCTACGGTCGAAAATGCGAAAGCCGGTTTTGCGAATGCGGATTCCATTTATCACCGCGATCTTGCACTTTATAAATCGAAGCTTATTTCTTCGGCGGATATGACGAGTGCCGAGGCCGCCTTTAAGCAGGCGCAGGCGGTCGTAAATACCGATGACGCGAATGCCGAACTCGCCCAGCGCGGAGTTCAGGCCGCGCAGGTGCAAGTGGAGTTTACAAATATCCGCGCACCCTTCGATGGAACGGTGCTCACAAAAGATGCCGATGTCGGCGATGTGATGACGCCCTTCGGCGCCGCTTCGGGATCGAAAGCCGATATCGTAACGCTTGCCGATATGACTTCGTTGGATGCCGAAGTGGATGTTTCGGAATCGAACTTGGAACAAGTCCACGTCGGTCAGCCGTGCGATATTTCGCTCGATGCGGTTCCAGAAAAACAATATCGCGGCGTCGTTCACATGATCGTTCCCACCGCCGATCGCTCCAAGGCGACGGTTCTCACCAAGGTCGATTTCCTGGATATTGATTCGCGTGTCCTTCCGGAAATGAGCCTGAAAGTCATGTTCCTCCGCGACTCATCCCAGGTCGATTCGAGCGGACCCAAGCTTACGGTTCCAGCGGCGGCCGTCGTTTCGAAGCATGGCGAGAAAGTGGTGTTTCGCATGGAGGGGGATCACGTAGTTGAAACGCCGGTTACGCTGGGCCAATCGGTTGGCAGCGGCATCGAGGTAAAATCAGGTCTGAAGGATGGCGATAAAGTAGTGCTCACCCCGGCGGATGATTTGAAGACCGGATCGAAAGTGAAGGCCGGAGAATAAGCACGATTTCGCTCGGCTGTTTCAGTCGCAAGCTACACGTCGCGGCACCCGATTATTCCAAATAATACCGGAGCGGGTTCGGACGGATTTCGCATTCCTTTGCAATCCGAATATCTGCGGCGACGCGGCCCTCGTTGCGCAGGCGGTATAAATTGGTTACCACTCGGTCGCGCACCTCGAGCGGCGCGATGGGATTAATATAGATAGAAGTCCCTCCCTCGAATCCGGCCGCGGTATTGACCCGCCATTTAATCAGCACGTGCCACGGCATTTGATACACGGCATCGACCGGAGTGTAATACCATTCCTCGTTGGAAGAAATCGCGGAGCCCGTGGCGGCGTGGCAAGCATGAACGAGATCGCTCATCGCGCGAATCTCCTCCGGTGATTGCTCATAAGGCCGCGAAAAATAACTCTTGGAATGCACCTCGATCGTGGGGTGACGGTGTCCAATTCCAGCCCACGCGACGGCATGTTCATTCTCGGCAAAGATCAGGTTTTGCATTCCAGCCAGATTCGCTCCCAACTCGTTATAGATATTCGGATCCTGCCGCAGCATATCGACTTGATGCCGAATCGAGGCGCCCCAATCGTCGATGCCAACCAACTGCTTGTGCAAATGATCGAAGCTCGCGCCTGCCGGCGGAAGCCAGTTCTGAAAAACCGAAATATAGCGAATATATCGATTGGCCGCGAAAATATCGATCATCGCGTCGATCGTAAAGTGGAAATATTGATAATGCTCTTCGGGCGTCATGTCGCCACTCGAAAATAGTTCACTTACATCTCGCGCATCGTGCCGGAAATGGGGCTCGGCAATAATTAGCTCGTGTCCGCCTCCAAAAAATGCGTCGGACATAGTAAGGAACTCGTCCTCCATCATCGCGCGAAGCCGCTCATCGGAAACGCCGCTCGCCCGAAGGCGATAATCCAAAATATCATGCACGTGCCGAAGTCCCATCGGATCCGCGAGATACATATCCTTCCACTCCAGATTCGCGTCCGAAAGAACGTAACTGTAATTTTTTTTCCAATAATCGACGGTAACGATTTCGAACAAATTCGGTACGCGCCGGAAGAGCCAGGGCGCAGGACTCGCCAAAGATCCATCATCTAGTGTTGCCGGCAGGTCGCTCGGGTGGAGATGATCGAGCCGCTGATACGAGCCATCGGGATTCGGAACCAATCGCGATTTTTCCGGCGGTGTTTCAAACAAGCGATGGGAACAGAACGCACAGTAATTGGTGAAATCGCTTGGCTTGAGCGGCGTGGCTGCGAGCAAGCTCGGATTGTTTTCCGGCTTTCCGGCGCGCCCCGGCACGGACCACACTTCGTTATCCGTGAACGGGTTGATCTGCTTGATGGTCCCATCGGCCATCAACGTGTAGTATTTCGAATATTGCATTAATAATACGTTGTCTGAGCCTCGATTTTAGCAAACCTGAATAAGTCCAAATTCACCACCCCTGGCGTAGTAAAATTTCGCGGAGAGCACATGATCGGTCGTCCGCGGAAGATTTACGGAGCGAAGTGTCGAGTGCGGGGAAGCTTCGGTGCGATCCTTCGCTACGTCCGGTTTCGCTTCGCTTCCCCGACGCTTGGATGGCACCGTGCTCAGGATGACGCGTTTGTTCAGGGATTCCATAAATTCATTCCTGTTAGCCAGTATCTCATTTATCTTAATAATCTCATAAAATCAGGATTCTGACGGATTTTTCGCTGGCCTAACCTTTGTTCTTTTTTTGTTCGGTTCTAAAACGAAATATTTCAACTTCCGTGCATGATTGTTCATGCAGCAATATTCGAGGTAATAAATTATGAGCAAGCATAATGGCAGGATCCATCCAGAGGACGAATACATTCCCCATGGCTACATCCGCGAGCGGTCCTCGTTTGGGCCGTTCGTGATGGGAGCGATCGTTGGCGGCGCGATCGGTGCGGCGCTTGCACTTCTCTATGCGCCGGCAGAAGGAACCGACCTTCGGCGCGGCATTAACGATACGCTCAATGATATTACCCAGGGAGCGAAGGGGATTGTCCGCGGCGCAAAGAGCACAGCAGAAAAGCTGTTTACCGAGGGAATGGCTCCGGAGGACGAAGATTCGCCACTCGCCCGCGCACGCGAACGTGCCGACGATATTTTGGAAGACGCCGACCGCGCCATTGCCGAAGCCCGTCGCCGGACCACCGCCGCGCGCGCACGACGAGGGGAGGATGAAAGTGACGAGAGCTTTTAGGGGGAATCGTTTTTAGAGTGTGGGGTTGAGGCGATGAAGTTTACGAGCGAGCAGAATTCCGGGGTTGGAGTGCCAGACCGGTAGCCTAAACCCTAACCCCTAAACCCTTGTTTGAAGATTCATGGAAATCATTCTTTACATTTCTGGCGGCTTGGCTCTCCTTGCCTTAGCATGGATGTTCATCGCCCTTGCGCGCGCGATTAGCGGAATCAAAGATATCCTCTCCGATGCTCGCGGCGATCTCCGCATGATCGTAGCCGATGTGGACGATCTCAAGAATAATATCGTCCCCATTCTCAATAATGTTACCAGCATTACCGGCAATGTGACGAATATTACCGGCAATGTTAGCTCCATTTCCGATGGAGTGCGCGGGCAGATGGCCGGTGTCCATAAAACAGTCGATGATGCGCTCGATGTCGTGCGCGGAACGTTGGATGATATCGAACGCCTGAAAAACGAAATCGTCGCCACGGTTGAAGGCCCGGTAACGTTAGTGCGCGAAACCTCCGGCGGCGTCGTCGCGACGGCTGTGAAACTGGTGGGCGCGCTCGCGAAGCTTGCGAAGGCAATGAAGTCTCGGAACGGGCAGGCGGAACGGGATTAATGGGATTCTGCCTGGCTTGGCGCCATCTTTTATAGCAAAGCTATAGCAAATCCGGCCGGCGCTCGCCGGTTCTCCGGAGGGCCTCTTCATACCGGTAGGCATCGATCTTTTTGTGATCGCCGGAGAGGAGAAGATCGGGAACCTTCATTCCTTCAAATTCGGCGGGGCGGGTATAGATCGGGCCTTCGATCAGTCCGTTTTGGAACGAATCCATGAGCGCGCTTTCGGCATCGTGAAGCGCCCCTGGCAGCAGGCGGACGATGGCATCGATCAGCACACAAGCCGGAAGTTCCCCACCGGTGAGCACGAAATCGCCAATCGAAATTTCCTTCGTAATCCAGCGCTCGCGCACTCGTTCATCGACCCCTTTATAATGTCCGCAAAGAATGAGCAGGTTATTTTTTAGCGAGAGCATATTGGCCATCGGCTGCGAGACTCGCTCGCCATCGGGGGTCATGAAAATGCGCTCGTCGTAGTCGCGCTCGGTCGTAAGCTTCCGAAAGATGGCGAAGAGTGGCTCTGGTTTCAGCACCATCCCCGCGCCGCCGCCAAAGGGTTCGTCGTCGATTTGATGATAGTTCCCGACGCCAAATTCTCGCAAATCATGGACTTGAATTTCGACAACGCCCTTTTCGCGAGCCCGCTTCAGAATACTTTCCGAGAGCGGGCTTTCGAGCAATTTCGGTACGGCGGAAATAATGTCGATGCGCATGACAGCATATTACAGGGACTTCGGCGAAATGGTTTGGCGCCTCAAGTGGTTTAACACCTTCTATGCGCGCAATTCAACGCACAGTCGCCGCTGTTTCGAAATTCGAGGGCACTGGACTTCATACCGGTAATGCCAGCACGATCGAATTCCATCCGGCTCCGGACGACTACGGTATTCGCTTCGTTCGAACGGATTTGCCCGGCTCGCCGGAGGTACCCGCACTTGTCGATCACGTGAGCGACATCTCGCGTGGCACGACGCTTTCCATCGGCAGCGCAAGCGTCCACACGGTGGAGCATGTGCTGGCCGCGGTCGTTGGCCTGGAAGTCGATAACGTTCGGATCGAGCTTACGGCCAACGAACCGCCTATCGGCGATGGCAGTGCGGAGCCCTACGTGGCCGCGCTGATGGGAGCCGGATTTTTGGATCAGAGGGCGCCGAGAAAATATCTCGTCATCGACGAAACGGTTAATTACCGTGATGAGGCGAAAGGCGTTGAGATTGTCGCGTTACCGCTGCCGAACGATTACCGGGTTACGGTACTAATCGACTACAATAATCCCGCGCTTGGGAGCCAACATACCGGACTGTTCTCGCTCGAAAAGGAATTCGTTCCGGAATTTTCGAAAGCACGGACCTTCTGCTTTTTGCATGAAGTGGAAGCGCTTCGGGATCGGGGCCTTATTCGTGGCGGGAATTTGGATAATGCCATTGTCATCGTCGATCGGGAACTTGATGATGCCTCCATTCAGGATCTCGCCACGAAATTGGGGATTAGTGCCAGTGTGATTTTGGGAACGAATGGTATCCTGAACAACAAACAGCTTCGTTATAAAAATGAGCCGGCACGCCATAAGCTGCTCGACTTACTCGGTGATTTGGCTCTCGTCGGCGCGCCGATGCAGGCGCAAATCCTGGCGGCACGACCAGGACACGCCTCGAACGTCGAGTTTGCGCGAAAATTACGCGCTCTGAACGCCAAGAAATCGCTTCTCCAGAAATATAATCCCTCCGCCACGCGCGATTTCGTATTCGATATTACCGCGATCGAACGAATCATGCCGCACCGCTATCCGATGCTGCTCGTCGATCGAATTTTGGAAATCGATATCGCCGAAGGATCGGAACGAATTCTTGGCCTCAAAAATGTTACCTACAACGAACCATTTTTTCCGGGCCACTTCCCTGGCAAACCGGTTATGCCCGGCGTCCTGCTGCTCGAAGCAATGGCCCAGACGGGCGGAATGCTGCTGCTCAACTCGATCGACCATCCCGAGAAAAAGCTTATCTTCTTTATGTCGATCGATAAGGCGAAATTTCGTAAACCGGTGACGCCCGGCGACCAGGTGCTGTTTCAACTTCGCATGACACGCAAGCGCGGTAAAACATTTCTGATGGCTGGCGAAGCAACGGTGGAGGGCCAGCTTGTCGCCGAGGCGGAACTAATGGCTGCCATCGTGGACCGTCAGGCGGCAGACTAATTCGTATTCCGAACCGAAGCGTTATGGCCATCACCATTCACCCCACAGCCATCGTCGATCCGAGAGCCGAGCTCGCGGACGAAGTCGAAATTGGCCCTTATGCCATCGTCGAAGGGGACGTTGTGATTGGCCGGGGCTCACACGTGCATCACCACGCATTTATCGGGACCGGCGCGCGCATCGGGGAGCGATGCCAGATTCATCATGCTGCCGTCGTGAGCAACGTGCCGCAGGATTTGAAATTCAAGGGAACGGAAAAAACCTACGTTGAGCTTGGCGACGATTGTACGATTCGCGAATTTGCGACGATCCATCGCGGAACGATTCACGATTCCGATACGAACGCGGGAACGAAAGATAGCGTGACGCGCATTGGCGCCGGATGCCTTATCATGGCCTACGCTCACGTCGCGCACGATTGCTATCTTGGCGAAGGAATTATTCTCTCGAACACTTCGCAGCTTGCCGGGCACGTGACAGTCGATAAATGGAGCATCCTTGGCGGCGGCGCGATGGTGCATCAGTTTTGCATGATTGGCCCGCTCTGCATGATCGGCGGTGGTGCGGAAGCTCGTAAGGATGTGCCGCCGTTTTCGCTCGTCGGCGGAGGCGATGCAAAATTCAGCGGCGTCAATCGCATCGGCCTGCAACGCCGCGGGAAGGATGCTGAATCAATTCAGACGATCAAATCCGTTTATTTTACACTTTATAATTCCGGTCTGAATGTATCCGATGCCGTGAAAGCAATTGCCGCCGGTCCGGATGCGAGTTTGCCCGAAGTGCAGGAAATTTTGAAGTTTATCTCGCTTTCGAAACGCGGAATTATCGGGCCGGCGTAGCTAAGGGATCAGATTGTGTATTGGTAGCCGACGTACCCGGTGGTCGTGCCTTCTCCGGTCATACTATGCCCGGCGGACCAGAGAAGATGATGATGCTTGCCAAAGTTGAAAAGGCCGCCGATGTTGAAACCCGTTCCTGTGCTCGCGCCCGGCGCTTCGGCGCTATGGTAATAGACCTCCCCGCCTATTGTCACGAACGTCCGAGAGATCGTACTGCGCGAGCCATCCGGCAAACAACCAGTTTTTCGATTCAGGACCATAATTGAGCCAATAGCCGCTACCGCCATAGGTCGTGAACTTCCCCCAGCTCTTCTGAATCCACACCGGAAGATAGACCTGCGCCGCGCCGTTACTCAAGTCTTGCGCTTTATCGCCGGTGGGAACTTCTACGAGGGGAAACACGCCGAGCTGCGGAACATTATCGGTTTCCCGAACGAAGCGATATTTAATTCCCAATTCGGTGTTAGAATAACCATACTTCGGGCCATCTGGGCCATTGATGTATCCCATCGGCGCAACGAGATGGAGCTGGAGATTCGGGATCGCCCCATAATTTACTTCGATGTGCGGAAGCGTAGCATCGCTCTCGCCAGGTATATATTGCTGGATCGAGGCGAGGTAAAATTCCCAATGATGGTAATCGACGGGTTCGGGATCGTCCGTTAAAAACGGCGGACCAGCCAAGGCAATGCGCGCGGATATTTGCGCCGCAAAAAAAAGAAGCACGGTGACAAACGATTTTATATGAGTCATCTTTTCCTGTGGAGCGTTTTGAAACAACCGCCGTACCAGTAAAAATGCAAATCCTCGACATGACCAATCTTCGCAGCCGTACCCTTCCCGGTACTGCGAAACCGGCTGCGGAAAAAGTGATCGAACATTACTCGACCTTCTGGTCCGGCGAAAATTTTGAGCCAGCACCAATTGCCGAAATCGAGCTCGCAACGCGTCGTTGGCTCATCCTTCGGCATTTGGCGGCGGCGGAAGCCAAGCTGAAAGAATCCGGCTTCCAAGCGGAGCATCTTCATGCTGCGCTGCTCATTGGGAACGGGAGTGCGAACGGCCACGCGTTCCTCGACAGCGACGGGCTCATCGCCTGGTTCGCAATCGAGTGCTACGAGAGTGAGTTGGAAGCGAAAGTCTTCGTCATGCACGAGCTAATTCACGCACTGCACTATGCCACTCGCCCGGAATTTGCGTTCGAGACCATCGAGCAAAAAAATCTCATCTCCCGACAGCTTATCACCGAAGGTATCGCGACCTATCTCACGAAACGGCTTTGGAACCTGAGCGATGAAAAAGCACTTTGGGCCGATACATTGCCGGATGCACAACTTCGGTCCTGGATGATGGCCTGCCGGAACTCCGAGCGAGAACTCTTCGAATTCGTTACTAATAATTTCGATTCAAGCGATTCGGCAATCGAGTTATTCCACGCTTCGAAAGCCTGATAATATCTTCTCGTTCCGCGCGGGGTATTATGTGGGATTGAAGGTGGTTGAAGCTCTTTGCCGCGAACATGCGTTTGAGGATATCGAACTGCTCACTATTCCATTTCACGAAATGGGCGAGCCGGTGTTGGAAACTCTGACCGACTGGAGTTATATTTAGAATTCGCAACGGATCGCCTGCGAATTTCGTATTTTTAAGGTATGTTAAATTACATCTGGCTCGGACTCATCGCCATTGCCATCGTCGTTGCCGTCGGGCGGGACGTGAACGAGGAGGCCACGAACCGTTTCCGCAATAACGAGGATCTCACGCTCCACGTCGAACCGGGAACGATGAAGGTTGCCGGCCGGAATCATTATTCGGGAACCGCGTACATGACGAAAGCGGAACTCTCGCGCTTCTATGGCGAGAGCGAAGCAGCGCCAATCAAAGGTGATACGGTATTCTTCGCGACCGATATTGTGCAATCGGCAACGACAGCGCGCGCAGGCTCGCTCACGCTAACACTTGCCACGAATGCGCCACCCGTCATGGTGGATGCCGCTGCCGCCAATGGCGACCAAACGAAAATCATCGGCAAAGCGACGTTCGACGTTTCCGGCTTGGCGGCTGGAACCAATATCAGCTTCTTACCGCCCACGGTTCACTTCCGCATTCTCGCGAAAGTTGCGGACGAAGGAATTCTCAAGATCGCAAACACCGCGGTGGAACTCGCGCTCGGTCTCATCGGCGTAATGGCGCTCTGGCTCGGCATTATGAAGATCGCGGAGGCGGCGGGGCTCGTGCTGCTTCTTTCGAAAATTGTGAAGCCGATCATGGTGCGCATCTTCCCCGATGTTCCAGCTGACCATCCGGCCATGGGCTCGATGGTGATGAACATGGCAGCAAATTTTCTCGGACTCTCGAATGCCGCCACGCCACTCGGACTTAAAGCGATGGAAGACTTGGAAACGCTGAATCCCGTGCCGGGCACCGCGACGAACGCCATGTGCATGTTCCTCACCATCAATACCACGGCGCTTACGCTTGTGCCTGCGACGGTTATTGCCATTCGCCTTACGCTCGGTTCCACAAATCCGACCGACATCATCATGCCGACATTTTTGGCGACGTTTATTAGCTTGATTTTGGGAATTATGTTTACCCGTATTATTGAACGCTTCTTCCCAATCCGAGCGGAAGGAACCCAACAGTCCTGATGGAATCGCCCTTTATTGTAATCACCAAGATTCTTTCGACGGCGGCGATCCCGCTGATCGTGTTCGCGATCGTGATGGTCGCGGCGGTGCGGAAGGTGAAGGTGTATGAGGAATTCGTTGTCGGCGCGAAGGATGGCTTCACGACGGCGGTGCGAATCATTCCCTATCTCGTGGCGATGTTGGTTGCCATCGGAATGTTCCGGGCTTCGGGGGCAATGGATTTGTTCTCGCAAGCCGTCAGTCCGATCACGAATGCCATCGGGTTCCCGAGTGAATTGCTTCCGCTGGCGGTCGTACGTAACCTTTCGGGTTCCGGCTCCCTCGGCCTCATGACCGACATTATGAAAACCCATGGCCCCGATAGCTTCATGGGCCGCCTCGCAGGAGCGATGATGGGCAGCCATGAAACGACGTTTTACGTGCTCGCGGTCTATTTTGGCGCGGTAAACATCCGCAAAACCCGCCACGCCGCGCTTGCGGGAATCTTTTCGGATGCCGTCGCGCTTGTTATGAGTGTGATTCTCGTTCGGTGGCTGTTTCTATAGCCCTCGGATTCATGCTGACGTCATTCGCCCGACCTGACCTATGCGATCAATCGTTTGCGCCCTCTGCTTGCTACTTGCCGCGCGTCTTGCTTCCGCCCAATCCCTGTTGGATCGGATGCATGTGCCCGCCTCGCCCTCGGATGCCTACCAGGGCCTTGCGCTGGGCGCGGGAACTACGCTCGTCGATGGCGACCCGTATTATCTCATCCACGCCGCACCGCAATTTGCCCTGGGGCCATGGGGATTTGGATTTGACGGAAACATTCGCATTAGCCCACAAGGCCAACTCCGAAAAGAAGATTGGACCGGCGCGTATTCTTATCTTCGGTGGATCAATTACGTAAGCTTCCAGCATCCGCAAGATGATTTCTATCTTCGCGTGGGTGGGCTGGAACATGCGACAATCGGGAATGGAACGATTGTGAGCGATTACTGGAATAATTCTTCGTACGACGATCGGCGCATCGGCGCCGCGGCTCGGCTCGATCTTGGCTTGTTCGGCGCCGAAGGATTGACGAGCGATCTCTTTCAGCCCAATCTGGTAGCCATCCGCCCGTTCGTGCGCCCATTCCAGATCGTTCCGTTTCTTTGGAATGTTTGGTTCCTTCGTCAGATCCAGATCGGCGTTACGGGCGCCTTCGATTTCGATACCAACGCCACGCGCCTCATCCCTAACCATCTGCCTTACGTCGCGCATTATTATAACGCGGATAGTTCTGTCGATTCGGTCGTGGTGCTCCAGGATTCCGCGCGCTTGCCATCGCCGCTCGTCACGCTCGGCGCGGATATTTCTACGATGCTCTGGCAAACGAAGAACACCGAGGGACATCTCTATGGCGATTACGTCCGCTTCGAAAAAATTCAACGACGGTTTCATTCTCGGTGCGCGGACGAGCTTCGATATTGCCGATTCGATTCTGCTCGATCTGCGGGGCGAGCGCTCCCTCTTTCGGAATCGATTCCTGCCGAACTATTATAATTCCCTATACGAGCACGACCGCTTCAATAACCTTGCCGCGCCGGATGAATATATCACAAAAGTTACACTCCTCGACGATAGCTCCGGCGGGAACGGAAATGGATTCAAGGCCGGTGCGTTCGTCAATTACTATAATCGGTTCGTCTTTCAGGGGAGCTACGAGCACCTCGATAATCTGGAGGGCCAGGACCAGATGGACTCGAAGTCGCGTTGCCCGAATTGCCGCTTGGCATGTACATGCGCGTGCATTATGCGCGCGAAAATATCAATGGCGTGACCGATCTTTTCGCGCTCGACGACCGCTCGATCCTGTATGGCGAACTGAGTTATCGCCCGTGGAACTGGCTCATTCTCACCGCCATCGAACGCTGGACGTTCACGATCGACGGTGCGGGCTATCTCCACACACAATCCATCTTCGAGCCGCGCGCGGACGTAGTTATCAGGTTCTGATCCTGCCTCGTTTCTTGGTGCGTGGCATTTTTTGCGGTTACCTTTTTCGCGTTTTATTGTTTGTGCCCCGCTCGAAACGCATAACTCATCACTCGATACTACTTTATGTCATTGGAACGAACTCTTTGCATCATCAAGCCGGACGCCGTGGGCGCGGGCAACGCCGGAAACATCATCGCCCACATCGAACGGGAAGGATTTCGCATCCTCGCAATGAAGATGACGGTGCTCTCGCACAAGGCGGCCTCGAAATTTTACGAAATCCATAAGGGCCGCCCGTTTTACGATGGGCTGGTGGAATTTATGTCGAGCGCACCGTGCGTGCCGATCGCGCTCGAACGTGAGAATGCGATTGCGGAATGGCGCCGCGTGATCGGCGCGACCGATCCGGCGGAAGCGGCATCTGGAACGATTCGCAAGCTCTACGCCAAAAACAAAGGCGAGAACGCGGTGCATGGTTCGGACTCTGTCGAGAACGGCCTGCGCGAAATCGCCTTCTTCTTCACCGAAGGCGAGTTGGCGGATTTGGCGTAAGTTTCCGCTTCTTTTGAACGGCTCGTGTGTTCTCGCATCATGCGGCGAGCATTGTTTCTGCTGGTGGTGGCGAGCTTGGCAGCCGGTTGCGCAACCGTCGGCCCGATCTCCACGCCGCCCTATTTTCCCTCGAATCCCAGCGCGGTACTATTGCAGAATAAAGGTGATGTTCTCGCGACCGCAACGGCCTCCGCCGGTGGCGAAACCGTTACCGGGGCCTTCGCGATCACGCCGCATTTCGGCGTGCTTGCAATTGGTTCGGCAACCATTCACAAGAGCAGTGACCCGAACGGGAACCAATATTCGGGCGAGCTGGGGTTTGGCGTTTTTGATACTATGGTTAAAAGCCATATTTACAGCGAACTGTATGGTGGAATTGGCTGGGGTGCGGGAAGTTCGACAATTAAAGCATGGGATGGTAGTCTCATTCCAGAAATATCGTGGCTAATATCCGGGACGGAGCAAACTCGTTTCGCAACCGCGTGGATCCAAGGTGCGGCGGGGTATAATAGAAACAACATCGCCGTAATGATCCTGCTTCGAATATCCCATGTTGATATTTATAGTGATGTGAAGCAGGAAACGGTAAGTGGTGCTGGAATCGGGAACTACCGAGATCCCCCGTATGACACAACAGTCGAGGAGAGTGCAACTTTTTGGGCGTTCACGCCCGGCATAGAAGCGCGGCTTGGGCTCGAGCACATTCAATTAATCGCCTCGTTGTTTCTGCGGGATCTATTCGCAAATCAATTACAATCGCTGGTCTCGGTGGGGATTGCGTATAAGTTTTGAAGGGTTCAGGTAACGAAGGTGCCCGCACTATTAAATTTTTCGAAATTCGAAACGATCTCGCTCAAGGGGTGTTATATTAGTACCGTATTTTATAGGCACCTAATGCCAACGGGAAGCATAGATTTACTTTGCTCTTTGAAAGCAAAATGATTCGATTCATGAATGCTGGAACTCGAATTGGCGATTTCAAGCGATTTAGATAGTTTTCAATGAATTATGAATCTACACACACACAAATGCCACAGTTTCTTTAAGAAGCCGTAAATGTTTTTCGGAATCGGAAGGTTCAAACCGCCATGCTCCAGCGCCTTCGGCGGCTTTCGACCGAAATCCTTCATAAAAATCCGTGGTGGGAATACCGGCGGGATGAGTACCTGCATCCGGATGGTTCGAAGGGGGAATTCTATTATGCCCACACGAAGGGCGCCGTATTCGTCATTCCGGAACTCTCGGATGGGCGAATCCTGCTGCTGCGACAATTTCGCTATTTGAACCAGCGGGAAAGCCTGGAGTTTGTTGGCGGGGGACAAAAGGAAGGCTTGAGCCAGGAAGTTGCCGCGCGTGAGGAATTACGGGAAGAAAGTGGCTTCGAGGCCGGAGAATTAATTCCAATCGGATGGTTCAATCCCATGAACGGAGCAAGCGATGAGGAGTGTTACGTGTTTCTTGCGCGGGGCCTGACGGCCGGTGCAGCTCGCCCCGAACCGAGTGAGGAGTTCGAATCCGTTATGGTTACGCCGGAGGAACTCGACCGCCTCATCGCGAGCGGTGAAATTTGGGATGGGATGACGCTCGCCGCTTACGCGTTGTATCGCACGAGCGATCTTTGGAATTACTCTCGAAAAGGTTAATTATGTCAATTCGTTACACTCGCTTTCTGTTAGCGTTGGGAATCGTTCTCTCAGCGGCAGCCGCTCGCGGACAATCGCCATTTCGTATGCAGTTTCATCCGGGCGAGATGCATCGCGTTGTTACAAAGGAAATCCTTCGGCTCGCGATGCACTTTCCGCAGGTCGATCCGGCCGATGCGAAGCCGAGCATTCGAACGACGACCTATTCGTTCACGGAAACCGTGGATAGCGTCCTCGCGGATGGTTCCGCCGTGATATCTGCTTCGCTGGATTCCTTCCAGACAGCGATCAATTTTGGCGAAGGCTCCGACGCGCAGCACTTTTTCACATTCAATTCGTCGAGCGATTACGACATCACGCATAATCTGCACGATATCAAAGTGCTTCCTCGAGCCCAGTTCCTGGGACACACGATCCGGTACATCATGCGGCCGAACGGAACGATAGACACCTTCCTAAATCTCGAAGATTTCCACAAGGATGCTGTCGGGAAGGAGTATCAATACGACATGGTCCATGCGATGCTATCGCTCACGGATTCGCGTCGAATGGGCCAGCTTCTCGAATATGGCATGGGCGGCATGGCTGCGGTTAACGCACCCTACACCTCGCCTTCGACGACGACGGAAATTCCAGTAACGCGAACCGTAACCGCTCATGAGACCGGCGCGGGAACACTTGTGGTGCGGACGAAATATTTCGGTCCGCCGGAGCGGGTCGATTACCTCGAGGGCATTGCGACGCCGATGGGGATTCTTCACTATTATGGCGCCGGTTCCGGGACAATGAGCCTGAACAATGGATACCTCAAGCATTCCTTCTTTCAAGACACCGCTAAAGTACAGCTCCTGGTCGATATCGACACGGTGCCGGAGGAGATCACGCGCACGGTGACAACGAACGTCTATCCGATCAAGCTGTTGCATGGGATTATAACGATTCGGGAAATTCAGGATCACACCGGAGTCGCGAAGGATCCCAATGCCGGGCAATTCGATTCCGACACAACATCGAGCGCCGAGCGCCGTCGAACTTCCGGACACTAATTTTTTCAACGTATCTCACCTTTCTCGAACTTCATGCACGTATTTCGCATTGCCGCTTTATGTTTATTCGTCGTCACGCTTGCCTCTTGTGCTAAAAAGGAGACGGCCGCTTCCAGCAACACCGCCGCGCTGGACACTACGAAGCCGGTAACAACCGTTCCCATTCGGGACACGAATCATCACTTATTCTTTCACCCCGTCGTTGGTTCGGTAGAGCACTATCGCGTCGTAGATAAGATGTCGATGAGTTCCGCGGATACCCCGCCAGCAGGGGCGGCGGTTACGCATGCGGCTACGAGCAACACGGAATTCTTTATTCGCCAATCGGTAACGGCGGTGGGCCGCGACAGTTCTGTCACGCTCGCATACCGCGTAGATTCGATTCGGTTGAATTCCAAGCGCGACACCTCACAACTTCAATATTCGAGCAACGATTTGCGCGACCGTATGAACGAGGAGTACCGCGAATTTAACATCATCGTTGGCAAGGAGTTTACGGTGCGCGCGAACAAGTATGGCGATTTAGATACGATGCTGGACGTGAGCCAGATTGCCGCCGGCCTGCTCGCGCCGGTTCCCGATTCGGAGCGTAACAAGCCGGAGGTTCGCAGGATGGCGAACCGGCAGGCGGAAGAAGTGGCGAACGCGTATGTCATGCGCGTCCTCGTGCATAATCCGACGAAGGCATTGGTAACCGACACGACCTGGCGCGATTCCTCCGCTGTCAATCTTCAGGTCGCACCGGGGCTCTCGTTTCCGGTGCGTATCGACGCGGCCGAGACCGTTCGCGGGCTGCAAAACCAGGGTGGCCGCGTCTTTGCTGTCCTGGAGGACAATACCACGACTACTCCGACCAAACGCATATTCCAGGAAGGCCCGACCACGGCGACGATCCAGGATTTCGTTGCGACCTCGCACAGCGTCGTCCATATCGAGGACACCTCGGGCCTTCTCTACCTGCGCACCATGCAGGAAAAACGGAACTTTACGTTCGTGGTTGAAAGCAAAGAGCAGCCCGGCCAAAAGCGAACCATTTCGCAAAATGGCACGGAGGAATTGACGACGGAGGTTTTAGAATAAAGTCCCTTCGCTAGGTAAGGAGAAGGGAGTGGTGGTTCAACCCATAAACAAATATGGTTCCCAGTCCTTGCTGGTGTGGCCAGCGAACTGCCGGAGGAAGGTGACGTGGTTCGGCCGAATGGGCCGGCGCTTGAGCGGCATCTGCGCTTCATCCGGCGTTTGGCTGCCCTTGACGTTATTGCACCGAAGGCACGCGCTTACCAGGTTCTCCCAGGAATCCTCTCCTCCTCGGCTTTTTGGAACGATGTGATCGACGGTCAGCGTCACGCTCGTCGCGCCGCAATATTGACAGCGATGCCCATCGCGCCGAAGGATATTTTTTCGAGAAAGGATGACTTTTTTAAATGGAACGCGAACGTAGTTCGAAAGCCGAACTACACTCGGAAACGGCATCGAGATCGAAGTAGAACGAACTTCGCGGCCCATCATGCTGCTTACCAATTCCGCCTTAGAGAGATAAAGCAGGATGATCGCTTTTTCCGCGCTCGTGATGGCCAGTGGTTCGTAATTGCCATTCAGGATCAGGACTTTTCCGCCGAGCTTCGAATTGGTTGGGCTAAACTCGCCGTCGTCTTCCGACGGAGGTGGCGCCGCGGGCACTTTATGCCCGCGGCTTACCGAATGATAACGCTCCGCCCCCGCTCGCGTATTATGCGCGCGATGCGTCAGCGAATTCTTATGCTTGTGCGGTTCGAATGCGGTGCTACCCGTCCTTTCACAATATTGTCTGTCTTGGAAATGTTCGAAACCTGCTAGCGGTTCCCCGAAGGGAAAGAGGTTACGATTTCTTCACACACATTTGCAGTGCAGGCAAAAGAAAACGCCTGGGCTACAGCTCAGGCGTTCGAACAACCTTCGGATTTATTTTTGCGCGGGCGCTGCTTGATCTTTATCTTTCCATTTGCCGTGCTCATTTTCGTGCTTGGCCATCATTTGCTGCCATTTGGCTTGCTGATCTTGGTTAAGGATTGGCGTGATCTGCGATTTCATTGCGTCCATATCCGAGCGCATTTTCACGAACGCGGCTTTCTTCGCATCGGAACCTTTCGCCGCCGCTTTCACGGCATCGTGGTCGGCTTTAAACGCCACTTTGCTGTTTTCGTAGACGTTTTTGATTTGTGCGACTTGCGCATCCGTCAGGTTGAGCGCCTTCTTCATGTGCGCGAGCCGCTTTTCCGGCGAAAAATGATGCGCACTGGCAACCGCGGCATATCCGCCAATCGCGATCGCGAAGGCGGCGAGAATGATCATCGTGAGTTTTTTCATAGATTTATTGAGTAGAGTGTGTATTCCTCCGAGGTCGAGGCGAGCCTCAATATTCGTGTTAGTTAATGACAATCTCTACTCAAAATGACTCACGATTGTTACACGGTGTAGGATTTATCCTTTTTCATCCAAAGCTTACTGAGGTGGAAGAACTTCCGCCTCCGGTCGCTTCTTTTTTCGTGAATAGGTGAAGCCGGCGATGCCGATGCCCAATCCGATAAGCGCGAGCGCGTTCGTGATGAGCGAGAGCGTCCGGCCCTCCGAATACTCGGGGTCGTAATAGGTCAGCTTTAGCTCGTGCTGTCCGGGAGGAACCGCAATCGCGCGGAAGGCATAATCGGCGCGGTAAATCGTTGCGGGTTTTCCGTCAATCGTCGCGTGCCAATCGGGATACCACGTGTCGGACATGAAGAGCAAGCGGTTCCCAGACGTTGTGGTGTGAAAGGTAACGTCCTCGTTCTTGTAATCCATCGTGAGCTTCTCGTGCGAAGTGTCGATGGGTGCGGTGTCAAGCTGCGGCATCCCAACCGGCGGTTGATCGAAGAAGAGGACATCGCGCGGATTGAAGTGGCCGCTATCGAGGGCGTGAAGAATGTCGAGCTTTGGTTCTACCTGGTAACGATAGACAAAAAACGCGCGCGGCAAGACATCGGGATTCTGCCAGAACGATGGTGGGAACTTCATCCTTGCTGCCTTCTACCTCGTGGGGCGGCTCTTTCGAAACAAAAGCTGGGATGAAACGCGAGCGATCGTTCGAGACGGCCCCGTTCGCGATGATATATTTCGTATTTAACAAGTTCCATATAAATGGATTGAAAATTCCGTTCCCCTGTTCGTGACCGGTTTCATCGACCACGTCCTGGAACTCTCGCATTTTCGCGGCATGGTATCCCGCCGGTGTCGAGAGGCCGTAGCTTGCCAGCTTATTCGAAGGCTGGGTTTCATTCATATCTTCAACGCGGAAGAGCGAATGATCCTGCTGAATAAACTGGATGTAATCGTGTGTCTCCAGTTGGCTTTGGTAATCGTCTTTAGAAACGATTTCCATGGGGCGAGTATCGACGCGCCAGAGATCGAAAACGGTAAGGGCCAAAATTCCCAAACCGAGCAGGAGTGGCGAAATCTTCCGTTTGAGGAAGTAATAGATGAGGGCCGCGGCAATCGTAACCAGCAGGGCGCAGACCAGCGCATCGTTGGCTGCGACGGAGGCGATCCAATCTTTGAGCGCATCCATATATTGCGGCAGTCTGCCGCCTTGAACTCCAGCAGTAATGCCTCCGGTCACCCCGGAAGTAATCGCGCCGCGAAAGACGATGGAGATCGCGAGGAACAATCCCGATAAATAGAGAGCGAACTTGAATTGCTTCTGAAGGCGCGCATCTTCACTCGAATTGCGCAATTTCCATACGCGCAAAATCTCTTGAAGCGTGAGAGCCGCAAGGATCGGGAACGCGAGCTGCATCAGCACCAGCGCCATCATCGGCGCTCGGAACTTATTAAAGAGTGGGAACGAATGGAACATCGGTCCGAAGAGAATGGGCCAGTTTCCGCCAAACGAGAGCAACACCGCAAAAATGGTCACGATGGTCAGCGGCGGAACGAGCCGATCCCGTTTCCAAAGGGAGAAAATGCCGACGATCGCAAGCATAAAGACGACGATCCCGGTATAATTCGCGGCATCGGTGCCATTCATTTGTCCCCAGTACGTTGGAACTGCTTCATCCGAAGGGATATTAAGTTCCGTTCCCGTGTAGTGCATTTTGCCGAAGCCATAGTAACCGGGAATGATGAAGGTTATCATCTCCTGAGGCGAGAAGGACCACGCAGTTGCGTAGCCCCAATCCAGTCCGCCGGAGGATGTAGTCGCATGATTTGCAGTTGCCGGGTTTTGCGCGGCGTCGTTTTGAATATCCCGAATCGGAGGCTGGGCGCGAATGGAATAAGGTTCGTACGCCAGCGAAGCCATATACCGATCGGCTGACATCCCAAACGCCATGCCCGCCATCACCAGCGCGAGCAAGCCGGAGCGAACGAGCGGCCGCATATGATGCGCGCGGCCTTCCGAGGATTTTCGGAAAAATTCGATTACGAGCGACGTAAGAAAATAAATCAGCACGGCCATCGCGATATAGAAAATCATCTGCATGTGCGTCGATTCGAGGAGCAGATGAATCGAAACGGCCAGCACGGCAGCCCAAAAGACGACCCCTTGCCAATCCATTTTCGGTGTCCGCAGTTTTTCGATGGCGAGAAAAATATAGGGCATCGTCATCACTGCGAAGATTTTCGTATCGTGACCGATCATCACATACGTGATGATCCAAGTTGAAAATATCGCGGTAAATGCGGCAAAGAGCGCGACGAGGCGGGAAGTATTGCGTGTGAGGCGCAGGAGCAAATACATTCCTAATCCAAAGACGAAATAATGCCAAAGATAGGGCATCACCATGGAACTTGGAAAGAGCGCGGATGGGATCGAGCGGATGACTACGAAAACCTGATAGACCAAGTCATAGACTCTTGAGCCCGTGATGACGAGTGCGGCGAACGCAGGCATCCCGCAAAAGATATTCGGAATCCATTGCGGCATCGAATAGCCCTGCGCCTGCGCGGCATGCAGGAATGGCATGAGCGCATCGAAGGCAAGATTATCGCCCGCGTTGAAGACATGGGTGGAATCGAGCACGCCTCGGAAAAAAATGAGCAGGGATACGAAGATCGCAAGAATCGCAGCGGGCCCTCGCCATTTTTCGGGAATAAGATGTGCAAGGCCGCGCGAAGCGGCGTCCTGCTCGTGCTGCAGCGCGCCGATTGGGCGTTTTCCCGGAGCTGCTTTACCCGGGCCGGCAGCGGTTTGGCGATTTCGATTCGGAGTTTTGGTTTGTGTGGCCATAAGGAATAGGCGAAATAATCGTTCGGCACCTAACGGTTCCGGTCGCGGGGGCGTTCACGATCTCACCGATGAAAACGCTTGCCTTACGGCGCCAAATTCACATGCACGCACCCAGGCTCGCGAGCGATACTCCGGACGCGGAGCGGCGAGAGCATGGCGAGCCGCGTATCCGAGAAGTTCCGAACGAGCGAGGCGAGGTGATCCAGCGAGCCCGAAATGAAGTCGATGGCGAGGCCCTTGATATGATTCGAAGCTTGCGCTTCACCGTCCGCGCTACTTGGTGCGTTGACCGGAACGTGGCGCGCTCGAAGGTAATCCCACGCGCGAAGCCACGTTGAGGGTCGCTCCGGGTGCGGCACGCCGGAGCTCTGGGAATTTATACGAAACGTCCATCGAACGAACTCTCGAAGTTATGATGGCGAGCTGGTGGGCCGGAGAACGCGCGCCGGAAGTAATCGTCGCCGATTCGCCCTTCGATCTCAGATACCGACCGAACTTTTGGGCAAAAACGTCCTGCCTCGTCGTGAGTTCGACCCCGGAACGCTTCGCCAGCCCAGGGTGATCCGCGCGCTGCCGCTTGCTCACGACCGGAATACCGTCATGCTTTGTTATAGCAATCCAGGATGCGCTGGCTGACGATGCGAAGCCAGCGATTCCAATAATTGAAATGGCCAAAGCGGCACGAAAAAATGTGGCGGGTTTTTCAAAGTTTTTGAACGAAATAGAGGCCATGCGGCAAAAATCAACGCACGAATTCACCACAAATCCGTTAATTCGACATCATTCCGCGGCTCCGCCGTAATTTTGCACGGAAACCAGTGTACTCGTCCAACTGAATGGAGAATGCGAACATATCAATCAGTTTGAATGCACGGCCCGAAACGGATCCGGGTTCCCATTCACTTATTCTTCAGCCGCTCATCTGGCTTGGCGGCGGAACGCGTCGATTCCTTGCGGAATTTGGCGCGTTCTCGCGGCTTGCAGGGCAAGCGCTGCCCTACCTTCGCTCCTCCGTCCGCGACCGACAGCTTATCCTGGACCAAATGGAGCACGTGGGAACGGATTCGCTGCCCCTCGTGCTCGTGATTGGGCTGTTCACGGGCATGGTGAGTGCGTGGCAGGCCGCCTACCAGTTCAAGGGATTGATTCCGTATAGTTTCCTCGGCGCGGCCGTGAGCCGCGCGATTTTTATCGAGCTTGGGCCGGTGCTTACCGCGATCGTCATTGCGGGCCGCGTCGGTGCCTCCATTGCCGCGGAACTCGGCACCATGAAAGTTACCGAGCAGATCGACGCGCTTGAAAGCCTCGCGATCAGCCCCATTCGTTATCTCGCCATGCCTCGCCTGATGGGAACGACGATCATGATGCCCATCCTTGTTGTCTTCGCAAATATCATCGCGCTCCTGGGAGCGTTTTTGGTGAGTAATTTTTTTCTGGGGATCAGCACGAAAATGTTTTTCGATTCCGTCCGGCAATTCTTTCATTTGAAGGACGTGATGGGCGGGCTGTTCAAAGCGCTCTTTTTCGGAGCATTCACGGCACTTATTGGGGTGAAAGTCGGCTTCGACACAACGGGCGGTGCGGAAGGCGTCGGCAATGCGACGATTCGCGCGTTCGTACTTTCGGCGACGATGGTTCTCATACTCGATTACACGCTGTGGATGGTATTGTTTTAATCTTCAATTATTATAATCCTTTTCAATCGTCATGACACATCGCGATTTGCATCGGCTTTTTTCCTACACGGAATGGGCGAACCATCTGGCCCTCGCCGCTTCGACTTCACTCTCGCGCGAGCAGCTCCTCCACGATTTCGGGGCGGGGCATCATTCGATTTTGGGCACCCTACTACACAGTTTTGGCTCGGAACGAATCTGGTTCGAACGTTGGCGCGGGCTGCCGCTGCAGGCCTTTCCAACGCCTGACGACTACCACACCATCGAGGAGCTGGCCGATGACTGGCGCTCAATGGAACTCGATCGCATCGATTGGTTCGGGGGCCACGCGGAGGAGAGTCTCAAGGTACCGATAACCTACACCAATCTTCGTGGTGAGCAATTTACCCAACCCTTCGAGGACTTGGCGATGCACGTGGTGAACCATGCGACACATCATCGCGGGCAAGTGGTTGCGTTTCTGCGCACGATCGGTGTGCAACCGCCAAATACCGATCTCGTCCATTATTTTCGTTCCGTCGAGTGATCGAAGTCCGCGAACTACACAAATCCTTCGGCGCGCTTGCGGTACTTCGTGGCGTCTCGTTCGAAATTAGGGATGGAGAAACTGTCGCGGTCATCGGCCAGAGCGGCTGCGGCAAAAGTGTGCTTATCAAGCATATTATCGGACTCTTGAAGCCAGATTCGGGCGAAGTAATTTTCGATGGCGTGAATGTCTGCGCGGCACGGGAAGCAGAACTCGAACGGGTTCGCCGCAACATCGGATTTTTATTTCAAGGGGCCGCGCTGTTCGATTCGATGACTGTGATGGATAATATTACACTCGGCTTGCGAGAACATGGTGAACGTGAGCGCGAGAAACTCGCTCGCCTTACGAAAGAGAAGCTCGCGCTCGTCGGGCTAAAGAATATCGAGAGCGTCATGCCTTCGGAATTATCTGGCGGGATGAAAAAGCGCGTTGCGCTCGCGCGGGCGCTCGCCGGCGATCCGCGCTACATGTTTTATGACGAGCCAACTACCGGACTCGATCCCGTAACGAGCGATCAGATCGACGCGCTCATTCAGGAACTTACAAGCCGGCTGCACGTGACGAGCATCATCATCACGCACGATATGTTCACGGTCGAGCGCATTGCTCGGAGAGTCATATTCTTGAACGACGGTCTCATCCACTTCAATGGCACGCCGGAAGAACTTAACCAGTGGGATGACCCCATTGCCCGCCAATTTCTCGAACGGTTTCGCCACTCTGTATAGTGTACTCTTTCGATCTTTCCATTCTTTATTTCTTCAACCGAACGATCGCCTGCGGCGCCCTCGATCAATTTTTTGACGCCATCACGAATGTTCATTATTGGTTCCCGGTCTACGTGCTCGCAGGTCTGTGGTTGATTTACCGTTTCAGATTGCGTGGATTATGGATGGTCGTGGGAGCGATTATCGTCATAAGCGCAACCGATTCGCTTGGACACTACGTACTAAAACCGATGGTGCATCGTGACCGGCCGTGCGCACAAGTTCCATCTGGAGAGCATGTTGTGCCGTGGCTACGACTGCCGGATGGCGGGCGTGGCGATAAAAGCTTTCCGTCCAATCATGCGCTCAATAATTTTGCGGAGGCGATGTTTTTCTTCGCCCTTTGGCCACGAAAACGGAATGCAGGGTGGCTCTTTATCGTCGCTTTTCTCATCAGCATTGGCCGCATGTATCAGGGCCTGCACTATCCGAGCGATGTGCTGGGTGGGGCCGGGATCGGAATGGCAGTGGGATGGCTGTTCGGATGGCTATTCAATAGGAGTTTTCGAACAAAGCTTCTGTTACATAACCAATCTTCCTCCTCAGCTGTTATTTAAAATCTATGCCGTTGAATCCCGCTTTCGAAAACGAAAAGCAAGTGCTCGACCACGGTTACGTCCGCCTGTTGGGCGTGATGGGCGATGACTCGTCGCCCGATTCCGATGCACGTATTTCGACCGGCGTGGCCGCCCGCAGCGAGGCGCAACAAACGACGCTTGTTCGGTTCCTCTTGCGGCACAAGCATACGACTCCGTTCGAAGGATCGGTACTGAAGTTCGAAGTCCGCGCGCCCATCATGGTGATTCGGGAATGGTTCAGGCACCGAACTTTTAGCTATAACGAAGAATCGGGCCGGTACAAACAGCTCGATCCGCTGTATTATACTCCTGAAGCAGAGCGCGTTTCCTATCAGGCAAAGACCAATCATCAGGGTTCCGGCGAGCCACATCCGGAAGCAGAAGCATTTGTAATGCAGTGGCGCGAGGAGCAGGAAGCATTCGAAGCGAGCTACGATGCGCTGATCGGGACGCACAATGTCGCGCGGGAACTTGCGCGGTTGAATATGCCGGTTTCGCATTATTCGACGTTCGTTGTCACCGGCAATTTGCTTAATTGGTTTCGGTTCCTGCAACTCCGTATGGAAGCCACTGCCCAATATGAAATCCGCGTCTATGCTGAAGCGCTTTTTGCGATTGCAAAGCAATATTTCCCGCGCTCGTTCGAAGCGTTCAAGGATTACTGGCTCGAGGCGGTCACGCTTTCGCGCCGCGAAGCGGAACTATTGCGGGCGATGCTCGGAAATTCGATTCCGTCGGTCACATTTTCGCAAACCGTCCCCGATCCCGGTCCCTATTTCACCAAGCGCGAGGCCGAGGAATTTCGGCAGAAACTTATACGGATGGGATTACTCGAGTCGATATGATTTTCCCGATCGGTTCGAAGCCAGCGCCCTTCATCTCTATTATCCTGCCGACATTCAACCGTTGGAAATTAACCGTGCGAGCGATTCAGAGTGTGCAAGCGCAAACGTTTCCCGATTGGGAACTGCTCATCGTCGACGATGGCTCGCGCGATGGCACCTACAATTCCGTGACGACGGCAACCGATAGCGATGAACGAGTGCGCTATCATTATGCTAAGAACCGCGGCCTCCCGATGGCGCGAAATATTGGCCTCATGATGGCGCGCGGAACGTATTTCACCTTTCTCGATTCGGACGATGAGTATCTGCCTAATCATGTAGGGATTCGTGCCGAACATCTCCAAGCACATTCCGAGGTAGAACTGCTTCATGGCGGCTTGGAAGTGATTGGTTCCGAGATGGTTGCCGATCGGCACGATCCGTCGAGGCTTGTTCCCATTTCGGAATGCGTGGTTGGTGGTACATTCTTCATTCGCCGCGATTTGGCCGAACGGCTCGAAGGATTTCGTGACGTTCCATACGGCGATGATGCCGATTTTTTCGATCGCGCGGAAAAAATGGGAGCGATCATTCACAAGATCGAATCTCCTACGTATCGCTACAATCGTACCGAAGAAGATTCTCTCACGGCAATTGCGGGACGGGAAGGTTTGGATGGTCTTATAAAAGTTCGAAGTTCATGGCTAAGAAAGCAATAGCAAAAGAGCGCTCGCCGCGCGATGGCGCCAAAGATCCGCGTGCGTTGCCGAAAGGTGAATCGCTCGAAGCGCGAAAAACGCGCTTCCAAAAAATATTCACGCGATTGCACACCGAATATCCCAAAGCGAAAACCGCGCTCGAATTCGACAACGCGTACGAATTGCTTGCCGCTACCATCCTTGCTGCACAATGTACCGATAAGCGCGTGAATATGGTGATGCCGGAATTCCGCAGGGCATTTCCCAATCCGAAGGCGCTGGCGAATGCGGAGCCTGCGGACATCGAGGACGTGATCAAGACGACCGGCTTCTATCACCAGAAAGCAAAATCGCTAAAGTCGATGGCCACGGATATTGTCGAAAAATTTGGCGGCAAAGTTCCAAGCACGATGGAGGAACTAACTACGCTTCGTGGCGTGGGTCGCAAAACCGCTAACGTTGTTCTCGGCGATGCCTTTGGAAAAACGGAAGGCATTGCCGTCGATACGCATGTAACCCGGCTTTCCGGTCGGATGGGGCTGACGAAGAATTCTGATCCCGCAAAGATCGAGCAGGACTTGATGAAGCTCGCCAAGCCGTCCCAGTGGACGCTCACTTCGCACGTCCTCATCCTTCATGGCCGCGCCATCTGCGATGCGCGCAAGCCGAAATGTTCCCAATGCGTGGTGGCGGAATGGTGCCCCTCAGCAGGGATGAAGGGAAGTGTGTGAAGTGAGTTCGAATTCAAAAGTAGCATCGAGGGCATCCAAAGCGAAGAACATGGCTGTGAAGGCTATGCTCACTCCTGCTGGATACGCAAAGCGTCCGTTATCCTTGAAGATCGGGTTAAAGGATGGCCGTTCGAGCGCTATTCTCGAAGCGCCGGAAGGCTTTACATCCCTAATCGGGACCGAGGAATTCGATACGTCGTTGGATGTGGAGTCCTATGATTATCTTCACTTCTTTACCACAAGCAAGCTCGCACTTGAAAATATTTTCCCGATTTTAGCAAAGCGATTGAATCCAGGCGGGATTCTTTGGATTTCCTGGCCTAAAAGAGCATCCGGTAACCAAACGGATTTGGGCGAAAATTCAGTACGTGAAATCGGACTCGAATCTGGACTCGTCGGTGTAAAAGTTTGCGCCATCGACGAGATTTGGAGTGGCCTCAAATTCCTACACCGCGAGCCGGGCGGGCGCGGCAAAATTCATGGAAACTGAATTCATCTATATGCGTTCTTAATTGACTCTGCAATTTTCTACATAGGTTTCCGAATTGAAGGGGAATATGAGATGCCGCTCAACGATGAGCCAGTGAATCTGGCAACTGGAAAGAAAATATCCTCGAATAATTTGCCGCTCTGGCAGCGCCTCGGGCTGAAGGAGAAGCAATCGATGGCTTTTCTGTGGGCGCCGCCGGAACTGATAGAAAAAATCAAACACGATGCCCATCTTGCCGATCACGATATCGAGCTTACTCCAGGGTTCAAGTACAATTACGTCCATTCATTCATCACGAGCCGCTTCGCCCTCGAATTGATCCTGCCACAAATATTGAACGCGCTGGATTCCCGCGGCATTCTTTGGATTTCCTTGCCCGATGATAAATCCGATGCCCCCTCGGACCTCTCTCACCGGAGCATCCGGGAATTAGCTACTCGATTCGGGATACTCGAAAAGAAAATGGTGAAAATCGACGAGGTGTGGTCCGCAATCCAGTTCAAACGCGATCCAAACAAAAAGCCAGTATTCAAGGAAGTTCGAGAGGTTCATCGCTTGGGAGTGTAATGGGTACGAATGCGCAGACCATGTCGGATGTTGTTCCGGAGCACGGCGAGCCGGTGCGACTGCTCGATTTGATCGAGACGATCGAGTGTGCGCTCTGGGAAATCGAAACGGATACCGAGGGCCGTGCCAAGCGATTTATCTTCCTGAGTAATACTGCAGAGAAGCTCATGGGGCACCCGCATAGCTTCTTGCTCGATCCGCCAAATTGGTATAAGATTGTTCATCCCGATGATGTAGAAGCGTTCATGCGCTTGGCGGAAGCTCCGTTCCCTCCTGATGGTCGCAAAGTTTACCGGCACCGAATTATCGCCGCCGAAGGACGTGTGATCCCCATCGAGGCGACGGTTACGCTCGTTCGCAATGCGGAAGGGGTGCCAGTCGCCCTGCATGGTGTGACGCTCGACATCAGCGAGCAGTATCGAAGCATGGAGCGGTGGAAAACACTGGCGCATACGGCCGAAGCGCTGGGCGAATTGCATGACGTTCAAACCACGCTCCGTACGATTACACAACTGCTTGTGCCGGCCACTGCGGATCTTTGCAGCATCTACCTGAAAAATGAATCGGGAGATGCGCCCATTCCCGCCATTACCGCATCGACGCCAGAGTTGGAAGCAATGCTTCGAGAATCGGCCGAGCGGTTCCCACCCCGCCCCGAGACGCGCGCGGTGATACTGAGCGCGCTCGAATCGAAACAGTCGTTCGTCGTCGAGGTCACCGATGAATTCCGTCGTAAGAATAGCAGTTCGGATGAACACTACGAATTCCAAAAACGAATGGACATTCGCTCGGCGATCATCACTCCACTCTTTGTCGAAGAGGAGCTACTGGGCGTAATCCTGATCTCCGTTGTTGGAACGCGTCCCGGTTTCTCGGAGGAGGACCGGTTGTTCGTCGAGGAAGTGGCGCGGCAAGCATCGGTGGCGATACACAATGCTCGCCTGCTCGATTCCTCTCGCGAGCTTACCCGGCAGGCGCGAATGGAAGTCGAGCAACGTACGCATTTGCAAAGCCGCCTGGAATTGTTGGAGGAGATTAGTCAGCGCGTGTCCGGTTCGCTCCACGTGCAGGATTTACTCAGCACAATTTCCACCATCATCGCCCCGCGCTTCGCTGACTGGTTTACGGTCGATCTTGTCACGCCGTCCGGCGCGCTCGATCGCATTTTCCTTTACCACTCCAATCCGGAATTGCGACTGTTGTCGGAAAGCTACCGCGCCCGGTATCGGCACGAGGTTTCACCGGCACTTGAAGAGATCATGAGGACAGGAGATCCCATCCTCATCCCGTTCCCAACGGAGCGCGCGCGTAATGTCTTCGGGCTTCGGGCACAGCGTTGGGAGTTCGTTCAGGAATTGGGCGCCCATTCGCTGATCATGGTTCCGTTGCGGTCTCGCCGCCGCACGCTTGGAATTCTCGGCCTCGATTACGGTCATTCGGGCCGCCAATACAGCGCGGAGGATTTAGAATTCGCCGTCGAGATTGCCTCCCGCATCGCCGCGGGGATCGACAACGCGCTTCTCTTTGAAGAAGCCGCGCAGGAAATTACACGCCGCGCCGAACTCCAGAAGCACCTCGAAGAAGCGAAGGACGAGGCAGAAATCGCCAATCGGGCAAAGGATCAGTTTATCGCTACACTGAGTCACGAGCTTCGGACTCCACTGACGCCCGTGCTGGCTACGATCGACCTGCTTGCGGAAGACAACGAGTTCCCTGAGGGTTTGCAGCCGTATCTCACAGTGCTGCGCCGCAATATCCAGATCGAAGCACGGCTCATCGACGATTTGCTGGATATGACTCGCGTCGCTAAGGGCAAGCTTCGGTTCGTCGAAACCGACGTCGACCTGCATGTCGTAATCGCCGAAGTGATCGAAATGTGCGAGCATGAGTTCGACCGGGGTTCACTCCGGCTTATAACGCGCCTGCGTGCCGCCAACCCCTTTGTGCGAGGCGACCGCGACCGGTTGAGCCAAGTGCTGTGGAACTTATTACACAATGCCACCAAATTTACGCCCGAGGGCGGCCTGATTACGATTCGAACGAATGATGACGGACCGGAACGGATTGTGATCGAGGTGGAGGATACCGGCTGCGGCATCGAACAAGCGGAACTTACAAAAATCTTTGAACCATTCGAGCAACGCGCGGACTTGCGGAGCGGCGCCTATGGCGGGCTTGGCCTCGGCCTTGCCATATCGAGAAGCATTGTCGAAATGCACGGCGGCACGATCGAAGCAAAAAGCCCTGGCGCTGGCCGCGGCGCAACATTCTCGCTATCGCTAAAAGTTACGCAGCTTTCAGAACACTCGAAGAGCCGCCCATCTGGAACTGTTCCCTCGAACGCGCGGACGGGACGAATCCTGATGGTAGACGATCACCTCGATACCAATGCGGCACTAAAAATTCTCCTCGAACGCCGCGGCTATCATGTCACCACCGCCGCTTCCGTCGCCCGCGGACTGGAACTCGCGCGATTGCATCCCTTCAATGTACTCGTCAGCGACATCGGTCTGCCGGATGGCGATGGAATCGACTTGCTTCGAGCTATTCGTTCCGATGGGAGAACTTCCCATACCATGCGCGCGATCGCGGTGAGCGGCTATGGAACCCAAGCGGACATCGAGCGCAGCATCGCCGCTGGTTTCAAATATCACCTCAAGAAACCCTTCGCATTCCCTGATTTGGAGCGCGCGATTGCGGATGTCATGGATGAGGCATCCTGACTGTGTAGGTGCGACCCTTAGGTCACGGCGAGAAGACGCAGCGTTTCCTCGTGGTCACGCCTACAATTCACCGCTGCCAATACTCGCCGAACCTTCCGCTGAAGTTCGACCTGGAGGCGTAGATGCGCTTCGTCGCGCCGACGGCCCGGATTCGTTCTTCCGCCACCTGGTTCGAGGCCTCGACTGTTGTGATGTCCTTCTCCTGTGCGAGCAACAGAATCTTCTTCAATACATCGTAAATTCCTTCCGCCTGTTTGAGCGCGCGCGATTGCGAATAGCCTTCGAGTTCGTTCGCTACATTAATAAGACCGCCCGCATTGATGACGTAATCCGGAGCAAATAAAATTCCTCGGTCTTTCAGAGCTTGGGCGTGCCGCTCTTCGTTGGCAAGCTGATTGTTCGCGGGGCCTGCCACGATCGCGCATTGCAGGAGCGAGATCGTCTCGTCGTTAATGACTGCACCGAGTGCGGAGGGAGCGAAAATATCGCACGGGGTGCCGTAAATCTTTTCTGGTTCCACAACCCGGGCGCCCGTTTCGCGGGCCACTTCGTTCGCCTTATCGGAATAAATATCGGTGATGGTAACCGTTGCACCTTCTTCGGTGAGGTATTTCGCGAGGGATGCGGCCACGTGCCCCGCGCCCTGAATCGCCACGTGCTTCCCGGCGAGCGAATCGCTCCCGTATTTCACGGCGGCGCAAGCCTTAATTCCAACATAGGTTCCGCGTGCAGTCACCGGCGAGGGATCGCCCGAGCCGCCGAGTTCCACCGGAATACCAGTAACATATTTGGTTTCGGAACGAACCCAGACCATCTCGGCCAGCCCCGTCCCAACATCTTCGGCGGTAATATAGCGTCCGCCCAAACCTTCCACAAATCTCCCGAAGGAGCGGAATAGCGCCTCGCTCTTATCTTTGCGCGGGTCGCCAATAATGACGGCTTTCCCGCCTCCCAGATTCAACCCTGCGACCGCGGCCTTGTAGGACATTCCGCGCGAAAGCCGGAGGACATCGTTGAGCGCCGCTTCATCGCTCGCGTACGTCCACATGCGGCAGCCACCCAGGGCCGGACCAAGCGTCGTATTATGAATGCCAATCAGTGCACGAAGCCCGGAACGCTTATCGTGGCAGAGCACCACTTGTTCGTGATCGCGCGCCGCCAGTTGGTTGAACAGATCGAGGGAACCCGGCTCATCGCCGGCGCTGGCTTTTATGGTGCCATTGGCTACTGGCGAGCTATCGAGAGAAATCGAAGAACCATTGCGGCCATTTCGGCTTAAGGGGAGGGTTTTGGATTTGGATGGAATCGTGGTTTCAGCCATCGGACTATCTTTCTAATTGGTTACGCAGTCATACATAATACAGTAACGCAGCGGAGCGAGCGGTCGATTTGCGCTTGGCCACGTCCGGCGGTTGCCTCAAACTGCGCGGAGGTACCTAATTTCGCGCGCCTAAACGAAGCGCACGAACCACGCGTTCCGCGCAGGCCGGAATAGAAAGAACGGCGCTAATGTCAATCACTTCCAACCCAGAGTCCTTCTAATAACTTTGGTGGATGTTGAAAACCTGGTTAATGAATCGTTCCATCGTTCGATGGAGCTACACGGCATGGGATCACCCCTCGCGTCCAGGAAAGGATATCACTCGCACTGTGACGAACGTCGAGCAACATTCCCGGCCTTGTTCAGCATTTCCATAAAACCCGACTCTGCTTCTGATTGTTGGGTTGATCGACGTGAAATTACCGACCCAGCTCACCGTTCTCCGGATCGCCCTCGTGCCGGTCTTTTTCGTGCTGTTTGCGATCGTTCGGCCACCCGCAATCGACTGGGCGGTCGTGGTATTCGCCATCGCTGCAATCAGCGATTGGTGGGATGGGCACATTGCGCGCAAGATGAACCTGACGAGCGCCCTTGGCGCATTCCTGGATCCGCTCGCGGATAAGCTGCTCACGGGAACAGCGTTTATCGCATTCGCATGGATCGGTTACGTTCCATGGTGGATGGTCGCAGTCGTGCTCGCGCGAGATGTTTTCCTCACAGTGTTGCGCACGGTCGCGGAGCGGCGCGGCCTCCACGTTCGCACCAGCTATTTCGCAAAGGTAAAGACGTTCGCGCAAATGACGTTTATCCTTCTTGTGCTCGCATTCGAGTTGGCAATCCGCGGCGATTTGGGAACCGCACTCCGTGCGCTCGGGCTGGAGTTCTTCGCCGGAGGCGCTCCGGTGTGGCTTATGGGAATCGTGACAATTCTCACCTTTGCATCGGGCGTCCTCTACGCGTATGATAACTGGGGCGTGATAAAAGGCGATCGAGCCCACCCGCCGGTCGTTGTGCCGCGCCACGCACATCAGGAAACCATCTGACGGGCATGGTGGAACCCTCCGGCAAACCAGAACGCTACGACTGGTTCGCAAAAGCCCGATCGCGGGTTTGGGCGAAACCGACGAAGGGCCTTGAGAAGGTTCCATCTTTCACGCTCCTAATCGGAACCTTTTTTTACTGCGGTCTTTCTCCGGTTGGGTCGGGAACCGTTGGTAGCCTCGCTGCTGCGGCCATTTATTATTTTTGGACTGGGCTGCAGAATCCAATTGCTCTCGCGATCGCCTGCATCGTTGTCCTCATTGCGGGAATATGGTCGGGGGGTGCAATCGAGCGTACACTTAAGCTTCAGGACCCCGGCATCGTCGTCATCGACGAAGTGCTCGGCCAGTGGGTCGCGCTGTTTACGATTCAGTATGCGGGTAATATTTTTTATATCGTGCTCGCATTTCTTTTCTTTCGCATCTTCAATGTCATCAAATTTCCGCCAGCGCGATTTTTCGAACGGCGCGAGGGTGGCGTTGGCATTATGCTGGATGATGTTGCGGCTGGCGTCTATGCGCTCATCGCGGCGCATCTTGCGATGCTTCTTTTTTGACTATGCGCGCGGAACTTATTACTATCGGCGATGAACTGCTCATCGGGGAGGTCGTTAATACGAATGCGGCATTTATCGGGCGCGAACTGGGCTCGGTCGGCATTCCACTTCTTCGCGAGACGACAGTCGGGGATGATGCAAAGGCGATCAGGGTGGAATTTCGGCGGGCGTGGAAATCGGCGGACGTTGTGATCGTAACCGGCGGTTTAGGTCCAACGCATGACGATATTTCGAAAGCGGCAGTGGCGAAATTCTTTCGTGCCCAAATGGCTCTCCACAAACCAACGCTCGCGGCAGTCCGGGAACGATTCAGAGTGCTCGGTTATAATCATATGCCGGAGGCAAATGTCGGGCAGGCGATGGTTCCCGAAGGATTTCGCCCGCTCAAAAACGAGCGCGGTACTGCGCCAGGACTTTTGCGTCACGAGGGTGGCAAGACCTTCGTTATTTTGCCCGGCGTCCCAAGCGAAATGGAATCGATCCTCCAATCGGGAGTGATTCCATTTCTCCGCAAAACATATCAGAAGAAGCTCGAAATCATTCGGCATCGCTCGCTGCTCACAGCCGGCATCGGGGAATCCTCGCTCGCGGAAAAAATCGGCGATGCTGCGAAATTCCTGCGGGCGAGAACAACCTTAGCATTCCTTCCGCGCGCAACCGGTGTGCTGCTGCGCGTTACAACGCACGCAAAATCCCGCGCCGGCGCGGAACTGGAACTCGCGAGAGTTGAAAGAATTATTCGCGATCGTGCCGGCAGGTATATTCTTGGTTCCGAAGACGAACCGATGCAAGCGATCGTCGTAAAATTGCTTAGGGGATGTGGCAAAACATTGGCGACGGCCGAAAGCTGCACCGGCGGATTGCTCAGCGCGATGATAACGAATATTCCCGGCGCGAGCGCGGTCTATCCTGGCTCGATCGTTGCGTATGACAACCGCATCAAGGAGTCGGAGCTTGGGGTGAAGCAGGCGACGATCCGTCGGTTTGGCGCGGTCAGCGAAGAAACGGCCCGTGAAATGGCGGAAGGCGCGCTTGCCCGGATGGGAACGGATTTTGCCATCGGCATTAGTGGCGTGGCCGGCCCCGGTGGGGGAAGCAAAGAAAAGCCGGTGGGAACGATCTGGGTCGCGCTTGCGGAACGCGCGGCGCCCACGATTACGCGGGAACTGCATGCGGATTTCGGACGAAGTGCGAATCGCGAGCGCGCTGCCCAAGCCGGGCTCGAAATGTTGCGGAAGCGGCTAGCGCAATAAGATGGTTTGGGAGTGCGCTGCCGCCGCCGAATGCGCTTCGAACGATTAGAAATGTTCCGCGTGTCCGGCGAAGACAGCTTTGATATCCTGTTCCAAATGTGCTTTGAGCGATTTCAAATCCTCAGTGGATGGATGAATGCTTTGCAGGAACCCTTCTGCGAGGCGGCGTTTGTGGCCCGCGGAGGGATCGGAGACGCCTAACGTTTCCTTCGCCCACGTAACGAGCGAGCGCCGTGTCGGCGCGCCATCTATTTCCGTGATGGGTCTGGACATCAGCGCTGGGTTGTGCCGAAGTCGGGCAAGAACATCTTCGAGTGTGAGCAAGGAAGCGAGTTGTTCGAATGCGCCGGAGGCTTGATAAAGCTGGACGAGCGTATCGTAGGATCTTTGAAACAGTGTGTTCTCCTCCGCGATGCCCGATGTGCATAGGAGCAAATGGAGCTTCGGAATATCCGACCGTTCCGCGTAGGTACGGCCATGCAGGAATGCGATTGCGCGCAGGACGTCCAGCGCTTTGGCCTGCGTGCGCGGTGAAATATAAAAATCTTTCGAGCGCAAATGCGATTCGTGTGGGCGCTCCTGCAACAGGCGATTCCGTTGTACTTCGTAATGCCGGATGACAAGGTTCATAAAATAAACGAGCTCCGGGGCGGTTTGGATGGGGTACTCTGCAATTTCGCCGCGAACCGCGCGGGTGGCATACGCCAAATCCGCGTATTGGATTTTTTTCGGCGGCTCTATTGCATTCCCAAGATTCTTGAGATACTGCTGCGAAATTTTGAACTGGAAGAATGAATCCTTATCAGGATGAATGAGCGCTTTGAAGAGGAACCGGTCGAGCAGCGCTTCGGTGATTTCGGAAAGCCGGAGGTAATTCGTCGCCGCGATCACAGTATGAACATTAGATTGCACGCGCTGCACTCCTCTGATAAGTTCCCGCTCGTTGAGCAACGAAAGCAAAGCGCGCAGCGTGTAATCGTTAGCATCGAAAATTTCGTCTATGAATCCGAATTCGCTTTCGACGAGGGAGCCATCCGTGTTATGAATCAAGCGGCCTTGTTTCAGCTCATCGAGCAGGAGTCCGCCGAAATAGGTATCGGGCTGCTGCTCTTTGCTGGCCTGGACCTTGAAGCACCGGGCGCCATCGAACATCCGAAATATTTGCTCGGCCAAAAGCGTTTTGCCAACTCCGGTGCGGCTTTCGAGCAGGACGTGCTCGCCAATCAGCATCGCGAGAAAAATCTGTTCGATTACCTCTCCGCGGTTCACGACTCGCTCCTGCACGAATTCAATAGCATCATTGAAATCGCCGGTAATCGCGGCAATATCGCGCCGCTCCGGGACAATCCGCTGATAGGGGAGTTTCGCCTCCGGGAACTGTACCGCCGTGCCATTCCGGGCGGCGGGCCGCTGCTTCAATGCTACAGTGGCACGCTCCTCGGGACGTCCGATAACGCTGGTCGTGGGTTCTGGCATAAGCCGTTTTCTTTGCAATTGCATACAGGGCAAGAAAGTTGCGTAGAATTCCCAAGTTTTATCTGCCGAGCTTGCCGGAGACACGCCGGTTGTTGGTTCCTTTGTGCTTACCAACCAAGGGATAATTTTATGGCTTATACGATTCCACTCACCAATTCGGACAATTATCTTTCGGCGACGTACGCCGGTATTTCGCCCATCGCGGTTCATCCTATGATCCAAGCGGCAGGGGTGTTCGAAATTTTTGCAGGGCTGCTCCCGGCGTCCGCGGATCGGTGCGTCGGTCGTTGCGGCATGGCTCGTTGCGATTATCGTCAATCTTTATTGCTGGCCGGCTATTATGAGCTTGAGCTCCGCGATTTTGGTTTCTGCCTCGCCGCTGTTGCGCTAGGCCGTCTCGCTGCAGAGTTCGACTAAGGCGCCATCGGGTGCCCGAATCTAAATCCCAGGATTGAACTGACTCGCACGAAAAAATGTGATGATGTTCTATAAATGTCATCCGAACGAGCGCTTTTTCCCGTGATGGAGGAATTCGGCTTCTTCTCGCATATTTACGAGAAGCTACCGCCGGATTTCACTGCCATTTTCGAAATTGCGCGGCGCCTCGATGACGACACGGATACTCTGTCCCAGAAACTTCGGCCCGTGATGCGCCTCGCTTCGCCCACCGGCAATCCTTCCTCCGATATCGAACCCGAAGACCCGCACCGCTACGCACCTTCCGGCGGAAGATATTCGGCCGACCTCATTAAAAGTTACCATGATGTGACGCGGATCTATCCGAGCCAGTTTCTATTGCCGGAAGAAATTTTTCTCGAACGGCTGGCGCTTCGGGAACTCTGGATGCCGGTGGCGCGTACCGGAACGATTCTTCCCGTCGATGATCGCTCTTCCAGCTTTCAGTTTGATAGTCGAAAGCAGAAAGTTTATGTCCTTTTCGATACGTCGCGTTCGATGATGCTGCATCATCGGATCCATCTTGCAAAGGCGATTCTCTATGCCTTCCTCGCGAGGAACAAGCTCGAGTTGGGGCACATCAGTCTGAGAACGTTCGACGATAAAATCGGCGAACTTCACACTGCCGTCGATCAGGCGAGCTACGATGCACTCTTGCGTTATGTGCTTCGCATCACCGATTTAGGAGAGGGGACGGTGCTCCAGCGAGCTATTCTACAGGCGCTCGACGACGTTCATAACATGGAGCATCTTTCGGGCGCGGAAATTCTCATCATCACCGATGGCGCGGTCCAGCTCGACTTGGAACTCATTCGCTCGAAGATCGATGAAAACGTGCTGATTCACTCCGTAAAGATCGGGCATGTCGAAGTCTATGCCTCCGAAGCTCAAATTTCCAACATGGTGGCTCGCGGCCAGATAAAAGACCGTGCGTTGCTCGATTTTCAGGCACAGAAAGCCGACATCGAGTATCAGCTCCACCATACCGAAGGTGCCGCGCGCCGCGTCGTATTGGAGCACATGCTGGCTGGCGTTCGCGCGCAGATCGCGCAGCACAAAACGCCGTTTGGGCATGAACTAGAAAAGCTTTCCTCGGTCTATGTCAACGTCGATGACTTGAGCGAGTCGGAACGATTTCGCGCCGATGCAGGCACGATTGACGATTTGGAAGCCGTGCATCGATTGCTCGAGGAAGAAGCTGCCGAATTCCTGACGCCGGAGATCACCAAGAAGCTAGCCCTTCTGCACGACCACGTACAGTTCCTTTCTCGCTATGAAACCGACGAAGCGCTCCTCGCTCGGCTCCTGGCGATCGACTCCCGCCTTCGAACCTTGCTTGGCGAATATCTCGGCGCGCCGCTGGATGGCGATGGAACCGTTTCCGCCGGTGCAAACCAGCCGGCCCGTCTGCCCATGTCGGACGAAGACATTCGCGATCTCCACTTCCTGCTCGAATCCGATATGTCCTTCGGACGAGGCTGGATGCTCCTCATGCGATGGCTCTGGGAACGTTCCAAAGAAATCGCAAGAAGAGTGCGAAGGCGCTGAAGCAGTAATTCCATCGTCGCGCTTCTAATTGGCTCGCCACAGGACTCGCTTTTTAGCAGAAAAAAGATCTACAGCCCGTTCCGTACCGGGGATCCGCGAAGGAGTTCGATTCCGAGCACGCGCGCAAGCAGCCGTTCCATTCGGTTCCAGAAATCGACGCGGTCGAGCACTGGGTTCATATAATTCGTGAGGATGCAATAACTTCCGATCCACGGCGGGCGATGGTGCTGCCCATGATGTCTTCGGGATTGGATAATGCCAGTACGCTGCATCGCTCGAACGAGTCTACCATTTTCCTTATCTGTGCGATGTGCCCAGCAATGAACCTGATTGGCCTGCGCGGCAATCAGAATCGTGGCGAGGTAGAGGAAGGGATGCCAATCCGCCGCGAGCCACGGAACCGCGATGAGCAGCCCCGCGAAGATCCAGGAAATATGGGTCAGTTTGAAATATCCTGCGGGAGCAAGGTCCCGCGGATCAAGATGGTGGACGAGGTTCGGCTCGACGATGTACTTGCCAATCACGCGCCATGTGGGGTTGCCGTAAGCGTCTTCCCACCAATGGACGAAGCCGGTGATCCAATCGGCCAGCAGAATCGCGGCGACGATCTCGAAAAAAATGGCCACGGGTTCCGAACAGTGCGGACGGCGGTTATCGTTCTGCCACCCAGGGACCTGCGCCGTACCTCGTACTCTAAAATGGCTTCCCTTCGAGCGGGGAATTTTGGTTCCACATCGTGTCCGGAGCGGTATTAATTTTGCCCGCCGCGAGCGGCTGGCCGGCGCCATCGGTGTTGGCCGGCGTGCCGTTATGAAGATAATCGTGAACGCCGGCCGGCATTGGACCCTGATTTCCGCCTTTCACTTCGCTATGGCGATCGGTCATTTGATCGGCGCAGCCGGAAAGGGCCACGTTGAATCCTATGCCGAGCACAAGCGTAATGGCAATGAGGTATGATTTTTTCATAAGTGCAATACAAAAATACGGAATATTTTTCGAGACAGGGAAGATTTTACGGAATTTCATCAGGTCGCCGCAAGCTGCCTAACTAGCTTTGCGTATAGAAACTTATTTTCTTGATTTTTCTTTCATAATTTTGGGAATTCGGGGAAGCATTCGGACTAAAAAATTGTATTCTTAAGTGAACTCTCTCTCGACGAATCATAATTGAAGGGAACAAACAACAATGAACATTCGCGCTATAGTTATCGCTGCGGCGCTCATGGCTGGCGTAAGCTTCACGGCTAACGCTCAGCAGTTGAGCATCACGCGAAGCGTAATCGGCTCGGGCATGACGCCGATCGTCGATCTGGCAGATAACGTCATTCTTGACGGTACTCTGGGTCAGGCGATCATCGGCCCGGTTACGACTTCTTCTGTCTTCGTTGGCCAGGGATTTTGGTATGAATTACTACCCGAAGTCAATGCAGTACAGGAGCAGCCCTCGGACCGGCTAACGGCTTCGCACTCGAGCAGAACTATCCGAATCCTTTCAATCCATCGACGACCATAGAATACTCTCTGGGGTCACGCTCGAAAGTAACAATTCGAGTGATGAATCTCCTGGGCGAGGAAGTCCATGCACCGTTACTCGAATGAAGTGAAGGATGCGGGTACGTTTAGGATCGACTTCACCGACGCGGATAATCTTCCTTCGGGAACCTATATCTACCGCATGGATGCAACGCCAGTTGATGGCGCGGGAACAACGTTCACGCAGTCCAAGCGGATGGTACTCCTGAAGTAATCCTGAAGATAATTCGACGAGAGACACGGAGGGCTGAAGCCATGAGCATTCATGCAGGCCATCCGGGATGATCGATCATCCGTTGAACCCCCTCGATCCGAGGGGGTTCGCGTTTTTGGGCGGGAGAATCCCGCAGAGTGTCTTGTCGAGGGGTGTGTTTTGTGTTTACAGTAAGGTGTTGTTCCCGTAATGTCGGAATAACGATGCCATAATTTCGATCGAGTAGTTTTGCGAGCAATCATTTCGGTCGTTTTAAACGCCTTTAATCATTTTCCTCTATGAATAAACTGCTACGATTCAGCTTACTTTCAACTTTTCTTTTTCTTTCGGCCACTGCGCTTCATGCACAATCCACCCTCATCCATTACTGGAACTTTAATACGCTTGCGGGGCCATACACCCATCCTAATATTCCACCCATCCCGGCTGATTTCACGGTTATCACTCCCGCGGATTCGGCGTACCTCGAGTATTACCTTCTTCCCGGCACCTCGGCCACCTGGGGATCCACGAACAACGACGGCGGCGCCCAACTTGATAACGTTGCCAGCACCGATACCACGAACCTTCGCCAGGGTGCGCTTTCCGGCTTGGGGCTTCGAACTCGAAATCCTGTCGATTCGAGCGAGCTTCATTGGCACATTCCTTCCACCGGTTTTAAGAACCTTGTTATCAAATTCGCGACCCAGTCCTCCAGCGTCGCCTCCGGCGATTCCGCGCAGCTCTATTCGTATAGCGTCGATGGCGGAAAGACTTGGAGAAGCGCGGGCATGACCGTCAACGGGGCGCCGGGCAATACCCTCGACCTAACACAAGGCACCACATACATCTCGGACTTTGGGCTTGTAACCGTCACCTTTGGAAGCGATACGACCGTCAACAACAATCCGAATCTCATTTTCAGGATCAATTGCGTTGGCAATACCAGTAAAACTTCCGGCAATAACCGATATGACGATTTTACGCTCGATGGCGATCCGACCGGGAGCACCCCACCGCCATCGCTGGTGCTCATGTATTATTGGAACTTCAATGGGCTGACGACGACCTACACGATCCCGAATATTCCCAATTTCCCGCCTGATTTTTCCGTCTTTCCGAACGATACCGGTTATCTCCAGTATTATGTCAAACCGGGTACGCCGAGCGGTTATAGCTACGTTGACGGTTACCCGGAGACAACGCCAAACTGGCAAGGCAATTTAGTCGATACATTTAATGCGCGGCTCGGCGCGGTTCCCGGTGTTTCCTTTCGCGCTCGCAATCCTGTGGATTCCACGGAGTTACGCTGGCACATCCCGACGACCGGCTATACCGGCATCCTCATCAAATATGCTCTCCAATCGTCCAGTACCGCGAATGGCGACTCGACGCAGCACTTTTCGTACAGCATCGATGGCGGGGCAACCTGGGATAGCACCGACTTAACCGTGAACGGGCTGAGCGTCGATACGCTGAACACAACTGCTACCATCTATGCCGGCGATAGCAGCTGGGGATTAGTGACAGTCACGCTCGGCAGCAATGCGAATAATAACGCGAACTTGATTTTCCGAATAATCGCGACCGGCAATGCCAGCCATACCAGCGGCAATTTGCGCTATGATAACTTTACCGTCGAAGGAATGGGAGCTGGTGGCGGCGGTGGATCGCAGCCTGGGAAAATCACTGTAACCTCGCCGCTTTACGGCAATATTTTCGTTCCCGGCGAGATCGACACGGTCAAATTTACTACAGTAAACACCGTCGGTGAAGTGCGGACGATTTGGTTTTCGCCAGATAGCGGTCAGAATTGGAGCCAGATCGGAACGGTGAGTGGCGGAACAAGCTTCGTCGTGACGGTTCCCAATATTGCAACCTCCGAAGGGCTCATCCGTGTAACCGCAGACACTAACGTAACGGGCATCAGCCACACGTTCATCATTTATCCGGTCACATCGGCTAATCGCTTGGTCCACTATTGGGATTTCAGCAATTTACCAACATCGGGATATCATAATCCCGGCATCCCGAATGTCAAAGCCGATTTCTCCGCAACGCCGACACCCGGACTCATCGAGTACGTGCTGGAACCCGGTACTTCCTCTACTTACGCAGGGTATCTTGACCCGGTTCCCGGAGATACGGTCAATAATCGGCTTAATTCTCCACCCATCGATGGCCTGCGAGTTCGTAATCCAACCGATAGCATGGAACTTCGTCTGGCTCTTCCTACCACAGGCTATAAGGGGATTAGCATTTCATACGCGTTGCAGGCATCGAGCTCGACCGGACCCCAAGTTGAAAAATTCGATTACAGCACCAATGGTGGCACGGATTGGACCACGGCAGGTTTGACTGTGAACGGCGCCACACAGGATACCCTGAACGTGCTCGATACTATTCCTCCCAACGATTATCAGGCTGCCGTAGGGTTTGGCCACGTTACCATCGGCTTTGGTTCGGAAACAAGCATGGATAATAATTCGAACTTTATTTTCCGCATCAAGTTCGGAGATACCGCTACAGGCGGCACGAGCGGCAATAACCGGTTCGACAACATTTCGGTCGATGCGCAGCAGGCGTTAGCCGGAGTGAACCAAACCGCTCCGGCACTGGATGCCTCGGTGTATCCGACTATCACCCCGGATCAAATTTCGATTCTTAGCCCGGAAGGAAGGAAGCATGTAACGATTACCGATAATCTCGGCCGCACCATTGCGGATTTCTTTGAAAGTGATCGCCAGTACGATTACGGCGTTAGCGGCCTTGCCTCGGGAACATACTTCATTCACATTCAAGCGGCCAGCGGCGCTCAAGCCACGCTGCGGTTCGTAAAAGAGTAAGATTGATCGTGCGCTAAGCCCGGGCTCGTATTTGCGAGTCCGGGCTTATTTTTATTTTTGATGCAAATATTTTCGACCCATATTTAACACATTCATAACACATCTCTTCGCCGGAACCGGTGTTCAGCATTTTTGAAGTAACCACTGATCTTAGTCACTCTTTCTTATGACCTCGTCTAAAAAAAAGAATCCTTTCGTTTCCATTTGGTTTGCCGTGGCGCTTGTTTTCGTAATATCTACGGACGCTGCCTTTGCCCAAACGACGCTTCTGCACTATTGGAGCTTCAATAGCGGCATCAACGCGAAGCAAACGCTCCCCGCGCCGCCGCTTCGCGCGAATTATTCTTACTACGATACGAATCGAGCGGTCGTCCAATACGATACGATCCCCGGCACGCCCAAATCGACCAATGTGGCGCCCGGAACGTACTGCGATAGCATCAATGGCACTGCCGGCCTAAGCAGCAAGACGAACGGCGCGTACGATAATACCACCGCCGGCGATACGCTCAATGCCCGTTTGGGCTATCCGGCCGGCAACACGAGCACCACCGGCGGTTTTCGTTTGCGAAATCCAAGCTGGAGTTCGGAACTCCGTGTCTATATTCCGACTACGCTCTATAACAACATCACGATCAAATATGCGCTGCAATCTTCGAGCACGACGAGCGGTCAGCATTATCAGATCTTTGCCTATAGTGTCGATAGCGGTGCGACCTGGAAGACGACGAACATGACGGTCAACGGGCTGAACACCGATACGCTCGACTGCACACAAAGCCAGTATCAAAGCTCAACGAACTTCGGCCTCGTCACAATCAATCTTAATGACACAGCGGTCAATAACAACCCTCGCTTGGTATTTCGGATTCGCTGGGCACAACAAGCGAGTACCTACAGTGGCAACAACCGCTTCGATAACCTGACGGTTGACGGCACGCCGGCTCCACGGGGTATTGCACTCCTGCATTACTGGAGCTTCAATAGCAATATCAACGCAAAGCAAACGCTGCCAGCGCCGCCGCTTCGCGCGAATTATTCTTACTTCGATACGAATCGAGCGGTCGTCCAATACGATACGATTCCCGGCACGCCCAAATCGACCAATGTGGCGCCCGGAACGTACTGCGATAGCATCAATGGCACTGCCGGCCTAAGCAGCAAGACGAACGGCGCGTACGATAATACCACCGCCGGCGATACGCTCAATGCCCGTTTGGGCTATCCGGCCGGCAACACGAGCACCACCGGCGGTTTTCGTCTGCGAAATCCAAGCTGGAGTTCGGAACTCCGTGTCTATATTCCAACGTGGCTCTATAGCAACATCACGATCAAGTATGCGCTGCAATCTTCGAGCACGACGAGCGGCCAGCATTATCAGATCTTTGCCTATAGTGTCGATAGCGGTGCGACCTGGAAGACGACGAACATGACGGTCAACGGTCTGAACACCGATACGCTCGACTGCACGCAAAGCCAGTATCAAAGCTCAACGAACTTCGGCCTCGTCACAATCAATCTTAACGACACCGCGGTCAATAACAACCGTAACTTGGTATTTCGGATTCGTTGGGCACAACAAGCGAGTACCTACAGCGGCAACAACCGCTTCAATAACCTGACGGTCGAATCGGCGCCGGGTAACCCGACGATTACCATCAGCCAGCCGAATAATCTCGATACATTGATCGGCGGTGGAGTCGATACGATTCAATATTCGATCACTGGGAAGGTTTCCCGCCAAAAAACATATTCCTATTCGCTCGATTCCGGCGTGACATGGAACGCGATCGCAACCGATACCGGGATCGTGCTTCCCGGCGGATATGGATATGTTTGGACGACCGTCCCGGTTCCGCTCATTCCCAATTCGAAAGCGATGGTCCGTGCCGTCGATTCGGCCGGGACCACCGGGCTGAGCAAGGCGTTTACGATTATTCCGGTTCCCAAAACCATTAGCATTACGAATCCGATTTTGGGCGATACGCTCATCGCCGGCCAGCATGACACGCTTACATTCACTACAACGGGAAAAGTCTCGAAAACAAAGTGGATCTTCTATTCGCTGGACTCCGGCATAACCTGGAACGCCGCGGGAACCGATACGACGAATTCCTTCGCGTGGACGGTTCCAGCCGTTACCGACCCGGTTGCCCATGCTATAATCGAAGTGGAAGATTCCGCACAGGTCAAGGGCATGAGCGCGTCGTTCGTTATTCTTCCGGTTCCCTACTATCCGCCGGACGCCAATCTGATCTACTTCTGGCACTATAACGGATTTTCCGGAGCCTATACGTGGCCCTCCATTCCAAATATTCCCGCGGATTATTCTGCGGTACCCGGTTCCCACGCGGCGATGAGCTACGCGCTAACTGCGGGAAGCCCGTCACAGGGTTTGGTGGAGGATGGCATTGGCACCTCCCAAAACACACAAATGGAATATCCTGCGGGCCGCGCGCTGGAACTGGCTAATCCGAGCAACGGCGGGGAACTTCGTTTTTACATCCCCACGCCGGATCGCACGAACATCAAGGTGAACTTCGCTTTGCAAACGTCCAATGGAACCGCGGGGCCGCTGGTTGCCATGTACGATTTCAGCCTCGATAGCGGCCTGACCTGGCAAACCACCGGCCTTCGGCGCCTTTCCGATTCCATCGATGGCGCCGGATACACGAAAGGGAACTGGGGACTGATTTCTGTCGATCTTTCCGGAGATTCGCTCACGAGCGATAATCCGAAGCTCGTCTTCCGTTTACGATTTGCCGGCAACAATTCCACAAGCCAGGGATACGTCCGCATCGACAATGTAACGGTAACCGGCCCGGTCGGGCAGACCGTGATTCTTGCCGCGCCAACGCTCGTCCAGTATTGGAATTTCAATACGCTCGGCGGGCCTTACATCCATCCGAATATTCCAAACATCAAGGCGGATTATTCGGTCATAGATACGAACGCAGCGTACCTCGAGTATTATCTTTTACCGGGCACATCGGCCACATGGGCTTCTACCAACAACGCCGGCGGCGCCCAAATCGATAACGTTGCCAGCACCGATACGACGAACCTGCGCCAGGGCGCGCCTTCTGGCCTGGCGCTGCGTGCGAGAAATCCTGTGGATTCAAGCGAACTTCGCTGGCACATTCCTTCGACTGGATTTCACGACCTGGTCGTGACCTTCGCGACCCAATCTTCCAGCACCACATCCGGCGATTCGGCACAAATCTATTCGTATAGTGTCGATGGCGGAACAACCTGGAAGAGTGCGGGCATGACGGTCAATGGCATAGCAGGCAACACGCTCGATCTAACCCAGGGCGGCTCAACCGGCCCCTACATCGCGAATTTTGCGAAGGTTGTTGTTACCTTTGGAAACGATGCGTCGGTGAACAATAATCCCAACCTTATTTTCCGAATCGTCTGCATGGGCCATACGAGTTTAACATCCGGCAATGACCGCTACGATGACTTTACGCTCGATGGGGTACCGGGAACAGGACCAGCACCAACCAGCCCACTCATCCACTACTGGCACTTCGATTCGCTGAATACGGCGTATCATAATCCGGGAATTCCGCCCATCCCGGCCGATTACTCGGTAATCAGCCCGAACCCGGCGAAGATTCTCTACGTCCTCGATTCCGGGACTTCGAGCACCTACGCCGGATATATCGATAACGTTGCCGGCGATACCACGAATGCCCAATTCGGAAATAGCGCCGGAAATGCCTTGCGTGTCCGGAACCCGAGCGACAGCATGCAGCTTTGGTTCGTCATTCCATCGACGGGCTACAACAACATTTCGATGACGTATGCGCTGGAATCATCGAGCACCTCAGCCGGTCAGCTGGTAGAGCTGTTCGACTACAGCACGAACGGCGGGACGACGTGGAAATCGAGCGCGATAACCGTCAATGGCACAAACGTCGATACGCTCAATGTAACGCAAGCGCAATACCAGGGATCGAATTGGGGATTGGTAACGATCCGATTCGGAAACGATACCTCGGTCAACAATAATGCGAACCTTGTGCTCCGGATTCGTTTTGCCGGCAATACCTCGCTCACGAGCGGCAACAACCGAATCGAAAATGTAACCGTCGATGGAACGCCGGTCGGGCAAGTAGAAAATACGCAGCCCTCGATCTCGGTCTCGGTTCCTCATAAAGGCGACACGATTTACAGCGGAACGCACGAGACGATCACCTATGCTGTGACCGGCTCTGTTTCTGCCGCACGAACAATCGAATACAGCACCAACGGCGGAGAAAGCTGGATCACCGTTGCCATCGGCGTGGTGTCAACGAATTACACCTGGCTCGTGCCGCAGATAACGTCGTTTAACGCTCGCGTGCGCGTGCTCGATGCCAACGGCGTCATCGGGGAAAGCCCGGCCTTTGTTATTATTGCACCCGGCGTGGTGACCTCGGTGGATCTTTCCGCAAGCGAAATCTCGGTCGGCGAGGTTGCAAACATCATTTGGCACGCCTCGGGGTATCTTGGCTCGAAGGTAAATATCGATCTAAGCCTCAATGGAAAGCAGACCTGGCAGTCCATTGTGCAAAATTATGCTTATGGCGCGAATTCGTGGTACACCTGGACGGCCCCGCTTACGCCGGACACCACCCCCGGCGCGGTCATTCGCGTAACCTTCGCGGAAGGCGCGGTTGGTTACTCGGGGTCGTTTGACATTTACCCGATTTATGCAGGAGTTTCGCCATCCCCGTCCGCAAACGCAGCGGTTCAGGTGTGGCCGAACCCAGCTAGCCGGACGGTTTCGATTTCGAATCCGTTCGGTGGGAACTTCTCGCTATCGGTCTTCAATGCCACGGGCCGAATGGTGCTGGCAAAACAAATGGCTGCGGATGAAAACAGTCTCGATGTTTCCGCGATCGCTCCGGGTAGCTACCGCTTCACGATCGTTGTCGGAGCGGAGAGAGTAAGCGGGCAATTCGTGATTATTCACTAAACCTTAAGAGATATGCGCTGGAAGCCCGTCCTTCTCGTGTTGGGACGGGCTTTTTCGCATCGTAGAATCACTCCAAGCAATATTTCGATGCGATTCTTCATTCCATTCTTCGTGCTTTTTGCTTCTCTCTCGCTTACTTCCTGCAGCAGGAAGGATTCCGCCTTGTCAGACACGAGTAAATCCGATACCATTGCCAAGCCTCGATGGGGAGTAATTCCGTTGGATACGAACATTTTCAATCGTGGAACTCAAATCGGCAGAATCACCGATCCGGCCATGGCGAAAGCTTCGGGAATTGCGACGAGCCGGTCCTATCCGGGAATGTTTTATGTCGAGGATGACAAGGCGGGCAATAGCGATATCTACCTCGTCGATTCCACCGGTGAGGAACGCGCTATCTTCAACGTAGTCGGAGCAGCCCATCGGGACTGGACCGATATGGGCATCGGCCCCGGCCCCGAGGCCAAAACAAATTACATTTTTATTGCCGATATCGGAGGCAGCAAGAACGATAGTTCTGCTTGTAATATCTATCGCGTGCCCGAACCCACCATTCCGCTCGGCCCCGGCCTGCTTCAAACATCGACGACTCCCGCGGATAAGATAAGCTACACCTACCCCGACGGCCCGCGCGATGCCGAGACAATTCTCATCGACCCGCAATCGAAAGATATTTATATCGTCGATAAAAATTTGGCCTCGAATGTATATTATCTTCCATATCCGCAGAGCACAGACACGGTGATTGTCGCGAAAAAGATCATCGAGAAAATGCCCGTCCCTGATGGTCCGCTCCGGTCGGGCGGGATCGCAACGAATCGCAGTGAGATTCTGATGAAGAGCTACACCTCGATTTACTTATGGCACATCGCTCCGGGCGAGTCCATCCTCGATGCGCTGCTTGGAACGCCGGTAACCATTCCCATCACCCCGGAAGTGCGGGGCGAAGCAATGTGCTACACGCCCGATGATAAGGAGTTCTGGACGACGAGTAAGTTCAAGACGCTACCGTATGCGGATCTCACGCGGTACGTTAGAAGGTAGCTGCCGTGTGGCAAGCATTAAAAAGGCGCCGAAGCGAATAGCTCCGGCGCCTTTTGGTTCTCGTTCAGAAAATCAATTCCAGCTGATATCGGCGGAATCCCGAAGCGTGGTCGGGTAGGTTGATGCCGGAGATGGATCGATATAATTCGTTCCAAACGGACGGGCGTAGGTTTTTAGGATCACCTTTCCGCTCTTCATTATTTCGACAACGGAAAAACCGTAGTTGCGGTCGGTGGGAAGGCTGCTATCGAGCGGGGCTCCACCGTTGCCGTCGATGACCATCCAGGTTTGGCCGGACGGTTGGAAGCGGCGATACACATGATTGTGCGAAGAGATCATCGCTTCTACGTGATTCGCTTCCAATGCGCTCCACAGGGCATTGCGGTTCGCAATCGTGAGGCTCGTGGTGCCATCGTTTGTCCAATTGTACGGCGTCTTGTGGTCGAGTACGAAAAGGTGCTTGGCCCCCGCTGTCCGGGCCGCAGAAAGGTCCTGGGCAACCCAATTCACAGGAACGGTGGACGTGAGACCGGCGGGATCGGAGTTCAGCGTGACCAAATGGGTGTCTCGAAAATCGAAGGAATAACAGAGGCGGCTCTGGTCCGTTTTGAGACCATCGGCCCCGCCGACTGCCGGTCCGTTATTCCCAACGATGTAAGGAGCCATGTTCCGAAGCCACGCCTGCTCTACGGACGCCGAGCTATTGGCACCGTCCACCTCATGATTTCCAGGAATGACCACAAGGCGGATGCCCGAGGAAGCGATAGGTGAGGATTCGTATTGCTGGCGCCAGCCCCGAAGCTCGGTTCCGAGCAGTGTGGTGTCCGTTGTTTGGCCGAGTACAAGGTCCCCCAGCACAAATACGTAATCTGGCTTCGGCGAAAGCTGCAGGATGTCGTTGAAGACACGGTTGAGCTGAGGGACGTTCGCCGTGCTCGGGCTCGTTTGCATGTTCGTATCGGAATTGTCCAGCCGGTCGTCCCCGAAGACTACGAAGGAGTATAGCACGGAATCCGCAGTCAGCGGTTTTGTCGCGGTATCTTTCGAGGTGTCCGCCGGTGTAGTGGATGGCGCGGTTGGCGAGTTGTGATGGCAGCCGATGGACGCCATCAGCACTACGGCGGCGAGGCCAGCGATAAAGAGGATGGTCTTTTTCATGAGTTAGCCTTTCCAGGTAATGTCGACGGAATCGCGAACGGTTAAGGGATATATGGCCGCTGGGGTCGGTTCGGCGTACCCTTCTTTTCGGGGCGGAAAATTATGGCCATAGCTTTTCGCGATGACCCGACCATCCTTATAAACGGTCACGAGCGTAAAGCCATAATACTGCTCGTCGGGAGAAAGATATTTCTCGAGCGGGGAACCGCCGTTCCCAGCAATCACCATCCACGTTTTCCCGGGATGCGGCTCGAATGCCGAAAACACGTGGAAGTGCGAAGCGAGCATGGCTTCAACATGATTAGTTTCCAGCGCATCCCACACGGCGTCTCGATATTCTCCATCGATGCCAAGCGCGCCATCGAAACCCCACGCCGGCTTGTGGCCAATCACGAAAATATGCTTTGCGCTATCCTTGCGAGCCTGTGCTAAATCGTTTCTAAGCCAATTAACGGGCACTTGCGCATCCTGACCAACCGGATCGGTATTCAGAATGACAATATGCGTATCCCGATAGTTGAAGGAATAGGTTAAGCGGCTTTGATCGGTTTCGAGCGTGTCCGGCCCGCCGGCATGAGGACCGTTCTCGCCCCTGATGTATGGCGCAAGAACCTTCACGAACGCATGTTCGGCACCGGGATACGCCAGCGTCATGCCGAGTGTTGTGTCATCGTATTGCATCTCGTGGTTGCCGGGAACCGCGATGAGTTGAATGCCATCCTTCGCCGCCGGTGAAGCTTGCCAGTGCTTGCTCCATGCTTCCATTTCCGCGCCCAGCTTATCGCTATCATGCTGATAGCCGAAGATCTCGTCGCCCATGAAGATAACGTACGTCGGGTTCGGATCGAGATGCGTAATATCGTCGAGCGTTCGATCCATCTGCGCGATGTTTGCCGTGCTTGGATTGAGCTCGACGTTCGTATCCTTTGCGCTCATCCGGCAGCCGCCGACGACGACGAAGGAATATTCGACCGCGTCGTCCGCCGCTTTTTTCTGACAAGAACTGAGCGAAATGGCAAGCAAAAAAGCTATGCCGCTGGTACGAAGTAGATGATTGGAGTTCATAAAGAATCGAGCTTACAAAGAATCTGACTGAAAAGATTGGGAATTTTCGAAACAACGGTTAACACATTCTTCGGCAGTTTTTCGCTCCATTCTATATTACGAAATAAATAAATCTTTCTGAGGCCGGGTGCTTTCAGAACGCAGTCCGGGACGGCCTCGTTTTTGAGCGTTGAACCCTCTTTGTTTTTAAGTAACTTACGGCATTCCCGCCACCAAAATCAACTGTTCGAAATGAACCTGAAACGAATCCTCATCCTGACACTTAGCGCGGGCATGTTCGCCGCGTGCTCGAAAAATTCCCCTACGGGAACGGTTCCCGATACAACGGCAAAAGCAAAGACCGATACGGCCGCGATCCCGCAATACGGAACGATTGTACTCAATACGACAATTTTTCATGACGGTGTCCAGGTCGCGAAGGTCACCAACAACGATGTATCGAGTGCCTCGGGGATGGGAGCAAGCCGGTCGTATCCGGGCCTGTTGTGGATCGAAAACGATCACAATCCTAGCGGAAATAATGACATCTATCTCTACGATACCACGGGAACCGAACGCGCTGCCTTTAGCGTAACCGGTGCAACAAACCGTGACTGGACCGACATGACCATGGGTCCCGGCCCCGGCGCGGACACGACCTACATTTATCTTGCCGATATCGGCAACAGCAATGCGGTCAATGAGTACAGCTACATCTATCGTTTCGCGGAACCGACTACGCCGCTTGGTTCATCGGGCGAGCTTCACGGCGCAACGGCACCAGCAGCCAAGATCACGTTTCTTTATCCCGACGGCCCGCGCGATGCCGAAACGATTCTGCTCGATCCGGTCTCAAAAGACATTTACATCGTCGATAAACTTGGCGCTTCGGGCGTTTATGAACTTCCGTATCCACAAAGCACGGATACCGTTATCACGGCTAAGAAAATTATTGCATCCATGCCGATTCCAGATGGCCCGCTTCGCACTGGCGGGATCGCTTCCAACCGGACGGAGATATTGATGAAAAGCTATCCTTCGATCTACTGCTGGAAAATCAGCCCTGGGGAATCCGTCCTCAATGCTTTGTTAATGACTCCGGTGAAGATACCGTATATCGGTGAAGCACAAGGCGAAGCAATGTGCTACACGCCGAACGATAGCGCATTTTGGACAACGAGCAAATTCAAGACGAATAATTACGCTCCGCTCGACCGCTGCATTCGAAGATAGGGAATGAACCGTGGAAAAAGCAAAATGCCGAGTGACGATTGTTCGTCACTCGGCATTTTCGTTGCGTAAAAGTTACGCTTAATTGTTACGGGTGAGTAAAGCTGGTTGCGTTGTTCCCGGAACCATCCTGTTGATACGCGCCGAAGTCTTTTCCAAGGCCGAGCGTCGTATAATCCGCGCCATACGGATTCGACGCGCTCTTAATCGAGGTCACGGCATTCATGGGCACTCTAATTGTCGTTCCCACGGTCGGATAGACCGCAGATGCTGTGGTGGTTTTGATCGCTCCGGTATAAGCCGTGCCTACGCAGGGCGATCCGGGTTGCAGGTTGAAGTTGCTGGTAAATGTTCCCTCTTCGGAGAAGCGAGATGAATTAGCGAACATGACATTCTCAACGGCCTCTTGGCTGTTGAACGGATCGGCGAATGTGAATCGCGCTGCCGGAACCGCTGTGGCAGGGTTATAACCTACGAACATCGGATCGTTTGCTCCCGTAGCCCATGCCTTACCATTATCATCGTGGGGCTTGGGCCATTGGACGCCACCATCGAGACCATCGTTGCAAAAGTGCAGCACGACGGAATCTGTTGAGCCGTAGTACCACTGATAATCGTAATAGGTATCCGTGGTATCGGCGAGGGGGTTCGCGACAAGGCGGAATCCGGTACGACAATTCACGATCAGGTTGTTATACTCGATTCCATACGCGCCCTGCTCGATGTCCGTTGAGCCGGCACGAGCCGTGAGGTTGCAGCGCCATCCGCAGGTAATGTAAGTATTATTGTATAAATCAGCGCCGGTCTGCGGGTTAATGCCGCCCTTATTCGCGAGCTTCGGGCCGTTGGTGCAGGTGCCAATGACAAGGTTGTAGGCCATATCTCCGAGCGAACCGGATTTGATGTTCGGGCCGTCACCGCTGGTGTTCGAATTGCACTCGAACACATTGCGGAAGATCGAGAATCGACCGCTCGTCACGCGGACGGGATCATCGACTGCGCCGGTAATCCACGAATCCTCCATGATAAAGTTCGCGTTCGGATTTTCAAACCATACCGCATAGCGCGCCGCGCCCGGGCCATAAAGCGCATCGGTTTGAGAGGAAGAGCCGCCGGCAAATTCAACGTGGGTGTATTTGAGGATGATATCGCCCGACGTGAGCGATCCCGCGACGCCACCCCAAAGACCTGTCACAAGGTTGTTATACAGGCGCAATGCTTTCGGAACCGTGAGGAAGATCGGATCCGCTGCCGTTCCGTTGGAAATAAAGGTTCCGTTAACCTGGAATTCCGGTGTGCCGGTTTGCGCGGTAGAAGCGGTGCTAACAATTACCTGGACTCCGGGCAGTATTAGCAGCGTATCGCCTGCCGGAATGATAACGTCTGAAGGCATGTAATAGGTTGAGTCCTGTTGCAGCACGAACATGGTTTGTCCTGCTGTTCCAGTAAGAGTCCCTTTAATGGTATCCCCAGTAATCGAGCCCGGCGGCGCCTTATAAGGCGTACCCTGCTTCACGCTGGTCGAAGTGCTGCACGAGGAGATCGCGAGCGGCAACATCGCAGCTAATGCTAATTTCAAAACGAAGTTTCGTTGTTTCATGGAAGTAGTTGAATTGAGATAGTTGATGGAAATCGGATGCTGCAACCTCGTGCGAGAGGTCGCGGTATCCTTATTGCGGGCAGCGTCCGCACGGTGTGCGGTCAGTGCCGACGTTGGTTGTTACATATTGAGTCGGATACCGAAGATGTAATAACGGTCATAAAATTCTCTTCGCACAAGAACATCCTGACCATTGGTTTGAAAATTTACCGGTTGGGGGTATTGCGAATTGTAGTAGTTTTGATGGATAACTTCTTCTCGAGGGGTATTGAGAATATTCGTCACCTTTAGATACACCGCAAGGTTTCCCCAGAGCTTCTGCTCGCCAGAAAAGTCGAGATCCACATATCCGGTCTGCCACCGGTCGTTATCGTAATACTGGGAAACGATTACGATGGCCGGACCGGTATAAACGCCGCTTACCTGCAGGCTCGTCCCGGTCTCGAAGTCCTTGTAGAGGAGCGATAGGTTCCCTATGTTATCCGCTTGCCCTTCGAGCGGCCGCGTCTGCTGCACGGTTTTGGTTAGATTCGAGTCATAGAGCACTTTGTTCGTTGTAATCTGCGAATTAGTGTAGGTGTAATTTCCTTCAATGCCGAAATCGGAGAAAAATTTTCGAAAATCGAATTCGAACCCATAATTCGTCGCAACTCCCAAATTTTGGGGCTGGTAGTATGGCGTGAACGACTGCACGATCACCCACTCGATCGGATTCACAAGGCGCTTGTAAAATGCTCCGGCGAGCACTTGATCAAGTCCGCCGGGAAAATATTCCCACCGAAGATCGAGATTATCTGCTTGCGTACGGTTGAGGCTGTCGTTAGAATATTCGGTGTAATCATCGCCGATGTTACCACCGCTGACCCCCGGTATTCCGTTCGGGACGAGTTCATAAAAATTTGGCCGGCTTATGGATTTGAAGTACGATAGGCGCCAGTTTTGATTATCCACCGGCGAGAATTTCAAAGCCACGGAGGGCAGCATGTCGGTATAGCTGATTGAACCATCGGGAACATCCATGAAATCGCCGCTATTGCTCCAGCCAAAATTGGTTAGCTCTGTTCGCACGCCGCCAATGACCGAAAGGTTGCCGAGATTAAATTTCGCCTGAAGGAATCCTGCCCCAATATCTTCATAAGCGTCGTAATTAAGCCCACTGCCTGAGGAGCCCAATGGATTCGCAATGTAGAAGGAATCGAGCGAAATATCACCATTGTAATACTGAGTCGCAGTCCCAGGCACCCGAAGGCGATATTCATCGTAGCTGCTCGTTCGATTTTTGTTGCGGTACATGCCTCCGTATGAAAATTCAATCGGTTCTCCGAAAATGTCTTCCGTGGATTTTAAGGTCAGGTATCCGCTCTTATCCTGATCCGAGCTATTTTCCCACATCCGCTTGCTATCGGTCACGTTTTGCTCGCGAACGTTATAGGTATATCCTGGATTTGGAGCTGCGGTATCCCTTACGAAGCCGCCATCGAGCTCGAGTTCTGCTTGATCGGGAATATACTGCGTAGCGCTGGAATAGGCGAGATGCCAATCGGCTTCAAGATCCTTTCCGAAAATACGATCCTGGCCGGAGAGCGTCACATTACCAATACCCTGGGTTTCATTCGTAGCGAGTAGTTGGCTGATTACTTCGAACGTCCGAGGGCCAGCCGCCTTTCGAGTTGTTCGTATCGTAATATTGCCGCAATTCATTTTGGTGAAGGCTGGCATACATTCCAAAAAGTTGCAACGTATTATTCGCGTCCGCCCGATAGTCGATATTTGCCATCCCTCCGCCTCGGGTTAGTTGCGTGCTGTACTGCCGTTGTTCGAATTCCGAAAGATTTGGAGTGTTGTTAACCTGATTGACCGTGCTGTAGAAGAAATTCGTATTCGCACCGCGGTAGGAATTCTGGTAGCTTCCGGCGACGATCACACCAAGAGCGTCATCAAAGTAGCGATTTCCATACGAGGCAGAAAGGTAAGAGGGCAGCGCGGGATTATTCCAGGTTGGCGACCAGGTACTGGCCGGAAAATTCGAAAGTTGCGCCTGATAAATGGGTCCATTTAATACTCGCGGCGACTGAGTATTGGGATCATCCGTAAACGAAGCGAACCTTCGATTCGAATTAAAAAGCTCGTCATATCCCGATCCGACCTGTAAGGAAGCAACCTCGTGCTCCGGCGCTTGCTTCATCACAAGATTCATTGCGCCGCCGATCGCGTCCCCTTCCATGGTTGGCAGAAGGCTCTTGATCACTTCGAGCCGATCCAAGAGTTCGGAGGGAAAGATATCGAGCGGAACATACCGGTCCTTATTATCGGGGCTGGGAATTTTAATCCCATTGACCGTCGTATAGTTATACCGCTTATCCATCCCGCGAATGATCGCATATTCGGCATCGCCCGTGGCTGCCGTGCGGGTCATCGAAACGCCGGAAAGCCGCTGGGAGACATCGGCGACATCAATATCGGGAGAAACTTCGATGCTTCGCGCCGAGACGGCATTAATTACATTTTCGGAGGTGCGCAGCCGTTCATACGCGCTGACGTCGCTGCCATTCTCCGTTTTCGCGGTAACGGTGGCTTCGTGTTTCCCGCTCATCGTGAATTGCCGAAGCGCAATATCAAGCGTGGCGATCGTATCCTCACCCGCTAGCTCGACTCTGATGGTAGTATCTCGATAGCTGGAGTAGGTAATGGAAAGCGAATAATTTCCAGCGCGAAGATTCTTGATCGCGTCAGGACCCGTCCAGCCCGCTGATAGCCCCAATGTGCTCGCCCTTAACCGCGATTCGCACACCCGGCAGTGGCGAATGGCTGACGGCATCTGTGACCGTTCCCACAATCTGCGAGGCGTGTGCAAGGAGCGGGGTAAGAAAAATTGCGGCGCAGAAAAGGAGTCGCGAATAGCGAAAAAACATCGGAGGATTCGGTTCGGATAAGATATAGGCGTTGCGAAAAAGGCGTACCGATTCTTTCGCAAAGTTTAGCGGCAAAATTACCTCCCGAGATTTCCGAATGATTAGGCCAGAGTCACCGCTAAGTTATAAAATTATTAAGGACTGCGGAAACCTATTCGCGATCGACGAAACAATAAATAATTTCCGGAATTAAGGGAACTGCGTTCATTAAATGAAAACGAAACACAAACGGAGGGAGATATCCGGCAGAGAATCTTACACATTTTTGAAGTGCGCAAAAAAACCGTAAGAAAAATTAACGCGAAGTTTTATTTTTTACCGCGGAATCTCAATCGTGACTAAGTTTTTCGGCCAAAATCAGTATTTTTCCGCAACGGCACAATTTATAGAATTGGAGAAAGCGCGAGGAATCTCTTCTTTTTCGATTCAAATTGGCAACCGCGACAAAATCCGTGGAGATTGCAACGTACTGCGCCCATTGCGGCGATGTGTGCGGCAGATCGGCTGTTCCTTTCGAGGACAAGCCGTTCTGCTGTTCGGGTTGCAGGAGCGTCTATGAGCTGCTTTCGGGGATGGAGTTGTGCGAGTACTATAATGAGGATTCGCCGGGTGTCTCGATGAGGAAATTTGCCTCGCATCTTGAATTCGAGGTATTGGACGATCCCGCAGCGCTCCGAAAACTATTGACATTCTCGAGCCGCACATTGAACCGAGTCGTCTTGACGGTGCCGACGCTGCACTGTGCATCGTGTGTGTGGCTGCTCGAGCAATTAGACCGCTTCGATTCTGGCGTGCTCTCCTCGCAAGTCGATATCATGCGCAAGCGCGTAACGGTCGATTATAATCCGGAGCGAACCTCCCTCCGGCATGTCGCGGAGCAAATGGCGCGTGTGGGATACTCGCCACTCATCCGAATGGAAGGTGAATCCAGGCATGATTTCAAAGCAACGCGCGGCCTTTATGCGCGTCTCGGCCTTGCGGGATTCGCGGCCGGCAATACGATGCTTGCTTATCTCGCCCGTTATCTCGCCGGTGATCGTGGATTGGATCCTGGCGTTTGGCTGATTTTCAGCATTATTTCCATCGCACTTGCGATTCCGGTATTGCTCTATTCCGCTTCGCCGTGGTTCACTAAGGCGTTCGCTGCATTAAGGAAACGTAAACTCACGCTCGATGTGCCGGTCGCGCTCGGCATTGCAGTGCTCTTCGGTAAGAGCATGTTCGATCTCATCAGCGGGCACGGCGAAGGTTATCTCAATTCGTTCACCGGACTCGTATTCTTCTTGCTTATCGGAAGGCTCTTCCAGCAAAAAGCATTCGACGCGCTCTCGTTCGATCGCACCTATCGCTCCTTCTTTCCGCTCTCCGTGCGAAAAGAGAAAAGCGGAGAAACGGCGACCATTCCGATTGAGGACGTTAAAATTGGCGATACTTTGCTCGTCCGCAATGGCGAAGTCATTCCGTGTGACGCAATCCTAGCAAGCGAAATTGGGTACATCGACTATAGCTTCGTAACCGGCGAGTCGATGCCGGTCGAATGCACGCGGGATGAGATCGTCCATGCGGGCGGCCGCATCGTGGGCCACGCCGCGAGGCTTGTCGCAATAAAAACCGTCTCGCAGAGTGACCTTGCTACGATGTGGGAACGAAGTTCTTCCCACACTCAGAATCCGAAGCATTCCTCGTTGCTCACCTTGAGCGACACATTCGGGAAATGGTTCACTGCCGGCGCGCTCGGAGTAGCAGTGATCGCGGCGTTGGCATGGCTGCCAAATATTGGGGCATCGTTCAGCGTATTCACCTCCGTGCTGATAGTGGCTTGCCCGTGTGCGCTTACACTTGCAGCACCGATCACGCTAGGAACCGCAATGGGCCGTTTGGGCGAGCGTGGAATTTTTCTTAAACAGATCGGAGTCCTGCTCAATCTCACGCGCATTCGGTCCATCTTTTTCGATAAAACCGGCACGCTCACTGCGACTGATTACGACATCGCCTACGAAGGCCGGCCTCTGCTCGAAAGCGAGCGAATTGCGCTCGAAACCATCGCATCGAATAGCGCGCATCCGATAAGCCGCGCAATTGCATGCTCTCGTGGAGCCACCGGGAGTATACGCCCCGTGCCACGCGAATCGTTCCAGATCGCCGAATTAGAATCGGTACGCGAAGAACTCGGCAAGGGGCTTAGCGGCCGCTCGATGGGCCATGCGGTTGCCATAGGTTCCCTCTCGTTTATCAGCGATTTTTGTTGCATTGGGAATTCAACACCCACACATCGCGTCGCTGCCCATCTTGCGCTTGACGGCGAATACGCAGGCGCGTTCGTGGTGCGCGAACGCCTTCGAGAAGGTATTCCGGAGATGATGTCGAAGCTGAAATCGAAATTCGAGTTGCGCCTCATCTCCGGCGATAATGCAAGAGATCGCGTTCTCGTCGAATCGCTCTTCGGCGAGGGGAATGTGACATTCGAGCAAACGCCGTATGGAAAAATCGCGCGTGTGGAAGAAGCTCAGGAAAACGGAGAAGCCGTTCTGATGATTGGCGATGGCCTGAACGACGCCGGCGCGATGAGCGCCGCCGATGTAGCGATTGCCGTGACGGATGATACGGCCACGCTTGTCCCTGCGTGCGACATCATCGTTCGCGCGGACACACTCCGGGAACTTCCGGCGTTGATTCGCTATGCGCACCAGATGCGTGCGCTCATCATCATTTCCCTGGCGCTATCGGTCATTTACAATATCGCCGGGCTGATCTTCGCAGGCATGGGCCATCTCACGCCGATTTTCGCGGCTGTTCTCATGCCGGCCAGTTCCATCACGGTCATCGCAATAAGCGCTTTCGGCGCGAGAATTTTTGCACGGAGGTCGGCATGGTAGCAGTTCTCATGGTGCTTATCATCGCGAGTGTGCTCGTGGCCGTGCTCTTCGCGGGAGCTTTTTTGTGGTCCGCGACGAGCGGGCAGTATGACGATCTCGACACCCCAGCGTTGCGCGTGCTCCTGCCCGAACGAACGCCCTCGACAATTTCACATCTCCGGTCGCAGTCGAATCCAACTGATCTGACCGATCTGACCAAGAAGACGGATAACAACCTTCGACCAATTCCAAAGTATGAGTGAACCAACCCAGGAACTGCACATAGCCCCCATCCCCGAGAGGGCCCCGGCGGCCGGCGGACGATTGCCGGAAACGCGGCTTGAAACCGTTTCCTACGACAATAACATCGTTCGCATGGTTCGCGATGGCGACAGCCGTGTGGGGCATCGTCGGGATGCTCGTGGGCATCGTCATCGCCGTCAAACTATACGATCCATATTTCTTCGGAGGAATAAATTTCCTTTCTTTTGGCGGCTTGCGCCCGCTGCACACGAACGCGGTGGTCTTCGCGTTCGCCGGCAACGCGATTTTCTTGGGCGTGTATTATTCGCTCCAGCGTCTTTGCAAGGCACGAATGTATAGCGATTGGTTGAGCAAAATTCATTTCTGGGGATGGCAGCTTATTATCGTGAGCGCGGCGATTACACTGCCGCTCGGCATCACCACGAGCAAGGAATACGCAGAACTCGAATGGCCAATCGACATTGCGATTGCAATCGTGTGGGTCATCTTCGGATGGAACATGATGGCAACGATCTTCCGGCGCAAGGACAAGCATATCTATGTTGCCATTTGGTTTTACATCGCTTCGTTCATTACGGTCGCGGTGCTGCACATCGTAAACTCGATGGAGATTCCGGTTTCGTTTCTCAAGAGTTATTCGATGTATGCCGGCGTGCAGGATGCGCTTGGTAGAGTGGTGGTATGGGCATAACGCCGTCGCATTCTTTCTGACGACTCCGTTCCTCGGCATCATGTACTATTTCGTTCCAAAGGCGTCGGGCCGGCCAATTTATTCCTACCGGCTTTCGATAATTCACTTTTGGTCGCTCATTTTTATTTATATCTGGGCCGGGCCGCACCATCTGCTTTACACGGCGCTGCCGGATTGGGCGCAATCGCTCGGAACCGTATTTAGCCTTATGCTTATCGCACCCTCCTGGGGTGGTATGATAAACGGCTTGCTAACCCTACGTGGCGCATGGGATAAAGTGCGAACCGATCCGGTGCTAAAGTTCCTGGTCGTCGGTGTGACGGCATATGGCATGGCGACATTCGAAGGGCCGATGATGGCGCTCAAAAACGTGAATGCGCTCACGCATTATACAAATTATGTAATCGGCCACGTTCACACCGCAACGCTGCTTTGGAATGGCGGGCTTATCTTCGCTATGCTCTATTATATCTTGCCGCGCATTTACCGAGACGAAGCTGCACTCGATCAAAATGGCGAACTGGCATTTCTGGCTGATGTCGCTCGGGGTGGTCTTCTATATCATTCCGATTTATTGGGCCGGCATTACCGAGGGCGTGATGTGGAAGCAATTCAATCCGAATGGAACGCTGATGTATCCGAATTTCCTTTCGATCGTGATAGAAATACTTCCCATGTATATTCTCCGTTCGATCGGCGGGATGATTTACATTTCCGGCGTATTCCTCATGGTCTTCAATCTTTGGAAGACCGCAAAAGGCGGTTCCCTGCTCGCGAATGAAGAAGTGGAGGTGATAAACCATCGTTTAGAACGGAAAGATGTGAAGGTGGAAAGCTGGCATCGGCATTTGGAAAGCACCCCGGCCAGGTTCACGATGTACGCACTTGGTGCGGTGCTGATCGGTGGGATGGTTGAATACATTCCAACCGCGCTCGTGAAGTCCAACGTGCCGACGATCGCGGAGGTGACGCCTTATACGCCGTTGGAACTCGAAGGCCGCGATCTTTACATTCGCGAGGGCTGCAATAATTGCCATTCGCAAATGATCCGCCCATTCCGCAGCGAAACGGAACGATATGGCGAATATTCCAAGCCCGGCGAATTCGTTTATGACCATCCTTTCCTTTGGGGTTCCAAGCGAACCGGGCCGGATTTGGCGCGCATCGGCGGCAAATATCCGAGCGCCTGGCACTGGAAGCACATGATGGATCCGCGCTCGACTTCGCCGAAACTCCATTATGCCGGCGTATTCCTGGCTTTACGATGACGATCTCGATATTTCGCACACCGAGGGCAAGATCATCACCATGCAAAAATTAGGTGTGCCCTATCCCTACGATTACGAATTCGATGCCACGAGCGATCTCGAAGCGCAGCAGAAGGCCATCGCCGCCGAACTCGAATCGCAGGGAATCAAAAATGTCGATCCGAAGAAGGAGATCGTCGCGCTCATCGCGTATTTGCAGCGGATGGGAACCGATATCAAGCGGATGCCCGGCTCGGCCCCGAAAGAATTTCCCGGAGAATCCACTCAATTAATCAAGACCGAATATGGAAGATAAAGTAATATCCTCGATACCCGGAATCGAAATGTATCCGGTTGTTTCGCTTATCATCTTTGTAACATTTTTCATGGGACTTCTCATCTGGACCTTCCGCACCGACCGCAAGCGCCTCACCGCGATTGCGGAAGCGATGGTTCCTGATGATGTAACGCGCGATGCCTGACACACAATGCGCGTGAAGGGCCACAAGAGAAATAGCCTTAGGCTTTTTAAATATGCGTTACGCGGCACGCATAACGCGATACGATTTTAGCGTATGGGACAAGACGAAAAAGACAAAATTATCGAAGGCCACGAGGCCGATGGCATTCAGGAACTTGATAACGGGTTGCCGAAATGGTGGCTTTATGGCTTTTATCTGACGATCGTTCTTGGCGCGATCTATCTGTTTTATTACCATGCCTGGGACGGCCCGGATTGGAATTTTCTGTGGTACCGCCAGCGTGGCCAGGTCAACGAGTACAATGCCGAGATGGGCGGTGCACCGAAAGCGGTTGGGGTTAAGGATTTTTCTGCTTTCAAGCAGCGCACGGATGCCGCGTCGCTTGCGATCGGAGAGAATATTTTCCAAAAAACGAACCTCTGCTACACCTGCCACCGTCCGGATTTGGGCGGCCTCATCGGTCCGAACCTCACCGACAAATATTGGCTGCACGGTGGGAATTTTCAGGATATTCTCGCGGATATTTGGCATGGCTACCCCGAAAAAGGAATGCTGAAATTTGGTAATGGCAATACGCTCACGGACGATCAGCTCGTGGATGTTGCCTCCTATGTGCTTTCCAAGCAAGGAACGAATCCACCGAATCCGAAGCCCGTCGATTCCGCGCGCGATGTTCTTTTCACCGGAAGGTAACTCGTGGCACTCCTAGAAATTCCAGAAATCGAAGAGCACGAACGATTCCGAGCTCAACTCGCAAGCGTCGATCAAGCCGGCAAGCGCCGGTGGGTCTATGCGCGAAAGCCGAGCGGCGTTTATTACCGCTGGCGGACGGCCGTCGCATGGGTGCTGCTCGCGTTTTTCATTGCCGCGCCGGTCATCAAGGTGGATGGGCAGCAATTTCTTCTCTTCGATATTCTAAACCGCCGCTTTGTGCTGCTTGGGTTCCCATTCTGGCCGCAGGATTTTTACATTGTTGCCGTCCTCTTTCTTGCCGGGATTGTTACCATCGTACTGATTACGGCAACGCTGGGTCGCGTTTGGTGTGGTTGGGCGTGCCCGCAGACGATCTTCCTCGAAATGATATTCCGCAAGATCGAGTGGCTGATAGATGGCACGCCCGGCGCGCAAATCCGCCGGAACCATAATGGCTGGCCGTTCAGCCGCGTATGGCGCTTCGCGTTGAAGCAATCCATTTTTTTCGCTATTTCCTTCTTCATTGCAAATCTGTTCCTTTCGTATGTCGTCTCCACCGATACGCTCCGGCTCTATATAACGGAAGGGCCCGCCGCGCATATCGAACTTTTTGCAGGACTTGCGTCTTTCACGGCGGTTTTTTATCTCGTCTTTGCGCGGTTTCGCGAGCAGGCGTGCTTGATTGTTTGCCCGTATGGGCGATTCATGTCCGCGCTCGTCGATGACAATACCATTACGGTAACTTACGATAGTTCCCGCGGCGAGCCGCGCTCGAAATGGCAAAAGAATGACCCGCGCCGCGAAGCTGGGGTATGGGGTACGGGGTATGGGAAATCGGGAAAAGGAAAAATCGCAACTGACAACCATGTAGAAATTTCGGCTGAGCGGAGTGAAGTTTCCACAATCCATAATCCCCCATACCCCATACCCCAAACCCCATACTCTATACCCGGTGATTGCATCGACTGCTACCAGTGCGTTACCGTCTGCCCGACGGGGATCGATATTCGCAATGGCATCCAGCTCGAATGCGTGGCCTGCACGGCCTGCATCGACGCGTGCGATTTGGTAATGGATAAAACCGGCCTGCCGCGCGGGCTGATTCGCTACACCAGCAGTTCTGCGATCCAAGCTGGGAACACGAAATGGTCAACCGCTCGCGTGAAAGCATACCTGGCGATATGGATTGCCGTCGTTGGCGTTGCGGTAACCTTGCTTGCCACGCGCTCCGTGCTCGATGTAACTATTCTCCGCTCGCCGGGAACAACCTGGACCACAACCGCTTCCGGCGGAATCGCAAATTTTTACGATATTCAGATCATTAACAAATCAGCGCACGACCTGCCGTATTCCTTAACAGTCCGTTCGCCGATGGGCGCGGAAGTTACCCCTCTCGGGCTTCCCGCCTCTGTCGCGAAAGGGACGAGCATGAAGGGAAGGTTTCTCATCACCCTGCCGGCAAAAGCAGAGGAGAGCGCGGTGAAAATAGATCTCGCGATCGTCTCCGGCAACAAAGAAATGAAACGGGTGAAAACAGAATTTTTAACACCATAGAAAAATAATATGAAAACACGAAGCCTCAGTTGGGGCTGGCGCATCGTCATCTTATATGCGATTTTTATCGCCGGAACGATTGGCTGGGTGGGCTACGCGATGACGAAGGAAGTCGATCTCGTGCGTCCCGATTATTATGAGCATGGCTTGGATCACGATAAAACGATGGCCGCGAAGGCGAGGGCCGAAGCCAGCGGCGCGGCGATGCGGTTTGATCGTTTTTCCGATGCGCTCGAAATTAAGATTCCGGCCGTCCTTGCAGCGACCGCTACCGGATCGATTTGGCTCTACCGCCCCAATGCCATCGACAGCGATCGCACCGTTCCGCTCGCGCTTTCGGCCGATGGCACGATGCGGTTACCAGCCGCGAGCCTCGCACGCGGCGTGTGGAACGTCACGCTTGATTGGAACGCCCGCGGCCAGAATTACGAATTAGCGCAAACCGATACCCTGTGACGATGTTGGTTCCATCGCTCGCCGTGATTGCCGCCGGATTCGCGCTCGGCCTTGCCGGAAGCGTCCACTGTGCCGGCATGTGCGGGCCGATTGCAATCGCGCTCCCAAGGGAGACTTCAACTGGGGCTGTTTCGAGGAGCATTTCGATCCGCCAGGCGCTGCTTCGGATGCTCTATCAGTGTGGCAGAGTCACTACCTACACGTTACTGGGAATTGTCATCGGAGTTGGCGGAAGTATTGTTCACTTAGCTGGCTTCAGCCGGGAAATTTCGATTTCCGTCGGAGTTCTTATGCTCGCGCTCGCAGCATCGCAGCTTATCCTTCGCCGCAGTCCAACGCCCTCGGCCACGAACGGAATGATTCAAAGTATAATTGGTCGCGTGCAGCGATGGATGCATGCGCTCTTCGCGCGGAGTGGAATTTTCGCGCATTTGGGAATTGGGCTGGCGAATGGTCTGCTTCCTTGTGGGCTTGTCACCACCGCGCTGCTTGCTTCGCTCGCGACGCACTCGATTTCTGGCAGCGCTCTGTTTATGGCGTCCTTCGGGTTTGGGACGGTCCCACTCATGAGCGCAATCGCCATCTTCGGCCTTGCAATTCCCTGCACGTGGCGCTCGCGAATCCGCATGGCTTCCCCCGTGCTCACGGCAATTCTCGCACTTCTGATTATTACGAGAGGTCTCGGCCTCGGCATTCCGTATCTCAGCCCCGGCGTGCTATCCGCACAGAACCCTATCTCCTGTTGCGCGCGATAGAAGAAACACGGCGAAGGGTGGAACCTTATAAGCCGGAAGTATTTCACCCGGGCAAACCGCCCTCCCTAGACAAGCCGTGGATCCCAAAAATGCTTCTGCATATCCACCAATTCGTGTTTGAATGCGACGCCTTCACGCCGAAGCATGGCCCGCATACGCTCGTAACCGCCAAAATGGTGCGCGCCGGAGAGCGCGCCAATCCGATTGATAACGCGCTGGGCCGGAACATCCGAATCCTCCGGTAGCGCGCTTAATGCCTGCCCCACCATTCGCGAGGAACCCTTCATTCCCAGCACTTCCGCGATGGCGCCATAAGTCGTGACCTTTCCACGCGGGATTTGTTCTACGATCTCGTAGACGCGAGCGTAAAAACCTGGCTGAGGCCTTCGCGATGGCGTGCCTACCACGTCGTCGATCGGAACGATCGGGACTTTATATCCCGTTCGGCCTTTTGGTCTTTTCGTTGTAACCATTTTTGCGAAATCTTAAAATCGCCATCATTGGCGCCGGTATAAGCGGGCTTGCAGCGGCGGTGCGGCTTGTGCAATCGGGCGCACGCCAGCTAACGATATTCGAAGCCCGTCGCGAAGCCGGCGGTCGCACGCGTTCTTACGTTGATCCGATGACAGGTGATACGATCGATAATGGGCAGCACTTGATGCTCGGCTGCTACCGCTCGACGCTCGAGTATTTGCGGACGATCGATTCCGAGCATCTGCTCGAACGCATCCCGCTTTTGATTCGCTTCCATGAAGCTGGTCGATCAACCAAATTACACCTCCCGACAAAATCCAGGCCCCCACAAAATCTTTTGGCGGCAATCTGGAGTACCGGACTCTTAGATTTTCGCGAAAAACTGTCGGCGAGCTGGTTTGGGATGGCGATGGGGACATTCCCCATGAAAAATTGCGATGTCATGACGTGCGCCGATCTCTTCCGCAAATTTCGCCAGACTGGAAATGTTGTCGAACGACTTTGGGCACCCATCGTGCTCGCAACCATCAATGCGCCTGTCGAAAAGGCGAGTGCGATACTATTTCTGAATGTGATTCGGGAAGCATTTTTATCGAACCGCGTGGAAGATCGATCCTCGCCGAGCGATTTTCTAGTTCACATTGCCGGTCTCTCGGAGCTTTTGATCGATCCGGCTCTCCAAATGTTGGAACATTTCGGCGCGCACATTCGCCTTTCCACTCCCGTTCGGGGCATCGAACAGAAGGATCAGGGGCTTGCCATCGCAACGGATGATACCCTGGAATTCTTCGATGCAGTGATTTACTCAGGCCAATCCTCCGAACCGCTCCCGCCTGAAGTTCGATCCGCCATTCCTACCGTTGAGTATTCGCCGATCGTCAATGCCTATTTTTGGCTCGACCGTAAAATCCTGGATGGTCCAGTACACGCATTTCTGGGAACCACCGTCCAGTGGGCGTTCCCAAAACCATCGGCGTACTCCGCCCAGCGGCTGGCACTGACCGTGAGCGCAGCCAATGACCTGGTCGGTCATACAAATGAAGAAATCCGGCACATTCTTTGGATTGACCTTTGCGCTACACTCTCGGCTGCCCGGGAGGCGAGGCTTCTGCATCACCAAATCATCCGTGAAAAAAAGGCTACTGCGTTGTTTACTCCCTCGGTTCAACGGGGACGTTCACCCGCGTCAACTTCAATACCCAATTTGGTTCTTGCCGGCGATCTCGTGCAAAATGGTCTTCCCTCAACGATCGAAGGAGCTGTTCGTAACGGATTCGCCGCCGCGGAGTTATTACTTTCGTGAAGAATTATTCTTCGAAACCGATCATCCTTTTTGCGACAGATTCCGTACATCGCTATGTTTAGTCACTTTCGTCGTTCTCGAAATTCTATTGATAATTGATATTGTATGGCTGAAACACCTATCATCGAATCACGGCCAATCGGGGATGGAACCCTCGTGAAGCCTGCCACTCCCTCTGCGGTGCCGCCTCCGCCGAAGGTAATGAAAAAAGTTACGCTCGGGCAAAAGAAGCGGCGCGTTAGTCCGGCAATTATTGCGTTGGCGGTGGTGCTTCTGGCCGGGGCATTTTGGTATCTCTTTTTGCACAAGCCGGCGGCGGCGCCAATCGTAGTACGCTACTCTGCGGTCGAGATGGGCGATATTTCCCGCAGCGTAACCGCGACGGGAACGTTACAGGCCACGACGACCGTGCAAGTTGGCAGCCAAATCTCCGGCCTCGTGAAAAAGATTTACGCCGATTTTAATACGAAAGTAAAGGCGGGTCAATTGCTGGCATTGCTTGATACCACTCCGTACTCCGCCGCGCTGGCTCAATCCGAAGCGACGATAACGAAAGCAAAAGCCGATGTGCAATTAGCCAGAGCCAATGACGCTCGCTCGCAGCAGTTGCTTGCGCAGCAGCTGATTTCACAGCAGGATTACGATGCGACGAGAAACGCGCTTCAGGATGCGCTTGCGACCTATTCGCAGGATTCCGCGATGCACGCCCAGGCCGAAGTCAATCTGGGCTATACCCATATCCGCTCGCCAGTCGATGGTGTGGTGCAGGCGCGTGATGTCGATAGCGGGCAAACCGTCGCCGCCGGGCTTAACGTCACCACAATGTACGTCATTGCCGAAGATTTGACGAAGATGCAGGTCGCTGCCGATGTGGATGAAGCGGATATTGGTAGCGTCGCCGTCGGGCAACCGGTCACCTTCACGGTTGAGGCGTATCCGGGGGAAACGTTCCAGGGAGTAGTCTGGCAAGTGAGGATCAATCCCGTGACGACCAATAATGTGGTAACGTATTCCGTCATCATCAACACCCCTAATCCGGATCAGCGCCTGCTGCCCGGCATGACGGCTACGGTAAATATCATCAATGCAAGCAGGACGAATGTGCTGACGGTTCCCGTCGCGGCAACGCGGTTTATTCCTCCGCCGGGGCTTCTGGCTTCAATGGGTGTCACGGGTTCGGATACCGTGCGCCAACACAAGGCACGTGCCCCGGGTGATACTACGCATCGTCGAGCAAACTTAGGGCTTGCGGGCTCGTCCGAAGAAAATCGGCCAACATTTGCGAGCATCTATGTCAAAGCCGGCACGCCGGAAGCACCGAAGCTCACGCCCGTCCACATGGTCGGCGGGCTTTCAGAATGGCAACAATATGGAAGTACTGAAAAGCACGCCTCCTCTGCATCCGGGCGATAGCGTGATCGTCGCGGCCTTCGAAATGTCGGCCTCGCCGCAGGCTTCGTCCTCGCCGATTAATACGCGGCCCGGGTTTGGCGGACATCACTGAAGCAAAATCCTTCCCATGTTTACGCAAGTTTTCAATAGCGTCACAATGGCCTTTCAATCGCTCGCATCGAATAAGGTGAGGGCGATGCTGACCATGCTCGGTATCATCATCGGTGTCGGCGCCGTCATTACGATGACGGCGATCGGGCAGGGGGCTTCCCAAGCCGTCGCCAACCAGATCAACGCCATGGGAACCAATGCTCTCATGATCTTTCCCGGCGCGACGAACGTCGGCGGAATTTCTTCCGGCCAGGGCGGCAGCGTTCATTTGACGGAGGAAGACGCCAATTCGCTCAAGACCTCAACATGGCTGGAGGCTGTCTCGCCGATCGTCAACACCAGCGCCCAGGTCATTGCCGGGGCCAATAACTGGGCCACGCATGTGACCGGGGCCACACCCGATTACTTCATCATTCGCAATTGGCCGATCGTCGATGGCAGCGCCTTCACCGATGCCGATGCCAAAGCTGGAACGAAAGTCTGCGTCATCGGCAAAACGGTCGCGACCAATTTGTTTGGCGAAGGTGTCGATCCCGTCGGCCAACTCGTTCGGATCAAGAACGAGCCTTTCACGGTGGTCGGCGAGCTCGAAGAGAAGGGCGCGAATGCATTCGGGCAGGATCAGGATGACATCATCATCGCCCCATTCGCTACCGTGCAAAAGCGATTGATGGGAATTACGTGGGTTAGCATGATCATGGCGAGCTCCATCACCGCCGAGGCGACGGTTCCCGCAACGCAGGACGTCACCGCGATCCTGCGCCAGCAGCATAAACTGATTCCTTCGGACCCGGACGATTTCCAAATCCGTTCCCAGGTCGAAATCGAGCAGGCCGCACAGCAGAGCACCGCCACGATGACGAACCTGCTCTCCGCCGCAGCGATCATCTCGCTGCTGGTTGGCGGAATTGGCATTATGAATATTATGCTTGTTAGCGTTACGGAACGCACACGCGAAATCGGCATTCGCAAATCCATCGGTGCGAAGCAGATGAACATCCTGCTTCAGTTCTTAACCGAAGCGATCACACTGAGCCTCGTCGGCGGCATTATCGGCGTCGTGCTTGGATACGTCGCATCCTCCTTCGTTTCGAAATCGAACGGATGGGTGCTTGTCATTTCCCCGCAGGCCGTGGGACTTTCGTTCGCCGCCGCTTCCTTCGTTGGAATCTTTTTTGGCTGGTATCCCGCACGTAAAGCTGCACGGCTGAATCCCATCGAGGCGCTGCGATATGAATAAGTGATTTCGCCGATCGCAAGGCCAGCTGGCAGGAACGGAATGCGACTTCGCTCCCGGTCCCGTTCGCCAAGCTCCGGGCAAGGTTAGCCTTGGAGAGCGCGACTTACAATTCACCCCGAGATGAATACGTGGCGCCGGAGAAGGGAGAGATGGATGGGGTTGCTGGTCTTTCTCATTCTGCCTGCGCGCGATAGAGTTTGCCGTTAGCTTGAGGCTCTGTGCGCGCAGATAGCAACTGCCGGGTTCCCTGATGGAACGCAATATCGGAAATATCTGTCAAAATGATGAGGCGAGCTTCATTCCATCTGCTTTAGAAGCCATTTGCCGCTTTGGTCTGAAGAACGCTATTGGAGAAAAAATCGAAAGAAATGCACTCGGGGGTGTAATTATTTTCGAGATGCGAGATTACTCTATTTTGCAGAAGACGGTCATCGTGGCGTTTTCTGGTAATGTGAAGCTTTTCCCGCGTTTGTGCTAAAACGCTATTATCGGCATGGAAACCATGCATTCTGCATTCATGGTGCACGAAGAACGCCTTGAGCGATTCGAAGACGAGCACGATCCGTACGGCCAGAAACCGGCCGCGGATGGCGATTCTTCGAGCAATGCTCCCGGCGGCACATCTGCCATGGATGTTGCGAAAGATTCGATAGCGGAAGCGCAGGAAGAGGCTTCAAAAAGAAAGCTCTCGGGTGGGAATCGACGATTCCTGAACGCAGCCAGCGGATTTGCGCATACTGCGAGCAGCAGAGCCCAATTGGAGGAGATTTCCGACGAGTCGCTCTTCCGTCAGTATCAGGAGGGCGATGACCAGGCGTTCTTCGCGATATATGAGCGATATAAATCGAGCATTTATGCCTATTGCGCAAGAGTGCTGTTTAGTGCAGGGCTTCCGAGGGAAACCGTCGAAGATACATTTCAGGATGTATTTCTGAGGTTAGTGCAATATCGTCATACGTTCACGGGCGGCGATTTCGAACCGTGGATTTTCACTGTGACGCGCCACTCCTGTTTGAGCATCAAACGGCACTCGCTGCGCGATCATCATGCGATGGATTTGATAGGCGACGGCGTAAATTTCGAGGAAAATACCTCTGGGGAAATTCGCGAAGCCTTTTCGATGACGGACGATCCGCTCGAACGGATGTCGAGGGAGGAGCAAACCGGTCTTTTACTGGCCGCAATTGCAAAATTGCCGGACGAATTCCGCGAGGCGCTCCTCCTTAGTGAATACGAAGGGATGACTTACGACGAAATCGGGAGGATGGTCGGAGCATCGCTTTCAACAATCAGAATCCGCATTTTTAGAGCAAAAGCACGACTTCGCAAAATGTTGCTGCCAGTGCTCGCCGAAGGTGAAAACCTTCCGGAAGTGAAAAAAAAACCGGGACATTGATTTTTTTCGATTCTTTAGCCTCATAATGAATATGATCAAGAATAGCAGCGGCTCGCTGAAAGCCGCAACGACAACCGAAGAACTGATCGTCCAGTATCTGGATGGGGAACTCGTTCGGAAGGAGCTGGAAACGGTGCTCTTTGAACGGCTTGCGCAATCTGACGAGGCACGAACGCTCTTGCGCGAATATCTCGTTGTGCGTGGCGCGATCAGCCAGAGCAAGAGTAGCGAGCGTTTTCAGCTTTCCCGCGATCTCGATGGCAGGACACGCCGCCGCATCGAGCAAATGTTCGAGCGCATCGATGCCGAGGGCTTCAATGTGGTATTCCCGGCAACTGGAGCCGAACATGCGCCGGGATTTCTTCCGGATCGTGTCCAAATCGCGACAAATCCCTTCACGCGCAGGATGAAGCAATGGTCGCTTCGTACGAGCTTAGCGGCCCTAGCCCTCCTCCTTGCCGTAGGGACGACCTGGTTCGTCACTCGAACGACGGATGAGCACTCCTCGGCACAAATTACCATGCGCACGCCAAATCCCGCGGTCGGATCGGTTACCTCGCAAACTCCGGTTGCACCATTGGTTACGGAGTCGTCGGTGGCTAAAGTTGTGCCCCAGGCGACTCATTTCCGGAGCGCGCGTGTAAAAAATGCGGTTTCTGAACCGGCACTTGCCGCGAGTGTGGCTCCGCATTCCGCAGTCGCCAAACCACCGCAAGCTCCCGCGATTCAACCCGCAGCGCAGGATGTCATGATTTCAGATCGATTTGGAAAGGCGATCGAGTCGGCGAAGCATGAGGTCGTTATTTCCGATCGCGACCGTCTCTGAAGTTTTCCGTTTTTTACGCGTTCGCAACTCGCAATGCCGCCGAACCGACATATCATTCAATGGGGACGCTGCAAAGTGCTGCTTCCCATGATGGTTGTTGCAGGCTTGTGCTTTTCGCCTCGTCTCCTCTTCGCGAAGCACGCGCCCGTGCCGCTCCGCGAAAAATATCAAAATGACGACCGCTCAAACGATGCGTCGATCGAAGATTTAATTAAAGACCGCATTGACAGCGAGTGGAAAACCGCGGGCCCGAATTTCATTCCCGAACTTATGCGCACAGAGGCGGACTATGCGCGCTTGAGTGTTTCCTCGCACGATGTGCTTTACGAATCGAGCTTTCACCTTCAGCCACACTATTTCAGCCATGCGGCCATGGGGCCAGATACAAGTTTCCGCGGATATTCCAAGCAGCCGATCATGTACTATGTTGGCTCGGCGCGTACGCCGCTCGCCCTGCCGGTGGTGAGCAATCTTTCCAAGAATCTTTCCGGAGATGAGGCATCCTATACTGTAAATATCGGCATCCTGCCGCTTCCCGATCTTAATAGTGCGGATTCGATGCGCTACTTCATCATCCTCGAGCGCGAAATCGAATCGAATCATACGGATAACAGCGTGCGGCTCGAACGCTTTCATAAAGAATTCGCGGCGAAGATCGGGGAACCTGTTTTTCTTCGCTTCGCTGATGAGCGCCCGGAAAAAGGCGCCTACATCGTAAAGATGGAGAATGGCAGCGTGCTCGATTTTTACGATGATTTTGCGCGCTTTATAGAAGAGCATATTATTTTGAAAAGCGAGCCGTTGAGGTTCGATCTGGGGCAGGAGACGATGTCCGACATTTCAGAACGGCTTTCCATTCCCTATTCCGTTGCGCGGACCTGCAATGTTAAGGTCGAACTTCTGAGCGTGGTCGATACCGCACACCCGCTTACCATCATCGATACCGTCCGGGAACCCGCCGATTATCTTGCCGAAGTCGATCTTTCCAAATTTGCCGACGGGCCCTACCAGTACCGGCTCACCGCAACCGACGAACAAACCGGGAAGGTGCTTTATTCTGAGACCGAATCGTTCCAAAAGTCCGCTCCCGTGCTGGTGATGGATGGCAGCCGAATTGGAACATCGGATACTCTGGTAGTCGGGGGCACCAAGATCGACTGGGCCAAACTTCTCAGCCAAACCAGTTCCCAGCTTGCGACGGAACGTGTGTTAAACGATCAGGATCAAGCGACTATATCCGCTCAAGAAAGCGCTAACCACGAACTCGAACTCATCGTAAAATCGGATACGAAGAGCACGATCGCCGATGTTCATTTCCGCGCTGGGATCGGCGTGGGCCACGCCGCAGGCGATAATTTCTTCGTAGGCATCGAGGCGAACCGGCCCTCGCTCGCGTTCGATGTTTCCTTCGGCTGGCTTTACGGTGGAGCGAACTATTTAAGTTACACAGCGCCACAGGGGTTCGGCGAATTCTTCAAATCTCCAACCTCTCTTGGATTCCAGCTTACGTGGATACCGGTGAAATTCTTCGATGGCGCGATCGAACCACTGCTCGGCGTCGCGAATTATGATGAGTGGTCCGTGCCGGTTACACCCGGCGAAACAAGTTCTGCCGCGCTTTTAGGCTGGCAATTGGGGGTTGCATCCGAACCGCTCGGCGAAGTACATGGCTTGGGACTGAGCCTGTCGTTCGGCTCAGCCTACGCACTGGGCCTAAGCGCCACGCCCATGACCGACGTGAGCTTCAAGGCGTATGTGAGGCTTTAACCCGCATAGACCGGCCGCGTAGGTCGGCGCTTCCAGCCCCGACCTCTTCAGCCCAAAAACTTATTCTGCTCTTTTTGCAGCTCTTTGATGAGATATCGCATTCGCGGGTTGTGGGAACTCTGCGCGAGAGGGAAGTAATGCTCCGTCGTTTCCATAATATATTTGATGGGATTTTTCTTCACGTTGAATTCGAGGCAACGGTAGGTGTCCAGCCGGTCGGCAAGCTTTAGCATTCGCGCATCTTCGCTCGCGGCCTGTAATTTTTCGATATATTCTTTCTCGACCCATTCTTTCATCGGGCCTTCGGCTTTAATATCTTTCGTCAGCTTCTGAACGAGATAGCTGGTATAGGAACCAAAATTCAAATCGAGAATTTCCGGCGTGAGCACATGCGAATCTTCAAGCGCATCATGCAGCAGCGCGGCGCAGAGGATGTTGGGATCCAACTGGTTCAACTCGATAAGCATGATCTTCGCCACGCGGCTGGGATGCCAGAAATAAGGCGTGCCATCGGGCCGCTTTTGGAACTCGTGAACGCTTTCGGCCATATCATACGCATCGAGCACGCGGTTAATCGCGAGCGCATCCACGCCCTGCTCGCGTAAGTAGCGGTCCAGCTCCTCGCGGGTGAGATACGTCTCGGTTATATTTGGAGGTCGGCTGTTCCAAGGTGTAGCCGTGATCTTTAGGTCACCGTGTAATAGTTCGCCATGACCCAAATGTCACGGCCAAAAATACATTATACGTTAAATCTGAAATGCATTATGTCTCCATCCTCAACAACATATTCACGTCCTTCGCTTCGCAATAATCCGGCTTCTCGGACGGCGGCCTCGGATTTGAGGCGAAGGAAATCGTGGAATTTCATTACCTCCGCGCGAATAAAGCCCTTCTCGAAATCGGTGTGGATGACTGCGGCGGCTTCCGGTGCCTTGGCGCCTTTTCGTACCGTCCATGCGCGAACCTCCTTTGGCCCGGCGGTGAAATAGGTTTGCAGGCCGAGCAACTCATACGCCGCGCGAACGAGCGCGTTCAGTCCCGGCTCTTTGAGGCCAAGACCATGAAGGAATTCCGCGCGTTCGGCTTCCGGAAGTTCCACGAGTTCCATCTCGATCTTGGCGCAAATAGGAACCACGATGGCGCGTTCCTTTTCGGCGATGGCGCGAATGGTTTCGATATAGTCATTGCCATGCGTTACCCCATTCTCATCCGTATTCGCCACATAAAGCACCGGCTTGGCCGTGAGCAGGTGCATCTCGCGAAGCCATGTTTCTTCCTCTTCGTTCACGCGAGTAAAATATTCGAGCGAGGCGTCCCGCAACCAAATGTTCGCGCATTCTACCATAGAAAACCGCTTCGGCGCGGGCCTTGGCGTCGCCGGTCTTGCCTTTCCGCTGGGCTGCGTCGAGCTTTTTATCGAGCGTCTCTAAATCTTTCAGGATAAGTTCCGTCTCGACGACTTCAATATCTCGTTTGGGATCGACCGAGCCATCGACATGAATCACATTCGGATTGTCGAAGGCGCGAACAACGTGCGCGATGGCATCCACATCCCGAATGTGCCCGAGAAATTGATTGCCCAACCCTTCGCCCTGCGCCGCGCCTTTCACCAAGCCGGCAATATCGACGAATTCGATCGTTGCTGGTACTTCCCGCGCGGGATTCACGAGCGCGGTAAGCGAGCGGATGCGCTCGTCCGGCACTGGGACGATGCCAGTGTTCGGTTCGATCGTGCAAAACGGATAATTTTCCGCCGCCGCCTGCGAGCTGGCGGTAATGGCATTAAACAGCGTCGATTTCCCGACATTCGGCAAGCCTACAATTCCGCATTGAATGGACATCGCCGCACACTACGCAATGCGGGCCGGCATAGTGCCCGGAAAGTAAGGTGACACTCTTTCTTCGACAACATTTACGAATTCAGAATTGAGTTTGGCCGAGATGGAGTTATCAATCCATCATTCGTAATTCGTAATTAAGCCTGTGCCGGAATTCGTCCATCTCCACAATCATACTTATTATTCGATCTTAGACGGCGCGGCGAGCGTCGAAGGGCTTGTCGGTGCTGCGGCGCGAAACGGGATGAAATCCGTTGCGCTCACCGACCACGGCGTGCTCTTCGGCGCGTTCGAATTTTACAAGGCCGCGAAAGCGCAGGGGCATAAAGCCCATCATCGGCTGTGAGGTGTATTTCGTAAACGATGGCTCCGCCACCGATCACGAGCGTTTCAAGGATGCGGAGGGTAAGAACAAGGCGTATAATCACCTGATCCTGCTTGCCAAAAATGAGACGGGCTACCAGAATTTGATGAAGCTCGTCACGCGCGGGCATACGGAGGGCTACTATTACAAGCCGCGCATCGACTTCCAGATGCTCACCGAGCATCACGAGGGTCTGATCGCCTCGACGGCATGTGCGGGCGGCATTGTTAGTCCTTACCTTGCATGCGGCAATTACGATAAGGCGAAAGAGATCGCAACACGATTCAAAGACCTGTTTGGCAGTGATTTTTATATCGAGATTCAAGACCATGGATTAAGCTACGAAGCGAGAATCCGCGAAGCGGCGCCAAAGCTTGCGAAGGAGTTGGGACTCAAGCTCGTTGCCACGAACGATTGCCATTATATCGAGCAGGGACACGCCATTGCGCATAATGTTCTGCTCAATATTCGCGACGCCAATAGCAAAGAACCGCCGAACGTAAATAAGCTGAAATATGGCACGGACCAGAATTATTTTCGTTCCGCCGCCGAGATGCACAAGCTCTTCAAAACGTGGCCGGAATCGATCGAATCGACTCTGGAAATCGAAGAGAAGTGCAACATCACGCTCTCCAAAGATTTCAAAATGCCGGCGTTCCCGATTCCGGCGGATTCCGATGCGAAATCGCCGGAAGAATATCTCGAACATCTCACGCGCAAAGGCCTCGACCGGCGATTCAAAAGCACGAATAGAGAAATCGAAGACGCGCGCGGAATTCGAACTTGGCGTCATCAAAAAGATGGGGTATGCCGGATATTTCCTCATCGTGCAGGATTTTATTGCAGCGGCACGCGACGCGCGGCGTTAGCGTGGGGCCGGGGCGCGGCTCGGCGGCGGGATCGCTTGTGGCGTATGCGCTGGGAATTACGAATGTCGATCCCATAAAATATAATCTCCTCTTCGAGCGCTTCCTGAATCCGGAGCGCGTGTCGATGCCCGATATCGATATCGATTTCTCCGATGACAAGCGCGAGAAAGTGATCGAATATGTGCGCGATAAATATGGCCGGGAATCCGTCGCGCAAATCATCACATTTTCGACGCTTTCCGCGCGCGCGGTGCTGAAAGATGTTGGGCGCGTCTAGGCGTTCCATTGGGAACGATAAATGAGCTGACGAAAAACATTCCCGTCATCATGGGCCGAGTTACGCCGCTCAAAGAGGCGATCGAATTGCCGGAAGTGAAGGCGATACTTGCCAAAGGCGATCCGCTCGTTCAAAAACTCATCGAGTATTCGCTTATTCTGGAAGGCTTTGCGCGCGCGGCGTTCGAAGCACGCGGCGGGAGTGGTCATTGCGCCGAGCGAAATTTCGAATTACGTTCCCTTTACAAAACGCCTTCGCTCGAAGAGGCCGTGACGCAGTTCAACATGAAGGACGTAGAGGAAGCGGGCCTTCTAAAGATGGACTTCCTCGGCCTTCGCACGCTCTCGATTATCGACACGACCCTTGCGCTGATTGAACAAAATCATGGCGTGAAGATCGACATCGACTACGATTCCGCTCGATGATCAAGGAGACCTACGAACTATTTGGCCGCGGCGATACGATTGCGGTCTTCCAGTTCGATTCGCCGCCCATGCAAAATTACATGCGCGCGCTGAAGCCGGAAAATATGGAAGATTTGTCTTCCATGAATGCGCTCTACCGTCCCGGGCCGATGGAGCATATTCCGGAATTTATCGACTGCAAGCATGGCCGCCGCAAAGTGGAATATCTGCATCCGAAGCTGGAACCAATTTTAGCGGAGACGTATGGCGTGATCGTCGTGCAGGAGCAGGTGATGCGTATTGCACGCGATCTTGGCCGGCTTCTCGCTCGCCAAAGCCGATGAAATGCGCCGAGCCATGGGGAAGAAGGACCTTCACAAAATGGAGGCAATGAAAGGCGTTTTTATCGAGGGATGTGTCGCGAATGATGTTCCGGAAAAAGTCGCGAAGGAATTTACGAGCGGCTCGCGAAATTCGCCTCTTACGGCTTCAACAAATCGCACAGCCTTGCTTATTCGCTGATTAGTTACCAGACCGCCTATCTCAAAGCGCATTACACGGCGGAGTTCCTTGCCGCGAATATGACGCATGAGATGAACAAAAACGCCGATTACGTCGTCCAGCTTATCGACGAGGCAAAGAAATACAATATCCGCACGTTGCGCGCCGGATGTAAATTCCAGCGGCATTCATTTCAAGGCAACGCGCGAAGGAATTCGCTTCGGCCTTGCGGGAATTAAAAACGTTGGCGAAAAAGCGGTCGATGAAATGGTCGGTGACCGCGAATAAAAATGGCGGGTTCGAATCGCTCTTCGATTTCACTTCGCGGTTCGATACGCGCCTTGTAAACCGGCGCGCCATCGAAGCGCTGGTGGAGGCTGGCGCGTTCGATTCGTGTAATGAGGATGGCCGGCTCACGCAGGCGTTTCGTTCCGATTTGTTCGAGAATATCGAGCGCGCACTGCAATATGGGCAAAACGTCCGCGACCAGGCGAAAGTCAAGCAGGATTCTCTTTTTGGCGATTCGGGAACTTCAAATCTCGCGCCGCCTCCGATTATTGAAGCCGCAAAACGGTGGACGGAACTCGAAATGCTCTCGCACGAGAAGAAATCCATTGGCTACTATGTGAGCGGTCATCCGCTGGAACCTTATCGCATCGACGTCACGAGCTTTGTTTCGCACAAGGCCGTCGATCTGGAAAATACGAAGCAGAACGATCAGGTGCTGGTGGGCGGTGTGATTGTGGGAATCACGCGAAAGCTGGATCGCAACGGTAACGCGTTCGCCATCGTCAAGCTCGAAGATTTTACCGGAAAAATCGAGTGCATTTTTTGGAGCGAAGCGTTTCGGCAATACCAGGAATTGGTGGTCGATGAAAAGCCGCTCTTCATACGCGGAAAAGTGCGCCGCAACGGGCCGGACGAAGTGCCGACCGTCGTGGCCGATGAAGCCTACGAAATTCCCGCCATGCGCAAGCGCATGGCTCGGGGGATTCTCCTCCGTCTATTCGAGAGCGATAATGGCCAAACGCTCGAAAATATCGAGCGAATCTGCACCCGGTTTCGCGGCTCCTGTACCACGTTCATCTCGGTCGAGACGGCGGCGGGAGGCAGTCACAAATACCGGCTGCCGGAAAAATACACAGTAGAACCCAGCGATGATTTGGTGCGGGAGTTCGGGAAGGTTTTTGGAACGAATAGGCTGCTATTTACACGATGATGGGAACTACAATTTCTCCCATTCTTCACGTGATATTCCGGCCTGCATCAAAACTTTTTTCAATAGACCTGTCGAAATATCACCGCGATGCGCGGTTGGGAATCCACGGTCGAAAGTTCCAGTCGTCTTTCATCATATATTGGTGATCGCCTCCGCGATATGGGCCTTCGAAACCTGCTCGACGAAGCGCGGCGATCAGGTCGCGGCGCTTAATCGGACCAAAGTGCGGCATCTTCGTGGATGTTTACGTCAAATGCCATCAATCACCGGAATTTCCGCCCCATGCCGAATCCCGAGGAAAATCCAGCCTTCGAGGACGCTCCGCAATTCCTTGCGGCAAGCCTCTAATGTGTCTTGGTTCGCATAAACACCCGGACATTCCGGTATCTCGCCATAATAGGACTTATCGTCCTCGATTATCTCGTACGTGGCGTGCCGCATCGCGGCTTCGATGTATTCCGTCAGCATAATTTCGCAACAGGAGGGCAAGCGGGAGAGTTCGGGCTGCCGAGCCGAGCGATGATTTGGTACGCGCGTTTGGGAAGGTATTTGGGACGAACAGGTTGCTATTTACACGGTGATGACGAAGCAAGGGGCATAAGCCCCCTTTTAGGAAAGCTGATTCTTTATGAAATAGGTGCTCGATTGTGTGTGTGTAAATTCATAATTCATCAGAAAAGTATCAAAATGCCACTTTTTAGCCATTCCAAGTTCCCGGCGTTCATGAACCGACTCATTTGTTTTCAATGAGCAAGTATTCCATGCCACCATTTAGAAATTGGTGCCCATAGAAGACGGTACCAATATAATACATTCCGAAGATGATGTCAAGCGATTTTCACAATTTTTTCGAAAAATGTTTTGAAAAATCGGGCGAGCAATGCTCGCTCAACAGTACCCCTCAAAATCGAATTGCAACCCGGTTGCCGGAGAAATACATGGTCGAGCCTACGGACGATTTGGTACGCGACTTCGGCAAAGTATTTGGAACGAGTAGATTGCTATTTACACGATAAGCGTGAGATATAAGCGTGAGATTTCTCAAAATCGCATCCCAAAATTTAATGCGAAAGACTTACCCCCATTCACGGATGGCATAAGGTACATGCCCTCATCGGAGCCGCTTCCGTTCCCATTTTTTGGAGGCTTCGGGTGCAGAAATAGGTTATATATGAACGAGGTGATAATGGTTGGCACAACGCCGAGAGCGAAGTATTCAGGCCAGTTGATCTTGTATAAATTCAGAATATGGCTATGCCCGTATGCAACATCGTAAAGGAGGGCGCAGGTAATTTGTGAGCCAAAACCGATCCAGACACTATTCCAAGCGTTCGCCTTGCAGCCCGAAGTCCATTCCGCCACGGGGGCTAAAGATACGATGTATAAGAAAAACGAAATTGGAATGAGTCCGATCTGAGGTGCAAATCCTAAAGTATCATCGAAAAAAGCTCGGTAGCCCCAGTAAGCCGGAATGCCGGTAATTAATGAGGAGGCAAGAATCTCAAGCGGAAGTGAAGGATGGCATTTACAGGCGCTTTCAATAAGCTGCTTAGTTGAATCGGTCGATTTCACGGTGTCGCTTGCTGCGCTTGTCAAAGAGTAGCTTAAGGAACGAATGTCGCGGGTTTGCCCAAAGCCACACCGGGGTAGCATCACCACCATCAGACTTACGCAAAGTACAGCGCGGTTCGCGCTCCTTGCAGCGCGGCGCGGTTGCCCGGATCGGGTGGTTCTGGCGGAGCGCATAAAAAATTCAAGCTATTAAGTAATCAATAAATGGCTCATCAAAAACAGGAGCTGAGTTCAACCGGTTCGGTTGTGAAACAGCCACAATTATTAACCGTAAATAGTGAATGCCGGAGACATGGTTGCTATTTCCTCGGTAGCCGTGACCGTTAGGTCACGGCGGCGAAGAGCAAAAGACGCCGTGACCTAAAGGTCGCGCCTACGAACCACGAAACGAATTTTTAAGGAGACGATATGACTGATACTGCTACAATAACGGCGCCGCTGCACCTGACCGATGCAACGTTCGAAAAAGATATTTTAAAGAGCGACAAACCCGCCCTCGTCGATTTTACCGCGACGTGGTGCGGCCCCTGCCGCATGATTGCGCCCATCATCGAGGAGCTTGCCAACGAATATCAGGGCAAAGCGACGATCGGCAAGCTCGATGTCGATGAGAACCCGGAGACTTCGATGAACTATGGCGTCCGCTCAATTCCGACGCTGCTCATCTTCAAGGGCGGGCAGGTCGTCGATCAGATCATCGGCGCGACGGGGAAAGAGAAGATTCTCGCGAAGCTTAAGCCGCACATGGCGTGACAAAAATCTAATTTTCCTAAATAGAAGAGGCGCCGTTTGGCGCCTCTTCTATTTTAATAATCCAAATCTATTATTCCGGTTCCACCTGCGTGTAATCGAGCTCCACCGGCGTCTTCCGGCCGAAGATAGACACCTCGACTTTCAGCTTCTGTTTGTCCTCGTTAATATCGCGGATTTGCGCGCCGAAGCCGGAGAACGGGCCGTCGATAACCTTCACGGGCTGGCCCATGTGGTAACGAATTTCGGGCGATTCAATTCCACGCTTTTCTTCCACTTTGCCGAGAATGCGGCGCATCTCGTCCGGCTGAAGCGCGGTGGGCTGCGTTTTCGTCGGGCCGACGAAACTGATGACGCCAGGAATCGAAAGGATAAGATCGATGAGCTTTTTATCGAGTGCCGCTTCGATCAGAATATAGCCGGGAAGGAAGCTTTTCGTTTTCGTCCGCTTTTTTCCTTCGCGGACTTCATACACTTTCTCATTCGGAATGACGACCTCGGGGACGCGGCTCGCAAGGTCGCGGCGTTTCATCTCATCTTCAATGTACGCTTTGACTTTCGATTCGGAACCGGTGAAGGTTCGAAGCGCGTACCACTTCATTGTAACTGCTTGTGCTTCCGCCATGATCAAAACAGATTGAAAATTCCGCGAATGATCGTTTCGAAGATCTTATCCACGCCGAACGTAAAGATCGAAAGAATCAGGCAGAGGACGAGCGTGATGACCGTCGCATCCTGAAGCTCCTCGCGCTTCGGCCAGCTCACTTTACGCATCTCGCGGGAGACGTCTGTGAAAAAAGTGAACGATTTTGATTTTAGCCCTTGCTTCTCGCCGGGCTGTACTACTGCTGTTGTTTCCGCCATCGTAAAAGTCCTTAGTCCTGAGTCCTAAGTCCTGAGTAATCCGCTTAGCCGCTGAGGACTTAGCACTCAGGACCAAGAACTCCGCCAGCACGACAGGAGGGAGTCGAACCCCCAACCTGCGGTTTTGGAGACCGCTGCTCTGCCAATTGAGCTACTGTCGTATCGCGTAGGTCGGTGCTTCCAGCCCGACCCCGCATGATCGCTCATGCTTTCGGGCTGGAAGCACCGACATACGCGGCAATTACTTCGTTTCCTTATGCAGCGTTCGCTTATTATCGTGCGGGCAGAATTTCGTGTATTCCACGCGGCCCGATTGCTTCCGCTTGTTTTTCGTCGTCGTGTAGTTCCGCATTTTGCAGACCGTACACTCGAGCGTGATGATGTCTCGCATAAAATTCTCCTAAATCAAAAAACTAATTCCTAAATCGAAAACTGTTCTGATTCCAGTTCCGTCCCCGCCGTTTTCGGCGCAGCCGTTGCCGAAACTTGCGTCGGCGGCGGCTCAATATTATTCAAAAAAATCGCCGACATGAACTTGAACCGCCCGCAACTCGGGCAAATGTAAACCGTTACCGGCAGTGCCCGCGAGAAATTGAACGAAAGCCCATTCGCGGTCGGGTCCAAGCCCGGTAGTGCGAAAAGGTCCGGGTTCACGTCCATCTGTGTCCCGCAATCGCCGCATAGTTTCGGAGGCGTCATCGGCTGCAATTATGAATGAAATTCCTTGTCAAAAAGAAAAATTTAGTCTCTCGAAAATACGCGCGCGCATTTGTGCTTCATGAATAATGCCTAAATCTTGCCGTTTTTGAACAATTATGAATTTCTTATTCATAATTTATTTGGTTTTTCAACAGTCGTCACTGCCCGTAGTCCTAAGTCCCGAGTATTCTTTGCTGAATCCAAACTTAGGACTCAGGACCGAGGACTTTCAACTTTTTCCCGAGCGGGAGACGGGACTCGAACCCGCGACCAACAGCTTGGAAGGCTGTGACTCTACCAACTGAGTTACTCCCGCGTGTATCGGGCTGGAAGAGCATCCTCGGCGATGCGTCCGACCTTCGTGACCGTCCTGCCGCTCAAAAACCCGAAAAAAAAGCCGGGGGAAGAAGAATCCTTGTGGACTCGAATTCCCCCGAGCGCGCACAAAGACAAAATTGATTGCCGTTCCGTTCCGGCTTGGGGGTCCGGTTTTGCACCCTCGGTGAGGCGAAACAACGTGCGGGGTGAATCATTTTTCAGCTTCTATGTTCCCAAAATGCTTCCTCGGGAAAAATCATCCAATTTCAACCTCATAGCTTATGAACACTCTTCGTCTTCCGAAATTCTCACTTCGTCTGCCGAAATTCTCTCGGACTCTCTTTGCGGCCGCGGCAATCATTGCCATCGTGATCGTTTCCGGTTCCACCTCATCGGCGCAGTATAAGCGCCATGCCCTCATCGAAGAAGGAACTGGAAATTGGTGCGGCTACTGCCCCTATGGAGCCTACACGATCGACAGCATGATCGCCGCGATGAAGGAAAACCTTGTCGCAATTTCGTGGCATGGACCGGCGGGCTATGGCGAGCCGCTTTATGTCATGGCGGAGGACACGATTGCCGGCGCTCTCAACGTATCGGGCTATCCGTGGGCTTCGCCGGGAAGGACGGTTGCAATGTCAGGCGCATACGTATCCGGCGGGGTGCTCTTCTGGCCGAATCCCTGGTACGATTCCGTAGTTTCGCAGGCGATGCAAGCGCCGATTATCGACTTCCGAATCGTCAATGCGGTCCATTCGGGGAGTGCGGTTGATTTCGACCTCGATATTACGCCACTCGATCTTTCCAAAATGCCGACCGAGGACACCTCAAAATATTACACCGTTGCCGTTCTAACGGAGGATGGCCCGCAGACGACACAAGAGATTTACGAGCAGTCGTACACTTCGATCGATAATTTCGAAAACGAGAACGTCGCACGCGCCGTCGGTGGAAAAGTGTTGGGGGATCTTTTCGCCGTCAAAACAGCGAAGTCCTGGCCGATTCGCCGGCATTATCATATCGCTGTTTCCTCCGACTGGAATGCCGATTCGCTTCGCATCAAGGCGTTCTCCGTGTTCAAAGGGAACAAGTCGCAATTCCAGACTTATCTCGATGCCGATCAAACCGGCTATATAACCAAGCTCGCTTCGAGCGCTCCGGCTGCAATCTGGCCCATTCTTCCCGCGAGCGGCGAAAGCATCAGCGGCGACAGCACCGAGATTCCGATCGTTTGGGCGTCCGGCGGGGGAGTGAGCAATGCTTCCATCGACTATTCCGTCGATGGCGGGCAGACGTGGAACGCTGTTGTGAGCTCCACCTCGCAATCTCCCTACGAGTGGCAGCTTCCGGATGCTGCATATAATAGTTCTGTGATGCTTCGCATTGGCGACCCCTCCAGCAGGGCGAAAGATTCAGTGGGGCCGGCATTCTCCGTCGGCATCAAGCCGATGGCCATCATTACCGTTACCTCGCCAGCAGCGAACGATTCGCTCCTCGTGGGAACAACGCACGCGATTAATTTTACCACGACCGGTCCGGTCAAAGAAAGCTCGATGGCCTTCGAATACAGCACGGATTCCATGACGACCTGGAACCCAATCACCACGCTATCGAGCCCGAGTTCTTATAATTGGCTGGTTCCGAATGTTTCGAGCACTGCCGCATTCGTGCGCCTGACGGATGCCAACGGCGTCATCGGCGTAAGCTCGCAATTTTCCATTCTCGATAGCGGAAAAGTTTCGAACGTGACGGTCGATGGCGCGCCAAACCTTCCCACGGGAACTTCGCAAACAACGATTCACTGGAACCCAAGCGGCTATCTGGGTGAATCGCTGGAACTCGATTTATACAATCCTGCGGTCGGGCAGTTCTCCCCGTTTGCGCGCGGCCTTAGCGCGGCGCTCACAAGCTATTTGTGGACGACCGTTCCTTCAACCGCGCAATCCGGCTATATCATTCAGGTGAAATATGCTTCGGGCGCCATTGGCACTTCGGATCCATTCGCGATTGGCGAAAGCGGGGTAACCCCGGATGCGGCTTCCCAGCCGATTTCGCTTTCGCCCAATCCGGTTGCGACGAGTTCCACCTTGCGTTTTACGCTCGCTGCTTCGGCAAACGTAACACTCGTCGTCCGCGATCTCCTGGGTCGCGAAGTGCTCCGCGATGCGGAGGGAACGCTTCCGGCAGGCAGCCATACCATTGCCATCGACGCCAACGGCTTAGTTGCCGGTGCGTATGAATATGTGCTGACGACCGGGAGCCAAACGATGTCGGGACGGTTTTCGGTGGTGCACTAAATGCCCGCGTGGTGGTCTCCGGGGTCGGCGACCACCACGCGCCGCATTTATTTAACAACGAATTCCTTCGTAGTCTCACCTGTGCGGGTAGTAATTCGCAGGAAATAGGTTCCGGCAGAAAATGCTTTAAGATCTAATCCTGCACGCAACGTTCCCAATGGATCGGTGAAACGCTGCTCGCGGTGAAGGGAACGCCCGAGTGCGTCCATTACGTCAAGCGTAATCATTCCCACCGGCATTCCTTCGAGATCGAGGTTTAGCTGATCTTCCGCCGGGTTGGGATATATCCCGACGTGTTGAACCACCGGTTGTGTGGCGCCGACCGCCAGCGTCGAATTTACGATGGAAAAATCATATTGTATGCCTTTGCCAAAATCGGGATTAAAGTTCTTCAGTAGCTTCCCATTGCGTGCCGTTTGTCGAAGGTAAAGGTAGCCGCTACCCTGCGCAATGTTCGCCCAATAGTTCAGCCCGTCTTCGCCATCGTCATGGAATACAAGCGTGTAGCAGCCGACCGGTAAGATCAGCGAGTCGTAATAGCGTGGTAGCGGGGTCGAAGCCGCCGTTGGAAAACACGGTGTTGCCGGCATCATCCAACACCTCGTAATAATTATCCTGTGGGTCGTTATTCGTTCGAAGATTCACTACCACGATTCCGCTATACTGTGGCGGCTGTGTATAGACGGAGGAATAATGGTTATCCGGATCGTATTGATCGGTGCCGCCATTGGGCTGCGAGATATCGAGGTGGAAATTCCCGGTATCCTTAGAAGTCCAGAAGCTGAGAGAGTCGATCGGCAGGGTAACCGATGTCGTGTCGAGGAACGGAAGCTTCCCAGTCCAGGTGTAAGTCAAATGGTTGCCCACTATCGACGTAATAGTCGAACGTGAAGCGAGGTCAGGGTGTGGGAACCATTATTTCGAATGAACACGATTGGCGCATCGCAGGCGGGATTGATGCGGCCATAGGCGATCATGCTGCGAAGGCCGCTCGATATCCACGATGCCGGCGTCGAGCGTGAAATTCGGCGGGCCATAGCTCACGAGCTGGGTTCCCGGATCGTAGCGAGAATCTCCCACGCCGCCTTCAACATTATAATCAATTGTTGCGGAATCTCCGGGGGTTACGGTGCCGGTGATCTCATATTCGGCGAGATCCGTCGCCATGCCGGGACACCAGCCGGCGCGGTTCAACGTCCACGTTCCACCTTGTGGGTAGAGCGGATCGAGCGAGCAAATTTTATAAACAAACCGTCGGTAATTCGTTTGGTTGACAAAAATGTCATGCCATTGCGAAGTAAATTCTCCGTTGAGACCATTCGGCGTTCCGCCGTGTCCCGTAATATAGGATCGAATTTTATATCCCTTCGCAATGGGATCTAAATAGACACGCTAGTGGCGGGTAGCGAAGATTCGATTGAATGGTCTGGTAACTCTCCTCTGTCATCGGCCACAGCTGCTGCATATCGAGCACGTTCCGTGCGGGCGTGCCTTTGATAAAAAGGAATTTAGATCGAATTCTTCCTGCCCGGAACCCCGCTCCATCGTTAGCCGCTTCCAGCCTTTCATGACCGGAAGATAATCGGTCACATCGAACTCCCAAATTTTGCCGGTCTTGCCGAGATCGAGCCCAATTCCATACGGCGTCACGAAGGACATCAGCTCGAACTTCTGCGGCGAGCGAGTCCAGTAATAAAGGTTCGTTGGTTTTATCGTATCCTGGGCTGTGACGGTGGTGGAATCGACTTTCTTTCCGCTCTCATCATACGTGTAGGATTTCGTTGCAAGATAATCGCCATAAACCGTATCCACGGCAACAACGGTATCGTTCTGATGAAAGCCGTAGTTGCGCCCGATGCGGTAATTCGTAACGAGGTGCGCATGATCGGGAATTGTATCGTAGGTGTAGCGATCGGTGATTTGGGGCGTTACCGCCTTGCTGAGTTGAAGGAACGTAAAATTCGGCTGCTCGAAGTTCGGGCGGAAACTATAGGTGGCGAAGTTGTTCGGGAGGTCCTTTCCGGCAATCGAATGCCATACAGGAACCCCGACGACGTTCGAGTTCGGCATTCCATAAGCCGAATTGTTCACGGTTGCGCCGGATCCCTCATCCAGCTTGAAATATGTCACAGGTTGCAGGTCGGGAATTGAGGAATCCTGCGACATGATTTGATAAATCTCGCTGGAATCGAGCGCGCGGTCGAACATCGCGAATTGGCGAACATCGCCGTAATACCCGATTCCGGAACTAATGGCGCTTCCCAGCAGCATTCTGCTGGCCTGAATCGGGCGGTATTTCCCGGTATCGCTTACCCACAGCGAGCCATTGAGGTAGATGGCCATTTTTCCCGTAGTGGCATTTTTCGTGAATGTCCAATAGTTCCAGCGGCCCGCGGCTGCGAGTTTGTCCGCGCCGTTCTGGATGCGGTCGTAATTGCCGGCGGCATCGCTGCCGCAATCCCAATAAACATTTCCATCGCTCCACGGCAGTTGAATACTGATTTGCCGGTCGTTGTTGGCGTCCAATCCTTCACACAGCGTCGAATTCGATCCGGGCAGGTAGCTCGTATCGCCATAGGCCCAAAACGCGATGGTGATCTGGTCGTAAATCTTGCTCAACGCGAGCATGGGGATGGGAACGGATTCTGAACCGCCAAAACTGAGTGCCGATTCGGGCGCCGGGCGGGGGAGTTCCGTTTCCGGACCAGCTTAGCTCCATCACAATATCCGAAGCGGTATCCCACTTGAACGGTTTGTAAAAAAACAGAGTGTCGGGAGTCGTGGAATACAAGGTCGAGGCATGATAGACCTCGACAAAACTCTCGTCCTGATACACGCTTAACGAATCGTAGGTACCCGGTTTGATGGCGTGCATTCGGATTCTGAAATCTTGCATCGTGGCCAGGCCCGATGGGAACACCAGTCCTTCGATCAGCGAATCCTGTTTGATTCCGCGCCAAACGAGTTGGCTTGCAGGCAGAAGATACAGCGTTCGCTGATATGGCTTATTCCATTCCTGTTTCCATTCGGAGATGATTTCCGGACGTGTCGCCGGTGGTTGCGATGAAAGAAGTTCCGGAGGGATACCGCACAAGCTTTTCATCCCTTCGGGTGACCGAGTAAGTGGGAATCTTTGTGTATGGAAAATTCGTGTTCGCGGGATAATTGGAGATGACTGCGGAGGGCGCGATACTCTGAAGTGAATCCGTGCGGGTCGAATCCCAAAGATAGGTTTCGCAATTGTAATCCCATTGGCCGCATCCTTGCTCGGTATTTGTGGAGTTCGAGACGAGCGCGTGGTGGCAGCGCATGGTGTACTGCATAATCACCTTCTCGAACGTTCCCGTATCGGGAAAGTGGAAGACGCCGGCGCGGCCGATGGAATCGAACGTGAGCGTTTGCACGACGAGGGTATCGCCCGCCGAGCGCTGCGCGCGCGCAGCCGCGGGGAGCAAGAAAAGAAGAGAGAATAGCAAAAGGCGGTAGTTCATGGATGTTTGGAATGATTTTTAGCACATCAAAAACAGCGAGTGGTATGAAAAAGATTTGGCTGTTTGAGAAATAATAGGCCTCCCGGCAACGAATCGTCGTAATTTTGAAGCGAATGATACGAACGAGAATTTGGAATTCCATCAAATATTACGCTCGCGGGCTCTATACCTACACGGAGGAGGACCATTGTTTCTTGCTTTCGGCCGGCATCGCGTTCAACGTGCTGTATTGCGTTCTGCCGCTGTCTCTTGTCATTTTTTATTTTTTCTCGGCGGCGCTGACGAGTGGGCGCGCTGTGAGCTATGTCGTCACGTACGTAACGGAATCATTCCCGATTCCGGTGTACGAAGGGGACGTTCGAACCTGGCTGACCGCAGAACTCACAAAGATCGGCCAGGAAAGCACAATTGCCGGCATTATTGGCGGCATCGCGCTCTTCTGGCTTGCGAGCATCCTCTTCTCCACGCTCCGGACTTCGCTGAATGCCGTGCTGAACCTGGTGTCCAAACAGAGCATGATGATCCAGAAGCTGCTCGATTTCCTGCTGATGATCGTGGTCGTGACGCTGCTGCTTGCCTCGACATTTCTTTCGCCCGTCGTCAGCGTGGCGCAACAAATTGGAACAAAATTATTACCCTCCTGGCTGGCCACGATTGCCGGCACAACGATCTCGCGGCTCGTCTCGCTGGCAATCTCGATCGCACTGTATGGAACGTTGTTTCGGATGCTCCCGCATGAGCGCCTGTCCCGCAAGGTGATTCTGGTTTCCGCAGCAACGACTGTCATTCTGACCGAAGCGATGCGGTTCGCCTTCACCTATTATATGACGCATGTCAGCGCCATAGGGACGCTTTACGGGACCTACGCGTACCTTATCGGCATCTCGCTGTGGGTCTATTATGCGAGCCTTGCGTTCCTCATCGGCGCCGAAGTTGGCTGGCTCTATAAGGAACGTCATGAAATATCGCATGGCGGTGCATTGCTTCCCAGTGAAATTGTGCAAATCAAACATCCCGGGCCCGCGGCATTGGACGCCGCTGCACTCGAAGCCTACGATAAGGCCAAACATAACCCTGCGAAACCTGTCGGTGAGATAAAGCCAAATATCGGATCCGATCCCTGAAAAATACGTAAGGATGGCACAAATGTTGTTGCTTATCAGGCGTTTTGCACCTGCGCGCGGCACGGCATTGGCATTAACGCATTATGAAATGCTTATCCAAACTTTCTCGAATGGAAGGCGACTGCCCCCGCCGTTAGCTGCTTCGCCGTACCACGGAACCAATTCTTTTGGGAACCAGAAAAAGGATAACGATGCCAGTATTGGGAACATTTCTCCTATTAATGATTCTACTTCCAACGGCCATTCCTTAACATCCAACGGTCATTCCGTAAATGGTTACGCTTCGAATGGAAGTTCGAAATGGAAATTTCAGAATGCGTACGCAGCCTGTAATTTTATTGTGACCTGGGATGGCGAGGATGCGCGGGAACTCTTCGAAGCGATTCGCTGCGCGCGCGATTCGCAGGACCGCTTTATCCAGGATAAACTGATCGAGTATATTCTGAATATCCCGTTTCGGAATCCGCGGCCTGTGGATATTCCGGCCTTTGTTGGCAAACCGATTTGGGCGGTCGATAAACACGGGCGCGCCCTTGTCGGCATGCCGGGTTCCGAAACCATCGTCGATGTGGGAAGCTTGCGTGCCGGGCAACCTGTTTCAGTCCCCGGCCGTCAGGGATAATTTCCGAGCAATACAATTCCGACGTGAAGGACTTCTGTTCGAACCGCTTTTACCGGCTTGGCTGTTTCTTGTTCCGACATGGCAACCCGGCGATACGAAGACTTAGGCATTGGATCGAAAGCATCCGAGGCACGCGTCCGTATGGTCAATCGCGATGGAAGCTTCAATGTCCGCCGAAAGGGCTTGCCCTTTTTTACCTGGTTTAGCGGCTATCACTATCTCATTTCGATCCCATGGTGGAAGTTCAATCTGATCATTCTGCTGGTCTATGTCTCGATCAATGCCTTCTTTGGCGCGCTCTATATGTGGATAGGATTGGGCGGCCTTTCGGGAATTGATGGCCATACTGCCGCCGAGCAATATTTGCAAGCGATTTACTTTAGCACGCAAACGTTTACGACCGTCGGCTTTGGCCGCATTGCGCCGGTTGGCAATGGTGCGAATATCGTCGCGGCCTTTGAATCGCTGGCGGGTTTGCTCTCGTTTGCCTTTGCAACGGGCCTCGTATGGGGGCGCTTCTCACGGCCGGTTGCGAAGATCATCTTTAGCCGCTCGGCAGTAGTCGCGCCGTACGACACCATCACCGGGTTTATGTTCCGCGTCGCGAATCAGCGCATCAATCAACTCATCGACGTAAGTGCAACCGTCACCATGAGCCGGCTCGAACCGAATGGAAGCGGCCAGCGATCCCGCAAATTTTATCCGCTCGACCTCGAACGGACGACGGTTACCTTTTTTCATTTGAGCTGGACGGTCGTCCATCCTATCGAAGAAGCCAGCCCGCTCTTTGGTGTTACAAAGGAACAACTGGACGAATCCGAGGCCGAATTTTTAATTCTGCTCAAAGCATTCGACGATACGTTTTCCCAAACGGTTCACGCGCGCACGTCTTATAAGTCCAAAGAAGTAATCTTCGGACACAAATTTACGGGAATTATTCAGATCGGCCCGGATGGAATGACGGAGATCGAGCTCGACAAGATTCATGATCACGAGCTGGTCACTTAGCGGTATTTTCTTAGCCTGCGCGTTTGCGAATCTTCTTATAATTGATCGGCCGCTTTTCGGTAAACGCGCTGATGCCTTCGGCCACTTCGGGCGAAAGGTTATGGATCGAAAGCCAGTCCCGCGCATGGCCGATCGTCGAGTGCCAGGATAAATCCTTCCAGAAATTCACTTGCTGCTTCGTATAACGCAGGCATTCGGGAAGTTTATTATAGAGCTTCTCACAGAGTCGTGCCACCGCACGGTCCAGGTCTTCTCTGGGAACCACTTCATTTACCAACCCCCACGCGAGCGCCTTCTCGGCCGGAATATCTTCGCACAGATAGAGAATTTCTCGCGCGCGCCGCTCGCCAACAATGAGTGGGAGCCATTGCGTCGCGCCGGCGGCGGCTACGCTGCCGCGCGCCGCGCCCACTTGTTTGATAATCACATGATCCGCGGCGATCGCAAGATCGCACGAGAGATTCACCTCGTTGCCGCCACCCACCACCATGCCGTTAAGGCGTGCGACGGTCGGTTTGCCAATATTACGCAAGCGTTCGTGCATCTCGATAAAGACACGCATCCATTTATAATAATCGTCCGGGTTCCCAATGAAAAATTCCTCCTGCTCCTTCAAATCGGCGCCGGTGGAAAAGGCCACGTCACCCGCGCCGGTAATCACAAGCACTGCAATGTCGTCATCCCATTCGGCATCCTCGATCGCGACAGCATCTCGCGCAGCGTGGTGAGGTTCAGGCAATTCAGCACTTCCGGCCGGTTGATCGTGAGCGTGGCGACGTAATCGTTCTTCTCATAAAGAATATGAGAAAAATTGAGCGTTCGCTTCTCAGTGTATGGATTAAGTTCCTGCGAGGTTTTTTTTGCCATGGCTTATAACGGGATTTCTTCGGTGCGTCCAATTATCATGGAAACGAGCGGGCCGGCGAAGGACATGAGGTCCTTCGCAGCGGCGCGGCTGTTCGGAGATTTCATGCTCGAGTTCAGCGACTCCGCATCTTCAAAATACATGGTGCAAACCAAATGCGGCGCCGCCGGGAGCGTATCGTTCCCGGGCGTCAGCATCTTCTCGACCCAGGTTACTTCCATCTTTCGAAGGCCCTCCATTTTTGCCGAGAGCGGTGTGTGGATGTCCCGGTAATGATTATCGAATTCTTCTTGGTTTTCCGGAGCGCGGTAAATAGCTGTGAGTGTGTGCATACGCCGAAACTCTGATTTTATGTTGTTCCTATGGTTCGGTCTGATTTTAACAACGCAAAATTACGAAAAGAAAAATCCAATTCCAAATATGTTCGCATATTTTGCTGCTTCGCAAGTATGGTTCCTTCATCGTTCGTGTTGTGAGTGTCAGAATACACACTCGCTCAATATATGAATGATACTACTTCTTCGATCGATCCGCGTCATACGGCACTTCTCGTAATGGATTTTCAGGAAGGGATTGTTGGCATGGTGCCGCAATCCGATGAATTACTCGCTCGGGTGGCTGAAGCGATTCGCATTGCTCGCGAGCGCGGGGTTGCCATTGGTTACGTCCGCGTGGCGTTTGCGGATGAAGATTACGGCCGGGTTCCCAAATCGAATCCGTCATTCCATGCCGTTGCTGAATCACGTCGCATGCATGTGGATGATCCCGAGACCGCAATTCATCACACGATTATACCGCAAGCTGGAGACATCATGGTCCGCAAAACGCGCGTTGGTGCGTTTTCGACAACGAATTTGGCGGATCAGCTGAGGGAACAAAATATCACGACGCTGATCCTTGCGGGCATTGCCACAAGTGGCGTCGTACTCTCCACCATCCGCGACGCCGCGGATCACGATTATCAGATATTCGTACTCGAGGACGCTTGCGCGGATCGCGATCCGGCGGTGCACGATTTCCTCATTCAGAAGATATTTCCACGACAGGCATCAGTTATTTCGGTGAGCGATTTGCCGAACTTGTTGGAGGCGCGTTGAGCCAGGACGCGGCTGCCGATGCTACCGGCTCGCGGATTCGAGCCCTGCTCGTGCAAACGTTCCATGCCCTTCGGAACCGGAATTTTAGGCTGTTCTTCATTGGCCAGTCGATTTCGAACACGGGCAATTGGCTGACGAATGTTGCGCTTATCCTGCTCGTGCTGAAGCTCACTGGTAGCGGCGTAGCGGTTGGCGTGTTGGCGGCATGCCAGTTCGGTCCGATTTTGCTGTTCGCGCCGTGGGGCGGCGCCATCGCAGACCGCTTCGATAAGCGGCGGCTGCTCCTGCTAACGCAAAGCCTCGAGATGTCGCAATCGGTTGGGCTGGCGATTCTGGCATTTCTGCCGCATCCGCCGCTCATTGATCTTTATGCACTCGCGATCGTGGGCGGCACGCTCCTTTCGTTCGATAATCCGCTCCGGCGCTCGTTCGTCACGGAGATGGTTCCAAAAGAAGATCTCCCGAATGCGGTGGTGCTCTATAGTGTCATCGTCAATGTCTCTCGCATTTTTGGTCCGGCGCTCGCGGGACTCCTCGTGCTAACGTTAGGGTACGGCTGGTGCTTCACGATCGATGCGAGCACGTATTCGGCGGTGCTCTTTTGCCTTATCATCATGCGAACATCGGAACTATATCGAGTTCCAAAACTGCCCCGAGCGAACGGGGAGATTCGCGCAGCCCTGCGATACGTAATCTCCATGCCGGTGCTATGGATCAGCTACGCGATGTACATAGTCGTTCAGGTTCTGGCCTATAACTTCACCGTCACGCTGCCGCTTTTCGTGACCGATGCGCTGCACCGTTCGGAGGATATTTTTACATTGCTCTATTCCGTGTTTGGAGCGGGAGCGGTACTCAGCGCCCTTATCGTGGCGCACCGGCGGCTGGTAGCGCTAAGGAATATCATCTGGGGGTCCGTCGCGCTCGGGGTGGCGATGCTCCTGCTGGCGATCGTTCCCAATGTGGATTTCGCGGTCCCGGCGGTGTTTTTGGTGGGAATGGGAAGCATTCTTTACCTTACCGGCACAACTGCGATCGTTCAGGTAGAATCGAAGCCCGAAATGCACGGGCGCGTGCTTTCCCTGCAAACGATGATCTTAGGCGGGTCAGCGCTTTTTGGCGGGCCGCTCTTAGGATGGGTTGCGGACGCCTTCGGTGGCCGCGCGCCGATTCTGTTGGGCGGAGTCGCGTGCCTGCTGGCCGCCGCATTCGGATTTTACGCTGCGCGCGCTACGCGAGGCTTGCAATCTCCCGGACCGACTCGCGGATAGCATTGGCGAGTTCCTCGGAATGCTTGCGCTCGAAGATAAGCGGGGGAAGCATCCGCAGCACTTCGCCGGCGGTTACGTTCGTGACAATATGCGCGGATTCGAGTAAGGTTTTCTGCACGTCACGCGCGCGGGAAGTAAATTCAATCCCAAGCATAAGTCCCACGCCTCGCACTTCGCGAATCAGCTTCGGATGTTCGTCGCGCAAATGTTCGAAGGCGCGTTTCAGATATTCGCCTTCGTGGGCGGCGTTATCCATATAGGTTTTTTCGACAAGTTCGAGCGTAGCCGAGCCGGCAACACAGGCGAGCGCATTGCCGCCGAAGGTCGTGCCGTGAACGCCGGCGCGCATGACATCCGCGAGTTCCCGGCGTGTAAGAATCGCTCCCAGGGGCAATCCGCCGCCAATCGCCTTGGCGATGACAACGATGTCCGGCTTCATTCCCGCATGCTCGTACGCGAAAAAGCGGCCCGTGCGCCCGATGCCGGATTGAATCTCGTCGGCGATAATCAGAAAATGATGCTTTTCGCGCAGTTCCATTAATGCCTGCGCAAATTCCCGAGGCATTTCGACGATGCCGCCCTCGCCCTGGATCGCTTCCACGATGACAGCGGCGGTGCGGTCGGAGATCGCCTCTTCGAGCGCGGGCACATCGTAACTTGGAATGCAGGACGCATCCGCGATGAATGGGCCAAAATTATCGCGATACTTGCCTTTGTCCATCATCGAAAGCGGCGCGTAGGTGCGGCCGTGGAACCCGTTTGCAACGCCCATCACTTCAGCCTTGGCTTCGCTCGCAAAAACTTTTCGCACAAGTTTGATCGCGCCTTCCACCGCTTCGGTTCCCGAATTGGTGAAAAAGGTTCGTTCCCACCCGGATGCGCGCTCGAGCTTTTCGGCGAGTACGACCTGCGGTTCCTGCAAATAGAGATTCGAGAGGTGCATATACTTCCCGGCCTGCTCGCGGATCGCATGTACCACGGCCGGATGCGAATGGCCCAGCGCGTTTGCGCCAAGCCCGGCGATGGCATCGAGATACGTCGTGCCCGTTTCGGTGGTGATGTGGACTCCCTCCGCGTGGGTTACCGCGCCGATCGGAAGCCGTTCGTATGTTGGAAAAAGCGAAGCTTTCTCGCGCTCGGCAAGGCTGGTCATATAGTTGAGTTACTGTAAGAGGAAAAGAATTGAGGGTTAAATAACCTTCAATCGCCGCCGGAAAATCCCGCCGTAGCGCGAATTATTTTTCCTGGTTCATGACAGCACGGATTTCATCCCATCGAGCGCACTCTGTACGTCCGCTTCGGAAGTGTAGAGATGCACGCTGAACCGATTGGCATCGAGCGCACCTTCGGGAACCACGCGCGTCCGCACCTTATGCTTGGCAAGTAATGTATTGGCAAAGTCGTGATAATCCATTTTGTCGAGCTTGATGGTGGTGAGCCCCGTTACGGAACTGGCTGGAGTAAGGAAATGAAATTTTCCCGGAGCGAATGGTTCGAGGCCATGGCGGAGGGTTCCGGTTAGGTATTTCACACGCGCTTCGATTTTATCTGTGCCAATCTTCTGCATAAAATCGATGGCGGCATGAAGACCATCGAAGAGCGCGAAATTTTGTGTGGCAAAGTCATAGCGAGAGGCGGTGGGAAGGAAATCGAGCCGGCCATCGTAGCCCCAGTATTTATCGACCTCCGCGCCGCACCACGTCGGGATGACATTCTGCATTAGTTCCGGCGCGATATACAGAAAGCCGATACCCTTCGGCCCGCATAGCCATTTGTGGCCGCACGATGCGTACGCATGGACGCCCAAATCGCGCACATCGGTCTGGAGCATTCCAGGCGGATGCGCGCCATCGCTCAGGAACCAAATTGGTGCGCCATTTGCCACAGCTTTTTCATGGGCGAGCGCCGTAAGACGTTTGATCGGCAGAAGCTGGCCGGTTGTGCAGGTGAGATGTGGCATGGAGATCGCGCGGGTCCGCGGCGTAATGGTATCGCGCACGCGCTGAAGAATATCGTCGTCGCTATAAGGTAAGCCCCCGTCATTGGTGATAGGAACGAATTTTATGACGATGCCATCGCGCTTCTTCCGCGCGAGCCAGGGAATCGCATTGCCGGCATGTTCCTGATTCGTCAGCAGCACTTCGTCTCCTTCTTTCAAATCGATGCCACTTGCGACGATGGAGATCGCTTCGCTCACGTTGTGCGTGAACGCAATCTGGTCGCCGCTTTCTGCGTTTAGTAGTTGCGCGATGGCTGTGCGAAGCCCCGCGTAATCTCCATTATAATCGCCTGTGCGGTCAACGTATTCGATGCGTTTGGTAACCCGCTCGGTCACCGCGCGCGGGCTGGGGCCCATCGTGCCGTTATTGAAATAAATCAGTTCCTGCGTGATCGGGAACTCGGAACGAATCGTGTCCCAGTATTTTTCATCCATGGGGCCGCCGGGTGCCTCTAAAGGGTTGCCATTCGTGGACGCGAGCGCGGTGTTAGCACGTATCCTGCCGGTGGAGGTGGCAGCAGTCGTAGAAGCTACCGTCATTTTGATAAATGTTCGTCGGTCCATGAAGGATAATGGATGGTTCTCATCCAATTGGATGAGTAAACCGCGCGGAGGAGCTAAACAATTCAGGAAGGAAAAGACCGCCGTAGGGACGTGCCGGACACGTCCCTACCGCCCTCCCCGAATAGGGTTGGAACCCAGGCATTGGGACGAGCATGGCACGCCCCAACGGACCATCGCGCGGGGCGACTTCGTGTGTGTGTAAATTCATAATTCATTGAAAACTATCCAAATCGTCTGGAATCGCCAATTAGAGTTCCAGCATTCATGAACCGAATGTTTTTGTTTTTCAATGAGCAATTGTTCTCCGTTCCCGCTGGCAATAGGTGCCTATAAAAGCCAGTGCAAATATAATACATACTTAAGCCAATGTCAAGAGCCCGCGCTAATGTTTTGAAAAAATAAATTTTCAGCGCGCCATAGGGAGGTGCGCGGCGCGTCCCTACTGGACCACGAACTTCGCCACACGCACCACCCCGCCCGCCACGAGCCGCGCCGCATAGACGCTCGGCGGAAGCTTCCGAGCATCGAAAGGGACATCATGCGTTCCGGCGGATTCCATGTTGCCGGGATTGGGTCGCACAATTTCGCGGCCTAAGGCATCGAAAATGGCGAGGGAACAAAATTTGGTGGAGGCTAACGAAAATTGTATGGTGGAAGAGACGCCACGCCGCGCATCGGTTTCCGTAGGGAGGTGCGGCACCGAGGTTAACTTAGTTGACCCGGTGCCGCCAGTACTCGGGCTCGCGTTTGTCGTGGACGACAGCAAGCACCGTCGCGCTATCGTCTTCAATCATATAAACAACCTGGTACGGAAATACTCTGGTGTGGACGGCACGAATATTCGGACGCATCTCCCGACCGTGTAACGGATGTGCCACGATCCGCTCGATCGAACGTTCCACCTCTCCGATCAGGCTGGCCGCGAGCGGCGGACTAATAGCCGCATAGTAACTCACCGCGCGATCATACTCCTCGACAGCTTCGAGATGATAGCGGACGGTCACTGCAGATGGCGGCGAACGTGCGCACTAACTTCGCCGGCATCCATGGTTCGAGCGTTCCCGGAACGAATTTCATCCCGGCGTTTTTCCGCAACGTCAAGCCAAGCCGAGGAAATGGTGCGGCCGCCTTCGTCGATCGTTTCAACGATCCGTGCCGCGAGAGCGGCTCGCTCCTCGATCGGGAGCGCCAATACTTCCTGGGTTAACTGTTCGATGGATTGACTCATTGCCTCAAGAACTTCCCACCAACTTCAACCGTTCCCTGCTGAATGCTTACCGAATAGATCGAAGCAGCTCCCGCGAGGAATGGGAACGACTACAAGGTCCAAATTATAGGGTCATGCATTCCTGGCCCGCATCTTCTCCCTCTCCTAACCAGCACGGATTACTGTACACTCATTAAGACAATGATTACTCACTCGCTAGATCACATTCGTTCCGGCGTCTCCTGAGGCCGTGAGAAGCCTTTTTTGGCCGGGCCGCTAAACTTCCCACGGTTGCATCTCTCGCCGGCGCCAGGCACGGGCGCATGATCGGTCATGCTTACCGTGCCACTACAATCGTAATCATTCATTTAACTTCGGAGGTCATTATGAAGACCAACAGGATTCTTATCGCCATGTTTTTCCCCTTCCTGCTTGCCGCGTGCGCAAGCGAGAACACGGACGACAACCTCAGTCCGATTACTCGATGGGCATTTGCAGCCGAGGCTGGTCGCCAGATCCCACAATGGAAGAAGCCAAGCGATTCGTGCGAAAAGATCGAAGAGCATTGGGACACTATCGTCAACTGCGATATGGGTATTCTCTGGAAATATATCGAGCGGCCAGAACTAATTCAGGATAGCACGGTCATCCAGCTTACCGGCGAGTACGTCAAGTCCGATAGCCTTCCCGCCGTATTCTCTTTGCACATGGCGCGGCTCGATACCGCAACGAATGCTGCGGATAATTACATGATCGATCAGCGGCGGCTCTATTCTACTAATCCTGACGCAATACCGTACACGCCGATTACGGCGCACACCATCGACCAGCACACCGCCGAAATGGCCGCGCTTCAAACCGCGCTATCGCTACATCGGCAAGTGCTTGCAATAGAGCGGAATGCCACCGGTGAAACCTTCGGGAGCGTTGTAAAATAATTGGGAGTGGGATTGGCGCCCACAGCTAAAGTGCGGGCGCCATAGTTTTTCGTGAGCACTCGAATCAAAATCTCATTAATCTCGAAAATCTGCCCAAATCCCGGTTCAGACAAATGAATTCGGATTGAGGGCACCTAATGCGCTGGAATTCTGTCCTTAGCAATGTAGATTCAACGACCCTGATGATTGTTTCAACGAGCTGTCATCCTGTTCGGAACATCCTGCTCGAAAAAGAAAGAAGTTCTCCATTGTTACGATACAAAGCCGACCGGCGCACGCTGGTCTATATCGCGCTAACCACCGGGCTTTTTTTTGCGCTGTGGATTATTGGTTTCCACGTTGCGGCTTACTTGCTCTGGCCGGTTTATTTCGTGTATGTGTTCCTTTCGATCGCGGTAACAGTCATCGCGCATAACCATAATCACATTCCGATTTGGCGCTCGAAGCGGTTGAATGCGCTCACCGATTATTGGCTTACGATTTTCTACGGGTTCCCGGCCTTCGCCTGGATCCCGACGCACAACATGAATCATCATTCGCTCAATAATCGGGACGGCGATTACACCATAACGTATCGGCTTACGGAGCACAACCATATCCTCATGTTGCTCGCGTATCCGACGGTGAGCAGCTTTTATCAGCAAAAGCCGATCCGCGATTATTTGAAACATCAATGGGCCGCGGACCGCTCTTATTTTTGGTTCTGCCTTTCGCAGTATGCGCTGCTCGTGGTATGGGTCGCAGTGGCATTGATCATTAGTTGGAAGAAGGCACTCTTGTTCGTCATTATTCCACAGCAAATCGGCTTGTTTAGCGTACTCGTCTTCAATTATGTTCAGCATGTTCACGCGGATGAGGAATCGAAATTCGATCACTCGCGGAATTTTCTGGGATTCTTAAATACGCTGCTTTTCAACAACGGGTTCCACACCGTGCACCACGAAAAAGCTGGCCTGCACTGGAGCAAAGCACCCGAAGCGCATGCCAAAATCGCGGACAAGATCTCTCCGGAGCTTCAGCAATCCGGCTTCTGGAGCTTTATCGCGAAGTCCTATTTTCTGGGAATGTTTTCTCGGAAATATCGCACGCGCTCGATGCGGCTGGCACGTATTGCGTTGGAAGCCGCGGCGCAACACAGCGCAGTTATTTCTTAATCAGCCGGGCGCCGTAACCGGCGCGAAGTGTGGTTTCGCTAAAGACGTCGATGAGCTGCCGCTCCGAAAGAAATTGGAGGATGCGCCGCTTTACTTCCTCCGGCGATACACATTCTCGAAGGATACCGTTCGCGAGCATTTGGCATTCGGAAAAATTCAGCAACCTCAGGCGAGTAGCGAGGGAACGAATTGCCGAAGGGGATACGGAAATTTCGTCGATGCCCATGCCGGTCAGGATTGGTGTGGCAAGTGGATAGCCGCCCAATTCGCCGCAGATGGAAACGGGTTTCCCGGCACGTTTGCCTGCTTCGACGGTGGATTGAATAAGCTTAAGGACCGCGGGATGCAGTTCCTGATAGAGCGGCGCGATGAGATCGTTCCCGCGATCCACCGCAAGCGTGTATTGCGTGAGGTCGTTCGAGCCGATCGAAAAATAATCGACCATCGGGGCGAAGGATTCCGCCAGGATCGCCGCGCTGGGAACTTCGACCATGATCCCCACCGGCATGTGCTCGCCGAATGCTTCCCCGTTCGCGTGGAGCTGGTTTCGCGCTTCCTGAATGAAGGCCCGCGCGCGCTCCAGTTCATCGACCGTCGTAACCATCGGAAACATAAGTTTTACGTTCCCGCGCACGGAGGCCCGGAGAATGGCGCGCAATTGCGCGAGAAAGAGATCCGGCTCGTCGAGCGAAATGCGCAGCCCCCGCCAGCCCAAAAACGGATTGTCCTCGCGATACGACCCGCTCAGCACTTTGTCTCCACCCACATCGAACGTGCGCAACGTCACCGGGGCGGGATAAAACCGATCGGCCAGGCTTTTATACAGTTCATTTTGCTCTTCTTCCGTCGGGAACTCATCGTGGAGCAACAGAAAATGCTCGGTGCGCACGAGGCCGAGTCCAAGGCGCTTGCTGCCATCGGCGAGTGTGGTGGCTTCCGACAATCGTTCTGCTTCGTGAATGGCTATTTCGCTGCCGAATTCGAGATTCATCAACAGCGTGACGGCGTGGCCATCCGCGGTTTTTGCGACGGGGGCATTCTCATCCAGAATCGGCCCTGCCGCCTCGACTCCGCTGCCAAGCACATAGCTTTGTTCCTGTTCGTATCCGCGCAGTGTTTCGACATCGGGGCAGACAATCAGTTCCCCGCGCTCGCCATCTAGAATCAGCAGGTCGCCGGTTTCGATATGCTCGGCAGCGGAGTGCAACGCGACGAGCGCCGGGATGCCAAGCGAGCGCGCGAGAATGGCAACGTGGCTTGTGAGTCCGCCGCCATCGATCGCGAAGCCCAGCATCGAAGAACGGGAGAAGAGGATGGCATCGGCCGGCGTGAGCGATTCCGCTACGATGATCGAAGGAACTTCGATCTTGGAAAACCATTTTTTGCGGTCCAGCAAATAGCGCAGCAATCGCTGCTTAATATCTTCCACATCGTCGGCGCGCTCGCGCATGATGGGATTATCGCTTGCCTGAAGCGCCTCCTGATGCTTCGAAAATTCCGAATCGACCGCAAAGGCGGCTGGCTTTAGTTCCTGTTTGATGCGCTGCCGAATCGTGCTCAGGATAAATTCGTCGGACACCATCATCATCTGCGCCTCGAAGATGGAAGACGCCGGGGTTCCCACCTTTTGCTCCGCCACGCGGCGCACTTTTTCGATTTCCTGCCGGGCTTTTTGCACGGCCGCGTCGAACCGCTCGATTTCCTGGCCGACTTCGTTCAAGCCGAGCGCGTGATCCTCCGCGTATAGCAGCGTGCGGAAATAACGGTACGCCGGGCCGATGGCAATGCCACGGCTCGCCGCGATTCCGCTGAATCGCAAGGTTTCTTTCGCTTCTTTCTGACGGCTCACGGTGTAGCCGTAACCTTCAGGTTACGGCGAATGATACAAATGATTTCGCCGTAACTAAAGGTCGCGGCGACGAACCCTAATTCGCAATTCGTATTTACATTTCCTCTTCAAAACCTTTTTGAAAATAATCGACCAGTGCCTGCATGGCTTGCTCTTCGTCGGGCCCATCGCATTCGAGTTCGAGCTGCGAGCCTTGTGCAGCGGCCAGCGTCATAACGCCAATAATGGATTTGCCATTAATACGGAACCCTTCTTTGATGATGAAAAATTCAGATTGGAACCTGCTTGCAAGCTTTACAATGGCGGCTGCGGGGCGCGTATGTAATCCCGCGCGGTTCTTTATTGTAACGATTCTCCGGATCACGAAAAAATAATATGGTTAATTAACACAGAACTCGGAAGAAACCACGCCCGAAAATTTAGGATGGGCTAAAAACGTGAGAGCGGCCCACCGAAATGAGCCGCTCCCCGTTGCTTTGCTTCTCTGCTTATGGCCGCGAGCAACCATGAAAATGCTCGCGGCAGGACACTCCATTAAATTCTAATTCTGTGCCGAAGAACCTCTCAGGCCATCGCCATTCACGTTTCCAATATCCCGAAGCGCGACTGTGAAATCCTGGTTCACTTGCTCGGTTTGATCCGCTGGCGGTGTCGAGATGAGCACGTCCTCCGGAAGGATCGAATCACCTTCGAGATGTACCCAGTACTTCTGGGCCGGGTGGAGAATGACCAAATACTTCCCAGTTTCTTTGTTCGAGGTGCTCTGCGTGATCTCGCGCGCAGTATCGCCCGCCTCGCGAATGCTTACTTTTACGGAAGTTGGCGAAGCTGTTTCACTCGAGCGAACGATTCCGGTCAAAATAATTACCGGCCGTGAAAACGTTTGCGCCCGAAGTCCGCTCGAGGATGCCGTAAACGCCAGAGAAATCGCGACAAGAGCTGCAGCGCGCGCGATTTTATGGGTGGATGTTATCATTATATTAAATAGGTTTTTAAGAGGTTAAGAGGTGTTCCGATGAATGTTAACGACCGATCATTTTGGCAAATGGATCTCGATCGTTGATTGCGCTGCAAAATTAAAAAACGCGAATTGTGCCGTGATTACTTGAGGTTTACCTTTCTATAGTCTTCGTTCCTGCTCACTTAATTAGCGTTCATGCCTGGCATTCATGCCTGGCATTCATGCTTAGTTCGTGTTCACTAAAGGCGTCACTTGTGTCTTCGGGATAGACTAAGTTCCAATAGAATGCCATTGCCGGGGAACTGCCGTTTTGCCGCGCCAGATAAGGCTTTTCGCATTTCTCGAACGATTTCGTGAAACATTTTACATGCGTAGCGGAGTGGACAAAGCGGAATCGGACTGTATAGCACGGCGCAGGTGTTACCTTTTGTTTCGATTGCGTAAAGAAGTTTCATGCCGAATTTCGGGAACAAAATTGCCAGTGGGGTTGCACTGATTGCCGCGGGAATTGCCGGCTGCGCATCCGTGCCAAAAACCGCCACGATTCCCCACCCGCTCGTGCCCTCCGCAAATGCTGCCGCGATTAGCGGGATTCGTTCCTGGGTGGATCGCGAGTCTCGCGAGGCGCAAAGCATGTATGCCACGGGCGACATTTCAGTCGAGCAGAATGGGGAATCGAACTCCGCGAGCTTTTCGATGAAAAGCAAAAGGGAGGATGCTGGTGGAGATCAATTCGGAACGGGGCATTCCGTTTCACATCGCGTGGATTCCCTCAGCATTGAAATTACGGGCCCATTCGGAATTAAAGTAGCCCGATTTATCGCTTCTCCGGAAAAGTACGAGTTCTATGATATCCTGCACGATCAAACCCTTTCTGGCCGAACGGACCGGGAATCGCTCGAGGACCTTACTCATCTGAGCGGAATCTCGCTTCAGGATATGAGCGACATTGTATATGGGCTGGTGCGGATCGACAGTTCATCCGGAGATTCGGTGGAACTGTATTCCGACAATGCGAATCGCTTTGCGCTCGTTGTCCGCGAACCGGATATTGCGACGGACGTTTATGATTTCCAGGGCGCGTTGCCAGCGGATTCCGCCGCTGGGAATTTATCGCTCGTCCGATACCGGCGCTGGCAAGGAACACCGGCCAATCTGGACGAACCGCCGGCGCTCAACGTGCAATTTATGGAACCGGCTATGATAAATGGCGTGTCTGTACCCCAGCATATCGAAGCCACGGCCGGCAATAATAAACTGACGCTCGAATACGACCATATCGAACTTAATCCTGTATCGCTTGTCGTAAAGATCAAAATGCCGTAGCTGTACAGAGTTCCGAGACTCAGGTTCCACTAAGCAGCGAAGCACTTAGCATTTTAAGAAGCACTTTGATCAGCATCCTTCATCTCAGTAAAGAATATGGCGAGACGGTCGCCGTCGAAGATCTTTCGCTCGAAATCGAGGCGGGCGAAATCTTCGCATTGCTGGGCCCGAACGGCGCAGGGAAATCCTCAACCGTGAAAGTCCTCACCGGCCTCTCGAAACCGTCAACCGGAACTATCCGCATCGCCGGATTCGATGTGGTGGCGGAGCCGAACGAAGTGAAGCGCCGCATCGGATACGTTCCGGAAAATGCTCACCTCTATGAGAGCCTGACGGCCGACGAGTATCTCGATCTTTGCGGAACGCTGCGGCATCTTCCCAGAGCGAAGCTCGCGGAACAGCGAGAGGAACTCTTTTCTCTTTTCGAATTAGGAAAGGATGACCGAAAAAAACTGCTCTCGGAGTTTTCGAAAGGGATGAAACAAAAGGTGCTGCTTATTTCCGCGCTCATTCATAACCCGGAGGTACTGATTTTGGATGAGCCGCTTTCGGGCCTCGACGCAAACGCGGCGCTCATCTTCAAAGAAGTGCTCCGCCGATTCGCGCATGGAACTTCCGGAAAGACCATCTTCTTTTGTTCCCACGTTCTCAATGTTGTGGAGCGATTGTGCGACCGCATTGCCATTATGGATCAGGGCCGACTGGTTGCGATCGGCACGCCGCAGGAATTACTCGCCCAATCCGGCGAAGCCACGCTCGAACTCGCCTTTCACAAATTCACCGGCGGTGCGGACATCGAACGCTCGACGGAAGATGTGCTGCGCGCGTTGGCGCAGGAATGAGTCCCAAGCTTAGATTCCATCGCCTCGAAACGCCTCCATATATTGCTTCACCCGCTCGGTGAACTGGACCGCGTAGAGGCCGTCGATCAGCCGGTGATCGTGCGAAAGGCCGAGATACATCATCGAGCGGATGGCGATGTAATCGTTGCCTTCGTCGTCCGTCTTCACGACCGGTCGCTTGACAATCGCTCCAGTCGTCATAATGGCCAGGTTCGGCTGATTGATGATCGGCGTGGATAAGATATTGCCGAACATGCCAGGGTTGGTGAACGTAAAAGTTCCGCCAGAAATGTCATCGGGCGTGAGCTTTTTCGTGCGAGCTTTATTGGCAAGTTCGTGAACCGCGGTGGCCAAACCGGCAAGGCTCAGCCGGTCGGCATGTTTAATAACGGGAACGATGAGCGCCGGCGGAAGCGGGGAACCCTCTTGCTTCGGCATCGCGACCGCTATTCCGAAATTAATTTCGTTGCGGACAACGATATTCGTTCCGTCGATCGACGCATTGATGAACGGGAACTCGCGGAGTGCCTTAATCATGCACTCGACAAAGATCGGCGTAAGCGTGAGCCGCACGCCATACCGCTGCTCGAAGCTTTCCTTATTCTTCTTTTGGTAATTGACGACATTCGTCACGTCCACTTCGCTGATGGATGTAACGTGCGCGCTCGTGTGCACCGATCGCACCATGTGCTCGGCAATCCGCTGGCGGACATTATCCATCGGGATAACGGTAAGGGCTTCGCCGCTCGATGCGAAAGCGGGCGACGCCATCGGCTGCGGCGCCCTCGGCGCAAAAGAGGGAGCAGCTTCCTGTTGATAGACTGGCGCGGCAGGCGCAGCTTGGTAGCCCGGAGCAACTCGGTAGCCCGGAGCAGTTCCGGATTTCCGAGCTTCGACATACTGCATCATGTCGTTCTTATTCACTCGGCCGCCCATGCCGGAACCAGGGATGCGCGAAAGTTCCTCGGGAGCAACGCCTTCCGTTTTCGCAATATTCTTTACGAGCGGAGAATAAAAGCGATCGTCCTTCGCGGAAGGCGCTGCCGGAGGCTGTGGCGCAAGTTGTTGTTGCACGGCCGGGCGTGAAGGTTGTGTTTGCGGAGCCGGTGACGGGGCAGGGGGTTCGGCCTTCGGTGCTTCGGCTCTTGGCGCATCCGCGCTCGGGGCTGCTGCGTGCGCTGCTGGGGCAGCCGGGCCGCCGGAAATATAGGCTATCGTCGCTCCCACGGCCACGGTCTCTTTTTCTTTAGCGACGATCTTCGAGAGCGTGCCTGCGAAGGGTGCGGGAACTTCCGTATCTACTTTATCGGTGGAAATTTCAAGAATGGGTTCGTCCTTCTCGACTTTATCGCCTTCTTTCTTCAGCCATCGAAGCACGGTTCCTTCGGCGATGGATTCGCCCATTTTCGGCATGACGACGGCCTGGCCTTGTCCAGCTTGCTCATTTGAAGGCGCTGGCGCAGGTTGCTGTTGCGGAGCTTGCTGCGGCGCAGCTTGCTGTTGGGGCGCTTGCTGTTGGGGCGCTTGCTGCGGCGGCGCTTGCTGTTGTGACGGCTGCTGCTTCGGCGCCGGTTGCGCCGCTTCTGGCTTTTGCGTTCCTGCCTGGGACGCAGCTTCGCCGTTTGTCCCAATCGAAGCGATTGGTTCCCCGACCGAAACCGTCTGCTTTTCCTGTGCCAAAATTTTCAGAAGCGTCCCGGCGACCGGCGACGGAACTTCGGTATCGACCTTGTCGGTCGATATTTCGAGGATGGGTTCGTCCTTCTGGACGGCATCGCCTTCTTCTTTAAGCCAGCGAAGGACCGTGCCTTCGGTAATCGATTCGCCCATTTTGGGCATTACTACGTTCGTCGCCATGATGTTGGGTTAAAATTCTAACAAAAGTCAGGCCCTTAACACAAATCGGGAATAAAGGCTTCCACATTTGTGCCGTGCCCTCCTGGCCGCGATTACGCAGTTTTGGGCGGCATTCGTTTCTTCCCAACGGCCGCGCGCACCAGCCGCATCGCTCCCTGTAACTTTTGCGAATGAAGGGTGTTTAGCTTGTAGGATCTTCAATCATATCATTATGAATACTTCGATTCGGTTTCCCGAATCCGCGATGTTGCTCGCGATGCTTCTCACGTTCAACGGTCTTCAGGCGGTCAAGGCGCAATTTACAACGAAAAATAGTTTTGTGGAGGCGGAGGTCACGAAGGATGGCAACGGCTTCATCACGATTCATTCTTTTGATGCAAGCAGCCTAAAGCAAGAACTTACGTTCAACAGCCATTCCTATCTTACAATAAATCTCGGCGGTACCTTTTTTACGAATAATCCGAACGCGCCACGGTTCGTGGAGCCTTCCGGCAATATCGTCACCCCGTTTCCTCTGACTGGTGGCAGCAGCACGCTCCTGACAGGAGCCACGCCTGGTATGGACACCATTCGAACGGATTGGATCCTTCCGGAAGAAAGTCGGATTCATGTCGTACAGGACGTGTATCCTGCCCAATTTGCAAACGCCGGCCAAATCGTTGTGAAAATCTCGGTCATCGACGATTCGACGGAAGGCTCCGTGTCCGCGCAGGCGCAGTTACTGCTCGATCTCAGCACATCGAGCAGCTCAGCCGTAAATGATGACCCAAAGGTTACCACTCGCGAGGGTTATAATGAGAACGCTGGTCAGGACGTATGGCATACCCTCAGGACGCTACCGCCATATTATCTTACCAGCGAAAACGATATTTGCACGAAGAATTTTCCAGGAATTGTTGCCGTGGGTTACAGCGTCGATGATCTCGCGCCCGGCGCCATGGGCCTCATGAAGCCCAGCGAAATGGCTATCGTCGGTTGGGAGGAGAGTGCTTCGGAAGATGTTTGGGGATTCGATCCTGCCAATGAAGGGATTCCAATGGGCGCCGATAACGCGATGTTACTTCAATGGCCCGCTGTGAGTGTTGCTTCGAATTCCGAGGAAGAAATTGCCTGCACGAGCTATGGCACCGCACCCTGCTCGGTTTGCTTAGGCAACCTCAATGCAATAACGCTCCATCCCGATCACATCGTTTGGAATGGCACGAGCTATGTGCCGAATCATTTCCCGGTCGAAGGCATCGTGTGGAACTCGAATACCGGTTCCACGGCAACGCAGACAGTGGGAACGCAAAGCATTTCGAGCGACGGCACCGCCCCGCTGCAAATCGTAGCGCCATCGCCCATTGCTAACTATGGAGGTTCGCAAACGCACGCAATCACGAGAGGCGGAGGCTCGGAAGCCGATTCTCTCGTCGATGAGTGCGGCGCATCTTTCATCACGTGGGAGGACACGGTGCTTCAAAATGTGCTCGTTGACTGCGCGACGGATTCGATGTATGACATTAATTTCTCCTTATCGGCAACGGGCGTTGGGAGCACTGGCTTTCTTGGTTCCTGCTCCTGCCCGATTCTTGTCGATTGCGAAATCGCGCCGGATACGGTTCCCGGAATTCCGAACATCACCGTTCTTAGCAGGAGCGGTAGTTTCGATGGGAGCGAGTGCAATGCTCGTGTGATAGAAGCGCAAGCCTCCGATCCGCGGATGTGCTTCGCCTGCTTCGTGAAATCGGTGAGCGCCGTACAGCTTCAGAATATGACATTCGCAGTCGAGGATTCTGCGAGCTGGAAGTTCCGCATGAACGTCATCGACTCCATGCAAAACGGCAGCGCCACCATCGTCGCGCTGGACAATGAAGCCGGAGTAAGCGATACGGCGGTATTTACGTATTGCACGATACCGGATACCCATGCGCCGCTTCTTAGAGTAATTGCCTATTCGCCGTCAACGCATACGTTTGGCGCTCAAATTACCGACTCCCAAGCCTGGGACCGGGGGCTTGATACGATCTATATTGGCGGTTTCATCGGTAGCAGCCCGTTCGGTTCTCTTCGAGGTTCTAACGGAATTACTTTTTTTTTACCGCAGGTCTTCGACACTCTGTGTCTCACAGCTATCGATCTGGCCGGCCATAGAATCGATACTTGTTTCGTGTTCGAAAGCGCAGGCATCTCCTCAGTCCAATTTCCAGCGATCGATTTACACATTGCCCCGAATCCTGCTTCCGGGGTGGCCACGATTTCTCTCACCGGCGCGCCTTCGGCCAACCTCGAAATCTTCGAACGTGCTGGGCCGCGAAGTGGCGAACTTCCGCATGGCGGGAAGCTACGAATGGAACGTGGGCACACTTGCGGCAGGAACGTATATCGTGCGGGCGGAAGTGGGCGGCGTGGTACTAAGCAAGCGAGTTATGAAGCGGTGAGAAAGTAACTCCTTTCTTTTTTTGTAACCGGAGGCGAGTTGCGCGTTTTAATTAGACTGGACCTTTGATAAGCAATTACCATGAAACACCCCTTCGCAACTCCTCGATTTCGCTCCGCCACGCTCGCAGCGGCTTTAATTGCTTCGAGTCTGATATTCCCCTCCCTCCCCGCGTGCGCCCACCAGGGCCAAACCTCAATGGGAACCGATTTTTGGCTGGGGTTTATGCCGAATTACATTTACAATGCCGATAATATTCGGCTGTTTATCGCTTCCGGGACAGCGAACGAAGTCTGGGTAGATGCGTACGACAGCTCGCAAAATCCGCCGGAACATTACCATCAAGTCATGACGGCGCACTCCACCTGGACGGTCTTTGCGGGCTCGACCGACGACTGGGAGACTCACGTAACCGAGGAACCGCAGTATCGGGCGATCCATGTGTATTCCAGGAATCCGATTGCGTTGTATGGGCTCAGCAGCGAGTCCCTGAGCGCCGATAGCTACCTGGCTCTGCCGACGGCTGGCCTCGGAACGAATTATTATCCGTCGTGCTACTATGATGACAAATACCCCCTCGGTTCTCCCGGAGTCCTGGCAGGGCAGTTCCTCCTTGTTGCACCCTATGATAACACGCAAGTCACGATTGGCCCTGTTACAACCGCAACACGAGCCGCTACGCCATCGCTCCTGAATCCGGACGGGCAGACGGTGCTCCATCAGCAAGGCGATACATGGAGCGTGACTCTCATGCGGGGCCAGACCTATCTCGTGCAATCGACCGGCACCCAATATGGAGCGGCGGACCTGACGGGAACTCATGTCGTTAGCACGAAGCCGATCGGCCTCATTTCTGGCCATCAGCGTTGTTCGATTCCGATCGGGGAACTCGCGGAAAATAACGGTTCAAAAGACATGATCATGGAAATGATGATGCCCGTCGATGAGTGGGGTTCCGAATACTTGGATATGCCGACGGCTGGGCACGCCGTTAACGGGGATTTAATTCGTGTCATTGCCGGTGAGGATGGCGAACAAATCACCGCGGATGGCGAGGAGTTGCACCAAATGTCCGGCCTAATTAAGGCCGGTTATTTCTACGATTTCGCTGAAGTGACCGAGCCAACCATATTTACATCCGCCGGTGATAAACCATTTCTTGCCGTGAAAATGGGCTATAGCCAGGGCTATGACGGCGACCCGAGCCAGACCGACCCTTTCTCTTCGATTCTTCCGCCTCTCCGGCAGTTTCAAAAAAAGATGGTTTTCCGCACTCTTGATCGTTCTTTCTTGAGCTACGCCACCTTTGTGTGCCAGGACGACTCGATCAGCCACATCCTTCTAAACGGAGTTCCGATCACGGGCTATGTATCTGCCGGCCGTAGCGTATTCCCGGGCACGAATCCATTAATGGGAGCGTACCGGGTGCAAATTTCATCCACGGATACTTCAAGCATTATCGCAACCAGCAACACGATCTTCGGATGTTCTTTGTATGGGTCAACGATGGATGTGAGCTATGGCAACCCCGCCGGCCTAGGGCTGGCCACCGCCTCCAACGATAGTCTCCCACCAACCGAATCCCGCGTTTATACCTGTGGTAACTATCGGGTGGAACTAAAAGATAATGATTCCCGCATTGCCGACATTGGCCTTATCCGCGACGTAGGCGATCTTCGCTGGCCAATGCCGTCCGAAAATGTGGTATTGAGCTTCGACTCCACTTTCACTCCGGGCGATAACGTTGCCTATCTCGATCTCACGGTACTCGATCCCGCGAAAAATGCTTATGCCGCAGTTTGGACGACCGATCGCGCCGGCAACGATACGGTTTATCAATATACGTACACGGCTCCGGCTCTCCAACCGCCAAGCGGCACCGTGCGGGATTTAGGAACCATTATTGCCGGGACGGACACCTGCATAGCTTTCGACTGGTCGGATACACTGACTGGCGCCATCCTTACATTATCCAACGCGCGGATGATCGGAACAGATACCGCTTTATTCGGAGGATCGCCCCAGGACTTTCCGGTATCATTGTTGCCCAATACTATTTATGCGGAAGACTTCTGTGTTAGCGCAACTGATACCGTCGATGCGTTCGATACCTTGGTCGTCACGGTCGATGGCTGCGCTGAGTTCCGCTATCCGCTCCGTGCCAACGTAGTTACTCCGCTTATTCTTGCAAGTGATCTAAATTTCGGAGAAGTTAACATTGGGGATACACTTTGCAAACCGCTCTCCATCCGAAACCCGGGCAAGGCGCCATTAGTTATTTTCGCTAGCCAGCTTTTGGCGGATAATACGGATTTCTCGTTCACCGAATTGCTTCCCGACACGATTCCACCGGGGGGTTCTATTGTTCTGGAACTATGCTTTCATCCCGTCGCGGCCGGCTCCCTTCAAGGCGAGATAGGCTGGCGCACAAATCTTACGGCGCTTTATCAAAATTCGCTGAAAGATACATCGCTTCTGACGGGCGTTGGAGGCACTTCGGGCGTGAATCAAACCATCGGGGAGGAGCCAATCGCACTGTCGATCGGACCGAATCCCGCTTCACAAATTGCAACGATTTCCCTCATGGGCGCGCCTTCAGCCAACGTCGAAATCTTCAATGTGCTGGGCCGCGAAGTGGCGAGTTTCCGCATGAGCGGCAGCTATGCGTGGAACATGGGTGCGCTCGCGGCAGGAACGTATATCGTTCGGGCAGAAGCTGGTGGCTCGGTGCTGAGCAGGCGGATAATTAGGCGCTGATAAAGAACACAAACGCCGCGGCGAATTGCCGCGACGCTCGTGAGCTAAGAACTTTCGCTTGATCCATTGCGGAAACCCGCTTGCGAAAACCCGCTTACGGAAGCGCGAACTTGAGGCTTGCGCCGCCGGAAAGTGAAGTGACCTTCAGGTCGTTGAATGTCTGGCGGCTTGCACTGTTGAGCGGATACGTATAGAACGCTTCCGGCGTCAACCAGATCGAGTTGCCCGAATTGAGCGGAATGTCATATCCTACGCCGCCTTTAAGCGCGCCGAGGATGTTCTCCTTGTCCGGAATATCGACAGAGGAATGCGTCGCGTCTTCGATATGCATCGAGTGCGCGTAGGTCGCGTTCACTGGGGTCGAAATTTCGCCGCCGGCCATCACGTGGAAGTTATTGAAGCTATACTTCGCCATGAGGTCTGCACCAACGGTAAGCAAGCTTACCACGAGGGGCGCTCCGCCACCGACCGCCTCATCGAATTGCACGCTGTAATCGTTGTATTCGATGCGGGGTACGAGCATCATATTCGGAAGCATCGGGATTTCCATACCCACACTGAAGTTGGGGTTGGCTAAGCCGTGCGATTGATCGTAACTGAGGCCATCGACTGAGAATGTTCCCGATGACTGCCAGTTCGCGTTCGCCGCGCCACCGACGGTTACCGTGGCCGTGGTCGGCCAAGTGATCTCATCATGTAATTGTCCGATGCCGCCCATTTGCGCTAAGGCATGGCTCGAAAGCCCGACCGTTACGAAAAGCACGAACATCGCCGCCGTCAAGAGATGGAACGAATGCGCGAGCATTCGTTTGAGTGATTTGAGTGTCATAACTATTTATGGTTAGTGTTTTGATAAATACACTTTTGAAAATTCCGGGTGCCAACAGCCGCGGTTTCTAAGCTCGGAGTTCCGAAGCTCAGCATCCACTTCCGCGCGCGCCTCAGTGCTTTCCAAAGTGCGGTGATTAAATCAATTGAGAAATAACGTAATGCTCCACCCTGCTTCGAACACTGTGCCAGCTCGCGCCAGGGGACTTCTTAAAGAAGGTTACCAATCAATCACGGGAAAAGCGTTTGGAGGAATTAGAATTAATCTCCCGATGAGCATCCGAGAATCGAAAGCCACTTATTGCTTTTTAGAAAAGGTCCACTCCATTTCCTGCGCGATCGCTTTCCCGATTCCGGCAAGCATCGTGCGAATCGGCGCGCCGTTCGTGAAGGCACATGCGATCGCAGAGAGCGATCGCAGAGAAAATCGAGGCTCGTTCGAAATCGCATAAATCGGTTCCCAACTTTCCGGCTCGAATTTCGATTTGAAAAATTCGAGGCCCTCGAAATCGTAAAACCGCTTGCCATGCGCCCGCGCCCATCGAAGAAGGAAGCGGATGAGCGGAGGTGGCGCTTCCGGCAAATACCCTCCGAAGGGAATGAGAGGCGAAAGGCCGAGCGTAAGATATTCGAAGCCATCTTCCGTCAAATGCTCGGCGGCAGCGTAAAGCATTAGTTCCACCGTACCGTTCGGAGCATGGTGGCCGCGTATGAATTGCTCGACCAACCAGCCATGCCGGCCGGGAACCGGAGAAAGATTGAGAAAGCCGACAACGTCTTCGCGGTTGCTCGCGACAAACACCCGGCGGTCCTCCAAATTTGCCAGGGTTTCCGGCTCGACCAGGAAATGCAAGCTCGGCAGCCCGCGCGTCGATAGCCATTCCATCAGGATTTGATGAAGCCTCGGGTTGTTTGTCGCTTGCGTGGCGCTCCATTCTTCAACGCGAACTCCCTTGCGGCACGCCCGGCGAAGCTGGCTCCGGAGGGAACGCTTTGTCTGCATGTTCCGAACCAGCGCCTTCGGTTCCCAAACCGGCTGCGCGCCTAAGAGCAGCGTGGAATAGCCGGGATCCTTCGCAATGATGCTTTCCAAATGCGCCTCGCTCGCAAAGTAGCAAACGCGAAGTCCGTGCGCCCGCGCGTCCTCCTCGAATTCACGTACCACCTCGGCAAGTAAATCATATTCGCACACCGGCGCGCCGCCAACGATGCGCATACCGGCATACTCAACATAAGCCACGACCGCCTCGAACTTCCCGCTGAACCAATAACGGAATCCCGGATTGAGGAGTTGGTAGCACGTAGAGTTCCAGCCCTGGCGGAGGATGAGATCGTGAACGCGGGGAAGATCGGCCATCGCGCAGTAGAACCTTTAGACTTCCATTGCAGTGCGTAGCGTCAGTCGAATGAAATTTGCATTCACGTAATAATATATCCTTGTTCAATCCAAAATTCCCCATTTCCGGGGACTCTTCACCCCCATTTCCGTGTTCTAAAAACGCTCGGAAATCCTTGATATTTCAGGGGTTTTGGCGATTTTAGACCGAATCAATTCCGGCCTCGAATGGGCGCCCCAATTCGAGGCATCCACCAATACTTTTTCATAACATTTTAGTCGGGCCGGCGCATGATCGCTCATTCGGCCCGACCTACGCGATTTTAATGGCAGAAACTCATCAGGAATACGGCGCGGAAGATATTCAAATATTAAAGGGCCTCGAGGCAGTTCGCCGGCGGCCCGCGATGTACATCGGCGATATTTCTTCGCGCGGGCTGCATCATTTGGTTTATGAGATCGTCGATAATTCGATCGACGAAGTACTCGCGGGCTATGCAAGCGAGATCGGCATTGTGCTTAAAGAAGATGGCTCGGTGGAGGTCACCGATAATGGTCGCGGCATTCCAACCGGTATCCACAAAGGCGAGGGCGTGAGCGCGCTGCAGGTGGTTATGACCGTCCTCCACGCGGGCGGAAAATTCGATAAGAATGTGTATAAAGTTTCGGGCGGATTGCACGGCGTGGGCGCCTCCGTTGTGAACGCGCTTTCGGAATGGTGCGAAGTGGAAGTGCATCAGGATGGCAAGATTTTTATCCAGAAATACGAGCGTGGAGAGCCGCTCGAAGATGTAAAGGCGATCGGCAAAGCCAAAGACACGGGAACGATCACGCGTTGGAAACCGGACGCCGAGATTTTTAAGCAGTCCATCCAAATGCGCATGGATGTTCTGCGCGAGCGTATGCTTGAACTGTCGTTCCTGAATCCACAGGTAACCATTACGCTGAAAGACGAGCGGACGAAAGAAGAGGAAACGTTCCATGCCAAAGGTGGCATTCGGGATTTCGTCAAGCATGTCGATCGCACCAAAATTTCGCTGCACAAGCCCGTTTACATCACCGGCGAAAAGGACGCCACGCCCGTCGAAATTTGCTTCGAATATAATGACGGCTTCAACGAGAACTTATTCTCGTATGTCAATAATATCAATACGGTCGAGGGTGGCTCGCACGTTGCGGGATTCAAAGCGGCGCTCACGCGCACGATGAATAATTATGCGCAGAAAAATAATCTCGTAAAGTCCGATAAGCTTACGCTCACCGGCGATGATTTCCGCGAGGGACTGACGGTAATCATTTCTGCGAAAGTTCCGGAGCCGCAATTCGAAGGGCAGACGAAGACGAAGCTCGGCAATTCCGAGGTGAAAGGCATCGTCGAGAGCATTGTGAACGAGCAGCTTGCGCAATTTCTGGAGGAGAATCCTCCGATTGGCAAGCGGATGATTGAAAAAGTCGTTCGAGCCGCCGAAGCGCGCGAGGCCGCCCGCAAAGCGCGCGACATCGTGCGCCGCAAGAACGCGCTTGAAAATTCTGCGCTGCCCGGCAAGCTCGCCGATTGCTCCATCAACGATCCGGAGCATTGCGAAATTTATTTGGTCGAGGGTGATTCCGCCGGTGGCTCCGCCAAGCAGGGCCGCGATAGAAGGTTCCAAGCCATCCTGCCACTCAAAGGAAAGATTTTGAACGTCCAGAAAGCGCGGCTGCATAAGATGCTGGAGAATGATGAGATTCGAAATATTTTCACTGCGCTTGGCGTCGGAATTGGCGAGCAACAGGATTTGACGAAGCTTCGCTATGGCAAGGTTATTCTCATGGCCGATGCCGATGTCGATGGCGCGCACATTCGCACGCTGATTCTCACGCTGTTTTACAATCACATGAAGGATTTGATCGAGGCCGGGCATATTTATATCGCTCAGCCGCCGCTATACAAAATCAAAAAAGGCAAGCAGGAACAGTATGCATATAATGATGACGAGCGCGATGAAGTTTTGAAGCGTATGAAATCCGGCAAGAAGGAAGAGGATGAGGTGGTTGAAGCGGGCGATGGCGATATGATGGATGGCGCGGCAATGGTGGATGGCGCCGCGGTGATGGATGGCCAGCCGATGAAGGGAATCGTGATGAGCCGATTCAAAGGCTTGGGCGAAATGAATCCCGAGCAGCTTTGGTCCACGACGATGAATCCGGAAACGCGGACGCTATTGCAAGTTCGCATCGAAGATGCCTACGCCGCCGCGAATATGTTCGAGACTCTGATGGGCGATGCCGTCGAGCCGCGCCGCGAGTTTATCGAAAAGAACGCGACGTATGTCAGGAATTTGGATGTGTAAATGAAACTTCCGAACGCGGAGAATGCGATTGTGGCTGATTTAAAACTCACGGAGTACCTGCTTTCTACGACTCATGCGGAAGGCAAAGGGAAGGCAATCTTATTTTTGTCGCGAGGGTTCAGCGCCGATCGATTGGAAGAAATGAAACATGCGCTTCTTCAAGTCGCGCAAGTCAATGAGGTTTCGCGAACACGTGAAACCGAGCATGGCGTACAATATGTCGTGGAAGGACAATTATCAACTCCAAACGGTCGCTCCCTTTTTGCACGCACGGTTTGGATGATCGATCATGGCGGAACTATACCACGGCTTATTTCTGCTTATCCTGCATAACAACTTATCCTGCACGACAACAATGAGCGATACAATCAAAGAGCACGACCTGGTCGTATTAGAACGAGATATTGAAGAACTTGGGCTCGCGCGAGGCGATATCGGAACTGCCGTTGGACTCTATGCCGATGGGAAAGCGTATGAAGTAGAATTCATCACCGCCGAAGGAAAAACCATCGATGTCATTACGCTTGAGCGTGAGGACGTTCGGCCTTTTAGCGGTCACGAAATTCTTCACGCACGCGAAATGGAGGTAGCCTGAACTCGCGCTTCAAACCTTCTCCAGCGACTCCTCCAATAACTGCCGCCGGTAAAGATCGTAGTACGCGCCTTCCTGCGCCAGCAAATCCTGGTGAGTTCCGCGCTCGATGATATGGCCACGATCGAGCACGATAATCATATCGGCTTCGCGTGCGGTCGAGGTGCGGTGACTGATGAGGATGGTCGTTCGCGGGTGTACATCGTTCCGCATGTTGGAAAGGATGCGCTCTTCGGTAGCCGTATCGACAGCGGACATGGCATCATCCAGCACGAGGATTCTTGGATTTCGCGCGATGGCGCGGGCAATCGCGGTGCGCTGCTTCTGGCCGCCGGAGAGCGTGATGCCGCGCTCGCCGATCATCGTTTGGAACTGTTCCGGGAACTCCATTACGTTATCGTAAATGTCCGCGGCATGAGCGGCTTCTTCGGTTCCCAATGGGGAGGGCGCCGATAAGCTCGGGGTTCCATTTGTCACGAGAACGCTTCGAATTCCAAGAAGTCCATCGGTGTGATATTGGGTCTGCACTTCGCCCGTGCCGAAGGCGATGTTCCCCGAGATGGTTTCGGAAAAAAGGAACGGTTCCTGCATGACGAAGCCCATGTTGGCCCGCAGCACTTCGACCGGAATCGTTCGAATGTCGTGGCCGTCGATGGTAATCATGCCTTCCGAGGGATCGAAGAGCCGGGCCAGCAGGCTCACGAGCGTCGTCTTGCCCGAACCCGTCCGGCCGATGACGGCGAGTGTGGTTCCTTGCTCAATCCGTAGCGAAATAGTGCTAAGCACTGGTTCCTGATCCGGACGGTAGCGGAAGGAAACGTCGTGGAACTCGATCTCGCCGCGAAGGGAATGAATTTGCCAGTTAGTGTGCTCGGAATTTTTTATTTCCGGCTCCGTCTCGAATAATTTTATGAGCCGCGCCATACTGGCCGCGCCGCGCTGTACCATATTCGTTACCCATCCCAAAGCGATGAACGGCCAGGTCAGCATTCCCAAATAGACGATGAACTGTGAAAGTTCCCCTATCGTGAGGTGATGATGGATAATAAGGTAGCCGCCAACCAGGAGCAGAATCACGGTTGAGAAGCCCATGAAACTAAAGATGATGGGCTGCATGAGGCCCTGCGTCCGCGCAAGCCGCATGTTCTTATCGAAATAGCCTTTCGCCAGCGCATTGAATTGTGACTGTTCGTAGGCCTCTCGCACATACGCGCGCACCACTCGCATGCCGGAGATGCTTTCCGTTGTTCGGCCGGTCATTGTTGCAAAATGCGCTTGAACGGCATCGAAGAGCGGGTGAACTTTTTTGCCAATGAAATAGATGGCGACGGACATAAGCGGCAGCGGCACGACGGTCGCGATCGTGAGCACGGGCGAAAGTGCGAGCATGAATCCAATCACCGCAACGAAAGTGGCGAATGTATCGAACGAATACATCACCGCCGGGCCGATAAAGTACCGGACGGCGTCGATGTCATTCGTCGCGTAGGCCATGAGTTCGCCTTGCGGCGTACGTTGGAAAAACCGTGCGGAAAGCCGTTCCACATGCGCGAGCAAATCGTTCCGAAGATCCCGTTCGATGAGTCGGCTGGCCACGATAATATTCTGGCGAACGAGGTAATAGAAAAATCCGCTTAAGAAAGCGAGCAAAACAATAATTCCCGCCTGAATGAGCAGCGAGCTTGTCGTGGCATGACCGCGCGTGATGGAGTCGATGCCGCGCCCGAAAAACAGCGGCCACAGCGCCTGCGTCACGCTCGAAAGCACGACGAGGATCGAGCCGCGCACGTACATCTTCTTATACCGCGCGAAATAAGGCAAAAGCCGCAATAGCGATTTCATCTTTTGTATTCAACAATTCGGCACTGCCGAGATTCCCGCTCTCAAATGAAATAACCGCGACTTTTATTTGATCCTCCCTTGGGATTTTCTGCAACGGCCAATTTATTTTCGTATAGGTGGACGAACCAGCATCGGCCAAGGGCTACCGTCTCGACCAAAACTACCCCAATCCATTCGCGGGGACTTCGCAGGTGGAAATCACCCTACCGAAGTCGAGCTTCGTTCGGTTGGTGATTGTCGATATGAAGGGCGAGCTGGTTCAGACCGTGCTCGATCATCAGTTGTCGGCCGGCTCCTATGAAGTGACGCTCGATGCCACGCACTTTGCCAGCGGAACATACTATTACCAAATGACTGCGGGCGATGTAACGCTGACTCGGCAAATGCAGATAATGAAATAAGAACTGCCCAAATCAGACAGAAATGGGGCTCGCCGCGGCGAGCCCTTTTTTTTATGAAAAATTTTTCGCCTGGCATACTATTGGGGCCTTTTTTAATGGCAAAGTTGTTGCTAAGAATACCTTTGGTGAGAGAAAGCATTTAAGATTTGAAAATTAGCAAAGTAGCTTTCCTTGAAAAAGCGAGATATACTCTGCTCTTAAAACGGGAGATGATTCTATGAGCGACCAGGAACTTAATATGGCTGCCAGCGAGGCAGCTTCGATGACGCAAACGCGCGACTACCGCGATGACCTTCGCGATCTTCTCGACCGCGCTCACAATGCGGACGGCCTGACGCGCTATAAGCTATGCAAGCAAATGGGCATCGATAGCGGGACGCTTTCGAACGTGCTTGCGAAGCGCCGGCACTTTTCCATGGAAAAGCTCGATCAGATACTCGGGCTGCTCGGATATCGGCTGGCCTTCGAATCCGCGCCGGAGCGAAAGCCGAAGTCGATGTCGGAAAACGGACAAGCTTCGTAGCAGCCCGCGGTGTGGGCCTGCCCCGGCCCGCTTACAACCGCTCGAATACTTTTGCGCTCTTTAGGCCGCGAAGCGTCACGCCGGGCAAGTGCTCGGCAAAATACGATTGAAAAAAAGCATGAAATTGCCGGATGTCCTTCTCGGTGTAACCGTCAAAATTCCCATCCGCTATGGGCCGCAGGAATTCCACCCATTTTCCGGGAATCGTGCTTCGATCCGAAAGATCGATCTCGAATCCCATCGCCCTGGCGAAAGCAAGGTAAAAGCCGAATGCCAAAAATGGCGCTTGGGCTTCCGGCGCATTGGAGATTGCCTGAAACGCCTCTTCCAGATGCGAAAAGAGATCGCTATTCGCTTCTTCATCGTGCATGGCGTGGAGCAGAAGTTCTACAATCTCCGTGGCGGGCTCCATTTTCTTTAGGCTTCGAATAATTCCCCGGTTCCCGGAAATCGTTTCTGCTTTTGAAAGCAGATTCAGCGCGTCGGCTTTTTCCCGCTTGTAGATCACCGCACTAACATGGGTGAACATTTCGAGCGCGCCGCCAAATTTGCTCTTCAGTTCCCGCGCGCCTTTCGCGATCGCGTTCAGCTTGCCGTATTCACGCGTATAAAGCGTTACGATCTTCGAGGTTTCCCCCTGCTTCCGCGCGCGTAAAACGATAGCTTCCGTCGTGACGATCATTGGAGTAACGAGTAACGAGGGATGGGGAACGAGTGTTCGGTCGTCCGATAGAATCCCACTCAACGGCTGCTAATTTTTCCATGAATCGGTTACCTTTTGGCGTTTCGCGAGTCTTCTTAGTAGGAGCGGGCCATGTAACAAATCCCGCTTCCGTGAGTTATTCCTATCTGGATTTCGTTCACATTATCCTCGATAAGGAATTCAAGAGCTATGAAATTTTCACTTCGTTTCCTTCCAGTTGTCTTTCTTCTAACGATAATCGGCGGCGCGGCCCGCGCGCAGGGCGTCACCTCATCGGGCACGGATTACTGGCTAGGCTTCATGCCGAATGGGGCAGGGCTGGGAAATCAAAGTGTGTACGAGGAACTTTATATTTGCAGCGGCACGGGTAATCAGGTGTCGATTAGCATTGCGGGGGATGCGGCTCGAACCATTCCGATGAAAGCAGGGCAGATTTATGATTACCAGCTATCCAACTTCATGACCTCAACTCCTGAAGTTCCGACGGAGAATGCGATCCACATCACGAGCACAAGCCCGATCACGGTTTACGGCTATTCCGCCTGGGGCGACCCGCAGGGCATTGGCGATTCGCCCGACGGTTATCTCGGCCTTCCGCTCGAAGATTTTGGAACGGAATATTACACGGTCAATTTCCCCGATAATGGCGTGTTCGGTCAGAATCCATTCATGCCCGGCGAATTCTTGATTATTTCACCTTACGATAACAACATCGTAACGATTATGCCTGCCGCAAGCACAAAAACCGGAAGACCCGCAGGCATCCCGTGGACCGACACGCTTCAGAAGGGCCAAACGTATCTCGTCCAATCCGCGGGAACGGAATGGGGCGCGAATGATCTCACCGGAACGCTTATAAAAAGCTCGAAACCGATTGGGGTCATCACAGGGCATCAAATAACTTCGGTTCCGTCTGACGAGTGCTGCTCTGCGGATAATCTTATTGAAATGGTTCCATCCGTCGATAAGTGGGGCACGCAGTATTTCGATATGCCGATGGCGGGAAAAACCGTCGTGGGAGACTACCTGCGGGTGCTCTCGGCCGAGAATGGTAACGTCATCAATTACACTGGCCCCAACGTTGGCCTGCAAACGATGACCCTCGACTCGGGGCAATATCAGGATATCACGACGAACACCGATCCCCTCACCCTCACCTCGACAAATCACAAACGATTTCTCGTAGCGCAGTATTCCTGCTCACAAGGGTTCGACGGCGACCCAGGCTATTCCGATCCCTGGATGGCGCTTTTCACTCCGCAGGAACAATTCGAAAAAGAGATGATCTTTCGAACTCCGACACCGGACAAAGGGGCGTTTACCAATTATCTTACAATCATCTCGATCGAGGATTCCGTTCAAAAAATCACGATTAATGGTTTGCCATTAAGCGCATTTCCTTCCGCCGGTCATTCGGTTTTTCCTGGAACCAGTCCGGTCATGGGAGCTTATCGAATTATGCTCGATGCGAACCCGTATAATTATGTTGCGAAAGGGCCGGTGCCGTTTGCGGCCTATCAATATGGATTCTCGAATTACGAAGGGTACGGCTGGCCAACCGGCATGATGCAGGACATGGCTTCCGGCGATTCAGGGAAACCCATCGTTCACGTCCTCGACAGCACGGGCTACGGCGCGTACCAGCTTCGGATTAGCGAGGATGGAAGCAAACTTGCTTCCGTCGCCATGATTATGGACTCCGGCGATTTTCGTTGGCCAAGCGCATCCTATAATTATACCTTCACCCCGGACTCGAACTTCATCGTCGGCGATAGTACGTATTCCGCTGCGCTCAGCGTCATCGATACAACGAAGTGTGCCTATGCGGCTATTTATGCCGTGGATCGTGCCGGTAAGGACACGGTCTTTCAATATAAGTACGGGGTCCCGCTTCTCTCGTCCTCTATGTCGGATTTTGAATTCGGAAAAGTTGCGCTTGGCTCCGATAGCTGCACAACAATCACGCTTCAAAATTCTGGATGCATTTCTCAATCACTGCTTTCGACCGGTTTTCGCGGATATCCGGCGGGCGGATCGTTCCGGGTCAGCCCTCAAACGATAGACTCGATTCCACCCGATTCATCTGTCGTGATTAACGTTTGCTATACTCCGAGCGACACCGGAATTCCCTCGTTCGATACGTTAGTGCTTTCTTCGCCCCTCTCGATGACTATTTACCCACTCAGCGGCATTGGATATAAAGCTCCGCCCGCAAGCGTTGCCGGCTTCACGGGAACCACTCCGCAAATTGTTATCGCTTCGACAACGACGAATTTCGAGGCAACCCTTTCTCCGGCATTCGCCAACCGGCTGCTTGTTATTAGCGACGTACTCGGCAGGACTGTGGCAAAGATAAATGTTCCCTCAGACGCAACGCACATTGGGGTGTCCCTCCACTTGAGCCCAGGGACGTATTTTGCACGAATGGGCCAAACGATAGAAAAGTTTGAAGTAGTGCAGTAGATTAGCCTCCAACGAATTCCTCCCGCGCTTTTCGTTCCTGGGCGGTACGTTGCACCGTGGCAAAATATGGTTCCGCGCGGGCGGTGTATCGTGCGAGTTCCCGCTCGCGCGCTTCGGCGGTGAATTCCTCTTCGACAAGGGCGGTGGAAAGCGCGCCGCGCTGGCCGCTTCGTGCTGAAAATGGGTGCTCGCAATATTAAATTTTTTGGAATTCGGAACGGATGGTACTGGAGAAGTATTATATTAGTACAGTCGTTTATAGGCACCCGTTTGCTATTGGCAAGCGGCTTATATTGCTCATTGAAAACAGACCCAGCCGTTCATGAACGCCGGAAGGCGAATTGGCGATTTTAGAAGATTTGGATAGTTTTCAATGAATTATGAACTTACACACACACGATTGGCACCCATTGTCGTAAAGAATAATCCTTCAAGAGAATCTGCATCATCCGCTAACAAATTTCGTCCGCGCTTTTCGTTCCTCCATTGCCATCTGCACGGCCGCAAAATAGGGTTCCGCGCGCGAAGTGTAGCGAGCAAGTTCCTTTTCGCGGACTTCGGCGGTGAATTCCTCTTCGACGAAAGCGGTGGAAAGCTCGCCACGCTCAAAGCGTTCGTTTCGCATGGCAAAGAGATCGAAGGGAATGGTTGTCGAAACCCCGGCGACGCGCATCTCTTCGAGGGCGCGCGTCATCCGATGAATCGCGCGCGTTCGATCTGCATCCCAGACGATAAGCTTGGCGAGCAGGGAATCGTAGTAGCCTGAGATTTCGAGCCCGGCAAAAAGGGCGCTATCGTTTCGAACGAAGGCTCCAGCCGGATGCCGCAGGAACGCGATGCGGCCCAGGCTCGGCATGAAATCGTTCCAAACATCTTCGGCCTGAATGCGCACTTCGATGGCGTGGCCGCGGGGGAGAATGTCGTTCTGTCGAGTAGTGAGCTTGCAACCCTCCGCGATGCGGAATTGCTCGCGGACGAGATCGAGGCCGGTCACAAATTCGGTAACCGGGTGCTCCACTTGCAGCCGCGTATTCACTTCGAGGAAATAATATTTCAGGTCCTGGGAGACGAGAAATTCCACAGTTCCGGCGCCTTCATATTTCGCTTGTTGGATGAGCGTAACCGCCGCCTCGCCCATTTCGCGGCGGAGCTCCGGCGTCATGATTACCGAAGGCGCTTCTTCGATCAATTTCTGGTGCCGCCGCTGGATGGAACATTCACGCTCGCCCAAATGAATTACGTTCCCAAGAGAATCCGCGAGAATTTGGAACTCGATATGGCGCGGCTGAAGAATATATTTTTCGATATAGACGCGGTCGTCGCCGAATGCGCTGTTCGCTTCGCCGCGCGCGCGTTCGAGGCTGTTCGCCAAATCTTCTTCGCGATCCACGCGGCGCATTCCTTTTCCGCCGCCGCCCGCCGCCGCTTTGATGAGCACAGGATAGCCAACCGAGCGGGCGGTTTCGAACGCCTCTTCTTCGCTCGTTAACGCGGTTGTCGTTCCCTCCGGCGTAGGGATTCCGAGTTTGCGCGCCAGCGCGCGAGCTTTCGTTTTATCGCCAAGTAATTCTATTGCTTCGGGACTCGGCCCGATAAATTTCATTCCCGCTTTGGTTACGGCTTCGCTGAACGCGGCATTCTCGCTCAGGAACCCGTAGCCGGGATGGATGGCGTCAGCCTTCGCTTTTTTTGCCGCATTGAGAATCTGTTCAATGTCGAGATACGATTCCTTCGGCGTGTTTCCCGCAAGCGGGTGGATCTCGTTCGCCTCGCGGACGAAAAGAGCCGTTGCGTCGTGTGGAGAGTAGGCAACGCTCGTCCTGTAGCCGCATTCGTGCGCGGAACGAATCACACGCCGTGCAATTTCGCCGCGATTGGCGATGAAGATGTTCTTAAATTTCATTTCCTATTTCAATTCCACAATGGTTACACCGCTGCCGCCTTCATGCGGCTCGCCGTAGCGATAGGTTGCAACGAGATTATGCCCTTTCAGATGCTGCGTAATGCGTCGGCTGAGCGCGCCGGTACCGTGGCCGTGAATAATCTCCACGCGGTCCAGCCCGTGTGCCGAAGCATCGGCGAGAAAGCGTTCGACCTGCATTACGGCATCGTCGCCATATTCACCGCGCAAGTCGATGCGTCGTTCGGCGGCTTCGGCAAGATATTTCGTGGCTTGGGAGACCTCGCGCGTAGCTGCTCGCTTGGTCGCTTTGGCTTCCGCATTGCTAACCACTTCTAACTGCTCGCGTTTTACGCGCATCTTAAGCGAGCCAATTTCAATTTCTATTTCATTGCCTTTGGCAATTAATACTTTGCCAATTTGGCCCGGGTTAGCGATTAGGCGAACATTCGCGCCGATGGAAATCTCCTGCTCTTTTTCACGGTAGGCAGGGACTTTAGGAACGGAAAGGGATTCCAGAATTCGCTTTCGTTCCTGCTCCTGGTGGGCGCGGAGCGTGCGAAGTTCTTCCTTTTCTGTAGCTGCTTGATTTGCAGCAGTCTTTGTAACAGCTTCCTTTGCTTCGCGGACGGCCTTTTCTATAAATTGATTGGCGCGTTTCAGAATCTCTTCAGCTTCTTCGGCAGCGCGAGCCTTCGCGTTGCGACGAATGGATTCCACTTCGTCGCGCTTACGCTCGTAGTCGATCTTGGCAAGACGAGCGCTCCCAAGTTCCCGCTGGGCGGTCGCTTGGCGCTCGCGGGCTTCGCGTTGGAGCGCATTCGAGCGAGGCAATCAGGTCCTCGATTCGCGCACCTTCCTCGCCGCGCAGTTCGCGCGCGCGCTCGACCAAGCCGTGCTTCAGTCCGAACCGTTCCGCAATGTCGAACGCATGGGAACTCCCGGGAATACCCATCCGAAATCGGAAACTGGGCGAGAGCGTCTCGCGGTTAAATTCCATGGAGCCGTTTAACGCACCCGGCATGGACTCGGCGAAGGCCGCAAGGCGGCCATAGTGCGTCGTTGCGATCGTGAAGGCACCGATGCGAAGCAGCTGCTCCAGAATACTTTCGGCCAGCGCGCCGCCCTCCTCCGGCGCGGTGCCGCCACCGATTTCATCGAGTAGGACGAGGCTTTCGCGCGTCACGTGATCCAGAATTCCAGCAAGCGCGGTAATGTGGGAACTGAATGTGCTTAAGTCCTCCGCAATGGACTGCGAATCTCCGATTTCCACAAAAATGCCATCCATCAGTGGAATCGATCCCGCCGGCTGAGCAGGAACTGGTAGTCCCGCATGAGCCATGAGCGAAAGCAGTCCGATGGTTTTAAGCAGCACTGTCTTGCCGCCGGCGTTCGGGCCAGTGAGAATGAGCGAGCGGCGCTCCTCATCCAATTCAATCGTGAGCGGAACGGTTTTGTCGCGGCCAAATTTTTCGATCAGCAGGGGATGCCGCGCATCTTTGAGTAAAATCGTTCTCGGTCGCCCGAGCACTTGTTGCTCGATAGTCGCATCCCCGGAATCGATGCGGATCGCATATCTCGTTTTGGCATGAATCGCATCCAGATGTGCGGCGATGTCGAGCGATTGCTTTAGCTGCGGGGCAACTTCGCGCACGCGATCTGCGAGTTCACGCAGAATGCGATCGATCTCGCGCTGCTCGGCGAATTCGAGCGAGCGAAGTTCATTGTTTAGTTCCAACGTTTCACTCGGCTCGATAAAGACAGTCTGTCCGGTTTGCGAAACCGAGTGAATAAATCCCGGCACCCGCCGCTTGTGTTCCGCCTTGATCGGGATGACGAATCGGCCTTCGCGCTGCGTTATAATTTCCTCGCGAACAAAGTCGCCCTCTGCGAGCCGCGCGAGAATTGAAGCGAGCCGAGCATGGAGGCGTTCTTCTGCCGCGATCATTTCTCGCCGGACGCGCGCAAGCGCGGCGCTTGCGGAATCTTTGATGCCGCCGGTATCGTCGAACACGGAATCGAAGTGCATTTCGAGCATGCGATCTTCGAATAGTTTAATTCCCGATTTCCAAAGCGTTGGGGCTTCCATCGAACGATGCGCGAAAAAACCGCGAAGCGAACGCATGGCTTTTAGCACACCCAGTATTTTCGCGCCTTCCCCCGCATAAATCGAACTGCCGGAAATTTCGAGCTTATGCAGCGTCGAAGAAATATCAGCGAGCCCCGAGAAACCGGGAGATTCATTCGCAGTCAGATACACTCGCATCTCGCGAATTTCCGCAAGCGAGCGATCGATGGCGAGGATGTCGGATTTCGGCAGAAGTTCCTGGGCCAGTGCCTGCTTGCCGATGGACGAATGCGCAAGCTTGAGATGCGCAAGTAGAATCTTTTGGAACTCGAGTTCGCGCGCGGCATGGCGGAAGGCGCGCGGAATCTTCGAGAGAAATGCTTCCATTAGCGCGTCATTCGATACGCGCAATTCTTCGGGTGAGTAATCCGCCGAAACGGTATGATCTTCCGAGGTCGTCATCCTGGTTTCAAACGACAACGCCGGGCGCATGAGAAGGCGCGATATGCAAATACGGACGGAGCACGGAAATGAAGAACGTGGTCAGCCGAAGCAGTAGGGGATAGAGGTGGGAATGTTCTGTAAAATGCTCCGGCGGAAGATGGATTAATTGTAACAACGCCAGCAGCAGGCCAAGGATAAGAACTCCGCGAGCGAAGCCAAGTATTGCGCCGAAGAATCCGTCGATGCCCCGAAGCAGGCCATGCTTTGGACCAAAGAAACCGCGAATCCATCCACCCAAAATAATGAGCACGAGGAAAGTTAGGAAAAATCCAATTACTGGCCACGCCCACGTTGGGCCGAGATGTAGGAGGGCACCAACTCTCGTTGCGAACGCGGAAGCGAGCAGAAGGGCGGCGATGAGCAAGGCGATCGAAACGAGCATCGCGAACGCGCCCGAGCGCCAGCCCCCGAGCGCGCTGAGAAAGAGAAGGACGATGAGAATAATATCGAGGATCACGAGGGAACCGTAAGTGCTTCTTTCACAATTTCCTGCACGAGCTTGCCATCGGCCTTGCCTTTCAACTCCTTCATAATCGTGGGCATTACCTTATTTGCATCCTGAGGCCCAACAGCGCCGGTTTCGCGAACGACGGCCCGCACACGCTCCGCGATTTCATCGCGCGTAAGCTGCTTCGGCAGATATTCCTGAATAATGGAAAGTTCCGCGCGCTCCTTTTCGGCAAGTTCCGGGCGATTGTTGTTATCGTAAAGCTCGATTGCCTCGCGACGCTTTTTCGAGGCGCTGGTGAGCGTCTTGATCTCCTCATCCGGCGTCATCTCCCGGGCCGCACCGCTTTTATCGAATTCGATGATCACTGCGCGAATGCTCCGAAGCGTCTCCATGCGAACCTTGTCGCCGGCCTTCATCGCATTCTTTAAGTCTTCGTTGATTTTAACTTTTAAGGTCATACTGCTAAATGATTCTAAAGCTCATTTTAATATTTTTACTGTCATCGCCAGGAGGGTCTGAGCGGCGGCCGCCTCTCAAACCCGACGAAGCAATCTTCTCGCCGGAGATTGCTTCGTCGGAATTGCTTGGCTGCGCTGCGCAATTCTTCCTTGCAATGACCTATTAATAAATCGAAACCGTCTCAACATCAAATCCTGCAAATCCATCCAATTCGCATGATCCCGGTTCACATTCTATTTGGCATTCGGATGGCAGCACCATTCACGGCTCGGCCGGCCTCGCTTGTCAGGAAAAAGCACATCGCCGCGATGTCTTCCGGCTTCGTCCATTTCTCGAAATCCTCCGGCTTGCCCCATTCCTCGTTCGACTTGGTATGAATGACGGTGGGAACGATACAATTCGCGGTGATTCCCGCTGCTTTTCCTTCCTCCGCAATCACTCGTGTAAGTGCAATAACACCAGCCTTTGACGCCACATATCCGCCTTTTTTCGCCGAAGGTTCCAGCGCCGGTTCGGCGCCAATGGAAATAATGGTTCCTTCGCCGGACATGAGCTTGAGTGCGTGCTTCGCCGGCAGAAAGAAGCTCGCGAGATTGAGCTCGAAAAGTGCTCGAAAATCTTCCATCGGGGTTTCCGCAACGGTCCTCCATGGGCGCACCCCGCCGACCGTTGCAATCGCCGCGCGGGGCGCGCCGAATTCCCCATAAGCGTTCCCAAAACCCTGCTCGACACTGGGTTCGGCGGTTGCCTCCATCGGCAAGAATCGATAGTGCGCGTGCGCAAATCCGTCGTCGTGGCGTGCGAAGCCGGCAACGTGCCATCCCCCCGCGAGATATGTTTTGCGAATCGCGCCGCCAAGTGAGCCGGTGGCTCCGGTTAGATATAGGGTTGGCATTAATTCTGTGCGTTTACGCCGCCGCGAATGCTGACGGCACTAAAACCGCGACTGCGGAGCATTGCCGCCGCGGTAAGACTTCGGCTGCCGGAAGCGCAGACAATCCCAAACGGTTCCCGCGGTAATTCTCTAATTCTTGCCATGAGTGATCCCATCGGAATGAGCTTGCCCTTCGAAGGCCGGCCATAAAATTCCCACTCCTCGCGCACGTCGATGAGCGGCATAGGCGTTCGCGCATAATCTTGCCAGGTGATTTCCAGTGCATTGCTCGAACAACTCTGGTCCTCATACGAATCGCTCAACTTGCGTTCGCTTACTGGAATGCTGCACATTGGGCATTTCGGATCTCGCTCAATGTGCATGGTCTTAACGGTTCCCGCCAGGGCATCGTAAATGAATAGACGGTGGACCAGTGGCTGGCCCATTGCGGCGATGAGCTTTACGGCTTCCATCGCCATCATCGTTCCCATCACACCCGCGAGTGCGCCGATCACCCCGGCCTCGGCGCAGGAGGGAACCGAAGCAGGGTCCGGATACTCCGGGAACAGACAGCGATAGCACGGCCCGCCGTCTGTGCAGAGCGCCGTTAGTTGCCCTTCGAATTTAAAAATCGAGGCGGAAACGAGAGGGATGCCGAGGACGAGGCACGCATCGTTCACCAGATAACGGGTAGCGAAATTGTCGGAGCCATCGAGTACGAGATCGAAATCGCGCAGAACGTCGAGCACATTCTCGCGCGTGAGGCGCTCATCGAATGCCTGAAGTACGATTCCGGAATTCATTTCCGATAAACGTTCCATTGCAAGGGGAGCTTTGAGCTTTCCAGCGTCTGCATCTCCGTACAGAATTTGCCGGTGCAAATTAGAAACCGCAACACGATCATCGTCAACAAGGCCAAGCGTTCCCACGCCCATGGCAGTAAGATAGAGCGCGGCGGGCGAACCCAGTCCGCCTGCGCCGACGATGAGGATGCGGGCCGCCTTCATGCGCTCCTGTCCGAGCTCGCCGAATTCAGGCAAGATCATCTGCCGCGAGTATCGTTCCCGTTCTTCAGGCGTAAGCGGCATGGCGCTCCTCCAAGAGTTTAACATAGTGCCGAATCGTTGCGCGCGGATTTTTAGAATGAGTGATGGCGCTGATGACGGCGATCCCTCCCAAGCCCGGCATGAGGAGTTCGTTCAGATTGCCATCGTTGATTCCACCGATTGCAATGACAGGAATAGCTACCGCTTCAATGACACCGCGTAATTCTTCGAGGGTTCGAGGTTGGGAGGGCTTGTCTTTTGAGTGTGTTGGAAACATGTGTCCGAAACCAATATAATTCGCTCCCACACGTTCGGCCGTGAGAGCTTGCTCTAGGCTCGATGTTGAAAGTCCGATAATTGCATCCGGGCCTAATAGTTCACGCGCTTCCAATAAGGAAAGATCGTCCTGCCCGAGATGAACGCCATCGGCACAGATGGAATAGGCAATCTCAGCTCGGTCATTGATGATGAAGGTGGTATCAGTGAGAATGGTCCGAAGCTTCCCCGCCGTGTGCTGGAACTCTTTATCGCCGCTTTCCTTATTGCGGAATTGAATTGCCGCGGCTCCTTCGTGCTGCGCAATCCGCGCAAGCTCGAGCGTGCGCGCCTCACCTATGCTGCCAACAATAACGTGCAATCCGGTTACGCGCTTCATAAACTTCCCAACACCTCCCGGTATTCTGCGATGCGTTCGCCAAGATTCGGGGCAAGAATTAGATCGCGCACCGCGGCCACTCCCCATGCGCCTTGTTCGATGCAGCGTTTTGCACCGGCTGGAGTAATGCCGCCAATCGCGAAGACCGGAACGTTCACTGCCTTCACGACTTCTTTAAGTTTTTCCAATCCTTGCGGTTGGAAGCCGAGGGCGCGTTTTGATGGCGTTTCAAAAACGGCGCCGAAGGTCAGGAAATGCGCGCCCCACGCCTCCGCGCGCCGTGCCGCGTCAACCGAATGCACGCTCGCGCCGCATAACATGCCCGGGAACGCGCCGCTAATTTTTCGCGGGGTCGTTTCGCTCCCGATGCCTCGTTCCGGGATATGAATACCATCGGCGAAAACAGTACCGGCGAACCCCGCCGTTACACCCGCCGCATCTTTCGCCCCGTCGGGCGCGCTCAGAAATAGCTTTTTTCCGCCCATCGCATCTCGCAGAACGAGCGCGAGTGTCATCAATCTGGAGGGGTCCAGATCGCGCTCCCGCATCCGGAGTGCGCGAAGCCCATGTCGCGAGGCGTCTGCTGCGAATTTATTGAGATCGCCAGCTAGCCAGCGATCGGTGATCGCGTAGAGCTTAAAATCTAGCATGAATCATTCCTCCGATGGGGCTGGAACGCTCGGCCATCAATCGTTCCGGAATGCGGCCGGCAAGATACGCAGCGCGGCCTGCTTCCACCGCGAGTTTCATCGCACGTGCCATTTGTACCGGATGCTCCGCACAGGAAATTGCGGTGTTAAGAAGAATCCCATCCGCGCCCAACTCCATTGCGAGCGCGGCGTGGGAGGCGGTGCCGATACCGGCGTCGATGATGACGGGAACGGAAACAAGTTCCCGGATGATCGTAATGTTCGCCGGATTGCGAATGCCGCCGCCGGAACCAATCGGCGCGCCGAGTGGCATGACAGCCGCGCATCCCATATCCGCCAGCTTGCGTGCGGTGACGGGATCGTCGCTGGTGTAAGGCATCACGATAAAGCCAAGCGAGACGAGTTGTGAAGCAGATTTTAGCAATTCGGTCACATCTGGCATCAGCGTTTCGTCATCGCCAATTACTTCGAGCTTAATCCAATTCGTTTCAAGTGCTTCGCGCGCAAGTTCGGCCGCCAGCACCGCTTCTTTGGCAGTATAACAGCCCGCAGTATTCGGTAGAATGTGAAACGCGCCGCTTCGAAGTAGTCCAAGAATGCTCTCGTTCGATTGATCCTCCAAATTATAGCGCCGCACAGCGACGGTAACCATTGCCGTTCCGCTCGCCGCGATGGATTCGAGCATTGTTTCCGGATTCGGGTAGCGCGCGGTTCCCAATATAAGCCGTGATGAAAGTACTCGATCAGCTATTTGTAAATAATCTTCCATAAAAATTACCCTCCCGGAACGGCTTTGACAATTTCCACGCGGTCGCCATCGCGCAGTTCGTGCTCCAGCCAACGCGATTTGGGAACTACGGCATCGTTAATCGCGATGGCGATGCCGCGACCATCGGGGGGAAGGGTTAGCCCCGGCAGAAGATCGCCAACGAAATGCACCGCCAGCTCTCTTGGCTGACCGCCCACGATTAGTCGGATCACGCTCATCGGACGGCTTCCTCCTCGATGGGAATGGATTGTAGAATCGCGTTGACAACTATTTGGGATGCCATCGGCGCCATGAGGACACCATGACGCCAGTGTCCGGTGGCATAAAATAAATTCTGAATTTCGGAAGACCCAACGATTGCCCGGTGATCGCGTGTAGCGGGCCGAAAACTGGCGAGCATTTCCTCGATTTCGAGATCGTAAATCGCTGGCACGAGTTCCCACGCATGATGAAGTAATTCCATCATCGGCCCAGCCATGACGCGCGCGTCGAAGCCCACTTCTTCCGCCGTCGCGCCAACAAGCAGGCGCCCATCGTCTTTGGGAACGATATAGACGCTCGTTGTGCGCACCGGCTGCTGAAGCTTTGCTTGTGGTGTCATTCGAAGGCCGATCATTTGGCCTTTGACAGGGCGGACAGGAATCCTCGGAATAATGCCGTCAATTTTTGATGACCATGCTCCGGCGGCGATGGTAACGGTTTCGGCTTGCTCTTCTTCATCGCCAAATCGGACTGCCAGAGCATCGCCATCGCGCGTGACAATTTCTGAAACCTGCGAGCCCTCGCGCAGAATACCGCCCCGTTTCAAGAATGCTTCCCGGAGCGCAAGGAGTAACTTCCTATTATTGATTTGTGCATCGGCTTCGAGCCACAGCGCGCTTGTAACTTTTGTGGAGAGCAGCGGTTCCCGGTCGCGCGCCTCATAGCCCGAAAGCTTTTGGACGGGAATTCCGGCGCGTTTTCGGAATTCGAACTGGCGTTCCAGTTCCCGCGCCTGATCGGTATTTACGGCGCAGACGAGCGTGCCGCACCGGTCGATCGCAGGCGTGATCTCGCCCACATCTTTGCTCAGTTCGTGCAGGAACCGTGGATAGAGTTGCATACTCCGCAAGCCTTTCTCGTAAATATCCATATCCTCGAACCCGGCTTCGGCACGGGGCGAGAGCATTCCGGCCGCAATCCATGCGGCGCTCGAACGGCCAGCTTTACCAGTTTCAAAGACTTCGACATGCTCTGCGCCTTGGCGCAGCAAGCGCCAACCGATCGAGAGGCCGATGATGCCGCCGCCAATGATGATGTGGGGTTTTGAATCAGACATTTTGTTTTTCCTTCCGCAAAGGACGGGAATGACTTAAAGGACGCAAGTTTATACTTCGATAGAATAAACTTCTCTTCCTTTTTGCGCAAATTCCTCACGCTTCTCTTCCAGACCAGCGGCGATCGCGGCATCTTCTGCAATTCCATGTTCCGCTGCATACTTGCGAACATCTTCGGTAATCTTCATCGAGCAAAAATGCGGGCCACACATGGAGCAGAAGTGCGCGGTTTTCGCGCCCTCCTGCGGAAGGGTTTCGTCGTGATATTCGCGAGCGCGTTCAGGATCGAGCGCAAGATTAAACTGATCTTCCCACCGGAATTCGAACCGTGCTTTCGAGAGCGCGTTATCGCGAAGCTGTGCGCCCGGATGTCCCTTCGCAAGATCGGCGGCGTGCGCCGCGATTTTATATGCGATCACGCCTTCACGCACATCATTCTTATCGGGCAATCCCAAATGCTCTTTCGGCGTAACGTAGCAGAGCATCGCGCAGCCGAACCAACCAATCATCGCCGCGCCGATGGCCGATGTGATGTGATCGTAGCCCGGTGCAATATCGGTCGTGAGCGGACCCAGCGTGTAGAACGGCGCTTCATAGCAATCGCGAAGTTCTAAATCCATGTTCTCTTTAATAAGCTGCATCGGCACATGGCCCGGCCCTTCAATCATCACCTGACAATCGTTTTTCCACGCGACTTTGGTTAGTTCCCCAAGCGTACGAAGTTCCGCAAGCTGGGCTTCGTCGTTCGCGTCAGCAATCGAGCCGGGACGCAAGCCGTCGCCCAATGAGAATGAAACATCATACGCTCTCATGATCTCGCAAATCTCCTCGAAGTGCGTGTAAAGGAAGCTCTCCTGGTGATGCGCGAGGCACCACTTCGCCATGATGCTTCCACCGCGGGAGACGATGCCCGTCATGCGATTAGCGGTCATGGGAACGAATGGCAAACGAACACCGGCATGAATCGTGAAATAATCGACGCCTTGCTCCGCCTGCTCGATGAGCGTGTCGCGGAAGAGTTCCCATGCTAATTCTTCGGCGCGTCCATCCACTTTTTCGAGCGCCTGATAAATGGGAACCGTTCCAATCGGCACCGGCGCGTTGCGGATAATCCACTCGCGCGTTTCGTGGATATTCTTGCCCGTCGAAAGATCCATCACCGTGTCCGCGCCCCAGCGAATGGCCCACAGCATTTTCTCCACTTCCTCGTCGATGGAACTCGCGATTGCGGAGTTCCCGATGTTCGCATTGATCTTGACGAGAAAATTTCGGCCAATGGCCATTGGCTCACATTCGGGGTGATTGATATTCGAAGGAATAATCGCGCGGCCGCGAGCCACTTCATCCCGCACAAATTCCGGAGTAATAACACGCGGGGTGGAAGCGCCGAGCGGGTGACCAGGGTGTTGAAATCGCAAATCGTTCCGGGCCTTTTCTTCCCCGAGACCCGAGTACCCGATACCCGATACCCGATTCCCGAATCGCAACGAACTCCATCTCTGGGGTAACGATGCCACGCTTCGCGTAGTACATTTGCGTGGCCGCTCCGCCGGATTTTGCGCGAAGCGGTTTGCGGCGCAGGCCGGGATAATATTCGAAGCGCGATATTTCCTTATCGTAAGCTCGGAGAAGCTGCTCCTCATTCGAGTAGCCATTATCTTCCGGGCGAATATGACGGCCATCGTATTCTTCCGCGTCGCCTCGCCGAATGATCCACTCATGCTTCAGCGGTCCGAGGCCGGAACGAATATCGTGGAGCGCAAACGAGCCATCTTCGGCAACGCCACGCTCGGCGGCAGGGCCGGTAGTATCATAGACGCGAATGGGCGCATTTGCTTCATGACCGCGCGCGAGCTTTTTGGGCGTGAGCGCAATCTCGCGAAACGGGACGCGAATATCGGGATTGAGCGTCCCGTGCTCATAAATTTTGCGGCTATTCGGAAAAGGCCGTAATGCAGTTTCTTCCATAATTTAAGCGACAATAGTTTCAATTGTGAACTGAAAAATCTGCTGACCCACGCCAAGCGGCGCGGCTTGTTCGATCATTTGGGTGATAAAATCTTTTGCCAATCGCACCGCTTCGCGAATGGGCATGCCAAGCGCAAGGCCACTCGCGATTGCCGACGATAGCACGCAGCCGGTTCCATGTACGCGCTTCGTGCTGCGCGGAGCGGAAAGCCATTCGAATTCCGAGCCATCATATAAGAGATCCCGCGACTCAGGGCCTTTAGCGTGGCCGCCTTTTAGGAGCACGCTTTGCGCGCCTTCTTCGATGAGGAGAAGCGCAGCACGTGCCATGTCATCTTCCGACTGAATAGAAATTCCCGTGAGCGCGGAAGCCTCTGGGATGTTGGGAGTGATAAGGGATGCAAGGGGACATAAACGGCGCAAAAGATTATCACTGGCTCCTTTGTCCAAAAATTGAATGCCATTGGATGAGGCAAGAACGGGGTCAAGCACGGTGGGAACTTGCTGTTGCGTTACGAAATCGGAAACGACTTCGACGACATCCTTCGTGGCGAGCATTCCTATCTTGATAGCATCGATCGTAATATCATCCGCAAGCGCGGCAAGCTGGGCCGCGACCACTTCCGCGCTCACCGGATTCGCGGAAATAACGCCGCGCGTGTTCTGAACAGTTACGGCCGTGATAACGCTTAGGCCATGAATGCCAAAAGACTGAAAGGTCTTGAGATCAGCCTGCATTCCAGCGCCGCCCGTGGGATCGGAACCGCCAACGGTAAGCACTACGCGCAGCCGCTCCGAAGAAGAGAAGCCGTTGTGAGAAAAATTCGATCGAGGTTTGGTAGGATTCATTCCGTATTCCCCACGCTGGCATTATCCAGATCAGGTCCTTAGGGTATTTTCTCAGCCAGCGTTTCAGCGGACACCCCTATCGGAAATTGCAATTATCAGAACCGAGATTCGGGGAGATAAATTCTTTTAATCCTGCGTTCCATAAAATCGAAAATTGGAATTTTCCCATTTTTTATATACATTGCGGCTATGAAGTATCTCTTTTCGATTCTTCTTCTTTCAGCGTTCGCTTTCGGTGCGAAGGCGCAACCGATAACGATCACGGAGTCTGACTACCTCAATATGGAGTATAGTTTAAATGGTGAGGTGATGTCCTTTACCGCGCAAAATCTCTCGTCTCTTCTATCCCTCACTGCCGATAGCGGCGCGAACCAGACGTGGGATTTTACCCGCTCCACTTATTTGGGGGGTATCGGCCAACGGAGGGACACGATTCCGCCTAGTGAAGCCCCTTTGGCAAAGGATCCAGATTTCTCCGAGGCGACTAATGTCATCGTGGCCCCGAAGATTCTCGGGGTGAGTGGAGATTCAATTTATGAGTATTTTAAATGGACAAGCACCGGTGATTGGTACGTGGGAGCCACCGAGGATAGTGATGGTGCGCTAGTAATATTGGACAGTGCTAATTCCCCGGGACTCGACGCGCCATTCCCGCTGGCATACCAGACAAGCTGGCAAAGTACATACCGTGGAGTTGAGGTATTAGATTACACTCAGAACGACTGTCGATGGATGGGGAACTCTTATTATTCCTGGCTTATCCAGTCCCGCCCTTCGAGTAAAAACACGGTTTATCAGAACAAACTACTCAGGGGATTTCAAAATCTCAGCGGATACCACTGATATTTATGAGTTTATGACCGCTGGCAAGGATCGAGCGATTATTTTCATTTCCCCAAAGATTACCGTCGCCAGCTATGACGTTCCTTTAAATAGCAGGGTTAACGCCTCGGAGCAAATGGAAGCACTGAATCTTTCCCTCAGTCCAAATCCCGCTATCAACGGAGCTACGAACCTAGCCTATACCTTAAAAACAGCCGGCACTGTTCAAATCGAACTCATGGACGTGCTTGGCCGCTCCGTGCGTATGCTACAAAACGGGTTTGCGCCGGCGGGGAATAATTCCATTTCAATCGATCCCACACCATTAGGGGCGGGAACATATTTCGTACGCGTGGAAGCCGATGGCAGGAGCGCAATGCAAAAGCTTGTAATTACAAAGTAAAACGGGGGACACCAACCCCAGCCCTCTCCTCTTACACAGGATGAGGAGTTTCGTTTATCCGTTCGATCTTAATCTGCTCCAGCTTATGTCGTGTCTTCCTGGTAACCGTAAAGCGCAGGCCGCCGGCTTCGATGACATCGCCGATATTGGGAATTCTTCCGGCGTGTTTTTGCACATAGCCGGAGACGGTCTGGTAATCGCCGCTTTCTTCGAGGGCGGGCAGCCGGTCCTCGAACCTCTCGTTGAAATCCGCAATGCTCATCGTGGGATCGACGAAGATGGTGTTGCCGGATTCGATCACATCCGGCGCTTCGGCGACATCGGATTCATCGCGGATCTCGCCAACTAACTGTTCCAAAATATCTTCGAGCGTTACGATTCCCTCCACGCCGCCGTGCTCGCTTGCAACAATGCCCATGTGCGTTCGGCTTTTTTGGAACTCGACAAGGAGATCGCCTATCGGCTGCGTTTCACTGACAAAATGCGCGGGCCGGAGGAGCCGTTTCAGAAGCGCGAAAAATTCCTCTTCACTCTCTCGGCTGGGGACGCTTAACCTCTCCAATTGCCCGATCGCGGGCAGCATATCTTTTACGTGCAGCACACCTACTACCTCATCCATGGAATTACGGAACACGGGCAGCCGCGAGTATCCCTCCTGCTCGATGATGCGAAGCAGTTCCCGCGGTTCGAGATCCAAATCCAGCGCGATGACTTCGGAGCGATGCACCATGATTTCGCGCACGATCTTGCCCTCGAAATCGAAGAGGGATTCGATCATCGTTCTTTCGCGCCGCTCGACAATTCCGGCGCGCGTGCTCTCTAAGATTACGCCGAGCAGTTCTTCGCGGGTGTGGCTGCCCGCGGCTTCCGCCGCTTTCGGCAAGCCGAACATGCGCAGCGCGACATTCACCATCTTATTCAGCGTCCAGATAAGCGGGCGAAAGACGCGATAGTACATCGTGAGCGGCTTCGCCGTTGCCAACGCGACCTCCATCTCATAGTTGATGGCAAGGACTTTGGGAACCTGCTCTCCGAGTACGATGTGTAATGAGGTAAGCAGCAGAAAGCCGAAGGCGAAACTAATGGAAGCGATCACGCCGGGTGTTAGCGCGAAGAGCGCGAAGAACGGATGGAACAACCCGGCCATGAGTGGTTCGCCGATCCAGCCTAAGCCCAGGCTCGCTAACGTAATGCCTACCTGTGTGGCAGCGAGGAATGTATCGAGGTGCTCGCGCACACGCTTGGCGGCGAGCGCGCGGGAATCTTTTGCCTGAAGGAGTTCCTCGATTTGCCCGAGGCGCAGTTTTACAGCGGCATATTCCGTCGTCACGAAAAAGCCGTTCAGCAATACAAGGATGAAAACGAGGAGAACCTCACCGAGTGTGGTCACAAGTAGTGCAAATTACGAACAATCTCGTCGGAACCTTCATTTCCCGTATATTTTCTTGCATCGCTTCTAAAAATGTCGTATTTTTGCCGGTCAACTGTCGCCAGTCGCTTTGTGGATTGGCTTGCGTTTACTATTCAACGAACACCATGATAAAACCAACACCATATCTCGCTATCGCCGCGCTCGCCGTGGCTTCTGTTCTTCCGGGTTGCTCCAAACAGCAGCAAGCCCAAACTACCGTCGATTCTTCGCAAACCGCGCAGGCAGCCATGCCGACTGTGGATCGCGGGAAATACCTCGTTACCTCGATCGGCTGCAACGATTGCCACACGCCTTGGAAAATGGGCGCCAATGGGCCGGAACCCGATATGTCCCAAATGCTGATGGGCCATCCGGCGGCCATGACCATTGATCATCCGGCCATGCTAATGCCACCATGGATCTGGGCCGGCGATATGAGCATGACGGCGTTCTCCGGCCCGTGGGGAATCAGCTTTTCGGCGAATCTCACGCCGGATTCTACCGGCCTCGGCTCCTGGACGCAGGATGATTTCGTGAGCACGATGCGAACCGGTAAAATGAAAGGCAATGGTCGCACAATTCTGCCGCCCATGCCCTGGAACTGGATCGGCAAATTAACCGACCAGGACCTGCAAAGTATCTATATGTATTTGAAGACAATTCCGGCGATCGCGAACAAAGTTCCAGATCCGGTTCCACCTGCTCCGGGAGGAGCACCGGGAATGATGCCGCCACCGGGTGCGCCAGGTGCGCCGCCCATGCCGCCGGGAGCCATTCCACCACCACCACCTCCGCCCGCACCGATGCATCACCACGCTGGCGTGGCCCGCAACTCCGCAAAATAGAACCGGAACCTGGATTTCGCCGATTCTAAGATGGTTACGCTGATTGATTCTCGGATCGATCAGCGTAATCTATTTTTGGTGGAGATTTAGTGCCTCCGCCAGATGATACGTCTTCCTCCCAGTCGCTTGCTCGATTTGCTCGCGGCAGCTAAAACCATCGGCGACAACGAGATGATCCTTCGGAGTCGCTTCAATTTTTGGGATTAATTTCTGCCGCGCGATCTGCATCGAAAGATCGTATTTATCTTCTTCGAAGCCGAACGCGCCTGCCATGCCGCAGCAGCCGGCGTCCAATACCTCCGCGTCCATTCCGGATTTTTTTAGCGCGGATTCTTCCGCATCTTTGCCGAGAACGGAGTACTGATGGCAATGCAATTGTACGATAGCGTACCGCTTATCCTTATGCCCATCCTTCTGAATTTTGGAATAATAATCAGGTGCGAATTTTTCGAGAAATTCGCTCAGCAAATAAGTATTTTCCATGAGTCGTTTAGCATCTTCGCGTTCGGGCATGAGGCTGTGAAGCTCGTCGCGAAAAACCGAGGCGCAACTGGGTTCCAAAACCACCATCGGGATTCCGGCGGAAATATCTTTATCGACGACGCGCAAAATTTCTTCGAGTTGATGCTTCGCCTCCTTCAGCATTCCCCAATCGTAGAGGGGCCGGCCGCAGCACATCGTTTTTTGATAGACTTTGACCGCAAAGCCCGCCGCTTCCAATACGCGCACGGCTGCCTTAGCGGTTTCGGGACGAAAATAATTGTTGAAGGTGTCGGCCCAGAGAATAACGTGTTCCGGAATCCTTCCCGCTGCAAAGGAGGTGGGCAGATGAGAGGTAGATCGTTGGAAAAACCAATTTTTGAACGTTTGTTTTGCGAACTTGGGAATTTCTCGTTTTGGATGAATGCCGCCAAGGTGCTTAACGAGGCCGCTCGTAAAAATGGAATGAGTCAGCCAATTAACAAGGGCCGGTGCTTTGGAAGCAAGATTTGCCGCTTTGTTAATCATTCCCATCGAGAATGCCGCGCGCGGACGAACTTTGCCCTCGTAATAGTGCGATAAGAATTCGGCTTTGTAGGTTGCCATATCCACACGGACCGGACAGTCGCTTTTACAGCCTTTGCAGGCGAGGCAGAGGTCGAGCGATTCCTTCACGTGTTCGCTCTTCCAGCCTTCGGTGATAACATCGCCATGCAGCATTTCCCACAGCAGATGGGTGCGGCCGCGCGTGACGTGCTCCTCCTCTCGCGTGGCACGATAACTCGGGCACATCACCCCTTCGTGCTCGCGGCGGCAAACGCCCGCTCCGACGCAACGTTCCGTCGCGCGAGCGAAACTGCCTTCGTCGTCCGGGAACTGAAATATCGTGGGCAGCATCGGGGGATTGTACTCCGCGCCATAACGCAAGTTCTGATCGATCCGGTGCGGACGAACGAGTTTGCCAGGATTCATTTTCCAATCGGGGTCCCAAATCTCTTTGAATTCCTCGAAGGCCTGCATGATCTTCGGCCCGAACATTTTGGGAAGTAATTCGCCGCGCGCCTGCCCATCGCCGTGTTCGCCGGAAAGGGAACCGCCATAACTAATCACAAGGTCGGCAGCCTCGTTCGTAAATTTTACCCATTTCTCGATGCCTTCCTTATTTTTCGGTTCCCAATCGAGCCGTGTGTGAATGCAGCCATCGCCAATGTGACCATAAACCGAACCCGTGTACTTATACTTCCCAATCAGCTTCCGAAAATCGCGGAGATAGGACCCAACTTTTTCCGGTGGGACGGCGGAATCTTCCCAGCCCTCCCAATTATCTTTTTGATCGGGAATTCGCGCCGTTGCGCCGAGGCCGGAATCGCGCACAGTCCAAATGTCTTTTTGCTCCTTCTCGCCATCATAGATGCGGGAATCGGTAATATCTGAATTTTTTTGAAGATCCTGCAAGGCGTGTTCGGCTGCAGCCTTGGCCTCCTGCGTTGAATCCGCTCCAAATTCGGCGATGAGCCAGCCTTCGCCCTTCGGCATGTGGCCAAGCTGTTTCTCGTGAAGATGCTTTTTCCTCATGTCGGCGATGAACTTTCGGTCCATGCCTTCCAGTCCGACCAAACGGCCGCCGGAATTATTTTTATATGCCAAAAGTATTCCGACATGATCACCTGCTGTTGCAATATCGTCGTAGCCCGCAACGAGCAAGACACGCTTTTCGGGGTTGGGGATCAAATTAACAGTGGCTTCGAGAATGGAAACGAGCGTTCCCTCGGAACCGCAGAGCGCCCGCGCTACGTGAAAGTCTTTCTCTGGCAAAAGCTGATCGAGATTATAGCCCGAAACCCGACGGGGGATTTGCGGATAGCGCGCGCGAATTTCTTCGCCATAATTCCGAGCAATCGCGGCGAGGCGCTCCCGAATGTTGGCGGAGCGATCGCCTTCGATTTTGTCTTTCCCCACGGTCAGGATGGAGCCATCGTAGAGCAATACTTTTAGCTCCTGCAGGTTATCGGCGGTGCGACCGGCCATGATCGAGTGGACGCCGCAGGAATCATTCCCAATCATACCGCCGAGCGTACACCATTTATGCGTAGCGGGATCGGGCCCGAAGGTGAGTCCGCTTTTTTTTGCTTCGCTGCGCAGATCGTCCAGCACCAGCCCCGGTTGGACGCGGACGAGTTTGTTGTCGGGATCTATCTCAATGATGTGATGCAGATATTTCATGAAATCCATCACGATGGCTTCGTTGCAGCACTGGCCGGGAATGCTCGTGCCGCCTCCACGGGAGAGGATCGGCGCGCCGAATTCGCGAGCGGTTGCAACGGTGGCGATGACGTCATCCACACTGCGCGGAATGACAACGCCAATGGGAACCTGCCGGTAGTTCGAGGCATCGCTCGTATAAAGCGACCGGGAACCCGCATCAAAGCGGACTTCGCCCATCACATGTCGCTTTAACTGTGCTTCGATCTCACGGATGTTCGCGAGGGAAACTTTAGGTGACTCTGACATTTAATTCTTCTGTGGAGTTTTGAAATTTCGTCAACACGTCGGCGCCCGTTTCGGTGACGAGCACCATGTCGCACTGGCGCATTCCGCCAAATCGTTCAAAATAAATTCCCGGTTCGATGTTCATCACCATGCCCGCTTCGAGCACGTCCGGCGAATGCGCTCGCAGTCGTGGGATCGCGGTCGCATCGATCGCGGAATACCCCACGCCGTGTCCGGTGCTGTGTTTGAAGGCGTTGCCGAAGCCGCGATCGTTCAGCGCTTCGCGGACGGCGCGATCAACATCCTCCGCTCGAACACCTGCTTTTACCGATGCAATTCCGGCGCGACTTGCTTCGAGCAGCGCCTCGAACATGCGATAGATGCGATTGGGAACGTCGCCGATCACATACGTTCGGGTAATATCCGTCCAGAACCCATCGACATGCGAATTACAGTGCATAAGCAGAAGTTCGCCCGCCCGAATCTGGCGGTTGGAACTCATAGCGAACGCACCGTACGCATTCCCCGACCGTTCGCCGGACATGCACGATACCATTCCGCGCGCACGCCGGATGCCGGATTTGTTCGAGGCAAAGGCGGAGAGTCCCTTTTCAAAATCTTGTGCGGCTTCAAATTCCGTCATTCCGGTCCTAATCTCGTTTGCGCCATGACTGAAAGCTTCACATGCAATCTCCGCCGCTTCACGAACCTGTTCCTGTTCGAACGGCGTGAGGACGGCGCGCTCGCGGTCCAGGAAGACGCCGGTGGTGTCCAGGGAGCATTGCGGGAGAATTTCGCGCAGCATGTGGGAGATTCCGAACCCGTATTGCGTCATCGCAACGTAACTGGCTTCCTCGGAAATGGGATGACGTTCGATTGCAATGCGGCGGCCCGGCTGATCGAGTTTCTTCAGCACTCTTTTGAGCGTGGGGCAAATATCGTCGAGCGTGGAATCTCCGGCCTGGAATGGAATGACCTCGTCCGCATTGGCATTGCGGGAATATTCTAACTCGTCCTCGGGAACGATGAGCGTCGTGTGGCCTTCGGCATCGCTCACGGCAACCGAGTTCCCAATGATGGGCCAGTAGCCGGCGAGGAGCAGGACATTTTTCGGATGGGCGCAAATGATGGCGTCCAATCGCGCGGCGAGGAGTCCGTTCCTCAGCCGCGCTGAGCGTTCGGGATCTATGTTCCCCATTAGTCGAGCACCTTTTCGATGGGAGCCGTTCCGAATTCGGCTGGAATTTTGAAGCCATCGGTTTCAAAGGTTGGGAATTCCGCGCCGTCGCGTTTCCGGAAAAGCAGGAAAGCTCCCGCGGCCAGCACGGCCGCGCCGAGCAGCCAACTCCGATTCAGATTAAGCCACAATTGTACGCTCGTCGATTTGGCTTCCTCATCGAAGCGGCCATGGGCGCCAAAATCCTTCTCGTTATCGACCGGCTGGTACAAATTCTCGCGGTAATGGCTGGTTACAAGCTCATCGCCGATGCTGCCGTTCCATGCGATATCGGAGATGTAGCGATCGAATAGACCGCTCATCAGGCGCTCGCCAATAAGCGATTCGAGCGTGGGAACGCCAATCACAATCCGTTTCCGTTTATGCCGCGCGGCCCAAACAATGGCGCGCGCGGGAACTTCCGGCTGATACACTTTTCCAACGGGCTGGCCCTTGCGCCGAAACACGGTTTTCGTCCAGTCGAACTGCGGCGTATTCACGCCGGGCAGCGCTACCGTCGAGATATGCACGTTACTGCGCGTATGGATGAGTTCCGTACGAATGGATTCGGTAAATCCCTCAATCGCATGCTTGGCTCCGCAATACGCCGACTGCAGCGGAATGGAGCGAAAACCGAGCGCGCTCGAAACCTGAACGATTGCGCCGCGGTTGCGCGGCAGCATTCGCTTCAGCGCCGATTGCGTTCCATAGACCGCGCCGAGATAGGTAACTTCGGTAACCCGATGAAAATCTTCTGGCGAAATCTGCGAAAAGGGAGCGTAAATGCTCGACATTGCATCGTTCACCCACACGTCGATGGGTCCGAGTTCTTGCTCGATGCGCTCAGCGGCCTGCTCGACCGCGTTCGAATCGCTCACGTCGCATTCGATGGTGATCGCTTTGCCGCCAAGCTCTTCCACATCTTTTTTTGCAGCCTTGAGGCCCTCATGTCCGCGCGCAAGAAGCGCAATCTTGCAGCCAAGTTTCGCAAATTCTCGCGCAGTCGCACGGCCTACTCCTGCTGAGGCACCGGTAATAACGATTACTTCCATGCCCCTTACACGCACAATTCGTGTGCCTTGCCTGCGCTATTTTTTCACAGCAGTAAGATTTCGTAAAAGTAAATCCGGAGGCAACTCTTTGATATCCCGCACGCCGCATAGCGCCATATTTTGGTCGAGTTCCTTACAGATAATTTCGAGCGCTTTCGTCACGCCCTTGCGTCCGTTCGCAGCCAATCCATACATATAGGCGCGGCCAATAAGGCAGCCATTGGCGCCCAAGGCCAGCATTTTGAGCACATCGATGCCGGAACGAATGCCGCTATCGACAAATACTTCCCCACGCCCAGCAACCGCCTCGACAATTTGCGGCAGCACTTGTGCGGTCGCAACCGCGCCATCCACTTGCCGGCCGCCGTGATTCGAAACGATCACGCCATCGGCGCCATGCTCGAGCGCGCCCCGAGCATCGTCGGGATGAAGAATCCCTTTCACGAATAATTTTCCCGGCCACTGAGAACGCACCCATTCGATATCTTTTTCGGACAGCGTGGGATCGAATTGTGTTTCAAGCCATTTCGTGATCTTCGCCACATTTTTCGCATGAGGCACTAATCCAATTAAATTCCCAAATGTCCGCCGTTTACTTCGCACCATCGAGAGCAGCCAGCGCGGATGCGTCAGCAGATCGTAAATATTGCCTACGCTGATGCGCGGCGGAGCAATAAGGCCGCGCTTTTGTTCACCGTGGCGCTGGCTGCGGACGTGCAAATCCATGCTCAGCAGGAGCGCGGAGAATCCTGCTTTTTTCGCCCGCTCGATGAGCGCTTCGCCAACGTCCCGGTTCTTTGTCAAATACAGTTGGAACCAAAATGGTGCATGGGTGGCCCACGCAACATCTTCTAACGTCGCGATGGAAAGCGTGCTTAAACAGAACGGCACGCCAAATTCCTTCGCCGCGAGCGCGGCTTCCACTTCCGCATTCGGATAGCTAAGCCCGCACGCTCCGACGGGTGCCAGTGCGACTGGCATCGTTACTTTCATGCCCGCCATATCGACCGAAAGCGAGCGCTTCGAAACATCGTTCAAGACGCGCGGAACAAGCTGCAATTTATCAAGCTCCTCGCGATTGCGCTCGAGCGTTTCCTCTTCATACCCTCCGTTTTCTATATAGGTGGAAATAATTTTCGGCAAGCGCTTTCGCGCGACGCGTTCCAAGTCGGCAATATCGGTGATGACCATAACCCGGGATAAAGCGAAAATCTTGCCGAGTTCTGTGTAGCCGTGACCTTCAGGTCACGGCGAATTATGAAATGCTTCGCCGCCGTGACCTGAAGGTCGCAGCTACAAGCTCGGCGCGCTTTTTGTGAGAGGTTCGGAAAAATAAATTCTCAACATGTATGGCTCAGACTGCAAGTGATATTCTCGTACAATGCCTCATCGACTGGGATGTCGAAGTAATGTTTGGTCTTCCAGGCGATGGCATCAATGGCATCATGGAGGCGCTCCGCAAGCAGCGGGAAAAAATTCGCTTTATTCAGGTTCGGCATGAGGAAGCCGCCGCCTTCATGGCGTGCGGTTATTCGAAATGGACAGGCAAGCTCGGCGTTTGCATCGCAACTTCCGGCCCGGGCGGTATCCATTTGCTCAACGGCCTCTACGATGCCAAGCTCGACGGCGCTTCCGTGCTGGCGATCACAGGGATGCAATATCACGATCTCGTGAGTACCCACCAGCAGCAGGATGTTGAACTCGATAAGCTCTACATGGACGTTCGCGACGTACAATGCGCGCGTCATGGGGCCGGAGCATGTGCAAAATGTGACGGATCTTGCGATTCGAACCGCGCTTTCGTATAAAGGCGTCGCGCATGTGACGATTCCGATTGACATTCAGACAGCAGAAGTGAAAAAACGCAGCGAGCGCAATGTGCCGCATCACACCTCCGAAGTATTCGCGCTCGGTGGGCAGGTTCCCAATTCCCGCGATATTCAGCGGGCGGCGGATATCATCAATGCGGGAAAGCGCGTCGCCATTTTGGCGGGCGCCGGCGCACTTCATGCCGGAATGGAACTTGAAGAGCTTGCCGAAAAAGTTGGCGGGCCGATTATAAAGCCGCTCCTTGGCAAAGGGTGCGTCCCCGATAACAGCCCATACACCACCGGCGGCATCGGATTGCTCGGCACGAGGCCTTCGCAGGAAGCACTCGAAAAATGCGATACGCTCATTATGGTTGGGACGAGCTTTCCCTACATCGAATTTTATCCCGCGCCGAAGCAGGCGCGCGGCGTGCAGATCGAACTCGATGCCATGCGCATAGGGCTTCGGTTCCCAGTCGAGGTTGGCATCGTGGGGGATGCGAAGAAATCGTTACAGGAACTTTTACCATTCATCGAGCCCAAAAAAGATCGATCCTTCTTAGAAACCGCCCAAAAGGGCATGAAGGAATGGCACGAACTGATAAATGTGCAGGCGAAGTATCGCGAGTTGCCGATGAAGCCGCAGGTCGTCGCTTACGAATTGAACAAGCGGCTGAGCGCGGATGCGATTATCGCTTCCGATTCGGGAACGATCGCAACCTGGGCGGCGCGATATTTCATGATTCGCGACCGCCAAAAGTTTTCGCTTTCCGGAAATCTCGCAACGATGGCGAATGGGTTCCCATACGCGATCGCCGCGCAAATTGCCTATCCCGAGCGGGAATGCGTTGCCTTCGTTGGCGATGGTGGAATTTCGATGCTTATGGCCGAACTTGCAACGTGCGCGAAATATAAGCTTCCAGTGCGGGTCGTTGTGATTAAGAACGATGCGTTAGGCCAGATCAAATGGGAACAAATCGTGATGCAAGGGAACCCAGAGTATGAAATCGAGCTTCAGCCGATCGACTTCGCCGCAGTTGCCCGCGCGTGCGGCGTGAGCGCCTTCACGATTACCGACCCAAGCACCTGCGGCGATATGCTCGATGAAGCGCTCGCCACGCCGGGGCCGGTGCTCATTGAAGCGGTGGTCGATCCCTTCGAGCCGCCGATTCCCCCGAAAGTCACGATGAAGCAGGCATCGCACTTCGCCGAAGCGCTCCTTAAAGGACAGCCAGATGGAACCGAAATCGCGCTTACGATTGCAAGCGACAAGGTGCGGGAAATGGTGTGAACCCGATGGGGCGTTTAGTCGCCCCAGACATCCGTAATCGGCTTCGCCGTGCCGGCGGAATCCGCATGCCGAAGGCCATACATATCCTCGATGGTCCGCAGGACGGTAAAGTGGGTGATGGAATCTTCGTAGTTCCCCGGCTTGACCTTTGCCCCGGCGAAAATTGTCGGGATATTATTCCCGGCGGTGTGATCGTCCTCGTCCCACGTAATAATGAATAGGCTGTTGTGCGTTTTCGCCCATTGGATGTAATCGTTCAGGTGGGCTTTGATCCATGCATCGCCCTGTGCAATCGTTCCATCGTGCATATCGTCGATCAGGTTGGGAACCACATAACTGACCGTGGGCAGCTTCGTAAAATCGGTGGGAAACGCGGTGAACGGCTGGTTCAGATCAGGCGGAATTTGGAACTTCCCGGTTCCCATCCAGTCCGCGACGGCATTGTGTTTCCGGACATATAAGCTATCTTTATTGCCGTTAAAGCCGACGCTCGGCATATCTTCGGAATAGGAAACGAAGGTCTTGCCGGCATCCAACAGCTCCCGCCCAAGATTATCGGTATTGTAGGGCTGATTCGATGGGAACTGATCATCTCCCACGCCCTCGTTGGTTCCGGCGAAGAGATCGAAATAATTCGGCTGGCTCGGGTGCTCGATGGCGAATGACTCGGTAAAATTCGCGGAATGGTCTCCTGTAGCAAGGCTGCTGATATAGGGCGCGTCCGAGGCGCCGACGATCTCGGCTCGGCTGCGGTTTTCCATGATGGCAATTACAATATGATCGGGGGCCGGTAACTTCGGTTGCTTGGAACAACCCATTTGAATGAGGAGAACCGCGCCAAAGCCAGCGAAAAGACACTTGCGAAATAATTCAGGATTCATAATAAAATGATTGGTAAATAAAAAGCACTTGGAGAAAACAAAATATTTCCGGATGCTGATATTAAGATATTATTATGATTTGAGCGGCCGTACTCAATAAAGAGGTTTCGAGAGTGTGTAATATGCCTGTACAGATGAACCACGCTCTACACGCGCTTATCGAGGCGATGCCGAGTAAGAAGGGCTGAATTGCGCGCTTCGGAACCTTATTTGGATGGCGATTGAAACGGGAACCCAATTAGCTCAAACCGGGAAAGATCCATAAGCTTGCTTGCGTTGCTATCGATGTCGATTCCAACGAGACCGCCATCCTTATCGAAATCGAGAACAACCCCGGGCGCACCCTCTTCTGACTCAACGCTCGGTTTGGAGGTGAATTCGATGTAGAGAGAATCGGTGGAAGGGAAGTAACTAATCGTCATCCCGCTATTATATTACCACCGAATAGATGAGTTTGTTATTCTTATCTAAAATAATTTTATTCAACGATTCGAAATAAGAATTTAAGATTTCTGCAATATGCTTATTGCCATCTAAAAAAGTATTTCTCCACTTGGCTCTTGCATCTCGAATAAAAAGGTTGTAAGGCTCCTTCAATTCAGGAATCCTGGGTAGCAGAAATTCGAGGGATGAAAGCTCAGATAAATCAGGGTCCTTTTGGCGTTCAACGTGAACATGATCATGCCGTACTCGAATTGGCAAGACTTCGTCCAAATTTATTTGGGCCCATTTTTTAACCTGCGCAATATCTCGTGATCTCTGTTTCTGCGAGGGATTCGTCCGATACATTTTAAGAACGATACTCCAGAATGATTCCATCCTCTCGCACAAAATATAGAGCTCTTCGCGATATAGCATAACTTGATGCTGCAACCATCGAACTTTTGAAAGTCCTTTAATTCGAGGAAATTGCCGAATGTATTCGGCGATGTCCTGCAATGCATCATAAGTACTTGACAATTCCGTAAATGCGCCAAATAATTTTAAGATAAACTGCTCGTCACGTGTCGGTTTATATGCCATTTTTGGATTTCCATCCCCGCCATAAATGGTCATTGTGCTCATATTTATTTCAGCGGCCCGCAATAATTCTTTTTTAGACAATATTGGGCTCACGGCGTTTAGAACTGCCTTCATCGCAAATTCGTAATGCTTTCCGTTTGCCATGCCTCTCATTCCTCAAATATCGTCGGTTGCTCCGGCGGCGGCGGGCCGTCCGGTTTCTTCGGTGATGCCGCGGCCGCTTCCTCGATCTCCTTATCCTCATCGGCGGGAACGTTTGCGACGGCGGCGATGCGGTTCGTATTAGACATGTGCTGCCACGCTCCTCACATGAAGAATCTCCGAAGCGATTATGCGGATATCCTGCGGTTTGAGTGTGAGAACAGCAATCGTTTTTCCGAGACCGGTCGCGAATTCCACTTCATACGCCGCCGCGCCGGGATAGATATGCACCACCGTCCCGACATCGCAGGCAAGCAGCGATTTCTCGGGAATGTTTCGTGTAAGAACGACTAAGCTGTGTTCTGGAATCATAAATGAAGTTCCCAACGATCGCCCAAAATGGCTTTGAAGGATTGTAACATTCGAGCGGATAACTTTTTTCGAGGAGGGGTGGTTATCCGCGAAGCTCAATTCTTCGCAGAGCGGTCGTTTAACAGCAAATGTTGAAGGGTCACGATTGCATGGGCGATAAGGATTCTAAAATCTTGGCTACTTTGTGAGTTCGAGCCGCGGCTTATGGGATCTTTCAGCCAATGAACACTGCGCTGGTCACACTTATTAAGAAGAAATGCCGTCTTATCAAGAATATCTGAATCGGATAAGGATTTACCTATAATATCATGCGCGAACTTGTTTCGCACTTCACGGATGCCATTAAGAACATCGTGGAATCCCTCGTTATACAAGCCAAGCCGGTAACAAACATTAATTCTTGCATAGAACGATCCTAATGGACCTCCATTATCAAGTAAATTCTCTTCTTTCGGTTTTCGTGGGGGAACGAAATATTTGAGCAAAATAGCTTGAAGTAGCTCATCAACATGAGTAGAGCCTATAATAACGGCTTCCCTATCGGATCCGTCGCGCAGATAGGCTTCAAGAACACTAAAAAAGACGTTCCTGAAGAGCCTTTTCATTCGCTTCAAAAGGTGGTTTTTGCTTTGCCATTATATGTCTCAAAAATACTTCCCTCCAGCCGCTGACGATCATCCATGTTGGCCCTGAAGGTACGTAACATTGTGTTGACAACTTTTTTCAAGCCTGTTTGGCTCCCCGAGTTTCTTAGGTGGCTGCGAATGCTGTTCTATGTTTTTATATGATCGCAACGGGAAGTTTAATTTTTAATTTTTTCCCAATTTCCAAAACGGCGTCTTTACCGTTCGGCGCGGCTCCCTTTGCCGTCGCGGTCATCTCGATTCCATACCTCTCTGTTTTAAACTTAAACCCCGAGGCGTTTTCGGCGCCGTACTGCTCAACAAATTTCCAAGTCTTATCCCTGAGCGGGTTGACGATATTCGGTAGTGCGGCAAGAAAGTCCTCGATTCTTGAAAGATCAAGAGCGGGACATAACTTGTACGTGTGCAAATGTTTTCGAATTTCGAAGCGAATCCTTTCCTTGTCGAACTCCCAATCCCCGTCCTCGTTCAACCACCTCCCATAACAGCACCAGGCAGCATATGAATTAAAGGGCACCATCGCGTGAATACAACCTACGATATTTAAATTATCGCTACTCACATCCCCAAAGCAGTATAGTTCCGGTTTAAAACTTTCACGCTTCCGATCAAGACACCCCATGAATGAAAAAACGCTGTCCCAAAGGGTCTTGACTCCGTCCAAAAGTACCGCCCTATTTCGAAAACCTTTCAGGTATTCGAGCAAACTGCGAAGGGACTCGATCTCTTCGAAGGGGACAGTCACCTGATGAACTACTTTCTTATCGCGGCCAGTTGCTTGATATCCTTCAAACTTTTTCGCTGCTTCAACTGCGAACTCGTACGAAGGTGATGTTGAAAATCGGAATTCGATGGTTACGGATGTAGGCGTCGGCTCAATGCCCTCTCCTAGCTTAGCAGGCGACCTATGTTCTAACTGCTTCGGAGTAGCATGAGCGGGTTTGCTTTTCACAAGCACAAACTGCTTCCCTGCCATTTGACGCACAGTGGACTTAAGCTCCAATGTCAGTAGATGTACTAAGATATCCTTTACTTCCAGCCCAGTACGTTCCGCCAACACATCGACTTGCAACGGCCCGCCGGTTGTTTCCAAGACATCAATAATCTTTACTTCAGGGGTAGAAAACCCGTTGTGTGCAACCGGACTGCCACAATTGGGACAGAAATTGAATTCCTCCTTTAATACTAAGCCGCAATCCGAGCACGTAGATTCATACATCGTCCATTGAAATCATAAGTTAAAACGTCAAAGTTCCATACCGGGTGTGGTTAGATGTTCCTTCCAATCGATTTTACTCCTCAAAAATCGTCGGCTGATCCGGCGGCGGAGGGCCGTCCGGTTTTTTGGGCGATGCTGCTTCCGCTTCCTCGATTTCCTTGTCCTCATCGGCGGGAACGTTGGCGACGGCGGCGAGGCGGTCGCCTTCGTTCAGACGCACGACGCGCACGCCCTGCGTATTCCTTCCCATCACGCGGATTTCCGCAACATGCTGGCGAATAACGAGGCCATCCTTCGTCACGCAGATCAGATCGTCATTATCGACGACTTCCTTCATCGCGACAAGCTTGCCCGTTTTTTCCGTGGCCTTCATGGTGATGACGCCCTTGCCGCCGCGCCGCGTGAGGCGATAATCCGAAACTTCGCTGCGCTTGCCATAGCCTTCTTCGCTTACGACGAGCACGGTAGTTCCCGAACGGTGCGGCGCAATCATGCCAATCACTTTATCGCCTTCGTCGAGGCGGACGCCGCGCACGCCCGCGGCAGTGCGGCCCATATCGCGCACATCTTTTTCGTTGAAGCGGCAGGCCATGCCTTCGTGCGTGCCGATGATGATTTCCTGCTGTCCGTTGGTGAGGCGAACGTCTTTCAGCGAATCGCCGGTATCGAGCGTAATCGCTTGCACTCCAGCGCGGCGAATATTGCCGAATGCAGAAAGCACGGTCTTCTTAATCGTTCCATGCTCGGTAACCATGGTTACAAAATGCGCCTCGTCGAATTGCTTCACGTTGATGAACGCGGTGATTCGCTCTTCCGGCGGCTTTTCGAGCAGATTCGCAATGGAGCGGCCCTTCGAAGTACGGCCCGCTTCGGGAACTTCATGCACTTTCAGCCAATAGCAGCGGCCGCGATCGGTGAAGAACATAATATAATGATGCGTCGAGGCAATGAACATGTGCTCGAGGAAATCATCCTCGCGCGTGGCGGCGCCGGTAATGCCTTTGCCGCCGCGGCCCTGCCGGCGGTAACCGGAAACCGGGAACCGCTTGATGAATCCGCCATGCGAAATGGTTACCACAACATCCTCTTCCGCGATCATGTCTTCGATCGTGAAATCCTTGGTATCATAGACGATATCGGTGCGCCGCGCTTCGCCAAATTTCTTCTTGATTTCGGCAAGTTCATCCCCGATGATCTTCATTTGCAGTTCCGGCGAGGCAATGATGGATTTAAACTTTTCGATCTGTTGCAGCAAATCGCGATACTCCGCTTGAATCTTCTCGCGTTCGAGTCCGGTAAGGCGTTGCAAGCGCATATCGAGAATGGCTTTCGCCTGAATTTCTGAAAGCTTGAACTGCTTCATGAGCCGCGTTTGCGCGGTTTCTGTATCTTTCGATGCTCGGATGGTCTTAATCACTTCGTCGATATTATCGAGCGCAATGATATAGCCTTCTAAAATATGCGCGCGTTTTTCGGCCTGATCCAGATCGTATTTCGTGCGGCGCAGGACAACATCGTTCCGGTGCTCGATATAATATTTTATCATTCGAGCGCAATTCGAGCACGCGCGGCACGCCTTTGACAAGCGAAAGCATGATGACGCCGAACGTCGTCTGCATTTGTGAGTGCTTGTACAGATTATTCAGCACCACTTTTGCCACGGCGTCGCGCTTCAGCTCGAAAACCACGCGGCAGCCATCTTTATCGGATTCATCGCGCATATCCGAAATGCCTTCGATCTTTTTATCGCGAACCATCTCCGCGATCTTCTCGATCATGTTCGCCTTGTTGACCTGATAGGGAAGTTCGGTAACTATAATAGATTCCCGGTCATTCTTTCCGGTTTCGATATTCGCTTTGGCACGAATAATCACGCGGCCGCGGCCTGTGGTATAGGCGTCGCGCACGCCATCGTAGCCATAAATAATTCCGCCGGTCGGGAAATCGGGAGCGATGATATGCTTCATCAGCTCCGCGCTCGTTATGTTGTGATCCTTAATATAGGCAAGGCAGCCGTTGATGACTTCCGTAAGATTGTGCGGCGGAATATTCGTCGCCATGCCGACCGCAATCCCGGTGGAACCATTAATAAGTAAATTGGGAATGCCCGCGGGCATGACGAGCGGCTGTTTCAGCGTATCGTCGAAATTCGGGCCGAACTCGACCGTCTCTTTTTCCAGATCGCGCAGCATCTCCATCGCGAGCGGCGTCATGCGCGCTTCGGTGTAACGCATGGCCGCGGGCGGATCGCCATCGACGGAACCAAAATTCCCCTGACCCTGCACCAGCGGATGGCGCATCGAAAAATCCTGAGCCATGCGGACGATCGTGTCATACACGGCCACATCGCCATGCGGATGATACTTACCGAGCACTTCGCCAACCACGCGGGCACTTTTCTTATACGGACGGTTCGGGCCAAGCCCCAGCTCGTTCATGCCAAAGAGCACGCGGCGGTGAACGGGCTTCAGCCCATCGCGCACATCCGGCAAGGCGCGCGAAACGATCACGGACATCGAATAATCAATGTACGAATCGCGCATTTCATCTTCGAGTTGGCGAGGTAGTATTTTTTCGGTAATGGTTGCCATGCAATATTAGTGGATGAGTAATGCGCGATGAGTAACGAGCGGAAAAATAATGCTCGTTACTGAGTAAACGCTGCCGCAAAATGGGGTTGTCCAAGAACGAAAAAATCGGGGGATTAAGTCCGCGAGGGAGGAAAATAAATGTGACAAACATCCTCCTCCGGCAAGTTTCATTTCCTCATTATCCTTCGGGAAATAGGTGCCTATCGTCGCATTTTTTTCGGTTAGATTTAGCATAATTTACCGAAGCTGGATTCTTATAGAAAAGAGAGTTGTGTGTGTGTCAATTCATAATTCATTGAAAACTATCTAAATCTTCTGGAATCGCCAAATCGCTCCCTTTCGTTCATGAAGCAGACTAAAATCACCATCTGTTTTCAATGAGCAACGCCCTTCTGAGCACTTCGATTTATACTTCATAACTCATACTTGCCGAATAGGTGCCCCTAAAAGACGGTGCTAATATAATTGATTTGAAATGCAAAGTCAAGGGGCGCCGACGCTTTTTTGAAAATTATTGATTTTATGGCGGAACGGGCGGTGTAACCTTTTGAGGGCTCCGAACTGAATTATGTTTCCATGAGACATTCACCGAATCGTTTTCATAGCGCGGGGCAGTATGCGAATGCTTCCACCCTGGCTATCGTTGGTGAAATCGTCAAAAGAGTTTTGTAACCAGTGCGGGTTCGCGCGTTTTATTGATAGACGCCGAAATCAAAGGTTTGGAGGAAAGGCTATGCTTCGCTTCTCGTCTCGATGGATTGTTGCCGGCGCGGTGGTTGCCGGATTGTTCGCCTGCGTAAGCTGTGCGACGGCGCAGACGTGGACAAAAATCGGGAGCTTTTCTGCGAATTTTTCCTTCCGATGCGCATATTTCTGGGACACGGCCCACGGTGTGGTGGGTGGTGACGAGCATATTTATTATTACAACTCCGGGACGTGGAAGGAAAGTACGTATCCCGAGACTCCGGCGGTCTGCCGTTCCCTTCGCCTCCTCGACGGAAAGAATCTCTATGCCGCAAGCGGTTCGAGCTGTGTATGGAAATCGACCGACAGCGGTGCGACGTGGGAACTAACATCGGCTACCCTCGTGAATGCGGACGATATTTATCTCGACGCGAACGGCCAGATCCAGGGGATGAATCTCGCGGGAAGCGGGATGATGCGCGGGACGAGCTTCGCCAGAATCAATCCGCTGAGCTGCGCGGCGGCGCGGGACGACCAAACGGAAAATGTTGCTTCCAGCGATGGCGGAGAAAACTGGGCCGCGGAACCGTTCCCATACCCACCTTGTGGGTACAACATGGCCGCGGATACCTGCTCGGGGACGTTTTACACGGTCACCGATGGCGACAAGGCGGTCTTCTATGCCTCGACTTCGGGCGGGATGTCCTGGATAGAACGCCACGATTTCTCAGCGTCCGCACACGACATCTTAGAGGGCGCCAATAACGGCGTGCTATATGTGCAGGGTTTGTACAGCGTTTTTCGTTCGGCGAACAGTGGTGCAACCTGGGAATCTGTCGGGGGCCCGGCTTCCACGCTGGACGACCAAAGAATGTTCGCTTTTGGCAGACTCAGCAGGTATCTCATCGATCCGGTTCATGGGGACATTTGGCTTTGGGACCAAGGCAGTAATCCATCCAATAACCCGATCGTCTCCCCGCAACTCCGGATCGGAGGGGGGTGTCTTTTCACGCTCACGGTCACGGTAGATAAATTATCCGGTCCATCGACACTTTGGATTCACGCTTCCACGAAGAATGGTTCGATTCTCACACCCGTCGATACGTCTATTACAGGGTCGGGCGGTGGCGAGACGATTACGTACCTCGTCCAGATTCCGAAGAACCTCCTTAGTGAAACGTTCTATTTTCGAGATTCCGGTTTCGAGTCGGTCTTGTGCGCGGGCATTATCTCTCAGGTGTGGGACACTTCCTTCACTCTCGCCGTCCCGCTCCAGCCAAAGCCAGTGTTTTCGGATAGCATTTCTTCGAGCGAATGTTCGCTCTCGGCCGTAACGATCATTTTCGATCAAAGCCTCGGCCCGGATTCCGTTTACGTGCATGGATTCACAAAGGACGGTTCCAGCATTTTCCCAGCCGATACCACGATGTGGCTGGATGGAACCACCAACGGTCTGCCGATTCGGTTTAGTGTCTCTTTGCCGCAAGGGCAGGAAAGTGGCCGCTTCTATTTTCATGATTCGGCCTGGTCGGAACCGGCCTGTCGCACACCGGCAATCTGGGATACTTCTATCGCGTTCAAGTTGAATCCAAAGCGTCCGGAAATCTATCTGACTCCTACTGTTAAACTGAAGTCGTGCAGTACGGCCCTACTGCCGCTGACGCTCACGGCGGATGCATGCGATACCATTTGGGTCGATTCGATTAAATTCCTGGACTCCAACGGACTAAGCATCCTTGGCAGGAATGCGCCCGATACGATCCTGCCGGGCGGCCGCGATACCTTCTGGATCGCCGTCTCGCAGGCGGTTCCAGGTACGTATTATTCGATGATCGTGGTGTTTGGGCATTCCCTGTGGTCCGGCGGGAGGATCGATACATTCGAGAACCTGATCTATGTTACGCTTCCCGATCCGGCGAGCCCTCGAACGATCGCCCCGAATTCCATGACCGTTTCCGGCTGCCGGGAATCCCTTGTGCCACTGATTCTCCAATCGCTTCCATGCGATAGCATCCAATTCACAAGCTGCACGCTGACGCTGAGCGATCCTCTAAAATATTCGACAAATCTTTCTTTTTCGCGGACGCTCGCCGCCGGCGAAGTCGATACCCTGCTGATCGATTTCCCGCCGCAAGGTTTGAATGGAGCTTACGTCATTACGGCGCACATCAGAGGGAAGTACTTGGGGTCGGTGGCCATTTTCGATACGACCGTCCAAATCCGCGTGACCTTCACCTCCTCGGCGGGCGCGCTTGTCGCAAGTGATGCTTCGATCGCGTTGGATACACTCAACGTTTGTTCCGAAGCCGACACGCTTATCACCCTCAGGAATTTGGGTTGCGACTCGATCACCGTAACTGGCGATGGAACCTCATGGCAGGACGGCTGGAGTGCGGACGATCCGCAGTTCCCGTTCTCGCTTCCGCCGGATAGCAGTTTTAGGGTTCGTATTCATTTTACTCCATCGGGGCCGGCGTGGTCGCAGCAGCAGGTGGAATACAGCTTCGACGATATTGGGGGAAAGCCCGGAACAAACCTCCCGCTCTTCCTAACGATCAATGCGATTTCCGCACCCGCGACGCTTTCGCTCTCCGAAACCGCTTTGGATTTCGGCCCATTCTCGCGGTGCAATGCAGCGGGGGATACGGAGGTTACGCTAACAAACACGGGTTGCGATTCGCTCGCGCTCTCCGGCGCGGCGGTTGCTGCGGGAACCGGATTCACGCTCGTAAGCGGCGGAGATACGGTGCTGGCGCCGAACGAATCGGTGGAGTATCGGATAGCATTTGCGGATTCCCTCGTTGGGAAACTAACGAGCACGCTCACCCTCCATGCCGCTGGCTTGGATGACGGCCGGGCGTTCGATACCACGATCGCGCTTTCCGCCACGATCGTTCCCGGAACGAAACTCGCCGCGCTCAATCGTCAGGCGATTGACTTCGGTACCACCTCCATCTGCGAAGAGCGCGATTCTTCCATCACCCTCACGAACACCGGCTGCGAGCCGGATACAATAACGGCCATCTCTTTTGCAAATGCCTTTATGTCCTTCGCGCCTCTGCCGTCCCTGCCCCTAATCATCCCGGTAGGGGAGCAAACCGTGTTACCAATTCTCACCAGCCTGGATACGGTTGGGCATCCAAGGGACAACAGGGACACCATAGACTTTAGTGGGAACTTAGACGAACCACTGCTTCCCGTCATCCTCTCACGCGGCATCGACTACCCCGGCTCGTTCGCGCTTCACCTTGCGGCGGAGGATAGCGCGCCCATTCGAGCATTGGTGCCGGTCTATATTTTGCGGTTGGGAACGGTTCCCACTCAAGCCAGCGAGGTCGATTTCGATTTGATTTACGATAACGATCTTCTCAGCTACCAAAACCCGATTCAATCGGATATTTATCCGATGGATTCTTCGATGCTTGCGAACGGGCTGACGGAGCGTTCCTTTGCGATGCGGCCCGCCAGCGACCGCGATACGATTGCGACCCTCCTGTTTCAATCCTATCTCGCAAAAAACGAGCGAACGCCGATCACGCTTAGCGGGCAAAAGTTCGTGGCCGGGGGCGAAACATCACCACCCTGCGTAGCCTCGCTCGATACGAGCGCGCAGGATGCCGGCTTTACCTTGGAACTCGCCTGCGGCGACGCTGCGCTCACGAAGACGATGCAGAATCTGCCGGTAACGATTATTGCTATAGCTGCAACGCCGGAGAAGCTCGATTTCACCCTTGCGCGCGGGGATGCGCGGTACTCTTCCTGCAATGCGGAAGTGCTGAATGTACTCGGCGCGGAAGAACTTCAGAAGCAGATTGCACTTGACCCGGCAACGGAAGCGTCGTTCGATCTTCATACGCTGCCAGCGGGTGCATACTTTTTGCGGGTCTCCTCTGGCGGCTATGTTGTGTCGCGGCGTTTCGTCGTGATGAAATAGCGCGTTCCCTGACGGCTCAATGCAAGCCGTAAACTGCGGTCAGTTTTGCAATAACGCGATTTCTTCCGCAGTTTTTCGTGTTTTGGAGTCGCATCGGTATTCCGACTTGCCAGAACTCTTGAAACTTTTACTCATTACCGGTCACCTAACTAATGAGAGCGCGTAAGAGCACAGGCGAAGTGCAAACAACGGATCAACTATTTTGGGACCTTATCGAGCAGGAGCGCCACCATGCGTGGCGGCTCTGCCGTTCGCTCACCAAAAATTACGACGACGCGTGCGACCTCATGAGCGATACGATGTTAGGCGCGTACCAAAGCTTTCCGGCGCTGCGGGATGTGAAGGCATTCCGAAAATTCCTGAGCACCATTGCAGTCCGGTTGCAGAGGCGAAAACAGTGGCGGGGCCGGTTATTCGCGCCGCTCGAAGAAGCGGTCGGTCTCTGTGACGAGGCCACGCGAGAATCGTCGCACGATCTGGATCTGCTGCTTCGCGCGCTGGAACGGGTTCCGCTAAAAGAACGCGAGGCGCTTGTGCTTTTTGAGCTTTCGGGGCTTTCAATCAAAGAAATTCAGGAGATCCAGGGCGGAACGGTTTCCGGCGTCAAATCGAGGATGAGCCGCGCACGCGTGCGACTAAAGGAGATGCTGGCTGACCGCGAGTTCGACCCGGAAAAATTTGGCGACCATGTCGCACCGAAATTGGCCCACGCTTTCCATTGGCAAGAAGCATGAACATACCAGACCATTTGCAGGATCCGCTGGCTTCGCTGCGCGAATTGCGCTCGCCCGTATCGGCGAACGCTATCCGCGAGCGCGTGCTCGAACGTGTGGCTGCAATTTCCCTCTGGAGCCAGCTTAGGAGCGTGATGGCCGAGGCGCTGGTCGTCGGCGTGGTGGCAGCGACGGTTTTGCTAAACATGGCTGGGCCAAGTGCGCACGACGTGCCCAATAGCTCACATCTCACTTATCGGCCTGACCTGTCGGGGCAGATCGCTGCAAATTTTACCTCTTCGCCGGTTGTAACGCAAACACAAGTTCCAGTTGCCGCCTCGCGGATTGCGCGTGCCTCGGATCAAGCTCTTGCATCGTTTGCGGCTTTGGAGCTACCTTCACGTAACCTTCAGCCTACATCCTCCATCCTTCAACCGTTATCCCTCAACCTTCAACCCTCATCCCTCATCCTTCAGCCGTCATCCCTCATTCTTCACCCTTCGGCGCCTGAGATGAAGGTCGCGGCTTCGAACCATTGGTTCGCTTGCGTTTCAGGCGGTGCAACCTTCTCGGAACTTCGGATCATGGCCGAGCGGGGCGAGCTCGGCTTTCAGGATGGATGGAAAACGATTGCGGTTTCCTTTACGAACAGCAATGGATCCCGGGATATCCACGATGAACTGGTGCACCATCCTGGCCTGACAGCCCCTTTTCTCTCGAATGAAAGCGAGCAGCAATATTCGCTGTTGCTGGGCGGGACGACGGATTTCGGCCCGGTCGAGGTCCGCGCTCTGGCAGGGCCGGCGTACCTTTATTCCTCCTCCTCATATTATGCTCCCGCGACGGGCGCGGATGGGGCCCCGGTTTCCGCCGGCGCCTTGGGCGTGAGCGCCGAAGTTTCTGCATTCTACAATATAAGCAGAGAATTTCAGGCTGGTATAACCGGCATTACTTGTTATACTCCGCAAGCGCCGAATCTTCGGCGGGCGAGCGGGCTCTTCGTTTCGTTCAATTATCGTTTCGGCCAGTGATGGTTTTTCGTATCAGCACTTTTCCAGAAATTTCGACATGTTAAACCGAGGACTTTCCCAGATTGGACTTCGTATCCTCGACAAGGCAACGGATATTTCCCCGCGCGTCGCGCCAAGGCTCTTCGAACGCGGCCTGGTGGGGATATTCGGAAGCCGGCCCGTCGCATCGTTCGTCATCGGGAAGCATCGCCGGCATTGGGAAAAAATTGCCGTAACGATGGAATCGACTTCGAAGATTCTGTTCGTGGTGGATGTATGTATCGGTGACGCCGTGCTCGCTTCCGAATGTTTGCGATCCATTCAAGCGGCCCGCCCGAACGCTGAAGTGCATTGCGTGTGCAATGGAACAGGCGGGGAACTGGTTCGGGGAATGCCAGGCGTTCGCGTCCATAATTTTGTGAAGGGCGAGCGTGGGTTCCCAACCGGATCGGACCTTGACCGGCTGCGGCAATTGATCGCCGAGGAATCGTTTGCCGCGGTTCTGAACATGGGGCCATTCCTGGATGCGCGCCAGCTTCCGGCAAAGACGCGCGTGGTGCAGCTATATGTGCCGTTCGCCGCGTATATGCTTCGAGCCTGGAAAGCGAAGGGTCGCCGCCATATTTCTTATTTCGCGCGTGAGTTCGTCTCGGAATTTTTAGCGGGACGCGCGAAAAAATTCGAGGAACGAAATTTCGCCGAGCCAGCCATTCAACTCAACGCCAATACGGTGTACCTTTCAAGCGGCTCCGTGGAAAGAGCGAAGACATTTTTGGAGTCGCATGGCCTCGCACCTGGGCGCGGACTGGTGTTTTTCAATCCGGACGCCACATCGCAATATGGGCAGATTCCGTTTGAAATCCAGGCGCGGCTTCTGAAACATATCGCCGGTTTGGAAGAAGTCCGCGCGATTCTGCTTGGCAAAGCGTATTCGAACCAGGGCATCGAAGCGCGGCTTATGGCCGAGCTTGAGAAGATGGGCGATCATTCGCCGCTTGCGCGGAAAGTGGTTATCGTTCCGCACGTCCCAATCGAAGCCTATACCGCACTAATTGACGCCTCGGATATGTTTATCTCGGGCGATACGGGGCCGTTGCACATTTCGGCGTGCCGAAAGATCATGGTGAATCGCACCGGATCTACTCCGATGCGTAATCAGACCGCTGTGCTCGCCATCTATGGCGCAACGGACTCCCGCATGTATGGCTACGATTCGGTGCAGCCGCATCACGTACCGGCGAATCAGGACGTTCCTTCGCGCTCGTTCTCCGCGCCGGCCGTATGCCGCAATATTTCCTGCATTAATAAATTCGGGAAATCGTGCAGCGAGGTACGCTGCTTCGATGGGCTGCCGGAAGCCGAGATCGCACAATATATTTCGGCATATTTTACTAAACGGACGGCCGATCGGTCGCCGGATCGATCCTCGAAGGGCCGGCTAGCGCATGAGCGCCCACCGAATGAGCGCTCACCGCAAGACCGCTCACCATACGAGCAACCACCGATAACCATCGCGCTAACGCCAGAACGTGAGTACGCTTTTTGACACGGCCCTCTTCCTCGTATGCGTATATTTTCTCGGATTTTTGGCGGCGATACCCATTGGAGCTTCTCAGATCGAAGCGGCCCGGCGTTCGCTGAATGGATACCTGGCCTCCGCGCTTATCGTCGTCGCGGGCTCCATCTCTTCGGATTTCGTGTATGGCGCGATTGCGCTCTATGGCCTTGCGCCATTCCTGCAAAACAAGGAAGTGCAGGCGATCTTCTGGTTAGTGAACGCGGCGCTGATGCTCATTTTTGGCATCGGAATTTTCCGCGAGAGCAAATACACGGGCAAACTGATGTCGCACCGGGTTCCCGCGGAGGCCGTCGAAGGAGTTCCGGTTACGGAGCATCCGGCAACGGTCGCGGCGCGGAAAAAGCTGGCCAGCCAGCGGCTCGCTTTTATCACTGGGTTCTCACTGGCCTTCACCAATCCCATGATGATCGCATGGTGGCTGCTCGCGGCGCGATTCCTTCAGGATTTGGGAGTGGCACACACACTCACGGCTACCTCCCGTTTCTTTTTCCTCCTGGCGGGAGTGCTTGGAATTGGTTCTTACCTCACACTTTTCTCCATCGTGATTCACCGGCGGCACCAATCGTTTTCACCGAAGGGCGCGCGGCGCGTTACACGCGGCTTTGGCGTGGCGATGATCCTCTTCGCGATTTATTTCGTCGTTCGGTCGATCCTCATGTTTTACGCGCCGAACGCTTCGAGTAGTTTACTCGGATAACGCTGGCGCCACGGTTTTTGGCGTGACTCTTGAATTTCAATGGCGGACTTTCGTGTCCATATCTATACCATGAATTCCACACGAAGAGATTTCTTAACGGGGCTGACGAAGTTCGCCGGTGGCGCGGTGCTTGGCGCTTCGTTGCCGATGACCGTAGTGTTGCCACTCATCGAATCCTGCACGCCGACCTCCGTTCCGCTACTACCGGAGAACACCACGTCAGCCATCGGGCCGGATGGTAGCGTGTCGGTCAGCGTCTCGGCGCTTTCGCAGGGCAGCCCGGCGTTTCAGGTGCCGAATGTGATTGCGCCCGATGGCTTCGGTGTGATGGTTACGCTCACCCCGGATGGAACCATACTCGCCTTCTCGATGCGGTGTACACACCAAAGCTGCTCCGTCGATAGCACGCTTGCGCACGGCGACATCCATTGCGCCTGCCATGGCTCGCTCTTCGCGCTCGATGGAACTGTGGTTCAAGGTCCGGCGACGGCGCCGCTCAATTCCTATGCGGTCACGTACGATGCCGCCTCCAAGGTGGCAAAAATCCAGGTCATTCCCAAATGAATAGTAACCGGGTATCGGGCCATCGCCCACGATGGATCGGGCATCGGGTATCGAGTTTCGGTATCCAGATTTTTATCGGCATATTTTTTACAATGATCGCATCGAAAAGCGTTGCCATTCCTCGCTTTTCGCTGCTCACGGGAACCCGCTGCTCCGCATGCCATTTCGATCCACAGGGCAGCGGCATTCGGACGGAACTCGGATGGGAAATGATGAGCCAAACCGGCCTTGCCATGTGGGGCGGCGCGGATACCTCCGGCATTCCCGCGACCAACATGCTCTACCACGGCACGGTCGTTCCGGGCGCCGATGCGCGTTTCCAGCTTGTGCGGCTTTCCACGACCGGGCAGGAACTTCTTATCCCGATGCAGCTTACGACCTCGCTCGCGGTGATTCCCACACCGACGATTACCGCATTTACCAATATCAATTGGGCAAGCGTTTATGTGCGCGCCGTGACCAGCCCGACCGATCTCTTCGGAACTTCGAGCGGCCTGTATCCCGGCGAAACCGATTACGATGCCACGCTGATGTATTCGCCGGGCATTACGCTGCCTTCGATTCGGGTGGGAATGATCGAGCCAAGCATCAGCATTCGGCAGGACGATCACACGCTCTTTACGCATGAAGAAGCCGCGGATCAGGATTTGGAACTTATACCGCCTTATTACAATGAAATCGGAGCGGAACTAACCTACGAAGGCATTCGCTGGCTCACGGTGAACGCGGGAATCTTTAATGCACGCAATCTTGCGCAAATCGATCCATCGGTTGGCAACATCACCTCGAGTTTCGACTTCTCGCATCCCACGCTCTCCGCGCGCGTAATGTTCTGGCCGCAACTGCTCGAGCAAGGTTTGAATGGCGAATTGGGCGGCTCGATCCTCGTGAATGGTTCATATCGGATGATCAATGGCTGGGCCGGACTCGGTTTGGCGGATAAAGCGACATTCTATCTTGAAGGCATGTATAATAAAGATGCGGTGAACCGCATCGTTCGGAATTTTTCCGTGCTCGGCAGTTTGGAACTGACATCGTGGCTCGCCGCGGAGTGGCGTTATGGGTGGGGGATGACAGAAGTCTATCCCGGCCAATCGCTCAACTACGCGACCGAGTTCGTGGCCGGCCTGGAATTCTTCCCGTGGCCCTATATCGAACTCCGGCCCGAATATCGCGTGCTGGATAAGAATCCGTTCTACGGGGCGGGAACCCACACCGGCCAATGGACGGGGCAATTACATGTGTTTTACTAAAGAACGTTATCGAATGTCGTTCCGAATTTTACGAATGCCGCTGCGAGGGGGAATCACGGAACGAAGTGATTCCGAAGAAGCAATCCCTCGCTTGAAACCGAAGAGAGTGCTTCGTCGGATGATGCACCCTTCGTTCGCATCATTCTCCTCGCAATGACCTATTTACTTCATTATTGTTGGGAATGAAACCAATGGTGTTAAAACGGACTGGAACCATTAATCCTCGGCTTCGCCGGGGGAGTTTCGCGGTGCTCCTTATTTCATACTTCATCCTTCAAACTTCATACGTGCTCTCCGGCTGCCAGTACACGGTCGATTCCAACCCGGATGTGAACCTCACGGAGGTTCACGTTTCCCCGGTCTCGGCAACCGTTACGTTCGGCGGCCACCTTGCACTGTCGGCAAGCGTCCTTGGTTTTTCGAGCGCAGGAACGGTAACATGGTCCGTGGACGGCGCGAACAACGGAACGATTGCTGCAAATGGACTCACCGCCATTTATTCGGCGCCGCTTTTCACCTCGTATAGCAATTTGGTAACGATTCGAGTCACCTCCGACGACGACCCGAATCGATACGTGGAATTCCCGGTAGTGCTGGTGCATCCCTTTGACACGGCTTTCACCGTGAATCCGCGCTTCGAAACAATGCTGACGAATGCAACCCAGCAATTTTTAGTCGATACGATCGACGTTGTCCCCGCCATCCGCTGGGAGATCGAAAGCGGGCCGGGAACGATATCCGATGCCGGGCTTTACACTCCGCCTGCCAGCATCGACTCCGACGGCGTGCAAGCGACCATCCGCGCCGTATCCCAAACCGATAATACAGAATTTTCCGAGGCGACAATCACACTCTTGAACGCCAGCGATTCCGAGCGGTGCTTCACGCGCGATATTCTGCCGATTCTTTCGGCGAGCTGCGGCGCAAGCGGCTGCCACGATGCCGGAGGCCGCGCCGGATTCACTGCGCTCACTTACTCGGGAACCGTAAACGGACGAAACATCATCCCCGGGAACGCGCGAGGAAGCCGAATCTATCAGGCGATCATCCAGTTCGACGCGAACTCCCGTATGCCACCGCTTCCCCAGCCCGCGCTGCCGCCGAACCAAGTCCTCAAAATTGGCCAGTGGATTGACGAAGGCGCGAAGGATTGCCAATAGCGAGAATTGAAACGCCGCCGCCGCCGTGCCTCAAAGATAAATCACATAAAAAATCCCGAGCCAGACGAAGAGCATCGCGTCCATGAAATAAGATAGGTGGGCAATGCTGACAGCGGAGCGGGTATAGCGGCGCCAGCGAAGCGTCCAGCGGTATTTGCTCAGGATATAGACCGTCGCAGCGATAATATGCAGGTGGAACAGCCCGGTGAGGACGAAATAAATCCCACCGAAAACGGTGCGAATCGGAAGGCCGCTCGCGATGAGCGAACGCCATTCGATGGCATTCGTCCCGAGGAACCCGGCGAGGCAAAAAATGGCGAGCACGAGCGAGGCACGCATCGTTCGGAGCGCATTCCGATTCTGCGCGAAGACCGTCAGCGCCAGCAGCGCCGCTGCCGTGCCAATACAGGCCGTACTTATCGCGATCATCCCTTGATGAAGATTCGGCAAATCGGGCGGTGGCCAGACAAATGTGTTGGAACGAAGCGCGTAATAGCCGGCTGAGAACGTGATGAAAAATATTGCATCGAGTGTCAGCCCGATGAAAAAAAGAAATCTCCCGCTATCGACGATGACCGGCGCATCCGGGAGTTCACCGGCGGCAGGTCCATGTTCTTCGTATAAGGTATCGGCCATAGCGATCTATTCTACACTCCGAAATGCTTTGCAATTCGCGTGCAAAGTGCCGCGCGCGATGCGATTGGAGAAACATTTCCAGGGTGAATAAAGATTTAGATGGCGTGCGACTCACCGGATTCGGAAAATAAACTATGCCCGTTCAATTCCAAGACTACTACGAAATCCTCGGCGTGCCGCGCACGGCTACGGAAGAGGAGATTAAGAAAGCCTACCGCAAGCTCGCGCGCAAGCATCATCCCGATGTGAATCCGGGGGACAAGGGCGCCGAGGAGCAGTTCAAAAAAATCAATGAGGCATACGAAGTATTAAGCGACCCCGAAAAGCGGAAGAAGTACGACCGCTTCGGCGAGAATTGGAAGACCGGCGAGCAATTTACTCCGCCGCCGGGATGGGGACCGCAGCCGGCGGGAGGAGGATTTACCTACACGACGGGCGAGGAAGGCGATTTTTCCGAATTCTTCCAACAATTTTTCGGTCCTGGCATGGGCTTCGGCGCGAGCACGCAGCGCCGGCGGCCCGGATTCAGCACGCGGGGCTCCGATATCGAAGCCGAATTGCCCGTCACGGTCGAGGAAGCATTTCATGGTGGCACGAAACAATTCACTATTCGCAAGGGTGATGGAACCACCAAAACCTATCGCGTAAAAATTCCCGAGCATTCTTATGCGGGCCGGCAGATCAAACTTTCCGGCGAAGGCACGCCGGGAACCTCGACGGCGGGCGATCTCATCCTCACGCTGGCCTATCAGAATCATCCCTATTATGACATCGACAATTTCGATTTGTATCGCGAAATAGATGTCGCGCCGTGGGAGGCGGTGCTGGGCGCAAAAGTTCCGATGGAAACGTTGGATGGCAATGTGCGCCTCACCATTCCGGCCTACTCGCAGAATGGTTTGAAGTTGCGCCTGAAAAATCGTGGACTGTACCGCAGCGATGCTTCCCGGGGCGATTTGTATGCGGTGGTCGATATTGCTGTTCCGGATGAAGTGAGCGCCGAAGAGCGAGAGTTGTGGGAGAAGCTCCGGGATGCTTCCAAATTCAACCCGAGGGAATGAACCGTTCGGCTGGATCGATTTTTTTTGGAACTGCGGTTCATTCGGAGCGCGTTGCATCTGTTTCTATTAATTGACCCACATCATGAACCATTTCCCCTGTTCCCGAAGGTTTAGGATTCTGAACGCGTTTGGCTGCGTCCTCCTCCTCGCCGCAATCGGTTGCAGCAATAGCAGCACCCCATCTTCGAACAACAATAATAATTCCGCGGCGATTACGAAGCCGAAGCAGGGAAGCACATTCGTCGATAGCGTCTGCTATAAAGATACATCACTGAATATAATTGGTCCAGGCCAATTAATTGTTTACCGTGTCAGCGATACGAACGCGACATTCAATGGGAAATCGAACGTCTATGTGATTGTCAGCACCACACTCGATACCCACACTCACACCTACGACACGATTTATCAGCACTACGAATCGAATGGCGACCTTTCGGTCTATGTGCCCTTCTCGGCCGGGGGTTTTGCTGTGGGCAGTGAATGGATAACGTTCCCATTTGCCTCGCAGGGAAACTCCAACATCCCGACATTGCAGACGGTCGTGATTGACACTGTCACTTTGGCTGGCTCCGTAACGGGTTCCGGCTCTGGATCGCAAACGATCAACGGAACATCGACTCCCATCGAGAAAGCGACGATGAATGCGACCGCAACTTCCGGGTTACTCGGCAGTTTGCCCGCCACCGTGATCGTCTCTTTCGCGCCGTCGATCGGGCTCGTTACTTATCAGGATGTCACCGTGCAGGGACAAGTGAGCAGCCTCAGTCTTAATCTGAGCGGCGGCAGCAGAACATATTTTCTGTCGTTCACCACTTAGGTTTACAATCCAACGTCGGATTTACGAGCAAGCGGCGCGCGGTATTTACCAGCCGAACTTTTGCGCACGCTCGTTGCTTTCTCATTCGGGGGAAGCGCCCGGTTCATGGCACTCCTCTCGTCTCGTTTCACTATCCGATTCTACTCGTATGTCACGCCGTTTCATTTTTGCTTTTATTCTCAGCGCATCGTTTCTTGCGCTCGGCTCCGCTCACGCGCAATGGCAGTCCTCTCCCGGCGAGATTCCACTCTTGAGGCTGCCGGAATTGCCTTCGGCAGAAACGCTTCCGGCCGGAACCCTGCGTGTTGAACGCGTGGAGCAGGATGGCATTGGCGATGCGCAGAAGTATTTTTTGCATCGTCTCACGTTCGGCTTGGGATACATTCCCCAGAATGCCCTTCGAAATGCCGAGCAACAGCGCGATGCCATGCGCACGACGACCGGAAAAGGAATGAGTGCGCAGTCTGCGCAGCCGCAGTGGACGTTCGTCGGCCCGAGCAATATCGGAGGTCGCGTAACGGCGCTCGCGATCGATCCCACCAATGCAAATATCATCTATGCCGGCGCAGCCGAGGGCGGCGTCTGGAAGACGACGGACGCCGGCACTTCCTGGACACCCCTGACCGACAAGATGCAGGCGGTTTCGATGGGAGCCCTTGGCATCGATCCCCAGCATCCCGATACGGTTTATGCCGGGACAGGTGAGTTAGCGAATGGCTCGGCCTCGTATTCGGGTGATGGCCTGCTCCGTTCGACGAATGGTGGGGCAACGTGGTCGGATGTCGGGCCACCCAATGTTGCGGCTTATACCAGTGTGATCGTAAATCCCCGGCACTCTAATTTAGTCTATGCCGCGGCGGGCAAGGCGGGCGGCGGCGTCTTGCGTTCTACGGATGGCGGGCTCACCTGGCAATGGCTCGGTGGCGGAATTCCGAAAAATGCCGGAGTTTCCGAGCTTGCGCTCTCGATGAACGGCGATGTCGCTATACTGTATGCTGGCGTAGTGAGCAACGGCGTCTATAGATCGACAGACGGCGGGGATACTTGGACAAAACTTGGTTTTTCAGGAACTCCGCTCGGCAGTATCGTCGCCTCGGATTTTGTGCGAATCTCCCTGGATGTCGATCCGGCGAACTGGCAGAACGTTGTCGTGCTCGATGTCGATGGCAATAACGGCGCTGGCGCCGATGATTTTGGCGGCCTTGTGCAATCGAACGATGGAGGAGATACCTGGACCGATATCGGAGGTCAATTCGAAAGCGGCCAGCAAAGCCCGCTTGCCGAAGGCAATGGTGTGCCGCCGCAAGGATGGTACGATGCATATATTCGAGTCGATCCTTCGGATTTTAATCACATGCTGCTGGGCGGCGTAACACTCGCGAGCACACGGAACGGCGGCCAAAGTTGGTCGATACATGGCAGCCAGGAACTTCATGTCGATCACCACGCGGCAGCTTTCGCACCATCGGATCCCGCACAGGTTTATGCCGGTAGTGATGGCGGCGTGTTTTATTCTCCCAATGGTGGCGACCAGTTCAATTCCGCCACTTTCCCGCTCGCGATCACGCAATTCTACGGTATCGGCATTGACCAAACGCAGGATGATCTGACCTATGGCGGTACGCAGGATAATGGTTCCATGAGCGGGTCCACGGGCGTGGATTGGGGCCAATTCGAAGGCGGCGATGGAAGCTATACCCTGGTCGATCCAAAGAATTCTTCCTATATCTATTGGGAATACACCCAGGGCGCGCCTCAGGTGTATGGGAACCCAAGCGCGAGCACGAGCGGCCTAAGCGGTTCCATTGATTCGGTCGTTTGGCTGAATCCGCTGGCCGCCGATACCAAGAATGACATTATCTATTGGGGCTGCAATCGTCTGGCTTATACCACGAATCAGGGACAGTCCTGGCATAATTGCGCGCAGCCATTTGGTTCCGCTTCGGGACAAACCACGATCTCCTCTATCGACGCGTTCGGCGATGGCAAGACGGTGCTCGTGGGAACCGGCGGCGGGTTAGTCTATGTAACGGCAAACAATGGAATAAGCTTTACCGATGTCTCCAAAGGCTTGCCGGGCCGCGTCGTAACGTGTGTTCGGTTCGATCCATCTTCGGCGACAACGTTCTATGCAACGATGTCGGGCTTTGGCGCGGGACATGTATTCAAAACAACGGATAACGGCACCGATTGGACGAACATTAGTTCCACCCTCCCCGATATACCGGTGAATTCCATTGTGATGGATCCGCAAAATCCTTCGGTGCTCTATATTGGAACCGATGTCGGCGTGTTTCTTTCTCCAAATGATGGTGGCGAGTGGATTCCGTACGGTTCGGGATTGCCGAACACCTCCGTCGTCTATATGGAAATTCAAAAGCAGAATCGGATTCTCCGTGCGGGAACCCAGGGGCGCTCCATTTGGCAGATTCCGCTTCAGGACGACGTAACCGGCATCGTTTCCCCGGTGCAGCAAACGGTGTGGACGATTGGTGACACCGCGAGCATCCAGTGGCACGGATTTACTGGCCCCGTTTCCGTCGATCTGAGCGTCGATGGCGGCACGACGTGGCAAAACCTTGCGACGGGCTCTAAGGCCTCAATTTACAGTATTGCCAATGTCATCTATTCACCCGCGGCGAATGCCCTCGTTCGGGTGAGCGATGCCGGAGACACGGTTGTCTCGCCGCTGTTCCGAATCAATCAGCAAAAGCTGGGCGATCAGGTGGCAACCGTCGGTGAGCTGCCGATGTATCTTTATGATATTGCCTACGACAAAGATGACAATGTGCTTTGGGCCACGACGTACGATAATTCCGGAAAACTATACAAGATCGATCCGGACAAGGGCACGCTCCTCGATTCGGTAAAGGTTGCCGTTCTGGACAAGTCGGTCATGGCAGGCCTTACGGGAATCAAGTATGATCCAGCGTCAAAGCATCTTTTTATCCAACAGGTTAATAATACTTCGGACCCGTACGCGTGGAACTCTTTGATTTACGAGGTGGCGACGGATGGATCGATCATCAACCACGCCATCTCACCGGCAGAATACGGAACGGGAATTTATGTCAAGGGCGATTCGCTGTTTGTTGCCGACCGCATGACGGCTCAGATTCAAGTTGCCACGCTGGAGAATTGGACGCAGGGAAAAACGGCGTTTGAAATTCTAAACCCGCTCGACTTCTCGAATACTCGCCCGATGCCGCAGCAGTATGTGTATGGCCCGCGCGGGTTGACTTACGATTCAAAACTGGGAGAATTTCTGCTCGCATTTACCGAATTCACAGGAACTCGCCAAAACTCCACGTTCAATGGGAGTGACGTGCTGTTCCTCGACACAGCGAGCGGAGCGGAGCAATCCGCCACAACCATTTTGGATGGGGAACAGACCTCGAATATTCGTGGGATGGAATACGATCCTCGCGGCACCGGGAACACCGCCTGGATTACAATTCTTAGTGGCGCCAATTCGGCGAAGCTCGTGAAGATCGCGCTTGCCGATGGCCCGTCGGGCGGTGCAGCGGGGGAAATCGCAGTCCTTACTTTGCCATATCCGATCGATTTCGGCGCCGTTGATACCGGGAAATCCAAAACACTCTCCGTGGAACTCTATAATGTTAACACCACGCCAGATTCGATCGCCTCGATTACGCTCGATCAGGAACCGAACGGCCCCTATTCTTTGGGATCGCCGGAAACGAATATCGTTCTCAAAGATTCGATGAATATCTCCCTGAGCTTCGCTCCACACGCCCCTGGAACGTTCGACAACGATGTTCTTGCGGTAACACTTACCAATGATAATGTTACGTTCCTGAAAATTACTGGACTTGCGACAATCAGCGGTGCGGGGGTATCCCCCAATTCGAATCCAGAGGATTGGTCGCTTGAAATCTCGCCGAATCCAGCTCGGGATTTCGCCGATCTTACGATCAATGCCGCGAAGAGCGATGTTGCCGCGGTTCACATTTACGATGTAACGGGCCGCGAATTGCGATCTGCTTCGCTTGGAACGCTCGTCTTAGGCGGGCAGGAAATGGAACTTTCCACAGCCGGTCTTCCGAGTGGCATGTATTTCGTCCGCATCACAGGGACGAATGGCGAGATCTGTTCCGCGAAGCTCGTGATCGCCCGGTAAGGACCGCCTCACCCCCAACCCCTCCCCTGCATGGAGAGGGGCGAATCCGATTTGCGCAACGCCATACTCAATATTGGCACGAATACCGTCCTGCTGCTTATAGTCGAGGCAGGGGCGGACGGCGCGCTCTGTATCCTCAGGGACGATCATGCGATTGCACGATTAGGCGAAGGCGTCGATCGCACCCATATAATTAGTGAAGCAGCCTATTCCCGTTTCAGTGAAGTAATGCGAAAACATGCGGCGGTAATTCATTCTCTGAATGTGGAACGAATTACGGCCGTTGGCACAAGCGCCCTGCGCGATGCCAAAAACCGCGAAGAAATCATTCAAACTGCACGGACGGAGTTCGGGATCGAAATCGAAATGCTTTCCGGCGAAGAGGAAGCCCGCTGGGGTTACACCGGCGCACTGTTCGGGATGACCCTTGCTTCGCGATCAGCAGATGGCATTTGTGTCATCGACATCGGCGGCGGGAGTACTGAAATCTCCTTCGGCAATGGAAAAGATTTTTCGCACGGAGTCAGCCTCGATATTGGTGCGGTGCGCCTGCAAGAACGATATTTTACACGATTCCCAACCTCACAAGAGGCGGAACATGAAGCACGCCGTTTGATACGGTCGGAATTGAAGAACGCCAAGGTGAGTGAAAAAGGCGTGGAGCAGGTGATCGCCGTTGCAGGCACACCGACCACGTTGGCTGCAATGGATCAACAGCTCGAACACTTCAATCCGGCAAGCGTCCAGGACTACAGGCTTTCTCTCGAAGCTACCGGTGCGCTTCTCGATATGCTGCTGCGAACGCCAACCTCACGCATTTTGGAACTCTACCCCGTGGTAAACAAATCGCGCGCGGATATTTTGCCGGCGGGAACGATGATCCTTTTGGAAGCGATGAAAGTTCTTGGCGTAAACGACGTTCGCGTGAGCGCGCACGGGCTGCGCTATGGTATTGCCATGCGGGAATTACGGAGGTCAGCGCTTCCAGCCTGACGATTTTACAGCGGCTTCAACATCAGTATCTTCACGCATTCGACGCCGGCTTTCATCGGCCGCGAGGGAACAAATGCTTCGGTTCCTATTTGGGAGTACCCAAGTTTTCGATAAAAGGCGGGAAGTTGCTTGCGCGGACTAAGAACGGTGAGATCCATGAAGTGGCAGCCGTGTTCCCGCGAGTAAGTTTCTGCCAATTCGATCATCCGTCCTCCGATGCCTTGGCCTTGAAGTGATGGTTCGACTGCAAGCATTCCAAAATATGCGCGCTCGCCCCGCAGTTCCACATAAATAGAAGCCGCAATCCGATTCGCACTACCCTCCAGTACAAAAAAACTCCCCTTTTCCATTGAGGATCGGATATTTTGCTCGTCCGTGCGTGAGCCTTCGAGGAAATCCTCGACCCGAAATGCATCGTTGACGAGCGCGGCGATGGCCGGGATGTCGTCCGAGGTCGCGGTGCGGATGGGAGTGAAATCGGATGACATTGTTTTACCGAAGCACGTCCAAGCAATGAATCATTCCAAGCCAACTCGAATTAGCATCTCGCTCCAAAGTTACAGCACCAACCCTTACTACACAGAATGCAATTTATCGACGAAGCCAGGATTCACATCGCCGCGGGAAAAGGCGGCGACGGCGTCATTGCGTGGCGGCGTGAAAAATATGTTCCTAAAGGCGGCCCGGACGGTGGCAACGGCGGCGATGGCGGCAACGTCTATTTCGAAGCGGATACCGAATTGGGGACGCTACTCGATTTTCGTTACCGCCGCATTCACAAAGCCGAAGATGGCGTAAAAGGATCGGGCAGCCTGTGTACCGGCAGGCGCGGGGCGGATGTGATACTTCGAATGCCGGTTGGAACCATGGTGCGTGAGGCTGGAACCGGCCGAACGCTCGCGGATTTGACAAAACCGTACGAGCGAGTCCTTGCCGCGCGCGGCGGAAGGGGCGGCTTGGGAAATGCCGAATTCAAATCGGCAACGAACCAGGCTCCGCGGAAGCAAACGAACGGGAAGCCAGGCGAGGAGTTCGATGTCGAATTGGAGCTAAAACTTCTTGCGGATGTGGCTCTGGTCGGATTTCCAAATGCCGGGAAATCGACGCTTATTTCGCGCATCTCGGCGGCCCGTCCAAAAATAGCCGATTACCCGTTTACCACGCTCGTCCCAAATTTAGGCATCGTGCAGGCGCCGGTGGAGCATAAATCTTTCGTCGTCGCCGATATTCCAGGCCTCATCGAAGGTGCCAGCCAGGGGAAGGGATTGGGCCTCCAGTTTCTTCGCCACATCGAGCGCAGCCGCGTGCTTCTGTTCCTGCTCGATGGAACTTCGGTCGATCCCGACCCGCGCGCCGCGTACGCGACTCTGACGAAGGAGCTAAAAGAGTACAATCCGCAGCTAATGACGAAGCCTCGGCTGATTGCGATCTCGAAATCGGACGCACTGAGCGCGCCCGAGAAAACTTCCTGGGGTAAAAAGAAGCTCGACCGGCAAAAACCGATGCTGGTAAGCGCGGTTTCCGGCGAAAATATAGACGTGCTCGTACGCCGGCTCTGGGAAGTAATCTCAGAATCGAAGTGACGATGAGCGAAAGCAGTTTCGCTAGTGCTAACGGATTTTCGCCGTTATCGCAGAACGACGGCGCTGAGTGCGGTAAGCACCGCAAGCAGGGATGCGATTTCCAGGAATATTCTTCCTAAGGAAACCTCGGGGCGTCCAAACATGATGATTCTTGGCAAATTTCACGGATAAGAAAAGTGCAAACCGGGAGGGCTGCACAAGGCATCCGCCTAAACTATTCCTAACTTTCTATTGGCTAAACTAACTATCTTTTCCAAACCATGAGCGATGGGGCAAATCCACCGTTCAGATTTTTACAAATATACAACATTTTTGCGAGAGAAGCAAGAGGCGGAGCATTAAAAATAGAATTCGTTAAGAAAGCTCTCCTTCGGTCCTTAATTCCTTCTGCTCCTGTTTGACCATATTCGATTTCAAATTGAGATCCAGGAGATCGTCGTAAATAGGTTCCGTGCGCGTGTGCTCCGCGACAAGGTAGGCCACAAGGCAGGTAAGGATCAGCGCGAAAAGCTGCTCCTGGTTACCTGTCATTTCGAGAATCAGCACAATGCCGGTGAGTGGCGCGCGCACGATCGAGGTGAACATCGCGGCCATGCATACGACGGCATAGGCTGCGGCCGTCGTACCGACGCCGGGGAACAGGATGGAACTTATATGCCCGAACAACTGCCCGATGATCGCACCCAATACCAGCAGCGGCGCGAACATCCCACCGGGAATGCCGGTGGAGTATCCCGCCATGGTGAGCACGAACTTTCCAATAAGTAGCAGGAACAAAAATCCCGTAAAGTTCGGACTCGAAAGATCCCCGCGAAGAATGCTTTCGGCGATTGCATGACCATCGCTCAGTGCATCCGGCAGCCACCAGCCCACCAGGCCGGTAAACGCGCCGACGGCCGCCGCCTTTTGCCACAGCGGGAACTTCATACTTCGCGACCGCTTCACGCCCCACATCAGGGTCCGGTTGAATGCCACGCCAGCATAGCCTGCAACGACGCCCATGATGGCAAAGAGTGGAAGCGCCGTTAAGGGCGGCAGAGGATAATTGCTGACATGGAACGAGGGGAGTTGGCCCGTAAAAATTCTGCTCACGGCAACCGATAGGACCGAAGCGATAAGCGCGCTTACGAGCGTCAGAGAAGAAATCTCACGCTGCAATTCTTCGATCACAAAAATAAATCCCGCGAGTGGCGCGTTGAATGCGGCACCTAAACCTGCCCCTGCCGCCGAAGCAATAAGATTTCGGCGCGAGTGGGAGGAGAGCTTCAGCGTGTCGGAGACCGCGGCGCCCGCGCAGCCGCCCATTTGCACCGCCGGGCCTTCGGGTCCCAGCGAAAATCCGCCGCCCAACGCCAGCAGCGAACCGACAAACTTTACAGCGAGTACCCGCTGCCAATGCAACGTTCGCTTTTTTTGTAACACTGCACGGATATGAGGGATCCCACCGCCGCCTGCCGCCGGAGCATAGCGCGTGGTGATGTATCCCGAAAGCGCACCGAATCCAGCCCCGATCGCCGGCAGGACTAACCAGCCCCACCACGGATATTGATGAACGATTCCAAGAAGAGCAGTCCTGGCACGATCCAGCAACTCGTACGAAACGGTAAAGGCTGTGACGATACCGCCCGCCCCCAATCCCACGACCGCCGCGCGGGCGAAATGGACTCGGCGGCTTACGCCGAGAAGATAGTTACCCTCTTCCGATGGAGAAAGCGACGGTGCACTTGATGCCTCTGACATTATTCGGCATCACTAACGAATATTTGCCCTGTTGTGTCACACCAAATCGGAAATTATTCATCACCGGTCTCGAATCACGCCGGCAAACCGAACCCATTCGCATTCCGAAGCACTATTCCTCGAACCGCTCGACACTCGTCACGCCGCGAACTTTTCGTAACTTTTCCGTGAGTCGTGCAAGATGATAGGTGTTTTTTACGAAGACAGTCATTTTGCCATCGAACATGGCATCGCGGGAGTCGATATTGACGGAACGAATATTCGTATTATTATACGTAGAGATTACGTGAGTTAGGTCGCTTAACATGCCGGGCCGGTCTTCACCAAAGACGCGAATGCCGACCAAATAATCGTCGCCTTCGTCGGTGCTGGGCCAGGACACATCGATTAATCGTTCCTGTCCTTCGGCTCCAAGTTTTTGGATATTCTTGCAATTGGCGCGATGAATTTTCACGCCCTGCCCGATCGTGACGACGCCAACCACATCATCGCCCGGCACCGGATTGCAGCATTTGGCATAGCTATAAACAAAGTTATCGCGGCGGCCTTGCAAAAGAATTCCCGCGGAGGCGCGAGAGGTATCCAGATAGGTTACAGGTGCAGATTCTTCGGCCTCTTGCACGGAGCGGCCTCCGGGCTTCAGCCAATCTTTGAGCCGCTTGAAGTATTCTTCAATATCGATATCGGCGGCGGCCAGCGCGGCATAGAATTTTCCGATCGTTCCCAACGGTGTCGACGCCGCGAAGCGAATCAGGGAGTCGTCGTTCACATGCAGTTTCGCTTTCTGGATCCGTTTCTGCCACTGCTCGCGCCCTTGCATGACGCGGGCGCGCTGCTCCTCATTTAAGAATTTCCGAATGTGCGACCGCGCTTTGTGCGTCGCGACGAATTTTTCCCAATCGGCCGTGGGGGATTGGTTCTTCGAGGTAATGATCTCGACCTGATCGCCGCTCGAAAGCTTTTGGTGCAGCGGCACAATGCGCCCATTCACTTTCGCGCCAATGGTGCGCAGCCCGATCTGGGAATGAATATCGAACGCAAAATCGACCGCCGTCGCGCCCTTTGGAAGTATTCGAAGTTCCCCTTTTGGAGTGAAGACGTAAATCTCGTCCTGATACAGGTTCAGTTTGAAGCTTTCGAGCACCGCGCTCGGGGCATCTTCGCCATGCTGCTCGAAGACATCGCGAACCCACTTGACCCATTCTTCCAGGTCAGGATCGGCATTCGTGATATGCTCCTTGTATTTCCAGTGCGCGGCGACGCCTTTTTCCGCGATTTCATGCATGGCCCGCGTTCGAATTTGCACCTCCACCATGCGCCCCTGCGGGCCAATGACCGTCGTATGCAGCGATTGGTAACCATTTTTCTTCGGCAGCGAAATGTAATTTTTGAATCGCTCGGGAACGGGCGTATAGATCGAGGAGACGAGACCGAAGACGGCGAAGCAATCGTTATCGTTGGGCGTATCGAGCAGAATGCGGATGGCAAACAAGTCATACACCTCATCCAAGCCTTTGTCAAGGCGCGTCATCTTATTATAGATGGAAAAAATATGCTTGGGCCGCCCGACAATTTCGAATTTGAAATGCTGCTCCCTCATCGCTTCGACAATCGGCTCGATGAACCCGCCGATATACGTTTCGCGCTCGATGCGTTTGGCGGAAAGTGAACGCTTGATATCCGTGTACGCTTCGCGGTTCAGCACTTTGAAGGAGAGATCTTCCAGTTCCCACTTTACCTTTCCGAGTCCGAAGCGATTGGCAAAGGGCGCATAGATATCCAGAGTCTCCTTGGCCATGCGAAGCTGGCGCTCAGGAGGAAGGTATTCGATGGTGCGCATGTTGTGCAGGCGGTCGGCGAATTTCACGAGCATTACGCGCACATCGCCCACCATCGAAAGCAGGAGCTTGCGGTAACTTTCCGCCTGCGTGATCTCACGCGATTTGAAAATATCCGTGATCTTCGTCGCGCCATCGACGATCTCCGCGACTTCGTTCCCAAATTCCTCGCGAATTTCCGAAAGCTGGTACGCCGTATCCTCGACGACATCGTGCAAGAGCGCGGAGACGATGGAAATATCGTCGAGCGGAACTTCCTGCGCGACGATCATCGACACTTCGAAGGGATGAATGAAATATGGCTCGCCGGATTCACGCCGGTCGTTCTTATGTGCTTCGTAGCAAAGCCGGAAGGCGCGAATCACCAGCTCCTCATCGAGAAACCGGAGGTGTTTCCGGCAGGCGGCAAGCAACTCGTTCAGCTTATCGGCATAAAGCTCGTCGTTCGTGGCGTTGGACCATCGGAGCATCATCCGCTTTGGCGCATCGGCGGTGGGCACCGGCGCCCCTCGCGAAGCACGGCCATTCCTTCCATCGGCGTGGGATTCCTTATTATCCCGAAGAACAGCGGGTCCCGCGGATGATGGGTCATTCGTCTCAAGCGATTTCATACTTCCCTATAGCCAACGTAGGGCAAAGCAAGCAAGGTTTCACACGCGCCGGTAAGAATGAGGTGAAAAGGGCTTCATGGGGGCACCTGGGCAATTTTTTCTCCCATCGGCACGACTTCGCTTTGGCGGAAGTTATGGGCATTCCGCGCCAATGGTCTTTAACAGCCTCGCATTCGCCATTTTCCTGCCGATCGTATTGATTGGCTATTACCTGCTGCCCTTCAAAGGGCAGAATCGGTTTCTGCTTATCGCAAGCCTGTTCTTTTATGCCTGGTGGGACTGGCGGTTCCTCTTCCTGTTGGCGCTCACGATTTCGGTCGATTATTATGCCTCGCACGCCATACATCGCGCGCCGACAAAAAAGCTGAAGCTGCGGTGGCTGCGCGTATCGCTGGGAAGTAACATCCTTGTTCTTAGCGTCTTCAAATACTGCAATTTCTTTGTCTCCTCGATGGAAGGACTGTTGCGAACGATTGGGTTCCAGGTGCATCCAATAACAATCGAACTGGCGCTGCCTATCGGCATCAGTTTCTATACGTTTATGTCGATGTCATACGTGATCGACGTGTATTGGGGCAAAGTTCAGCCGGAGGAGGATTTCTTCGATTTTTCGCTGTTCGTTTCATACTTTCCGCACTTGGTCGCCGGGCCGATCATGCGAGCCGAACAGCTTTTACCCCAGTTTAAAAAAGAGCGCCGCGTCACCAAGGAACAGATTCGCGATGGCTTTGCGCTGATGCTCGTCGGCTATGCCCGGAAGGTTCTTATCGCCGATATGTTGGCGGGCTATGTGGATGAAGCGTTCCTGCACATTCATGCGATGTCCAGCGGCGATCTTGTGCTGCGGCTTTGGCTTTGCGCCATACAAATCTATGGAGATTTCGCTGGTTATAGCGACATCGCCCGCGGTGTGAGCAAGCTTTTCGGGATCGAATTGCACCTCAATTTTGCGACGCCGCTACTTTCGCAGAATATCACGGAGTTCTGGCGGCGCTGGCATATTACGCTTTCGAGCTGGCTGCGGGATTATATTTATATTCCGCTGGGCGGCAGCCGAGTGAAGAAGTTCAAGACGTACAGAAATTTGCTGATCACGATGCTCGTGAGCGGCCTGTGGCACGGCGCGAACTGGACCTTCATCGCCTTCGGCGCGGTTCATGGCATCGCGCTTTCGCTCCACAAAATCTGGACGCAATTTACAAAAGACCCGGTTCCCAAAGAATACGGAACCCGAAAATGGAATTGGGCCACGCCACTCAAGATTTTCGCGACGTTCAATCTGTTTGCATTCTCGCTGGTACTGTTTAGAAGCCCGAGTTTTGGGGCGGCCTGGGAGTATCTTGCACGGATTGCGTCGCTTGCCCCGGGAATCCATCTGGGAACTTCGCTTTTTGTCCTCCCATTCGTTGGGCTGACGCTGGCGATGGACCTCATGCAATATACCGGCTTCGGCCAGCGAATTATCGCCTCTATGGGCCCGGTGCGGCGCGCGGTAGCATTCGGCGCGCTCTTCGCGTTGGTGCTGGTTGCCGGCAGCGATCATAGTTTGCCATTTGTCTATTTCCAATTTTGAAACGGCCGCTTATTCCTTCCTCCGCTTTCCTTCGCGAACACCCGAAAGAGTTTCGGACGACCTTCGCATCCGCGCTGGGCGTTGCAATCGTGGCGTACGGCCTCATCGTGGCGATCGCGTACTCCATTCCGCACCTTCCGCTTGCGAATAAGCGTACGTTTTACGGATTGTTGCGCGCGCAAATGGCGGTCGATCTCGGACAAACGCTGCCCGGAACCGGAAGAAAGATGGTGCTTTTTCTTGGCTCGTCTGTCGTCGAGCGCGGCGTTTCGGATGAAGCGGTCGATTCCGTGTTGCATGAATATCGCCTTCCGTTCGAGAGCATGAACGCGGGAACTGGCGGATTTTCGGCGGAAGCGAACCTGCCGATGTTTCGAGCAATGCTCGACGATGGGCTCAAACCCGATGTCGTCATCTACGGCGTCAGCATTCAGGAACTGAATGGCGAATCGACCGTCCATGCTTTCTTCGGAACGAAGGATACTTCGCTCGTCAAGCTCAAACCAAAGACGTTCTGGAATATGCTTCGATTTGGTCCGGTGGCGCTTGCGCCGCTGCTGACGGGAGATCATTTCCATCAGTATGTTTTTGCAGCGAACAACGCCTTCCGCGATGTGCCGAGCCTGAACATCGTAAACAAACTTATGTTCGGTACGAACGAGCCGCCGCGAGACAGCGCCTACAAATTTCAGCCAAAGTATCTGGCCGACCTTCGGGAAATCGTTACGATATGCCAGCACCACGGCATTCGGGTTGCGATTTATAATGCACCGCTCCGCGAGCGCCTGCCGGATGAGATTGACATCCCCTACGAGCACCGTGCGGAGAGCTACGCGAAAATCCTGGGCATGGCGCGCGAGCAGCATATCCCACTTTGGAACTTCGATCAAAAGGGGCTCTTCGCACGCTCCGAGTTCCAGGATAATTACCATCTCACCGCGGTGGGAGCCAGAAAAATCTCCGTGATGCTCGCCGATTCCATTGCCCGCTGGCAAGCCGGAGCAGTCAGCGAGGATGGACTCGCAACGCTGGAATAAGTGTGAACTTCTTTCCTGCTCTCTCAGTTTACCACGACCCGAATAAAAGACCACCCTGACACACAAAATACGATAGCATACGACCATGGAACACATCATTCACGCAATCAATACGGCCCAGCTCCGTCAGGATATTCCCGCTTTTCGCGCCGGAGACACGGTGAACGTTTCTGTTCGCGTCCTCGAGGGCGATAAGGAGCGCATTCAGCATTTCGAAGGCATTGTCATTGCGCGCCGTGGCGCGGGGCTGAACGAAACCGTCACCGTCCGCAAGATTTCTAACGGCGTGGGCGTCGAGCGTATTTTCCCACTGCACTCGCCCCGGATTGCGAAGATCGACTTCGTGAAAGCCGGCCAGGTTCGCCGCGCTAAGCTTTATCACCTTCGTGCCCTCGGCTCGAAGGATGTGCGCCGGAAGACTACTTGAATAATTAAGAATTAAGAATGCAGAATTAAGAGTTTTAGGGGATGATTTTCATCCCCTTTTCTTTTTGAGGGATGCCAATTCTTCATTCTTGATTCTTCATTCTTAATTGCTCCGCTCGCTTTACATAAAGAACTACGCGCTGATCGAGGAATTCTCGGTTGCGTTCGAGCGTGGGCTGAATATTATTACAGGCGAGACCGGCGCGGGAAAATCCATCGTTTTAGGCGCATTCGGACTCCTCATTGGCGACCGCGCCACGTCCGCAGCGATTCGCGAAGGCGCCGAGAAGGCGATCGTTGAAGCGGAGTTCAATATTTCGGGCAACCCAGGCATTCGGGAATTTTTCAAGGCAAATGAGATCGAATGCGAAAGCGATGGGCTGATTATTCGCAGGGAAGTTTCCCGCAAGGGAACGAGCCGCGGTTTTATCAACGATTCGCCGGCGAGCACTCCGCTGCTCAAGGATTTGAGCGAGTATCTCGTCGATCTCCACGGCCAGCACGAGCATCAATCCCTGCTCCACGCGAAGAACCATATTCGAATGCTCGATGAGTTTGCCGGGCTCACCGAGCGCGTAAAGGAATTCCAGCTCCTTCGCGCAAAGATGATGGAGATCAGCGGCGAAATTCAGTCCATGAAGGACCGCGAGCGTCGCTTGAAAGAAGCGCACGATCTTTACGCCTTTCAGCACGAGGAGATCCTCGCTGTCGATCCTGCGGAAGGTGAAGACGATGCAATCGAAACGAAGCTTCGCGTGATGGAAAATGCGGAGGAGCTTCGAACTACCACCGGTGAAATCGTGGAGCTATTGTACGATGGCGAAGGCTCGGCCGCCGAAAAACTGGGCCTGATAAAAGAGCAGCTTTCGCCACTTGCTTCGATGGATAGCACGCTTTCGGAGCCGCTCGCGGAAGCGCGCTCGGCCCTTGCCGTTGTGACCGAGCTTTCGCGATGGCTGCGGGAGTATTCTGAACGAATTTCGCTCGATGGTGTGGAACTTGCGGCACTTCGCGACCGTGCGCTGAAGATCGCGCGATTGAAGAAAAAGTTCGGTGGCACCTTAGCCGCTGTTCTTCAGAAGAAAACAGAATTGGAGGAGAAGCTTTCGTTCGAAAGCGAGTTTGAGCGGCTCATCGCGGCAAAGGGAAAAGATCTGGCCGAGATCCGTTCACGCGGCGCGCGAATCGCCGAGCAGCTTTCGAAAGAGCGGAAGGAACAAGCACAAAAACTCGAGCCGCAGATTGTTGCTGTTCTAAAGGAATTGGGAATAGAGCATGGCAAGTTCCAGGTTCAATTATCCTCGGATCGGGCCGATCCCTCCAACCCGCAGGCACTCGGAGTTGGCAAAGAATCTTTCGCCGCCAATGCCCGCGGGATTGACTCCGTGGAATTTTACATTTCCACGAATGCGGGCGAATCGCAAAAGCCGCTCGCGCGCGTTGCGAGCGGGGGAGAAATTTCGCGCATCATGCTGGCGCTGAAAACGATTCTCGCTAAGAACGATCGGCTGCCGCTGCTTATCTTCGATGAGATCGACATTGGCATTTCCGGCCGCGTTGCACAACGCGTGGGCCGCGCGATGAAGGCGCTATCGCAGGAACACCAGATCATTGCGATTACCCATCTCGCCCAGATCGCCGCGTGTGCGGACACGCACTATCTTGCGGAGAAACGAGCGGTGCATGACTCGACAAGTTCCCAATTGCGGAAACTCACAAAAATCGAACACATCGAAGAAGTTGCGAGGCTTATTTCCGGCGATGCCATTACACCAAGCTCGCTCGAAAATGCGCGAATGCTCATCGGCGAAGCATTGGATCACTCACAAGTTGCGCGGAGAACGCGAGGGAAAGCAGCAACGCCATGAACCACCCTCTTTCATCTGAAAGCAGTTTGGCCGATTCGTTGGAATCGCTAATCAATCCCGATGAGCCGCTTATCACCGCGCTATCGAATGCGGCGGCATTTCTCTATCACTCGATGGAGCGAATAAATTGGTGCGGATTTTACCTCTTTGATGGGGAAAAGCTCGTGCTCGGCCCGTTTGGCGGGCAGCCCGCCTGTACCGTGATCCCAATGGGCAAAGGCGTTTGCGGAACTGCGGCGGCAGAGCGGCGAATTATCCGCGTTGCCGATGTGAATACGTTCCCTGGACATATCGCCTGCGATCCTGTTTCGCAATCGGAGATTGTGCTGCCGCTCGTTTTCTCCGATGGAACCCTATTCGGCGTCTTGGATATCGACGCGCCCGTGACAAATCGTTTCGGTGAAAAGGACGAAATGGACTTGAGCGTCGTAGTGGAGATCCTCGTTGATAAAATTGAAGCGATTCGGCAAAAGACTCCCACGAAACTTTTATAGCCCCTGGCCAGCCGAGAACGGCAGTGCTACTTCTCGCCCGTAAGAATCGAGGTAAGCGGCGTTGCAACCTCCACGCGCACGGTGCGGCAATAATAGCGGCCTTCCGGAAGGTGATTATCGTAGAGTAGATCCGAAGGGCCGATGCCTTTCGTGCTCGTGATCTTCGCATCGGGTTTATCGGCAAGAATAAGATCGCGCACGTTATCCGCGCGAGTAGTAGAAAGTTCCTGATTGTGCGCCAGTTCGCCTAGTTCGTCGGTCGAGCCGACGATCGTTGCAGTCGAAGCAGGATAAAACGACTTCGCGACGAACTGCGAAATCATTTGCTGATTTTGCGAGTCAATACGAGCTTGATCGAAATCGAAGACGATAAGCGAGAGGCGGCTCAGCTCAAACGGGTTGATCGATTTCGATGCGGGAACCGCAATGGATTCCTCGGTCTCCGCGCCATTCGGTGCCGATGCGCGCAAAACAAGCTCGAGCGAATCACTCGGCAGCAGTTGCTTTGCCAATGCTTCAACCGCTCCATCGGTGGGAACCCATTGCAATGTGGTGGGCGGCACATTGTGTCCGGATGTTTCGTAAATCTTCGTTCCATGCGAACGAATAGCGAGATCCCAATCTCGTATTCCAAGCTTACTGGAAGCCGATAGCGAAAACGGCAGCGACTTCGGCACTGCCGATTCTTCGCGGAAGCGCTCGTGAACGATGGGAGCTAAAATGCGGTCGTCCTCCGACGATAGTTCTACGCGCCGGTTCTCTTCGAACCCCGCTTCGTATTGGGTGCTCGATGGGTGGCGCGGTGTGGCGCTGGTCGTTAGCTTCATCCGGTTCGTCCCGATGCCCCAGGTATCGGTTAGATAGGAGCGAACGCGTTCCGCTCGATTCCGGGCCAGCGCATCCGCAAGGGAACCGGCTTCTCTCCCATCGGTCGTGCCGTTGATCGTTAGCATTGCGTTCGGATTCGAGCGCATGCGGCTGCCGATGACATTCAGCAACTGGTAATAGGATTCCAGCGAACGGTGTGGTAAATCGCTTTCGCGGAATGATTGTGCCTCGCCTGGCGAGAGCTGGGCGTAGCGATCGGGAATGGCCGCGCTCGCGCTATCGAAAAAAAGGTATGGCAGAAGCGGGAACGTTTCAGTAACCGTCGTTTCGACGAGGCGCAGCGGCTTGCCGGATACCGACGAGATGTCAAGCTTGGGCGCGAACGCAGAGGGATTGTCTCGTTCCACGATTGGGGGTGGAGGCGGCGGCCGAACGGGGATCGAGTCCGGTTTCGGGGGCTCGTTCCATCGAATCGCAACGCCGGCGCTGATCGACGAAACATGCCAGACATAGCTTGTTGATACCGAGTTAAGCGGCAGATAATAAGAGAGCTCGGGCGAAGCAGTCATAGTGGGGCCGACCGGCAGTTCCCAGCCAATCGTTCCTCGCAGTCCAAACAGAGTATTCACACCGACGATAGTTCCCTGACCATCCGTGAGCGTCGTCGTTTGTGTTTGCGGATAGACGACGCCTTGCGGCGAGACGATGGATTCGGTTTGTGTGTAGGTCGTGGAACGGCCCACCGGAATGCCGGCATCGAGTTCTGCGGAGACGTAGCCGCCGTACTTCGCGAGCGGCGTAAAGCGCACGCCGCCGGTTACGTTGATATATTTCAGGCTTGCAGTGAAGGTATGCTGCCGCGTGAGCGGTTCGTACACTGAATCGTTACCAGGATCGAGCACGGTAAGTTCGCCCGTCGTGGCTTCCCCGAACGCGCCGCCACGCTCGACAAAGCCAAGTCCGAAGCTTAGATCGAGCGCCCGCAAAAAATTGAAGGGAACTTCGCCGAATGCTTCGAAGTCATACCCACTTCCGGTGCCATTCGAAAACGTTCCGCACTCGGGGCAGCCGACGAGAATCTGTGCCGTTGTTTGGTGGAGATTTTCCAAATAATTGGCCCGGAACCCGGCGTGGAAGGGAGAACTAAGCGGTTCCGTATCCTGTGCCCGGGCAGGAGCAATGATGGATGACGAGTGCAGAATAATGAAGGCAGCGAGCGCGACGAAGCGATCCCCTCGGAGCAAGCGATGGGATTGCTTCCCTTGAATCTTCGGGACCGGAATTGCTTTGCTTCGCAAAGCAATTCCTCCTCGCCGTGACAGTATAATTCTATTCAGCATTCATCGACCTATCGAATCACTACAAATGGTTCCGTAGCATGGTAGTCCCCGGCCTGAAAGATCACGTAATATGCTCCTGCCGCAAGCCGGCGCGAATCGAATTCGATATGATAGCTCCCGCCTTGATATGCCGCAGTACCATCCATGAGTTCGAGCGCCGTGGCGCCCGCAGCATCGACAATACGAAGCAGCGGATTCGCATTGCCCACAAAAGAAAGATCGACACTGACGATGCCGGACCCTGGGTTCGGATGCACCGAAGACATCGAAAACGCGCCGCCGACATAATCCAAGCGCGAGATGTTGCAACGCGGCGCAATGCTCACCGTGCTGGTATCGCCAACCGGCCGCGGTTTGATAAACATGATCGAATCGCTCGTGAATTTGCCGGGTGTGAGCGTCATCGTCGTAACGATGCTATCGGGCACGGCGGCCAGGAACTTTAGGGTAGCCACGATTCCACTATCGATGTTCCAGCATTCCGGAAGCGTGAAATAAAGCAAGCCCGGCTTGCCGCTATCCTGTGCGATGGTGTAGGTCGAAGATGTACTCAAATATTCGAGTGCGCGAGGATCGTATTGCAATGCGAATCGGCACCACAGCGGCGTGAGCGGAATGGAGCGGTCAATCACGACGGGAACGGTTATCGTGTCCATAATGCGTCCACCGACGGAATCGACCGTCGCTACATCGGGCACAAGCGCCATTTTGAAAGGGTAGGGCGGCGCGTAGCCAATACTCAGGAGTGTTCCGGTGTCGATCGCAAGGCAGGGCTGGTTCGAGAAGGCGGTAATCGTCGTATCGAACACCGCGGAATCGCGCGGGCAAAAGGTTACCGTGAGTTCAATGGAATCGCCGGGCGCGAGTAGAGCGGGCAACGGCATGCTGGTTGCCGTTACCTCGTGCCATTCGGGCAGCCCCGATAGCGAATCGAAGCGTACCGGTATCACGCCAGCATTATGAACCGTAACGATTTCATCCTCGCAATCCTTTACATGAACGGTATCGAAGTCTGTCATCTTCGTCATTGAAATCATCGGCTGATCGATTTCAACAAAACCCTGATCGACCGTCGAGACGATATTGAAAAAGACGAGCGAATCGCTATCGAAATTAAACTGGTCGAGCGAGATCGGAAAGATTCCGGGTCCGCCGATCACCTTGAACCGGACCCACGCAATCACACCCGCCTTAATATCGATCCCGTTTTTCATGGCGACGTAGGCGCCGCCTGCGGAATCGAGGACATTCACGGTCGGTGTATAAGGCGAAGATCCATCGATCAATTGCAATTCCGTGGAATCATATCCAACATGAAAATAGACATCCATATATTTCTGCGGGATATCGCGGCTGGACATAATTGGCAGCATCAGGGTGTCGCAGGTCGTAAGCCGAATCGTATCTCGGCCAATCTTCGCGGTATCGAATGCCATTTGCAACCCGAAAGCGGGCGCAAAGCCGGATCCCATCACGAGCACCGTGGTGTCGATGCTGTTGCAGGGATAGCTGGTGTGAATGAGCATGCGCGCGGTATAAACCTTCGGGGCACGCGGGAAGAAATTCACCTGAATCGAAAACTTCTGGTTCCGCTTGATTACCCAGGGGAGCGGAGCGCCTGTTGAAGCTTGCGCGGAAAAGACATGCTGATCGGGCTGGAAACTTACGTTATCTATAATGACGGAATCGCCATCGGGATTCGTGAGTACTCCCGGCACATCGATCGTAACGGCTTCCGGCTGCGCGGACGTATCCACCCGCGTGGCGGGGAACTGCACGAGGGTCGTGTTGGGCTGGAAGTTCATTTCCCGCTCGCCGGAAAGGAGCGTGGTGAACGTGTCATTCCATCCGGGCGAGTGCGCCATGATGTGAAGCGTATCGTTTTTGACGAGGTTTGCATTGGTCGCAGGGATATTCGGACAAAACGAAATTTCCAGTGTATCGAAGGATTGCGGTGCGAGGAAGATCGGCAGATTCTGGGTACCCGTCGATTTGAGCGACCAATGGAACGTCGAAGGCACGAGCGGCGTCACGCCGAACCCGTCGATCCAGATCGAATCCAGCGTGATTGGAACGAGATTGCTATAGTTGGCCAGAGGAATTTCTCGCGTGGCGCAATCGCACGGGCGAACCATTCCGTAATTCATATAGCTGATGGGAACCTCGAGCTTCACGGAATGCCCGGTTCCTTCAAGCGAGCCGGAATAGGTGTTCACGCACGGCGAATCCACTTGCACTGCAAAGTCTTCGTTATACGTCGAATCGCCTGTGGGCTGAAATTCGACTTCGAGCCACATGGAATCTCGCGGGCCGAGCGTCGCGGGCATGGGCGGGTTCGAGCCCATCAATTTGTAGCCGTAGGGCAGCGTTATGCCTGGAATGTGTTCCCACACGTTGCTTGCATTTTGAATGAGGATCGAATCATCGCGCTGCCAACCGACCTCGACAACGCCGTACGTTGTAATGGGTGTGACGTAAAGCTTGGGAGCCAGACTTGTGGCACGCAGAAGAACATGATAGACTTCGCCATCCGAAAGGGTAATGTCGATATAGGCCTCATCGGCGCGATCGAGCGTCACATCGTTCGGCGTGTAGCTTACGGTGAAGGTGAATTTCTGATTATTCGCGAAAGCTCCGGACGGCAGCAAGGCTGCAACCGAAAATTTGCCGGTAGCATCGTTCAGCACACAACTCGTAATGGTGAGGGACGAGCCAGAGATATTTTGAATCGTAATCGTTCCGCTTCCCGAACTGCATCCCACGATCCCGGTAAGATCGAGATACGACGGCGTAAACGAAAATGCCTGAAAGACGCCGGTTCCCACGACGGGAATGGATTTCGTTTGATAGCATCCTTCGTCGAAAATGACGAGCGTGTCGTAATAAGTGATCGGCTGCCGCGGACGGAACTGAAGCGTAATCGGTGCCTGCGCGCCCGGGTTCAGCTTGTAACTTTGCCCCGCAACGATGGTGAAGACATCTCCCATCTTGAGATACGAGTCGATCGCGCGCGGATCGACGCCGCTATCGGCGATCTGCACCGTTTGCTGGGCCGTCTTGCCGATCGTTACGTTCCCAAAGGCAACTTGTGGCGAAAGAAAATCGACATCCACGGAATAGCCGCTGCCAGAGAGCGCCACGGTTTTAATAATATCGCAGCCATGATAAAGGGCGTGAACGGTCATCGTTCCCGTGAGCGCACCGGATGTATCCGGGCGGAAGCGTCCATAGGTCGGCTGATTTGCGGTCTGCGGCAAAAGGGGCATTGGGAATATAATTCCCGCGCCGAAGAAGTTCGGTGGATCATAGACGATCGTATCGACCGTCACCGTATCGCTTCCAAGCGAGCGGTATTCGAAACTTTGCGTGCCGCTAATGAAGCCGGGACACACCTCGCCAAATTCGAGCGAATCCAGCCGTGTTCTTCCATCGGTTTGTAAAATTCCCAGCACGTCCTGCACGCGGCCCGTAATCGGGATGACGCCGCTTCCCGGACACAATTCATCGCTCGCGATGCGCAGGGTATCGAGAAAGGTGTGCGACGAATCAATCATATCCATCCGCACCGTCACGGTCACGCACGCCCCTGGCCCAAGCGGCTTCGGGAACGTTAATCCGGGCGAACTCCACGTAAAATGGTTGCTATCGAGTGAGATATTCGTGAGCGTGACGGTCCGCGGGCCGGGATTGCAAATGGTGAGTATCTTTTCCGAATAGGTCGTCGATTGGCAGCCGACATACAGCGTATCGAGATCGAGCCGGTCGAGCGAATACTGCAGTTCCGTCACGCGTTGAATATTCAGCGGAATATAAAGCGGATCGCCGCAACTATTTGTATTAAGCACATAGACACCCGCCGGAACCGGCCCGATGAGGTCGGTGTGAAGGTGAACGGTGAAACTTTGCGGCACACTCTGGGTGAGCGAGAGGGAATTCGTTGAAAGTGTGTAGAGGCCGGCATACGCACCATAGAGGCCAAGCTGCACGTTGTCGCCGCAGGCGGAGGTATCGGTTATCGAAAAGGTAAAATCCGTATCCTCCGTGCAGGTGAGATCTTGTGTAATTTGCGCGGGCTGCGCAGTGTAGGTAAGCGGAATGGTTCTCGCGCTCGTATCGCATTCGGCGCCACTGCGAAGTTCACCGTAGAAGTCGTGGCCGGTTGCGTCGCAGAGCGTTTGGGTTCCAGCCGCTTCGTTGCAGCGATAATAGAGCACTAGTCCCGGTTCGTTTCCCCGGAGCGACACCAGCCGCTGACAAGAAATTTCCTGTCCGGAAAGCGCGCGGTTCCAAAGGCGAATTTCATCCATTTGCCCCAAAAAAGTTCCACGGACTGCAGGATCATCGTTCACACCGTTGCAACTGCCGATACAAATCCCCAATTTTGGATCATCCATTGGATGCAGCTTCGTGCAGGGATAAAGCGGATTCGTCGCCGTTGCGCGCAGCACGCCATCGATATAGATTCGAGCCGCGGTCGATCGCGCGTCCCACACGGCCGCGATATGCCGCCAGCCATTTGTGTAAAGATCGGGCACATCGACAATGGCGATGGTATTATCCGTGTCGCCTTTGTAGGAATTATCTTTCGAGAGCTCGAAGTATATTTTTGTATCCTGAATATAGAGCACCCATTGGTCGTTGTTATCCTGATTCGGTCCCCACAATCCACCGATGTATTGAATTTTGCCGGGCTGCGGCCTGGGATCGATCCATGCTTCGAAGGTGAGCGCCGTAGCCGTGTCGAAATTTTCGCGAAGGATGTAGGATGTATCGACATCGACATATTGCGCGCCTTTGCCCTGCGTTACGGTGATGGTGAGCGCATTGCCGACGCATTCCTTGTCCTGATCACACGGCGATGGAAATTGCGCCCGAGCCTCCGGGAGCACCGAGTACTTGGTACTGAATACGGAGTACATGGTGAGCAACGTCAATGCGAGTGCCCACGTCCGAAAATATTTGCGTCGTTCGCTTCTCATCACGCGTTGGAGGGTACTTCCGGCTCTACTTCAGGATATCGACAACTTTGGATATACTTCCCGAACTCGTCCGCATCGAAAGGAGGTACGCGCCGGAAGCGAGTTCGGATGTAAATGGAATTGTATAAGTTCCCGCCGTTAACGGGCGCGAGAGCACACTTTGCATGTTCCGCCCATCCATCGAGACGATTTCGATTTCCGTATAGCTATCCTTTTGGAGGCCGATCGAAACCATCGCGCTCGAAGCAATGGGATTGGGATAGACAGCAAGCGACATCTCTGGCCGCCCAGAAGCCGGGCAACGCCGCTCGCCGGGGTTTTTATCAGGCCATTGAGAGGCGGAAGAAGATCGTTTTGGTTTTCGAGAACCGTGAGCGCATCTGCGCTGCTCATGCCGAACCAATCCGTGAGCAGCGTTTGATAGACGGACCGAAAGTCGATCTCCACAGCGAGATCGCCATTGGCATCTAAGTTCGCCAAGTCTGGCGGATGGCCGAAAACTCCGCCATCGATTCTAGTGCCGAATGCGAACTGCACCGATGCGGCGCCATGGTCCGTTCCATTGCTATTGTTATCGTGCGGGCGGCGGCCAAATTCACTCACGGTGAATCCGATGACACGGTCGGCCGTGCTGGAACCTTGAAGAAGCATGTCGGATTGGAACTGTGCCACCGCATCGGCAAGCTGGCCAAGAAGATTTGTTTGTGCTCCTCCACCGGTTCCATCTGGCGAAGTCTGCTGCACATGGGTATCGAAGCCGCCCATTCCCGCCACATAGACACGCGTATTAAGCCCGCCCGCAATCAGAGCAGCAATGGATTTCATCTGCTGCGAAAGCGAATCGCTCCCATAATTCCCCTGAAGCGACTTAGCCCCTGTCGCATAAGCATTCTGAACGCGCGTGGCATACGTGCTGGACATTTCCGCCACCGATTCAACGAAGGCGTATTCCGTCGCATATCGGGTTCCAGAAGCACTCGAATCCAATGAATTATCCGTGGAACTAATACCGCCCGCCTGCAAACTCGGATTATCGACGACGATGCCCATATTTCCTTTGTCGGAGTCCAGCGCAAGTGAAAATCCACCGAAGTTGATCGCGAGCGGATCGGTCGGGAGCTGCGCGGGGAAATTCGGATACTGCTGCTCCAAAAACCTTCCCAGCCAACCCGTGGAAAGGACATCGTTCGGATTGCTATCGTTAATTCCGCTGAGCCAAATATCGGTAGAACGAAAATGCGAAAGGTTCGGCGGGTCGTAGCCGATGCCGCGAATGATAGCGAGCCGGCCTAAATCGAACATACTCGCGAACCCTCCTTTATTGCCGTTGCCGAGGCCGGGATTCATGTAGAATCCATCGGTGCCGCCGCGATTGATCAGGTAATTTTTTTGAATGCCGATGTTTGGCCGCAGCGTGTAGTAATTCGGATCATCCGCAGGAACGATCGTATTCAGCCCGTCATTGCCGCCAAAAAGCTGGATCAGAATGAAAATCTTGTCGTTCACATCGAGTGGCGAAAGCTGCGCGAGCAGTTTAAGTGGCGAGGAGGCGCGCGCGGCGACATGGCCAAGCATTACCGGCGTGACGGCCGCGGTGGCCAGCGAGGATTTGAGGAAGGTTCGTCGTTTCATAACGTAGATTTAACGTCGCGTAGGTCGGCGCTTCCAGCCCGACCAGGCGCATTAGCATAATTCAAAATCGGGAAGGGATACGATGTAATTGAGCAAATCGCGGATGTTTGCCGCAGCGGCGGCAGGAGGGCCACTGATTATCGAGGCCCATTCATAGGTTTGAGTGGTTCCCGCAAGCTTTTGCGCGAAGGCAGTTGCCCGGTCGGCGGAAAGAGGGCGTGGCAGAAGAAGCTGTCCGATTGCCGCGGAAAGCGCGTTAACGTCCGTGTAGTTTGGGAATTGTTCCACAAAGGAGATGGCGGTACTATCGCTCATCGATTGAATCGCAGCCTGGGCTTGGGTCCCTCGCGCAGGATAAGTGTTCGTTGTCAGCCAATCGTGGTAATCCGGCCAGCCGGATACATTCGGCGGCTGGAAAAATTGCTCGCCGTCCGTCGTCATGTTTCCATCGATTCCAATCGCAGGCTGGAGCTGCCGCGCCATGCCGATGACGTATTCCGCCGGTGTTTTTATCTGCGCGCCGATATTATTATTGTCGAAAAAGTGCTCGCTTTTGAGCAGCGCGCTTACCACCGGTTGAATCTCCCAATTGCCCGATTGAAACATCGTCGCCATCGCAGAAATCACGGCCTGCTCCGCGCTATCGGATGACGGAGTGTCGGGGTTGCTATAGACAAAGAACTTATAGAGCTTTGCCGAAATAAAATTCCCGATCGCGTCAGCGGTCTTTTCGAAAAGGACGTCGATGAGCCGGAATATCTCATTCTGCTGCACGAGATATTCGGTGTTGGAACTCGTTTGGATCGCCGGAAAATCGGTTTGGAAATACGTTTTATCGCCGGTATCGTGCTGCGTAGGATCGAACCAGGTTTCGAAAATGCCATTCGGATGAGCATCGTCCGTGTATTGGCCGACGCGCCAGCCCGTCAGGATTCGGGCAGCGGCGTGAATATCGGTTTCCGTATAGCCGCCGCCCAGGCCGCAGGTGAACAGTTCCATCAACTCGCGGGCATAATTTTCGTTTGGCGCGCCCACCGTGTTTTGATTCCCGCCGAGATAAACGAGCATCGCGCCATCGAGCGTAACGGCTTTCACCAATTCCTTAAAGTTACCAAGGCCATTCGTGCGAAAAAGCTGGTTTTGCCGGTAGAGCAGCGGAGCGATAACGTATGCCTGGTTCCCGAGATCGAACTGCGTCGTAAAATGTCCGCTCCAAAAGGCGGCCATTTTTTCCTGGATGGAATTCGACGCCGAAAGATGCAGATTCGCCCACCATGTGCGCAGCGCAGCCGCGTCGCTTTCCCAGGTGCCGAAGATCGGGCCTTGCGCTGGAAGGGCCAGCGGGTATGGATCTTCCGTCTGATCGCTTGCTGCGGCGGGAGCCGTAGGCGTGCTCGTCGCGCCAAGCAACAAATCGACCGCCTTCCCGGGATCGCCCAACGTGACGAGTGCTTCGATGTCGCTCCATGTCGGCGCCATCATCGTTCGGCGCAAGAGATGCCCTGCGCGGAATTCATCCCACGGATTATTCGCATCCGGAACGAATGGCGCGAGCGGGTCATCGAGCGGCGCGAAGGGGCGGATTCCATTCCCACGAGCTCCGATCCCCAATGAAATGGCGCGATCCGTGGACGCGGGATTTAATATTCCGAAAAAATTACGGCGATTGAGCGTGCGTAGCATGGCGACATGAATGGCAAAGCGGATGGGCAATCATCCGCGGACAAAATTTATTCATTGTTCTAAGCAATCCTGCTCAGAATAAATTCCAGTCACGGAGAACGTGCCCGTTAGGAGAACACGGGCCAGGGGACAAAGTCACACAGCTTCAATCGTACGCTTCGATGGAATGGCCATTCATGGTGGACGGGCGGGTTTCCACCGGGCCGAGTTCACTCAGAAACACATTGAGAGTCCGCTCGAGTAAATTGAACCTCGTTGAGATCGAGCGCGACGTAAATCGGATCCTGATCGTGGGTCCGCTTGGCATCACGAAGTTTTTGGCTCAGGGCCATTAGCCGGTCGAGTGTTGCGATCATGGATTGCTTTTTCCTTCCTATCTTGCCTTTCCGAGAGACGCGTTAAGATGTGCACAAAATGTACACGTATCCCGGTTTACAAATATGCAAAATTTTGGACGAAAAGTCAAGAGGTAAACGCGAAAAAAATGCAATTAACGAAGATTTTTATCCACAACGGCTTTCTAATTCGAAAGTTATCAACATTTCCACAAATGCGATGCTCTCGAATATTGTTGATAATTTTCCTTATGAATTAAACCAAACTGACCTCGTTTGCAGTCCTGCCTTTAGCCTTGGAGTCTAACTCCGCTAGGCTGGGGAGTAAAGAGCAGGCCTTTTATTCGGAACCGTGGTGGAATACGAAGCCATTCCTTTGGCCGACCCGAATTTCTCACTTGGCCTCTCGTTGGATTTGAAACCTTGATCAGCTCGAACCGGGGAAACTAACCTATCGTTTTAATTAACTCGAAATAGCCGCCTCAGAAACAAAAATAACATCATGTTTGGAATCACTCCAGCTCACCTGCATTTGCTCGTCAATCACGTTCCCGTCGTGGGAATTATTGCCTCCGTGTTGCTCCTGCTTTATGCGCTGGCGCGGAATAACGCGGAACTGAAACGCGCCGCACTCATCGCATTCGTGCTAACGGGCATCGCGGCATTTGCGACGGACTTGACCGGCAGCGGTGCATCCCATGTCCTGCGCGGCATTCCCGGTATCGACCGCACGCTGATTAGTGCGCATTCTCGCGCTGGCGATACAGCGATGGACGTTCTCGCTGCTTGCCGGCGCGATTGCCCTTTTGGGACTCATTATTGCCTGGCGAAAACCCGGCGGCGAGCAAACCATTGGCGACTACGTGCGCCACCACAAGGAGCCGCACAAGTGGATTATGATTGCGGTCCTCATCGTTGGGCTTGCCGATATTTATTTTCTGAGCATCACGGCCTATAAAGGTGGCCTGATTCGCCACCCCGAAATCCAGCCGGGCTACCAGCCGCCGGAGGCAACGGCGCCCGCGAATCCCGCCGATACAGCAGGAAGGAAGTAGCGGTGTGGGGCAAGCTTTAGCTTGCTGTAGGATTTTTAGCTCGACATCGACCGCAAGAATTCTTTATTCGTTTTCGTTCCGCGCATACGGTCGAGGAGGAATTCCATGGCGTCAACGGGCTGCATGTCGGCCAGGAGCTTGCGGAGAATCCAGGCGCGGTTCAGGTCTTCGGCGCTGAGGAGGAGTTCCTCGTGGCGGGTTCCGGAGGCATTCACGTCGATGGCGGGGAAAATTCGGCGGTCGGCAAGTTTCCGATCGAGCTTGATTTCCATGTTGCCCGTGCCTTTGAATTCTTCGAAGATAACTTCATCCATACGGGAACCCGTTTCCACGAGCGCGGTAGCAATGATGGTGAGTGAGCCGCCCTCCTCGATATTTCGCGCGGCACCGAAAAATCGCTTCGGACGGTGCAGCGCCAGCGCATCCACGCCGCCGGAAAGAATTTTTCCCGAATGCGGAATCACCGTGTTATGCGCGCGGGCCAAACGCGTGATGGAATCGAGCAGGATAACGACATCGATTTTGGATTCTGTGAGCCGCTTCGCCTTTTCGATCGCCATTTCGGCGACCTGAACATGGCGTTCAGGCGGCTCATCGAAGGTCGAAGCCACGACTTCCGCCTTTACCGATCGTTCCATATCCGTAACTTCTTCCGGGCGCTCGTCGATGAGCAGGACGATCAGCTTTGCCTCGGGATGATTGCGCGCGATAGAATTTGCGATCTTTTGCAGGATGACCGTCTTGCCTGCTTTGGGCGGCGAAACAATAATTCCACGCTGTCCGAACCCGATCGGACAAATAATGTCCATGATGCGCATGGTGTATTCTCCCGGCGAGGTTTCGAGCAACATCTGCCGGTTTGGATAGAGCGGCGTCAGGTTATCGAAGAGCGCGCGATCGTGCGCGGCTTCGCGGGGAAGGTAATTCAGTTGGTCGATCTTGAGGAGCGCAAAGAACCGCTCGTCCTTTTTCGGCGGGCGAACCGTTCCCTCAATGGTATCGCCGGTGCGAAGATTAAATTTCTTAATTTGCGAGGGCGAGACGTACACATCATCGGGCGAGGGCAAGTAATTATAATCCGGCGAGCGGAGGAAGCCGTACCCATCGGGGAGAAGTTCCAGGGTTCCCGAGGCCGGCGTGCCATTGTCTTCCTCGGCTACAATTTTGCCATTCGTGGAGGGCGCGGTCTGGCGTTTGTTGGCTTCGGCTTCGAGGATATGAAATATAAGTTCCTGTTTCCTCATATCCGCAAACCCCTCGATGCCGAGGTTTTTGGCGAGATCGTTGAGTTCCACGATCTTCTTGGTTTTTAGGTCTGTTGCGCTGAGTGGTGCCATGTGTAAGAGTAATAAATACGAGCCATGCGCTCATATAGCGTTGGTGCAGGCAGTATGCCTGTGGCCAATGTGGTGAAAATCTTTTGGTTAATCTGGCCGATCCGTTGCGGCCAGTTCGAACGATGTACCGGCACGATGTGAGGCTCAGAGACAAGTAATGAGCGTCACGCCGCGCGTGGAGCAATATGCGGAATTCAAATGGCGAGCCGGTCTCTCACGAAATGCAATAACGAGGAAAATTCGCTGCAGTTTAGCATACCGAGAATTTCTATGGGTCGGGACCGGAGTGAATTCAGGGCGGTACCCTGATGCAGAAACCATTCTACTTCCTGTGCTTGGTAACCCGGATGGTTCATCGAAAGTTCTCCAAAAATTCTCCCACCACATAATGAGAACCAATTAATAGTATCGTATCCCCGGAGCGAGCCAGGCGGGCGGCAAGGACAAGACCATCCAACACGGAGCCTCCGTTTGTCGAGCGAAGTCCGGCGGCTTCCGCGGCGGCGTGAAGTTCAAGGCTCGGGAGAGCTCGCTCCGTTTTTGGATTTACGGCAATGAAGGCCGATGCGAACCTTCCGATGGAAGCGAGAATTTCCGCATAATTTTTGTCCTTCATGAGGCCTGCAACCACGATAGGTTTTCGAGAGCCTTCGCCGTTCCTCGAAAAAAAATTCCGAATCGCTTCAATGGCCTGCGGATTGTGTCCAACATCGACGATGAGCTGAATCTTGCGACGGTTAAGTTCCGGATGCGAAATCCGTTCGAGCCGCCCTCGAAGTCCGGTCAGCTTCGCCGCATCGCGAACGCCGTGCCGCGCGACGCTTTCCTGAATTCGATAGGGCAATGCCGCCAGCGTGGCGCGAACCGTCGCGAGATTTTTCTCCTGATGCCTTCCGCCGAAGGGCAATGCCCACGGACGGCAGCTTGCCTTAATTTGGCGGACGAAACGTATTGGCGCTTGGACCTCAGTCGCGCGTTCCCGAAAAATGTAGTCTAACGATCGAGTACAATTCACGATGGCTGGAACCGATGGCTTAAAAATTCCTGCCTTCTCACGTGCGATGGATTCGAGCGTCGGCCCAAGCTGTGCGGTATGATCGAGTCCGATCGACGTAATGACGGTGGCAAGTGGCCGCTCGAGAACATTTGTTGCATCGAGAACGTCCGCCCAGGCCGGTTTCGACGATGGCAACATCTATGCGATGCCGCGCGAAGTGATCGAAAGCCATCGCCGTTGTTACTTCAAAAAAAGTGGAATGAAGTTCCTCGACTTTCGGCCAAACTCTTGCCAAAAACCGGGAAACCTCCGCTTCGGAAATCATTTCGCCGTCGATCCGAATGCGCTCGCGGAAATCGACTAAATGGGGCGATGTATAAAGCCCCGTCTTTCGGCCTGCGGCTTGATGGACTGCCGCGAGCATGGCTGAAACGCTGCCTTTCCCATTGGTTCCTGCGACGTGGATGGTGGCGAACGTGCGATCCGGTCGCCCCAGAAAATCCATCAGGCGCGTGATATTTTCCAACCCGAGCTTCATGCCGAAGAACTCGAGTTGGTACAGTTGGTGCAAACGTTTGGAGTACGCGTTCACGATGTTGCGCCGAGGGCGAACGCCCCCATTAGGCTAAGGCCTGTCTGTTCGCCTCTACGGTCCGCTCCAAATCCTCATCGTTATGTGCCGCGGAAACGAACATGGCCTCGAATTGGGATGGAGCGAGATAAATTCCGCGATCAAGCATGGCGTGAAAATAAGCGGCAAATGCTTTGGTGTCGGAAGATGTCGCGCTTTCGTAATTGGTAACTTCCTGGTCCGTAAAGAAGAGGCAAAGCATCGAGCCAACTCGGGTAAGCGTTGCTTTGATATTGGAATCGCGGATATTCGCCGCAAATCCTGCTTCTAAATAAGCAGATTTGCGTTCCAATTCCGAATAGGGATTTTCCTCTCGGAGCGTTCTTAGGGTGGCCAACCCGGCGGCCATTGCCAAGGGGTTCCCGCTCAACGTTCCCGCCTGATAGACGGGCCCGAGCGGTGAAAGCATCTCCATAATTTCCCGCTTGCCGCCGAATGCACCAACCGGCAACCCGCCACCTATGATTTTTCCCAGCGTGGTGAGGTCCGGGCTGATGCCGTAACGCTCCTGCGCGCCGCCGAGCGCAACACGGAAGCCCGTCATCACTTCATCGAAAATGAGGATCATCTTTTCGCGGTTGCAAATTTGCCGTAGCCCCGAGAGAAACCCGTTCTTTGGCGGCACGACGCCCATGTTTCCGGCTACGGGTTCGACAATAATCGCCGCGATTTCTCCGCGGTGCGCTGAAATTAAGTTCTCGACAGTTGGCAGATCGTTATATCTGGCATTCAGCGTGTCTTTCGCGGTTCCCACTGTCACACCGGGCGAACTTGGAGCTCCCAGCGTGAGCGCGCCGCTGCCGGCCCGAATCAGGAACGAATCTCCGTGGCCGTGATAGCATCCTTCAAATTTGATGATCTTCTCGCGTCCGGTATATCCACGCGCGAGGCGTATCGCGGACATCGTTGCCTCCGTGCCGCTGGATGTCATACGAAGCAGATCGATGGAAGGAATCAGTTCCTTCACCAGCTCCGCTAATTCAATTTCGAGTTCCGTCGGTGCGCCGAAGCTTGTTGCGATTGCGGCTTGCGCGCGAATGGCTTCAACGACTCGTGGATGCGAATGCCCGAGAATAAACGGTCCCCAGGAGCCAACATAGTCGATGTATTTGTTTCCATCCGCGTCCCAAACATACGCGCCTTCCGCACGTTTCAAAAAAAGCGGGTTCCCGCCAACGGAACGAAATGCGCGGACGGGGGAATTTACGCCGCCGGGGATGGAGCGCTGCGCTCGAAGGAAGAGAGAATGGCTGTTAGTAGGAATCATGAATGAATTTGTCGTGACTTGTAGCCTAGACTTCTTAAGTCACGGTCACCCGACAAAATCTCACCACCCGTCTTGATGATAAAGAGCATTGACATCAACATCGCTTAGAAGTCCTTTGTAAATTCGAACATCATCGAGAGTTCCCTTAAAAGAATGCGGCATGGTGCCATCGCCGCCAATTAGCAAAGGCGAGGATGTATTCATGTTACCCTGAAATGCCGTTCCTGTAATCATGGTCTTACTTGACGCTACCCCGTCGTAGTAAAAGACGATGGTCCCTGAGCGGTCGAATTCATAAGCAAAAAAGTGCCATCGTGTGTCACCCCCAACTTCATTCTGCTGCCCTACCCCAACGCCGTAGGTTGTGCCGAACTCAGGCAGGAATGAATATCCGGAGTTAATGATCTCATATCCTGTCAGAGTGTTATTGTCGCCGGATCCCTTTCTGACCATATACACGTTGGACTCTTGATTCTGAGGAACTGAAAATTTAGCCCAAAAGCAAATAGCGAAATTATCGTACTTACCAAAATTCAGGTCGGGCGCGTCGGAAATTGTTATATAATCCGATAGTCCATTGAACTCAAGCGCGCTCGAAACATTGCCGAAACGATCTGCTACAAACGTACCCCCCGTGATTGTGCCACTGTGCCCGTTGCCGCTGGAGTCCATTGCCGAACCGCTGAAATTATACTGTGCGACGAGACTGTGAACCGGCTCAAGCCCGACAGCGACATTATTGGCAGTGGAAGGCGTCGTGAATGTAGTATCGAAGGAATCATAACCCGGAGCAGAAACATGTCGATGGTGCTGGCCATCCAACACCCAGAAAACAGTGGATCCATTGGTTGAGTAAACCTCTTCCATTGTATCGCCATCAACTGAGACGTATGCAGTATCCACAAGGTTGCCGGTTGCCCCGGAGTAAACAGAGAACGTGTATTCATCCCGCGCATCACCGTTCGGCGATGTCGAGGATTTACAGCCACCCATTAGGGCGGCAAGAAGCCCGAAAAAAACGATTGTCTTGTTCATTGCATAAAAAAATTAGCTTTAGGTTACTACCGACCGATTGTAGCGATCCATCCGCAAAATTCTATGACCCAGAAGGAAAACACGCGCAGGTCCCCGATAGTTTTGTGCCATGCATTCGTGACCTAAAGGTCACGGCTACGAATCGACTTCGCTACATCTAGTGCAAAATAAGTGAGGATAATCGAGGCTCCGGCACGCCTGATCGACAGGAGCGACTCCATCATCACGCGCTTCTCATCCAGCCAGCCATTCGAACCGGCGGCTTTGATCATGGAATATTCTCCGCTTACCTGATAGGCGGCCGTTGGAACCAAAAACTGTTCCCGAATGCGCCGGATGATATCGAGCGAAGAAATGGCGGGCTTTACCATAACAATGTCCGCGCCTTCTTCAATGTCGCGCTGCACAATTCGCATTGCCTCGTCGGAATTCGCGACATCCATCTGGTGCGAACGCCGATCCCCAAAGCTTGGGGAACTTCCTGCGGCATCGCGGAATGGGCCGTACAGCCCGGAGGCATATTTCGCGGAGTAGCTCATGATGGGCAGCGAAGCAAATCCACTGAAATCGAGCGCCTCGCGAATCGCTCCCACACGGCCATCCATCATATCGCTCGGGCAAATGAGATCGCTGCCCGCTTCGGCATGACTGACGGCCTCGCGCACAAGAAGTTCCACCGTCTTATCGTTTACAATTTCAATCTCGCCGGAGCGATTTCGTTCGATGACACCGCAATGACCATGCTCGGTGTATTCGCAGAGGCAGACATCGGTCGCGACGAGCAAATCTGGGAACCGCTGTTTAATCTTGCGCACCGCATTTTGAATCACGCCGCGATCGTTATACGCTTGGGAACCGAACTCGTCCTTCTCTTCCGGAATACCGAACAGAATAATTCCACCGAGCTTCGCATCCATGGCCGCTTCACAATGTTCGAAAATGCCATCGATCCCCAGTTGTTCCACGCCGGGCATGGAGGCAATCGGCTTCCGAAAATTCGCCGATGCTTCAACGACGAATAGCGGGAGAATCAAATTCGATGGAGAGAGCAGGTTTTCGCGGACGAGGTGCCGGTGCCGCTCTGTCATGCGGGTGCGGCGCGTGCGCGAACTGGCAGGAACCAGCATTTCCACGGCTTCGTCGTTGTGAGTGTGGTTGTGCATAAAGTTGCTCTCAAACAAGCCTTTTCGCGAGTTCCGTTGCATTCTTGATGCAGGCACCCATTGAAATTCCGCCGCGATAATTTCCGAGGAAATGAAGGCCCGGATTTTCGGCCTCGGTTCGTTCGATGGCCTTGAGGACCGCGCCATAACCCACATTATATTGCGGAATGGCGTGGTTCCAAACCTTCGCACGCCGGAATGCCGGTTCACCGCGCGGCTTCAATAGATCGCCGAATTCCCGGACCGCCATGTCGAGAATTTGCGCCACTTCCGATTTTGCAATTTCGGGATGCTTCGCGCCTCCTAATAGCACCGTGAAGAGAAGATGCCCCACGGGCGCGCGGTTAGGGAAATTCGATGAAGAGTAGATGACTCCCAGAATGTTCCGCTGTTCTTTGGACGGAATGAGACCACCAAAACCTGCCGGTGGCGTCTCAAACTGATGCTCATCGTATCCCAAAAATACTACGGCCACGGGTGGATAGAAAACTTCCCGTAATTTAATTGCCAGATCGGCAGAGATCCCTTCGATCATGGTTGCAACATCATACGCCGGCAATGCGAGAACTATATTCGCTGCTTCATAACTTCCAGTGGAGGTTGTAACGTGATAGTGATCGGACACTTTCTCGATGCGAATCGCTCCGGCGTGAAGTTGAAGCCGATCAGCAAGTCCAGCGCGAACAGCGGACGTTAGTTCCGAAAGTCCTTCCGGGAATGAAATAACGCGCGGCCGAATCTTCGCCGGATTTTTATTCGATCGCGCTTTCATCATTCCCCAAATCAGCGAGCCATATTCCTGCTCCGCGCGCCACATACTGCCGAAGGCGTAGCGCATACTTAAATTATCCGGATCGCCCGCATAAATGCCGGTGATGAACGGGTCGGCGCCATAATCTAAAATTTCTTTTCCTAACCGGCGTCGGATGAAGGATGCGGCGGATTCATCTTCGAGAGTTGTTTGTGGAACGAACATGTCACCAAGGATGCGGAGCTTTCCTGCAATCGAGAGAAGCGGTGTAGTCAGTGCTTCGACTGGCCCTCGTGGCAATTGCACCCAGTGGCCGCGCTTTAGCACATACCGCTTTTGGGAAGTGAGATTAGCTTCCATCACTCGTCCCTCCAGCTCAACTTCTTTGATGAGGTCGATCGTCTCCTGATTTTCGATTCGGAGAGAATTCGGTCCGGATTCCAGCAAATATCCTTCTTCACGCTCGGTAACTATTTTTCCACCGGCACGAGAGCCTTCTTCGAGCACGAGCACATCCTTCCCAGTCCGCGCAAGTCTATGCGCGGCGGTGAGGCCGGAAATCCCAGCGCCAATAATGATGACGTCAGGCACGAATTGCCTCCTTCACTTCCGCAGCAAGAGCGGCGTTGGTCGTGATGAGCGTGGGAGAATACACAGTCTCGTTCCCGTCGAAATCGAAGGCACAGCCGCCCGCCTCTTCCACGAGAATGCCAATCGGCGCGGTATCCCACAGTGCGACTTTGGGATCCAGCATTATTTCCGCGCGCCCCGTCGCGACAAGGAAATGCCCATAACAATCACCCCAGCCACGCATGGTTTTTGCTCTGGTGACAATCGTGTTATCCATCCCTAACGGGAACTTGTCGTCCAGCCTGCGCAGATCCGTGCAGAGAACCGTTGCGTCTTCAAATGTTTCGATTTCGGAGACGTGGCAGTGCTCGCCATTCCAAAAGCAGCCATGCTCCAGGCGTGCCGAGATCATCTCGTTCAACGCCGGGAAATGCACGCAGCCATGCGTAATAATGCCGCTCTCTTCGAGGGCAATCATCACGCCGTACAGCGGGACGCCATGCACGAAGCTTTTTGTTCCATCGATGGGATCCAAAATCCAGCGGCGGGTTCCATCGGTTCCATCCTCGCCAAATTCTTCGCCGAGGATTCTATCGTTTGGAAAGTGTTCCCGAATCCGCCCGCGCAAATATTCTTCCGATTCACGGTCTGCCCGCGTGACCGGGCTGGCGTCGCTCTTCGTGATAATTTCGAGGCCGGGACGATTGAAATAGCGCAGCGTAATTTCGCCCGCGCCGCGGGCGATTTCTTCCATCCAATCGCGAAGATCGTTCATTCGTGTTGTAATGCGTGGATTTCCGTGAGTGCAACATCCGCCAGACATTCGATGAACAGCGGATGATCGTTGAGTCCCTTCATAATTCGATACTCTTTAATTCCCGAAGCTTCCGCGGTCACACGCTCTTCGATATTCAACTCGTGCAGTGTTTCAATGTGATCGCTTACGAAGGCGATGGGAACTACGAGCATCTCAGTAATGCCAAGCACGCCAAGCTTTTGCAAGGTTTCGTGCGTCGATGGAGTCAGCCATTTTTTCGGGCCGACTTTGCTTTGGAACGATAATGTGTAATGCCGGTCGTGGCCGCGTGCATCCATGACGAGTTCCATTGTCTCTCGAATTTGATGCGAATACGGATCTCCACGCTCCACAATATCGACTGGGGTTCCGTGCGCGGAAAAAAGGAGAAATACTTTTTCCGGCTTCGGGAACTCGCGGAGCGATTCGTCGATGCGCGCACTAATTGCCGCGATATATTTCGGGTGCTTATAATATTCTCGCACCCGTCGATCGTAAAAACGCGTGCCGAGCGTTTTGGCCACGCGATCCCATTCGTTGAAGCTCGATCCGGCATTTACGACAGAGTATTGCGGATAAAGGGGCAGCAAAACAACATCCTCAATTTTATCGCGCAGCAATCCTTCTATCGCCTCTTTTGTAAACGGCTTCCAGTATCTTCCGGAAAGGCGAACGGTTGCCATTAGTTCCGGATGGTGCTCACGGAGATATCGCTGGAGCGCATGCAATTGTTCTTCGGTCCGCTCGACGATGGGAGATTTTCCACCGATCTCGCGATACTTTTCGCGAACGCTTGCTGCGCGCCGAGAGGATATTTGATGCGCGATAAACCGCTGGAACCGCGGGCCAAACGGAAGATTGAATATATCGGGATCGCTAAACAGATTAAAGAGAAACGGCTCGACGGCATCGAGCGAGTCCGGCCCGCCAAATTGCAGGAGAACGATGGCGATGGGTTCTTCTTTCGTCACGGCGTTGCACAAAACGCCGCGCGGGTTTCATAAACTCCCCGCTTATTCGATCACGATGCGCAGCACCACATGCGCAGGCTTGCCACTCGCATCCCGGCCCGTCACAAGGACGAAATACGTTCCCGATGCCGCCGGCCCGGCGTTCCATTGGCCGTTCCATTGCCACTCGCCGGAGAAGGCGGCTTTGCCAACAACTCTTCCCAGCACATCGGTAAGCGTTACCTGCTCTTGCGAAAGGCCATCCGTGTGAATAGTTACCAGCCCATGCGATGGATTAGGATAAATAGAGACGTGGATCGTTGCGCCTTGTGGTGTTTGCACCGCCTGGTTTGGTAGCAATAAGCCTTGAACGGAAAAGGGAAGGATAGGTCGGCCTGGCCTACCGATGAAATCCGTATAAAATCCAGAAGTGCTGGCAATAAACGAGAGTGTGAGCGTGAAGGAATGCCCGGCGGGAATAGTGGCCGGAAAAGTTACAGATGACGAGTCGATGTGGAACGCTGAATCTTTTTGAAGCGTGAGTGTGTCAATCGTAATACTCGAATCGAAATTATTTTCGAATTGAATGTGAAGTGTTTTAGTCGTGGAATCGCTCTTTTTGAACGCAATAATATCGTGCGAGGAATGATCGAGTGGAACGATAGAATTATCGGTATCAGGTCCGACGGCTTCCGCCAGGATGTGATATGTGGACTGGCAGCCTTTTGTAGATTGAAGGACGATGGAATCATTGATAGTACCGACCGACGCGCTGGAAAATATAATCGTTGTTATATACTTTTTTTGGCTGGCGAAAAGGTACAGTGGGCTGCTGGTGTCGCTCAGGGAAATATTGCCGATCGGAAACTTTATAAAACCGACGGTGTCCGTCGCATTATTCGTATCCTTGTCCAGGATAAACATGCTATCCTGGAGCGTACCGCCCGCGAGCACGGCGCCGAGATCGATCGTGCTGGAGAAATTACAGGAGAACGTATCCGAAACGGTTTGAGCCGCTGCCGGTTTCGAAAGGAGTGCGAATGAGGCGACCAAAGCCAGAATTTTCGCAATGATGCGGAGGCGCATTTTAGTATTGAACATTCGAGCAAAGAGCGAAGTGGAAGCTTGCTCTACAAAAATACGCCAAAATGAAAGGGCCGCGCTCATAATTCGATTTCTCCAAGCCCCGCAATAAACGTAACTAAATTTGCATCCGGCGCCAAATGTAACTTTTTTCGAAGTTTCTGCCGGTGATTTTCAACCGTTCGCGTCGATAGGCAAAGAAGGGTGGCGATGGATTTCGTCGGAAGATTGAGCCGGATAAGCACCGCGACCCGGAGTTCCGTCCTCGTTAGCGCCGGATACCGAGCGGAAAGTTCTCGCACGAAACCGCCATGCACCTGATTGAATTGATTTTCGAATGTTTCCCAATCGCGGTCGCTTCGAATGTGATCGTCTATTCGCTGGCCGATTTCCTGCGCCCGCTTCGAAGATTTAAGGTTCGGAGCGATCGCTTGCTTCAAATCGCAGAGGAACTCATTTTTTTCGACAAGATGCAATGCAAGCGTAGTCAGTTCCTGCGATTGCCGCTCGGATTCCTTACGCAAAAGTTCCGCGCGCTCGTTGGCATCTTTTGCAATGGCCTCCATACGCGCGCGTTCCCGGTCGGCCTTTTCGATTTCCACCCGCGCCTGCACTTCAACAATGGCCCGCTGCCGCTCCTGACTATGCACACTTGCATTCAGTTCAATAAAGCGATTGAACACTGCCACCGCTTCTTTCAGCTTTCCCGCTTTTTCATACGCTTGCGCGAGCGTTCTCCAGCCTTCGCATTCCTGACTTGCCATGCCCGATTCCGAAGCCATTTCGATGGATTCCCGCAAAGGCTCAACGGCTTCCATCGGACTTTCCATGGCCAGAAAAGTTACCCCAAGTCCATTCAAGCTCTCGCATAGAACGGCTTTTAGCCCAAGAATCTTTGATAATTCAATCGCTCCTTCAAAGTATTGCTTCGCCTCCTTGTTCTTTCCTTCCTGATAAGAAAGATGCCCATAACTATTCAAGACATAAGCCTCTACATCGCGAAGATTAGAGGAATTTGCCAGAGACAGAGCTTCCTCAAAAAATTTTCGAGAGCTTATGCTGTCGCCATTCTTACGGGTGCCTATTCCGCGATTATAAACTGCGCTACATAAGTTGTCAGTGTCTCCGTATTCACGGGAAATAATCGAAGCACGCTCAAAAAAATTGTCCGCTTTCGGATAGTCTTGGACGTTTAGATAAACAAGCCCTACGCTCGTTAGCACCGCAGACCGTCGTAGCGGGTCATCCTTCTCATCGAGAATGGCAAGGGCATCGTAAAGATATTTCAGAGCGCGTGGATAATCGGCAAGCTCAATGGCGGCATTGCCCATGGCGGTGAGGATGCTCACCTCGGAAGGCCGCTTTTCCTGCCGGCAAAGCTTCAGAGCTTCTTCATATAACTCGAACGCATCTCGGAACTTCCCCTGCTGTGCACAAACGAGACCTAAAGACAAAATCGGCCCTTCAAGCAGGGGTGTAACAAATGTTTCCCGATCAAGCTTGATCGCCATCTTGAATGAGCTTTCCGCTAACGGGTACTGGGCTTGCTGTAAAGCCGTTGCGCCGATCGTATAATGCGCTCGCGCAATTCCCTCCTCATCCCCCAACTTCGTCGCAAGCTTCAGTGCTTCCCGCGCCCACGTTTCCGCTTGCTTCGGGTTTTGACGGTAGAACGCCTTGCTGTGCAATAATAGCAAGCGGAGGCGCTCCGCACGGAATGATGGGTTCCGTGCGGGCGCCTTCGCGAGTTCCTGCTGTGCCTGTTCGAGATCAAGCATAATGGAAGTGCTAAGTGTTCGCCTCGGCGAGCGCTGAACACGAGAGGTTCTCAGCTCTAAATACGCCCAAGCCACTTAGTGACTGGATTAAACCCTTCGTCCTGGCATTTGTTACCCGGCTTGACTACTCAATTTATACCTACATCAGGCATTTGGGAACGAAAAAGCCTTCGTTTCCGAGGGCTTCTCCAAAAAGCATAATGTCATCTTAGCGGCCATCGTGGCCGTTCTTATACCATCCAAGATGCTTGCCGGGGTTGCCTTGCGGCCCCCTCGCCGCCTCTGTGCGCGCGGTCGCCGCATGCTCGCCTTCGCGATAGGCCGCTGCCCGCTGGGCCGCAGCCTGCTGCTGGCCAGCGCGATAGGCTGCCGCCTGCTGCTCCCGGGCGCGGTCGCGGTCCCAGTGGTGGTGGTGTTCGCCCTCAGGTACGGACACTGGAGCCGTGTTGGCAGGTACATAAACCCGTGTGTTGTTGGCCGGCACATAGACCGGGGTGTACGAAGGCGCTGGCGCATAGGCAGGCGCGGACGGTACATAGACCGGAGTGGTGCTTGGCAAATACGCCGGTCTGGTGCTCGGCACGTACACCGGCCGCGTGCTTGGCGCGTACACCGGAGTGGTGCTCGGCACGTAGGCTGGACGCGTGCCCGGTACGTACACCGGGGTTGTGCTCGGCGTCGTGCTTGGCACATAAACCGGGGTAGTCGAAGGAGCCGTGCTGGTTCGCGGGACGGTGCCCGGCGTTCCATAGGTATATCCCGGAACCGTTACCGAACCCGGATGGGGTCGCGTTCCCGGAGCCGCGAGTTGAGCCTGGGCTTGCTGTGCATGACCGATCATGCAAGTGAACAGGAAAATGAAAGAGAATGTAAGAAGTGTCTTGATTCGTATCATAGTAAATACAGGATTAGTTAATATCCGGTATTCGTACAACGCACGTTCCCCGTTTCATGATTTGTGCTGAATAGCGATTAACTCGCTCCGGCTCCACCACGACCGATCGCCTTTCCCCACTTATATTATACCTTCGTGCTTTGTATCGAGGGGAACTTCTGTTACTTAAAAGTAATGGCTCGTGCGCTGCCTGCGGCAAACTTCTTGCGCTCGCCTTAAAGCATAAACTTTTTCTTAAACACTTTATGCGATACTCAAGAATACTCACGATAGCAGCATTCCTTTCCATATTGCCGATCGTGGCATCGGCGCAAATCTCGAGTTACGTTCCGCCGCCGCCCACACCGGGCCTGATGCTCGGCGCGCGGCTCGGACTCGGCTTCACGAACGAATCCACGCCGGCCTATACGAACTTTACCGTCGGCGGACGAACCGGATTTCTTATCGGCGGCCAGCTCGACTATTGGTTCACGCCCATGTGGGCCTTGAGCGCCCAGGTGCTCTACAATCAGAAGGGCGATCAACTTACCGGTATCAGCCCGGATAATGGTTACCCCGAAACGGATGACTTCCTGCTCAGCTATCTCGAGGTTCCCGTCCTCGCGAAAGTTGCGCTCGGATCAGGCGGACTGAGGCCCTATCTCTTCGCCGGGCCAGACTTCGGGTTCCTGCTTTCCGCAAACGACCATCAGATCCAAACACAATTGGGGTATGACCAAACCGTCGATGTCAGCCCGAACTTCAATTCGGTCGATGTCTCGCTGCTCTTTGGCGCCGGTGTGTCGTACGATCTGGGCGCTTCCGGAACCGAACTCTTTGCCGATGCAGGCTACGCGCTCGGCTTGGTCAATGTCGAGAACACCGCGTACACCCAAACCGCCGAATCGCTCGAATCCCGCGATCTGCGAATTGCGGCCGGGGTCATGTTCCCGCTGCAATAATCGGCGAATGTCGAGCACGAAAGTTTGGAAGCTGCGCCCGAATTTTTTTGCGGACGCAGCTTTTTTACTGCTACCAACGAACATAATTTGCGTGCGCGTTTGTGCTTCATAAAGGCACCCGCCTCGCCCACGATGTTTTTTCTTGAAAATGGGTGCTCACATATTCTCTTGGAAACCGATGGTTGATTTGTTGAGAATAAACGACTTACAGTCTTTTTTTTGAATTTATAATTCATAAAGGCACCATTTTCTTGAAAACGGCATCTAAAATTTATGTAATTCATAATCCATACTTGCCCCGATGGAGCCTGTCCCGATCTTCTCGATAGGTGCTCATAATTACATCTGCAAATATATGATATTAAAATGGCAAAGTCAAGAGGTGGGGAAAGATTTATTGAAATTTTATTCAGTGCCGAAGGCACGGGGTATCCGCAGCCAGGTGCCTGCCCTGAGCTTGTCGAGGGGGTGGAACGAAGTTGAACCCCGGGTTCGAATTCCACACACCCTCCCCTGACCCTTCCCGCAAGCGAGAGGGGAATTGTTTTATTTTCTCCCCTCCCGCGTGCGGGAGGGGCCGGGGGAGGGTGCCGGGTGTACTCCACCCCTTCAGGACTCCGGGAACCTAAACGCGACGCCTACCCAGCATTTCACTTCGTTCCATGCTGGGCTGCGAGTACTCCGACGCTCCGCGACTACTATTCAAAAGATCGGCACAACACGTGTTCTATCGGATAGACTGGTACGTCCAAAGTTTTTTAGGAATGATTGTACAGCGTTTTGATGTGTTTCGTCTGGGACAATGATTTCCAAAATATCGCTATCTTTAAAAGTCAAATTGCACTCGGGTCTTAACCATTTACCTTCGGAATTCGGATCAATCATTTGATCACCAGCGAATCCATGGCGCGAGAGCGCACGCCATTCGCGCTCATCATAATTGCGAATAGTCTGGCCATCCTTAGACTCTTCATAGCTGCGCATGTAAGAATCTCGATCTTCGAGTTCGTTATGGAGCAAGCGAATTGCCCACATTAACGCGCTGAAAGTTTGTCGCATTGCTTCATCTTGTGGCAAAGTACCATTCGCGATCGTTACAAGTTCTTGCATATTTCTTTCGAGTTTGCTGTGCTCGAACTCAAGTTTACCCGGGTCTATGGTATTTCCGTCAGGATGTTGTTCGGAAAGCTCGCGGAGCGCGGCGGCGAGAAGCATCTGGAGATAGCCGTGATCCGAACCGTACGGCTCGGGCAGTCTTTCCTCCATCCGGCGCAAGTTATTCAGGGTTCTGTAGGTGTTGCCGCTGCCCACTGAGTTCGCATGCACATAGCGAACCGGAGTTACCTGATTTTTTATCCCCCATGCCTTTTTCAACCCAATGCCAACTGGCCTCGATTTTCTTAAGTGAGGTGAATCGGTTGATGGCAAATCACAGAAACAAACGACATAGTTTGTCTGTGTGTAGGGATATTGGGGGTGTGGCACCGCTTCAATCTTTCGGCAGTATCGAAAGCCGCCGCACGCCAAAATCGATTTACAAGCGTCAGGTGATGTGTAATGAAACAGAGTATCAGTACTAATTTTGCTCGTCATGTTGGTTATGCCCTTAAAAATCCCAATTCGTACACCATCGGCTGGAGCTTTTCCGTCAGGGATTAGTAGGCCGATTCGACGGAGCCCATTCCCTCTCCCCTATACCTGTATCACCCCCACATTATATCTCGGGATTTCTGGGACGTGGTCGGCCATGGCGATGCCGGTGGAGACGATTTGGCGCGTGTCCCGCGGGTCGATAATGCCATCGGTCCAGAGGCGGGCTGCGGCGTAGAGCGGGCCGGTTTGATCGTCATAGATTTTTTGAATATCGGCGAGCATTTTTTTCTGCTCCTCTTCTGAAATAGCTCCTCCCGACTTCTTCATGCTTGCCAGCTTGATGGAAAGCAACGTCTTCGAAGCCTGCGCGCCGCCCATGACGGAAATTTGCGATGTTGGCCAGGAAAAAATCAGCCGCGGATCGTAGGCTTTTCCGCACATGGCATAGTTTCCGGCGCCATTCGAGTTCCCAACGATGAACGTAAACTTCGGCACCACGGAATTCGCAACCGAACTCACCATCTTCGCGCCATCCTTGATGATGCCGCCATGCTCCGACCGGGTTCCCACCATGAAGCCCGTGACATCCTGCAAAAAGACGAGCGGAATCCGCTTTTGGTTACAGTTCATCACGAAGCGCGCCGCTTTATCCGCCGAATCCGAATAAATCACGCCGCCCACCTGCATCTCGCCTTTTGCCGTCTTCACCACCGCCCGCTGGTTTGCAACGATGCCGACGGACCATCCATCTATTCGCGCATAGCAGGTGATGATCGTTTTGCCATAATCGGCTTTGTAGTCGTCGATTTCGCCGCCATCGACCAAGCGCGCGATAACTTCATACATATCATAAGGCTTCGTTCGCTCGGCTGGAACGATTGCAAGCAGTTCTTCCGGATCGTATAGCGGCGGCTTGGGTTCCGTGCGGTCGAAGTGATGATGATCGAGCGGCCCGAGCTTGCTCATGATGCTGCGAAGTTCGGCGAGGCAGGCATCGTCATTCGGCATTTTGTAATCGGTGACGCCGGAAATTTCGGAATGGACGCTTGCGCCGCCGAGTGATTCGTTATCCGTTCGTTCCCCAATGGCCGCTTCGACGAGCGCGCTGCCGGCCAAGAACACATGTCCGGTTCCTTCGACAATGAGCGCCTCGTCGGACATAATCGGCAAATACGCGCCACCCGCCACGCATGGCCCCATGATCGCCGCAAGCTGCACGATGCCCATCGAAGACATGACCGCGTTATTCCGAAAAATTCTTCCGAAATGTTCCTTGTCTGGAAAAATCTCGTCTTGCATCGGAAGATAGACGCCCGCGCTATCGACCAAATAAATAATCGGCAAATGATTCTCAATGGAAATCTCCTGCGCGCGGAGATTTTTCTTACAGGTCATTGGGAACCACGCGCCCGCCTTGACCGTCGCATCGTTGGCGACGATCACGCATAGCCTGCCGCTCACGCGGCCAATTCCAACGACCACCCCAGCCGACGGCGCGCCGCCTTCGGATTCATACATTCCATGAGCGGCGAAGAGCCCGATCTCAATAAAATCGGAACCGGGATCGATCAGTTTTTCAATTCGTTCCCGTGCGGTGAGCTTGCCTTTGTCGTGCTGCTTCGCGATATTGTTTTTGCCGCCGCCTAACCGCACTTCATCGCCTAAGGCCGAAAATTTCCGAAGTAAATTCCGCGAGCTATCGAGCGCGGCCCGTGAGGCGAGCGAATTGGCGTCTATGGGAGAACCGATGATTTTCATTCCTGCAAAATTACGACATGGAAGCCTGACATCTGGGAATTCCGGCTGAATGAACGATGGTGAGGCTTCCGGCTGAAACGAAGTTGGAGAAATTCCGCTTTGATGAATTGAGGAGATATTATGTACACGCAAATTATTACACCTACGGAAAAATCAATTCTGCTGGAAGTGCCGGGAGAACTGATCGGCCATCAGCTTTGGGTAACATTCGCTGAGGTCGCAGGGAAGGGAAATGAAGAGGATAAACCGCAGTTTGCATCTGTTGAAGAAGTGCGCAAACATTTTAACGCGATTCGATTGGACCTTCGGGGCTACAGGTTCGACCGCGAGGAAGCAAATCGTCGAAAGTGGTGACCGGCCGAGATGAGGAACTTCTTCGATGCCAACATCCTCGCCTATATCTACGATAGCGCGGAGCCGGAAAAATGTTGGATTGCGATCGAATTACTTCCGAAAGCACACGCCGTTGCAAGCACTCAAGTGGTCGGGGAACTATCGAATGTGCTGTCCGGGAAGTTCCACTTTTCGTGGTCCGCAATCGCGGAGGTTATTAGTCAAGTAACCGCGAAGGTTACCATTCATACAGTCTCCTCATCCACGATTTTTAAGGCTATCGCTCTTGCCGAACGATATAAATATTCCTACTACGACAGCCTTATCCTCGCCTCCGCTATCGAACCATGTTGCTCGGTGCTTTATTCCGAAGATTTTCAGCATGACCAGCTTATCGAGGGCGTGCGCATTACCGATCCGTTTCTCTAAATTCCAATGTCAGGTTTCAGCACCACCGCTATCCACGCCGGCCAGCAGCCGGAAAAAGTTACGGGAGCCGTTACGGTTCCCATCTTTCAATCGACCACCTACGCGCAGCACGAGCTTGGCGAGCATGTGAAGTACGATTATGGCCGTACCATCAATCCCACGCGCGAGGCATGGGAGACGAGCATCGCGGCGCTGGAAAATGGCAAGTATGGGTTTGCGTTTTCCTCCGGGATGTCGGCAATTGCGGCGGCGCTTTCCCTCGTGAAGCCGGGTGAACATGTCATTGCCGGGAACGATATGTATGGCGGGACCTACCGGTATTTCACGAAAATTGTGGAGCCGCTCGGTATCACGTTCACCTTCGTTGACATGCGGGATGGGAGCAAAGTTAGAGAAGCGATGACGAAGAATACGCGGCTCATCTACGCGGAAACACCCACCAATCCGATGATGAACCTGGTTGACCTGGCCGCGATCGGCCAACTCGCGCGGGACCGCGAGAATCATGTCTGCCGTGGATAATACGTTCGCTTCCCCCTACTTGCAAAACCCGCTCGATTTTGGGATTGATATTGTCGTACACTCGGTAACGAAATATCTTGGTGGGCATTCGGATGTCTTGGGCGGCGCAATCGTAACCAGCCAGCCAGAGGTTGCGGAGCATCTTAAATTTTATCAGAATTCCTATGGCGCGGTTCCCTCGCCGTTCGATTGCTGGCTGCTCTTGCGTAGCGTGAAAACGCTCGCGCTCCGGATGCGCCAGCATTGCGAGAATGCGCAAATCATCGCCGACCGTCTCGCTGCGGATAAACGGGTGAAACAAGTTTATTATCCCGGCCTTGCCACGCACCCGCAGCATGAGCTTGCTCTGCGGCAAATGAAGGATTTTGGCGGAATGGTTTCCGTGGAAACCGGCAGCCTCGAAAACGCGAAACAGTTCGCAGGCGCACTGCGCTATTTCACGCTCGGTGAAAGTTTAGGCGGAGTGGAATCGCTCGTCTGCCATCCGCTCACGATGACGCATGCGTCGATTCCCGAAGCGCGCCGGAACGAACTTGGTATTACGCCCGGGCTGATTCGCCTGAGCGTTGGGGTAGAGGACATTGGCGATCTCATCGAAGACATCGAAAAGGCTCTCGGTGCATTATGAAATGGGCACCTTTAGTTCTTGCCGTCCTTGCCGTCATTGGTTGCACTAAAAAACCAAGCCTGACTTCCGAGGACGCAGCCTATATCCAAACCACCGTGGAACTCTTGCGCGCGCGCGCCAACTTCGCACCCAACGAAGACTCCTTGCTAATAAAGTTCTCTCTCGATTCCGTTTATCGTCGCGATCATACTTCCGCCGCGGAATACCAAAAGCAAAGCGCCGCGCTGGCCGAGGATCCCAAGCACGCCGCAGCCGTTTTCGACGCGATCAACGATTCGATCGCGAAGAAGTAGCAACGCACACATCGCACACGCCGCACCCGCGAGGGCGCTCGCCGAAATACCGAAGAATCGTCGATTGCCGGCAGTTCCATTCCACGGCATACGCCACCATGGCATCGAGCTTTGCCATGTTTGCTTCGAATCTTGCTTCAAGCGCGCGGCCGCCAACATCGAGACGATGGATGGGAACTCGTTCGCTGGTGAGCGAAAGATGATACACATCGGATTTCGATCGAACGGCCGGCGTGAAGTGGACGAGGCCGAGTCCTTCCATTGTTCGAATCGCGATTTTGAATTCATCGCGATCCAGTCCGTGCCGTTCCATTAGCTCATTGGAATCGAAAAACACATCCCGCTCGAACGCTTCGGGATCGAGGGTGCGTAGGAGAGCCGAAATTGTATTCTTCACGCTCTTGCTCGCGGAACGAAATGCAATCTCATCCAGCCGCGAGCGGGTAGCCGTAAAGTGGATACGCGGACGTTCGTTGGTTGCCATGCCGCGATGAAGTTCGATGTGTCCGGCTTGCGCGAGAGCTTCGAGAATAGAATCCATCGAAGCACGGGGGCGGGGAATGCGCTCTGCGATTTGTGAAGTTTGGACGGTTAGCATTCCCGGATAGGCGGCGCCAACCGGCGTTCCCGCAATTTCGTGCAACGAGGTATAGACTGCTTTCACTTCCGCTTCTTCCGGAGAATTGGAACGAATAAGCGATTCCTGCAGGGCCCGGTCGCGCTCGTTATAGAAAAGAATGCCATGCGCGCGCTCGCCATCGCGGCCCGCGCGGCCCGACTCCTGATAATACGCTTCAATCGAGCCGGGAATGTCATAGTGGATAACGGCGCGAACATCCGGCTTATCGACGCCCATGCCGAAGGCGCTTGTTGCGACCATGACGCGCGTCTCGTTCGATTGATAACGCTCCTGCACGTGCCGCCGAAGCTCGAGCGGAAGCCCCGCATGGTAACTTTCCGCCGCGATGCCGATCGAGCGCAGGTTCCCCGCGATGCGATCGACCGATTTTCGCGTCGCCGTATAAACGATAGCCGAGCCGCCATCAATCGTCTGCAAAATATCGCGGAGTCGCACATCCTTATCGCACTCACGCAGAACGCCATACGCAAGATTTGGCCGATCGAAGCCGGTAACGATTTCGAGCGGATGATCCAGTTGTAATAGTTGCGCAATATCGGCGCGAACTTCCGGCGTGGCCGTAGCGGTGAGCGCAATCACAGGCGGGCGTTTGCCATCCGAGAATTTGGAATAAACATCGGGAATGCGGCGGTAGGATGTCCGAAAATCGTGTCCCCATTGGCTGATGCAATGGGCTTCGTCGATGGCGAGGAGTGAAATCGGCAGATGCGCCAGCTCTTCGACGAACGGGAATGATTCCAGGCGTTCCGGTGCTGCGAAGAGTAATTTGATCGCTCCGCTCTGGGCGCGGCGGACGAGCGCGCGTGTTTCGGCATAAGTGAGCGTGCTATTGAGTGCGACGGAGGGGATTCCGAGATGGCGCAAACGGTCCACCTGATCCTTCATGAGCGCGATGAGCGGGGAAATAACCAGCGTGATCCCTGGCAACATCAACGCCGGTAATTGATAGCAGAGCGATTTTCCGCCGCCCGTTGGCATAATAACGAGCGTATCTTTGCCCGCGAGAACATTCTCGATGGCTTCCCGCTGCATCGTGCGAAATCCGGGCAGGCGGAACGTGCCCGAGAGCGTGGCTTCGAGCGATATGCTCGCGGTTTCAAGCTCGGACAACATTTCCGATTCTTATTGGCGCTTCCCCAAAGTCCTCGAGCGCCGTTTCGATCGCGATTGCTTTCGCGGGTGCTACAATCAGAATCAGCCCGACCCCAAGGTTGAAGGCGCGCCGCATATCGTCCTCCGGAACCATTCCAGCTTCCTGAATGAGATGGAAAATCGCGGGGCGCTGCCAGGCATTCCAATCTATGGAAAGCGCCAGCCCTTCGCCAAGCACGCGGGAAGTATTTCCTACGATGCCGCCACCGGTAATGTGGCTAAGGGCGTGAATAGCTTTTCGAAGAATCGAAAATTTCAAGAAGCTGATTTATGGGGCGCAGATAGGAGCGATGGATTTTGAGCAAAGCATCGGCAATCGTTTCTCCTCCGAGAATTTCAGGCGCATCGCCAAGAGAGTACCGCGACAGCAGGGCTTTTCGCGCAAGGCTAAAGCCATTCGTGTGCAGGCCGGTGCTGGGAAGGCCAATAAGCACGTCGCCAGCGGCAACATTTTCGCGGCGGAACATGCGGTCGCGTTCGACGACTCCAACAATCGTTCCGGCGAGATCGTAATCCTCGTCTGCGTACATGCCGGGCATTTCGGCCGTCTCGCCGCCGATGAGTGCGCAGCCGTTTTCCGCGCAGCCTTTGACGAAACCGGAAATAACCGATTCGCCAACGCTCACCTCCAACTTCCCACATGCAAAATAATCGAGGAAGAAGAGCGGCCGCGCGCCACAAACGAGAATATCGTTCACGCAATGATTGACGAGATCCTGCCCGACGGTATCGTGCCGGTTGGCTTCAATTGCAACTTTTATTTTCGTTCCAACTCCATCCGTGCTCGATACCAGCACGGGAAATTTCATCTCCGGGAACCGGCCATCGAAGAGGCCGCCAAAGCCACCGATATCGGTAAGAACGCGATCGTTAAACGTCTTTCGAACGAGCGGCTTAATGCGCCGCACCAATTCTTCGCCCGCGTCGATATTCACGCCGGCCTCGGCATACGTCAGGCCATATTCCTGCTGCTCGCGGATTTCTTCGGCAATCTTCATGGGCGCACGGTGGCGGCGTATATGATAGTCATGTTGCAGCTTAACGAAATCGGGCTCTCCCTCGCGCGCTGGAGCTTGCAATCGAGCGTTGCGGTGAACGATGTATCGCGCATGTATTTGGAAATATCGGCGTGCGTCAAAGTGAGCGTGGTATCGATTGTGCCTTGCGGGAGCGTATCTGTGGCCACAGTATCGGTGCCGATCAGCACGGCAATCGGCCCAAGCTCATCGAGTGTATAATTGGGATCGCTCGATTGAATAGAAATGCTTCCCACCTGTGCCTCAGTGATAAGATACGCCGCACTTTCGCTATCCACGTACGCATTCGTATCGATCGCGGCGCTGGCAGAAAGGCTGGTATCTATATTCAGCGTAGCCGCATTCGAGAGCGAAAACGTGACGGAGCGAGTAATATTGAAGCTGAATGAGGAGTCGATCGGTGGATAATCGCTGCAGCCCGCGAACGCGCCCGCGATGATCGCGCTCGCGAAAATTGCAAGAAGAGGAAGAAGTTGGCGGAAGTTTGTGCGCACGGTGCGATGCCTGAACGGAGAGCTAACGATTAGCAGTTCCGGGATGTTTGGGAAAGTGCTAAGAGGTGAATCGAAGCAGTATGTTCAAGCCGTCATTGCGAGGAGGAGTCCCTATGCGCACGGATTGCTTCGTCGAATGATGCTCCCTTCGGTCGTCAAATGCTCCTCGCAATGACCTCCTCAATTTGTTTCGTAATTCGTAATTCAATTGACTTACCCGAAACTTCGCATTCGCAATAAAGAAGAACTCCGCCTGCTGGGCGGGCATGTCTGGGCGTTCAGCAACGAGCTTTTGGATTTGCCGAAGGATCTCCCGGCGGGAACCGTCGTTACGCTCGTTCGGGAGCGCGATGGCTCGCCGGTTGGCAATGGATTCTATCATCCGCATTCGCTTATTGCCTTTCGGCTGCTCACGCGCAATGCGGATGAAGCAATCGACGAACCATTTTTCGAGCGCCGCATCCGCGAGGCCGCCGAACGGCGCGCGCTTCTTGCCACACGCCGGAATTCGATGCGGCTCGTTCATGGCGAGAGCGATTTTCTGCCGGGGCTAATCGTTGACCTATATGATCGCGTGATTTCCTTTCAAATCGTCTCCGCCGGATTCGAGGCGCGGAAAGAAATGATCGCTGAAATTATTCGCAAGCTATTCGAGCCAACCGCCATCGTCGAAAAAAATAATTCTCATCTGCGGAAGCTTGAAGGATTGCCGTTGGGGGAGTCGCTCGTGTTTGGAAGCGATGCCAATGCCGAAATCCACGATGCGGCGGGAACCCGTTTCGCCGTCGATGTTCTGGCCGGACAAAAAACCGGCTTTTATCTCGACCAAATGGAAAACCGGACGCGCGTGCGCGATTTTGTTCGATCCGGCGCCCGGGTGCTCGATCTCTTCGCCAACGATGGCGGCTTCGGCATCAATGCGGCGCTTGCCGGCGCGGAATCGGTGCTGGCGGTCGATGAATCGGCCTCGGCGCTCGCCCGGCTCAACCGTAACGCGGAACTAAATGGCGTTCGCGTGCTAACCATCCAGGCCGATTGCTTTCAATTTGTCCGAACAACGGACGAATCATTCGATGTGATTATTCTCGATCCGCCGGCACTGGCAAAATCGAAAAAAGATGTCAAGATGGCGATGAAAGGTTATCTCACGCTCAACGCGGAAGCGATGCGCTTGCTTAGCCCCGGCGGCATTCTCATCACATGTTCCTGCTCGCATCATATTAATCGTGAGATGCTCATCGGTATTTTGCGGGATGCCGCGCGGCGCGCGAAACGATCGGCTCGCATTGAGGAAATCCGTGGCGCGGGAATTGATCATCCCATACTTGCGGCCATGCCGGAAACGGAATATTTGAACGTCCTCATTGCGAGCGTTCCTTAAGCATTCCGGCCCATTTTGATGCGTAAAACGTTATAAATTGGTAATGTGGGCCTCGGCCCAACATTTCCGCGAACCGATGTTTGGCAGGGAGGGTTGGCTTTAAGGAATAGGTTTCTGTTACAAATGTCCGGATCGAGTGTTAATGGAATGAGGGACTAGAATTCGGAGGATTTATGGTGCGGGAGATAATTCGAAAATCGAAGCGAGGTTTCACCGCGGTGCTTATGGTGATTGCCGTTCAGGCATTCCTGCCGGCGGCTCATGCGCAGACGCCCATCAGTCCCGCGAAACCCGCGGTCGGCACGGATACCTCAATGATTTTCCAGCCGGCGCAGCCGCTCATCCGCAGCCAGCAGGAACTGGCTGCGGCAACTCCGAATACGTGGGGATTCAGCGCATCCTTCAGCGATTATGGCTTCGGCGGCGGAATGTTTTTGGGGCATCGTTTTAATCCGGATCTTACCGGACTCATCACGCTCGATCTTGGCACGGCGGAGGGACCGCGCGAGTTCGATTTGCTCGATCTCAATAAAGTGAACCGGATTTTTGTAATTCCGATTATGCTGGCCGCCCAGTATCGCTTGTTCCGCGACGGACTTAGCGATAACCTGCGGCCCTATGTAAGCGCGGGCGCAGGCCCGGTGATTGCGATGACAACGCCTTACAATTCCGATTTCTTTTCCGCATTCGGCAGCGCGGTGGCAAAAGTGGTTCCCGGTGGGTTCGTTGGATTGGGAGCGAATTTCGGAACCGACACCAAAACGAATTTCGGTGCGAGCCTCCGCTATTTCATCATTCCCTATCCGGGTTCCCTCGAAAGCACGACCACCGAATCGCTCACCAATCTGAGTGCGCTCTACCTCTCGGTGAGTTATGGTATGAACTTTTGAGGGACTTGCCGATATCCTGACTTTGGCGGAATCTTGCCTGCTTGAAATGGTTTAGCACGGAAACAATTTCCGTCTCGACCATGAACTCAATTTCGATCGGCACAAGCAAGTCTATTCCCATCCTTTTGTTCGCCTCGCTTCTGAGTTTTGCGCTTGTGAAAACTCATGAGTTCGATTCGGCTCGTTCGGAACGCAATTCGAAAACACGGTTACGCGAACCGCTGGACATCGAAGATGTCGGCGCACAGCAGCTTCGGAACTATCTAGAGCTCCGCGATCCGGCGACGGGCGAAATCCCGCGCGGCATTCACACGCGAGAGCTTGCGTTCGCTCGAACCCTTCGGCAATCCAATCTCGCTTTCAAAGTAACGCCGACGATTCACACGACGGGCTGGAACTTTGCCGGGCCGATTACCGATGACCATCGGATTCTTCTTTGGTGTTCACTCATCGACTGCTAATCATCGTTGAATTTTATGAAACGACAATACGCCGCCGACATGCCATGTGAAATCCGTAACAGATAGCAGCCGGCAGGATTGCCGCGAATATCGATCACTGCCGATGTACCCGATACTTGAGGAGTCGGAATGGAGATTCGGCGGCCCATCATGTCGAATAGTTCCATGGGGTCGTCCGGGGATTGTAGTCCGGTAATTGTTAATTGCAACCTGACCGGATCGGGGTAAATATACAGATGAGTCAGGTAGGGTTTTGGGCCATGCTCCACTATGGCCGAGCCAGGATCGTAAATACAGACATATGTTCGAAATAACGTTACCGCGGATGTACTAAAATTGCTATCGGCTATTATCCACCCATGTCGCGGATCTAAAAAGGATAAATCGATGAGTTGGACACCATCCATGTTCGTTCGAGCCCATTCTAGGCCGGCATCATCCGTCTCCCAAATGGAAAGTGTGTCGAGAGGAGCGAATGATTGAGGACCGATCGTCCGCGCGGCGAACATGGTATTATTTGTAACGGGCATGACGGGCCCGGAACCGACACACTCTTCCAGGTCACGCCAAAATCGCCTGAATAAATGGTTTCGCCTGACGAGTACAGCCAAATGAGATTGGCGTTCCATGATGGTTTCGAAAAAGCTCCGGCGAGCTTTGTACTATCTAACTCCCAGGAAGCCCCGCCATCGAGTGTCCGGATCAGATATAACTCGGAGTCGTGAAAGGTTGGGAACAGCCAATGCAATGAATCTTTTACAATAAATCCTTGCTCGAAAGCAGTAGCGGTATTTAGAAAATAAAGTTCACTTGTTAAATTTTCAAAGCCGCCCTCGTTCGGGAGCTGTTGCCACGTTATTCCGCCATCCGTGGTCTCGTCGATCTCAAAAATGCTCACGAGATGAACCCCTCCGGTGGGTGACCAAAAATGATATCCCGTTACACCCGCTTCACCCAGCGAATCGAGGATTCGCCAGTTGTTACCGCTATCGGTCGTTGAAAGCAAGCTATAAGGATACTCCCCCATAATAAACACGGACGAAGGGCTGATAACCTCAATAGAGGTATAGGTACTGCTAACGTCTAACGTTTGCGTCAATCCTGTTATGGGAAGTTTGTTCCACGTGCGTCCCCCGTCCGCCGTTCGTAAAACGATTAAGACTGGCGCAAAATGCACGCTGATGCAAGCAAGGGAGTACCCTGTAAGACTGTCCGCAAAACGGACTGGACCCTGAAAATAGAAGAGGCTGTCACTTACTATTACCTTTTGCCAGGAGCCCGGCTGCGCATGCACGGAAGTAGCCCAACCTAAGAATATTAAGCACCGGAAGCTAAGTTTGCGCATGGATTATAGTTTTACTTATTTTTCATGTTGCAGCAATCAAGATTAGGTGCGGGCCAAATGAGGGACCGAGCAGCAAGCAAATAAGAGTGCTCGCTACTCGGTCCTCGTTAATCCTTCACTTGAGCATCATTTCACTATTGTAAACGGCACGGTCGTGACGCCGTTATCCGCCGCAATTCGGCAGAAGTAGTTGCCGGCGGGAAGTGTTCCCACATCGAACGTGGCAGAGTGCATCCCCGCGGCAGAATATCCCGCATCGACCGATTTCATCTGCTGGCCCAAGTCATTATAGATCTGGATTTGGACGGAACTCGCCTGGCTATTTTCATAGCTCACGATTACGGGTCCGCTTGCCGGATTCGGACTGATGGATAGAATCTGCAATCCAGCCGGTCCACCCAAGTGCATCGAGGAGCCGACGACTGACGTTCCGCCCTTGAAGACGGTGCTATCGGTGAAGAGCGGCGTGCCCATCGAATCGTAGGTAATCCATCGGACAACAGGCGGTGCCTGCACCGTGGAATCGTGCGCGATGACAATGTTGATGTAGCCGGAACTAAGACTTCCGCCGATTGGCCGATCGAATGTGAAGAGGCACGACCGCTGGCCTTGCGTGTAGTCCGCGATGGGTTCAGCGGCGGTGTCCATTTGACCTGGCAGCGATGTGCCGGAGCCGGCGAAGATGACATCGCTCTCGGAACCCGTTTGAAGCGTAAGATACTTGACAAGCGGGCTCGTCTTCGGATTTATCACTTGAAAACGCCATGCGAAGAGCTTCGCTGGCGCGATGGAAAGCGTTCCGATGGTCTGGCAGCCCGGGCAGGGCGGCGTGGGTGCGGAAGCCGTCCACGGGCCGTAGTTCAGGATGCAGGTATCGCCATCGCAATGGATCACGGTGAAGGTCACGGTTCCCACCCACGGCGGGGTGCAGGTATAATCGACGCCGATATCGAATTGCGCCCAGAGATTTTCATTCAACGAGGTCACGACGGCATTCGGAACCACCGTGTAGGGCGTTCGGAACCAATCGTTGGCGACGGGCAGATAATGCTGGGTGTATCCAAAATATGGCGCGCCCGTGTTGCGCACGCCCCCGCAGGCGGTATCGCCATCGAACGGCGTTCCGGCAATGTAATGGCCGCCCTGCCAGGAGGTCGTACACGGCGTCGGGCTGAGTGCAACCAAAATCTTGCTAATCGGCGAAACCGGCAGCTTCTTGTTCCAGATGGTGAAGCGCCGCCAATCGAGCGTGTTGTTGGGGTCGCCGAAGGGCGAGAAGGAGATCGAATCGCATCGGCTTTGCGCCATGCGCTCGCAGGTATAGCACGTCGTAAAAGTGCAGGAGTCGATCGCCCCATTCTGATTATAGATCGCCGTCCATTGAATGCAAATATTGCCCGAAGCGGTATTCGGCGCGGCTTGCACTGAGATATTAAGCCCGCTCGAACACGGCGGCGAATAATTAAGCGTTCCCGAGGTTGTCCCAAAGAGCGTGGCCGGGACGGTGGAAGATGGCGTGCAAGGGGCGGTGCCAACGGAGACGATCGTTCCGCCCGAAATCACATACTTCAGTTTGGAGATCGTTCCGATGCCGCTGCTGATGGGGAAGCTATACTGGCAGCATGAACTATCGAGCGTGCCCTTTCCGATATATTGCGAGCAATCGGTGATCGTATCCTTGCAATTGCCAAATTCTATCTGGGTTACCTGGCCCAGGATGACCTGCACGGTATCGAGCGTAGCGGCTGGGAACGATTGGTGCCAGCCCGGATGCCCAAGCTCCGTTACCGTGTAGGTGCCGGGCGCAATAGCATCGAAGCAGAAGTAGCCGTTCGTATCCGTTGTGGCCAAATGGGCGCCCGGATTGAGGCTGAAAGTCCAGCCGGAAAGACCGGGTTCCACGTTCGGATTGCCCGGAGGATTATCGTCTTTGCCGTTACAATTCTTATCCCAAATTTTTCTGCCGCAGATGGAGCCGTAGGGCTGGCAGCAGGTGTCCGAAATGAAGGTTGTTCCCGTCAAACTCGTCACCGTGCCGATGACATCCAGTCCCATGGCGACACCGCTTAAATTATGGACGTTGAAGTCCAGGCAATGGGAACCGGCGACGACTACGAATGTCGTATCGACGGTCATCGGAATTTGAAAATTATGAACGCTATTGGTCATGCCGGTCGTGGCGATGAAGTGACCATCGAAGAAGACGCTGTCGTCATTATCGACGAGCATCTGGAAATGGAGATGAATCACCGCCTGTGGATCGCACACGCAGAAACAACGCTGAAATACGTAGGGAATTATCGGATTATTCGAGGCCCAGCCCGCGTAGGAATAGGGCGAGATCCATTCGGAGTTTGGCATGGTCGTCCACGCTGCATTCGGCGGGATGGCATAGGCCGGTTCGGGAACCGTCACGTTCGGATCCGGCGAGCTAATGAGTTCCCAATAGACATCCTGGCTGCCAAGCGGATACAGCGCGGCGGTGGCCGGATCCCAGCCGGTGTTCAGGCTGATCGTGCTCGTTTTGCAAGCCTTGTCGTTGCAGGGGGTGGTTCCGGATTGCGCCAGCGCGGAGGACGAGAAAGTTCCCGCCGCGACAATGGAGGTGAGAATCAGCAAAGCGAAATGCCATTTATAGACGATGGTTTTCATACGGCAATTAAAGGAAAGGTGACGTAATCGCTGTTATTCATGACAGCAATTCGTACAAAAATACAACATTTCTCGGGGCAGTGTTAAGAAATCGTTAACGCTTCTCTCGCTCTGTGCTTAGAAGCCGCTTCGCCCGGACGATCTCCCGCTCCTGCTGCTTGGTAATTTTCGGATATTCGAGCTCGAGCGATTTCAGTGTCTGCACTAAAACATCGCCGATGGCTACCCGCGTGTACCATTTGTGATCGGAGGGGATGACGTACCACGGCGCGTATTCCGTGCTTGTATGGCGAAGCATCTCTTCGTACGCGGACATATAATCGTTCCAAAATGTCCGCTCATAGACGTCGGCACTCGAGATTTTATAATTTTTATCTTTCTCGTCGATGCGGGCGAGCAGGCGCTGGCGCTGTTCTTCTTTCGAGATGTGAAGATGGAATTTCACCACCACGATTCCATTGCGCGTGAGGTAGCGTTCGATGGCATTGATGTCCTGGTAGCGTTCTTTCCACATATCCTTCTTTACCGCGCCCTTGGGAAGCTTTTCGTTGGCAAGAAGCTCGGGATGGACGCGCACCACGAGCACTTCTTCGTAATACGAGCGATTGAAAATTCCGATGCGACCGCGTTCCGGCAATTTTCCCAACGAGCGCCACATGAAATCATGATTTAATTCTTCGGCACTGGGAACCCGGAAATTATTGACGTCGATGCCTTGCGGATTCACGCCCGTGAGCACATGCTTGATCGCGCCATCCTTGCCGGCCGTGTCCATCGCTTGCAGGATCATGAGGAGTCCGTGCCGGCCCTGCGCGAAGAGCATGGACTGAAGCTCGGCGAGTTCCTCGATGTCCTTCGCGAGTTTCGATTCCGCGCCACGTTTGGAACGAAAACCAGGCGTCCGGGCAGGATCGAGTTTTGCGAGTGAGAGATCGCTGTTGGGTTTGATGAGAAAATGTTCCAGGTCCATCCACGTTTGAATTATATTTTTGTAAAGCGCGTTCCCAGTGACCTCTCGCTCGCCTTCCAGGACGAGCAACCTTGCCATGTTCGTACCAAAACTTTTTACTACCCTTAAAGAATACTCTCGCGCTGCCTTTATCAAGGATGCGACGGCTGGCCTTATCGTTGGCGTCGTCGCGCTGCCGCTGGCGATTGCATTTGCCATTGCAAGCGGTGTTCCACCCGTTGCCGGACTCATCACTGCCATTGTTGGCGGATTTATCATTTCCGCGCTTGGCGGAAGCCGGGTGCAAATAGGCGGGCCCACTGGCGCCTTCGTGGTGGTCGTCTATGGCGTGGTTCAGAAGTTCGGGCTGGACGGATTAATGGTTACCACTGTGCTGGCCGGCATTATTCTGATTGTCATGGGGCTGGCAAAATTTGGATCGGCGATCAAATTCATTCCCGCGCCGGTTACCACTGGATTTACGAGCGGGATTGCCGTCATCATTTTTTCGGGGGAAGTAAAAGATTTTCTCGGCCTCAAGATGGGCACAGTTCCGGCGCACTTCTTCGAAAAGTGGGCTGAGATGGGTTCGCACATTTTCGATGTCAATCCATGGGCGATCGGCATTGCCGCGCTTTCACTTTTGATCATAATTTATTGGCCGCGGGTTACTTCGAAAGTTCCTTCGCCGTTCGTGGCGCTCATCGTCGCGACGGCAATCGCGCAGTTGTTCAATTTGCCGGTGGAGACGATTGGCAGCCGCTTCGGCAATATCTCCGGCGCTTTTCCCATGCCGCATCTGCCGAATGTCAGCCTTTCGATGATTCGCACCCTCATGCCTTCGGCATTCACGGTTGCCATTTTGGGAGCGGTCGAATCTCTGCTATCCGCCGTCGTCTCCGACGGCATGATCGGTGGGAAGCACCGCTCGAACATGGAACTCATTGCGCAGGGTATCGCGAATATTGCCAGCCCGCTCTTCGGCGGAATGCCGGCCACCGGCGCCATCGCGCGAACGACGACGAACATCAAAAGCGGCGGCCGCACCCCGGTGGCGGGAATGATTCACGCGGTTACACTTCTGCTCATCCTTCTTGCTGTCGGCCGCTGGGCTTCGATGATTCCACTCGCAACGCTGGCCGCGATCCTCGTTGTCGTAGCGTATAATATGAGCGAGTGGCGGATGTTTCGTTCCCTTCTGCGAACAACGAAGAGCGATATTGCCGTGCTGCTCGCCACGTTCGTGCTTACGGTCGTCGTCGATTTGACGGTTGCGATCGAGGTTGGCATGGTGCTCGCGGCGTTTCTCTTCATGCGCCGGATGGCCGCCGTTACTAACGTCAGCGTCATCACGCGCGAGATGGAGGATGTGGAACTGCCGCCCGAACTTGCGAAGCGTTCCGTTCCCAGCGATGTTCAGATTTACGAAATCAACGGTCCGTTTTTCTTTGGCGCGGCGGAAACCTTTGCGCAGTCCATGGCATCGGTTGGAAAACTGCCGCGCGTGCTGATTATTCGAATGCGGAACGTGCCGGCCATCGACGCGACGGGAATGAAACTGCTCGGCGATATTCGAAAACGGATTCTTCACGCGAAGGGCCGCTTCATCATTTCCGAAATTCATTCCCAACCGCATATCGCGCTCGAAAACAGCGGCTTCCTAAAGACCTTAGGCGAAGAAAATCTCGCGCCCACAATCGATGATGCGCTCGATCGCGCCGAGGCGGGTTTGCGGGAGATTTCGGCATGATTATTCCCAAGTATGCAACCATTGCCGAGGAGAAGATACGGGATTATCTTCTCAAACCGCCCGAAGAAGATGACAAATCGGGTTATCTCGCGCTTGCCGGCTATGCAAAGGAGGATTACTGGGAACTACTTCGTGATATCCGCATGCAAATTCTGCCGGGCGATGCGGTGGTCCAACGTATCAACGAGTTCGGGGATTTTTTCGACTTAGTTGGTGTATTAAAAGGACCGAATGGCAGAAGCATTGGAGTTCGAACGATTTGGGTTCGGGAGTTCGATGGGGAAGATCGGTTTGTTACATTATTTCAAGATTAGAAGGCGTTTGCCATGAAATTCAATCTATTCCAACGGATCGCGTTCGCTGTCGATCTTCCAGAAGATGGGATCAAAAAGGGTGATGTTGCACGGATCGTCGAGTATTTCGATAAACCTCGCCCCGGCTATGCGCTCGAAGTATTCAATGCGGTCGGCAAAACGGTGGCCGTCGTAGCGGTGCCGGAATCTTCTCTCGAAGCTTTGAGCGAAAACGAACGGCTGCAAGTGCGCCACATCGAAGCTTAAATGATCGCAGCTTTAAAGGACAAACTCGTTTTTATCACTGGCGCCTCCAGCGGCATTGGCCGCGCCACAGCGCGGGCTTTCGCGGCCGATGGCGCTCGGCTTTTACTTTGCGCGCGGCGCATCGAACGACTGAAGGAACTGGAAGAAAATCTTTATCCGACCGATCGTTCGGATCAGGTATTATCGATCCAGTTAGATGTACGAGATCGTGCGGCCGTCGAAAAAGCGTTGGATAATCTTCCCAAAGAATGGCGGGCCATCGATATTTTGGTAAACAGTGCAGGCCTTTCGCGCGGGCTCGATAAATTCCAGGATGCGAATTTAGACGATTGGGACGAAATGCTCGAATACCAACGTCAAGGGGTTGCTTTATGTAACGCGAGCGGTCGTTCCGGGAATGGTGGCACGCGGGCGTGGGCACATTATCAATATTGGTTCCATTGCGGGACATGAGGTCTATCCGAAAGGGAATGTCTATTGCGCGTCGAAATTTGCGGTCGATGCCATCACGAAGGGCCTGCGGCTCGATCTGGTCGAAACGCCGATCCGCGTGACAACAATCGATCCCGGTTTGGTCGAGACGGAATTTTCCGAAGTCCGATTTCACGGCGATAAAGAGCGCGCAAAAACCGTCTATAAAGGTCTGGAACCATTGCATCCGGAAGACATTGCGGAGACGATCGTTTGGTGCGCTAGCCGACCGGCCCATGTGCAAATCGCGGAAGTGATTGTGTTTCCGACGCACCAGTCGTCCGCCGCGGTTGTCCATCGAACCGCATGATGCGTAATGCGATTAAACGCATTACGCATCGGCATTAGATACTCGTGGTGTTTATTGCTCGACCGTAATGATGGTGTAGCCCGGTCCGCCAATGCTTTCGGGAAGCGGTCCCGCGCGCGGGCTTACTCCATACGGGGCGGTGACATCCAACCCCTTGAGGTTGTGAACGTACCAGAACCCATTTCGCCCATGTTTGAACGGGCTAAAATACGCCGGGTTCCCGCGAACTGGCACATCGAAACCGCCCACATTCGCTACGCTGGGCTGCGCGAAAGTCGCGTAGTAATTATTCGCCTTTACGTCTTGCGAAACCGGGAATGCTTCCCGTGCGGAACGAATATCGACCGGCGAATACGGCTCTGTGAAGCTCATGCTCGAGCCGCTCATCAGCCGTTCGTTCTGGGTTTCCTTCATTGGAATCGCTCGTCCGGTATCGATGAATACGACCGAAGCGGAGGCCGTAGCAGGCACGTAGCATTCCAGATCGCAATCGGAAGGATGGACGACCACTGCGCCCGTTGCGCTACTCTGCGGTTCGGTGCGCGGGAGCGGAACCATACTGCTCTCGTCCGATGGCGGATCGGCAGGCGGATCGCCAGGTGTCAGATGCTGCGGAGGCAGCGCTTCGTGCAGATGAATTCCGCCCCCGACTCCAACGCCCACGTGAATTGGCCCCAGGCCAACGCCCACATGCGCATTGGTATTGATTCCATGCGAACGCGGAGCCACATACACAATGCGCCGCCGCCCATGCACGTAGCGAACGACGTAGTGCCGGCGGTGATGATGCTTCGCCAGCGCTGCCCCCGGCATCACGCTCAAGCTGAACGCCCCGGCCGCAATAAATAAGATTGCAAAAATAAAGTTTCTCATAAGAGCTCCCATTAAATGGTCTCCGGCGTTATTACCGGAGATGAATGAAAATTGAAATATGTAGTAACCTTTCTACAATGCCAGGTAACATCATCCTTCGTACCAACCGCCGGCCTTCTATCGGAGCGAAATCGTTGGCCGGAGATTTCTGAAGATCGCGTGAATGGTTTCTTAGCTCGGCGCTGGGACAAGCTTGAGCTTGGCCTTACACACGGGAACTCTATGAAAATGCTGTAAACATTTGGCGTCGCGGGCTGTTATGTCATTCCCGTGAAATATTACGCATATATCGCCATCGAGCGAAAGGAAGCGATTTTGGATCCGCAGGGGAAGGCGGTGAGCCACGCGCTGGGCTCGCTCGGATTTCGCGAAATCGAAGACACGCGCATTGGCAAGCTCTCGCGGCTCACGATCGAGGCCGCGAGCCCCGAAGCTGCGCGCGCGATTGCTGAAAGCGCAAGCGAGAAACTGCTTGCCAATCCGATTATGGAAACCTACTCTGTGATCGAAATCAGCGAGGAACCAATCCTGCATGCCGCCGAGTGGGAGATCGAAGGATAGCAATGAGAACTCGCATCATCGTTTTTCCCGGCTCGAACTGCGATCACGATGCCATGCACGCGGTGAAGCATGTGTTGGGAGAGCCCGACACGGAATTTGTTTGGCACAAGGCGGAGTCCATCGGTAAGGATGTCGATCTCGTAATACTTCCCGGTGGGTTTTCATACGGCGATTATCTGCGCACCGGGGCGATTGCCAGGTTTTCGCCAGTGATGAAATCCGTGATTCGCTATGCCAACGAAGGCGGCACGGTGCTCGGCATTTGCAATGGTTTCCAGGTTTTGTGCGAAAGCGGCTTGCTTCCCGGCGTGCTGATTCGGAACGAATCGCTACGCTTCGCCTGCAAAGAGGTTTATCTGAAGGTGGAACGAAACGACAGCCGCTTTGCCGCGGAACTTGCGCCGGGCGAAGTAATTAAAATTCCCATCGCGCATGGCGAAGGGAATTTCATCGCGAGCGATGAAGTTCTGGCCGATCTCGAACAAAGCGGGCAAGTCTTCTTGCGATATTGCGATCGAGAAGGGCGCATTACGCAAGAGGCAAATCCGAATGGCTCGCGGAATAACATTGCGGGAATTATAAATAAACAGGGGAATGTCATGGGCCTCATGCCCCATCCCGAACGCGCCTGCGAAGCCATTTTGGGCAGCGCCGATGGCCTCAAGATTTTTGAAAGCCTCCGAGATTCTTTCGCATCGGATGGAGCCGTGACCTTTAGCTCACGGCGAATGGAAATGGCAGCTTGATTTACAGGCAAATAACTATTTTCGCCGTGATCCTTCGGCAAGCTCCGGGCAAGCCCTAAAAAGGCACGGCTACAACTATGGACATTGGCTACATCATCCAAATTATACTCTTCGCCATATTGGCGCTGGCTGTGCTGGTGATCCTGTTCGCGGCGGCGCGGGCGATTCCGAGGTCGCATAAGATTAAATCCTACCGTTATAGCAAGCACGGCGATAGCTGGATTCAGGGCAAGGGAAGCAAGGCTTGAGGAGCGTGAAACGCTTGTCAGAATGACACCCGAGTCACGAACCTTCTCGCCACGCGCGAAGTTCGTAAACTCGGAACCGGAGTTCCGGCTGTATCGCGGCCACATATTTTTTCGTAGGAGAACCAAAAAGGAATGTTTCGCAATCTTGGGCCTTTCGAGCTGTTAGTCATCGTGGTGATTATCATGGTGCTCTTTGGCGGTAAAAAAATACCGGAGCTGATGCACGGAATTGGCAAAGGCATCAACGAATTCAAGCGCGCTTCGCAAGGGATGGATGACGCGCCAAAAACGCCGGAAGCGAAAGCCTGAGGAAAAAGTTTTTAGCATGTTCAGCAGCAAAGTTTTCAGCACATTAGAAGGTAGGATATTATATGTTAGAGGATCTTAGTCCGCTCAAACTTTTGATTATCGTCGCCATCATCATGATTTTGTTTGGCGGCAAGAAGATACCGGAACTGATGCATGGGTTAGGCAAAGGCATCCGGGAATTTAAGCGCGCCACGCAGGGCGATCCCGCGGAAGCGCCTGGCACGCCGGTCGCTGCGAACGCTCAGGAATTGCCAAAAGTCTAAGGCAGCGCCGGGAACGGTTCCCGATGCACGCACGGTGAAACTACATTCGCTATTCAGGGACTTGCTCGAATGGCTGGCAACGTTCCTTTCAGTTTTTGGAGGCTGGGGGCGCTAACGCGATAACGCATTAGGCGAACGAGCTATGTTTGAAAATGTCGGCGGAGGCGAAATCCTCCTTATTCTCATTGTGATTCTCATCTTCTTCGGACCGAAGAAGATTCCCGAACTCGCCCAAAGTTTAGGAAAAGGTCTTCGCAAATTCAACGATGCCAAAGCCGGGATCGAATCGCAAGTGAAGGAAGCGATCAAGGAACCATTGGAAGCGGTAACCGGGGCGAAGCAAAGCTTCGAAACCTCCATGCGCGCAATGGCTGCGCCGCTGCAATCGGAATTAAAGCTCCCGCAAAATTTAACGCCAACTCCGGCGCCGGCCGCCGCGCCCATCCAGCCGCCGGTTCCCGAAACCATGCCGAGGGCGGCCACTCCACCGCCTGCTGAGCCAACCCCTCCCGCCGCCGAACCAACGGCGCCCGCCGTTCCCGAACGGGAAACGTAACTCAATGGTTTTGGCCCAGGGTCGAGCGTAGTGTCTTACGCCCTCTTGTAGCTCTCCGGGATCAGCAGCAAATGCGGAGCGATCTTTAGGGCTTTGGCGAGATTTTCGAGTCTTCAAATGCTGATCGTGTCTTCCGCTCGTTCGAGGCAGGCAACATAATTTGAGCTCAGTTGTGACCGTCCTGCCAGAGCTTCCTGAGTGAGGTTTCGTTTTTTTCGATAGCCTCGAATGTTATCACCTACTATTTCATCAAGACTCACTCAAGCAATTTATTAGATTCTATATCTTTACCCATATATCTTTACCGATAGTAGCCAAAATTGTTGTATCTTTGTAATCCCATGAACATGTCGTCCATGGTTTTCACAGAAACAACCATGAAAAAACTCATTTTATGCCTTTCGATTTCTTTCGTGTTTAGTTCGGGCCTTCGCGCTCAGACGAGCCATATCATTACCTATCAGGGCGCGATTGCGAGCGCAACCGGAGCGTCGGTGCGGGACAGCATTTATCCTATCGCCGTCACGCTTTGGACCGATTCCGCAGGCGGCACGGCCTTGTGGCGGGACGTGTTCGAAACTCCGGTGAAGAACGGCATTTTCAATATTGCCTTAGGCTCGCAGAAGCTGCTGCCCGCTCCTGCTGCGATGGATCGAGCGCTCTGGTTCGGCGTGTCGTTTAACGGCGGGGTGGAAGCGCGCACGCCCGTTGGAAGTGTACCTACGGCGATCAATGTGGCCGATAGCTCGATCACGACTGCAAAACTCGCTGATCGTTCCGTGACCTGGAATAAGATGGGAGCGGAATATATACCCTACATCCGGGTGAACGGAGCAAAGGTTAGCACCGGCCAGAACCCAATCAACTTCACTGGCGGCAATGGGCTGCGCGTGGATTTTGACACGAGTTCGATGAGCGTGATAATCCAGCCGGATTCAACCACTCAAGTATTGCATGGCTCGAAGGGAGCGACGCCCCAGTTCGTAGCTACGAATCCTTGCGGAACGAATTCTTCCGGCAGTAACGCCGATAGCGTGTATAATACTGTTTCCGGTGGTTGTTCGAATAATGCTACCGCGACTAATGGTTATGCCACCGTCGGAGGGGGACAAAGCAACAAGGCAACATCGACGTGGGCAACCGTTGCTGGTGGTGACACGAATATAGCGCAGGGTAAGCTGGCATTCATAGGTGGGGGTTTTCTCAACACCGTTTCAGGGGACACATCGGTCATAGTTGGCGGCGACCATAATGAAATCGATCAGGATGGGTCTGTTAGCTTTATTGGTGCTGGCTTTCACAACTTGATTCAGCCGGGTCTTACCGGCCTCGGTCAACTTGGGTCCAGTATTGTAAGTGGGTTTAATAACACGATTTACAATTTCACGTCCTTCATCGGGGCGGGCGTGGCCAACAGAATAGGCAGCGGAGGGGATCTCGAGCGTCAAGACACTATTGTACCACCCTATGCAGGCGATGCAGCCAGCGCAATCGTTGCGGGTGATTCGAACTTCATAGATGAGGGACTCGGCTTCATCGGTGGAGGTGCGCTTAATAGCATTTATGGCGGCTATCCCGATCCAAATTTCTCCGTTATTGTAGGCGGCTATCATAACACAGTGCGCGCCTTATATAGCGGAATACTCGGCGGAACATTTGATACCGTGTGGCTGGGTTCGTACTTCACGGCGATCGCAGGAGGTGACTCGAATTTCGCAAACGGCAATAGCGATTTTATTGGAGCCGGTGCGGGTAACGAGGAGCGGGGTACGGGGATCTTTATTGGCGCAGGCACGTATAACGAGGTCGGTCTCTCGCCGCTCAATCCCACAGGAACAAGCTCCAGTTATTCGTTTATTGGCGACGGGGAACGGAATTCAATCGATGGCGCATACTCGGATCACAACGTAATCGTGGGAGGGCTTCGCGATTCGATTATCGGAGGATATAACTATTTAGGGTTCATTGGCGCGGGTGAAGGTAATGTAATCACTGGTCCGTTTGATACGGCTTCATTCATCGGCGGAGGGGCGCTAAACCGGATAGATTCCGAGAGTTCATTGAGCGCTATTGCTGGTGGCGAGTCCAATTACATTTCGGCGCCGTATTGCTTCATCGGGGGTGGGGGCGGTCCAGCTTCGGGGGGGACCACCAACGATCTCATTTATCCCACCCAGGTCTTCCATGCGATCCATGCGGCTCGGAAGTGGCAGTCTTGCTCCTAGCACTTTATCCTATGTTTCCAATAACGCAATATCGCCATGGGGAACTATTGGTGGAGGATATAATAACCATGTTGGTGATACCGCAGGGTCCATTCTTGGCGGCGCATATAATGGGACATCTTCGATGTACAGCGCGATTGGTGGAGGCGGCGCTAACTTTATTTCCACTAATTCGGAGGGCTCCGTAGTTAGTGGAGGCTGGAATAATTCTATTCTCGGGCCATTCTCGACCATTGCTGGCGGATTTGGGAATAGCATGAACGACGGTGCGCCTTCAGATACTGGAAGTGGAATTTTAGGGGGAGCTAATAATGGGATTTATTCCAATTATTCGGTGCTTGTTGGCGGTTTGGCGAACATTATTCTTTCGCCTTTTGCAGTTATCGGTGGCGGCGTTGGTAATGAGATTGATACGAGTGGCGACACTTCCGTCCTTGTCGGTGGTGCATACAATTATTTAATGGGGAATTATTCTGGAATTATCGGCGGTCTAGACGATACGATCACCAGCAATCTTTCGGTCATCGGCGGCGGGTGCTTCAATAAAGTGCTTGCAACGAAATGGGGAACCGTCGCAGGAGGCTGTACCAATATCGTTACCGACACCTTCGGATTCATCGGTGGTGGGCGCCACAACAATAACCTGGCACTCGGCGCCGTTATTGGAGGAGGCGATACAAACCTAATTGACAATTACAAGTGGCACGGGCCGGCCTACTATGGCGTAATCGCTGGTGGCCAGCTTAATGCTATCGAGCAGCAGCCCGAGCTCTACACTGATACGGGGTGGGTTATGCCACAGTATGCCGGTATTCTCGGAGGTTTTTTCAATTATGCGGCTGGGAGCTTTTCCGCGGTGAGCGGAGGCCGTCAAAACATCGCCTATGGCAAGTACGCTAATATCCCAGGGGGAATCGGGCTGTTCGCGGGCGATTATCAAACTGTGATTGGTCGGTACAATTCCTTCCCGGCACCCTCGCATAATTCCACAAACCCATCGAAGTTCCCGAGGCAAGGGCATTCTGCCGGCGATGATTCTTCCGAGGTGCTCGTAACCCAGGACTACCCGGTCTTCATCATTGGCAATGGTTATGTGAATAACAAGGATGAGGAACTTCCGTCCAATGCTTTCGAGGTATCCGATGGCGGCCATTCCATCGTCCATGATATGGATTCGAGCCATGCGGCGCCGTACTTGACCCTCACGGATGGACTGAGATGGCCCATTTATGGCGGGCGCTATCAGGACAATACCATCGTTGCCGAAGGCGATGTGACGAACACTGGCGTCCCGGGGCACATTCCGCCCCTTCCCACCATTTCAACGGTCTCCGATTTTGGCGTGGACTCAATATTTCATCCCTACTCTGGGGAATTTATCGTGTGCATTAAAAATCTGGATACGCATGGCGCCATAATTCAGTTCACAAATGGTACCGTAACGGCTACGCTCAAGGATACCGACGCGAACGTGGCCGATTCCACCATATTGTTAGGATGTGGAACCATTGCTGTGAGCGGAATCTATCCAAGCGCGGCCCTTCCAGCTCCTTTCAACTCCGTTGCCCTGCCTGGAACCTTTAGCGCTTGGTTCATCGTGAGAACAACCGGGAACACGGCTTGCGAGGCCATGGACCGGGCATTTTACTTCCGCGTATGTGCCAGACCTTTTTAATATCGCTTAAAACAAGCATTTCTAAGCCCGCCCAGCTGGCGGGCTTGGCGGCGCTCATGTTCTTTCTGACACTCTCAAACGCTGGGAGGATTGATGGGCAATGGAGGAGGCTTCCAGTGTCTCTTTCCTATGCCGAGGAGGATTTTTGCTGCATTTATTTTCGTCCTGATAAACCACAAATTGGTTTTATCAGCTTTGGTTACAATTATAGAACTACGGACGGAGGTTATACCTGGGATTCCCTTGATCTTATAGCAGGAGTAAACGATTTCGCGTTCACGGATTCAGATACCGGATGGGCCTCCGCAGGAGGGCTATATATGACGACCGACGGTGGAGGTACTTGGGAACTAATAAACTGCCCTGACGGTGCAAATGACATCTATTATGACAGGAAATACCATAAGCTATTTCTTGCTGGCGATATACATGGGGTATATTCTTCCACTGACGACGGCGCCACCTGGAAAGTTTCATTGGACGCGCGACGAAGTATATTTGACGATGGCAATATGGGCCAGGCATTCTCGTTCTGGAATGACGATACCGGCGTAGCGGAAACCTATTATGGATTCTACCTTACGACGGATGGCGGAACAACATGGCGGCAGGTTTCCGACGTTGGTGACCACATAGATCAAGTGGTTGCCGTTCCGGGAACCACCACCGGCTTTGCAATCGATATATTCGGTGTTGTCCGGCGAACCGACGATTTGTGGCAAACATGGCAGGATGTGTATCAATTCCCGAAAGAATTCGATCCATTCCTGAATACGATGGTTGGAACGATTGCTAACATTGTCGGCGATGCGCAAAATCTTTTTGTCTGGCGCAATTCCGCGTGTTTCCGCTCGACTGATCAGGGCGTGACGTGGCAGTCGCTTTGCGGAGTTAAGACGGATGCTGGCTTCGATTCCTATTATTGTAAATATTATGCAGATGATCACCGGGTATTTGCACCGGCATTAGATTATTACGCTGGCCAACATTTTTGGATGCTGAACCTCGATTCGATGCAATACTTCCCGACTGGCCTTATGTTCTCAGATAGTTCCAAGCACACCACCGTGCATCCCGGCACACCGGTAACGGTGAACTATTCGCCGGAAACGAGCGATCCCATCGGAGTCGATACCGGGCATCTCGTTTTTCGTTATGATTCGGATGCGCTTTCGCTGACTGGCATAACGCTTCCGCCCTCCTGGCGCATCCTCGATTCGAGTTCCGGCGGCGGGGAACTTAATCTCGCCATCACGGCGGATTCCACCGTGCCAATTCCGAATCCGATGGTTAGTTTGACGTTTGCTACGTACTTGACCACCCCCCAGCCCCCTCCTACTCCGCTTCGCTCCGCAGGGGGGGGAGCCATGATTTATCTCGATACGGCATACCTTTCCGGCCACCGTCTGAACTGCGATTGCGCCGCGCTTTCCACCGGCGCTCCCGATTCCGTCGAAATAGATTTCACCGGCTGCGGGAACCCAACGATTGTGGCGGCGATGGAAGGCGAGCCGCCGTTTAGCATTGCGAGTATCGTTCCTAATCCGGCGGCAACGGGGATTCGGGTATCGGGTATGGGGTATCGGGTATCGGGTTTGGAACTCCAGCTTTTCGATGATCTTGGGAACTGTGTGCTCACCGAGCAGCCCTCCTTACCCTATACCCTAAACCCCACACCCTATACCCTCCCGATCGACGTGTCGGCGCTGCCGTCGGGAATTTATTTCTTACGATTATCGTCGGATGGGTATGCGGTATCACGAAGCATTGCGATTAGCCGATAAAACCGTCCCCGGCGGATGGCAGAATCATGCGCTTGGAATGGGTTCCGCAATCCCAGGCGGCATTGGTTTGGAGGCGGGCGATTATCAAACTGTGATTGGTCGGTACAATTCCTTCCCGGCACCCTCGCATAATTCCACAAACCCCTCGAAGTTCCCGAGGCAAGGGCATTATGCCGGCGATGATTCTTCCGAGGTGCTCGTAACCCAGGACTACCCGGTCTTCATCATTGGCAATGGTTATGTGAATACCGAGGATGAGGAACTTCCGTCCAATGCTTTCGAAGTATCCGATGGCGGGCATTCCATCGTCCATGATATGGATTCTAGCAATGATGCAACGGGTGGTTTCAGCGCTCCACCCGGTCGTTTTCCGGTCTATGGTGGACGATATCAGGACAATACGATTGTGGCTCAGGGCGATGTAACGTTCATTGGTGCACCCGGACTCACGTTCCCCCTGCCAACCGTCAACACGCTTTCCGACTTTGGCGTGGACACGATATTCCATCCACGCGTTGGAGAATTTATCGTGTGCATTAAAAATCTCGATACGCATGGAAATATAATTCAATTCGCGAACGGAACTGTAACGGCTACGCTCAAGGATACGGACTCTAACGTGGCCGATTCCACAATATTATTTGGCTGTGGAACCATTGCCGTGGGTCAAATCTATTCGAGCGCGACGCTGCCGGCACCCTTTAATGCTGTGCTGCTGCCGGGCCATTTCAGTGCGTGGTTTATCGTAAGAACGTTCTGGGAATACTGCTTGTGAAGCATTTGATCGTGCATTTTATTTCCGAGTATGCGCAAGACCATTCTAATTATTCGGAAAAGTATATCTTTTGCCAAGCCTGCCTTTGCGGCGGGCCTGGCAGGGTTCGCTTTGATAATTTTTCCGCTTTGTCCCCGGACACTTCATGCGCAATGGAAAATGTTGCCGATGCATGATCCTGACTATGACCAAGGCACTTCTATCTATTTTCGTCCTGACAACCCTCAAATTGGTTTCATCTGTGACGAGGGTTATAATTATAAAACCACGGATGGAGGATATACGTGGGATACCATAACGCTTGCTTACAACTGGGAATCTTATACGATCTCAGCGATAGTAAACGGTTTCACATTCGAGAATTCGGATACCGGATGGTCTTCTGGCGTCCCACTATATAAAACAACCGATGGGGGAAACACATGGAAAAAAGTCAGCACCATCGGTGGAGGGGATGATATTTATTACGACAAGAAATATAATAAGCTATTCGTTGCCGATCCGGGGGGGGGGAGGAGTTTATGAATCCTCAAATGAAGGCATTACCTGGACTCAACACCTCGCTGGTAGCGGGACAGAGACCTTCTCGTTCTGGAATGACGATACGGGAGTAGTTATGACCGGTTCGGGAGGGTTCTATCTCACAACGGATGGGGGAAAGACTTGGAACCCTCCCGGCGCAAATGCCGGTAATCCTTTATATCAAATACTTGCCATTCCTGGAACAACAACAGCTTTTGCAATCGATCAGTACGGCGTGGTCAGGCGCACGGATGATTTATGGCACACGTGCTATGATGTCTATCATTTCCCACCGGAGTACATTGGGTTTCTTGGTAGAGTTGGTCCTCTTCCTTCCAACATGTGCATCACCGGCGATTTGCAAAACCTTTACGTTACGCTCAATTCCGGATGCTTTCGCTCCACCGATCAAGGCAAAACATGGAAATACCTCTGCGGGGTGTGGTCTCCGGACCGCGGTGGTGAAGGAACCATAGAAAGGTTCTTTGCAAAAGGGAGTAGAGTTTTTGTTTCCTCAGCGGATACCGATGGCACACACTTTTGGTACCAGAATGTCGATTCCATGCAATACTTCCCAACTGGCCTCGCATTCCCGGATAGTTCCAAGCAAACCAGCGTGCAGCCCGGCACGCCGGTCACGGTGAACTATTCTCTGGAAACGAGCGACGCAATCGGAGTCGGTACCGGCCATCTCGTGTTTCGCTATGATTCGGATGCGCTGGAACTAAAGAGCCTCACGCTTCCCGCCTCGTGGCGCATTCTCGATTCGAGTTCCGGCGGCGGGGAACTTAGTCTCACTATCGCCGCGGATTCCACCCAAGCCATTCCGAATCCGATGGTGAGCCTCACTTTCAATACATATTTATCCCAAACCTCGGGAGCCATTACGCGAATTTATCTCGACTCGACATATCTCTCCGGCCACCGCCTGAACTGCGATTGCCAGGCTCTCTCCACCGGCGCGCCGGATTCTGTGGAAATCGACTTCACCGGCTGCGGGGATAGCACCATCCTCGCGGCGATGGAGGGCCAGCCGCCGTTTAGCATTACGAGTATCGTTCCCAATCCGGCTTCAACTTCGCTAACGGTGACGGTGTCCGGGGGCCCGTTGTCTGGGATGGACTATCAATTATTCGATGCGTTGGGGAATTGTGTGCTGACCGAGCCGGGCGTCCGCAGGACGCCCCTACAATTGGATGTGTCGGCGTTGCCATCAGGAGTTTATTTTCTCCGATTAAGTTCGGGCGGGTACGCGTTGAGCCGGAGCGTGGCAATCGAGCGATAGATTTTCAAAAACAGAAATATTTTTTGACAAAATAGCATTCTCTTTGACACCGCCTCATGCGTGCTTGAATCGGCACCTGACGGGAACTCGATTTTGTTATGGGATTCGTGAAAGTCTTGTATTTTCAAGGAACGGGCATTTTTTTTAGATTGAGAATATGGTTCATGAATACGCATCCAACACGCACTATAAAATGTTTTGCTCTCCCTTTGCAATAAGAAAAATCCGTGGCGATCGAGGTACAACAGGTTTCGAAAAGAATCCAAGCTGTTGTTCCGTTCCTTAGCACAGAGGTTGCAGGATGAACTGTTTTAACGAATGGCTGGCTGAAACAAGGATTTCAGAGATGCGTTAATATCGGAAGTCAGCCGGGCAGGAGCCATCCTGTTCCGAAAAAGCTTTTATTAATCAAAGGAGTTAGAACAGTATGTTACGTAAACGCCCATTTATAGCGGCCCTGGTATTGGTCGCGGTCGGCTTGATTTTCGGCGCCTCTTTGGTTGCCGGATTTGGCAGTTGGAAGGGAATGAATGTCGCCTTTGGCGCCAGTGAACCCGCACTTGGCGGCGCGCCGCCGAACCTGCCCAATACGGCAACGCTTGAGGACCTGAACGGTTCATTTGTTGCCATTGCGAAAGCAGTGCAGCCTACAATCGTTCAGATCAATGTGAAAACCGCACCGAAGCCAACGGCCGAAAATAACGATGAGAATCCGTTCGAGCACTTTTTTGGCGGCGATGGCGGCAATGGATTCCAATTCAATTTTCCGAAGCAGAAACCGAGTCCGGAAGAGGGGATTGGTTCCGGCGTCATCATCACCAGCGATGGCTATATCCTGACGAATAATCACGTCGTGAAGGATGCCGCGACAAAAGGCGGCATTACCGTCATGATGACCGATAAGCGCACCTTCGATGCGCATGTGGTCGGCACCGACCCGACGACGGATATTGCTGTGATTAAGATCGAGGCAACGAACCTCCCGGTCGCGGCGCTCGGCAATTCCGATGCTCTTACTGTTGGCCAGATTGTACTTGCGGTCGGCAACCCGCTCGGTCTTGAATCGACGGTTACGCAGGGCATTGTTTCTTCGCTGCACCGTCCGCTTCCGGAACTTGGCGCAGAGGATGGCGCTGGCCGCTACGCCATCACCAACTTTGTCCAGACGGATGCGGCGATCAATCCCGGCAATTCCGGTGGCGGACTTTTTAATATCAAAGGCGAAGTTATTGGTATTAACTCGGCGATTGCTTCGGGCACAGGTTATTTCGCAGGCTACGGGTTCGCGGTGCCGATCAACATGGCGAAATCGGTCGCGATGGATTTGATCAAGTCCGGCAAAGTGAATCGCGGCTATATCGGCGTGCAGATTTCGGGTGTCGACCAGACAATGGCCTCCGCACTGGGCCTCGATCATCCCGAAGGGGTGCTGATTCAGGATGTCCAGCCGGGCGGCGCCGGCGAAGCGGCAGGGCTAAAGCAGCGCGATGTCATCCTATCTGTTGATGGCCAGGCGACGGACGAGGCCAACGAGCTTCAGGCGCTCATCGGAATGCACCATGCCGGCGATCATGTGACGCTGAAAATTTGGCGGAATGGCCAGGAAATGGAGAAAACCGTCACACTCAAGCCGCGCTCGGACTTAGCGGACAACTCGTCGTCCGAGAATGGCTCGAGCGACCAGGGAATGTCGCAGGATGAATCCAATAAATCCACTGCAACGCTGGATAACATCGGGATCGCGGTTCGCAATGTGACCTCGGATGATAAGGCTAAATACGGAGTGTCGGATGGCGTCGTTGTAACAGATGTTCAGCCCGCTTCCGAAGCCGCGGACCGGTTTTTACAGCCGAATACCGTAATCACCAGAGCAGCGAACCAAAAGATAACGAGCGCCGGGCAGTTTCAGAAGATCATTGACGAAAATAAAGGCAAAGCGATCGGGCTGAGCGTCGTCGATGGCAACAAGAACTCGCAATTCTTTGCAATTCGAGTCCCCAGCGAGTAATTTTCGCAATAGTTTGAATTAAAGAGGCGCGCCTTCGGGCGCGTTTCTTTTTTTCATGGAGAAATGGCTCGCGATTATGCGCCATATTCGGCACCCGGTCAGCCTGAATTCGGGAGCACGTTGCGGGATGTGATTTTTCGTCCAAACATAGCGATCCCGTTTCTATGGCCTCTTCGGCATTTCTGACCCTGCTATTTCCCAATGGGGCGACCGTAGCTTAGCCCACAGCCACTGCAACTTGCAGGCATTTCGCTCTGTTGGCCTGCGCCTATGGAATTTCAGAAGGATGCAGATGCAAACGTGATCGCGCGGCGCCGTGACCGGGCCGTTGAAGCATGGGGACCTATCCAGGATATAATTCTCGTCGGCGCAGGCATGCCAATTTCGATTCCCGGCGGCGCCGATCAAACATTTCCCTTTAGCACCCACCCAGAGTATTACTGGCTCACTGGCCGCCAGCGTGAAGGCGGCGTGCTCGCGTTCGATCCGAAATATGGCTGGACACTATTTGAACCAGCGCTGAGCGAGTCAGAACAGGTTTGGGGCGGAAGCGAAGCACCGATTGGCCGACCGGTCACCGAATTAGAAGACTGGATGAAGGAGCGGCAGGGCCGGAGCTTCAAGTGGCTTGGTGTTGCAAGAGATTCCGAGGCCGATACCGATCTGCGGGCCAAGCTCTTGCATGCGCGCCGACCGAAAGACGTCATCGAACTCGAATGGATGGAAGCGGCAGCTCGGGCAACTGCGGCCGGTCATGCGGTAGCTCGTGACCGCGTGAAGGTCGGCGCAACAGAGCGTGAAATTCAGATCGAGATCGAGGCCGCGTTTTTCCGGGCCGGCGCGGATACGACCGGCTATGGAACCATCGTTGGCTCCGGGCCAAATTCTACGATGCTGCACTCGATTCCGGGCGAGCGAAAGCTGAAGGAAGGCGATTTTGTTGTCGTCGATGCAGGGGGCGCTGTGCATGGATACACCGCGGACGTTACGCGCACGCTTGCCGCCAGCGGGAAATGGACGAGCGATCAGCAGGCAATTTACGATGCGGTGCTTCGCGCCGAAGAGCGGGTGATCGATGCGATTCACATTGGTGTGGAATGGTCCGAAATGCACATTTTAGCCGCGACCAACCTTGCGGAATCGCTCAATAAGATGGGAGTTATAAGATGCTCGGCGCAGGAAGCGATCGAAAGTGAACTCATCGCCCTTTTTTTTCCGCATGGGGTGGGGCACATGGTCGGCCTCGGCGTTCGCGACGCGGGCGGGCCTTATCCGGGTCGAGATGGTAAGCAAAAATTTGCTGGTGTTTCTATACGGATGGATCTTCCGCTTGGCGAAGGTTACATCGTTACAGTGGAACCCGGATTGTACTTCAACCGTGTCTTGCTTCGCGACCCGAACCGCCGTGAGAAGTTCAAGGATGTCGTCGATTGGAAAATGATCGAGCCCTGGATAGGGAACGCAGGCGTCCGGATCGAGGATAATATTCTCGTGACGAAATCCGGCGCTTTGAATCTGACTCGCGATATTCCTAAGTAAAGATGATCACTGGCATCCGCACGCTCATTTATTCTAAAGACGCAGAAAAAGATCGCGTATTCTTTCGCGATGTGCTCGGCTTTCACGCCATTGACTCCGGTGGGTGATGGCTCATATTTGCACTTCCTACTGCGGAACTTGCCTTGCATCCTACCGATGAAGAGTTCCACGAAATCTACCTCATGTGCGACGACGTTGAGAAGAGCATTCAGGAGCTGAAAGGGAAAGGCGTTGAATGCAGCGATATTCGCGAGGCTCGCTGGGGCCGTTCGACAACAATCACACTCCCAAGTGGCGGAAAATTGCGGATGTACGAACCTCGGCATCCGACTGCAATATGTGGGCCGTAAATCCGCCCGCGTTCTCTTTTCCGGGCGTAAGGTTCAGCTTCGCAGATCGCGCTCCGCGGTGAGCGCGAACATCTTCCGCCGCTCAGAACCGCTAGTCAAGCAGTCGCATCATGGGTTCGGTTCCGTTTTCGCTGATCCCAAGTTCCCGGACTTATTTCGGCAATAACCGATGTTTTATTTTCGGTTTTCACACTTTTCTTTTCGATCATGCGAGTATCCTATCGATTGCTTCTTTTCTTCTTCCTCCTTTGCATCTCATCATCGCCAGTCACAGCCCAAACCACTGGCGCCTTCGATACCACCTTTGCATTTATAGGAGCCTCCCGAGCTGTTTCCTGCTACGTGCCGCCAAACTACGAGGACACGAATGCCTACCGCCTCATGGTCTGCCTGCATGGACTGGGTGATACCTGCACGAATTACCGAAACGCTCTCGTCGAATCGCTGGCATGGCCGACACATTTTCCAAACACGATTTTCGTATGCCCGGAAGCTGCCACGACAACGGCGGATTTTGATCAAACGGCGTCGGATGGATCCATCGTCGATAGCTGCATAAAATTTGCGATGACGAATTATCATATCGACACGTCCGACGTGATTCTGCAAGGCTTCTCGCTCGGCGGCCGCGCCGCGCTGCGATACGGACTCGAATACTATTCGAAATTCAAAGCGCTTCTGCTCAATACACCTGCAATTCAGGGTGTGAAGAATGCACTCAATGGGCAGCCAACGTATCTTTTTGATTACACCCACGCTTCGGATATCCCCATTTACATTACGCACGGTGAGACCGATGTTTTCTACGAACCGCCCATCGACTCCGCGCTTAAGCAACTGGTGCGGAACGACGGCATCGTGCGTTACAATGATGTTCCCCGAATTGGTCATACCATCCCTTACTTCAGTCAAATGCCGGATGCGTTACAGTTTATCGATACGCCGGCACGCGCCCGGAACGATGTGGAACTCTTCGAATTGGATGCTCCGGCGCGAATCATAACCTCCTCCATTCCTTCCCAAGTGCTGGTTCGCAATGTCGGAACCGATACCATTTCTTCGGTGACTCTCGGGATCGCGCAGGGTACGTTTCGCACTTTGTTTACGTGGAATGGATCGTTAATCCCGTTCCAACACGCGATGATAACGCTGCCCGCGCAGTTCGTGGAAAGTGGCAGTGGACAGAATATTCTCAATGTGAGGATTGACAGCATTAATGGCACTGCGGATACGCTTACCGATAATGAGAAGATCGACACCTTCGAATCCGTCTCGCAAGGAATGCCACTTCCCTTGAGCGAAGGCTTCGAAGAAAATACGTTCCCACCGCCGGGGTGGATGCTTCAACTGGCTGGGGATATCTTTTCACCTTGGTTTCAGGATACGGTGCGGAAATCTGGTGCCTTTTCAGCGGGCGCGTTTAATTCCATTTTTTATTTCGACAACTCGGGAAGAGCCGAGGGCCTGCTTTCCCCAGTATTGGATTTGACTTCGGCACCAAGTCCGCAACTTTCCTTCGATCTTGCCTATAACTTTGACGAATATACTCCACCATACTTCACCGGCACGTTCGATTTGACGGATACGCTCAATGTTCTCATTTCGACGGATGGTGGTGTAACCTACACGAGCCTTTTCCGAAGCAATGGGGCAGATCTTGCGACTTTTGCGGGTCCGATCATTAATCCGCTGACGGTCGATGCTGTTTTTATCAATCCTGCCGATAGCAACTGGCGTCATTACACACTCGATCTGAGCCAATATGCATCCGCGCCGGAAGCAATTATTAAATTCAACTATGTTTCCGGGCTGGGCGGATCGATCTACATAGACAATGTGAACGTCGGCAGTCCGCTGGCGGGCGTGCAAGTTTCAACGCCGATTGCCTGCTCGGTTTATCCGAATCCCGCAGCCGACCGGGTAACCATCACGGGCGATCCAAACAGTACGGCCGCTATCACGATTCTGGACGTGGCGGGCCGGGAAGTTTTATCGCGCGGAGGGATGACGGATGGTTCCGGCGCGTTCGCGCTCAATACACACGCGCTTGTTCCGGGCATTTATCTCGCTCGCATAGCTATCGGCAGGGATGCTTCTACGGTGAAGTTGGCGATCGAACGCTGAGCTCGATTTGCCAGTGTTCCAGCATTGCTCCGGCATCATTTTTCCCAAAAAAATCGGCAGGTTCGCAAACTAAAGTTAGCCGGAGTTTGCTTTTGAGCAATATGCTGGAGTTAAATCAGACTCGGATCGAGGCACTGGCCGGGGCGTTTTGTAATGCGCGCGTTGCGGTCATCGGCGATCTCATGCTCGACCGCTATACGTTCGGCTCGGTCTCGCGGATTTCCCCTGAGGCGCCGGTTCCAGTACTCGAAGTCGAGAACGAACAGGCCCGGCTGGGTGGCGCAGCAAATGTCGCTCATAATATTCTCGGGCTCGGTGCAACACCGCTGATGCTCGGCGTGGTAGGCGATGACACCTCCGGCGTCATTCTCAAGGGGATCTTTACCGATCTCGGGTTCCCGCTCGATGGTGTGGTAACGGATAATACACGTCCCACCACGGTGAAGACGCGCGTCATTGCGGGCAGCCAGCAGATGCTGCGGCTCGATCACGAGATGAAGCGCGAAATCGGCCGCGAGACCGAGGATCGCCTGATCGAGATTTTAGCCGAAGAGATTCGATCTCTCGATGGAATTATTCTCGAAGATTATAATAAGGGGGTGCTCACACGTTCTTTGATCCATCGAGCTACGGAATTGGGCGGCAAGAACGGCGTGCCAGTGCTGGTCGATCCCAAATTGCAGAACTTTTTCGAATACCAGGATGCAACGGTCTTCAAACCCAATCGGAAGGAGGTAGAAGATGCGCTCAGCCTTCGCCTGCATACAAACGAGGAGACCATTGCGGCGGGGATTCGACTTATGGAGATGCTCCATGCGGAAAATGTTTTGTTAACATTAGGCGAAAAGGGGATGATGCTGTTCGAACGAATTCATAACGATGGTATCTCGAACGAGCCCTTCGCCATCCCGACGCGCGCGCGGCAGGTCGCTGATGTTTCCGGCGCGGGCGATACGGTCATCGCCACGCTTGCGGTATGTATGGCCTGCGGGATGAGCGTGCGCGAATCGGCGGTAATCGCGAATCGCGCTGCTGGATTAGTGATCGAAGAGGTGGGCATCCTTCCCATTTACCGGGAGCAGCTTACCCAGGCGCTGCTGGAAGACATCGAAAACCGGGTAACGAGTAACGAGTAACGAGTGGCGGATATAACCTTAGCCCCAACCTTCGATTTTCGGGATTCGAGCGATCGCAAACGATTGGAAGCGTGGCGCGTTCAATTTCGCGAGACAAAACAGAAGATCGTTTTTACCAATGGTGTGTTCGATATACTCCACGCCGGACATGTTAGCTATCTTCGCGAAGCCCGCCATGCCGGTGACGTGCTAATCCTTGGCCTCAATTCCGATGCTTCTGTTCGCGCCCTTAAGGGACCACGACGGCCAATTCAGAACGAGAGCGACCGCGCACTCATCTTGGCAAGCCTTCGGATGATCGATGCCATCGCCATCTTCGACGAAGCAACGCCGCTGAAACTCATTGAATTTGTCCTGCCGGATATTCTCATCAAAGGCGCCGATTATTCGCGCGCGACGATTATCGGTGCAGATATTGTCGAGGGGAATGGAGGGCGCGTGCTCACGATTCCGCTTGCCGAAGGGCGATCGACGAGTGGGATTGTGGAGAGAATACTCGAGCTTTATCGAAGCTGAGGGACAAAATGCCTCGAAGGATCGCCGCCTTGAGACCGCATGAATCTTTTCTCAGTTCCCACTCAGCATGAACTTTGATATGCCTATTGCAGGTTTTTGGTAACGGCAGGCGCGCAGAATGGAGCAAAACTCACCAGGCCCGAACATAAATGACGATGGGACCCCGAAGGATACGGGCCCAATTGCCCGTGCCCCCAAAAAGCGCACCTTCTGGGGCCGGGTGCGCAAAGTGTTAGCGATACTCCTTCTTGTTTTCATCCTGATCGGTGTTGGGGGAATGCTCTTTATTCAACTGCCAGTCTTCAAGCGACTCGTCATCCAGCAATTGGTGAGCGTCGTCGAAAAAAGCACAAACGGAACACTCTCCATCGGCCAGATTCGTGGAAATTTGCTCGAGGGCTTCGTGATGGAGGATGTCACGCTCCGCCTCAAAACTGGAACGAGGTATGACACAGTACCGCTGCTTCATGCCGATGAACTGCTCGCCCGCTATTCCCTGATGCGCTTTTTGCGAAAGAACGAAATTGGAGTCAGCCAATTGGTGCTGGTGCATCCGGTGGTGCGGCTGGTGAAATTTTCGGGGGATACGGCTTGGAACTTCAGTCTGCTGGCAAAAGCCGTTTCGTCGGCGCCGAAAGCTCCGCCTCAACCCTTTACACAGATTGTCGATCTTGCCAGCTTCCGCATTCTGAATGGCAGCCTCTCGGCACGCGATTATAATTATCCAGCCCGATCCCAAGTGGCTCCTTCTCAAGAAGAATTGGACACGATAGACTGGTGCGATATGCACGTGCAGGGCATCAATCTGGACAGCCGGTTTTACGCGCGAGGGGAGGCCATGCAGCAAGCAACGATCCATGATTTGCGATGTGAGGAAACCCAGAGCGGTTTTTTCCTTCAGCGTTTGGCGTGCGGATTCTATCGCGATGCCGCTCATGTTTTTATCGACCGCGCAAGCATTACGACCGGTCATTCGGCACTTTCCTTTTCGCTCGATGTTACGCGGCCAAGACTCTTCAAAACCGTACGGCTGGATTCGCTGCGCCATGCAAAGCTTGCCATTGCCGTGAATGGCCCGGTCATCAGCACGTATGAACTGCGGCAGTTTTTACCCCGTCCGCTGGGATTTTTGAACGGTTCACCGGGTATCGACCTCGGAGCCAATGGCGAATTCGGGAACCTCCATATCAAGAAACTTGCACTCAATTTCCGCGAAACGGGAAGCATTGTGGCAACGGGCGATATGAAGAATCTGCATCGTCCTGACTCGCTTTGGATGAACATCAGCCTCACGGGCCGAAATCTTTCGAATGGGTCGCTTTCGGCCTACGTGCCGGGGCTCCATCTGCCAAATCTTGCGCGGGTTGGGAACATAAATATTTCGCGCCTTACCTTCTCGGGCGAACCGATAGATTTTCACACAAAATATGCTGTGCAATCCAGTGGAGCGGGGAGCGCGGCCGGTGATGTATTTCTCGACCTGCGGCAGCACCACATTTCGTACCGCGCGAGCGTGGATGGCGAAAAGTTTAACGTCGGCGCTTTAGCGAACAATGATCGTTACCAAAGTTCGATCACCGCGGACTTCAAACTGGCCGGTCATGGAACGAATTGGCGAACGATGGTCTCGACCATTGTAGCGAAGACCGACGGGCCTTCATCGTTTGGAAAATATCGTATTTCCTCGCTGGATGCCTCCGGAGCGATCGATGCCGGAACGCTAACGGCGAATCATCTCGATGCCAGCGTGCAGGGAGGGCCGGAGGCTCATGTTAGAAGCGCGACACTGGGGCTTTCCCAAAAGACGCTACCCTTTCGCTTCGATGGAACGATCACAAATTTTCCACTCGGGGAAGTGCTCAGCACGAAAAATCCTGCGCGCGTCGATCTCGATGCGAATCTCACCGGCCATGCTTCTGATTTCGAGGATGTGACAGGCACCGCGCATGCGCGGCTCTTCGATTTGGAATATCGTGGGCATGCCCTGCCAGATGATACGGCCGACCTCAAAATCATACCGAGCGAATCCGGCGAGAACCAGCTTCTGTTTCGAAGTCAGATTGCGGACCTGACCATCGGGCATCGATTCGAGCTCGGGAACCTAACCGAGGATCTCCCACGGCATTTGAATGCGCTGATGACTGCAATTGCAAATCGCGAGTTTCCTCAGCCGGGAATCGTCCTGCCCGTCGTAAATTCCTGCCCGGATTCGATAGACTTCGATTACCGGCTCGACATTAAGGACCTGCGCCCGCTCGCTGATTTCCTACCTCGGACGTTTCTGCTTGGGGAAGGCGCAATCTATGGGAATGTTCAAGGCTGCCCGGATGGTGATCTGAACATGACGCTAAATGGCGACAGCCTCGCCTTCATCCTTCGAAACCGAAAATTTCTGGATACCAATCTCGTATCGGAGGATACGCCCCTGATGGACCTGGAAAACGACACCCTCACACGCCTGGCGCTGGCACGCGATACCACGGGCACGCTCGCCTCCCGGCTTCGCCAGGACACCTCGGCGTTTGCGCTCCCGCATTTCGAGTCCGGCACGCCACGGATTCATGTGATGCCAACGCGGATTCGGTTGGTGCTACGCGATATTTCGAACGATCCCAAAGGGATGCTGGCACATTTGGATGCTTCACTCGATGTGCTCTCGGATTCGGTTGTGCGCCTCGGTTCCGCGCTCTTCTTTCATCCGAAATTTGGGCTTGTCTATAAGGATCAGCTTCTGACCTTCGATGCTGGAACCGTTTACAACGACGCGTTCGGTCTGCGTTTGAAAGGCAGCGCGCACTTTCCGGACGGGAACCTGGATTTCCTGCTCGATACGGTGCTTGTCGAATACATCACTCCAAGTCCGGTTCCACCTACACTGCATAACTATGTGTGGAAAAACGAGGGGCCAGCCCATATCGTGCTGGAGAAATCTGGCAGGTTAGTTATCGATTCGATGACCATTCTGCATCCGCTTACCGATGCCGTGGTTCCCGATAATGTTCAGAACGATGCGCATGACCATAGCCGGGACACTGCAAGGCGACACGGTTCATGCGCGAGTCTCCATTCCATCCTTCAAGTTGGAGCAAATAAAGCAGATCATCCCGCCCTTCAACCCGAACGCACGGACGTTCGGATTTGCCGATTTCCAGGGCACCGTACGCGATGCGAACGTGATGCTTTCGGGCTCGCTCGAACACCCCGAATTTGCAGCCAGCATGTTTGCCAATACGATAAAGTACGTCGAGCCCGATACCATTCTCTTCAACTCCAATGCCCTCAGTTTGCAATATCGTAATCAGGTGCTGCGTGGCTCGCTAACGCTTCATGTCTCAAAATTCAGCACGACGGTGCCAGGGCTGAACATCAGCGGGACCCTCGGCGGAAGCGAACTACATGCAACGATTGATAGCATTCCCTTGACGATCGCACTGGTCCGCGGACCGACCTTTGCAGCGGATAGCGCCCGTGCGGCTGTTCGACCGCTGGCCGCGCATATCGATGCCAGCCACTTCCCTCTGGATGTCGCCACCCCGTTTCTGCCCCCATTCCGCCAAGTGCAGGGAACCGGAGATATTCATTTTGCCGTCTCCGGCACGCGGCAAGCCATCGACTATTCGGGCAACGCAACAATCGAAAATGGTGCTGTGTTGCTCGCGGCAACCAATATGTGGTACCGCGTGGCGGGACCGCTTACGTTCGCGCATAATGCGCTTACGCTCGATAACGACACCGTTCGTAATATTCCCGCAGACGATCCCAGAGGCGAGGGCGACCTGAGCGGAAGCTTCAATTTCAATGGATTCAACATTACCAACTTCGACTTGCGCCTTCGATCGGATGAACTCATGGTGCTCTCCGATGCCGCCAAGGCTGGGCAAATGCCAGTGTATGGCCCCGTAATCATCAATACGGGCGGGACGGATTTCCATTTCCACAATACATTCCAGGCACCATGGATCAACGGAACGATTAGCATTATGAGTGCCAACATCACGATGCCGCAATCGACCGGTCCGCCCCAGCCGGTTTCGAATGCAGGAATTATTTACGAAACTCTGCCGAATGATTCGATCGAGCAAACGCGCTACGTTCATCCACACTCTGCAAATCATAAGATCGCGGAGCTGGAATATTCGTCCGGTGCGCAATCTGTTCAAATGAGTAACATTCACGACACGCTGTTTTCGAACAGGATGAAAAATATCTATTTGAATGACGATGGAACGCTTCGTGTCAGCCCGTATGAAAATCCCGACAGCGCCGCTCAGGCGACGCCCAACAGTGCGCTTGCGCCATCCTTCGCAGATAAGCTTCGGATGGATCTGCGCATCACCACCGAAGGCAATGCCACGATTCTCATTCCTTTTGGCGGCGCGCTGGGTCTGCTCGGATCCCAGTTGAATGCGCAGTTAGCACCCGGCGGCGCGATGACCATCGAGCGCGGAGACGAGCTTCAAACGATCGCCAATGGCGGATTCGATCTCACACCCAATTCCTCCTTCACGTTTTCCAAACCATTTACGATCACATCCGGAAGAATCACCTTCACCAAAGATTTTAGCAATCCGAATATTGACATAACCGCTGATTACATCGGTCCGCACGTGTTGCAGTCGGGAAGTGATGACGTCAGGATCGAGCTCCGCGTCTCGGGCACCAAAAATCAACCGGAACTTACAGCGATGATTTCCGAAGGATCGGGAGGAAATTATACGGTGCGGGCAGAGGCGAGTCCGGAACAGGCGGAAGAGGATGCAATTTACTACCTCATTACCGGGCAGTTTCGAAACGAGCTCAATACGAACCAAAATGTAAACGCCACGGCGAATATCTTGCAAAGTCTTGGAGGAGGTTTGGCCGGCACATTTTTCAATAATCTCCTCGGATCGACCAGTTCCCAGATCGCGTTCAGGTCCGCGGCTTTGAATGTCGGCGCAACGGGAACGACCAGCCAGATTTCAGCCGCCTATCGGGACATCACCATTAAAACTGGTTTTTATGTTCCGAGTACCACCGCAACTCAGTTTGGTTTGAATATCACTACGGATATCCCGCTTAATTCACTCGTTTCCGCCTCGTGGGCGCGCAATATTCTGACGGAGATCCAATACAATTCTTCGCAGACCACCGGCCCCTTCACGTTGGTGCAGCAGCCAATCTGGTTAGACAAAGTCGTTTGGACGCCACTGCACTGGTAGCGTTCCGTACCGTTTGGATGAAACTCTTCGGTTCATCGTTATACATCTCATGTCGCATCGGTTGACCGCTGCTTTCCTGCTGCTACTTGCCGGGCTGCTCCCCACGGCAGCGTCGCGGGCGCAAAGTTCTTCGCAATCCGCGCCCATGTATGTCGGGGGTGGCTTGCAGGTTGCCTTTAACAGCCATAGCCTGAATGTGCCGGTCTATCGCAATGACACAATTTGCGGAGTGTTTACGAGCGGGACGAGCATTCTTCCAAATGGCTTTCTCGTTTTCGAGATGCCACTCGGCGATCCCGCGCATTCGCTTTGGATCGCACCGCGTTTGCACCTAACCGACTTAGGAGCGACGATTTCTACGCCTTCGGCCGATGCGGCAAATGCACGCAGCCCCATCGATAGCTCGCTCGTTCCCGTCCGGCAGATTTCGCAGATGGAGGCTACGTTGGTTTCGCTTGGCGCGGACCTATTTGTAAAATATCCACTGAGCGCCACGCTGTTTCTTTTTGGCGGCCCGAGCATTAGCTATCTGGTACAGCGAAGCTGGAATGTTTCGGAAATTATTCAGAGCCCATCCTTCGCTCATTTCGCCGATGGCACGCAAACCCGAGCGGTAACGAGTGGCCAAATTCCGAACAGCACCGGAATTTTTGCCAGCGCCACGCTTGGCGCATCACTCGATGTGCCGCTCTCCCCGAACGTCGTGCTCTCGCCCGAACTCGCGCTTACGGCGCCGCTCACCAGCATTCGAACGGATTATTCCTGGCATATTTGGTCGGTTTCGCTCGGGGCGGCGCTAAAGTTCAATATCGCGCCGGAGCCAAAGATGGAAGCCGTTATCAAACAGCCGCCTCCGCCCCCGCCAACGAGCGCGCTGGCGGCCACGGTGCAGATCTCCGGAGTCGTTACCGATTCCGCTGGAACGTTGCTGGAGGTTCCCAACCCGCAAATTCGGATAGAGGAATTTCAAAAGACGGATGCGTATCCGACACTAAATTACATATTCTTTGGCGATGACAGCTCGCGGATTCCTGCGCGTTATCATCTCTTTGTCTCCGCGGATTCCGCGCAAGCGTTCGATGTCACAAAGCTTGCGAGCGCCGGAACGCTTGGAATTTATCATGATGAGCTCAATATCCTCGGCAAACGGTTGGTCGATACGCCAAGCATCGCGGTTACGCTGACAGGAACGAATTCTGGCGCTGGCGCCGAGGCGAACGATACCAGTGTCGCTCGAAAGCGGGCCGAGAACGTGCGGGATTATCTTGTGAATATCTGGAAAATCGATCCCGGCCGCATTGCGACGCGAGCAGAAGAGTTGCCACAGAATCCATCGCCGCCAGGAACGGCAAAGGGTGCCGAAGAGAATCGACGCGTCGAGATTACATCGAATAATCCGGCGTTCCTGGACCCGCTTACGATTCAAACAATTCAGCGCACGATGAACCCACCGATTATTCGGTTGCGCGCCACCTATTCTTCGAAGGTTACGCTTGCCGAGAGCACACTTGCCTTGACGCAGGGTAACCGTGTGCTTACCTCTTACCGAGCGCCTGGAAGTATGGAGGAATGGAAGCCGACCGCGGACGAAATGCCGCGCACCGATTCTCCGCTCGTGGCCACCATGCACCTTACGGATTCGCTCGGCGTAACATATCAAGCCGCCGACACGGCACAGGTGAACCTCCTCACCATTCTCAAAAAGCGGGAGCAGCGCGTGAAAGATAAAATTATCGAGGACTACAACCTCATCACGTTCAGCTTCAATAATTCAGATTTGAACGATCGTTCCCAGCGCGTCATCGCCGAGATCGCGAAATCGGTAACGCCGGGAACGCGCATTAAAATAACGGGCTACACCGACGTAACCGGTGAAAGCCAACACAACATCGAGCTTTCCGAAGCTCGCGCGAACGCCGTCGCAACTGGTTTGAAAACGGCCCTCGGCCCGCGTGCGGATTCGGTGACTTTCCAAAGTGAGGGCGAGGGCAAAGCCGATCTCGTTGACAACCGGTTGCCCGAGGGCCGCTTCCTTTCGCGCACGGTTTTTGTCGAGCTACAAAAACCGATTCAATAATTGTCAATTGACGCGCAGTAGCTCAGCCGTTCTCGGCTGAGCGGCGGACTTTTAGTCCCGTCGCTGCGGGCCGCCGATAGAACGAAACCCACCCAAATCCGTTGTGAGGAATGCCATGCTGACCATCCAAAAAGAGCGAAAAACCGCCGCCGATTATGCGAAGCTTCCGGAGAGCAAGAATCGCATCGAATTAATCGACGGCCAATTAATTATGGCCCCTGCACCCGCATCCAATCATCAGGATATTATATCTTTCATTATTGGCAAGTTGGAAGCAATCGTCCGCCCGAATAGGATCGGCAAGGTTTTTCCCGCGCCGACCGATGTTCATGCCACCGAGCACGACGTCTATCAACCGGACATCCTCTTCATTCGCCGCGAGAATCTCTCGATCGTAAGGCCCGAGGGTGGCGTGGATGGCGCGCCTGATTTCGTCATCGAAATTCTTTCTCCTTCCACCGGCTATTACGATCTAAAGCACAAGAAGGATGTCTATCAGCAAATCGGTGTGCGCGAATACTGGATTGTCGATCCGATGGATAAAACGGTCGAGTGCTTCCTGAATGGGCCGCGTGGGTATGAGACTTTTTTCCTCGGCAAACAAACGGGAACAGCGCAATCCTCCGTGCTGCCGGTATTTGCCGTCGATTTGGTAGAACTATTTTCTCTATAACGGGGAATGAAACGCGCGCTAGTTATCGGCATTCTCGCTTCCGCCTTCTTCGGCGGATGGCTTCGCGCGCAACAGACAATCTTGTGGCAACGGTGTTTGGGAGGGAGTGCGGATGACGAAGCCTCTTCTGTCATCCAAACATCTGATGGTGGGTTCGCTTTAGCTGGTGCAACGAGGTCCAACGATGGCGACTTCGTTGGGAATCATGGCCATCAAGATGGCTGGGTTGTGAAACTCAATTCTTCGGGGGCCACTCAGTGGAGCAAGTGTTATGGTGGTACTTCTGATGATGATTTCTTTTCGATTATTCAAACCTCAGACGGCGGATTCGCAGTAGCTGGGGCAACCAACTCGGACGATGACGACGTTTCCGGCAATCACGGCAATACCGATTCTTGGGTTGTGAAACTCGACAACACAGGCAATATAGAATGGCAGAAGTGCCTGGGCGGGAGCTCGAGATGACGGTGCGTTTTCCATTATTCAAACGAGCGATGGTGGATTCGCGGTGGCGGGATTAACGTACTCGAATGATGGGGATGTATCAGGAAATCATGATCCGATCGCAAATTCCGATGCCTGGGTTGTGAAGCTCGACCAATATGGAACAATTCAATGGCAGAAGTGCTATGGAGGGCAGGGCTATGACTACGCTACCAGTATAATTCAGACTGCCCAAGGAGGTTTTGCAATCGCCGCATATACTGGTTCAAACGATGGCGATGCTAGCGGCACTCACGGTCTGGGGGATTATTGGGTTATTAGAGTCGATTCCAACGGCGCATTGCAGTGGCGGAAATGTTTCGGGGGCAGCAAGGAGGATTCACCTTGTTCGCTTATCCAAACGTCCGATGGGGGCTTCACTGTGGCCGGTTCTTCGGGATCGAGCGATCAAGACGTTATGGGGAACCATGGTCAGGAGGATATTTGGATTGTAAAAATGAATGACACGGGTTTGATTAGGTGGGCGAAGTGCTTTGGTGGAAGTTCCGATGATTATGCAACTGCAATAGTTCCTAATTTTGACGGTGGATTTACTTTCGCCGGATATACATCCTCGAATGACGGGCAGGTCCATGGAAATCGCGGCGGTTCCGACGTGTGGATTGTTTCCATTAACGATACCGGTGGAATCGAGTGGCAAAAGTGTCTTGGCGGAAGCAATGCCGATGACGCCTACGCACTTACTCGAACTTCAGATAGCGGTTATGCTCTCGCTTGCGCGACCGCTTCGAATGACAGTGACGTTTCTGGGAACCATGGCGGAACGTATGATGCATGGGTTGTGAGGCTCGGCACGCCACCACCTCCTCCGCCACCGCCTCCACCACCACCCCCCCCTCCCCAAATTTCCTATCTCACCCCCGATGCCGGCGCGCCGGGGATGTGCGTGGCCGTCGAGATCATCGCGCCAACGGGCGCAACGGGGGATTTCGGCAGCGACCAGAATGTACACCGATGGCTCGCTCGTCCAGCTTACGCGCGCGAGCGATTCGGCGCTTGTGCGGCTCGGGCCTTCTATTGTAAGCTGGAATGGCCGGCTCATCCAGCAAATGTTTCTGCTTCAGCCGAACGCGAAGGTGCGTGACACGGAAGTTTATTTCGATGTAGTGGTAGGGGGCGTGCCGAGTGCGGTCGATAGTTTCGAAATTATGGCACCCTTCGATTTTGGGACGCAAGTAAATGGCGGCTCTTTGCTTGGCGCCTCGCGCACCAAGCGAAATACGATGGTCGTCGATTCGATGACCCTTGAAAATGGGACGTTCACGATTCCGCAAACCGATCCCGATCCCTCTACGCCAGGAAACCAAGCCTATCTCCCGTTTCGAATTTTATCGCTCGGCCCGATTCGGCTTATCAATGCCAATATTTCCGCCAATGGCGCGAACGGCGCAACGGGAACCAGCGGCGGCAATGGCGGGCCTGGCGGCGGCGGTGGTGGCAGCGGCTATCCCGGTTCAGGCGGGGCGGGCTACACTGGCGGCGGCGGGGAGAATGATGGCTCTTCCGGGCCAGGCGGGATGGGAACCGGATCGGTGACCGGAAGTAGTTCCTGGGTCGGTGGTCAAAGTTTGAATGGGGTTACGGGCGGCGATGGCGAACAGCATTCCGGCAGCGGTGGCGACGACGGCGGCGGTGGCGGAACCGGCCTTCCCTTTGGCACAAGTGGCGCGCACGGAACGAATACGCCAAACGCGCTGGGAGGCTACGGAGGAGGCTCGGCAGGCGGAAGCAATTCTACGTACACCTCTAATTATGGAGGCGGCGGCGGCGGCAATTTGGCGAACGGATCGACAGGACAGGGAAACAACAATAATGGTGGCCAGACAAATGGCAACCCTATGCTCATTCCTCTCGCGGGCGGCTCTGGTGGCGGCGCCGGAAATGTAACCTATAACACCTTGTTCGGCGGTGGCGCGAAGGGCGGCGCGGGCGGCGGCGGCGGCGGAGTGGTGGAACTAACAAGCTTCGCGGACCTGGATTTCACGGATGGGATAATCAGCGCGGAAGGCGGCTCCGGCGGCTCCGCTGTTCCAGAGACATTCGAAGCGGCGGCGGGCGGGGGCGGGGGTTCCGGAGGAGCAATGTCGCTGGGCGCGCGCGATTCCGTCGTGATACGTAGCGGTGAAATCAGGGTTACGGGTGGCTCGGGAGGGTCGAGCTCAAATTCGAATTCCAACGGCGGCAGTGGAAGCCCGGGACGCGTGCGATTCAATGGGTTTGTTTCGAAATACTCCAGCCCGAATAGCTCCAACTATTTCGTCGATACGGCCGGGTTCACCGGACCCTCGATTCAGCGCGTTACTTCAACGCCGGATTCTGTTTACGTTCACGGTTATGCCGAATCGTGGGACGGGTTTCCATCGGCCGGACCTCCGATCGCTGTCTATTATTCATGGCCGAGTTCCCGAGTGTGGCGATCAACCCTCACAGCTCCACGAGCCGATCCGAAAAGTCATACCTATCAATGGGATGCCGTCGTTCCTAATTCGACGAACAGTGTGGATACGGAAGTATATGTTGTTGCAGTCCAAAGCAATACTTATTCTCCGAGCACCTATACCGATAGCCCGCCAGAGGTTATGTCCCACACGGGCGGTATCATCTCACCGGTTGTCGGGCAGCCGAAGATGGCCGTGAACGATACCGCGATAGACTTCGGCAATGTTCTGGTCGATTCGTGCTCTTCGGATACGACCATCGAGATTTATTCGACAGGGCGAGGCCCTCTCATCGTCGATTCGGTGGTGCTGGTTCCTCCGATTCCCGATTATCACATCAAAACATCGTTCCCTTATACTATTGCGTCCGGCGATTCGCTTGCGCTGATTCTCTCATTTTGCCCGACGAAAGTTCAATGCCCGATTTCGGCACAACTCTATATTTATTCGAATGTCGTGACTCCGGTTCCAACGGCGAAAGTCGCCTTGACGGGATGTGGTATTCAACCACACGTGCTCATTCGCCCGTTAGTGCTTTATTTTGGCCGCATCCATATCGGCGATTGCAAGGATACGTTTGCTGAAGTAATCGACACGGGTTCCAGCCCGCTAACGATTTCGCGCGAATCGCTCGGGGATTTAACGCATTTCAAAATTTTCGACGCGCTTCCGATTACGGTTCCCGCGCACGATAGCGATTCCATTCATCTCGAATTCTGCCCGAGCGATACCACAACCGTAACGACCATTGATACCATCGTGAGCAATGCGCCGGAAAGCCCGAATCTGCTCACGCTCATCGGAAGCGGAAAGATCGGCGTGCTCACTCTGCCTGCCGTCTTCAATTTCGGCCTCGTGCATCTGGGAGATTGCAAAGATTCAGGATTTTACATTGTCAACGATGGTAATGATTCGCTGATCGTAACCAGCGCGGTCATTCCCCCGGGCAATTTCACGCTGCTTTCGCCACAAGTTCCTTTCGTGCTCGGAGCAGGGGATAGTATTTTCGATACCATTGAGTATTGCGCGGATACCGGCATGGCGATCTCGTCCATCACAACGGGAACGGATGTGCCGGACTCGGGAACTGTCATTCTACTTGCGCATACGGGGATCGGCATTCTTTCGATCCCGGATACCATCAATTTTGGTGCGGTACCATCGGGTTCTTGCATCGATACCAACATCTTCGTTAAGAATATGGGATCGGATACGCTCTTTCTTGACACCGCAGCAATGCTGTTCGCTCCATTCTATTATCTCGGTCCCGCACCGCTGATTCTGGCTCCGGGCGCGAGCGATTCGGTAATGTTCCGTTTCTGCTCAACCGATACTGGCCTGCAAGAGGAGACCACGGCGTTCGATACCATTCGTGCCGGCATCAGCCCTCGGTTTACCCTGCTTGGGCGCGGCACGCAGGGTGCGCTGGCCACTTCGGGCGCCATCGATGTGGGCTGCATTGCGTTGGGAAGTGATACAATTGTGAAGGTAACTATTCGCAATACCGGCACGGCCTCGCTCGATAGTCTCTCCGCGTCCATTATTCCGGTAAGCTTGGCGATTATCTTGCATCCACCGCCGGACACACTGGCGGCGGGCGCGAATGATTCGGTGGTACTCACGATTCCCGCTTCGAGCTTCGGCCCGATTTTGGGAACGCTTTCCATCGTGTGGAGCGGCGGCACGCCGGTTACGCTGCCGATCACCGGCAATGTTACCACGCCGCCGAAAATTACGGCGCTCGATACGTTCGTGGCGTTCGATACGACGAATATCGGCGATTCGAGTGTTGACAGTTGCATTCGCTTGACGAATTATTCGTGCATTCCGATTTCCGTGGGTGCAGCGGTAATCGCAGGCGCGTTGCCAGGCGAATTCGAAATAGTTTCCAACTCCACGCCGACGAGCCTTTCCGATGGCACGATTGGAATGATTTGCATTCGCTATAAGCCGCAACGGATCGGACTCGACACCGCGAAGTTAGAGCTACGAAGTGGGAACGACACGGTGTCCATTGCTACATTATCTGGAGTCGGGAAGGGCAGCGCCATTGGCGTTGAACTCGCAGTTGATACCGTTGCAGGTCGCCCCGGACAAATCGTAAATGTTCCAGTGCGGACGCTGAATGATATTACTCCGGCGGCGATCGCGACGGTCACGTTCCGCGTCACGTTCGACCCGATGCAACTCGATTTGAAAAAGCCGATTGCGCCCGCAACGCTTTGGATTGAACCTGCTACCCCGCTTTCGACAACGGCGTCGTATTCCGTGCATAAATATTCTATTGGCGATCAGGAAATTACCGCGAGCTATTCAGCGCCGCTTACAGGAACTCCGGCCATTGCGGAGCTTCCGTTCGAAATTTTGGAACCGACGGAAAATACGGCGCGGGTTCATCTCGTAAGTGCAACGTTCGGCACTTCACCGGCCGCGCTTTCGACCGAGAGCGATGGCGAAATCCAGATCGAACAGTGCGATACGAACGATCGAGTCGCGCTTAGCATCGCGCCGATCGCCGTTTCGCAAAACGTGCCGAATCCGTTCAGCGCGCGAACGTCGATCAGCGTTAATGTGAATTTCGCCGGTCATTTGACCATCGAACTCTATAATGCGCTGGGCCTGAAAGTTCTCGTACCGTTCGATGGTGATGTTCCGGTTGGAACACAAACGATCCCGATCGATGCCGCCGAGTTACCGAGCGGAGCCTATCGCTATATTACCACATGGACGGGAACCGGCCAGACCACATATCAACCGCAAACCGCACGGGATGAGAAGACGATGATCGTCCTCGGCGAGTGACCGTTTTCCGTAAACTATGTCCGCGGATCCAGCGTTTTCCGGGCGCAGGTTTTTGTCATCCTGTTTTCAATTTTCATCAACACTCGAATATGCAACGTCGCCTTTCCTTCCCATTCTTTCTTATATTGATTTTGATGCTGTCTCAGGCTGTCGGGAGTTCCGCGCAAGCTCGGAGAATTCCGCTTCGGGACTTTTTCAAGAATCCGGAGCGTGCCGGATATCAACTCTCGCCAAACGGGGAATATTATTCGTTCCTCGCGCCATACGAGAAGCGGATGAATATTTTCGTGCAGGCACGAAGCGGTGGGGAACCCGTGCGTGTCACGAGCGAGAAGGCGCGTGATGTCGCCGGATATTGGTGGAAGGGCAACGACCGCATCCTGTTCATGCGCGACAACAATGGCGATGAGAACTATCATCTGTATTCCGTTTCGCGCGATGGGCAGAACCTAACCGACCTGACTCCCTTCAACAGTACTACCGTGCAAGTGGTCGATGGTCTGATCGACCACGATAACGAAATCCTGATTGCGACCAACCGGCGCGATCACGAAGTATTCGATGTGTATCATCTCGATCTCACCACGAATAAGCTGACAATGATCGCCCAGAACCCTGGGAACATCAGCAGCTGGGTAACGGATCACGATGGCAAGCTTCGCGTGGCAACGACGACCGACGGAGTAAATACTTCTCTTCTTTACCGCGAGAACGAAGCGGATACGTTCCATACCGTTCTTACGACAGATTTCAAGGAATCGCTCTCGCCGCTCTTCTTCACGTTCGATAACAAAAATCTTTACGCCGCAAGTAATATCGGCCGCGATAAAGAAGCGTTGGTAACGATCGATCCACGAACCGGAAAAGAGCTTTCGATGGTCTATGAAAATCCCGACGTGGATGTTTCCGATCTGAATTATTCGCACAAGCGCAAAGTGCTCACTTTTGCGTCTTACGAAACCGATAAAAATCATAATCACTATTTAGATCCTCAAACGGAGGCACTCCATAAGAAACTCGAAGCGAAGCTTGCCGGCTATACGGTAATTGTCACGAGCCACGACCGCAACGAGGATCTCTATATCGTTCGCAATTATAATGACCGGTCTGTCGGCAGTGTGTATCTCTATGATGTGAAGGCGGATAAGCTCACGAAAATCAGCGATGTCATGCCTTGGATAAAAGAGGATGAATTAGCGACGATGAAGCCGATCACCTTTACCTCGCGGGATGGGCTCACGCTTCACGGCTACTTGACGATTCCCAAAGGTTCTAATGGCAAGAACATACCGATCGTCGTCAATCCGCATGGCGGTCCGTGGGCTCGCGATAGTTGGGGATACAATCCCGAAGTGCAGCTTTTCGCAAACCGTGGGTATGGCGTGCTGCAAATCAATTTCCGAGGCTCGACGGGATATGGCAAGAAATTCTGGGAAGCGTCCTTCCACGAATGGGGAAAGGCGATGCAGGATGACATTTCGGATGGCGTTGCGTGGCTGGTTAAACAAGGAATCGCCAATCCAAAGCGCATCGCTATATACGGAGGTAGCTACGGTGGTTACGCCACGCTTGCCGGTGTCGCATTTACGCCGAAGCTTTATTGCTGCGCGATCGACTACTGCGGCGTTGCCAATCTATTCACATTTATGAAGACCATTCCGCCGTATTGGAAGCCGTATCTGGATATGTTCCATGAAATGGTCGGCGATCCTGTTAAGGATAGTGCGCTGCTTGCGGCAGCATCACCGGTGCTGCACGCCGATCAGATCCAAGTTCCGATGCTGGTGCTGCAAGGTAAAAACGATCCACGCGTGAATATCAATGAATCGAACCAGATGGTCGATGCGCTCAAGAAGCGCGGCATTGACGTAACGTACATCGTGAAAGATAACGAAGGCCACGGCTTCCACGATGAAGAAAACCGCTTCGACGCCTATGAGGCAATGGAGAAATTCCTCGCGAAGCACCTCGACTAAGAACAATGGTTTACGTTACGCGCAAAGCGCATTTTTCGGCGGCGCACCGGCTCTTCAATCCGGAATTTTCGGACGCAGAGAACGAGCGCGTCTTTGATAAGTGCAATAATCCGCACGGCCACGGGCATAATTACACGATTGAAGTGACCGTGGCCGGAGAACCGGATCCGAAAACCGGTTATGTGATCGACTTGAAGAGACTGGGCGAGTTAATCGGCAAAGAAATTCTCACAAAAGTCGATCATAAGCATTTGAATTACGACGTGGTGGAGCTTCGCGGAATCATTCCCACCGCGGAGAACATTGCGCTCGTATTCTGGCGGCTGCTCGCGCCGCATATCCACGATGGAACGCTATACAAAGTGCGCGTCGCCGAGAGCGATAATAATTTTGCCGAATATTTGGGATAATTGAATTCATGGCTCCTGTTAAAACGCTACCGGAACGGACGAGAGACCTCGATAAACTTTCCTCGCACGATCGCGAGGAGCTACTCTCATCGCCCTGCACGCTGGGGCCGGCGGAAGACGAAGTCGATTCCAATCCGAACCTGCGCCAGGCAACCCGCATCCTCATTGAAGAAGCGGGTGAAGACCCACAGCGCGTCGGGCTTCTCCGGACGCCGCATCGCGTGGCACGCTCTTGGGAATTTTTAACAAGCGGCTACACCGCGAATATCGATAAAATCCTGAACGGCGCAATCTTCGAAGAGAAGTACGACGAGATGGTCGTCGTGAAAGACATTGACTTCTTCTCAATGTGCGAGCATCACTTACTTCCCTTTTATGGCCGTGCGCACGTTGCCTACATTCCGAACGGAAAGATCGTGGGGCTTTCCAAAATTCCGCGCATTGTGGAAGTATTCGCGCGCCGCTTGCAGGTGCAGGAACGAATGACGCGCGAGATCGCCAATACCATCGAGCAGTATCTCGATCCGCTCGGCGTGGCCGTTGTATGCGAGGCACGGCATCTTTGCATGATGATGCGCGGCGTGCAAAAGCAAAATTCGGTAACTACCACCAGCGCCATGACCGGCGACTTCCGTAACGCCCATACTCGCGCGGAATTTATGACCCTCATCGGAACGAAACTGGCGTAAGCGAGTCGCTCAATTTTGCACAGCTAACGATCTGAGACGCGCGGAGGGAGTGGTCGATCGGTTGGTGGGTCATGCTGTTTCATTCCCTCACGGCCAACTTTGTCACCGTTTGCGTTGAGGACGCAATCGTTATATAATAGGCTCCTGGCGGAAGTGTAGAAACGTCGAGTGTGCAATCCGGACCAGGCAGGTGCTTCAGACTCATCACCTTTTGGCCGAGGGTGTTCGCAACCGTGACACTCGCATCGGCACCGCCCGTTCCATGCATCACAATGATCCCTTCCGTCGGGTTCGGCGAGATCTCGACCTCGCTCGTTTGAGCCGGCGGAGCTACGCCGCTGCTCTCCGGCGTGAAGGCTTCATTCAAGCTCAGAATTCCCTTCTGATCAATTCCACCGATCGCATAAATAATTCCATTCACGGCTTGGGCGGAAAGACCGTGCCGCGCTGTCATGGTATCGGTCGTTTGGGGAGTGCTCCAGGAATTGGTTGACGGGTCGAAAACCTCAAGCGAATCCAAAAAGGGAAGTGTAGCATTCTGGCCGCCCATTACATAAATTTTGCCATTCACAACAGCCGAGGCAAGGGCGTTCCGTGGTGTGAAGGTTCCCGTTGTTTGGACCGCACTCCACACATTGGTCGATGGATCGTAAATCTGAACCGTATCGAGAGGAGTTCCGGTTTCCCACCCGCCGATCGCGTAGATCTTATTATTGATCACTGCGGTAGCAAGCTGATCGCGAGGAACGAAGGCCGAAGGGGTTGGAAGAAGGGTCCAAGTATTCGTAGAGGGATCGAATTCGTCAACGGTCCGCATGTCTGCATTATAGGTGCCTCCGATCACATAGATCTTGCCATCGACAACCGCCGCGCCGCACGCGGAGCGGGCATACATGCTCCCGGTTGTTTTCGGCGTGCTCCATGTATTTGTCGAGGGATCGAAAACTTCGAGGGTTCCCAACGTCCCGTTGTTGTTCACGCCTCCCATAACGTAAATCAGGCCGTTCACGACAGCAGCCGCGAGGTCAAAGCGAGGAGTGAAGGTGCCCGTTGTTGTGGGGCTGCTCCAGGTATCGCTCGCCGGATCGTACACATCCAGCTCACCGATTCCGCTAAAGTCTCTGCCATCCCACCCGCCAATCACGTAAATTTTACCATTCACGACAGCGGAGGCAAATTTGCTGCGCGCCACGAGGCCGCTCGAAGACGCCGCGTGCCACGTGTTCGGTTGGGCAAGCAAAGTTACCGGCATCAATAACACAAGGAAGAGGATAGATTTTTGCTTCATATTCATTGATCGGAAAGTTAAGGCTACAAAAATACGATAAAATATCGAACCTTCGCAATAATAATTCGCACCAGGCGAGGGGGTCGCTGAGAGGGACATGGACTATCAGTAGCCACTCGCACTAAAGGAATGTGAGAATATCTTCGAGCCGGTGCAAAATTTTCGTCGCCGTCGGAATTTCTTCCGAATGCTGCGTGACGAGATACGCCGTTTTCGTTCCGGCGCGGCGGCCCGCTTCAATGTCGCTCATCGAATCGCCGATCATCCAGCTATTCGCTAAGTCGATGTTCCATTTATCCCGCGCCTCGAAGAGCATGGCGGGCGAGGGTTTGCGGCGTGGGGAAGAATCATCCGCATCGGTGCAGAAAATAATATCGTCGAAGCAAACGCCAGCCTCGCGCTCCATCGCGGTCTGAAGCTCCTCGTGAACCGTAGCGAGTTCGGCATCCGACATTATTCCCAATCCCACGCCGCGCTGGTTCGTGATGATAATCGCGAGGTATCCGAGGCGCTTTACCTCCCGAAGCGTTTCCACCACTCCCGGCAGCAGCTCGAATTCGTTCCAATGCTTCACATAGCCGCCAAGAATGCGCGCGTTGATCACGCCATCGCGATCGAAGAAGATGGCTCGGCGGGTATCGGGTACCGGATTTCGGGCGTCGGGTGCAGAGGTCACGCGATTAGAACACAGTGGAGGCGGGTTCCATTAATTCAAGCGAACCATCTCCAGAATCCGTCGTTTTGTAACTAAATTCAAACCCGTATGAATAAACTCCTTTGCTTTTCGGTCATGCTTGGCTGCGTCATGCTTGCTTCGGGCAGCGCCGAGGCGCAGCATTTTTATCTCGGCGCGAGAGTGGGAGCGAATTTGGCAAATCAGTATAATAATTCTCTGGAACCTGGGACGTCGGATGCGCTGAATGATGGCATTTTAGCTGGCGCTCAGTTCAGTCTCGCTTTCGATGAGCGGTGGGGTCTCGACATTCAGGCTCTCTACGACGAGAAGGGAACGAAAGAAAGTTACAATGGAACCACTACCGTAAACGGCGAAATCGCTTCCACCACCGGCACAACGTACATTAACTATAATTATCTTGAGGTTCCCATTCTACTGAAAGAAGTGTTTGGAAAGGGAGCGTATCGCCCGTATGTATTTGTTGGCCCAAGTTTCGGGTATTTTCTTTCTGGAAATGAATCTATAACATCCACGTCTGTTGCTCAGGGGTTCACGGAATCAACCGATAAGTATCAAGCCATACCTGGCTCAACGATGAACTCGCTGGACATAGCCGCCGTCGTTGGCGCCGGCGTTTTGCTGAAATTGGATTCCGGAACGATGTTCTTCTTGGATGCGGCATACGCGATGGGGATTGTAAACATTGAGAAGCCAGATCCGGGCGATAACACCGTCGTGAAATCCCGCGACATCCGCCTCGCCGCCGGAATTCTTTTTCCGCTGGATTAAAATTCGGTCTTTCATCCCTTCTGGACTTTTCTAAAATGGGATCTTCTCATTCGGGCGACTAACGTCCCCGGCTATTTCCTTTCGTCCCTTCGGGACGACTACGTAATTTAGGCATTTAAAAGTGACCTAAAACTGGCGAAGTTATTGGAAACATGGTGAACTTTTGCCCGTCAGATTCATTTCACAATCATAATAATTTCTCACTACCTTTATGAACAAAATTCTTTTTTCGATAGCCACGCTTGGCCTGGTCACGTTTTCCGCGATTGGCGCGGATGCGCAGAACATCTATGTTGGTGCACGAGTCGGCGCGAACCTCGCAAATCAAAACTCCCTTGGAGGAGGACTCTTCGAGCCGTACCTTCGAGGAGATGACAACACTAACGGAATGCGTGCCGGATTCTTGGCTGGTCTTCAAATGGACCGCCATTTTAGCGATACATGGGGTGTGAGCGCCGAACTCGCATACGATCAAAAGGGAACCCGCGTTGACGATCAACAGTCAGGATTTATCCTCGAACCACAAAATCTTGAAGAGCCGTTTTCGCAAACCGGCACCTCTGATTTGACCTTGAATTTCCTGGAAGCTTCGTTGTTTCTAAAAGTGCGTCTCCTTTCCGGCGACATTCGGCCATACATTTTTGCTGGTCCGAGTGTAGGATTGTTTTTGTCCGGGAAAGAACGTGGCAATATCTCGTACTCGCAAAGTAGTAAGGACTGGACGCTTGATACCACCATGTCTGTTCCTAGTAGGGCTCTTAACACATTCGATATTTCGGCCATAGGAGGCGCGGGTGTTGAGCTGAACCTTCGGTCGGATCATATCATTTTTCTGGATGCCGCATACGCGTATGGCTTTACGAACCTTGTTCCAAATTCCGACGGGCTTCCCCGTGCACTTTCCCGCGACATCCGCCTCGCCGCCGGAATTCTGTTCCCGCTGGATTGACCCGGTTCAAACAATGAAACGAATCGTCCATTTGTTATTTCTGGGTTCTACCATTTTCGTCGCGGGCCGGTGCCGGGCGCAGCAGCAGAAATATATCGGCGTGATTTTGGGCGGGAACTTTGCAAGCGAAGCGTTCGATGCGCAGCCGGCAGGGATTTCTGAATCGTATCGAACGGGTATTGTTGCGGGTGTGCAGATCGAGAGGTGGTTTAGCCCGCAATGGGCTATCAGCACCCACGAGGTGTATGTGCAGCAAGGTCATAACGATAAGCTTAACCAAACGGTAGTTGGAGGAACCTTTAATGGAACGACGAAGACCGGTACCGATAACATCGAGACAAATAGTCTCAATGTCGATTTGCTGCTAAAAAGAACTATTTGGGGAAATGACGCGATTCGAACGTATGTATTTGCAGGACCATCAGTGGGGATCATTTTATCCGGCAAGGAGTATCTGAATGACACGGTCAAGACAAGTTCGGTATGGTATGTGGGCGATACGACGTATGAAATGTCCTACTCCAATACGCTGGATTGGTCGCTGGTTCTTGGTTTGGGAATTTCAGCTCAATTAAATTCTGGCCCGATGTTTTTTCTCGATGCTGGATATTGGTATGGACTAACGAATCTGTACGACTGGGAAGGCGGTGCGGTTTACACACGCGACATTCGTCTCACTGCCGGAGTTCAGTTCCCGATCCACTTGCCATCATTATGGTAGGTCGGGCTGGAAGTACCGGCCTACGCGAACCGCCTACTTTTGCTCAAGTGATTCGAAATATTTTCGCACGAGCGCGTTGTAATCGGGGGTGAAGCCTGTTTCCTTGTTTTGGAGTTGCTGTTGCAAATCTTTTTGCGCCTCGGGCGAGGCGATGTCGATCGCGCGTGGCGAAGGCCGCACCACATCCTCGCCCGGCTTCGATTCACGTTCCGGATCTTTATCACGTTCGTGAACGGATTGCTCCGCCTGCAATAAGCGCGAAAGAATTCGTTCCTGCCGCTGGATCGTCTCCGGTGTAATCCCGTTCGATTTCATATCGCCGATGGATTGCTGCATATCCTCCGCGATCTTGCGCAGCTCGTCGGCCGATTGATGCAATCCGCTCTGCGCCTGGCTTTGTTCGTCGGCTAATTGCTGGAGCGATTTTTTCACCGCTTGCTGCTGTGTTTCCATGCGTTTCATCGCGGCTTCCTGCTGCATCAGTTGCTTCTCCTGTGCCTCGCCGCCGCCGCCTTTACCAGCCATCATGGATTGCATCTGGTCGTTCAGCGCTTGCTGCTGCGCGGTCATCTGATTGATTTGATTGATGAACTGCTGCATCGCGCTTCCGCCTGGTTGGTCGCCGGGCTGCCCAGAACCCGGCGAGCTGCCATCGTCCCCGCTGGAACCCGAGCCGCTGGAACCATCCTCTCCCTGACCTCCGGAGCCGCTGGAACCTTGCTGCCCATTTTGCGCAAGCTTTTGCAGCGCCTGTTGGAACGCGCTCGAGGCTTTGTTAAGCGAAGTCATTGCGGACTGCGTGTTCTGCTCGGAACTTGGTTGGTTCCTGTCGGTCATGGATTGCTCGGCGTTCTGCATATCGGCGAACGCCTTGCCCATTTCGCGGCCCATTTCGGGCGTGATGTCCGCCGATTTTTGCGCCATCTGCATGGCCTGTGAGGCAGTTTGCCCGAGTTCGTCCTTCTTCTCCGATTGCTGATCCGCCATTTTTCGGAACACATTCGAATTCGGCTGGGCATCTTTCGCCTGGTTCTTTAACTGCTCCTCGTCTTTCGAAAGGCGATTGAGCGAATTCTGAATTTGGCGCATCTGGCCCATCTCGCGCTGGCGTTCGTTTTGCTCGAGCTGGCGTTCGAGCGCCGCAAGCTTTTGCTCCGCCGTCGACATTTTTTCGGATGCGGACTGTGACGATTGCGCACTCTGCTGCATTTGACTCTGTTGCATGGACTGGGCAGCCTGTTGCATGGCCTGATCGATCGAGGGATCGGCAAGCGCCATCGAGGCATCCTTCATCTGATCGGTGGGCTGCATGTTCTGCGGGAGCTTTTGCATGTCTTTCGCAACATCTTTCATTTCGTCGCGCATGCGATCGAGTTCCTTCTGCGCATCCTGCTGCCTGCGCTCTTCGGCGGCCTTTTCTTCGGGCGACATTTGCTTGCCCTGATCCATCTTTTGGTGAGCATTATCGGCGGATTTCTGCTCCGACTTGGCTAATCCATCCGCCGATTTTCGGAGCTCATCCACTTTTTGCTCGGCCTGAATTTTTCGAAGAATGTTTTCCGTGCGCTCGATCGACTGACGGAACTGTTCCTCGTTCTGTTTCATGTTCTGCATCGCCTGCGCGAGCTTTTCCGGATCGACATTTTTCTGCATCGCCTGCTGAAGCTGCTCCATCGCTTTTTTAAGTTCCGGAGAGTCGATTTGCTTGAAGAGTTCCTGAAGTTCCTGATACTTCTTCAGCGTCTCCGGCGAAAGCGCGTTTTGCTGCTGCATGGACTGCGTCATCTGCTGCAAATCTTTTGCGACTTGGTCGATGCGGTTATTCAAGTCGTTCTGCCGCGCCATCATTTGCTGCACGTCCTGCTGTTTCGAAAAATTCTGTGCGGCTTTGCCCAACTCCTGCGGGGTAAGCTGCTTCATTTCGTCGGCGGCGGCATCGACCTTCTTCTGTAGCTCTTCGGCATCCTGCCGAATCTCGTTCATGTCCTGCTGGGATTTATTCGCCTGCTCGTCCGCGCGTTTGAAAATCTCTTCGACGGAGGGAACCCGAACCGTATATTCCGGTGTCCGCGCAGATTGTGGGCCGCTCACGGCGTCATTATCCGTTACCTCCATCACGTAACTTACCTCGTCTTCCGGCGAGAGCGAGAGCGGAGTCAAGTTCCAAATGTAGGGGACATCGAGATCCGTTGTATTGTAATTCGAAAGCGGGACGGTGAGCCAAGTATAATTCGAATCCGGCCTCACATACTTCGATTTCGAAAGCCGAAAACCGAGCCGAACGCCGTGGAAACCGTAATCGTCGTGAATCCGAGCGAGCATATCGAGGCGCAAATCGTTCGGAAGATCGGCCTCATCCGCTGGTGCGAGCAGCACGATTTGCGGCGGCTGGTCCGGTGAAATCGAAACCGTGTACTCGATCGGGTGCTCGTTTTGGACGGAATCCCGATCGACGAGGGCAACATGGTAAGTTCCTGACTTCAGAAAGGTTACAGTCCCGGTTGCGATAGAATCCCTGAGGGAAAGCGGATAGGATGTATGCGTTGTGTCCAACCGGTTTGCGACCGAATCCCACGAGCTGCATACGACGTAGGCATTCATCAAGGGTTTGGATGCCACAATGCGAAGCACCCCACGGGTTCCCTTCACGCCGGATATATCGCCGATGTTTTCAGGAAGCGTAACCGGCTTGACTCGCGTGTAGGCAGGCTGATCGACCTCCACGACAAGGGAACTGATGATCGGATGTTCGAGCACGGCGATCTGAAAATGGGCGGATTCGATCTCTTGCGCTTCGGCGAAATATTCCATTGGATGCTGCGCCACGAGTGGGAACGAAAACCCCGCATTCACGCCATACTGTCGCGCTCGCGCGGAATCCAACGGCGTTGCGATGAGTGTGGCCGCATCGAAATTCTTCTCCCCATCCTCGCGAGTGTGGAGCGTAATTTGGTGAAGCTGCTCTCCGTGTGTCACGACCGTGACGAGCACGGTATCGCCGCGCATAACACGCGCATCTCCCGGCAGCACGATGAAAGTAAAGGGAGCGGGCGCCTGATAAAACGTGCGGAAATGTTCGAGCCGCATCCAGGCCGCAAGCATATCCTGCCTTGCGCCGAGGAAAAAGCCAAAACCAAGCATCAGCGTAAAGAGGAAGAGAATCGCCGCCTGTTTGAGCGGCCGTTCATCCACGATCTCCAGGAAGTCCACCCCTTGAGCGGCGCCATGAACAGTTGAAAGCGCCGCGAATGCAAAGCTCCGGGAACCATAAAAATTCGAGTTTTCCGAAAATAGCGGCCGCGCAAGCTGAAGCGAATTCACGAGCCGATCGCTGATCGCGGGATAATGTGCCCCAATAGTCGAGGCCAGCTCGTCATCCGTATCTTGCTTGCGGACTCCAAGCCGAACGAGTAACGGCGGCAGGATAAAGCCGAGCAGGCTGGCAATCACCAAGATGATCGTGGAATAAAAAATCCAGGTGCGGCCGGCAATGGGAAAATGGCCCAGGGCCTCCGCCGCGATCGCCATCAGCACAATCACCAATGCCGCCGCAAACCCATTGGCGACTCCGCTCCAGAGCGCCACGGATTCGCGCCTCCGGCGAAGGCGCATGAGGCGCGAAACGAGTTCCTGATAGAGTTCTTGCGGCATGATGAATTGGGTGACCTAACCGAAGAATTTCAACTCCCCGTCGAACCGGGACGTTCCGCTTTCAGGGCCAGGAGCTATTGAATTGAAGCCTTTTAGCGATTAGTATTGCTTCACCCGAAAAAATTTTGCCTGAACCGTGATTTATGGGATTAAAGGATTGTTGAGATCGATGTAATCATCGAATACTTTGAAGACGAGTAAGGAAGCTGCAACGAATCAGTTAATTCCTTAATCACTGCTCCGACTAATGAATATCGACTTGCTGGAATCCGGTGCGCCGCCGGGATTGAATGTGCTCGTTATCGCCTACTATTTCCCGCCGATGGGCCTTTCCGGTGTTCAGCGCACGTTGAAATTCGTGAAGTATTTGCCCGAGTTTGGCTGGCGGCCCATTGTGCTCACGCCCGAGGCGGCACCATACTATGCGCACGATGAATCGCTTTTAGCCGAGATCGAGCCACTCATCGAGAAAGACTATCTCCGGGTCGTTCGCACGCCGGAAACTGGCGCGCCGGGTGTGGGGAGGGTAAAGGGTAAGCGGCAAAGGGAGGGGATATTGAAGCTCCCAAGTGCGCGAGTGCAGCGCCTGCGCTCGAAAATTTTGCAAACAATCTATCAGCCCGATAGCCGCATTCGCTGGAAAAAACCGGCGCTAAAAATAGCCGAGCAAATTTTTCGGGAAGAGCGCATCCATGCGATCATTGCTACGGCGCCGCCGTTCACCAGCTTTCTTATCGCCCGCGAATTATCGAGAAAGTTCCACGTTCCCTATCTAATGGATTATCGCGATGCATGGGTCGAAAATCCTGCGCTCAATTTTTATGCGACACCATTCCACAAAGCGTATGCTCGAAAGTTACAGGACACGTGCCTTCGTGGCTCGAGCGCGATCACGGTCATCAGCCGAAAAATGAAGGAGTCGCTTCTCAGCCATCATCCCTTTCTTCGGCATGAGGATGTGATTATTCTTCCGCATGGCTTCGATCCGGCGGATTTCGATGCCGCACTGGGTCATCTCGATCAGGTTCGTAATCCGGAAAGATTTCGCATGACCTATGGCGGAGCGTTTTATGTTGGATATCCGGGACGTTCCCCGGTGCCGATGCTGGAGGCCGTTAAACTTGCGATAAAAAAAGAACGAGAATTGGGAGACGACCTCGAATTGGTAATCGCCGGTATTCTGCATAAGGATTACGCCCGGACGATTAAGAAAATGAATTTGGATAGGAATGTCACCGCAATCGGGTACCTGCCACATCGTGACGAGGTCGCGCTGCTCCTTGCGAGTGATGTGCTTTGGATGATTGCTTCCGATCCGCTGAGCACTCCGGGCAAGCTCTATGAGTATATCGGCACGCATAAACCGATTCTCGGCTTGGTTGAGCCGGGAAGCGAATCGGAAAGGGTAATCAGGGACTACGGCGCTGGCATCACGGTGCCGCCCGATGATATCCCCGCGATTACGGAAGCGATTCTCGATCTTTATCATCGCTGGCGAAAAACACTCCTGCCGCATAATGCAAACCTTCCGTTCGTTCAATCCTTCGACCGCCGAAAACTTACGCGCGAACTCGCACGGCAACTTGGTTTGATGCTTCGGCCCTGAGGTATCGCACAGTGGGGAATGATTCACGAAACTATTCCCAATGATCTTGGTTTGACTCTCCTTGCCGTTCTTTTGCCACTGAGAACGCCTCCGGGACGATGACAAGACCTCGTATCGCGGTTAGTTTGCTATCAGCCGCCGTTTTTGCCTGCATCCTGCCATGCACGCGGGCGCGCGCCCAATTTATGGCGCTACGCACGCCATTCGAGCGCTTCAGCGATTATCGCCTCACGATCGGATGGGGTGTTTCCTCGCCTCCGAATTCGCAGTGGGACGATTACACGCACTCGACCTACCCGAGCGTCAATAAGCAGATCAATTTCAATCAATATATTGCGATCGAGTATGGCCAGTTTCGGGTTGGTCTCATGTCCTACTCATTTCCGACCGATATCCTTCCCTATGTCGATTGGAATCCGCAGTTTCGAGTCGCCGGTATCCAGGTGGGCGGCGACACGTCTCGGCTCGCGCTTAGCCTTCGCGGCGAAAATCTCTTCGCGAAGCGGGATGCCAATGAATATCTTGGCGACGGTCAGAGCGATAAGAGCATCTACCCGGACCGTAATTCGCTTTCGTTCATCTTTTCTTATTGGCTGGGTCATCCCCCCGATTCGAGCGATTATGGGAAGTTTTTGCGCGAAGCTACACAGGAAGACATGGCCGAGGATGTCACCGCGATGGGACCGGTGCTCCCCGGTTCCGGTGGCGAAATACGCTATTCGACTCGCGATGGATTCAGCGTAGGGGTCGGGTTGGGATCCGGGAAGTATTCCGGTTCCGGACCGATTTCGCGCACATCTCAATTTCCTCAATTCCTATAATGTCTCTACCGATAAAGGGTTTCCGGGCTTCAATCCGCTGGCGCTCGTTCGGTACCGGATGCGAAATTTAATCGCTCAATTCGATGTCGCCGGGGACGATGTGAACTTCGGTATCGTGCTGCGCAACTTAAAGCATTTCGACATTGAAACTGGGCTGCTTCGGTTGGAGCATGCGTTTCCAAGAATTTCACGGGGTCCCCATCGGCCCGAAGCCTATTTGTCCGTGACGTACGCGATTGCGCTTGGCAAAGATAATGGCTACTTCGAGTACGGGGATGCCGTCCTCAATCAGCTTGCCGATTCCGATGGCGATGGCCTGACGGATATTGAGGAAATCATGATCTATCACACGGATCCGAATAATCCGGATACCGATGGCGATGGCTTGACCGATGGTGAAGAGGTTCGAATTTATGGTACGAATCCGCTCAAGGCGGATACCGATGGCGATGGCCTTTCGGACGGCGATGAAGTTCATAAGTATCATACGAATCCTCGGCTCGCGGATTCCGATGGCGATGGCCTGACCGATGGCGAGGAAGTTCTGAAATACCACACCGATCCGCTTTCGCGCGATACCGATGGCGATGGGCTTTCGGATTATGATGAAATCCATAAGTACCACACCGATCCGCTGAAAAAAGATACCGATGGGGACGGTCTTTCAGATTACGAAGAGGTGATGATCTATCACACCAATCCCAACTTGAAGGATACCGATGGCGACGGATTGGATGATGGAACCGAAGTTCATGTGACCCATACCGACCCGTTGAATGCCGATACCGACGGCGATGGCATCCCAGATGGGCAGGATGGCTGTCCGCTCGAGCCGGGACCAAAGTCGAACAACGGCTGCCCCGAAGTTCCCTATGCCGTCGGGCAGCGCCTGGCCCTTCCGCGTATAGAATTCGAGACCGGGAAATGGGATATTTTGCCGCAGTCCTTCGCGCCGCTGAACCAACTGCTCGGCCTGATGGAGAAATATCCGGGAACGACAATTTCGATTCAGGGCCACACCGATAACCAAGGCGATTCCGTTGCCAACCAGCGCCTTTCCATCAATCGCGCAAATTCCATTCGCGATTGGCTCACCCAGCATGGAATTAATTCCACGCGCCTCGAAACCCGCGGCTACGGACAGACGCGTCCCATCGCCACCAACTCGACCGATCAGGGCCGCGAAACCAACCGTCGCATTGAATTCATCATCATCGCCAACAACGAGCCTGCGAAAACGAACGAGCCGCCGAGAAATGGCGAGCCGGGAAAGACGAATGAGCCGCCGAAGAAGTAAACCTGAATTGCATGGAGGGGAAGGATCGGTTGGATTACTTTCGCTACCGAACAATAAAATTCCCATTCGTGGCGAGACGACCCTCGGCGAGCACCCGGTACGTGTAACTACCGGGGCGAAGTGCTGCACAGGGAACTTGAATCTGTGATGCATCGGAGGTTTCGATACGTTCCAATTCGCGGCCCAGCGCATCATAGACCGCGACCACGCAAGTGCCAGACGGCGGAATAGCCCCGAGTTCGAGCGTGAGAACGGTGGTGGCCGGATTGGGAAATGCCGTCAGGTGAAAATTCGTGATGGTGCTGGGTGCAACGGAAAGTGGCTGGTCCGTCAGGTGCATCACGAAGGAAGCGATCGAATCCAGATTGGACAAGGAATCCGTGCCGAAGCTCAGATGGTAAACAAAGCTCCCGAAGAGGCCCGCCCAATAGAGGGATCCATCCGGGGCTGGAACTAATGACGTTCCGGTTCCTTCGCCCTCGAAGGTGCCATCGACCACCCACTGATAGTTTCCGCTGGCATCCAGCTTCATTAGGAAGAGGTTGACTTCCGATGTCGATAATGGTAACGAAGAGCCGGCATAGTCGATTCGTTGGTCGCCGGCCGCCAGTCCGTTCAGATAGATCGCCTGGCCGGCAGCCGCAAAGATGCTTGGCACCACGAACGCTCCCAGCGAGCCAGCGGAACTTTTCGCGGTCGCCAGTTTCTCCCAAAGGCCGGTTCCAGCACCATCCAGCGAAAGGAGCGCAGCGATCCCTGAAGTCGTGTTGGAAAGCGGGTTTTGAATCGCAAGTCCGGCAAATGCCAGATACGGAGCGGTGAACGATACAGCCAGGATTGGATCGCTGTTGCCCGACACCGCGATCGCAGCAAATGCGAGCGCGCTCAGAATGTTGGAACGGCGGAGCCATTGCATACTGCCATCCGTACGGAACTTGGCGACTATCGCGCTGTACCCGGCACCCGTATCGACGATCAGCGAATCGCCTATCTGTGCGGTATCGGACTGAAGAGAGCCGCTTACATAGATAGCCCCTATACTATCGAGCGCAAGGCTCAGGAAACTATCGTCTCCGCCGGTACCGCCGAAGCCGCCAGCAAAAAGCCGGCCCGGATACAGCGAAGCCCATCGCACATGTCCACTCGTGTCGAACGAGGCGAGCAGGGGAGCGTCGGTCAAGCCATCGGGGGTTCCGTTTAATTGGAAGGTTCCCATTGTCAACTGCGCGCTGCTGGACCTTCCCGCGGCATAGAGGTTGTCATCTGCGCCAATGGCTATTCCGTTAAACGCGTCGTCTCCGGTACCGCCGAGCCGTTGCACCCAAACAAGGTTTCCATCCGGCGTGAATTTCAGGAGAGCAATATCGGACGAGAAGCCCGAGCCATTTGCGTTATCGAGCGTCTCTCCACTGAGCGTAAAATGGGCGCTCTGGAAATTTGCCACGGCATATAAATTCCCGGACCTGTCCTGAACGAGCGCCGAGCCGCCGTCGATCGTTGTGTTTTCGGGAACTGCCACTCCCGTTTTGGTCCGAAGCCACATGAGCGCGCCCGACGAATTATACTTTGCAATAAAAAACCGTGAGGACTGCGCATCCGTATCGTCCGAGGTGACGCGGGTTCCACCAAAATCCGCTGTTTTAGCGAAGCCGCCCGTCTCATAGAGATCGCCGGCCTTGTCCCGGACCATGCCAGAAATGAGCACATCGGTCGTGCCGGTAAGACTCAGGATGCGCGGCGTTCTGCGCACAGGCGCTCGCTGAAAGTGTCGCGATAAAAAAGAAGACAAGAAAGCGCATAAAAGCCCCCAACAAATAGTTACGATACAATACAAAATTACAAAGAAAGGGAGCTCAGCGCGCGAAAAGCAAGAGAGTGTCTGGGAAGCGATGCTTTCCGATTCGCTGAAAAATTAATTAATTCATGATAAGGCGAGAAATTCGAGGGCATGATGAATTCTTCGAATCGACTCCGCTTTTCCTACGACCTGTAGTAACTCGAATAGTCCAGGTCCCATACCTTTTCCGGTGACAGCAAGCCGAATAGGATGAATAAGTTTCCCTGCACCAACGCCGTTAGCCTCTGCAAATTCCCGCACGGTTAGCTCGAGCGAATCATGGTCCCATGTTTGCAGTGCTTCCAATTTGGGAAGTAAATTCGCAAGGCGCTCTTTCGCCTCGGCGGTCCAGTGTTTAGCCTTATACTTTTCGTCGATTTCCTTAAAATCCGGAGGAACGAAAAAGTAGCTTGCAAAATCGACAAAATCGGGCAACGTGCGTACCCGCTCCTGCATTGCGTGAATTACCACGAGCAGATATTCATCGCTAGCAACATAGTTTCGCGTTTCCATGAGAGGGCGAACGAGCGGAAGGAGTTCCTCGGGCGTCATCTTGCGGATATACTCCGCATTCATCCAATCGAGCTTCTCGCGATTCGAAAATAGCCCCCGCCTTATTGACGCGCTCCAAATCGAACTGGCGAATCAGCTCGTGAATTGAGAAAATTTCTTCAGTGGCGCTTGGGTTCCATCCCATCAGCGCAAGAAAATTGATGAGCGCCTCGGGGAGGTAACCTTTTTCGCGATAATCTTCGACCGCAACATCGCCCTGCCGCTTCGAGAGCTTGGAACGGTCAGCATTGAGCAACAGCGGCAAATGCGCGAATTTCGGCGCTTCCCAGCCAAATGCGTCATAGAGCAAAACATGCTTCGGCGTCGAGGAAAGCCATTCCTCGGCGCGTATGACATGGGTAATCTGCATCCAGTGATCATCGACAATATTGGCGAGATGATAGGTCGGGAACCCATCGGATTTGAGCAGCACCTGATCGTCGATCGTCTTCGAATCGAATTCGACATCGCCGCGAATCATATCATGGAACCGAACGACTTCGCCAATGGGAACCCGCATTCGCACGACGTGCGCTTCGCCGGAAGCGATGCGCTTATCGGCCTCTTCTTTCGTGAGATTTCGGCAAAGGCGATCGTACATCGGTGGAATGCTGGCGGCCTGCTGCGCTTTGCGGACTTGATCGAGCCGCTCGGGCGTGCAGAAACAGGGATAGGCTTTACCGAGAGCAATAAGCTCATCGGCATGTTTGCGGTAAAGTTCCGTCCGTTCCGATTGCACGTAGGGCGCGAATGCGCCGCCCGTGATCGGGCCCTCATCGAACGTGATGCCCGCCCATTCCATCGTACGCAATAAGTTCTCGATTGCTCCTTCGACGTAGCGAGTGCGATCCGTATCTTCAATGCGCAGGATGTTCACGCCGCCGTGATGGCGGGCGAAAAGGTAGCAATACAGCGCCGTCCGTAAGGAACCAAGATGGACGTAGCCGGTGGGGGAAGGAGCGAAACGAACGCGAACCAACGCGGTGGAAAAAATGAAGTATAAAGTATGAAGTATGGAAAGCGTGAGGATGAGCATGAAAATTTCTCACTTCATACCTCATACTTGTCTGGTAGTGGGTGAGCGATGGGCTTCGAACCCACGACCTCCAGGGCCACAACCTGGCGCTCTAACCAACTGAGCTACGCCCACCATGTCAAGTTTGAATTTAGAATTAAGATTTAAGAATGTAGTAAGGAAAGTCGGAGTTCCCGGCAAATTTTCTAACTCTTCATTCTTAATTCTTAACTGAATTGCGCGCCCGGCTGGACTCGAACCAGCGACCCACAGCTTAGAAGGCTGTTGCTCTATCCAACTGAGCTACGGGCGCAATTGTTTGTGCCTTTGCCTGACGCGGAGCGAGGTAACAGGATGCCCGTTCGACAAGTTCACATTAGGCTATTCTCACCGCTAGCACCGTAACATCATCTTCAATCGAAATCTTCTCCGAGCCGACCAATGCTTCGAGTGATACTTCGAGGTTCGCGGAGCTTTGGTGTGCCTTCTCAATCAGCGTGACAGTGCCTTTTTCGCCAAGCGGTTTATCACCACGAATCGCTTCCGAAAGGCCGTCTGTATAAAGAACAAGAAGGCTGTTGTGATCGAGTTCATAGCTGCGAGATTCGTATGGGAACGTCGCGACAATTCCGAGCGGGATCCCCGTGGTTTCGGCGAGAATCGTTCCTCGTGCCGAGGCAATGACCGGATGCGGATGCCCGCAAACGACCGATTCGAATTTGCGGTGGGGAATATCGAGCACACCGAATGCGGCGGTGATGAATCGCTCCGGCGAGGTGCTTTCGCACATCAGGCGATTGAGTTCCATCACCACTTCGAGGAGCGAAAGATGGCCCTCGCGCAAAAGCGCAACGAGCGCCCGCAACGCGGCCTGCAAATTCGCCATCGTAAGCGCGGCCGTTACGCCTTTGCCAACCACATCGGCAATGGCAAGCAGCACGCGCCCTTCGCCAAGTTCGATCACGTCGTAATAATCGCCGCCGATCCATTCGGAAGGCTGTGAGAGCGTGGCGAATTCGGCGCCGGAAATTTGCGGCAATCGCTGTGGAAGCAGCGATTCCTGAATCTCGCGTGCCAATCGGAGTTCCGATTCTAATCGCTCGCGTTCCTTCTCGCGTTCAAAAAGCCACGCGTTCGTTAACGCAATGGATGTGAGCGCGGCCAGCGAGCCAATGTACGTCGCTTCCGATTCATCGCTCAGGCGTGGATTGATAGAAGCACCCAGGCCGAGCATCCCGAGATAGCCTACGCCATCCGCGGCAACGAGCGGTACGGCGGTGTACGATTCTTTCCGGTTGGCGATCAAGGCGTTGAGGCCACCTTGGTCCACGGCTTCCGGAAGTTTGTGGTTTGGGAATCCAGCTAAGGCGACAAGCCTGAAACGATTGCCGCCTTCCGTTCCCAAATATGCGAACGCCTCGCTTATGAGGGATTTACCCATGACGGTGCGCAGGACGCTGCGAACAATGGATTCCGGCCCTAAATCCGGTGTGAGTGTGCGAGCGAATTCCAATAGCGAAGAAAGCGCGAAGCGCTCCTGCGATAGTTCAACGGCTAATTCCTGTGGGGTGGGCACGGCAATGTAACATGAGAAAACTGACAAGAATTATCGGTGCCGGGACTCTCATCATCGAAGTGTTTTGGGTCCCGGACACAAGCAGGGGCTGGCTCTTAGAGCGGGAGACGGGACTTGAACCCGCGACATCGACCTTGGCAAGGTCGCACTCTACCAACTGAGTTACTCCCGCAAATTTCACCTATTTTTGCTCGGATTCCAGCCCTTCTGGATGAGCCGGCTTCCGATAGGGCACTCAGAACAACGGATACGCTCGCAGAAGTTTCTTTGCAATAACAGCGCGCCTTGTTCGGAGCGAACCGAGATAACACCTTCGCCTTCCAGAAGTTCCTGCTCGATGACGTCTAAGTATTTCGCGCTCGAATGGGTACGCGTTGCTCCCCACTCCTCCGTGAGCGCGCGTTCACGCTGCCGGCGCGGGACGCTTTCCGGCTCCGTGCGCAAATGTGCGATCCGTGATGGGATAACGACATTCAGCCAAATTGCCGAACGGCGTTCCTCGCCCAACAATGATTGCGGCGCAGGAAGCTTCGAAGCGAAGGAGGTGTGCGATTCCCAAAAGGGATTCGATTCCGCGGCGATGATCGGCCCGCGATCGAAAAACTCGTTGCGGAAATTCCAGTCTTCGCGGCTGAAATAGTTCTCGGCAAGCGCGGCGCCGAGTGCCAGCCGCCGATGCGGACTGTTGGCCGGACGGATGCGGAAGAAGGCCCAATCATGTTCGGCCATGACTTCGGGGAATCGCATCGACTGTTGAATAGAGTTCCACGCCGCATTCAGTTCAATCAAATACTCATTCGTCTCCGCATCGAAATCGAGCGACGGCTTCGGAAGCAATCCCGCAACAGCGAAGAAAAGCGATTCAAAAGCAATGCTCAAATTTCCGGCGAACGATTCGCGCACGAAGCGCAAACGTGCCAGAGGCAAGAGCGACGAAAGTTCGCGGAAGGGAACGCGATTTTGCGAATACCCGAGCGCATCCATCGTGAGCTGATAGGCGCGCTCCAGGAGTTGTGCTTCCGAAGCGATTTCCGAAACCGGCAGTGTGAGGCGGTCGATTAGTTCTTCGAGGCGGGCATTGCCGAATTGTTCGAGCACCCTGCGCTTGAAGCGCATTGGAACTAATATATTGTGCGGAAAGCACGGTAGTTCCGGCGATCGGTCGTAGAGTTTGCGAAAAAGAGCTTGCCACAAATCCGTCCGGTTCAGCGCAAGATTATCGCGAAGGACAAGTTTCGGAACGGGTGGTCCGGTGGGGCTATCTTCATCATCGTCTTCCAGAACAACGTGCAGGATCACGTTCGAATATCGCGCATCGCTCTCATGGGAGTGATCTTGCCAGCCAAATGGGGATAGATGCAATTCGACATCGCCGCTGATTTGCACGCCGTCCAGCGCAAAGCGCGCGCCGAGAAAATCCGGGCCTCCGCGATGCAGGTTTTCCGTTCCCACCGAAAGCACATCGATGCTCGAACCATCTGCCAGCAGAATCGGTGAGACGAGAAAGATCGCGTGGTCTTTCCAGATTTCGCGGAGGAGATGTTCGGGAATCATAAACCAGATTCAGGAACGGGCGTATGTAATTGCAGCCGTTCTCGCGGCTTCCGCGAAATCGCTGTCGCGCGAGGCTTGAATAATTCCGCGGCTCACATTCACGATTGCAATGCCCACGCCATTCGCGGCTTTCACTTCTTCCATCGTTCCGCCCTGGGTGCCTACGCCCGGAATGAGAAACGGCAGTTCCGGCGTGCGCTCGCGCAGCGCGCGAAGTTCCGCAGGCTTCGTTGCGCCTACGACAAGCCCCGCGTTCTTCTTCGGCTCGTTCCATGTGCGCACTTTGTCGGTGATTTCTTCATAGAGTTTTTTGCCGTTCGCCAGTTCGAGATACTCGAAATCCCGCGCGCCGGGGTTCGACGTTAAGCCAAGAAAAAACACGCCGCGATCCTCGCGCCGCAAAAATGGCGCCGAGGCATCCGCGCCCATGAGCGGATTGATCGTCATCGCATCGAATGGGAACATTTCCTGATACGCGTAGGCGTATTTCTCGCTCGTCGCGCCAATGTCGTTGCGCTTTACATCGCCGATCGTAAGAATATGTTTCGGAATGTATGCAAGCGTTTCGAGTACAGTATCGTAGCAGCTTGGGCCATAGGCTTCATAATACGCAAGCTGCAATTTATAACAGCAGGCGAAATCCTTCGTCGCGTCGATAATCGCTTTATTGAAGGCAAGCACCGGATTCGCTTCGCCGCTTAAGATGTCGGGAAGTTTTGTGTGGTCTGTGTCGAGGCCGACACAGAGGATCGACTTGCTCTTTTCCTGCGCGGCGCGTATTTTTTCGAGAAAGGTCATCGTATTTTTTTATGCAAAAATACGAAATCAAACGCGAGCATTCTCATCATGAGCTAAAATCGTACACCCAATGCTACGCCGATTAGCAAATAATCTATTGTTCTCGCGTGATCGTTTGGATTGGCAGGGTTCGCTCCATCATTGAGCGCACGTGTGGCGAGCAGGTAGGGTGGTGAAGTGCCCGGAGACGTGTAGGATTTGCCGATGAGGTTAAGATCAGCATAATCGGCGAACGGTCGCATGAAAAAATCGTTCCTCGGATACCAATCGATCCCAAGACCGGCCTCCAAACCGAAACGGTAATTTGGTGAGGTAATTTTTGTTTTCCAGCCTTCATAGACAACCTGGCCCCCGAGAAGACTGCCATTAATCCCGCCTTGAACAACGAAATCGAAAGCACGCCAGAACGGGTGTGAATATTGCGCGCCGAGGCTAAGCGTTCCGGCCGAAAGGTCGGCAGTATTGTTGCTGGCATCACTCGTGCTAAACAAAGTCGTTCGAACAGCGGCATAGATTCCGAACGGGCTTGTCAAAAAATCGTATTCCGCGCTTAAATCCCAACTCCCTCCGCTGCCATTGGGGCCGCCGAACGGATAACCAGAATTATTATAATCTTTTTCAACGTCGGATTGGAATTGGGTGTAGCTCTCGCGCATCGAAGCCGATGCACCCATTGCGAAACCGCCCTGCAATGATACTGACCATCTGGTTTCGTTTTGCTGTTGGGACAACGGTGAGGTTTGCGCATGAGCAGATGAAATCGTTATAAGCGAGATAAAAAGAACCAAGATCCCTAATCGACTTAGCATAGGAGTAACCCTTTCTCTTATGGTATATTTTTCAAATTACGAAACCAGCAGCGCCGCCCCAATCATTCCCGCCTGATTGCCGAATCGCCTATCAAAATTTACAGCTTGCGGAAAAGAATGGCGGCACGAAGTACGTGCTCTGCGAATGTTGTGGCAAAAGCGCACCCATGAGTGCGCCGGGATCAGCCTGAAAATTCCATCCCGTAGTCCGATCGTTGCCGGTGCCATTTCCAATGGCCGCCACGCTGATTCCAAACCCTGCTGCGGTTCCGATGGCCATTGGAAGGGTAAATTCCCAAGGCGATAGATTGGCGTTTGAGCTACTGGTCAGTATTTCACTCATTCCAAGCCCAATCGCAAAGCCCGCTGTCGTGCCAAGAATCACGGCCGTGCCTTCACCATCCGAGAAATGCTTTCCCTGCATCAGAGAATTCCCAAGTATCACACCACCGATGTTACCCGCCACCGCGGTAAGTAGAAGCCCCGAGGCAGGATTTGTGTTCGTATTATAGCTAATGGCGGATGCATAAATCAAAGGAGGGATGAGGGCTCCGTAGATACCCGCTGTCAAGATGACGGAGGCATTGCCGCGTGAATATTCCTGCGCATTCGCTAGCGCCGTACCGACGGCATATCCCGCCGCTGAACCGGCAAGTCCCATCCCGGACCAGAGCGCGCCAGAAGCGGAATTATTCACAGCAAAAGCCAGCCCAATACCGTCCATCATTCCAAAGAGGCCGCCGTACCGAATCATGTCCGCGGTTCCTTCGGTCATGTTGTTCTTGGATGCGATCAGATATCCGATCCCAGTTTCACCGACACTCACGGCTGTGGCAAAAGGGCCGACCTCGCGGCCGGGGTTCCCATTTGTCAGCAACACATCGAGAAGGACACCATGTGCTGCTCCCAAGAATGCGCTGCCGAGCGCCAGCGACCCTTCCCCATCGGTCATCGGGGCATTTGCTGTAAGAATTGATGGAATGAGATAGCCTAATCCACCGATAACCAGTTCCAGCCCGCTTCCCAATCCGGCATTATCGGAATTGAAGGCGCTCTGAATCGCGGGCGCATAGCCGAAAAAAGCGAGCAGCGTTTCCCACACAAGCACCTTCGTCCGCGAACTTTGATCAAGCCTCAGGGATGGCGGGCGAGACCCGAGCCGAGCCTCAACGTCCTCCCGAATGGATTTGACTGCAAGCGCGCTTTTCGGAAGGCGGTCTTTCACGACTTGGCTATTTTCGAAGGAAGTAACTTCTAAAATATAAGAGCTATCCGCTTCCCGGTAGAGGTGCGCTTCGAGAAAATGCGGGTAGGATGGGAACAAATCGAGCTTTTTTTCGAGGTCTTGATTGATGACCATCACGTTTCCTGAGCGATCGAATGGAACCTGCACCTCCTGAGCGAATGCTATCCCGGAGAAGAGCAGAAAAAGAAACAGGGTAAGAATCGTCTTCATACAATTAATAACACCCGAAAGCACCAGTAGTTACAGCGGGAGCAGAGCTTCGTGTCAATGATTCGATTCTGCCACCAGCATCGCCGCCCCAATCATTCCGGCCTGATTGCCGAAGTGCGCCTTACGAATTTCTACTACGTGTCGAAGATTGGCCAATATGCGTGCGCGAAGAGAAGCGAGCGCGGCATCGAAGAGCACAGCTCCCGCTTCGGCCACGCCGCCACCGATGATGAAGACGTGCATGTCCAGCAAATTGGCGGCGCTCGCCATCGCGGCGCCAAGCAACATTCCCGCCTCTTCGAATACGCTATTTGCGAACGTGTCGCCCGTATTCATTGCATCGAAGATAAGCTTCGGCGTAAGTTCGTTCTCCTCTTCACGGAGCGGGGAATCGATGGACCTATCGCTTATCAGCTTCGCCTTGGTGCGATTCGAAAGATAATGCTGGCCGAGATACGCTTCAATGCAGCCACGCGAGCCACAGTTGCAGAGAGGGCCGTTATAGTCGATGGTAGTATGCCCAAATTCGCCCGCGCCTCCCGAAGCGCCGCGATAAATGCCGTTGAAACTTCCTTCCGTCGAATAAATCGCGCCACCAACTCCGGTTCCCAACGTCACGAGGAGGAAGTGCGAGCAATTCTGGCCTGCGCCAAGCTTAGCCTCCGCAAGCGCTGCAACTTTGGCATCGTTATCGACCTCAATCGTATGAAATTCCGGAAGCGCTTCTTCCAAATATCGTTTTAGTGGTTCCTCTTTCCATCCCTGCAGGTTCGGCGGGTAGCGAACAAGCGAACGATCGCGGTTCATCGCCCCTGGAACTCCGACGCCGATGCGATCCACTTCGGGATACGCGGATTTCATCTCGCGAATTTGCTGCGCGATCTCCATCGCAACGTTCCTGGCGCCCGACTTCGGCGTCGCGAAGGCCGATTCCGCGACGACTCTTCCATGGCGCTCATCGACCACGCCGATCTTTATTGTTGTCCCGCCAATGTCAATGCCGAAGATCATTTTGGGCCTCGTAGCCGTGACCTGTAGGTCACGGCAAATCTGTCAAAAGCAAAATTGTCTTTTATTACGCAGTGAGCTAACGGTTACGGCAAGATCGCAGCAAACACTACGGTTGTGCGGTCTCGTAAATCGTTTCCCCCGCCCGCTTCATGCCATATCGTTCCCGCGCCACGCGCTCAATGGTGGAAGCATCTTCGAGTTTGAGGAGAGTAACGTTTTCGCTAACCTTTGCTTCCTCCTGATCGAGCTTCGCAAGCGCAGCCTTGCGCTCGGCGATTTGATGATTGAGTTCCAAATGCCGCCACAAGCCCTTGTTGGCAAAGAGAAGCGTGGTTCCCATCACGGTTAAGATTCCCGTGATGAGCAAGCGCCTTGGCGAGCGCAGCAGTTTTTTCGTTCGCCTCTTGAGTGCCATCTTTCCCACAATCTTCCACATATTCCCACCGAACCACACGACGAGGTTAAAAGATTCCCGTAATTCTAAGATACCAATCGGGCGGTGGATTCCTGACCAGTTCCCATCCCACGCCCCCTTCGAGCGCCGCGCCAAAGGCGAGATCGGAACGAAGTTCCATGCCAGCGCTCTGCAGCCAAGCCGTTTTGGGGAGTGGGGTGACGGTCACGTTCGGATTATTTAACGGCGTATTCGCATACCATGCCGCGCCCATATCGAAAAATTCCACAAGCTGCGGATCGAAATTCTTTAGGATTGGAACCAGCGAACTAAAAATCCCATCCTTTTGCCGCAATTCGAGGGAGCCGGAAATCAGCCGATTCCCATAGACATAGCGCCGTATTCCTCGAAGGCGATCGTTCTCGTGGAGGCTCGCCAAATTGAATCCGCCTTCAAACGCATCATATTTATAGAAGCCGAGAAAATCCTGCGGAAGCTCGTCGCCATAATCGGCGGCAGCGCGAAGCGTAAGCGCGAGTTCGGTTTCATCGCTCTCATCGAGCGGCAATTGCTTGGCGAGCGTAGCACGCAAACGGGTCCATGTGAGCGTGCTCGCCAGCGATTTATCTGCGTGCATCGCCGTGGCGCCAAATTGGAAATGAGAACTAAAATAGTTATAAACGAGATTCAGATCGAGCATCCGCGCAGCAAGCGGACGCAGATCGGAATCGACTTGCGAGAATTGTGATGAGTTCCAGGGGTTGAGATCATTCCATTCCGCGCCTATGAAGATATTCTGAATATTGGTGAGTGAATTGGGCGTGTGCAGCGCAAGGTTCACACCAAGATTCACGCTTTTCGTTCGCTCATAATACGCAATATTCTGCAGAATATCGCGGAACTCCAGCATGTCCGCAGCCCCGATCGAGATTGTGGGCAGAAGCTGATTATTCTCATATTGGATTCCGCCCGAAAACGTGTGCGACTCATCGCCGTACCACGCAAACGCCTCGAAGAGATGCTTTTGCATTTCATCAGCAAGGAATGTGGCGGCGCCAAGCTGAAGACCGGTCGTCCCGGACGGATCGATATCCGTTCCCACGAGGGGCAGGAATATGAGTGGGCGAATGTGCGCAAAGGAATTGTAAGCAAACGGTCCGATTGTGGTGACGGCAGGCGTCGAATCCAATGGCGGCGTAACGAGCGGCCAGCGAATGCTCCGCCATGCCGAATATTTTTTCTCCACTGGCTGCACGGGAATTCGTTGCGAAACCGAACGATGCGCCGCGATCCAAAATAGATGAACCGAGTTCCGCTCCGTGAGGGAACTGACAAGAATGGAATCTTTTGCAATATCCCACGCTAATAGATTTGAGGCCACATCGGTCAATTGCCGTCCATAGTGTCCATCCGGCTCCATTGCAGCTATCGAATACAAGTTTGGTAGCCCGTTGTCGAACGATAGAAAAACGATCGAATCCCCTTGAGGCGACCAGATCGGGTAGCGGTTGTTTACCGAATCATCGGTAAGGTATTGGATCGCGCCGGACCTCACATCGACGGTTGCAATATCTCGCTTCCCATCTTTCCGAAAGATACTGAAGGCAACGTGCGATCCATCGGGCGACCATCGTGGGGAATAAATTTGCACCTCGTCATCATCAAAATTAGTGAGTTTTCGGAGATGGGAACCGCCCGCATCGAGCAAGACAAGATCGGAACCGGAACGAAAGAATTGCGCGGCAACGATCTGATTGCCATCCGGAGACCAATCGGGGTATTCCAGCCGCTCGTTCGAGGAAACGCGGTGCATTGAACCGTTTTCCGAATTGCAACGATAGAGATCGTAAACCAAATCGGCATGACGACCAAAGCGTATCTTCGAGAAGAGCAAATACTTCCCATCCGGCGACCAGCTTAGATACGTCTCAATTCCGGCAGCGGCGTTGAGAAGTTTCGGTTCCGCGCCGGTATCGTTTGCGAGTAGGTACAATTTCGTTGGCGCGTCGAAGGATACTTTCCCGAGTACTGCGATGCGCCTGCCATCCGGGGCAAGCCGGGCGGCTTCAACGATCGCGAGATGGGTGGGAATCTTCCGGCCCAAATCGGCAATGTCTTCATATTGTCCGTATTGAGTATTGTAATAGACGTTCAGAACTTTATGCCAATCCGCATAAATCTCAGCGAGCGAGTGCCCGGTGGCTGATTGCACGGCGGCATCGAAATTATACGGAAACAGGCCGCCCGTGCGATGCTTTAGAATTTTGACAAGCGCTGTATCGCCATACGCCGCGGCAATATAGCGCACCAGGGATTGCCCACCTTCATACAGCAGCGTTCCGCTCAGGAAATCGTCGTTGGAACCAAGATCGAGTTGGCTTGAAACCGCGGCCATGCGAAGCGGAATATCGAGATCGTTCGTCCATCCATCGGGTTCCATATAGCGCGCCATGCCTTCGTTGAACCAGCGAGGAACGCTTTCATCGATTGCAGGGAGGAGGAAATCTTCCCACGTTCGCGTGGCATGAGCGATGACGATATGGGTGAATTCATGCGTGATGACCGATCTGAGCCATTTTGATCTCCCGCTCGACCGCAGGGAAAACAGATTGTCGTCTAAAATTCCCCGCATCCAGACAAAAATGTATTCGTCTCCAAAAGTGAAGGCGTTTCGCATTTCATCGTTATCGGAAAAATAAATGCGGACTTTATCTGAGAGCGGCGTTTGAAGATTCGTGGTCACGACGTGATACACTTCCTCCGCGATCGGCGCCGCGACCGTTCGAACAATCGAATCCAGCCCCTGATGATACACGAGCGTGAAGTGCGGGGTCTGGAACTCTTTCCAATGGAGTTCCGGATGATTCGCGCCCGTGATGCCTAATAATTGGGCGTGAACCAAAGCCGGGAATGGAAGCAAGAAAATGGCGAAGAGCCAGTAGCACAGCCGCTCTCGGCTGTGTCGCGGACTATTAGTCCGCTTCCGGAGCTCGCCGATTCCACCCGGGGCGCGGACTTAACGTCCGGGTCGCAGGCGAGAACGCCTGCGTTACTGATTGATGCGGCATTAGATCAACTGATTGTCGCCAAATCCACGACATCATTCAGCTTCGGCAATACAACGTTCCAGCCAAGTTCTTTCTCGATCACGCCTTTTAGCACGGTGCGCGGCCCATCTTCGCCATGCGTGAGGAAGATTCGTTTTGGCGGCTGCAGCATTTGTTTGAGCCAGTCCAGAATTTCGCGCTGATCCGAATGCGCACTGAAATTTGTGAGCGTAAGTATTTTTGCCGCGACGGGAATCTTTTGCCCGAAAATATTCACCGTCTTCGCGCCTTGCATAAGACTGCGGCCCAGCGTTTCCTCTGCCTGATAACCGGTGAAGAGAACAATTGTCTCCGGTTTACTCAATCGGTTGAAGAGATGGTGCATGATGCGCCCGCCGGTGGCCATACCGCTCGCGCTGATGATGATCGCCGGACCTTTTACATCGTTCAAACGCTTCAAATCATCGACGGTCTGCGTAAACTTCAAGGACGGGAACGAAAGTGGATTTTTGTCCGCCTCCTGCATCTCTTCGGGCGAAATCGTGTGCTCCTCCGGGTATTTCTCATAAAGCGATGTCACTGACGTAGCCATCGGGCTATCGACCCAGGTTGGAATCGCTGGAATTTTTCCCTCCCGCATCAGTGCATTCAGGCAATAAATGATCTCCTGAGCGCGATCCACTGCGAAGGCGGGGATCAGGAGCACGGAGTTCCGGGCAATTACGTCTTTCACAACACCGTAAAGTTCCTCGGTGGGATCGATGTTGTTATGAATCTTATCTCCGTAAGTCGATTCGCAGACGACGAAATCGGCCGCTGGTGGCGATTCGCGTGGTTTGAGATAGATCGGTTTTTCCCTTCCCAAATCGCCAGAAAAGAGGATGGAAATGGCCTTTGCGGCCGGCGCGCCATTCAGTCCAAGCCCAGAAGGTATCTCGATCTTCTCGATTCGCACCGAGCAGGAACCTAAAATATGCCCCGCATTCGAATATTCGAAGGAGATGTCGTCGGGAAGAACTTTTTTCTTGTGCCGAATCTGCACCTGGAATAATCCGAGTGCCTTTTCGGCGTCTTCGGAAGTGTAAAGCGGCAGTGCGGGCTTGTGCCGCGAATAACCGTGGCGGTTCGCATGTTTCGTGTCCTCTTCCTGGATATGCGCACTGTCGCGAAGAATATATTCGGTTACATCGAGTGTAGCCGGCGTACACCACACCTGCCCGCCAAAGCCGTTCATCGCGAGCTTTGGAAGATAGCCGGTGTGATCCAAATGCGCGTGGGTAAGAACGACGTTCGCAATGTCCGAAATTTGGATTGGCAGCGGGTTCCAGTTCATTTCGCGCAGAGCCCGACCGCCCTGGAACAGGCCGCAATCAAGTAGCAAGCCGCGGTGCGCCGCGGTACGGAGAAAATATTTCGAGCCGGTAACTTGGCCGGCCGCGCCCAAGAATTGAATGGTTAGCATCGGAAAATCAGAATTAAGAGTGTGCAGTTCGGGTTCTTATTCCTACAAAACTAACGCCGAAAGTAGGGGAGTACAATGAAACGGGTTTTTAAGCAGGTCTCGCGCGCATCTTGGGGGGCACTATTAGCGGCACTTTTTATCGTCCCGAAAGTCTCTTTGGCCCAAAGTTCCATGCCGAGCGATTCGGCAAAAAAAATCGTCGGGCCGGTCCGCATTATCAATATCATGGACGAAGTCGATCTCGGGATGGCCTCCTATGTCGAAAGCGCGGTGAAGCAGGCTGAGAAGGAGAATGCGGTGATCCTCCTGCACGTCAATACTCTGGGCGGCCGGCTCAATGCCGCCATTCGCATTCGCGATGCGATTATGGATGCGAAAGTTCCTGTTACCGTCGCCTTCGTCGATAAGCGTGCCATCTCCGCCGGTTCCCTGATTACGCTGGCAGCACAAAAGATCGTGATGTCCAGCGGCTCAACGATGGGGGCGGCCACGCCCATTTACGAAACCGGCGAAAAGGCTTCGGAGAAAGTTAACTCCTACATGCGCGCCGAGATGCGCGCCACCGCGGAACGAAACCATCGCGATCCGAACATTGCGCAAGCGATGGTCGATGAATCCGTCGGCCTCGATTCGAGCTATAGACTGAATCTTCCGCCCGGCAAACTCCTAACGCTGACGACCGAAGATGCGCTGAAAGTTCACTACGCCGATACCACCGCTGAAACCATTGAAGGCGCGCTGGCCGCCGTCCACGTCGAACCAACGAGCATCGAGACCATCCAGGAAGGCTTCGGTGACGATCTCATTCGGTTCCTCACCTCCAGCATCGTTAGCTCGCTGCTGATTTTGCTTGGGATGGCGGGAGCTTTTTATACGATCAAGACCGGCCACTTCGGAACGATTACTATCGTTGCCGTCGCGGCATTTGTGCTTTTCTTCGCGGGGCAGTATATCACGAGTGTTGCGCCAGTGCTGGCGATCATCTTGTTCCTGGCCGGCATTGTACTGTTATTTATCGAGGTCTCGCCAGTGCCAACGTTCGGGCTGGCCGGGGTCATAGGGCTGCTCGGCGTGGTGGGTGGCCTGTTCCTCGCGCTGGCCGGGAACCTGAACACGCTCACGCCCGAACGCATGACTCAAACCTTTGTCACGCTCGCTATTTCCCTCACTGGTCTGATTGTGCTTGGATATCTCATCGTGAAATACGGGCCGAAAGCGGCGTGGCTCCAAAAGTTCCGTAACCTGTCGAGCACCGCGGATACCACCTTCTACGCGACCGAGGAAGCCAGCTTGGTGGGCCAAACGGGCATTGCGCAGTCGATGCTCCGGCCTGCCGGGATTGTGCTGCTTGGTTCCCGCAAGATCGACGCGGTAACCAAAGGCGAGTTCCTCGCGCCGGGAACCCCGGTCACGGTGACACAAATGCGTGGGAACCGAGCCGTCGTCACCGCCGTGCAGGGCGAAGGCGTTACCCAGCAGGATGAGCAAACCCCTGAACAGGGCGATGCCTTCGGCGGCCGGCTGCCGAGAAATCTCTAGCATAGCGTAAAGGAACATTGAGAGCAATAAATTACGCGTTCCGCCGTCTAAAGTGACGGCGTGGTAACGAACTCTCGCCGCGTAGTGGGCGTTGCACGGTACGGGTAGGCCCTATCGCATGAAACGTCCGATTACGGGGACGTATATGGAGCAGGAATTGCCCGGAACATCAAAGAATGTCAGATAGCAGAAATACTTATACAGAACCAACTGATTCGCCAGTGGAACAGCCGCAGGCGAAACCGACTTCGGTGCCGCCAACGGCGGCGCCCGGCGAATCGCAGACCCCTGCGCCTAAGCCTAAGCGTAATGGCGCTGCAAAAAAGCGCCCTGTTTCCGTTCCAAATGGCAATCAAAAAGCCGCTGGAAAACGGCCGCAATCTTCGCGTCGCGGCGCTCCGCAGCCCCGCGAGGAAATGGATTTTGGGCATATTATGCGGACTGTCCTCTTGTGGGTCGTGCTGTTATTGGGCGTAGTATTTTTGGTGGTAATTTTTAATCGGACGAATAATCCGCAGGAGGTCGAGGTATCGGTTACGGAATATCAAACGCTGCTCAATGACGGCGATTTCACGGCAGGCACGCTCGAACAATACGGCCAGGATGAATTCCGCTTCCACGGCACCCTAAGAAGCGCGATGCCAGTCGAAAGCGTGGATAAGAAACCGGTGACGACCGGCAAGATCGTCGTCAATATGGTTCCTGAAACGCTTGGCGACCAATACAAAACCTGGGAGGCGAAGGGCGTAACGATTACCAAAACCGATAGCCAGAATAACCTCATTGATAATCTAATCGCTTTTCTGCCCTGGATCATCGGCGGAATTTGGCTCTTCTGGATTTTCCGGCGGATGCAGGGACAGGGTGCCGGTGGCATGGGTGGTGCGAAGGGAATTTTTAGCTTCGGCCGCTCGCGCGCGAAGCTCATCACGGAAAATGCTCCGAAAGTTACCTTCAACGATGTCGCCGGAGCGGACGAAGCGAAAGTGGAACTCGTGGAAATCATCGAGTTCCTTCGCGAGCCAGCAAAGTTCCAAAAGTTAGGCGGAAAAATTCCGCGCGGCGTACTGTTGCTCGGCCCTCCGGGAACCGGCAAAACCTTGCTGGCACGCGCGGTGGCCGGCGAGGCCGGCGTGCCGTTCCTTTCGATTTCGGGCGCCGATTTCGTGGAGATGTTCGTCGGCGTGGGCGCCTCGCGGGTGCGAGATTTGTTCGACCAAGCCAAGCGCCACGCGCCTTGCATCGTTTTTATAGATGAAATTGACGCCGTGGGACGCCATCGCGGCGCCGGGCTTGGCGGTGGACACGACGAGCGCGAGCAGACCCTCAATCAATTGCTCGTCGAGATGGATGGTTTCGATCAAAACGTTGGCGTCATCATCATGGCGGCGACGAACCGGCCCGATGTGCTCGATCCCGCGTTGCTTCGGCCAGGCCGGTTCGACCGGCAGGTTGTTGTCGATCGGCCCGATGTTCGCGGCCGGGAGGGAATTCTAAAAGTTCACACGCGTAACACGCCGCTGGGCGCGGATGTCGATCTTCAGGCGCTGGCGCGCGGAACGCCGGGATTGAGCGGCGCCGATCTCGCCAATCTTGTGAACGAAGCTGCCTTACTTGCCGCGCGGCGAGGTGGGGATAAGCTTACGATGTATGACTTCGAGAACGCGAAAGATAAGGTGATGATGGGCGTGGAACGGAAGAGCGTACTCATTAGCGAAGAGGAGAAGAAGACGACTTCCTATCACGAGTGCGGCCATGTTATCGTCGCGCGTTCGATTCCGGAAGCCGATCCGGTGCATAAAGTTACCATCATTCCGCGCGGGCGGGCGCTCGGCGTTACGAGCTATCTGCCGGTCGATGAGAAGCACACCTATTCGCGCGAATATCTCGATGCCGTGATCGCCTACGCGCTCGGCGGCCGGGCGGCGGAGCATATCATCTTCAATCATACGACGACGGGCGCCGGCAACGATATCGAACGCGCCACCGACATTGCCCGCAAAATGGTTTGCGACTGGGGAATGTCCGAAAAACTTGGCCCGCTCAAATACGGCCAGGCCGAGCAAGAGATTTTCCTGGGCCGGGATTACGGCCATCAGCAAACTTTTTCCGATACCACCGCGCGCATTATCGACGAAGAAATTCGCCGCTTGGTCGAAGTCGGCGCGGGCCGAGCGGAAACCATCCTTCACGAAAAAGTCGATACTTTGCACCGCATGGCCGCGGCATTACTTGAACGAGAGACGCTCGATTCGGGCGAGATCGACATCATCATGGAAGGCGGCGAACTTCCTCCATTCAGCAAAGAGAACCGATCCTTCAATTTGGCCAAGGCGGTGGAAACCCTAAAGAAAGCCGGAGCCGAAGGCAAACCGATTCCACCGCCAACCAACGGCGAAGCCGAGCAACCGAAAGCCAAAGGTGAATCAGCCGATGAGGGCCAGAACGAGACGCCGGAAGCGAAGAATCAGCCGGGCGTCGAACGCGTCGTCGGCCCAGGAGACAAGGGGGATCAGCTCTAAGCTGAACGATTCGCAATGCGATTAGTTGAGGATTTATATGGATCCTGAATTGGAACGACGATTCGCAAAAACCGATAAGACGCTCGAAGAGCATGTTGCAAATTCCTACACCTACATCGACGAGTTACGCGCTTCGCATGTCGAGCACGCGGCGCGGATGCTCGTGCTCGAAGCGGATCTGCTCGAATTAAAAGAAATGAATCGCGAATTGAAAGAGATGAATCGCGGGATAAAGGAAACGAATCAGGAGTTGATGGAACGGCAAACCAAGCTCGATAACGGCCTGTTGCGGTTGATCGAAATTCAAATCCAAACTGCCATCCTCGCCAGCATGAATGGAAGGTTGAGCGACCACGATAAGCGCCTAAGCAACGGCGGCTTCTAACCAGTCTTTTCGGACGCTCGATCATGAGCATCAGGCTGAATCACACGATCGTACCGGCGCATGACAAGGAGGCGTCGGCCATTTTTTTCGCTGGCATGTTTGGGCTTCAATATGAGGGCGAGATGGGCCATTTCGCGCCGGTCCGAATCAACGAAACGCTTACGCTGGATTTCGACAACCGAAATCACTTCGAGACGCACCACTACGCTTTTCACGTGAGCGACGCCGAATTTGACGCGATCTTCGGCCGAATCAAAGAATCTGGCATTCCCTATGGGAGCGGCCCATTCTCCCAGGAAGATATGCGGATCAACACCGGGCATGGCGGCCGCGGAGTTTATTTTAAGGATCCGAATGGGCATATATTGGAGCTACTGACGCGAGCTTAGCCAGAGCCGGCGGCTGAACTAATCGCTCCCAAACGGGTTGTACATGGGATGGATCCGGAAATAGAAAAAAGACTTGTAAAGTCTGAAAAGACGCTCGAAGAGCATCTTGCGAATGCCTATACCTATATCGACGAGTTGCGCGCATCGCACTTGGAGCATGCGGAGCGGGTGCGGATGCTCGAAGAAAATCAAGAGAAGCTCAATAATGGCCTGCTTCGTTTGATCGAAATTCAAAATCAAACCGCCGCGATACTCGCAAGCATGAATGGGAAGTTGAGCGATCACGATAAGCGGCTTACGAATGGCGGGTTGTAATGAATCTTTTTAGAATGAAGACTCTTTTGCTATCAGTCGGCTTATGTATGATTTGCTGCGTGGCCCATGCCCAGCAATCCGCGCTCGATAGCGCGAAGCTGAAATCGCTGGTGAGCGAGGCTCAGGCTTTCGCCAACGCCGGCCATTATGATTCCGCCGTAGCTTACGCCAAGCAAATCATCGGAATGGGCGTGCGCGATAGCTCAATTTATTTTCTCACTGCAATCGCGCTAGCACTCGATGGGAAAAAAGCCGAAGCCAAGCTTTACTACGATACAGCCCTGGCGATGGGTTACGATGCCCATACGCAGGCGGCGATTATGTTTGGGCTCAATGCGTCTCACACCGATGTAAACTATGACAGCGCGTTTGCCGCGGTACACCCGGAGGCGGTTCGGAAGTCGAAGCATCTTCCGGCAGGCTACAAGAATGCCGAGTTGTACCGGATTTATCAGGAGGATCAGGGCGAACGAATGATCCTGATTCAGGAAGGCGTTAAAAAGTTCCTCAGTTCGGATCTTATGTTCAAAATGGTGCATAATGACAGCATTCGAAAAAAAGAGATGTATGCGATGCTTCCCAAATTAAAGAAATCGCGCAGCACCCAGGATTTGAGCGAGGCGGCTCTCATCTTACAGCACGAGAACGATTCCATCGATTATTGGAATGCCCACGAATTAGCCATGCGAGCCTTCCAACTTGGGGATACGGGAACGGATACCCGGCAATTGGCGGCAATCACGCTTGGCCGCTATCTAATCAGCGAAGGAAAGCCGCAGCGTTACGGCACGCAGTCCTTTACCGATGAAAAGACCGGCAGATTGAAACTTTATCCTGTCGATCCCAGCGTCACGGATTCGGAGCGCGCCATGTGGGGTGAACCACCGCTCAAGGATGCACTGAAACGCGCTGAAGCAGTTTATGGGAAATAGTGGGGTGCCCTCTCAAAATTAATTTTTCAAAAAATTCTACCGAATTCATCATTTTGCCCTTGACTTTCGGGAATGGATTGCTTATATTGGGGGGTTATTGGCGGCTGTTGCAAGGGCTGGTTGCCCGATTATCGCCAGGTTTGCCTCCCGTTCTCTTGAAAAGCCATTGGTAGGTTGTAAGCGCAAGTAAAATATGATGATTTCGCTACTGTTAGAACAACGGATTACGTCTCTCTGGGAAGCAGAGCAGCATGTGTACAGTATCCCCGCCGCCGGCACGATGCCTTCGCGGGAATGGACGGCGCTCACGACCGACCGCCGCGTCCATCTCCGGAGCCGCGCCATTGAAATTTGGCAGAATTATCTCGAAAACGAGCAGGCTATTCCGCATCCGGCAATTCTCGTCCCGGAGTACCGGCAAATGCTCACCCATCCCGATGGAGAACTTATAGTAGAAGAGCTGTAATGGTAGCGGGCACCGGGCACTCATATACCCTTTCGTCGCTCTTGTCCCTCGAGTCCCTTGAGTGATAAAGAGCCTATTCTTTAGCAAAGCCCTTCACGGAGAAATGGCCACCAGCGTTTAGCCGCACCGAATAAATCCCGTTTGGCAGGCTCGTCAGATTCAACGGCAACCGGTTCTCGCCTGACTGCAACGCAACATTTGCTTCTATAACATTCCGCCCGATGGCATCCAGAAGTGAAAGCTCGCCGGAAACACGAGCGTCGGCGTCAGAATAGACGGAGATTGTGATATTGCCTGTCGCAGGGTTGGGATCGATATTCTCGATTGAGATCGTTCCTGATTGCAAAAGCTGGGCGAGCGCGTTCGTTCCGCATTCCAACTGAAGCGTGAAGGAAGAGCCATCCGCATCCACGCTTGCAACGCAATCGCTTGGCCGACCAAGGGAAGAAACGAACTCAATGTTTGAAAGCAGGATTGCGCTTTGCGAATCGCGGGCGACCCTGGGAAGGAAATGCAGGGTGGCCAGAATGGGATTGCCACTCACCGGCGAAATGTGAAACGTTAAATGCGCCATGCCGTCGCTCGTTCGATTGACGCCGGTGGTATCCACGGACGCCTCATCGGCACTCACGAAGCTTAGCAGATCGTCGTTATAGGAGAGCGTAAAATCGAGTTCGGTTACGTCCGCAGGCAGCGTGCCCGATTGATTAAGCTGGTATGTCACTCGCGTCCCTGCCGTGCTACTCTGCGAAGGCGAAACGTGGATGCTCCACCCAACCGGATACTCGATTTCGCGCGAAAGCACGATAGGCGGAAGCGGTGGGACTGCATCGCTTGAGATGATGAGCGTGGCGTTGTTCGATGCAGGGTGACCGGAAGTGTCTATTTGTGTCGTAATACGAATCGTATCGCTCGCACCCGGCGCGAGGCAAAACGGGGCGCCAGAGTCGGCGCCCACCATGCGGAATCCGGTTCCCGCCAGCGAGACGCTACTGACGCAAACGCTGTCGCAGGCGGTATCTTGTATCACGGCAAAGGTATCGCGTTCTTCGCAAAGATACGCCGATCCCACATCGAACGCTGCACTGTTCACGGCCAGGACGCCCGAATTCGGGAATCCGCGCCCGGCAAGCGAAACGACGAGTGTATCCGAAGTGCCCGAAGCGGCGATGAGATCGAGCGAGCCGGGAAACACACCGGTGTCGGGACCGACAAACGTTACAGAAAAGTTCACGGCGCTATCCGGCGGAACGATAATTGGCAAAGTAATCGGTGGTATCGAATAGCCAGAACCAGAGAGTACCGCTTGCGTTATCGTATCTGGCGTGCAGCCCTTATTCTTGAATGCGACCACCGTATCGAGTTCATGCTCACAGTAGGAAGCGCGATGAAGCGAAATTGCGGTATCGGCGGTAAACAAGGCGATGCCTTCGAGCCGCTTGAGCGTTATGGGAACCGTAGTATAGAAGAGGGAGAAATCGGTGTCGTCGCCCCATGCATGTGGGAAGTAAAAGTAATCGTCGAACAGCGAATCCAAGCCGATATAATGCGCATAGATGACGATGCTGTCCGTAATCGTTCCCGACATGCCGGCGGAAGTAAACGCGAAGAGAAGCGAATCGCTCGAACCGAGGATCATGGTATCGGGAAGCGTTGTGACGACGCGCAAGTTCGCGGCAAGCGAAGGCGGGAATTCCACCGAATCAATGCACAGAACATCGCAAGAATCGAGCCGGATGAGCGCGGCCTCGGTATCGGGAACGCAGCTCGCAGCGAACACCGGCGGCGGATTGATGGCTGCGTTGGGGAACGCATCGACGTGAACGCTGCGCGTTTCCGTCCAGTCCGAACAATGCCAATGTGAGTCGAACGAAAGCACTACGTTGGCAACCGGATGATGCGGATCGTATTGCATCCAAAGCGTATCTTCGTGTCCCTTGCGAAGCAGAATGGGACCTTTCGGAGGAAAGAAGAAATCGCCTAAGCTATCATCTGCAATGCTCACGCTAACGCTCATGCTATCGACATCACTCTCGACCGTGATGGGAATGAGAAATGGCCGACACGTCGAAGCCATCTCCATTGGAACATTCATCGTATCCTGCTGCGCGAGTGGCGCGCCGTTGGAATCCGTCATGCTCGGCGCGCTATGAAGATCATCGAGGCCGCCGGTGGTGGTCAAACAGAAACCCGACCAGACACCCCAGGCTCCGTAGCCGACAACATTTTCCCCTATGGGTCCCCAAACCGCCAGTGGATAAGTGTAGCCTTGCGCCGTAATCACCGAAACCCAGTCGACTCCGTCATCAATGGAACGGAACATCCCCAACTCGCTGCTAAGATAGATGACGGTGCTGGCGCCGTTTAGGTATTCCGATCCGGTGCCGGAAGCCGTCGGAACGGTTTGCCAGTCTTCCCCGAAATCGGTGGAGCGGAATACGGTTCCCCATGAATTGGGGCACACATACACGTTATAACAGCGATCGGCGAACGCTCCGAAGCTGCTCGAATCCACCATTGGAACTCCGGTATAGGTCCACGTCTCTCCGCCGTCGATGGAGGTGAAAATTTGCGCATTGCCCTGCGCGATGCAGTGCATCGTATCTAATCGGGCGAAAACTTCCATCGGATCCGTTAGCATCCGGATTTTGCCGGTGCCATCGGCATAAACATCATTCGCGTTGACGAGATTAAGCCCGGAGTAAGTCCATGTTTGCCCGGAATCGGAGGAGACGAGCACATCCGTTCCCGCGGAAGCAGCATAGAGTATCCCCTGAATCAGCCGGATTTGCCGGATGTGGGTTACCCCGACAGGCTCGTTTGATTCGTCCCATTTCAGGCCATCTGGGTCGCTGGGTCCCAAATAATAGAGCACACCCGCATTGGCAACAGTGGCATGAGTCGCATCAAAAAAAAAGATTGCGCTCGCGCCACCAAGATTCGCGCTTGCCACGAGCATCCATTCGGGCGAGCCAAAGCTACCCTGCCCCCGCGCGCTTCCCGCGCCGAGGCTCATTACGCAAAGCATGGCCGCAGCCACCACACACACACGCCTACCCGTCATGGATTTTACCTTTGTTGTAGCTACACAAAAAGCGGAAAAATTATTCCCCTACTAGGAAGACTTTTGAAAAGACAAAAGGTAACCGATTTCGAGCAATTTTTTAAACTTTCTCTATGGCAACTACCATTGCCCAGCCCTTTCGTCGTTAACACCCTTCGTGTCCCTTGAAGATCGCAGCGGCGATCTTCATTGCCTGATAAATTCCCTCGTTTGTTGGCAGCCTGCCGCAATCAGCCGAACTGCGTAGAGGCCGCTGGGCAAGCTCGCCAAATAGAGCGGCACACGATTTTCACCCATTGCCAACGAGATATTTTGTTCCAAAACAATCCGCCCAATCGCATCCGCGATGGAAAGCTCGCCGGACATCGCTTGCTTTGCGCCGGAATAGATGGAAACGGTAACCCGCCCTTGCGAAGGATTAGGATCGATGCTCTCGAGCTGAATCGTGCCGGTTTGCATTAGTTGGGTGAGGAGGTCAGTGCCGCATTCGGGAACGAGCGTAAATGCCGATTCCGCCGTATCCACGCTGGCGATGCAATCGTCCGGGCGGTCGAGCGCGGAAACGAAGCGGATGCTATCAAGCGTGATCGCCGTTTGCGCTTTGCGCGCGACATACGGATAAAAATGCAGTGTCGCAAGGATGGAACCGGCGGGAACCGGTGAGATTCGGAAGCTCTGGTGCATCAAGCCGCTTGCGTCGCGCACGGCAACGCCCGGTGTAACGGAACTTTGATCGGCGCCTAAGTAACCCAAGAGATCATCCTCATAAGAAAGTCTGAAATTCAACTGTGTGATATCCGAAGGCAAGTTCCCAGCTTGCAGAATATTATAGCTCACTTCCGTTCCTGCCTTCCCCGTGGCCGGCGCGGAAATCCCCGCCGCCCATGTGACCGGATACGCAATTTCGCGCGAAAGCGGAATCGGCGCAAGCGGCGAAGCGGCATCGCTGGCGATGAAGAGGGTATCGTTATTTTGCGTGGTGCCAGCGGATGTGTCAATTCGGGTTCCGAGCCAAATTGTATCGCTCTCGCCGGGCGCGAGGCAGAGGGCGGCGGGAGTATCGTTGACGATGCGGCCGCCCACCACGGGGGCGATGCTAAATCCGGTTCCCGAAAGGGAGAGCTGGCTGATGCACACAGAATCGCATCCGGTATCCTGAATAACGACAAAGGTATCTCGCTCCTGGCATACGTAAGTTTGGCCAACGTCGATTGCGTTATTCGAGGAAGCAAGTTGCTTCCGCATTCCCGTCACGTTGGCGCTAAAAGTTACCGCGGTATCATATCCCAACGAACCATCCGTTCGGCTGATGTGGATTGTGAGCGATTGTATGGCTTCCGTGTCTTCGTCCGCGTGATAGGCGATCAGTTTTTGCGCTGTGCCGTTTGGCGGAAGAATGGTATCGCCGGGATCGAGCAAGTAAAATAACGCCCCAGCATCCAAACGGTAATCGGAAAGCACGATGCTATCGCAACTCGAATTCGTGATGGAAATTTCAAGCGTGGTATCGTTTGCGCAAATACTGCGTGTGCCAAGATCCACGCCGGTATCCGAAAGAATGGCGGTTGGCAGCGCCGGTGCAACGGTTGCGCTGAAAGCGAAATCGACGGTGCCGGAAGAGCGGCCAAGATATATATAGGTAAGTCCCTCAGGATAATAACCTGGAGCAGCCGCGGAAAAATGAATCGCAACGGAATCAATATCGCCCGGCACGAGGCGGAGCGTATCGTTGTCCGGAGTAATCGACCATCCGGGTTTCAGCGATTGTCGCATGGGAACGAGCAGCGTATCGCAGCCCGGATTTTCGAAGGCGATCGTCGTATCCACACTCGTGCAGGCACTTACGGTTCCCAGATCGAGAATATACGCCGACGCCTCGAGCCGCGAGGGAACATAACCATACTGCACGGTCGTCCAGAGCGTGGTATCGAACGGCACACCCGAAGGCTCGAAATGGCCATGAATATGCGTCCAGTAAGAATAAAATCCTTGCAGTGGCTCCGGCGGACAAATAAACGGCAATTCCGCCGTGTCGGTAACGACCGAGTCGAACGGGAGCGTAACAAGATTGGGCGAATTCGAACTATCCAAAGTAATGAGCAGTGGTTCGCAGTTCGAATTCGTGAGCTGGATTTTGCCGGAAACTTGCGCGCAGGTTAGAATTGGCCGCGGAGCAATCACCTTCGGTGGCAGCAGATGCGCCTGGCCATATAACGTGCGCGACATCGGGCACATTTCGAATCCAAGCGGTATCATTGAAAGCTGCGCCGAATGCTTTACTAAATCCTGCGCGGTGAACGCGATGCGTATTTGTTGCGCCGAGCTATCCGGCTCGATCGTATCCGAGGTGAGCAGGCGGAAGTGGGAACCGGAATCTTCATCGATCGAAAGCAGAAGCGGCCACAACGCAAAATCCGGATTGACGGTGATCGTAATAATTGTGGTATCGCATTCTTTGGGCGTGGCATCAAACGTGGAGCGAAGTTCAGCGGGATCGGGTGCATCGCCACCATCGTCGATCCACACGCTGCCATCATCGCCAAATGCGGCGACGGCCTGGCCGGTGCAGCCGAACACGCAAAAACGGGCATCATCCGAAGTACGGCGCACCGGGCCGCCTATGAAATCCCAGGTGCTTCCACTATCGGTGGTTTCGTACAAGCCCTTATTGGTCTGGATGAACGTCTTATCGTATATCCCTTCGATGTCATCCAGCATATAGAGACTTGTCGGCATGTTGGCAACACAGGTCCACGTCCTTCCGGAATCTACGGAACGAAACGCGCCGGGATAACCCGATTCCGAAGATGCGTAGTATATTTTATTGGTGAGATCGGCACATGCACCGAATCCGCTGTAATAATTGTAACCGGCAATGGAGTCGATGAGCGGACCGAATTGCCACGAGCGGCCGCCATTGGAAGACACGAGGGGTGGGCCCTGGCCCCAGTAATCGAACGTCGAGATCATGTCGAGGCTGTCGAGCCGGACATCGGTCGAGCCCATCATGACGGGGCTGTTTGTCCAGTAGTTCCAATACACGTCCGCGCCATCAACACCCAGAGAGGCGGAGTGGAGCGATGTTTCGGTCCACGTGCTACCGCTGTCATTGGACTGCCATAATTGATAAACGAAACCGCTGAACCGGTTGAGGACGGGTGCATAAAGTGTTTTGCCGTTGAAGCAGCGAATCGAATTGACGACGGAACCATACGGCAGCTTAAGCCCGGTTCGCCAAACGCCACTGCGCAAGTAATAGATTTGCCCGGCGCCCGTAGCAACCACGCCCTCGCCCCGGTTCCAGAAATACCCACATTGAATCCCGAAGCCGAGAGCATTACCAACTTGCTTCCATGAAACGCTTTGCGCCCATGCGTTCGATGCGAGCAATGGAAGCATTATTAGAATGAAAGCCCTCGCGTGCTGTTTCATCATTTCACCTTCTTCATCAAGACCCGCCACCTAAAAAAATATCTAAGCATCGGGACAAAACCATCTTATCCACGGAGCAACAACAACTTATAAACAATTTGACAAATCCCGTGGATAACCCGTTCCATGCTCTTGAAAGAATGTGGGAAAATAGTGGCGGTTTTGGAGAACAATTTCGGCGAAAATTTAGTAAAATTGTGGCGAATGAGCAATCATCCGAGGATGAGCGATCATCCGTGAAAGATACGAGCTATGAGTAAACGCTTCAATTTCGAATTAGGAAGTGCGAATGACGCCCCGGGAACGTTCTCGCCGTTTGCATTCTCAGTTCTTAATTCCTGATTGATCCGCCCCTGCCTCGAATGCCCAGCATCTTGAAATAGGATTAATCACTGAGCCGAAGAGCGGCTCGGCCCGCATGCCATCGGGTCTGGGAATTCTTCCCCCAATTTTTCGGAGCACGATTAAGAGTGCTTCATTTCTCGGCCCGGATGAGCAATCATCCAGAATGAGCAATCATTCAGAATGAGCAATCATTCAGGGCCTGAGCATTGACAAAACAACCACAACTGACGTTACCATTAGGCTATGCAAATCACACGCAGATTTACCACCGCGGGCACCAGCCCCTTCGAGCAGTTCCAGTACACGAAGCGCGCCAGCGTGCTCCGAAATCCCGATGGAAAACCCATCTTTTCGATGGAGGATATCGAGGTGCCGAAGCACTGGTCGCAAGTGGCGACGGATATTCTCGCGCAGAAATATTTCCGCCGCGCGGGCGTTCCGCAGATGGACGCGTTTGGAACACCGCTGCGCGATAAGGATGGGAACGTAATTGCCGGACCGGAGCGCTCGATCAAGCAAGTGGCGCACCGCCTCGCGGGTTGCTGGCGCGCGTGGGGCGAAGATAACGGCTATTTCGATTCGAAGGAAGATGCACAGGCATTTTACGATGAAATCGCCTATATGATTTTGCGACAAATGGCCGCGCCGAATTCGCCGCAGTGGTTCAACACGGGCATCGCATGGGCGTATGGCATTACGGGAACTCCGCAGGGGCACTGGTACGTCGATCCGCGGACAGGGGAAATGACCCGCTCTACCGATGCCTACACGCATCCGCAGCCGCATGCCTGTTTTATTCAGTCCATCAAAGATGACATGCTGAACGAGGGCGGGATTTTCGATCTCGTCACGCGGGAGGCGCGCATCTTCAAATATGGTTCCGGCACCGGAACGAATTTTAGCGCACTTCGCGCCGAAGGCGAGCGCGTTTCGGGCGGCGGCGCCGCTTCGGGCGTGATGAGTTTCCTCAAGATTAACGATCGCGCGGCCGGCGCCGTGAAATCCGGCGGGACGACACGCCGCGCCGCGAAGATGGTCATCCTGGACATCGACCATCCGGACATCGAGCAATTTATCGAATGGAAGGCGCTCGAAGAGCAGAAAGTGGCCGCGTTGGTTGCGGGATCGAAAGTATGCGATCTCTTTCTCAACATGATTATGAAGATCGCGAACGATGGCGGCACCGACCGCAAGGATAATCTCGATCTCGACATCGCAATCAAGAAGGCACTCGCGCGCGGCGTGCCCATGAACTATATCGTCCGATGTTTGCGGATGGTCGAAATGGGTTACGACCGCATCGACTTCAAAACCTTCGACACGCATTACGAAGGCGAAGCGTACCAAACCGTTTCGGGACAGAATTCGAATAATTCCGTCCGCGTCACGAACGACTTCATGCACTCGGTCCTCACCGATGGCGAATGGACATTAAAGTTCCGCACCTCCAGCAAAGCTGCGAAGAAGCTAAAGGCGAAAGAACTGTGGGAAAAGATTACGTTTTCGGCGTGGGCGTCCGCCGATCCAGGCTTGCAATACGATACGACGATCAACGAATGGCACACGTGCCCGAACGATGGACGCATCAATGCGAGCAATCCATGCTCCGAGTATATGTTTTTGGATGACACGGCATGCAATCTCGCCTCGCTCAATCTTGCCTATTTCTACGATGACGAGACGGGCGCCTTCAAGCTCGAAGATTACAAGCACGCGATTCGTTTATGGACGATCGTTCTCGAAATTTCGGTGCTCATGGCGCAGTTCCCATCGCGCGCTATCGCGCAGGGTTCTTACGATTACCGCACGCTTGGTCTCGGCTACGCCAATCTCGGAACGATTCTCATGACGGCTGGCATCGCCTACGATTCCCCCCGCGCTCTGGCCATTGCCGGCGCGCTTTCGGCTATCATGACCGGCGAATCCTATGCGGCAAGCGCGGAACTGGCGAAAGATTTGGGAGCCTTTCCGCGCTACGAAGCGAACAAGGAGCCGATGCTCCGCGTCATTCGCAATCACAAGCTTGCGGCCTATAATGCCGCGCCGGAACGCTACGAGCAGCTTACCATCAAGCCGATGGGCATTCAGCCGGAACACGCGCCAGAAGATTTGCTGCAGGCCGCGCGTAAAGCGTGGGACCGTGCCTACGCGCTTGGCGAACAATATGGTTACCGCAACGCGCAAGTTACTGTCATCGCGCCCACCGGAACGATTGGCCTCGTCATGGATTGCGACACCACCGGCATCGAGCCCGATTTCGCCATTGTAAAATTCAAGAAGCTTGCGGGCGGCGGGTATTTCAAGATCGTCAATCAATCGGTACACAAGGCGCTGACGAAACTCGGTTATTCTGAAAAAGAGATCGAGGAAATCGAAAAATATTCGAAAGGGCACGGCACGCTCGTCGGCTGCCCGTATATCAATCGCGCATCGCTCAAGGCGAAAGGATTTACCGATGAAAAGATCGACGAAGTCGAGAAGCTGTGCGATAACGTCTTCGATCTCAAGTTCGCATTCAACAAATGGACGCTCGGCGAAGATTTTTGCGTGAAGCTTGGATTTACCCCGTCACAGCTTACCGATCCGAATTTCAACATGCTGCTCGCGCTCGGATTTACGCGCGAGGAACTCCAGACCGCCAACGATTACGTCTGCGGAACGATGACGCTCGAAGGCGCGCCGGCATTGCGTGACGAACATCTTCCCATTTTCGATTGCGCGAATAAATGTGGACGATATGGCACGCGCTACATTCCTTACGAAGCACACATTCGCATGATGGCCGCGGCGCAGCCGTTTATTTCGGGAGCGATTTCGAAGACGATCAACATGCCGAACGAGGCGACCGTCGCCGACGTATCGAAAGCCTATTTCGATTCGTGGAAACTGTGCCTCAAGGCCAACGCGCTTTACCGCGATGGTTCCAAACTTTCGCAGCCGCTGAATGCCTCGAACGAGGACGCCGATCTTGCCGAAGAAGTGCTCTTCGATGATGTGGAAGATCCCTCGAAAGAGACGATCGACGCGGCGAAGCTGCACCAGCTTGTGGAAGCGCAGGCCGTTGCGATGCCGCCGGAACTGCGCCGCCATCGCTTGCCGACGAAGCGCCACGGATTCGTGCGCGAGGCCGTCGTGGGCGGGCACAAAGTGTATCTCCGCACCGGCGAATACGAAGATGGTTCCTTGGGAGAAATCTTTATCGACATGTACAAAGAAGGCGCGAGCTTCAAAGGGTTGATGAGCTGCTTCTCCGTGCTCACTTCGAAGGCGCTGCAATACGGCGTGCCGCTCGAAGAGCTGGTCGATACCTTCACCTTCACCCGCTTCGAACCCGCCGGCGCGGTGCAGGGACACGAAGCCATCAAGAACGCGACGAGCATTTTGGATTACGTTTTCCGCGCGCTTGGCTACGAATATCTCAACCGCCAGGATTTCGTGCATGTCAAAGCGGTGGATGAAAAACATCCCGGTGATGTGGGTGTGGGTCGAAATGATATTTCGACACCCCCTGCGGATGCCACGGGAACCCAACTCGTCAGCGAGGACGACAACATTGCGCGCCTTCGAAGCGAGTTAGAACCCGTGATGATGGAAAGTCCGCTTGCTACCGCGCCGAAGGGAACCGCAATGAGCACGCTCCGCAGCGAAGCGCGCTCGAAAGGCTACACCGGCGAGCAATGCTCCGCCTGCGGAAGCATGCGCGTCAAGCGCAACGGCGCCTGCACCGTCTGCGACGATTGCGGAACGACATCAGGATGTTCGTAAGGCTCGATCGCCATGGTAATTCCATCACCACAATTCATTCTTCGATCGTACACCGCTCGTAACGGGAAGGATCACTACGAGGAGTGGCTTGCTACGCTGAAGGACGATGCCCGGCGCCAGGTGCTTTACAGCGTGAAGAAGCTTGCCCTCGGCCTGGGGCTCCTCAGGAACCTCCAGGGGAAGCTGTGGGAACTGAAGGTTGACTTCGGTCAAGGCTATCGAGTTTACTTCATGCGGGATGGGGCGACGATCATCCTTTTGCTCGCCGGTTCCGACAAGAAGGCACAAGCAAGAACTATTAAGCTGGCGAGAAAGCTTATTAAGGAATACGAGGAAGATAAAGTGAAAGGAATAACCTAATGCCGACACGACCACACGATGAGATTATGCGAAAATACCTGGCCGACCCAGCCGAGGCCGAGGCATATCTGAATCTTTGCCTGGAAGATGGGAACCCGTGGCTCATCGCGGACGCGTTCCGCCTGGTCGAATCCATTCATGGCAAGAAGCTCCGTTTTCAGGTGCATGCTCGCGAGCGCCGCCGCCCACGGCGCGTGGCTGATCGAGTTCGGCCGACGGTTGCGCCGAAGCGAACGCGGGTTGAAGTATAAGGGCGGGACGACTGCGCACGCCCGAAGCTCCGTTAGGAGCGAAATAGTTGTAGCCCCGGGTGGAACGAAGTGGAACCGGGTTACTTCGTGACCTCAATATCTTTAATAACCGAGCACCATGAAGAAATATGAAACCCTCCTTAACATTTTAGACCAAATAAGGGCAGAGGCTGGCCCAAAGTATGCGAAAAAATACGCGATAGGTGAAACGAATATTGATTGGCTCAACGCTGCACGATCAAGGGCATTCATTCACCTATTTTTAAAAGTTGGCTTTGGACTAGTGGAGTTTGAGGAACGAGAGCGAAACATTACCGACGGAGCGAACGATGGGGGGATAGATGGCTATTTCATTCACGGGGATTCGAAAACGATTTTTTTTATACAGTCGAAGTTTAGAACCACCGAGGACAATTTCGAGAATAAGGAGATAACGCTTGAGGAGATTCTCGCAATGGATATTACGAGGATACTTGAGGGAGAACCGAACGATATAACGGGTAAGGAGTATAGCGGAAAAATCAAGCAATTACAGCGAGACGTTTCGTCCCTGGATGGTATCGCACGCTATAAGTATAAAGTGATTCTACTCGCAAATCTAACCGGGAAAGTAAAGAGGGAGAAACTCGAGTACCTAACAGGCGGGTACCAGACCGAAATTATCGATTATCAGAAATGCTACAACCAACTTGTATTCCCCGTCGTATCCGGAACTTATTACAATGCAACTGATCTGAATATCAATATCGACTTGAGTAATAAAAACGCAGGGAGCAAAATTCGATACGATGTACAAACCCAAAATGGTGACTGTGAAATTACCGTTCTTTTTGTGCCCACACTTGAAATGGCGCGAGTGATGAGTAGGTATAAAAATTCTATTCTGCGGTACAATCCTCGCAGCTACCTTGAACTGGAAGGACAAAAGGTAAATGAGGCGATAAAGCAAACGATCCTTGGAAAGTCGACCAATGAGTTTGCGCTCTTTAACAACGGAATCACAATGTTGTCCGATGAGTCTAACCTCAATGAAAAAATTGGCCAGAAGAATAAAGCGCAGTTGACGGTAAAAAATCCGCAAATCATTAATGGAGGGCAAACTGCATATACGCTGAGCAAGCTTCTCGAAACAGCTGGCGAAAAGGTTTTGGAGAACAAAGAGGTTCTTTTGAAGGTGGTTACCTTGGTTGATACAAGTTCCGAAAGCCAAAAATTGGCCTTCATTGAGAGCATCTCTACGGCCACAAACCAACAGACACCGGTGATTCCCGCCGATAGGTTCTCCAATGAGACTTTTAATCTTGAACTTCAAGAGGTTTTATTTAATCGGTATGGGATTCTTTTCGAGCGAAAGCGTGGTGAATTTTTTGATGGCTTGAGCCGTCACTATATTGATGCCAGTTCAGTGATTGAAAGAAACCTTTTTTATCGAATTCTATATTCCTCGGCCGGCAAGCTTAATCGTGCATCAACGAAAAAGCTTTTCCAGAACGCCGACCTGAGTGGCGCTCTCGTATATGATTTCGAAATGCTGGATCGATTTTATTTTGCCTTCTTGTGCTTTAGAAGGCTCGTCCCTGATCCCTCATTCGTAAAACGAAAGGACAAGAGCGCTTTCGGGCAAATATACGCCTTCACGCAACGATATAAGCCCGAGGGCATTGAACAATTTGAATCCTGCATCGGCGGGAATATTCAGAAATTTTTGGCTGAATGGCAGGGGTTCGTTGAATCCTACTCATCTTCGGAAAGAAGATACAATTATGTTTACGTTGATAAGGAGACTGGAGAAGCAAAAAAGACATTTAGGCTTGAGCGGTGGTTCCAGAGCCGCCGTTTCGAGAACGCAGTTCTCGAGTACTTCGGTCCAGCACCGAAGGATCCTGTGCTAAACAATGCTGTTGTTTCCTATCGAGAATCTGACATTAACATATAGTTCATCGTTTAGCCAACTCTTCCCAGCACCGCCGCCCTTCGGCTCATAAGGCCGACGCTCCTACTACCTGAGCTATGCGCGCGTTGCTTCGGTTCGTCGAATCATATTCGATGTCCTAAGTCAACGCGGTTGTGTGTAACGAAAAAAATCATAGCCATCAAGCCGCCCCTCTCAATTGCCGGGAATCGAAATTGGCTTCGGCGATGCGATGAATGTTGCGCAACTCGAGTTCCAAGAGGTTCCCATCGCGGTCGTAAGCCGCGACGAGTCCCGGCGCGATCTCATCGCCGTCCTCGAATTTTCCTTCCTGGAGGCGGATGGTCAAAATATCGACATCGTGATCGTAAGTATATTGCGCGTTCATCGGAGATTGTGAACTTTATTTTTTCCTTTTGAGTTCGAACAGGTGTTATGGGATTATTCGACTATATCATACCGGAGTATCCGCTGCCAAACGGGCACGATCCCAAAGGCGAGGAGTATCAGACAAAGGATACCCCCGCGCAAATGCTGGATACGTACCGGCTCACGCGCGAGGGTCGGCTGGAGCATGAGCTTTATGATACAGAGGATCGCAGCGATCCAAATGCGAAAGGATTCGCGCGGTTCGCTGGCCTTGCGACACGTGTCCCGAAGGGATGGGAAGAGGTTCCCTTTCATGGCGATCTAACGTTTTACACCTCCAACGTCAGCGGCATCAGCAACGCCGGCGTAATAACCAGTGACGATCAACCGCCCGTTACACGCGAGTACGTGGCGCTCTTCAAGGATGGTCAGCTCATCGATCTTCGCGGCGGTGTATCGAATACATTCCAAGGCCAAAAGCATTTTATCGACCACGAAGAATGGCATCGGGTGGGAAGTGGATAGACAAACATACTGGAAGACTTCTAAGCGTTTCACTCCCCCCGGCGACATGAACGACACCCCTACGAAATCCTTCCCAACCGCCGAAGCATGGCGCGGGTGGCTTCAAAAGAACCACGCAACATCGAGCGGGATTTGGTTGCGCATATTCAAAAAAGACTCGGGGATACAAACGGTCACCTACGCGGAAGCGCTCGACGAGGCGCTCTGCTTCGGCTGGATAGACGGGCAGAAAGACAAATACGATACGGAATCATTCCTGCAAAAGTTCACGCGCAGGCGTCCGAAGAGCGTATGGTCGAAGCGCAATCGGGAACACGTCGAGCGTCTCACGAAAGAAGAGCGAATGCAGCCGGAGGGACTGAAAGAAGTCGAGGAGGCGAAGGCGGATGGCCGATGGGAGAGCGCGTACGATTCGCCCGCCACGATGAAAGTTCCTGATGATTTCGTACAAGAGCTCAAGAAAGACAAGAAAGCGTATGAATTGTTCCTGTCTCTCAACAAGGCGAATACCTATGCTATCGCATGGCGATTGCATACGGCGAAAAAGCCGGAAACGCGCGAAGCGCGCATGAAAGCGCTCTTAGAAATGATGCGGACGGAAAAAAAACTTCACTAATGCTCTACTCACAGTCATACTAAAGGCGAAAAGGAAATAACTATGCGACCCCTCCGCTATTCCATCAACATCACCCTGGACGGGTGCTGCGATCATCGTGAGGTGATCGCGGACGAGGAGTTACATCGCCACGCGGCGGAAAACATTGCGTGGGCCGATGCGCTCCTCTTTGGCCGTGTGACGTACGAGATGATGGAGGCCGCGTGGCGTTCATCGCCAACGGGATCGCGACCCGATTGGATGGAACCGTGGATGGAACCGTTCGCCCGGACGATTGATGCGAAAAAGAAGTACGTGGTGTCGAGTACATTGGAACGCGTCGATTGGAACGCGGAACTTATTCGTGGCGATTTGCGGAACGCTGTCGAGGAACTGAAGCGGGAACCCGGCAAGGGACTGCTGACGGGTGGCGTGACACTTCCGCTGGCCTTAGCGGAGCTGGGACTCATCGACGAGTATGAGTTCGTCGTGCATCCCCGCATCGCGGGACACGGACCGACGCTCTTCGCCGGGCTGCCCTCGCGTCTGGACTTGCGGCTCGTAAGCCGTCTGGAGTACGCCTCCGGCGCGGTGGCGATGCGGTATGAGCCGAAAACGTAGCGGCGCTGATTTGTGTTTGATAATCGAGAGCATTATAGCTCGTCACGAACTTAAGGGTTACAAACAATGATCACAGCATTAGAAGCGGAGATTGCTAGTGATAAGGACATCCTTATTGCAATCGTTAAAGATATGGCCGAATCGATGACTGGGGAGCAAAGCACAAGGCATTGGGCCGAGGATGTTCTCTGGTTCGATATTCCACCATTTGCTTCGAGAGGTATTCAACCTGCGTTGAAAATGTTTGACCGTGTATTTAGCGGTTTCACTTCGTGTAAAGCTGATATTCTCGAAATGGATACGATGCTGAATGGCAATATGGGAATTGTTTGCACGATTCAAAAAGTACATATCGTGCTAAAAAATGGCGACACCAAAAATGCGTTAGTTCGCCAAACCGATTGTTTTGAGAAGCGAAATAATCGGTGGCAATTGATCCATGAGCATGCGTCTTTCCCCTCCGGCGGAGAATGGGACGGCAAAATAGTTACAGCTTAGATTATAGATCTTTGAAGGCTGCCGCTTTCACTCCAGGAGCGATGGGCGTCGGCATTTCAGATCCCTCCGGCACGGGATGGTTCTCGGTTCAACCCTCGGAACTTCCTCGCGCATCCTTCCCTTAATCTTCGCAAACGTGACAAACGTTACGATCTCTCTCATCGCGAATATTGCGCTTGCGCTATCCGTGATCGTGGCCGTGATATTTGGTATTGCGCAGGTGCGTAGTGCGGCGCGAGACCGCCGTGAGCGCCTTACGCTCGAAACGATACGCAATTTTCAGTCGCGCGAATTTGCGGAGATGCTCGACTACGTCTCTTCCCGTGCCATGCCTGCGACGATGGAAGAGTTCCAGGCGCTTCCGCAGCAGGAACGCCTGATCTACACACAATTTGCACAGGAAATGAAGCATCTCGGCATACTGGTTGCCGATAAGGTCATCGATATGGAACTTGTCGATAAAACGCTTGGCGAGTTTGTCACGACCGCATGGAAGAAGTACAAGCCGATGTTCACCGATATGCGTGTGAAGCTCCATGACCCTGACCTCGCAGAGTATTTTGAGTGGCTTGCCGAACGAATCGAGACACGCATGAAGGAATCGCCGTACCGGTCTGTACTTAAGTCTTAAGTATTCTTGTCGTCAGGCCACGGGAAAAGCCTCTTATTTCCAGTGCTCTGCGCGCATCTACGGAATCACGACCGGGTACGCGTTCGATGCGGGGCCGACGTTTCCAAGCACCTCGTGGTTATTGGAGTCCAAAAATTTTGTCGCTGAGGAGCCCGCGCAAGCCGTCACATAGACTGTTTGACCATGGTGGAGACCCAAGTAACCAATCTCCTCTGGATCATAATCGCTCCATTCGTTATCATCATGCTCTAGGAGTTCCATCGGATGTGAGAAATGGGCTCCGGTCGAGGAAACATTTGGTATCGTGTCGATAAAAATGAAAACACGCTGAGATGTTGCCGTTACAGTTGGGATGAGCCATTCTGGAGTCCATGGGGAAGTGGAATCATACACAAGAACATTCTCTACTCGAACGATGCTGTCCGGAGCCTGGGTGAGTACAACGAGATCTGGATCGTTCCATCCGCCCGTGCTGTCTGTAAAATTGTAGTCCTGCGAGAATGAGGTGCTTCCAAAGCCATCCTTGGAAAAAACAATATTGTAATTACCCTGCGGAGGGTTTTGGATAGTCCAGTTCCCGAGCGAATCGGTGCTGACAGAAATGCCGGGAAAGGTCACCGTGATTCCAGCATAGGGCGGCGGAATGCGGGTTCCGGTCGAGTCTTCGAGAAATACTTGACCGTGAAGTCCCGGCCCGTCATACGCGGGCTGCGTTGGATTCGAGCAGGATCCCAACAGAAAGGGGATCAGCAACGCCGTGAGTGCATAGAAGTTTTTCATAGCTATTTGAGTTCCCGAACAAGGCTCATTACCCAAATAGTGCCACTTCGTTTAGCTGGAGCTTCCCACCCTACGGCGTCCCAAACTTCCCGGCATTGAAATCGTCGAAGGCCTGGAAGACTTCATCACGGGTGTTCATCACGAAGGGGCCGTAGCGAGCCACGGGTTCGTTGATCGGTTCGGCTGCGAGAAGAAGAAGTTCCGCTTCATTCTCGGATGCATCGGCGAACTCCACGTCGTGGCCGTCCGAAAGAATTCCCAATTGCCCATCGCCGATAGTTCCATCCGCAACATTCACTGCGCCGCGAAGAACGTAAAGCATGGCATTGTACCCATTCGGTACCTCGAGCGATACCGCACCGTTTGGTTTCAACGTGTAATGAAGATAGAGGATAGGCCAGGTCGGCTTTGCCGGACCTTCCATGCCTTCGGCTGCGCCACCCAATACTTTGACAGAGTATCCCTCGCGTTCGACGGTGGGAACTGAACCCGCCGGTATGCGCTGCGATTTGGGTGCAATCCATTTTTTCGATTTGGGAAGGTTCACCCATAACTGGATTCCGTGCGTCGGCTCGGGACCGAGCGTGCGTGCGCCGTGAATGATTCCCGAGCCGGCGGTCGTCCATTCGATATCGCCCGGATAAAAGGTATCCTGGAACCCGGAGGAATCGTGGCCCAAGGCTCGGCCCGAAAGGAAATAGGTCAGCGTTTCGAAACCGCGATGGGGATGGTCGTTCATATCGGGATTGTCTGCCGATTTCGGCTGGATCGGGCCCGCATCATCGAGCAGCAGAAACGGATCGACATGGTCAAGCGCTCGCGTTGGAAACGGCCGCCGGACCGGAAATCCGTCTCCTTCCAAGACATGCTGCGTTTCTACGACTCGAATGAGTGTCCGAGATTTTGACGTTACTTCTGGCAATTTGTAAGTTCCTTCCGAACACTCAAACGTGATGAGGTAATGGTTGTTTCAACAAATAATTGGCGATGAAGCCCGGCATTACAATAATCTCACCGGCCATTCGTCCTGCAGGGCATGAGCCTATATTCTTTTGTCGAAGCAATCCATGTTATTGTTGCCGTTGGCGGGCTGGGACAGCTTGTCGTGGTCTCCCTCATCGCTGGGAACCCGGATTGGGGAAGCGCGGCGCTCGTAAAGCGGCTGCTGACGGCCGGGAGCGGAAGCCTTGTCGTGATGCTGCTGACCGGCATCTGGCTGCTGGCGCTTGAGAGCTGGAACTTCACTCACACCGGTTGGTTTGGCGTTTCGATGCTTTTGTTCCTCGCCATGGGCGCGCTGCTCGGTATCTCACGGGGCACGCTGAAGAAGATCGACTCCTCCGGCGTCCCATTCTCAAAGTCGCCGATGCTAGGGAAGCTGCGCACGCTTAGCACGCTCGCCAGCATTGCGCTGATTCTCATCGTGTTTTTGATGGAAGCGAAGCCGTTCTAATCCCCGGTCGGGTAGCAGCGTTTCCCGGCACGCTCGCATTTGAATTCAGGCGAACGCGAGGAAATGGCGCGCCGTTAATGATGAGCAATGGCTGAAGTCCAGCTCCGCAATCTTGAAAAACGTTACGAAAACGAGGCGCACGCCGTTAAAGGTGTGACGTTCACGGCTCGCGATGGCGAATTCGTCGTGCTCGTCGGGCCGTCGGGCTGCGGCAAGACGACGACGCTCCGGATGGTCGCTGGCTTGGAGGAGATTACCTGGGCGATCTATTGATTGACGGTGAGCGCATGAACGATCGAGAGCCGAAGGACCGAGACGTGGCCATGGTCTTCCAGAACTATGCGCTTTACCCGCACATGACGGTTTTCGAGAACATGGCGTTCCCGCTCAAGATGCGGAAAGTTCCGAAAGTGGAAATCAAGCGGGAAGTGGAGGATGCGGCGAAACTCCTGGGCATCGATCGCTATTTAAGAAAAAAGCCGAAGGAACTTTCCGGTGGTGAGCGGCAGCGTGTAGCTGTGGGCCGCGCGATTGTTCGAAGGCCAAAAGTATTTCTCTTCGATGAGCCGCTTTCCAATTTGGATGCGGCCCTTCGTGCCCAGATGCGGGCAGAACTAAAGCGGCTTCAGCGGCGGCTCGGCGCCACGATGCTTTACGTGACGCACGATCAGGTCGAAGCCATGACGATGGGCGACCGCATCGCGGTGATGAACAAAGGCGAGCTCGAACAATTTGGCGCACCCTCGGAAATTTACGAGCGTCCGGCGACGGTATTCGTTGCCCGGTTTTTGGGATCGCCGCCGATGAATATCCTTCCAGGAGGGATTATGAATGAGGGAAATCATTCGTGGTTCATTTCCCAGGATCTGAAAATTGCATTACGTGGCTCGCTTCCGGATCGGAATATTTATCTCGGATTCCGACCGGAACGAATTCGCATCGAACGCGCGACTCCGAACCCACCCACCGATGCGATTGCAGGCAAGATTATTCTCATCGAACCGCTGGGTGGTGTATCGCACTACTACATCGAGCGCGCGGATGCCTACGGCGGGGCAATCATCGCCAGCATTACGCACGAAGAGACTCTCGGCGGCATGCCGCTTGCGCTCGGTGACACGGTTATCGCTCGCATTCCTCCTGAAGCCATCCAACTTTTCGAGCGTGAGAGTGGAAAGAGAATAGACTAATTATGGAACTTACCCGGCACACAGTTCTTATCACCGGCGGCGCCACAGGCATCGGCCTCGCACTGGCGAAGGAATTTTTATCGCGCTCCAACCAAATCCTCATTTGCGGCCGGCGCGAGGAGAAGCTTGTGGAAGCGGCGCGTGCGAATCCGGGGATTCAATACTTCGTCGCCGATATTTCGAATTCCGAGGACCGTAAGCGGCTGGCCGAGTGGGCAATCGGTGAACGCGTTACCATGCTCGTCAATAATGCCGGAATGCAACGGGAGATCGATCTTACGCAAGGCATCTCGGCACTGGATGCCGGCGAAAATGAATGCCGCATCAATCTTGAAGGAACGATTTACTTGACGGCTCGACTCATTCCGCATCTCATCGCGCAAAAGAATTCCGCGATCGTCAATGTCTCCTCTGGACTAGGGTTTGTGCCTCTCGCGATCGTTCCCATTTACTGCGCGACGAAAGCAGCCATTCACTCATATTCGATTTCACTTCGGTTTCAGTTGGAACCAAAAGGCGTTCGCGTGTTCGAAGTGATTCCGCCGACTGTCGATACGGAGTTAGATCGTGGCGCCCGGGAACTCCGTGGCCAAAAGGATCGCGGCATTTTCGCCACGGATGTCGCAATTGCGGCAATCGAAGGGATCGCCGCTGATCACCCGGAGATTGCCGTAGGCATGGCGGCAAATATCATCGCCGCATCGCGCGCGAATTTCGACGAATGTTTTCACCGGATGAATTCCCGTCGCTAGCCGGAAGCTATTTCGCAATAACCAGCCGTACCGTAGCTGACCCTTTAGAACTTTGGGCGCGCAGCACATACGTTCCATTTGCGAAGCCGGAGAGATCGAGCATTGTCGTTTCGGATTTCGACCACCCCTGCCACACCAACTCCCCTCCGATATTGAAGAGCCGTAGCGCGGTTGGCTCCGCATTCGATGGGCGAACGCAAACCGTCGCGGCCGCGGGATTTGGAAACACGGTAACAGTGAATGGTTCCGGTTTCAACTTCGTAACAAGTGATGGCGCGGTTCCCACGCCGGCGAGCACCAAAATGGTATCGTATTCCTCGCCCAGGGTATCGGCAAATGCCAACGAATAAAAAGACGTATCCGGGCCCACGCTGGAAGGCGTGAACAGGAACTCCGCAAGTTCCGAATCACCCGGTTGAAGGGCGAACGGTGGCGCCGCTTGCGGTCCAATGCCGATGATCGTAAAATCCGAATTCGAGCCTTGCGTGTTGGCGACGTTGACATCGAGTTCCCCATCGCCGGAATTGCTGAGCGCAACAATCATCGTATCGGAACTTCCCACCGGTACGCTGCCAAATTGGAGCGGGTTTTGAGAGAGAGCAAAAACTCCCTCCGTTCCGAAGCCGTCGAGTGGAATCGCGGTTGCCGGTTCACTTGTATCGTTGGGCGCTACGAACAGCGTATCCAAGGCCGCGCCGTCGATGAAGGGAAGGAAATTGATGGCTATGAGCGCGTGCGCGCCGGGCGCAAGCGTGTGGGTGGCGCTATCGGCAATTTGAAATACGCTGCCACTCTTCAGCCAGTAGCGACCGATGGTATCGGGTGAAGTTCCGGCGTTCGAAATCTGGAAGGTGGCTTGATTTATATCGCCGACACGCGCGGTGTCATACACGATCGCCGGAGCGGAAATCGCGGCCGTTTGCGGAGGTGGCAGCACCGGATCGGGATATTGATTCGGCTGTGTACGAACCGGACCGGTGTAAACTACCTCGAAATCATTCCCAGTGATTTGTTTAAGCTGGTTGATATCGGAGTCGGGCCAACTCGTGTTGGTTTCGCCGGAAATATACCAATTCGATCCATTATCTGCGAGGATGATTCCGTAACGTTTTATCGCGGTGGCAATTACCTTTGCATAGCCGGTGAAGTTCGAATCGTTGAAGTTGGCTTTGAGTCGCAGGCGAAGGCCCATGGGCATCACGGTGGTGTCGGTGGTGGAACCCGCTTCGTGCCGAGCGGGGAAGATCCATGCTTTTTGTGTGTGTTGTATGGTGAAGCGGAGTGCGTGCTTAATCTCGCCCAAATCGCATTCGTATTTCTTAACGAGCCCTGGCCAGATCGGAAGGCCAGCGGCATCGCAAGATGTCCACCCATCAGGGCGGTAATTGTTGGAATCGAGCGCGAAGATGGCTGTCGAGGTTGCGGACCACCCGTTCGCGCCAGGCACGCCCTGGTAGAGTTCGTAGAGCTTATGGTTCCCGCTATCGACGACGAGGACATGGGAATCGCCATCGGATTCGATCGGAGCATCGGGCGGAATGGGCATCGGGCCAGGATCGCTTTCATCGACATAGCCTGTAATATCGACCGGAACGAATGCCTGCGAGTTCCCCACTGCGACCCACGGGATGCCGTAGCTCGGATCGCTACCGAAATCGGGGTGAATGTGAATTGTTCCGCCCACGTTCGCGATGTATTTCGCCGAGTTCCAATGCACAGGCAGCGAATCGACCCTCTCGTTCCACGGATTATTCGGGGGAAAGATCTTACACGATCCCAAAGTTTGCGCATGAGCCTGGGCCGTCAATAATGTGGCGGCGAGGAAGAATACGGCAAAGGATTCTCTCTTTTCCATGGATGCAAAACACAAAAAAGTTCTAAAAGTCACACCCGAATCGCCTTCCCGCTCACGCGGGAAGGCGATTCGCCCACACGCCGCGGCCTATTTGCTTAGGCGGCCTATTTGGTTAGGACGACGAATTCGACGCGGCGGTTTTCGGCGCGGCCATCGTCCGTGCCATTATCGGCGATCGGGGATTCTTTCCCATAGCCGTGCGCGGTGATGCGGTTGGCCGCTATTCCGTTCTGAATAAGATAATTGCGTACCGATTCCGCGCGGCGTTGCGAAAGCTGCTTGTTGTATTCATCAGACCCTACGGAATCCGTATAACCGGCGATTTGCACTTTCATCGCTGGAACTGCTTTCATCAAGTGAACGGCCCGGTTAAGTTCCGGATACGAGGACGCATTCAGCGTGGCGCTGTTGCTATTGAAGAAGACGAGCAGGCGTGTGCGACCGCCAGAGGTTCCACTCAGCTTGATATTATTATCGCGCGCAAGGATGCGTCCCTGATTGTCCACTTGGAAGTATGCAGTGCCGAAGAGGTAGCCATCGGCATCCGCGGTAACAGAATACCGGCCCGGGGCTTTCACACGCACGTTGTACTTGCCATCGTGCGTCTGGTCGGTAGCAACGACCTGGTTATTGGTCAGATCGACGACGGTCATCGTTGCATCGACAGGGTCGCCGGTTTTGGAGTCCGTCACCGTTCCGCTGAGCGCGACTTTCCCATCGTCGCCAATACCATGGGCTGGCGTTCCCGGAACTTCATTCGATTCATACGCCGGCGGCTCCTCCTCCGAATGCCCGAATGGGAATCGAATACCGATGGTCAGGGAAGCATACCAAAGATTTGGAATCGTCGGATGTGCCACCGGAAAATTGTCGCCGAACTTTTGACGTATCTCATTGACGGCATCAGCGAATGCATCGAAGTTAGCCTGCTTGGAGGACGCCAACCACGAAGTGAATGGCACGCTCACCAAAAGTTCGGCATCCAGTGCGAAGGAATTTGAACTCAAGGGAATCACCGTTCCGGCTCCGAGCTGGAGATCGAACCGTGAGGCATCGAAGAGACCCGTTGCCGATTGCTTTGGAACGGTTTCCGAGATTCCGTTCGTCAAATTGCCGAAGGTATCGACATAAAATAAGCCCGTTGGCAACGTTTGCATCGCGGAGAACGAATTCGAGAGCAAACCAGAATAACTGACCCCGCCGGCGGCATACCAGTCGTCACTTAAGGCATAATGCAACATGGCCGCAATATTGAGATTGCTCAAGGACATGGTGTAGGTATTAGTTACATTAGCCTCGCTGCCAGTATTGACTACGGGAACGAGTTGGTTCTCCGTACTGGATGCATAATTCGTGACGTACCGAATTTTGCCCTCCAAGTCGAGCGAACGGTTCAGCGCTAATCCTGCCTTGAATCCGAATACCCCTCCGAGTCCGCTCCCCAGATTATCGAAACGAAGCGGAACCGCAACAAGGAATTGCTGATCGAAAACCGGGAAGAAGAAATTATTTTGACCCAGGAACCAGTCGTAGGTTAGCCCGAGATCGAAGCCCCAATAGCTCTGGCCCGTCGCTGCTAGCGACGGATCGAGAACCTGATTCGGCCTCGGCACCATCTGCTCGAAATAATTATCGTTGACATGGGTCAGTCCATCCTGCTGCGCAAGAGCACGCGAAGCAATGAAAGAGAAAACCAGTAAAGCTGCTAAAAAGCGAGGCATCGTCGAATTCATCGGATTTAGTTTAAAGAATTAGTTTAGCGGAGAACGTTCACTTTGGGAAGCTGTAAGGACGTCCTGATGGGCCATTGGGAAGATGAATCACGAAGCGCACCGGAGTGATTTCGCCGAAGCAAACCCCGCATTCAACGCGGTGAACGCTTCACTGCGTTCGGCCGGCTGGTTCCCCAAATGGCGATACCGAATAGCGAATCAGGAATCCCTGATTACAAAAATAAGCAAATCAAACCGCTCATACCTCATTTCTACTGATTTTCAAGCCTTCCCGCTCACGCGGGAAGGCGATTCGCCCACACGCCGCGGCCTATTTGCTTAGGACGACGAATTCGACGCGGCGGTTTTCGGCGCGGCCATCGTCCGTGCCATTATCGGCGATTGGGGATTCTTTCCCATAGCCGCGGGCGCTCACTCGATTATCCTCGATGCCCTTATCAATAAGATACGTACGGACGGCGTCCGCGCGTTTCTGCGAAAGCTGCCGGTTGTAAGCATCGGATCCGACCGAATCCGTATAACCGGCGATTTGCACTTTCATCGCTGGAACTGCTTTCATCAAGTGAACGGCCCGGTTAAGTTCCGGATACGAGGACGCATTCAGCGTGGCGCTGTTGCTATTGAAGAAGACGAGCAGGCGTGTGCGACCGCCAGAGGTTCCACTCAGCTTGATATTATTATCGCGCGCAAGGATGCGTCCCTGATTGTCCACTTGGAAGTATGCAGTGCCGAAGAGGTAGCCATCGGCATCCGCGGTAACAGAATACCGGCCCGGGGCTTTCACACGCACGTTGTACTTGCCATCGTGCGTTCTGGTCGGTAGCAACGACCTGGTTATTGGTCAGATCGACGACGGTCATCGTTGCATCGACGGGGTCGCCGGTTTTGGAGTCCGTCACTGTGCCGGTGAGCGCGACTTTCCCATCGTCGCCAATAGGGGAATTATCACTTGGGCTAGATGATTCCGCAGCCGCCGGCTCATTCTCCTCCCCGCCGAACGGGAATCGGATACCGACCGTGAGTGAGGCATACCAGAGCTTGGGGTAGGTAATGGCCGGTTGGAAGTATCCCGCGGCCGTCGCATTCAAGTCGGTTTGAGCATCGCTGGTCAACCACTGTGTCAATGGAATACTGACGAGCAGCTCAAGGTCCAAAATGGACGAACTGCTAATATCGAATCCGGTTCCTGCTCCGATCTGAATTGCGCCGCGAGTTGACACGAATCGGTCCGAGATACTGGAGGCGGGGCGGTTGAGAATATCCCCGCCAGTTTTGTCCGGGGTTCCCGCAAAGTAATACTGCTCCCCCGGGGTAGTCAGGGTTTGATTGTCACTTAACGAATTGCTGAGCAGGGTCGAAAATTCCAAGCCACCGATCGCATACCAGGAATCGCTGAGCCGAAAGTTGAGAAGCGCGCTAAGACTCAAATTCGAAAGGAGAAGCGAGTACGTGTTGTTAGAATTCGAAGAATCGGTGACCTGGTTGTTGTTGAAAGGATTTGTGGCTAACGTAACAACGTGAGACTCAGTGCTCGAAGTGTAATTCGTGACGTAGCGAAGCTTGCCCTCAAGATCCAACGAGTTGCTGAGTGGAAATGCTATTTTGCCGCCGAGGACAAAACCGAGACCGGACCCCAGGCTGTTGAAAGGCATGTAGGAGTTGACGTTAATCTGAGTCCCCGTATTTGGATCAATTACGGACTGATCAATCAAATGAAAGAGATAATTCTGATTTCCTTCATAGGCCGAGCCGGTAAGCCCAAGATCGAGCCCCCAATAGCTATGTCCCGTGATAGCAGTCGGCGCCGTCTGTCCGAAGCAATTCGGCTGAATGACGAATATCCCGAGGATTATTAGGAAAATGGTGCGAGTGGCGAGTTTTTTCATAAAGAATGGAGCGATTAAATTACAAGCAACGGTTACGAAAATACGAAGAAAAACTCATCGCGCCCGAAAATTACGAATTTTACACGCATTAAACGAATCCACATCCCATTCTATCTCATCATGTTAGCGGTCGAATTGAAACCTCACATGTCGGACCGTTCGCACAGCCTACCGATTTTAGCAAAGCATGGCGTACCGCCCCGAATACCGCGAATTCAGTGAGGAGGAGCTCATCCGGCTCTTCCAGACATGCGAAACGGCAGGGGACACTCGGTCCACAAGGGACGCAGTATTTACTGAAATTTTAGAGCGGTACCAAAAGCGCATCTATTACTCCGCCCGAAAAATGGCCCACGGCGATCACGACGAGGCGGATGAAATTGCCCAGGAAACGTTCGTGAAGGCCTACGAAGCGCTCGCATCATTTCGCGGGGAGTCGAAATTATACACCTGGCTTTATCGCATCATGGTGAACTCGGCGATCGGGCATTCCCGCCGAGCGAAATCGCGCCCGAAAGTCGATTTGGAGAGCATTCAGGAACTCGCAGAGGAAGGAATCCAACCTGAAGACGATCTTCTTAAAAGTGAGACAACCCATTTGATTGAACGGGCGATTGATACTCTGCCGCCCAAACAACGACGCGTGTTTATCATGCGGTTTTATGACGAGCTGCCCTATGAGGAGATTGCCGAAATCGTCGGAACCAGCGTGGGTGGGCTGAAGGCTAATTATTTCCACGCGGTTCGGAAAATAGGGGACTATCTTCACGCGCAGGAACGTGTGCCGGAGGCGAGATTTCCGGGTTTAGCCGAGGAATATTGATCTCAGCGATTAAACTTGATCGGGCGTTAAGCGTCCTTGTATAAGGATAAGAAAAATGCGAAAAATGGAAGAAAATAGTGAGGAAGTTCAAAGGCTGGAGGCGGAAATCCGAAGTCTTGGAGCGCCCTATTCCAGCTCGGAGCCCGAACCCCTCTATTGGTCGAATTTTCGCGTTCGCGTGATGAAGCAGGTCGAGGGCCGGCAGAAACGGGCCGCATGGCCAACCCGCATTGTAGAATTTCTTGCGGAGCATATACTTTGGGCCGGCTTTTCCGCCGCCGCAGGTTGCCTGCTGGTTGCTGCAATTCTGGCGTTCCAGACGACCGGCGTAGAAGCACCACCGCTCGCCGCACTTCCACCCTCGGTCTCGTCGGCGCCCACGCCTATTTCCCAGACCGCCAGGCCTGCGGCAATTCCGCTTGCTCAGGCCGCTATTCATCCAACGGATGGGTCCGATAGGATGCATTTCGCTCAGGCACGAAGGCATTCAAATAAACAGTCGACAACCGACTTCGCTGTCGCGGAGCCTCTGGCGGCCTCGCCAACCGATGAGGCCATTAGCTTGCAATCGCTTTCGCAGCCGGAACTCCAGGCCGTACTCACTGGATTGCAGAGTAATAATGATAACTAAAAAGCCGAATTTATTATGAACAAATTATTCTCCATCATTATTTTGGCAGCCTGTGCCCTTGCGGTTGGTCCCGCGAGGGCACAAGAGCCACCAACCGCACGAACCGAGGAGCAGCAAACGATTCGCCAGGCGCTCATTCAAAAGATCGAAGCCATAAAATATCAAAAGCTAAAGAGCGCCTTGCAACTGGATGCTGCCACCGCCCAGCGTTTTTTCGAACTTTATAAACCGGCCGAACAGGATGTCGAGGCGCTCGTGAAGCAGCGCAACGATTTGATGAAATCACTGGCTGCGGCAACGAACGCGAACTCTTCCGACGCGGAGGTCGCGGCAATGGCGGAGAAAATCCGAAACCTGAACGAACAGATCACGGAACGGGAGCAAAAATTAGATGATGACCTGAAGCCGGTTCTCACGCCGCTCCAACGCGCGAAGTTGCTTGTATTCGAGCATCAGTTTGCCCAGCGCGTTCGGGAACAAATTGCGGCGCATCGCTTGCAGAACCAGGAATTACGGGACTTGCGCCGCCAACTTCGCCAGCAGCGAGTGAAAGTGCTCCTGCAGAAAAAGCAATCCGGCGGAAATAACAGCGGCGGGCAATAGTGGCGAACTTTAGTGCGCGCAAAAATGTGGCGGTGTCCCTATGGTCTATCTCGATAACGCCGCCTCGACTCCGATGGCTCCGGATGTTCTCGAATCAATGCGCCCGTGGCTGGAGACGGAATTTGGCAATGCTTCGAGCGTTTATCAGCTTGGTACCCGCGCGCGCGTAGCTTTGGATGAAGCGCGCGGAGTGATTGCGCATGCGATCGGAGCCGAACCACGCGAAATCGTCTTCACTTCGGGTGGCACGGAAGCAAATAATGCTGCGATCAAAGGAGCAATCTTCAATTTGGTTCGGGAGCGGAAGTCGTTCGAGAACATCGGAATCGTTACCAGCCCGGCGGAACATCATGCCGTTCTGCAACCAATCGAATGGCTCGGCGACCTTGGCGCCACGGTTGCGTTCGCCGGCGTAGATAGCTTCGGTCTTGTGACGCCGGAAACCGTAGGCGAAAACATTGCGAAGGATACGGCGCTCGTTTCCATTATGTTGGTGAATAACGAAACTGGTTCGATCAATCCAGTTCGTGAAATCTCGGAAGTGGTGAAGGCGCGGTCCCCGAATACTCTGATCCATACCGATGCGGTGCAGGCCTTCGGCAAAATACCGATCAAGGTTCGGGAACTCGGAGTCGATTTTCTTTCGCTTTCCGCGCACAAGATTCATGGCCCAAAGGGCATTGGCGCGCTATATATTCGGAGTGGTGTGGCTTGGGAACCCATTATTCATGGCGGCTCGCAGGAACGTAACCGGCGGGGGGAACGGAAGCCGTCGCGATGGCGGTGGGGTTCGGCGAGGCAGTGAAGATGGTTCAAGGGGACGGGAGGGAGAGTACGGACGTCAACGACGATTTTGGACAACTTCGGCGTTACCTGCTTTCCAGGCTTCTGGAAATACCGCAGGTTATCCTAAATTCTGCCGATGATAATACTTCCACGAACACCATTGTCAACTTCACGTTCGTTCCTGAAGTGCTGGCTCGCTTAGATGCCGATGCGCTTATTATCCGGTATGACCTGGAGGGCATTGCCGTTTCCAATGGATCGGCCTGCACCTCGGGCAGTCAACAGCCCTCACACGTGCTGCTCGCGATGGGCAAATCCGCCGAGGTGGCGCGCAAATCGGTTCGCGTTTCATTCTCGCGATATAACACTATGAGGGACATCGACCTGCTGATCGAAGCGACAAGAAAAATATTGAAGGGAATCTGAGCGCCAGAATAGCTCTGCCGGTGCAATGAATCAAGGGCTTTGTGCAAGCTGCAATCATGCGAAACAGATTACTTCCCAACGGGGAAGTAATTTTACGATGTGCCTGCTCTCCCAAACCGATGGGCGATATCCTAAATATCCGCGGCTGCCGGTGCTCGCATGCTTTGGATATGAACCTCGATCGGCGGAGCGGTCGGTTCCGAACGCATCCCACCAACGAAGATCGATCTTAGCGAACGGATGATCTTTTACCATCGATTCTTGCAAGATTTCCGCGTCCTTTTCCGTTAGCCCGGCACCGGATCGATATCTTTCCGCCATATCGAGCAATTGCCCAAGCAGTTCGCAATGGCGCGCAAATCGCTTTTTCGAGTATTCCACCGCGCCTCCGGTGGAAATAACGAATTGCCAATCGCTCGCCTCGACAAGCAGCAATTCCCTCGCCGCCTGTTCGAGGATCAGACGAAGCGCATCATCCGCTCGCGCCGATTCCGCGGAGGGTGAACGTAGGAACGAATGCACAACCTTTACGAATCGATCCTCTAAAGGATAAATCGAGTTCCACATCCATGCGACGTCATGGTTCGCCCATACGAAATGATGCCCGCCTTCGCCCCAGGAGCCCTCGGGCAGTGAGATCGTCGTACGCGGCGCCGTGTAGGTATCGAGCGCCTCGGCACAATCCGTGAGTTTCACATCGTCGGCTTCCGCCATCCGCCGCATTACTTTTTCCAGGAATCTTGGCCCTTCGAACCACCAGTGCCCGAACAGTTCCGTATCGAACGGCGCAGCGAGAATACCGGCGCGGCCGGTCGCTTTCTTGTGATCTGCCAACTCTTTGCGCACGAGCGAGACGAAATCGTCTGCGTCCAAATCGAGCTGCCATTCGGTATGGTACGGAATATAAGGCTGCTTATCTCCCAAATCAACACGCGAGCCCGTCACGCGCCAGTAGCGAAGCCCGGATTTGTGGTGCTTTTTATGAAAATCGAGATACACTCCAGCGCCAGGATAGCCCAAATCCGCCGCCCATACGCGCGAGGCGCTTTTGGGATCCCGGGAGAATATGGCAGGGTATGGTGTAGCGGGTATAGGGGATAAGCTTCCCGAGTTTAATTGTTCTCCTTCTCCAATTCCGAAACTCCGGCTCCCGGCTTCCGGACCTCGGTTCCCGGCCCCGCCGACCCAATAAATATCCGTGAGCGATCGCTTAGGATCGAATGCTACACCAGGTTCGCCGCTAGGGCCTACCTCTTCGAGATATTTCTTGTGCAGATTCTGTCCCAAGGGCTGGTAGGCCGGGACCGTTCGCCCACCGCGCGTCAGCGCACCATCTACGACAAAATATTCCAGTCCGGCCGCCGACACCAATTCTTCGACCCCCGCGCGAGGCGTTTGCTCCATTTGGTATTCTTTCGGGCCCACCGTGGGCGACCAATCATACGCCGGACGGTATCCACATTCCGGCAACCAAATCCCGCGTGGCCGCTTACCAAAATGCCGTTCGTGCGTTTCGATCGCGCAGAGCAATTGCGCCCGGATGTTCTCATCACGAAGCAGGAGCGGAAAGTAACCATGCGTCGCTCCGCAGGTCATCGCATCGAGTACGCCGGCATCCGAAAGTCTGCGAAATCCGGTGACGACGTTACCGCCATAATCTTCAACGAATCGCTGCTTCGTTCGCGAATAAAATTCCCGCCAGAATTCGGCCATCGGCTGCAGGTGCTCCTCGCCGTTCGAAGCAAAGAAGGCATAATCGGTTTCGGCAGCCGCAATTTTTTCATCGCAATAGGCGATAAATGTTCCCTCGAAGACGGGATCGGCCATCTGTTCGAGATTGATCGGCGAAAAATCCATAGAAATGCGCGGCTGAAGTCCTTCGGCCTGCAAGGATTCAAGGACCCCCAGGATGGGAATGTAGCACTCGGCTACAGCTTCCGAAAGCCAGTCGCTGCCATGCGGCCATTTGCCATGATGGACGACGTAAGGAAGGTGGGTGTGAAGAATAAATGTAAATGAGCCGAGCATAATGCATGCGGTGTGAGAAATGTGAATACTGCGCGCCTTCGCTGGCTCGCGCCAATGGTCGAGCTTGCCCGCGGTGCCCCTTGCGATTGCAAAAATTCAGCCGCAGGATGATCAGTGATTTAAACACGAAAAGAGGGAAGAGAGTTGGCGATTAGCAGCTCGACACTTCCGAGGGAGGGCGCAGAGCATTCGCCCGCATTCGAAGCGGGCCCACGGTTGATAGTCCGGTAGCCGCGCGACCTATTTCGAGAGGGTACTTTTTTGCGAAGCTTCCAGCGATTTCAAACGGCTCTCGATATCGGCAATGGCTCTGCCCTGCACGGCGATCTGTTTCTGCTGCGCTTCCACCTCCGCATGCGCCTTCTTTAGTTCCTGAAGCAGCACCACGGAGAGCATCGGATATTTAACCGCATCCGGAATGAGCTTCTCCGACTTCGAGCCGGGGATAACCTCCCGCGCCGGCGCGTATTCCACGAGTTCCGGGAGCACCGTGGCCACCTGCTCGGCAACTAAGCCGAAATATGCCTTCCCATCCATCTTCGACGTGTAGCTTACCGGGCGCAGATCATAGACGCGGTCCGCATTGAAATCGAGATTGTGGATGTCCGTTTTGTACCGTTCCGAAGACGTGCTCCGCATGATCTGGCCCGTGGAAGTGACGACGAGATTCGCGGAATTCGCGGTGGTTGCCGCGTATGCGCCCATGCAATAGAGCGAAGTAACGTTCCCATTGCCGAGCACTACTTCGTTGCTCGAAGTGGCCTGTGCGCCACTGCCGATGGCGGTCGTGTTGTCAAGGTTGGTCGTGTTTGGCCCGGCGCTCGCGCCAATGGCGGTATTATCGTTCCCAGATACGTTTTGCGCGAGCGCGTTGTAGCCCGTTCCCGTGTTCCGGTAGCCGACCGAGTTCGAGTACAGCGTATGGTAACCCGTGCCGGTATTATAGGCGCCGCCCGTATTCGAAACAAGCGATTGGGAACCCACTGCCGTATTCGCCACTGAGCTATCCAGCGTTGTTTGTCCGCTCTGATAGAGGGCCGAATCGCCAACAGCAACAATACTCGAACGATAGTTCGAATACAGCGCATAATACCCAATCGCGACGCTGTAGGAACCCGCCGTGTTGCTCACGCCAGCTTGCTTTCCTATGGCCGTATTCCCGATTCCAGTTATGTTTCCGCCCAGGGCACCATATCCAAAGGCAGAATTACTGCCACCCGTTGTAGTATTCCATAGGGCGTCGTTCCCAAACGCGGCGTTGCCACCCGAACTATCGTACTCGAGAGCATGACTTCCAAAGGCCGAACTCCACGTGGCGCGGGCGTTAGCCATAGCGTGGTCACCGCACGCTGTATTATCATGCGAGCCAACATAAATGCCGTATGGCCCTGTATTCATGTTTAACGCAGACATTCCTATTGCAACGTTCGACCAACCTTTGTCATTCTGCAAAAGTGCACTGTCGCCCAACGCGACGTTGTCGTAACCAGTGGTATTCGAGTGCAGCGCGCCGATTCCCAGAGAGACATTGCTGTTCTTGCCCGAGTTGTTGACCCCGGCTCCGGCGCCGAGATAGACGCTGGAGCCATCGTCGCGCGCGTCCTGCAAGTCCTTGATGGAATCAACGTCGGTTCCCGTGCCGCTCGAAAGGGTGGCCGGCTTCCAGGCCGAGCCGTTCCATCGCAGAACCTGCCCGGTGTCGGCATTCTGCCGCGCCAGTGTGATCGTCGCAATCGGGCCCGAGCCATTCACGATGGTGATGGAACCATCCAAATTCTGCACCGCCTGAATGCCGGTGCCGCCCGTGAACGTCTGGGAACGGATCACGATGCTCGTGCCGGAATCGGTAACCGTCGTCCCGCCTTCGCCGATGAGGTCGAGCGGACCGTAGAACCCGTTCAGCTTCGTTACCACCCCGCCCGAAACATTACTCGCGGTCGCGGCATGGGTGGCGTTGGCAGCATTGGCGGAGTTCGCGGAGCTATCCGCATAGAGCGCCCGGAACGAATACGGAGCGAAGCTTATTGGAACCGAGGCGTGAGTTCCGCTCCTCCAGCGACCGCAATGCTAAAATAATACTGCTGCTTGAAATCCAGAAACGGAGTGAGCGGCTTTACGCTGCCCAGCAGCACATTGAAGATGCCGTTTTCGACATCGACCGTCTGCGTTTCAGACCAGAGTGCTGTGCCGCCCGTCGCTGAGGTATAAATACTGAGAGCCATCGACTGGCTGCCGCTAACCGGCGTGCCACTCGTTTCGAGCATCCCCTGATAGGAGATGGTCGGTCGCGTCTGCGCCGAGAGGCGCGATGAAAAAAGGGCGGCAAGCACGAAGCCCGCCGCGAAGAAGAAGATATGATTGAAATGGTTCATGATCGTGTTTAGAAAAGACTTCAGAAGCGACACGCGCGAAGCCGCAAAAGTTATAATGAATTTAGAATCCCTCCCAGCCCCGAAGGGAAGGGAAATTGGTCGCAGCCTCTGCCCGGCAGGCGCCGGGCAGAGGCTGTGGCTATCAAGGGATAATTAGAGTGCAGTACGTGCTATCAGTCCAATAGAATGTGATCGTGCCGGTGCCACCACCATGCATATCGTCGGTGGAACAGCACTCGAAGGTCAGCGACCCTCCTGGGCAAAGATCGTAGGTCGTAACTCCACCCAAGCTGCCAAAAAAGCGGCCATCTCCGGGTTTGCAGGAAATGTGGTCGTTGGGAAGCCCGTGTCCCCAATAATCGGGAGGGGTTGTGCCATTAATCGCCACGCACCCGGACCAGCACACGCCAGAAGGAGGTGTGATGACGATACTATCGATGCAGCATGTGGCAGTGGACATTAGACTAAGCGTGTACCACTTCTTTTGGGTGCAATGGCATGTGCCATCGATGCAGGCGTCGCAATCCAAAGCCGGCCCCATGCTACTACCCAATATTGTTATATCTCAGCAGGCTCCGCATTGCGCCAGGCTGACCTCCGTCAGCGCGGCGAGCATGGTGATTGTTAGGAACGTTATCAGCGAGAACGCGCGAATTAATGCGCGGCGATAGGTCGAGAACCCCATGGTCTTAAGATGTGCCATCCTCTTAAGCAGTTAAATGTGCATGTTTTGACAAGCGGCGCCGGGTCCGATCAATCGTACTGCACGTTGCCGGTACAGCCTGTCGTTGATTAATAAGCTGCTTCAAAACGTCGGGAAGCGAAGCTGGGCTTGGGGCGGGGATCGCAGAGCCAAGCTCCGAAGGCAGCGAGAATCCTTACAAAGGAAATGGACCCGGTTTTTCAAAGCATGCGATTTCAAGGAATCGCAATACCAATGAAACACAGTTCGTGGAGAGGAATTCCCCGAATTTAGTCGGCAAAATCCATCCTTTGATTATTTATCGTTCCCATAACCTTCCCCGTAAATTCGGAACCGATAAACGGCGTATTCTTCGATTTGGAACGAATATCGGACGCCTCGAAGCGCCATTTCTTCGCAGAATCGAAAATAGTGAGATTCGCGTGAGCGCCAATCTTAATATGAGCAAGTGGAAGCTTGAGCAATTTGCGAGGGGCGATTTAAGCAGTTCTCGCTTCCGGCTGGTTTCAAAGAGCACCACGAGGATGGCGTAATTGCCATTTCGTAACATTCTTTATACTAATTTTACGACATTTTTCGGCACTGACTTACACATTACATTTTCGGGGGAACAGGAAATTGGCGGCGGTATGTCTTTTAATTGAAATCATTTCCATCTTCGTATTCCCGCAAAGCCGGGCCATTGCCCGGAATTGTCACGAACAGGTAATCGGTATGATGGCTATTACCGAAAACGTCCTTGTAATGGACGGTGCCGCCTACATAAATCACGGCATCGCCCTTATTGAAAGCCGAAATGAAGGATTTCGGATATTTCACGCGCACGTCAGAGAATCTAATATCTGCTTGAAAATAGGCATCACGGAAAAGCGACAAGTAGGATTTCCTTGGAAGCTTAAAATGATGAAATGTTTTCAACAGGGTATCCTTTGGATTAGCGGCGAAAAGATAGGGAGAATCAAAAATTTCCGAAGCGGGTGTCTGCCCAGAGTTAATCATATCGAGCCGGAACATAATATCCTTCGGCAATTTCGCGGAATCTGGTTTGACAAATACATACGCTCGAAGAGACTTTTCCATCGTTTCCCGCGCGATAGCAATTTGCCTTCCAGTGCTATCGAGCGTATGTCGCTGGAAAGAGTCTTGGTCAGTAGCAAAATCCCGGCCTTGACCCAACTGCAGATCGGCATCATCGGCTTGCCGCGAAATAGAGGCATCCTGCTGGAGTATGGCATTTGTTTGATCGCTAATTTTACCAGCCTGATACCACGCCGCCGCCGCAATCACTACCGTGGCAAGCAACATGGCCGAATTAATAAGTTCAGGCAGTCCATATGGCCGTGGTTTATTTTTCCCATTTTGTACGTTATTATCAATCTCGGATTCTTTGAGATATTCGTACTGCGGAACTATATTCTCGGTGGCGCTATAGCCTTCCTTGCCACCGTTGCCCTGATCGGCTGGGGCATTGTTGTCTCTTGGTGGAGCAAGAGTGATTGACATCCTGCAAAATTACGGAATTTTAGAACAGGTTCATTTGCGCGGGGTCTTTCGCTTCCCGCGCTTTTTCTCTTTTTCTAAGATCGCGTCTAACTCCGGGCGAGTTAGGGAGCCGAGTTTGTTGGCGAAGTTTTCGAAGTTCTTGTATTCTTCGCTCTTTTCTTCGGAACTGTTCCCGGAGTTCGTTTGAGCGCCGGACTCGCTCGTTAGGCGGCGCTGGCGGCTTTTCCTGTCAGTTGATTCCATGTTAACCTTTTACCCTGAGATTGCGCTACCGTGAGATCGAAACGTCCTAAATCGTTATTCTTGCGGTTGTTGTACCGGAACGCTTGATCGTCAACGTATCGGTCAAGATGAAACGGGCTGACATGGATATGAGTGCCTTTCAAGCCGCGTTTGAAAAGGCTCCAGAAATTTTCGATTGTGTTGGTGTGAATGTCACCACGAACATATTCAAATGCGCCGTGATTAACGCGGCTGTGATCGTAGTCCTTACCGAGCGCATGGTAACCTTTTGCTTCATCCGTGAAGAGCTTCGAACCCGGTTCAACAGACTCCCGGACTGCTTGCGTGAGTTCATGCTTTGTCGTTGCATCAATGACACGCGCCGTTACGCGACCACCGCGCTCCACGAATCCCATCATGATTGTTTTGGAATCACGGCGGTACGATGGGCCGCGCTTCGAAGCATGTTTGTTGCTCTCGATTCCACCAATATATGTCTCATCGACTTCAACAGTTCCCGAAAGCTTTTGGAACGAATTCTGTCTCATCGCTTCCCGAATTCGGTGCGACATAAACCACGCGGTTTTCTGAGTCACGCCGAGCGAACGGGCGAGTTCGTGCGAAGAAATTGCATTCTTCGAATTCGCCATAAGCCAAAGTGCCGGTAACCATTTCGATAACGGAAGCGGGGATTTTTCGAAGATCGTACCGACCTTCACGGAAAAATCATATTTGCAATCTTTGCAACGGAATTGCGGGCGTCCCGGAATTGCCCGGACGCTGAGAGAGCCGCACTTGAGGCAGCACACTTCGCCACCGGGCCAGAAGTGCTCTACCACGAATGCTACGCAATTCTCGTTATTGCTGAAATACTGGACTGCTTCGATCAAGGTTTTCGGTAGGTTCTGTTCCATGCTTAACATAACGCATTTGAAACTTATAAGTTTCAACTAAATAGCTTTCATTCAAAAACTTACAAGTTTCATTATGTTTTTAAGCCATTGGCCATTCAAGATTAAAAAGTATGAACTTTTACGCGCCCAATACGTTCTACTTCTCATCTGGTTACATCCAGAAACGCAAAAAGCCACCGTTAGGTAGCTTTTGTGCGGGCCTCCGTGGCGAAACTGGCAAACGCGCCGAGCTGTCATCTCGGTGAGTAACATCATATCAGTTCGATTCTGATCGGAGGCACGAAGAAAATAGTGGGGCCGTGGTAGTAATGGTAACTACATCCGGGTTGGCGCCTGAATTTGGGGGTTCGATTCCCCCCGGTTCCACCATTTTTTTCTTAAATTTTCATAGAACTTGAAAATGGAGAACAATGCACCCCGTAAGTAAGGTTCTTTAAACTTATAAGTTTTTCAAAATGGCTATTGGCACACAAAATAAAGTAGAACGACGGGTTTCTGAGCTTAAAAGCGATCTTGCCGTTCGCCTTAAAGAGATTCTTGCGCAACAGAACCTTAATCAGTCTGAGCTTGCCGAAAGAACAGGGCAAAAGGTTTCTTACATCAATCGCGTTTTGCGCGGCGCTACGAACATCACCTTTGAAAGTATAGCAAGAATCGAGGTCGCGCTCGGAATGGCATTGATTGAAAGGGCTTCCGGTTTCGATTGGCTCACGGGCAAAACGAAATCAGACACACTTGAAATAAAATTTAAATCCTCCTCGTCAAATGCCGACTCAATACCAAACCAACCATCTGCGTTTGAGGTGAAATAATGCCAGAAGACACCGTCGGAACAATTCAGTCCAGACTTCTAAATTTCGAAGTTATCGCTTACACATTAACCGTTGATGGGTATAGGTTTGATAAAGCGATGTTTCCCGAAGGTGGGGAATATTACTTTGAAACCAACATTGGTTTCAAGTTTGAGGAAAACTTTATCTTAAGTGTCAATGTGGATGTCGCGGTATATTGGGGAAAGAAATCCACAGGAGAAAAATCGCCGTTGCTTGCGTCAATTCAAACCATTACACGGCATTTGCTGATAGAGGCGGACTCTTACTTTCGCGACAACAATTATAGAACATTCCCGCAAATGATTTTGAGGGCACTCGCAATTGATTCGCTGGCAGCTACTCGGGGCGCATTCGTGGTTAAAAATGCAGGCACTCCCCTTTCACGGGTTGTTATTCCATCGGGATTCGAACCTGTTATGACAACGGAATTGCGAGTAAGGGAGCCTGAACCGTCTATAAAGCAAGAGCCCTCCTCCGAGGTAGAGGTTTTATTTGACATCTATGAATATGAGAGTGAAGTGATTCCGGGTATGCCATTCGTTCCTACGTACGGCGTAGAGGCGATCAATCACAAGCCACATCCTATTCGAGTCACTGAGCATTATTTAGAAACGCTCGAAAATGGGAAGTGGGAAAGATTCGATCATGTTTATTTCGATGACAAAAGTGACCACGTAGAATGGGAAAAGGCCGGGAAATTGTATGCTGACAACCGCCGAAAACTTCCCAAAACATTGAAGCCGAACAGCCGTTTTCTTTGGCGGATTCACATAATCCCGGATAAAGGAGACCGCAAGCTCAGGGGGGTTGTCATTGCGGATAAGAAGCCTTATTATTCGGAGCCTTTTGATTTCAAGTCTCCTTCCCGGCAGGCCAGGGCGGAGCGAATTCTTAGAGGGGAAGAAGATTGATTATGCCACTTCACATCTTTTTCACTACCGTTTGCCTGCTGTGCGCTACGCCGAAATCACTCGGTTTCGACTTGGTGCAGGTTAGCGCAACGATCACTCAGTACCGTCTCGAAAAAGACGGGGACATTCACCTTATCCTTGAGGATTCGGGTTGCACCATGATTGCGGAAATCATTCCGGGAAGCCCACTACGGAAGATGTTCAAGGCAACGTCACACTGGAAGAAGTGCGGGAAGCGAATGAACATCATGGGGACGGATTTCTTCGATCACGAACACGGCCAGCGCGGGGCCGCGCCGAATGGAATTGAGATTCCTGTGCTCTACATCAATCCACCGGATACGGTACGAAAGCCGGGGCCATTCCTGTCGCAACAGCTAAAAATGTAATGGGTAAGTCAGTGCCCATTTTTCAATCGTGCGCGCGAAAAGCGAAATTTTAGCTTGAATTAATTCGAACTCATAATGGGCTTCTCTGTGCCACTGCCCAAACATTGCTGGAATCGGCACCCAAAGGGAACTCGATTTTGTTACATAGGTTGTGAAAAGTTGTTATTGAAAAAATCCTGAGATTCTTCAAAAAGAAAATGATGGTTCATGAATACGCACCCAACACACACTATAAATAATTCGGCATTTCATTCTAAAAGAATTTAGCGGTTGCCGGTAAAATACCTGTTTCGATCTTTTATCGCCCCCAATACTTTCCCCGTAAATTCGGAACCGATAAACGGCGTATTCTTCGATTTGGAACGAATATCTGCGGCCTCGAACCTCCATTTTTTGGATGGATCGAAAATAGTGAGATTCGCCGGAGCGCCGATCTTTATATGAGCAAGTGGCAGTTTGAGCAATTTGCGAGGGGCTATCGAAGAACGCTCGACGTATTGCGAAAGTGTCAGCCGGCCCGTGTTGACCAAGTGTGTAAGCCCAAGCGGGATCGCTGTTTCAAGGCCAATGATACCCATTGCCGCCGAGACCATATCGGTTTCCTTCTCATGCGCGGCGTGGGGCGCGTGATCGGTGGCGATTGCATCAATGGTTCCATCGGCGAGCGCTTCGATAATGGCATCGATGTCTTCCTGCGTGCGCAGGGGTGGGCACATTTTTGCCATCGTCCCATGCTGCTCGACTGCTTCATCAGTCAGCGTAAAATGGTGCGGCGTCACCTCACAACTTACGGCAAGTCCTCGCGCTTTCGCGTCGCGAATGAGCCGTACTCCGCCTTTCGTTGTCACATGCGCGGCGTGATAGCGAACGCCGCCTACATATTCCGCCAGCAAAATATCGCGAGCAATAATTATTTCTTCGGCTACGGCAGGCCAGCCGGGAAGCCCAAGCTTTGTCGAAATGCGCCCTTCGTTCATGGCCGCACCAGAAGTCATCGAATGCTCTTCGCAATGTTGCGTAACTAATAAATCGAACATTTTCGCATATTCGAAGACGCGCCGCATGACTTCGGCACTCTTGACTGCCGCGCCATCGTCCGAGATCATCCGGACGCCGGCCTCGACGAGCGCAGCCATCGGTGCAAGCTCCTCACCGGCTCGCGCTTTCGTCATCGTTCCACAAATCGCGAGATCAACCGGATGGCCTGCCGCCTTCTCTTTGATATAACTTACGACAAATGGATCGGAAATCGGCGGATCGGTATTCGGCATGCAACAGAGACCCGTAAAACCACTGGCAATCGCCGCCTCCAGTCCCGAAGCGATGGTCTCTTTATATTCCTGCCCGGGTTCTCGAAGGTGGACGTGCATATCGAAGAATCCCGGCGCGATAACTGCGCCCGCAAGATCGCCCACTTCGCCATCGCCGGTAAGTTCCCGCCCGATACGCGTTATCATTCCATCGCGGATTTCGAGATCGAGACCCGCTTCATCCAAGCCAAGCGAAGGATCAATCAGGCGAGCGTTTCGAAGCACCAGGTTCATTCGTAATTTGTAATTATTTATCGAATATCCATTCCATCACTGCCATCCTGACGGCCACACCGCGCTTTACCTGTCGCAAAACGAGGGAACGCGCGCCATACGCAGATTCGATTTCGAGTTCCGTTCCATGATTGATCGGTCCCGGATGCATAAGCAGCGCGCGCGATTTCAGCATGCGTTCGGGCGTCATGCCATACTGTTCGCGGTACTCTTCGAGGCTCGGGAAAAACCCCCGCGCCTGGCGCTCGAGTTGGATGCGAAGCATCATGATTGCATCAGCATCCAATACATCGTCGAGGCGGTTCGTGATTTGGATTCCGAATACTTCCGCGGCCTCCCTCGGCATGAGCGTATCCGGCGCGACGAAAGTAACGCGCGCGCCGAGCTTCTTCAGAAGCCACGCGTTCGATCGCGCCACGCGCGAGTGCAATATATCTCCAACGATCGCAATATGCTTGCCTGCGAGATCACCGAAGGACGCGCGCAATTCGGCCGCATTGAGCAGCGCCTGCGTCGGGTGTTCGTGGACACCATCGCCCGCATTAATGATGTGGACGTGTTTGGGCAATCGTTCCGCAAGGAATTCGGGAACCCCGGAAACGGCATGGCGCACCACGAACGCATCCACCTTCATCGCTTCGAGAACCAGAACCGTATCGAGCACCGATTCGCCTTTCGTCAGGCTGCTCACGGCTGGCGTGAGCGTAACCACGTCCGCGCCTAATCGCCGCTCGGCAAGCTCGAACGAAGTTCGCGTGCGCGTCGATGGCTCGAAAAAGAGATTCGCAATCGTCCGGCCCTCCAGCAATTTCGATTTCTGGAACGGGCCGGATTTTTTAAGGAATTCGATGTAATAATCGCTGCGGTCGAGAAGGTGCTCGATAACCGGGGCGGGAAGATGTTCTATGGTAAGGAGATCTTTTCTTTTGGGACTTGAAACAGCCTTTCCATTCGGCGAAATCGCCTCCGTTTTTGCGATTTTTTTGGCTGTTTTGGTGGAAGCCATTCAGGAATCGGGCGTAAAAGAAATCTTTTGGGCCGTTAGTTCCGCAAGATCGCTTTCAGATTACGTAAAGCTGATCTTAACATGCATCCCCAATCCCACTTAATGGGCTTAGAGCATTCTAATTCCCCTCTTGCATCAGAAGCTGAACCGCCGCTTTAAGTCGCATGGAATTAGCCTTCGAAAACCCAGCCCCGGAAAACACGATATGACCTTCGCTATCTAGAAGATATATAGTAGGATAGCTTGAAACCCCATATAACGACTCTACACTTTTAGTAGTCAAAAGGAAATCAAACGGCAATTTCTCTTCGAGGTGGAACTTTTCCAGTGGAGTATTGTCAGCGTCAACGGGATCGACCCCAAAGATAATTAACCCTTTTTGAGAATAAGCATTATAAAGTGCATGTAATAGCGGGAGATAAAGGTGACAAGGAGCACAATTTGGATAAGAAAAATCCAAAAGAATCGCACATCCCTTTACAGACGTTGGATCAATGGTTTCGCCAGAGAGGGATTTGCCAGTAAACTTTGGCGCAATAGTGTTCTCCGAAAGTAGGTTAGATTCCACAGCAGAAGCAGAATCATTACTAAGCATATGGACATTGCTTACTTCTCTCAGGTTCGGTAATCGCTTCTTTATACTTGAAATTTCTGAATCGATCGAGAAGCTTGAAATAGGACTATAACATCTTGATAACAAAAATGACCGCCGTTCGTATGGCACGCCATTCATCAAATAAGAGACGGTGTATCCAAGCACACCCACTCCTTTGGAAAAGAAATATCGAATGTCAAGATTCTTCCACGATGGCATAGTTGTGTCCGGCTGAGCATTTGTCACATCAACCATGATACACGGTTCCGTTCCAAGAGCAGTATCTTCTTCGCGAACTACCGCCTTTGGATTGCGGGCGAATTGAGCTAATTTTTGCGGCGATATTAGAGGATCGAACAATAGATTTCGAGCCCACGCAATAGCCGCTGTGCGAGTGAGTTCCTGTCGTAAATATGTTCCATATTTCAGGGCGATTGTATACATTGTGGAACCATCAAAAGCCTCAATTCCATCCGCATCAGCCAAAATGAATCTTAATCTTCCGGCGTTGTTCAGCCCTTCAAATGTGAGACTTTCGGTATCCCCCGACAATTTATCCGAATATAATTGTCGTTGTTCAGTAAAATATCTAATTTGGCCCGAATGAAGTCCCTCTAAAAACGCCTCAATGTGTCGGACATTATCAATCGGGGACCGCTGACAATATCCAACGGTCCACGTGACTAATGCCCCCATTTGCAGAGATCCAAGAACTAAAAGTTTTAGACCGCTTAATCCACTGACCATCGAGAAGTCTTCGCGTAATATTTAATGTTTAGTGAGGATCCCCGTAGAAAGTTCCATTATAGGTTAAACTATTTCCACGTATGAGTATGCCGCTGTGCGCATAAGTCAGGGTGTAATAATTACCCGGACCGCCCCCCGCCATAGCAACAATAAATTGGCATGACCCGTCGCATCCGCAGTTATCGCAACAATTCGCAATAGTGCCCGTACAACATTGACCTTTCCCGGTTCCAGTACCATCGGTGGATTTACCGCATGTGCATCCACCCGATCCTCCAAACGGAGTTGCAGCCCAGCAAGGAATTGTATCTCCAAAAGGTATAAGCCAATAAGTGTTACCATTCGCTGGAATAGAAAAAGACCCATCGGTATTGAGCGGGATCCCAGGTGTAAACAAACGGGAGTAAATCGAAGCGTCGCTTGGGATGCTGGTTGTTGTTGCAGTTATATTTCCCGATCCGTCTATAGACAACGTCATTTGAACGCATGAATTATCATCTACCCGGGCGGAATCGACGTAGATTGTCTGTGCTTTTGCATGATTGGGCATAAAAGCCGTGTTTCCTAATAGGAATAATGCCACTATTGAGGTTAAAACCGTGAACGATCGATATTTTGTAATCATCATGTGGTTGAGCGTGTTGATGTGGTTAAAATGTAATATATCCCCTATCCCCATTTTTTTCACCAGCACTTTGATCGATAATGTTTTAAAAAAATCTCATGCGGTTTTTCAAAAATGGCGGTTATATGATGCGAGTGATAAGTAACGTTTCATCGAAAAATGCGACACTCACTGGGCTATCTATTTTTTCGAGGTTTGGCATTTGTTTTGCGGGGGGGGGGCAAAGTTCCAAATTCTCGGCGATCTTTCGAGCGGCTATAATTGCGCGCTCCCATGATCGCTGAAGTGTTTTAACTTGCCTGTCCTGCATGATGGCAATCTCTTCGAATTCAAGTTCCTTCAATCCGTGCAGTTCCAGCATCTCTCGATAGTTCCCATTTTTTAGGCGCGTGAGAATTTCGGTTAAGGTTCCATCTAATTCTAAATTAAGCTCGAACATCTCGTGGGCGTCAAGATCATATTCGTGATCGCCCATCAGCGCCTCACGATTATTGTGTTTTAAATATTTACAAACACATCTCAACGCAACTCGCCAAATATATCCTGAAGGGTTCGATATGGGCATTCCGCTCTCGTCCCTTCCGTCCTTCTCCAGATACACTGCGAATCCTTCCATCGCTGCGTCATGAATTTCTTCAAGCGGGACGTTTCGGAATTTTCGGCTCAGTGCCTTTTTCACAGACAGGCTCAAAACCAACGCTGCAACGGCCTCTTCCTGTGTCATTTGGCCAATGAAATATCGAAAGCTTCAAGATCTCGAACAATGAGATCATCTTAAGGTTCCGCTTCTTCTGCAACCAACCATTTTTTGTATCTGTTGTGTACTCCTTGCCAATTTTTCAAGGTAAAATTTTTCCACGTGCCGCCATCCGCTAAAACATCGAAAACTCCTCGTAGCCGTAGCCTTCAGGCTACGACGAATGGCAATGTTTTGAGCGAAGCGGAGATTCGTCGTGACTTAAAAGTCACGGCTACATCAGTCACGACTACGAATGGTGCGGAAGATTCGATCGTCGTTCGTGGAGCGCGCGTTCATAATTTGCGAGGGGTGGATGTCGATATTCCGCGGGAGAAGCTCGTCGTTATCACGGGTATTTCCGGCTCCGGCAAATCATCGCTCGCCTTCGATACGATCTATGCGGAGGGCCAGCGGCGCTATGTGGAATCGCTTTCGGCCTATGCCCGGCAATTTTTGGATATGATGGAGCGGCCCGATGTCGATTATATCGAAGGGCTTTCGCCCGCCATTTCCATCGAGCAAAAGACAATTGGTTCCACCCCGCGCTCGACCGTTGGCACGGTAACGGAAATCTACGATTTTATCCGCCTCCTTTTCGCGCGCGTGGGAACGCAATATTGCGTCGATTGCAATCTGCCGGTGGTAAAGCAATCGGTCGATCAGATTATCGACGCGCTGCTCAAAAATCCCGAAGGAACGAAGCTCACCATTTATGCCCCGGTCGTCCGTGGCCGCAAAGGGCAGTTTAAGGAACTGTTCCGCGATATTCTCCGGCAAGGATTTACGCGAGCAAAGATTGACGAGGAGTTGCGAGACATTGCCGACGGGATGGAACTCGACCGCTACAAAGCGCATACAATTGAGATCGTGATTGACCGGCTCGTCCTGCAATCCGCCATTCGGGAACGGCTGGCCGCGTCCGTCGAAACCGCATCGAAGATGGGCAAGGGTACGATAAGCGCGGACATCGTTCGGGCAGGTTCCGAAAACATGGAACATGCTCTTTATAGCGAAAAATACAGTTGTCCCAATTGTGGCCGCTCCTATGAAGAGCCGCAGCCGAATACGTTTTCTTTCAATTCGCCCGCCAATGCCTGCCCCGAATGCCACGGGCTTGGCGAGAAACGGGATTTCATGTTGGAATTAATAATTCCGGACCGCTCCGTGTCTGTTGCGGATGGCGGTGTCGCGCCGTTCGGTAAGCAACGGAAGAATTGGCTTTGGGCCCAAGTGGAAGCAGTATTCGAGAATTTTGGAACGGCGATCACCTTGCCTATCGCCTCGTTGTCGGAGCCGTTATTGGAGATGCTGACGAATGGTTCTGGCAAGCAAAAACTTTCGGTATTGTGGACTTCGGATCGGGGCCGCACCTCGAAATACCAGACCAAATGGGCGGGCGTGATGGAAACACTACGGTACTGGTACGATGAATCGACCAGCGAGGCACAGCGCGGCTGGGCGGAAGAGTTCATGGCGGCCAGTTTGTGCCCCGTATGCAAGGGCGGTCGCCTAAAGCCGGAGCATCTCGCTATCCGCGTGGCGGGAAAAAATGTGCATGACATTGTGACGCTTTCCCTCGCCGATGCCATCGAATTTTTCCGCTCGCTTTCCTTCGAAGGCATCTGGGGAACGATCTCGGAGCCGATTCTTCGCGAAATCGTTCCGCGTACAGAATTTCTGTTGGAAGTCGGCCTCGGCTATCTTTCGCTCGACCGTCCCGCGCGTACGCTTTCCGGCGGCGAATCCCAACGGATTCGTTTAGCGACACAGATCGGCACTCAGCTCGTCGGCGTGCTCTATATTTTGGATGAGCCAAGCATTGGTCTTCATCAGCGCGATAACCGGAGGCTCATTCGTTCGCTCGAACAGCTTCGCGATTTGGGCAACACGGTTATCGTCGTCGAGCACGACCGGGAGATGATGGAATCGGCCGATCTCCTTATCGATATTGGCCCGCGCGCTGGAGAGCATGGTGGAAACCTGGTTGCTTATGGACCGCCGGCACTTTTCCGTGCTTCAGCCGATGTCCCGAACGCCGCGCATTCGATCAATGGGTATTTCGCCGGAGCGAGTTCCCCTACGGCACGGTATTTAGGCGGACAAGAGAAATTGGAAATCCCCGAAGAGCGCGTGGCCCCATTGGATTCGAGGTTTATTACGCTTGCTGGGGCGACGGGTAATAATTTGCAGGATGTTTCCCTGCATATTCCGCTGGGGACGTTTACTTGCATCACCGGCGTCTCCGGCTCGGGGAAATCGACGCTCATCAACGAGACGTTGGCTCCGATTCTCAACCGGCATTTTTATAGTTCTCACGTCGTGCCGCTCCCATTTAAGAAAATCCAGGGTCTGGAGTTCATCGACAAAGTGATTGAAATCGATCAGTCCCCAATTGGGCGGACGCCGCGATCGAATCCGGCGACCTACACCGGGCTCTTCACATACATCCGGGATTTTTTTGCGTCTCTGCCCGAATCGAATATTCGAGGCTACAAAGTTGGCCGTTTCTCCTTCAACGTTAAGAGCGGGCGCTGTGAAGCGTGTGAGGGTGACGGCGTAAAGAAAATTGAGATGAATTTCCTTCCGGATGTGTACGTGACATGCGATGTCTGCCGCGGCAAACGGTATAATCGAGAAACCCTCGAGGTACATTACAAAGGCAAGTCCATTGCGGATGTGCTGGCGATGAGTGTCACGGAGGCCGAGGAATTTTTTAGCGAGATCCCGCGGATCAAGCGAAAATTGCGCGGGCTTTCTTCCGTCGGTTTGGGGTATATTCGTTTGGGACAGCAAGCGCCCACACTTTCCGGGGGCGAGGCCCAACGTGTGAAATTAGCAACGGAATTATCCAAGGTGGCGACCGGCAAAACCCTCTATATTCTGGATGAGCCGACGACCGGCCTGCATTTTGAGGACATCAGGCAGTTGATGCGCGTCCTCCTCGAACTTCGCGCCCGCGGCAATACCGTGATCGTCATCGAGCATAATCTCGATGTGATAAAAATGGCCGATTGGGTAATCGACTTGGGTCCGGAAGGCGGCTCCGGCGGCGGGCGCATTGTCGACGAGGGAACTCCGGAAGCCCTATCCGAGCGTTTTACTACGAGCGGAAGCCACACGGCGTTCTATCTCCGAAAGGAATTGGCAGCAAACTAAGTATTCTTCGCAAATAGCTACATATTGATTACCCGACTTTCAATTTGCTTGCTGCTACTGGCATCGGTTCTTGCGTCCTGCGGAACCGTTCCTAAAACCACCGTTCTTACGATTCCCGAAGGGCCCCCGTTGGCATCCCTCGATGATTCGCTCTATGAGCACGTGCTGGAACGCGCGGTTGCCGCTTCGGGTGCAGTCGATTACTCCGAACTTTCTACTGATACCGATCTCACTTCATATCTCAACGAAATTGCAAGAGTCCAGCCGGATGCGCTCCCATCGCGCGGTGCGCTTCTGGCATTTTGGATCAATACACATAATGCCTACGTGCTCGATCTGATCCGAAAAAATTGGGATGGCGGCGCGGTTCGTTCCATCGATGACATAGCGGGTTTCCGCTATGCCAACGTTATTATCGCCGGCGGGAAACGTTATTCACTGGATGGGATCGAGCACGAGATTATCGAGAAGCAGTTCCGGGAACCTCGCGCGTTCTTTGCACTCTTCGATGGTTCGATTTCATCCCCTCGCTTGCAGCCCAAGCCCTATGTTGGCGCGGAATTAAGTGACGAACTCGATGGACAACTCAAAGGATTTCTCGCCGATTCCACAAAGAATTACCTCGACCGCAAGACGAATACGCTTTATCTATCGCGGATTTTCACAACCTATGCAGGCGATCTGGAGCAAGCGGCTGGCGGAGCGCTTGCCGATTTTGTCCGATTGTTTGCACCGGCGCCGATAGCGCAGTGGATCGCCCGGCACCCGAATTTAACTATTTCCAATCTGCGCTACGATTACTCGATCAACACCAACAACTCACCTCCAACGCATGAACAATACTCCCGAAAGCCGCCTCGAAGACCAGATAACGGCATTAGGTGAAAGTTTTGCGCTCTTCGCCAACACCGCACAGGCATACCCGCGGGAACTCGTCCGCCTCAAGCCAAATGAGATCGCGTTCAGCGCGGCTGAAATCGTGTATCACATGCTCGATGTGGAGCGGCTCTGGCAACGGCGGATCCGAGGCGTGCGAGCAGGATCGATGACCACGTTCCAGCAAATGGATCCGGATAAAGAAGCACGCGAGCGCCAGTATAACGAAAAAAGTTATGAGAATGGTGTTTCCGAACTAAATAATGCTCGGGGGGAAACGTACGCGCTCGTCCGAAGCATGACCCTCGACGAGTTACTCCTCGCGGGTAACCACACTCGGTATGGCGAAATGAATACCTATGCCATCCTCGCCAAGATGGAAGAGCATGATCGAACACATTCGGCCCAGCTCGATCGAACCCTCCAGCTCGTGCGGCCATCGTGATATCGCATTTCGCAAAAGCTATTATTTCTCGAATCATACCCTCCCCAGAATCGTAACACTTCCCCATGTGTGGTTTTGCCGGAGTTTTCGATTATGGCTTTAAGGCGCGGCCCGAAATTACGCCGGAACTTCTCACGCGTATGTCCGATGCAATGGTGCATCGTGGGCCTGACGATTCGGGATACTACATCGCTCCCACCGGACTTTGTGGCTTCACTTTCCGGCGGCTTTCCATTATCGACCTCACGCCCGCTGGCCACCAGCCGATGACGACCTCCGATGGACGCTACACCCTCGTCTTCAATGGGGAGATTTATAATCATCGGTCGATTCGTTCGGAGCTCGAAGCAAAAGGTTACCGGTATCGCGGGTATAGCGATACGGAAACCATCCTCTACGCTTTCCAGGAATGGGGGGAGGCGTGTCTGGAAAAATTTCATGGCATGTTCGCCATTGCCATCTGGGATGAAGCGAAGCAGGAGCTTTTTTGCGCCCGCGATCGGATTGGCATAAAGCCGCTGTACTATTCTATAACGAATGGCCGGTTTTTATTCGCAAGCGAAATAAAAGTTCTTCTGCAGCATCCGTCGCTTCGAGCTCACTTGAACGAGAACGCGTTGCCGCACTACCTTTCGCTCATGATGCCGCCGGCTCCGGAGACGATGTTTCGCAGCGTCCACAAGCTGGAAGCGGGGCATACATTGCGCGTTGATGTGAACGGGAATCTGAAGAAACGCACATGGTGGTCGTTGCTAAATGTCGGGGAGCCTCTCGATAATATTTCCGAGCACGAAGCTATCGAAGAAATTCGCCGGCTGCTCCGTCAATCCATCGCGGACCGAATGATGTCGGACGTTCCATTCGGCGTCTTCCTTTCAGGCGGAATCGATTCGAGCTTAAACGTTGCGCTCATGGCGGAGCTTATGGATCGGCCTGTTCAAACATTCTCGGTCGGGTTTAAGGAACTCGAAAAATATAATGAGCTGCAGTATGCGCGAGCGATCGCGAAAAAATTCGGGACAGATCATCATGAAATTTTGATCGACGCGCGCGATGCCGAAGCTGTGCTCTCGAGTCTCGCATATCATGAGGACGAGCCGAACGGCGATCCGGTTTGCATCCCCCTCTATTTTGTTAGCAAGCTGGCACGGGAGGCGGGAACGATTGTCGTGCAGGTGGGGGAGGGGTCCGATGAGGAATTTGCTGGCTACCCATGGCTCGTGCGCGATATAAAACTATACGATCGGTTATGGCGGCCGGCAGGAAAGCTTTCGCCGAAGATCGTTCGACGAGCGGCGTTTCTCGCGGCAAGCCCGCTCGTGAAGAATCCTCTAATGCGGGAATACATGCGCCGCTTTTCGCGCGGCGAAGAATTGTTCTGGGGCGGCGCAATGGCATTTACAGAGGAACACAAGCGGCGTCTCCTGTTGAATTACAGCGCGAGGATGTCCTCTACTCACTTCGCGAACGAATGGCATAAGGAAGTTCGCAAAGCGTATCCGACGAGCGAGTACACACGGCGCATGATGTACTTAGAATTCGAGCAGCGCCTGCCGGAACTGCTCCTGATGCGCGTGGACAAAATCGGCATGGCAGCGAGCATCGAGGCGCGCGTGCCTTTTCTCGATCACCGCATCGTGGAATTTGCATTCCGTTTGCCACGAAAGATAAAGCTCGGGCCGAATTATGTTCCCAAATATATTTTGAAAAAGGCCGCAGAGGGGATTCTTCCCAATGAGTACATTTATCGTAAAAAGATGGGATTTGCCGCACCCGTAAATGAATGGCTTAAAACCGATCTCAAGCTGTTCGTCGAAGATCATCTTTTCCAAAGCCCGCTCTTGAAAGAGCATACAGACTTAGAGTATGTGCGCCGGCTTTTCCTCGAACACACCACAGGCGCGCGCAATAATGGCCAATTGTTGTGGTCGCTGCTGAATTTGACGCTGTGGGAAGAGCAATATCTCAATTAAGGGCGGAACAAATCGCAAGAAGTGAGATGCATTTCTGCCCGTGTAGTTCTATGGCCGCTTGAAAATCCAAACGAAGACTGTCATGGCTACAAAAGCTGTGATATAGAGCATAAAGAATGCTATAATCCCTATGCGATTACGTTTAATCCACCGTCGCTGACGTTGAAACCTGATTCTCAACGCTCTTGGCCCTCTCATGAGTAGAATGATAGCAAGACCTGCAACTATGCCGAAACCCGAGATGAAAAAGTAAAGAATCCGCTCCATTGATCTTTCTCTTTAGCGCCGCCTTTTTGCCAGTTAGTTGTTTTGCGGCGCGACGGGCTTCCCGGTCTCGAAATCGAATAGTGTTTTCTGCGTAAGATCGGCGAGGGCGAGATGCTCGGCCACTTCGGCGGTGAGCGCGGAGAGCCTCGCGCGCGTCAAGCGCTGCTCGTCCAGCGTGAGGTCCTGCGAAGTGATTTTTCCGAGATCGAATCGATCCCGCGAAAGCGTATAAGCTTCTTGCGCTACTGCGACGGATTGTCTGGCAACGTCCACCTGCTCTTTGGCGGCCTCGATCTGGTCAATGGTGCTCAACACCTCCTGCTTTACCTCTTGCTCCTTTAGTGTCAGAGCTGTTTGATCGAGATCGATCAGGCTTTGCGCCGCGTCCATCTTGTAGGAATGCGCGCCCCAATCGAACACCGGAATGGTGATCGAAAGTGAAAGCCCGCGATTCAGATTAAGATAAGGATCCTCGGTCAACTCGGCCAACTGCGCTTCGCTGGAAGTTCCGAACGTTCCACTGAGCGAAGCGTAAATGGTGCGTTCATCTCCAACGCGAGCCATTTCGTCCTGGCTTTTCGTAATGGCTTGCCGGGCGGCGAGCACGTCTTCGCGATCGGCGAGCGCGGCCTGGATGGCTTGGTCGCGGTCGATCGCGATATTGACATCAGGGAGCGTATCGAGCGCGGCCATGACGGAATCGGAGAATGGGAACCCGAGTGCGATTTCAAGATCCCGCTGGGCCGCGGATTCGAGCCGCTGTTTATCGAACAAATCGGTTTGGGCGGCGGCATAATCCGCTTTTAGTTCCAACTCATCGACTTCCGCGATGAGGCCCGCTTTGAATTTATTCACCGCCAGTTCGTAATCCGCATCGCTCGAACGAACAACGTCCTGTTGGATTTCCAACTGCGCCTCCGCCTCATAGAGGCTGTAATAGAGATTCTCGACCGAAAAATTGAGCGAGGCCCAGTCCGTCGCGTATTTCGCGCTGGCATCGGTGAGTGCCATATCGGCTTCCTTCGCGGTGAGCGCCAATTCGTTCGCTTTAAAAATGGGCTGATTGAGCGAGATGGTACTGAGCCCAAGATAATCGTTGATTTGCGGACCGTTCGGCGGGATTTGCGTTTGGCGATAGAGGCTGCTCGTTACGGAAAGAGTTCCCCCGGTTAATACGATCGGCTGCGTAATCGAAATGCCCGGACCGAATTGAGTGAGGCGGTTGGGAAACAGATCGGTGAGGCCGGTGACGGGATTATAAATCGGAATCGTGTTATCCGAGTAAATGGGAGCGGAAAGCGACAAATCGACCTCGGTCCCGAGCGAGCGCGCCTGGGCCTCGGCGGTGCTTTGAGCAATCTCATAATTGCGTCTTGCCTCGAAAAGCGAAGGGGATTGTTCGTGCGCGATCTTGAGGCATTCGGCCAGCGTAATTTCTCGTTGGCCGTAGGCAGACTGGCTTAACAGAAGCAATGCCAGCAAGCCGGCGCATGGCATAAAGCGAAAAGGACGGGATGGACGCGAAGGGCTTGCCGAATTATTCGACGACCACCTACTAACGATAAATCTCAGCCTTCCTTGCATTTCCGTAAACCCCATACCCTATACCCCATACCTACTCATACCGCAACGCTTCGATGGGATCTTTTCTCGCGGCCTGGCGCGCCGGATAATAGCCAAAAATAATTCCCGTGGCCACGCTTACGCCGAACGCCAGCACCATCGAGAGCGGCGTGACGATAGTGCGCCACTCGGCATACGTCGCGATGGCGCGCGTCATGGCATAGCCGAGGGCGAGTCCCATAAGGCCGCCGGCCATTGAAAGGATTACGGCCTCGCTTAAGAATTGCGAGGCAACGGCGCGAGAAGTGGCACCCACGGCGCGGCGAATGCCGATTTCATGCGTCCGTTCAAGGACGCTGGCGAGCATGATATTCATGATGCCAATGCCGCCGACAATAAGCGAGATGCTCGCGATGGCAAGCATCACGATATTGAAGATTCGTTCTGTCGCTTGCGATTGGCGCAACAATGCTTCGGGAACCATTACCGAAAAATCCTTTGCGTGGTGGTGACGCCGGTCGAGAATACGCGAGATGATTACCGCCGCATCATTCGCGTCTGCATCCGGACGAAGTTTAACTGTGATTTCGTCGATCTCCGGTTGGAACTTATTCTGATTCACTGCGAACGTCCCGTTATTGAACGTTATGTTGGCTGTCGTTAAGTCCTTCTCGATTCCAAATTCCGTATTTGCCGTAGTGACGGGAAGATAGACATCGAGATTTTGATCACGGCTGCGCACGCTATTCGACCCCGTCGGTTCCGGAAACTTTTGCAGCTTGCCCCTTTTCCCGGATGACGCCAATGACGGTGAACCACTCGTCGCCCAATTTAATATGCTCGCCCAGCGCGGTTTTGAAACCAAACAGTTTCCGCGCGGCCTGAGCGCCGAGCACGCAAACGTTGGTCGTCTGCGCGAGATCGGTCGCGTCGATAAAACGGCCGGCGGCCATTGGCATCGGATAAATTGTCGCGTAGCTCGGCGTCACGCCGATGGCGGTTACATCCGCATGTTCGCCGCCATAAAAAGCAAGCTTATGGCGTTCGGAATTTGCTTCAACCGCATCCGCGAACGAACATTCGGCTGCAATCGCACCGGCATCTTTTGCGGTCAGCCCTTCGGAATTGGTGATGGTGGATTTATCGAAAGGTGGATTATTTTGTGCATCGGGGGAAACGGCACGAACAATAATATTATGCAGCCCCATGACCGAAATTTGTTCCAATGATTCCTGGCGGGCGCCCTCGCTGATCGAAAGCATTGCAACCACTGCACCTACGCCAAAGACCACGCCAAGCACGGTGAGTACCGAGCGCACTTTGTGCGTTAGCACACTTCGGATGCTCATGGAAAGGATTTCGCTTGGACTCAGCATGAAGTTGGGTGTTCGCTACGACTGCGAAGAAGATGACTTCGCATTTTCCGCCGGGGAAGCGTTGGGGTCCACCAGACTTACCTTATCACCGGCGCGGATTCCCTTCGTAACTACAATAAAATTGTCGTTCTTCTCCCCGAGCGTTACCGATCGCTTTTCGAAGGAAGAGCCATGTTCGACATAAACCACCGGCTTGCCATGATCGTCGAAAACGGATTCAATGGGAACCGATATTACATTCGGAATCGTGCTGACCTGGATGCGCGCCGAAACGGTCATGCCTGGCCGCAAAATGGAATCGGCTTGGGCAAGATCGACCATTACCTCGAAAACCTTTACACTAGGGTTCGATTCCTTTGGGTTCCCAATCGATGCCACGGTTTTTACGGTGCCGGTAAATTTCCGGTCCGGGAAGGCATCGAGCCGCACAATGACCGGTTGTCCAGCTTCTACTTTGCTAATATCGACTTCGTTCACCTCCAGATCGGCTTCCATGTGTGAAAGATCGGGCAAAAGCATCACCGGTTGGCCGGCCCAGCATTGGTCACCGCGCACAAATTTTTTGTCCGTGCTCCAGTTTCGTTGATAGACAATCAGCCCGGTGGCCGGTGCGTGGACGGTCAATTTGTCCAAATCGGATTTTGCCTGATCGAGTGCCGAGGAAATCTGTGCGACCTTCAGATTTTGCGTCGCAAGATCGCTTCTTCGAACGAGCGATTTTCCTTTTAAATTATCTTTAGCTTGTTTGTACGCAAGCTCGGCTTTCTTTAGTTCCAATTTCGATTCCTCTTGCTTCGAAGCCGATTCGAACTTCATATCGTCATCGGAGAGCTTGGCAAGTTTATAGGCAAGCTGGGCATTTTCGTATGCCATCTCCGCATCCTCGGCGTCGGATTTTTGCTGCGCCTTCATTTTTTGAAGATCGGCCTGGGCTGCTTTCAGATCATTCTCCTTGTCGGACATCGTTTTGAGCTGATCGGCGGGATCGAATGCGACGAGCAGCGCACCGGAATCGACACGGGTGCCCTCTGGCGCAAGATATTGAATCGCGAGCTGGGTGCGGCCCGCGCTCGCCATCACGGGCGCGGTTACCGAGCGTGAGTGCGCTGCCTGAAGCTCGCCTGTTTCCACAACGACCACATCGAACTCCCCGCGCTTCGCCTCGGCCGTGAGATGCGCCGCCGGATCGCCGGGCAAAAGCGTGCGAATCACTGAATAAACGACTATAAGTAGACCCACCCCGCCGCCGAGCTTTAGCCATTTCCTGGCTGGCTTCCTGTTCGCGCTCGGCGCGAAAGGAATTTCCGCCGGGACCGGTCCTGCGGAACCGGAAGCTTGTCGGTGGTATTTCAGATTTAGGCAGCGCGGACCGGCGAATGGGTTCCATAAGAAAGGAGCGATGAATCGGCACTTGGCAAAACGAGAACTAAAGAAGAAGGTTTCAGCAAAAGCTTCGCCTTCATAATTGGCCAACAAGGCTACTTCCTCTCGAACCGGAGTGCCGCTGAATTCATGCAATATCGAAGTCCCGTGGGTTTCGGGCCATCGTCGAAGACATGGCCCAAGTGGCTGCCGCAACGGGCGCAGAGCACTTCGGTGCGAGAGACCCCCAGCGTATTATCTTCGCGCTCGATGATGCGGCCCGGCTCGATCGGCGCCCAGAAGCTCGGCCAGCCGGTGCCGGATTCAAATTTCGTCGAGGAGCTAAAGAGTGGGTTCCCACACGCTGCGCAAACATAAATTCCCTGCTCGTGGTTGTTGAGCAAGGCGCCTGTAAACGGTTCCTCGGTTCCAGCATGACGGAGCACATCGAAGGATTCGGGGGAAAGCGAGGCGCGCCACGCTGCATCCGATTTCACAACAGTGTCGCCTACCGCCGGATAGCCGGAGAGATCATAATGCGACGGGTTTCCGTTCGCCGGAATGGCCGATGGGTGCTGCGCGCAAGCTGTAAAAGCGATGAGGAGGAGCGAGGCTACGAAAGTAAGGCGTTGCAGCATAATTCGACAAAAAAAGTATTATTAGTATGACGAAAGAGGGAATCGAAAGTTTCTATTCCCTCGCGTCCAGGACCAATACACATTCCCCCTTTACCGATTCAGGAAATCGCGTCTCAAGAGAGCCCAGAACTTCTACCAGCGTTCCGCGCTCGAAGGTCTCGTGGATCTTCGTTATTTCTCGCCCGAGCGCGACGCGGCGCTCGGGACCACAGAGCGCGATAAGCTCTTCGAGCAGCCGCTTGATTCGGTGCGGCGATTCGTAAATGACGACCGTCCGGTCTTCGTTCGCGATTTGTTCCAGCCGTTTGCGCCTACCTTTTTTCAATGGCAAAAATCCTTCAAACGCAAAGCGCGTCGTATCCATGCCGCTGGCGGAGAGCGCCGCGATGGCCGCGCAGGCGCCCGGTATCGGAACGATGTCCACGCCCAAGGCAATCGCTTCCCGGACGATTGCCCACGCCGGATCGGAGATGCCTGGAGTTCCGGCATCCGTGATTACCGCGACCGTCACCCCCGCTCGCAAATCCTCAGCCAGCTCGACAGCACGTGATCGCTCGTTGTGCGAGTGATAACTCACGAGGCGCTTCGGGCGAATGCCGTGCTTCTCGAACAAGATGCGGGCGTGCCGCGTATCTTCACAGGCGATAATATCGGCATCCTGAAGAATTCGGATAGCGCGGCGCGAAATATCTTCCAAGTTCCCGATCGGGGTCGCAACGAGATAAAGCATGATTTAGTTATCGGTTCAGATGCTTTTAACTTTCCGGGCCTTGGCATGGTTCTTCTAAGCTGAAGCATTCGGTCATGACCACCGCCACCCTTTACCTACCCCAGCTTTTCTGGAGGAGTTCCCCCGCGCGCATTGGCTGTTAACGTTCGTGTAACGGGACCGGAACTGCTCCTGGAGCAGAATCGCCGGGCATTCCTGCGGATCGAGGAATCGATCCGACAGTATTCGGCGCACTCTCGCGAGTCGATTTATCTCGTTCGCCGCCCGCTCGATCATTCGGAAGATCACGTCGCGCTCCTGTGGGCGCATGGGATTGCGCTGATCGAAATGGTTCCGTTCGGTGGTGTAATCCGCGGTTCCAAAGCCGGTTTCTGGCAGGCCGAGTTGCTGCCGGTCGAAACCGTTCCGCCTTCGTTTCACACCCTGGCGCGGCGTGGTGCGGTCGAGCGGGAGCGGGTTTCGGAATTATTTCCAAATCCGTACCTCAAGCTGGACCGTATGCGCGAGGAGCTTGCCGAGGTACTGCGAGGGGCTGCCGGGAATTCTTCCTTCGAACCGGGCGAACAATATCGGGTGGCCGGCGTTGCCCTCTTCACGGCGGAAGTTGAGGCGATCGAGGCCGAGCCCTATAACGCGTTGCTCTCCGTGCTTACGCTCGAGGACGCTCTGGCCCGTTCGATCATGCACCGGCCGAATCTCTTGCGGGCATCGGAAATCCCCGGTGCTACCTATTCGAACGAGGAGTTGGATCGAATGTGCGGCACGCTGGAAGACGCGGCTGAACGCTGGGAACAAATTCGAACGACGCGCATCTCCCCGAAACCAGAAATTCCGGCCTCCAGCTTTACCGCACCCGTGCATGCACGGCGAGGGCATTCTCCGTTCTGGTTGGTGCTGATACTTCTGGCCCTGGCGGTCTTCACCTATATCATGATTCGCGTGATCCTGATAAAATCGTCCACACCATCCGTTTCGCCGCCAGAAGTTGTCTCACATACGCCAAGCGAGATCATCATCCAAACACCGGTGGAGGCGGAGCTTTTCATCTCGCCGTTTCAGTTCCAATCGCGCGAGGAATTGGATCGTGCCCTCACCTATGGCCACGGAATTCGTTTTTTGCCGGATAGGCGGCAAGTTGTTGTCATGGATAGCCTCGCGCTTGCCCGAGGAGTCTATGGCTATTTCAAAGTCGAGGAAACATGGCGCAAAGGGATGCTGCTCCAGACACTGCAGCACTCCGACACCATTCAAATCGTAAAATTTTTGGATCCATTACCATTCAAATCATGAGGGATCGGGTATGAAGAATCGAACCATTTTTTTCTTTCATTTCCTCGCGGCTTTGGGCGTGCTGTTCGTGGGTGGATGTACATATTACGTTCCCGCGAAACTGGAAACCACCCGTGTCGGCGATACGCTTACTCTCTCGCTCAGCGGGCCCGGCTCGGCACGGTGGGAACCATCGAGCGATAGCCTTGTAATCTCATGCGCCACGTGTACGCCTTCGCGGGAAGTGGAATACTTTGCGAATGCCAATGCTGCTCAATACGACATTCCAGCAACGGAGCCGCTCACGCTCTCTCTCTATTCGATGGGCACCCTGGATACACTAACGTTACCTGGGACGGTATCCGAAACAGATCTCACCTCGAAACCTCGAATTACGCCTCGCCGTTATCATGAGGCAACGGCTCCAATTGCGGTCAAAACGCCTGCCCAAATAAAAGCCGCGCAAGAAAAAGCCACGGAGCGAGCGCTGCAAACCACGACGATCTTAAAAGTTACGGCCCCGGAAGGTGTGGCCATCTATAGAGATAAAACAAGGCGTCAGGTGCTCAAAATCTTGTCTCAGGGAAGTACAATCGTATTGCTCGCGAAAGAAGGCGATCTCTATTCTGTTTCAATTGATGGTGAGGAAGGATTTGTCGATGCCGAAGCGGTCGAAATTCAAAAGTAATATGGCGCGAATCGTCTATGTAAGCCTAGGGCTGCTGCTCCTCTCCGGATGCTCCATCTTCAATCTCTTTGGTAGTGGCGTGGAAAAAAATCCCGACGAGTATCGTGTCGGCTCGCACGAATGGGTAGGCGATTCTATCCAATTGCGGATCTATCGGACATCGGAACCGGACGCGAATCCTTCGCTTCCAGGGATCACTGCGGAATGCAAATCCTGTAACTTTCTAGAACCAGCGAAACAGCTTTCGTTTAACGCGGAGGGTGAAGCGCTTCTGTATTTTCCCGAGGCTCGTCAGCTTATCAGCCCGCGGATCCATCTGCACGGCAGCGGTATCGACACCACGTTTATCCAAACGCAGCGGCAGCCGTTGCAAGCGATGGCCTATTATCACTTAAGGCGTCCGCTCGTCGGGCGCGTGCTGGTCGGGGAATTTGCGCCGCTCTACCTTGATAGCACGCAGGATTCCGTTGCGGCATCCGCCAACGTTGGCGATGAACTGAATCTCTATGGTGAAAGGTCCGCATTCTTCATCGTGCAGCATCCGAATTTTAGCATGCCGCTCTATCTCTACAAAGGCGATGCGGTGCGATTGTATTAAAACACGACCTATCGTTCCAAAACAAATTTCTCCTCGGCAAACTTTATTCCATTAGAGATTTGGAGTAAGTAGCAGCCGGCGGGTTCCCCGGCAAAATCAAGGGCAACGTGCTCGGGATGTTCGGCCGGCAGCGTCTCCCGCCACACGATCGCTCCAGTTTCTGAGATAAGCGTCACCTGCGCAGCACCGATGAAGCCTGGTGCGTCGAGTGTAATCAATCGAGACGCGGGGTCTGGCGTGATTTGAAACGCGGCAGTTGGAATACGGCGATCCGAAACGGTGGAGAACGGGCTATCCGTTATGGGCAGATAAAACCATAAGAGCGCCCCCAATCCGCGTTGATTTACGATCCATGGGCCTTCATAGACGGCCGTGTCACTGCCGTTGTACCACTGGTCAGGTAGATACGCGATCGATTGGGTCTTTCCTGGAATATCGAGATTGATAAACATTGTATCGCGATCGAAGGCAACCGAGGTAACATGGGAACTCGCGTCATCCGAGTACAAATAATCCTTGAGTGTGGCAAGAATTCCATCGACGGTGGTATCATTGGTCGCATGAAGGATTGCATCGGCGGGCGAAAAGAGGATGCCGACCTGGTGGTGATCCGGTTGCGTCCACCACGCCCAGATGGGATTGGGGCTTCGCAAGTTGGCGGTATCCGTGGAATGATAAAAATCGCGAGCAAGGGATAGATAGAAGCGGTCTCCCATGAAGCGGTAACCGGAATCATAATACTCGCAGCGATTTTGAAAGGGAATGGCGGCTTCGGCAATGGGCTCCACGTGGGGCAGCGAGTCTCCCATCCATCGTTGGACATCACGCATATCGATATTGCCGAAGTCACAACCGGTGGGTCGAATTTGCAAGAGATAGACTTTCTGAAGATTGGGGTAATCGTCTTTCCAGGCATCATAAAGTTTCAGAAATTTCTGGAAGTAACCGGGAGCATAATTTGCGTTACCCTGACACCAATACATTACCTTGATAGCATTGAGCATCCCGGTTTTCGTTGCACGGTAGAGGGTTCGGCCATAAATCGTGCGGAGGTCGTATTTATCCGTGTCATTCCTAAAGTGGGTTTCTATATTCGTTCCGCCAATGGACTCATTAATCGAGCAGGAGGGCAGCCGTTGATATGTTATTAGATCCTGCTGAATTCTCAGATCGGCCGCACCGACGCGACCATCGGAAAGCACCCAATTTGTATCGCGCAAATTATGGCTCTCGCGCGGGCCGAGGCTGCGGCAGTATTCGTTGCGGAAGGTATCGACATCGAAGCCCTTATAGGAAATACCTTGCCCATCCATGAGGAACATATCTCCGCAGGCGATGCTGTCGCGTCGAGAAAGAAGTGAATCCGACCTTCCACGAATGAGGTGAATATCGAAGCGGTATTCACTTAGTTCTGCATGGATGCGGAACGAGAATTGGAATTTTGCGCGATCATCCTGATAGACGAGCCGCTGGCTTTCGCGACTGATCGCTTCGCCACTCTTATATTGAACGACGTACAAAGAATCCGCTTCTGGTGTGTATATCGTTCCGGAGATGGGAACTGTTGCGGAATCGTCCGCTCCGCGAGGATATAGTTGAAGTTGGTTTGGGATTTCCGAAAAGGTGCTGTCAGCCTTTGGAGGCCGCGGAGAAGGAAGGATGCTATAACGGTTCAGAAGATAGGCATTTAAAGATGCGCGATCGGCCGAATCCAATTCGCGATTGTAGAGCAGCACTTCTTCGATTTCCCCTTGCAGAAAGTATCCACCGTGGTAGGACCCAACATAGAGCGTGCTGTCCGTATTAGACCCTACGAATGACGAATCGGCAAACTGACCATTAATGTAGAGCGCGGCTTGCCCGTATGCTTGAGAATATAGCGCAGTTATCGCGGAGAAACTATCTCGCCAAACGGGAACGGTGGAAACCTCCTGTTCATAGAAAAATTGATGGACAACATGGGGATAGCGGTCGTTCGGGAAATAGAGTGCATGCGCGTTTCCCGAAACGAGATTATTGATTGCAGTGGTGTCGTTCAGTTTTGCGACTACGGCAATCGTATAATCCGAATCCGCCGGGAAGATATCCGGGCCGACAAGATAGTTCCAGCCATGAAACAAGATGACCGGGCGTCCCGCATCCGTCGTGAAATCGGGCCGATGCGAGGTATCGTCCATGCGGACGTCGTTACCATTTCCGCTCTGATCGCTCCAAGCAGCGACGTGACCTCCTTCCATCACCACTCCCTTGTCCGCCTGCAACCAGAGGATCGGGTTCGAGGGAACCGTTTGAGCCGAAGCCATCCTTCCAATCGCCAAAAGAAAAACGAAGATGAAAGCAGCACGGCGCATGTGGCGGCGCTGGGTGGGCGCCGAGGGTCCGGCTGGGAGGAAAGAATACGATCGCACGAAAAGGGGTTCTTTACTGGTTTAAAGGTATAACACGTTATCGTCGCATCCGTTCAAATGGGATTTATTTTTCCCCTGCGTTCAAGTCGCAAATTACGAAGCAGCGCGGCGGGAACACTTTTCCTGCTTTTCGCGTGCACTCACCCCTGCCGAGCGCAAAATAATCGCGCGCTCAAATTCACGCATTCTGGCTTTTACGAGTGCCCAATGCGCCTCGATACGCTGGATCGGTTCACGATTGAAGCTTGGGTTCGGCTGGATTCCACATTCCAAACAGGTTGGCCCATTTCCTATGGCGGCGATTCCTCCGGCTTCGGGCTGTTCCTCTTTGAGAATCTTACGCCGGGGTTCCCAAGCCCGATGACGATCGCTGCAGGCGATCGGAATCCTTCGATTACCGGAAATAGCATTCTCCCGCAGCTTGGCGAATGGGTTCATATCGCAGTTACCAAAGATGATTCACTTTGGAAACTATACCGGAATGGAATGTTGGTTGGGCGGGGTATGCTTACCGCCCCCACTGGCGATGGCATCCTTCGCATCGGTCAATTCTCGGGGGCATTGCAGCAACTTCGAATTTGGAGCATCGCAAGAGATGAAGAAGCAATTCGGTCGGATCTTTACAGTGCAATTCCAGGTACCGAGCAGGGACTGTATGCCTCCTTTTCTATTGACGCATCTACTCTCGATAGTATCACTGACCCTGTCCATGGCTTCGTGTTCCGACGTTATGGCACCATCGCAACTATTACGAACACCCCAGGCGGGCTTGCGTTTCAATCCCAGCGTTCTCCAGCTATTGCCTGGACTTCCCTGCCTTCCCATCTGCAATTTGTGCCACGGGATGCATCGAATTATGGAAAGATTGTGATAGCAGGAGCGGTGTTGGAAGCTGGATACGATTCGATCATTATAGAAAAATTTCGGGATGGTCAGTTGCAAAAAAGATCCTCTTTTGCACTAAAATATTCTCCTGATTCCGCAACCTTCGAACTTCAGGATTCCATTCTTGCGGAACGTTCGCTGTATTCTTACGTCGTATGGTGCGAAAAGGGTAGCGCACTTTTTTACGAAGGGGAGGCCGCCGATTTAACGGCAGGCGATGTTTATATTATCGATGGCCAATCGAATGCGCATGCGGCGATTGCATGGTTCTTTTGGCAATCGCCGTTTCTCCGATCGTTTGGTGTGCAGACGCCAAATGAAAATTTCGATACCTACGATCCTGCCGATACCTCGTGGGGTTTGGCAAATGGGAACGATTGGGGCCTCACGTACACTGCATTCACCGGGCCATATATGGTCGGGATATGGGGCATGGAACTTCAGACGCTACTCCTGAATAATTTTGGCATACCTACGTGCATAATTAATGGAGCGGCCGGTGGTTCGACCATCGAGCAGCATGCTCGCTCGAATTCCAATCCCGAAAACCTACAAACCGTCTATGGAAGTTTGTTATATCGGGTCCACAAGGCGGGTTGTCAAAAACAAATCAAGGCTATTTTTTGGGATCAGGGTGAGTATAATACCGCTGCGAATTACTTCGAGAACTTTAAAACGTTAAATAGTGATTGGCAGCAGGATTATCCTGCTCCAGCATCGAGAGTCACCTACGTCTTGCAAGTGCGCCCCGGCTGTGGCCCGCCGGGAGGTTCCGCGCTGCGCGAGGTGCAACGAAGGCTCGTGGATTCTTTGCCTGGGATCGAGGTGTTGTCCACGGTTGGGATCGAAGGTCACGATGGGTGCCATTATGATGCATATGGTTATGTCGATATCGGCGATAATCTTGCGCGGCTCGTGGCTCGGGATTACTATGGTTCCTCCGATACCTCCGAAATCGATGCACCAAATGTTCAGTCGGTATTTTACGCCAATCCAGATAGTTCCGAAATTCGAATCATTATGCGGCGTTCCGACTCCCTAAGTATTATCGACGACACGCCGCTGGCCGCCCACCCGGAAGCAATGAGTGATTATTTCTACCTGGATGGAGAAAGCGGTGCCGTCCACCAAGTGCTGCCAAAGCTGGATACGATCGAATTAATTCTGAACGGGCATTCCACCGCCTCCTATCTAAACTATTTACCCGATCAAAATTATAGCGATACGGCCACCGTCTATGAAGGCCCGTGGATTGTCAATCGCCGAGGAATTGGCGTCCTCACTTTTGATAGCATTCCGATCCAAGGTTATCATGCACCCGCCGGTGTTGCTTCAACCGGTGCTCCTGAGCCGCTTCGCGTTTCCATCGCTCGACAAAGCGCAGTTGACCTTTCGGTTCAGTTTAAACTTCCGACTCACTCCAACGCGAATGTAACTATTTATGATGATCTCGGTCGAATCCATCAACGCACATCGGTAGCCAACACGGGGCCTGGAATGTACGTTGTCCCGATCATGCAGAATGTTTCCAAGGTGGCGGGAACGTACATTGCGACGGTCCGCACGGAGGGGAGTTCGGGTAGCGCAATCTTTGTGCTTCCATGAGCGTGTCATGGCCGCGCTTCCGAATTTGCCGCTTATTATTCTTTCCCCGCTGCTGGCTTGTACATCTTCTCTACGTATTCGTGCATCATGCGCTCGCCGGAAAAGCGGGGGAGAATCGTGGCGATGGATTCCTTCGCAACTTCCAGCCATTTGTGAGGAATGCCGTCGATTCCCTTGTTATAATAAAGCGGAACGATTTCATGCTCGATCACATCGTACATCCGTGAGGCATCGGAATGGTCCTGCTCCTCCTGTGAACCGGTGGTTGCCCCTTCAAAACCCCAGCCATTACGAGTCCTGAGTGCTAAATCCTGAGTCCTGAGTTCCTTCTCTGATTCGCCCGACTGAGGACTCAGGTCAGAGGACTGAGGACTAACAAGTCCCTCCATCCACCATCCATCGAGAATGGAACAGTTTGGAACGCCATTGATGGCGGCCTTCATTCCACTGGTTCCAGATGCCTCGAGCGGGGCTTTCGGATTGTTCATCCAGAGGTCGCAGCCTTGTACGAGATATTTCGCAGAGTGCATCCCATAATTTTCGATAAATGCAATGCGGCCGGCAAATGCGGGATCCAGCGCGTAGTTCCATATCTGGCGAATGAGTTGCTTCCCACCTTCATCCGCCGGATGTGCTTTGCCACTAAAGATAATTTGAATCGGCCGAAGCGGATCGGTGATCAAAGCCATCGAGACGCTCTAAATCATTGAAGATTAATGTGGCGCGCTTGTATGTAGCAAACCGCCGCGCGAAGCCGATCGTAAGAATACTCGGATCGAGCAACAGTCCGGCAGAGACGAAGAGAGAAGGGTGCATGGTGAGCGAAGAGAATTGATCTTTCGCCTGCCATTTTCGCCGTACCAGATCGGAAATGAAGCTAAAAAGGCTCGTTTTGAGCTGGACCCGCACTCGCCAAAACGCTTCATCGGGCATATCGCGTACACCGCTCCAAAATGCCGGGTCGTCTAAATGCTCGGGCCATGTTTTGCCAAGTTCCCGGTCGAATAATTGCTCCATTCTGCGGCGCGAGCCATGTTGGAACGTGAATGCCATTCGTTATATAGTGAAGAGTTGCGCGTGAAGAGCTACGAGTAGGCTTCTCATTGGTAGTCTCCAGTCTTGCGTGTTCGGCCGTGCCTGAAACGTATTCCGGCCACATCGCCGCAGTTACTTCGCCATGCTTTTTGCTGACAGCATTCCGGTGCTCGGAAAGATTGAGCGAGAGCGCTGTCATGTTAAACATTCCGCCGTGATCTCCGAGCGCATAAAATTGTTCCTTCGTCATTCCGAGTTCCGGCCAGTAATGCCAAAAGTACCTCTCGATGAGCTCGTTCGAGAAGGCATCGTGGCCTGCCGGAACCGGGGTGTGCGTCGTAAACACGGAAGATTTTCGCACAGCCGCCGTTGCCTCTTCGAGCGAAAGACCGGCCTTCATCGCCTCGCGCAAGCGTTCGACAAAGTTGAAGGCCACATGCCCTTCGTTGGCATGAAACACATCCGGTTGCAAGCCTAACGCCCGCAAAACTCGAATTCCGCCAATGCCGAGAGCAATCTCTTGCCGCAGGCGGTATTCACGGTCGCCGCCATACAGGCGGGTGGTAATATCGCGGTTAGCGGGGTCATTGGCATCGACGTTCGAATCCATCAAATAAATATTCACCCGCCCGCATCGCACGAGCCATACCTGCAGGTGGAGCAAATCCTCAGGGCGCTGCATGGAGAGCGAAATCAGGAGCGGCTCGCCGGTGGAAACGCGCGGGTCTTTCACTCGCTCGATGGCAACGTTCGGAATGTCGAGCTCGTCATAGTGAGCGACTTGCTCTCCATCCGGCAGAATTTCCTGATCGAAGTAACCCTTCGGATACATAAATCCGACCGCGGTGAAATCGAGCGCGAGATCACTCGCTGTTTTAGTCTGATCGCCGGAAAGAATTCCCAATCCGCCGGAATAGATGGGTAGGCTGCCATGCAGCCCGTACTCGGCCGAGAAGTATGCGACGCGAGGCGAGCCTGGCTCCGAAGGTTCCAGCTTGGACCGCTTAGTACGCGATGCACGCATATAGCCATCGAAGCGGCGGAGGAGTGCCTCATAGCGTTTGAGAAAATCCGGGTCGGCAGCAAGGCGTTCCAGCCGATCAGGGGTAACCGTATGGAGTAGCAGCACCGGGTTGTGATTCGTCACGCGCCAAAGCCGCACAGAGATGGAACGAAAGAGATCGCGCGACTCCGGAGACCAGCTCCACCATAGATTTCGAGCGAGTTCATCCAAGCGGGCAATACGTTCGGGTAACATGTTGAAATGTTTTGTGGGCAGGTCCTTGTGATTTATGAGATGAGATTCAAAGATGAAGCCGCGGCAGCGGAATCATCACCACTAACGGTAACAAATAAACAGCCTTCTTAATCTTAGAAATCTCTCGGTATCATGGTTCCGGCAGGCTCCATGTCTCACCATGCTCGGAAAGCGCGACCGCCTGCGGCCGATCCACCACCTGCTTGAGCCATTCAATCGGTTCGTAGCGCGCCTCCGAAGATTGAGTGTAGGTATTCCAGTGAATCGGAACGATATGCCGTGCGTTCATTTCTTGCGTCATGCGCCATGCCTGCTCGGGATTGCAGTGCGTTTGCACCCACGGGTTGTAGGTTCCGATGGGCATGATTGCGCACTCGATCTCGCGGCCCATAAGTTGCATCCGTTCGCCTATTTTGCGGAACGAATCGATGTAGCCGGTATCGCCGCCGAAAACGAAGGAGTGAAGTTCGCCATGCTCATCGCGCTTCTCCACGAAATAGGCATTGTAGCTCATTCCGTTTGGTTCCAAGCGCGAGCGGCACGGATGCCACGGCATTCGCCAACCGGCGTGACGCACCTCGATTGCTTCGACGTGGAGATCGCCGATCGAATTTATTTCGATTTGGTCGCCCCAATCCAATTCCTGAATGGAGTTTGGTTTAAGAGGCAGATAGATGTTTTTGGTATTTGCGGCAATGACAAATTTAGTCCCTGCTTGCCCCTCATGCCTATTCTGCACACAAATTTGCTTCAGCGACGGCATGTCCGTGTGATCCATGTGCGCGTGAGAGATAAGAATAAGATCGAGCGGCGGCAACTCTTCCGGCTGGAGTGGCGCGTGAACCATCCTTCGCGGGCCAACGGTGATCGGACCAACGCTGACGCCGCATCGGTCGCTAAAGACAGGATCGGTAATGATCCACGTCCCATAAAAATTAATGAGCACGGTCGATTGCCCAAGCCAGGCGAGCGTGAGCATCTCGTTGGACCAAGTTTTCCAATTCGGCTTGAACTTGGGTTCCTCCGGCTTTTGATGCCCGATGAAATATCGCTGAAACGGAAATTTTACGATTTTTTTTTCAATACGAACCAGCGCGCGCGGAATTTCGCGCTCGATTTCGCGGATGCGGTGCCGTTTTTCGGTTGTTATTGTTCCCGACATGATTCAAAAAGCGACAAAAGCGCCCAGGAAGGACGCGAGGTACAGTATTATTTCTTTCTATTATTATGCCGAAAGCATGTGAATTTCTTATCTCTCATTACTCGTTACTCATACCTCGCTACTCGTTACGACATGAACTCATTCTTCTTTTCCGCCAACGACGGTATCGCTCGGGTGAAATTTGCCCGACCGGAAACCCTGAATTCGCTCACCTTCAAGGTATATCGCGATCTCGCCGATTTATTCTACAAGCTTCGCACGGCAGACGATGTAAAAGTTGTCCTCCTCGAGGGCAACGGCCGCGGATTCTGCTCAGGTGGGGATGTGCATGAAATCATTGGGGAATTATTAAAGCGCGATGTAAAAGGCTTGCTCGATTTTACCCGGATGTCTGGCGAACTCATCGCTAATATGCGCACACTCGAAAAGCCAATTATCTCCGCCGTCAATGGAATCGCGGCTGGCGCGGGCGCGGTGATCGCACTCGCCAGCGATTTCCGCATCTTTGCAAAGGAGGCGAAGATTGCATTTCTCTTTCAGAAGGTCGGCTTGACCGGAGCTGATATGGGCGCGGTGTTTTTGCTTCCTAAGCTAGTAGGCCTCGCGCGCGCGACGGAAATGTTGATGCTCGGCGATACCATCTCTTCCGAGCAAGCAGAGAAAATTGGTCTGGCAAACAAAGTTGTCGCGATCGCCGATTTGGAGAATGAATCGCTCGCATTGGCGAAACGATTATCGAAGAGTGCCACGCTGGCGCTCGGTCTCACCAAGAGGCTTTTGAATAACGAGTGGAACATGGACCTGGCCAGCGCCATCGAGCAGGAAGCCACCGCGCAGGCGCTTATGATGCAAACGCGCGATCATCGGGAGTTCCACGAAGCCTTCTCGCAAAAGCGGGAACCGAAATTCGAGGGGCGATGAAATTCTGATTTTTGCGGTTCGAGTAATTTTTGTGCTTAATTTTGAATTTTCTGCTTTGAATCAATCACTTAAATAAATTATAGTTATGGAATACACCATGAGTCCTGTTGGAGCCACGCCCACCACGTTGGTGGAGAATGCGGCTGTTCAATACGCCGGTTTCTGGAAGCGATTTTTTGCCGCATTTCTGGATGGATTGGTTGGCGGAGCCGCGTTCGGAATTCTGATGGTAATTTTGATGCTGGTTGGGGGCGGGTTTTCCGCGTTCGGCCATGGAAACCAGGGTGCCGCAACCGGTGTGATGATCCTGTTCTACATTTTCATTTGTTTTGGATCTTGGCTCTATCCCGCGCTAATGCAGAGTTCTAAGTTACAGGCTACCGTCGGGATGCTGGCCCTTGGCCTTCGTGTCACGGACATGGAAGGGCGCCGGATTAGCTTTGGCCGAGCGACCGCACGGTTCTTCGCGAGCATACTCTCGGAACTGATATTATGCATTGGCTATCTCATGATTGCGTTCACCTCGAAGAAGCAAGGACTGCATGACATCATCGCCGGAACGCTTGTGCTCTCAAAGCAATCGGCGGTTCCCACGCAGGTGGCGGAAAATGCGTTCGCAGCTTCGTAGAAAGGAAGAAAATATGGAATACACCATGAGTCCGGTTACGATAACTCCTCCGCCGGAGCATCCCGTTATAAGCTATGCCGGGTTTTGGCGACGGTTTTGGGCGTATATCTTGGATGCTATAATTCTCGATTTCGTTTCAATTCCGGTGTGGATCAGATTCGGCCTTTTCAAAAATTTTCCGAAACTCGGTTCGTTGCCTTCGGACCATTCGATGTTGCTTCTTTTAGATTGGATCTTTGTGCTACTTTTTTGGCTTTATTATGCGATCATGGAAAGTTCGCGCCTGCAAGCAACGATTGGAAAAATGGCGCTGGGAATTATTGTGACGGACGAAAATGGGAACCGAATTAATTTTGGACGCGCAACCGGACGACATTTTGCAAAACTTCTTTCTTTTCTCTCGCTCTGTATCGGCTTTATGATGGCTGGCTGGACGAAAAAGAAGCAAGCGATGCATGATAAAATAGCGGGAACGCTCGTTATTTTTAAATAGCTTTTATCTTGAATTCGAAGCATCAATCCCGCGTCATTGGTAAAGCCATCGGGTTATTCGCACGGAATCGAATCCGATGGCACGCGGACGATCTATCTCGCCGGGCAAGTCGCCTTCGATGCGCAGGGCGCAATCGTGGGCGAAGGGGACATCGCGAAGCAATTCGATCAGGCGCTCGCGAATTTGCGGGAAGTCCTGCTCGCCGCTCGCGCGGAAATGACGGACATTGCGCGGCTGCTCATTTTCGTCAAAGATAAAGAGCAATACAAGGCACACCTAAAAGAGATCGGCTCCGTCTATCGGAATTATTTTGGGAAGTATTTCCCGGCGATGTCGCTCGTCGAAGTTTCGAACCTGTTCGAAGATGGGGCGCTGATTGAAATCGAAGGGATTGCGGTTGTGAACGACTAATGGATTTCACTCTGACCGAAAAGCAGCTCCATTGGCAATCCATCGCCCGCGATTTCGCGCAGAACCGCGTAGCTCCGGTGGCCCGCGAAATGGATGAAGCGGGCGAGATGCCCCTCTCGCTCGTGAGCGAAATGGCGGAGCTTGGCCTGCTCGGCGGAACGATTCCCAAAGCGTATGGCGGCAGCGAGATGGATAATCTTTCGCTCGCGCTCGTTTATGAAGAGCTGGGCCGCGCCTGTTCGAGCGTGCGCGGATTTATGACGGTGCATACGTCGCTCGTCATGCAATGCATTCATGCGTGGGGAACGGAAGAGCAAAGACAGCGATATTTGCCACCCATGGCGCACGGCGAAGTCATCGGCTGCTACGCCCTCACGGAACCAGAAGCCGGCAGCGACGCGGCAAGCATTCAAACGACAGCGAAGAAATCGTTCGTCAAGGAGCATAACTCCACTTTCTACACCTTGAACGGTGAAAAGATCTGGATCACGAATGGCAATATTGCGCGCGTGGCACTTGTATTCGCGAAACTCGATACATTGAAAGAACAGAAACGGCACGAACAGGTCTCGGCCTATCTTGTTCATTTGAACAATCCTGAAATCGAGCGAACGCGAATGCCAGGCCAGGAACTCGGTCATCGCGCGAGTGACCACGCACAGATTACGTTCAAAGACACACATGTTGGCGATGATCTCCTCCTCGGGGGCGAAGGGATGGGATTTAAAGTGGCAATGTCCGCGCTGGATCATGGCCGCTTGGGCGTAGCCGCCGGCGCGCTTGGCGTCCATCAGGCGTGCCTCGATGCGTGCGTATCCTTTGCGAAGGAACGAAAACAATTCGGGAAGCGCATCGCCGATTTCGAGATGATTCAATCCATGCTCGCCGAAATGAAAGCATCGCTCGATGCCTCGCGCCTCCTGGTCTATCGCGCGGCATGGATGAAGGATCAGGGATTACCCACGAAACTCGAAACATCGATCGCAAAATATTTTGCGGCTAATGCAGCGTGTAAAGCTGCTTCGGATGCAGTATTGCTACATGGCGGTCGCGGATATTCGAACGAGTATCCAGTGGAACGATATTATCGGGATATCAAGGGCCTTCAAATCTACGAAGGCACCGAGCACATTCAGAAAATCGTGATCGCGCGGGAACTGCTCTAAGTTTCCACGTGGCTCTGTGCCAGGGCCGCTTCAACTGCCGTACAATGGTCCTCGACGAACGAAAGCCCTGCCTCTTCGGCAAGCCGGCGGGATTCGGCGCTCACAATTCCTAATTGCAGCCAGATGGCGCCCGGCCTATTCGCACGAAGCAAGGCATCTCGGACGACGTTCCGGTGTGTCTTCGCTTCGCCGGAAAATATCGACGATATCGATCTCGATATTCTCAGGAATTGCGGAAACGCGCGGATAGACCGAAATGCCATTCCACTCTTTGATCGCTGGATTGACGGGAATTATTGTATATCCCCGACGCTGAAGCTGCCGGGCAACGTCGTTGCTTGGGCGGTCGGGCTTATCGCTGATGCCAACCACCGCAATAGTGCGAGCGGAACGAATAATCTCGCGAGGGGTCATTGCTTTACTGCCTCGATTGTGGTGCGATGATTCGTCCGCGATAGCGGAGTGCGCGGCTCGATGAGTAATGGGCGATTCACGGCGTCCGCGACGCGCACGAGTTCCCCCATCATTTCCTCGAAGAGCTCGAAGGTCAGGCTTTGGGCGCCATCCGAAAGGGCGCGATCGGGATCGGGATGAACCTCGACCATGATGCCATCCGCGCCGGCAGCAATCGCGGCGCGTGCCATGCTCGAAACCATATCGCGCCGTCCCGTCGCATGCGATGGATCGACGATAATCGGCAGGTGTGAAAGCTTTTTAATCACCGGAACCGCGCTAATATCCTGCGTGAATCGAAGTGATGTTTCGAAGGATCGAATGCCCCGCTCGCACAAAATCACCTTTTCATTTCCACCGGAGAGAATATATTCCGCCGCCATGAGCCATTCTTCGATCGTCGCTGCCGCCCCGCGCTTGAGCATCACCGGCTTCCGGATATTCCCGATTTGCCGCAGGAGCGGATAGTTCTGCATGTTTCGGGAACCAACTTGCACGATGTCTGTGAATTCTGCGATGGCGGGAACATGGGCTGGTTCCATCACTTCGGAAACGATGAAGAGATCGAACTCTTTGCTAACCTTTTTGAGCAGTTCCAGCCCATCGAATCCGAGTCCTTGGAAAGAATAAGGAGAGGTTCGGGGTTTGAATGCGCCTCCGCGCATGAAGCGCACGCCGGCTTTGCGAATGACTTCCGCCGTTCGCCGAAGCTGATCTTCGGATTCTACCGAGCATGGCCCGGCGATAACGATACTCGGAGCAATGCCGCCGATTCGTGTTCCATCGGCGAGCGTGATCACGGTATCTTCGGGGTGGGCGGAACGGGAGGAAAGCCGATAGGGCGAGCGGACGCGCACTACTTCCTGGACGCCCGGCATCGCGGACATAGCCGCAATATCGTAGCCGCCGCTGCCACCAACGACGCCGATGACCGTTTGCTCGTGCCCATCGAGGCGTTCAGCGCGAATGCCGCGGCTGCGCAAGTGCTGCGTAATTTGGTCGATTTGCGGCTGCGTCGCGCCGTGTTGCATAATGATAATCATTCTTAAGAGCTTTCGTTAGGGGTTATAAAACAGGTTTCTTCAGCCTATTGTGCCGACGTGCGGATGCAAAAATCGCGGCACAAAGCCATTTTCCAGAAGCTTTAGTGCCCGCCGCTACGTTTGAACTCATTAGAACGACCCTCGGGCGCAACGATCACTCGTCACGGAGGGAACTCAACTACATCTGGACCCATGGCTCGTATAGCAAAGTTACAACGGATAGTTAAAGATATTGGCCTCGATGCGCTCATCGTCACGCATTTGCCCCACATTCAATACTTGGTCGGCTATACCGGCTCGAACGGGCTGCTAATCGTTCCAGCGCAAGGCAAGCCGCATTTCTTTACCGATTTCCGCTATAAGGCCCAAGTGAAGTCCGAAGTCTTGGGAGCGAAGATTCTCGATCGTCGATCGGGATCGAACGATTCCCGATGCGCTCGTCGAGAAGCAGATGTTTTCGGATTACGATCATCTCGGGTTCGAAAAAAATCACATTAGCTACGCCATGTTCGATTTTCTTCGAACGAAATTCCGACACGTGAAGCTCGACCCGCAAACCGAGGTAGTGGAAAAGCTCACGATGATCAAATCCGAGGAGGAGATCGAAGCCATTCGCAAGGCGGCGGAGATCGGGGATGCCGTCTATGAAAATGTGTTGCCGGAGATAAAGCCGGGAGTGACGGAGCTTGATATCGCCGCCGAGATCGCGTACCAAACGCGTAAGTGCGGCGGCGAGCGCGAAGCATTTACCATTATCGTCGCAAGTGGGGAGCGTTCGGCACTTCCGCACGGCGCGGCTTCCTCAAAAAAGATCAAGAAGGGCGAACTTGTTACGCTGGATTTCGGATGCGTCTATAAAGGATTCAATTCGGATATGACGCGCACCGTGGCGGTTGGCAAAGTTCCATCTGAATTGCAAAAAGTGTACGAGATCGTTCGCACGGCACAACAGGAAGGCATCGACAAAGCCCAGGCCGGGATGACTGCTCGCGAGCTGGACACTATCCCGCGCGATTATATTACCTTGCACGGCTATGGCTCGAAGTTCGGGCATTCGACGGGCCATGGGCTGGGTATCGAAGTCCACGAACTTCCAAAAGTTTCCCAGCGCGGGGAGAAATACAAGCTGGAACCGAATATGGTGGTTACCATCGAGCCCGGAATCTATTTGGATGGCTTAGGCGGTGCCCGCATAGAGGATGACGTTGTGATTCGTCGTGACGGTTGCGAGGTCCTGACGAGTTCGCCGAAGGAACTGCGGGTGCTATAATTTACTCGCTCAAATCCCGCGCGATTGCTTCCCGCTGCTCGTTTGTCAGCCGGGTAAAATGATGGTAGTTCGGATGGCGGACCATAATGCTCACCTCCGCCTGCCCGAAGCGGATTCGTTCCACATCTTCCTCGTCTAATTTCCAGCGAACGTATTGGACTGCGCTGATCCTGCCTTCTTCGGATTGCTCTTCATCGAATATCGTCTCGATTTCTTTTTCGCCGATGACAAGAAAAACGCAATGTTGAGTGAGGCCAACCAGCGAATTGAGCGTGGGTTTGATCTTTTCCTTATCCGTAATCTCGATCAACAGCGTGGCCGAAAGCTCGTCGTGCGCGGGAAGCAGCTGGCTGTACGTTTCGATCTCATGCTGGATCTGCTCTTCATGCACCATGCGCTCGACGCGCATCATCTCCTGAATCTGAAAGAGTACCGTATCGCGGTTCTCGAAGACGAAGGTCATGACCGGTCCGACGTGAATGCGCCGGTGCTTCTTCGCCTCGATCATGCGCGCGCGGAATTCGGGGCGCTGCTTTTCGTATTGTGCGATATCTAAGATGTCGTTCAAAGTAATCATCTGAACTATGATTTATGTGATTTTTGTGATTGGCTCGATGAGTATTTTTTTGGTACGTCGATATTCCGGGTAGGTTGATATTTCGAGTTTGAAAGCCGATGGAATTTCAGGCTTTTCGCGCCAAAATTAATCAGCAGTCCTGTTTTTATATTGTAAGCTTCCAAATAATTTATGGCCTGTGCAAGATGCACGTCTTGGAGTTCGATCAAGGCTTTCAACTCGACGGAAATTCGATTCTCGATCAGGAAATCCACTCGCCTCATTCCAACGGGTTCCCCTTTATAATAAATAGGCATGTCATGCTCGCGCGAAAACGAGATTACATCGTCACGCAATTCCATAGCAAGCGATCTCTGATATACCACTTCTTGAAATCCGTTCCCAAGCGCGGAATGAACTCGCATGGCGCACGCGATAATACGGCCGGTAAGCTCGCTATCCGGATATTCTGGCTTAACAATTGGTGTCATTGCAATAGTATTAGTGTATGCAAAATCTAATCATGTTCCAATCACATAAATCATAGTTCAGACAGTCCTAGTGCCCTATGTACGATCTCGATCGGGTGCATCGCCCGTTCTCCGGTTCCCTCTTCGATATGCAGATGCGCGAGGGAACAATCGCTCGCAACCGGGGCCGGCTTCTCTTTGTCGATGGCTTTGAAAAGCTTCTTGCCCACGTCCAGCGAAATCTCGTAATATTCCTTCTTGGCGGACCACGCGCCATCGTGGCCCAGAGCATTGCTGAACCATCGTTACTTGCAAGCCTGGAATGAGCTTCATCAAATCGCGGGAGTTAAATCCCACATTCTGCACCCGCAGGTGACAGGGCAAATGATAGGTAACCTTTTCTCCGACGGGCATCGGGAATTCGAGTTTTATTTTTTTCTCGCGGTGTAGCCGCATCAAGTATTCGCAGGGGTCCATCACCGCCGCCATGACTTGTTTCGCCGCATCTTTGTCGGTCGCATAATCGAGCGTTTCGAGCCGGAGCATCATTGAGCAACTCGGGCTCATCGCGATAATTTTCATACCACGATCCACGAATGGAATGAGCCGGGCGATATTCCGGTCAACCACTTTCGTGACTCTCGCCACATCTCCCGTGCCCAGCTCCGGCATCCCACAGCATTCTTGCTCCGGCACTTCGATTTCGATCCCAAACTTCTCCAAAATTTCCACATACTGTTTGCCGATCCACGGTTTATTCTGATCGACCATGCAAGTATAGAAGAGCGCGACTCTTAACTCCCCCTGCTCTGCAAGAGGAGGAGGCTGGGGGGTGGTGCTTTTCTTTTTCCACCATTTCTGAAACGTTTCGCTCTGGTATTGGGGAAGCGTTTTCCGCCGGTCGATTCCGGCAACTTCTTCGAGAAGGATTCGCCCGAGCTTATTGTTGCCGGCCCAATTCATCAGGCCGGGAATTGCCGCGCCGATTTTGCCGGAGCGATCCGTATCGCCGGTAATTTTATCCCCCAGCTTTTGTTTGAGCGGTTTGCTATGCTCTTTCGTCTTGATCGCATCCGCACGAAGGAGCAACCGCGGAAAATCAAGCATGTACTCGTGCGGCGGAGTGTACGGGCACTTCGGGTAACAAAGCTTGCATTGATAGCAGTAATCGACCGTGTGATCGTAATCCGATTTCGTGAGCTGATGAACCGGATTTTCCGAGTGGAGAGTGGCGCCACCGGCTGCGGTTAGCTTATCATCTTCCGCATCGATGCGGTCGAAAATATCCGAGAACGGCGGGCACAAGCCATCGCACAGGCGGCAGCCGTGGCACACTTCGAGCACGCGCGTGAACTCCGCCTGAAGATCGGCGGAGTCCCAGTAGCGAGGGTCGTGGATATCAAAGACCATCATTTGAACTATGATTTATGTGATTCTCTTGATTGGAACATGATTTTTGATTCGCTTCCCCGCGATAGTTCCGTCGATCGCGTCATCATTTCGATCCCATCATAAGAATCACATAAATCAAAAAAATCATAGTTCAGACAATTACGCGACGATGCTATCCGAAGCCTTCTGGAACCTTCCCGCGTGCGATTTCTCTGCGCGCGCTAAGGTTTCGAACCACTCGGCGATTTCGTCGAAGCCTTCTTGGCGCGCGGTCTTGGCGAAGCCGGGGTACATTTCGGTGTACTCGTAGGTCTCGCCGGCGACGGCGGCTTTCAGGTTCGTCGTTGTATCGCCGACGGGCAGGCCCGTCGCGGGATCGCCGACTTCGGCGAGGAACTCCATGTGGCCGAAGGCATGTCCCGTTTCGCCCTCCGCCGTATCGCGGAACACGCCGGCGACATCAGGGTAGCCCTCAATATCCGCCTGCCGCGCGAAATAGAGATAGCGTCGGTTCGCCTGCGATTCTCCGGCGAAGCCTTCTTTCAAATTGTGGAATGTCTTGCTGTCTTTTAGATCTGCCATGATTTTTCTTGAAAAATGAGGTTAAAAATTTTGTGTGCTTCAAGCTGTAACAAAACTCGCTCAGCTTTCATTTTTCAAATTCCGCGAACAATCCTTTGATCGAAGGGTGTTTGCTTTGCATGCGACGCTTCGGGTTTCTCATTCTTCTTTTGACTGCCGCGGGATGCTCGCAGATGTCGGTTTGTAATCCCTGCGGGGGCGGCATACGGAGCGGCGCCCAAATTACTTTTTTTGCCCGGAGTCAGCACTACGAAATTGGCGACTACTATGTGTATCCTGGCTTTTTCTCCATGATAGCCACCTATTCTCCTTCTGACTCTATTTTAAATATTTCTGGTGACGGATCAAGCGATCCAACGGGCACAATAAGTGCTCAAATTGGCTTTGTTGTCCGTAGCCTTCCTTATCCATCAAGCACTCAAAATGGATTACCTGACACGGGTACTTTCTTGCTCGACATGCAGACAGTTCCATCTCAATTTTGGCAGGATACCGTGAAAATAAATCCTCATGTTTTGGAAGGTGGCGCTTCTGTTCAGCTGCGGCCCGACACCGATAAAAACGGAATCGAATATACATATTCCACCGACGAGAAACATACCGGGATGTTAAGAATTACGAGCATTGATACGGTGAATAATCTTTTCAGCGGTACGTTTAGCTTTTGGGTGATTGATACTTTAACATCGGACACTGTGCGAATAGATAGTGGTGTCATCTCCAAAATGCGGTTATAATTTTACCCAACCATGCTCATTTCTCTCTCCACCTGGAAGCATGGCTTCCACCCGAATCAGGTAACGTTTGCAGCGATTGCGAGCGGCAAAAGCGCGCTGGATGCAGTGGAACTCGGCGCGCGCGATTGCGAAAGCGATCTTACGAGCATGTCCGTTGGCCGCGGCGGGCTGCCGGACGCCACCGGCGAAGTTACGCTCGACGCTTCCATTATGGATCACGCCGGCAATTGCGGCTCGGTTGCGTTTGTGCGAAATTACGAGCATGTGATTTCCATCGCGCGGCGTGTGATGGAAAAAACGCCGCACGTCATGCTTGCGGGCGAGGGCGCGGAGCAATTTGCCGAGCGGGAAGGATTTTCGAAAACCAATCTCCTGACCGAAAAAGCGAAATCGCTGTGGGAAGAATGGATGAGGCAGCCGGATAAGCTTCACGTTCGACTGCGCCGGTCGGAAGAAGGCGAGCAGGAGTATGTCTTTGTGCGAAAAGAATCCCATGATACAATCGGCATTCTCGCGATGGATAAAGATGGCCATCTCGCCGGTGCCTGCACGACGAGCGGGTTGGCCTTCAAAATGCGCGGGCGCGTGGGCGATTCGCCGATCATCGGCGCAGGACTGTTCGTCGATGGCGCGGTCGCGGCCGCTGTTGCGACCGGCGATGGCGAACTCATGATGCGCGCCTGCTCAGCGTTTTCTATTGTTGAGATGGTTCGGCAAGGCATTCGAGCCCGAGGAAGCGTGCCGCCGAGCTATCGAGCGCATCCGTAAGGATTCGCATCTCACCGAAGACATGCAGTGTGGCCTGATGGTCATCCGTGCGGATGGCGAGTGGGCAGCGGACGCGCTGCGACCCGGTTTCCAGCTCGCTGCCGCAAGCCATGAGTTGCCGAACCGCATGATTGACGTTGCCACTGTGTAGCCGGAAGCTCCAGCTTCCGGCCACTCGCGACCTGGAGGTCGCTAGTACACGTCCACGCTGGCATTCACTTTGAAAGAATCGCAGCTATGAAGGACGACGAAAAGCAAGCGCTTGAGCCACGCATGCTCACCATGCACAAGCAAATAACAACGACGAGCGATGGAACGCGGCCGCTCATCTTTTACACATTCACAGAACCTTCGACAGTACGTGAAACTGAGGCACGCATCCCGCATCGCGCATAACGCATTAGGCATCACGAATCCCCATGTCTGAACTCCGCTGGAACCCATTATTAGGCGAATGGCTCGCGACTGCGACCGAGCGGCAGGAACGCACCTTTCTGCCGCCGCCCGATTATTGCCCACTGTGCCCGACGAAACCGGGCGCGTTCCAAACGGAAGTTCCCGCGCCGGATTACGATGTCGTGGTGTTCGAAAATAAATTCCCGAGTCTGCGGCCCGATCCACCCGTGCCTGCCATCGAAGGTTCGGATTTGTACCCGGTTCGTCCCGCGCAAGGCGTTTGCGAGGTCGTGCTGTATTCGCCAGACCACAACGCTACGCTTGCGGGCCTTCCCGCCCGGCAATATCTGAAGCTCATTCTGGCGTGGACCGATCGCTATCGAGAACTTGGCAAGCTCGATTTTGTAAAATACATTTTCATGTTCGAAAATAAGGGGAAGGAAATTGGAGTAACTCTTGCGCATCCGCATGGGCAGATTTATGCCTATCCATTCGTTCCGCCTGTCGTTCAGCGGGAATTGAATCAAACACTCCGACACTTCGAAGCGAGTGGGCACTGCCTGCTCTGCGATATTTTGGAACGCGAGCGAAAAGATGGCCGCCGGATGATTGTAGAAACCGAACATTTCGCGGCTTATATTCCATTCTTTGCGCGCTGGCCCTACGAAGTGCATCTTTTGCCGAAACGGCATTTGCAATCGTTCCTGGATTTCAAGGAAGAAGAGCAAGTCGATCTTGCGCTCGCTATGAAGCAATTGCTTGTGGCGTATGATGGTGTGTTTCAAAAGTCTATGCCGTATATGATGGTCATCCATCAGGCGCCGACGGATGGCATGACGTACGATCACTATCATTTCCATTTCGAATTTTATCCTCCGCTACGGCAAGCCGATAAATTGAAATACTTAGCCGGCAGCGAAACCGGCGCCGGAGTATTTATCAACGACACCTTAGCCGAAGAAAAAGCGGCGGAACTTAAAAAATTAGTGAGGCCAGCAGAATGGTAAATCCTGAACAGGTTCGAAGCAAGTTCACAAATCGCTATCACGATAGGGCTGACGTGCGACTATTTCGGGCGCCGGGCCGCGTGAATATTATCGGCGAGCACACCGATTACAACGACGGCTTCGCGTTGCCCTGCGCTATCACTTTCGATACCGTTGTCGCCGCGCGGAGCCGGAACGATTCGGTAATTCGCGCTTATTCGGTGAACCGCAAGGAGGAAGCCTCCTTCGATCTTTCGCAGAAACCGGAACCGAAGAAAGGGCCTTGGCTGAATTACATTGAAGGCACAGCGAGGCTTCTGGAACGAAAGGGCTTCTCGATGGGCGGTGCGGATTTGGTACTTGAATCCGATGTGCCGGTTGGAGCGGGACTTTCTTCGTCGGCATCGCTCGAACTGGCGGTTGCCACTGCACTCATGCGGCTTGGGAACCATCCACTCGATCGCAAACAAATGGCGCTCGCCTGCCAGGAGGGTGAGCACGAATTTACCGGCGCAATGATCGGCATAATGGATCAGTTCATCGCGGCCTTCGCCGAAGAGGGATATTCGATGTTGCTCGATTGTCGGGCTCTCACGTATGAATCCATTCCCGTCGATCTTTCTAACGTGTCGCTCATGATCTGCGATAGCGGGGTCAAGCACGATCTTGCCGCGAGCGACTATAACGATCGCCGGCGCGAGTGCCTCGAAGCTGTCGAACTTCTAAAGAAATTCATTCCCGGCATCCAGAGCCTGCGCGACGTTACGGAGGAAAAGCTGAATGCGTTCGGTTCCGAAATGCCGCCAGTGCTTTTTCGGAGGGCACGACACGTCGTGACGGAGAATGCGCGCACTCTGCAGGCCGCCTGGATCCTTCGACGCGGACTTTTCGCGCAACTTCTTGACTTGATGTATGCCTCGCACGAATCGCTCCGGAACGATTATGAGGTCAGTTCGCCGGAACTCGATTTGCTGGTGGATACGGCGAAAATCATTCCCGGCGTGTTCGGAACCCGTATGACGGGCGGCGGCTTCGGCGGCTGCACCGTCAGCTTCGTCGAATTCGATCGCATTGAAGAATTCCGGACGCGGATGACCGAGGCTTTTGGCCCAACGCTAAAAGTATTCAATGTTCAAACGGCTCGCGGCGCCGAGGAAATAGTTTCGTAATTTGTTATCGTGGAGTTGTAGTTGTTCTTCCTATTGTTCTTCGGTTACTACTTTCCTCGTTAATGCCACCGACTTCGCCGATTCGTAAAAAAGCCGCAACGTTCTGGACCTGGCTCGGACCCGGAATGGTTACCGGCGCTGCGGATGACGATCCCAGCGGCATCGCCACCTATTCGCAGGCGGGAGCGCAGCTTGGCCCTTCGATTCTATGGGCGATGCTGCTCACCTGGCCGTTTATGAGCGCCATCCAAATGATATCGAGCCAGATCGGCCGGGTCACGGGGCGAGGGATTGCGGCGAACATGCGAAAATTTTACGGGCGAAGAATCGCGCTGCCGCTTGTGCTGCTCCTGCTTGCTTCGAATATCTTCAATCTTGGTGCGGATATCAGCGCGATGGGCTCTGCCGCGCGCCTTATTTTTGGCGGACCGGAGCGCGTCTTGGCGGTAGGGTTTGCCGCGGTCTCCGTACTGCTCCAAATATTCGTTCCGTACCGGCGATACGCTAATATTTTGAAATGGCTGACATTCGTCCTTTTCTCCTATGTCGGCGTTATCTTTTTCGTTAGAATACCAATCAAAGACGTCATCGAAGGAACGTTCTTTCCCGCGATCAGGTGGGACAAGCCTTACCTGACGACGCTCGTCGCCGTTCTAGGAACCACGATCAGTCCGTATCTTTTTTTCTGGCAGTCCTCGCAGGAAGTGGAAGAGGCGCGGACGCATCACCAGCTTGCCTTGAAGCGCGAACCGGAGCAGGCGCCGCGTGTGCTTGCATGGCTTCGCCGCGATACGCTGCTGGGCATGGCGTTCTCGAATGTCGTCGCATATTTCATCATTCTCGCGACGGCGGCGACGCTTCATGCGCACGGCGTGACCAATATCGATACGGCCGATCAGGCCGCCCAGGCGCTGCGTCCGCTCGCAGGTAACCTTTGTTTTCTGCTGTTCGCCCTTGGAATATTGGGAACAGGGTTGCTCGCCGTTCCGGTGCTCGCCGGGTCTGCCGCGTTCGCCGTGGGCGAGGCGCTCCGGTTCCGCACCGGCCTGGAACAAAAGCCATCGCATGCCAAGCAATTTTATGGTGTGCTTGCCTTTGCCACAGTGCTGGGAATTGGTTTGCTTTATCTCCACCTGAATCCTATTCGCGCACTTTATTGGTCCGCGGTCATCAACGGCGTGATTTCCGCACCAATCATGGTAGTAATAATGCTCATGGCTTCTGGCCCGCGCATCATGGGGGCGCTTACGATTTCGCGTGCGTGGCGCTGGCTCGGATGGGCTGCGACGCTCCTGATGGCAGCCGCAGTCATCGTTTTTTTCATTACGCTGTGAGTGAAAGGGCGTACGGTGCACCTCCATTATCAGTTCGATGAAGTTTGTTATCCTTACACAAGAAGGCGGTGCGTTGCACGTCCCGCTCCGAAAAGCGGAACCGGGCTCATCGTATGGTGGTTGTGCTGGCCCTCTTATTGTTCCAGAGAAAGTTTGGGACCGAGTCCCACGCACCGCCAGCACGCCCAACCGAGTCAGATCCGGAAGGAAGCAGCTCTCAGCGCCGCAGCGGGTGACGTGGTAAGCTGGTTCTTTTTTTATACCTCTCGAGCGACTAACCTTTTGGATTTCTGAATTTTGCAGTCGCCCGCCGTGTAGCCGTCTCACGGGAAGTCCTGCTGCAACTCGAACCCGTCCTGGGTTGCCACAGTTTATTTCGCATGGTACTCTCATTGCCACCCGAACAAGCCACTGCATCGACGTGGTACGGTCCGCACTGGATGGGTCGGGAAGAGGCTTGGATTTTGCGTCTTTCACCGGGGGAAATATCGGAATTGGAAGAGGCGGCTGCCCGATGGCACGCGACGCATACCTTCGATTCGGTCGAGTCGATCGCTATCCGGGATTTCGAATTACCTTCGATTGCTCCAAAATTATTGAAGCTGCGTAAGGAACTGATTCACGGGCGGGCTTTTGGGGTGATCCGCGGGCTGCCCACCGCGCATTATACCGAGCGGGAGTCGGCGATTATTTTCTGCGGAGTCGGTTCCCATTTGGGGCGCGCGGTTCCGCAAAATGCGCAGGGGCACCTGCTCGGGCATGTACGCGATTTGGGCAAGACCAGCGCGGACCCAAACGTTCGTGTTTATCAGACACACGAACGGCAAACGTTTCACACCGATTCATCTGATGTCGTTGGCCTCTTATGCCTTCAGACGTCCAAATCCGGCGGGCTTTCGCTTTTGGTAAGTTCCAGCTCTATCTTCAACGAAATGCGCCGCCAGCGGCCGGACTTGGTGGAGTTGCTCATGGGACCCATCGCCACCGACCGGCGCGGCGAAATACCAAAGGGGATGCTTCCATATTATCTCGTTCCGGTTCTTAATTATTACGAAGGATGCTTGACAACTATGTACCAGAGGCAATACATAGACTCCGCTCAGCGGTTCCCAGAAGCGCCCCGGCTTACGCCGGCGCATATCGAGGCGCTCAATTTATTCGACGAGTTGGCGAACAGTCCGGAACTGAATTTCTCGATGGCGCTCGAGCGCGGGGACGTGCAGTTTGTCTATAATCATGCGCTCCTGCATGACCGCACTAGCTTCGAGGATTGGCCGGAGCCAGAACGGAAACGGCACCTGCTACGGTTATGGCTCACCGTTCCCGGTGACCGGCCTTTGCCCGAAATTTTCGCGGAAAAATTTGGCAGTGTCGAGATCGGAAATCGAGGCGGCATCGTGGTTCCTGAACCCTAACTATCGGCGCACCTGGAGGGACTCGAACCCCCAACCCTCGGTTCCGAAGACCGGTACTCTATCCATTGAGCTACAGGTGCATGACAATTGAATATGATTGTATCACAACAACAAATTATCCTTCAAGTAGTTGCGGGATTGTTTTCGTCGCCTTAGTCATCCACGGCTGCTGCCTGGGCTCAATGGCTTCAGTCAGTTCAAAGATGATTGTACGCGGGCAGGGGCAGATGAGGAGGATGCTTATTTTTTAATCTTGAAACTTCTTCGACTATTTTTGGTTTAAGAATTGCGTAATAATCGGTCGATTGGTATGAAACATCTCATCGCGGCTCTTCTATTGCTCGCAGCTGCGAGCTCCTCTTCTAATGCTCAATTTCGGAGCGAAGTCGATCAAGCTCAACCACCGCTCAATACCGTGGGCGCAATGAAAGGCGGCGACTCGTTCCTGTCCTCACTACTCGATCCGAATCGGTTCAGCATGCACCAAAGCGTTTCCATGAGCTATGAGTCCTCGCCGTTCGGAAGTGTGGGCTTGGATATGTTCACGAACACCTTCAGCTACCGCGCGTCGGACAATCTCTTTGTTTCGGCGGATGTCTCCGCGGTCTATTCTCCGTTTAGTTCCTTCGGGAGTGCGTTCCAAAATCAGTTGAATGGAATCTACCTGACGAGCGCGCGGCTCGATTGGAAGCTCAGCGATAACGCCTTCATGCGCGTGGAGTACGATGGCGGTCCCGCGGCCGGGATGTATGGTGGTTACAATCCGTATTACAATCCGTTTTTCACGGCTTCGCCGTTTGCGGCTTCGCCAACGGGTGTTCGCGCGGCTTCCGCGCAGGTGCAATTACACTAACGCTTGGCGAAACGCCGGTTTCTTGCGAGAATCATTGGGCAAGGCGAACGCGAACGCGAGCGCCGCAAACACGCCGCTTCTCAAACCGTGTCATGGATATTCGTTCTTGCAGTCGTATTGTTTGTCGGCGTTCTTGTCTGGCAGTTTGTTGACCGCGCTTTGGTAAAGCATCCGATCAGCGGCGAAATAAACCATCCGGATCTTCTCGTGCTTCGGGGCGAGCGCATTCAGATCAATGTTTTAAACGGGTCCGGTCGAATGCGCCTCGCGCAAACGTTTACCGATTACCTTCGGGCACGAAAATTCGACGTGGTGCAGATGGATAATTACAAGGATTCCACAGTGCCACGAACGTTCATCATCGACCGCGTGGGCGACAGCATTGCGGCGCAGAAGATCGCTTACGCACTCGGCGTGAACGACAGTATGATCCGCCGTGAGATCGATACCGAAGAATATGTGAACGCCGATATTGTAATTGGGAGAGATTTTCCAAATTTGAATCCAATGAAATAGCGATCCAGGAGCGCCCGCCATGGCGGGTTCTCGGCTGTACGGCGGACCTTCAGTCCGGTCGACTTTTTATAAACCATAAGGAGTACCATCAAAACGAAATCAACCTCCGTTGCGAGAGAAGCAAAAAAAGTTAAAGGAACTCGAGTTGCGAATAAGCGCGTAGTGGCGCGAACACCCAAGGCCAAAACCGCCGCGAAGCGCCCGCGCCGGAAACCGGAACCATCGGCAAAGGAACTTATACATCAGACCGCGCTCAAAGCCGCTCATTATGCTCTGGAAAAGAAAGCAGAGGACATTCACGTGCTCGATCTGACCGGCATCACTTCGATGACAGATTACTTTATCGTCGCGACCGGATCGAGCGACCGTCAGGTGAAGGCCATCGCCGAAAATGTCGTAAGCGAGATGCGCGATACCGAAGGAGTGCAAGCCTGGAAAAGCGAAGGATGGGACAGCTTGCAGTGGTTGATTATTGATTTCGTCGATTTCGTTGTTCACGTTTTCCAGCCGGAGGCGCGCAAGTTTTATAACATTGAACGCCTCTGGGCCGACGCGCCAATGGAAGTTGTCACGGATGAAGTTCCGAAGCCCAAAGCTACCCGGCCGCGGAAAGCCACCTCGAAACCATCCGGCAAGAACAAACTGGCCTCGGGAATCAAAATTATCAGCGAGTTTAAGCAAGTGCGATAAACCGCCTCCCATGGAACGATATTTAGAAAAACTATTCGAATCGGCGCTAGCGGAAATCGGCGCGCCCGGTGCATCCGTGAAATTTGAAATTCCGCAGAACGAACAACACGGCGATCTTTCGACCAATGTCGCAATGACGCTCGCGAAGGAACTCCGACGCCCTCCGCGCGAGGTCGCGAAGGAAATAATCGGCCGTATTCATCTCGATCACGGGCATTTGAAGGCGATCGAGATCGCCGGTCCCGGATTCATCAATGTGACGTTCGATAAGGGATATTACACGGATGGACTGAGAACTATTCTTGGGAGCGGAGCGGATTTTGGGCGTGGGCAATCCAATAAAGATAGGAAAATCAATCTCGAATGGGTGAGCGCGAATCCAACGGGAACCTACATGCGGGTCATGGGCGGCAAGTGTGTCTTGGTCAGGCGATCGCGAATTTGCTCGAATGGACGAACGCCGATCTTACACGCGAATACTATTTCAACAATGCCGGCAACCAGATGACGAATCTGGGAAAATCGGTGCGCGTCCGGTATCTCCAGGAATTGGGCGACGAAATCGAATTACCGGAAGATGGTTACCACGGTGCGGAGATCGTCGATATTGCGAAGGAGATCGTACGCGAATTCGGCGCGGAGAAGCGCTCCGCTCCGCTTGAAGTTTTTCAGTCGTTCGGCGAGAAGGAAAACTTTCGCCACATCCGCGCAACGCTCGAACGGCTGGGCGTTCATTTCGATCTTTATTTTAACGAGAATTCGCTCTATGAATCTGGGGCCGTTAAGGAAACGATTGAAGAATTCAAATCGCGTGGATTGGCATACGAAAAAGATGGCGCGCTTTGGCTCAAGCTGTCCGAAATGGGTGAAGGTGAGGATCGCGTCATTGTAAGATCTTCCGGCGAGCCAACCTACCGATTGCCGGACATTTGCTATCATCGGAACAAGCTTTCGCGCGGCTACAACGAGATTATCGATATTTTTGGCGCGGATCATATCGCGACGATTCCAGATGTCCTCGCCGCGCTCCGCGCGCTGGGATACGATACGTCGATGGTTCGGGTGGTGATTCATCAGATGGTCTCATTCATTTCCGGTCAGGAACTTATTAAGTTCTCAAAACGGAGCGGCGGGGCTTATACTTTAGACGAACTCATCGACGATGTCGGTTCGGACGCCGTAAAATTCTTTTTCAACATGCGCGCGGCTGGAAGCCATCTCGAATTCGATGTGGCGTTAGCTCGCGAGCAATCCGAAAAAAATCCGGTCTATTACGTGCAGTATGCGCACGCCCGCATAGCGAGCATTTTAAGATTTGCCACACAGCAGGAAATCGAAATTCCCGATGTCGAAAATGTGAATTTGAGTGTGCTGGAGCACGCGGAAGAGATCCGATTGATAAAAGCTCTGCTTCGGTTCCCATCGGTGGTGGAACGTTCCGCCGCCGCGCTCGCGCCCCATCATGTCTGCGAGTATTTGCGGGAAGTCGCGGCGCAGTTCCACAAGTTCTATCAGGAATGCCGCATTGTGGGCGGGCCAAAGGAACTGGAAATTCCGCGGCTGCTTCTCGCGCTCGCCACGAAGCGCGTCCTCGCCGGCGGCTGCGCGATTCTGGGGGTGACGGCGCCGGAAAGTATGTAAGCGGGCCATGAGCCAAAGCTTGCATTTTACAACCTCACATCAACCTGCACCGTTGCCGTGAAATCGGAAGTTCCCGTTCGCGCCGAAAGCCCGCTGCCGAGCGTGTGGGGTGTATCGTAAAGCGTTCCCGCAAGATAGGCCGAGCAGCCCAGCGATTCGAGCGCATGAACGGTTGCGCGAAGGGAAAGACGCCAGCCAAGGCCATCAAAGGGATCGATCGATGCGGCGCCGGGCACACCCGAGCCATAAATCCACATTGCCGTATTGGATGAAGCGGTTTCGAAGCGCATCGCTTTTATTTGCAATTCGGAGCGGAGGAACGAAGTTGGAATCCGAACTTCTTCTGCCGCAGACCATCCGTTTTCCGTGTTTGTTAGAACATAGCGCGCTGCTTCGAAATAGGTTCGGAAAGAAGGGCTAAAATGTCCCTTGCTTTCCGGGCGGTACGTGGCGTGGAGGCGCACATGCATCGTTTCGCCCTGCACGGTTGCGTAGGTGCCGCTGCTGTCGATTACAGTCGCATCCTGCTCATCTCGCACAGTTGCGGTAAGCCCCAATGCCGGTGCGGCCTGGTAGAATGTGCTTGCGAGATAATCATGCTTACGCGCGCCGAAGAGATCGTGCAACGGAATGATTTCGCTTTCAAGCTTGGCATAAGCATTCAGCCGCAATCGCTTTTCGATTGGTTCCAATTCGACGCCAAGATAATATCCATCGAAATTGGAGATCGCGGAAGTTCCAACGCCAAGTACTTCGCCAAAGGGTGATTGAAATCCTTGCGGGATGTGGCTGTACATGAGCGAAAATGAAACATGCTCGCGCGGCGTAAAGACAGTAGAGATAATCGCCGCGGTTCGATGGACCGTATCATTTTTCGAAATCGCGGTTTCGGCGCTCGCCGACCATTTACCTCCAATGGCTAGCGCATCCGCACCGACCACGCCGAGTTGCTTTCCAATAAAGGGCGAGCTCGAAGAGCCAATGTATGAATGATCGTACGAAACTTCATATGCAGTGGCACCGCCATTTAGGTAAAGGCGCGCGGAATCCAACGTCGAAAGTTCCGCACGAGCGCCTATGACGCTCATCAACGTCGCATTTGCGAGTTCCAGCTGGCTCTCCGTTTGATGAAGACCGCTGGAGTAAATCGTTCGAATGGTATCGTTTACCACATTGGCATCGATGGCACGATGTGAGGTGAAAAGATAGAGATGGGCAGGGCCGCCGGCGAGTTCGAGGGCCGCGCCAAGAAGCGTTCGGGCAGAATTCAGGAAGGAACCACGCAAGCCGAAGGAACGATTCTCCACGGCACTGGCAGCGCCATGCGCCGCCGAGCGCCCGAAGCCGCCGCCGAATCCTAATCCATTCCCAAAGGCTAAGGAATAATCGCCAGCAATGGCTTGCTCGACGCCAAACCCATTCGTAATTTGAATCGGCTTGCCGAGCATGATGTATCCGCCCATGTGCTCGGTAAAGTTCGGTTCCCAGTATTGTTTTTCCTCCCATCCGCCAATCTTTAGCGCGGGGGATTCCGCCCGGACCTGATTGAGATAGGCCATCGGCGATCCCAGATACTGACCGGTGACGTATCCGGGCTGCTCAGTGGCGCCGAGTGGCTCGCTCTCCCGGCTGCGGATTCCCAAGTGATCCGAACTTATCGTTCCAAGAGACGAGTCTATGCTTGATCTCGCGATGGCATGGGCCTCCGTCCAGGTAACATTCGGGTTAGCATGGAGTTGCTCAATGCCGGTTCCTGCAATCGCATCTAAGCTCGTAAGATACTCCATCGCTTCGTCGGGATCGAGATCGGATACACCCGGGACGTTCGAGAATCTGCCGGGCCTGCGCTTGGTATAGAGAATCCAGCGAGTCCGAAGTTCCTACGAGCGAATCCGTGCGCGTTTGTGCCTTCGCCCGCCCGAATGGATTGAAGACGAAGAACGCTACGACCACACAACCAACGGACAGCCTTTTCACAAATCGAATCCGATGCCAAAGCTGATAAACGTTCCCAAGGTTGGATGGCGCACGGCGGAGAAATCGGCCATCATGCTTTCGGTTCGGATTCCGAAGCCTGCCGATATTTCCCCGGCATCCGAATTCGGGTCCGCGCCAAAGATCGCGCCGGCGCGAAGAATTAGATAGCTATCGAACGCGTACTCGACGCCACCGTGAAATTCCGGGTATGTCGCCCCACCCCCGGTTTCGAACGCGCCGTGGATGGTGAAATCGCTTGTCGCCCGGTATGTCAGCCCCAACCACGCGTCGAGCACCTCGGGATTTCCAACGACCGACGCGCTTTGATTATTATACAGCGAGAGCAAGTGCGTCACAGCAACACCGGCCGTAAGCTGGGGAAACAAATCGAAGGTTGCACCGAGATCGGCTGTGTAATCATCATATGGAAGAAAGGGCTGCGCGAAGGTTTCCTGCGTATAGCGAAGGCGAATGCCCGCGGAAGCAAACCGTTCATCGCTTCCAGCGCCGCTCACGAGGAACGTTTTCGATACCTGCGCGCCCACCAACTGTTGCGAATAATCCGTTGCAGAATTGTCGAAAAGCAGAAAGGCCGCTCCTACGGTCAGGCCATAATCGAGCGGGGCATCGCCATCGAAGCCCACTGTGTAACTCCCGGGCAGCCCCATCGGATCTGGCGCGAGCACGGTGCGAAGGTGCGCGTTGGTATCGATCCGTATCGAAGGATTTGGCGACCACTCGTCCAAAGGATCGGCGATCTCACTCTGGGCAAGCGCCAGTGAACGAGCCGAAGCGTTGTAAGGAATGCTTTGCGCAAATCCTTTCACACTTACGATAAGAAAAAACGATAGGAGTAGCGAGAAGCGCGGCGGCATGAGAATGTTTGGAGCGATCCGCCATAAAAAGAATTTCGTGAGTGGAATAATTCCAAAACACAGGGCGAATTAAGATTAGAGGAGCTGCGTTTGCGAGAATTCTTTTCGCCTCCATCAGCCCACGTGGCGTAATTGGTAGCCGCAACGGACTTAAAATCCGTTGGCCGTAAGGCCGTGCCGGTTCGAGTCCGGCCGTGGGCACATGAACCTCAAGGAATGAGCGACTAATATTTGCGGCTTCGAAGCTCACCCAAATTTTATGCAGTTTCTCGTTCCCTGCATTGTCCCGGCCTTTCAGAAAGGGCAATGTTGCTGCTGTGAGTAATAGTTTTCTCGACTGGCACACATCTTCTGCGTATCCCGCGTGAACGTCCTATCATTAGGACATTCTGCAGATATGACATCGCACTTCATTCTCACGCTCCTCACAGATCTTCCGCCGACGCGCTGCGTCTCTCCTGCCGTCGAGAGCCAATCCTGCCGGTGATCTCTCGACGGTTCCCAAAGCGGCAGTTCACGTTATTCTCGATCTCACACAGAGCGGGCTTTCGCAGCCCGAAGGTTGCGCTCGCTTTTCACGAAGAGGTACAATATGAAATATCGTCAGACACATCATGGACTGATTCTTGGGATGTTAATCTTTGGTTTCGCACGGCTAGCCGCCGCTCAGGGTCAGGGAGCGGTGACCGGAAGCGAGTACGTCTCGCCCGAAACCATGCGCCAAGCGGTTCTGAATGTAATCAGATTGAATTATTTCGACTCGATTCCACTGGATTCCTCGCTTTCGATCGAGCGAGCGATGTCGCGTCTCGACCCCTTTAGCACTTACGTCACTAAGGAGCAATTCGAGAAAGACGAAGCACAGTTCAATGAGCGAAGATGGGCCTTCGGATTCGGCTTCGCGATCGTTCGGCATAAGGTCGTCATAACCACTATCGACTACGGTAGTGATCTCGCGCGTGCCGGTGTTTTGCCCGGCGATGAAATCCTGGAAATTGACGGGAAGCAAATGCGAGATTCGCTCCCTTCGCTCGCGATGGCGCTTTCGGCCGACATGACATTCCTCCGTCCCGCTACGAACGATACCTTTGCAGCTGTCATCAAGAAGGCGATACTGCCAGAACCAAGCGTTGGCCCGTATGGAATGCTGGACGCTTCCACGGCCTATATTCGCATCACCGGCTTCGAGCATGGAACCGCCGCGCGATTGCAAGCGGTACTTGACAGCATGGTTTCGGTGACTTCAAACTCCGGGCTCGAGTGCGGCATTGACACCTTCTATGACCGAACCGCCGAAGCTCGCAGTTCTCTCTATCGGACGCATGGATGGCGCGGATACCGAGCCACTTCGGAGGATATCAAGGCATTCGTGCGTGCGAGATACGGCCGGACGATTAACTCTCTCGTGCTCGATTTGCGTGGGAATCCAGGAGGGTTTGTCAAGGAGGTGATGGCGTGCATTGAACTGTTTGTGGACCGGAATGGCTGGCCGCTTCTCACTATTCAATATCGTAAGAGCGGGGAGGAGCTCCGCGCTACGCAGGCCGCAAAATACCATGATCTTCGGCTCGCCGTGCTGGTCGATAACAATTCGTGCAGCGCCTCGGAGATTTTTGCGGGTGTGATGCAGGACTTAGACAGGGCGGTTATTATCGGGGAACCAACAATCGGGAAAGCCCTGGTCATGCGTTATGTTGATCTTCCAAATGGCGATAAGCTTTATCTCGCAATCGGAGAGTACTTGCTTCCAAGTGGCCGGTGCATTCAGCGGCCGTATTCCGGTCAGTACCTTCTTGGCGGGGATGCGAGAGTTCTTCCGAACGCCGAGAACGCAAAGCACTGGCTCGATGCCGGAATAACGATGGGAAGCTGCGCGGAATACAAGACCGCAGAAGGCCGGACGGTTTATGGTTCCGAGGGAATTATACCTGATGCAATCATTTCGGAGGATTTCAATCGTGATCATCCGGCTTGGTTCTTCCATGCGGTTTGGCAAGCAACCATTCCATTCTTGCAAAGGAATATTCTTTGGCTGAAGCAGGTGAGTGCGGATAGCTTCTCGCGGTGGCCAATGCCGGATAGCCTTTTGAACGCCGGGATTGACTCCCTTCGGGCCGCAGATACCTCGCACAAAGCCTGCGCGCAACTTGCCTCTGACGTACCGGGATTGGAAAAATGGATTCTCGCTTACTGCCTTTGGCGGGATCAGGGGTGGTTCGATGTTCGGCTTCCGCAAGAAGCTGCAATCCGGCGTGCCGTGTCATTATTGCACGCAGAGAAATAGGAAGCAGCGAGCTAAGCTGCGTCACAATGCTCCGCTCGCTCAAAGACCGGCCATGATGTTCGCGACAGGCCGAAAAAGCTGGCGGACAATTTGGAGTCGCTGGCGCAAGAAAGCGAGCGACTCAATCAGCTGCGGCTGCATTAATTTTTATCGAGCGATGTCGAAGGTCCCGTTCGTAATCTTTACGGTGTCATTCGCGTCGTCCACGGCATCGAAGGCGAAGGTTCCTACTACATGGCTGGAGTCGTTTGTTGTGAAGCGGACCGTGCCAGAATTGGCATAAGAGACGTAGTAATCGTTCGCACCGTGTAAATAAGTGGCGTAGAGGTCGCCCCCGGCAGTTCCGTTCACGGGAAACGTCCCGGTGTCGGTCTGGGTGTAATAAATGCCAATGTCGGATATACTGTCCCCTGCGCTGAAATCCAGATACTGGTTGCTATGCCCGGTAAAGGGAATGATTCCAGACCAGGCCTTGCCATTGACGGTGGCGGTCATGACGACCTGATTACTAATGCCGCCGCCTGGGCTGGTAGTCTGTTTGCACGAGGAGAAGAATATAATTCCGATTATCAGCGAGGGAAGCAGGAAAAGAAAGCGTTTCATAAGCGTTATTTTGAAAATAGTGAAAAAGCAACAGCGACCAATCAAAAATGAAAGGGATTGAGTTCCGGTTTTTGGGACGGGAGTTTGCCTCCGATATGGCAACGCGATTTACGTTCGAACGCGTCGGCTCGCCGGAAAAATATATTGGGGGTGCTTAAGCTTGGCGCGGCCCGCCGGTCTTCAGATCGCGAATACTCAGTCCGGTTCCAGACTAAATGGCGGATAGCGGTCGGTCGTGAGCAGGAAGGCGTATGCCCACACCCGCAGCGTCCACCGGTAAACACCGACGATGAAATCGAACAACACTCGCGGATAGCGGCCGGTGAAAAGAATGGCGAACCACGCGATAATCACCACTACGATAGCCGCGATCCACAGTGCCGACAGAATAACCAAATGCGGTATAGCCAGAAACCACTTGACGAGTGGCATCCCGGGGCTGAGATCGCGAGCGGCGTCGGGGTAGGGAATCTCAATGTGGACGGACTGATCCTCATCGGTCGAGGGATACTCATCGCGTAAGAGATCGAGGTATGCGGCCACACGAAATCCAAATTTCGTGAGCGCGAGGCTCCACTCGAACCACCAGCGCGGATATTTGCGCCGAAAGAGCAGCATGAGCACCGTGGGAATGAAAAGAAGGCCGCCCGCGCCGAACCACCAGCAATACTGCGTCCCGGAGTTAGAGACAAGCGCGAGGATGACAAGGATTGGGAAGGCCAGGAATGGCCGGAAGAATGTCGAGAGCCGGTCGAGCGGGCGGTCCGGGTAGTCGATCGTGATTGTTACGGGAAACGGAGTTTGGTTTGGTTCCATGATCGCTTATCGTTTATGGATGACAACGCGCGGGTTGAGAAGGGCAAGCACAAGAATGATTACCGAAACATCCTGTAGCCATGCCGGCCAGTTCATCCACCAATGAATAATATCCATCGTTTGGCTTGCAGTATGGTCATCGCACAATTTCGACGGTCGTCTCGGCATGCGCGGCAACGTCTTGCACCACGCTGCCCAGCAGCATTCGTTCCAGCCGAGTGAGGCCGCGTGAACCCATGAAAATGGTATCGGCCTGCACACGCTTTGCTTCGTTTAGAATTTCATGCACCGGGGTTCCCACGCCGATCGAGCTGGTCACATCGAAGTGGGCTCGCATGGCACGTTCGAGATCGTGCACCGAACGCTCAATGCGCGTTTCATTCATTCCCTGGTACTGTTCGAGATCGCTTCCGACGAGCCACAGGTAGTTCCGCGTCGAGAGAATGCTCGCGTCGATCACACTCACGATATGCAACTGTGTGTGGTGCGGCCAGGGCCTGCGTAGCAGCTCCCGGACGGCTTTGTTCGCGCCAGTCGAGGCGTCATAGGCAAGCAGCAGGACCGGAGGATATGACGCATCGGTTTCCGAAACATTTCTCGTGATGCGGACCGAGGCGCGAGCCTCGCGTAGCACCCGCAGCGAAACGCTCCCCAGGATCAATCGCTGGACGGCGGAGCGTCCACGGGAACCCATGACGATGAGGTCCGGCTTCCACGCCTCCTCCATCTCGAGAATCGATGCCGCCGGGGATTCCACTCGCGAGCATGGACCGATATTCCACTGAGGAAATATTCGTTCCAAAAGCTGTTTGCCTTCCTCTGCGACATGTTCGGCGGTTTCCTCGGCTATCTCAACCGCTTCCTGCTGGCGTTCCAGCGCGTAGCTAACGATCGCCAGATTCGGATCGATATTAATGGCGGGCGCAACCGCATGATGCGGCTCCTCAATGGATAGCACTCGCGCCCGCACGTCCGTTTCCGGGAACCCGCCTAGCTTCAGCGATTCGATGGCGTTCTTCGCCGGCTGGGAACCATCATAAGCGATCAATATTCTCATGGTTTTACCTCTTCCACATTTCGTAAGCATCATCGTGCCAATGCGAAAGGAACTCGATTTGAGGAAGTATGGACGCCATACGAGAGTTTCGAAGTAAAGTAGTTGGAAGTATCGTAAGATTTTTTTACACTTGTGGTCCCGAATGCGTCATCCATCCGCGTTTTTAGAAGTCGATAGGCCTTGGCATGACAATGCGAAATACAATCCACGAAGGTAACCCATGGAGCAGGATACAACATTAATCTCACCAGCGGCCAAACTCGTGACGAATGGGCAAGTCATAGCCAAGCCAGCGCTAATCGCGTCGGAGCACGAGCCGCTTTCCAACCTCATTGCCAATGAGGCGCTGCGCAAGCGAAGCCGCCGAATATGGAATTGGATCATCGCGGCGGTAGTCGTGATAATTGCTGTCGCCACCTGGTTTGCTCTAAAACCCAAGCCCTTGCCGATTGCGCTCCGGTTCCGGACCGGCGTTGTTTCTACGGGCGGAATAATTCGGGAAGTAAAAGCAACGGGCGATGTCGAGGCCGTCACGACCGTGCAGGTGGGCGCCGAGGTGTCCGGGCGCATCGCGCAGGTTCCCGTCGATTTTAATTCGATCGTTCATGCAGGGCAGGTGCTGGCGAGAATCGATCCGACCTTGTACAAAGCAGATCTCGATCAATCGGCCGGGCAATTAGCATCGACGCAGGCTTCGCTCGCGCAAGCGATTTCGAATCGCGATCATATTTCTCGCGATCTCGCTCGTGCCCGCCAGTTATATGAGCAACGGTTGATTTCCGTTTCGGATCTCGATACGGATACCTCGAATCTCCGAGTAGCCAATGAAACCGTCTCGGCGGCGAGCGCCGCGCTGCTAACGTCGCGCGGGGCATGGGAAGCGGCACGCACCAATCTTCAGTATTGCACTATTCGTTCCCAGATCAACGGGATTGTGGTGACCAGAAATATCGACTCGGGCCAAACGATCGCTTCAGTCTTTCAAACTCCGGTGCTCTTTGCCGTCGCCGCGGATTTGAAGCAAATGCAAGTGGTTGCCGCTGTGGATGAAGCCGATATTGGGGAAGTAAAAGAAGGGCAACAGGCCACGTTCACGGTCAATGCGTATCCTAACCGAGTTTTTAAAGGCACGGTAACACAGGTGCGCAACTCGCCAACCATTGTCGAGGATGTGGTGACTTATGGCGTCGTGATTTCGGTGGATAATTCCGATCTGGCTTTGAAGCCGGGGATGACGGCGACATCGAGTATCGTAACCGCGATTTCCACGCATCCACTTAAAGTTCCAAACGGCGCATTCCATTTCACGCCGCCCGGCGAAAAGGTGGATTCCGCTTCCGGCGTGTGGGCGCTCGATCAAAATTCATTCCGCCGTGTCCCACTCACTCCCGGCATTACCGATGGCGAGTGGACAGAAATCGACTATGGCTCGATTCCCGAAGGAGCCACCGTGCTCCTGGAACTTACTCCGGAGGGAAGAACGGCCTATGGAAAATGATTTGCACCCTTCCGATGGTGTGAACAGAGGTCGGCCCGAGGCGGCTGCTTTGCTTGCCCTGCGAGACGTTACGAAAATATATGGCGAGCAAGCCGCGGCTGTGCGTGCGCTGGATGACGTTAGCCTCGCAGTGCGCGAAGGGGAGTTCGTTGCCATTACCGGTCCCAGTGGTTCCGGAAAATCGACGACACTGAGCATTTTTGGAATTTTAGAAACGCCTACTTCGGGAGAGTATTTGATCGAAGGCATTCCGGTACAGAACCTTGCAAAAAATGTTTTGGCTCTATTGCGAAACCGGCGCTTCGGATTCGTTTTTCAAACATTCAATCTTTTGTCGCGAACATCCGCGCTCGAAAATGTCACGCTGCCGCTCGTGTATGCCGGCGTTCGTTCCCGCGAACGCAATGACCGCGCCCGTGAGGCATTAGATGCCGTGGGGCTTCGAGGCCGCTACGATGCGCATCCCAACCAGCTTTCCGGCGGCCAGCAGCAGCGCGTCGCCATGGCACGGGCCATTGTGAACCGTCCTTCCGTTATTCTTGCCGATGAACCAACTGGCAATCTCGATTCGAAAATGGGGAAGGAAATCATGCTGCTTATCCAAAATTTGAATCGCGACCGGGGCATTACCGTCCTTATGGTTACGCACGACGCAACCTGTGCCGCCTATGCCCAGCGCGAAGTAACGTTTCGCGACGGGCGAATTGAAAGTGATAAGGCTAATCGTTGACTGTTACCTCCACCATTCGGCTTGCGCAAGCGGCGCTTCTGCGCAATAAAATGCGCTCACTCCTCACCACGCTTGGCATGGTCATCGGCGTTGGCGCAGTGGTGGTGATGCAGTCGATGGGCGAAGGCGCGACAGCCTATATTTCGGATCAAATTTCAGGGCTTGGCGCGAACATGCTCATCGCGGTTCCCGGTTCGACGCGCACGATGGGAGGGCAGTCGTTGGGCGTTCCGTTACTCACCGAAGGCGATATGGAGGCAATGCGCCTTCGCGCTCACAGCATCCTCAATATTGCGCCACTCGTGAACAGTCCGCTCCGGACCATGTATGGAACAAATTATCATAGCACAAGTATCAGCGGCACCACGCCGGATTTCTTCCGCATTCGAAAAATAATCGTCACCGAAGGCCGCGAGATGAGTAATGAAGATGAGCGATCGGGCTCGCTCGTCTGCCTGCTTGGGCCGACCGTAGTAGATGCGCTGTTCGGCTCGGAGGATCCCATTGGGAAGGAAATTCGAATCCACAATTTGCCGATGCAAGTCATCGGTGTGCTCGAACGGCGCGGTTCCATGCTTGGAATGGATGCCGATGACGTCGTCTATGTTCCCTATACCACCTTCGCTCGTCGCATCAGTGGCAACGACCGGCTCGGAGCGATCATGTTCAGTGCTGTTTCGCCAGATCAAATAGACGATGCAAAAATTCAGGCTACCCAAATTCTTCGCCAGCGGCGGCATATTCTGCCGGGCGAAGATGACGATTTCGTCGTCCGCGATCCACGCGAAATGATGTCGGTCCTCAATTCGGTAACCGGCGCACTGACTATTTTGCTTTCCGGCATCGCGGGGATTTCGCTCTTGGTCGGCGGCATCGGGATTATGAATATCATGCTCGTCTCAGTCACGGAACGGACGCGTGAAATCGGGCTTCGGCTGGCCGTCGGTGCGACATCCTCCGATATTCTTACGCAATTTCTTGTCGAGGCAACGATTCTCGCGCTCCTGGGTGGCATGATTGGGCTTGTCATCGGTCTTATCGGCTCTGCCATCGCGGCGCACGCCATCAGCATTCCATTTATTATCCCAGCTACGGCGATTCCCATTGCCTTCGGCGTGTCCGTCCTTATCGGTATCGTATTTGGAGTAGCACCGGCACGCAAGGCCTCCCGGCTTATTCCTTTGGATGCTCTGCGGTTCGAATAATATTTTTCTGTCCAAATTCTGCGAATTCATGTCACGGTCCTACCGGATTCTTGTGCTCGCATTGCTTGCTTTTTTCTCAAAAACGGCAACCGCACAGCATACCGCGCCAGCTTCAGAACAAAATGAGAAGATCGACTCGGCCATTAGCCGCCTCTATCAACTCCATTACTGGACTGGAAAAAGTTACTCCCTTACGGATGACGCCAACCGGCAAGCGATCATCGCGTTTCAAAAACTGAACGATCTTCCGCGCACTGGGAAACTCACCGATTCCACGCTCGCCCGCATTTCCGGCGCTTCGATTCCCGAGCCGCGAGAAAAGCTACACGAGCCGCATCTGGAAGTCGATCTCGATCACCAGGTATTGCTCGTTGTGGATGGCAGCGATCAGGTGAATCGCATTCTCCCGGTTTCAACAGGAAGCGGGCAGATATTCAATGATTCGGGCAAGGGAATGCAATATGCCCGCACGCCGCGTGGCAATTTCAAGGTCTACTATAAGCTAAGCGGCTGGAAGCGAAGCCCGCTTGGCCTTCTCTTCGATCCGATGTACATCCAGGGTGGTTTCGCCGTTCACGGATCGAACGATGTTCCGCCGCACCCGGCGAGCCATGGCTGCATCCGGCTGCCGATGTTCGCCGCGCCGGAGCTGTTCCGCGTGATGCCGATTGGAACGCCGGTGATCGTCTATGGCGAGAATCCAAAGCCGCGATAGCAAGCTTGTTAGAAAATTAGCCTTCGGCCTCAATGTAGTGATGCAACATCGTTAGACCATGTTCGACCGTTCAAAAAATTCTTTACGAGAATCAGCGAAGTTAAATAATTTTACGGTGGGTGTTAAATCTTTAACCGTAATTTAATCCGGTTGGGTTGAAAATTTGCCAAAAGCGCGTAAAAAATCGCAATTTTTGGTTTGGGTACACTCATTGAGGAAGCGGGAGCCATAACGCCAAAGGAAAAATTCCTGATGGCTCAATTTCACTAAACAGCAATAACTCCATGCGTTCTCTTAGCTTAAAACTGAGCCTGGCCGCGCTTCTCCTCGCGGGATTAGCGGTTAGCATTCCGGTGCGAACGGCGGAAGCAATGCCGAATTTCGCGCGAAAATATGGCCTTGGCTGCGGAAGCTGCCATGATGTAGTGCCAAAACTTAACGAATTCGGCTGGAAATTCCGAGCGGCTGGCTACCGAATGCCCGACGAAATCGGGCAAAAGCAGCCAGCCTTCAACTTAGGCGATTACTTCGCCGGCCGGATTAATATGTCTATCAATCAGACTTCCGCAACAGCGGCGGCGTCCGGCTCTCCAACGGTAAGTAATTTCAATATGGCCTTCACCGGCGGATCTATCTACATGGTGTTCGGTGCGCTGACGCCAAATATCTCTTCGGAGTCGGAACTGGGCTTCAGCACGAGCGGCACGCTATCGGTCTCGACCGCCTCGGTCGGATACTACACAGGCACCGAGGATAGCTGGTTCTCCGGCCGGATCGGCATTCTCAATGACTTGCAAGGCTATGGTGGCTCGGATCGTGGCTGGAGCGGAAGTCCGCTCATGAATTCCGGCTATCCGATCAGCCTTGCGAGCTATCAGGCCGGGGACAAACAGCACCCGAGCTATGCCGGACTTAGCGGCTCGAACATGGGAATCGACCTGGGCTACGTGTTTGGCGAAGCGGCGGTCCATGCCGAAGTATTGAACGGCTATACTTATTCAGCCGGCAAGCCATCCGCGGCGGTTGCGGGACGTCCAACCGGCGTGGGGGCAGGACAAGGGCCCTCGGCCAATGACTTCGATTATATGTTCTGGGCGAATTACATTCTCACCGATAATGGCGGGGGAATTAGCGCCGCGTACTACCTTGGCACTGCCGATATCAACACGAACGCGAACACGACGAACGTCGATTCGAGTTGGTGGCAGAATAAATTCAGCCGGTATGCGGTCTATGCAAGCTATCCCATTCCGACAGCGAACGTGCTGATCGAAGCCGGGTACGAAGGCGGCAAGGATAATAGCTGGACGCTCAAAAGTTTCGCGTACGGAGCCGACGTTAGTAGCCATGGTTATTTCGGGGAAGCGGATTATCCGATCACGGATTTAATAGGTGTGGGCGCTCGTTACGATGCGGTTACTCCGGATAATTCGAATAGCAGCATCGATGACATTAACGTCATCACCGGATACCTCAATTATAATATGGGGAACGGTCTTTCGCTCACGGCCTCGTATTCCGCGAAGAGCACGGATACGCCCACATCGAATGGGCTCGACCTTTTGGGGACAGCAAAGAACAATGCGTTCGCACTAAAAGTAACGTGGTTCCAATAATCTAACCTCAGACAACACGAACATGAAGAAGATTCTATTTTTCGCTCTGCTCGCCACCGGTATGCTCACGATTGGTACGCTCACGAGCGCCACGCTCAAGACGCAAGGCGATTCGGGGAAGTCCATCTTCCTCGATAACAAATGCAACAAGTGCCACTCGATTTCCTCGCAAGGCATTAAACATCTCAGCGAACCTCCGGAAGGCGCGAAATACCCTCCTCCCGATCTCTCCGACGTGGGCGACCGCCATACGCAGGACTGGATGAAGCAGTGGCTGCTCCATGAAGTCGAGCAGCACGACAAGAAGCACATGTTCAAGAAGTTCCCAGGTTCGGGTGACGATCTCAACACGCTCACGAAATGGCTCGCAAGTCTAAAGAAGAAATAAGCGAGGCTCCATCAGGAGCCACTCACGGGCCCGCTCCCTCCAAAGGTGGTGAAGGGGGGAGCGAGAGCGCCGTGAGGGCCCGGAGCGTGGGCCGGCGAGGCTTCCTCGCCTGGTTTCTCGGAATCGGAACGGTCTCCGTCGCCGGCGCTCTTTCGGTACCACTCGTCCGGTTTGCTCTCGATCCCCTGACGCGTGTTTCAACGGAAACAGAATGGTCCGATCTCGGCACGGTCGATGATTTTACGGAAACCAACGTGCCGCAAAAACGGACCATCTCGATCATCCAAATCGATGGCTGGCGAAAAGTTACCTCCGAAAAAGTAATCTACGTCATTAAAGGCGCCGATGGACAGCTTACGGCCCTCTCGGCGGTCTGCCCGCACTTAGGATGCTCGGTCAAATGGCAGGATTCGAACCACGATTTCAAATGCCCGTGCCATGGCGGGACGTTTGCCCCTGATGGCGCGCTCATTTCCGGCCCACCGCCAAGAGGGTTGGATTCTCTCGAAAGCAAAGTCGAAGATGGACATCTTAAGGTGCGATATCAATCGTTCCGTAATCTCGTCAAGACGAAGGAGGTAATGGCATGAGAAAGCAACTGCGAAATATCGCCTTCATGCGCTGGCTCGATGAGCGAACGGGCATCTTCCACCTGACCGACGAAGCGCTGGACGAGCCGATTCCGGGCGGAGCGCGGTGGTCGTACGTCTTTGGCTCCGGACTACTTTACATTTTATTATCCCAGATCGTAACTGGCGTCTTTCTTGCGATGTATTACGTCGCCAGCGCCGATCACGCGCACACAACGATCGAATACATCACGAAGGTGGTGACGGCTGGATCGTTCATTCGCAGCCTGCACATGTATGGATCGAGCGCCATGGTCGTGACGCTTGTTGTCCATCTTACGCAGAACGTATTTCTTCGGTTCCTATAAAGGGCGCCGGGAACTGCTGTGGTTGTCGGGCCTGGGGCTGTTTGGCTTGGTTGTCCTGATGGCATTTACCGGCTATCTATTGCCGTGGGATCAAAAAGCGTACTTCGCCACGGCGGTCGGAACGAATATCGCTGGCGAAGTGCCGTTGATTGGGAACTGGCTGAAGGAACTTATGCGTGGCGGCACCGAGATGGGAACCCTCACGCTTTCCCGTTTTTTCGTGGCACACGTTTTTTTGATTCCGGCGTGCATTTTCTTGTTCGTCGGGCTTCACGTCTATCTCTTTCGCAAGGCCGGCAGTGCCGGCCCGGTGAGTGAGGACGCGGTAATCCCAACACAGCCGACCGAGCAATTCTATCCGAAGCAGGTCATCATGGACATCGTGTTTGCGACGGTGCTCGTGGGAACGCTCGGGTTGCTTTCCTATCTATCCCCGGTGGGGATCGGGCCGAAGGCGAACCCAGCGGATACCTCGTTCCTTCCGAGGCCGGAGTGGTATTACCTGCCCGTATTTCAGTGGCTGAAATATTGGAGCGGCGGCCTCTCGGTTGTCGGCATCATCGTGATTCCCGGAATTATCGCAGCGTTTCTGGCGCTCCTCCCGTTTTACGATCGCAGAAAAGAGCGGCGGCCCTGGAAGCGGCCCGTGGCTTCGTTCTCTTTCGCAATTGTTTTCTGCTCGCTCGCATTTCTCGGGTGGCAGAGTGGCTATCAGGATTCACACGATCCCGCGGTTGCGAAACAAATCGCCCAGCAGGATTCGACTGCCAATGCCTTTATGAAGGAGCCATTTGTTCCGGTAATGGTTGGCGGAGCCGCGGCGTCCGCGGAACCGATGAGCCCCGAAGCCATCAAGGGCAAAGCGGTTTTTCTAGACAATTCTTGCGATCAGTGCCACGGCGAGAATGGCGAGGGAACCGACAAGGCACCGAAGCTAATCGGCGTTGCCGATAAACTTGGGCCGGATACGCTCGTATCGCGCCTGCTTCATCCGACGAAAAAAGCCGACGATGCCGGCATGGATCCCGTCGATGTTTCAGACAGCGAGTTCACCGCGCTTGTAGCATTCATAAAGAGCTTGAAATAACAAGACGCAATCCGAGATACCTTTAGGACAAGCCGCTCCTGGGTTTGTCCCAGGGGAGGGTATGGGTTTGATTTTACAGCCGCGCGCCGATCGAGAAATAGAAATGTGGTATGTTCCAAGCTAAGACGCGGGAGGGAGTTTCGAGCGGGTTCGTTCCAGCAACCTTGACAAACCGGAAATTTTCGCCGATTCCGAATTGGGCGAGTCCCAGCGGCGTTTTAAGTCCCACTTGCGCGCCGATGCCATGCAGAAGGGATGAGAATTTAATTTGTGTGGGCCCTGGCCAAACGGCCCCGTCGTCATAACGCACAGAGACAAATGTGGGGAAAAACAGCGCGTGAGGAATCGCGATTTGGTAGGTCAGGCTAATATCCGCCACCTGCTTGCCGCGAAGTTCATATTCGTTGAGTCCATAAAACGATTCCATGCCGCCGAGCGAAAATTGCTCGAGCCTCGGCAGCGTGGCATCCGCGAATCCCAATTCGAGGCGTGGAATGAGCGTGTGCAGTTTTGAGAGCGGAATCGCCTGTTCGAGTTCGCCAAAAATCTTCGTGTAATTCGTTCCGGCACCCAAAAGCGTAAGCCCACTTTCCGCATAACCGCGAAGGTAGGTTCCCAAATGCGGATAATCGGCATCGTCCCGCGAGTCGATAAGCAATTCCGCATGCAGTGCCCGAAGATCGTCCTGGCCGTTGTCACCCGCGCTATCGCGTACGCTAAACCAACGCTGACGCTCGGAACGCAAGGCGAGGGTAATTTCACCGAGACGCTCAATTTGCCCCCCCACGCGCAACTGCGCGCCCCAATCTCGCGACTCGCGAACAACATCGTCAATGGAACTGGTAATGCGGCCGTGGCCTTCGTCTGTGAGGAGCGAATAAGAATTAATATCGCGATAACCGGTATAAGCCGTCGCGTCAAGAACGCCGAAACCATGCAACAGCCTCGGGGCGGTGAAGCTAAGCGAGGCCGAGCGGGCAAGGGAACCCAAACTTCCGGTCAGCGCATACTCCATTCCGCTGCCGCCGATATTTTCGTTGGCCAACTGCGTGGAGAATTCCGCGCCGAATTCGTTATCGGCTAATGCGCCAAGCCGGAGCACCGTCGGACTCTCGGAATGTACCGTTAAAATAACCGATGGCCCAAGCGAAGGTGCCAGTGGAGGATAGCTGAACGTATCGTTTGTTTGGATGTAGCCGGTTCCAGGCCACAGGCTATCGTAGGAAACTTGCAGCAGCGCAAAATCGAACAGGCCCGTGCCCGTCAGATTCTGAAGGGAATGGATGCCCGCCTCAGCTCGAAATACAGCTCCGGGAGCAAACGATAGTTCCCGCAGCACAAAATCCGTGTCCGCGAGCGTCTCGCCACGGACCGCGATATGCGCGATATGTCCTTCATCCACATAAATATCCGCTCGGTCGATCGTCCTATGAAGCACCACGCTATCGATACGAACGAGGCTGTATCCTCGCGAGCGGTAACTTTGGAGAACCGCCTGGTAGATCGCGCTCATGGAGCCGGAGCGTAGCAGTGGCTGACCGATCCAGGAACGGCCCCGAACGATGGCGCCATCGGCATATTCTCCACTCGATCCGATAATGCGAAGCTGCGCGAGCGTCGCAAGCAGCGTATCGTGGACGGGAGCGGGAGGGTCGCTCGCGGCCGTGGAACGCACCGATGCAATTTCTTGCCTCAACTCGGGAAGCATTTTTCGCGCCGCTTCGCGGCCCGCTTCAATAATCGCGGGGATATTCGAGAAATCATTTTCATCGAGTCCACCGAGCGCCGGTGTGATGGTACAATTGGCAAGCTTTAGTTCCTTCGCATTTTGCCGCAACATCATCAGCGTTATCACTTGATCGGCAACATCCCAGGGCGTGTTGAGCGCATCGCGCGGATGAAGTCCCGCGGTGGCGTTTGAGACGATGATGCGCGTCGCTCCAAACGATTTCGCCACATCGGCGGGGATATTCGAAATGAGGCCGCCATCCATCAGAATCGCTGAATCATTAGGACTCGTACTCACGGGCAGGGGACTGAACCGGAGCGGCAGGGTTGCGCTGGCGCGAAGGGCCTCCGTAAGATCGCCGCTCGAGAGCAATACGCGGGAGCCATGCACGATATCGGTGGTCACAGCAACAAAGGGCACTCGAAGATCGCGCAAAAAATCGTGCGGCACGCCGGCGGGTGCGCCAAGCACCATTTCATTCAGCAACATCGTAAGACGCTCACCATTCGAAATCGCTTGCGGAATCACAGGATTGAATAATCCGGTGAAGCGGAGTGAAAGCAAGGCGTCATCCATATCCTTCTGGCTCAGCGTGCGCTCGGAACGATTCGATTCGCCGGTCAGGCCAAGTATATCCGCCCAGTCTATCGACTCGGCAAATGTCTCGAGTTGTTTCGGAGTGTATCCGGCGGCATAGAGACCTCCGACGACCGCGCCGATGCTCGTACCGGCAATGAGATCGATGGGAATGTGCGCCGAATCGAGCACATCCAACACGCCGATATGCGCAAAGCCCTTCAGCCCGCCGCCCGAAAGAACCAATGCCACGCCCGGTGGGTGCGCCAGCCGCTTCGCCTCCGGTAGGGACGTGCCGCGCACGTCCTGAGCCTGCACGATGGCAGGTAATAGCAAAAATCCGAGAGCGAGCCGAGCGATCATCCGTTTCGAATGCAGCAACGGAGAGAGGACGGAGTTAACTCCCATCGAAACTCGGCCGGATGACAATTCATCCGGCAGCAGTATCATTATTACTGCGGTACCGAAGAGGAAGGGTGTCTCAATTCCTGAACTGGATCAAGCTGAGCAGCCAATAAATTCAGACTAATTTTCAACCCGCCTTGGAACGCTTCCGGAGGTAGTCCGCAGCCATTTGTATTGGAATACTTATCAATGCAAATCCTATTATAATCAAGAAGACTGGAAGGGAGTCAGCATTCTTTTGAAACCATGGGAAAGCAATCTCAGCGCCTGCAAACAGGAAGCCCACCGAAACGCCGAGTAATAGACCTTCCTGCCAGACGCGGTTACGAAACCGGGGTATAGTCCTGAGCCACAAAACGATGAGGCCCAAGAGCATATAGATGCCACCGCGAATAATGTGAGCGATCATGTGGAAATTTATAACATCAGGAAGCTCTGCATTCGTGCCATGCAGCGCTTCCCGAGCTTAGCAATGTTAAAGGATCAGACTAAGTCCGAAAGTGAGGACTGCTGCTGTAACTGTTGCTCCGATCCCCGTAGCTATACCTGTCTTAACAGCCTTTCCGAGGTCGGGCTTCTTCCCGCCCACAAGGTCACTAGCAACGGATCCAGCAGCTCCGCCTAAGGCCCCTGCAACGTCAGCCGTCACCAGCGGTATTGTATCGCTGGGCCAGAGTCGCGATGAATAGTAACCTACGGAGAGAGGGCCTCCGGTAATCCAGTACTCGCTATCGACCGGCGTTCCGGAGACATCGGCAACGCTGTCTCCTTGCCAGGTTGCGTAGAGCGAATTCAATTGATTTGTTCTGTAGGTGGAGTCACTAATCATCGAGGCGGATGCAATGGATTGGAGGAAGATGCTATCATTCGATGTGTAATCCGCCACTCCCTCGTAATTCTCCGCGTCTGTCGCGAACTGCTGATGCACCCAGGTTGCATTGGAATAGTTACCTTGCGACACATTGTTGGCAACTTGGTCCAATTCCGGGCGCAAATCATAATACCCTGTAGTATCAATGTTCGTGGAGTCCATCATAAATTCTTCCAGCTTACTCGTGATGCTATCCAAGAGCACAGCTTGTGGGCCAGTGACGGTAGCACTATCGAGATGGGAAATAATGTACCGGCACCCGGCATTGTGTATTGGCCCCCACTCGGTGAAGAGTGAGCCGGTATCCGGATAGGGAACGGAATATGAGAAGTTAATGCCTCGTATGGGTGCTATCGACTGTGAGCACCCGCTGCTAAAGAAAGCGATAGCGCAAGCGAGGGCTGCGAGCGGAACCGCGTTTCTAAGAGTTTTAAGGTTTTTCATGATTGAGTTTGGGTTTGCTTGAAATTGGTTATTAAAAATGATTCTGGCGTTGCTGAAAGAATTGTTACAAAATTACGGTGGCCAGGGATGCGGACACAAGTCTCAAAACCTAACATAATCTAACAAAGCATGACAAAACCTAACGAAATCTGACGATTTAATTTGAAGTAATCGAAATCGCGGAATTGTTTGCCAAAAAGCGAAATTGTTCTTACTTCCCAATTATTATTTTTGTTTGCCTTATGGAATACCCTTCATTCGAGATTTTAGAAGACTGGATGCAATACCGGCTTGATGTCACCACGCGGTACCCAAATTTCTTCATTCTGCTAGCGGGTGCCCACCCGGAATTAACCGCGCGAGAAGTCAAGCTTTGCGCTCTCATCGTCTTCGAATGTAAGAACGATGAGATCGCCGCGCGAATGGGAAAAGTTTCCATCGAGGCCGTGCTTACTGCGAAAGCTCGGCTGAAAAAGAAATTCAAAATGAGACCCGGCGAACGGCTTCGGGCTTATTTGCTTCGCATTGTGGCTGGGAACCATGTGCCCCCCCCCCCCGCAAATTCTTAGATTTTTCCGCTTCGGGTTAGGATTCGCATTCCCAGCTTAATCGCTTTAGAATTTTTTCATGAGCGGCAAAGCCATAGTGCCTCATTTTGCTTATGGCACGCGGCTTGCGCTTCCTATAAGACAGGAGGAATTATGACATCAACAATGAAATCAGCGACCCGTCGTATGAGGAAACGGGCGCGCTCAATGCAGAAACAGGTATCGAAAATGGCTTCGGCGCAACGAAGGGCAAGCCGCAAAGCTCGCAGAACGGTGAGCCGGAATATTTCAGGAGCGATTCCATCCACTATTTTCGGAATCCCGATTTGGGCCGTGGCATCGATCGGTGTCGCCGCCGTCGGCGGATTCATTTATGGACTGATGCGAATAGACTCCTTTTCGAAAATGATGAATCCCGTCATCCATGACGTCGGGGAATTTTTCGGCTTGACCGAGGAACACGGCATCGATACAACGAACATAACACACGATCGAATCTATAACAGCGCGATCCGCTCGTAACGGTGATCGAGAAGCGAGCATTCGAGGGATTTGATTCCCTCGTGATTTCGAATAGCGAGGCCGAACTCGTGGTGACAACGGGTGTAGGTCCTCGGATTTTGTCGTATCGTTTGCTGAAAGGGGAAAATTTTCTCGGGCTTTGGACGAACGTGGCCCAGCCCAATGATTTGGGAACCTGGAAACCGTACGGCGGTCACCGGTTGTGGGCCGCGCCCGAATCCATTCCGCGAACGTATTATCCCGATAACGAGCCCGTGGAAGTTAAAATCGTTGGTGATCAGAGCGTGGTGCTTCGCGCGACCACCGAGCGGGTGACCAATATTCAAAAAGAAATACGAATTACGCTTGGCGAAGGGATGGAAGTTGCCATTCAACATCTTATCACGAACCGTGGAATCGAGCCGGTAGAACTTGCGCCGTGGGCACTCACGATCATGCGCCGTGGCGGAACGATTATTCTTCCCCAGGAACCCTTTCGTTCGCACGAGGAGTATTTACTTCCCGCCCGGCCGATGGTGCTCTGGCATTTTACCGATCTGACCGACGCCCGGTTTCGTATCGGCAAGGAACTTATTGAGATGCGTTGCGTTGCGCAATCCGAAAGCCCGCAAAAAATCGGTATCCTGAATAAGCAGGGGTGGGCAGCCTATTACTCCGACCAAAGTCTGTTTGTAAAGGAATTCGATTACCGCGAGGGAATGAATTATCCCGATTATGGATGCAATTGCGAAGCTTATACCCAAGGCGCATTCGTGGAACTGGAATCGCTGGGCCCAATGGAAATCATCGATGCAGGGGAAAGCGCCACGCACCACGAACGGTGGCGCCTATTCGAGCATATATCACTTCCGGAGTCGGATTCAGAGCGGTCTGTCTTCCTTTCCCGCATTGGTAGCCATGACTCTTAGGTCACGGCTACACGGGTCGTTCAAAATGGTAGATCATCGACCGGGGCGGGCTCCTGTGGCTCGTAATCGGGAAGCGGAGCGGGGCCGGCGGCAGGTTGGCCTGACGAACGACGCGCGGGCTCTTCAGTGCGATAACCCGAAGATGGACTGTTTCCCTGGGCCCCCCGCTCCATCGTCATCACAGTCGCGGCCTCGATCTCGGTGATATATCTTTTGACGCCGTCCTTATCGTCATAGCTCCAACTCTGGATTCGGCCCTCGACCAATACCCGCTTGCCTTTCTTCACATTTTCATTGCAATACTCCGCCAACCAATTCCAGGCAACAATGTTATGCCAATCCGTGCGCTCTTGCTTCTGGCCCGTAGCCCGGTCGGTCCAGCTGTCGGTGGTTGCCACGGAGAAGGAAGCCACGGGCTTTCCGGAACCGGTGTAACGAATTTCGGCGTCCTTACCGGCGTTGCCAACCAAAGTTGCTCTGTTGATACTGAATGCCATGATGTTTTCTCCTAAAATAGGTGCCTGTTAAATGCGTAACAAATATACAACGAAAAAATGAAGCTCCATAAAAAAGCTCAAGGTTCGGCAACCACCTCGCGCCGCAAATGCGTTCCGCCCACGACGACATCGATAGTATAGAATCCTGTGGGGAGGCTGGATGGCTCGAAGTCGAATGCGCTAGCGGAAACGGATTTCGCCTCGACTAGGCGGCCCAACGCATCGTAAATAGTAATGTGCGCCGGGCCGGGCACGCCCCAGGAGATGTGGAGTGAATGGTGAAACGGATTCGGGAACACTTGTAGGGACGCGGCTGTGGTAGCGCGTGGGGGGCCGACGCCCGAATTTTGCGCCCACAGTGCGGCAGTCTGATCGATAGTTTGGTTGAGGGTGGGCAAATCGGCAGCCATAGCAATGACGAGCGTCATCTCGACCGAATCCTCGGAGGCAAGCGGCATATTCTTCAGCCCGAAGCTATGGGATACGTCGCCGGGGCCGGCTTCCTGGAACCACTCCGTCATCGCCGTCCACTTGTCCGAGCTGACGAGACCCTGATATGGGTTGAGCCCGCCCTCGGAACCATCATTCATAACGGCGCGATAGTTCAGCGCTGCCCCTTGTGGGATTGGGGAAATAAGTCTTACACCGATGAGCGGATAATTCCCATTCATCGGACCATCGCCTTCGAGCCGATAGGTAAGTGCGGTTTGTGTGGAGCTATCGAAGCGGGTGAGATTATCGGTGCCGGATAACCCGATATCCCAATCTGCGTAAAGCGCGGCAGCGGTGGAATCGCTGGCCACGGCGAAGTTGCTCGCGCTATCGTGCCGGAAAATATACTGGAAGACAACTGCATTTGCGGCGAGGCCATCCTGGAATGCATACGCATGGCATTGCGTGTTAAGCCCGATTTGCCGGTTGGGATCTGCTTGCTCATCCGTGTAGGAACAGGCAAGTTCCTGCACCGCATGGAGACGATCCGGCGGAACTACATAATGGACGATTTCCGAGGGGGTAAAATCCATATCGGGATAGCCTTGCGCATCAGTACCTTCAATGACATCGACCACGTGGTCGGGATCCGTTCCGGCCATTAGCCCGCCCTGGAATAGTACCGAACGCCCATAGGGCGAAATAAGCTCGGGAGCAACTCGCCAGAGGAAACCGGAGCCTTCCTGGTTGGAGAGCACATCATTGTAGCCAATGCTCCCGAACGAAGAGACCGTAACGGTCAGATTATTCTTATTGAGATCGAGATAGGATGGATTGACGATGAAGCTCACATAATCGTAATCATCGAAATACCCTACAGAAGAATCGGAAAAAAAGATGCGAATCAAAACCCGTGTATTGGGCGGAACATCATTCGAAACGGTGAGTTGGAATAATGCGGGATCGTTCGCGATTTCCTGCATGGTCGAATCCGCGCCGAAGGGAACGATCGCTTGCGCGAGCATAACGTATTGCGCGCCGCTCACAACTTCGAGCCGTCCTTCAAGGTGCTGGACTGGCTTCAAATAATTTCGGACGTAAAGCACAATTCCTCCACTTTCGCCTGGTGCAAAAGAACCGGTGCCGAGCTCATCGGCAATCACCGTGCTATCGACGCGCGCCGAATGCGTGTTCGTATCGGTGACGGCCATGAGTGCATCGGCCGAGCCGTGACCTTCGAAATAGAGCCGCAAACTGTCGCTTTCGAGTGTCCCATCGAGATCATTCGAGATCGCCGGGATCCGATTGCCGGTTACGCGGACCTGTTCCATCGCCTGCCCGGCAGTGAAATTCGGGAACCGCCGGCGAACGAGCGCCACTACCCCGGCTGCATCGGGAGAGGCCATGCTCGTGCCGCTCATATCGGAATAGCCGCCGGGCACCGTGCTCAGCACATTCCAGCCCGGCGCCGATACATCGACCTGGATATTGTAGTTCGAAGCGCTTACCGTATTGCCATTGCCATCGACCATCGCCACCGAGAGCACGTGCCGATACGAGGCAGGATAATAGAGCTGGTAAGCATAGTCGTCTCCGTTATTCCCCGCTGCGGCCACGACGGCGCAATCCTTCGCATACGCGTAGTTCACCACATCCTGCTCCGCGTCGGAATACGACGGACCGCCCCACGAACAGTTTACGATTTTCGCGTGCATATCGGCGGCATAGATGATGCCTTCGAACCCATACAAGATGCTGCCGCAAACGTCACACTGTGCCTTGATCGGAATGATTCGGGATCCGAACGCAACCCCGGCAATGCCGATTCGATTATCACCGGTGGCTGCCATTATGCCAGCGGTATGCGTTCCATGATCGCCAAAGGATTCTCCTTGGGCAGGGCGCGCATCGTTATCAGGCGTGTTATCGTCCGTGCCCGCAAAATCCCATCCATGCCAGTCGTCGATGTAGCCGTTGTGATCGTCATCGAGGCCGTTCACACGTTTGTCCACACCATTTGAATCGATCCCAATCTCGCCCTGATTCAAATAGATGGAACTTGCCAAATCCTCGTGGCTCCAGTCGGTTCCGACATCGACATCGGCGAGGATCATGGTTGAATCGCAGCGAACAACGTCCCATGCAGAGAAGCAGTGCATCAGCGAAAGGGCATACTGCTGGTTAACATCCGTATCGTTTGGCGTGTAGCAGGGATAGCGGACAAACTTCGGTTCGGCACGCACGATCAGGGACGATTTTCGTACAAGCGAAACGGCCGCATCATCCAAAGTCGAACCGGAAAACGAAAGTACGAACCAATGCGCGATTTTATTCTCGGCGGCTCGCAATGCATTCTGGTTGGAATTATTCCCTCGAATGTAGAAAGTTTCGTGTTCGAATAGCACCGGATTCGAGCGCTCGCGAATATCCTCGAAGGCGACGCTGTGCGTAGGAATATAGGGTTGTAGCCGTAGTCCTTCGAGTCTCTCCCGTCCCAGTGGGAATCCGAGCAGCTTGCAAATCGCGCTATCTCCCGAAAGCGATGCACGATTGATATCGGTGTGAGAAAATTGAGGATCCCCCGTTGGCCGCGCTTTCTCAAACGCTGCGCCGAGAGTGCTATCCATCGCCGGGCTGAGTTGGATGAGAATCGTTCCAGCGAGTTCATCGAAGGCGGCTGAATGGGATTGCCCCAAAGCGACTCCCGAAAACAGTGCTACGAGAAGAACGAGAAGTGATCGCATAACCTATTTGATGGCATAAACGCGCATCCCGCTCGAAATAAAATGATTGATGGCGCGTATCTTAAGGAACACCAAACGCCTGAAAATGTTACGCGGGAGGGAGCGGCCTGGCTCCAAAAATCCGAGTTTTCGAAGGAATTCCATCAGGAGATCGCCCTGGTTCGTTACGCGAACGGTTCGAAATCCCACTTTTTTGAGGTATCTCCTCATCGTGCGGTTTGAGAAATAATAGAGGTGGCCCTCCGGCATGAAATAGAACCAATCGGCGCCGCGAAGCTTGCGTTCGGGGCAGTCATAGTTGCCGGTAGCCATAAAAAGGACGCCGCCCGGTTTCAGCCATTTACGGATGGTCATTAGCGATTCCATCGGGTGTGGCAAATGTTCGATGACCTCACGCATGACGATCACGTCCCACCTCTCTTCTGAAAAATTCGCCTCTTCGATCGACTTCGTCTCGACAGGAATCCCCATATTGCGTACGAACTCCGCGGCATAACTCGATAGTTCAAGACCTGCGCACTCGAAGCCATGCTCCCGCGCTTTGGCGAGAAACACTCCGGTTCCGCAGCCAATTTCGAGGAGGCTAGCGTTTGGGGTATGGGGTATGCTCGTTAGAAGATTAGATATGGTGTCGAGGTCCCAATCGTCTAACGAATATTTTTTTCTTTCTGCGGTTTTGCCCTTTACGTCCGTGAATTCTCTCACGTCCTTTACATAATTGACACTCTTGTCAAACCCATGCCCCTGAAAATAATCAGCATCATAAAGCTCCGCGATTTTTGCGCCTTTGAGCCGCGGGTTGGTATAAACCATGCCGCAGTGAGAACACTCAACGATATGGAAGCCCCGCTTTTCATAGCGGGTTTGCGTTGTATTGGCCCCGCAGAAATCGCAGGGAATGGTTTCGAAATCGGATGGAAGGAAATTCAAGATTTTCTTGGATGCGATAAAGGGAAGCTTAACCGTGTGGCATCAACTTCCGTTTGCGATCGCGCACCATTCTCCCGCGGGGTCTTGCGAGGAGTAATTATATTTCGTATAATCGCAACGCCGCTCAGATGATATAAAACCCTTCCCCATGAAAAATGGGGAAGGGCTAATTCATCAACAGAATTATTGAACGCTCTCGCGTTATCGTTCCCGCGCCAATCGCGCGCGATAGCTGGCGCGCTTACGCAGAACACGTTCCCGCGCTAACCGGGTGCGGGTTGTCAACCGCGAACGAGTCGCCATCCGGCTGTGGGCGGACGCCGTGCTGGGGCTGCTATAGCCGTTGCTTACGCCGCGCTTCAGGCCATTCCAGCCTCGCGTTGTGGCATTACCGATACGGTGCGTGGTGCTGGAAGTTGAACTGTAGCCGCTCCTCACACCGCTTTTAAGTCCGCTCCAGCCTTGCGTCGTCGCGTGGCCGATACGGTGGCTTTCTTTCGTTACGCCCGTTCTTGTTTTAGACCATGTCTGCGAAGCCGCATGAGCGACTCGGACACGTTTGCCATGATTATAAACTACTACTTGCGCATGGGCAACATTCGCAAAAGGCAGGAGCGCGAAGATCGCCAATGCCGCAAGAAGATTTCTTAGGTTTTTCATATAATACCTCCTTTTTAGAGTTACCATATTCAACTCAAAAGAGCGTGCCCGAAAGCGGTGCGTTGACTTTTCTGGAAAGGCAATCAATTTGGTGAAGGCGGATTCAGATTTTCCTCTGCTTTTCATCGCCGGTATGCAGAAGCTGCGTACCGAGTTGCATCGGCATGATCCTGATTATGATCGGGCAGATTCAGGACGCGCTCGTACATCAGCGTGGCATCCTTGCGGTCGCCTTTCATATCATAGGCTTCGCCCATGTATAGTTCCGCATCGGTGACCCACCAATCTTGCAGTCCGTCGCGGTTAATCGTGCGGCTGAGCAAATCGCTGTTGTAAAGATAATAGAGCGCCGAATCCATATTGCCATGGGGCTTTCGCATCTGGGCGACGCCGATAAAAAACATCGCCTCGCGCGCCTGGCGGATGGTATAGGCGGTTCGTCGCTCGCGCGAGCGACTGAGCATCACACGATAAACCGAATCATACTCATCGACATGATTTTCGGTGTACGCCGCAAAGCCAAGATAATGCAGGAACTGCACATTATTCGGATAGTGGCTTGCCAAATCCAGCGCAAGCGCATAGGCACGCTGGTAATTGTGTTCGAGCGCGTAGTCGATGTGCATCAGCTCGAACTTCGCTTCCACGCTGGTGTACATGGCGTGCGCACAAGCCATTTCGAGCATTTCAAGTCCTGCCGCTTTATTGCCGGTCGGGAACATAGCTGAAATGAGCGGCGCCAGCGCGGGATCCTCTTCTTTTTCCGCCTCGACGTAGTAATTGTACACCCCCCGGCCAAAGAGCACGTCCGAATTATTGGGAATGATGTCCTCTAATTGATCGAGATAATCGACCCCTTTTTTGGCATCGCCCAGAATCAAGTTGATGATATCCATCGCATCGTTCGGACCGACGCGGTATTCGTAAATGCGCGCTCGCATCCCGAGGGCGGCGCCTTTATAAAACAGGCCGGCGATATCCTTCGGATTTTTGTCCAGCAGAGAATCCGCGCGGTCAATCGCGAGGCCGATCCATTTGCGATAATCGGCATCGAAGGTGGTGTTATCCGGATTGGTTACCACACGCCAGAACATCACGCTGGCCCGGTAAAAATATCCGGCGGGATGTCCGGGATATTCGGCGATGATAGAATCGAAGACGGAATCGGCCGCAGCAAATTCCATATTGTACATGAGATTCATCCCTTGATGAACTTGCGCGTCCATTGTGCCGGCCTGCAAAATCCATTGCCCGTGCGCGGGCCGCGCCAGCGCGGCGAACCAAAGCATGGCGACAAGAACGAGCGCACGGCGAGGAGCGGGCTGGATCCGTCCGAGGAATTCGATCATGCTGAATCGTTATATTCGGATTCTCGAAGAATTGTTTCGGGGATCGTTGTGCATCTTGCCCGTCCTAACAAACCGGGCCGCCCGCGAGATTACGAATCCGTAATCTCGCAAGCGGCCCGCCACGGCTCCCTCGTGATAAGAGAACCGAAGTGATTATTTCGTGCCTAAGATCGCGTCCTTCGCCTGCTTGCCAACTCGGAAGCGGACAACTTTGCGCGCGGGAATCTTGATTGCCTCGCCAGTCTGCGGGTTGCGGCCCATGCGCGCCTTGCGGTCGCTCATGACTATTTTTCCGAGCCCGGGAATGGTGAAGCCCTTCTTGGCTTCCTTGTATGCGAGCCCGTTCAGGTTGTCGAGGACGTCATTGATCTGACGCTTCGTCAGTTCGGTCTTGCCGGCGAGGTGGTCCACGATCGCGGCTTTGGTCATTTGTTTTGCGGTTGATTTCGCCATAGAATGATAAAGTAAATAAGGTTGAAAAACGTGGTTCAGAACAAATTCGATAAATCCCACATCCTTGGATGAGGCTCATCGCGTTGCGCCCTCTGGTGGGCGCTCTTACTGCATTTCGGCTGCCCTTGGAGTGAGGAAGATGCGTAGCAAAGCCTCGAATCGGCGAGCATTGCCGAATGCCGTTATGCGAATTTACGACATTTTTTTCGCTCGCGCCCTAAAAGCGGATTATGACAGCCTTTATTTACAAGGGTTTCGGTTGAAATTTGGTTTCGAGCGTGTCCAAAAAATCAGTGCGATTCCGTAATTTCGTTCCATTGTTGCGGAACCGTTCCCGTCATGCCGAAAACATTGGCTACTCAAAAGAGCGCGTATCAGAGGGTTGAAATCAAGCGATCCATCTAAAAATCCAGTCGTCCATTCTCACTCATTTTTTTCGATTGTCACATGAATCGTAGCGGATTTCTCGGCTTCTGGCGATGCTACCTCATCGGCGGGCGGACTGTAGTCGAATACGTTGGACGATTCTTTATGGAGTTGGTCTTTAAAATCGAAGCTCATTGCCGAAAGCTTTAAGCCGCCTCCCGAGACGCTCTGCATCAGATCGCGGTAGGCCGCAGTGTCCCGCCTGCCAGAGGATTGCGACGCTTGAACTCGAGCGGCCAACGCTCTTAACTGTGCGATCTTATCCTGACCTTCTGATTGGGCATTGTGCATTTTGGTGGCATTGAAACAAGCAAGCATGATGGTATTGACTCCCCCACTTCCGCCGCCGCCGTCTGGGGTGCTAATTGAAGGGCAGCAGCACTGATAGCTTTCCCCGCTAGGCCCAATCTGATCGAGGTGGAGGGTAGCGCTCGCGCCATCCTCACATCCGGTTGTTTGGAAGGTCGCCGGAACAAGGTAACTGGACCCGCTGTAGGTACACGTCGCGCCCGGCGAGTTATTCTTTGGGGGCGCAACCCACGTCCCGGTCATAGTCAAGGTTACGCCGCCATCGAGGAAAATCCATTTTCCGCAGGTATCGTCCGCCGTAATCTGCAACATCATCGGACCTTCGCCCTTGATCTGGAAATCCCCGGTGTTGCCACCGTTCGATTGAACGTGGAGCGTTGCATTGACTTTCAGCGTGTAAGGAGCACCGACCCCAATCGACTTCGATCCACAATCCGAGATTGTGGCGCTATGATGTGTCACGGTAATATAGCTGTAATCTAATTTGGCCTTCGCAACTTCGGGCTTTGGTCCCGCCGTGAATGTAACGGTGGCCAGGCCCTGATTATCGGTTGTGATCTGACTTTCGGATAGTTGGCTCTCGCTGCCAGCATTGAGGCCGATATCGAAATGCCTCCCTCGAACATCGGTACCGTCGCAGTCGAAGACATGGACGTGTAGTTGGGTCGTCTCATTGGACTTTAACGTAGATCGCTCGGGCAGGATCGTGTACTTAAGTGCAATATAATGATCGGCACTGTCGGTCCGGATTTTCGCCTGATAGTTCCGAAGCGTATTCAGCGTGGGCGAGAATGAGCGTACCATCGTGGTAAGGTCTTGCGGGATACCGGCGAGGTTAGCTTCATGCATCGTATTGAGCAGAACAGTGTCGCCGGTCATGGCATCTTTGATTAGGATTGTTAGCTTGTAGTCGAAAACGTTGAGGGTCTTGCCCTTTCGATCGAGCGTGACGGAAGAAATGTAATCGTAGGAGGAAAGTACAGCCTGCCCTTGCAAAGTGTACATCTGCGGGTGATGATTTGCCGCGGAAATCGTTAGCGGCACGGTTACCACGGGTTGTGTTGCAACTGGGCTTGTGTCCGCGTCATGGCAAAATTTAATCACTGCCATGAGGGAGCCGCCGACCGGAATCGACGCCGGCAAAGGGGATTTCATGGTGGTGTCGAAGGTAATGATCGAATCAAGCGAATAGAACTCGCTCTGTCCAAGATCGAACCCTTGGACCGTGATCGTATCGGAGGTGGTATTGATCATCGTTATGGTATCCAGCATGCAATGATTGTTTTTTATCTTGAGCAGTCCGAACGTACGCGTGCCATTGCCGGTGACGTTATTGCCGAGGTCAACTTCTCCATCGACGAATCCGAATGGGACGACTTGCAATCCTTGCCGCACCCAAACATTTTTATAGAAGGCCAGGAGTGTATCGGCAATCCCTTTCGCCTGCGAATAGTCCGCGACTAAACCTGCGGAATCTTTGTATGCCTCTTGGTCGAACGTGATGCCTCGAATGGTATCGATTCCCACGCTCTTCCCATGCTTGAGAAGATTCGTGAGCACGGGAGCGATGGTTCCCAGGAGCGAATTGAGGACCGTGGGAATTTTTGCGAGCGAAGTCGCATGCGCCGTATCGAAGACGACCGTATCGTTGGCGTAGGCGCTGTCCTTGAGTACGAGCACTATCTTATAATTAAACTTCTGAAGCGAGCTGCCTTTGCGACTGACATTCACATACGAGATGTAGTTATAGGGCAATTGGGTGTGTGTGCCGTATTGCTTCACCGTTAACTGGTCGACCTCATTTGCCTGCGAGAGGCCAATGGAATCCTGCTCCAGGCCCCAAAGAGCCAGAAGATAGGCTTTTGTGGTCGCGTAATCGAAGAGCAGTTGCGTCGAGTCTTTGACAGCGTGATACGCCACGGTGTCGAATTTCATTCCCTTCGTCGTGTCCACGCCCAGTTTGATCGCTTTACACGGGCAATTTTGGGCCACGGCCGCGGGCATCTGTAAATTTGAGAAAAGAAAAAAGAGAACCGGCAGGGTGGGGAGCAGTCGGAACCTCATAATCTATTTTGAAAAATAATTTGAAGCAGATTTGAACAAATTCCAAACGCCCTGATCAAAACCAACGGTTCCGGCTTTCGTTCTCGGATTAAATCATTGAGAGACAAAAAATGCAAATTTATTCATTCCCACTCGAATCTTCGTATATTTGTACGTTTTTCAACTCGGGTTCACATCTTCGCAGGTAAAGCGATTGAATTCCGAGCGCTATGCTTGCTTCGACTAACCGCATCAAACCCCATGATATACCACGCTAGAGCGTCGTTTTTGAGTTCCCACTCGCAAGCGGCAGCACGCATCGTCGCGCTGTGTGCCATCTTCTCGACTAGTCCTTTGCGAGTTGCCGTTGGGCAATGGACGCAGTCCAGCCTCATCGGCAATACGACCATAGCCGGACTCGTCGGCGCCTCTTCAGATGTCCTCGCTGGTGGTGGGTCTTCGACCCCCGATTCTCTCTTCCTTTCCACCGACAACGGGCAGAATTGGACGCTCGCCAGTCATCAGGTTCCGGCCCTCATCACATCGATAGCGATTTCTGGTACCAGCATTGTTGTCGGTGGATCGTATGGGGGAAATATCGCGACGGGGTCAGTCGGGGGTGACTCGTGGAGTTCCGACACAGCTGGTTTTCCAGATCCCACTGCAACCCAGTATTCCTTTTCTGCCTCGACCGTGATCGGCAACACGATTTTTGCTGCCACGGGGCGAGGCGTTTGGCAGCAAACACAGCCCGGAGCGCCTTGGACGCCGGATACCATTGGCATGTCTGACAGTGGGGTAGGGCTCGACGCTCAGGCGCTCGTAAGTATCGGTAACGACCTATTTGCGGTATCACCGATTGGTTTTGTTCCAGGTTACATTTACGGGGTTTATCACTCTTCCAATAGTGGCGCATCTTGGACTTTAGCGAACGGACCAAACGGAGCCACGTCGTTCACTCCTATCACGCTGGCTGGCTGGCTGGCCGTTTCCGGAACGACGCTCTACACCTTGGTCAGCGATACCAGTTTTACTCACTATGATGTGTATAGTACCACAAACAGCGGTCAAAGCTGGACGAAGATGACTGCTGCGGCCGAGCAATTTGTCAACCCTCATGTTCTTGCCGTGAGCGGTCAAACGGTGTTCGTTGGGTCTGATAGTGGGGTTTCTGTTTTGTCCAGCGATGGCTCAACCTGGACGCTGGCCAATCAAGGCCTCCCTGCCCCGACGAATGGAAACAGCAACGTCGTCGCCATGCAAATATCAGGCGGAAACCTTATCGTAGGGACCTTTGCAAACGGCCTTTGGACGCGCAAGCTTTCGGAGTTCGGAATTTCTTCGGTATCTCCATCCCCTGTATCGAACGCGGGTCTGGGTCTTGCAATATCAGGAAATCCTGCTTCGAGTTCGAGCGTAAAGATTATTTATACGCTTATCAATGCAGGCATTACCAGGGTCACACTGACAGATGAGATCGGGCACGAACTTCGCGTTCTATCGGATGGGCACTCGAAAGCAGGCGTAAACACACTCTTCCTCGACTCCGCCACACTCGAGCCGGGAACGTATTTTGTCCGCGTCGAAGCCGATGGGTCGAACGCGGTCAAAAAACTAGTCGTCTCGCGATAAACGGTGGAGTTTACAGAGGCTAAAATGATCGATAAAGTTCTGAAACGGATTTTATAATCTTCTCAAAGGGAGCACCATGAAACAACTTGCTATCGAATTCTTTTTAATATCTTGCATGAAACGATGGGCACTGTGCGTTGCAGTGTGCGTTACGATTCTTATCGGAATGCAACAGAACGTCGTCGCTCAATGGCAACAAGCTACGGGATTTTCGAACGTCAATGGTGGCACGCCACCCGTTGATGCGATTCGTGGCTTTGTCGTCTGGGGACCGGATGTCCTGGCCGACGCCAGTTGTGGCCTCGATCTTACGCAGGGCCCTGGCCCAACGCCGGATTCTCTCTTCCTTTCCACCGATAACGGTAAAACATGGACAAGTTTTGGTCCAAACGGTGGGATGCCGCTTATCGCTACCCCGATGGGATCCGGCACCGCACTCATCGGCGGAGCAGAACCTTCCACCGGCGACAATCAGCTTAGCGATGAAGTTCTTTCCATTTCGACGGACGATGGACAGACTTGGGCAGCCGATACTACAGGATGGAATATGCCCGGAGGTAACGGGCAAGCTTATTCCCTCATCACGATGGGTAGCAGCGTCTTCGCGCAGAATTCCGGGGGCGTGTATCAACAGACGGCTGGCGGCACCTGGACGGTAGATACGAACGGCATAGGATTACTTTTCGGTGGCGTATCATCCATTGGTCCCGTTGCTACCGTCAACAACGATCTTTTTCTCTGCACGATAGGGAAAAATGTTCTGCTTTCGACAAACCAAGGCGCTTCGTGGGCGCCCGCCAATAATGGATTACCCGACGTGATAACCGGCCTCGATACCGAGTATTGGCCAGCGTGGGACTTAGTTTCATCCGGTTCCGCTATGTACACGCTTGTCGTTGCCGATACGACCACCGATGGATTTTTGGTTTACACGTCGAATAACGTATATCGCACCGTGGATAATGGCGAAAGTTGGAACCGCATGACATCGGCTCCCATTACCACTTGGGGAAATATCCATGCGATGACGGCCAGCGGTAACTATTTATTCATGGCGGCCGATAGCGGTTTTTATGCTTCGGTTGATGACGGCGCAACCTGGTTGCTGTCCGAGCAGGGCCTGCAGCTTACGCAAGGGGATTTTCCTACTTCTATCCAAATCTTTGGCGGAAATGTCATCATCGGCACAGTATCTTCGAACGCATGGTACCGCCCCTTGACCGATTTTGCACCTTCTGCAGTGAATCCCACTCCGGCGGGTTCCGCTTCGCTTTTTATTGCGGTTTCCGAAAATCCCGTTGTTAGCTCGATGGCTCAAGTAATTTACTCTCTGCCGGATGCGGGAATAGCCCGGATTACGCTCATGAATCCATTGGGCCAGAACGTCTGCACGCTGCAAAGCGGCTGGAGCGTTAGCGGACAGCACACGGTAACGCTCAATACGCGATCGATAACTGCCGGAACCTATTTCGTTCGCCTTGCAGCTAACGGCGAAAGCGCAATGCAAAAGCTGATCATCGCACCATAATTTGCTATAACTAGATTCGCTCCTCGCCCTGATACAGCGGCTTCTCGAAGACGCGGTAGCGTTTATAAGGCTCGCCGTTCATCACTTGGGCGGCGCGCATCATCATCGCATTGTCTTCGAGCACCCACGAGGCTTCGCCATATTTAATTCCCTTCTGTTTCGCGCGTTCCATGATCTCGCGGTAGAGCAAAGCATCCACAGCACGGCCGCGATATTCCGGCATCACGCCAAGAAGGACGATGCGCAAATTATCGATGGACTTTTTCTTTGTCATCAGATTCGAAATGGCTGCTGGCAAATTCATCGCACCTTTCGGAATCGGCTTGCCGGCAAGGAATGCTTGGTTGATGTCGGGAATGCAAAGCGAAAATCCGATGGTCTGCGGTTTTCCATCGGTTCCCGGCGCTTCGGCAAAGAGCACGAAATCGGGATCGATAATTTGCTTTAGTTCCGTAGCGAGCATCGTGATCTCCTCGCCATCGAGCGGCACGGCGCCCCAGTTTTCTTCCCAGCCGCGCGAATAGAGATCGCGAATAAGGTTCACTTCTTCATCGTATCGCTTCATATCGAGCGGACGGATTTTTATTTTCGAACGCTCGCGCAAAATATTCGTCACTCGTTCGATTTTTGGCGAGAGCGATTTCGTTTCGGTAATCTTCCAGGCGAGCAAATCCTGCGCTTTTGTGTAATCCGCTTTCTCCCAAAGCTTCTTATAATAGCTCGGATGATACGGCATCATCACCGCCGGCGGATATTCGAAACCATCGACAAGCAAGCCCACTTCATCGTTGATGGAAGGGCTGATCGGCCCGCGTACTTGCTTCATTCCATGCGAGCGTAGAAAATCTTCTGCCGAGGTAAATAACGCATCGGCAACGCCCTCGTCGTTAATGCAATCGAAAAATCCGATGAAGCCGATTTTATCGCCATATAGCTCATTATGCCGGTGATTGATGATTGCGGCAATGCGGCCAACAACATTCCCACGCGCATCCTCGGCTAAGAAAAGCTGGCTTGTCGCGTGATGATAAAATGGGTTTTTCACCTCGTCAATCAGGCGCATCCGATCCATTTCGAGCGGTGGAACCCAATTCTTTTCGCTTCCATAAAGCTCCCACGGCAGGCGGATGAATTTCAGCTTGTCCTTCCGATTTTCCACTTTGCGAACTTTTACGGCTCGTGTGGTCGACGGAGTTGATGGAATCGAAGAGGGTATCGTAACTTCCTTTGCAGGCTCATCTTCATCGAGCACGCCGAGTTCCTCGCCGATTTCTTTGAAGAGCTCCAAAATGCGGTCGAGGTGCTGCCGCTCGTGCGTGGCCATGTAGCTGGTGCGCATCATCTGCATGCCCTGCATTACGCCAGGAACCACAAACGCATTTACGAACACACCGGCATCGAACAACTTGCGCCAAAAGACAAGCGTTTTAATATCATCACCGATAATAACCGGAACGATTCCCGTTTTCGATTCGATAATTTTAAATCCCATCGCCTTGAATTCGCGGCGCATGTAATCGGCATTGTCGATTAGATGCTTCATGCGCTCGGGCTCCTCCCGAAGTATCTTGAGTGACATCAGCGCTGCGGCAACGGAGGCGGGCGTCGGGCTTGCGGAAAAAATCAGCGCCTGCGCCTGATGCTTGATATAATTGATGACGCGCTCCTCGCCCACCACAAAGCCTCCTAAACTCGCGAACGTTTTCGAGAACGTTCCCATCGTCATATCCGTCTCTTTGACGAGATTGAAATAACTTGCCGTTCCGCGCCCGCCTTCCCCAATGACGCCAACGGCGTGGGCGTCATCCACCATCACGCGGGCGTTATACATCCCGGCAATTTCGATCATGCGCGGCAAATCGACGATTTCGCCGGAGGTGGAAAACACGCCATCGCTCACGATCAGCTTTGGCGCGTCGGCGGGCAGCTTGGAGATGCGGCGTTCCAAATCCGCCATGTCATTATGATTATAGCGAACGACTTCGCCATACATCCCACGCGCCATCAAGTTCCCTGCAACGATGCAGGCATGATTATCCTTATCGCTGAGGATATAATCACCGCGCTGGCAGAGCGTTGGAATGATTCCCTGCGCGGTCTGGTAGCCGGTCGAAAAAAGCAGGCACGCTTCTTTCCGGAAATAATCGGCCATTTCCACTTCGAGCTCTTCGTGCAAGCGGACGGTTCCGGTGAGATACCGCGAGCCGGAACAGCCGGTGCCATAGCGCTCGATGGCTTTCACCGCCGCTTCCTTCACGCGCGGATCGGCGGTTAAGCCCAAATAATTATTCGAGCCGGCCATGATGACCTTGCGGCCTTCGATCTGCACGACCGGGCCTTCGTTTTCCTCGATGGCCCGAAAATATGGATAGTAACCCGCTTCTTTGACTTCATCGGCACGGACGAAGTCGTAACATTTTTGAAATAAATCCACTGGGGAAATTATGAGTTATGAAGTATGAATTATGAACGGCGAAATTTTCTAAACACAAAGAACGCACTCTGAACTCCCTGCTAACTGTAGGGACGTGCTGCGCACGTCCTCTCCGCGTACCGAAACGTTTGGTATCCTGAAAAAGGCGTGCGCAGCACGTGCCTACGGTAGGATTATCGAATCATCTCTTCGAGCCGTGTGACATAGTTCTCGAAGGCTTTCCGCCCTTTTCGGCTTAAGCGATAGCTCGTCACGGGTTTTTTTGCGACGAAGCGTTTGGTAACCGTAATATAACCGGCGTCTTCGAGTTTCGAGAGATGCACGCTAAGGTTCCCATCCGTGGCGCCGGTTTTCTCGCGGAGGAACGTGAACTCCGCCTCCTCCACCGAAACGAGCACCGCCATAATCGCAAGCCGGATGCGCGAATGAATCAGCTCGTCAAGCTGCTGATAATCGAAGGTTTCCGCCACGGATTACTCCGCTGCTGCCTTCGCCGTGATGCGGCGGTAGCGACGCTGAAGAATAATTCCTGGCAAAACCTGCAATCCGAGCAGCATCAGGATATAGAGCCCCAGGATATTTTTGGTGTCGGAGGCCAGCACGAGCGTCAGGATTCCGCCGGCCCACCATCCAAATGCGAGATTCCGGAGCCACGCAATCTGGTGCACAGCGCCGCTCACGAAATATCCGACTCCGAGGAGCATTGAGACGATGAAAGCGATCAGGACTGGCGCAATCTCCCCAAAAATTGGTTCGTACTGATAGCTCACCATGAGCGAAACGCACACGAGCCCGATCGCCCATCCACAGGCGACCCACACTGACTTCTGGATGCGGTCGAAGATACTGCTTGCCCTCTCCGATTGGCGCTTTTGTTTGCGGAGGTAACTAAAACTCCACCCCCATCCGATGAGCACCAACGCGATCCAAATGTAGCCGTCGTAATAATCCCGCTGCGTGAGCACGGAAAGATATGTCACGCCCATCCCGATGGCGATGAGTGAACCCCAAAGTATGTACGGTTTGCCATCCTCGGCGAAATTCGCCTGGCTCTCCTCAATGATCTTTCGAATGTACTGAAGTTCCTCCTCAGGATGGAGCGGTTGTTCCGATGTGTGTTCCATGGTATTTTAATAGGTTGAATGGTAAAGTGCTTTGAAATACAAAGTGCTTTACAGCAAAATCGCTCGAATGGTTTCCGAAGGCCAAAATTATTTTATTAGGGATTGCTGTTCCATAATTTCAGCAATCAAATCCTATCATTTCCATCATACGAGAACTACAGTCGATGCCTAATACTTGCACCCACCTAAGCCAAATTGCCACGAACATCACTCCGCGCACCCCGAAAGGCTGCGAGGAATGCCTCAAAATGGGGGACACATGGGTTCATCTCCGGCTGTGCCTGACGTGCGGCCACGTGGGCTGCTGCGATTCCTCGAAAAATAAGCACGCCACGAAGCACGCGCACGCGACCGAGCATCCCATCATAAAATCATTCGAGCCGGGAGAGGATTGGAGGTATTGCTATCCGGACGATCTGTTTATGGAGTGAGTCGGGCTGGAAGAGCATCGTGGGCGATGCGGCCGACCTACGCGATCTTTCGTTCGAGGAAGGCCCGATCCCACTTGCCGAGATTCGCAACGGCTTCGTATGTGCTCGTGAGAAAATCCAAGATTGCGCGCTCGGGATCGGCGGACGCGCGGACATTTTCATAATGAAGAATAAATTCCCCTAACTCCGCATTCCAATACGCGGCATTAGGTGAAATACGCGTGGTTGATAATTGCGGAAATGCGGGGTAACTATATGCATAGAAGGCGGGTTGCCTTAGCCTTCCATCGCCGGGCCAGAAGCCGGCGGCGAACTGTTCCTCATCGCCGCCAATGCGTGCGAGCCTTCCGGCGTGTGGCGGCGCGCTGCATGGGCGGCCGCAAAAGCGCGCGATGGCAAGATCGAACGAACCCCACCAAAACTGCACCGGACTTGCCTTGCCCGAAAACCCGGAACGAAATTGCTCGAAAACTCCGCTAACCTGCGAAAGCACTTGCCAAAACCGCCCCACCGCACCGCGATCGTAGGTATGATGCTCAAAATCGCGGTCGAGCGGAATTATATCTTCCGGCATTTCCTGCGGCGCGGGAGCAATCGCAGCTTCAATTCCCATTTCCTGCAACCCGCCGATCACGAGTGTATAAAATTCCGCAACCGGGCGCGGCGTGAGTTCGATTGTGTGCGAATGGCCGAGGCTATCCTGAATTTCAAGAGAGTGCGAGATGAAATCGAATCGGATTTCAAAGAGGCGATGCCCATAAGGAATCATTCCCGTACTCAGCCCTCGCGCCCAGGGCGTAAGCGCCACATGCCACCACTCGTTCAACCACGGCGCGAGCGCAAGCTTGATTTTACCGACGACCTGCGTATAGAGATGGAGCGTCTCGCAGGTATTGAGCCAGTCGTTGTAGGGAAGTGGGGGCCAGGATGTCGGCTTCATAATAATTAGTCTGAACCTTGATTCTATTAGATATAAGAGATTTTTGAGATTTGAATTTTTGAGATTGCCGATTTTTGAAATTGATAAACCTAATCATTCTTAATCTTCAAAATCTCTTGAAATCAAGGTTCAGACATTCTCTTAACCGCGTCCTCACTTCTCGTTCACCATCTCTTCCTCAAGTTCGAACGAAGATAACTCCCTCAGTGCGCAGAAGCGGTCGTGAATAAGTTCCATCGATAAGTCCTCGATGCCTTCGGTCGAAAACTTTGCACAGCAATAGCTTGCCAGTACCGTGCCATAAATCACGCCGCGCTTGGCGTCCTCATAGTCGAGCGAATTGCGCCGTGCCAAATAGCCGATGAAACCGCCCATGAACGTATCGCCCGCGCCGGTGGGATCGAAAATTTCTTCCAGTGGATAGGCGGGCGCGGAAAAAATATGATCATCATAAAAAAGCAGAGCGCCATGCTCTCCTTTTTTGATAATGACGATTCGCGGATCATCATCTGCAAGCATTTCCTGCAATTTCCTTCCCGCGACAATCAGGCTGGGATGCTCGATGAGCAGCCGCGCTTCACTATCATTGATGACGAGCGCGTTGGCGAGTTTGAGCGTCCGCTTCAGGCTTTCAAGATTACCGGTGATCCAGAAATTCATGGTATCGAGCAATGTAAGCCGCGGACGGCGATCCAATTGTTCGATTACTTCACGCTGAAGATCGGGCTGAATATTTCCAAGAACAAGAAAATCCGGAGACCTGAAATGATCGGGAACTTGGGGGCGGAAATCGGCGAAGACGTTCAGGTTCGTCTCGATCGTGTCCCGCGTATTCATATCGTAATGATAGCGGCCATGCCACGAAAACGTCTTGCCGCCAGGCACGACTTCAATGCCGGATGTATCGACTCCGCGCGCCCGAAAAAGCTCCCACGCGCCGCTCGGGGAAATCATCGCCGACCACGCCAACGACGCCCAACCGCTCCGGCGCGAAATAACTCGCCGCCAGCGAAATAAACGTGGCGCTGCCGCCCAGCGCATCCTGGCGCGTGGCGAACGGCGTTTCAATAATATCGAGCGCGAGCGAACCGACGATGAGAAGTGACAAAGTGCTTAAGTGATGGTAAGTGCCGAATGTTGAAGTATTCGTAACACTCACCAGTTCGGGAAAGCTTCAACTTTAGCGGAATTTGACCCACATCGCATCCCAAAATGATTTCGTGGTTTTGCTGTCCGGGTTTTGGCTCCCCGTCCGAGATAGAGATACAATTCACGTCTCGAGGGTTTCGAGGTTCGATGAGGAATCATCGAAGGATCGATAATCCTCATTTTCACTAAATATCGGAAAAACACTATGAACGAATTCGTATTTCTGTATCGCGGCGGCATGAGCAACAGCGATCAACCGCCATCCCCGCAGGAAATGGAAGCCAGCATGAAACGATGGCAGGACTGGTTCGCTAAGCTCGGCCAGGAAGGTAGACTCAAAGACTGGGGCGCGCCACTTCAGCGCGAAGGCAAGCACGTTGCCTCCGGTGGCGTTATTACCGATGGGCCCTTCTCAGAAGGCAAGGAAGTTATCGGCGGCTTCTCGATTATCAAGGCAAAGGATCTTTCCGAGGCCGCGACGGTCGCGAAAAACTGCCCGGTGTTCGAGACCGGCGGATCGGTCGAAGTTCGGCCGGTGCAGGCGATGTGATTTCACAGGAATTAGTAGAGACGTGGCATCGGCCACGTCTCTATAAATTTATTTTTAACCTCGAAAATTATGGCACAACAATATCTCAATTACAGCATCAGCGCAAAAATTACTCCGGCGGAAGCGGCCGACAAAATCAGCCGCCCCTCCGAATGGTGGGGTAAAAATATCGACGGAACTTCGCAGAAACCCGGTGATACTTTCACCTATCATGCCGGTGACACGTGGGTCACGTTTAAGGTCGCGGAAGTCATTCCAGATAAAAAGATCGTCTGGAAGGTCTCCGATTGCAACCTCCACTGGATCGACGATAAAAAAGAATGGAAAGACACGAGCATCGTCTGGGATATTGCAATGAGCGGCGATTCGGCACAAATCCATTTTACGCACCAGGGCTTAGTTCCCGGAATGGAATGCTACAACGATTGCGAAAAAGGCTGGAGCGATTACATCAAGCAAAGCCTATTCAAATTCATCACCAAGAACGAAGGGCTTCCCGATAAATTTTGAAGTTCACTAATTGTTGAAGTAACTATGCAAGACTCATCAGCCGTTTCCGTCGCACTGGCCCATATCGAGGCTTGGAGCCATCATGACTGGGATAAAACCAGAGAACTGCTGGCGCCAGACATTCACGCCTTAGTAACAAGCGCGCAGCGCGATGTAAGTGGGAATGAATTTACAGGTATTGACACGTACATGGAGCGCAAGAAGAAAGGCGCACAGCTCGTCGAGCCGGGAAGCGTTCACGTGATCTCAACCATTGGCGATGAGCGTAACGCACTGGTACTGGTAACGTTGAAAATCGCCATGGGGCCAGGTGGAACGATGGTGACGATGGCGAGATCATGTCTATATTTGATCGATGAAAACAACAAGATCAAGGATGAACGGGATGCGTTCTTCATACTTTCACAATAACCGAATCACTAACAGGAAGTAACCATGGCAAAAGTCATTTTTGGAAATCATTCATCGGTAATCGTTCCGATTAAAGATCGGGAGAATATTCGCAAATTTTACTGCGAAGTCCTGGGGGGCACAATCATTGAGCAGCCCGAACGGGACTTCATTCGTCTCAAAGAGAATTTCGTTATCGCGTTTCTTTACGGGGACGTCCCGGATGCGGGCGAATTCGTACGAACGGCACGCGCGATTTGGCTGGAAATCAAATCGGATGATGTCGAGGAAACGGGCCGAAAAATTCTCGAATCCGGTCTGGTCAGAAAACTGGAAGTGCCAGACCCTCATCTTTACTTTCAAGCCCCGGGTGGACAATGCATTCGTCTCGTCGGAATCGATGAGGACCTCTCGTTTTATGAGGGAGCCGAAGCAGGTCCGGATGTCGCAAGAATCAAAGAAGGCGCCGCAGTAGGATTCTCGGCTTGAGAGGATTCAGACATGCGCAGAATAATGACACTTTTTCGTCTTATTGATTGCATCGCCGCCTCTATCGTTTTTGGCTTCGAATAGTAATTTTACAATTTCGTAACATTTCTAATCGTTAATCGGGACATATTTTTGTTCCGATTAACGTTTATGAAAAATTCAACCATCACTCATTCTTGAAAAACAAATGAACGAATTCGTATTTCTCTATCGCGGCAGCGCGAACACCCAGTGGGACCGCTCGCCGGAAGAAATGGAAGCCAGTATGAAGCGCTGGCAGGCGTGGTTCGATGAGCTTGGCAAAGAAGGCAAGCTGAAGGACTGGGGCGTGCCGCTCCAGCGCGACGGCAAGCATGTTGCCGCAGGTGGTGTGATTACCGATGGGCCATTTAGCGAGGGAAAGGAAGCCATCGGCGGTTTTTCGATTATCCGCGCGAACAATCTCGCCGAGGCTGCGGAAATTGCAAAGGGCTGCCCGGCATTTGAAACCGGCGGATCGGTCGAGGTTCGGCCAGTCCAGGCGATGTAACTTTTTTTGAATAGCAGTTTCAATCACTATAATCCTAACAAATCGTATGAAAGAATTCGTATTTATTTTCCGTGGCGGCATGGGCGACATGAGCAAAATGACGCCGGAAGAAATGCAGGCCAGCTCGCAAGCCTGGCAGGACTGGTTTGGCAAGCTGGGCGCCGGAGATAACCTGAAAGACTGGGGCGCTGCCGTTATGCCGGGTGGCAAACACGTTATTGCGAAAACAGGAGTTCCCGCCGATAATCCGTTTACGAAAAAGAAGGAAGTCGTTAGCGGGTACTCGGTCGTGAAGGCGAAATCGCTGGCGGAGGCCTCGAAGCTTGCGAAGAGTTCCCCTATCTTCGCGGCCGGCGGGACGATCGAAGTCCGCGAAGTGATGCCGATGGAAATGTAAACCCAAATGTGATATTCTCCTGCCTCGCGCTGTTCATCGGACAGCGCGAGGTGTTGGTGTTTTGTTCGGATGAATGTGAGGCTTTTTTTCGTCGCGATTCTTTCGATTGCAACAATTTTCCTTCCTGCAATACCGGGACCACAGTCGGGAACGGTTCCGCTTACCGTTCTCGTAAAAAATATAGAGCGCGGGAAAGGAAACATTGACATCGCTGTGTTTAACAACGAGGAAACATTTTTAAAAGCGCCGATGGATTCCGATATTGTTGCAGCATCCGGCGATTCGTTGGAATTCACCTTCCGCCTGAGCAAGGGAACTTACGCGATCGCGGCGTATCAGGATTTGAACAGCGATCACAAATTGGATCGTGGCTGGTTTGGCATTCCCACGGAGCCCTATGGTCTTAGCACGAATTTTCGGCCAATGTTTTCGAAGCCCACGTTTGACGATTGCAAATTCATTCTTACGGCGCCGATGCGTATTGCAATCTACCTAAAATAAACGATAATGTCCAACATGATTGAAATCATCGCGAATCTTGCGCTTGCGCTTTCGGTGGTCGTCGCGCTGGTGTTCGGCATCGCACAGGTCAAGGCCGCCGCGCGGGACCGCCGGGGGCGGCTTACGCTCGAAACGCTGCGTGTGTTCAACACACGGGAATTTGCAGAGACGATCTATTTCATGCGCATTTTCGCTATGGTGAATACCCTGGAAGAATTTTATAATCTTCCGCGAGAGCAGCAGGTCATGCTGATTCAGGGTTCCCAACAGATGGAATCGCTCGGAATGCTCGTCTATGAGCATTTTATCGAACTTGATCTCGTCGATAAGACGATCGGCTCGTACGTTTCCACGACCTGGGCAAAATACAAGCCGGTCTTCGAGGACATGCGTACCAAACTTCCCGATCCCTATCTCGGCGAATATTTTCAGTGGCTCGCGGAACGGATGGATCAGAAGCTTCAACTGAACCGGGAACCATATTATAAGCAAGCACCCAATGACCGGAGATCACGGAACGAACCGGCAAAGTAGATTGTACCCCATCTGAGGTACATTATGGCAAAAACCGCGATGATCCGCGCTCGCATCGAGCCGGAATTAAAAGAAGAAGCAGAAGTCGTATTCAAAAAGCTCGGCATCAGCGTTTCGGAAGCGATCGCCATGTTTTTTAAACAGGTTCGGTATCATAAGGGACTGCCGTTCGAGGTGCGGATTCCAAACCGGGCAACAATGCGAGCATTCAAGCAGTCCGAAAAAAATAAGGGCATCTCGTATTACAAAGATTCGAAAGAATTGTTCGATAAACTTGGCATCTGATGTTGCGGCAATCCACATCGGGGCAATTTGAACGCGATTTGAAGCGAATGTCGAAGCGGGAAAAAAGATGACGAAGATGCTCGACGTGATGGAATTGCTTCGGCTGGAACACCCACTTCCGGAACGCTACGATGACCACAAATTGAGAGGCGACCCAATTGGGCGTCGTGACTGCCATGTGGAACCAGATTGGGTAATAATCTATCGTTAGATCGGCAATGATGAAATTCGATTCGAACGCACCGGAACTCATTCCGATATCTTTGGATAGGCGGATCGTATGCTTCAATAATTGGAAACCGAATTGAATGACCCCAGAAATTAGCTCGATGGTCGAGCACTTATTCCGCACGGAGTCCGGCAAACTCTCCTCGTCGCTGGCGCGGGCCTTTGGGCTTCGCAATCTCGCCGATATTGAAGATATAGTTCAGGACGCCCTGGAGGCGGCGATGGTCTCCTGGTCGTTTCGCGGGATTCCCGAATATCCGACGGCGTGGCTGCACCGCGTCGCGAAGAATAAAGCAAGCGATATGCTTCGCCGCCGCTCGTTCGAAAAGAAGCTTTTCCTTTCCCTCGATTCCACATTCCACGAACCGAGCTACTGGTTTGACGTAGAAAAGATCACGCTTCCCGGCGAGATTGAAGATTCCCAGCTTCGCATGATGTTTGCCTGCGCTCATCCCGGCATTCCAATCGAATCCCAAATTGCACTTACATTAAAAACGTTGTGCGGATTCAGCGTGCGCGAAATTGCCAGCGCGTTTCTTACCCAGGAAGCGACGATTGAAAAGCGCCTTGGCCGCGCCCGAAAATATTTCCGCGATCATCATGTTTTGCTCGATGCGCCGAGGGGCGGCGCATTGGTTGAACGACGAGACGCCGTGCTGACTTCGCTCTATCTCCTTTTCAATGAAGGGTATAAGCGAACCGAGAGCGAGGGACTTCTCGACCGCGATTTGTGCCTGGAAGCGCTTCGCCTTGCCTTGCTGATTGCCCACAACGAGGCAACGTCTTCTCCGGAAGCATTGGCGCTGGTTGCGCTGATGTCTCTGCTCGCGGCTCGCTTCAACACGCGCACCAATGATGAGGGAGCAATTATTTTGCTCATCGAGCAGGATCGGTCGAAATGGAATGCGGAACTAATAGCGCGCGGCATGGACTTCCTTGCCCGATCCGAGCCGGATGTTTATGCCACGAGCTACCATCTCGAAGCGGCGATACAATCGCTCCATGCGGCCGCGCCATCCTACAAAGAAACGAACTGGCCGGCGATTCTTGGGCTTTACAAGCGCCTCTATTTGCTAAAACCCAGCCCGATTGTGGCAATGCACATGTCCGTTGCCATCGCCGAGGTACACGGACCGGAAGAAGCGATTCGAATGCTGAAAGCCGCCCCGCTCGATAATCACTATCTCTATCACGCTATTTTGGGCGATGCGGAAATGAAGGCCGGAATGGGAACGGTGGCAAAACAATCCTTCCGGCGCTCCATCGAGCTCACGCGAAACGTACGCGAAAAGGCCCTGCTGGAACGGCGGCTGGAGGAAGCATCCTCTTGAAGCGGGAACCGCGATAAATGGAATAATCCCTCCCCGTTCGCTGTTTCGATTGCAGGAGCAACACTATCCTCTCTGTTGTTCTCGCGCCCGAAGATGAATTGGCTCATCCGGAGCATCGCTTCACCTGATTACACTCTAAATGCCAGGAATCAACGATTTTGCACTGAAGCTCGCCAACGTCAATGGGACGGGTTCGGCGAGCGCCAACGGCCTGCTCATGCAGACCATGTTCCGGATGGGGATTCCCGTTGCAGGGAAAAACCTGTTTCCTTCTAACATTCAGGGGCTGCCGACGTGGTATGAAATCCGCGTGAGCGGCGCGGGATATGGCGCCCGCGCGCTCGATTACGACCTCATGGTCGCGATGAACGCGCAGACCTACGCGAAGGACGTAAAGGAAGTTCGTTCCGGCGGTTATTTGCTTTACGATTCGACGTGGCCGCTGCCGAGCGAGCTATACCGGGAAGATGTTACATTTCTGGGAGTTCCGCTTTCCAGAATGCTGACGGAAACAGTTCCCGAGCCGCGCACACGCATTCTTCTAAAGAATATCATGTATTCGGGTTCGCTTGCGGCGCTGCTCGATCTCGATATGGAAATCGTGGAGGAACTGATTAAAGAGGCGTATGGCAAAAAGCAATCCTTGCTGGACGCCAACCGCAATGCGCTGCATCAGGGCTATGAATACGCGAAGGCAAATCTCGTGTGCCCGCTTCCATTCCACTGCGAGCGAATGACCGCGAACGACGACAAAATCTTGATCGATGGCAACACCGCAGCCGCGCTGGGCGCGATTTATGCCGGCGCTACGGTCGCGGCGTGGTATCCCATAACGCCCTCGACTTCCGTCATGGATGCCTTCAAAGGCTTCGCCAACCGGTTTCGCGTCGATCCCGAGACGAAGACGAATCTCTATGCCTTCTTGCAGGCGGAAGACGAACTTGCCGCGATCGGCATGGTCATCGGCGCATCCTGGGCGGGCGCGCGCGCGTTTACAGCCACTGCCGGTCCTGGGATATCGCTCATGACGGAACTTATTGGCCTCGCGTATTATGCCGAAATCCCCGCGGTGCTCTTCGATGTACAGCGCACCGGGCCTTCAACCGGAATGCCGACGCGCACGCAGCAATCGGATATTTTGCTGTGCGCATATGCCTCGCATGGCGATACGAAGCACATTTTGCTTTTCCCGAACGATCCGAAAGAATGTTTCGATTTTGCGGTGAAGTCATTCGATCTCGCGGAACAGTTCCAAACGCCGGTCTTTATGCTCTCCGATTTGGATATTGGCATGAATGACTGGGTGGTCGATCGATTTAACTGGGATGACAGCTATCAGCCGAACCGCGGCAAAGTTTTGACGAGCGAAGAGTTGGATGCGATAAAAACCTACTATCGGTATTCGCCGGAAGATGAAAATTTCGTTGCGGCGCGCACGCTTCCGGGCGTGAATGCCAAAGGCTCGTTCTTCACTCGCGGCTCCGGCCATAACCGGCTCGGCGGCTACACCGAAACGCCGGCGGAATACCAGGAAGTGATGGACCGGTTAGCGAAAAAACATAAAGCCGCCGCTAAATTCGTTCCGGAACCCATCATCGAGCGGAAGCCGAATTCGACGTTCGGCATCATTACGCTCGGCGGCTGCGACCGCGCCTGCCGCGAAGCGATCGATCTCCTGGAAGCGGACGGTATCGGCGCGAATTACATGCGCGTACGTGGGTTCCCTTTCAACCGGGACGTCGAGCAATTTATCATGGAAAACGATTTCTCCTATGTCGTCGAGCAAAACCGCGACGCACAACTGCGTTCGCTGCTCGCGCTCGAAACGCACGTGCCGAAGGAGAAGCTGCTTTCCATCACGGCCTATGGCGGCTTCCCGCTTTCGGCGAAATCGGTGGTCGAAGGAATCCAGCATAAGAAAGCAAAAAAGCAGATCGCGGCGAAGGATTTGGTAGTGATGGAGGAATAAATTAATGACATCACATAAATCATACTTCATATTTCATAATTCATAATTGCCCGGATATGCCATCCATAGCTAAACCCATCGTTACCCATCCGAGCCTCGAAAAGAATGCGCTCGGGCTGAACCTCCGCGCCTATGAAGGCGCGATGAGCACGCTCTGCGCCGGCTGCGGCCATGACAGCGTGACCGCTGCGGTCGTGCGCGCGGCATGGAAGCTTTCTATCGAGCCACATCAGTTGGCGAAATTTTCGGGTATCGGGTGCTCGTCCAAAACGCCGACCTATTTTGTGAGCGGCGCTCACGGATTCAACTCCGCGCATGGGAGGATGCCCGCCATCGCGACGGGCGCGGGCGCGGCCAATCGTGGACTCCTTTCCATTGGCATTTCGGGCGATGGAGATTCGCTTTCCATCGGCATCGGCCAAATGGCGCATGCCATCCGGAGGAACCTTAATATCGTTTACATTATCGAGAATAACGGCGTTTATGGGCTAACGAAAGGCCAATTCTCGGCCTCCGCCGATGTGGGTTCCAAAAGCAAGAAGGGAGAAGCCAATCGCGTTTCGCCGATCGACCCGGTGATGCTGGCACTGAGCCTCGGCGTTACCTTTGTGGCTCGCAGTTTCTCTGGCGAGAAAGAGCAATTGGTGCCCATCATCGAAGCGGCCTTCAAGCATAATGGCCTCGCACTGATCGACGTGATCTCTCCCTGCGTTACCTTCAACGACCACGAAGGCTCGACAAAAAGTTACCTCTATACTCGCAAGCACGATTTCCACGTAACCGATGCGGATGTGATTTTCCCCGCTGACGAACTCGTGGCGAACATTAGCCGCAACGGCCACACCGCGGTGACGATGCACGATGGTTCGGTGATCCATTTCACCCGCACCCCGGAAGATTACGATCCCACCGATCGCGCAAAAGTGTTCGCTTACTTGCAGCGGCACCAGCAGGAAGGCAAAGTTCCCACCGGCATTCTCTTCCTCGATGAAGCCCAGCCGGACATGCACGCCGTCCTCGGCACGACGGAGGAACCGCTAACACAAGTTCCCTTCGAACAACTCTGTCCGGGAAGCGGGGAATTGGAGAAATTAATGGAGGAATTTCGATGAGGAAGGCTCGATGTCCGTTGGTCCCCGCCATGCGACACCGTACTGCTACAGCACAAACCACTGGACGTTATTGATTGTCCCATCCAGCACCAGCACGGTTTCGCCGGTGGATGCATCCGGGCCGGAAAACTGAAACGTTCCCGACATGCGATGCGTGGCAGAGTCGAATTGTGTTAGCGTTAGTGTGCCGGTGGTTCCGGTTTGCGAGGAAATCGAGACATCCGGAGAGCCACCGCTCGTAGCATACTCCGCTTCCGGAAAAAGCACAGAGGGATTGGGGCCGATTGAAAAGGTTCCGACTCTCGGATTCGTGATCGTCAGGAGCAAGTCCCTTTCTACTCCGCTGCTGGCGTCGATGGCATCTATCTCAAGTTGCGACGTTCCCGATTGAATGAAGGCTGTGACATTTTCCGGGCCCCCGGCAGCGAAAGGGAACTGGTCGTGATTGGCTTCCGCCGTTACCGTTCCCTGGCCGTAACCGCCCGCGTAAATGCCGACATTCGTGAAATAGCCGCTCGTAACCTTTTCCGTATCCCCATTCTGCACCGCGGCAAAATGGAACGCTCCTGAAATGACGTTCGCAGCAGTATCGAACTTAGTGATCGTGAAAACGCCACTATCCATCGCAGCATACTGCACATTGTTGAGCGAGAGCGTGGCATTTGCCGGGATGCCGGAGCTGGTGATGGCGTAGGAATGCGGAACCGGGCCATCCAGGACGACGGCGAAGTCGACGAACATCGAGGGGCCTGCAAGAGGCAGCGAACGAAAATGGAGCCTCAAGAACCCCGAGCCGTTGACGCCATATTGATCCAGCGTGGCCGAGGCCTGCGTGACCGCCGCCGCCGTGGACCGACTGAAGGCAATACCATTGATCGCATATCCGAAATCGGAGGTCGGAGCGAACCCCGAGGTTGTGGACGAGGAAGGCCCCGTGCTATCGCTGCAGCCGGCACATGCCAGGACGGCCAAAATACAAAGAAAAAGAGACGCCAGCCGCATATACCAATTTATTATTCAATCCCTTTCGCCATCTTCTCAACGTCCAGCACGGAGTTCAAATTTTTATTCTTAATAAAAAATATCGAGAAACAGCCGATAAGTTAGTAAGTGTAAGAGCGCTATCCCATGCCTATTTTGTTCTTCAAACGAGCGTAATACACGTTCGAGTTCAAGCCGATCAATAAGATCATTATACTTTGGATGCGGTGCGAGTAATACTTCGCGAGCTACTGCAAAACCGGATTTCAGGACTTGGTTCGAATCGAGGACGGGGCGCCTGAGACTAACCTGACGCAGGAATGGCAGCACTCGCTCGGATTTCCGAAGCAGTAGTTCAATGGCCGGCCCTGCAAATCGAAACGTCGAAAAGCCACGGTAAGGAACTGGGAATCCACTCCAGTCCAGCCAGAAGCGTTCGAGTGCAGGCATGGACGCATGAACGATGTATTTATGGACAATCTCTCGACGACGCGCAGCAATCGGAATTTGGCGAGCAAGATCGATCGCGGGCCAGACCAGAAGCGGATGCTCTACGCCAATGAAATTCATTTGAAGATTTGCTTCAAAGGATTCACGCATCGCGATCAATTGATCAAGATAATACATGTCAATCTTATCGCCAATACTCGTTAAGTGATCCTGCTCGGCATAAAATTCTTCCAATCCTTCAAGCGCCTTGTTAAGCATCGCTTGCCGGGCATCCGGTTTAAAGATGGACGTTCGAATGAGTGGACTCGAATCGCGCATCAGCAGTTGAGAGGCAAGGCTTCGGCGCGCCGAGAGTTTTGGCTCGAGATATTTATGCACTTGCCTTCGATAGAGTGCGCCCCCGGTACTGTCGATGACGACTCGAAAATGTTCGGATAAATGTTTGGCAACGTAAAGTGTTTGCACTTGCCAGAGCGGATACAGTCCCTCTGTCAGCGTTACGTACTGCCGCCACAACTTCGGCAGCTGCGCGATTACATCCGGGGTCAGCTCCAGGATGTCATTTGGGATTCCAAAGTGGGCTGTGATCTTCCGAGATCTTTTGAGATCGATGGAATTCGGCACGCCGTGAGTATTGGCTGTGATCTCGCGTCTATTCTGCGCAAGGATCATACTCCAGGTTAATCGAGTGTCAAAGCCGCTGGAAAGCGAAGCCGTTGCGAGCGGTGACGAAGTCACACGTTGAACAGAATGAGAGAGAAGTCGTTCAACCTGACTCAGTGTGCTTTTGAGGTCGGCGGAAGGAAACACGTTGCGTGGGAGATAAGAGTGTTCCTTGATACCCGAGGATGAAGCAACAACCAGTGTCCCTCGCGCAGGTCGCTTTATGCGACGAAACAGTGTGCGACCGGATAAACTCTGATATAACGCAAGCTGCTCGAAAAGACCGCGCTCATCGAAACCATTGTCCTTGGTAATGCCCCGCAATGAAAGTAGCTGCGTTGAAAATGAGAAGGCGCTATCGGTCCGCGCATAGTGAAGGCCGAATGTGCCGCAAGCGTCGTTCGCGATGATACACTGCTTCTCATCGAGAACGGCGAAGACAAACGAGCCGGAGAGCGAGGATAAAAGTTCGTCGCGAGACTTAAATAATGGATCCAAAAAAGCTGCTTCGAAATTGGTTTGATCGACCCCCTCGCCACTCGGAAGGTAAATGCGGCCGAAAATAGCAAGCGCACGCGTTCCATCCTGCGTGGATTGTGGCCATTGAACGCCATAGTGCGGAAGACAAACGGAGCCGATCGCCTGATGTCGATCCCAAATGATGTGGCTCGGTATGTCCATCGAGCCTCCAGCCGAAGCCGCGAAATGGCGAATGCTGTCCGCGATACCCAGCGAGCCAGAATAGTCCTGAATGCCAAAAATGCCTGCCATTGCGAATCGCCAACAAGAAGCTGGCGATAATCCTTCACTATTCAATCCCTTTCGCCATCTTCTCAATGTCGAGGACCGCATTCAAAGATTTCTCGTCCATGATATTGCCTTCGAGTACAATCTGGCGAATCGAGCGCCGCGTTTTGAGCGATTCTTTCCCAATCTCCGCGGCTTTCAGGTAGCCGATCTCCGGCGCGAGCGCGGTAACTAAACTTCCGCTCGATTCCGCGTAATGCCGCATTTGCTCGCGGTCGCAAACGATACCATCGATGCATTTTGCCGCCATGATTTCGAGCGTGTTCGAGAAAATCTCGATCGCAAAGGCGATATTGAACTGCACGACCGGCATCATCACATTTAGTTCCAATTGCCCGGCCTGCGAGGCGTAGGAAACGGTCGTTTCGCATCCTATCACCTGCATGGCAACCTGCGAGACCATTTCGAGGATCGAGGGATTCACTTTGCCCGGCATAATGCTGGAACCTGGCTGGACTGCCGGCAGCGTTACTTCCGCAAGTCCCGTCATGGGGCCTGAACAGAGTAGTCGAAGATCGCCCGAGATTTTAATAATATCGAGAGCCAAATTTTTGAGTCCGCCCATCAAGTGTACGAATGGCGCGAGCGATTCCATTGCTTCGAAAGAGATCGACGCTTGGCTTCACATCGAGGCCGGTCATTGCGGCGAGTTCCTCTACGACAAAGCCGCGATAGCCCACTGGCGTATTCAGCCCGGATCCGGCCGCGCTGCCGCCAATACCGAGGAACGAAATATCGTGCTCTGCTCCCTTCAAGCGCTTTGTGTGGCGGATCATCATGCTGGTCCACGCGCCGAATTCCTGCCCTAAGGTGATGGGAACCGCATCCTGCAAATGCGTTCGGCCGGATTTTACGGCATCGGCAAATTCTTCCGCTTTGAGATGAAACGATGTCCGGAGGGCGTCGATGGCAGGAAACATTCGCTCCTGCATCATCAACAGCGCCGAAAGCCGCATCGCCGTCGGGAACGTATCGTTCGTCGATTGCGACATGTTCACATGGTCGTTCGGCGAAATTGTCGCATAATCGCCTCGCTTCGCGCGGCGTTTTTCGAGCGCGCGATTTGCGATGACCTCGTTCATGTTCATATTCGTGCTCGTCCCTGCACCCGCTTGAAAGACATCGACGACAAACTGATCGCGCAACCCTCCTTCGATGATTTCATCGCAGACCGTTTGAATTTCTTTAGAAAGTTCCGGCTTCAACGCACCGGCCCGCTCGTTAGCGCGCGCGCAGGCCTTCTTCAGGAGTGCGTAGGCGCGAACAAAGGTGGGGTGGGGCCTTAGCGCAGAGATAGGATAATTCTGAACGGCCCGAAGCGTTTGAATACCGTAATACGCATCGTCCGGAAGTTCGAGCGTGCCGAGGGAATCTTTTTCTTGTCGCATGATGGAAAAGGAGGTTCGTGAGATTGATGGAAACGCAAAAACCTGCGAAGATGCTCCGCAGGTTTTTTGCTAACGACACCAGTGCGCGTTATTGCACGCCGACCCACATGAGCGATTTCGATTCGCCCAGCGCGACCGCGATTACGACGAGCGCGCCGACCAAAAGAACAATCGAATACTGCTTATTCACGAGCGAGCGGAGCCCCTCGCTCGCACCGGAGTGCGCGCTCGGTCCTGAAAGTTCCGTTTCCGCCATCGCCAGGATTTTCTTTCCTCGCGGAGTCAGCACCGCGCCGGCGATTGCCAGGATAATCACAAAATCCGCTTGCATCAGCGCCAGCCAGGGAAGCGAGTTGAACGGAAAGAACGAATATTCCAACATCGTGAGCACGACGCCCGAAACGAGCAGTCCGATGCTACCGACTTGTGCCATAATGGGCGCGGTAATCGCGGCGGAACGAATTGCGGCCAGTTCCCCGATGGTGCCGGCAACCTTCTTTCGCTGTGTGGTCCCGATGATCGAAATCGCGATAAGGCCGATGATTACTCCGGCACTTAGAATATGCAGAATAACGAACGTGGTATAAAGCATAGGGAATTTGGTTGTAAAAAAGTGACAAAAGAAGTTGACAAATGGGATGCACGAAAACGCGATCGGTAACTATCTCGCCCGCTGCAGGGCGATTGCAGCAGGTTTTGAAGGCCAATAAACTGGCCGCATGAACTGAAAATTCCGCATCCTGTGGCACGGACAAGTGGTGATTTGTGGGAGAAATTCTGCCTTCGGAGCGTAAAAACTTGTTTCTCTATCGAAAGTAAATTAATCCATCCACAGCCATGAGTGCTTCGTTCCGGCCTGCGAATGGCAGAGCTTGCCTTCGGCACGCGGCTCGCAAGGCTTTAACGTATGGCAAAGATGCGAGATATTATATCGGAGGCGGTACAGGAATCCGCGAGTCGTTCGGCAAAACCGAAACGGAAAAAAATCTATACGCTCACAGGGACGAAACGCCAGGTGGCGGCGAGCGCGCTTAAAGTGTTGGGAGCCTTGAACGCGCTAAACCGTGTTCTGGGATCCATTTCAGGCCATGCGCGGCGAATTATGTTCTCGAGCATCATTCCCGAATGGCTAACCGATGTCGTAAAAGGCGGGCGAGAACCAAACGCCTTCACCGTAACGACGGATGATGCCAAAGCGCTCATCGTTCCCATGAAGAAATATGCGATCATCGACGAAGACCGCGCCAGCAAAATTATGGACTTGAAAGAGAAGCAGGGCGTCGATATCGAAATCGACGAGATTAAGCATTTCGAATTCAATCCGAAGCTTGTCCATGATATCCCTGAAGAAAAAATGGATTCGCTCATCGAGGAACTGAAAAAAGTTTTGCTCAAAAGCGAAGCGGTTCCGGCGAACACCAAAAAAGATATTCGCAGCGGCAAAATGCCTGTTATAGAAGAGCGCACGGAGTACCGCTATGCCGAGGATGTGCTGACAAACCTTCCCAAGCTCTCGAAACGCGATCCGAAAAAAGCCGAGGCGATCATCAATGCCGTGCAGCCGGTGTTTTCCATCCGCTCCTTTGAAATGGAAAATAAAGAGGTTCAAGTCGGCGAAGCGCTGGATGTGATTAAGGAAAGTCTGGCGGAACTGCCGGAAAGCGCGTAGTCCCGAGAGTGTCATTCCGAGCCATCGTTGGGAAACGTAGCGTAGCCGTTCTGCCGAAGCAGTCTCGGCCATAGATGCGGAAATTGATTCGGAAATTATTCGTTGGGTCGCGCCTAATCTTTTCCTCACAGTTCAGACTTTGAGTCTATCCGGGGAATCCATTAATTTATTCCGGGGAATCCATTAATTTATTGTTATTGAATCCTTCATGAGTGATTCTCCGTAATCAGCAAAATACGTGTTTACCCAACTCTCGAACAGCATTTTCATGGCCGTTCAATCGCTCACGTCGAATAAGATGCGGGCGCTGCTGACTATGCTCGGAATCATCATTGGCGTGGCGGCGGTGATTACGATGACGGCCATCGGGCAGGGCGCGGCCGCGGCGGTTTCCGCGCAGATAAGTTCCATGGGAAGCAATATGCTGCAAATCGATCCGGGCCCTTCGATGCGTGGTGGGATTTCCTCCGGCGCGGGCGGCAGCATTCATTTGGCGGAAAGCGATGCGGAGGCACTGAAACAATCGAGCTTTTTAACGGCGATCGCGCCATCGGTCGATACGCGGGCGCAGGTAGTGGCCGGCGGGTCGAATTGGAACACACGCATTACCGGCTCGACGCCGGAGATCATGAGTATTCGGAACTATCAAGTCGAGAGCGGCCGCATGTTTACCGAAGGCGAAGCCAAGATCGGCTCGAAAGTTTGCTTGCTTGGCGAAACCGTGGCCGAGAACTTGTTCGGACCGGGTGTGAACCCGATCGGCCAGCAAATACGAATCTCAAACGTTCCTTTTGTTGTCATCGGCGTGCTCAAACCCAAAGGCGCGAATGCATTCGGGCAGGATCAGGATGATAACATCCTCGCTCCGCTTCCCGCTGTCCAGCGCAGAATTATGGGGATTACCTGGCTCGAAGATATTTTTTGCAGCACAATTTCCACTTCGCGTTACGCAGCAAGCGATCGCGGATATTACGCAAATCCTTCGCATTCAGCACAAAACGCAGTTGCAGGCGAATCAGGATTTCCGCGTTCGTTCTCAAGTGGAAATGGCGCAAGCCTCGGAGCAAGCAAGTTCCACAATGACGAATTTGCTTAGCATGGCGGCGATCATTTCGCTTCTCGTAGGCGGAATCGGGATTATGAATATCATGCTCGTGAGCGTTACGGAGCGGACGCGCGAAATTGGGATTCGGAAGTCGATTGGCGCGAAGCCATTCAATATTCTGTTTCAGTTCCTGACGGAAGCCGTGGCGTTAAGCTTACTGGGTGGGTTGATCGGAGTCATTCTGGGTTATATTGCCAGTTCCTTCGTTTCGGCGCAAAACGGTTGGGAACTGATCATTTCTCCGCAGGCCGTCGGCATGTCCTTCAGCGCAGCCACGCTGGTGGGAATCTTTTTCGGCTGGTATCCGGCGCGGAAAGCAGCGAGGATGAACCCGATCGAGGCGTTGACGATACGAATAAGACGGGTGGGAAAATATTCCGAAGGTTCCCGCACTTTTATCGGATGGATGGTGTTGCCGCGCCAACTGACCTGAAAATATGATGGCAGTTTGGCCGACTATACTTTTCTATACTAACGAGAGAGATGAAAACCAGCAAAATAACAATCGACACGAAAGAAGCGCTCAATCGCTTAGCTCACCCGACGTTTTTCGATGCGATCGAGCGGAAATCTGCCTTCGAGATCGTGATGCGCGATGGAAATCCAACCCAAAAAGCCAGCGCCGAGCAGGCCAAGCAAATTTGGCCATTTGAAAACGTTTCCAAGAAAGTTGCGGTATAAATACCTGTCCGCCGCGGAAGGGATTTCGTGGTTGCCATACACTTTGTTCAAATCGCGCCGGCAGTAATTTCGCTGCCGGCTCGGTTTAGATTCTCACCAATTCGTATTGTTTCTTGAGATACTATGGCGATTAGAATAGGCATCAATGGATTTGGGCGCATCGGCCGGCTCGTTCTGCGGCGCGCGGCTGAGTTGGAGGGCTTCGATGTCGCGGCCGTCAATGACATCACGGACGCGGCAACGCTGGCGCATTTGCTGAAGTACGATTCGGTCCACGGGAAGTTCCAGGGAGAAATTAAGGTCGATGGGAATAACCTCACCGTCGCTGGGGATCGGTTCGTGGTGTTGTCGGAGAAGGATCCTTCCGCCATTCCGTGGGGCAAGCTTGGCGTCGATATTGTAATCGAATCGACCGGTAAATTTGCCGACCGCGCCGGCTGCCAGAAGCATCTGGATGCGGGCGCAAAAAAAGTGATTCTCACCGTCCCTCCGAAGGGAGAAAAGCTCGATCAGATGGTCGTGCTCGGCGTGAACGAAAACATGCTCAAGCCTTCCGATAAGCTCGTCTCGAATGCATCCTGTACCACAAATTGCCTTGCGCCGATGGTAAAGGTCATCAATGATGCGTTTGGGATCGAGCAGGCGTTTATGACGACGGTTCATTCGTACACGAGTGACCAGCGGCTGCTCGACGCTCCGCACAAAGATCTGCGCCGAGCGCGCGCCGCAGCGGTAAGTATGGTTCCCACGACCACGGGCGCGGCCCGCGCCATCGGGCAAATTATTCCCGCGTTAAATGGAAAGATCGACGGCGTCTCGCTCCGCATTCCGACGCCAACGGGCTCGATCACAGACTTGGTTGCCCAGCTCCCGAAAGCAGTTTCGAAAGAGGAAGTGAACGCCGCTTTCGAAAAGGCCGCCAACGGCTCGTTGCACGGAATTTTAAGTTACACTGCGGATCCCATCGTGACCGCCGACATTGTTGGCGATCCGCATTCCTGCATCTTCGATTCCGATCTTACCATGGCGATTGGCAAGACGGTGAAAGTGTTCGGCTGGTACGATAACGAATGGGGTTATTCCTGCCGCGTGGTCGATCTCGCGGTGAAGATGCACGGATTGGGATACTAAATCGTTCCGCGCGCTTAAAAGTTCCGTGTTCGACAAAGCCAAAAGCAACCGATCTTTCGATGGGTTGCTTTTTGCTTATAAACCGGTACACGTTGCTCTCGCTGCATTTTCCGGGGCAACTACAGATTCCCCGAATGTGCTGCGGCCTTATTTCCAGTGCCCTTCCTCATACGTCCAGTGATCTTTATGATGGACGTAGGTTGGTGCGACCCGAACGGCATGCGGCTTAGGCCGTGCGGCCCACTGCCCCGGCTCCCAGGTGTAATTGTTTGCAGTGCCGTCATACCTATAATAGCCTCGCTGCCAGACCATAGTCTTGTCGGGCCGTGCGGGGCGTTTTTCGACTTTGATTTTTGGCGGGCGCACATGAATTTCGACTCCCGCCTGGGAAAACGCAGGTGTGGCGATCGCAAGTGCGCCGGAGAATGCAAGAAGGTAGATGAGTTTACGCATAAGCAAATGAAATGAAAAGATTGTGAAAAATTATGTGAAATGGACGGTAAGCAATAACTCTGCCGGTGAAAGCTCATCCATTTTAAGGGGATAAAGAAATAAGGAAGGATGTTGCAGGAATCGTTTGAACAATTAGGAATTATTATCACCTATTGAAATGTCGCCTGACGTAGCAGCTAAAATCAGAACGCTCGCCGAAAAATACTTTCCGGAGATGGTCCGGCTTCGCCGAACGATTCACGCCAATCCGGAACTCGCCTTTGAAGAATATGCGACGAGCGCGCTCGTGGCCGAAACGCTCGACCGGCTGGGCCTCGAGGTGACGCGCGGCGTAGCAAAGACGGGCGTCGTCGCATCGCTCAAAGGAATAGAAAGTGGCAATGCCGTTGCCTTGCGGAGCGATATGGATGCGCTGCCGATTCAGGAAGCGACGGGGCTCGAATTTGCCTCGAAAAATCCAGGCAAAATGCACGCGTGCGGGCACGATTCGCACACCGCGATCGGCTTGGGAACCGCCATGATTCTTTCGGAGCTAAAGAATGAACTCGCGGGCGAAGTTCGCTTTTTGTTCCAGCCAAGCGAGGAGAAGGTTCCTGGCGGCGCGCCGTACATGATCGAAGAGGGCGCGCTCGATGGTGTTTCAAGAATCTATGGCTTGCATGTGCTCTCGCAAGCGGATGCCGGGACCGTTGGGTTTTGTCCCGGTCAAATGATGGCGAGCGCGGATGAAATATACATTACAATCAAAGGCAAAGCCGGGCACGGTGCGCGTCCGCATTTGACGATCGATCCCATCGTGGTAAGCGCCCAAGTTATCCTGGCGCTGCAAACGCTCGTTTCCCGAAATCTCGATCCCTTTGCGCATGGCGTGATTACGATCGGCAGTGTGCAGGGCGGCTTTGCCGTGAATATCGTTCCGCCGGAGGTTAAACTCATGGGAACGATGCGCGCGATGTCCCGCGAGTGGCGCCGGTTTGCCCACGAGCGCATTCACGAAATCGTAAACGGGATTTGCTACTCCGCGCGTGCGGAAGCGGAGATACGAATCGAACTGGGATATCCGGTTTTGGTGAATGACGAGGAGGAAACCGCATTTGCAGAAGCGGCGGCGCGGGAATTATTAGGAGAAGACCGCGTCTTCCGCGCCGAACGCCTCATGGCATCCGAGGATTTTGCTTATTATCTCGAAAAAGTGCCGGGAACGTATTACCGCATCGGCATTCGCAATGAAGCGCAAGGCATCGATGCCGACATTCACAACGATCATTTCACGATTGACGAAACTGCGATGAAAACCGGCGCGGCCATGCAAGCGTTTTTGGCGGTGAAGGCGTTGGGCGCGTAGGAACCATCCTCGGTCTTTGCCGCTTGTTGTAACAACATGTCGAAAAGCCTTTCTTTAAATCTCGAGGACGAACTGCTCCGTGAAGTTGACGATGCGGCCAAGGAACTTCAAGTCCCCCGCGAGGCTCTTTTGCGGCGAGCGATCGAGAATTATATCCATCAAATCGCGCGACGCAAACTACGAGTGAAACTCAGGAAGGAATCCTCAATGACGGCTGACGAGTCGATGCGCGTGTTGAAAGAGTTCGAAGCCATCTCCTAAGCAATGGATCATCGGCGTGGTGAAATTTGGCTCGCTAACCTCAAACCGGGCAAAGGGTCCGAGCCGGGAAAGATTCGTCCGGTCACCATTCTTCAGACCGATGATCTCAATGCTACTCATCCATCGACGGTGGGTTGCCCAATCACTTCGAATGTCATCGAAGCAGCGAATATTTTAAGAGTGCACCTCGATCCTGGACGTTCTGGCCTGGAACATCGGTCGGACATCCTTATCGACCAAGTGCGAGCGATCGATGCTGCCAGGCTTCTCCGGCGCTTAGGAGAAGTTGATGAAAGCATTCTCGAAAGGATTATGTCTGACATCGAAATCCTTTTAGGGATGTAACCGGGAACCGCATGAATTCTCCAACGGCTGTGCTGTAAGATATAGATGTTCGAGCGTTTTTTCTCCCGTCCGATTTATCCGGCGTTTGTTGTTGCAGTCGCGGCATTTGTCGCGTACCTGCAGACGCTCGCCCCGAGCGTTGATTTCATCGATGCCGGCGAACTGGCAACGGTCTGTGGGACGCTTGGCATCGCGCACCCAACGGGCTATCCACTTTTCGCGCTGGTGGGATGGCTTTTCGCGCATCTGCCGATCGCGAGCACGGTGATCCTTCGGCTGAATATCATGGCCGCATTTTTTACCGCGCTGGGCGCGGGCGGGGTGGCTCTGCTGGCGCGTGAGTTGTTTGGGAACTGGATGCCGGAACGACAAAAACGACCGCGGGCGCAAAAGAGCAATCGCAGGACCAAAGCCGGTAACAACCAAAAGTCAAAAGGGCAACGTACCGCTGCGTCCAAGCAGCCCCATGCTGTTCCATTGCCCGAACCCAGGGCAGTTACCGCGGCGGCGGCATTCGCCGCCGGCATTGCCGCGGCATTCAGCGGAACCTGGTGGGCGCAATCGACTTCTATTGAGGTCTATCCGATCCATCTTTTTCTAGTCCCGCTCGTGCTCCTCTTTTTTCTGCGAATGCTTAGAATCGAAGAGACCGAACGGACGGGCAGGGATGGAAAACTTTTCGCGCTGCTGTTGGGCCTCAGCTTCACCAATCACATGACGACCATCCTGCTGGCCCCGGCCTGTCTTTATATGTTCTTCGCGCGTTATCGCTTTTCTCGCCTGGCGTGGCGGCGAATACTTCATCTTGCGCCATTTTTTATGGCCGCGCTTCTCCTTTATCTCTACCTTCCGATTCGTTCCAGCCAATATCCGTTGATGGACTGGGGTCATCCAACGACCTGGGGTAACTTTCTGCGGCATGTGACGGCGAAGCAATTCCAAATCTGGATGTACACCGGTAGCGGTGCCGCTGCGAAGCAATGGGCTTATTTTTGGAGCAGGGTTCCAAAGGAATTTACCATCGTTGGAATGCTGCTTGGTCTGCTGGGGCTATGGAAGATGCTCAACGCCGCCAGCGTTCGCCGAACACATATTCTTGCCTTCACGCTGCTTCTCTTTTTCGGATGCCTTCTTTATTCGATCAATTATGATATTCACGATATCGACTCCTATTTCCTGCTCGCATTTCTTGCGATTGCTTTATGGATCGGAGCAGGAATGTCGATGCTTCCAAAATTTATTTCGGGTATCAAGAAGGAGTATGTCATGATCGGAGCGGCGGTAATGCTTGGTGCGATCGAGATCGGCGCAAATTATTCCGATAATAATGAGAGCGGGAATTATATGGTGGAAGCTTATACGCTGAATATGCTCCGAAATCTTCCACCTCATGCGATTATTTTTTCCACGCAATGGGATTTCTGGGTGAGCGGCGCATTTTATTATCAATTAGTCGAGCATGTGCGGCCCGATGTGCTCGTCGTCGATAAAGCGATGCTTCGCGACCGGCCGTGGTATTATGCGGAGTTAGAAAAACGCGCGCTGGAAGTATTTGCTCGCGCCCGGCCGGAGGAGCAGGCATTCCTTGGTTATCTGAATGCCTTTGTTGAAGGGAAGCCATTCGACCAGGGCGCGATTGCGCCGGCCTATCAGGCCTTCACGAGTGCGCTCGTGGAACGGAATCTCGACCGGCCGATTTTCGTCACACAGGAAATGGTCGATCAGCCGGACAATCTTTTTGCGCCCCGGATGAAAATGATTCCTGCTGGCATTGCCTATCGCCTCTGGCCGCATGACACAACGTTCGAAGCTCCGCCGCCCAAACTGGTTTGGAACGATTCCCGCTACCGCCAGCGCGATTATTACACGGACGAGCTTCGCACGCTCGAAGCGATGCCGATGGCGCGTTATGGCGCTTTCGAAATGCAGCGCGGGAATCGCTCCGTAGCCAGGCAATTCTTCGATGCCGCGCTGACGTTTACACCGGATCTCACTGCGAATCTCGATAAACTGAGCGAGCGGGACCGCGGCGTTGCGGAGCAAGCAAACGAAACGTTTGGGCAAATTGAAAAAGTACGAGCCTCGTTAGGGAAATAAATTATGAGCTTTATCCACCGAATCACATTAGAAGACATCCATCGTACGGACATCAGTGACATGGCCGGCCACATCGCGCGCATGGGCGAGCATATTCGCGAGGCCACGAAGAACTTCTCGGGGACGAACGTGTCGCTGCCGGAAATCACCGGCCCTGTCATTGTTCTTGGCATGGGCGGCTCGGCGATAGGCGGGGATTTGGCGCGATGCTGTTTCGGTGCCAATGCTCCGGTTCCCATCCTCGTCAATCGCGGATATGATCTTCCTGCGTATGCGATGGAAGGTTCTCTCGTCGTTGCCTCCAGCTATTCCGGGAATACGGAAGAAACGCTCTCGGCGTTCGAACAGGCGGTGGAACGAAAGCTCCGCATTGTGTGCATCACCACGGGCGGCAAGCTTGGGGAACGCGCGAAGGAACTTAATCTTCCCGTGATTCCCCAGCCACCGGGGATGCAGCCACGCGCAGCGCTGATGTATTCGTTCGTGCCGATCCTGCTGCTGCTGGAACAGCTTGGTCGGGCTGGGAGCGCCGGCCCTTCGGCAAGCTCTGGGCAGGCCGTGCGCGATTTGGATGGCGCCGCGGCGATATTTGATCAGCTTGCAGAACGTTATGGCTTCGGGCACCTGAATGATGACAATCAAGCATTCAAAGTTGCGGGAGAAATTGCGCACCGGATTCCGGTCATCTATGCCGCGTCCGATTTCGAAGCGGTTGCTCTGCGCTGGCGCGGGCAAATTCACGAGAACGCGAAGCATGTGGCCTTCTCGAACGTTGTTCCCGAAATGAATCATAATGAGTTGGAAGGATGGGGCCATCCCATCGATCTCATCCAGCATTTTTCGGTGATCTTTCTTCGCTCGCCGCAGGATGAACACCCGCGGATCGCCAGGCGATTCGAGGCGATGCGGGGGGTATTTCAGAGTAAGCAAGTCGATGTGCTCGAACTCCGGGCAGAAGGGGAGACCCGTATCGCGCGCGTGATGAGCCTCATCGCGCTCGCGGATTGGACGAGCCTGTATGTGGCTCTTTTTGCTGGCATCGATCCAACCGTAATCCCAGGCATCGAGCTCCTGAAACAGAAGCTTGCGTGAGGTCCGCGGATACCGATTTCATTGGCAACGCTCGAAACTTTTGTATTTTTGTAGAACCGGGCCGGGACGAATCTTGAGCGCGGGACGGATTATTCATTCATTTTTTCAATCGTATGACCAAGAAACTTGCAATCCTCCTTCTTCTCGCGTTCAGTGTAACCGCTTCGGTATCCCCCTCGCACGCCCAAACGGCCGACACCGTCTGGCATCTCGTAAACGGCTCATTACCCCCCAACCTCACCTCTATGACATGGACAACCCTCGATACGGGGTTCTTTCTAACGCAACAATCCGACAAGTTTCTGACGACAACGCTGAACGGTGGAATTAGCTTTGGCACTTCGAAATTTCCTGACTCGATTGTGATGGTTAACGGGGGTATTAGCCATTATCGAGACTTCGAGAATATAACCGGCGGCATGTCGTGGGCAACTCCGGCAACTGGGTACATTGCAGGCAAAACTGGTGGCGATTCCCTCGCTGCTCGCCCGACCATCCTAAAAACCACAAATGCCGGGACCACTTGGCGGGAATATTACGCGGCGGATACCACCGCATCCTTCACTAACATCGACTTCCCAAGAGAGAGGGTCGGGTATGCAACGGCGGACCTCGATGACCTCTCAATCGAAATTATGAGATCGACCGACAGCGGCAAGACCTGGGACAGCATCTTTCACTCGGATACTCTATCGTTTCCCCAAACCTCACCGCGCATCTTAGATTTCTTTGACGCGAATAACGGAATTATTTTCGCGCAAGGACCTGTCAGCAACCACATCCTTTATACGACCGATCAAGGAGCGTCTTTCCATCTTGCTCCGATACCCTCCGGAAGTTTGCTAACCTTTCTCCGCTGGAATCAGGATAGTTCCTGGCTCATAGCGATCGACAGCAGTATTTACCGTTCACTGGATTCGGGCCAGCATTGGACGACCGTGGTCGCAGCCGATACGAACGGAACTATCGCAACCATGACAATGAATGATTCCATGGGTTTTGCGTTCCGCACTGCGTTGGCGGATACGCTGCCCAATATCGCACTTTCAACGCGCGATTACGGTGCGCATTGGAAATCCAACACCTTACCAAGGATCACGTCGAATTTTCTTGTGCCGCAGTCGGCATCGATGCCCTCCGATTCCGTAGGATACCTGATGGCTTTGGACGGAGGGAGTTTCGATCTGCTCCAAATCGTCATCCATTCTCCGGGATACTACATCCAGGGCGGCGGCGGCAATGGGGTGTCCCTGGCGCCAACCGAAACGAGCGCATTTTCCGCTTCAACGAATGGTAACGAGATCGTCTTTAACGCGGCCTCGGCTCAGGGAACGCGGACCATCGAAATCATCGATATTCTCGGCCGCGCTTGTGCGAGCCTCTCGCTTCCGCCTGGTGCGAACATGAGTGCGCTTCCGATGAATGAGCTCCGCGCCGGCGGGTATTTCGCTCGGCTCGGCAACCAGGTTGTCAAGTTTTCCATTTGGAATTAAACGTATGCGTTACACGATCCCTCTTGCTTTCCTGCTTGCGATTGGCGTAAGCGGGAAAGCGCCTGCGCAGGAACTCCTGAACGTATGGCAGGCGGTGGATTCTTCTTTGACGGATGGGCCGCTCGTATTTACGACGAATGACTCGGGCTTTATCGGTACGCCGAATGCTCTATTTGTGACGACTGATGGCGGTAAGAATTTCACCAGCCACCCGCTTTCATTCGAAGCCTCGGCAATCAGGGATATGTGCTGGCCCACTTCCCAGGTTGGGTACCTTCTTGGCGACAACGGGAGCCTTGCGGAAACCACCAACGCGGGTAATAGCTGGAATACGGTCGGCGTCCCCTCGAATCTGACTTTCTTTTATATTTCGTTCCCAATTCCGGGCACGGGATATGCCACGGGAGAATTCAACCCGATCAATGACGGATATTTTGTCGCGAAAACAACGGATAACGGTGCGGACTGGAGCGTGGTGAAAACAACGTCGTTTTCCGTCGGGCCGATTTTATTCAAAACGGTGATGGATGGAATGTTCGTCATTTTCGATATCGGCGGAGTTCCACAGGTTTCTTACACCTTCGATAGCTTAAAGGATATTCAGGCGAGTTCGGCTATCCCCTTCGGTCTCGAAAGCGCGCAGACCTCGTTCGTCCGTTGGAATGACGATGGCTCCTGGATCGTGCAGTACGAGGGTCTCTGGCGTTCGAGCGATTCCGGGAAAAATTGGGAACAAGTTTTGTCCGATGATCCCAGCGGCCAGACTGGCACTATCTCCACCGCCTGTTTTCACGGCGAGCGTGGTTTTGCCTTTGGCGATAATTCAATCGACTATCAATCCCTGGATTATGGGGCATCTTGGCGGCAGTTTACAAATACGGTTGCGAATGGCACGTCCTACTCAACCTATGAATTATCGGCGGCGGTGCCATCGGCAACCAGTTTCATGCCGAGCGACACCACTGTCTTCACACTGGAGCAGGGCTCCTCACTCACGCTGCTTCGCCTTGCCGTACCTCCGGCTCCGCCCTCTGTAGTACAAACCCCGGCGCGGGTCGAGGAACGTTTGGAAGCAATGCAGCGAGGATTATTCGTGCAATTTAGTTCCGCACCGGAAGCCGACGCGCGAAACATCGAGATTTACGATGTGTTAGGACGCGAGTGCGCGACACTTCCGCTCGCGCCCAATTCCAAAAGCGCGATGCTTTCGGCGCGGTTGTTCCTGCCGGGAACGTATTTTGCAAGACTGGGCAATTCCATCGCAAAATTTGACCTGCAGGGCTCAAACTGAAATATCGAGCAACTCCGATAATCGCTCAACGCGCAGCCCATCCCAATCTTCTTCGGGATTTTGACGATAATCGTTGATTCCGCCGGCCGGTCTGATCATGACCGCCGGCATCCCAAGCTTCCGCGCGGCAGCGAGTTCGCCGTTATCCCCATCGGCGACGAAGAGACACTTGGCGGCGGGCACGGCGAGGCGCGTAAGCGCGCGTTCGAAGAATTCCGGCATCGGTTTATGGATGAGTTCCCGGCTGGAGAATAAAAGCTCGTCGAAGAGTTCGGCAAAGGGCAGTTCGGGCCAAATGATTGGAACCTCTGCCGTGCAATTGGATAGCAGGCCGATTTTCAAATTTCGGGCGCGCAATCCAGAAATGGTTGCCACTGCATCGGCCCGCGGTGTAAGCCAGGACTTGGTCGTTGAGTATCGAATTTGAACAGCCCGTGGTATCGCTTCGGCATTATACGGCACGCTGCAAGTTCTTGCCGCGGCCTCGATTGATTCCGCTACGGAAGCATGCTCCCCTCTGGCTCGGGCTGCGTAGGTGCGCCGCCAACCTTCTTTAAATTCCCTTGGTGAAACACCCAGCACCTCGCCCACGCCGCGATGCAATTCCTCTACCTGCGAAATGGTCGGATTATCGACCAGCGTGCCGAAAAGATCGAAGAGGACCGCCGTCACTTCTGACTCTCTGAATACAGCCGCTTCGCGAGCTCGATCGCCACATAATGGAATATCACCGAATGGACGCTTTCCGAAGTACACATATCGTCGAGCGGGACGTGAACGCTCGTCTTTGCAAGCTGCTTGAGCTTGCCACCGGCAAAACCAGTGATGCCGACTGTGTGCAGGCCATTCGCATTGGCCCATTCGATTGCTCCTATGACATTCGGGCTGTTTCCGGAGCCGGAAATGGCTACGACGATATCGCCCGGCCGCGCATAGGTTCGTAGTTGCTGCTCGAAAATGGAATGATAGCCTTCGTCATTCCCGTAGGCCGTCATGAGAGCAACATTGTCGGTGAGGGAGAGCGCGCGAAGCCGTTTCGTTTGCTCCATCGAGCGCAGTGTGCCTTTGGCGAGGTCATTCGCGAAATGCGAGGCATTTGCCGCGCTGCCGCCGTTACCGATGACAAATACCGTGCGATCGTCCTCGTAGGCGTTGGCGAGGAGTGCGAGTAATTGATCGATCTCCGCGTGGTTGAGCGAGGCGAGGGACTGATTGAAATAAAGGGTGTATTCTTCGAAGGTCATGAATGCAGGTCATAAAAAAATGGCGGCTGCCGAGGATTAAACAATTTGGCTTGCGACAAGCATTAACTTCAATGGTGGGCGGTTCAGTTCGCAAAGATGACCGAAGATTCACCTTATTGAAAGATATAGTTAAGTTCCGTTTGGCCTTTCGTTTGTCTTAGAAAATGACGTATGAATTAATTAGACTATACATTATTCTTATTAAATCTATGCAATCCTCTGCGTTGGAAAATCATAAACCCGGGCGACTCGAAGATATCGAGCGACGATTGCGACTGCAAAATGCGGCCACGCAAATTCAAATTCTTATCAGCCAATCTCAACTCTTACCCGAGGAGCGGCTCTCGCGAGCCTTGCGTGCCGTCAACAGTGCCAGAGGGGCGCGCTTTTCCCGTCCCAACAATTAGGTTCCTGGAAGCGTTTTCAGCCGCTCGCTCAAATGTGAGCGATCGCCAATGCGTGCGATGAACGGCCCATGCTCCTCGAAGTGCACGACGCTCACCGAACCGGTGGGGCAGGAAAGCCGGTACCGATACCGCCCCACGTCAATCCCAATCAGTGAGCAAAGAATAATACGGATGGTCGCTTTGTGGGAGACAATGACAATTTTTCCATCATCAAATTCATCGCGAATCGCCTGAATGACTTGTGTTCCCCGGCGGGCAACAGAAGTTGCCGTTTCTCCATCGGTTGGAGGATACCACGCGGGATCTGCAATCCAGCTAATATGCTCATCGTGATATTCGTTATCGACCTCTTCAATCGTCTTTCCTTCCCATGCGCCATAAGCGATTTCGCGTAGGTCATTTTCCTGGCGCATTGGAATATCGCGGCCGCCGCATATCATTTCCGCGGTGAGACGCGTTCGCAATAACGGGCTGTAATAAATTGCCTCCCAATTCGTTTCTTTATAATAATCGGCGAATCCGCGCCCCATCGCCTCGCCCTCCGAGGTCAGCGGAACATCCATGCCGCTGCCGCAAAAACTATTTGCGCGGCTCGAAGCCGTTTGTCCGTGGCGAAGAAAATAGAGTTCAAGCATGGGGTAAACCACTGCGTTTGCAGCGGCGCTTCATTCGAAGGATCTGGCTCATTCGTCGCGCAGATTTGAAGTTACCATCGGTACCGCCTCTGATTGAAAATTATCGTCGCGCCGAAATTATCGAGCATGATGGGCATCTGGCGATATTCCGATAATGCCTCGCGGACGGTGGCCTGGTGCTGCGGTTTAACATAGAGCAACAGAAATCCTCCGCCACCGGCCCCGGCTACTTTCCCCCCTACGGCACCGGCCGCGCGCGCGCGGGAATACATCTCGTCGATCCTGGAAGTCGTGATGCCGGAAGCGAGCCGTTTCTTCAGCGTCCAGTTCTCATCCAGCACCTCGCCGATTTCATCGAAGCGCCGCGCCCGAATGGCGGCTTCAATTCGCTTGCCGAGCGCATGAATCGCCTCCAAATGGTTCCGATTCGTGGAAGTTTTCTCCTGCTGCTCCTGCAGAATTGATGCCGCCTGACGCGTTATATTAGTGAAAAAAAGCATGAACCGCCCGCCAAGATCGTGCCGCTCGCGCTCGGTGAGTTCCAGCGGCTCGGTCGTCACATGCTCCGAATCGTGGAACGTGATGGCCGAAAGTCCGCCATGCGCAGCAATGTATTGATCCTGCTTGCCGATCGGCTTTTTCAGGATTTCAATCTCGATTCGGCACGCTTCCTCCGCAAGTTGGTCGTGCGTCACCTGCCGGCCCGAGAACGTGTACATCGCATTGAGCAAACCGACCGTAAGGCTGCTCGACGACCCCAGCCCGGAACCTTCCGAGGGAATGTCGGCGAACGTGGCAAGCTCGAAACCATTGTGAATTCCGGTTATAATTCCCGCCTCGCGGACGAGCTCGTGCTGAATCTCCGAAATATCATCGACGATTTCTTTTCGAGCGGCATAATTCAGATAGATCTTCGAATCGAAGCGCTCCTTGATGAGCACATAGACGTACTTATCAATCGCAGTCGAGACGACAAAGCCGTCGGAATCTTTATAATACGCGCGCAAATCCGTCCCGCCGCCGGCAAGGGAAATGCGAAGTGGGGTTTGACTAATAAGCAAAGTGCTGAGGTGCTAAGTGCTAAAGTGCTTCATTCTCATTCCCGCGAATGCGGGAATCCAGGCTTTCAAGTTTTTACGAAGGGGTACGTTCGATCTCGTTACGAATTTTTATCGCGATCTCTTCCATTTCATTCTCAGGAATTTCACGCAGAATTTTCGGGTCGAGAAGTTCCCCGTGGCCGTCATCTTCAAAGCGGGGAACCAGATGGACGTGCGCGTGCGGGACGCCGATGCCGCCTGTATCGGCGATCACCCATTCGGTGCGGAAAACGGTCTGCAATGCCTTCGCGATTCGGCGCCCTTTCATAAAGAGGAAACCAACATCCGCCGCGTCCATGTCCCATACCCACCGAAAGTGCTCTTTCGGGATAAGCTGTGTGTGCCCGGCCGAAAGCGGATATTTATCGAGGAACGCAAGGTATTCGGAATCCTCATAGACGACGTGGTGCGGATTGTCTCCACGGACGATGTCGCAAAAAACGCAATTCGGCGATGAGGCTGGCATAATCAACTACGCCTAACATGCGCGGGCGCGGATTCCTTCCGCATCAGACAACGCTCACGTGGCCGCCCCGATCCATCAGAACCAGCTTCGTATCTCCATACTTCTTTCCGGTCACGAACGATGCCGTCGATAGTACGTCGGTATCGAGTGCGCGCGGTGCGACAACCGTAGCCGACAGCATGCGGTTGGCCGATCGGCCTTCGTGCGGATCCATAATGTGCCCGAACTTCTGCGCCCGATACACAACATAGGACTCATAGTTCCCGGCCGTCGAGAGTGCCTGGTCGGTCAAATGTTCCCAGTGGATGATCTTGCGGGTGTCGTTGGGATCGGGAATCGCGACGGCCCAACCGTTATCCCCATGCCGCAAACCTTTCGGAGTTCCCATTGCGTACATATCTCCGGATATATCGATAAACGCGTGTTCAACTCCCTCCTCTTTCAAAATCTCCACCATCCGGTCGATCGAATATCCCATGGCGATACTTCCAAGGTCGAGTTTTGCTCCGGCCGTTGTGAGTCGTACCGTCGGGGCGCTCGGCGCGGGCCCAAGCTCGATCTGCTGCGGCCCCACGAATCGCAGCGCCGCTTGAATCTCTTCCGGGGTTGGTAAGGCTCTTAATTCTTTCGCCGGATTTCGAAATCCCCACAGTTCCATCAGCGGCTCGACTGTTGCATCGAACGCGCCATCCGTCATTTGAGAATAGTTCTTTGCCGAAGAAAGGATCGAGTACGTGTCCGTCGAGCAGGGTAGGGGTGCTCCGCCGGCGGCAGCACTCAATTTCGAAATTTCGCTCGAGGCATCGAAAATCGTGAACAGTGCTTCGAGCCGCTTCAACTCATCGAAGGCGCGGTTGATTATCTGATCCGCCGCTTCTTCGCTCTCCGCATAAACGCCGAGGCGCGCCGTGGTTCCCATCGCGAGAATGGTATGTTCGAAATATCCGGCAGGATCGCGGTGATGCTTATGCTTGGGATGATGGTGGTGACGTCCGATGGCGCTCGCCGCCGGCAGAAAAACGAAAACGCCGGTTGCTTGTCCGGCCCGTTTCAGAAAAATTCGTCGAGTCATGTATTCAACGTTGTCTGAACTATGATTTTTGTGATTGGAATGATTGGGAATGATAACGATCCCAAATTCACGAATGAATTAAACCAATCATAATAATCACAGGAATCAGATAAATCATAGTTCAGATGCTGTTCTTATTTCTTTGATTACCGCCCAGCATTGCCCGGCAAAACAGGCGGCCATCGTGATCCCGGAGATGCTAACGAGCCAGCTAAACGCCGGGTGAACATAGCGCATGAGCCAGAGTCCTAAAAATGTAACGAGAATTCCGGCGAAGGGTTCTATGACAACGAATTTTCGGAACCCGGTTCCCGTGCTCGCGGTCATGAGCGTGATGATTCCCGACAGCGCGAAGAGGAACGTCATCGAAAGAATGTGCGTGTGGATGATATTGAGCATCTCCGCAAGCGATTTCTGGTATTCGAGGTCTCCGGTAACCGTGGCCGGCGGCGTAGGGGCAGCGGCAATTGTGGTATCCTCTAATTCCTCGCTCGGCAGCGCAGCGCCCATCGAAGTATCCGCACTCATTGGCGTGCCGCGAAACCGCTGTTCGATGCCGGCGGGAGCAATACGCGTCGTCAGATAGACATACGCTAGCGCGTGCCCATAGCCGATGCCAAGCACGAGCATGACCATCGCCGCGAAGGCTCGAACTTCACCCGGAAGATATCGGAGCAGGGGAAGCGTTCGAGCACCTCTCATAATTTTCCTGCCTTTCGGAGTTCATCGAAGAGCACCGCAATTTTTTTCGCGCCGCTGGCAATGGCATTGCTGGAAATCGTGGCGCCGGCGACGTTTTCAATATCATTGCCAATGCGGAGCGGGGAGTTGGCATTCTTTCCCCGAAATTGCCGCCGGAACGATTCGTACTGAATTTCGCCGCCGTAAGATTCCCGATAGATCAAAACCTCAATATCGGCAATCGTTCCATCCCGCTTGAAGAGCGTCATATACGTAATGGGCTGCGCTTTGCCGCGCACGTCATCGACGATTCCGTAGCCCACGATCCTGCCATTCACCATCGCCTCATGAATAATAGCTTTGTTGTACACCGGCTGCCCGGACCGTGCCCGCACCCGTGCGGCCATCGCCGAGTCGATATCGATGGTTTGCTTCGAAAAGTGTGGCATTCGTTCCAAATTCGCGGTGCATCGCCGCATCGGCAAGTTGTGGAATGGATTGCGCCTTCGCGGAAGCGGCGAACAGCACGAACGCGATCAAATATTTCATCAAAAGTCGAACCCTCCGCCAAGGCTAAATTGTCGATAGTTCTCCTCGCCTGTTATGTTCGTCATGCGGTAATCTGCTTTGAAAATAATGCTTTCGAGCGGTTTATAGGCAACACCCGCCGTGAGCGATTGGTGATGAATCTCGTCTGTGGCCGGCGCTGGGCCTGTAAATGAATACGATTCGCCAAGCACAAAAGGCAGCAATTCCGATGTCACGCCTGGAAAGAACGACATTACATTATAGCCAATTTCCACCCATCCACCGGCGGCGGCGCTTGGCGTGCCATAATAAATTGCGCCATCCGCACCGACGGTAAAAAATCCACCTTCGCCGCTAATGCGGAGCGGTCCATGCTCGAACCGAAGATCGCCCATGACCATCAGAAAGGAACCGTTCCCGCCAGATTGGAGTGAATCGAACGCGCGTCCCTGAAAATAGGCGGATGCCCCGATGCGCAATCCGGCAATCGGGAGATAGTCGAGCCTGCCGGAAATCGCGGGATGCGAGGCGTCGCTGCCGGCGGTCTGGTCGCTGGTGATGTCTCCGGCGGAGCCGGCTTGTTCCGCGCCGTCGATCCCATCCATCGATACGCCCTGGCCCTGCAATCCCTCGCTGAGCATTACCTGATATTCAAGCCCTTGCGCGATTTCGCCATAGAACTGCGCACCGATTTCTTCCCATTCCGTCGCGATCACGGACTGATCGAACTGTGGCCGCTCAACGCTGAAGTATGTCGTCGGCTCGTGCGTTTGGTTGATGATGCCGATTGGAATTAATTGCAAGCCCGCTCGCATGCCGATATGCGGATTGGCGTGATAATCGAGAAACGCCTGCTCGTATTCGATCTCGCCACCCGCGCCGCGTTCGAGTTTCACGTCTTCGAGTTCGAGTTCCGATTTAAATTCCCACTCCGCGTTAAAATCGTGCTCGACAAACGTTACCAGGCGCGGAATATTCAGCCGCGGCACATCGCCATAATTGGGGTTCTCATACGTAATCTCTCCATAGCCGCCGATGTGGGTTTGGTTGATGAAGGTTTGGAGCGGCGTAGTTGCGGAAGGAACGGTTGTATCCTCGGTCGATTGGGCGAAGGACGAAGAAGCCGCGAGCAAAATGGCAGCACCGAGCACGGTGTTATTGAGATTGAGTCTTAGTCTCTGTCTTAGCTGAGAGGTCATGTCAGTATTTCAAGATATTAGAAAATTACGCTAGTTAAAAAAGGGAATGGTCTGAATCTTGATTTGCGCAGCTTTTCAAGCTTAATGCGATTGGATTCTAAATTCTATTTCTATCACTTTTCCTTGTCCCATTAATCCCAAAATCTCCCAAAATCAAGGTTCAGACGGTATCACGGCACCCAATCGGCCACAAAAATATTCACATCGCCGGGATGGGCGGCATTGCGCGAGGAGCAGAAAATCAGCTGCTTGCCATCGTGCGTAAAAACCGGGAACCCGTTGAAGCCGCCGCCGTGCGTTATTTGTTCGAGGCCGGTGCCATCGGCTTTCACAATAAAGAGTTCGACTATTCTGCCGACGCGACCGAGATGATTCGACGAAAAGATGATATGTTCGCCATCTGGCATCCAGCTCGGATCCATGTTTATGCCACCCGAATGTGTGAGTTGTCGCACACCGGAACCATCTGCATTCATGACATAGATTTCGAAGTTTTTGGGCTTGCCGAACGGATGGCCCGCGCAAAACACGATGCGATCGCGATTGGGGGAATACGAAGGGTCGCCGTGATACTCGTGGTCGTGGGTTAACCGAGAAACATTCTTTCCATTCGGGTCCATCGCAACGATCTCGGCATCGCTGTCCATCGTTTGAGTAAACACGATTCTCTCCCCGTTGGGCGACACCGAAGCATCCGCAGCAAAATGCTTCCCATCGTTCGTCAGGCGCGCAAGCTGCTTCCCGTTCGAATCAGCCGTATAAAGATCGCCTTCACCGTCGAGTGGCCACGGGCGTTCCACGGTATCCGCCGGGCATGCTCCGCCGTTCACGGCCTGCGTGGAACTATAGACGATTCGATCGGAGCCAAGAAACGCCGCGCCCGTTGCCCGGCCCGAGCCATTGGAAATTCGCCCCGCCGGAACACCCTCTGCCAGCGGCAGCCGGTAAATCTGGTCGCACGTATTGGGCTTTATCCCGTGCGCCTGAAAAACAATGTACTGGTCGTCGGGGCTAAGCGAAGGCCCCATGTTCGTCCCTTGGAACGTAAGCTGACGAAGATTCTTGAGATGCGTCTCGCCGGCATAATGGAACGAATCGGGAACTGCCCGCGAGCCTGGGAACTGTTTCTGCGCGTCGATCTTCGCATTGTCGTGTACGTCGAAAATGTAAAGCGGCCGAATGCGAAGCGTCTTGAGCGTGAAGACCGGCTTCTTCGTTGTATTGGCCGGCTTCGCCGTGTCCGTGACCGGCCCCGGAGCGGTTTGCTGCGCCCGGGTGGGATGAGCCGAAATTACAACAATAAGAAGCGAAAGAAAAAGTCTTATCGAACGATGCATGCAAGAATGAGAAACGAACAAGAATGAGAAACGAAAAATACTGGAATTAAAGGCGCTGCTGCTCCTTCACTTTGTCGAGCGGGAGCACCCCGCCGGCGCCGGGAGAGCCGGTCACCGCGGAAATCGAAACCGCCCTTCCATCGCGCGCGCTATTCGTTCCGGCGGTTCGACATTCGAGGCAGACGCCAAAAATCTGAAACGAATGATACATCGGAGTAAATCCGGACTGCGCGCAGGCATCGTCCTGAAGCCGCTCGACGCGCGCGTTCTCGAACTCGATAATCTTCCCGCACTTCGTGCACACCATGTGATCGTGGTGCGGCCGGTCGGTCGTTTTCTCGTACTGCGCGTGCCCCTGCGAGAACCGGTACCGCGAAACGAGACCGCACTCGTGCAAGAGCGAAAGCGTTTTATAGACCGTCGCGCGAGAAACCTTCGAGCCGTTGTTTTTTAGGTAGATGAAAAGATTGTCCGCGTCGAAATGATCGTTCCAGGCGAGCACGGCATCGAGGACATCGAACCGCTCGGGCGTAATGCGGTACTGCCCCTCCTGCAGAAACCTGCGGAAGTGCTCGTGCGGCTTCATCTCTTTCCGGCCCAACGGAGCCGGCCGAGTGGAAACGGTCTTTTTTCGAGCGATGGTTGGCATCTTATTAAGATTGAGTCTTAATACACTCGGAAGTAGGGAGTGGTTCCTGAGTAGGGGTCGCACAAAGTAAAAAGTGTGCGAGAAAGCGCTTTTCAAGCGTAATCGGAACTAACGCCGCCTCATCTCGCTTATAGGCCCGCCGAAAAAGCATCGGCGACGATGGTCAATTATAGATTTTTTTAGGAAATACCGCTGTGGCAAGCAAGAATAACGGAGTTTTCAGAACGCGGGCGACCAAGCAGACAGAGGTCGTGCGCAAATGGCATTTGGTCGATGCGGAAGGGCAGACGGTCGGCCGGCTCGCGACGCGGGTGGCGACCCTCCTGCGCGGCAAGCACAAAGCGACGTTTTCGCCGAACGTCGATACCGGCGATTTTGTGGTCGTCGTGAATGCAGCGAAGGTCAAAATGGCACCCAAGCGTATGGAGCAGAAAACGTACTACCATAACACGCTCTATCCAGGTGGCGCGCGTCACGAAAAATTTGCAGAATTGATGGCGAAGCATCCCGATCGGATCATAAGCGAGGCCGTGAAGGGAATGCTTCCCAAAAATTCCCTCGGCAGGAAGACCTTCAGCAAACTGAAAGTCTATGCCGGCTCCGAGCACGAGCACGCTGCCCAGCAGCCGCAACCGTTCTCCATTTCATAATTCATCATTCATAATTCGTAATTGCCCGAATGGCAAAACAAGCAGAAATTTACGTAGGACGCCGCAAGAACGCAGTGGCGAGGGTATTCCTCAAGCCGGCTGCGGCGGGATCGGAATCTAATATCACGATCAACGGCCGGACGTTCGAGAACTTTTTCCCGAATCCGCTGCACCGCGATGATGTGGTGCGTCCCTTCAAGGTGACGAATACGCTGGGCAGCTTCAATGTCACCGCAAACGTGAATGGCGGCGGCACAACGGGACAATCCGGCGCAGTGCGGCTGGCGATTGCACGGGCGCTTTCGGAGATGGGCGAGGAGAACCGTCCGCTGCTGCGCAAAGAGGAACTTTTAACGCGCGATCCGCGCATGGTCGAGCGCAAAAAGCCGGGCCGTCCGGGAGCGCGGAAGAAGTTCCAGTTCTCGAAGCGATAAGTTTTCGAATTGTAGCGGCGCGGTAAGCATGACCGATCATGCGCCCGCGCCTTTTGGAACGCCCGGATCGCAGGATTCGGGCGTTTGCGTTTTGTTCGCGCGCGGTGCTGGACGGCGATAGGGGTGTATTTACTTGATCGCTTCAAGCGATGTTATCCACAAAATTGGATACAGCTATAATTGCGGGAACGAGGGCACCTACATCTGAATGTTCCGAAGGCATGGCACTGATGGAAATTGAAGTCGCCCCGCGTTCGCGGCCACTGTTGCCACAGCAGATTGATTCTTCGGAACTTGCAGATATTGCTCTTCTGAACGAGAAACTAGAGCTAAGATGGCGAAAAAAAATGGTGGTCGAGCCCGCTCTTTCTCGTTCCGTGGTAAGTTTTCAGGCCAACAAAAGCCGCGCAATCTTCCGGTGGTATAAGTTCAAAGAGGCCTTTTCAGCGGGATTGGTCGAATATTTTTTGAACCGCTATCATGTGACCGGAACTTTACTCGACCCTTTTGCCGGAAGCGGTACAGCTTTATTCGTAGGAGCCGCGCAGGGCTTGCATACGGTGGGCATCGAGCTTCTTCCGATAGGGCAAACCATTATTCGAACGAAGCAAGTCATTGATGAGGCGTTCACTCCGAATGACATCGATCGCTTACGCGACTGGGCAGTTTCCCGACTTTGGTCGGGCGCAAAGGCTGCTGTGTCCGTTCCAGAGCTGCGTATCACTCGAGATGCGTATTCCCAAGAGACATCGCAGGCTATCAGCAAGTACCTTACCGCGGCTCGCAGGGAAAACGAGAGAGTTTACCAAGTTCTACTTTTTGCGCTTCTTTCGATTTTAGAAGAAATTAGCTTCACGCGAAAAGACGGGCAATATCTTCGCTGGGATTATCGTTCGGGGCGCAGGCAACCTTCAAAAATTTTTAATAAGGGCAAAATTCGTTCTTTTGAGGAAGCGGTTGTCGCAAAATTGGATCAGATCATTGTCGATCTTGAAACAGACAGCACTCCGGGAGAACTCTTCGAGGGCCCGTTGCAATCCGGCGAAACGGAACTACATTACGGCTCCTGCTTGAAATTACTCCCCGAAATCGAGTCTGATAGTGTGGATTTCGTTATCACTTCGCCGCCGTACTGCAACCGCTATGATTACACTCGTACCTATGCTCTGGAACTTGCAATACTGGGCGTAGATGAGCAAAAGATTCTTCAGCTTCGCCAGGAGATGCTAAGTTGCACTGTTGAAAATCGAGCGAAGGATCTCTTTGCAATGAACCCTTCGTGGGCAGGTGCGGTGAGGGCGGCCGACAGACATGTTCTGCTTCAAAAAATTCTTTCGTTCCTGGATAAGCAAAAGGAGCTTGACCTGCTAAATAATACCGGGATTCCGCGGATGGTCAGAGGTTACTTTTACGAAATGGCATGTGTGATCTCAGAACTCGCTCGTGTCTCGAAATCGGGTGCCAGAGTAATCATGGTTAACGATAATGTTCGTTACGCGGGCGCAAGCATTTCCGTCGATATCATCTTGTCTGAGTTGGCAGAGCGATTGGGTTTTACGGTTGAAAATATTCTCGTCTCGCCTAATGGGAAAGGAAATAGCAGTCAGCAAATGGGTTTGCATGGGCGCGACAAGCTTCGAAAGTGTGTTTACGTTTGGAGGAAGGAATAAAATTTGAAGCGTCCGTATCGCAATCACCTCGCCTCAAGCAATGATCTTCGAACGACGTACGAGGCAACTCGGGCCGGATTCGTTCAACTTGCGCTCGAACGCAATCGTCGCGCAACACCTTATGTAGCGGAGGCAAGGGCTCTTCGGTCGGTTGCTTCGGCGGCACGCGCACCAATCGACCTTTTGAATATCACTGATATTCAGCAAGGTTTAGTAACCGCCGCCGGTGTTTCGGATAAAGCAGCAACACATTTTGGCGATGCTGAGAAGAAGGAAGCAATCAAAGGGTTGATTGATCAGTATTTAGTTCCGGCAGGGGATAAGTTTATCGAGGAACTAATATTTCGTTTTCTTCTCACAAGAGGCGATACGCTCGGTGGCTCGATGCGAAATGTTGGCGGCTTCATGGCAAAGCAGAAGCTTTCCAGATCACTTATTGCGCACCTTCGAATTGCCGGGCGTTCCTGCCAATATTTTGATTCCCGAAGCCGGCGCTGGCTGCCGCTTCCGGAGGATGACGCTGGCGTCGAGGATACCTTGAACGGCCTCTCGTGGAACCTTGGAAAAGACAACAGGACGCTTATTTATAACGTTAACGTTCCCTTTGTAGGAAACAAGGGAAATAACGTCGATTTTTGTCTTCTAAATTGTGCTCCGCAGAAGCGTCTCAAGGACCGTATTTCAGAGCCTACTGTTTATCTTGCGCTTGGGGAACTTAAGGGAGGCATTGATCCTGCGGGAGCGGATGAGCACTGGAAGACGGCTCGAACGGCTCTTACTCGGATAACAGCGGAGTTCGCAAAGTTTGAAACGCGACCGCACACATTTTTCATCGGTGCAGCAATCGTAGCGAACATGGCCGATGAGATCTGGAGCATGTTAGAAAAAGGCATTATCGAAAATGCAGCAAATCTAAATGACGAGAAGCAAATCACGTCCATTACTAAATGGCTTTGTAATCTATGAAGCTCTGGTAAGCACATGCGAATTCAACGATAATGCGCAAGGCGACGGATAACTACCTAAAGAATGGCTACATCTACGAAGGAGTTAAATGGCTCTTTTCGAAGCTGCGTTTTCTGAATCTGGTGGAACTGTTTAAGTACGTCGCATGCCGCTTAAATCCGAACCCACGAGATGCTGCCCGCCAACGCGCTTCGAGTCGGAAAGGGGCGGATATTTTTATCGTTTCTAAATGGGTGGCTCTCGCAATTTTCTCGATTTGGCAAATTCGATGCGACTTGTTGACGATACTTGTGTGGTACCTGATCGCTACTAATATTTTTACTTATTTCTATTATCACATCTGGACCGATGAATCATTGATAGAGGAGAGTGTAACACCTGACCGGATCCGACGGCGGTTCGTAAACTTAATGGCAGCCATTGCGTTCTCAATATTTGCATTCGCTTATCTAAACGAAGTACCATACCGCACGGAAATCGACTGGGGAAAATTTCATCCTCGATTTTTGTATGGATTGCTTTATAGTTTTTCTACGGCTTTTTCCGGAAACTTTTTTGGCGATATAAAACCTAAAACCGCGACGGGCTTCGCCACTGCATCGATCGAGCTGGCAATTACATTCGTATTTGTCGCCGTCATCTTGAGCAGATCGTTCCCGCCGGCAAACAGAAAGGAAGATTTATAAACTTATGGCTTACGCGAATAAAACTTACATCTGCTTCGATGCAGACACGGACATGCACTACTATCGCCTCATGCAGGCATGGAAAGAGCATGAAAATATTGCTTTCAATTTCCATAATGCTCATGAGATTAATAATTTGCGCGACGGAAGTTCCGAGGAACAAATCAAGCGAAAACTTCGTGAGCGTCTTGCTAATACTAAGGTGTTAGTGGTTCTCATCGGAGAAAATACGCGGAATCTTCACAAATTCGTCCGGTGGGAGATCGAGTACGCCATCGAAAACGATATTCCAATCATTGCGGTCAATTTGAATGGGAAGCGACGGAAGGATGATGATCGCTGCCCGCCAATCCTGCGTGATACACTTGCCGTGCATGTCGCGTATGGCCAAAAAATTTTGAACCATGCGCTTAATAACTGGCCTGACAATCATGCAAAACTAAGAAAAGAGGGCAAAGCCGCCGGTTACCATTATGATGATTCCCACTATGAGTGATCCAATTTTCATCATCCATTCCTCGCCCGGAACTTCCCCCCAAAATTTGCGACTGGCGAAAACGGGTGGTTATGCGAATTCCAGCCGGAGTTTTTTACCGAGCGCGGTTGCGTACTTTTGCAGCGTAGAGAGGCGGATATCGTCGGCATGGCGTTCGATGCGGGAGATGGCCGATTTATTGGTGCGGAGTTTTATCGCAATCTGATCCTGCGTGAGTCCTGCTTCCTCGCGCGCCATCTTGAGCATCACTCCTAATTTGAAATTCCGGTAGCCCACGTCGTACCCATGCTCGAAGCCGGGGTCGCGCTTCATTCGCGCTTCTCTGTATTTTTGCAGATCGTCTTTCATTGGGGATTGGGAACATGCAGGGGAAGCGTTGCCGTTTCAAGCAAGGGGGGAATATGTCGTCCCTCCGGGACTCTGGCTCTCAAAAAAACCGCAAACCCCGGGTTCCGCTCGCATCGTGGGCGATGCTCTCTCCACCCGGGGCTACCAATATATCGCCCCGCTGGGGCTGACGGGTCCGAAAAATGTGGAAAACTTTTGGAACTTCCGACCCGAAATTTGCAACTGGCGAAAACGGGCCGGAATAACCATTATTCATGAAAGCGCATTGCACACACACATTTTTAGACCAGTTTGCGGTAGGGAAATGGCTGAAAACGGAACTAACGCCGCGCGCTCGCGCTTATATGCGCGCCGTGACCTAAAGGTCACGGTACAAATCACAGATACGGGTTCAGCCAAACTGCATGGTGCCCCAAGGATGAGCGATCATCCGGCGGGTTGCAGCCAGGCTCCGTAGAGACATCAACCAAATCAAAAAATGAAACTTAGCTTAGAAGACCTGCTTGGCCTCCGGCGCCCACTTTGGGCATCTCACGCGCCGTTGGAATCCGAAGATGAAACCCTACATCTTCATGGAACGCAACGGCATCCACATTTTCGATCTCAAGAAAACGCAGGCGCTTGCCGAAGAAGCGCTCGAAGCGGCGGAGCAGATGGCCGCCGAAGGGAAGAAGTTCCTTTTCGTGGCGACGAAAAAGCAGCTTCGCGCGATGGTCAAAGGAGGAAGCGGAACGCTCCGGGCAATTTTTTGCCATCGACCGCTGGCCGGGCGGCATGCTCACCAATTTCACGACGATCCGCAAATCGCTCAAGCGCTTGCAGCAGATCGAAAAGATGGAAGACGAAGGTTCCATCGAGAATTTCACCAAACGCGAACGCCTCGATTTCACGCGCGAAAAAGAAAAGCTCACCAACATCCTTGGCGGCATCGTGGAAATGCGCGGCCTGCCTTCGGCCATGCTCATTATCGACATCAAGAAGGAGCATATCGCGGTCGAAGAGGCGCGGAAGCTGGGCATTCCGATTTTTGCCTCGTCGATACGAACGTCGATCCGGATCTCGTCGATTATCCGATTCCGGCGAATGATGACGCGCTGCGCTCCGTCCAGCTTTTCGTTCACGCCTTTGCGGATGCGATCAATAATGGCCGCGCCGCGCAGCGCGCTCGCAAGTGCCGATGAAGGAGCGCCGGTGAGCATCAGGATCTTCATCTGGAACGCCGCGGACGCCGCATCGAAGTAGAAGATTTTGAAGCAGCGGCGGAGCAGCCGGTTCCGGCAACGGCGGCATAACCTGATTTTGTAGCGGCGTCCTGCGGACGCCCTTTTGTCGAATGACGAAAGTTTAAGTATAATAGGGATCGGACGTGCGCAGCGCGTCCCTACTGATAATTATGGCAATATCAGCAGAATTAGTAAAAAAACTTCGCGAAAAAACCGGCGCCGGCATGGCCGATTGCAAAAAGGCGCTTGAAGAGGCCAATGGCGATGAAGCAAAGGCAATTGAAGTTCTTCGCAAGAAAGGCGCGGCTTCGGCGGCGAAGCGTGCGGACCGTATTGCGAAAGAAGGCGTTATCGTGGCGAGCGTTTCCGATGATAAGAAGCGTGGCGTGCTCGCGGAAGTAAATTCCGAGACGGATTTCGTTGCGCGGAATGAGTCCTTCGTGCAATTCGCGCAGGATGTGGCCGATGCCGCACTGGCCGCGAATCCGAATTCGCACGAGGAATTCCTGCTCGCCAAAATGGCAAACGGCGCAACGATCTCCGAAGAAATTGGCGCGCAAACCGGACGCTTCGGCGAGAAACTCGAAGCGCGCCGTTTCGAAATGCTTGCCGAGCCCAATGGATTCGTGACGAGCTATATCCATCCCGGTTCGAAGCTCGGCGTGCTCGTGTCGATTTCCGGCGGAGTGAACGTACGAGCTGGGCCGCGATATTGCGATGCAGATCGCGGCGATGAATCCGATGGCGGTGGATCGTTCCCAAATATCGACCGGAGCAGATCGAGAAGGAACTTGAAATTTACAAGACGCAGGCCCGCAACGAAGGCAAGAAAGAAGAATTCATCGACCGCATCGCGAAAGGCAAGCTCGAAAAATATTATCAGGATTTTTGCCTCATCGAGCAAAGCTTTATCAAGGATGCGGCGAAGACCGTCACCGATCTTCTGAAAGAAGCCGGCGGATTAAAAGTTACCGGATTCGTGCGCATGCAGTTGGGGGAGATGCATAAACATTCCGAGCAGCCTGTGAATGAAGCAGTCGCGTGAGCCACGCCTAACCCGGCTGCACTATTTTTGAAGTCCGTCGTCCTTTTTTTCGTATTTTTGTAATATGGAAAATGTCGAGGGCAAGGGAGAACGCATAGAATGGAAAGTCCCGGCGGAGTGGCTCTATCGCGAGGGAATATCTTGGGATTCACGCCTCGGCTGGCTCGTAGGAACGGCCGACAGCATTTTTGAACTAGTTCTTACACTGCTTTTGGCAGCATGTGTAGTTGTTTGGGCCCGGGTACGTTCTATCTGGATGCGAGGCAAAGAAGAGACAATGGCACTTGAGGGACGTGTCATTTTATGCAGGAGAAAGGACCGTTTCATCGATCTCCGCACGCCCGGACTTACGGCTGAATTAATTCAACGCGACGGAAATTATCATGTTGAATTTAAGCGGGCGAAGGTTGGCAGGAGACGGACGCAGCCTACCATTATGCCTCTTCCTCCCGATCGATATGAGAAAATCTTCAATGCAATTCAATCAGCGATCAACAAAAATGAAGCGCTTGAAATGGCTGGAGAAGAGTCGGCAGGCGAAGAGGATTTGGCTGGAAACCCGAACGGCGAGAGAACCAAGCGGACACCTCCTCCGTTTTGGTCTTGAGCTTCGGAACTAAGTTTTTGCAAATAAGGAGGCTAAATGAATTCAGAATTAACCACCGAGCAAATTAAGCGAATTTTTAAGAGCAAAGGAGCCGATTTTTATTATCAGCTTCAGCATCCCGCGTGCGCTGAAGTTATATTCATAGGAGCAGCAGCCAGCAGGCCTACCTTCGGCAACCTGGCTCAAACGGAAGCCCAATTCCTACTTGACGGCCCGAAATGGGTTGAAGAACACGGAGTGGTTCATCCGATTCTTTTGCAGACTTACCCCAACGTGGCCGGTTTTAAATACTGGGATTCAATTAGCAGAATTTGGTCTGGGAACCATAATGAGAGACAGCAGTTCCTCGCATGCGATGCTAAGAAAATTTGTTTCATCGAGTTGTGCCGATGGTCTTTCTCTCAGGAGAATGGGGAAACTCATTGTCAGCCTGAGAATGATGCCCCTCATCTCGCGTTTATCGCCACACTAATGCGAGAGAGTACCAAACAGATCGTGCTGCTCGGTCCAAGCGTGGTTTTGGACCCTTTGTGGGCAAACATCGGGCCGTTCCGGGGATGGACTAAAGCTAACGTGGACGCTGTCAGTCCAGCACTTCAGGAAAAACGCTTCTATAGCCTCAACTGTGTTACGGTACTTTATTTCCCTTCAAACTCGAATACGAGAGATTACGACTGGGTTCCCGAAAAGGAGGACAGCGTCATTAGAAAAATTCTCGGGGAGCTATAGAGGCTAGCTGGGGCGTGAGAGGCTTCATCATAACCATAAAGGAAAGCCAAACTAATGCTGCTTTTTAAAAATCACATCATTCCATTGTGACCCATGCCACTCAGTGTCGTTCAGGTCTTGTCGCCCGATCCACCAATAACCTATAAGGTCTAAATCTTTTGTGTGAAAAGTGTATGTCACTGCCGAAGTATCAATTTTACCCCGTTTGGTGGTGTCATTCCATTGATACGAAATAATAAATTCTGAACCGTCTCTCGTAATTTTTTCTACGTCTTTTCCATCCGTAGAGTTTATTAACGAGTCATTATGAATGATAATCGTATCGGAACCCTTCGTCAGATACGTATCGTAATACATATTTAGGTTTTCTGACGGTCCAACATAAGTTCCATCCAATCCGTAAATATTTTGGTAAGGCTTAATAATGGGTTGCTGCTTTTTTGAACAACCGAAAAAACCGATCGATGGGGTTAATAATAGCGCCAGCAGTAAGATTTGGACCTGTGACCAGAGCTTACGCTTCGCGATGATGTCCGGAATGATATTAAGCATGGGTTTGAGCAAGTCTAACGAGCCTCCATTCACTGGTTAGTATCGCTTAGCATTTTAATCGTTATCGGGTCACCGCCGGTTGGGGATAGATGAACCGTCATCATTGCGGGATATTTTTCCGGGATCTTTGTATTGCCTCCGAAAATACTTGCAATCGCTTCTAGGGAGGTGGGATATGCGTAAATATTGCCCGTCGCCTTATTGAAGACCACGAGGTCGCTATTGGAACTTTGGACTTCAAAATTTTGAAAATTGCCAGCCGTCGGATCTATCTTACCGGACGACTTATCCGCTTGATATAATTTCATTGTGATGGCTCCGAGAAAGATCACAATTAGGCCTAGGAAAATGTTAGTAATCGCGTTTTTCATAAAAAATGTCATCCTACAGTTAGTTTAAATATGCCAATTTACAACATTTTTAGCCGCTTTTTTAAAAAACCGAAATTTAGCGGTTCCATGTAACGTTGTCGTATTTTTGTAGCTAATGCATTCTACGAATTCAACCCCCCGTTACAACCGCATCCTGCTCAAGATTTCGGGCGAAGCGCTCATGGGCGACCGTGAATATGGCATCGATCCGAAAGTGCTCGGGCAATTCGCGGCGGACGTGGTGGAAAGCGCGGCGATGGGCGTGCAGATTGGCATTGTTGTTGGCGGCGGGAACATTTTCCGCGGCGTATCGGGAACCACGGAAGGCATCAGCCGCGTGCAGGGCGACCAGATGGGCATGCTCGCCACGATGATTAATGCGCTGGCATTGCAAAATGCGCTCGAATCGACTGGAATTTACAGCCGCCTCATGTCCGCGATCCCGATGACGCAATTTGCCGAGCCGTTCATCCGCCGCAAGGCGATTCGTCATTTGGAAAAAGGCCGGGTGGTCATCTTCGGCTGCGGCACTGGGAACCCATTTTTTACTACCGATACCGCGGCCGCGCTTCGCGCCGTTGAAATCGAGGCCGATGCGGTGCTTAAAGGCACTCGCGTCGATGGCATCTACGATTCCGATCCAGAGAAAAATGCGAACGCGCTAAAACTTCCCACGCTCACCTATATGGATGTTCTCCAGCGCGGCCTGCGGGTGATGGATCTTACCGCGATCACACTCTGCCAGGAGAATAAGTTACCGATCGTGGTGTTCAATATGAACCAAAAGGGGAATCTTCAGCGGGTGCTGACGGAGGATGGAATTGGTTCTATTGTAATGGTCTGAACCGGGATTTTTGGGATGCATGGGATGTTTGGGATGAGGAATTACGAATGAATACTTCGTTAAATAACGACCTTCCTCACGCGGAGATTACGCACAAGGTTGTCGGGTGTGCGATGGACGTGCATTCCACACTTGGCAACGGGTTTCAGGAAGTTATTTATCAACGCGCTTTGGAGATCGAATTGCAGGACCAGGGAATTGCTCATTCGCGTAAATACGAGATGCCAATTTATTACAAAGTCAAATTGGTGGGTACTCGAAGAGTCGATTTTTTAGTTGAAGGCATTATTTCCTTGGAACTCAAAGCTATTATTTCTCTCGAAGATGTTCATATTGCCCAGGCTCCAAATTACCTTGAGGCATATGATATTCAAACGGGACTTTTGATTAATGTTGGTTCCAAAAAACTTGATTTTCACCGGCTTCGTAATAAGAAGTTTAATCCATATCCCATTCATCCCAATAATCCCATAAATCCAGGTTCAGACAGATGACGACCATTAAAGAAATCCTCACCGATTGCGAAACACGCATGGCGAAAGCCATCGAAAGCGTTCGGAACGAACTCGCGAAAATTCGCACGGGCCGCGCTTCTACGGCGTTGCTCGATGCAGTGAAAGTCGATGCATACGGCAGCGAAGTACCGCTGAATCAGGTTGGGAACCTGAGTGTGAGCGACGCGCACACCATCATCGTTCAGGTATGGGATAAAGGAATGATGGGCGCGGTCGAAAAAGCGATTCGCAATGCGAATCTCGGTCTTAACCCAATGAATGACGGGCAAGTGATTCGCGTCCCGATGCCGGCGCTCACCGAAGAGCGGCGGAAGGAGATTTTCGAAGCTTGTAAAGAAGTTCGGCGAAGAGGGGAAAGTTTCCATTCGCAACGTTCGCCGCGATGCAATGGAGCACTTGAAAAAAGCAGAAAAAGACCAACACTTCCGTGAGGACGATCGCAAGCGTGGTGAGGACGATGTTCAGAAAAAAACCGATCACAACATTAAGGAGATCGACAATCTCGTCGCGACAAAAGAGAAAGAAGTGATGGCGATTTAAGGATTAACGTTCCCTGTCCCTCCTGGAAAGACATGCTGTGCTAACGTATATCCCTGGCGATTCTTCCGTCCCAACTCGCGGGATGCTGGGCGGTAAAGCGTTCAATCTGGCGCTGCTCGATCGTGCGACGCGGAGCGGCGAGGCGTTCAAGATCCCGAGTTGGTTCGCGCTTACCTCCGAAGCCTTCGAGGTGTTTGTTCGCCCACTTCTGCTGAATGGAGCGTCGCCCGAAATTATCCAGAATTTTGCGTTTCCTCCGGAATTGAAGCGTGAGATAGAAAAAAAGATGTCCTTTGTGTTTCCAACGCAATCACGCTTCGCGGTACGGTCTTCGGCGGTGAGTGAGGATAGTTCGGAGCATTCGTTCGCCGGCCAGTATAGCACCGAGCTTGGAGTGAGGTTACACGGGATCGAAGCAGCGATCAAATCGGTGTGGTCCTCGCTCTTTAGCGGCCATGCGCTCGATAATGCGGCCAAAGCAGGGGCGGGTTCGAACGGGGCGATGGCCGTTATCATACAGGAACTAATTGAGCCGCGAGTTTCCGGAGTGGCGTTCAGTATCGATCCCGTTACCGGCGAACGGTGCTCTGTCATCTCCGCCGTTTTTGGACTCGGCGAAGGGCTGGTGAGCGGACTGCTCGATGCCGATACATTTACCGTGAGCGGTAACGAGGTCCGATCTCAAATCGTGGAGAAGCGCGCGGCAATCCGGCCATCCGCAACCGGCGGCACGGTGACGGAAGGTCTTGAAGAATCCATTTCACGAGCACCGACGCTTTCGGAAGACGAGGCGCGCTCGATCACCCGCATGGTGCAAGAATTGGAAGCATATTACGGCACTCCGCAGGATTCGGAATGGGCGATCGCCACGGATGGAACCTTATACCTTCTGCAAGCTCGGCCCATCACCGCCATCGCAAAATCGCGGAACAAAGAAGAAACGATCCTTTGGGATAACTCCAATATCATAGAAAGTTTTTCCGGCACGACGACACCTCTCACGTTCGCTTTCGTGAGTGAAGTATATCGCGAGGTCTATAAGCAATTCGTGCATGTCTTAGGCGTCCCGAAAAAAGTTATCCAGGATCATGCGGAAATATTTTCGATGGTAGGATATATCCGCGGAAGAATTTATTACAATCTCGCGAATTGGTACCGCGTGGTTTCTCTACTCCCATTTTACGAAGCGAATGCTCATTTCATGGAGCAGATGATGGGCGTAAGTGAAGGAATAAATGTGGAGCCCATCCGGCTGCCGAAACGCGGGAAACTTCGCTCACTCACGAGTTCCGGTGCGGCGATCGCCGTGCTCGTCCTGCGCCTGTTACGTTTGAATTCCAATACCCGACTTTTTCATGGGCGGCTCCGTCGCGTGCTCGATGAGCGCCATTCGATCAGCACCCGCTCATCGGTTGTGGAATGTCTCGCACATTACAGTGATCTGGAGCGGGAACTGTTGCAGCGGTGGACAACGCCCATCGTAAACGATTTTTTTGTGATGGTCTTTTTTGGTCTTCTGCGTAAGCTTATCGGGTCGTGGAAACTGGCCGGAACCATTCCGGCGGATGCGATGGCCAACGATCTCATTTCGAGCGAGGGAGGGATGATTTCGGCGGCGCCTGGGCGAGAGATCGAACGCATCGCCGCTAATATTGAAGCGAGCAGCGCCCGTGAGTGCTTTGCGTTGCCGGACGATCTGGTTATGGACCTGATCGAAAAAATGGCTCCCGAGCGTTCGAAAGAAATCGCTGCATATATCCACCGTTTTGGCGACCGCTGGCAGCACGAACTGAAACTCGAAACCATTACGCCCGCGGAGGAACCTTCCCTCATCATCGGGTTATTGCGATCGCATTTGCAGCAATCGGCGGCTGCACCCGTCTCGGAACCGCGCGATATTAACGGACGCTGGCAAGCGGAAGCGGTTGCGCGCCAGGGACTACGCGGAAAGCCGCTAAAGCGTGCGTTGTTCTTTTTCATACTTTCTCAGGCGCGAATCCGAATTACGGCCAGGGAAAACCTGCGATTCGAACGAACGCGTGTGTTCGCTCGTGTCCGCGCAATTTATCTTCAGATTGGGCGGGAATTCACGCGCAGTTCGTGGATCAGCGAGCCACGCGACATCTTTTTCCTCACTAGAATTGAGATTTCGGAGGCGGTTCAAGCTGGAGAAGCTATTGCTACGCTGAAGGAGGTGATTCATCAGCGTAAGATCATGCTTTTTGAATTTGAAAGCATCAATCTGCCGGCGCGGTTTCGGACCGACGGATTCGAGGCGAACGGCGAGTATAGAATCGTTCCGGAAGCGATCCTTGCGGCAGATGGTTCCCTTCGGGGCATCGGTTGCGCCCCTGGAATTATTCGGGGCGTGGTACGCATTGTCAGGGAACCGCACGTTCATGCCGACCTGCGCGGCAAAATTATCGTAGCCGAGCGGACCGATCCCGGCTGGGCCCCGATCTTCCCATTGGCGAAGGGCTTGCTCGTCGAGCGTGGGAGTTTGCTTTCGCATTCCGCCATTGTCGCGCGGGAACTCGGCTTGCCCACGATCGTTGGAATTCCGAACCTGTTGGCGATTCTGAGCGATGGCGATGAAGTGGAATTCGATGGCACGACGGGAATTGTCCGAAAAGTCGAGATGGCGGAGACGAGAGGCGTTTCGGCAGAATGAGAAAGGTTACTTCCGGTGAAGCAGTCGAAGAGCGCACGACGTTCGAGGCCATTCGATATGCAAATTGTTGGGAGGATGCGGACATCTTGCTCGAAGCACTCGATCTACAGCCTGGCGCGCGCGTGCTTTCCATTGCTTCTGGCGGCGATAATTCGCTCGCGATGCTCACGGCACAACCGGAAATTGTCGTGGCCGTCGATCTGAGCCCGGCACAAATTGCGGTTGCATCTCTCAAAGTTCGAGCTTTTCACGATCTTGAATATGAAGACTTGCTCTTTTTTCTTGGTGTCAGAAATGATTCCCGCTGCAACCGGCTCTCGATCTACCATCGCTTGCGAACCGGACTCGATCCCGGGTCGCGATACTTTTGGGACAAGCGTGAAGCGGCAATCGACAGCGGGATCGTTCATGCCGGCAATTTTGAGCGGTATTTTCGGATCTTTGCCAGGATTGTTCTTCCGTCGGTTCATTCTCGTGCGTGCATCCATTCATTGATGTCACAAAAATCCAAAGAGGAACGTATTCGATTTTATGACGAGGAGTGGAACACCTGGCGGTGGCGATTGCTGTTTCGCCTTTTTTTTTCGCGAGCTGTTATGGGCCGCGCGGGTCGGGACCCGGAGTTCTTTCGCTATGTGCAAGGCAGCGTAGCCGATAGGATTTTAGAGCGCGGCAAACATGCGCTCACGAATCTCAATACCTTCTCGAATCCATTTTTGAACTTTATTGTCCTCGGCAATTTTGGTGCGGTCCTTCCGTGCTACTTACGGCGGGAGCACTTTGGAACGATTCGAGATAATCTTTCGTCGCTTACATTAGTGCAGGGCTCGGTTTCGGATGCCCTTCGCTCACATCGGATTTCCTTCGATGCGTTTAACCTTTCCGATATTTTCGAGTATATGGGAACTGCGCTTTTCCGGGAGATGGCAAACGAGCTAATTCACGCCGCATCGGATGGAAACACAATCGGAAGACCGGCACGCTTTGCCTATTGGAATCTGCTGAATCCTCGCAGTTTGGCGGAGTCGGATCCAGAGCGTGCGCGGGCCTTGTCCGATTTGGCTTCGAAAATTACACGCGAAAGACAATGCATTCTTTTACAGCGATTTCCATGTGGATGAGCGGATTAGCAGTAGAAAGCTCGGGGAATGAATTCTGAACTTTCCCATGCCATTCTCATCGGAGCGGTGTATATCGCCCTTTTGGGGGGCGGCGAAGCGTTTTATCGTCTCCAGAGTTCCCGGCGTTCTACCAACGTTCGCCCGGAGACAATGCGCAAGGTTATTCACTCCTTCGCCGGCTTGATGGCCATTGCCTTTCCGTTTCTTCTCGCTTCGCACTGGACGCTTCTTGTACTCGTGACCGTATTTGTCACTCTTCTCATCGCAGGTCAGCGATTCAATTTTACGAAGGCCATCAACGCCACCAAGCGAGATTCCATTGGTGATATTCTGTTCCCGATCTGCGTCTATATTCTCTTCTATCTTTCCTTCCATGATGGGGGACTGGCTCTGCTGCCGGTTTATACCGCATCAATTCTGATTCTTTCGATTTCCGATTCCGCCGCCGCGCTGGTGGGCACGCGCTGGGGCAGACATCGGTATCCGATGGGTGGGCAGTATAAATCCTGGGAAGGATCGCTCGCATTTGCAATAAGCGCGTTCGTGATAATCGTTATTACATTGTCACCCTCGCAAATATGGCTTCGAGCGGTGCTGGCAGGCGGAGTCATTGTGGTCATCCTCACCCTTCTCGAAGCTGTTTCACTTCGAGGCACGGACAATATTACCGTTCCCATTGCGGCATTCGTTCTGGTTTCTGTCGCCGCGGGATTGCGTTCGTTCAATAGCATCGCTGTGTTCGCATTAATGGTAATTGCGCTTGGCGCTTTTGCATCTTCGCGAGTTGGAGTGCCGCGAACGATCCGTGTAGTTGAAGAATTGCCGGCATCGGAAAATGCCTCTAATATTTAATTCCTAAGATGTTGGAATCCGGCCCACCCCCTACATTTCTCGATCGGTTTTGCGAGGTATCGGCGCGTCTCTATTCGGATGATCGAGTTTATCGCGACGTGGCTGCGCAGCTTGCGGGGCAGGACGCGAAACTTTTTACAATCCCGGCGCGCGGCCGTATTGCGGCGTTTCAGTCTCGTATCAAGTGGAATGGGAAGAAAATTGGAATCATTGGCTATTACGAATGTGAGGATAACCTTGAAACCGCGCGAAAGCTGGTTGATGCTGCGGCAGGATGGCTGGCAGGGGAAGGAACGCAAGTCATAATCGGCCCGATGGATGGTTCCACGTGGCATCGATACCGCTTTAAGATCGACACCCCGCGGAACCACACTTCGCCAAGTTATTTCCTCAATAATTATCATAAAAGCTGGTATCCGGAACAGTTTGTGGCCCTCGGCTTTGAGGCTGTTTCTAAATATTATTCCACATTGCTTCCGCTGGACCCGTCTGCCTCAGCCAAAAGCTGTGAGGGTATTTTGATTCGAGCATTTCGGGCATCCGCGTTGGACGAAGATCTCCATCTTATTTATCGAATCTCCATGGAGGGCTTTCGCGATAATATGCTCTTCTCGCCGATTTCGTGGGACGAATTTCTTAACATCTACAAGCCAATAGTTCCTGTCGTTGATCCTCGGCTCGTCGTCTTCGCGGAAGATTCCGGCAAGACCATTGGATTTTGCTTCGCGATACCGGACCAAATGGAGAGAAGTCGTATTGTAGTAAAAAGTGCTGCCGTGCTCGAATGCATACCGCGGTAGAGGCATCGGGTCGCTGATGGTTCGCACACTGCATGGGACGGCACGCGAGCTCGGATACAAAACGGCGGTTCACGCCTTCATGCACGAAGATAATGTTTCCCGGCGATTCGGTTCCGATGAAGAGGTAACCATCGCAGAGTATCACCTGTTTGCGAAGCGGATTTCGTAACACAAATGCCCAACCTTGTCTCAAAACTTTTCGAGGCGGCGAACAAAGCTGGGAACCGGCCCGCGCTTATGATCGGAAATGGCCGCAAGAGTGAGTCCATCGCATACTCGGAATTTCTTCTTCGTGTCTCGGATCGTGCGGAGGCACTTAGCCAGGCCGGAGTTGGCGATGGCAACCGGGTATTGCTCTTTGCGCCGCTTTCGATTGTGCTCTTCGAATACATACTGGCGCTCTTTTGGATTGGAGCGGCAGCCGTATTCGCCGATGACTGGTCGGACCGGAAGCGACTTGCCGCGGCGGTGAAGGTCACACAGCCGCATGCGTTTGCAGGATCGTGGAAGGCGCAATTCTTGAGGATTCTTTCTTCGGAGATTAGGCGAATTCCCCGGAAGATGTGGGTCGGCACGATTCCCAAGGGTGGGGGGAAATCCGTTCCAAAGGCTGTCCCACCGGATCAAGCCGCGCTGATAACGTTCACCACCGGCAGCACTGGGAATCCAAAAGCTGCTTTACGCACGCACGACTTTTTACTTCATCAGCATGAGGTTCTGGGCCGGCATCTGGGAACCACGTCTTCCGAGGTTGCCTGGACGACTTTACCGGTATTCGTACTTCATTTTCTCGGCGCCGGTTGCACATGTGTGCTACCGAGTAATGCCGGAGGCGACCCGGATAAGTTAAATATCGCGGAGGCGCTGAACCAGATGCGCGAGCAAGCTGTAAGCACCATCATCACTTCGCCAAGTGTTCTTTCCCGCTTGTCGGATGCTGTAACGATTTCGAAATCGGACATCATGATTTCGAAGATATTCGTTGGCGGCGCTCCGGTCTATGCGAATGACGCCAAAAAATATGCGCTTGCTTTTCCTTCGGCGAAGATAACGATATTATATGGCTCTACGGAAGCGGAACCCATTTCGGCAATCGATCTAGGGGAATTTATCGCGCTCGATACGCAGGTGGAGGGCTTGCCAGTGGGCCAGCCGGTCGAAGGGATTCGTGTGAAAATAATTCCATTGGAGTTCGGCGATTCTTCAACGGGCGAAATTTGTGTTGCTGGTCGCCACGTCCTCAAAGCCTATTATAATAGCCCGGAGGAATTCGCGAAAAACAAGTTCCAGGAAGATGGGGAAATCTGGCACCGGACGGGGGATGCCGGTTTTCTCGATGCGAATGGAATCCTCATTTTGATGGGAAGAGCCGGTCATCGGTTTGAAACAGGTGGAAAACTAAATTACCCAATTGCGATCGAGAAAAAATTGCGTGCGATTCCAGATGTGCGCGCTGGAACCGTAATTTCTTTTGCCAATAAACTCATTGCATTTATCGAGACGGAACCGGGCACGTTCGATCACACACAGCACGTTCTGGAAATCCTGCCGTTTTTGGCGGACGTTCGCATCCTGGACCGCCTCCCACGCGATCCACGGCACCGATCCAAGATAGATTACGAAAAACTGAAGTCATTTCTCCGTTAAATCTCTACTTATGAGTTCCACCAGTAACCGGGCCACTCTTTCGATCGAGCGAATGCTCGATGGCCATACGCAGGCGGAACTCGTGGATCGCGTGCGTCCGGAACCAACAGCGAAACGCGCCCTTGCCCCCGAAATTCCGCATATTCGATCCTGGACGGATTCAGCTCGGCAAGCCCGCCTCGAACTGCTTCGGAAAAAGAAGGCCAGGCGCCAACCCTCGAAGCAATCTCCCGTCCATTCCCCGATCCAGAGAGCCTGAAGGGCAACATCGAGAATTTCATCGGGATGAGTTCAGTTCCCACCGGCGTCATCGGGCCACTTCGCATCAACGGCCTCGATGCGAAAGGGGATTTCTACGTTCCCATGGCGACGACGGAGGGTGCGCTCGTCGCTTCCTACCACCGGGGCGCTCTTGCCGCCTCGCAGGCGGGCGGCATCACCAGTGTGTGCCTGACGGAAGGCGTGCAGCGCACACCTTCGTTTCGGTTCCCATCGTTCGCCGAGGCCGGCCCGTTTCTCGTGTGGGCGATGAGTCAACTCGATAGCTTTCGTTCCATTGTCGCTCGGCACACCTCGCACGGCCGTTTGCAGGAAGTGAAGACGAATTCCGACGGGAACATTATCACACTGATTTTCGAATTCACGACCGGCGATGCTTCCGGCCAGAACATGGCAACCATCTGCACGGAGGCCATCTGCGAATATATTATCGCGCACACCCCGATCAAGCCGGTGCGCTGGTATGTGGAAGGAAATATGTCCGGCGATAAGAAGGCGACCGCCGTTTCCTTCTCTTCGGTGCGCGGCAAAAAGGTGACAGCCGAGGTCGTCATCGCGCGGGATCATCTTGAAGCACGCTTCGCACATCGCCAGAGGCAATGATGGATTATTGGAAGACGTTCGATCGTTAGCGGTATCCACAGCGGCTCCATTGGCGTGAATGGCCATTATGCCAATGGGCTTGCCGCTATCTTTCTTGCGACGGGCCAGGATGTCGCATGCGTCTCCGAAGCGGCGGTGGGAACGACTCGGGTGGATATAACGGATGCGGGCGATCTCTATATGTGCGTTACGCTGCCGAATTTGATCGTCGGAACCGTGGGCGGTGGCACGGCGCTCGCTACGCAGCGCGAGTGCCTGGAAATTATGGGATGTTTCGGCGAAGGCCGCGCGAGAAAGCTCGCGGAGATTTGCGCCGCGACGGTGTTGGCTGGTGAACTTTCGATCTCCGCTGCGATTGTGGAAGGAAATTTTGCGAAAGCGCACGAACTCTTCGGCCGCAAACGAAAGATCCCGGCATGAACGCGGTGAATAGCGAATCCCCTTTGGAAGCGGCTTTGGCAATATCAGGCCGAACGATTTCCTGTGTTCAAAAATGGGTCGCTCATCTTTATTTTCGCCTTCTCTTCCGCTTCCTTTTCTCGGCTTAGCCGCGGCGCGGCTGGATTCATTCCCATTCGGGATTATTTCGCCGGAGCGATCACGGCCTTTCTCTTTTTTGCATTGCTTCGAATAACCGATGAATTCAAAGATGCCGAGGAGGATGCCGCACACCGGCCGTACCGCGCTGTACCGCGCGGATTAGTATCGCTCAGGGAATTGCGCATTACCGGTTTTGCGATTCTTGGGATCATTCTGTTCTTAAACACTGCGTTCCTGCCGCGAATGCTGCCGGCCGTCGTGCTCGTTCTTGGCTATATGGGCCTCATGACAGCGGAATTTTTCGTCCCCAAATGGCTCAAGGCACGGCCGCTCGCGTATCTCGCCACACACATGATGATCGTTCCCTTCTTCAATTTTTATACGACCGGCCTCGATTGGATCAACGGTGCGGCGAAGCCCTCCTGGGCGCTCATACTCTTTCTTCTGGTGACGTATAGCAACACGCTTGCGATCGAGATCGGAAGAAAAATCCGCGCCCCGAGTTCGAGGAACATGGAGTCGAAACCTATTCCGCGCTCTATGGCCCCAAACGCGCGACGCTGGCCTGGCTTGCGATTCTATCGACGTCACTATTGCTGGCCATGATCGCGAGCACGGTGGGAACCGCCGGGCGATCATGGATGATGCTTCTGCTCGCCGGAGTGTTTCTCCTGCCCCTTGTTGCGTCAAGAAAATTTCTTGCTTCTGCCCAAAATAAGTATGCCGCAAAGTTCGAAACGATCACGGGACTTTGGGTGGCGAGCGTATATCTTATGCTCGGTGCCGCTCCGATGTTCTTGCGGTAACGGCTGTTGCTATCGCGCTGAATTCCTCGCTCCATGACTCCTCTCGACCGCCAGATTTTCCTTGTTATTAATCATGGCCTTCACTCAGGCGTGAACAATCTGTGGATCGGCTATGCCACCTGGCTCGGAAATGGCTGGGTTGGGTTCCCAATCGCATTGCTCGCCCTTTTCTGGATCGATCGCGCTTCGTTTTGGCGAAATGTTGTGCTGCTGGCCATCGCCGGTACCGTGGGCGGAATTGCGCTCAATCTTATCAAGCATGCCGTTCATGCGCCGCGACCGCTCACGGTATTCGCTCCTGAAATCGCTGCGGGAAAAGTTTACGTCAATGTCATGTTCGGGCCGCTTTATTGGAATTCATTTCCCTCCGGGCATTCGCAAACGGCGTTCACCCTGGCGACCGTTTTGGTGTGGGCCGGGAGACGGGCGAACAGGATTCGTCTTGGCGGAACGATAGGTATTCTCGCGATTGCCTCCCTGGTTTGCATTTCTCGCATGTATGTCGGCGCGCATTTCCCTTCCGATGTCCTTGGCGGCGCGGTGCTTGGAAGCTCGTCCGCATACCTGTGCTGCTACAGCATGGGGCAATGGCGAACCAAACGGTTGAGTTTGGATTCTGTTCCTTAGAGCCAAACTGGTACAGTTCATGCTTTCCTTCATCCCGAAAGGAAAGAATATGTTTCCAGGCTTTATGTTCGCCACCGGCATTGAAGGCAGCTACCCCACAATTGAGGGTGGCCGCGTCCGGATGGACGAAATGGAAAAATGCAAGCATTACGAGCTTTGGAGGACGGACTTCGATCTCGTGCAGGAGCTGGGCATCCAGTTCCTTCGCTATGGCCCGCCGCTGCACAAGACATGGCTCGGCCATAAAAAATACGATTGGAGTTTTAGCGATCTCACTTTCAACGATCTTAAGCGGCGGGGAATTATCGTCATCGCCGACCTCTGCCATTTCGGAGTTCCCGATTGGATCGGCAATTTCCAAAATCCGGAGTTCCCAGAACTCTTCGCGGAATATGCAGAAGCCTTTGCGCGCCGATATCCCTGGACGCAGCTTTATACCCCGGTAAACGAAATGTCCATCTGCGCAATGTCCTCGGCGCTGAATGGATGGTGGAATGAGCAGGAGAAAAGCGACCGAAGTTTCGTTCGCGCGCTCAAGCATATTGTAAGGGCAAATGTGCTCGCCATGTACGGCATCCTAAACGCACGCCCGGATGCGATATTCATTCAAAGCGAATCCTCGGAATATTATCACGCAAACAGGCCCGATGCGATTCACCCGGCCGAAGTGATGAACGCGCGCCGCTTCTTGCCGCTTGATCTGAATTACGGCATGCGCATAAATTCCGAAATGTACGAGTACCTGATGGATAACGGAATGACGCGCGACGAATATCACTTTTTCCTCGATAATCATCTCAAGCATCATTGCATCATGGGAAGCGATTATTACAATACGAACGAGCATCTCGGTTTTCGAAGGATGGTTCCACACGCCTCAGCGGAGAAATTTTTGGATACGAAGAAATTACCACACAATATTACGACCGCTACGTTCTGCCCGTCATGCACACGGAAACGAATATCAAAGAGGGCCCGAACGGCGATGAGGCCGTCTATTGGCTTTGGAAGGAATGGGCGAATGTCCTGCGCGTACGAAATAATGGAATTCCGATTGTCGGCTTCACTTGGTACTCGCTGACGGATCAGGTCGATTGGGATACGTCGCTTTGCGAAAACAAGGGCCATGTGGACCCACTGGGCCTCTACGATCTGGATCGTAATCCGAGAAAGGTCGGGAAAGCCTATAAGCACCTGATCGAAAGCTGGAGCGGCGTGCTGCCGACCTCTTCGCGCTGCCTGCAGGTTCCCGTGCAGCCCTTACCAGCCACACGCGTGAACGGACAAAGCGCCGCCCAAGAGGGCGAGGATTTCTCGATGGGCCGCCATAGTGGCTACGAGCACTCGCACCGGATGGGAAGAGGCGAAACCGAATGAGCGCTCTCGGAATTACTTCGCCCGATGTGTGCTTTCTCTTGCCTTCGATCATAGTCTTATTCTTTCTTGAAACTCACCTACGCCGAAATTCAGAAACAACGGTTGACGGAATCCGAAGCCGCCGCAAGCACAAGCCGCCTGCCGGTGATCGCTATTCTCGAAGATATTCGAAGCCTCTATAATGTTGGCTCGATCTTTCGCACGAGTGATGGTGCGCGCTTAGAGGCAATTTATACCGTCGGTTACACGCCTCATCCGCCACGAAAGGAAATTGATAAAACCGCGCTCGGCGCTACGCGAACCGTCCCGCACTGGCATTTCGAGACGATTGATGCCGCAGTGGAAGCCGCGAAGAACCATCCCCCAGCCCCGGCCTTGAAAAGGCGGGGGAGTATTAAAGTGGCTGCTTTGGAAATCACTTCGAATAGCCGCTCAGTTTTCGATTTAGCGCAGGATGATTTCCCGCTTGCCCTGATCATTGGGAACGAAATAACCGGCGTAAGCGCGCGGGCGCTAACGCTATGCGATTTCACCCTCGAAATTCCGATGCTCGGCGCGAAGCACTCGCTAAATGTTGCCGTCGCGTTTGGTATCGCGGCCTTCGAGTGTGTCCGAATTTTGGGCGGAGGCGGATTTTTTTCGTATTTTTGAAGGTCGCAATTCCACCTCTCTTACGAATCATGAGAAGAACCCTCGTTATCGTTTCGCTCCTTTTTCTTTCAACCTCTACGCAGGCGCAATGGTCAAATCCGCTCGGAGCGGGCGATGCTGGTTCCTCCGGCGGCGGCGGGCGGCCCGGGATGGGCGCGCCCCGAATGCCGGATGTTCCGCACTCGAATCCGCCATTCCTCAAAGGCCCGATGCCGCTTTCGGAGACGTGGGATCCGAATATCGCGGCCTTCGGGAATAATCCCGATGGCATGTGGGTCAACTGCTTTGCAGAGGATACGGAGCATCTTTATATTGGAGGCGATTTCAGAACGTTCGACACGGTAGCGGCCGGTTACGTCGTCGAATATGACCGGAAAACGGGAGCATGGAGTTCACTCGATACGGGCTTCGATGAAGATGTGACTGCGCTTGCTTTGCATGACGGTAAGCTTTATGCCGCCGGCGACTTCGGCCAGAATTATCATGGAGGTAATAATTTAAATTACATTGCCGTGTGGAATGGAACCTCGTGGCAGGCGATTGGCGGAGGGATGAATGGTCCGGTCGATGCGCTCGCTTTTGTGGGCGATACCTTGTACGCCGGGGGAAGTTTTCTTCAGGCGGGCGGTGTCTCTGCCTACCATCTCGCCTATTGGGATGGCCTCAGTTGGCATGAAGCGTTTGGGGGTACCTCCGGACCTGTTTCTTCTTTGCTCGCGATGCATGACAGCATGTTTGTAGGAGGAACGTTTAACTACGTCGGAGGGCCGACTTCGCAAACCGGATTACTTGCCAGTGGCTCCGCGATGCTGCGGAATGGGGTATGGAGTTCCATGGGTAATGGATTTCGGGCCTCGACGTTTGCCATGTATCACGACACGCTCTCGGCAGGCGGCGGGTATTTCGGACCGGGGACAATAGCGAAGTCGTGTACGGCCTTGGGTACTGGGACGGCTCTAACTGGCAAGGCGTTCGGGTCGATACCAACGTTGGCACGAACGGGACGGGCGGTGTGTATGGAATGTGCGCCCTTGACGACACACTGCTCGCCCTTGGGGACTTCAGTTCCATCGGCGGTGCTGCGTCGAGCGGAATAGCTATGTATCACAATGGTTCCTGGTCGCAATTTGCCGGAGGGTTGTATGGCTACGGCCTTGCGGCGATCCCATTTAATGGGAAAATTTATATTGGGGGACAATTCACGAAGGCCGGGTCCGTCAACGCGATGGGGATTGCGTCCGTCTCGAATGGAACCTGGACGCCGCTGGCCCAATTGAGGTATCCAAACGTAGGATGGCAATCGGACTTGGTTCGTGCAATCGTTACAACTCCTCGCTATGTCTTTATCGGCGGCAATTTTGAAACTATTGCGAGCACGGTGTGTAACCATATTGCCGCCTACGATAAGGAACTAGGCACTTGGACAAGCCTTGGCGCTGGAGTCGATGGATATGTATATTCGCTCGCAGTGCAAGGCAATACACTTGTAGTCGGGGGCGATTTCAATCACGCTGGTTCGATTCCGGCGGAGCATATTGCAACCTATAATATATCGACTGGTCAATGGTCCGCGTTAGGAGCAGGAGTCATTCGACCTCCCTGGGCCATCGCTACGGATGGCAGTTCGATTTACGCAGCCGCGTATAATCCGCTGATTAACGGAACATTTTATGACATTCTCGGTCGCTGGGACGGCTCAAAGTGGAACTCCTTTGGCAATGGATTGAGGTCGGGTTCCATCGACGCGCTCGCATGGCAGGGTTCTACTCTATATGCCGGTGGCCCGTTCGCTGTGACGGATGACGGAACGGTCGTCGACGGTATTGCGGAGATTCAATCGAGCGGTTCCTGGACTCCGCTCAATAGCGGGCTTGGCGGTTTCGGGGGCTACGCGTATGCGCTTGCGGTTTCCGGCGACAGCCTCTATGTTGGCGGCGAATTTACGGAAGCCGATGGCATGACTGACACCTCCTTAGCCGTCTGGAACAACGTAACTCAGACTTGGAACCCGGTTGGCGCCATAGGATTCAATGGACCGGTTCTAGCCCTTACTCCCGATGGCAATGGTGGCGTTTATGCGGGCGGAGAATTTTCGGAAGTTGCCCAAGTTAGCAGGGGGGCCCTCGTTCACTGGAATGGCTCCTCGTTCGGGACGGTCGCTTCCGGCGTTGATAACACAGTCGATGCGCTCGCAACGGATGAGACCGCACTGTATGCGGGCGGATGGTTCGAGGAAGCCGGAAGCAGCAATACCGTTAGTCTGCATTTCGCTGCGCTCAATGGCGCGGGCGCCGGAGTAAGTGCGCCTGCGCAGATTTCGCCATCGCTCTCGATTTATCCGAATCCGGCATCGGCTTCGTCCATGATTTCTTTCGATCTTGCGAAACCGGCGGATGCTCGAATTGAGCTGTTCAATGCGCTCGGCTCCAACCTCGGAACCATTGCCGATGGGTATTATGTGAGTGGCAACCACGAGATCGCCCTTGGGGATAAAACGCTTTCTCCAGGAATATATTTTCTTCGCCTCACGACAGGTGGCGCAGAGACAACTGAAAATTTTGTGCTCGAGTAGGCGTACTAAAATAGCTTTCTTGATTTTTATAAATCACCCTTAAAAAAGTGAATTTTAAAGTTACTGCATTTACAAAAGTGGCGAAATTCGTGTAATAACGCCATTATTCATGAAGCACAAATGCGCGCGAGAGAATGTTGGTGGGTTTCTGGGATTTTTTTTGATGGCACTGGGATGCCAGGGCATGAGATTGGGACAAAACAGATTTACTGAGCACAATTTAATACAATGACTTGCAGATAGAAAGAATTTTCGCAAGTCAAATTGTAATTTCGTATCTTTGCATTAGTATTTTCGAAGTTCCTCACGAATTGCCGATATCCGGCTATTTTTGAAGATTTTCGAAAGTCCTGAAAAAAGTCCGGTTTCTGGTTCGCCTTCCCAGTGGTTGGCCTCAGCCGGTTCGTTAATTCACAACTAAACTGAAAGACAACACCGCATGATCGATAAGACCATACGGCGTTTCGGTTTTCTGCTATCGTTCGTGCTGGTCAGTTTGCTGATTACCAGCGCCACGAATGAGAAAGCCGTTGCCCGTAAACACAGAATCGGGCGCCATGGGATTCAGGCACGCGTTCATCGCGTGCATGGGAAAATCAGGCACAATGCTTACCGCGAGAGACGGATGAACGCTCATCCCAGGTATGCTCTCGCCCGGTACGGTAAACACTCTGCCAGGCTCTCCCGCCTTCACAGGACCCCACAGCGCGCCCTTACGACGGAAGAAAAAACCGAGATAGTCCAGAAAATCCGGGAGGTGACCGCAAGTTCTCCCGCGCTGGATGAATCGCGAGCGAATAATTCGTCGGCGCTTGCCTCTCCGAATCCGGACGACAGCATCGTGACGGCCGAGAAAAATTCGCCGGATATTCAGGCGCAAATTGCCGAAGCCGCGAAGGAAGAAGAGGCCGAGGATGGCGTCGCTGCCTCGCTCGACCGCTATTTCAAGACGCGGCCCGATGCCACCAATTCGGCGGCGATGCAGGCTGCGCTCGATCCGGCATCCGCAGCCGAGCAGCAGCCGGATATCACCCTCTTCGATGAGACCGATCCCAGCCGCGCCGCGCAGCGTTCGGATGTAATGGCCGAAATTATAGACTGGATCGGGACGCGCTACGTATTTGGCGGCGTCGATCGCAGTGGAATCGACTGCTCCGCGTTTACGCGGCAGGTGTTCGAGAAATCCTTTGGCATCGATCTTCCCCGGACGGCCTTTGACCAATCGCAATTAGGCGAACCTGTTTCGAAGGATAATCTTCAATTCGGGGACCTCGTGTTTTTCCGAACCGCCGGTTATGCGCCGATCACCCATGTGGGAATTTATATTGGCGAAGGACTTTTTGCCAATGCTGCATGCTCGCGCGGAGTGACCGTCGCCTCGCTCAATGGCGAGTACTGGTCGAAGCATTACGTCGAGGCACGGCGCCTCGTTTCGAACAGCGGCTTGGCTGCGGCCAACGTTCCCGGCAGCGCGGGTGCAATGGCAGAACGGCAGTAACTAAAAGCTGCTCTCCCAACGCCTGTTCTTCTGGAGCCTCGGCCCATGACCGATTGAGTGAGGGTCATGCGAGGATGTAGCAGTGTCCGAGTGCCGAGGCTTCAGTTTATTTTTGCGAAGATGGCGATTGATTCCCTTCCTTCCTCAAGGAGGGGAAATTGCTCAACGCGCGACCAAAGTGTCCCATCGCGCGTTTGCGTGCTTGAAGTATGGAAGCACGATCTGCGGAAGCGAAGCCAAAGCCACGGGCGGTAACGCCGATTGCCGATAATCGCCGCGCGCGATTCGAGTATCTCATTTTAGATGAGATCGAAGCCGGTATTTCGCTGGCGGGAACGGAAGTGAAATCGCTGCGGCAAGGCAAGGTGCAACTTTCCGATGGCTATGCCAGAATCGAACACGGGGAACTTTGGCTCGAAAATGTTCACATCAGTCCCTACACGCATGGGAACCGGTTTAATCTCGAAGATAAGCGCAAGCGGAAATTGCTTGCGCACAAGCGGGAAATCGCGCGGCTTCAGGTGAAATTGCGCGATGCAGGTCTTACGCTCGTCCCACTCCGAATGTATTTCAAAGGACATAAAGCCAAGGTGCTGATTGGCCTCGCCCGTGGCAAAAAATCCTACGATAAACGTGAAGCCATTAAAGAACGGGATGCCAAGCGTGCCATTCGGGAACGGGGCGTACGAGATTAATTTAACACAAGTTGCCCGGCATGAAGCAGCATCCCATAATCCTCTAGCATTAGGATATAAGCGCCTCGCGGAAGGCGAGAAACATCGAGACTAAGCGCACCACTTGCGGGCACCTTGACTCGGAGCACATCTCGGCCTAAGAGATCGAAGACATGCAATTCGTGCCCCGCAGCGAGATTTGTGATCGAGATGACGTTGGTTGCCGGATCTGGAAATAGTCCCGTCCGGACAATCTTAACATCAGACTGAACGGCGGAACCCACAAATTCCCCAACAATTAGAGTGGAACCAATCTCGCCATAACCATAGGAGGCAATCAAATGGCCTCCGGAGGTAAGAGCAATGCCAAAATTGATCACGGGCCAAAAACTCGAATCACTGCACTCAACGGTGTCGATTTGCCAGGTTGCTCCACCGTCCAAACTTCTAAGAGCGTCGGGGTGCAAGCTGATGCCGGCAATGATGGTATCCCGACTGATATCAGAAAGCGCATGAACGGAACCATATAAATCGCCGGTATCGTCATAAACCACCGTCCAGTTCGTTCCCCCATTAGTAGTTCGAGCCAGGAGGGGGCTGTAGCCATAGCCGGAAAGCAGATGATTCCCGTATGCAAGAATTGTGTCGTTCGATCCGAAACTACAACTACTAAAAACATATTTGTTCGGGTCTGATGTAATGGGCTCCGTGGAATCGAGCGTAGCCCAGTTATCGGTGGTCGAGTATATCTGCCCGTAACCATAATTGAACAACTGGTATTTCCCTGTCCCAGAGGTTTGGCATTGAGCGATGTAGCTCTCAATAGAAGGCGCTGGCCTGCTTGTCCATTGAATCCCCCCATCCGAAGTTGTTAAAATGGTGTCTAACGTATCAGCTACCACGGCAATGCCATTCAACGCATCCGAGAAGCTTAGAGCGGCGATCGGCCGGGAAGACGGGAGCGTTAGCTGCTGCCAGGTAGCGCCGGCATCACTCAATTTGTAGATCGAATCCGAGCGGCCATAGGCCAGGACGTTTTGGGCATCGATCCAATCGAAAGCACCCTCGTAAGGCTGGTTGAACCAATTTGCCCCAACTGGAAATCCCGATGTGTCATCGATGGTCCACGTTTCCCCTTCGTCAGAGGAGCGAAGGAAAAGAATCCGTGAGCTATGTCCAAAACCGTACGGCCCACCGAGTGCCATTACGAGACAATTCGATCCCTCTCCGGAAACGGCTGCAAACCAGTATTCATCCGTTCCGATGTAACTTGCTTGCGTGATGTGGCAAACGTATTGCGCTCGCGCGGGCAGGACAAGTCCTGCCCAGGCGGCGAGCGACAAAAGGAGTAGTTTCCTCATTTGTGGATCAGTTTGGACCGCATAAATTCAGGCTGTAGCACGTATTTGGTACCCACGTGTCCGCAGGCACGTGGCAACTGTTCGTGCCAACGCTGGTCATGCTGCAACCCGTAAAAATAATCGTTCCGTTGTCATCGCAAACGGAGCAGGTATATTCGCAAATGGTGCCAAAATAATTCGGATCGCATGGGTAGTAGATGGGATTCCCGCTCACGTACTCCATTCTCCAGCAACCCTCGAGGTACTCATGCAGCGTTTGAGTTTCGCCTGAGCTACAAGGCGGTACGTAAACGTCGGTCGGGTCGCCGAATTGCTGGAAGTAGATATATGCCTGCGTAATGGTTTGCGTTGGTGTAAGAGAGTTGCACGGCGGGTCCAAGGGGTCCGTGGGCTGGACCGATTCAATGTACATTTCATACTCGCTGCCACCGTCGTTGACTCGGTCGCAATATGTTACAGTAACGTTGCAGCCATTTCCCAGGATAATGCTGGTCGTGTGTGGCCCTGTCCATGGTGGGCCCGGATCAGGCGTGCTCGGATCAGGACATTGCCCCCAGCTGACAATTGGCAGCGAGGCGAGAATTGAGATTGCGAGAAGCACAGCGAGCCCTGATGCGCGAAGGATCGTGCTATGATGGCATGCGTGTTTCGAGGCGGCGGGAACTAATTGTTTTGCCCGCCCCCCCAGTCTTCCGTTTGAGAACTAATAGTATTCATAAGAATCGAAGCTAATGCGCCGAAAACGAATTTAAGCGGTCCTCGCCTCCGGCTGGTCTCAAAGAGCGCCACCTAAACGGCGGGATTGCCATTTGGGGATGCCCTTGTTACAAATATACAAACTTTTTCTTAGTTGCCCGCGAAATTCGATTTTTAGAGATGCATGGAACTATGCTGAGTTGGCTAAACTCTCGCCCCTCATTACTCGTTATCATTACCGAAATGACTTTCCCACCGCTGAACGAACAAATGGATGCCGCGCGGCGCGGCGCCGTCGATCTCATCGACGAGAAGGAACTTGCGAAGAAAATAGAACGCGCGAGTGCGTCGGGCAAGCCGCTCGTCGTCAAGCTTGGCGCAGATCCTTCGAACCCCCGATCTTCACATCGGCCACGGCGTGGTGTTGCGTAAGCTTCGCGCGTTTCAGGATATGGGCCATCAGGCCACACTCATCATCGGCGATTTCACAGCGATGATTGGCGATCCCTCCGGCCGTCAAAAAACGCGGCCCATGCTCTCGAAAGAAGATGTGGAACGAAACGCCGCCACGTACGTCGAGCAGGTGAGCAAAATACTCGATCGAGAGAAGCTCAAAGTGATGTATAATTCCACGTGGCTGAATCCGATGACGTTTACCGATGTCATCAAACTTGCTGCCAGCTACACCGTGAGCCAAATGCTCGAGCGGAACGATTTCCACGAGCGATTCAATGCCGAGCTTCCCATCTCGCTGCACGAATTTCTCTACCCCCTCGCGCAGGGGATGGATTCCGTTGCCATTCATTCCGATATCGAACTGGGTGGGACGGAACCAGAAATTCAATCTGCTCGTCGGGCGGGAACTCCAGCGGCATTTTAACGAAGAGCCCCAGTGTATTCTCACCATGCCGCTTTTGGAAGGCACGGATGGCGAGCGGAAGATGTCCAAATCCTACGGGAACTCGATTAATTTCTCTGATGCGCCCGATGAGATGTTCGGCAAAACCATGTCCATTCCGGACACAATGATCTACCGCTGGTTCGAGTTGGCGACGAGCGTGCCAGATTTGTCGGAAATCCGAGCGCAGCTTGCCGACCGCGCTACGAACCCGCGTGACCTTAAAGTGCGATTAGGCCAGGAAATCGTCCGCTCGTTCTATGGCGAGGACGCCGCGAGCGAAGCCTACGACAAGTTCCGGACGATGTTTGTGAAGAAGGAGGTTCCGGAGGATATTGAGGAGATTACAGTTCCATCGGGAACAATTTCGCTCGTCGATTTCATGGTGGAACATAATCTTGCGGCGACGAAAAGCGAGGCCCGGCGACTCATCAATGGTGGCGGCGTCTCCATCGACGGCGAGAAAATCGCGGATAATAAAGCTACTTTTACTGCTACGCCGGAAGGACGAGTGCTCAAAATCGGCAAGCGAAAATTTGTCAAGGTAATAGGATAATGCGATACGATAAAGGACCACTTGGCGCACTGATGGACGAATACGAACGAGCCGCGGCAGAATTCGGCGCGCTCATTAGTTCGGTTCCCGCGCAGAAGTATGACGTGGTTCTCGATCCCAATACAGCAAACGAAGATTGCCGAAGCATTCAGCGGATTTGCTACCACGTGCTATTCGCAGGGTATAACTATGCAAATTCGATTCGTCGAAAATTTGGAACGGCGATTTCAAGTCCAGAAAAGTTTGTGCCCGAACAGGAACAATTCCTTGGCGCTCTGGACGCCATGCTCGCCTATACCGATGAAACGCTCTCCAACCGCTATTCCATGACGGATGAAGACCTTAATCAAACAATGATTCACATCCGCTGGAGCGATCATCATGATATGGAGGCGTTGCTGGAGCATGCCGTAGTGCATATTCTTCGTCACCGCCGGCAGGTGGAGCGGTTTCTGAACGCCGTGACCTGAAGGTCACGGCTACACAGCACCGGACTTCCAAATTTTTCGTTTAGCGTCCCATGCCATGGTTTACCAGGTCGAAAGAGAATATTGAAAAACGTCCGCAGCCGGACGGTTCGGAGGAAGTAGGGTCGGTAGCGGCGCGCGAAGTGCCCGATGGCGTGTGGGCGAAATGTTCCGAATGCAAGGAAATTCTCTACAAAAAGCAGATCGAGGAGAATCTGCACACCTGCCCGCATTGCGGCAAGCACTTTCGTATCGGCAGCAAGGAATATTTTCGAATTTTGCTCGATGAGGGCCTGGAAGAGGAGATCGCGGCGGAGCTTCGCCCGGCCGATTCGCTCGAATTTGTCGATTCCAAGCCCTATCGCGCCCGTATAGCCGAAGCCGAACGGAAGACGCACTTGAAGGAAGCCATCCGCGTGGGCGTAGGCCATTTGGATGCTCGCCCGGTGGCAATTGGGGTAATGGATTTCGCATACGTAGGCGGTTCGATGGGCGCAGTGGTTGGCGAAAAATTTGCCCGAGCCATTGACCGCGCAATGGCAGACCGGCTGCCCTATATCATGGTTTCGAGTTCGGGCGGAGCGAGAATGCAGGAGGCAGCAATCTCGCTCATGCAGCTTGCGAAAACCAGCGCAAAACTCGCTCAATTCGCAGAAGCGGGGTTGCCCTATATCTCCGTTCTCACCGACCCAACCACCGGCGGTGTTACCGCGAGCTATGCGATGCTGGGTGATGTGAATATCGCAGAACCGAAGGCTCTCATTGCCTTCGCGGGTCCGCGCGTTGTCGAGCAGACGATTCGAAAGAAGCTTCCCGCCGGATTTCAACGGTCCGAATTCGTGCAGGAACATGGGTTTATCGACATTATTGCTCACCGTAAGGAATTAAAAGCGACGATTTCAAATATCCTTCGGCACCTTCTTTAGGTCGCTTCCGTCATTTTAGTTCTCACTCACCATGGAAAATACTTCGCTGACGCACCGGGACAGTCCGATTGATCGGATTCCCAATGGACTTAGGCGCCGGCCGCCGTGGCGTGGATATGGGGCCGTCGGCGATCCGGATTGCTGGCGTGAGCGAGCGGCTTCGCGCGCTTGGCTATAATGTTATCGACGCCGGCGATATCGATATCCGCACTGCGGAGGTGCAGGAAATCGAGGACATTAAGCTTCCCTATATGCCTGAGATTGCCCGCGCCTGCACCCGGCTCGCGCTCGACGTTGAATCCGCGCTCGATGGCAGCGAATTTCCTCTGGTTTTGGGCGGCGATCATTCGATGGCGATTGGCACAATCGCCGGAATCGCTTCGCATTGCAAGAAGCAGAATAAACGGCTCGGAGTGATCTGGATCGATGCGCACGCGGATATCAATACTCCGGAAACATCGCCAAGCGGGAACATTCATGGTATGCCGGTGGCCGTTGCGCTCGGTTTAGGCGCGCCGATGCTGACCAGCATTGGAGGGTCGGAGCCGAAGCTCGAACCCGACCGGCTGATTTACATTGGGCTTCGTTCCGTCGATGAAGGCGAGCGAAAACTAATTCGCAGACTCAAAATCGAATCGCACACGATGGCAGATTTGGATAAGCAGGGTGTTTATCGCCTTATCGTGAAAGCGGTTGCGACGCTGCGTCAGAAGGTGGATCATCTGCATGTGAGCTTCGATCTCGATGTGGTCGATCCTTCTGTTGCGAGCGGCGTAGGCACGCCTGTTCCGGGCGGGCTTACCTATCGCGAAGCGCATCTCATCATGGAAGTGATCGCAGACACGGGCTATATGCACTCGATGGAAGTGGCAGAGGTCAATCCGATTCTCGATGTCCGCAATTCGAGCGCTGAATTTGCGGCCGGGCTTATCGCAAGCAGCATGGGAAAGAGAATTTTATAATGCGGACGATCACCACCATCAGCGAACTTCGCAGCGCGCTTACATTGCAGCGCGAGCAGGGTAAGCGCATTGGCTTCGTGCCGACAATGGGCGCGTTGCACGAAGGGCACCGGTCGCTTGTCCGGCTCTCGAAGCAAGATTCCGACGTCACCGTTGTTAGCATTTTTGTCAATCCGGCGCAGTTTGGGCCATCGGAGGATTTCGAGCGCTATCCTCGAACTCCGGAAACCGACACGGGCTTGCTCATCGATGAGGAGGTAGAATTCTTGTTCGCGCCCACTGCCAGTCAAATTTATCCTTCTGGACATTCTTTAAAAATCTTTCCAGGCACGATCGCCTCACTGTACGAGGGTGCGCGGCGGCCGGGGCATTTCGATGGTGTGGCTACCGTCGTTTCAATCCTGTTTAATATCGTCCAGCCGCAAACCGCCTATTTCGGGCAGAAGGATGCGCAACAAGTCGCCGTAATCAAAAAACTTGTCCGAGAACTGGCATTTCAAACCGAAATCTCCGTTGGGCCGACGATCCGTGAGAACGATGGGCTGGCCCTCAGTTCGCGGAATCGCTACCTGAATCCGAAGGAGAGGAAAGAAGCGGTGGCGCTTTCGAAAACCCTGCGGCTTGTGCAAGATTTATTATCCAATGGTCAATCGGCCCCGAGTGCAATGTCGGCTGGAATCACCGAATTTCACAACATTTCACAGCATGGAATTCTGGATTACCTCGACCTCGTCGATTCCGAAACATTTGCGCCCCTGGCGTCGTTTGACGAAGTTACAGCAGGGGAACGGACTATCATTATTGCCGCGACGATAGGCGCTACGCGTCTGATCGATAACCTGCCGATCTAAGAGAAATGAAGCGCATACTGTTCAAATCGAAAATCCATCGGGCTACAATCACGCAGGCGGAGCTTTATTACGAAGGTTCGCTCACGTTGGATGCGGACCTCATGCGAGCCGCCGAGATGCTGCCGTGGGAAAAGGTTGCTATCGTCAATAATAATAATGGCGAGCGATTCGAGACGTACTTGATTGAAGGGCCGGCAGGTTCCGGTGTCGTGTGCCTGAATGGCGCGGCTGCCCGGAAAGGCGCGATTGGCGATGAGATCATCATCATCACCTATGGCGAGTATGAGGATGCCGAGGAATTGCGTTATCATCGGCCGGTCATCGTGCAAGTGGATAAGTCTAACAGAATCAAGAAAATAACGAATGAGACCAAAGCGTTTTCATTCGTAGATTAGCTTAGATTTTCGCTCCTAATTCGCCCCAAAGTTCAAGCCCCTGATTTTAGTGGAATCGCCCGCAGAAGAATCTCAGAATCGCCCGCTTGCCGCAGTAATTATGGCAGCAGGGCAAGGCAAGCGAATGGTGGATGATCGGTCACCCACACAAGATCCCACCCTTGCGAAAGTGCTGTATCCTATTGGCGGCAAGCCAATGCTTGGGCATGTAATTGCGCTTTGCCAAGCCATAAATTCCTTGCCAATTGTCTGCATCGTTGGATTTGGGAGGGAAGCGGTTGCGAAGTATTTGACCACTGATTTTCCTACCGTCCGTATCGCGATTCAGGAAGAGCAATTGGGAACCGGGCATGCCGTCCAGCAGGCCGAGCGTTCCCTAAAAGGCTTCTCGGGAGATGTCCTGATTCTTTCCGGCGACGTTCCTCTCCTGACGAAGGAAACCGCCGAGCGCCTTGTCGCGGAGCATCGGGAACGGAATGTTGTCGCGACGGTCCTTTCCGTGACGATGCCGGATCCAACGGGGTATGGACGGATCATTCGAACGAGCTCGGGGAGTTTAGAAAAGATCGTCGAGGAAAAAGATTCGACGCCTGCCGAGAAGAAGATCGAGGAGGTCAACAGCGGAATATACGTCTTCGATGCCCAGGTTCTATTCGAAGTCTTAAAGCGCCTCGACCGAAGGAATGCGCAGGGGGAATTTTATTTGACCGATGCCTTCGGGCTTCTCATCGCGCAGTTCGGCATAGGAGCCGTGGCAGTCCTTCATACCAATGATGCAAGCGAATGCCGCGGAGTGAATACCAGGGAGCAACTTGCCGCGATGGCGGAGGAATACGGGCGGCGCCAGACTCGCGCTTGATTCTCGCCCTGCGAATGCTGCCGAATTTACTGGTAACCTGAGATTCGCAATTAAAACGCCGGCTCCCCGCCGGTAACAGCCTCCGGGATGGCGTCGAATTCCGGCCAATTCGCATAATTTTCGAAGCGGCCAAATTGCTTTTGGAACGTGGCAGCTACTTCGCCGACCGGTCCGTTCCTTTGTTTTCCGACAATAATTTCCGCCACGCCGGCCGAGGGAACGGTTTCGCCACGCACGACCGTGTTCTCCAGACCATAAGTCTCTGCGCGATAGATAAAGAGGACGACGTCTGCATCCTGCTCGATCGCGCCGGATTCACGAAGATCGCTTAAGAGGGGACGCCGGTCATTCCGGCTCTCAACGCTGCGGTTTAATTGCGAGAGTGCCATCACCGGGATACTCAGTTCTTTCGCCAACGCCTTGAGCGATCGGGAGATCATCGAAATTTCGCGCTCGCGCGATTCCATCGACTTTCCCGCGCTCATAAGTTGCAAGTAATCGACGATGACCAGGCCGATATCGTGCCGTGCTTTCAAGCGCCGGGCTTTCGCGCGAATTTCGAGCGGCGTGATGGCCGGGGTGTCGTCGATAAAAATTGGCGCTTCGGAAAGTCGGCCAATCGTCATGGACATGCGTCGCCACTCCTCGTCGTTCATTTGCCCTTTTCGTGCGCGTTGCATATCGACTTTTGCCTCGGCGCAGAGCATTCTCAGCACCAACTGCATCGCGCCCATTTCAAGCGAGAAGATGGCAACCGGAACTTTTGGCATGGCGTGCTCCGGCATTGCGGCTTGCCGTGCAAAGTTCAGTGCCAATGCGGTTTTTCCTTGCGAGGGCCGCGCCGCCAGCACGATGAGATCCGAGTTCTGCCAACCACTCGTAATTTGATCGAGGTCGAGGAGGCCCGTCGTAACGCCGGTGAGGCCATTGTGCTGGTCTTTGATGCGGTCGAGCATCTTCATCGTCTCGAAGGCAAGTCCCTTGATGGCGATGGCGCTTTTGCGGTGCCGCGTTTCCGAAAGCTCGAACAAAAATGCTTCGGCTTCATCGAGGAGGTTGAACGTATCGAGTTCCCCTTCGAAGGCGCGGAGCTTTATTTCCTCGCAAATTCTAATCAGCTCCCGCGCGATATACTTTTCGAGAATGATTCGCGCGTAACTTTCCACGTTTACGGTGGTCACCACTTTCGAGGTGAGTTCGACAAGATAGGCCGGCCCGCCGATTTGTTCGAGCTTGCCATCCAAGGCAAGCTGATTCTTAACGGTGAGCAGGTCGATCGGCTCGGAGCGATTATCGAGCCCGATCATCGAGCGGTAGATCAGCGTATGAGCGTCCCGGTAAAAAGGCGAGTCATCGATCGAACGATCGCCCAGAATCTCGACGGCCCGATTGGCCGAGGATTTATCGATCATCATCGCGCCCAGGAGCGATTCTTCGAGATCGACCGCCTGCGGCGGCACAAGGCCTTTGGGAGAAAGGCGTTCGTATAGTTCCGAAAAGCTCTTGAGATAAAGCCGGGCGCTGCGAGCGCCCGGAATGACATTGGTTTGAATCGGCTGAAGGCTCAAGGAAATTTACGAGTTACGAATTACGGATGGCTCACTTCGGAAGCGTAACTTTGGAATGCGCAAGAGTATTCCTATCCACAGAAGTGGATAACCTGAAAGCGATCCCAGCAGACACCTGGATGAGGCCGCAAGTCTTCGAAGCAAGCTCTTTAGCTCGCCGCTTTCGCTACACCATCGAGATTCATCTGACCGACGATGCCCCGAAGATCATCCAGCGAAATGCCGCCCGAGCCTTCGACGATGAGATATATCCGGTCGCCGATGATCACGCCAATTTGGCCATCGTTGGACTTTTTGTGCCACGTGATCCAGCCGGGATAGCCGCCAAATTTTTCGCCCTTCTGGATTTCGTTCTCGTCCTCCATGCTATAATTCATGAGCATCGAATACGCCGCGGTCAGCCCCTGCACGTAGTTGTAATCGGCGAGCGTGACTTTCACGGTCTTGTCGCCATTATCGAATTCGCGCTCGGCGGATGACCATTCGACGCCATTGAAATTGGCGCTCGATGTGCTCGGCTCGTGCGCCGTGTAGCCGCTTAGACTGGGCAAGAAGCCCGCTAGCGTCGAGGACGCGATGGCATGAGTTGCCGATTTATGCGCAGCTGCGCCGCCAGCGCCCATGGCCTGACTGACCGCGTTTGCGACATTATTAGCGCTTTGGGTTTGGTCACTGGGTGGTGCCGTATCGCCTTTCTTGCTGCAGCCTAAGAAGAATACAAAAGCGAGCGAAAGGGAGAAAGCACTAAAACCGATCATTGACGTTCTTTTCATGGTTGTTTAGAATTTAAGTGGTACAATCGTTCACAAAAGTAGTGCAACTTACGAAACTTTAGGATGCTTTGCACGAAAATCGTTATCTCACTCATGTGAAAGCGCGCACGATTTTCGCAATCGAAGTCATGAGTCCGTTAAGTTTGGTAATTTTGTAAGCAATGAATCGAATAGCTGTCTTAACGAGCGGGGGCGACGCGCCAGGGATGAACGCCGCGATTCGGGCGGTAGTCCGAGCCGGGTGCGATAAAGAGATGAAAATGTTTGGCGTCCGCGATGGATACGAGGGCCTGATTTTGGGTAATCTCGTTCGGCTACGTGCGCGCGACGTTGGCGGGGTCATCCAGTTAGGCGGGACGTTTCTTGGGAGCGCGCGCTCGCAGGAATTCAAAACGCCGGAAGGCCGCGCGCGCGCGCTTCGGAATTTGGAAGAACTCAATATCGAGGCGCTTGTCATCATCGGCGGCAACGGAACGCAGGCCGGCGCGTATGAGCTTTCGCAGTTAGGGTTCCCGGTTATTGGAATCGCATCCACGATCGATAACGATCTTTATGGCTCAGACATTACGCTCGGCGTCGATACGGCGACGAATATCGCGCTCGAAGCCATCGACCGACTAAAAGTTACCGCATCGAGCCACCGCCGTGCCGTGCTTGTCGAGGTGATGGGAAGGAAATGCGGCTACCTGGCGCTCATCTGCGGCATTGCCGGTGGCGCGGAGACGATCGTTATTCCCGAGTTCGAAGTTACGCCGGACGACGTCGCGACGGCTATCCTTGAAGCGTACCGGCGCGGCAAGAACCATGCACTCATCGTCGTGGCTGAAGGGGCAAAATCGAATGCGACCGTCCTCACAAAATCGCTCGGGGAACATCGCGATCTCCTCGGCTTCGATCTTCGAACAACCATCTTAGGCCACGTGCAGCGCGGCGGGGTTCCCAGCGCCTCGGACCGCTTATTGGCCGCGCGGTTCGGGATTGCAGCGATTGAACAGCTCGCAGCGGGAAACTCAGGAATTTTAGTCGGTGTACACAACGGCGAATTGCTTTATACCCCGCTCGCGGATGTCGCTGCAAATAAGAAACAACTCGATCTCAATTTGTTCCAAATGGCGAAAGTGCTGGCAACGTAATGTCATCCACCCGGCCTGTATAGCCTAACATCCACTTTTTCCAGAGTAACCATTCCGCCGCCCACCATCTCATCCAAATCGGGCAGAACTTTTTTAATATGCGATTCGCGATCGACCGCTTCGATAATAATCGGCAAATCGCTCGATAGATATTCCGATAAGATATTTCGCGCTTTCGCACTCGCGCCGAAACCGGCGATGGCACGGGTAACTGTGCAGCCGGCCAGGCCGCGCTCGCGAAAATCGTTCAACAATGCTTCCCAGAGCGGCTTGCCTTTGAATTTACCATGCTCCGCTCTATCGGATTCGCCGATGAAGATGCGAAGCAGCATCCACGGATCGTTTGGATCGGGTTCGGTGAAGTGTTCCATAAATTATAGTGCTAATTCCGCGAGTGCAAATCCCGCCAAACACGCCAGCGGCGCCAGCAGCACGGTCGAACCGAGGTATAACATTCCCAATGCGTATTGCCGCTCGGTAAACAGGCTGACTAATTCATAGGAGAATGTGCTCATCGTCGTGTAGCCGCCGCAAAAACCGGTAACGAGCATAAGGCGTACGTTCGGCGAGGATGCCACGCCGGTAAGATAGCGAATCAGGAACCCAATCGCCAGTGAGCCGGTGATATTAATTATGAGCGTCGCCCACGGGAACGGCGTGGAATTCCATTCCGAAATCCAAACGCCGAATTGATAGCGGGCGATGACGCCAATGATTCCGCCGATTGCGAGGAGCAGGTACTTCATCTATTCGAGCACAAGTCAACATCTCGAAGTAGCACAGCCGTTCTCGGCTGAGTGACGGGCCTTTCGCCACGCTCAGGGCAGGCATTTTAGTCCGGTCGCGGACTAAAAGTCCGCGAACTCAGGAGAACGCCTGAGCCACTAATATTCCATGCAGATTCTAAAAATGGTAGGCTAACGACACACCATCGAGCGTCGGTTCAATCACGAAGCTGGTCGATTTCGGCTCGTTGGTCTTCAGATCGTAATGCTCGGTTTCACGGGAAACCCAGAAGCCGGCGAGGTTCCCAATGATTGCGCCGGCGAAGGTGTCGCTCAGCCAGTGCGCATCGGCATATAGCCGCCCGAACACGGTCGCCGCTTCAAAGGTATAAAACGTCGCGTAGGCCCACGGCTGATCGATGTCGGCGGCTAACGTTTCCGAGAGTGCGCATGCGACCGTGGTATGTCCGGATGGGAATGAATTCCAGGCATCTTGAAGCGTGAAGCCGTGAAAGATATTCGGTCCCGCATTGTTAAACGGCCGGTCGCGCCCAAAGAGCACCTTGATAACGGTTGTTGTGAGGCCCGCGTACGCGAAGGATTGCAGCACCTGCCTCCCCATGATGCGCAGGCGCGAATTATCCGTCGCTAAACCAATGGTATAGAGCGAAGCGAAGGTCAGTGCAGAGGCGTAGCCGTTCCCATAAAAATTGTTCCCGAATAACTCGAGCGTATTTCCGAAGCTACTGTGATTGCGCTGTATAAGATCGCGCACCGCCTGGTCATCTGCATATTGCATCATCAAGGAAATGCCCGCCACGGTTCCGATGATGGCCCACTCTTTTACGTTCCAATACACAGGCCGGACCACGTAGTGCCAGCCGTCGTCCGCCCCTTCTTTCACATCGTGCCAGATGAGGTGCCCGGGCGAGAGGGGAATGGCACGAACGAGGGAATCCATCGCATGATAGGCGGAATCGCTTTCCTGGGCATAAACCCTGACCGGTTGGATCGCTAAAGCAAGAAGGAAAAGAAGGATAAGTTTGCGCATGATGACCGCTTTATTCCGATGACGATGGGGTGTAGGCCAACGAAAGGCCGGTTCCCATCTGTGGAGTGGAAAAGAATCCTAATGAAACGTTATTGTTGTCAATCCGGTGCAGTTGAGGAATGACGACACCGCACGCGACGCCGACGGCCAGCCCGACGGCAATATCGGATGGGAAATGATCGAGCGTCATAAATCGAATCACTCCCATGCCGAGCGAGGGTACCGCCGCCAGGCCATACACCAGGTATGGATTGGCATCGGGATGATAATCGCAAAACACTTTTGCCACAAAAAATGATGACGCCGTGACGGACGCTACATGCCCGCTATAAAACGAACTCTTGTTGATCCCATCGTTCCGATTGATGCCAGCAGCCGAAGCATCTGCCGCGGAGTAATAGACTAAGGGGCGGTACCGATCGATGAAGCGCGGCCCGACTGTTCCGAACAAGCCGACAGCGACCATATTTACTTCGAGCCCGATCGTAAGCACAGGCAGCCAATCGGGGCGAATATCGTTATCGGCAAGAACCAATAACGGAATCGCCGCACCCACGACCTGGCCGACGCTCGCATAGTTATCCCACGTAGGGACTAAGGACATTTTCTGATGCAGCGAAATCCGATCGAAGCTCGGCACATCATTGGCGTTCAGGGAATTTAACTCCGCATCCGTGATATTCGACTTCGTATGAGTCAGATATAATTCGCCGACTGCGCCTCCCACCACCGTAATCGCCCCGTCGATCCAATAATTGACATGATAAACCGTCCGGTGGGCGGATTTGGCGGAAGCGTCACCTGAAGCGTCGCCGGTCGAATCCGTCGTTTGAGCATGGATTGCCAGCGCCGGGGTGGTGAGCATCAGCACGACCCCAAGATAGAATTTCCAGTGTTTACTCATCACTGAAAAGTATTTTAATTTAGTGCCAATCCGAAAACTGAACGGCTGAGCTACATCCCGCGTGGTCGCTACATCTTGCGGGGGCGAAGGAAAAGAATCACCACCGCGCCTACAATTGAGAGAATTGCGCTATATCCAAACGCCGCGGCGATTCCAACGGCCGACCACAACACGCCGACGACGGTGCTGGAAATAAAATCCCCGACGCCGTTCACGCTCGCCATCACGCCGAAGGCCATTCCGTGATTCTCTTTTGTAACCAACTCGGCGGCCAGCGAATCTTCGAGCGTTTCTTCGAGTCCCACATTCGTTCCGCCGAGCAGAAAGATAAGGCCCAGCGTCCAGACACTCACCGGCAGGACGATGATCGCAATCGACATGAGCGCGGATAGCGTATATCCCAGCGAAAGCAGGAGATGCTTGGGAACGCGATCTGCCAGCCAGCCGCCCGCAAACGCGAACGAGGCATAAAACAAATTATGCAGAAGATAAAGCGAGACCGCAACCGTCGCCGCCGTGGCCGCGCCCATCGCGGGCGTCAGCCGCATCGTGGCTAATAGAATGAGCATACTGTGCGCAAACGCGCCGGAACCGAATAGCCCGACGCCGACAAGCATCCGCTTGAACATTGCCGGAAGCTGCCGGTATCGTTCCCCGAACGAAACATGGCTCACCGACACACGCTTCGTTTCCTTCACGCCAAAAGCAATGAGCGCCGCGGCAATCAAGCCGGGAATTATCGTGAGCAGAAAAAGGTGAGGATAGTTATGATGCAAGAGCGGCAACAGCACCATTGCGGACGCGGGCCCGACGATCGCGCCAACGGTATCCATCATTCGTTCGAAGCCGAAGGCCCGGCCGTAGGTCTCCGGCGTAACGGCTTGGGCGAGCAACGCTTTGCGGACCGGCTGGCGAAGCCCTCGGCCAAACCATGCGAGCGACCGTGCAATTAAAACGTTCCATGCCTGCGTGGCAAATGCGAAGGACGCCGTGGCAACCGCGGTGAGCGCGTAGCCGAAGACGGCAATAGGCTTCCGACGTTGAAGCTTATCCGTATAGTAGCCAGAGCCCATTTTCGTGAAGCTCGAAAGCCCGTCGGAGACGCCTTCAATAATCCCGAGCCACGCGGCGGCCACGCCCATTGTCGCAAGAAATGCGGGCAGCACTGCTGTAGCAATTTCATGCGACCAATCCGAAAACAGCGAAGTCAGGCCAATCGCCAGCACCGTGCGGTTGATCCAGCGAGTTTTCGAGCGGGTACTCATGCGTAGAAAATAATCAGAAAACTATAAAACAGCCGCGCGCGCGTTTGTGCTTCATGAATTATGCCAATAATAAGCCAATTTCGCCATTTTTTAAAATATGGTAACTTTTTTATTCACTTTTTTGTGGGGCCGGCTGAAAAAGCAAGAAAGCTATTCTTTTTCATACTTCATAATTTCCCGATGCTGCCCTCATTGAATTAGCAATATACGATGCGAAGGGGCTCAATTTTGAAAGCTTCTGTAATTTTTATAGTTTTTGCGAGCTAAAGGATTATTCTCGATCGGATACGTTGCCAGTGGGCTATGTTATGGAGAGAGCCCTATCAATTGCCGGCGAACTCGTGGATGCGAACTTGAAATAGGTAGAGAGCCAATTACCGAAGGCATCTTCAGGCTTGATTTGCCCCCAAGTGAACAATGCCCCTGGGCCATCAAGGACCGCTGATGCTTCCGATCGTGTTATGTTAACCCTCGTGCTAAACGTAACATTATTTACGCCTGAATTCAGGGGCATTCTGGATGCGTCATAACGCTCGCTTCAAATGCGGGATGTCGTCAGCCATCGGCAAACGTTACGAACGGATGAATGTTACGATGATTCGATGACAACCTTCCTCAACCGGATTACGATCGACTCGGAGCAATGCGGCGGACGGGCGCCCATCAGTCAGAACTTATACGCAATCCCCACCGACACAAGTGATTGAAAATTGGCTTCCGGCAGTTCACGAGTCATAACCCAGCCAAACACCTCCGCAATCAACTGGACGTGATCGAGCCCGTATCGTGCCTCGAGGCCCGGCGTGAGAGTCCACTGAGCGCCTCGCGTGGAAAAGGTTGTATCGTGAAATGGCGCATTATCATCTGCGATTGGGTCGAAAGTTCTTGCCTGACCATTCGTAAGGTCTTGATAGATGTCAATGGATTCAATGCGAAGAATAGCCATCAGCGAAAAATTATCCTTCGAATAACCTGCCGCGCCCTGTATCCAGGCGCTCGCGAAGTAGCGTTCCTCCTCACCGGAAATTTCTTGATACTCGATGTTGAGGATTGCCGCAAGCGTCATGAGTTCATAGGAATTGACGCTCGCTCTGGCCGCCCCCCATCCCAGGCCTCCATACAATTCGCAGTATGTGTGGCCACGAACTGCTTCAGTATCGAACACACCACACCCCACCACCCCGGAATATTGGTCTCCACTCGGATCGCCGCTTTTGTGCAGCGTGGCCGCGCCGCTGGCGAGGACTCCGAAATGCGGCGTAAGCGCGTAGGCCCCAGTAACGGTTTCGCCGCCGGCGGATGCTATAGCAGTCGTTTGAATATCTCCTTTATTGCGCAAGAGTACCGCGCTGGGATTCGAGGGAAAATATGGCGGCGTGGAAATCGGTCCCACGGTTGCGCAGCCCGCTACCAGACTCGCAACGGCTACGAGAAGTAATTCACGCCGCATGACGCAGGAACACGCGAGAAACCCGATCGCTTCCCCATTCTCGTCGATGAAGAACTTCCCTTTGCCATGCTCGCCGTGTTCGAACTGAACCGTATTCATAAATTGCCCGAATGCAAATCAAATTTAGCAATTAACATTCCTTCGTGGCAAAAAAAAGGCGCTGCAAGCACTTTTTCGCGCTGCCGTGAATTTATAGTGGCATGCAGATAAAAGAACTCGGCCACGTCGTGCTGTATGTTAAAGATGTCGAACGCTCCCGCGCATTTTACCGAGATGTGCTCGGCTTTCGGATGATTGCTTCGGCGCCTCACATCGCGCTTTTTTCTTCTGGGCGGACACATCACGAGCTTCTCCTGATTGAAACCGGCCAGGAGCCGCAGCCAAAGAAAAGTTACAACGGCCTCTATCACATCGGCTTCAAAATCGGTGACACAGTAGAAGAGCTTCGCGCCGCACAGCAAGAGCTCATCAAAGCGGGCGTGACCATCCTCGGGCTCACCGATCATCATGTCACCAAAAGCATTTATATTCTCGATCCCGATGGGAATGAGCTGGAATTATACGTTGACCAATCAACCGATTGGAAGCAGGATCCTTCCTCGATTCTAGCCCGCCCCAAGGCGATGTCACTTTAAACCGCATACAAAGGACTTAGTGCACCCGTAGGGAGTCGAACCCCAAACCTTCTGATCCGTAGTCAGATGCTCTATCCAATTGAGCTACGGGTGCTGTTCAGCAATGAGTACCGGGTAACGAGAACCGAGTATTCAGATTGCAGGCGCGGATAACCGTTCCGAGGCATGGGAAGTTCTCGCATTCGTCTCGCCGTCATTTGAAACCGGTAATTCCGCCGAAAGATGAATGATATGATGTTCACGAAAATCGATTGCAATTGGGCGGAGCAAGGCCTTAAGCCTTTCAAGAAAATTGGGGCCATATCTATTCAGGAAATAGATAAGACTTAACTCCCGCTCCTGCAATTCACCGGCGGGAAGCAGTGCAGACATGAGTTTATCGAGCTGTGCTTTCGTCGTGGCGTGGCGCTTGCGTTCGGCGGCGAGCGTTTTGTGCTCGAAATCGCGCATGGCGGTTAACACTTTGCCTTTGAGTCCCGTTAGTGCGCCATCGAGCGTTGGTTCGACCCGCTGGACGGCATCGCGGAGGGACTCGAGAACACCATCCACGTTTTCGAGCGCGGCGGCGAATTGGGGAGCCAAGTCCGAGGCGATCATCGCATCGAAGAGCGCCGTGCTCTGTCCGTGGCCATCTGGTTGACCGATCATCCGAGTGAGGATATCTTCCGCTGTAATTCGGAATTTTTTCAGGATTCGTTCCAATCGTTCTTCGATTAGCGTCGCCGTCACGCGTGGATGGATGAGTGGCATTGGCAGCCCGGCCCATTCATAGGCCGGCTGGAACTGCGCGAAATAGGCAACTTCTCCCGGTCCGGCAACATAGGCCACTGTTGGCAAAAGGCTGTCCTGATAGAGCGGCCGCATGACGACATTGGGGCTGAATCGTTCCGGGCGCGCATCCAGTTCTGCGAGCAACTCGGTGAGAGTGAATGTTTTTCGTGATCCTTTGAGGAAAAAGCTTCGCTCCGTGGCCTTCTCTCGTTCTACAATTGGCAAGCGCTCGCCGTCTTCATTCACATAAAACAAATTCAAGGCACGGGGTTTGACCTGAGCGTGATAGGTTTCTTCCAATCGCTCGGATTGCAGCACAATGCCATCGGAAAGCTGAGGCGAAGTTTCGATCTCGCGCCGGAATACTTCCAGCGTCAGCGATTTCAGTTCGCGCGAATTCGCGTCGATGACAAGCAACCCATCCTGACTAAAGTAATGGATCAGCATCGCCGCAAAGGCATGCGCAAGCGAGCGGCCGGGAACATAAGCTTGATGCAGGAATTCGAAAATTTCGTCCGAGAATTCAGTTGGCGTGAGCGCGGAACGAAAATCCTCCAGAAACTGCCCGATGGAGGACTCCTCGATTGGAAGCGGCCCGGCTTGTTTTCGCCATTGGGCTTTCCGCGTTTCGTCGAATTCGCTTGGCGTGTAGCGAATGGATTCGAGTCCACCGTCCGCGTTCAGAACGTTTGCCTGCGCAATCTCTTCGAGATCGTGGTCTTCCGTTTCGATCCAAAAGATGGGGACGAAATGAAAGGATGGGAACTGCTCCCGAATCGACTTCGCCAACTCCACGGCGGTAAATGCTTTGTAAAAAGTATAGAGTGGCCCGCCGAGGATCCCCGCCTGTTGTCCCGTCACAACGCAGAGTGTTTCTCGATCTTCGAGTAAATCGAGATTTCGAGCCGCTTCGCCCGAAACCGGTCCGAGGGACTCATGCAGCCTTCGCACGCTATTAACCACGGTGGAGCGATGCCCTTCGGCAAGCGCGCGCTCGCGCAGGAGCCGCGCATCGATGATCTCACGCATCTGCTCGTGCGGCGTGTTCGGAGCAATAGCAAAAAAATTGTGGATGGGCGAAGTTTTCGAAGCGGGCGGAGTAATCCTTCGCGAGCGGGGTGAAATAGGGGAGCGCGGTAATATCCATTCTGGCGGCGATGTGGCACTCTCAACAGTCGTAGCCCGCGAATCGCTTCGCAAGGAATGGCTGGATTGAAACGTGGCTCGCATTGTGTTAAGCCAGTTTCGCTGATGATCGCCAACTATCAATGCGCAGTGTGCGGGGAAGAGATCGAAACCGTGGTCGATGAGTCGCAGGGCCTGGAGCAGGAATATATCGAGGACTGCGCCGTTTGCTGCCGGCCGAACGTGCTGCGCGTCAGCATCGATCCGGATACGGGCGAAATAGCGATCGATGCCACGTTTGAAGAATAATAAGGAGTAGGGAACCCATGGCAGAAGACATGTCGAAAATGCTTGAGAAGCTCCAGCAGTTGCAGGAGCAAATGTCGCGCGTGCAGGACGAGCTTGCGATGCAATCCGTGACGGTGGAATCTGGCGGCGGGGTGGTTCGCGTGACCGCGAATGGGAAGTTAGTAATCCAGCGAATTGAGATCGAGAAAGAGGTGATCGATCCGGGTGAGAAGGAAATGCTCGAGGATTTGGTCGTCGCCGCGGTGAATCGCGCGCTCGAACGCGCCCGGGAACTTGCCGATAGCACGATGTCCGATGCCGCGCGCTCGATGCTCCCGCCCGGGTTTCCGGTCTGAACCGGGATTTTGCGGATTGGATGGATTTTCTGGATTTATCATGCCGAACGACATCGCTATCCGCGAAGCTGAGACAAAGGATGCCGATGCTCTGGCGGTTCTTCTGATACAGCTCGGGTATCCGCAGAATGGCGCCTTTGTAATTCGCAAACTGCAGGAACTTTCAAAAAGAACTGCAAGGGTATTCGTCGCCGATGAGGACGGAAAGGTCCTCGGATTTCTTAGTTTCCGGAGTCAGCCTTCCATCGGGAGGGAGACATCGGAACGATAACTGCGATGTGCGTCCTCGAAACGGAACGCGGTAGGGGAATCGGGCGAATGCTTATCGAGCACACGGAAGCGTTCGCAAAGGAGTCCGGGTGCGTACGAATCGCCGTTGCGAGCGGTGTACAGCGAACACAAACCCATCAATTTTATCTTAACTGCGGGTTCGAAGAAAGAACGAAACGCTTCGTAAAAGAGCTTTGCCCACCAGCCCATACCCCATACCCGACAACCTAAACCCTATACGCTAAACCCCATCCCCCATACCCTTGCTCTACACATCCCCAGCTCTCGAAAGTGTCATCGAACGCCTCTCGCGGCTTCCAACTATTGGCCGGAAGACGGCGCAGCGGCTCGCGCTGTATTTGCTCAAGCAGCCACGCGAGGATGTTACCGCGCTCGCCGAAGCCATTGGCACGTTGCAACATCGCGTGCGCACGTGCAGCATTTGTTCGAATATCACGGAAGAAGATCCGTGCCCGATTTGCCGCGATGCTCGGCGCGACCGTTCCACTATTTGCGTTGTCGAAGAGCCGAACGATGTGCTCGTTATTGAGCGGACGAATGAATTTAGAGGGCTCTACCATGTGCTCGGCGGCTCGCTCTCGCCACTCGAAGGTATTGGGCCAGAGGAACTAAAAATCCGCGAACTGCTCGCACGGCTCCGCTCGGAAGACGGGACTCCGGTGCATGAGATAATTTTGGCGATGGACCCGAACGTTGAAGGCGAGGCAACTACGCTCTATTTGGCGAAGCTCGTCTCGCCGCTGGTCGATCGCGTGACCCGCATTGCGCGCGGCATTCCCATCGGCAGCGATCTCGAATATGCCGATGAGGCGACGCTTGCGCGGGCGCTGGAAGGGCGCACCATCGTTTGAACTGTGATTCATGTGATTTTTGTGATTGACTCGATGATTTGGGAACCACGATCTTCCCGCGTTCTGTCATTCCCGCGAAAGCGGGAATCCAGTTCCCATTTTCAGGGAATGACAAAGTGGATTCCCACTTTCGTGGAAATCACCATTCGATGGGAAATCAATTATCCAAATCATAGAAATCTCACAAATCACAAAAATCATAGTTCAGACAATGGCTTGGTATAAGGACTGGTTTAAAGACGCGAATTACAACGTCGTGTATGAACATCGCGATGAAAGCGAGGCCGAGCAGATGCTCGATTTGATCGAGCGCACGGTCGGCCACAATCCCGCGCGCCGCGTTCTGGATTTGGGGTGCGGGCCGGGTCGGCATACGATCGCATTTGCGAAGCGGGGTTACACGGCTGTTACTGGAGTCGATCTTTCGCCCGCGCTACTTGCCGATGCGCGCGCCGAATCGTCGAAGCTCTGCCTGGATATTCGCTTCCTCGAACGCGACATGCGCGATGTGCCGGATGAAACCTTCGATCTCATCCTCAATCTTTTCACGAGCTTCGGTTATTTCGAGAAGGATGAGGATAACGCGAGTGTCATCCAAAATGCCGCAAAGCATCTTGCGAAGGGAGGCTGGTTTGTCCTCGATTTCCTGAACAGCCGCTGGGTTCGCGAACATTTTGTGGCGCACGACGAGCGTGTGGCGCCGAACGGAACGCACATTGAGCAAACCCGATGGATAGAAAACGGCCGCATCGAAAAGCGGCTCCTGCTTCGAGATAAATTCGAGGCGAAGGAATATATCGAGTCCGTCCGGTTATTCGATTTGGCCGATTTCGAGCGGATGTTTCGGGATGCCGGCCTCACCATCCGGCACTGCTTCGGCAACTACTCCGGCGGCGCATTCCATGCGGAGACTTCTCCGCGCCTGATTATGTTCGCTTCTGCATGAGCCGCGTGCTTTTAGGGGGGATTCTCGGCATTACCTTGAGCGCCATGCTCGGCGGGTGCATCTTTCAGACGCGCACGCCGGAGCCGCCGTCCGGCTCTAACACGTTCGTTCGGACTCCGGCAACGACGCCGGAGTATTTGCTCGATAATTTCGTGGGCGCGCTCAAAATCCTCGATGCGCCGGATTACATGAGAGTGTTTATCGGTTCCGCCGATTCTACGAGCGGAACGAAAGCATTCACGTTTACGCCGGCGTCGGGCCTCGATCAATCGTCGCTGGGAATTTTTGCGGGCTGGAATGTAGAATCCGAAGGCGCATGGCTCTCGAAGCTGTCCTCGCTCGTTCCAGCGGGCAGCCAGCTTAGCATCACACTTTCCGACGAAAAGACGAACGAAAGCGCAAACTCCGCAACCGTCTCAGCGGATTATCTCATTTCGATCCCATCCTCCTCGTCTTCGAGCGTTCTGCCAAGCGAAGTGGAAGGCTCGTTCCAAATGAACTTGACCTTTGTCACGACCGATCAGGGTACGAGCGAATGGCGGATCGTTACCTGGTCAGATTTTCTTTCCAACAATGCAACCGTCCCTTCCTGGACGAATCTGAAGGTGACGCTCTCGTCATGAGAACTCACCAACCCCCGACCCCCTCCTTGAAAAGGTGGGGGAGCGCTATCTTCGCCTTGCTGCTGCTATTGCTTGTGGCGTGCAACCCGTTTGCCCCGAAGCTATCCGAAACATCGACGACAGTGGAGTTCGGCGATCCGCATACGGTTCCCGGATATTTTCAGGCGTTTGAGTATGCCTACGAGTTCAAAGATACCTCGATCTATGGAACGCTGATCGCGCCCGATTTTATTTTCAGCTTTCGCGATTACAATCTGGGAGTCGATATCCAATGGGGCCGAGATGACGATATGCGTTCCACGGCCGGTCTCTTCCAATATGCGCAAACCATTTCGCTCCTGTGGGGCGATGTGATCGACTCTCAGGGAACTTCTACCGCGTTCGATATTACCCGGGAATTTTCGCTCGATGTCACATTCAATCCGGACGACATCGAACATGTCGATGGCCGCGCCGTCTTTCATTTAGAGCGTGCTTCTGCCTCCGACCCCTGGAAGGCGGGAACCTGGCAGGACGAATCCAATCCCTGACACACTCGTACAAAGTCCGGCATGACGCTCCTCAGCCTTGTTCGAATTGCCCTCCGGATTGGTCCGCTGCGGCTGCCCGGAATTTTATTTCAAAAGTGTATGAAGCGAGCACGATATGCTCGTATGATTGGGGCACACGCGGATTCAAGCATTCCGGCTCGCTGGAATGGGAGTCTGCCCGCGGGGCTTACGCCAAATAGGTTCCGGCTGGATCTGGAGGGAATTATTGCAAAAGCGGATGGAATGCTTCACGACGAAAATACTTTCTTTACGTTCCGTTATCATCTTCGTGGAATCGAGCGGCGGTGGGAATTCGATCCACTTGAAAAAAAATACTGGCCGCGCCGGCATTACACCGAAAAACAGCTACACTCCGCAGACACACCGCGGGACGTGAAAATCGTGTGGGAAATCAATCGGTTCACCGATCTTCCTACGCTCGGACAAGCGTTCGCTCTTAGCGGTGAAGCAAAATACGCCGATGAAGCCGTGCGCCGAATGCTTTCCTGGATCGATGGAAATCCCTTCGCTTCGACGATCAACTGGGCAAGCGCGCTTGAAATTTCCATTCGTTTGATCTCCTGGACCGTGACGGTTGCACTGCTACACCAATCGTCCGGGGCGTACTCTGTCCCTGCTGCGGACGAAACAAAGATTGGGCGATCTATCTACGAGCAGGCGCGCTACTTAGCGGCCGATCTTTCGACGGATAAGGTGGTTCCCACGAATCATTTGATTGGCGAAGCGGCGGGGTTGTTTGTTATTGCTTCGCTTTGGAAGTTCCCGAACTGCAAACGCTACGCAGAACGGGCTAACGGGATTCTCACGCGAGAGATGCTCCGAGAAACGTTCGATGATGGCGTCACACGGGAGGCAACGAGTTGGTATCACCAATTCGTCACCGATTTTTGCGATTTGGCCGATCGAGTCGGCGCGGCAACCGGGAACACTTTCGACGAGCGATTTCGAGCACGCCTCGCCGATATGAAATCCTTCCTCGAAACGATGACGGTGGAGGGGAACCTGGTTCGATATGGCGATGCGGACGATGGCTGGGCGCTTTGGCTCGAAGGTGACCGCGAAGAATGGAAGCGTGCGCTATTCGGCCCACCGCCGACCGTTGCTTCGAAGCCCTCGCCCCAATTTTACACCACGGCACAACTCGTCGCGTCGCACGTGCAGGATTCATTTATTTTTTTGCGGGCGGGCAAGTTCGGAATGGGCGGGGCGGGATTTGCTTCCCATGCGCACGACGATCTCTTAAGTCCAATTCTCTATCTTGCCGGCGAGCCGGTGCTCGCCGATCCCGGAACCTTCGTTTATAACGGGAATCCGGAATCGCGAAAACAGTTTCGCCTCGCCGAAGCGCATAATGGCATTGTGATCGGCGATGGCAGCGGCGCCGAGCCACGCCGGAACTTTGGTTGGAACAGTGTACGGTGCGATGCCAAAATTCTTGAAGCGACATTTGACGAACGCGAAGCAACGGTGTCCGCGCAGTACGGGGAATGGGCGGCGCACCGGCGGGTGATTAAGCTGAATGAAAATCTTGCTCTTATCGTCGATCGTTTCGACCGGCCTGCCAGAGGATATTGCACGTGGCATTGGCATCTCGATCCGCAATGGAATCTAAGTTCTGGCAGGGAGAACCTTTACAGCTTCCGCAATAGCGGGGGAAAAATCTTAGCCCTCAAGCTGCTTGGAGATTTTGATGAAGTTCAAGCTTTGCCATACGAGTATTCGCCGTCGTATGGTGTGAAAATCCCGGCAACCATGCTGCGCTGTTCGGCCCGCAATCCTTCCGGGGTCTATGCGGTTCTCTTCACACTCGAACTCGCCACGTGAAATTATCCGAACATCTCGACAAAGGAATTTGGACCATCGCGGACAAGACGCTGCTCTTGCTCTACGGCTTCGGCGTGATTTTGCTCGTGGTCAATGTGCTGCCCCTTCGGGAGTGGGGGGCGTTTTCGCTCTTTCAGTCGATCTTCCTTATTCTTTGTGTCCTGGCGGATTCGATCTTCCTCCAACCGATGGTGAAATTTGGTTCGGAGCATGAGGCGGAAGTCCGGCACGTGCTGGCGGCTGGCTTCAATCTTTACGCGATTGCCATTCTTGCTGCTGGCTTATTGTGCGCGGGGTTGGCGCCAAACCTTTCGGTCATCTTCACAAGTCCGGAGCTGGGCCGGATGCTTCCCTTCCTTCCGCTCCTCATCGCGCTCAGTATTTTTCGAAATGTGGGCATTCGGTATTTGCAAATCGATCTGCGCATCAACGCGATCTTCTGGGTCGACCTCGCTTTTTTTGGTTCTATCCTTATTCTGGCAGTGCTGGCCAACGCGCTCGATCTATTCCACACCGCGGCAGACTTCATGTATCTGAACATGATCGGCGGCGCGCTTTCGAGCATCGTTGCTTGGTTCTTTTGCTCACGCGCGTTCTGGAACATGCCGCTGCTCAGCGTCCCTCGCCATGAATATAGCAAGATGTTCTCGTTCGCAAAGTTCCAGGCCGGGACAAGCGCGCTGCTGACGCTCCAGCAGTGGGCGGACGTTCTCATTGTGGGATTCTTTTATTCTCCGGCGGAAGTTGCCATTTATAGCGCCGCAAAAACGATTTATCGCTTCCTCGATGCGTTGCGCGAAGGCGCAACGCTGCTTATCGTGCCAATGACCTCCCGCCTCTATTCGCATCGCGATTTTCGAGGTTTGTCGAACCTTCTTGAAACACTCCTGTTCGGCGGGTTTGCAATCCTGGTTCCAATGTCGTTCATTCTTGCGGTAGGAGCGCCGCTCATTTTCCAGATTCTGTTCCATGGCGACTACAATGCCTCGGCGGCCGTATTTCAGATTATGATCGTGTCGGGTTTTACGCTGCCGCTTTCGCTCGTCGGCACGAATTCGCTCATCGGCATGGGCAAAGTGAAAGGGCTCTTCTTTGCGACGCTTGCGGCCGTGGCGACCTTCTTTGCAACCAGCTATCTTTTCGTTCCTCGGCTGGCCTCCCGCGGCGAGGCTCTGGCGGTACTCATTTCCTATACCGTCCTTGCACTGCTTCAATTCTTTACGATGCGCCGCGATCTCGATCTTTCGGCGCGCGGGATCCTTGGGCGTGCGAAGGATGCACGAAGGTTCGTTGCCAGCCGCAGTAAATCTACACAAGGGAAGAAAGAGCTAAAAAATTAGGCCTCGCCGGTATCTATTTTACAAAAGGCGCTGTTGTCTCAATGGCCTTTAGGTTACTGTGCGATAGGAATGCACCGCGACTAAAAGGCTGCGGCTACAACTGTACTACTAAAGTTTATTTATATTTCTATGCAAAATCAAAATCCTCTTCTTGGAAATCGCGACACGAACCGTATCTCTCTCTTCGTTGACGGCGAAAATGCCTACTATGCCCAGCGTTCCCTCGGCTGGTTTTTCGATCCTCGAAAATTGCTCGATTTTTTCACGCATGGCTGCGTGATCGGCGATGCCTTCTGGTATGCGTCCCAAAAAATGCCGCCCGATCCGCGCGAAACGAGCTTTTACGGTTACCTCAATCATTCCGGTTATACCGTCCGCGTGAAGACGATAAAATCGTTCCGAGATGAAGCCTCTGGCGAACTTACGCGCAAGGCCAATCTCGATTTGGAACTGGCGATCGATCTTTTCACCACGATTGCGCAATACGATACTGCTGTTCTCGTGACCGGCGATGGCGATTTCGAGCGCGCCGTGGAGCTGTTGCGCAGTTACGGAAAGCGCGTTATTGTCGCTTCCACGCAGGATACGGTGGCGCGGGAACTGCGCAATGCCGTTGGAAAGCATTTCATCGATCTCGCTGCCGTTCGTTCCCATATCGAACGGTTTACCTCGCAGCCGCTTGGAACGAACCACGAGGAAACCATTCGCGAAGAAGTGCTGGAGATTGGTTAGAGAGTCGGAACCTTCGCAACACATCCAGACGAAAATTTACCGCTCGCGGCGTTCGTGCGCAAAGCGTTCGCGCTGAATGCGCTCACGTTGTTCGCGCTCCCGGCGGATACGGATATCACGATCGCGCCGCGCCTCGAGTGTTCCGTTCGGATAATAATACGAGCGATAGGGCTGGTACGTGGAATACCCGAATGGAAAGGAAAGTGAAACCGACGGGCGGCGATAATAATAGGCACGCGGCGCCGGGGCGGTATAAACTCGCACCGATGGCCGCACTTGTCTGATTTGGACTTCGTGTTTGTGTCGCCCATACGCATGGCCTCGGCCCTGCGCATGAAGCGGCATGTAGCTTAGCGTCATCGCCATGAGGATTAAGATTAATGTTTTCATATCGCTTAGAAATAATGGTTCAAATAAAAAAGTGACACCCTGCTATTTTGCAAGCAGGGTGCCACCATTCGTGTATGGGAATTAATATGACGGGAACCTCATCTCAGCGCAGGATGCGCCAGTCACAACGAGTTGGAAGGTCATCAATGGTTGACGCGCCTCCATACCTGAGAAAACAACCCAGGCAGACCTCGGTTTAAAAATCTTGATGTTGTGACCGATTCGGTGAGTTGTGATCGAGCTACCATCACTACCCCCAAGAATTAACAAGAGTTCATGCTTAAGAGAGGGAAAATAGGTGTCATAATGACACTGTCAAAAGGGCCCCAAAAGCCTTTAATTCAGATTCGTTACTTCCTTACGACGAATCTACAAATTCCCCCGCAACTCCTGCTCGCGTTCGATGGATTCGAAGAGCGCCTTGAAGTTGCCTTTGCCGAAGGAGCGTGCGCCGCGGCGCTGGATGATCTCGAAGAAAAGCGTCGGGCGGTCCTCCACCGGCTTCGTGAAAATCTGGAGCATGTAGCCATCGTCATCGCGATCGACGAGTATCCCCAGCCGTTCCAATTCCTCGATCGGCTCATTGATTGTGCCAACCCGATCCTGCAACTCGCGATAATAGGAACACGGCACGCGCAAAAATTCCACACCCTGATTCGAAAGCTTGGTCACGGCTTCGATGATATTCCCCGTGGCAAGCGCAATGTGCTGCACGCCGGGCCGTTGTACCACTCGATATACTCCTCGATCTGGGATTTTTTGCGCCCCGTGGCCGGCTCGTTGATCGGGAATTTTATCTTCTCGGAACCCGACGCCACCACTTTCGACATCAGCGCAGAATATTCGGTCGAAATATCTTTATCGTCGAAGGAGACGAAGAGATGAAAGCCCATCACTTCCTCATACCACTTCACCCATTCGTTCATTTGGTTCCATCCAACGTTGCCGACGATGTGATCGACGGCGGCAAGGCCCGTCGGCCGCGCAATGGAATCTTCTTTCGTAATATTCTTAAATCCCGGGGCGAATGCTCGATAATTCTTGCGATTGATGAAGCTGTGGATGGTATCGCCATAGGTATGGATCGCTGCCAGGTGAAAGGTACCGTTTTCGTCGGTGATTTCCCGCGGTTCCACCAGCCCTTTTGCCCCGCGTTTCGTAGTTTCGCGGTACGCGCTCTCGACATCATCGACTTCGAGCGCAATATCGATCACGCCATCGCCATGTTTTTGCAAATCCTTTTGATAGGAATGTTCGGGCACCAGTGGCGTGGACAGCACGAGGCGAATGTTCCCTTGCTCGAGGACATAGCTCGCATGGTCGCGAACGCCGGTTTCGAGGCCGGCGTAGCCCGTGATCTTAAAGCCGAAGGCCGCGCGATAATAATAGGCGGATTGCTTGGCGTTGCCTACGATAAAGCCAATGTGGTCGATGGCACGGAGCGGAAGAAAATCTTTTTCTTTCGCGCGCGTGGTTGGGTTTGGTGCGGTTAAAACGTCAGACATAATAGGAAATGGTTGTAATTTTGTAACAATGCAATCTCAAAAACGGTGCACGATTGCCGTGAAGCGCTTTCAGGCTAATTGTCATTCCCGCGAATGCGGGAATCCAGGCTCTTGCCCGCGACGAAAATTTTTTACCATCCTCAAATTCTGGATTCCCGCATTCGCGGGAATGACAATGCTGACTTTTTTCAACACCAATGCCCGCGCGCAGAATATTGAGGGTCTGCGCCACGATCTCGACCGCCTCTTCCGCAATCCCGAATTTTCGAACGCCACGTTCGGCGTAGCAATTCAATCGCTAAAGACCGGCGAATATCTTTACCGCCTGAACGCTACAAAAAGCCTCATGCTTGCCTCGAACATGAAGCTGTTCACCACGGCGGAGGCACTGGCGCTGCTGGGGCCGGAGTACCGTTATAAAACAAGGCTGATAGCAACTGGAAAAATTCGTGGTAGAACGCTAATTGGTGATGTGGTTATTGAAGGCAACGGCGATCCAACATTCGATGATGCTCCCATGGATCTAAGCCTAAGTCAAGATATCGATACCACTCCATCGGGTTGGTTCATTGATCCCATGGCATCTTTCGTGGCATCTCTAGAATCGAAAATAGAGCGAATCAGAGGATCGGTTGTTGGCGAAGATTCCTATTTTTCGGATGAAGTTTATCCGTCGGGTTGGCAGGTGGATGATCTGCCATATTATTACGCACCACAGGTTTCCGCACTTGCGATTCACGGCGATAGATTAGCCATTTACATTGGTCCGGGAAAAAAGGTCGGCATGACCGCCTTGTGCACGATTGACATGGATGGCTGGCATCTCACTGCGCCTCCAGTCAAAAATTTGTCGTTTACAGGAGACAGCGCGTCGTTCTGACAATATCACTATAACAAGAAAATTAGGGTCTGATACAGTTCTCGTTGACGGCTCAATTCCTTTGGGCCACGCGGTTGATACGCAATTCATCTCGCTCGAAAACCCAACGCTACTCGCGGCGACAGACCTGAGAGATTGGCTGAACGCAGAACTATTTCATATTTCCGGCAGGACGCTTACTCGCCGGGACTCTGGCCTGCGTGGGTTCGTTTTGGATTCCATCTACAGTCCTCCTTTATCCGTAATTGTACGAAGAATGAACAAAGAATCCGACAACCTGTACGCCGAATGCCTCTTCCGCACCGTAGCGAAGGTCATTGGCGGCGAGGGAAGCTGGACGCGCGGCATCGAGGTAATGCGAAAATATCTTGCCTCGATCGGCACTGACACAACCCAGATTCAATTCACCGATGGTTCCGGCCTTTCGCGGATGGATTTGGTGACGGCAGATGACATCGTAAAATTGCTGGCATATTGGTATCCGGGGGAAGGCGCGGGAACCGCGCCACTACAATCGGCAAAAGAGGCATTTTACAATTCTCTTCCGATCATGGGCGTCGATGGCACGCTCGAAAATCGGCTAAAGGACACGCCAGCGCAAGGGAACGTTCATGCGAAGACGGGCTCGATGACGGGCGTGCGCTCAATTTCCGGTTATCTCACAACGCGCGATGACGAACCAATCGTATTTTCGATTCTCGCGAATAATTATACCTGCCCCGGCAGCGATATTGGGAACTTGGTAGATGAAGTATTGCTGCGGCTGGTGGATTTTTCCAGAAAATGATTTTGTAGCCGTGACCTTTAGGTCACGGCGAATGTTTTCACTCCCCTTGACCTAAAGGTCACGGCTACACTTGATCGCGTGGCTTATTCCATCGCCTGCTCGATGGCTTGGGCGAGGGTTTCGAGTTCGTGGGCGAGGCGGTCGGTTTCGCGGCGTTCGTTTTCTTTGGTGTGCGCTTCCTGCTCGGCGAAATTGAGCGCCGATAGAATCGCGAGCGTCGTCGTCGATTGCGAGGGCAGCTTCGACTGCAGTTCCCGAAGCTGGGCATCGACATCCTGCGCGAGCTGCTGTGTGAGTGCCTCGTCATTCGAGCGAAGCGGATATTCCGCGCCGAGAATGGTAACTTTAACCGTTTGTGCCATAGCTATTTATCGTTTGCGAGAAGTGCCCGCGATTCAACGGTGGAAATTTGGTCGATGAGCGCGTCGATTGCTTTCGCAGCCTTATCGCGCTCTTCCGCCGTAAGATGCAGGGCGTATTGCGCGTTTGTGCGTTCATCTTCATAAATTTTCACTCGAAGCTCGTCGCGCTCGGAAGAGGTGGATTGGAGCCGGTCTTCCAACTGCGTAACTTTTTCTTTCCACTCCGCCAGCTCTGCTTTCCAGGCGGCTTCGAGCGTAGTCTGGTTTCGAAGTTGCGCGGCTCGGCTTTCAAGCTCCGATTCCAGCCGCGAAATCATCTGAAGCTGCTCGTTGAGCAAACGGTCCTGATCGTTCAGGCGAGATGTAAGATCCGCGAATTCCTTCGCCCGCTCCTCGGCTTCGGTTTGCACGCTCGCGAGCAGCGAAGCGCGCTGATTGAAATTCTGCCGCTCCTGCGCGTAAAGCGTTTCCAAGTCGGCGAGCCGTTTTTCGAGCGCGCGCTTTTCTTCCTTTTGGTGGTGGATGCGCTCGGCCGCATCGCGCGCCAGGCGCTCCAGGTGCGTGGTTGCCCGCGCGAGCCGCTCGCGGCTCAGGGCTAATGCGGCCTCTCGGGATTCAGTAGGAGTCATGGTGGGGTATGGGGTTCAGGGTGTATCTGGATTCGAATACGTGATACTGGTGATCGGTTTCGGCTTTGGACTCAATAATATTATAAGTTACGAATAAACGCTTGGTTCCCTCCGTAATCCCAAAGCCTTTACCCCATACCCTATCCCCGAAGTCGCGCATGTAGTTCACCTTCGAGGCGTTTAATGATGGAATTAATGTAACGGTCCACCTCGTGTTCCTCCAGCGTCCGGTCGTCTAAACGAAATAGAAGATGGAATGCCAGGCTTCGTTCATGGGCAGATTTCATTTCTTTCGATTGAAACTGATCGAACAGCTTCACCGCCCGTAAAACTTCCGAGGGCGCAGCGGCGCTAATAGTATCCTGAATGATTTTCGCCGGAATTGCATCGCTAAGCACTATGGCAAGATCGCGTTCGACCGAAGGATATTTCGCAAGCGGTTTCGCCACGGCTGGCCGCTCGAATTGCTTTTTCGAGGCGCCATAAACCGCCGAATAATCGAGAAGCGCCAACCAAATATCATTCCGCAAATCGTATTCTTTACCAATCGCAGAAGCGAGCTTGCCAATCTTGTAAAGCGTCACGCCACCGGCCGAAACCGCGAGCGATTCCTCCGGATCGAAAAATGGCGCACTCTCGATGAGATATTCAAAATCACCAATTCCCAAACGGCCGAGCAGCTGCTCGACGTAGCCTTTCATCAAAAAAATATCGGAACGAACGGCCTCGGTATTGTAGGGCGTCTTTGGTTCCTGAATCCCGGAAAGAAGAATCGCGATCTCGGTGGTCTCAAGAATATTCCCAAGCATCTCCTGCTCATTGGAATAATGGAATACATTCCCAATTTCGAAAATACGCTGGCCACTTGCATGGAACCGTTCATTCACGCGCGCGGCTTCGAGCAGGTTGATGGCAACGCTCGTCCGCATCCGGTCGCGCTCGGTGTTTAACGGATTCAAAATCGCGACGGGCTCGGGATGAAACTGCTCGGCGTTTTTCCGATTCACGAGTGGGGAGGAAACACACTCGCTCGCGCCAAGCGAAAGCAGCGTGGAACGAATAAGATTTTCGAACTCCCGAGGCTTGAGAACCTCGCGCTTGGCGGGAAGCGGCGTGCGTTCGAACATGTTCGTCGGAATCTCCTCGTAACCAACCACCCGCGCAATTTCTTCAATGGCATCCTCCTCACGCTCCAGGTCGATACGATAGGGTGGTGCGGTTAGCTTCCATTTCCCGGACGGCTGATTTTCTACGCCGATTTCCAGCCGCTCGAAAATTTCGAGCATTCGTTCTTGCAAGACATCCATTCCCATTAGCGCATCGGCCCGATCAGGACGGAACGAAAATGTCTTCCGCGAAATCGGCTGTGGATATTCGTCGATCATCCCTTCAATGATTTCGCCGCCAGCCAGTTCCTGAATCATTTGTGCGGCGCGCTCGGCCGCGACGGGCAGAATATCGAAATCAGTGCCGCGTTCGAAACGGTAGGAAGCATCGGTGGAAAGCGCCATCGCCTTTGCGGTGCGGCGAATCGAAGAAGGCGCGAAATATGCCGATTCGATGAGCACGTTTTTCGTCGACTCTCGAATTTCGGAATTTTCGCCTCCCATAATGCCGGCAATTCCCAGCGGCTTTTTACCATCGGTGATGAGCAGCGCCTCAGCCGGAAGTTTGCGGCGTTTACTATCGAGCGTGGCGTATTCATTGGCGAATCCCGCGGCCGTTCGAACGACGATATGGCCTTCATCCACAACGTCGAAATCGAATGCGTGAAGCGGATGCCCACATTCCATGAGTACGAAATTCGTAACATCCACTACATTATTGATCGGGCGCAGGCCAACAGCTTCAAGCTTTTTCTTCAGCCAATCCGGCGAGGGCTTTATCGTTACGCCACGAACAAGCTTGGCTACGTATCGTGGACAGAGTTCCGGCTGGGGGAGCGAGACACGAACGTGCTTCGTAATGTCTCCGCCTTTTTTCGAGATGGCAACATTCGGCAACCGTAGCTTGTCGCCGGTAATGGCGCGAATCTCGCGAGCAATGCCGATGTGGCTCAGGCAATCCGCACGGTTCGGCGTGATACCGATGTCAAAGGCCGTGTCGCGCAATCCTACCGCATCCGCGAGCGGTGCACCAATGGCAAGATCATTCGGCAGTTCCCAAATTCCCTCATGGTTCTCCGAAATACCAAGCTCGCGTTCGGAGCAAAGCATTCCTTCGCTCGACTCGCCGCGAATTTTGGCTTTCTTTATTATGAATCCCTCGCCCAAATCAGCGCCGATTCTTGCAACCGCCACGCGCAAGCCTTCGCGCACATTCGGCGCGCCGCAGACGATGCGCAACGGCTCGCCATCGCCGATGGTAACTTTCGTGAGGTGCAGTTTATCCGCGTTCGGGTGCGGCAAAACTTCGAGCACTTCGCCGACGACGATGTTGTCCCACCGTGCGCCCACGTGCTCGATCCCCTCGATTTCGAGGCCGAGCATCGTCAGCCGGTGCGCAAGATCATCTGGCGCAAATGGAACGGAGATATACTCCGACAGCCAATTAAGAGAAATTCGCATTGGTGAATACTACGCACAAGAGGCGCTCGTAGTGCCCGGAAAGTGTGTTTAGACCGGGATTTGGAGAGATTTTCCAGATTCGTGAGACGGATAGCTCGTTTGGCAAATGCGGAACGTTTGCGCTCCTCGAAAACTTTGGTGATTATCGAACCAATTCCAACTTCAGACGACCATGATTGAGACCGAATGTACTCTCGATATCCAGGCAATCCGCAAACAGTTTCCGGCCATCACGAAAGGCCGGATCGTAACGAATAACGCGGCCAGCACGCAGGCGCCGAAGAAGCTTGCCGATCTTTACCAGGACCTATTGCCAGATTATGAGAACGTGCACCGTGGGCAATCGAACGCCTCGCGCGCAATGACACGATTGTTCGAGGATGCGTATCAAACGATCGCCCGGTTTATCGGTGCCCCGTCCTGGCGAACCATCTCGCTCTACCGAAATACTACGGAAGCGCATAATGCTCTTATGTATTCGCTGCTGACCGAATTCCGCGATGGCGATAACATCGTGCTAACAATGATGGAGCATAATTCGAATTACGTTCCGTGGTATGGGATGTGCCGGGAGATTCTTCCAAAATTTGGTGTGAATGTGGAATATCGAATCGTAAAATTCGATCCCGAAACTGGTGAATTGGACATGGAGCACTTGGCTTCACTCGTCGATAGCCGCACGAAGCTTATCGCGGCGAGCGGCGCCTCCAATTTTTTTGGCACAAAGAATCCCATCGGAAAAATCCGCGAGATCGCGAACGCGAGCGGGTATGCGCAGCCAACTGGCGAGCAGAGATCCTATCTCTTAGTCGATGGCGCACAATTGGTGCCGAGCACCTATGTCGATGTCGATGCAATGGACGTAGATTTCCTTTCTTTTTCGTTTCATAAGGTGCTTGCGCCGTTCGGGGTGGGGGTGCTCTATGGCAAACTGCACCTTCTGGAAGCGATGCGGCCGTTCCTGTATGGCGGCGACATGGTGGCGGGCCTCCCAGGTTCGGTAAAGCCCGATCGCGTGAATTACAACGATTTGCCTTGGAAGTTCAGCGCTGGAACCCCGAACATCTTAGGTGCGATCGTTAGCGCGCAGGCACTTCGGGTTTTGCTCGATTTGGCGCTCAATCCCGGCGAGGATGTGTACTTTATGTCGGAGAAAGAGATCGATCGAAGAGACGTGAGAAACGCAATGGATCAGGTCACATCGCATACTCGGTCATTGACGAAACGCGCATTGGAATTAATATCTGAAATTCCTGGCGTTCATATCTACGGCCCGCGGAATGCAAAGCAGCGGACTTCGCTCGTGGCGTTCAACATCGATGGCCGCAGCCCATACGATCTGGCCGATGCACTGAACGAGTTCGGCGTGGAGTCGCGAGCGGGCTGCCATTGCGCCGGATTAGCCCACAACGATCTTCAGATTCCCGCAAGCTGCCGCTTGAGCTTTTATATATACAATACCATCCAGGAAGTGGAGACCGCGGTCGATATTCTCGCCAAAATAGTGCGCGAAGGGATTTATGCAAAATCTCCATCGCCGATAGGCGCACTCGCCACGAGCTAAGCCTTGTTGGTTCGGGTTCCTATTTCTCGCTGTAGGATTTCAGAAGATAGGTGTCCGAACTCGTGGTATTGCCCTGGAGTATTCCTGAGTTTACGATCTCGTCCTGCCGCTCGGGATAGTACTTGAGCTGTTTTGAATACCAAACCGTCGTCGTTTGTGCGGAGGATGCAACCGGAACTAAGCCACCGAAGGCGGTCGCGGTAAGCGTTACCGTAATAGAGCCCTGCTCGCATGGGAACGAATGCCCGGCAGCCGTGATCGTCGCTGGCCCTAAATCCTTCGCTGTCGAGGTAAGACTCACGGCGACGGGCACGGTCGTCCCGCCATACGGCATCGTAATAGTCGAATCGAACAAGGAATTGGATTGCGGCGTCTTGCTCCCGATGGGAATGGTAAACCAACTCAATGTAATCCCGATCGGAATCGGGATCGAACTCAGGTCCGCGTAGATGGAAATATCGCCATTGGATTCGAGATGAAAATAGGAAATACTTCCATTGCCGCCTTGTACTTCAACTACGTTCGCCTTCCCACCAAACGAGAGTGTGTTGGTCACAACGGTGTAGGTGGAATCCGAATGCGGGCCGGTTACGCCAGTTGTATCGACGGCGGAATAATCGTAAGTAAACGTGCTGCCGGAGCTGGGTGTGTTCGAGGCCGAGACTCCCGTTGCGGTTAGCGTGCTCACGGCGTAATGCTGCGTGCCGCCGGCGGCGTAGTGAATCGAATCTATCGCTGATTGTGGGCCGGGCGCATTGGGGTTGAATTGGAGATGAATCAGGATATAGCCGCCGCCCTGGATGGTCACGGGAAGGCGGAAATTCGTATCTTGCGCTTGAACGGAATTCACCGCACTCGAAAGAATCGTTACTGGCTGGTTCCCGGTGTTGACGAGGGCCACCGTGGTATCGCGCCACACCCCGACTGCCACGGAACCAAAATCAACTTCTGCCGGCACGAAGAGGCTTCCTGAAGTTCCACCGGTCGTTCCGCCGCCGGTATCCGTCGCATCCAGCGTCAGTAGGGCCGTGTAGTTCTTCCCCGATTCGATGTAACGAAGCGTATCGGTTCCATTGGTCGTTTGCGATGAAGGTGTGAATCTTATCGCGATCGTGTGGGAACCATCCGGAGCCAGCGAGACCACATGAGTAAAGTTCGTATCCGTGACCGAGGGCGAAGCGCCACTCGCGGTAATGGTTACACTATCGATCGCCTCATCGAATAACTCGACGGTGGTATCTTTGGGTTGGCCGCTTGGATCGGAACCAAAATTAATCGCATGAGGAATGATAACCAGCCCGCCGGAACCGGCACCAGAGATGGGAGAACTCGGCGAGGAACAGCCCGCGAAGAAGGCGGCGACGAAGAGAGCCAGTAATGTGCGAGTCATAAATTATTAGAATCGAAAATTCTCAATTAACCGATGAATACGATGAGCAACTTTCGTCGCCGATTAGTTTCCGCCTTAGAATTGCTCCAGAAAGCGGTAGTCGTTCTCGTAAAAATCGCGGATGTCGGAGACGCCATAGCGCATCATCGCCGTCCGGTCGATGCCGAGACCAAATGCATATCCGGAATAAACCTCCGGATCGATGCCACTGGCCGAAAGCACATTCGGATGCACCATGCCGGAACCTAAAATTTCCAGCCAGCCGGAATACCTACACACGCGGCAGCCTTTACCGCCGCAGATGTAGCAGCTCACATCGACCTCCGCGCTGGGTTCCGTAAACGGAAAAAAACTCGGCCGCAAACGAATGCTTGCATCGCTTCCAAAAAATTGACGTGCAAAAGAAAGCAGCGCTCCTTTGAGATCGGCCATCGTGACCCCTTTATCTACCACCAAGCCTTCCAATTGGAAGAACGCCACCGCGCTCCGTGCGCTCGACGCCTCGTTGCGATAAACGCGACCTGGCATGATGGCGCGTATCGGCGGCGGCTGGCGCTCCATCAAGCGAATCTGTACCGGGGAAGTGTGCGTCCGAAGAAGAAGTGGCGGGGTTCCCGCGCCTGCCCCGAGCCAGCATCGGGCCGGACGAAAAAGGTATCCTGCATATCGCGCGCGGGGTGATCGGCTGGGAAATTCAGCTTTCCGAAATTATGCTCATCGTCCTCGATTTCGGGGCCGTATTCGACGGCGAAACCCATACGCTCGAAAATGGCGACCATCTCGTTCATCGTCTGGATGATAGGATGCTCGTGGCCCGGCGCGACCGCCGGAACCGTTCGTGCGGGCATGGTGAGATCGAGGTGATGCCCGGCTGCGACATGCTGCCCGAGCGTGGCTTCCTTTTCGGCAAACCGTTCCTCGACCGCTTGCCGAAGCAAGTTCAGTTCTTTCCCGGCCAGTGGCTTTTCGTCTTTGGGAACCGAACGTAAGTCATCGAAGAGAGCCGCGATCGTTCCCTTGCGCACCAAATGTGCGGCCTTGAAGGCTTCGAGATCGGCTGCATCGGCAATCGCATCCAAATCCGCGAGCAGCCTTTCTCGGATGATAGAAAGTTCGTTGAGAGTCATCGGGAATAGAACGCCAGCGAACGATAAATCGCGCCTTAGTCATTCGGAGGTTCCAGCGCCCCAGGACTTTCGAAGGCCGGTCCATATCGCTTCACAAAATTTTGGATGATCCCGGTAAATATAGGATCGACTCCCAACCCGGCCCCGCTGTGGATTGCGGCAGCGTTGAGGACCGCGTTGCCATTCGAGAGATACATTAAACTCATTTCTCCGCCGCCGGAGCCATCCCACCGTGGGTCGTCCTGATTGTAGATAATTCCAATCGATTCGGTTTCGCAGTTCATTCCGGAGGCAATGATTTCTACGTTCTTTGTGCTCCGCCGTGTAGTTTTATCTGTTTCCGCGCCGCAGATCGGCTTTCCATCGATTCCGGCAAGACCAAAAAGATCGCCCTCACGAGCGCCAAGCCCTTGCAGGATCCAGTGGTCATGCTTTGCCGTGAGCCGGTAGGGTGCATAGGTATGCATCCCGGAGCCATTATACCGCCCTCCCAGATATCGTTCCTGCGGACGGAAGTGGTGTTTCCACATCCCTCCGTAAAAACGAGTGTGCTCAAAGAAGGTTAGGTCCTTCCGGCATTCCATGCGGGTGTGATTGCCGTTCCATTTAACGATCCAGTAAAGCTGGTTCGCCCCGAGCGAAATCAGCGAAGCGCCACGCACGATTCTCGATCGTATCGCCCAGTGCATCAGCTTCGAAATGTACTCGCAATGGTAGGCCAGCACGAGCAGCTTGCACCGATCGAGATGCCCGGCTTCTTCGAGCAGATAATCCGGAATAACTGAAACACTCGGATAGTTTGACGAAAACCAGTGAAAAATATTCGCTTCTACATGAATTGAGTGGTTGGTCTCAAACGCGGTATTAGGGCGCTCGGTCGAGACAAAATAGACGGTTTTGTCTTGGAACTTATTCTGATACAACGATTTCCCTCCCCAGGTATTGTAGGCCGTCCACGTCGAGACTGGCGCAAGAATCACGATCGAAGCAGGTTCCCTCGTACCGATAATAAAATAAATTTCGAAGGTTTTGCCACTCGATTTATCAGTCAGGAGTGCCTGATAGTAGCCGACACTAAAATCGTCATCGATGGACATCGTGAGGGTTGGCTTCCACGCACAGCCTTGTTCGGACGCGGTGGAAGAAATCGCTTGCGGGGCACGAGAAACCGAGACGGCGCGAACCTCCCGATATTCGAAAGGACCGGCCATCTTCCGCACCGAGAGCGTATTTTCTGCGGAATCCGAGCGCAAAAAAAATGTGATGGTTTCACCCGCGTAATAAAATTGCTTGTCGGTGTAACCTTCGGGATTGTGGGGTTCCATGTCCGGCGTCGCCTCATTGCGGACGAAGGAAATGAAGCGGTAACGATAGTACCGCAAAAGGACAGCCATGACGGCCCCAAGGGCCAGAACTATCGCTACGAGAGAAAGAAGCATCGAAGAAATGCGAAGCGGGAAATTGCGAATTCTAAAAATTATGCCGCGAGTGATGTAACAATCCCACACCCTCTTGTGTCCCTGTTTTAGAACGCCGGCTTGGACCGCGACGAACTGTCGAACTTCTCGTTTTTTTTATTATTATGAATATAGCAAGAATTCGCGGGCGAGAAATCGTCAAGCGCACTGTGGTTTTTCATTCCATTCTTTCCCGGCTTCGCGCCGGGACGCTCTTCGCTGTCGCGTTCCTCCTGGTTATCGGGGGCTATGCTGTTCTCGAAACGAGTGCGCATTCCGCCGGGATCACGGGATATACCCAAAAATCGACGAACGTCGGGTGTTACTGCCATTGCTCCTCGGCCAGCGGTGGCACCACGGTATCGATCACAACCAATGCGACGACGTTCTATACGGGCCAAACCTATCAGTTTACCGCGACGGTTTCGAACAGTGGCGAATCGGCTGCCGGAATCGACATCGCAACGGAATTTGGAACGTTGAGCGCCATCTCGGGACAGGGGCTCTGGCTATCGAGTGGGGAACTCACTCATTCAGCTCCCAAATCGCTCGCGGCGAGTTGGAACTTCAACTGGACCGCCCCTTCTTCACCGACCTACGACACCATTTTTGCGACCGGTAATGCCGTTAATGGCGATGGCGCTAATGATGGCGGAAATTGCACGGACAATTGGAACTTTGCCCCAAAGTATATTATCCATGTGGTCCCGGCACAAACGATGCGGCTTGCTTTCGGTCGAGGTTCGATCTTGCTGGGTTCTGTTCGCGTCGGCCACCGGGTTGCGGATTCGCTGCTGGTTCGCTCCACCGGCACGGGGGCGCTCACGATCAATTCGAGCGCGATGAAATCCGGGGCGCAATTTTCGAGGTACCCCAGCACGACTAATCGCACACTCGATGCCGGCACGATCGAAGTCGATAGCGCCATTTTTGCTCCCACGGCGCGGGGTACTTTCAACGACTCACTGATTTTTAGCACGAATTCCGATACCTTGCCCGAACAACGAACCGGTGTTTCTGTATCGGGTCAGGGAATTCAAGCTATTTTTGCGGCGACAAATGGCACCAGCCTCTCCTTCGGAAACCTTCGTGTGGGCCGCACGGCTACCGATACGTTCCACTACTCGAATTCAGGCGACGATACGCTCTTTCTTCAAGCTCCAAGGATTTCGGGCAATGGGTTTTCCATCGTATCCGGCGGAACTGCCGATACTTTGCCGCCCAATCAAACAAGAAGCGTTGCCGTGCAGCTTGCGCCTGACGCGAAACAATCTTACAGCGGAACTTTATCTTTTACTGCTTCCGATGAGGTTACCACGCCAGCGGTGAGTTTGAGCGGAAATGGAACGCTCCCGCAAATCCAAGTTTTGTCTCGCCAAAACCTTGGGCAAATTCGTACAGGGCTGACCCTCGCCGGAACCGCTACATTCCAAAACACCGGCAACGATACGCTGCATATTTCGAATGCGACCCTGACCCAGCTTTCGACAGAATTCTCATTGGGAGCCTACGATCAAGCCGTGGCCCCCGGTGCCATCGGAACGATTCACATTTCCTATACCGCAGACAGCGAGACCACGGACACTGCAACCCTGCATTTCATAACGGACGATCCCTCGGATTCCACGGTTGCAGTCACACTAACCGCGGCCGGGACTGCGCCGCACATGGCCATAACAGAGAACAGCGATACCCTCGATCTCGGCGAGGTCAAAGTGAATTCGAGCGTTACGCACGACATTGCCGTTACCGATAATGGCATGGCTATCCTGACCCTCACCAACGTTGCAGCCGGCCCAGCGCCATTCGGTATTGCAGCGAATCCCGTTATTGTCGGCGCTGAGGGAACCGCCTATGTAACCGTAAGCTTTGCGCCCTTGACTGTGGGCACATTTTCTGGAATGCTCGTCATTCAAAGTGACGATCCCCAAAATCCATCGGACACGGTTTATCTTTCCGGGCAGGGAATCAATAGTTCACTCACAATCTCTCCGGCCAGCGTTGCCTTCGGATCGATTTCGGTTTCCACCACGGCAGTGGATACGATCGAGTTGAGCAACACCGGTTCGGCCAGCCTGAATATCAATGGTTACGAGCTTTCTCCTGCCTCCGGCAGTTTTACGGTGGTCGATTCCTCGGCGCATCGGGTATCGGCGGGCGATTCGGTCAGCGTGATCGTGAGTTTCCATCCCGATACGTCAGGAAGCTATTCGGGAACCCTGACGCTGCTCACCGACGATGGCGGCGCGCCGGAGCGCACCATCGATCTTTCCGGGTATGGAGTTAAAGGCGCGCTTAGCCTCTCCGCTTCTTCCCTCGATTTCGGCAGCGTACTCGTTGGCCGTGATTCGGCGATGAGGCTGATGCTTCGAAACAGCGGCCAGGCAAGCGTCACACTTAGTTCGATTAACTTCACCGGTCCCGGCGCCAGTGCCTTCAACGATGGTGCGTTTTCTACACCGTCGTCATTAACAGCCGGAGATTCAATCGCTTTGACGTTAACCTTCACGCCCTCCGCGTCCCAACTATATGAGGGAATGGTTCAGTTTATGCTTGGAGATGGGACAGATGTCGCCATTCCCATCAAAGGAGCTGGCGCGAGTGCGGAAGTTTCGTCGCCCAATTTTGGAAGCGAGGCGCTCTCATTCTCCATCACACCAAATCCCGCAGCAAATTTCGTTACCATCCATTCGACCGCCGAAAATGCCTCTGAAACACACCTGGATGTATTCGATGCGAGCGGTCACGAAGTTCTTCACAAATCGCTCGGGATGCTGCCGGCGGGGGAGCACGATGTGGCCCTGCCGTTAACAACGCTCGTGAACGGCAGTTACTTTGTCCGTATGAGGAATGGGAATGGCGATTGGGCGCAGCGAAGTTTGATTCTGGAGAAATAGCGATGAGGACAAATGGACAAAAAAAGGGCACCCAACCGTGCCCTTTTTTTGTCGCATGAAATTCGAGGTTACTGTGCCGAGCTCCGCTTCACGCCCTGATGCTCGTGGACCGCGGGTCTCGGAGCCTCTTTCTGCACCGGCTTCATCGGCTTCGCTTCCTTCTTCTCGGTCTTTCTTTCCATCTTGGCCTGAGCTGTATCGGCTGCGTTTCCGGCAGCGGTTACCGCATATTGCTGCACTTGCTGCGCGAGGCTGGTATGCGTGTCCTGAAAACTTTTCCATTTGTCATTCAGGTCGTTGAAGTTCGTGCCTAACTGATCGTCCGCGTTCTTGAATGCATCGGCGCCCTGGTCCGGAGTAGCATTCATATACGCCTTCGTGCTATCGATGAGTACGTTGATCGAATCGCCATTCGCCTCGTGTTTCGCAACATCGGCCTTGAGCGCGCCGATTTTCGCGGTATCCGCACCCGGCTTGACCGAGGCCATCGTGAGCGTAGCCAACCATTGGTCGTGATCCGACTTCATTGAGGTCATGCTCGTGTTAATTTGATTGATGAGCGTTTCGGCCGAAGCCTTCTTCGCGGCGTAATCCGTTTCGAGTTCCGTGTTCCGTTTGCTGCACGCCGCGAGGTTCAGGCTGAGGGCTGCGGCGGCCGCCAGGATCGAGAGATTCCGTTTGGAGAGTGTCATAGTGATTCGGGTTGATATGAGAAATTTCACAAGCTGGATGGCCGCACGCGGTTCCTAAAATGCGGAGCAACCGGCCGCTTGTGGCGAATGGAAAAATTATTAATCGTACCGTAACATTGGGACACGTCACAAAAGTGCTCGCATTTCGGAACGAATATGCACGAGTTACTTCAGCGAGTCGATGATCTGACCCGTGCTTTGTTTGACGTGCGACTGCACTCGATCCCAGCGCGTCTCGAAAACAATCGCGTAGGCAAAATAGGCCGCGAAGGCGAGCATGACGATCCCCGTTCCCAAATTGATTTTCCGTAGCGTCGATTCCGCGAAGCCGCGATGATGCCGCGAAATCCACCGGATGAGAAGACTGAACCATCCGAACGTTCCCGCGCCCGCGCCCAGGGCAAAAAAGACGTTCGTTACCACGCCCGTTCCCAACACACCCCAGCTTCGCCACAAGCCGGAGACGATGATCCACTCCGGCACGGCCATTACGTTCGTCGCATAAAGCAGGACCCCGATCAGGAACGATTCGGCGAAGCTTTGTCCATCCGGCTTTTTCTCTTGGTGGTGAAATGGGATGTGCTCTTCGGCGTCTTCAGGCGGCTTGCTTGGTAACTTAGTACGTAGCTGGCGAATTCCAAGCAAGAGAAGCGCGATAAATCCGGCCAGTTCGAAAAGCAGATTGATAACCGGCGAGGCAACGAGGAACTCGTTGATTTGCGCCGCGCCGCCGCAATAAATAATGTCCATCAACGCCGCGCCAGCGCCCACCGTTAGCCCGATCTTGTAGCCATATTTCAGCGTGCGCGAAATCGCCGACGTATTGACCGGGCCGATCGGCATGGACATAAGCCAGCCCGTGATGCCTCCGATGATGAGTGCGGTAATCAGGAATACGCGTTAACATAGTCAAGCGGTCCCAAAGTCCCCGACGGTTTTGAAAGAGCCTTAAACGCGCGCGGAAACACTAATTATTATTTTTTTTGAGTTTTCATTTAATGAAACGCATTCATAAATCTCAGGAAGTTCCGCAATTCCAGAAAATTCGTGAGAAATTTTATTTTATTTCCCGCCACGCCTCCGGCTCCAAAAGCTGGCTCGGCTTCACGCCGAGGGCTTTCGCGATTTTAACCAAACAATTCCTGAAGTGACTATTTTTCACTTTTCTCACTTTTTGTTGAGCCAAAATCCTGACAATGACCTTTTCTTGGTAGAGCAAGCTTCTTTTTCGTTGACGCAGGTGATACCGGAGACCGAGTTTCTTCGCTTTTATGAGGTTCATCGCGCGCGCTTAGAGCGGGCGATATTGAGCTACGCCCGCCGCGACCGGGAACTTGCGAAGGACGCGCTTCAGCATGGACTCGCCGCCGCGCTCGAAAAGTTCCGAGACCGGGAACTCGATGAAGCGACGCAGGGAGAATTCCTGCGGTACACCATTACGTGTGCCGAACACTACATCCAGCACGAGTGGAAACAGAGCGGGCGAGAACCGATTATCAAAGACGATGACGATGCGCCTATCGACTACGATCCGGACGGGAACCTGATGCACGAACGATTGGAGCAATCCATTCGGGAACTGCCGGAGAGCAAGCGAAGGGCTATTCAAATCCGGTTTTTTTCGGATGAGAACCTGACGCTGGAACAAGGCGCGGCACTTTTCGGAAAATCCGTGGCGACGTTCAAGCGGGAGCTGACGAAAGCGATGACGACACTGCGCCAAAAAATGGATACCGAGGTAATGGCATAAATGCAAACGATGACAGATATTGATTTCAACGGACACGGAGACGCGGAGTACCTCGACGAACTTTTCGCCGACTATAACACCGCTCTCGGAACGAAACTGCTGCTGGATACGGAGGCGCTAAAGGTAATTTATGCAAACGCCGCACCTCTCCGGCCGATCCCCAAATCGGTTACCTGGAAAGGCTGGCGCAGAGCCGTTGGGCCTCTCTTACTCTTCGTTTGGGCTGCTGTGCTGATGTCGGCTGTTTGGCTGGACGCGCGATTCGAGGTTGCGGGCGAACAGGATTCCGTCCCAGCGACATTGCACACTGAGGCTTTACCGCAAGTTCAAAGATATTCCTTCGCGCCAATCGAATCCGGGCGTATAAGTTCGCCAAAGCCAATCAACAGCTCTGATGCAGGAATGGAAAGCTCAATGCGTGGATCCTTGCCCGCGGCCTCGCAGCTCTTTCGAGCCTCCGCGCTAGTCTATGCCGACAATGCCGATCTCGACTCAGCCGTGATACACGATCCCAGCCTCGGGCCGGAATGGAGATTGGCCGACTGGAACGACATCGTAAATGTCAGCAAAGACCATCCGATCCAAGAACTTATCCATTCGTTGAAGTGGGACTTGGACACGGGCACACATTTCCCGGTCGCGCGGAATCAATTCTGGCTCCAGTACAACGGAAGAAGCACGACACGCAGTGTCGAGCAGCATTATGGCATCGCTTCTAATGAAGAGAATTCACACAGGCATTATTTCGTCGCGCGATTTGACCACAGAGTGCCTGATAATTTCAGAGTTGTCGCAGGAATTGAGGATAATGAAATCGTTCTCGGATCATGGTATGACTGGAAGTTCCCGGTGCTCGCAGTAAGGAGAGAATCAGCTCGCTAGTTTTCACTTGATGATAATTACCTGAAATGAAATCCACTATATTGACAATTTTGGTTCTTAGCGCGCTTCTCGTCGGTGGCTGCAGTGATTCAACCCAACCCTCTTCGGGCGGCAGCCTCCAATTCGCGACTACGAAAGAAATGTACTCGGAAACGGATAATCTCGACTCGGCAGTCAAGGCGGATCTCGGATCGAGTTACCGCGTGGCTGATTGGAACCGACGTGGAGGAATATTGCTATCACAACCCTGTGGACAGCCTCATTGCCCACCTCGGCTGGGACGTAATGGGCGCCGCAGGAAGTGATACCACTAAAGAAAATTTTTTCGTGACCTGGGATAGCCAAGGCTTTACGCCCGATGATCCATCCCGCCATTACTTCGCCACTCGTTTCGATCATACCGTGCCGAGCAGCTGGGCTGTCCTTGACCAAGTCGATAGCAACCGGATCGTGCTGGGGTCGTGGAATGGGGTGCGGTTCCGGGTGCTCGGGTTGAAAAACGTTTCTCAGTAACAAAAAATCAAAACAATACAATGAAATCAACGCTTCTTACACTCGCACTTTTCCTTGCCTTTGTTGTGTGCGCAAAGGCGCAGATACCGACCGATGCTATTATCTACTTACGGCTTAACGGCAGCGCTAATGACGCGAGTGGGAATGGCTATAACGGAGTCATTTATGGTACACCCGCTCCGACGGAGGACAGGTTCGGTGTTCCGGATGGTGCCTATTACTTTAATGCCGGAATGGGTAGTACTGTTTATGGGACCACACCCGGAACGGACTTCATTGATATTCCGGGCACAGAGGGCCTTAACTTCACTACTGGCGGACTTTCGCTTTGTGGCTGGGTTGAATACTCAGGGTATCTCGATGATCAAGCGATAGTAACCAAGCATGACCCTTGCGGTATTCAACAAGGCTATGGCATCGGAATTTGGCATAATCAAGCAGTTTTTATCTATCCCGGAGCCGGCTGCGGGACGGGCGATGATCGAATTCGTTCCGGTCAGACGTATGCAGATGGACAATGGCATTTCGTTGTTGGAACTTATGACGGGACCACTTCCAAACTATACGTGGATGGCGTCATGATGAATTCAATTAACAATTCATATACATGTTACAACAATGGAACGATACGCGTTGCCCGAGCTCACGATTGTGCATTTTTCCCGGGTAAGATCGATGACGTAAGAATCTTCAGTCGGCCACTTACGCAATCAGAAATCACATCTCTTTTCCAAGAGGGTAATTGTCTCCCGCCTACGATTTCTGTTTCGCTTTCGCCAAACACACTCTGGCCTCCGAATAACAAGATGCAGACAATCACGGCGGATGTTACAACTGCGGGTAATTGCACTCCGCTCAGCGTTCAGTTTCTTTCCGTCACTGCGAATGAGTCGATCGACCCGAGCGATATCCAAGCGACTAATGGTGAAGATAACAGGACGTTTGAAGTGCGAACCTCACGAAATGGCTATGGGAATGGTCGAGTCTATACGGCAACCTATATCGTAACCGATGCGTCGGGTAATTCCGATACCTCAATAGCTACGGTCACCGTCCCGCACGATCGGGGGCTCAGAAGACATCTCGATGGGAACGATCCTTCGAATAATGTGACGTTCACGGTTTCCGTCCATCCAAATCCTGTGAAAGATCTCGTGCGAATCTGCGTTCCGTACCTGGCCGAAGGAGTGCCGGCAATGGTTCAGGTAGTCAATGATGCAGGTGAGGCAGTGGCGCAGCTTTATAATGCGACACCTGAAGGCGATCTCGGTCTATGCCTAAGCCTCGATTGCTCGAAGCTTGCTGCGGGAACCTATTTTGCTTTGTTCAAGGACGGGAACCAGGAACAGTCGGTAAAATTCGCCAAACAGTGAATGGCATTTTAATTCCAAACTTTTTGATAGAATGAAACAAACCACAACCACCCTTCTTCTTCTCCTCGCGCTCGCCACGAGCGCCAGCGCCCGCATCCGATACGTCGATCCGGCTGGCATACTCGGCAAGCAATCCATTCAAGCCGTTATCAATGACTGCGTTGATGGAGATACGGTGAGAATTCTCGAAGGAAGCTATCCTGAGAATATCGTGATTCCCTTAAATATAGTGGTTCAAGGGGCAGGGGCGGAAAACACCTTCCTCCATTCGAGTACTGGTTACACATGTACAATAACATCGGGAAAGATCATGTGGCTGACCATCTCTGGCTCAGTTTCAGCAGTCTCAATGCAAGCAGCCACTGTTACAAATTGTATAATTGAGGGCTGTGGCGGCGATGGAATTGACATTGCTGGTAATGGCGCAAGCGTGGTGAACTGTATAATTCTCGGTAATGGCGTGAGCGGGATCGCGGGTGGAATCGCGGGAGATCCCTCGGGCACTTCGGTCTTTTCAGTTACCAACTGCATCCTAATTGATAATAAACAGAATTCAATTCACGGTGATTATAGCCAATCTGGCTCCGAACGGTACTGTATTGAGTTCAACAACGCGAGCGGAGCATGGGGTATGAAGCAAGTCAGTTGTTTGTCATCCGATCCAGTGCTTGCAAGCAATGGGACATGGCATCTTTCCTCTGGATCTCCTTGCATTGATGCTGGTGATCCAACGTTGCTCGATCTCGATGGGACTCGCTCGGACATTGGTTATTACGGTGGCCCGGATGCACCACTCATGCCATACATAGCGCCACCTCAGTTCCCAGCCGGCAGCCTTCAGGCAGATGGCACTATTCAATTCAATCTGACAGGAAAGGTGGGGTATTGAGGTGGGTAAAGCAATCATATTCTTCATTCTGCTTGCATGCTGTGTCAATGTCGCGCGAGCACAGCTTCAAACGATTTCGCAAGCGGAATACTTTATCGGAACCGATCCGGGCGAGGGAAACGGACATCCGTTGACGATTCCAAAAGGCAATGCGGTTGTTGATACCGCTGCTTGGCACCAAGCAGGGCTGCCACAGCTTAGGTATGGCGAAGTGATTTATGTTCGTATTAAGAGTTCGGGTTTCCCAAAGCATAGTGATGGCAGTACCGTGCAGGGCGCGTGGAGCTTTCCTACCCCAGTCATATTTCCGACAACTGCTGTGCTACTTAACGCGCAAGCGAAAATTGTAAGACCGACACTACAATACCCGCTCCTCGAAAATTGGAACATTTTTCCTCTGAGTGGATCGTATGATTCTTCCGTGCAACAATTGCGCGTAAAAATTCCGGCAGACAGCTTGCTACCAGGCGACACGCTGGAAGTGCGCCTGCAAGGCAAGGACGAACTCTGGGGTGATTGGTCGCACATCCCCATCACGCAGGATCTGTTCGCGGGCGTTACGGATAACTCAGCATCATCGAACGCGAGCCTCGATATTTATCCGAATCCCGCTCAGAACGAATTCACGATAAGACTTACGAATTACCCGAGCGGCCTGGTTCACTACGAAATCTCGGACGCGCTCGGAAGAACGGTGGAGCATGGCGACATGGCTTCCAGCACTCTTCCTCTTTCCACGCGCGATCTTCCCGCTGGCGTGTTCACCTTCCGCGTGGTGGCGAATGGCTCCGCCGCCTCGCGGCAGTTCGTGGTGGCGAAGTAGCTGGCGATTTGGCAGGCCGCCCTATGTTTCCATCATTTCCGCCACAATCGCGATCGGTGGGGAGCCGAAGGAAAGCAGTGTGTTATGGAAATCGTAGAGGGAAAAGTCGTCGCCGGATTGGCGAATGAGGCGGTCGCGGAGTTCCTTAATCTGGAATTTGCCGAGCGTGTAAAACAAATAGCCGGGATCGAATACGCCGCGCTCGGCTTCGCGCCGCGCGGCTACCGGATGCAATAGCGCTTTCTCTTCGAAGAGCTGCTGGGCTTCGGAAAGCGTCATTGTGCCAGAGTGTAATTCGATCGACGAAAGATACCGCGCCACACGAATAAGGGCCTCCTGAATATACGCCAGCCGGATACGCGCATCGCCGTTGCCCCATCCGGCTTCGAGCATCATTTCCTCGGTATAATGCGCCCAGCCTTCGATGAAGGCATAGGACCAAAATGTCTTTCCCACCTTACTCTTCAGCTTTTGAAGATGAAGGAATTGCACATAGTGCCCGGGATATGCTTCGTGGATGGAGACGATTTCGAGCACGGAGCGATTGAGTCCGTGCAAAAATTCCTTGCGTTTGGCTTCATCCCAATCGGGTTCCGGCAGCGTTATGTAATAAAACGCCTCTGTGGCAACCTTTTCGAAGGCGCCAGGGCTGTTCATCGCAGCGAATGCCCAGCGCATGTGCGGCGGCGTTTCCTGCACGATGCACCGCACCTCGGATGGAACCGCGATAATATCTTCCCGAATGATAAAGTCACGAATGCGTTCGAGCATACGCTCCGTTTCCGAAAGGATCTTGGGTTCGCTAAAATGCTCGCTTTCGATATACGTATGGAAAACTTCCCGCGGGCTTAAATGGGAATCGATTTCCTCGCACACTTGGAATAATTCCAGCGTCAGCCGATCGAGCTCTGCACGTCCTTTATCCAGAAGGGTTTCGAGGGAATCGGTGATGAGTTCGCTCGTTCGAATAAAACGTTCGAGGCGGTCTGCCCCAAGCCGGAATGAATTATACATCGCATTCGGCAGTACCACTGTCTGCACCGCTTCGATGAAGCTTGAAACCGCAAGTTTCGCTCCCTGCATCGCACTGTTTAATTCCTCGAGAAGCCCGGAATCCTCAATGGAAGGAAAAAACCGGTTGGCAATCGTATCCAGGAATTCGAGACGGCCCTGGAATACTTCGATGGCGGTTTCGACGATAGTTCGGTCGAGACGGGCGCTTAGGTTTTGGCGTGCTACGGCGAGAACGCGCGGGTACGTACGCAGCCGCGCCAGGACGGAGCGCATCCGCTGGCTAAGGGGCGCAAAATCGCGGTCGGTGAGGTGTGTAAGTTCCAGATGATCGTTATAGACCATCGGGTTCCATTCGAAATCCCTTAGCTCCGTAAGCCTGAAAATCTCGTCGCGCAACTTCCACTCGATGGCGCGGCACTCGAACCGGCCGAGATCGTCGGCAGGGGAGCGCCCGTTTCCTCGAAAATCGGTCTCGTAGGTTTCGAGCGCACACCGAAGCTCATGGAGATATTGCTCGCGGCGAGTCGAGCTAAAATCCTCGACATCGGCGTCATATTCGTGCAGGCCGAGCGATGAGGCCGCCGTGGGATAATAATCGAGATACAGCGTGAGCACAAAATCTCGAAATTGTGCGAAGGTAAAAAATTTTCGTGGTTTGAGCATGAATCAAAGTGAAACAAAACTATCGCAAGTCAATTTCCGAAGAATCGCCGGCGTTGATGTGGCGAAACGCGCCGCGAAGCTGAACCTTATTTCCCAAAATACTTCCTTCGAGGAGAACGCCTTCGATCACCGCGTCATCTCCGATAATGGTATCTCGAATCACCGCATTGCGAACGGTTGCACCCGCGCCTATCGTCGCATAAGGCCCGAGCACCGCATCTTCGACGCTCGCACTTTCCGCGATAAAGACGGGTTCGTGGATGACCGCACTCGCGATTGATCGGCTCTGAGATTTGCGGTCCAGCAGGGCGCGGTTTGTGCTAAGCAGCGTTTCTGGTTTCCCGCAATCGTACCAACCATCGAGCTTGAAAACTGCAAACTTCTCACCGCGCTCGATCATCATTTGAAGCGCATCGGTTAGTTGATATTCGTTTTTCGTTCGCTGGTCTTTCGCAATAAGCTCGTCCAGGCACGACCTTAAAAGCATCGGATTTTGGAAATAATATGGCCCGGCTATCATGAGATGGCTCTTCGGATGTTCCGGTTTTTCGACGAGCTTGGTCGCAAACCCATCCTTGGCTTCAACCACGCCAAAACGCCGCGGATCTTCTACTTCATAGACACCGATCGCGCTCGAGGTAGCAGCGAATACCCTTTTCAGATCCGCTTCAAAAATGGTATCGCCGAGCGCAATAAGGAATGGTGAGCCATCGGTGGGAATATTCTTCCTCGCCGTCCAAATCGCATGGCCCAGGCCGAGTGGCTCTTTTTGCTCGACGAAATTAAGCGGAAACGAGGCATACCGCTCGCGTAAGTATGATTCCACTGCCTCGCCGAGATAGCCGACAACGATCGTTGCGCTCGAGACACCGTCTTCGATGAGCCGATCGAGGATATGGGAAAGGATGGGCTTGCCGGCTACGTTGAGGAGCACTTTTGGCAGGCTATACGTATGGGGCCGAAGCCGCGTGCCAAAACCGGCTACGGGAATAATCGCATGCATATCTTACAAAGATACGAAAATTTCCGGATTGCCGGGCGCGAGTCCGGCACATTTGGTGTTCCACGAAGTATGATGCATTTACGCTCGAAGTTATTTGGGCTTCTTTTCTTCATCGTTATTCTGGGTGCGGCATTTACCGGCTGCTCCTCGACGAATAATTCTGTTGCTTCCCAAACCATCGACGATCTTGCATGGCTTCCTGATCAATCCGGCATGCTGGCCATGATTGATCAGCTTACGATCTCTGCAATTGATGGCTCGACCTACGAGGCGATCAACCTCTTTTCGGTTGGTTCGGATGGCTCGGTGGGGAATTCGATCAATGCGGTGGCAGCAGCTCCCAATGGGTCGGGTTACACCCCGCTTATTTTTGTTTCGACGGATGGTCACACGGCGATCGAGCAATTTAGCACGGATATTTATCGAGTGGATCTCACGAGCGGCAACACGACCGACATCATTCAATATGCGAACCTCCTCGGGGTTTCGCCGGACATGAAGTATGTGGTAACGACGACCGCTTCGGAGCAGCAAACCGCTAAAATTATTTCCTTGTATGATATTTCAACGCCAACGGTCACGTTGTTGCTTCCACGGCAAACGGTCGTCGGCGTAGTGAGCACCAAGGCGATTTGGACGGACGACGGGCATTTCGCATTGGCGATTTCCGATTCCGTCGGCGCGGACAATGCTCCCTATTTTCATGTCGCGATATACGATACCGCGGGAACCATAACACAAATCATTCCCAATGCCTCGATCGGCCTCAGCACCGGTGCCTACGCGGCAAAATCCGGTGATTTGTTTTTCGTAAACCACGCGCTTGGAATCGACAAAATCAATTTAATGTCCGGAACCCGTACGAGCGTCATCACGAACGATTCGGTGGAGAGCTTAGATGTGTCGAGCGATGGAACATTGCTCGTCTATTCTTCGCAGGAATCCTCGCAGCAGTTCCAGGGCTATTCCGTCAATGTGGCAAATGGTCATTCACAGAGCATCGCTGCGGGCATGGTTGCGCCGCATATCTCCCCGAATGCCGATAAAGTGGCCTTCATCCATGAAGTTTCAGGCAGCGACAATTCGGACATTCAGGTAGTTGGCGTCTCGCTGCCGAATTAGGCTTGTCATCCACGCCAGATACGGGATCTTGGGTTCCTGCAATGCAGTTCCAAACCCCAATGGGTAACCGGGCTTGGTGCGTTCGAAGAATGTCATCGCCGGAGTCCGGTTAGGTCTTACGGCCGAGCCAATGCGCCGAAATGAACATTCGGTTTTGCCGATGCGTTAATACCGACGGTCAATTTTTGTCGCCGGCCGGATTACTCTTACCATCCCCGGGCATCTATAGAATATGGAATAATGTATGGCAATACTTCGAGGAGACCATCACGCGTTTGGCTGGCCGGGCATTCCTCCGCGATGGACAGCCGGTAGCAAGGATGGAGTTGGAACCGCTTACGCGGACGCCAGCAAGGTGTGGTTCACACTATGGCGTGGCATCCTGACCGAAATCTACTGGCCGAGCGTGGATTTGCCGCAAACGCGCGATCTGCAATTTCTCATCACAGACGGGAAAACGTTTTTCCACGAGGAGAAGCGCGATTTGGATTCGAAGATGTCGCGAGTGGCTCCGCACGCGCTCGTTTATCAGAACGCGAAATCACGACCCGGAAGGCCGCTACACGATTGAAAAGGAATTCGTTGCCGATCCGCGGTTTCCGTGTATTCTCCAGCACACGAAAGTTCGTGAGTCTGAAACGCTTGCCGGCCAATTGAAATTATTCTTGCTCTTCGCACCGCATCTCAAATGCGGCGGCGCGGGCAACGATGCGATGATTATGCAACATGCCGGGCGGAACCTGCTCGTCGCTCATAAGGACGCGGCTTGGTGTGCAATTGGCGGAACGATTCCCTTTTCGAAACTTTCGTGCGGCTTCGTCGGCGCAAGCGACGGATGGTCCGATATTTCCGAGCACCTGGGAATGGCGTGGGAATTCGATCAGGCCTTGAACGGGAATGTGGCACTCACCGGCGAACTCGATCTTGAGAAGAGCAAGGACTTTACGATCGGAATAGCTTTCGGGCATTCGCTGCAAAGTGCGATCGCTACGCTATATCAATCGCTCGGGTTCCCTTTCGAGTCCTCCCTTGGGTTGGCGCTGGAAGATTGGAAAGCGACGGAGTCGCTGTTCTTACCTCTTGGTTCTTATGCTTCCGACCACGGCAAACTCTACACGAGCAGTACCAGCCTACTCATCGCCCATGAGGATAAGACGTTTTCCGGCGCCTTCATTGCCTCCCTTTCAATACCTTGGGGAGAGAGGAAAGGCGACGAGGATTTGGGCGGTTATCATCTGGTATGGATGCGCGATCTTGTGAATTCCGCAATGGGCTTGCTCGCGGCAGGCGAGCGGGATACCGCGCTGCGCGCTCTAATTTATATCGCTGCCACGCAACAGGAGGATGGTGGGTTTCCGCAAAATTTCTGGGTCAATGGTGAAAGGTATTGGAGCAGCATCCAAATGGATGAGGTCGCCTTTCCGATCCTTTTGGCCCGCCATCTCGCGCTGGAAAAAGGCTTGCGCGATTTCGATCCGTATGAGATGGTTATTCGCGCGGCCTCATATCTGATGCTCCACGGACCCGCGACGGAACAGGAGCGATGGGAAGAAGCGAGCGGATACTCTCCATCCACGCTTGCCGTGGTGATTGCGGCGCTCATTGCCGCCGCTTCCTTTGCCGAAGAGCACCATGACAAAGTAAGTGCGAATTACCTCCGCGATTACGCCGATTTTCTGGAATCCCATCTCGAACACTGGACGGTAACGAATTGCGGAACTCTTGTGGGCGGCATTTCGCGGCATTACATCAGAATCCTTCCGGCCGATCTCCATGATCCCGAAGCCGATGAGAATCCGGACACGGCCGTTCTCACGCTCAAAAATCAGGAACCCGGTGCTCGCACCGAGTATCCGGCCAAAGAAATTGTCGATACGGGTTTCCTGGAACTCGTGCGGAATGGAATTCGGTCGGCGAACGATCCGCTCATCGTCGATTCCGTAAAAGTAATCGATCGCATTTTGCGCCGAGAGACTCCGCGCGGTCCCGCGTTCTACCGTTACAATCACGATGGTTATGGCCAGCGCCCGGATGGAACGGGTTACGATGAATGGGGTTGCGGTAGGCTCTGGCCGTTGCTTTGCGGTGAGCGTGGGCATTATGAACTCGCCGCCGGCCGGGATCCGGTCGTTTATCGCGAAGCGATGGAACGATTTGCAACGGCTACCGGACTGCTGAGCGAACAGGTCTGGGATCGAAAGGCATCTCCAGCCGCATGGCTCAAGCTTGGTTTCCCGACCGGATCCGCGATGCCACTATGTTGGGCGCATGCGGAGTACATTCGATTGCTCCGCTCAATTCACGATGGAAAAATTTTCGGTTTTCTGCCAGAAGTTGCAGAACGATACATCGAAAATCGCGGGCCAGGCAAGCGCATCGAATTGTGGAAGCCGAACCGGCACGCCAAGTCGATGGCACACAACGAAACCCTGCGGATTCAGGCGGCCGAACCGTTTGTTCTTCATTTTTGCCTCGATGGCGGAACTTGGAACGAAATGAGATCGGCACAAACCGGCTTTGCAGTGGAGTTTGCGGATATTCATCCCCATGCCAACTCGAAAAAAATCACCCTTACTTTCTTCTGGAACGATCGGAACGAGTGGGAAGGAAAAAATTACGAAGTAACCGTAACGAAATGAACATAGCAATGATCGGCTTAGGCCGCATGGGCGCAAACATGGCTCAGCGCCTGAAAAACGGCGGGCACATCGTCATCGGATATGACCCGAACGCAGAAGCCAGAGCGAGGGTAGAAGCCGAAGGTCTTTCGACTTTCGCTTCCCTCGCGTCCCTTGCGTCCGCCCTTCCGCAACCAAGGATTGTCTGGATCATGGTTCCGGCCGGGAACCCAGTGGATGAAACGATCGAGGCGCTTTCTCCGCTGCTCGCGAAGGGCGACGTTCTCATCGACGGCGGCAACTCCTATTACAAAGACACACTCCGCCGTGCCGAAATGCTTCGGAGCATTGGAATTTCGTATGTCGATTGCGGTACGAGCGGAGGAATCTGGGGCCTGGAAGAAGGCTACGGGATGATGATAGGGGGAGACGATGACGTCGTGAAAACCATCGCGCCACTCTTCGAGGCGCTGGCTCCAGAAAAGGATAAAGGGTGGGGGCGCGTCGGCCCGTGTGGCGCCGGGCATTTCGTAAAAATGGTTCACAATGGTATCGAGTATGGACTGATGCAGGCATACGCCGAAGGTTTTTCAATATTGAAGCACAAGCCAGATTTCGAGATCGATACTCACCAGGTTGCGGAAATATGGCGCTTCGGAACGGTGATTCGTTCGTGGCTGCTCGATCTTGCCGCCGATGCGCTGGCAAAGAATCCGAATCTCGATGGCATCGCACCGGTCGTTGCCGATTCGGGCGAGGGCCGGTGGACAGCCTTCGAGGCGATCGAAAATAACGTTCCAGCGCCGGTTATCACGCTTTCGCTCCTCGAACGCATTCGTTCCCGCGAAGTGGAATCGTTCGGCGATAAATTGCTCTCTGCACTTCGGAATGAATTTGGTGGACACCCGATCACGAAAGAGTAATGCTAACCCATACCAAACCCGAATCCTGCATCCTCGCACTCTTTGGCGCGACGGGCGATCTCGCCCACCGTAAAATCCTCCCTGCACTCTTTGCCATGGCTGATGCCAAGGAGCTGCCGGAGGATACCGTCATCCTCGGAATTGGCAGGAACAAAGCCAAGAAGGATGATGCATTTCGGCGAGGAGGTCCGCCGTTCAATCGAGCAATCCGGCGGGAAGGATTCAGAGAGAATCCAGTCTTGGTGTTCCACACAAATGTATTATTCGGGCATCGATGCCGGAACAAAAGGGGATTATAACCGGCTCCGGGACCGCATCATCGCGCTCGAAAAGAAACACAAGTTGAATGGGAACCGAATTTTTTATCTGGCTATCCCACCGCAATTTTTCGAGCCGACGGTTAGGTCTATCAGTGATGCCGGGATGAACGATTCCAAGGGATGGACGAGGCTCGTCATTGAAAAGCCGTTTGGCCGGGACCTTAAAAGCGCGCTCGAGCTCAATACGGTGATCACGAAATATTTCAGTGAAGAGCAGATCTATCGGATGGACCATTATCTCGGCAAAGAGACCGTGCAGAATTTGCTCACTTTTCGCTTCGGAAATTCGATCTTCGAATCGTTGTGGAATCGGGAGAAGATCGAAAAAGTGGAGATCACAGTTGCCGAGCAACTTGGTGTCGAAGAGCGAGCGGATTATTATGACCAAAGTGGCGCACTGCGTGACATGATTCAGAACCATCTTACGCAGCTAATGGCGCTCACGGCGATGGAAATTCCCGAAGCATTCGATGCGATCGACTTGCGCTACGAAAAAGTGAAAGTCCTGCGCGCGATTCGCGCGATTGATAACGAAGACGTGGTAATGGGGCAATATGCCGAAGGCGAAATCGGCGGACACGGCGTCTATAGTTATCGGAAGGAAGATGGGGTAAAGCGTGGCTCGAAAACGCCTACGTTCGCGGCGCTCAAGTTGCACATCAATAACTGGCGCTGGAGCGGCGTGCCGTTTTACCTCCGCACTGGCAAGCGGCTAAAAGAAACGAAATCGGAGATTGTAATTACGTTCCGCTGCCCGCCGATTTCGCTCTTCAAGTCATCGGAGGGAGTGGGAACCAGAGCGAACGTGCTGGTCATTGCGATCCAGCCGAATGAAGGATTCAAAGTTCTTTTTCAAGTAAAGCGGCCTGGGCTTGCGATGGCCGTAAACTCGGAATGGATGCACTTTTCTTACTCCGAAGCATTCGGGCCAATTCCCGAAGCGTACCATACGCTCCTGCTCGATGTCATGCGCGGCGACCAAACGCTCTTCGTTTCCGCCGATGAAACGCTCGAATCATGGAAGCTTTACACGCCGGTGCTTCACCATCATCATGATCTTCATTTCTATCCCGCGGGCTCGTGGGGACCGGAGCAAGCGGAGAAACTCGTGTAGCCGCGACCTTTAGGTCATGGCGAGTAGGTCATGGCGAGTTCATTGGCATTATTCGCCGTGACCTGAAATTCACGGCTACAAATGTGGAACCGCGGGCTTTCCAATGGAGTTTGGGAGCGGCACTTAGGCGGGAGTGGCGAAATTGGCAGACGCACTACTTTGAGGTGGTAGCGCCGCGAGGCGTGGGGGTTCAAGTCCCCCCTCCCGCACACGTTGAGTAACGAGGAAGGAGTTGGGAACAGCTCCTCACTCTCCCTATTTTCCGCTTAATACCCCGCCGACACCAGTTCCCTCCGTAACTCTTTAAGATACGTCGGATGCACGTCGCCGTAGTAAAGCGCGCTCGGTTCGAGCACGAGCGTTCCGAAACTCGAGGGATTGCCGGCTTCGTAGTGGCTCGTCGCCTGCACGGTTAATTCATTGGGCCGCGCGGGATCATCGACATCATAGACGAGCGCGGTAAAACCGAGCGTCGCGGCATTGGTAATACTCGCGGTCGGTGCAGACGTTGCTTCATCGCTCGTAGTACTCACCGGTACCGGCGTTTCGTAGTAATGTTCCGGGTTCGTCTCAAAGCCGAGGAAACTGAAAGGAATTCGAAGCGTGAGCCGATAGCCATCGGTGGCATTATTTAGCGTATCGTACTCCATGACCGCGCGAACTCGAGCGAGACCCTGCTTCTCGAGCGGCGAGAGCGTGCTGGACGGGGTGCTGTAAGTAATTTGTGTTACCGGACCGGCATGAGAGGGAAGCACGAAGGTAATGCTGGACACGAGTGAATCCATATGCGTTCGGAAAACCGGAAACCCACCTTCTTCGGAAACAATACGGCGGTCGCGGTTGAGGCGGTCGCCGGTATATTTTGTATCAAACCAGAAGGTGACGCGGTCGTTTGCATCGTCATTCGAGTTGCCGCCGATTACATAGTCATCCCGCACGCGAAGGGCAATATAAATATAGTCATCGGTATAAGCAGTCCGCATGGAACGAATGGAAAGATCGCTCGCATCGCGTCGAAGGCCGAGGCCCCCAATGATGAAATCGGTTGACGAATCGGAAAGGAGATCGCCGTAGCCTGGATAAAGTTCCCGCGTGCGCTCATACGACGGCAGGGTATAATAGGATTGCGAAAGCATCGGGCCGCCGGTTTCACCAGTAAAATAATTCTCGCGCGTGAGCAGCGATCGATAATTGCGATAGACATCGTGCCCCAGCGGATGCGGCTTCCCGTTTTTTGCCGCAAGCCCTATTTCCTGTGTCTCATAGCGGCTTACGAGGGTCACATCGCCATAGATAATTGAATAACCCTCCTGGACCCAATGGTTATCGCCGGTTTTTTGCGTGATAGTGATGATGGAACTATCGACATCGAGCCCCACTTCGATGGGCGATTCCACATAAGGAATTTCGCGCTCGAATTCATCGGCGAGCCGTTTGTTATCGACATTCTCGAATAGATAGACACGGACCTTATTCGAGGCAGATCCCGCATCATATACCGAAATAGCCAGATCGGGAAGCGAATCGTGTGTGAAATCCCCGATGGCGAGACCCCACACATGCGCGTTCGCATAATCGGGAATGAGGTCGCGAAGCTGCTCCGCGAGCGCCGGATTGTGTAGCTCCGTACCAATGCGCGGCAGGATGCTATCGACTATCATCCCTTGCGCGAATGACTGCGCGGGGCGCGCGATCACCTCGCAAAAAAAGAGTGGAAGCGCGAATGCCAGAACGAATCGGTGTGTTCTCATCGGCACAAAAATACGGTGCTTGGAATTTATAACTACAGTTTGTTTTACGTGCAAACTAAAAAGCACTACCTTGTCATTCCCGCTAAAACGGGTATGACGATCAACGGTTTTCATTCGCAATTCGTAATTCCTAATTTAACAATTGGCCTATCCTTTCTCCGAAATCGAACTGAAGTGGCAGGAATACTGGAAGCGCCACGAGACATATCGGGTAGAACGCGACCCATCGAAGCCGAAGTATTTCGTCATGGATATGTTCCCATATCCTTCCGGGGAAGGCTTGCACATCGGGCATCCGCTCAGCTATACGGCGACGGATGTCGTTATGCGCTTGAAGCGGATGCAGGGCTTCGCCGTGATGCACGCGACTGGCTGGGATGCATTCGGCCTTCCCGCCGAGCAATACGCTGTAAAGTACAAGCTGCACCCGCGCATCACGACGGAACGAAATATCGCCACCTATCGCCGACAGCTCGACTCACTCGGATATGGCTACGATTGGTCCCGCGAAATCAACACGACCGATCCCAATTATTTCAAGTGGACACAATGGATTTTCCTGAATTTTTTTAATTCTTATTACAATACTGAAAAAGATAGTGCTCGCCCGATAGAGGAGCTTATCAGCCTTATCGAAATAATCGGGACGCGAATTCTGCCATGCGCGTTGCCGCGGGACATCAAACACTACAGTGCGGAAGAATGGCACTCCGCCACCAATAAACAGCGCGCCGATTTTCTCGCGAATTGCCGGCTTGCCTACGTTGCCGATGCGCCGGTTAACTGGTGCCCCGAGTTGGGAACCGTACTTGCGAACGAAGAAATTGCGGAACAAGAAGAAAAAGGCTTTACGGTCGTAAGACGCAACATGCGCCAATGGGTGCTGCGTATCACGGCGTATGCCGAGCGCTTGCTGCGCGATCTCAATACGGTGAATTGGCCGGAAAGCACCATCCATAGCCAGCGCAACTGGATCGGCCGAAGCGAGGGGGCTGAAATCGACTTCGAAGATCGCGGGCACAAAAGAAAAATTCCGCGTTTATACTACACGTCCCGATACACTCTTCGGCGCCACATACATGGTTCTTGCACCGGAGCATCCGCTGGTTGGCAAAATTACCACGCCTTCGCAGTCAGCATCGGTCGAAAAATACCTGGATGAGGTGCGCCGCAAAAGCGATTTGGAACGAACCGACCTCGCACGCGAGAAAACCGGCGTATTCACCGGCGCCTACGCGATCAATCCCTCGAATGGAAAGCACATTCAGATATGGATCGCGGACTATGTGCTGATGTCTTACGGCACCGGCGCGATTATGTCCGTTCCGGGCCACGACGAACGCGATTTCGAATTTGCGGAAGCCTTTGCACTTCCCATCGTGCGCGTGGTGCAAGCGCCGGGTGTGGATGCAAACGAGCCGCTCCTCGTGCCATTCACGGACGATGGCATTGCGGTTCATTCCGGATTTCTCTCGGAGCTGCCCACGGCAGAAGCGAAAGAGAAAATGATCGAGTGGCTCGAAGCCAATGGCAAAGGGAACCGAGCGGTGAAATATAAGCTTCGGGATTGGCTGTTTTCGCGCCAGCGGTATTGGGGGGAACCGTTCCCAATTATTTATGTGAACGAGGGAGATGGCGAATATCCAAAAGCCTTGCCGGAAACCATGCTTCCGGTGATTTTACCAGAAGTGGAAAGTTACCAACCCTCCGGCACCGGCGAATCCCCGCTGGCCACCATCTCTGCATGGGTCAATACGACCGACCCGGAAACCGGCCATCCCGCCCGCCGCGAAACGAACACGATGCCGCAATGGGCCGGCTCCTCGTGGTATTTCCTCCGCTATCTCGATCCCCGCAACGATCGCGAACTGGTTTCTCCGGAAGCGGAACGATACTGGATGCCGGTCGATCTCTACATCGGAGGCGCGGAACATGCCGTGACGCATTGGCTCTACTCGCGCTTCTGGCATAAGTTCCTTTATGATTATGGCATCGTTCACACACCGGAACCATTTAAACGCATATTCCACCAGGGAATGCTGCTGGGCGAAAACGGCAGCAAAATGTCGAAATCGCTCGGGAATGTCATCAATCCCGATGAGCTGGTCTCGCAATACGGGGCGGATACCGTGCGTTCCTATGTGCTTTTTCTCGGGCCGCTCGAAGGAACGAAACCGTGGGATTCCAAGGGCATTATGGGCGTTCACCGGTTCCTGAATAAAATATGGAAAATTATTGTACGAGAGGATAACACGACCGATCTGAATACTCTATCCGATAAGGTTCCTTCGCAATCGTTCGAAAGATTACTCCATCAAACGATAAAAAAAGTTGGCGAGGATATTGAAGCATTGCGTTTCAATACCGCGATTTCCGCTTCGATGATTCTTCTCAATGCGATCGAAGATGAGCAGGGCGGGGTGCCACGCCTGGCATTCGAAGTGCTGCTGAAACTCATCGCGCCATTCGCGCCTCATATTGCCGAAGAGCTGTGGCAACGAATCGGGCACGATGGAACCATCTTTGATTCCCAGTGGCCGTTGTACGACGAAGCGAAAACCATTGAACATGTCGTCACGCTTATCCTTCAGGTTAATGGAAAGCTGCGCGACAAGCTCGAAGTGCCGCGCGGGCTTTCCGCCGGCGACCTCGAACAATTCGCGCGCGAAAGCCCGAATGTGATGAAGCATATTGATGGCAAGCAGATTCGAAAAATCATCGTCGTGCCGGATAAATTAGTTAACGTAGTCGCCACATGAAACTCTGCATCCTCCTAGGCGGCCCGAGCGCCGAGCGTGAAGTCTCGCTTCTCACCGGCGAAGCGATGGCACACGCGTTGGCAAGCCGCGGGCATGATATTACGCTCGTCGATCCGGCAACGGCGCGGACGATGCGTTTGGAAGAATTCCAAGCTAATCCGCCGAGCGCCGAGCCGCCTACGGCGCGGGAGCTCGGAGCATATTCCGGCGGCAGCGTCGTGCTCGAAAGCCTTATGCTGCCTGCGGTGCGGGAAGCGGAGGTCGTGGTGCTCGGCCTGCACGGAGTTCCCGGCGAGGATGGGCTAATCCAATCGGTGCTGGAACTTCAGGGCAAGCGCTACACGGGATCGGATGCACGTTCGAGTGCGCTCTGCATCGATAAGCAATACACAAAAATTATTTTGGAACATGCTGGCGTCCCCTGCCCTCGCGGACGAATTCTTTCACTTACCGATCATCCGCTCGAGCGCCATGCGGCGTGGGATTGGTCGGTGACCGAGCTTGGATTCCCGCTCGTTATCAAGCCGAACGATCAGGGATCGACCGTCGGCCTTACGATTCTTCGCGAAGAATCGCAGGATGCGTTCAACCGTGCCGTCGATCTCGCACTGGAATATTCCTCGAAGGCGCTGATCGAAGAATTTATTGAGGGACGTGAACTAACCGTCTCCATTTTGGGCCGCGAGGCGCTACCCATTCTTGAAATTGAAACGAAGGGCGGCTTCTACGATTACCTGCACAAATACACTCCGGGAATGTCATTCCATACCTGCCCGGCGAAACTCCCTTCGGAACTTTCGAGCGCCATTCAGGCAAGTGCTCTCGCGGCGTTTGAAGCCTGTAGTTGCCGTGGTTACGGGCGCCTCGATTTCCGCCTGCATCCGAGTGGAAATTATTATTGCCTCGAAATCAATACGCTGCCCGGGATGACATCCACCAGCCTCATCCCCGATGCCGCCCGCGCCGCCGGGATTTCCTTCGAGGAATTGTGCGAGCGAATTGTTCAGGAGGCATAAGCTATTTGTGCCGTTGGGGATAAATTCCTCTCGCCGCACTGTTTGAAGTCCCAAATTATCTAATCTTACGACATGCCGAAGATCACCATCGACGGAAAAGAACTCGAAGCGCAGGCGGGGCAAACCATCATTCAGGCCGCTCTCGACAACGGAATGGACATCCCACATTTTTGCTGGCACCCGGCGCTTATCATAGCTGGGAACTGCCGGATGTGCCTCGTGGAAGTGGAGAAAATGGGGAAGCTGCAGATCGCGTGCGCGACCCCCGTGAGCGAGGGCATGGTCGTGAAGACGCTTTCGGACGCAGCCACCCGAGGCCGCGAAGATGTGATGGAATTTCTCCTCATCAATCATCCGCTCGATTGCCCGATTTGCGACGAGGCTGGCCAGTGCAAACTTCAAGACTATACCTTCGAGCATTCGCGCGGCGTATCGCGCTTCGTGGAAGAAAAGACGCATAAAGATAAGCGCGTTCCCCTCGGACCACAAATCTTGTTCGATGCCGAGCGCTGTATTTCCTGCTCGCGGTGCATTCGTTTCGCGCAGGAAGTTGCCGAGCAGCCGGTGCTCACCTTCGTTCATCGCGGCGATCACGTTACAATAGTTTCTAATCCCGAAATGGGTTTCGATAACAATATGTCGATGAACGTGATCGATATTTGTCCGGTGGGCGCGCTGACGAGCCACGATTTTCGGTTCAAAGCGCGGGTGTGGGATATGTCGTTCACCGAGTCGATTTGCCCGGGCTGTTCGATGGGCTGCAATATCCGAGTGGGTGTGCGTAATAATGTGATCGAGCGGCTGGAACCTCGAAATAATCCGAATGTCAATACGTACTGGATGTGCGATCATGGCCGGCTCAACGCATACCCTCCGGTCAATAACGATCGCATCAGCGGTGCGCGCATGAAGGATGTGAACGGACTTCAGCAGCCCACCGATTATGATTCCGCCACACGCCGGACGGCGGATGAACTCTCGAGATACAACGAGAACGAAGTTCTCATTCTTGGCTCGGCCTATGGAACCGTCGAAGATAATTATGCGATGGCGAAGCTGGCGCGCGAGAAATTCGGCAAGGAAAAGATTCCCTTCGTTCCGCATTTCGTGGGGGAGAATGAGCGGCTGCTCCTGAAAGCAGATCGCCCGCCAAACGCGTTCGGCGCAACCCTCGTGGGTGCCGTGGCCGACGAGCACTATCAGCATATTCGAGGCGAGAAGCAAGCCGAGCAAACCGTGCTGGAACTGCTTCGCTCGCGCAAAATTAAAGCGGTTTTTGCATTGGCGGACGATTTCCTCGCCGATCCTCATCTCCTCGAAGCCTTCGAGAATGTAGAGTTTTTCGCGTGCGAGGCCACGAACGACTGCGTTACTTCACGACGCGCCGATGTCGTGTTTCCCGCATCGCAATGGGCCGAGCGCGATGGTGTTGTCGTAAATTACAATGGCTGGGCGCAGCAGCTTCGGCCTGCCGTGACGACAGAGTATTACATGCGCGGCATCGACCAGCTCCACATGTCGCGCCTCGACCGATTCGGCTCGCCGTTCGACGCCTGGGCGCGCGGCAACAAGCGCGACGCCCGCGAAGGATGGCGCTTCGTGCAGCTCGTTGCGAATGGACTGGGTTTAGATTGGAAGTATCTTTATACCGAGGACATTTTCGACGAGATCGCCGAACTCGTTCCAGAATTCAAAGGCATGTCCTACGATGCAATTGGCAATCTCGGCCTGCCCATTCAGGATGGCCGGCAAAAAGCCGAGCGAAAGGTTCCGATTTATGAAGAAGTGTATCAGGCCTCGACGGAACGAATTGAAAGCGTAGGAAGCGTAATCTTGTGAGTATCTAATCTTTATTTCAATGGTTATCGAAGCTCTCATCAAAATCGTAATCGTTCTCTTCGTCGTGCTCACGGCGGTATCGTACACGGTGCTGCTCGAACGCTGGGTTAGCGCGTGGGTGCAGGACCGCATCGGGCCGAATCGCGTCGGGCCGCTTGGCCTCTTCCAGCCGCTGGCGGATGTGCTTAAACTCCTCCTCAAGGAGGACATCGAGCCCCGGCAGGCACAAAAATGGTTCCATTGGGTTGCGCCCGTGATTTCGATTACGATCGCGTTCAGCGTTCTCGCAGTCGTGCCGTTTGGCCACGTGCTGATGCTTGGCACGCGAGTGATCCCGCTTACAATCGCATCGAGCATCAATATCGGCGTGTTGTTTATCGTCGCCCTTTCTTCGCTTGGCGTGTATGGCATTACGCTGGCGGGCTGGTCGAGCGGTTCCAAATATTCGCTTTTAGGCGGCTTGCGTTCCAGCGCACAAATGATTAGCTACGAGCTCGTGCTTGGACTGGGCCTTATTAGCGTGGTCATGCTTACGGGCTCCCTTGACCTCAATACCATTATCGACTCGCAGGCTGCGGGGCTTTGGAACATTATTCGCGCGCCCTCTGGGATTTCTGCTGTTTTTCACTGCCTCATTCGCGGAGACCAATCGGTTGCCGTTCGATCTTCCGGAAGCCGAGCCGGAACTGGTTGGCGGGTATCATACGGAATACAGTTCGATGAAATTCGCACTGTTTTTCCTGGCCGAATATGCGAACATCATCACCGCAAGTGCGATAACCACCGTGCTCTTCCTGGGAGGCTGGCATGTTCCCTTCATTGACCATCTTGGAATTTCGAGCTTGTGGATGACGATTATCGGCATCCTTGCTTTTGCGCTTAAGACGATTGGCCTTCTCTTCATCTTTATTTGGGTTCGCTGGTCGCTCCCACGATTCCGCTACGATCAGCTGATGGACTTGGGCTGGAAAGTCTTGCTGCCGCTGGGTATCCTGAACATCGTTTGGACCGCGTTCGAAAAAATGTATTTAATGAGCTAACCGTCGCCGATATGCCAACTACTTCAAAATACAACAACCCTGCGCGCAAGCGCAAGCTCACGTTTTGGGAGCAGCTTTATCTTCCCGAAATTTTTCGGGGGCTGTTCACGACGTTCAAGCATCTCTTCCGCCCGAAGTTTACACGGCAATACCCGGAAGAGCGGTGGGATCCGCCTGCGTCATTTCGCGGACGGCCCGTGCTCGTGATGGAGGATAACGGCGTCGAGCGCTGCGTGGCGTGCGGGCTATGCTCGCGGGTCTGCCCGCCGCTTGCCATCGAAGTGCGTGCGAGCGAAACGGAACTATTAAAGGAGCGATATCCGGTAGTCTTCGAAATCAACATGCTCCGTTGTATTTTCTGTGGTTATTGCGAGGAAGTTTGCCCCGAAGAAGCGATCATTATGAGCAAGGATTACGAGCTTTCCTTTCGCGATCCCGCCGATGGCATTTTCGGGAAGGATAAACTGCTGGTTCCCAAAGGCGCAGCTTCAGGATCGGCTCGATTACCTCGCCAAGATGAGGAACTAATATCATTCATGCGTGGGAGACGAACGAGTAACAAGTGCATCGCCGCGCGTGAGCTGCGATTGCGAAAGCGGGGAGTTGTGCAGCCGTTACTTTAGAGCAGCGTTTTATCTCGTTTTTCTAAGCCTGTGTTTCTTTGGGGTTCCAGCGGCGAGGGCCTCCGGGGAAATCAATTTTGTACGCGCTCCATCGGAAATTCCTGCTGGCGATGATATTACAATCGCCGTCTCCGCTTCCGCGCGTGAGGCAAATGTGGATCGCGCCATTGCCATAGAATTTCCATCGACATGGAAATTCAAGCGCGCATGGCGCGTTGAAGCGGGAAGTGACCACCCAGATAAACTCGTTCCATTTGGGGAAGTCCGATCGCTGCTCTCGGCGGAATCCGGCGAGGCGGTGATTGCACTCGCGGATTACACGCCGGATTTCGATCCCCGCGCTGCCGGAATTGGATATTTTGTCGTATTTTCAACGGCGGCATTACATCCGACCGATGCGCCGGCGATTGTCAAAGCGGCACTCGTTGAGCGGATTTCGCTCAATGCAATTCCGAAAGTTGATCCCAAGACGAAACGCCTGATCGAGGAAAATCACGATTGGAAAATGGTGTTCCCGCCACAACCAGACTTTTCCTTTGTTGCGATTGTGGGCAAAAGACTCCTCGCTTCCATCCGTGTGGAACCAACGCCGCGGGTGCAGCGGGCACTGACGGTACAAGGCGGGCGTGGTGCATTCGCACCGATGGCAGGTCGCCCGGAACTGATTCATGCATTTTTCCTCCATCCTTTCAGCCTTCAATTCTGGTATCGGACCACTACCGCCTCCGAGACGCTTCTGAGCTTTCATTCCGCCGATTATGCAACGCTGCACCTTTCCGTGGGTCTTCTTGGGGAACTCCGCGTGATGGATGGAACGAAAATAATCGCTGCGAGCCGTGCGATTACGAATGATGGCGCCTGGCATTATGCTGTTGTATCGGATGATTCGGTGGGCACCCTCCGACTTTTTGTGGACGATGAGGTTTCCGCGTTAGCGCACCACAGCGCGGCCCTCTTTCGAAATGTCAACGGCGTCAGCCTTGGTGATTCTTCCACCACGCAAAAAATGTTTTCCATCGACGAACTGCATTTCGTACGCGGCGCATATCGGGAACCAATCGAGTTTGAATCGCGGATGCTACTGGAGACTTCGGACAGCGCCCATCCCGCATTCGCTCTCTTTCATTTCGACGAATACGGCTCGCGCACAAATTCTGCCGTGCCGGAAAGTGCCCCGATCTATTTTCCGCTCGATAGTTTCGTTTCGATTCGCGAAACGACCTCGCCCGTCGAGTTGGAACCGGTTACGCTGACGGCCGAGCTTCCATCGCCCTCCACGGTGCATCTGGAATGGTCGCGAACAAGCGAGCTTGGTGTAAAGGAATATCGGCTCGAGCTTCGGGTTGGCGCGTATGGCTCATTCGAGGCGTTCTCGACAGTACCAGCACGGCGCGGGGCGAAAACGCCACAACGCGGCGAGCCGATCCTCGCATGGGTTAAGTATAGCACCATGGAGGAATTGCCTAAGATGAACGGCGATATCGACCTTTACTTTCGCGTTGTTGCCATCGGCTTCAACAAGCGGGATTCGCCTGAATACAGCCTGCCGGCAAAGATCGAGTATGCCTCCGACCGCGATGTGTTCGTGGAACAAAATGCTCCCGAACCGTTCCACGATACGACGACCATCGGATTTACACTCACGAGGCCGGAACTCGTGCGGCTATCCGTCTTCGATATGATCGGCCGCGAGATTGCCGCGCTGGCTAACGAGAAGCTCGACCCGGGCCGGCATGCTTTTCTACTGAATGCGGCAGGGTGGCCGGATGGAATTTATTTTTATAAGGTCAAAACGTCGCGGGCTACGATCACGCGGAAAATGACAGTGATTCAATGAAACGGGGAATGTGCCCGCATCGACGGTATGAGGAGTGGACGGATTTCGTCCATAGAGTGTTTAAATAACAGAAAGCTTTGGGAATGAATCAGCGTAATCCATCCAATCAGCACCCGGATTCGCTCCGCATCGTGTTTTTTGGGACGCCAGAATTTGCGGCATACATACTGCGCGATCTCACGCGGCATGGGGAGAATATTGTTACAGTGGTGACGACTCCGGATAAGCCGCAGGGCCGGGGAAGGAAAATGCGGGCGAGTGCTGTCAAAGAAGCGGCCATAGAACTCGGCATCCCGGTAATTTCGCCCGACAAGCATCGCGACCCGCAATTTCTGCAGGAATTGCGCGCGCTGGATGCGGACGTGTTCGTCGTCGTCGCCTATAAAATCCTTCCCAAAGAAGTTTTTGAAATTCCGCGTCTCGGTGCCTTCAATATTCACGCCTCGCTACTTCCAAAATATCGCGGGGCGGCACCGATCAACTGGGCGATTATTAACGGAGAACACGAATCCGGGATTACCACTTTTCTGCTCGATGAGAAAGTGGATACCGGAAAAATGTTGATCGCTAAATCCATCCCGATCGGCCAGGATGAAACCGCCGGCGAATTGCACGACCGTCTAATGCTGCTTGGAGCCGAAGCAGCCCTGGAAACGCTGCGCGCGCTTGCGAGCGGCACGCTCCAGCCCATCTCTCAACCGAATGAAGGAGTAACCCCGGCTCCAAAATTGTTTCCAAAAGATTGCGAAATCGACTTTAGCAGGCCGGCTCGGGAAGTCCATAATTTCACTCGCGGACTTTCGCCGCAACCTGGCGCGACCGCCGTGGTGAATGGAACGCGACTCAAAATACTCCGAACTCGGCTCGTCATGGACGAGCGAATCAAGATTTCCGCCGGCACGTGGGACGTTTCTTCGGATGGAACGCGACTCTGTGCAGGCACGCTGGATGGTGCCATCGAAATCCTGGAACTCCAGCGTGAAGGGAAGCGAGCCATGACCTCCGAAGAGTTCCTGCGCGGGAATGCTGACCTCTTTCGCACTTCATAATTCATATTTCATACTTTCCCCGAAATGCTTCCACTCAAAGATTACCCTTTCGCCGCGCGGCCATTGATCGTGGCGCATCGCGGCGACACCTCCTTGGGCGCGCCCGGCAACAGCCTCGATGCCATTGCTTCCGCGCTCGTTTCCGGCGCGGACATGATCGAACTCAATATCCAGCTTACCGAAGATCACGAATTTGTCTGTTATCACGATGAGGCTCATCCCGGGCTTGGTGTACCCCTTTATCGATCTATTTTTCCTGAGCTTAAAGCGAAGGGCGTTGCTTCCCTCACCGAGGTGCTGACCCTTGGGAAGAACCGGGTCTATTTCAATCTCGAGGTGAAAGACTATTCCGACCGGGATCCAAAGCTTTACATGCACGCGCTCGTGCAGTTGCTGACGGAACTGAAGTGGGATCAATTCGTGCTTCTTTCCTCCTTTCGACCCGATTATCTTCGCGAGGCAGGCTGGACGATTCCGACTTGCATCATTCATCCGGACGAAGCGACGCGGGAACTGCTTGCATTCCGTTCGTACGGCGAACCGGTCGTCTTCGATCGCCCGATCGCGAGTTATCTTCCATCCGAGCTGATGGAGATCGCCCGTTCGACCGGCTATGCCTGCCAGCTTTCGGAACTTACACCGGATGCGCTCGCGGAGATCGAGAGGAAGAATATCTTCCTCGGGATTTATCCAATCGCGACGGAACTCGAATTCGATCAAGCCGTGGCGCGTGGCGCGCGCGCGCTCGTTTGCGAGCGGCCTCGAGAATTCGCGGAGCTTCGAAACGCTCGCTTTCCTTCATCGCAAACGATGCCGCGCGGATAACGGCGATGGCTGGCACATTCACGAATCGCCTCGAGGGCGAGAAATCGCCGTACTTGCAGCAGCATGCGCACAATCCGGTAGCTTGGTTCCCGTGGGGCGAAGAAGCATTCGAAAAAGCTCGCTCGGAGGAGAAGCCGATTTTTCTCTCGATTGGGTATAGCACGTGCCACTGGTGCCATGTCATGGAACGGGAGAGCTTCGAGGATGAAGCGATAGCGGAGTTCCTCAACGCGCATTTTGTATCTATCAAAGTGGATCGAGAAGAGCGGCCGGATGTCGATCAAGTGTATATGTCGATCGTTCAGGCGATGACGGGTTCCGGCGGCTGGCCGATGTCACTCTTCCTTACACCTGAGCTACGGCCCTTCTTTGCCGGCACCTATTTCCCGCCGGTTTCCATGCATGGCCGACCCAGTTTTTCGCAGCTCCTTGAACGGATTCACGAGCTGTGGTTACGCGAGCGCAGCGCCCTCGTGGAGTCGAGCGTGCAAATCACACAGGCTTTGAATCAACAAACGGCAAGTCGCGCCGGAGGCACTGATATGCGCAGTGCTATCGAAACCACGTATCGCTATTTCGAGCAGGCGTTTGACCGCACCGAAGGAGGATTCGGTGGCGCGCCGAAATTTCCGAGGCCCTCCCAATTCGATTTTCTCTTTAACGATTTTGCAGAATTCGGCAATACGCGCGCGCGTGAGATGGCCCTCCATACGCTTCGCAAAATGGCGCACGGTGGAATCCACGATCACCTGGGTGGAGGGTTCCACCGCTACTCGGTGGATCGCTATTGGCGGATTTCGCATTTCGAAAAGATGCTCTACGACCAGGCGCAACTGCTTCATTCTTATCTCGATGCCTGGCAAATAACACACGATGATTTTTTTGCCGATGTCGCCCGAGCTATTTGCGAGTATGTCCTCCGGGACATGACGCATGATGGCGGCGCGTTCTTCAGCGCCGAAGATGCCGATTCGGAAGGCGAGGAGGGAAAGTTCTATGTGTGGGACCTCGCCGAAATTGAGGAACTTCTGGGTGAAGATGCCGCAGCCTTCGCAAAGTACTACGGGGTTACAAAAGAAGGCAATTTCGAAGATGGCAAAAATGTCCTCTACATCTCCGACCCGTCCCTCGCTTCCCCAAAGTCCTTGCCGTCCCTTAAATCCAAACTTCTGAAGATTCGCGAAAAACGTGTTCGCCCACTGAGGGATGAAAAAGTTCTCACATCCTGGAACGGCCTCATGCTCGGCGCAATGGCGCGCGCAGGAAATATTCTGGAAGCGCCGCGCTACATCGAAGCTGCGCGCCGTGCCGGGGAATTCGTCTGGCACGCGCTTCGCCCAAATGGAGCGCTGCTCCATCGCTGGAGCGATCGCGATGAACATTCACACGCCGAGGCGCGATTTGCCGCTGGCCTCGACGATTTCGCATTCCTCATTAAAGGCTATCTCGAACTTTACGAGGCAACGTTCGACACCTTCTGGATTCAGCGCGCCATGGAACTGCAATTAGAACAAGATGAAGCGCTCTATGACTCGAGCAACGGCGCCTATTTTGATGCAAGTGCAGCGCCCGATCTCATCCTTCGCATGAAGAACGAGTACGATGGCGCGGAGCCAAGCGGGAACTCGATCTCGGCGCAAAATTTATCTAAACTTGCAGTACTGACAGAGAATCCGGCCTACCGGGATCGCGCCGCACAAGTGCTGGAGTATTTTCTGGCCAGGATTGGTACGCATCCGTTCGCTATGCCGGAAATGCTCGCTGCGGCGTTCTGGTCGCTTCGAAGTCCCATGCAAATTGTTTTCGCCGGTGAAAATATTGCTCCGCTCAAAAAAGTGGTGAACGCAAAATATCTTCCAACGAGTGTACCCGGGCTCGCCTCGGATTCCGTTGGGGAGTTCGCGAAGTCATTGGCTTCCAAGAACGGCAAAGCGACAGCTTATGTCTGCCATGATTTCACCTGCGAATTGCCGATTAGTGAATCGGCAGAATTGGAAAAATTACTCGCTTAATCGATAAAGCTTCAGCGTATCCATTCCCTGCCGGAGCAATTCGCCCATGCTTGCGTCATAAGTTCGGCCATCGTCATAGAAAAATCCGATCGCTGTGTCGCGGATGGTTCCGATCGAATCCAGCACTTGCGGCAAAAGCGCTCGTCCCGGTTCGAAAGGTGCGCCAACCGGACTGGAACGGAGGATTACGTAGTCGATCTTGTTCGACCGAAGTTTTTGAACGAGCGCATCCGCTTCGTGGGGCGGCTGGAACATATCGAGCGTAAGGTCTTTGCGCGAGGTATCCGTAAGCGCGCGATCCAACCCCGCAACATCGAGCAGGACGCGACTTTTTCGCGGCGCGGAAATGCTTGCTTCGTTTAGGAACTTTGTGATGGCCCCCCTTTGATCGCGCGCGATGGCCTGGCCGAGCGGCCCGTTCGGAATCGCGCTTCGCCCACCAAGCGCGATGGCAATAGCGAAGAGGACGAGCGTCGCGTATCTGGTGGGCCATTTAGCTTGCAATCTGGAGAATGCAAGCGCCCCCGCGATTGCCATCATTGGAATAATGTGAAAGAGATAATAAGGCCGGGCGCCCTCGGTAAGTAACCATGTGAGGGTGCAGAATGCAGCAGCGGCGAACCAAAATCTGCGTTTGGTTGGGCCCGGCTGGACCAATCGACCAATTTTTCTCTGCCTGGAGAGAAGATAAATGATTCCCAGAAGAATGGTGCCGCAAACGATAACTAGAATTCCCGGCGCATCGCGCCCGAAAAGATGGAACCGTTCGACGAGATTCGAAACCTGCACGTTCCGCGAAAACGGGCGAAGAAGGGGAATCTGATTTAGCACAAAGCTATAACTACCCTCGCTTCCGCCGCTGCCGAAGAGTGAAAATTCGTGAGCGCTCGCCCCATACGCAATCGAAAGAATTACTGCGCCAATGACGGAGCCTGTGAGCCAGTACCCTCCGTGCGAGGGTTGCTTCCAAACTCTCTTCTCAAATAGGAACGCTAACGATGCGGCAAGGCCGAGCAGCAGCATGTGCCGCGAGAAGCAAATCATTATTGCGCCGACAAGGCCGATGATTCCCATGCGCCAATGGGAAGGATTGTTTTCCCGCGAAAGAAAATAGCAAAACCAAATGAGTGTAAGGCCCGTGAGCAAATCGTATCGCGCGGAGTGCATGGCCCATAGGAATCCCCGACAAGCGACAACCAACAGCACTGTAAGCGCCGACAAAAGTGGAGGAACTTTCAGCTTCCGCGAAATAAAGTAAATGCTTGCGAGGAGGATGAACGCAAGAATAGCTGTAACCCCCCGCCCCACACTAACAAAATCATGAGCAGGGAAGAGCAACGTTCCGGGTAGGCCATAGATCATGGCATCGACCCACATGCTTCCGGCCAGTACGCCGTCGGTGCGTCTAGGCCCGCCAAAGGATTCTGGATAGGACATCGCGCCGTACTCGATCTGGTTCCCAAACTCTCGCATGAGCCACGTCTCGTCGCCGCCCCAGCGAACCGAATCGAAGACGGGAACAGTATAAAGGGAACGGAGCTGTAAGGCGAAAATGACGAGCGCCGCCGCAAGTACAAGCAACGCGCCGATTGACTCGAGGCGGATCGGGAGAGAACGCATCTCCAAAATTAACATGCTTTCGGTACGGAAAGTTGGATATCGCAGCCGGAACCGAAAGCTTCGCGAATGCACTTTTGGAGGCGAACGATGCCCACCGCGCCTCCGCAACAATCCGCTTACGACCGTTTCCGCCGAACGAAGTACTTTTCTTCGCTCGATGGCTTGCGCGCGATCAGCATTCTCGCGGTTATGTGGTATCATGCGCCAGAACTCCGCCCGATCTGGCGAACCGGCTTTCTCGGAGTCCATCTGTTTTTCGTCATCAGCGGATTTCTGATCACGACAATTCTGCTCCGCGAAAAATCTGATTATGGTCGCATTTCGCTGAAGAATTTCTACATACGCCGCACGCTTCGCATTTTCCCGGCCTATTATCTCACGCTTGGGCTGTTCCTGGCAGCGTGCCTTGCTACTGTGGAACTTCGCGGCGCGCCGTTCGCTATTTATCTGCACAATCTGCCCTCGTTCCTCACCTATACCTCGAACTGGTTTGTGTTTCCGGGAGGGTGGTCGCCGGCGAATCCTCACGGGCGGGTGGTTTTTGTAGCGGCATGGTCACTTGCGACGGAAGAGCAGTTCTATCTTTTCTGGCCGTGGATCGTAGCCTTTACCCGCCGTTGGTTTACTCCCGTCATCGTAATGATTTTGCTCATTGCGGCAAATGAGCTTATCAAGCTTCGCGATGGCTACTCCTTTTTTCTGACGGGGTTTCCGCTCCCGATCATCATCATCAACAGTGTCGCGACAGCGATTTGCTTAGGCTGCCTCGCCGCGTATGCCTTGCACCATAAAAAAAGTTTTCGTTTTGCGTGGCGCATCTTTGGGCAGCGTTGGAGTGCTCCGATTTTTATGGCGCTCATGGTCTTGGTTTGCACCGTTCCGAACGAGGCGTTGCTCTATGTTGGCCGGATGTTCTATATTTGTATCGCCATGACTTTCGCGGTGATCGCGTGTTCGATTCGCGGCGATCACGCGCTGGTTCCCGCACTCTCGAATCGAGTCATCCGCTATATTGGGAGCATCAGCTATGGGATGTATCTCTTCCATCCGTTCGGCATCAATCTGACGGACAAGTTCTTCGCGTTCTCAAAAAGCTGGCCGGCTCTGCAATTCCTGTTCATCGTCGGAATCACGATGGCAATTGCCTCACTCAGCTATTGGACGTACGAGCGATTTTTCTTGAATCTAAAGGCTAAATTTACCGCGGGCCGCGCCGCGCCGAGTGCGAAGCTGGAACCTTTGCCCGCTATTGTGCCCGCCGCTATCGAAGAATGACGAGATTGCGATCCACTACGACAACGCCGCTTTGGATCACGACGTGATACACGCCTGCCGGGAGCAGATGAATATCGAGCGAAATGGAATTCGCGCCGCTCGGCTGGATAGATTCATCGTGGCTCAGGACTTCATTCCCTTTTAGATCGAAGAGGCGAATACGCGCGGTGCGCGCTGCGCTCGAAGAGATGTTCATGGTGATGGCGTTCCCGCTCGCGGGGTCCGGATCAATCGCGCCGACACTGAATTCATCCGCATCGATGGCCCGCACCGACTCTTGTCCCGCAGCCGGTGCCGTTAGCGGGCCGGCAACATAGGCGAAAATATCGCCATCGTGGTAGCTGGGCTGGCGGTTTTCCGTCCAACTCGCGACGAAGTAGCTGCCGTAAGCATCACTTGTAGCATAATCGCCAACGAAATCCCCGCCCTCCGCCGTGACGGTCAGAGGATTGAATAAATCAGAGCCCATTGTATTCAGTGTGGCGGGCGAATTGTAGTTACACCAAACAGCGCGTGACTTCACGTTCAGTACCGTATCCTCCTCCGAGCTGCTCATCGAAATATACGCGGAATGCGTAACCGGGTCGATCGCCACCCACGGCATGTAGTGATCGTTGTTGATGCTTGACCTTGTGCCGATTTGTGCCGGAGCGCTCCAATCCTTGCCCAAATCGGTGGAACTAATCTCGTACAACGCCGCGTCGGCGTTGAATTCGTCGTAGGTTCCATAGACGGCACGGATGGTGTTGCCAGAATCCACATCGAAGCAAGGATACGGCGAGGCGCGGAATCCATTCGGCCCTTTCAATCCGTTACGGCCCTGGTCGATCGGCGGAAAATCGGTGAAGGCATGCATCGGATAATCCTGAAACGTGGCGCCACCATCGGTAGAAATGCTCATTCCTTCGCTCTTGTCCGTAACCGTGGAATCGGTAATCGTTCCATAGTAGTGCATCGATGCGATGAACGCCGTTCCATGCTGGCCGACTCGCAGCAGTGCAAAATCGCCATAATAGGTGGAAAAAGGCATGGGCGAGGACCACGTCACGCCATGATCGTCGCTGTGGGCAACATAATGGATGGCAGAGTCCGCCAGAGTATTTCCTGTGTTATCATACTCGGTCCATGCGATATAGAGCCGGCCGTGATAGGGACTCGAGGGATCGTTGTCCACCGCGATGGTTTCCTTGTCTTCGAAGGCATTATTATTTTGATTCCCAACGACAGGGTTCCCAAGCGTCCAGTGTATGCCATCGGTGCTGTGCGCAACCATCAGATCGGAATATCCACCCAGTTCCGGATACATCAGGAACGAATAGTAGAACATGCCGGCATCATTGCAGACGATCATCGGGTCGCCCCATTCCTCCGCACCGGGATCGTTGGTTGCCAGCGGCAAGCGGTACGTTTTCCAGGTAAAGCCGCCATCCGACGTGAGGTAGGCGGGCATGCCCAGCGTATTCATGCCTGTTGCTTGACCATTCGATTTCATTTCGAGATCGTTGGCGCCAGCGACGATCAGATTCGGGTTCCTGCGGTTAATCGCGATGCTCGGTTCGTCCTCATCCTCGATGGAGCGGCTAATATCAGTGTGAATATTGGTGTCGATCGATTGAACGGTAGCATCGTTCTTACCATGATTGGCATTGCCGGAACCGTAGCCCAACCCGAGCGCGAGCGCCGCCTTGCAATTGATCCATCGCGAAAATCCATCGCAGGCATGGTAAAGCGTCAGTCCATGTGGGTAAGCCGCAAGCTCCTTTTGCACCTGCGCCTGGAACGCGGAATCCGCGCCACTTGGCGCGATGCCAGCCGCCGTGCGGCTTTGCGCGCGAGTTCCGGGCGAATAAAGCGTGACTGCCGCAAGAAAAACGGCAACCGAGAAGCGAAGACTTTTCATGTTCGTTTGAAAAAAGTGAAACCCTCTAAATAGAAGACCCGCGAAACGGCAAAAGGTAACAGCCTTTTCGAAGAATTATTCCCTGAAAATGAAGCAGCGTTCATGCCGCCCAGTGCCGGAGGCACGCAGTAGCCCCGAAGGGGGGAAGTACCCGCAGCCCAGAGCCTGCCCTCGACCCGATCGCGGGTGGAACGAAGTGGAACCCTGGGTACGCAAAGCCATCATAACCCGTTAGCCCTGCAAGGGCGATGTACGCCGATTCAGTCCCGTTAGGGACGGCATATTCGTAGCCCAGTGCGTAAGCGCTGGGATTGGGATTGAAAAAAGATTCCATAGCTCCGTAGGAGCGATATATTCCCCGCGTGATAATATGCCGCTCCTACGGAGCTTGGGATTCTTTGGCTTTTCGCAACCCAGCGCTTACGCACTGGGCTACGAATATTGCACTCCTACGGAGCTGGGATTCGTTCCCCCCACAATCCTGATTTCCTCCGCGCTTAAACCGTAAAGCTGATAGACGAGTGTATCGATCTCCGCACGCGCGCCCGCGATCTGTCGGGTGAGGAGGGTGCGATCAGACATGCATGAGTTCTCGGAACTTTGCCTCGACCTCGTGCCTGGTCGCTGCAATCTGACTCTCCAATAAAAGCAGCGCCTGTTGCGAAGTCTTAACAATGTCCAGCTGGCTATTCGCTCCAACACCAACGCCATACAAAGCATTTTGGAGCGGCGCAAAGGCGGCATCAATTTCGGAACGAAGTTTGTCGATTTGCTCGCAGAGCGAATCATTCAGCCAAATTTTGTTCGATTCATATGAAGCAACGAAATCTTTCAGGGCGTGCAAGAAATCATCCGCCTTAGGCCATTTGCTTTCGTGAGCCTCACCGGGAACACGTATAAGGTCCCTTCCTTTGCCAAACACCTGCGACAACTTAGAATATAGTTCCTTAAATACAACACCCTGTTCCTCTCGTAATCGAGCCAACCGGATCTCGTCCCACTTGTTGTTTCGGGCTATTTCACCTTTCAATTTTTCCAGTTCTCGATTTGAAGCACTGGCTAATTCGTTTTTGTATTTTTCCAAACCTTTCTCGGCTACCACTTCAGCCCGCTTCTTCACATAAGCGGGTATTCCGATCACTATCACAGCGAGAAGCGCTATGTCGATAATGTTTGATATGCTCATGCTTTTCCCTCCACTATCCTAATTTCCTCCTCGCTCAAACCGTAAAGCTGGTAGACGAGATTATCGATCTCCGCGTCCACGCCCGCGATGTGGCGGGTGAGGATAATAAAAAGGGCATACAATGATGTATGCCCTAAGTGGTATCAAGTTTTCTTGACCCATGTCGCTCCGTGCGCGTTAGCATCGCCATTCACATTACACGGAGGGAACGTTTCCCCTGACTTAATGTAGATGGTATGAGTAGTGTGTTTCGAACAGTAATAAGTACCGCTAGATTCACATTTACCTCCCGTAGATCCGGTCATTTAATCACCTCCTTTCATTAGCAATTATTATCACTCATGTTCAGTGAGTGCTAATATATTAACTATGTTTGGAGCCAAGTGAATCCTCGAAAACACGGTTGTTTATCCACATAAATGATAACGACTTCCCGTTTTTCCACATTCTAAAAAATCAACCCTCCATTATCCTAATTTCCTCCTCGCTCAAACCGTAAAGCTGGTAAACGAGTTTATCGATCTCCGCATCCACGCCCGCGATCTGGCGAGTGAGGAGGGTGCGATTCTGGCCATCGCTCATCTTTTTAAGTTGGTTATGCAGATCGATTTCCCTTTCAACGTATTTTTCCATCAGCTTTATCTGCTTCGTTGAAACATCTTTTGGTACGGGAATCTTTCGCAAATCGCCGACCGATAATCGCGGAAAGGCATTCGCTACCATCTTGTTCGAAATGTACGGGTAAATTCTTGAGATTAATGTGGAATCTAAAATTCCCACAAGATATTTCATTGAGTAGTCGGATTCGGGAAGTGGATTGATGTTGAGGATGGTCTTGTAATTACAATATGTATCCTCCGTGTACGTTGCTTGCAGTGCGTGGGGTTGCTTTCCCGATATTTCGCGAATCAGAATTCTTGGCCCTTGTAGCCAGTCCATCGTTCGGTAATCGTGAAGCCAGGGGCCGTACTTAATCCACTGGCCTCTCACCCTCTCAAGCTCATAGCGAGAAACGTCACTACCCGCAAGCTCTGGAAGATATTCGGAAGACAGCTTTTTATCGGCATGAAAAACTCTGTTCTCGATTTGTTGTTTTGTGTGCTTAGAACTATTGTATGCCTGGCATCCGAGCGAAGCACGCGCGACCGTTCCCAGCGGAATCGATTGCTTTAGGATTTGATCCGCGAGTTTTCCCATAGGATCCATCCTTCTCGTCTCAATGATGTGTCCTTCGTTTTTAAACCAATCAATCTGCTTTGCGTGGTATTCTTGCCCGCTCGTAGGATCGGAATCGGCGTCGATAACACGCACTTCGTGCGAATCGCTGGCTACTATTTTCGAAAGAAAGACCAGCGCCGTGTTTACGGTTGCGGACTCGAAAACGAATCCTTTGAATGTTACGAGTTCGTCTATCTGAGTCTTTTCAAGAATATACTTCCTTAAGGACTTGGTAAAGACCTGAGTAAGCCAAGGATTTGGAACGATAAATCCAAGCTTTCCTTCTGGCTTGAGCAGTTCTATTCCTCGTTCGATAAAAAGCTGAAATAGGTCTGCCTTGTATTCTGCTGTTCCGAAGTGTAATAAATATTTGGCGGTTCTAGCATCGAACAGGTCTTTACCTATAACCACATACGGCGGGTTCCCAATGACGACATCGAAGCCGCCGTTTCGCATAATATCGGGGAAGGCTTGCTTCCAGTCCATCGGATTTATTTTGGCGGTGTCCGGGGAATAACCACCCCCTGCCCCCTCCTTGAAAAGGAGGGGGTTGTTGTAGTAATCGGTTCCGATGAGGGAGTTGCCGCAGAGGATGTTCCGGTCGAGATCGGGGAGCAGTCGCTCGGCGGTGTCGTAGGCAATGCGCTGGGTTCCTCCGTCGCTCCCGCCGCTCTCTCCGCCTTCGAGGACTTTGAGCATCAAATTCAGCTTCGCCACTTCCACCGCGTTCCTGTCAATATCGACGCCGTGAATGTGGTCGAGCAAGATGCGCTTCCGCTCGCGCGGGGAAAGGCGATAATCTTTTTTCGTGGGGTCGGAAGTGGGAATGCGGTCGAGAACTTTCTTTTTTGTCCAGGATTCCGGCTCATTGGCGAGATAGAATTTGAGATACCAATCGAGTAAATACTGATACGCTCCGAGCAGGAAGGAACCGGAGCCGCAGGCGGGATCTAAAATTGTGGGTGTGGGACATGCTTTAGCTTGTCCCTTCTTATCTTTGGACCAAGCTAAAGCATGGTCCACACCCAGCATTTTTCCGACGGTATTCTTCACAATATAATCGACAATATAGCTCGGCGTGTAATAGACGCCGCCGGCTTTTTTTACTTCGGGCTTTTCTTCGACGCGGGCGTTGCCGCCTTTCGTCAGCGTGATGACTTGTCCCAGGAACTGCTCATACACGTGGCCCAGAATATCCGAGGGAACGATATCGAATGCATACGGACTTTCGGGATAATAAAGATGCCTGATGATGTCGGTGAGCACTTTATCGTCAATGGCAAGTCGCGGGGTGAGCGCGTCGAATCCTTCGCGGCTCTTCTCTTTCCTGAAATGGAAGAGACCGGAATTGAAGCGGTCGTCGGCGGCGCGGAAACGGTTGAGGAGATTCTGGTAAACAGAACCAACCACCCCCCGTCCCCCGCCTTGAAAAGGCGGGGGAGTTTTTGTTTTTTGGGTTCCGTCTATGAGATAGCGCAGCCTGGCGTCGAGGGCAAGGTTCCCATATTGCTCGATCTTTCGGTCCCTCGCAGATGCGGAGCATGATAATGCGGTCGAGCGTAATTTGCACGGCGCTGTTTAGCTCGGATTCGGACAGCCCTTTGTTGCGGAGCGCGATATTTTCGGCAAGCTTCTTTCGCCAGGCGATCATATCGGCGAGGAACTGTTTATCGAAGGGCGTGGTGCCGCGCTTGCCTTTTGCCTGCGCGGCGTATTTATCGAAGCGTCCTTTCCAGACGGCTTCGCGGGAAAACGTTTCCACGAGCCAGTCCCATTTCTCTTCGTACTGTTCGAAGTTGAAAAATTCGATGCGGTCTTTATAGGGCGCGTCGGTGGGTTTGGGAACGGAAGTAGTTTGATAAACGGCGAATTCCTCGAAATCGGAAAGCAGTGAGATGGAAAGTCCGGCGCTCCAGGCGTAGCGTTTCAATTGATAGGCCGGCGCGACGTCCGTTGCGAGGTGAACTTTGGGCGCTTTGCATTCGAGAAAGAATTTCTTCTCGCTGCCCACGCGGAAGGTATAATCGGGAGCCTTCATTGCGCCTTCAATGCGAAGCGAATCCTCGTGGATGACCTCTTTGTAGGCTTCGGCGAGTCCGGCACGATTCGTCATATCCCATCCGAGTTCCCACCAGAAGGGATTGATAAATTCCTCCCGAAGCTGCGCTTCTTTGTATTGGGCGCTCTTATAGGATTCGCGGTGATCGCGAAACCGCTCGACGAGATCCTGAATTGTGCGAGGAAACATGTACAAAAATACGAAAACATTGAACCTGGATCACGCGAATGATCGCTCATCCGCTGCGGATTGGATGGATTTTCGGGATTACTATCGGAAAAAACGAAGAGTTCCAGTCCAAGGGGAACTATTAGATACGTATCTTATGTTTGATATTATGGAAGGGTTGTATTCGTTAAATGATTCGTATCTTTCATGAAGAAAGGATTGTGATTCTTTGAGAAATAAATATTGGTTCATGAACACGCATCCAACACACACTATAAAACATTTTGGGCTTCTTTCTAGCAGAATGAAAAAATCAAACGTGCTCATTATGGATTTTTCCGATTTTTCTTCACTGCCTTCCCAGTTTATGCCCCGTATTTCTCCGGCCACAGCGCCTTCAATCGTTGCAGAATCGTCTTTTCGCGGCCTTGCTCGGTGGGGTGGTAGAAGACTTTATCCTGGAGCGATTCTGGTAGATACGTTTCGCCTTTGGCGAAATGTCCGGGCTCGGAGTGGGCATAGCGGTAACCTTCGTGGTAACCTAATTCCTTCATGAGCTTTGTTGGCGCATTGCGGAGATGAAGTGGCACCGGCTGGTCGGGATTTTGGCGGGCTTCTTCCATTGCCGCGCCGATGGCAACGGTCGTCGCATTGGATTTGGCCGCGGATGCGAGATATGCAACCACCTGCCCGAAAATAAGCTGCGCCTCGGGGTAACCGACGGCACGGACGGCATCCCAGCAGGCCGTGGCGAGCAGGAGCGCATTGGGATCGGCATTGCCGATGTCCTCGCTGGCGAAGATAATCATGCGGCGGGCGATGAATTCCAAATCCTCGCCGGATTCGATCATGCGGGCGCACCAATAGAGCGCGGCGTTGGGATCCGATCCGCGCATGGATTTGATGAAGGCACTGATGATATTATAATGCTCCTCGCCGGCTTTATCGTAACGGGAAGCTTTTCGCCCGAAGGCGGCTTCGATGGTTTCAACGGTAAGGCCGAGCGAGGACGCTCGACCTACGCGTAGGTCGGTCGTCCTCGCCCGACTCTCCGGTTCTGCAAGCTGCACGGCGAGTTCCAGGGCGTTCAGCATCTTGCGAGCATCGCCGCCGGAAAGGGCCATGAGGGCGCGGCGAACATCTTCGGAGAGCGTAATGTCGAGCGATTTTAGTTCTTCGTCTTCTTTTAAGGCGCGGTCGAGCAGCGTTTCCAAATCTTCGCGTGAGAGACGTTCGAGCACGAAAACGCGGGCGCGGGAAAGCAGCGGCGAGATAACTTCGAAGGAGGGATTTTCCGTCGTCGCGCCGATAAGAGTTACCACACCGTGCTCGACCGCGCCCAAAAGCGCATCTTGCTGCGATTTCGAGAAGCGGTGGACTTCGTCAATAAAAAGCACGCTCCGGTCTTCGGCGGTCGTGTTCGCTTCGCGCGCTTGTTCGATAGCCTCGCGCAAATCCTTGACTCCGGCGCTGATGGCCGAAAGCGAAAAAAATGGCGCGCGGACCGAGCGAGCGAGAATATTCGCAATCGTCGTCTTGCCGGAACCCGGCGGACCCCAAAAGATCATCGAGTGCAGCTTGCCGCGCTCGATCATCATGCGGAGCGGCTTTCCTGGACCGACGAGCGCGCGTTGCCCCACAACTTCGTCTAAGGTTCGCGGGCGCATTCGTTCCGCGAGGGGAAGGAAGGAATGTGGATGGGTAAGCGCTAATGGGTCGGTTTCCGAGCATTCGAGCTTTGGTTGCTTTTGTCGTGGCATGATGTGCCTCCGTATGACTCAACCAATTCTTTCGAGTGCTAATTCATATACGCGCTCCACCTGCCCTTCGATGGTCAGGTTCGTCGTATCGACTTGGGTAGCATCCGACGCTTTTCGAAGTGGGGAAATGGTGCGCTCGCGGTCGCGGTTGTCGCGTTCTTCGAGTTGCTGTCGCAATTCTTCAAGCGGAATATGAGTTCCCATCCGTTCAAATTCAAGCTGGCGCCGTTCGGCGCGCACTTGGGCATCGGCCACGAGAAAAATCTTAAGTTCCGCATCTGGAAACACGACCGTTCCTATATCGCGTCCTTCCAGGACGACACCACCATCCCTGCCGATTGTCCGCTGTTTTTCGACGAGCTTCGCCCGCACCGCTGGATCGACGGAAAGCTCGCTCGCCAGCAGTGCAATATCGGGTTCCAGAATTTCTCGCGAGACATCCGCGCCATCCAGCATGATTTTGCCGTCGGAACCAAAGCCAATCTCCGCTTCCGAAAGTAATTCGTGGATTCGTTCCGAATCGTGGCCGTGATGATCGCGCCGCCGGACCAGCAGCGCGAATGCGCGGTACATCGCGCCCGTATTCAGATGAAGATACCCCAGCCGCGCGGCAACTTGTTTTGCCGTCGTGCTTTTGCCGGAGGCCGTCGGGCCATCGATCGCAATGATGATGCCATTGTTCCGCATTCCAAATAACGAGTAACGAGGCGGAAGTACCGAGTCGTTCAATCGACGACCTGCTCGTTACTCTCCACCCGCCGTTCGGTATCGAGTTAACTCCGAAACTCGGTATTAACGATCGTGATTTGGCCAGGATATTGGAGGCTGAAACCCATGGCGGACATCGTTGGCTGCGCGAGCAACTGGACCTGCGAAGCGCCGCCTTGCCCGGAAAGCGCCAGCGCCAATTGCACTAATTGAGCGTAGCCTTGGTTCCCAAAAAATTGCTTGAGGTCAAGGGAAACTTGCAGCGGAATGACCGTGGTTGCACCGCCGGAAGGCACGCCAACGGGAGCGCCGATCCCGCCGCTGATTGTTTGTTGCCCATTTAAGAGCAGCTTCCATGGAAATTGGGTAACTTGCAGTGAGTTCACGAAGCTCGAGGCGCCAGGCGAGTTCGGATTCCGGGCATCGACATTCAGCGTAAATGTGAGTGGAAAATGCCCGGACGCAAATGCCGCGGCGAGGTTAATGCCATCCATCACACTGAAATCCGAAATGCTGTGCTTGTTCGCGATATTGATTCCCGCGAGCTGGACGGATTGTACGTTATTCAGCTTGAATTGAATCCGCGAAAGTCCGGAAAGGGCGTTGAGCGTTGCGCACGAATTCAGACTTGCGGAAAAAACTCCGGCCCCGATTGCGAGTGCCGCTACCGCGCCGATGATACGAACCCCAAATATTTTCGATATGCTGAAATGTTTCATAAGTTCCCGTGGAAGTGAGTGCATGATTACTCATACACGATGAGATTATTTCAAATTTGAAAGCCTAATTCAAAATCGCTGACCGGTCACGCGCGGAACGAAGGAATGCTGCATGAGAAGAGATTCCATGCAAGAGACGCGCCGAAGGGCGCGTCTCCAAGAATACTGCGGAGCGGACGGGACTCGAACCCGCGACCTCCTACGTGACAGGCAGGCGTTCTAACCAGCTGAACTACCGCTCCAGTACCAGATTGTGTCGATGGAAGCTCCTGCTTCCATCGGGGAAACAGTGGCGTCCCCTACACGCACTGTGGACCCGAGGGGAATCGAACCCCTGACCTCTTGAATGCCATTCAAGCGCTCTACCAACTGAGCTACGAGCCCGGCCAATGACAAGCATGAAGTATGAACTGCGAAAAAGGGCCCACCGCATTGCAATAAAACTCCCGATGCAATGCGATTCCCATTTCACACTTCATGCTTCATAATTGCCCAATAGTGGCCGCACAAACGAGTAGAGCGCATTGCGCGGTTCCCCCCTATCAAAATTAACAGCTTGTGAACATATTAACGCCTGAACGCTGCGAACGACGAGATACAAACACTATCGGCGTCAATCCGTATTTTTCGGATTGACGCTCGCCTCAAAAAAAACATTCCAAAAAAATGCCAAACACGCGACGCAGCCCCAACTTGGCAAGCCGAGTTCCCTCAGAGCTGGCTTCGCAGCCGCTCGCTTGCGCTCGAACCGAAATCCCCGGAGCCAAAGTCCGATTCATCCTCGTAGGCTCGCGGAACGTATCCGCTTTCCTCGAATTCATCGCCAGAGAAGAAATCCTTGATCGGCTCGGTTGCGCGACTCAGCAAATCCCGAACGAAATCCGTTTGCAGCAGGCCATAGCAGATCGCCCCGATCGCGATGCCCCCCACCGCCCACGGAACCCAGCCCGGCAGTCTGCTGGATGGCTTGGTGGTTTTGCCCATGCGACCGCTCCTCAAATCGAATTCCGATCCGTCCAGCATCGATCGCGATCCTTCGAAGCTTTTCGTGTGCGTCCCGTTGTGTGATATCGTCCGTGCAATTGGCATAATGACTTCAATAAAAATTTTAAAAGCTGATTGCAAGGCTAATGCCATTTGCTCCGGCGCGGTCATTACGAGCCGCTCTTCGAGAAAACTGGCAAATGCCTGCGCCCGCGTTTGCGCTCATAAAATATGTCTTTTCCGAGCCAATTTCGCCACTCCGACTTTGTGGCTTTCTTTTTTTTGAATTTTCAGTTAATGAACTTTTGGACAGTTCCACTATTTTCGAATTTTTTCTTTCATAATTCATAATTGGCCCAAAAGGTGCCCATAAATGACGGTGCTAATATAATATATTCAAATCGCAATGTCAAGAGGCCGGGCGATTATTTCTGAAATATTTTGATGCGGCGTTCCACAGCCCGCTGCGCCGGGCGGCATATTTGTAACCCTAGGTTCACCCGCACCCAGTCAAGCTGAGGGCGAGCTCAGGCTATAACTATTTCATCTCGGTGGGACTTGAGGTAATTTCCAGGATGGATTTTGCTGCACAGCATGTTCTGCCGCCAAAATTATAGCATATCATGTACGGAAAAGTCAAAGAGGAATTAACGAAGGAACTTCAGGCCATTCGGGACGCCGGTCTTTATAAGAACGAGCGGGAGATTACCACGCCGCAGGGTGTCGAAATCAAAGTCAAAGGTTCCGACAAAACCATTCTCAATTTTTGCGCGAATAATTATCTCGGGCTGTCGTCGCACCCGAAAGTGATCGAGGCGGCGCGGCGCGCGCTCGATACGCACGGCTACGGGATGTCCAGCGTGCGGTTTATTTGCGGCACGCAGGATTTGCACAAAGAGCTGGAACGCGAAATTTCGCGATTTTTGGGAACCGACGATACCATTCTTTACGTAGCCTGCTTCGATGCGAACGGCGGCGTGTTCGAGCCCCTTTTCGGTGAAGAGGATGCGATCATTTCGGACGAGTTGAATCACGCCTCCATCATCGATGGCGTCCGGCTCGCGAAAGCGAAGCGATTCCGTTACAAACATGCCGATATGCGCGATCTCGAAGCGCAGTTACTGGATGCGCAATCCGCGCGGCGGCGCGTCGTCGTTACCGATGGCGTGTTTTCGATGGATGGCGATATTGCGAAGCTCTCGGAAATTTGCGATCTTGCCGATAGGTACGATTCGCTCGTGATGGTGGATGATTCCCATGCGACTGGCTTCGTCGGCAAAACGGGCCGAGGTTCCATCGAGCATGAAAATGTGATGGGCCGTGTCGATATGATTACTTCCACCTTAGGCAAAGCGCTGGGCGGCGCGGCGGGAGGGTTTACTTCGGGAAGGAAAGAGATTATCGAGATGCTCCGTCAGCGTTCGCGGCCGTATCTTTTTTCGAATACGCTTCCGCCGCCCATTGCCGGCGCCGCGCTCGAAGTTATTCACATGCTCGAATCCACGACGGAACTGCGCGACAAGCTCGAATCCAACACCCAATACTTCCGGGAACGAATGACCGAAGCCGGATTTGACATCAAGCCGGGAATTCATCCCATCGTGCCGATCATGCTCTACGATGCGCCGCTCGCGCAGAAATTCGCCGCGCGTTTGCAGGACGAGGGAATTTATGTCACGGGATTTTTCTACCCTGTCGTCGCCAAAGGGCAAGCACGTATTCGCGTCCAGATTTCCGCCGCGCACGAGCGGCATCATCTCGATCAGGCTATCGAGGCATTCACCAAAGTTGGCGAGGAGCTGGGCGTGCTGAAAGTAATGGCGTGAACTGTAGCCGCGGCTTTCAGGTCACGGCGAGCGATTCAAATTGCCGGAATGAATGGCAGGCAAAATTTCGTTAAGTACCGATCTTGTCAAAGACGCCTCGATCATGAGGAGCACTCCACTTCATACAAAGGTTCTCGCGCTCGTTGGGATTACGGCTCTGGTGCTGCAACTCAGCGCCGTGCCGTTCGAGGCGTTCCTCTTTCATCTTAATCAGGACTACATTGCCCGCCATTTATGCGAGCATAAGACCCCGAATTGCAACGGGCATTGTTTTCTCATGAAGCAAATGGCGAAATCGAGCAATGCGTCAAAAGATAAAAATACTGAACGCACCGGTGGCCAGCTCGACGGACATTTTTTAGTTTCGGCGTTAAATAGTCTAACGCTCTTCCCAGCTCCGGCGACTTATCTTGCGCTTTCCTCCGAGCCCGCAGTAGCGGGTTGGCGTTCGACACTCTTGCAGCCTCCTCGAATTGGATAGTCTCGTTCCACTCTCTTCCATCCTTCGTTAGGAACTATAACCTCGAATAGGACAATGGACCGGCATCGAGAAGCCGGAGTTTGTGCTATTCGTGGATGAGCGATCATCCAGGATGAGCGATCATCCAGCTATCCAATTTTGACCGTTGATGAAAACCTTTAGTATTGCATTTTTTTCGATTCTCCTTTTCAGTATCTTAACCAACGCCATTCGAGCACAGGCTCCGCCAGGAATTTATTCTAATTGCGATTTCTGCATGTGTTCGATGGGCATCGCGCCGCTCACGATGAATGGTTCCTCGGTTCGATTCGATTCACGATACACCGTTCTGGGTAAGCAGTACCTGAATGGCGACGGAATTCCGTTCCCAACGGACAAAGCGTACGTCTCGAACGAGTCGTTTTTCTCGAACATGCTGACGCTCCGAGGAAATCTTTCGGACCAGCTTTCGGCCACCGTCATGGTTCCCTTCAAACATACCTCCGAGACGACAGTCGATCCGGTTGCGGGAACTACATCCACCATCCACAATTCGGGGATTGGCGACATGATGCTCATTTTCCAGGACCGCCTCATTTCGGATCACGAGTGGGCCGACATGCGCATCGCCGCGGTGACCGCCGGCGTAAAATTCGCCAATGGCTCGACCTCGCTACTTGACGATGGCGAGCCCGCCGACCCGGATGTGCAATTGGGAACCGGAACGACCGATTTCTACGCGGGTCTCTCGGGTTTGCTTGGGTTTTCGAACTGGAATATTCAGGCCGATGCACTCGGGTTGATCCACGGTTTCGGAACCGGCGCGAGTGGACACACGTATGGCTCGAACCTGAATTACGATGTGAAAGCGGAATACCGGCTCTATATCGATCCCAGCTTCCAGCCCTCGTTGCTCAGCCCGACCGTTTTTGGCAGCTTCGCGATGCGTGGCGAATGGCGAACTTACGAGATGCAGGATGGCCAGCCGCTCGATAATGATTCGCTCGGTTGGTCCGGCGGGAACGTTATCTATGCAGCGCCGGGATTCCAGCTCTATCTTGCGCCCCGCATTTCACTGGACGCGGCCGTGTGGATACCAGTCCTGCATGCCTTGCCGGGAAACCAATTGGGTGAGACGGTTAAAGCATTGGCCGGGATTAGTATCGGGATGTAGAGTAACGAATGATGATGTTCGAATGAGGGATGCTGAAGTAGGTGCTCGTATTCCTCATTCAACACTCATCCTTTCCAATTAACGCGACGGACTTCGTTCCCGTCACTCACGAGGAGCACGGCGCCATCGCGATCCGTTCGCAAGACGCTCGCGCCGCCCGCCATCCATCGCCGCACAATTGCCGGAGCCGGATGGCCGAAGTGGTTATACTCGCCCACCGAAATAACCGCATACTGGGGGCTGGCCCCCGCGATAAATGCTCGCGAAGAACTCGTCAAACTACCGTGATGTGCCACTTTCACCACGTTCGTGCGGAGAAAGCTGCCGTAATTCGCAAGCATCGCTTCCTCATCGCTCCGTTCGAGATCGCCCAAAAAGAGAAAGCTTGTATGGCGATAAACAAGTTTGAATGCCAGCATTCCGTTATGGATGTTTTCTCCGTAGTCGGTAAGTTCCGACGTTCGAACGTGTGGATCGGGGCTGGTGACATACAACACCAAATCGGAATCGAGCTGTAATGTATCGCCGCGCGCAAGCACACGCGTGAGAACGCGGAAACTATTAGCTTCGGTATCCAATTGGCGGGCGAGGAAACCGGGAACACGCTCGCCGCTCGAATAAAGCGCTCCCACGCTACAATGTTCGAGCACGGCCGGCGCGCCGCCATAGTGATCCACATGCATGTGGCTGATAAAGCCGGCATCGATCCTCATAATATCCTCAGCGCGGAGAAATGGCAGCGCTGCCTGCTCAATGGCTGCGCCAGAGTAATTCGCCTTTCCAAAGTCGATGAAATAGTTTTTTCCCGCGGGCGTGTGAAGCAGAATGCAATCGCCCTGGCCGACATCGAAAAACATGACTTGAAGCTTCCCCTCGTTTCGCGCCAATACGGAATTCGAGAAGGGCACTCCGATTTCGAAGAGCGCGAAAAACGCTGCAAGCGAAAGCAGGATTCGTCCCGCAAATTGCGGCCTCGCTGTTGCACGAACGCAATATAGAATGGCGGCGGCAAGCAATGTGAGAAAAATCCAATTGGGAGGTGCTGCCGCGTGTGCCGCATGAGGGAGATGCGCTGAAAAATGTGTCAGCAGAAGGAGCGCATGTGTCAGATACGTCGCGGCCTCGCCATAAAGTTGGCCAAGCCATTGCGAGATGGCTGTGACCGGAATGAGCAGAAACCCAAGCGCGGTGATGATCGCGGAAAGGGGAACCAGCGGCACGTTCGCGGCGAGGCCAATGAACGAGATGCGATAAAAATGCGTCGCGATTACCGGATAGGATGCCAGCGAGGCGCCGATGGAAAGCGCGGTTGCAGTTCCCACTTCTCGCGCGAAGCGGGAGTGAAGCAGGCGCCCGTCGCTTCCCGCAGCAGGGAGCATATTCGGCGTTTCATTGCGGAAAAACCAGAGTATTTTCGGAGCAATCACAATCATTCCCAAGACGCCGGCATAGGAAAGCTGGAACCCGACATCGAACAGATCGAAGGGACGCAATACCAGGTTGATCGCAGCCGCGCTCATCACAATGTTCAGCGGATCGGGTTTGCGTTCAAGGAGGCGAGCGGTAAGATAGAACTCGATCATGAGGAGCGCTCGAACGACGCTCGGCTGGAAGCCAACGATGGCGGCATAGAGCAAGACCGTTCCCATCGTAATTGCCGTGCGGGTCCGGAACCCATAAATTCCGAAGAGACGGAGAAGCTGTGCAACGACGAGCGCGACGATCGCAACATTAAATCCGCTCACGGCCAAAATATGGGCCACGCCGGACGTTGTGAAATCGCCAAGCGTTTCTTTATCCATATCGCTCCGATCGCCGAGGACGACGGCTTCCACAAACCCTCGCGCATCGGGATCGGCAATTGCTGAATCGAGCAAGGTAAGAATCGCACTATGTGCGGCAGCCACCGTATTCGATATGCCGCTCAGGATTCCGGGAGGCGGTCTGCTCAGAATGTAATAATCGAATCGCGATTCAATATGACCCTGCGCTTCCGCGTCGAGTTGGCGCTGAATCCTCCGATCACTGGCAAACTCGAATGGGTTGGTTGCACTCTGGAATGGTTCCAGTGAGCAATAGACGCGTAGCCGGGCTCCGGCATCCGGCCGGCGAACATGCCCGTGCGCGCTTTTGGAAAGATAAAGAATGATTCTACCGGCGATGGGTACCGCATGATCGCGTGAGATGGCAAGGCTGTCCGTTTCGAAAAGCCACTGGTATTCCCGTTTGGTTTCATCGGTCGAGAGGAGTGTGCCGGTAACGACAACGCTGGCAGGCTTCAGCGACGCGATGTTCGTGAGCGTCGTATCGCGATAGCTTGTCCATTCAAGCGAAGCGAGCAAAGCGCCGATGAGTGCAAGGGCCGCGGCGAGCGATAAAAGCCGCACGAGCAAATTTTGCCTGAGAACGAGTAAGAGAAGTATCCCGGCAAGCGCGAATGGACCGATCGCCGGGATTAGCGTTGGGAATTGCGCTGCCAGCGAAATACCGAGCGCAAGCGAAGCGGCTGCAAAAAAAGCGGGACGATGTATCACTGACGCACCTGAACCGGAATGACGCGGGTCGTAATCCTGGTTCTACTTCTGGATAATAAACTTCCTCGCGCTTCGGTAATTACCGGCGGTCATGCGGAGGAGGTAGGCGCCATTCGGCAAGCTTGACGCGGCGAGCGACGCGGTGTAATAGCCCGGCAGCTTCGTATCGCTTACGAGTGTGGCAACGATTGTTCCTTCGGCATCGGCAACGTCGATCGTGACTGGAACGTTCTCATCGGTGCTGGATGATCGGTCATCCACCAGCCCGATGTCATACGAGACGGTCACATTTCGATTGGCGGGATTGGGGGTTGGGTTCCCGAGCATCATATCGGTCGGGAAGGCCGGTTGTTCTTCGAAGATACTGCGTATCGCAAGCGGGATCGACCTGCGCGTATCCGCTATCGTAAATATGATCGGCACACGCGGATTGGACGAGCGAATTATCGAATATAATGTCAAACCGAATCGGGAACCCCTTTTTGAACGTCTGCGGGTCCGCGCCGGCGAGATTCGGTTGGAACTTTAGATAGAGGAGCGGCTCGCCGAATGGCGCGGGTGTTGCCGTTGGCCCCCCGCCCGTGATCGGGGTAACGGGGCCGGATATACCTTCACCGCCTTGCTCGCAGAGGATCGTGTCGCGGCCCGGCGGCGAGGATGCAAAAATCGCCGGATACGTCGAGGTTGGCGTCAGGGTCTGGTTCGTGATGACATCGACGAGCCTCAGGTTCAGCGAATCGTAATACACATGAAGCTGGTAGCCGCTCGGGGAAAACGGCGTTAAATCCGTTTTGGCATAGATGGGTACCAGGAACGAATTATCGAGCGCGTACGCATGGACGTTCAGCTGAGCGGCGAGTTCGAGCGTAAGCTTATCGCCCGTCCCGGAAAGTTGCACGGTATCCGGCGGTGTGTTTTTGGGAAGACTGAAGGAAAGAATCGCCATCGCATGCTTCACGCCTCGGCCGGTGGGAAGGAAACTTACCTGGATGGTTCCCGTCTGTCGCGCGGGGATCACGAGCGGCGTTTGCGTGGCCACGGCGAAGTCGGTTGCATCGGCTCCGGCGATGACGGCATTCGTTACCGTGACCGGCAAATCGTTCGGATTCACGATGGGTACATTGAAGAAGGAATCGTCACAGACCATCGTCGTGCCCCATCCAACGGTATCGACCGCGGTCGAGAGCGGGGAAATGGTTTCGACTCGGCCCACGAGGTAAACTTTGTGCGAGCTCGAAAGAGATGAGATGGTGATCGAGTCGAGATAGGGTCCATTCCCCTGCCCGAACGGCAGGAACCGGAGTCCCACACGGGCGGAACCGGAGGGCGGTTCCCCTATCGTGAACGGAAGGGTGGCGGTCGCGCCTCAATAGATGACTCCCGTCTGTGTAAAGACGGGCGTGCTCGGTCCGGTAATGGAGTTGACCGTCATTGTAGCGGTTCCCGCATTGCCGACATATACCTCGGAATCGACCGAAGCGTCGCTCTTCGTGAAGGTTCCGAAGTCGATGGTATCGACGGTAACGGTCTTATTCGTATCGCTGAAGACACCCATATCGTCGGACACGCCTCGGCCATAGACATCCACCACGTAGGCGCGAAGATGGTCGGTGCTCGCGGTAATCTGGGTGTGCATCCGCCGATTCACTTCATGGGGCCAGAATTCGATCGTCATCGCCCCGGTCTCTCCCGGTTTGATCGTGTAAGCGGCGGTCGGCGAACATACGGGGTCAATCACATGGAATCGATCCGTATCCTGGATGCGGCGAGGAAATCCATAGATATTTACGGTATCCTCCGATATATTCTGAAGATAGACGGTCGTATCGAATGTGCCGCTCGGATACCCGTAATTATTGGTCGGCTGCGTCTCCGCGGTGGTAAGCTCCCGGTCTCCAAAATCAATGACCAGCCCGACGGTCTTTAGCGGCGTGATCGTTTTGAGCGATGTGCCGCCGGTATAGGCGTAGCTATCGACGGGCCCCAGCGCATAGACGGTTATCCCAAAGGGCTTAGCGCCATAAATATTGTGGGTTCCCTGCGCGAGCAGTTGGTGCTGCGCATAAACGAAGCGCGAATTGGGGATTGGCTTGAATTCGCTCGCATTCATAGGCTGGCCATCCAGCACCATCGTATTGATCGAACTGGCATCCGCGACGATATTCACAAAATTACCCGTGAACGCATCGGCATTGACGACGCTGACGAATGTGTACGCCGTATCGTATTGCTCGACGGGATACACCAGCGCGAGCGCGGGGTCGCCATAGGCCAGGGGTTCGCCCGGCCGAGGCTGCAGGACACCATAGCTCGTGTGCATGTACTGCCCAACCTGAATTGGGTTCGAAGCCTGAATCGAGGTGACGCCCGAAAGCTGTGTAATCTCGTAAAAATCTCCGGCATTGAATGTCTGGCCCACATCCACGCCATTAACAGAGATGCGTGTGCCGTCCTCGGCGCAGATCGCCCGAACCAGGTCCGGCCTTGCGGAAGTGGCGAAGGGGACGACAAGCGCCGAATCGCCCCATGCGCTTACGGGCGGCAATTGCTCGACCAATAAGTCGCGACTCACTTCTCCATCCTTGTTCGCCGCGCCATTCGGAATTTCCGTCCGCTTATGACCGCTTAATACCGCAATGGGATAATCGGATTCGATCAGGCTGCCGGTAAGATCGTTCGCACCATGCGTAGGGTCCCCCTGGACGAGATAGACATCGCCCGCGTTCATGCGTACTTGAACCGCGGAGTTGGCGGGTGTTCCGATCGAGGACGTTGCCTTGAGCGTGACGGTTACGTTCGTCGAATCGTGCGTGGCGACGATCACGAATTCGCCGGGTGTATCGCCGTCGCCGCGAGGATAGGCTTCAGGTTCGGAACGTTTGATAATTGATGGTCCGGTATTCGGTTCCAAGCACGTTGACGGGCAGCGCCATGAATGCATCGCTCGAATATTGTTTGTGATTCATGCCAAACACCGCGATTGCGCTATCGCTCGTGATATGAACCGCCATGCCATGCACAACTTGCTGATCGGCCGATTCCGGCAAGAGCACGCTAGGCCCATTAAAATTGGAGGGTAGGACGATGGTCGTAATTTGCCCGGGCGTGGTGTTGAAGGTTTGATAAAAGTTCAACGCGGGAATATCGACTTCGCCGCGAGCGGCAACGCGACTTGTCAGGTAGAGTGCATCCATATTGTAGGATTCGTCACCGCTGCCTTCGTTCGGGAAAAACGCGACGTAAAACTCAGTGCCGAGGTTATTGCGGTTTGTGACTTGCGCGACGCTCCGCCGGGGATGAACGATCATCCCGGCCACACAAAGTGAGGCGAAGAGCAATAGAATTGCGAACCTGCGATTCACGAGAAGCCGTGGGAAAATAAGAATGAGAAACCGATGCGCCTCGGAGAATGATGACCCGTTCACCGCGCACCCTGGATAGAACCCCGGAAAACTCAATAAGTTACAAGAAAAATGGAGAAAATATTTTTACCGGTCTCTGAAGAAAACCGCCCTACTTCTCCACTTCCACGCTCAACACCTTTACCGCCGGGATTCCGCCGATTGCCGGCGTAGCAACTACGCGGAGGAACGCAGCGCCCGAGCGGGGAAGCAGCTTCGGATTCAACTCGACCGTACCCGCTCCCACGCCAACACTCGTTTCCGATTCGCCCGTTTTTTCTCCGGTTTCGTTAAACACTTCGGTCCGGATGAGACTTGGCTCAGCGGCCGTATATCCGAAGGAAACTCCGCCCGAATGATCCACTGGATTCGGCCACGCGCCAATTAACGTAAAGAATGGCGAGTCATGCCGCATGAAGGCGCGGATCGTCGGGTCGCCACAGTCATCGCCGTATGGAATCGAAAGCGTGAAGCTCTGCAAATTATAGGCACATGGATGGTGCGCCCAGGTGAATGTCGGTGTCACGGTAACGACGGTATCGGTCGTTAAATAGGCGCGCATCAGAATCGAAAGCAGGAGATCGTTCCTAATCTTGGCGGAATCCGAAACCGCAGAGCCGGTTACTACGATCGTGAAGGTGCGCGTGGCCTGATCCCAATGCGTGGTCATCGTGAATGTGGAATCGCCGCGCACAGCGAGCGCATTCGCCGTGTCGATGCCAACCGGTTCGAAGAGATCGTTCGAAAATTTAAGCGAGAGCGTCCAGCTATTTAATTCTGAAACGCCCGCGCGCGGGCCCTGAACCGTGAGGGGCAGTTTGAGGTCGTTCACATCGTTGGCGCTCGCCGGATAGGTGGGCAAATGCGCAAGCAGCGTAAATGTACGCTGCTTTCGCATGAGGATGGCCGTAACCGTATCGACGATCGCCGGCTCACCATCCTCATGCCGCTGGAAGAGTCCCATCTTTAGTATCTGCGGGCCATTCAGGCTATCGGGCGGAAAGGAAAAAACGATCGGAAGCTTATAGCTGCCATAAGGCGGAAGCGAAATTTGTGGAACGATATCCTTCGGAAGGCTGAACCCTGCGGTATCCGAAAGGAAGGCAATGCTATCGATATGCATCTCGACCGGAAACGGGTTATGGACGACAACAGTATCGGTCACCGCGTCACAGGTAGTGATGGTATCGAAGTTCAGCGTGTCCGGCCCAATGGCGCCAGAGCGGACCTTTGCCTTGAGGATAATTGCCGGCTGGTAATTCCGATATTGGGGATAGAGCCCGTAGCGGGTGTCATTGGCGACGAAGAGGGTATCCATAAAATCGCCCTCTTCGGCGATATGGAACTGAATGGTTCCGGGAAGCGTCAAGCCGGTATCGAGCTTCTCGTTCAATGAATTTCCCGCTTGGTTTAACAAGACGGTGAAATGCTGAGCGGTATCGTAGGCAAGGTAATCCAGCAGACCTGGCATCGTTCCCATGTTGGAGACGGCGAAGGTTGTATCCGCGGCAGAATCGAGCATCGAAGTGGGAAGGATGTTTATCGTTCCGAAGTCGATCGTATCCGGGCTTACGAGGACGAGCGGTTCCACCCCGCGGCCCACGAACGTATCGTAGATCGTTCCCGCATCGAGGGTGTGAATCCGGAGGATAAGCTGCTTCATCCCAAGCGACTTAGGAATAAACTGCACCGTAAAATGCAGCGCGGTATCGCTTCCTTCATAGCCAATCACGATAGAATTGTGCGAACCGCTCGGTGGCAGCGTGTCCAGTCTTACCACAAAATCGGAATCGGCAATCTCGAAGGGATCGAGGATGGTGACACTATCGAGCGTGGTCACGTCCGTCCCGCGATTCGAAATAGAGACGGTATCGATAGAAGAAGCGCTATCGACCCGGAGAGAACCAAAATTAAATCCCGACGACGTAACGCTCGGCTCGACGCCGGTTCCCCGCAAGTAAACGAAAGGAGTGTAATTCGTATCGCCGGTCGGAACATCGATCCAGAAGATCGGGATACTTCCGGTTTGCAGCCCAAGTGTTTTCGGCGCAAAATGGACGGAATCGATCGCGGTGTTATTGAATTCGGGCGGCAGCAAGCGGTACCCACGCGTCACGGTTTTTACACTGTCCGCCGAGAAATCGGGCCGCACGGAAGTTCCGTAATCCAGGTCGATGAGAGACACGGAATCGGTTCCCTCATTTAAGATGGTAAAAAAGCTATCGACCTTCGTTCCCAAACGAACGCGGCCAAAGTCGATCGTATCTGGATTTACGGCCACTTTGGGTGAGATGCCCTCACCTTGCAGGATAATAAATACTGGATTCACCGCATCGGACCATACGCGAAGCTTTGCGGTATAATACTTCGGCTCGGTCGGGCGGAACTGAAACGGCACCGGAATCTGCACGCCCGGCGCGATGGACGCCGATTGGTTCAAGCCTCCCACGAGTACAAAATTCGATGTATCGCCGCTTATCCACTCGTAATTATAAATGGTTACCGTGTCCGTCGCGGTCATGGCGGAATGGAGCGGGCTTGCGAGGCTGGGCGTTTGCCCGACGGGAACCGCGTGGAAATTGAGATTGACCGCATAGAGGCTATCGATGTATGGAAAATCGCCGCCGCCGGCAAATGCGTAACTATCTTCAATCCCGTAGCCAAAAGTTTCCGCGTAGCAGGGAAGCGGGCTTTCAATGCGTTGCTCTTCCGGACTCGCTGTAAAAATCCCAACATCGAACGCAGTTCCCGCAATGGGACTCCATGTGCCACCTGAAAGCGGCGTGGCGTTTAGGAGGGTAGCGCCTTTCGCGGAAGAATCGCAAATCACGAGCGTATGTGCTTCCGTGTAAATGGAGGCAACCGCCGCGGGCGGAAGTGTATATTCGTTTGTGTAATCTTCAATGGGGCGCGCCAGTGTTAAATCGGGATCGCCCGTCGCATCGAGCGTCGTGTTGGAACTTTGCATGAAATCCGCAACGAGGATTGGCTGATCGCTTTGAATAAGGGCGGCGTTGCCGGAAAGGAAATCCGCATGCTGTCCTCGATCGAGTGTGCGGGCGGGCGCGCCGTTGATCGTTACGTGCGTGTTATCAAAACCCGCAAGAACCCGAACGGCATCTCCTCCGGCGCGCAGTCCGCCTTTCGAGTCCTGGCCAAGTGAAGTTACGACATAATTTCTTCCCCACGCGGAAACGGGCATGATTTCTTCCGCCAAATGATCGCGGCTGATTCCGGCAAAATCATACTCGAGGTTTGCAGGCGCGGTCGCGCGCTCGTGGCCGCTAAACACCGCGATCGGCTTATTCGAAATGATGTAGGAGCCGGTTAAGTCGCAGTCCGGGCCGCCGTTCCAGGGTGCGTACGCGTCCCACCAGTTGAGCGAACTATCGGGAAGGAATGTCGTGAGCCGCAAGCCGGTATCCCGCGCCATCAGTTGATAGACCTGCCCGCGATGCAGCCGAATCGAATAGGTAGAATCCGCCAGAAGTAATCCGGAGTAAGATGTCGCCGCGAGCGTGAATGTGACGGTCGTATTGTCCTGGGTCGCGACGATGGCGAATTCGCTGCGGGGGTTTGGCACGGTCGTATCCAAAGCCGGATCGCCGCCATGCCCGACCTTGTAGTTAACCGCATTGCGCGTGCTCATCGCAAAGTAGGAAGTTCCCAATGCCTGTGTGGGATAAATCACGAAACCATCGGAACTGAGTGCATTATGCGAATAGCCATACACCGAAATAATTTCGCTCGAATAGATGTGAATCACCTTCGAGACGGCAACCTCGTCATCCGCCGGACTGAGGGCATCGAAAATCGGGATTTCGATGCGTGTGTAATGGCCGGGCGTCACGATGAAGGTCGTATCGAGCGCGGTCGCCAGCACTTCAACTGTTACTCGGGCGGGTGCGCGCGAGGCGATGAAGAGTGAACGAAGTTTCGTAGTGGCATCGAGGTCGGAACCAACGACGGAAGGAAAGCAGGCATAAAAATCCTTCCCTGCGGCGGTCCACGGTGAATTCGCTGCCGCGGGGGAGGGCCATGCGGGCGGTCCGGAAAGTTTGGTTACCGGAGTGAATCCTTGTGCGAAGGCGTGCGCGGCTAAAACAAGCACAATGCATACCGCGGGAAGAATCAGGATTGATGAATGATGAAAGAAACATCGGAGACATTCACGATGCGAGGTAGTCAACCCCGAACCGTTCAAGTGCTTCCCGTGATCTTCATCATTCATCATTCGACACTCAGCATTTATTCGCCGGCTACGATCGGCACCCGCTGATCGATGTTCAGCTTACGCGAGACGATTTCGCACGTGTAAAATCCAGTCGCAAGCCCGCGGCGTTCGACGCGGACCGCGTACGCGCCCGAGTTCAGCTCGCCGGACGAAATATGCTGCACCACGCGGCCCAGTTCATCATAGAGCGTCATGGTAACATCGCCCGAGGCCGGGATCGAAAAATTGATGGTGGTAAACGCGGAGAATGGATTGGGGGATGCATACGCTCTGATAGCAAGCGTTCCCGAATTATTCGGCGTCACGCTGCTCGATGCGTTCGGGTAAAGCGTGAATGGTCATTGTGGCGGGTTCCAGCCCGGTAAAGTCCGCCGTGTGACCGTATAAATTTTACGGTTCCCTTCACGGGTTCCGAAAGGGGAAGATCGGAAACCAAATGAATGCGCGCGCCCTGGCCAACATCGAGTGTATGAATATCGTAGGCAATATTTTCCTGCGAATGCACGCCATAGCCGCCATATCCCTGATCCGGCACAAAAACCGCGCTATCCAGATAGGCAGGCTGGAATGAGGTGTTGCGGAAATCAAGCCAGTTCCCATGCTGCCCGCCCATCGCCTCCGGCGGCGGATCGATTGCGATCGTCCGCTTCGGCACAGTAGCGAGCCCGCCGTGTAACCATAGGAAACCACATGCCCAAGGCCAAATCCAAGGATCGTAAAACCCTGGAGCCGGCATCATGGTGTAATAGGTGCTCGCCCGTCCGTAAAGCGGCCACTCGGAGAACTGCAAACTTATTCCGGCAACGGAGCCAGGCAACCGAAGTAACGATGCCGAAGGAATGCAGTGTTGTCCATCGAATGTAATTTGGCCTTTCGAGATGCATACATCGGTAGCGATTGATCACGAACTGGTATTGAATCGTCCCGCATTCGAGGGAAGGAAAAAAGTAAATTGTTATAGGTCTGTTCGACCGGCGGCACGATGGCCAGAAACGGGTCGCCATTGCCATTCTGTGTAAAATCGGAATGCATGTATTCGCCGACGAGCACCGGTCCCGTGCTATTGAATGAAAGTTGGACCATGAACCACAGTATCTGCAAAGTCATCGGCGCCAAGCGTCGTCCAGGATTCCGCCATTGAAACTGACTGTGCGTATTCGGATTGAGTGCCAGCACTCGCACAACATCCCGCCATAGATATGGATTGAATGTGCCGGAACTGGAATTGGCCAGCGGCATCGAGCACGAAATCCTTGCCCCACGTCGAAGTCGGCGGCATGGACTCGAGTAGCATATCGCGGCTCACATCGCCTATCCGGCCGTGACGAACCCCCTGGCATTTCGTCCGGGCATGGCTGCCATAAACGACAATTGGATGATCGGCCGAAACGATCGAGATCCGGTTAGATCCAGATCCAGGAATGTTGGATCCGTTTGCACCTGAACACCCTGGCCTTCAGCAAGGAGACGTAAATGGCACACCTGCCGGATGACCACCCAGCGTTGCAGCCGATGGGGGTAATGGTAACCGTCGTGTTATCCTGAAAGCGGCCACAGCGAATTGGGAGCCCTCGATTCTCTGGCTCTGGCGGATCGTTGGTCGAGTTCTGGTAGCTCATTACACGATAGTCCGTACCGGCCGAATTCACTGGGAGCGCGCACACCGCATCGGCCGAGAATTGCTTGTAATCGAGCGCGTAGCAAACGACCGGCATGGTGGTCGGACCATAACCACGCGGTCGTCGGGGGTTTCTGAACTCGTCATCCAGAGATCGCCCATCGTATCGGTTACTCCGAGGCCTGCCTGAACCGTGGAATCGGAAATCCGGTAGGTATAGGAAGAATGCGCCGGTAGCGAAATGATTTTATCGAGGGTAGGATATCGCCGAGAAGTGACCGTTATGGTCGCGGAATCACCGAGCGTGGCAACATAGAGTTCAAGATAGCCGCCGGTTGTCACATCAATGGCAGGAGAATTATCGATATTCTGCTCGAAGCAAATCAGGAACTCCGTTCCAACATTCCCGGGAAGGGTTTGGGATGCGTTGCCCCCGCAATCGGCCAATGCGAGGCTGCTCACGCAAAACGGAATCGCGAGCGCGAGAAGGAGTGCAATCAGCACTCCATTATTGCGCCGTGCGACGCGACCATAAAACGGCTTCGCCAAGATGTGAGAAGTACCAAGCATGGGAATGATTCCTTATTTTAGTGGAATGACAAAATTGACCTATCCGCAAATATACGACATTTTTGCCAACGAACGCGTAATTTCGAAGTTTGTCAAATTCTTATCGCTCTAACATCAGCGTTACCGGCCCATCGTTAACGAGTTCCACCATCATGTGCGCCCGGAAGCGTCCCGATCCAACTCGGGAGGCGCCGAGCCGTTCTTTCAGCAGCGCAAGCAGGCGTTCGTACATCGCTTCGGCCTTTTCCGGTGCGGCGGCGGCCATGAAATTCGGCCGGTTGCCCTTTTCGAGCGCGCCATACAAGGTGAACTGGCTCACGACGAGCACGCTGCCCTGAACGTCCTCCAGGGATCGGTTCATTTTACCATTCTCATCCTCGAAAATGCGGATCTGAGCCATTTTTTCTGCCATCCACCGAAGCTCCTCTTCGCCATCCCGATCGGAAATTCCGGCGAACGCCAGCAAGCCATGACCGATTTTGGCGATTACTTCGCCCTCGACCGTCACGCTCGCGCTGGTAACTCGTTGTATAAGAATTCGCATTGCAGGATTTTGTTACACCTTGCTCGTCAAAAAAGTCCCTGAAGGGGTCGGGGGAAGCTCCGCTGACAGAATAGTAACAAATTTTCCGCTTCCGCGTTTGAACTCTTCTTCTATATTTCGCGCTACAAGTGCGAGCCGCATCGCCTTCCTCGACCATCGCCGGTTCATCTCATTCATGATTATGCCTCTATCGCAGAAGTTATTTTACAGATTCACAGGATTCTGGCTCTTGTTCCTCGCTACGCTGATAGCTCTCCCGGTGCTATCGGCGGCACAGGATGCCGGGCAGGATGCCGCCCATAGTGCGGGCGCGAACGATGTTGTTCTTCAAACGATGAAGGCCGAGCTGGGCCGCGAGAATGCCGCGCTCTCGAAGCAATCCGTTCCGCCCTATTACATGAGCTATAATGTTGGCGACGAGCAAAACGTGAGCATGGTCGCAAGTTATGGTGCGCTGACCAAATCCGATTCCTCACGGGATCGAATGCTGCTCGTCGATATCCACGTCGGAGACTACCAACTGGACAACACCCATGAAATTCGCGGCTCGAACGATATGTTCGCCCGCGGCGGCGCGAAGGAAATTCCGTATCAAAATAATCCCGAAGCGCTTGCGGCTTGCGCTCTGGCGCGAAACCAATGCCAGCTACAATGCTGCGACCGAGCGCTACCAGCAAGTACTCACGAACAATCGTATTAAAGTTACCGAGGACGATACCAGCGGCGATTTCAGCGAGGCCGATGCTTCGAACCATTACTATGAGCCGGAGATCGAGATGTCCAACTTTTTCCCGGAAGATCACTCCTCTGCAACCGAAAGGAATGGGAAAATCGGCTCTCACGACTATTCCGCATTATTTGTTGGACAAAAGGATATTTTCGAAGCCAAGGCGACGCTCGATGCGAGTATTGTTCGAAAATATTTCGTCTCTACCGAAGGCGGCGAGATCGCTTCGAACCAGGTGTATATCCGCGTGATGATTATGGCGACTGCCAAAGCGGACGATGGTATGGAACTGCCGCTCTACAAAAGTTACTTCGCCTATAGGCCGGAAGATTTGCCGTCGGATGATAGCATCACGCGCGACGTGAAGCGGATGATCGATGCACTGGAACAATTGCGCAACGCGCCGCTCGTTAGTCCGTATGCGGGCCCGGCCATTCTTTCGGGCGGCCCGGCCGGCGTGTTTTTCCACGAGATTTTCGGCCATCGCGTCGAGGCGCGCCGCGAAAAAGATGTGAATGAAGGGCAGACCTTCAAGAAGAAAGTCGGGCAATTGGTGCTGCCGACCTGGATGGAGTGTCTATGACGACCCGACGCTCACCCGATTGAACAACATGGATTTGCTCGGCCACTATAAATACGACGATGAAGGCGTGCTGGGCCAGCGTGTGACCGTCGTCAAGGATGGCATTCTGGAAAACTTTCTGATGGGTCGCGAGCCATTGGAAGGATTCCCGCATTCGAATGGGCATGGGCGCGCGCAGCCTGGAAAACTTCCCGAGGCGCGCCAATCGAACTTGGTGGTCGTTGCGGATAAAACAGTTCCCGTCGATTCGCTGCGCTCGATGCTGATCGCCGAATGCAAGCAACAAGGCAAGCCCTATGGACTTTGGTTCAAGGAAGTGGAAGGCGGCTTTACGCTCACCGGCCGAACAATTCCGAATTCATTCGATGTGCTTCCGATTCTCGTCTATCGCGTTTTTGCCGATGGCCAGCCCGATGAGTTAGTCCGTGGCGTCGATCTGATCGGCACGCCGCTCTCGACCTTCGAGCGCATTGTCGCGGCCGGTAGCGATGGCCAGACCTTCAACGGCATGTGCGGCGCGGAATCCGGGTGGGTTCCCGTTTCCGCCTCCAGCCCGAGCCTGCTCATCAGTGAAATCGAAGTGCAGAAAAAAGAAAAATCGCAGGACCGGCTGCCCATCCTCCCAGCCCCGGATGCTATCACCGTCACGCAGCAAAACAAAGCCGTCCATGCCGCAGATTAAAAACATCGCTCTATCGTTCGCCTTTTTTGCAGTGTGTGCAGGCGCTTCCGTGCGCGCCTTTGCGCAGGTTTCGGACAGCACGATTGCGGTGGTCAACCGCGCGATGGCCGATGAACTGGCGCGGAGTAAGGCCGAATTGCACATGCCGGGTCTCATCGATCCATTCTTCATCGCTTACAGCGTCTGCGATCAGCAGAAGCTCGATATTTCCGCCTCGAATGGTTCGCTCACGAAATCCGAAGCGACCCACAACCGCGAGGAATCGGCGCGCTTGCTCCTCCATGACTACCAGTTCGACGACGAAAACTTCACCGACAACACGGGCTTCTTCAATTTCAATAACTCGCCCGACAATACGCTGCCGCTAACGGACGATTACACCGGCATTCGCCGCGCGCTCTGGCTTTCTACCGACGATCTCTTCAAGGACGCTAACGATACCTATTCGAAGAAGAAAGCCGCGTTCGAACATAAGCAACTCGCGCCGGAACTTCGCGATCTTCCCGATTTCGCGCATGCGCCGGCCATTCAGGTCGCTGTGGCACCCGTAACGCTGGAATACAACCGAGCGGGCCTTGAAACGATGGTGAAGCGTTTGAGCGCGCTTTTTACCTCGCACCGCGAAATCGAATCGTCGAGCGTATCGCTCACGCTGTATGATTCCTACGAATGGATTCAGAACACGGAGGGAACGAATGTTCGCAAGCCCGCTACGCTCTGCAAGCTGCATGTCGAAGCCGCGGCACAAGGCGTTTCCGACGGCCAGCCGCTCGTCGTTTCCCGGACGTTCGTCGCAAAACTTCCCGGCGAGCTGCCATCCGAGGAGGAGCTAACCCCAGCCTTCGAGGCGCTGGCGAATCAACTTGTTGCATTGCGCACCGCGCCGCGCTTCGATAAAGAATATACCGGCCCGGTGCTCTTCGAAGATGAAGCCGCCTCCGATTATCTTTCCGAGAATTTGATTTCGCGGCTCTTTGGCGTTCGTGAGGATGTGCTGGGCAACGATGTTTCCGCCATTTTCGCATCCGGCAAGCGGTCCTCGCTTAAAGATCGGATCGACACGCGCATCTTGCCGATCACCGCCTTGATCCGCGATATTTCGGAAACGCCCGAAATGAATGGCATGGATCTGCTTGGGTATTATCCGTTCGATGACGAAGGTGTGGTTCCCAAATCGGATATGCAGATGGTAGAGAAGGGCATTCTCAAAACCGTGTACATGACTCGAACGCCCACGAAGGAAGTTCGCGAGCCGAATGGCCACTGCCGGACGCTCGCCGACGGAATGCCCGGCATCACCGAAAGTGCTCCCGCCCCGGGTGTGGTGGAATACAACGATTCCAAATCGGTTCCGTTTTCCGAGATGGAGAAGGATCTTATCAAGCGCGCAAAAGAGGATGGCTACGACTACGGATTCGTCGTGCGGCAAATAGAGGTGGGTTCACCGCCGCAGGATGCCGGATTCAGCATTCAGGATATGCTCGCCAACGGGAAGAATATCATTCCCACGTTGATTTATAAAGTTTACGCCGATGGCCACGAGGAACTTGTTCGCGGAGCGGAGATTGGCTTGCCTTCTATCCGCGATTTGCGCGAAATGATCTCTTCCAGGGAGCGCGTAACGCGCAACATGCTTATCTCCGCTGGCTCCGGTGGCCTCTTCGCATACAGCCCCAGCGTGCCCGCCACACTCATTGGCCCAAAGGATATTCTCGCCCCCGCCCTCGACGTTCAAATGATGGAACCCGAAGCCTACCCGACGCCGCCGATGGTCGCGCGGCCGGAATAGATTGTGGATGGCAGGCTGCCCTGGCGGATGGAACCTTGAGTCAGGATTTACCCCGTCGAGAATTCTCGCAAACCGCAAAGAGGCCGAGTGAATGGGGAACCGTTCCCATTGCCGCCGCGCCGGGCGGCCCGTCCGCGGAGGGAACCATTATAATCACAAGTCCTTCGGAGTAAGTCCGGTGTGTCTTGCGCTCCGCTTCCATCGTTTCAACCGCCGCTTGCTTAAACGTCCCCCTCCCCAGAGATAAATCCGGGAACCGGGCGCGTTCGGTCGCTTACTTCCTCCACACCCCGTCGTTGGTGTCGATGGCGAGGGCGTCGAACCAGGCGTCGCAGTGGGCGGAAACGGCGGTGATAGCTTCCGTAAGGTCGTGGGTTTGGGCGGTTACGGGTTCGTGATGCCGAAGATGGATTTAGAGCGCATCGACTTTCGGATCGCAAGCTACTTTTCCAACTATTTTTAGATCACCCCCCAAAAAAGTGAAGTAAAAAGTTACCACATTTTTAGAAACACCGAAAATGGTGCACCAAAGGCACAGTTCATTTAGCCCAAACGCGCGCGCGGAGGATTTTTAGTTTTCTGTATATTTTCGCAAGTATCGAAAAAGGCGGCTTTATTAGCCGCCGTCTCGAATTCTTTGATTTTCCGGAATCTGGCCGCCAGAAGTCCTCGCCGCACAAAAACTACATCAAACTGAGTAATAATTAAGTATTAAAAATGCGCTCAGCCATGTAACTTTGGGAGGTTTGATGGGTTATTAGAGTGGGCGTCATAATTAACGAGCCCATCGGAATAATCACTATACTTTCAAAGCCATGAAAAACATGACGAAAATAGCACTCATGGCGCTTTTGTCAGGAACCATGGGGCTGGCAACGGGCGGATGCGACAGCACCGGTCCGTCGCATTCAGCGCAATTTACGCAGCCGGGCCAGAAAGTCGAGGTCGGCGGGACGGTTGTCTTCCGGGAAGGCCAGAATAGCTCGGCGACTGGCAGCGGTTTCTACGGCATCCTCGCCGATAACGGCGGCCAATACGAGCCGGTGAACCTCGACACCCGCTACCGCGCGGATGGCGAGCGGATCAACTTCACCGGCACGCTGGATACTACGCAGCTCGGCGAGCATCGGTGGGGGAATCCGATAGAATTGGCAAGCGTAAGCGCCGAAAAGTAAGACTACATCGGGCACTCGCGGACGATGCCGTCGAGCATTCGGTAAAATGCGATGGCGACGCGCTGTGCTGCGGCAATCGCTCGGTCCTCGTCGGAGCGGGAACGGATGAGGTCAGCCATAAGGTCGCGTTCGGCGCGGCGATGGAGCTCGTCGGCCTGCTCATGGACGCGGAAGAAGGCGAGTCCTTCATTGGTCGTTACGCGATAGTGCTTCGTGAGTCCTTCAATTTTCGTTCTCGAAACCTCCGGGATTTGCGATTCATATCCATAGAGTGCAGCGACGCCTTCGAGTGTATCGCCCTCGCGCGTGATATGGCGTAGCGTATCGATTAGTTCCTGCGTCTCGGGAAAGGCTGTGGCATTCCTCGCGGCTTCGCTCTTGGCTCCAACGCTCTCGGCGAATCCGAGCCAAAGTTCCGGATGATTCGGGTGACCATGCTCCTCTTCCATCAGATTGAGCAGTAGCTGCCGGCGATGTTCGATATTCTCCGTGTTCGCATGCACGGCGCTGATGAAGGTGGGGAAGCGCGATTCAAATTGGTAGTATTGTTCGGCGTAAGTTCCCAGTGTTTCGCGTGTCAGAGTTCCGGCACTCCAGGATTGATAAAAAGGATGCTTGAGAAGCGAATATTCCGCGATCGCGGCGTCGAGTCGATCGAAAAAGGTTTGCATCATTGAATTTGGCGAAAAATAGAATTTTGGTGAAAACGACTTACAAAAATACGAATGCAATTCCTTCCACTTCGAAAATTCAATAAAAAACTTGGTCACGGAAGCCGTGGGCGCTCTGTTCAGAAAAGGATTTTTCAGCTATGAAATGGATCAAGCTTCTGGTAATTGCCTTGTTCGCCGTGATGATTATCATCGATGGCTACCAGGTGTATCGGATTGCCTTTGTCAGGCATGAGGCCGATTTCCCTGCGTATCTGGCCGGCGCTGAAGGATTACGGAATGGAACGAATCCGTATATGCCGACAAGAGTGCCGCCATATACTGCGGATGATGTTCGTCCGTTTATTTATCCCTTGTTCCTTGCGTGGCTTTGGGTTCCATTCAGCTATTTGCCGCCGATCGTTGCAAGCTTTGTCTGGTATTTTTTTAGCGTGGCGATGATGGTCTCTGCGCTCTGGATTTGCGCTGATTTAGTTGGGGTTCGGAGCCGTGACGAGAAATATATCCTGATGGCAGTCATCGGCATTCTCTTTGCTTCGGTTTTTCAGTGGGTGCTGATGTTCGGGCAAACCGATTTTTTTATCCTGCTGCTGCTCCTGCTTGGAACGAGATATTTGGTGAAGGGAAATAGCTGGGGCGGAGCGTTCCTGGGCGCCGCTGCATCGGCCAAGCTCATGCCGATTGTGGTGCTGCCCCTGTTGCTGACGAAGCCGAAGGCGTTGGCCCTGAGCCTTGTCGCGATTGTCGTGTGCTGTATCGTGATTCCATATTTTTTTGCAGGCAATGCGATTTTCCAATATTATTCATATTGGTTCCACTCGACCTTGGGCGGCGAGATGGCAAGCGGTGATGAGGCCCGGCATTCCTTCGCGCTGGCCGGTACTGTTGCGCAGGGACTGGGCTACGTACGCCCGCCGATGATGTTAAAATTAGGCTGCGGGCTGTTGATCCTAACTTTTCCTCTCTTATTGATGTGGAAGGAAAGAATACTCCCCGCACTCTTTCTTTCGTTCATGCTAATTCCGCTTACCTCGACGCGTAGCGAGCCGAATCACCTCACGATGCTTGTTCCGGCAATCGTACTCGTTGCCGCGATGCTCCGAAAGAAGCGAATCCATTGGCACGGAAGAGATGCCGCATTGACGTCACGGCAGGCAGCCGTTGGCTGGGCCGGGCTGGTAGCGATGCAGTTCATGGTTTTGTGGGGATATGACGCGCTCGTTCCATTCGATGCGATCGGAATGCTGATCTTATTTGGACTTGTATTTTATATGGGATTGAATCTTCCCCTCGAAATAGCGCGATAACAGAACTCTCTTCGCTTTGCATTGCGTTACAAAGGCTCCTGTTCGGGAATGCACGCATGAATGAAAACCTGTTAGAAGTATCACATCTCAAAAAGTATTTCCCCATTAAGCGAGGGATTTTTTTCGAAGACCGTCGGCCACGTTAAGGCGGTCGATGATGTATCGTTCACCATTCGGAAAGGCGAAACCTTAGGCCTCGTCGGCGAATCCGGCTGCGGCAAAACGACGACAGGCCGCGCCATCCTTCGCCTCATCGAGCCTACGGGCGGTTCCGTGAAATTCGAAGGCGAAGAAATTACGACGATGCCCGCGCATCGGCTGCGCGAAATGCGGCGGCAAATGCAGATTATTTTTCAGGATCCCTATAGCTCGCTCAATCCGCGCATTACGGTTGGCGGTATGCTGACAGAAATTCTGAAAGTTCACAATCTTCGAAAGACGGAGGCCGAGCGAAAAGATCGCGTGAACGAATTGCTCGAAACTGTGGGACTTAGTCCGCTGCATGCGCGCCGGTATCCGCATGAATTTTCCGGTGGGCAGCGGCAGCGCATCGGCATTGCGCGCGCGCTGTCTGTGGAACCAAAATTTATTGTGTGTGATGAGCCGGTTTCGGCGCTCGATGTCTCGATTCAATCGCAGGTTCTGAATCTGCTGATGGATTTGCAGGAACGTTCTGGGCCTGACCTATCTTTTCATTGCGCACGATCTCTCGGTCGTCAAGCATATTTCTGACCGCGTGGCCGTGATGTATCTGGGCGAGATCGTGGAGAACACCGATTACAAAACGCTCTACGCGGAACCAAAAGCGCCATATACGGAAGCGTTGCTTTCGGCAGTGCCGATCGCGAACCCGCGCGCGAAGCGTTCCCGCATTGTGCTCACGGGCGATGTGCCAAGTCCCGCGAACGTGCCGAGCGGCTGCTATTTCCATCCACGCTGCCCGAAAGCGTTTGCAGATTGCTCGTCGATTCATCCGCTGTTGGCCGATGATTCGCCGGATCATACCGTCCGATGCATTCTCTATCCAAATAGCTGGCCGGAGCAGGCGAAAGTTCCGGAACGAATCAAGAGCGGCGCGCAGCGCAAAGCCGTGGAAGCGGCCTGAGAATTATTTTTCCTGCCATTGAATTAGGGTTCGTATGAAACTGACGTACGGTGAATTAGTCGAGGAACTCCAGGAGAGATCGGCCAAGGAGTTGGTGGATCTTGTCGAGGTAGCGAAGCATTATGCCATAGAGCGGCGGCGGGAGGAAATCAAAAGCAATATTGAAGCGAGTTGGAAGGAATTGGCGGAAGGAAAATTACCGGAACCAACCGACGATATGGATGAGCTTTGGCGTCGCTTTGAAGAATCACAAGGAGGATACTTTTCTCCACCTCATTTGATCGGGCGCTTCGAAAATTGTTGCGCGAACAACCCCAACTCAAATTGATGGTCCAGAAAAGAATTGATCTATTCAGCAAGGAACCCTACCATCCGTCTTTGGAGAACCATAAGTTAGGTGGTACTCTCAAGGAAGCCAGAGCGTTCAAGATTAACCGTGACATTCGAATCGTTTTTACCATGACGAAGAATGGTGTCGCGTTCTTCAATGATATTGGCGATCCTGATGATGTTTATTGAAATCCCATGAGCGAAATCTCGAATCCAGCCATTACTCAATACCGCGCGAAGGATACTCTCTTCACGCCCTCGAATCTCATCAGCATCATGAGGGCGATGTTCGTGCTGCCAGCGATATTTTGCATCGTGGCCTCGCAGCATGATACTCACATGTATTATCTCGTCGCCGCGATATGCGTTGCTGCCGCCTTTACCGATATTCTGGATGGAATCATCGCCCGAAAGACGAACACGGTCAGCGAATTCGGCAAAATCGTCGATCCTTTGGCGGACAAGATTTTCATCGGATTCGTCGTGATTGCGATGGCGATGTACCGCCTGATTCCGCTCTGGTTCTTTTTTGCAATTGTAGGCCGGGATCTCGTTATCCTTGCTGCCGGTTGGTGGGCAAAGCGAAGGCTCGGCGTGGTATTGCCATCGAATTATCCCGGCAAAATTGCGGTCATCACGATTGCGATCACGATTTTTCTCATGGTGATCTGGGATGGCATTCCAGACAAGCCGGCGGGCTTTCTGGAACTAACTATCGTTCTACAATGGGTGAGCGCGGCACTCATGGCGGTATCGCTCGGGGTGTATGGAGCGAGGTTGAAAAAGCTGTTGTCCGTCGCGCCTTCCGCGTAGTCACTTTTCTACCTTTGTAGGTAGCGAAGCTTTCCATCTCGATTCGGTGTTAGAGGGTTAGCCTTACCAAAGCGCCTTAAGCACTTAGCACTTTCCCGCCGAATGGGTTTTTTCGATAAATTCAAGCTCACGAAGCTCCGCGAGGGGCTGCAAAAATCGCACGACGAATTCGTGCGGAAGATCAATCGCGTCTTCTACCAATCCCGCAAGATCGACGATGAATTGATGGGCGAAATCGAAGAGACGCTGCTGCTCTCCGATGTCGGCGTGGCTACCACTGAGCGCATCATGGCTCATCTTGAGCATGAGATGCAATTCAAAAAATGGGCGGAAGCATCTCAATTGAGGGATGAATTGCGGGACCAAATAGGACAAGCGCTTTCCGGCGCGTGGAGAAAGGGGAATGTAAATGGCCATGAAATCAGATCCTTTCCGGATTTCGATTCGCAACTTCCAACGACACCGTATGTCATTCTCATTGTTGGCGTGAACGGCGTCGGCAAAACGACGACGATCGGCAAGCTGGCGTATAATTATCGCAACGCGGGCAAGCGCGTCATTATTGGGGCGGCGGATACGTTCCGCGCCGCCGCGAACCAGCAGCTCGAAGTGTGGGCCGAGCGCGCCGGAGTAGAAATTGTGCAGCAGCATCAGGGTGCGGATCCTTCGGCGGTCGCGTACGATACCGTGCAATCGGCGATTGGAAAAGAAGCCGATGTCGTGATGATCGACACGGCCGGACGCCTGCATACGAAGCAAAATCTGATGGCCGAACTCGAAAAAATGACTCGCGTGATGCGAAAGCTAAAAGCCGATGTGCCGCACGAAATCCTGCTCGTGCTCGATGCCACTACCGGGCAAAACGCAATGCAGCAAGCGCGCGAGTTTACGAAAGTCGCGCCGGTTACCGGATTAATCCTCACGAAATTAGATGGCACGGCCAAAGGCGGAATCGTAATTGCCCTCACGAACGAGCTTCGGGTGCCGGTGCGTTACATTGGAGTTGGCGAGAAGATCGAAGACCTGCAGCCGTTCGATCCTGCTGAATTCGCGAAAGCCATGTTCGGCGATATGATGTTTCAGACCGAGGAAATAACGAGTGGATGAGTAACGAATAACGAGTAACGAGTGAGGAATATTTGATTCTCTTCGCTCGGTACTCGATATTCGGTATTCGGTACTCCCACAGAAATGCCCGCAGTAAGAAGATTACCCGAATCCATCGCGCAGAAGATTGCGGCCGGTGAAGTCGTCACCCGGCCCGAATCCGTCGTAAAGGAGCTTTTGGAGAATGCGCTCGATGCCGGAGCGCGGCACGTTACGGTCATTCTGAAAGATGCCGGGCGAACACTCATTCAAGTTGTCGATGATGGCGTCGGAATGTCCCGCGAAGATGCACGAACCTCAATTGAGCGGCACGCCACTTCGAAACTGGTTACATTCGAAGATTTGGAGCACATTCTGACTTATGGCTTCCGTGGCGAGGCGCTTGCGGCTATTGCCTCTGTCTCCCAATTTGAAATGCGCACGCGATTGGCGCGGCAGGAATTGGGAACCATGATCGAAGTGGAGGGAAGTATTCTTCGCAAATGCGAATCCATCGCCTGCGACGAGGGAACTTCGATTTCCGTTCGGAATCTTTTCTTCAATATGCCGGCGCGGCGGAAATTTATGAAGTCCGAAGCGACCGAGTTCAAGCATGTCGTCGACTCGGTAACCAAAGCGGCCTTAGCGCATATCGACGTACATTTTATTTTTGTTGCCGATGGCGATTTGATTTTTGATCTTCCATCAGAAGTACCCTTGCCGGAACGAATCGAGCAAATTTTCGGCGGGCGGCTTCGTGGCGCACTCCTGTCGATCGAAAGCGTCTCACCGGCGATTCATGTGACCGGTTTTGTGAGCGCGCCAAGTTTTGTGAAGCGCGTGCGCACGGAGCAATTCTTTTTCGTGAACAATCGCCCGATCGTTTCGCGCAGCCTTTCCTATGCCGTGGCGAGCGCGTACGAGCATTTGGTGGAGAAGGGCGCGTTTCCTTCAGCCTTTCTTTATCTAACGATCGATCCCGCGCACATCGATGTGAATGTCCATCCGCAAAAACTCGAAATAAAGTTCGAAGATGAGCGCGGAGTGATGGAAGACGTTCGCCGGGCGATGCAGGATACCCTTGCCCGTGCTACGCAAGCCACCGCCAGCGAAGGCGCGCTTGCGCCCAGCATGGCGCTGCCGGATTCCGTGAATGCCGGCCTCGATGGCGCCCACATGCGGTTCCCAGATTATGCCTCGGCGCCCACGAGGATAGAGGAATTAGGAATCAGAAATGAGGCATCGGCAAGGACAAATGGCCACTCAGAACCGGCCATGCAAAACGGCAGTCCTGCCTCCTCGGCTTCCCGTTCTGATTCAGTTGGGTTAGGAACCCTTGAACGGCTGTTCGGCGCAAAGCCGGATGATCTCTTTCGTGGAAGACAGGTGGCTACTCTCGCGCCAGGTGCGTCCGTTGCAGTTTCGCAGCCACCTGCGGAACGCACCGGCCTCGCGGCCGAAGTGCTGAAGGATCGCCCAGTCCTTTGGCAGCTTCACAATAAATATATTTTTTCGCAGATCAAATCGGGGCTGATGATCGTCGATCAACATGTGGCGCATGAGCGTATTCTCTATGAGCGGGCGTTGCGTTCGATGGAGGATAATCACCCATCGTCACAGCAACTCTTGTTTCCGCAGCATTTGGATTTGCCGCCGCGCGATATCGCACTCGTTCGGGAACTGCTTGCGGAACTCGAGCGCATCGGCTTTCAACTTCGCTTCTTCGGCGGATCGAGCATTATCATCGATGGCATTCCCGCTGATGTTCATCCTGGCCGCGAGCAATCGATTCTTCGCGAAGTACTCGAAGGATACGAATCCTCCGGCGAACTGAAGACCACACCCACGCGCGACCGCCTTGCCGCAACATTTGCCTGCAAAGCCGCCATCAAAGCAGGCGACAAGCTTTCGCAGGAAGAAATGAACGTGCTGATTGAAAAGCTGTTCGAGACGCAGATGCCATACGTTTGCCCGCATGGCCGGCCCATTGTCATTAAGCTTGCTTTGGACGAACTCGACCGCCGGTTTGGCCGCTCACCCGTCGAGCATCTCGCGAAGGCGGAGGCTGCGGTGTAAGGCTAATGCAAGGTTGAAAATAGCTTTGAAGCATGGTATGCGCCGGAAGACACTACGAGGGCATAAATGCCGGGAGCAAGTTCCGGTGTTCGGATTGTAAAGTTCCCGCTCATTCGGTAGCAAGATTCGACCGGCCGGCCCAGAATATCCTCGATCGTGAAGTGAACCGGAATGTTGGGAACTGACCACTCGACAAGTAGTTCATCTTCGGCCGTTTGAATAATAGTTAGGTCATTGTCGGGCCGCGCCGCCGTTTGAACCAGCGCGGGGCTTGGGGTTTGAAACGATTGAAGAATCGTATCCCAATACGCGGGATCCCAGTCTCTATAATCCCATGGCCCCTCACCATTCGGGCGGTGCCAGTAATCGAAATAGGCAAAATGCCAGCCGTTCGCGAGTGCGATGGAACTCATATCATCCAGATATTGCGGGCCGCCGGTATGCGGATAGGTGATTCCGAATTCGCCCAAAAAAATTGGCGCATTTGTTCGTTCCGCTACTTGGGAAACATCTTCAAGGAGGGTATCTTCGAGGAAGGTCTTGTCGAAGCTGGCGAGCAACGGTATGCCATTTATGGCGTCGAGATAGGTTCCCGGATAAGAAACCGATGCGGTATCCGCTGCTTCGGTGAATTGTATTGGATGGTAATTGTGGAACTCATAAACGATATTCGGATCATGGATGATTGGCACGAGTGAAAAGACGATCGGATTCGAATAGCCCGGACCTTGTATGAGAATCGGAATGTCCGCTGAGGCAGCGCGGATCGAATCGACCCACAATTGGGTGATCGCATCGAAGTTTACATCGTTTCGAGTGAAATAATAATCGAACTGGGCGGTGTCTATGCAGCAAAGGCTGTCGAAGAAGGGATCCGGCTCGACGGTAGGCGTAATGCCCGCGAATAAGGGATCGTCGATATAGCGGGCCGTAATCACGCGAAGCATTTCCCCATATAAGGCTTGTTGGATGCTGTCTTTCCAAATCGTCGACGGTGGATCCAATCCGGTTCCTTCATCTGCTACATCGTATCGGCCGGGCCCCTGACGGACCGCAATGACGTAATGAATACCCACCGCGTCGCAATATCCAATGCGCGTGTCGAGCGCCTGAATGTTCTGCTGGTTTACTGTGTAGGGCGAGGCCGGTGCCCAAAATCCGTCCGTCGCAAGGCAAACGAGCGTGGCCCCGGCAGAGCGGACATCGGCAATATCCTGCTCAGAGATTGGCACATTCGGAGAGATGACGAAGCCGCGAAAATATGAAGGATCCCGCCAAAGATCCATCCTCGTCTGGGCTTCGGCCAGCGAGGAGAGCAAAGAAATTGAAAGGAGAACAGCCCAGCGAGAAGCCTTCATTGAAGGTTAGAACACTCCGGCCTTCCCAAAGTTGCTCCGCCTCGGATCGCGCAGGCGTCCGAGGCTAAGATCCGCGAGTCATTTCGCGACTACCAGGACCTTTATCAAGCCCGGTGTTGGAGTTGATGCCAAAACCGTCGGATGGTCAACATCGACTACTGTTCCATCCTGCGTCGATACATAGGTATCGACTTGCTCGCTTGCCTTGACGAGACCGGCATTCAGCGTGACCGTGTGAACCGAATGCTTGGCGGTTACTTGACCCGATCCGAGCGTGATGAGGGTATCGTTAGCTTCCACCGCGCTATCGGTGAGATTGACCGATCCTGCGGTCAGGTTAAGCTGCGTGTTAGTGCCAACCCATGTATCCCCGGAATTTGCCGAAAGCTTGGCCTGTAGAACCCAGCCGGCATTGATCGGTTTTCCACTATTAACGAAGCCGAGGACGGACGAATTACTGTTCAACGTTTCAACTCCGTAGTTATAATGCCAGTACTCGCCGTTATTTTGGGCGATGTAGGTCGTGTCCATCCCCGAGCCGCTCGAGTGCGTATTCTGAATTTCCGTGACGTTCGTCATCCCTTGATAGCTGGCGCCGGTTACGACGACTTCCGAGGAAATCGTATCAACCGCCCCTGATGGCTGCCCCGTCGTGGCATCAAGCGCCTGCGAGGTATAGACGTAGGTTTGGCCCTGCGTGTAGTTCACTTGGGGCGGAGTGGATGTCGGGCCGTTAGAACTGCCACACCCGGCGGCAAACCCGAGTGCAAGCAATCCGGATATATAAAGAATCGATCGTTTCATAAAAGTCCTTTCAAAATGGAGATATAAAGGCGGATTCATCTCTAAAACTCCGCCCGAGCGAGAAAGTTACAAAAAATTTTCTTCGAACCAAAGATGAACCCCAATTTCGAGTGATTTCGTTGAGATTTCGCAATTATTTCTCGGTCATTTTTCAGAACGCGTGCCTTTAGCCACGTCCTGTTCGTATTTTTGTACCATGGATAAAGTAAAAATCGCTCTTATCGGCTGCGGCAATGTGGCGCAAGTCGTGCATTTGCCGGTGCTGGAAAAAATGGCGGACGTGGAAATCGCCGCCGTGGTCGATCCGGACAAACGAAAGGCGCAAGCAGTGGCCAGCCGGGGAAATATTCCGTCTTCGTTCACATCGCTCAATGCGCTGCTCGCTTCGCCAATCGCGCGGGAACTGAACGCGATCGACATCTGCACTCCTACCGATACGCACCGGCCGCTTGCCATTCAGGCGATGGAAGCCGGGCTCGATGTGCTCGTCGAAAAGCCGATCGCCCGCACGGCAAAGGAAGCAAGGGACATGGCGGCTACTGCGCAAAAAACCGGACGCAAGCTTATGGTGGGAATGAATAATCGCTTCCGGCCCGATACGATGCTGCTAAAAACCTTCATCGATAAAAAAGAACTTGGGAAGGTTTATTATATCAAATCCGGATGGCTCAAGCAGCAATCCAGCGTCTCTCCCTGGCATCAGCAGAAAGAAAAATCGGGTGGCGGCGTGATTCTCGATTTGGGAATCGCCATGCTCGATTTGGGTCTTTGGCTGCTTGATTATCCGGACGTGCAGACCGTCTCGGCCAGTACGTATCACGAGCAAACGAAAACGGTGGAGGACTCCGCCGCCATTTTCGTCCGCATGGGAACCGACACGACCTTCACGATCGAAGTAAGCTGGACGTTTCAGCGCGAGGGAGATTTCTTTTACTGCAATATCTTCGGCAATGATGGCAGCGCCTTCATCAACCCGCTGAAAGTGATGAAGCGGGTTCATGGCAGCCTCATCAATCTTACGCCGGTGAAGCAGCAAACGCCTGTTGCATTGTATAAAAAATCGTACGAGAACGAGTTGCGCTATTTCGTGAATGCGGTGAAGGGATTAGTTCCACTCGTATCGACGGGCGAGGAGGCCGCTAAACGGATGACCATCGTCGATGCGATTTATCAATCGGCCATGAAGCGAAAAGAGATAGCGCTCAAGCCGCGGGCGTGATCGGCTTATTCTGGTCAACGTTCCGGAATGCCGATGGAATTTATTTCAAATGGAGCCGAACCTGTTCTCTGAATGTTTAGCGGCCCATGGCAAAAATCAAAATTCCCGCATTCAAGAACGAAGAGTACAAAGATTACACAAAGCCCGCAGAGCGCAGGGCGATCCAAGGTGCGCTGCGAAAAGCCGCGAATGATTTGGGCGAGATTTACCCGCTTGTCATTGGTGGCGAGCATTTGGGCACGAAGGAGACGATCGCTTCCCGCAATCCGGCGCATCCGGAGGAGATCGTTGGTTATTTCGCGAAGGGAACGGTTCAACTGGCGCAGAAGGCGCTCGAAGCCGCCCGCGATGCGTTTCCCAGCTGGAGCCGGACGCCCTACGAGAAGCGTGCGAATGTCCTGCTCCGCGCTGCGAAGATCGCTCGCCGCCGGCGCTATGAAATCAATGCATGGATGGTCCTCGAAGTTGGCAAGAACTGGGCGGAAGCTGATGCCGATACCGCTGAAGCGATCGACTTCCTCGAATTTTATGCACGCGAGATGCTGCGCTTGGGCGGTCCGCAGCCGCTCGTTCAGCTTAAAGGCGAAAAAGATTGGCTTGAATATATTCCATTAGGCGTAGGCGTGAGCATTCCGCCGTGGAACTTTCCATTTGCGATTTTGGTGGGCATGTCCAGCGCCGCTATCGTGACGGGGAATACAATAGTTCTCAAACCATCGAGCGACAGCCCGATGATGGGCTGGCTGTTTCACGAGATCATGGAAGAAGCAGGCTTGCCGCCGGGCGTGCTGAATTTCTTTACCGCGCCGGGCGGCGAGGTGGGAGATTATCTGGTCGATAGTCCCATAACGCGGTTCGTATCTTTTACAGGCTCCAAGCAAGTGGGGCTTCGTGTTGCGCAAAATGCGGCGACGCCGCGCGAGGGGCAGCGATGGATCAAACGCGTCGTTGCCGAAATGGGCGGAAAGGACGCCATTATCGTTGCCAAAGACGCCGATCTCGATGCGGCCGCCGAAGGAATCGTTACGAGCGCGTATGGCTTCCAGGGACAGAAGTGCTCGGCTTGTTCACGAGCCATTATCGAGCAAGCGGTGTACCCGAAAATGGTGAAGAAAATCGTGGAGCGGGTAAATGCGATGGAGATGGGCGATCCCGTCGAGAATAAGCGAATTGGGCCTGTCGTGAGCGAGCGGGCCTTCAAGACGATCCAAAATTATGTCGAGATTGGCCGAGGTGAAGGGAAAGTTGTTGCGGGTGGGGAACCGGCTGGAATGGAGGGCTACTATATTAAGCCGACCGTGATCGCCGATGTCAAGCCAACGGCGCGTATTGCCTTGGAGGAAATTTTCGGTCCCGTGCTGGCGCTCATTCCCGTCAAAAATTTTGATGAGGCGCTCGAAGTCGCGAATAATACCGAGTATGGATTGACTGGCGCGGTATATTCGAAGAGTAGAAAAAATATTGAGCGGGCGGAAAAGGAATTCTTTGTCGGCAACCTTTATATTAACCGGAAATGCACCGGTGCGATGGTGGGGGCGCATCCCTTCGGCGGGTTCAATATGTCCGGCACGGATTCGAAAGCCGGAGGGAATGATTATCTACTTTTATTCATGCAGGCGAAGAGTATCGCGGAGAAAGTAATCTCAAGGCCCAGCCGTTGATGGCTTGAAACCAAACTCAAAATGCAGGTTGTTTCAAGTTTCTTCCTTCATATCGTCTTTCTTGACGTTCCTTTTTTGTTTTCACTTTTTTCTTGATTCCATGAAGAACCTAAAGTATTTTGTTCCGGCTTTTCTCCTGGCGGCGATTACGATTTCCGGATGCAAGAGTAACAGCACGAACCCGCCGGCCAATGGCGGCAGCGGCCCGGTAATTAATTCGTTCACCGCCGCCCCGGCCACCGTGGATTTTAGCACGACGACCGATTCTTCGGTGCTGACGTGGGATCTCGATGGAACCCAAACAAGCGTGACGATCGATCAGGGAGTCGGAGACCAGACGGCTAATTCGGGCGAAAGCGTCGCGGTCTATCCGAGCGTGACGACCACCTACACGCTGACCGCGAAAAATTCGGCGGGTACTTCCACCCAGAAGGTGACAGTCACCGTTATCAATAACACTGCCGACGCGAATTCACCTCCCACACCATCAGGACTTCATGCGGCTGGCGTTTCGACTTCACCTAGCACCATAAATCTCAGTTGGACCGAACCCAGCGGCAGCGTGGCGGCCAGTCATTATATCATCGAGCGCTGGTCTGCCCTCCAACCGCTGGACACCATCGACGCGTCCGCGCCGGGGCCGAATAGTTACAGCGACGCACAGCTTTATCCGACGGTGGTCTATTATTACCGCATCAAAGCGGTCAGCAGCGGCAACGCAGCTTCAGCATGGTCGAACGTGGCCTTCGCCACAGCGCCGGGGCAGATGCCGACCATCAATAAAATTTCCATCATCCCGACGACGGTTCCGACGCTTACTCCCGGGCAGACTCAGCAATTCACCGCGATTGCCTACGACGCATCGAACAATCAGATTCCGCTATCTCCAAGCGCGTTCATCTGGTCGTCCGATAATGCGCAGAGTGTCGTCATCAATGGGACGGGGGTTGCAACCGCACTCTCGAAGCAAGGCTCGGCGAACATCACCGCCTCGCTGCCGAACGACGCCTATGGCGATCTGACCGCGAGCAATGCCGTCAACGTCGCCGTGGCCTCGCAGTCATCAACCACGCTAGTGCTGTTTTATGGGAGCGCTCCGACCGATTTCACGAATTACCTCGCGCCGCTCGCGGCTTCCGGCGTTACGTTCGACCAGATCAGCGACCTCTCCAGCGGTGGCGCGCCACAATTCACTTTCGATCAGATTAAGGGCTATGCTAAAATCGTCGTCATTCAGTGGGATGTGACGTTCAACTCGGACGCGGCATCTATTTTAGCAGAATACGTCGAGCAGGCGAATAAGAAGCTCGTCATTGTTGCCGGAGCGTACGGAGGTATTGATGGATCAGCGCTCGCAGCGGCAAACCTTGCTAACGTCACGCAGGGATATCAAGTTATCACCGACCTGAATCCCGCCGTGCAAGCGCAGAGCGGAACCGCCTTCGCAGGGCTGAACTTCACGCTTTTCAACAGCAGCCTGAACGATGCGATCCAAACAACTATTTTGAATGGTAACGGCCAGGCAGCGCTCATTGCTACGAGAAGCGATGACAACAGCCAGCAAATTGGCGCGTTTCAGGAAAGCTTTTCCACGGGTTCCTCGATGCTTTACAGCGGCATCACCGTCGATCAAGTGGATGCCGATCATCAGAATCAATATGTGAAGGATTTTATGACATTCTAAACTCCACTTTTATGCATGTCCCGAAAAATTGTCCGGCGAAGTACGGCCCTTCGAACGCGAAGGGCCGCCGCGCGTTGCCGATGTGGCTGATGCTTACGCTTGCCATCGCGTCCTGTAAATCTTCGAGCACAAATCCGCCCAGCACCCCAACGGGTGGTGCTGGGATTGGGCCGAACGGCGGCACGGTTACTTCCGCCGATGGGAAGGTCACGCTGGTGATTCCTGTTGGCGCTTTAAGTTCCACACAGAATATCGCAATTATTTCATCCACCGATTCGAATACCTGCCCGCAAAAAGTGGGAACGCTTTATTCGCTCATGCCGAATGGGCTGCAATTTTCGAAGCCCGCGACGCTCACACTTCCTTACGACACGACGATGATCGGAGCCTCCGCAGAACTCGTTGGCGTTGCGTATTTAGATATTGATGGAAGCTGGTACGGAGTGACCGGAGGATCGGTCGATACCGTTCATCGCACGGTGACGGTGCCGATTTCTCATTTCAGCAATTGGTCAGCAAATCTTTCGTTTGAAATTACCCCGGCGTCGAGCGTCGTCCTTACCGGAACATCCCTCGGATTCGAAGTAAATCAAGTCGGTCGACCCGCCAACGACCCGTCCGGACAGCCGGTGAAGCTTTCAAATCCGTTTGCGCTTGTTGCGGCGGTGTGGAAAGTCAATGGCACAGGCGGGAACGCAACGGTTCGGAACGCTCAGCAATGAGGGGCAGACGGTGCTCTATTCCGCTCCTCAGCAAATGCCCTCGCCCAATTTAGTGACACTCAGCGCATCCGTTTCCACCAATGGCCAAAACTATGTTGTGCCGGCGTTCATCCATGTCATTGCGAAGAATTGGACGTTGACTGGTGTAGATACGTTGATCTATTCCTGTCCAAGTGCGATCACGTACATCGACGTGAGCGGCGGGTATATCGATTTTCAACTCGATGACGTTGATTATAGCGCCACGTCGTATGGTTGGTTCCCAAGCTCCGCAAATGGCACATACAACGAAGCGCTTTGTCCCTCTCTAGCCCCGCTGGTTGATACCTGGTCGCTTACGAGGGGAGAGGATATGAATATTAGTAGTATCACAAGCGGTGGATTTATTCTGGGATCGAATGCCATGGTGTTGCATACGAATGCTCGATGGCGGTACCTTCCGGGCTATGATATTACCTGGAAGGTTCCCGGCGAGTCGCCCACGCACGTAGCGGTAAATCCGGGCAACAGCTACGAAGGAGCCTTGATTTTTCAGCACCTTTCAGCTACGAATGTATGGGTGGACGACCATAGTGCCGGCGCATACCTCGAGCACATTACGTGGACATTGACGGCTCAATAATATCTATCATCCTCTTTTATGAAACGAGTCTTTCTGCTTCTTATGGCATTCGCATTTGTACCATTTTCGCTGCTTCGCGCTCAAGCCCCCATCCCCAACGGGGATTTCGAGCAGTGGAGCAACGGCGCGCCGGTCGGCTGGACGGTGGATGACACCACGGTGTCCGGCATGGCATTGAGCCCGATAATTCAAACGTTGGACGCGCATGGCGGCTCTTCCGCGATGGAGGAAACGGTTGTTGGTATTGTCTTCGGGGGACAGACGCTGGCACAAATTCCTCCCCTTGCCGTTGCCGGTAAGGTATCAGGCACCGACACTGGCGGATTTGTTTATACCGATCACCCGAGTTCGTTCACCGGATTTTACAAGTTCAGCCCCGTTGGAAGCGATTCGATTTTGATTGTAACAGCATTCAAGAAAAACGGCGTCGGCGTTGGCGGCGGCAGCGAATATATCAGCGCGAGCGCGTCGTCGTATGCCGCGTTTTCGATCCCGATTAATTGGAGTTCCAGCGACGCCCCGGATACGGCGTACATCACGATTGCGATCCCGGCCTATACCGGGACGAGCAATGTGGGGACTACCGCTGAGTTCGACGATCTCGCGTTCTCGAACACAGGGAGTGCCGTGGATCCGTCAACTGCTCTGGCGTTTTCGCTCGATCAGAATGCTCCGAATCCGCTCCTATCGAGTTCGCCCACGGATATTCAATATTCACTTCCAGAAGCGTGCTACACCACACTCACGATCTATGATATGGCTGGCCGCGTTGTGGCAATCGCGGCGCGGGGATTCGAACCCGCGGGAAGGCATCTCGTGCAATTCGATTGCTCCACGCTTCCAGCGGGAACCTACACATACCGGCTCGAGGCAAACGGCGGATCGCTTTCGCGCGTGATGCAGATTCTGCATTGACCTCGATGGAACTTAATCTCATCGATCTCCACGTCGCCGATTGGGAGGGAATGGTTAAGTGGTATCAGGATGTGCTGGGACTGAGACCGATCACGCTTCAGCCGGAGCATCGTTATGGCTGGCTGGATGCCGGCGCGGTGCGGCTCGGAATTAATGGTACGCATCAAACCGGTGAAGCAAACGGGCGGATTGGAATCGAGTTTGAAGTAAAAAATATGAGTGAGGAAATGGCTCGGCTGGAATCGGTTGGATGTGAATTCTTCGAACGTCCAAAACGATGAAGAAGATGGCTACCGCATGGCATCCTTCCGCGATCCTGAAGGGAATCGGATTTCGATTTACGAACTAATGGAAGCCAAGAGTGCCTGAAGACAGAAAATCCCGCGCTCGCCGCGAAATGGCCGAGCAGCAGAAAGCTTTGCAGGAAACGGGACCGTATCTTACGCTGGGAATCCAGCTTGTCCTGACCATTCTTGCTTTTTTCGGCATCGGGTATTGGCTGGACCATCACTTCCTCACCACACCACTCTGGACGGCCATTTTCACGTCCTTTGGCGCTATTGGGAGCCTTGCTTATTTCATAATTACGGTCCTGCACCTTCAAAAAACTTCGGATACCAAAGCCAAACGCGAAACGAAATCGCGGTAAAAAGCATTTGGAGCGCGCGCGCGGAAAAAATTGCGTGCCAAAGGCTAAGAATTCATCGGATTCTTCGCTTTGAAAAGTAACTTTAGCTATAGTTTTTCCGTATTATCGCCCCGAAAGGTTTTTCATCCATTGAGTCACGATAAAGCCACCACATTCGAGACGCACGCCCCTCAATCTGGCGTGATGGTGGCGCCGCTGCCCAACGGCCGTAGTGTTGCCGACCAATTAGTAAGCCAGGAGGCCAGCCGCTATTTTATCCAGCGGTACTTTCTTCTGACCGGAGCGCTCCTTTTCGTTAGTTCCGTCCTCATGTATTTTTTCGCAAGCCCCGCTTTCATGCGGGCTTGTTATTTCGGGATGTCCCTGCCCATTGTTACGAGTTTTGCGAGCTTTCTCGTCACCGAATGGGCTTTCGAGCAACCGAACGCGATGTTCCTTATGATTGCGATCATGAGCATTGTGATTCGCATGTTCAACTTGCTGCTGGCTTTTTGCGTCGGGTACCTGATACTTAAGTTAGATGCCGCAGGAGTCATTATCGGGCTGCTCGTCACTTATTTTTCCTATCTCGCGATCGAGATCGCGTACGTTCACAATAAAGGGAGGCTGCTGGGACAATAATGGCAGCAGATACCACCCTGGCCCACCCCCCGGCCGCCGCTACATCGGAAGCGGTTAAGCCAAACTTTTTTAGCGAGGGGTTTCGTGAGCTGGGCAATCACCACTCGGTAAATTTCATGCCGTTCGGTGAGATGCCATTGCCCTACATTTTTTTCGATCAAGGCTCGCTTCATTACTATGCCAGCCAGGAATCGCTTATGCAGAGTGGCATTTATACGACGAACGTGGATCCCAAATTCGATCCACAGCATCTAATTGCAACGTCGCCGCTTGCTGAAAAAGGAGCCGCTCTGCGGCTCGACGGTAAGCCGATAGGTCTCGACCTCTCCATAACGTCGAATCTCTTCTTTCTTGCGTTTGCGGGCGTTATGCTGGCGATCATTGCTCGCATTGCAGCGTCGAGGGCGAAGAAATCGTTAGTGCCGAGCGGGATTAGAAATTTGGTTGAAGTGCTGATCGTGTTTGTGCGCGATGATATTGTCGCGCCGAACATCGCCGAGCCTTATAGTTCCAGACTTCTCCCATATTTCCTGACAGTCTTTTTCTTTATTTTATTCGCGAACCTCACCGGTCTGCTGCCCTGGGCGCATACACCAACGAGTTCCATTGAGATTACCGCAGCACTCGCGCTCTGCACCTTCGTAATCACGCAGTTCGTCGGGATTTGGACGATGGGTGTTAAGACCTTTCTGTTGCACCTGACCGCGGGCCTTCACGAGATGGAGCTTTCCGTTTTTATGAAGGCGTTCCTGCTCCTGATTATGGTCCCCATCGAATTCATGGGTATCTTCACGAAGCCATTCGCACTGTGCATCCGTCTTTTCGCGAATATGAGTGGGGGACATATTATCATCATTTCGCTGATTTGTCTTGCGCTTTTATTCCATTCGATTATTGTCGGTGCGCTCGTAACCGTGCCATTCGGGCTGTTTGTTTATCTTCTCGAAATTTTTGTGGCCACACTTCAGGCCTACATTTTCACGATACTATCGGCTCTATTTATCGGCATGATGGTGCATACAAATCATGATGAAGAAGTTCACGACCACGATCTTCCTCATGCGCCGGATGGCGATCATTTAGCCGCGACGGGGCATGGATGGTAAGAAATCGGGATGCCCGAAGGCTCACGGAGCCAAAGTTTTTTTGATCGAATCTCTGAAACAGTAACTCATACATCGAAAGGACAATAGACGACATGAATCCAGCAGGATTAGCATTTTTAGGAGCAGGCATTGGCGCTGGCGTAGCGGTGCTCGGCGCGGGACAGGGTATCGGCAAGCTCGTCGCCTCGGCGATTGAATCGCAGGCACGGCAGCCGGAAATGTCGGGCGGACTTCGCACGACAATGATCATCGGCGCCGCCCTCATCGAGGGAATTGCGCTGTTTGCCCTGGTTATTTGCATCATTTTGGCTACGAAATAAATCGTGGATTTTGTAGCGCAAACTTCAGTTCGCAACCCACGCGGGTCGCAAACTGAAGTTTGCGCTGCACGAGAACCATTATGCTATCGATTAATCCAGGTCTAATCATTTGGACCTTTATCATTTTCTTGCTTCTTCTCGTAATTTTAGGGAAGGTAGCATGGAAACCGCTCATCGCGTCGCTAAAGACGCGCGAGCAGGCCATCGCGGATTCGCTTTCGCGAGCGGAGCAAGCGAGGGCTGATGCCGAGCGCCTCATCGCCGAGAACAAGGCGGAGCGCCTGAAGGCGGAAGAGGAAGTCCAGAAAGCATTGCACGAAGGCCGCGCTTATGCGGAACAGATGCGCCGCGATTTGGTCGAAAAGGCCAAAGCTGAAGCCGACCGGATGCTTGTGCAAGCCCGCGCTGAAATCGAACGCGATACGCAACATGCACTCGTGAAATTACGAGAGGAAGTCTCCGATCTTGCCATCCTGGCAACTTCGAAGTTGCTCGATGAAAACATGAACGAAGAACGGCACCGCAAGATCATCAATAAGATGATCGCGGATCTCACGACCGAAACGCCCGCCGTGGCCCCTGCCGCAGCATAAGGAGCACCAATGAACCGAAGAATCGCCGCGCGCTACGCGCGCGCACTGATGGAACTAGCCGAGGAGCAGAAGCTTATCGATAAGTTGGCCGACGATTTACATGATGTCGAAACGACGATTCGAGATTCGCGGGAACTCAAAATTTTTCTCGCGAGCCCTGTTGCCACGCCGGATCAGAAGCTCAGAATTCTGAGGGAGATTTTTGGCAAGCGTTCGCTCGAAATCACGATGCGCTTCATGTCGCTGCTGGTGACGAAAGGCCGTGCGGAGTATGTGCTCGCGACGGCTGAAGAATTTCTTCGGATGCTCGATGCCCGCCGTAATATTCTTCGCGCGGATATCCAGAGTGCGTCCAAGCTGACGGAAGAAGAGAAGATGCTGCTCATGGCGAAGCTCGAGCGCATGACTGGCAAGCGCATTCGCGCCGAATTTGGTATCGATCCCGCGTTGCGCGGCGGCTTCGTCGCTCGCATGGGCGATGAGATGGTCGATGCCAGCCTGAAACATCAGCTCGAAATGCTCCGGGAACAGTTCCTGCAGGACGGGGCGCCGATTTTGAATTAGAACGATCTTGTTCATTGGAAATCAGCGGAAATTCTTTGCGGTCGCGGCAGTCCTCGCGTTGTCTGTTGCACCGTGCCTGACGTGTGCGCAGAGTACTTCCACGACCAAGCCGAAGAAGGGTCGGATGCAGATCCAAATTTTGCACCCGAAAAATACCTTCCGGCCTACATGCAATCTCGATTCGAACTCGGTTGGATTTTATTTTTATCCCGCCAATCTCGGCGCGAAATGGACGCTGAGAACCGTCGCGCAGATGCTCGATGAAAGCAGCCACGTGCTAAAAAGCGACACGACCTATAGCTTCGAGCGAATAATTTCGGACTCCGGAATGACGCTGCAGGGGCTGCCGGTGCTTCGGTGCATCTCCTCCACTCCGTACCATGCTGGCTTCGAAGATAGTGCAAAGCTTTCGGAGTCGGAATATTATGTGGATGATTCGGTCATCATGACGGTGTTCAATCATTCGATTACGAGCGAATTGAATCACGTTCTGCTCGTGAACCCGCTTGATGTTGGAGCAACCTGGAAGGACCGTGCGGGCGATACGATCCGCACGACGGTCGTCGCCGATAGCGTGCCGGTTTCTGTTGCGTATGGGAATTTTTCTAAGGCGTTAATGGTAGAGACGCCAGCCGGCTTCGGTAAAATGACGAAATACTTCGTGGGCGGCGTGGGATTGGTGAAGATCGTTTTTCATGGTATTCCACCGCAGCAAAATGGATCGTTTATCGTCAGAAGCGAACTGGTTTCGCTCGAGAAAGGAAATCCGAAGCGCAACATCAAATATCGCTTTTGGGCGCTGGAGCATCCCAGGAAGAAACGAGTTTTAACACACAGGAAAAAATAAAGGAGCCTTCTATGTCAGCAGTACGTCCGGACGAAGTAAGCGCGATTTTGCGCCAGCAGCTTTCGGGATTTGAAAAAGAAGTCGATGTCTATGAGGTTGGCACCGTTCTCATGGTTGGCGATGGAGTCGCGCGCGTTTACGGCCTGACGAAGGTGATGGCGAGCGAGCTACTCGAGTTCCCGAACGGTGTATTCGGAATGGCGCTCAATCTCGAAGAAGATAATGTGGGCGCGGTGCTTTTTGGCGATGAAACACTGGTAAAGGAAGGCGATACGGTTCGCCGCACGGGCCGCATTGCCTCGATCCCTGTCACCGATGAGATGCTTGGCCGCGTGATTGGCCCACTGGGCCAGCCGATTGACGGCGGACCGGATTTCAAGACGGACAAATTCCTTCCCATCGAGCGCAAGGCGCTCGGTGTTATGCAACGCCAGCCAGTGAAAGAGCCCCTGCAGACCGGCATCAAAGCCATCGATGGAATGATTCCGATTGGCCGAGGCCAGCGCGAGCTCATCATCGGCGACCGGCAGACTGGCAAAACCGCCGTAGCGATCGACACGATAATCAACCAGCGCTCGACCCACGCGCCCGAGGCGAAAGAGCGCGGTATCAACCCGGTTTATTGCATTTATGTCGCGATCGGCCAGAAAGCTTCTACGGTCGCGGCCGTACGCACGAAATTGGAAGAGCAGGGCGCAATGGCGTACACGACGATCATCGCAGCCACCGCGTCCGATCCCGCGCCGTTGCAGTTCATCGCACCATATTCCGGTGCGACATTGGGTGAGCATTTCCGCGACACGGGCCGACATGCCCTTGTTGTGTACGACGATCTTTCGAAGCATGCGGCGGCCTACCGTGAAGTATCGCTGCTGCTTCGTCGGCCGCCGGGACGCGAGGCGTATCCCGGAGATGTGTTCTATCTTCACTCTCGTTTGCTCGAGCGCGCTTCGAAATTGAATAACGAGTTGGGCGGCGGCTCACTTACCGCGCTTCCCGTTATTGAAACGCAGGCGGGTGACGTATCGGCCTACATTCCGACAAATGTTATTTCAATTACGGATGGCCAGATTTATTTGGAGCCCAATCTTTTTAATGCCGGTGTTCGTCCGGCCATTAACGTTGGCATTTCCGTTTCGCGCGTGGGTGGAAATGCCCAGATCAAGGCAATGAAAAAAGTTGCAGGAACGCTCCGTTTGGATCTTGCACAATACCGGGAACTCGAAGCGTTTGCAAAATTTGGTTCCGATTTGGATAAAGCTACGCAGCAACTCCTTCGCCGCGGCCAGCGGCTTGTGGAACTCTTGAAGCAAGGCCAATATCAGCCGATGCCGGTCGAGGAGCAGGTCGTTTCCATCTTCGCGGGGACGAATGGCTTTATCGATGCGATTCCCGCCGAACAGGTTCGCCGTTTCGAAACAGGCTTGCTGGAGGCGATGCGTCTCCGTAATGCCGACCTCCTGGGGGAGATTGCATTGAAGAAGGAATTAACGCCGGAGATTACGGAGCGGCTGAAGAAAGTCATCGGCGATTACGCGGCTAGCTTCAAATAGAGCAGTTCGCGCGACTTTTCCTTTGGCCGCGTGTTTATAAGCTCGATGACCTACCGGCCGGGCGCGCTGCTCCTGTTTGTTTTCGGGAACGTAATGTTCCTTGCCATGCGGGGCATGGCAGTCGCGCAAACGCGCGATAGCCTCTCTGCAGCTCGTCACGTCGATTCAAGCCGCTTTGCCGATACTACCCGGCCCGTCACATTTACGCCGAGGCAAGTGAGGTTTTCTTCGCCGCATCAGCGCCGGATCGATCTCGCGCTTACCGGCGGCATTGGCTATTATAGCCAGGTGCCGACGACCGCATTGCAGCCCACGGCGAATGCAGATTTTTTTGCCCAAACCAGCAACCTCGATCTTACAGCCGGATTCCATTGGGGATTTTCGAACCCTTCCACGGGCGCTGTCGATCTTGGGCTGCGCTTCCCAATCACTGCCTCGCAGCTTGCCGACTATGGCGTCTTTGCGGATGCCGCGCTCCTCTTCATCGACGATGGCCGTGACAGCGATTTCTTTTCGACCGGTCTGCGGATGGATCTCGCGGCGCGCTCGAATCCGGTGGAGCTCCGATTCGTGGCGGAACTTCGGCGCATCCCGATCGACGACCGGTTCGAAGCCTGGGGCGGGATCGAATTAGGATTCTTTTTCAATATTTTGCACGAACCAGCGATGCCGCTGACACGCAAGGATTCGCTCCGTGAGGAGCTTCGATATATTGCGACGACCTCGGAACTGGACAATTTGGTTACTATATCCTCGAACGAAGAACTGGATGAATGGCTGAATCGCTTTTGGCGAGCGCACAATGTAACGGGCTCACCGATGAACGAAGTCCGCCAGGAGTACATGCGCCGCGTCGAACTCGCAAACCAGCGTTATAGCACGCCGAATCACTTAGGCGTCGCGACCGATATGGGTCGTGTCCTTTTATTATATGGGGAACCAGATAGGGTTCAGGATGTCGGGTCGCTCTATGACTCCGAACGCCGATATGAGCTTTGGATCGACGAGAGCCGCGTAAAAGGCTATCATATCGCCTATTTCCTGTTCGTGAATTCCGAAACGGAGGGGGCGCGCGGCACCTATACCGGCCACGGAGAGTTTCGTGAAGTTTATTCGAACGTGGCCGGCGAACCCTCGGATGGATTACCCTCCGATCTGCCGCAATCTATGGAAAATATTCTCTCGTTCTAAGAAATTGTAAACGAAGTATGGCAACATTACGAGAAATACGCCGGCGCATCACAGGGATGCGCTCGATGGCGAAGATCACGCAGGCGATGAAAATGGTCGCGGCCGCGAAGCTGCGCCGCGCTCAGGATTCGATCAATGCCGCGCGGCCCTATGCTCGCGCGCTGGAAGGACTGCTCAAAGACTTGCTCCAAAGCGCTGCGCTCGAAGAAGCACGCTCTCCGCTTCTCTTTGGGCGACCGAGGGATGAGACAGAGCGCGTCATCCTAATCGTCGTAACGAGCGATCGCGGGCTTGCCGGTGCGTTCAATTCCAATTTGCTCCGGTTTGCCGAGGCCCGCATTCGCGATGAATATGCGGAGCACCGAAAATCCGGGCGGCTTTCGATCGTTACCATGGGCCGGCGCGGTACGGATTATTTTTCGAAACGGAATTTCAAAGTGGCCGGAAAATATCCGGGCATTTTTACGAAGCTCGAATTCGATTCGGCCCGGGCCATTACCCTGTTTGTAACCGACCTCTATAATCGCGGCGAGGCTGACCGTGTCGAACTTCTCTTTAACGAGTTCCGGTCTGTCGTCTCCCAAAAGCCGGTTGCGGAGCGGCTGCTGCCGGTGCTCGATCCCTCTGGGTTTGTCGAAGGCAAAGGACCCGAGCGAGATTATATTTATGAGCCGGACCCGATTTCCATTCTGAACGTGCTTGTTCCTCGCCATTTGGAGACGATGCTCTGGCGTGCAATGCTCGAATCCAATGCCGCCGAGCAAGGCGCCCGCATGACCGCGATGGATTCCGCCACGCGCAATGCCAAAGACCTTATCGGTTCCCTTCAGCTTTCCTACAATAAAGCGCGGCAGGCCGCGATCACGAAGGAGATTTTGGAAATCGTGGGCGGAGCGGAGGCATTAGCGAAAGGATAGGAACAGCGCGTTACGGGCAGTCCTGAGGAGTCCGTGAAAGGCGCGAGGTATCGAAGCCCTGTGACTGGGCCTGTGCCAGCAGGGTATCCAGGGTACGTTCGGGAAGCATTTTTTCGCGGCTGAGGATCCAAAGGTAGTCGCGCGAAGGATCGCCAACCATCGCGTAGCGGTAGTTTGGGTCGAGCGCGATAATCCAGTAATTACCAGTAAATGGCCAGAAAAACCGGACTTTCAGCTTGGCGGGCTCCGCGGTATCCGGCACCCAGGCTGTTCCGGTCGCCGTTTTCACGTTGTCCGTTTCGCCGATCTTGTGTCCGGAGTTCTCCACTTTGATATCGCCGTTCGGCTTGAGGGAATAGTTCGCCATGACGCAGGTGAGCCCCGATTCGAAGCTGTTTGGCAAGCGCATGATCTCGTACCATGGACCGAGATACCTCTGAATGTCCACCGATTTCACCACGCGTAGGTCACTCGTGGAGGCGGCACATCCCCAGATCGTAACGAGCAGAACGCCCAGGAGTACGGAAACGATTGTTCGAGAAACCATCGGTTTATGATTGAGGGGAGTATCCATGCTGCTCTTACGATCTGTGCAATCCGAAGATTCATTTCCCGCATTCTCTTGGCAGCGTTGCCAGAAATAAAATCCCGTGTTGGGGACTCTCCGATTCGTCTCTCTCGTTTAGCTCTGACCAACCGCATGATCGAGCAAGTACAAAACAGGATCCGAATCGCTTGCGCGCGCGCCAGCCGCGATGCGCGCGAGATACTGCTGCTTGCGGTTTCCAAACAGCAGTCTCTTGATGCTCTGCGAAAAATGTATCACGCGGGACTCCGCGATTTTGCCGAGAACCGCGTCCAGGAATTGCTCCGGAAGAAGGATGAGTTGCCACCCGATATTCGCTGGCACTTCATTGGGCATCTTCAAACCAATAAGGTGAAGTACATTGCCCCGTTCATCGACATGATTCAATCTGTAGATTCCTTGGAACTCGCTAAAGAGCTTTCCAGGCGCGCGAACGACCGGACGATAAAGATCCTGATCGAAGTGAACATCAGCGGCGAGGTGCAAAAAAATGGCGTAGCGCCAAACGACGCGGAAGCGCTCGTGCTCGAAATTGCGAAGGCTTGCCCGAATCTCATTGTCTCTGGCCTCATGGGGATGGCATCCTTCGAAGAAAATCCGGAAAAGACAAGACCGCAATTTCGCGCGCTTCGCGAACTGCGCGATAGGATTCAGGAACGCCACCCCGAGCTAAAAGCTTTTAAGGAATTATCGATGGGCATGTCGAACGATTTTCGAAGTCGCGATCGAAGAAGGCGCGACGATCGTGCGTATCGGCTCTGCCCTGTTTGAATAACGAAGATCATAAATTTACCTTTATGCTGACCGTCCTGGAAATTAAGAAGAAAGAGTTCACACAAAAAATGCGGGGCGCCGATCCGGAAGAGGTGCAAGCGTTTCTCGATCAAATTTCGGCGGAGGTTGAAGCAATGATGGTCGATAAAAAAGAATCCGAGGAGCGGATGGCGATTGTGCTTGAAAAGCTCGAACAATATTCCTCGCTCGAGCGGACGATCGAGAAAACGCTTGCCGCCGCCCAGCAAACCGCCGTTACAATTACGGAGCAGGCGAAGCGTGAGGCGGAACTTATTCTGCGCGATGCAGAACTCGAACGCTCGCGAAAATTGAACGATGCTCGCATCGAGCAAAACCGTCTGGAAAGTGATATTATTCGCGCCCGTAGCGAGTACCAAAGCCTTCTCGCACGCTTGCAAGCGGCAGCCGAGGGGTTCAACTCCTTCATCCGCTCCTTGCAACAGGAGGCTGCGCCAAGTTCCGCAAGTGCCATTGAGCTGGGAGCAGCCATTCTGCTTCAAGAATCTAGTGAGTAAAAATTCCTGCTTTGCCGCGAAAACAACTACGTCCTCTGAATACGCCTCGTATCAGCATTATCATCATCACCCGCAACCGCGCGGCGTATTTGAAAGAGTGCGTTGCTTCGATACTGATGCAGGATTATCCTGATTTCGAAATCCTGATCGGCGATAATGGCTCGACGGATGGCACGATTGAATATCTTCGGAAACTCGCCAAAAGTGATTCCCGGGTGACCACTTTATTCAATGGCAAAAATCTCGGCTCCTGCCTTGGAAGGAATTTGCTGCTTCAGAAAGCTACGGGTGAGCTGTGGTTTATCATCGACGACGATGCAACATTCCAATTTAAAGACGATCTGCGAAAAGTTGCCGAGCAATTTAACAACCATCCGAAGGCCGGCGCGATCGGGTTTACCGTCGTCAATGCGAAGGATCCGACGACGCTAAACTTATGGATGTATCAGGCAAATCCAGAACTTGCACGAAATTTAGAATTTCGTTCCGCACAATTCGCAAGCTGCGCAGTCTGCCTTCGGCGCGAGGCAATGGAAGCGGCGAGGTTTGCTCGGGGAGAATATTTCGTCAATTCTTTTTTTTATAGCTGGGACGAGTTCCCAATCGCCTGGCGCTTGCTGGAGACTGGATGGGAATGCTGGTACTCGCCAGCCATCGCGATTCGCCACTATGGTTCCGCGACCATCGACGTTCCCACCGCGCACCGAGTGCATTTGGATGCCAAGAGCGTGGGACAATTTGCCGGGCTTATTCTGCCGTTTCCTTATGGCTGGTGGAAGTATGTTGTGCGCCTCAGCCTCTGGATGCTGAAGCGCGCCTGGCGCACGCATACGCTGCGTGCCTGCCTCACCGGATTTATGCAAGGCATTCCCGCGTTCTTTGCCGAACGGAAAAAACATATTAAAGTAAGACCACAAACTGTGAAGCGTTTTATCGCGCTTGTGGAAGCTGAGAAGACAATTACGAATTACGAATTACGAATTACGAAGGATCGCTAGGTTCCTCCTAATTCGTAATTTGAAATTCGTTGGATGAGCGATCATCCAAATTCGTAATTAAAACATGTATCCAGAACTACGAACCTCCGTTTCCCCCGACGAGCGCGAGCATCTCGTGCTCGAAGGATGGCGGGAACAAAATATCTTTCGCCGCTCCGTGGAAGAGCGGCCCAGAACCCAAGTCTTTTCATTTTATGAAGGCCCGCCGACCGTCAATGGTACGCCGGGCATTCACCACGTTTTTTCGCGCGCGATCAAAGATGCCATCTGCCGCTACAAAACGATGTGCGGCTTCCGTGTGGAACGAAAAGCCGGATGGGATACGCATGGGCTGCCGGTCGAAATCGCAATCGAAAAGGAACTCGGGTTTCAAGCACAAAAACGAGATTGTCGAATACGGAGTCGATAAATTTAATGAGAAGTGTAAGGAGCTGGTCTATAGCAACATCAGCCGCGACTTAGGCTGGCGGGAGCTCACCGAGCGGATGGGATATTGGGTCAACATGGACGACCCATATATCACGTGCACGAACGATTACGTTGAGTCGGTCTGGTGGGCGATCAAGCAATTCCACGAGAAGGGACTGATATACAAAGGCTTCAAGATTCAGCCGTATTGCCCGCGATGCGAAACCGCGCTTTCGTCGCATGAGGTATCGCTCGGCTATGATATTGCGAAGGATCCGAGCGTTTATGTAAAGTTTCGTAGAAAAAATGTCTCGGAAGAAGAATACTTCCTCGCATGGACCACAACTCCGTGGACGCTCCTTGCCAATGTCGCGCTCGCGGTGCATCCCGATGTCGATTATGTCACCGTCATCAATACGCGGAAAGATAAGACCGAGCGCCTCGTGCTTGCCGAAGCACTCATTGGCAAGCTTGAAGGCGATGTCGAAATTATTGATCGCAAAAAGGGAGGGGAACTGGAAGGCGAGCGATACGAGCCGCTGTTCGATTATTTGCTAAAAATACAGGCAGCTTCAAATTATTATGAAGAGTTGGCAAGATCATTCCGCATTGTAGCTGATAATTATGTTTCAGTCGAAGATGGGACTGGGATTGTGCATCAGGCTCCAGCTTTTGGTGAAGACGATTATCGCGTCTCGCAACGGGAGGGCTTGCCCGTTATCATCACCGTTTCCGGCAATGGTGAAATCAATCTCAATTCGCCCTATAAGGGGAAGTTCTTCAAAGATGCCGATCCGGATATTATGGGGGAGCTGAAGCAGAAAGGCCTCCTCTACCGGCGCGAAACGATCGAGCACACGTATCCCTTTTGCTGGCGGTGCGATACACCGCTGCTTTACTATGCGCGCAATGCATGGTACATTCGGGTGACAGAATATAAGCAAAAGCTCATCGAAGAGAACCAAAAAATAAATTGGCAGCCACCGGAAATCCGCGATGGCCGCTTTGGGAACTGGCTAGAGGAACTAAAAGACTGGGGGCTTTCGCGCGAACGGTTTTGGGGCACGCCGCTTCCGATTTGGGTTTGCGAATCCTGCAGCAAACAAAAGTGCGTGGGGGCTTTTAGCGATTTTAAGGATGCCAAGGACGTAAAGGCTGAATTTGATCCTCACAAGCCTTATGTCGATGAAGTCACATTTGTCTGTGACTGCGGGGGGATAATGCGCCGCACCCCCGAAGTCATCGACGTGTGGTTCGATTCGGGTTCCATGCCGTTTGCGCAGCATCATTTTATGGGCGAATCGGCGAAGCCAAAAAATTATCCGGCGGATTATATCTCAGAAGGGGTCGATCAAACGCGCGGGTGGTTTTACACGCTTCACGCGATCAACACATTTCTCTTTGGCGAAGCGCCGTACCGGAACGTGATCGTCAACGACATGCTGCTCGATAAGCAAGGGCAGAAGATGTCCAAATCGAAGGGGAATATCGTCAATCCCTTCGGTGTGATGACGAAATATGGCGCGGATGCAACGCGCTGGTATTTGCTTTCGGCCGCCGTGCCTTGGAAGCCGCGCTCGTTTAGCGAGGATGATCTTGGGGAACTCGAACGCAAGCTGTTCGGCACGCTCACGAATACCTACGGCTTTTTCGCGCTCTATGCGAATATCGATGGCTATGTTTATGATGCTAAAAAAATAATTCCTTCTAATAATAGGCCGGAAGTGGATCGCTGGATTTTATCGAAGCTGAATTCGCTGGTGAAGGAATGCCGCCAGAATTTGGATGCTTACGAGCTAACCCGCCCGGCCCGCGCGATCCAGGAATTTGTTATGGAGCAGCTTTCGAATTGGTATATTCGCCGCAACCGCCGCCGTTTCTGGAAAGGCGAGCAGGGTGCAGATAAGCAAGCTGCTTATGATACGCTTTACGAATGCCTTGTCACTATCGCGAAGCTCATGGCTCCGCTCGCGCCATTCTTTTCGGATTGGCTGTATCAGGCATTGTCGGGAACAGAGGATTCGGTACATCTTGCGCTCTATCCCGAAGCGAATGAAAATGCAATTGACCTCGCGCTGGAACGCCGGATGGAATCGGCGCAAATAATTTCGTCGCTCGTTCGGCAAATGCGGGAGCGGGCGAAGATACGCGTGCGCCAGCCTCTGTCGCGCATTTTAATTCCCGCCGCGAACCGCGCGGAGATTTCAGAGTTGCGGAAAGTCGAAGATATTATCCGCGAAGAAGTGAATGTCAAGCACGTCGAATATGTCGAGTCCGGTGACAGCGATGTCATCAAGCTGAAAGCGAAAGCGAATTTCAAATCGCTTGGCGCGCGGCTTGGTAAGGCGATGAAGGCTGTTGCCCCGAGAGTACAGCACCTAACGCAGGAAGAGATTCGCGCATATCAATCGGGTGGAACCTTATTGCTCGACGTGGATGGCACAGCCGTCACACTCGAACGAGGCGATGTGGAAATTATTGCCGAAGATGTCGAGGGCTGGCTGGTTTCGAGCGAGGGTGGCATTACGGTTGCACTCAATACCGCGATGACGCCGGAACTCCGAAGCGAAGGTATTGCGCGCGAGTTCGTGAACCGCGTGCAAAATCTTCGCAAAGATTCGGGCTTCGATGTGACGGATCGCATCGGAATTTTTGTAACATCGGAATCGCGGGAGATTCTCGATGCGGTTCGAGCGCATTCCGGCTTTATTCAGCAGGAGACGCTTGCGGAACGGCTTTCGGTTGATGTCGAACACGATTCCGCTTCGGGAGCTCCATCGGCGGAGGTAGAAATTCTCGATCAGTCCGCCATGATCCAGCTCATTCGGGCCTAACAGGCCGTACGTGGCGAAAACATTCTCGGATTCTTTCCTGCCCGGTGGTGTTTTGACTCATCCGTTTTTAAAATTTCATTCCGGCAACTATGCTGGTGAAATTTAACGAAGGAGTTACAACACACATGGCGAAGGCAAAGAAAGCTGCGAAGGCGGCGAAGGGTCCGGCAAAACCAGTGAAGAAGGCTGCTCCGCGCGGGGTAGCATCATCGAAGCCGTCCAAAATGGCGGCGAAACCGAAGTCCGGAGCATCGCGCTCGGCAAAGCCGGCCGCGCGCCGAGTGGCTCCGAAGAAGGTGGCAGCCAAGGCTTCGCCAAGGAACGCAGAATCCAAGAAGGTGGCGCCAAGGCCAAAGAAGACGGCGCCGAACTCAAAGAAGGCAGCGCCAAAGGCGGTTGCTGCCGTGCGTGCGAAATCGGTTGTGAAACCTGCAACTCAATCGCGCGTGAAAGCATCTCCGGCTCCGAAAAGATCATCGGTTGCGATGGGTCGCGCAACCATTGGTTCGAAGATTGCCGTAAAATCCTCCCAGGCGCTGGTTTCAATCCGCGCCTCTCAAAGTAAGACAAAGAAATTTATGCCGACTAATTCGAAAGAGACTGCGAAAGAAGTAAAGCCCGGTGGTGGAATCGTCCAGCCGGCCACCCGCACCACACCAGCGATGCGCCTGCGCGCCGACGATGCCGAAATCCTTGCCACCGCGAAGGAACGCTATGGCCGTAAAGACCTCGAGATGTTCCGCAAGCTGATTCAGGAGCAGCAGCAGGAGACGCGCGAAGAGTTCGATATTTTAAGTCAGAATATTTTGGATACCTCCGGCGAATTCGAGGCCGATAACCAAACGTATTCGCTCCATACCGCCGAACAGGGCACCGACGCGATCGAGCGCGAAAAAACTTTCCTTCACGCCCAACGCACGAGCGATTACCTGAAGAAACTCGAGGAATCGCTCGAACGTATCGACCGTGGAACCTACGGAATTTGCGTCATTTGCGGGAATCTCATCGAGAAGGAACGCCTCCAGGCCGTTCCAATTACCCAAAAGCATGTCGATTGCAAGAACCGAACGCAAATCCGGAAAGTGAGCAACGGCAGCGGCTTCCACGATGTTGAAGAGCAGCCGGTCAATCTCGATTAGGTGCAGCAGGGCGTGGTGCGCACGCACTTTCGCTTTAGCAGTCAGCACGTAGCAATTCCCGAAATGGCCGTTCTCTGGATTTCCTTCTTTGTCGTTCTCTTCGATCAGATCACTAAGATGATGATCAAGGGATCGCCATGGCATTGGCTCCCATTCAAGGGAATTCCATACGCGCATTCGATCCCGCTCATCGACGATATTTTTCGGATCACGTATATCGAAAATCCGGGCATCGCGTTTGGGATTATGATTCCGGGCTTCAAAGTCTTTTTTGCCGTCTTCTCGATCGTCGCCTCTATCGTAATTCTGATTTATTTGAAGCGCAATCTGCATCGCCTCCGAATTGGAGAGCGCGTTGCACTGGCGCTCATCTTAGGCGGCGCTGTTGGGAACCTTATAGACCGTGTGTTTTATGGCGTGATCTATCAGGAGGCACCGCTGTTTTATGGCCGCGTCGTCGATTTTATCGACTTTGGCATCCATCGGAATATGTTCCCGGTTTTTAATGTGGCCGATTCGTGTGTGACGATCGGGGTATTCCTGCTCGTTATTCTCCTGATGCGCCAGAAGCAGGCGGAGCCGTCCGTAATCGGTGAAGTTCCTGAACCCGAGACGCCGGATTCCATTCAAGAGCGGGCGAGCCTACGCTCATGAAGGTGCCGGAGAAATCCGGGGACGAGCAGGGTAGGAATGCACAGTCTGCTGCCGAGCGAATCCTCGAAATCCAGGTTCCCAAGGGTGAGCACCCCGAGCGCGCCGATCAATTCCTATCGCGCCAAGTAGCGAATAGTTCTCGCTCCAAGGTTCAACATGCCATTGCTGCCGGCGCCGTCCTACTAAATGGCAAGGCGCTCGACCGAGCCTCCTACAAAGTGCGAGGCGGGGATTGCTTCCAAATCACGATTCCGCGCCCACCACCCACGCACGCCGAAGCCGAAGATATTGCGCTTGATATTGTCTTCGAGGACGCCGCGATCATCATCATCAATAAGCAGGCGGGAATGGTCGTTCATCCCGCGCATGGTTCCCGGAGTGGAACGCTGGTAAACGCGCTCTTGCACCATATCGGGGAATCTCAGAGCTTATATCCGGGTAGCGATCCGACACGGCCGGGAATTGTTCACCGGCTCGATAAAGATACTTCCGGGTTGCTTGTTGTCGCAAAAACCGAAGAAGCGCACAGGAATCTCGCGAAGCAGTTTTTCCATCATACGGCGCAGCGGATTTACAATGCTATCGTGTGGGGAACGTTCAAAGAGCGGTCGGGACACATCGAAACACTTGTTGGCCGGCATCCAAGGGATCGAAAACGCTTCGCTGTCATCAATGAGGCGCCGCTCTATCTCAAGGAGAACGATGGCGGCGGCGGAAAGCTGGCGATTACGGATTATACGGTTCTCGAAGAGTTCCAAGGATTTTCTCTGGTTGAACTGCGCCTTCAAACCGGCCGCACGCACCAGATTCGCGTTCACATGCAGCACATCGGCCATCCCGTTTTTGGAGACGAAAGATACGGCGGCCGCGCGATGAATGTGATGCGGCAGGACATTCCGCAATGGAAATCGAAAATTGAGCACTTGCTCGCGGCGATGCCGAGGCAGGCGCTGCATGCTCGGACTTTGCGGCTGCATCATCCAACCACGGGGGAGTTGATGGAATGGTCGGCGCCGCTGCCGGAGGAGATGGAACAGGTGCTTAAAAAATTGTCTGAACTATGATTTCTATGATTTGTGTGATTCTTATGATTTTGGATTCAGAGCAATTGATGCATCGATTATTTCCAATTACAAAAATCCCACGAATCACAAAAATCATAGTTCAGAAATTATCTTCCATTCCCCCTCCGTCACTGGCGTAATCGAAAGCCGGGAGCCTTTTTGGAGGATGACCATTTTTTCGAGGCCTTTCGTTCTGCGGAGTTCGTCGATGGAGATCGGTTGCTTCAAGTGCTTGACGAATTTTACTCCCACGCACATCCAAATCGGATTGGCCAGAGTCGATTTCGGGTCGTAGTGGCTATCCTTCGGATCGAGCGCAGTTTCATCGGCGATGGGGCCGCTTGCGATTTCGCAAATACCGACAATTCCGGGACGCTGGTCCGCAGAACTGCCGCCCATGTTCGAGTGATAGAATAGCGCGAGGTCGCCCGGTTTCATCTCATCGCGCATGTAGTTGCGCGCCTGGTAATTGCGGACGCCCGTCCACGGCGTAGTGCCATCGCGCTTGAGGTCGTCAATCGAATAAGATTCCGCGTCGGATTTAAGAAGCCAGTATTTCATAAGTAACGAGTAACGAGTGATGAGTAAACGAGTAACGCATGGAACATTCTTAATTATTCCCGCCTATACATAGTGTCGCATGTATATCCCTTCGTATTTCGAGCTTTTCCGAAGCGGCGAGCTTGCTCGGCGCGTCGAGCAGCTTAACGCCATGCTCGCCTCTTGCGATATCTGCCCGCTGGATTGCCAGGTAAATCGGCTGGAAGGCCAGATTTCGCGCTGCTATTCGGCGCGGCTGCCCATTGTTTCCTCCTATTGCCCCCATTTTGGTGAAGAACCGGCGCTTGCCGGGACGAACGGTGTGGGAAATATCTTTTTCGGCAACTGCAATCTTAAATGCAGCTATTGCCAGAACTACGAAATCAGCCAGCGATGGAAAGAGGAACGAAAGAATGAAGTAACCATCGAACGCCTTGCGGAAATGATGATCGAATTGCAGGATGTTCACCGCTGCCATGCAATCGGCTTCGTATCTCCAACGCATTTCGTTCCACAGATGGTCGAAGGAATTTTCGAAGCCTGCAAACTCGGCCTTCGCCTTCCGATTATTTATAATACGAATGCCTACGATTCGATCGAGGTGTTGCGCCTGCTTGATGGCATCGTCGATATTTACTTGCCGGATATCAAGTATGCGGAAGACGAAATGGGCTACCGTTATTCCGGCGTGAAGGAATACGTTCATCACTCTCGTGCGGCGCTTCAGGAAATGCACCGGCAAATGGGCGACCATCTTGTAATCGACGAGGAGGGATTGGTCACGCGCGGGCTAATCATCCGGCATCTGGTTCTTCCGAACGATCTTGCGGGTAGCCGCGAAACACTCTCTTTCATTGCGGAGAATCTCTCGAACCGGGTTACGCTTTCGGTGATGTCGCAGTATTATCCAACGAATAAAGTTACATTCGAGAATGCGGAGAAATTCGACTCGCTGCAACTACTCAATCGCCGTATTCGGGAACGAGAATACGATAAAGTTTTGGATTTGCTGGACGAATTCGGCTTCGAGCACGGCTGGGCGCAGGAATTCGAGAGCCAGGATTATTACCGGCCCGATTTTAGTGATCGCGTAACGCCATTTCAGCGGTAGGGACGTTGTAGCCGTGACCTTTAGGTCACGGCGAACCAAAACCATTTTCGTCGTGACCTAAAGGTCACGGCTACTTGCGGATTTCTCCCGTCTCCATACTCCAGAAGAGGAGATCGAGTTCATCGAGCGATATTCCAATTTTCTGAGCATAGCTTTTCCAGCGTTTTTCAATTTCAAGATAGCGATTAGGCGTGAGGCTCGTCGGAACTTTAGGAATTACCCGAAGCCGCACCAAATGCCTGAGGATGTGCCGGTCGAGGATCGCCAACCCACCGACGCCGATGTTGCGCAGGAAATGCGAGGCTTCTTTGAGCCCGAGACCATGTACTTTCTCCAGAACTATTTTTCGTTTCGCTTCCGGCGAGAGAGATTTATCTTCGAGGCTTGGAAGCAAATCGGAAAAGTTCTCGCGAATTCGAAGCAAGCGTATTGCTTTAGTGTTGTGAAATCGAATGTAATGTTTGGGATCACGCAAGTAAGAGGTTGGATCGAATCCAATTTCATAAAAATCATCGCGTTCGAGTTCGGCAATCGTCAGCTCGGCGTTTCGGGCGCTGGATTGCGGGGTGAGGATGCAAAACGCAAGCTCGTAGAAATAATGCGACGCTGGAACACGGGCGAAATCCCCCAGCCGCTGCCGAATAGCGGTGTGGCGTTCCGCGTAAGCGCTCTGCCAGGGTTCGGGAAGGTTATTCGTGTTCGGCAAGGCAGAGATAGCCTTTCGTAGTTTTGGTTAGAAAGCCTTCCTTGCGTAGCATGGATAGGACGGATCGCACGAATCCAACGAATTTTCCGTCTTGGATGACGAAGGTATTTCGCAGGCCAGCTATGAGTTGCTTCTCGCGAACCGGCGCGGCGCGCGCAACTTCGCGCAGAATCCTTCCCCGCCAGATGCGGCGCGGCTGGCCGAAATAAATCGCCTCGCGTATCCGCCGTTCCTTCGCTGGTGCCTTTAGCCTTCGCGCGCTTGGGCAGAATGACTCGATCGGACAGGCTTCGCATTTCGGCGCGTTCTTCGTGCAGATTGCGGAGCCTAAATCCATCACTGCCTCGTGCCAGTTCGATGATTGGCCGGTGGGAAGGATTGCTTCGTCCAAAGCATAAAGTTCTCGAACGGAAAGTATTGCGTGTGCATCCGGCATTCGCTTCGACAGGCGCGAAAGGACGCGCTCGATGTTTACATCGACGACCGGAACATTTTTATTATAGGCAAAGCAAAGTATCGCGCTGGCCGTATAACGGCCAATGCCTGGAAGTTCCAGAAGACCATCCAGTCCTTTTGGGAATGATCTCCGTTTTGCTATCGCTTTAGCCGCGAGGTGCAGATTGATCGCTCGCCGGTTATATCCCAATCCGTGCCAGGCTCGGATAACCTCCGGCCGCGAAGCATTCGCAAGTGCTTTTACCGTCGGGAATTTTCGTAGAAACTCCGGCAAGTGCTTCTCCACTTGCTTTGCACCGGTTTGCTGGAGCATGAATTCGCTCACCATCACAATGTAGGGCGTGCGTTTGAGGCCGCGCCAAATGAAACTGCGCCGGTTTTCACGATGCCATTCGAGCAGGGCCGGAACGATGCGGTGAAAACGCGCTCGCGTGGAAGGGTGAATGTTCATCGGGGAATGCCCTCGCGCTGCAGCCTCTCCAAAACCCGCTTGTTGCCGGATAAATGCAGGAGGGTGGGAAGCATTTCATTCGAGATCCAGTCGATCGTGTTAAACTCGCTGTTTTCGATCTCACCCTGCCAGGAGCGGACGAGGAAATATGTTATTTCGTAGGTCGTTCCATTCGAATACGTTGCGACCTCGGTGAACCATTCCTGCGCCTCGCGAACATCGATGCTCAATTCTTCGTGAAGTTCCCTTTTCAGCGCGTCAATCGGCTGCTCACCGGGTTCCAATTTCCCGCCGGGAAATTCCCAGTGGAGCGGATAAACTTTCGACGCGCTGCGCTCTCCCATGAGCACGCACCCATCCTTTACCAGCACTCCAACGGCCACCGGAATCGGCGTCATGCAAAATTAAGGGCGTGGAGCGGCTGCATCTTCGATGCGATGCGCGCCGGAATGAGCGTGGCGCTCAGCGCCAGCACGAGCGCGATCGCGGAGACGATCGCGTAATGCTGCCACTCGATCGAAATGGGCACCGAGGACATGAAATAAATATCCGCCCGCAGCTTGAAAAAGTGGAAGTGCGCTTCGAGCGCGCACAAAATAAATCCCATCGCGTCGCCTAATAGCGTTCCCACGATGGCAATGGTCATTCCTTGTGTGATAAAGATGCGGGCTATTTCCCCCGTGCTCGCGCCAAGCGATTTCATGATGCCGATCGAGCGCGTCTTTTCGATCACGATCAGCAGGAGCGTGGAAACGATATTGAATGCTGCAACGAGAATGATAAGGCCAAGAATAATCGGCGCTGGCTTTTTCTGCAAGTCGATCCAGGCAAAGATGGTGGGATATACATCATACACGCTGCGCGCGACGTAGGGATAAAATAAAATACGGTTTAATTTCGCGGCGATAGGAATAGAGGATTCGATCGTGGGCGTGCGCACGTCATACCCGCTCACCTGTGTTGCGTCGAAATGATTGAATGCCTGTGCGGCGGAGAGCGTGGTATAGGCGAGCATATCGTCATACTGCGTCATGCCCGTCTCATACGTTCCCACAATATGAAACCGGTGCAGGTTGGCGAGAATATCCTCGCGGGAGCGGAGCCGTTCGGTAAAGCGGATGGCCGAGATGTTTTTTCCCACTCCGGTTTGCAATTCGCGCGCGAGACCGTTACTAATCACAATCGGATCGATCGTGTCGTCCGCGTGGAGTGCCAGTGGCTGGCCGGCAAGGATGCGCTTCATGGCGAGGACTGTCGAATCCTTGGGCGGGATTCCACGCACGACGACGCCCGCCACGCCACGCGGCGAGCGGAGGATCGCCTCATGTTCCGCGAATGGAGTGAGGCCGGTAATTTCAGGCACATGCTGTTTCAGAAACCGCGACGTTCCCGGATAATCGGGAAGTGGCCGGTTGCCGTACGATGAAATTTCAATATCCGATGTAAAACCGACCACATTTCCGGTTAGCGTCTTCTCGAAACCGCTCAGAATTGCCAGAGTGATGATGAGCGCCGCGGTTCCCAGCATGATGCCGCCCGCGGAAATCACGATGATTCCCGAAACGAATCGCCGCTGGGCATGAGCAGTTTGCTCGCGTTCCTCACGGCGCGAGAAAAGATACCGCGTTGCTATGAATTGAGAAAATCCGATGGTGAAAAGGGGTTGCTATTCTTGATCGACGTTGATGCGCCCGGTATTTTCCTTCAGCGAGCCGGTTGCTATCACCGTGTACCAATGGCCAGCTCGGAAGGTGTAATTCTGGAGTTGCAGGGGTGCGTCGGTAGTTCCCGGCGTCCGTAAGTAAATCGTATGAGTTCCCACTCGTACCAAGCCATATTGGCTCAAGGCGGCCCAATAAATCGGCTCGGAATGCCCATTCGTCAAGAATAGCGAATTGCCGAGCGCATTGAGATCGAAATCGAACGCAGCGGAGCCATCGGAGATGCCGTTGATGAAGCGCACGTAGCAGGAATCGGCCGGCGGCGGTGTGAGTTTTTCCGAATCCACGGCGCGTTGCGATTGTACGCTAAAGTACGGATGCCCCGGGCTTGTATCGACGAGGAAGAGAGCATACGTATTTATGGTGTTGCCTAAGACAGGAATGCGCAGGGAAGAATCTTCCCATCCGGGCATCGCCGGATTAGAAATATAAAACATGAAGGACGTATCGGCGCGGAGGGGAAGATAGGACCCGCCGAGCGAGTTCGGGGCCACCGTGTAAAGCGATGAGTTAACATCCGAGGTCGTGGAAAGCTCGAGTTCGGTGGCAACGGAGGCCGGGAAGATTGAAACGAACCGCACCCATGCTTCATGCGGGCCGAGTGTATCGCGCAGGGTATCCGTTGCTCGAAGGGTATCGGTTTGCGTTTCAAGCACGGTCTTCGTACACGAGTTCATAGAAGCTAAAAGAAGCAAACCGAAGGCGAAAGGCCAGAGCGTATGGAACTTCATCCCGGGTAATAACATCTTGCCAGCAAAAAGATTTTCTCCATCCGAAATAATTTTGGTGTGACGTTCTACCAGGTTTCTGTGTCTTATTGTTAATGGATACGGGCAGGAAATATTGGGTGCGGGCCTCCGTCCTCTTGACCGTCATGGCCGCGCTGATGGTTACGCAGGCCGCCGTGAGGGCGAACGTTCGCCTCGTCTTCGATTCCACGAGCCTCGATTTTGGGAACGTTGCGGTGCTGGGCGCGAGGGATCTTACATTCGATGCGACGGATACCTCGGGCGCCGATATCGAAATCGATGCCATTACTCCCACCGGCCCGAACGCCGGAGACTTCATCGTTCTTTCTCCTAAACTTCCGGTCGTGGTAAACACCGGCCAGACCATTGCTACGCAAATTATTATCCGATTCGGCCCGCAAGCATCGGGAACTCGCTTGGCGCAGCTCGAAATCGAAACCTCCGATGGCGAGGTAATTATTCCGCTCACGGGCTTTGGCGCCGGTAACGAATTCGAGCTTGCGCTGTCCGTTGCCACCGTAGATTTTGGAACGTCGGCTCCCGGCGCTCACCGTGATTCCACCATTGAGCTTTATTCCGACGGAACGGACACTGCCGAGATTTCCGATCTCGAAATGGCCGCCGTGGACACATCCTTCTCGGCGTCCATCGTGAATGGGCCGCAGCCGCCGTTCAAGCTCGGTCCGGGTGATTCCGTAACGGTTCAAATCGCGTTCGATGGTGAGGCTCCAGCAGGTCTCAAGTTTGCACAACTCTCCGCGTTTGGAAGTACCCAGATTTCTCCGGCATGCAACCTTGCCGCCGATGTGGAGTTCGGCGGATTTGAAGTTACGCCCGCAACGATAGACTTCGGTGCGATGTACGATGGCGAGGTGCGCGATACCACCGTCTTCCTCATCGATACGAGCGCAGTCGATTTGGTGATTCAGAGTCTCGATTTATCGCCGGGAGGGGAGGACTTTTCGATCGCGACACCCCTCGATGCACCGTTTACGATTCACGCAGGGGATACACTTCCGATCTCGATCCGCGCCAATCCCGGCGCGGGACTCATCACGTCGTCCCAGTTGCTGGTGATTTCACTTTCTGCCTTGCGCAGGCTGGGAACCATGACATTAACGGTTGCTCCCTCGCCCGCGCAAATCAGTGCGCCAGCGCATCAAGATATAGCGTATTATTGCGCTTCTGGCATGGACGTTCGCGATTCGGTTACGGTTACCAATTCTGGTACTCGCGCGGTCATTATTAGCGGCATGTTTTTGGATGATTCGAGCGCGGCCCTTCAAACCGCGGTATCCTTCCCGGACACCATCGAAGCTGAGTCCGCTCAAACATTGAGCTTCGAGTTTGATCCCTCTGTGGTTTCTTCGGGTGCGCTGGTGCTGGAACTATTGGGTGGCGAGCAAGTGATGTTGTCCGATACGATTGCACTGCACCCGACGACGGCAACGGCTGCGCCCGTCCTTTCATTCTCGAGCGGCAATTCGACGATGCAGTACGTAAAGCTTGCAGCTACGACGTTGCTCCAGCCATTCGGACTCGATTCCATCATCGTGCATCTGTTCTCGTTGGATTCCAACGTTGCAACGATCGACGCTGCGTCCATTCACCTTGATTCAGCCCTCGCAAGCGATACGATTGTGTCGATTAAACCGGAACCTGGCGGCTACCGCATCGTGATCGGGTCCAGTGATCCGATCTCGGCGACGGCAGGGATCCCGTTCCTCGACTTCGGGTTCCGGCAGTTCATTTCGAGTGGCGATTCCACCGCCATCCTCGCCGCGATCGAAACACCGGAGCGTACAGGCTGCATTGAGTGGGCGATGGATACGCTAAATACTGGCGCCGGCGCCGCATGCGGCGCCGAACTGCTGCGGGACGCGCTTTCGCATCAGCCGATTATACTGGACGCCGTCCTCGAGGCGAATCCGATCGTTGGACGAACGGCCAACCTGCGAGTCGATGCAAGTGCGGAATCCGATGCCCGCTTCGAAATTTCGAATGTGCTTGGCGAGGTAGTCTCGACGGGAAGCATTTCGTTGAAACGCGGCGCGAACGAGTGCAGCGTTCCGGCCGATTTTCCTTCCGGCAGTTATCGGATACGCCTCCTTCCTGTACACGGGATTCCCAAGTTTGTATCGTTTGTCAAACTTCGCTAAGGCCGCTTTCTTGCTTGCTCCGATGACGGAAACAGATCGCCAATTAGCGGAACGGCAATTAGCGGAGCGCCAATTAGCGGAACGGCGGAACATGCGCGCGAACGCCCTTGCCCTTCGCGATGCGCTCGATCCGGAGGTTCGACATCGCTGGACAGGGGAGATTATAACCCGGCTTCGGGAATATCTCTCGGCCCGGCAGGCACGCTTCATTCATTGCTATCTCAGCTTTCGTTCCGAAGTAGCAACGCGGGACTTTATTGAGAACGCGCTCGTGGACGGGATGCGGATTGTGGTGCCGGTTATTGAGGAGATCGAGGCATCGGGCGGTGTGATGCCTACCGAGCGGCTCGCCCATACCGAAATTCACGACTTGGCTGGATTTGTTAAAGGCCGGTTTGGAATCGACGAACCGCCGGTTCGCACGCCGGCGGCGATTGAATCGCTCGATGCGGTCATTGTGCCGGTGGTTGCTTTCGATCGATGCGGCACGCGCCTTGGATACGGAAAAGGCTTTTACGATATGTTTTTGCGCGGGCTTCCGGCATCGGTGGAACGAATCGGGCTTGCCTTCCGCATTCAGGAAGTGGAGAAGATTCCGGCCCTTGTCCACGATGAGCCGCTCGACATCATCATTACAGAACAGGAAATAATTCACGCGGTAAAAGAATGCTGACACTGAAACGGCCATATTCCGGGCGCATCATTACGGGCGTGGCGATCGGATTCGCGGAACGATATCGCGTGCCGGTCACGCTCGTCCGCCTGTTCCTGGTTGCATCGGTATTGGGTTCCCCTGTCATGCTACTACTTTATCTGCTGCTTTCGCTTTCGATCCCGGATGAGCGGAAAGTGGCGAGCGAGTTGCGGGAATGGGAACCGAAAGCGGGCCTGCTTCCGAGGGAACGATTCGAACACATGGCGAAGACCCTCGTTCATCGCCTTACACCACGTCCCTCACGGTCCGGATCGAACACCGCCATCGCCATTCTCCTGTTAGTATTCGGAGCAATTTTGGAATTGCCGCACGTGGAAGGCACCGCGTTTTATTGGTCGCATCCGTTCCTCACCAACATTGCGGCCGGCGTAGCATGGGTGGCACCCGTTGTCTTGTATTTGAGCGCCGCATCCTTTTTTGTTTTTCGTTGGCGCGCGAAAAGTACGGAGATCATTTGGCGAGTAGAACCGTGCGATCGGTTCCGGCCGGACCATCGTGGCGCAAACATGCTGGGTGGCATCGCCGCTGGGCTTTCGCGCGTGCTGGGCCTCGATGCGGCATACATCCGGGTTCTTTGGACTGTGCTGAATATTCTAACGCTGGGCGTCGCGGGCCTTCTCTATTTGCTGCTGTGGTATTTGGACAAATCACGCCCGCACAAGCCTTGGATCGCTCAACAAAAGGTCGAAACCGCGCTTTCGCCGCAAAGGGCGAACCGTTCGCAGCGCAGGTCTGGCGCCTTGTTCCGCCTGCTTATTGCTGCGCTGCTGGTATTGTTGGGAGCCATTTATATCGCAACTCAGACACGTTTATTTTTCTTTAATCAACAGTTTTTCGAAGGTGCCGTCTTTGTAGTGATGGGAATTAGCATGGTCTGGCGGGGCGGCGGAAAGCGTGAGGCGATCGGAATATCGCCTGGCTTGTAGTCGGCGCTTCCGTGTTTCTCTCGGGAATTTATTTCTTTGCTTCCGCCATCGGCCACATTCAGCTCGATTCCATCGACCGCTTTGAAATTGCGGAAATTATTGCCGCGATTAGTTTGGCTTATTTGGCCTTTGCGAGCCTATCCTCCCATGCGCGGATGCTCGCGCTTCTCTGCGCGTTAACCATTGCCGCCGGCGCGGCCATGATTGCATTTCATATCACGCCGCCCGAATACCTCGCCGCGATTATTCGCTTTTACGAATTTTTCTATCCCATCATTTTTGCCGCGCTGGGGCTTTGGATTACATTCGAAGCCTAATTAGGTTTGCGGACAGCCTGGCACGGATAAAAATTCGTAAAACGTGAAGAACGTTGGTAACTCTGCCACTTGCAATGAGTTACAGTCCGGCCTCATTTTTGCTTAGGGAAACGCAGGGAGCCTAGGGGTGAAACTTTCATTATGCCCGGGTGTTGCTTCGCTGTGCTTTTCAACGGCAACCTTCGAGGTCACGCTTTTGCCGTTCGGTTTCTTGGCTTATGAAACGAACCGTTATTTTAGCTGCCTTGCTTCTCCTCGCCGCGCTGGCGCCGGAGATGGCGGTGCGCGCCCTTGCCCAAGCCATCGTTCCAAATGGCGGCTTCGAGCAATGGAACCTTGATTCGTTACGTCCAGACGCCACTTACCCTACAGGCCATGCTTTTCATCCCGTCGGATGGGGTGGTGGCAATTTTGGTGATAGCGTGGGTGATACCTCTAGAAACTTCTTTCAAAGCACCGATGCTCATAGCGGGCATTATGCATTTGGAGGAAGGGTAATAGCTGGCGATACCATCGGCCCCAGCGTACAAACGACTGGATTTTATAGTATTGACTCTATATATTTCCCTATGGTGGGCAGTCCATCCGCACTCGAAGGATGGTATAAGCTGAGGAGCGTTGGGAATGATTACCTTGTAATAGCCCTGTACTTTCTAAACCCAAGTCATAATCGAATTTTGGGCGTCTTATTCGATTCTTCAAGTCATGCGAGTTACACCCATTTTTCTATCCCGTTAATTCAGGAAGATTCCGGCGGTGGCCAAGTCGTGATTCAGGTGGGTAACATGCAGGGCAAATTGCATCCTGGGACCGAATTCGTAATGGATGATCTTGCTTTCAGCGGTTTTGCTTCAGTTCCCATTTCCGCCGCCACGAATTTCGGCCTCCAGCAAAATTATCCGAATCCATTCCAGGGAAGCACAACGATTCGTTACTCTCTTCCCGCGAACGAGCACGTAACACTTGAAATTTTGAACATGCTCGGCGAGCGCGTGGCTTTGCTCGAAGTTGGGAATGAATCCCCTGGCAATCACCAAATTTTTTTCAACGGCGAGCGATTCGCCTCCGGACCGTACGTGTGCCGTCTCATCACAGCATCGCACGGTGTTTCGACAAATATTATTCAACTATCACATTGATTCAAAAACCCCATGAAATCTGGACTTCGTATTATCGCGATCCTTCTCCTGGGGAGGGATTCCCGCCATGGGAACCAGTTTACGCTCTGTGCGTGATAACGATTAGCGTGGTGCAGCTACCCCTCGCGCTGGTGGCCAAAGTAAGTTAAGTTTAGGTGGAGAAGTCAATGCAAAAAAATATCTTCTTGGGTTTAGTCATTCTTTTCATTGCCGGCTGTAGCAATAACCCGGCGCCGAGCTCATATCCGTATCCCGGCGTAGGCAGCACTTACGATATTGCAGAGGTCGTCTTCCGCGGCACTGATACGTTGCAGGCCGACACGGTCCACATCGTGGTTGACGCTGTTAACCAATCGTATGGCGGTAGAGACTCCGTTAGCCGTTTCGTTCAATCGATTGGTGGGGGGGGCTTCAACAGCACATACGTTCGCTATCTATCTTCTGGGGATATTGAAGTAGCTTCTGGGGGTATTGAACCTGGTTTTCTAGTTTATCCGTTTGCCAGTCAACGGACGCTGACAACTTTGCAAGACACTATGATCAATGGTGAACTTTTTCGTGACACGACAACCTTCAGCGGCTCGGGGTCAACCACGGAAACGGTGGCTGGCAAAACCTTTATGGCGCAGGCGCTAACTCGTTCAGCGAAGGGCATAGTGGGCGGTGTTTACGGGCTCGCTGCAGGGCCGCTCACGTATATCCCCCAGCTGTATTACGTGGGCTCGTCTTATAATACGCTTGTTACGAATACCCCCCCTGACACCACGAGTTCCTCCCAGACCCTAATCGCTTACTCTCTCAAATAGCATTCATCGAGTTTAGATACGCAAACTTTTTTAAGAGGAGAATTCCGTGCATAAAACTTTCCTTATTAGTTTAGCCATTTTTTTCATCGCAGGCTGTAGCAATAGCCCCGCACCCAGCTCATATCCTTACCCTGGAGTAGGCGGCACTTACGACGTTTCCGAGGTTTACACACATGGCGCTGACACGGTGCTCGTCGATACCATGCATTCCCGCATAGACGCCGTCAACCAATTGTATGACGGTCGCGATTCCGTTAGCCGATTAGTGCGGACAATCAACGGCCATTTATTCGATACCATGTACATTCATTACCTATCTTCAGGGGATATTGAAGTGGAAACATCGCTGCAAAACGTTCCTGGTTTTCTGCTTTATCCTTTCGCTACGCAACGCGCGCTAACAACTTATCATGATACTATACTATACGGTGAGCTCTTTCGCGACACGAGCAGTTTTAGCGGCGCGGGGTCAACCACGTTAACTGTGGCGGGCAAATCCATTTCAGCGCAAGCGCTAAACTATTCCGTAAAAGGTATCGACGATGGTGCCCAAGGGGCGAGCACTGGAACCGATACTTACATCCCTGCGCTATTTTACTTCGGATCGCTCAATTTAACGCTTGTAAGTCAAACCCCTTCCACGCGTTCCTCGGTGACTCTGATTGCATACAACATCAAATAAATTTTCAACGAAGGAGCTAACATGAGGTACCTAAATATCGGTATTAGCATTTTGATGATTCTTTTAGCAACATCCGCATACAGCCAACGTGAAATGACCGCGCCGTTAGGTGGCGAGGCCCTGATTGCGGGCTCGCAAAACGCGATTAAGTGGGATACGAGTCTCGTAGCTGGGATGGTTACGATCTCTCTTTGGGATGGCAATCGCAAAAACTGGAAGCCAATTTGCGAGAATGTTCCGTCCGAAGAAGGTGGGTTCGATTGGCACGTTCCAGCGGATCTGAACGGACATCTTTTCCGTCTCAAGCTTACCGCAAAGTCCGTCCCGAGCTCTGCTTTGACTAAGACGTTCTTCTCCATCATCCCCCCAGCGCCGAAGGTGGAAGCCGCGGTTCCCGGCGTTACCAGCGCGATCGATATGACGGTGCATCCGAATCCGGCTACGCGTGAGGCGCGCATCTGCGTTGCGGATTTGCCGGCGGATATTCCGGCCAATGTGGAGGTAGTGAACGAATCCGGCGCTGTGGGTCGCCACGCTCTATAACGCCACTCCGGATGCGGAGCTTGGCCTGTGCCTCACGTGGGATTGCTCGGAGGCGCCGAGCGGCAATTACTTCGCGCACATCGCGAACGCGAATATGGGCCGGTCGGTGAAAATATCGATCCAGCACTGATTCGTTTGAAAATCGGAAAAATCAGCATAATCCAGTTTTTTTTGGATTTTCGGGAACCACGGTTCATTAAATGATAAATCAAGAGAGAGAGATTCTTGAAATCGTAAAGAAATCTTACGGTTTATGAAAACGCATTGCGCACACACACACAAATTTTGCTTCACAAAAACCAATATTGCCTGGAATTCGTGGAACTCGGCTCAAAAGCGTAAAAAATCTTTACGGTTTATGAAATCTGACGCAAAAAAGAGACTGCAAATGCGCATTGCTATTTGAAAAATTCTTTCGCCCTCCTTGGAAAAATTTCGCGCGCTGAATTTGTCCCGAAGGACGACCAGTTCGGAATATAAGTTAGGGCTCGGAATTTACCTAACTTCTTCCCAGGTCTGATGGGAAGAACGATGTCGAAAGAGCACCGCAAACCCGTTGCGGATCCAGTCGAAATAGACACGGGCATAGCCGTACTTGCGATAGCGGCGCGGGGATTCGAAGACGAGTAGTTTCCGGTCATATTTTACGCGGCCCTGGGAACGCAACCGCCGATAGAGATCGAAATCCTCGCCGGCCGCCATGAGGGGATTATAGCCGCCGAGCGCCTCGAAGGCGTTTCGGCGAACAATTTGGCATTCGCCGCGTCCCATGCCAAGACCGACCCGATTTACAATACTGACGTAGCGATTGAAATAGCCGTGAAAAATAATGTCACTCCAGCGCCGCTCTTCCCGGAGAACTTCGACATGGGTTGCAATCGCCGCCATCGAATCATCCGCGGAAAACCGGGAAATCGCGTGGTTCAAAAATCCTTCGAGATCCGCAATCATGGTATCGGCATTCAGGAACATGAGCAAATCGGCTTGAGCAAGTTCGGCGCCGCGATTGCGGCCCTCTGCGATCGTTTGGCGCCAAGGCGCTTCGTGCGTGGCGATGAAATCCGCATAGGCGGCTGCGATGCCGATGGTATTATCGGTCGATCCACCGTCGCTCACGATAATTTCTATCCTGAAACGATCTGCGATCGCACCGGAAAACTGGAGGAGGCATCGTTCGAGCAGTTTTTCCTCGTTCTTCGTGGGAATGATAACGGAGAGCAGCGGGCGGTCCGGGAGTGTAATCTGCACGAGCGGGGAAGCCGGCCGGCGCTGTCTTCCGCGCTCCGGTCGGCCATGCTGAGAATAAATTCCCCGTTGATTCATCGCAGTTCTTCGAACAATACCCGTAATTTCAGTTCCCTTAATGCGCCCGGCGCAAGCTCGACCTTCCAAATCGGCATTAAAATCGACCCCTGATAGATTCGCTCGAACCCGCCCTCACTCATCGAGATGGACTCAATGGGGAAGCGAACGATCTCCTGCGCATGTTGTGGCTGAAGGTCGATTGCCAGCTTGAGAAAGTGATCCACAAGCCGCAGATTCGCGTTTCCGTTCGTGCTGCCGGTAGTATCTAAATCCGGCTCACTGAGTCGCGCCCCGTTCGATTCGAAGTAGCGATCCGGCGCGGAACCAGCGAGCAGATTGAACGCCCACTCCGTGGCAAATCGTAAACGAAGAGGCGCCTGCGATTCGTTCGTGAGTGTGTAGGTCACATTCAGTTCATTCCCGGATTCTGGAATTACGAGCGATTTCGTGAGCGAAACGTCTCTTCCCGAAACGCTGCCCTGGCGCGTCATCCGCAAGGTCATCTCTTCCTCATCCCAACCCCACTCGAAGCCAAAAGTTACAAAATCACCCAGCTCTTCGAAGCGCATGGCGCGCAGATCGTCCGGCGTGGCCTCGTTGCTTAGGAAATGCTCGATCAGGCAGCCGTGGCGATAGGGATCGTAAATAAGAAATTTTTCGAGGCCCGCTTCTTTCGTTTTCACACCTTCGTGAATCGAGGTGCTTCCCCCGCTATCGCTGTGCAGTGTGGCCTGCGCAATTTTCGAATGAATGGCTTCGCGCTGCCGCGAAAGGATATTCGTGGCATTGAAATTTCGCGGCTTGAAGTCGATTTCCGCAATCATTCCGCCCAGCTTCGGCTTGACGAAAAGCGAGAATACCTTCGATTCGAGAATGACTTCCTCCGCGCCGTCGCAATCGAAATCGACATGCTCCATTCGGATGCCATTTAAATGTTCCGCTTCGTCGAGCCGGACATCGGCCCCGACAAGCGCCGAATAATTCGCGTGGCGCAAGTTCGAAAGATAAATTCCACCGAAGACGCCATGCCAATAGGGATCGTTGCACTGCGAGCGAAGTAGTTCCCGCCGCGCCTCGGAAACATCGAGACCTGATAGCATTAATCGTTCTACTCGCGCGCTTGTGCGGAGCATGTGTTTATGGAGGTGATTCGCTTCCGGATATTTCGCGAGAAAATTCCGCCAATAGCCACCATGCACGAACGGACGGTAGCGGTTCCCATCGGGACTTGTCTTCATCGAGCGCGTGGCGGAAGTTTTCGTATAGCTGGGTTGCTTCCGCGGTCGGAAGCGACCATTGCATCATCTCGGAATAGCTGGAATTCGGGAGATATATTCGGCCACGCGGAGTAACGCGGTCGAGTGTTTCACCGGGCGGCAGCATCGTAATCCAATTCGAATTCTCCGAAAGCTTGCGGAGCAGTTCTTCGAGCCAGCCGGGATGTTTCGCTGTGTGATTCCCATATACGTGGTCGTAGGTTTGCGGCCATACTCCGAACTTTTCGCCATCGTCCGCGAAGGTTACGATTTGGTCGCCGCGCTCGGTCGCGGCATCGCGGAGGACGCGGATCGTCTCATCGACGGGTGCGAAGGGGATTGTGTAGCGAAGTGCCTTGGAGATGGGAAACACCGCGAGAGTTTTGCCTCTATCTTCGGTCAGGTAATAGCCGGTAAGGTCCTCTTCGCTAAGTCCTGCGTGAAGAAAATGCGTATCGTCGAGCAGGACGTAACGGATACCGGCATCGTGCAATGCGGAAGCCATCGGCTGCTCCCACACGCGCTCGGCGAGCCACATTCCACGTGGTATTGTTCCAAAAACCTCGTGAACTTTCTTCGAGAGGCGAGTAATCTGTTCCTGTTGGTCGCGCGGCGGAATGACGGAAAGAATCGGCTCGTAATATCCGCCCGAAATTATTTCGAGTTGGCCAGTGGCCGCCATGCCCTTCAATTTTGTGAGGTGATTCGGATGGTGTAGTCCGAGCCAATCGAGCAAAATTCCCGTGAAGTGCGTCCCAAACCGGACCGTCGGGAACTGTGCCGCCAATTCGAAGAAGGGCCGGTACGATTTCTCATACGCTTCTTCGATCACATGATCGAAATTTCCGATCGGCTGGTGATTGTGCGTCGCGAAGGTGAAGATAACCGATTTCATATGTTGCGCTCTCAACACAAGAGAACTTCGTGCCGTTAACGAAATTCTACACGGATGAGCTTTTTCTCCTCACGTACATATTCCGGGTAGCCCTTAACCGCGAGCGGATGGACTTCTATCGAACGAACTAATTTCAATCGCCCCGCCTGACGGATTTCTTCAGATAGATCGCCACCTTTGAGCGAGAGCAAGACGCCGGCAGGTTTCAGCAATCCCTTCAACCATTTCACCAAATCCTCAATTGGCGCAACTGCGCGGGAGACGATGACATCATACTGGCGGGCGTGTTCCGGAACGCGTGCCAATTCTTCGGCTCGCCCGGCAATCGTTCGAATCCCGCGAAGACCGAGCTCCGAAATGATACTCGTGCAAGCCTCGATTTTTTTTTGGATCGAATCGACAAGCGTCATATCGAGGTGCGTCGTTACAATTTTTAGCGGAATTCCCGGCAGGCCGCCGCCCGTGCCGAGATCGAGCGCACGCTTGCCCGAAAAATCGTAATCGAAGATGGCAGGCATGCGTAGCGTGAGTGAGTGAAGAATGTGGCGAGAGAAAATCGCGGCTTCATCCTTGCGAGAGATGAGATTGATTTTCGAGTTCCAATTGAGCAATCTTGAAGCATATTCTTCGAGCAGGCCAACTTCTACCGGCTTGAGTGATAAACCGTTTTGGTCGCAAACGTCCTTAAGGTTATTGATAGTCATTCCGATCTATTCAGGAACAAACCGTTCGTAATATCACTTCCATCAATGTAGCACTTTGTGCTATTTCAGGCACCTTCTCACTTGTCGATGCTCCGAGGAACCGAATTACGTACGCCAAACCGATTCGACAGCACATCGCTCGAACGCTTCAATGACGGCTGGGATTCGCCGGATGCGATGGAATTGCCGGTTCTCCAAACTGAATTCCTGCCCGACCATTCGAAGTCCATCCTTTCCAAAAACGATAGTCCGGATATAGGCTTCACATATTCCCTCAACGCCTATCGCGGCTGCGAGCACGGTTGCGCCTATTGCTATGCGCGGCCCACGCATGAGTATCTCGGCATGAACGCAGGCATCGACTTCGAATCGAAGATCATGGTGAAGCACGATGCGCCGAAGTTATTGCGCGAAGCCTTCGAGCTTCCGTCATGGAAGCCGCAAGTGATTATGATGAGCGGTAACACGGATTGCTACCAGCCCGCCGAGCGGCGCTTCGAAATTACGCGGAAATTGCTCGAAGTATTTCTCGATTATCGTAATCCGGTCGGAATCATCACGAAGAACGCGCTCATTCTTCGCGATCGCAATCTGCTCGCGGAAATGGCGGAGCTTCGCCTCGTGAGCGTATTCTTTTCGATCACCACGCTCGATCGCGATCTGGCGCGCAATCTCGAACCGCGCACGGCCACGCCCGACCGCCGGCTGCAGGCGCTGAGAACCCTAAGTGAGGCGAATGTCCCCACAGGCGTGATGATCGGCCCGGTGATTCCCGGATTGAACGATGAAGAGATTCCAAAAATTCTTCAGGCTGCGCGCGAAGCCGGCGCGGCACGCGCGGGATTTAATATGGTTCGATTGCCGTATGCGGTGCGTCCAATCTTTCGAAGAATGGCTCCAGAAAAGTGTTCCACTCGAAGCCAATAAAATTATGACGCGCATCCAGATGGTTCGGGATGGCCGCATGAACGATCCTGATTTCCGAACGCGAATGCGCGGAACAGGTGGCTATGCCGAATATATTCGTGAAATTTTCAAGAAAACCTGCAAACGCCTCGGATTAAATGGGGAAGAATCCGAGCTCAGCACCGAATATTTTCGGCGAAAGGGCACTATGACGCTCTTCGATTGAGTGGTTGTTGCGTTGGAATCGGCGAACACCACGCGAATCGATCGCGCGCGACACTAACTGCGCTGACCAAAATGTTATTAATTCTGTGACATCGCTCAAACGGCTCGCCATTCTTTTTATTTTTCTTGCCGGGTGCCGAACGGTTTCGCCGGTTCGGGAACTGCAGCCTTCCTCGGAACCGAATATTTCTCGCGTCATGCTCAAAAACGGAAATGTCACAGTATTCAATGGCGAGTTTGGGTGGTTTAACGCGCAGGTGGGAACAATCGAAGGTGTGACGTTCCGACAGTCAGCACGTCGAATACCATGTTTCGGAACTCGCCAAAGTCGAAACCGTGCGCGCATACGCACTCATCCCGGCAATCATCGCCGGCGGCATCATCCTGGGATTCGGTATTTACCTAATGGCGAAGTTGCTGACGTTCCTATAAGACTTACCGGTGAAAAGTGAAACTCGTTCGCGATTCCGCCTCCCCGATAAAAATCCCAATGCCATCACCCATTACATTCCATTTGGGATTCGCGGCGCCGGTTCCAAAAATATCACCTCCTTCATTGTTCAGGTAGTACGTTTTGAGGAAATCGTAGTAGGCTCCGTTGAAGCTTTCGATGGTGGCAAAAACCCCGAAGTCGGAATCTCTGGAATACAGGGATGTCTGATCGAGGAGGCGCAGGATTCCATCGGCGCCGGCCTCACTCGCGGAATGAAAGTAATACGGATCACTAGATAAACTCGAAACTTCCAAGATTTGAAGGGAATCCGAATCTAAACTCACAAGGGAATCATAACCAACTGCATAAACTTCGCCCGTCACCGTGTGGATCGCGAAATCGACAGTTCCATAGAGGTAGATTTGCGTGTCTGAATAAAACTGATTATATTGGTAGACAGCCGTATCCCATTGCGTGCTATCGAGGCTCGCCGATTGAATGTTCGGCGGTTGGGGAACGAGTGTTGAAGCCCAGGCGTGGAGTATTCCGTCTTCGCCGCTGTTCCATGTCACATCAATCGAGTATGTTTTGCCACTCTCGACGGTGTCCCGTGCGGCGTTTGTGTAATAACCATAACCAATATAGTGAAGCGGAATCGTTCTTCCATCAAGCGCGATCGAAACGTTAGCATTGGGAACCGCCGCCTGGTTCGGATCATATTGCACGGAAAGTGGCAGCGTGTGCGTTACGGAAATGCTGTCAATCGGCTGTCTGGCATCCAGGAACCCGCGGATGACAAGGTGATTGACGTATGGCAAATCCGTTGCGGGAACGACATTCTCGCAGCCGGGTGCCGAGGCGGCCACCGCAATAAGCGCAATGCTAAGGCGTAATCGGTTCATGCGGATTAGAATTTGCAGCTTAACCCGAACGTCGGGATGATCGGAAAGAGTGTGATTTGATGTAATTGATATGGCGGCGGGGAACCCGGATTGCCGTTATTGGAATTATTGTAATTGGCCTCGACATATTCCGAGAATACGTTCATGTGATCGTAGGCATTATAAATATTGATCGAAACCTCCCACGGCAATTTGAACCACGAGAAGGAATGCGTGAAATTGAGATCGAGCTTATGAAACGGCGGCAGGCGGAACCCATCGCGCTGCGTGAAATCCGTATTCTGGTCGTAATATTGATTATTGCCGGGCGTCGGATCGAAGCCGTATTGTCCGGTCGGCATCGTGTAAGCTTGTCCGGTCGCGTAGGTCCAGGTCGCGCCGAATTCCCAAGTTTTACCGAGGCGATAGGTTAGGACAGCCTGAATATCGTTTCGCTCGTCGTAGCGCGGGGAAAGGGCTGCCCATTATTGAGTTCTGGGAATGTTTCGGTAACCCACGAAAGGGTATATCCCAGCCAGCCCGTGAAATTGCCGATTTGCTTATTCAAAAAAAACTCGATCCCGTAGGCTTGCCCCGTCCCGCTCGTGAAGTCCGATTCCAGTGGGACATTTAGCGAGAATGAGGCGGTATCCTTATATTCATATAAATTCCACATCGACTTGTAATACCCCTCGACGGAAAAGAAATACTGATTGTCGAACAAATGCGTTTGCATTCCGAGTACGCCTTGAATGGCTTCTTCCGGTTTTATCGTGTTCGTGGATGGGAACCATACATTCGTCGGAAGCGCAATATCGTTCCGTGTGATGAGATGAAGAAATTGATTCCCCACGGAGAATGCGCTTGTAAGCTGCACGTCGTTCGTTAAATTATAGGCAAACGCAAGTCGAGGTTCGATGCGGAAATATCCGCCATCCTGAAAATAGTAAAATCGGGTGCCGAGGTTGCTCGAAAGCTTCGGCGAGATCTTCCACTCGTCCTGCCCATAGAGTGCGGCATCGATCGAATTGAAAATGCTTGGATGCTCGTCGATTTGGGCAAAGTCCACGATATTGGCCGAGGCATCGGCGCGGAAGCGGTGGTTCGTCGCTTCGAGGCCGAATTTGAACGTGTTCGCATCGTTCTGGAAAGTACTGGGCGTCGCCGTGCAAGGTATAATCCTGGATGCCGGAGACGGACTTGAAATTGTTGTCGGGCGGCGCATCGAAATGTTTATCTTCCAAGTCGGCGCTGAAGGTGTAATTGGTATAGATCGCGCTGAAATTGGTGAAGAGATTCGGCGAAATAATGTGCGACCACCGAAGATTCCCAGTGGCATTGCCCCAATAAATACTCGATACATTGGAATCGGACGCGATGGGGGTTCCAAACACATCGCGCCCGAAATACCCGCTCAGGAAGAGGTGATCGTTTTCGCCAAGCTTGTAATTGACTTTGCCATTCAAATCGTAAAAATAATAATCGGGCGTGACGGAATTCGAATCCGTCGGCGCAAGGGCATAGAGCAGGTCCAAATACATGCGTCGTCCGGAAATCATAAACGTGGAATTATCCGAGATCGGACCTTCGAGCATCAGACGCGAGTCGATCATGCTAATGCCGGCGGTTCCCTCGATCTTTTCTTTCGTTCCCTCTTTCATCGTCAGATCGAGCACGCTCGAAATCCGGCCGCCATATTCGGCTGGGAACGCTCCCTTGATGAGATGAATATCCTGAATCGCGTCCGAATTGAACGTGCTCATGAATCCCGCAAGATGCGTGGGATTATAGACGATGACGCCATCGAGCAGCGTGAGGTTCTGATCCGGAGAGCCGCCGCGCACATACAGCCCGCTCGATATTTCGCTCGAAGATTTTACGCCGGGCAGGAGTTGCAGCGCGCGAAAGATGTCGGTCTCGCCGCCTAAGGAAGGCAGATGCTGCAGCATATCCGGCTTGACGTTGATCGAGCTAATGGACGCCGTGGGAGCCGGATTTTTCTGCGCCGTGACCGTCACCTCATTCCCAATCGATTCCGGTTCGAGGGTTATATCGACTCGGAGTGGCTGATTTGCAACCAATATTTTCCGAGCAAAGCGTAGATAGCCGAGCGAACGCACCACAAGCCAATATCGGCCCTCGGGAATCTGAGCGAGAGAAAAAAATCCGAACTTATTGGTAATTACCCCGCGTAACGGGTGTCCTGACAGAGCGGTATCACCCGATACCTGTGCATCCGCGAATATCATGACTGCCGCACCGATCACGACTTCTCCGGACCTCTGATCCGTAACAACCCCTGCCACGGAGCAGCCGGACTGGGGATTCAGAGCCGTGGAACCCGCGGCGAATATCGTGCGCGCGCTCGCAAGCGGGATCAGTGAGAAGCAAAGAACCAGTGCCTTCGCCGAACGAAAGGACGAATGACTTTCTACACGCCGGCGCTGGGTGGTCACTGATCACCGTGCGATGATCACTCTGGTTACCGCTCGCTCGCCCGTTTCGGTTTCGAGCGTGCAGTAGTATGTTCCGTTTGCGAGATTCGTGGCTACCAGCGGGAGCGTGTGCGGGCCACCGGAAAGCGCCCCGTCGTAAATGTTCGCCACAGTGCGGCCTAATGCGTCGATCATCGCGATTCGAATACGTCCGGCCCGGGGAAGGGTAAACGAAAGCTCCGCCTGCTCTGACAATGGATTGGGCCGCGTTTCGAGCCCGAATGAATTTGTAATGGAGGGTTCCTGTGGAACTCCCGCGCTGCCGATGGTATAATCCGCAATTCCGGAGGGATCAGATGCCGCGCTGATCGTGAGGGCCCCCGATGTGCCGCCAACGCTGACTTGGCTCGAAATCGGATTGAATGATGTCGGCGCACTGATGTAAATTAGCGAATCCTTCGGATATGTCGAACTCGCCAGCTTAAAGATTCCCTGGTTCGCGGTGATGATAGCGGTATCCGTTCCGGGGATAAAGGCGATCGAGTAGGGAATAAAGCCGGGGTGATATTGAAGGCCGGTATAGAGGCTCCATTGCACGCCGTGACCCGTCGATACAAAGAGGCCGGCGCTATCGGCATTCTGTCCGAACGGAGTGACGGCCGCATACCCGAGTGTCGAGTCGCTGGCAAAGGCGACGGCCATCACGTTCTTTTGAGTCTTCGTAGCCCCCGTGAGCGGGGCATCGACCCAATTTTTTCCGCCGTTGGTAGAATAGAAAATTCCCGCATCGGTTCCGAACCAGATACGCTGCCCAACCCAGCTCGCGGAATTATAGAAACTCCGCGTCGCCGTCCCTGCACTTGGAGCGAATGAAGATGGCGTCCAATCCTGGCCGCCATTGGCGGTCGTCAGGATGTTCCATTTTCCGCCGCTGGCGTCTCCGATAAGCATTCCATTCTCGGCATCCGCAAAATGCAGGCTGCGAATGGTGACGCCGGGCGTCGAAAGCGCGCTGGGAGTTCCGCCATCGCTGGTAGCGTAAATGCTGGAGTTGCCGGCAAACCATACGTGGTCTTTGTCGATGGCATCCATCGAATAAATAGGTTCCCCACCAGGAATATCGTCCGGGAAACTCCAGCCCGTATCGCTACGAACGCTGTATTGGCTTACGAGGATCGAGGAATCCGCATTGCGCTCGGGGTCGTAATAACTGAGCGAGTATCCGAATCCGGCCCACCCATTGGTGGCATCCATTTGCCGGACGCATGTGGCATGTTGCACGAGCAGGCGGTGCGTCATGCCCGCCTGTGGGGTAAGCGGCACGCGCACCTGCGCTGAATCTGTAGAAGTTCCATAATTAAGAAGGAAATTAACCAGAATCGAACCTTCCGAGAATTGGCCAGTGCGAATGATTTGGAACCCCGTCGTTGCCGAATCCTTCTTATAAATAATCCCAATGGGATCCATTGGCCACAGGGCGGGATATTGAGGGTTGTATCCTTGCCACGTATATCCGGCACCGGGCTGGATCGTCACGCTGAGATGGGAACCATCCGGTCCGAGATTGATAAAGTTCACATTGAGCGCATTCGAACTGCCGATTGCTCCCAGGGTTCCCAGATACGTTGAGCCAATGGAATAATCCTGCACCGAAAGCGCGGGCGTGGGCGGAATATTAAGCGCCGCGAAAGCATTGATGCGACCGTGGTATAAATAGGGATCTTTATTCGGAATCGGATCGCACGTTTGGATTATGCGGTTTTTCACAGCGTCGGGTGTAAGGCTGGAATCGTAAGAAAATAGCAGTCCCGCAAGGCCCGCGACGATGGGGCCGGAGAAGCTGGTTCCGGCGACTCCGGGCAGATCGGTATATCCATCATTATTTTCCGGAGATTGCGTATTCGTGGTATAAATATCGATTCCCGGCGCGAAGACGGAGACGACATGGCCATAATGCGTGAAACTCGTTGGGTTATCCTTTTCATCCGTTGCACCGACCGAGAGCACACCCGGCACGCAGGCAGGGTAAAACGGAGTCACGTCATTATCCATCGCATAGTTCCCGGCGGAGGCGACGCAGACCTGCCCGCGCGCGGTTATTTCTTGTGGGAAGATGGAGGCGAAGGAAAGAGCGACGGGGTCGGTTTCTCCGCCCCAGGAATTATTGATGACTGCGTGCTTTGCATACTTCCCACAAAATACGGCGGCGTAGTGAAGGCCCTCGTATGCTCCGGTAAGCTGGCCGTTATTATCGGATATTCGCACAACGAGGATTTTGCATTTGGGAGCCATTCCTGCAACGCCGATGCCATTATCGGCGACGGCTCCGAAGCACCCTGTCGTTTCCGTTCCATGATTGCCTTCGCAAACCGAGGCATCGCACGGCGGGGGAGTGACGATATTGTTATTCAGAGCGGTGTTCCAGCCTTCCCAGTCATTGGGGTAACCATCCCCATCATTGTCCTTTCCGTTCGTTGCGGTCTCGCCGGGATTGAATTTGATATTGCCTTTCAAATCCTCGTGCGTAACGTCCACGCCTTCATCGACATCGGCAATGATGACGTTCGAATCGCCCATCGTAATATCCCATGCCGGCTCGGCCTGCACATTCTGGATCCAGTATTCAGAACCAACGCCCGGATCATCAGGAACGTGTTGCGGCTGGAAAATATAACGCGGCGAAGCGGTTTCGACCAATCCGGTTTGCAGCAGCCGAACTACAACGCCGAGCGGCGCGGCATCGCTCGAATAATAGATGTCGTAGATTTGGTCGATGCCCAGCCGGTGGCTGATCGGATCCTTCGAAGCAACCGGATCGAATTGCTTGATGGAATCCACGCCGATCTCTCCGAAAATTTTTAGAACGGGATCGTTATGACCGAAAATGCCGGGACTATTCGTCGGAATCCACTGCGGAAGATAACCGCTTCGGAATTGAGCATAGACGACTCCCGGCACCCGGCTAGCGTGAGCCAGCGTGGAATCCGGCACGAACGATTGCTGAGCGCGGAGCGTCGGGCCAGCAATGAGCGAGATGAAAAGCGTGATAACGGAAAGAATCGAAACTCGGAGAGTATTCATAGAGGAGTATTAATTAACCTGCTTGCAAGGAGCAAGAATGGAGTACAAATATACGAAATTTTATCTCGTTCGTCTCGTGTACGGGGAAGCTCCAGCTTCCCCGCTGATGCAAGCTGGAGCTTGCAGCAACACGGCGGCTTCATCCTTCGAATTCCTCGCGCTCCAGCTTGACACGCACCCTCGCATGAACCGCACGTTCGAGCGCGGCCGCGATGGTGAGCAATAGGACAAAAATCGGCCAGAAACGAGCGAATGAATGGTAACCAAAATTTATTACGACTAACAAGATCAGCATCGAGAATGCGACAAAGCCAAACACGCCGAGCATCATGGCGAAGCCGCCGCGATTCGGGCGCCGCGGCTGTGCGAACGGCATCTTCGGCGCTGCCATCAGGTAAAGCTGAAAGTTAATTCCTGCAATCGCCGTCAGCACCAGGGTGTGCGGAATCGCATGAGTCACCGGCATGTACTGTGAAAAAATAATCGCGAGGATTACCATGTAGGGGAGCACGATCGAAACCAAAAGCATATTTCGAACCGCGAAGAGGAGCTTCGCGCGGTCCAGTGGGGTCGAGAAAAAGATCCACGCCGACTTAAAGTTTTCGCTATGCGCGACGGATTGCATCGTGATGAGGGGCATCAGCATGGCCACCAGATAGAACATGTTCGCGCGCGCGATTTCCCGCAACGTTCCGCCGAAGGGATCGGTGATGCCGCCTTGCAGGATCGCGATCAAAAGGTAGAGGAACGTCATAGGCAGCGTGGCCATGAGCTGCATTCGAAATTTGGGATCGTATCGAAACTGCGCTCGAAGCACGGTGAAAACTGCGCGGGCTTCGTCCGAACGAGCGAACCGTAAATACACTCGCGTTAGGAACGAGTCCCGGCCATGCTTGCGCTTCTGCACTTGTGCAGCGGATGCGGAAATTTCTTCAACTTCTGCCTGATAATGCTGCCCGAGCAGGACGTGCGCTCCGGCTGATAATGCGGCAAGGAGCAGGAGCGATCCGATCGCGAGCATAGGATAGAGGCCGAAGGTCAATCCGCTCGTAAGCGCCGCCAACGAGGCAAACCAGATCGCGGGAATGAACGCGAGCCAGTGCGTCGTCGCAACCGTGATGCTGCCTAAGTCGATGCGGTGTTCGATCTGCGAAATGGCGATGAAGCCAATCGCCGTCATCATCGAGCCGAGGAACTGAACATAACCGAATGCCTGCGCGACGCGCGATTTTCCAACGGTACGCATGAGAATTCCATAGACCACAATGACGGCCAACGCCGCGGCCAACCCGGAAAGCACCATCGCGGCAATCAAAGCAAGGTTTTGGACGATGCCGGGGCGCAGAAAAAATTCCAGTCCAACGAACGGGCCGATTCCGAGCAGGAGCGAGAGGATCGTCGTGTAGCAAATTAGTACGGCGAGCCGGGAGAAGAAAAACGTCTCGCTCGAAACCGGAAGCGGTGCGACGACTGCCGTCTCCTCCGGTGAGAGAAATCCGGTTCCGAAGGACATAAAGATATTGCTCGCAATGATAAAGGCGGCATAGAGGAATAAAATCCCGAGCGCCGTGACGTACGATTCGCCCGAATGATTTTGGGCAAATAATCGGACACTGAACCCGCCAATGGCGAGATAGAGAGCCATCGTCCAATATGCCCAACCTCGGCTCGATTTTCGGCGGCCGGAACGGGATCGCGTGCGCTGGCTCGAGAGCCGCCATTCGCTCACCAGCGCATAACGCGCGAGGATCGTAGCCTGGCGGAAGTCGATGGAACGAAACACCGCGTTACTTTATGAGGAGCACATTGCCCCTTGGGCTGCCGGAAGTTGCGCTGCCGCCGGTTCCGGTAAAGAGCAACTCATAATGATAGCTGCCAGCCGGAAGGGTTCGTAGGTCGAAGGTGTAAGGCTGAATGACACCGTGCGTTAGCTGCAAAGCAGCCGAGCGGGAAACTTCCCGGCCCAAATCATCATACAATGCAATTTCGGCAGTTCCATCGATGGCAGAAGTAATGTCGAGCGTAGTGCGGTAACCATTTTCACTCGTAATCGGATCCGGCCTCGGCCGCTCCGCGAGCACAATCGGTTCGCCATCCAGATAATGGATGAGCGCGCTATCGCCGCACTCGATCGAGAGAGAGGTCGCTGTTGCAAGACCGCTCGATGCTAATTCGCACACACTGAAGTTTGGGTCACTTTGATTCAGCCGGAGAGAATCGATTGCAATCAAGCCCGCCGGGGTATCTGAGATCATCGCCGTCACGGGCAATGTGACAAGCGGGGTGGATGGATCGAGCGCAATATCACCGGCGCTTGTTAGATCGAAACTATACCGCGAAAGCGTCCCAACGTCAATCGGCCCGCTACCACTGAGATTGAGCTGCGGTGTGTAGCCGGTTCCAGCCGCCATCGTGCCCTGTCCTACCTGGAAATTATCCCGGCGCCATACGAAACTGCCGTGAATCGCATGCAGTCCGCGGCCCGAAACGGCTATGTCCGGCACAAGGGACGCTGTGAATATCTGGCCCGCGGCCACGGGCATCGAAGAAAAGGTTAGGTGGAAGTGAACCGAATCGACGGGAGCAACTGTGCCGGTTATATTGATGTCGAGCGGAGTAGCCCATGCGGATGAAGTCAGTTGCACCTTCAATTTTAAATTCCCCTTCGCAGAGCCATCGTAATAAACACGGATCGTGTCCCGCTGGCCTGGCGAAATCAGGGAATCATAACCACTGGGGAGCACAAATCCGGTTCCCAATATACTGGCATGAATAGTTATGGTTCCACAGCCGGAGTCATAGCTGAGAATAATAGTAGTGTCGGCGACAGAGCAGGGAGGGATTTGATTCAAGTTTTCCGTGGTATCGCTTCGAAGGCTTAATGCGGTTGCACCGCCACTACCCGGATTAATGGTCACGGCGACGGGAACGGTAGAATCTATTTTCGTTCCATCGGCCTCTGTATAACGAATGTGCAGGTTCCCGGTGTAATTGCCCGCGATGAGATTCACAATGCCGACAGTTACTCGCAGGGAAGCGCCTCCGGGCACCGCCGCGGGGAGCGGCTCATCCACTTGAGCCGAAAACACGGGTGCAATCGAAGGATCGAGCGATAGCCCGGTAACCATCATCGTATCGCAGCCCGTGTTATGAATATAGAAGCTCACGGAATCGGTGTGGTCGCATTGGGTGCGTGTGGCAAACGCCAGCGTTGTATCGGTGAGCGCGGGATTGGTCGCGAACGCGGAGGTTCCCGGCGCGCCCGTTCCCACCAAATGAATCGTATCGGCAATGCCAGTTTGTCCATCATTCGTCCAGGCGCGGAGGAAGGCCGTGCCGATTTCCTGCTGCTTCCCTTGCGGCACGTAGCGCACGCGCAGATAAAGCGTTTTACCGGATGCGACACTATCTGGAACCATCGTCGAATCAAGTAGGACGAACGGTCCGGAAAGCGTAAGGCTCTCCACATAAGCCCAATCGCACGAGCTATTGCGGAAGGCGATCGTATCGATTTGGGATTGGCAGATCGACACGGTTCCGAAATCCACAGAGGGAGCGTAAGAAAGCGTTCCAGATGCCGCGCCGATACCCGAAAGCGAAACCACATTCGAGCTATCGAATCCAAAATATTGATACGCCAGCTTAAGGGTGGCGCTCTTGCCTCCCAACGTTCCCGGAACGAAACGAATCATCACCCTTCGCGCACTATCCTGCGGGATTGCCAGCGGTTTCGGAAGCACGGAGCCATTCGTGTCGAGGATTTCGAAGACGGCGTTAAGTCCGGAAAGGGAAGTGATGCGGAGCGTATCGCAGCCCATGTTGGTGAGGGTCAGGAACTCATCGCTCGAATCGCACGTGGCGAGCGAATCGAAAGTGAGTGACGCTGGTGCCACAAGCGGGCCAGTTCCCATCTTTGCCCATGTTCGGAGTGCAGCGCCCCAGAGCGTGTCGTGCCCTTCATAGTGCATTTTCACTTCCAGCGAATCATAAAGCAATGCGGTACTGGTTGGCGTCGCGCGCAGCCGAAGCCGAATCGAATCGCCGCCGGGGACATGGATGGGCAGCTTGAGGGCGTTGCCATTCGTGTCTGTCAAAATCCATGCGTTCTTTGCGAGGAGCGCTTGTGTGATTGCCAGCGTATCGCAGCCAAAATTCACGAGTGTGATCGCCGTGTCAACTTTTATGCAAATGGGCAGCGTATCCGTCTTGATCTTCATCGTGCTCAGCGCATAATCGGCAGGAACGGAAAGTCCTTCGAGCTTCACACGCATGAGAATCGTATCGTAGGCCAATTTCATCTCCGAACATGGGCCCAGATAGGAAGCGTAGTAGAGGACCCGGATGGTCGCCGAATCCGTGCCGGTGGAATCCATCATTGCGCCCGGATGCCACCCCAACTTGAACGCGATGGAATCGCCCACTTGAATCGATTCATAAGGATCGGGAAGGCTATCGAGCCACACGGCGTGCGTTTTCGCCGGCCGGCGATTACTGTCGAGGATTCGAATATCCTCGACAATGATGGGAGCCGTGTTGATATTGTGCAGAAAATAAAGCTGCTTCGTAGAGTCACAAATCGTCGAGACGATGGGCCGCATGACATTCGAGTCGATGAATTTCAGCCCGGGAGCATCGAGGGTTTTCCACAAACCGGCTGCATTATCGGAGACATAGACGATATTTCCACAGCCCGTGACGGCGAAGCGAGTATCCTGGCCACGATAGGGATCGGGAGCGCCCTGAACGGGTGCTTGCATTCCGGCCGGCCCGCCGGCGGCGAACCAGGTCATGCCGGCATCGGTCGATTCCATCATATTGTCCAATGGACTGGCGCTTCCAATGCCTCCGGAACTTTGTACGAAAAGGACACCCTCGATCCCTTCAATGTCCCCAGTGGTGTTGATGGGCAATTGAAGTACGCGGTTCCAATACAATCCGTAAGTGGTCGAGCGATAGATATAGGATTTTGGAGAAACTCCGCCAACCGTAACATCCTCTGGCGCCACGATGAAAGTCCCGTTTTGCAGATACCGCATGCCCCAGGCTTCGTGTTGGAACCCTCCGATGGAATTAACCCACGTAACCCCGCCGTCGGTCGTAGTTAAAAAAGTGGTCGTTTGCGGGGGGCCAAATTCCGTGGCGACGCCTTGCAAGTGATCGAAGGCAAGCGCATTATCATGAAGGGTAGGTTGGTTATGCCATGTGATTCCGGTATCTTTCGAGTACCATATTCCAGCTCCCAGATTTTGGGTAACTACCAGAGTGCTATCCGTTTGCCAAACCGAGGCTAAACCGGAAGTGCCGCCCGCAAAATCAAAATTGATCGCCGTCCAGTCTTTTCCGCTATCGACGGTTCGCCAGAGCCACCGATCTCCCAAGTGGAGGCTGCCCGATATCGTCATCCATCCGGAATCCGGGGTCAGGAACCAGATATCCGTCACGATGGGAGCCGTGTTGGTACTGATGGCTGGTGTCATTGAGCAATTCGTCCATGTGCTGCCGCCATCGGTGGTGCGCATGACCATCCCCACGGCGCTCGACGTGACGTTCCAGTGCCATCCGATGAGAAGGATTTGCGGGGTGGTTGCGTAGATGTCAGAAATAGTGCCATCGGCGACCGGGAACTGATGGGCGATGCCCCACGTCGGCATTTGCTGTGCCGGAGAGGTGGTGGAGACGGCAATAGCACAAAACGCGGCCAGCGCCGCGACAAGAAACCGAAGACGTGTCGTCATTGAGCGATATCGGATTATGGCGAGCGCAAAGAAATGCTCGCCCGAGAAGAAAGTCTATGCTGAGTGACACACGATAGGGCCGGAAAGTTGCAAATCCCTGCAAATTATTCATATTGCGGCGCGGCTCACACGCAAGCCCCGGTTGGCGTGTACTAACTTACAGCCGCTCGAAGCGGGTCTGGAAGAATCTCAGGTATTTCGGCTCATAGACCATTTCGAGGCCGCGAATATCCGAACGCCGGTCATATACAGCTTCGACCGCCTCAGTTACTACATCGCAATGCGCCTGCGTGTAAACGCGGCGAGGGAAGGTCAGGCGGACGAGTTCCAGCTTCGGAAAATGGTGCTCGCCGGTGTTTGGGTCGCGCCCGGCGGAGACGATCCCGCGCTCCATCGTGCGCACCCCGGATTCGAGATAGAGTTCCGCCGCCAGCGTTTGTGCGGGAAATTCGAGTTGCTTAAGTTGCGGGAGGAATCGCCTCGCATCGAGAAAAACCGCATGCCCGCCGATCGGAACCACAATCGGAACTCCGATGGAAAGCAACCGCTCCCCAACATATTCCACTTGTCCGATGCGGGCGCGAATGTGGTCTTCCTGGACGGCTTCATCCATGCCTCGGGCCATCGCTTCCATATCGCGCCCTGCAAGGCCACCATAAGTATGGAGCCCTTCATACACGACGACTAAGTTTCGCGCTTCTTCGAAAATCTCTTTGTCATTTAGCGCAAGAAATCCGCCGATGTTCACGAGCAAATCTTTTTTGCCACTCATCGTCGCGGCATCGGTGTACGAACACATTTCGCGCAGGATATCGGGAATGAGTGCCGAAGCGAACTCCGGTTCGCGCTGCTTGATGAACCACGCGTTCTCGACCGCGCGTGTAGCGTCAAGTACTACTTTAATCCCGTGCTTCTCGGTCAGCGTTCGTACGTCCCGCAAATTTTGCATGGAGATCGGCTGGCCGCCGGCCATATTTACCGTCGCCGCGACGGTTACGTAGGCGATGTGCTCCGCACCTACTCGCCGGACCACATCCGCAAGCTTTTCGAGATCGATATTGCCTTTGAAGGGATGCAGGCTTTCGGGCTCGTGCGCTTCGTCAACGATCACATCGATAAACGTTCCGCCCGCGAGTTCTTGGTGCAAACGCGTCGTCGTGAAATACATATTGCCGGGAACGAAATCGCCCGGTTTAATCAATATCCGGGAGATGAGGTGCTCGGCACCCCGGCCCTGATGCGTCGGAACGAGGTACTCGTAACCATAATACCGCCTCATTTGGCTTTCGAGGTGGTAAAAATTCTCGCTGCCGGCATAGGCTTCATCGCCCATCATCATGCCGGCCCATTGGTTATCGCTCATCGCGTTCGTGCCGCTATCCGTGAGCAGGTCAATATAGACATCGCGGGAGCAGAGGAGGAAGGTGTTGTATCCGGCTTCGCGCATCGCGCGCTCGCGGTCTTCGCGCGTCGTCATGCGCAATGGCTCGACGACTTTGATCTTAAAGGGCTCAGCCCATGAACGTTTCGTGAGTTTCATAATCGGGAGGAGAGTTATGTTGTCGGGGAGGAACTATAAAAATAGCATCCCATAGGACCAGTCGGGTAGTCGGTCCTATGGGGGAAAAATCTCATGACTATTTGGTCGCAGCCGCCGGTGGAGTGTACGCCGGCACTGCCAGCGAGCGCACAAAGGCAATTAAGTTCTTAATCGTGTCATCTGCTAACTGCGGCTGCGGAGGCATGCCGGGCTTGCCGAACGGCGCGCCGCCACCTTTGATGACCGTGAAAATATGCTCGTTGGTAAGCGTGTTCATGTATGCACCGTTTGTGTGATCCTGTGGCTTCGGATTGAGAGCAACTGCCGCAGGCCCATCGCCCTTTCCGCCAGCGCCATGGCACGGTGCGCACGTCGTCTCGTAGGTTGCTTTCCCGAGCGCAATATTGGCGGGGGACATGTCGATCACGATGTCCGCCGAAGCAGGAGCCGCGGTAGTGGACCCAGTTGCGGGTTCGGCCGTGGTGGTATCGCCCGTGGAATTGCTCTGGTTAAGCTGTTCGTTCGATTTTCCGCACGATGCAATCGTGAAAACGGCGGCAAGCATCATTGCAGAAAAAAAGAGAGATCTTATCGAGTACTGCTTCATTGTGGTCTTGATGAATTCGGGTTATGGTCCGATCGGGCCTGTGACAAAAAAGTTTTCGTGCCGAGGAGGAGTCACATCGGCACCGTGCGGCGTAAACATTTCGCAATATAAAATCATTGCGAGGAGCTTTCGCTCCCTCGCAATGGATCGTAGAATATTATAACTACTTCTTACTTATTACTTACGTTTTGCAAAAGCTGAATCCACCCGGCTATTGAAATATCGATCGGTGTGCTCGATCGAACTGGGTTTTAGCACCGCCCGTTCGAACTGGACCGTTCCAGTGATGGAGCCACCGGCCCGAGTGTTCGCGGCCGATCGATTGTTCGGAAGCGCCAGTGAGCCCAGGCTCGCAGCCAGCAACATCGTCAGGGCGAAGACGAAATCGCTCTTCGAGAGCAGCGGCGGTCGGGAAGGATTATTCGTTGCTTTCATTGGTTACCGTTCGTAGTGTATTGTTCAGCCGAAACAAGCGCTTTAGAACCATGCCAGTTCGTTGGATGCTCTCCTTCGTATCAAAATTGAGCATCGATTCAAGAACTCCGTAAAATTTCTTTATTCGCCGCAGTAAAATTCTTTGACTTGTAAATTATCTTTACGGCTGGATTTGTAATGGTTTTCGTAATTTTCTTTTCACCGATGCAATTTCAATGATTTGATTGGTTGGGCACATCTCCACGGAGATTCGCTTCGTCACGAACGACAATACTTCGGTCCAATCCTATAGGAAGGATGCGAAATTAGGTCATATTTCGGGTAGCCCCCCGTCCATTTGCCGGAACCTAAAGGAGTAAAGTATTCGCATGGCCTGTAAAGAATTCTAACTCTTTGAATATGCAAGAAAAATAGACTGTGGCGATTTCAAGCGATTCTGGCAACGCGCGGGACCAAAAGCTCACGTGGCATAAAAAATCATAGTATAGAAGCCAAAGCATGAATTGGCATCAACAAAGAGAAGGTTTTTATTTAGGCGACGCATCCCTTATGATGGCGAAAGGAAGAACCATGGAACATACAAACGGCAAATCGTTGCGAACGGCTCGGGAATACCCGCCCGTCGTACTTATTCTGGAAGATTTCGATTCGATACGCGCATATCTTAAAAATCATTTTAAGATGCAGGGCTACGATGTCCTCTCCGCGGCAACGATTCGCGATGCCATCGAGCTGGCCGAAGCGGAATATCCACAAATCGTCATTATTGACTACGATTTGAATGGCGAAGACGCCTACGAAGCCATTCGCCGTTTACGGGGCATTCTGCCACTTAGTTATATCGTTCTCATGGGCGGACCGGACACGGCAACGATTGAAGAACATGCGCGCCGCTCCGGCGTCTCACGCGTGCTGGCAAAAGCGTACGAGCTTGGGGAACTCGATAATGCAGTGCTCGGTGCGATGAAGCATTCGACGCAAATGATGTAAAAGTGGCGCCAGAACTATGATTTATGTGAATGACATGAATCATAGCTCGGAGAGGAACCATTTCGTTTGTTAACCGATGCGAACCATAATAGAACCCTTCAAGATCAAGATGGTGGAGCAACTTCGCTTCACCACGCCGGGCGAGCGTGCCACGCTCCTGGAGCGTGCTCATTACAACCCGTTTTTGCTTCATTCGGACGATGTTTTGATCGACCTCCTCACCGATAGTGGCACCACCGCCATGAGCGCGAAGCAATGGTCCGCCCTCATGGATGGCGACGAAGCTTACGCGGGTTCCCGCAGCTATTACAAGTTCGAGGATGTGGTAAGGGAACTAACCGGATTTAGCCACATCATTCCGACTCATCAGGGCCGAGCAGCGGAGAAGATCTTATTCAGCCTGATCGGCAGCCCGGGGAAAATCATCCCCAACAATACCCATTTCGATACTACGCGTGCCAACATTGAAGCCTCCGGCGCGGAGGCGCTCGATCTCCCCGACCCGCTTGGTCTGCTCACGCAGCTCGAAGCACCGTTCAAAGGCAACATGGATTTGGATGCGCTCGAAGAAACAATTGAGCGCGTCGGGCCGGAGCATATCCCTCTCGTTATGCTCACGCTCACGAATAATTCCGGCGGGGGGCAGCCGGCATCCATGTCGAACATTCGCGCGGTGAGCGAAATTGCGCACCGGCACGGCATCCCATTCTTTATTGACGCCTGCCGCTTCGCTGAAAATGCGATGTTCATCAAGTTGCGGGAACCGGGATACGAAACGCGGACCGCAAAAGAGATCGCCCAGGAAATGTTCTCCTATGCCGATGGCTGCACGATGAGCGCGAAGAAGGATGGCCTGGTCAACACCGGCGGCTTTCTGGCGATGAACGATGCCGAACTTGCGATGCGCGCTCGCAATGTGCTCATCGTGACCGAGGGGTTCCCGACCTACGGCGGCTTGGCACGTCGTGATCTGGAAGCGATTGCTCGCGGCCTGGTTGAAGTGCTCGACGAATCCTATCTCGCCTATCGGCTGCGCTCCATAGAATATCTGGGCGAGGCGCTGACGCGGAACGGAGTTCCCATCATGCGGCCTACGGGCGGACATGCCGTCTATCTCGATGCGGAACGATTTGCTCCGGATATTCCGCTTGATTTTTATCCTGCGCAATCCATCGTCTGCGAAATTTACAGGCATGGCGGCATCCGCACGGTGGAAGTCGGCAGCGTCATGTTTGGCCGCTATAATGAGGATGGTTCCATCCAGCATCCGCGATTGCAATTAGTACGGCTGGCGATTCCCCGCCGGGTTTATACCCAAAGTCATATCGACTACGTGGCCGAGGCGGTCAGCGAAGTCTATGAGAACCGCGATCGTCTTCCCGCCCTGCGTATCACTTACGAGGCGCCGGTGCTGCGGCATTTTACCGCGCAGTTCGAGCCGGTTGGTGTGCCGGAAGGCATCATGGCATAGACAACGTTTCCAAAAGCCAAGCACTTCCGAGCTTAATGCGCGCGCGAGCGCGTTTGTGCTTCATGAATAATGGTCAAAATAAGCGAATTTTGCATATTCTATTGTCTTAACAATATTTGCAATGCCAGACATACGCCAGTTCCCGAAAATTGAAAAATTCGAAATTATTCTTTCATAATCTTCCGCACCACCTCGCCGCCCGCCGTTTCGATGCGCGCAAAATAGGTTCCCGACGGCAGTTTCGAGAGATCGAGTTGGGTTTCTCCCTCTCCCTCTGGGGAAGGGCGGGGTGAGGGCGATGCCGCCACCGGCTCCCCGAGGACATTCGTTACCGTTACCTCTCCCACCGCCCCGCGAATGGTGAGGAGGCCGGGAGTGGGATTGGGGGAGACATTTATTATTTCCAATTTTTGATTCTCTGAAACCGAATTCGTTCCGATCATTTCAGCAAGAGGCCTGCGCCACACAGCAGAGGTGTTGCTCATAAATAGATAGGAGCTGAGCACGGCAAGAGCTGAAAGGCCGCTTTGGCCTAGCTGGCCGTTACTCACGTCTAACCAACTTGTGCCGTTGTTAGTCGAAAGAAAAACGCTGTCGTTCATTCCAAGAAAAATGTTCGATCCGTAAACTGCAAAACAAATGGATTGAATTCGTGGTTGGACAGACAAACCATTATCGGCAGCCTGCCAAGTGTCGCCGTTGTTTGTTGATCGAAAAACGCCGCTGCCAGGGGTTCCAGCGAGAAGCGTGGTCCCAACGACTGCCAAAGCTGCGATCCGTCCACGCGAATAATCGCCGGCCGGCAGCCCATTACTCGCCTTACCCCAATCTTCCCCATTGTCGGTCGAACGATAGACACCGGTGTCCAAACCCGCAAAGATATCCGCCCCACCGAATGCGAAAGACTGGACAGCATTGCCTTCGGGGAACTTGCTGGGTAATCCGTTATTTTTCGAGGTCCAGAAGTTTCCATCGTCCGTCGAAAGAAAGACGCCGCATCCCGAACTCCACAAACCTGAACCATTTGCAGCCAAAGCGTAACTTCCGGAACAACCTTGGGGAAAACCCGAATCGACGCTTATCCAGGTTGCACCGCTGTCATTCGAACGTAGCACACTGTCGTTGTAATCTGGACCAACCTGAGCCGAAGCAAATAAAATTGTGTCGATCGCAGCAATAACTTTGATGCCATTGATGTCTGGGAAACCTGATCGACTATTCCAAGTGCGGCCATAGTCTGTCGAGAGAAATACTTCGTCGCCGGTCTCGGTAAAAAGATTCGAGCCGCTTACCGCGAGAGCAAGATAGACGCTTGCATTGAGCGGGTCTGGAATAGTTCCAACCCACTGCGCCCCCGCCCTTGACCCGGCAGAAAGAAAACAAGTAATGACTACAGCGATCAATAAGAATCTTTGTTTCATAATCTGTGAAATACATTCTAAAAATTATTTTATTCACAAAGAGAATACGGTTACTGCATTATTACTGCCAACGTACACCCTTCCATTTATTACCATCGGTTCAATTAAGGGAGAACCACCACCACCTGGCGACCCGCCGTTTGGAACCCACTCTCCGCATTCATTAGCGGGGCCATCTGCGCCGGATGCCGGAAACACCTGCAGGGCAAGATTGAGGGCATCATAGGCGCGAAGATGTAATCGGTTACTCGCATCTCTTCGGGTGATAGCCCAAACGATTCCGTTGATCTGCTGATCCGAGGTCACGATCGGAGTGGCCCCGCCTTCGCCATTCGGAGCGAATTCCTGAAAGATATTGGTGGAATTCGAAGCCCTCATCAAGACGCCATTGATGAGCTGAAATGCACAGAGGTATCCGCCTTTCAGTACCGGACCCCCAAGCGGATACCCGCTCCCACAAAAATAAACGAACTGACCGGCGAAGCTGTTAAAGTACGCTGGTTCACCCCATACGCCAGGCTGGTATTGTGAATTGCCCGTCGGCGGAAGTCCTGGTATTGGTAAGCCAGGCCAGAGGAGTATCTCAGAGATAGCGTTCGGGTTGGTGCCCGGATAAGAGGAGGGCGCCACATCATGAGCCGGGCCGGTGTAGCCACCAAGCCCGTCTCTGTTTAAGACTAATATGTCTCCATCCTTCCCGCAGACGACTAATTGATTAGGAGCGGGCGGTGAGCCTGCGGCAATTTGATTTGGCGAGGCGCCAAACTGAGGAGTTGGGATCAGTAACACACCGCCGGAACCGAGATCCGAGTCATAGTTTTGGAGATAATACTGATCCTGAGGACTAAACCAAGACTGCACACATAAGTCCGAGGAAAGCTTTAAAACGCAATTGCCATAGTTCCGGCCGCCGATATCTGCATTGAAGCCACCGTATTGGTCGTTCACTTTTTGAAGGCCACCATTTCCAGTACTGAAGTAAAGGGAATGGCCATCGCCCGCTGGCCCCATGCCGGACATCCAAACTGCGCCGGCTGTCCCCTCGGGAGTAGTGCAGAACACCTTTTTCTGCTGCAACGTATGGGCGTCGTAAGCCATTACCCAGCCGTGATAACCGGCTACTAAGTTGAGATCACACTCGCCCGCGAAACAAACGTAGATAATTCCATTCTGCAACAGCAAGGCTGCGCGCTGCAGATGCCAGAGCGATTGAAATAATAGGTGGTTATGACCATCGCTCCCACCGCTCGCTGCGCTAACGCCTGACCCTTCGACCTCCGCGATTATTTCCACGGGGCTATTTGCGCGCTCTTCACCAGTAATTGCATCAATTGCATGCAGGTAGTGATGAATGGATGGACCCGAGCTATTCGGAGGCCACTCTCGGGCACTATGGGAAACCAAGTAAATAGTTGGAGTTCCACATCGATTTGGACATCCACGAATTGAGCCGCATTGGCATTGGCCTGTGCATTCACACGCTGCGTTGCACCCACAGTCGATTACAGGCGTGCCTGTAACTCCTTGATATGGCCCGGTACTATTGCATCCCGTGCCAATATCAGACTGACGAATCTCCCTTTCGCCGGGTTTGAGGAGCGAACGGCTCCATAGCTCAGAGTATTGGAGTATCCCATTCTTCATCACCCCATCGGCATCGAAAGCATAAAGATAATTTCTTTCGGTCGCAACGTAAATGGCATTACGAGGGCCAATGCCTGGAAAGAACTGCTGGTGTAAATAGAGTGGCTGTGTATAAACCTGGCCATCCACGGGCATGGTCATTATCTTCTTAAGCCCGCCGACATTGACCGGTGTTAGTGGCGTTGGAGAAGGGGCAGGCGCTGACCCGCCGCCGGAGGGATCGGCCGGATTGGGCCATGTTAATCCCGAATAAGGGTACCATCCTGTCCGTGCATTATCGTAATGCTGTGTCTTACAGGAATAAGGAACATGACTCACCACCGTTATGGGTTTACTCCAATTACCAATGCCCTTTAGGGTCGTTCCGCTCGGAAATGTCTCAATCGCTTGAACCTTGTCGCCGACATGTAGCGAACAATAAAGCGGGACTTCAACCTGATTCCCCCCGCCCGCAAGCGGGTCAAAAGCTGGTCCTGTAACTAATGTGGATATACCCACGCGATAATATCCTAGGTCCTCCAAACTCATGCTCGTGCGGAACCAATTCGGGATGACGTAAACATCGACCTGAGCACCGGGGGTGACGTTCAAAACGGTCACGCTACCTTGACAATCATCAATAGGCGCGAGAAGAACTGGCGTTAGCAACGCGGGTCCCCTCCCCTGAGTTTGCGGAGGAGTTGTAGTACCCGTGTTTGTCGTCGCATGAGTGGCCGATCCGGCATATTCCGTCACCAGCGGCAAAATCGACGGCACCTGCCCTCCGCCGGAGTTCTCTTTCACAGTCCCCGGCATCGGAAGCGTGGAAGGATCCGTTACCGGCGGCAAAATAGAGGGAATGGAGTTCCCGGCAGAATTCTGGTACACATTAGCCATGACGCAGCCTCCTTACATTAAATTACGATCCATTCCATCGGGAACATGCTGTAATTGCCGGCATTATCGACGAGCCGGAGACCCATTGAAAATCGTCCGGGTTGGAGCAAGGTGACCGTCATCTGTTTTCCCGCACCGCTGAACGGGCCAGCGCCAAAATCGAAGACGGGAATCGTTCCGGTTGCTCCCGCCGTAAAGTCCCCGGCCGTATAGGAGTTATCCCGAAAACTTAATTGCACGCCGACGAGCGTTGTTCCGCCCGTAATATCGAAAAAAAGATTATTCTGGAAATTCGTTCCAGATCGCAAGAACATCAGCCCTTCGGCGACGAGCGGAAGTTGGGCATTGTTCGTCGTCATGGCGTGGGTCGCATTCCACGTTGCCGCCGCTTCAATCGAGGTGAAGTCCTGCGGATTGACGGCCATAATATTCGAGGTGGTCCCCACTCCGGGCGCGGATACTTTCATTGGTGGCGATACCCAGGCGACTGCTTGAAGCCAGTTCGTGCTTCTCAAAAATGCGCCTGGACCGGTGCTAAAAGATGTGTTGGAGACCAGCCCTCGCGGGTCCATGGTCGGTGAAAGAATCAGGTCTAACCACGATTGTGCACTCATATTGAATTCTCTTTAAAGTTAGTTGTGAGTTCTGCGTGATCGGCACGAGACAATTCGTGCAGAGAGCTTTGGCGGGGAGCCGTGGGCGGTGAGGTTGGCGACCGTAGGCGGTTCGAGCGGAAAATGCTCAATTCAACTGACAAAAAAATCACCTTCATCGTTCCAAAGGGCCGTTATCGAATTATCAAATTATTGTTATACTCACTCTCGAATCAATCAATTACAATCCCATAAAAAATTGACCGAAAGCGTAAGATATTTTTACGCTTTCTCAGCTTCGGAAGGAAGAAATCCATCAAATCGAGCGAAATTTGACGTTCAGGCTCTGCGGTATGCCAGTTGGAATGCTTCCGGTCGTCAAGATACAATTCGAAATTATGATACGCTCAATCATCCTCGCAATTACCGCTTCCGCAGTGCTCCTGGCCGGCGGAATGCTGGCCGGCGCGCAAACGACGCTCCGGGCAACTCCGAGGGATGGCTCCGTTAGCCCGGTCGCGTCGGGTTACCGCATGAGCGGCTCGCCAAGCGTAGAGATGAAGCTCGAGGGCACCACGCCGATCAGCACGTGGCAGATGAGCGCTCACGGAATCTCCGGAATAGCGCAAATAAGCGTAACGCGCGATGGAACGCTGGCGGCGATTAACGCTCTCACCTTCGAACTGCCCGTTCGGAACCTGAAGGGCGAGAGCGGGGCAATGGATGACCATGCCTACACGGCTCTCAAAGCAGACCAGTACAAGGATATTACATTCCATCTTGCCTCGGCCACGATCGCGCCGGGCAAGGAGGGATACTTAGTGGAAGCGGCCGGTACGCTGACCGTTGCCGGAGTGATCCGGCCTGTAACGCTTGCGATGCATGGCAGTGTCAACTCGGATGGGACGATCACGTTCCGAGGCGCAGAAAATTTACGAATGTCAGATTATAGCGTCGAACGCCCATCGCTCCTCTTCGGGATGATTAAGGCGCGTGACGAGATGACGCTGACCTACACATTGATCTTTTCAAAATAACGAACATGAAACACAACCTCAAGACCCGATATACGAGGCTGGCCGCATTTCCGCTGGCCGCCCTGCTCATTCTTTCGCTTGCGGCAGCTACGCAGTCGCAGGAATCCTACCACGTTGGCGGCACACCGGCACTGACCCTCTATGGAAGTTCGACGCTCCATTCCTGGACAATGGCCGCGCACTCCTTCACGGCCACCGGTGAGTTCACGGTCTCGCCGGACAATCAGCTTTCGGCGCTGAACTCGCTCACGGTCGATCTTCCGGTCAAAAACCTGAAGAGCGAGTCAAGTGGCATGGATGATAACGCCTACGATGCGATCCATGCGGATAAGTATAAAGACATTGTCTTCCACTTAACCTCCGCTGACATCACGACCGATGGCGGCAATAAGTATGCGATCGCCGCTCACGGCAATCTCACGATCGCCGGTGTCACGAAGCCGATCACGCTCAGCGCGAATGGCATCCTCAACAGCGATCAATCGCTCTCCATAAGCGGTTCGTTTTCATTCACGCTCTCGCAGTTCAACATCGACCGTCCCAGCTTCATGTTCGGCGCCATGAAAGTCGGCGATGCGCTGAAGCTGAACTACTCCTTAGTTTTTGTAAAATAAGTTTACCACCATCATTACTCACCCTTTAATCAAACAGAAGACCACCATGAGAACGAAATACACTCTCAAGACTCTGGGCCAAAAAGCATTGCTTGCGGCATTCCTCGCGGCGCCGGCCATCGCGTTCGCGCAGCAGCCAAGCGGACAGGACGGAATGCAGTTCTTCCGGCCCGACGACCAGCGCGGCGTCAATACGTTCGAAACATCGAAAGTCGATACCGTTCCGTTCCACGGAACCTACATCCACATCGGAGGCGCGTTCGCGGACGATTGGCAATCACTCACAGACCAAAACTACACGAATACAAAGGCAACACTGAACCATGCTGATTCCTCCAATATTCTGGACAAGCTCGGCGCTGGTTTCCAGCTTGGATGGGCCAACATGTACCTCGATGCGCAGCTCGCCGATGGTATTCGCACGAACGTAACGGTTTATCTCGCCACGGTTCATCATGAAGACACGTGGGTAAAGAATGGTTACCTCCAGATCGACAAGCTCGCGTTCCTGAATAGCGACATGATCAATAACCTTATGAAATATGTCACGATTCAGGCCGGATTCATCGAGGACGATTACGGCGATGCGCACTTCCGCCGCGTCGATGCAGGAAACGGCATGTACGATCCTTTCATCGAAAACTACATCATGGACGAATTCGCGACCGAAACCGGCGCGGAACTCTTCGTCCAGAATGACGGCTGGCTGGGAATGATCGGCATCACGAACGGTGAGCTGAATCCCCAAATTAAGCAATCCCAATCGATCGATGCCGAAACGGGTAAGCCCGTGGCCTACGATCCATCGATTCTTGCGAAGGTTGGCTATGACAAGCAGATCAATAGCGATCTCCGTATTCGTCTGACCGGTTCCTATTACGAGAATCAAAACGGTTCCGTCACGCTGCTGGACGCAGGCGACCGCGCAGGTTCCCATTACAGCCTCGTCATGGCGAATTTGCTCGCGCCGGTTTCCAATACGACGAATAGCTCAGAGGACAATACGTTCACACAGGGACGTTTCGGCCCAGGGTTCTCGACTCAAATCTCGACGTTCATGATCAATCCATTCATCAAATATGATGGACTGGAATTCTTTGGAACGTACGAGGGTGCGAGTGGACGCGGGGCGACCGAGAAGGCAACTCGCAATGCCACCCAGATGGCTGCGGATCTCATCTATCGCTTCGGGTCAAGCGATCAGTTCTGGATCGGCGGGCGCTACAATACGCTGAAGGAGCAACTTGCTCCGGTAAGTGCCAGTATCCCCGATGTCACGGTCAATCGCATCTGTGGCTCGATCGGATGGTATCCGATTCAGAGCGTGCTGATGAAGTTCGAATACGTGTCGCAAACATACACCGGATTCGACAACTCGCTGATCGCTGCTTCGAGCGCGAACGGCATCTTGAATGGCGGCAAATTCAACGGCCTCGTCGGCGAAGCAGACGTAGCATTCTAAAACAAGTTAAGCCGATGTTCGCTGGCGCACATTGAAGTTAGCGCGGCGGAAACGGCGCCAAGGCAAAGCCATAAGCTGGGAAGCTTATGGCTTTACCATTTCCGGATTACTGGGCTGGCACCCAGGACACTTTGTATCCCAGCCATTTCAGTCCCTTGACGAGGCCATGAATACCCGCCAGATGCCCGGCACCCACAGCAATAAAAGCATTGTGATGCGCGAGCAGCGTTTGCAGCGCGTCAAGCCATCGCTGATTGCGATTGTAAAGCAGCGTGGACATCTCACCGGGCGAAAGCGTGCCGAAGCTTGGATTATCCAATATTTCTGAAATCCGCCCGGCTCGGTAGTCGGCCAGCATTTCGTTCATTTGCTTTATCGTGGATTCGGGATGGCCGACCAGGTCGAGCAATTCCTCCGTTTGCTCCTTGATCGGGATGGAATTCGAGCGCGCTTTCCTGGTCGCTGGCTTCCTCGAGCCCCATCACGGGAATTCCGAGTTTTTGTGCCTCATTCTGAAAATAAAGATCCATCGCGATGCCGGTGCTATGATTTTCGGGATGCGCTTTGGAATACATTCCTTCCAAAATCATTGTATAGACGATGATCGGTTCGGCGTGAGTTATTACCGCAAGCGGGACGGGAGAATAGGTCTTAACCGCACTCTCGATTTCGTCATATTCCGCGGGTGTGACGAGGCTATCGAGCGGAGGGGAATCGAACAATCCCGCGAGGGCATCCCCCGTGAGGCTGCTATCTATTGCCAATTCACCGACGACGATATCGGCCCGCCGGAGCGCGTACATTACTTGCGGCAGCGTATCGACATAGCTCGATTCGAGCAAGTGCAGCGTGCCAAAAATATAGGAGGTATCGTGAGAACCCGGGTGAGTAATTTGATAAAATGGGAGATGGATCAACGGCGTTCGATGAACTGGCGCCCGATGAGGCCGCATGCGATGTAACCGATGGTGACTTCCCGAATATTTGGGCGCGCGCTGCAAATTCACCGCATGCACCGAGCCGTGGTACGAAGTTCGAGCGGCGAAGAACCCTAAAAGGAGGAGAACGAAAGCCATGATGCGGCCAACAAAGCTTCGGTCGCATAAATCTCCTTCACCGGCTGAAGATGGAACTTAGCGCGCAACTCCCTTCGTTAGGGCCGCGCTTCCGGCACTTCGTTGTGTGCCAATCGAGAATTTCAGTTGAAAAATTAACTCTTAATTCTTCACTCTTCATTCTTATTTGTTTAGCCACCCTAGCTCAGTTGGTAGAGCAGCTGATTCGTAATCAGCAGGTCACCGGTTCAAGTCCGGTGGGTGGCTCTGGGTTCAGTTAAGCGTTGTCACACTCCCATTTTATCTGGTAACTGTCCTTTGGTTTTGCCGTAACAGTTCGTTGGAACCAACCGATTATTTCGGTCAAATTTTTGCAGGCCACTTGGCCTGATTCAGAAGGCACGCACTTGTCGAAAACCCCACATCCAAATGTAACGAATCAGCTTGCCACAGCTCTTGCTGAGGAATTTGGCCCGAATACCAGCTACGTCGAGACGCTGCTGGATCGCTATCTCGCCAGCCCCGAGTTAGTCGATGAAAGCTGGAGCGCGTATTTCGCGGAATTGCTGGGGCAGGCCAAGCCAAACGGAAAGGCGCCCGAAGCGGAACCGGTGTTGGCTTCCCAAAAGCCAATCAGTCAAAGACCGATCAGTCCGAGCAATGGAATGGCGCCAGCCGAAAATCAGGAACTTCTTCGCGGCAGCGCGAAAAAGATCGTGGAGAATATGGAGCAAAGCCTCACGGTTCCCACGGCAACGTCGGTGCGGCTGATACCGGTAAAGCTCCTCGATGAGAATCGTCGTGTTATCAACGAGCATCTTGCGGCACAGGAGCGGGGGAAAGTCTCCTTCACGCATATCGTTGCGTGGGCTATTCTTCGTGCCCTCGACAATTTCCCGCAGATGAACGATGGATTCGTTGAGACGAGCGAAGGTCCGGCGAGAATCAAGCGGCCGGAAATAAATTTTGGCGTGGCCGTTGATATCGAGCGAAAGGATGGTTCCCGAACCCTGCTCGTGCCGAATATCAAATCAGCAAACCGAAAAACATTTGCCGAATTTCTTCAGGCGTATGACGATGTCGTTTCTCGTGCTCGCTCCGGCAAATTAGAAATCCACGATTTCGAAGGCACCACAATCTCCCTCACCAATCCAGGAACGATTGGCACCGTAGGTTCGGTGCCTCGGCTTATGGTTGGCCAATCGCTCATCGTCGCCTCCGGTGCGATAGAATATCCGGCGGAATATCAGGCGATGTCGCCGGAGGCACTGTCGCAGCTCGGAGTGAGTAAAGTAGTGCAGGTCTCGAATACGTACGATCATCGCGTGATTCAGGGCGCGGAATCGGGCGCGATGCTGGCGCGCATGCACGAACTGCTGCTTGGCAAAGACGGATTTTACGAGCGGATTTTCGGCGATCTGGAAATCCCGGTTCGCCCGTTCCGCTGGTCGCTCGATACGAATCCCGCGCTGCTTCCCGAGCCTGCGCGCGATCGAATGCAGTTGAAAAAGCAGGCCGGCGTGCTTGATATGATCAATGCCTATCGCGTGCGCGGGCATTTGATTGCCAATCTCGATCCGCTTCATGCCGTGAAGGTTAGCTACAACGCGGAACTCGATATTGAAACGTATGGCCTTACGATTTGGGATTTGGATCGAGAGTTCGACACTGGAACCCTCGTTGTTCCCAACGCACTGACGCTGCGCAATATCCTGCAAACATTGCGTCGCTCGTATTGTGGCACGGTTGGTATCGAATACCGGCACATCCAAAGTCGTGAGGAAAAGCTCTGGATACAAAATCGCGCGGAAGGGCCGCAGGAAGCCGTTCCGCCGGATATTCGCAAGCATATTCTTTGGAAACTAATTTCCGCAGAGCAATTCGAAAAATTTCTGCACACGAATTATCTCGGCCAGAAGCGATTTTCGATTGAAGGTTCGGAAACGCTGATTCCGCTCCTCGATCAATTGGTGGAACGTGCGGCCGAGCATGGGACGGAGGAAATCGTGTTTGGCGCGACGCACCGCGGCCGGTTGAATATTATTGCCAATGTGCTCGGCCATTTTTGCGAGCGAATTTTTGCCGGGTTCGAAGGCACGGTGCATCCCGATTTCCCGGCGGACGAAAGCGATGTTCGCTATCATCTCGGCGCCAATGGTTCTCGCGAAACGCATGGCCGAACCATTCCGCTAATTCTCGCAAATAATCCGAGCCATCTCGAATCGGTCGATCCCGTGATCGAGGGGATGGTCCGCGCCAAGCAGGATAGAATTCCCCCTCCCAAAGAAGAAGGCGGGCTGGGGATGCTCCCTATCGAAGAACGCTGGAAGAAAATCCTTCCCGTGCTGATTCACGGCGACGCTGCCTTTGCGGGTCAGGGCATTGTGATGGAGACGCTCAATCTTTCACAGCTTCATGGTTACCGGGTTGGTGGGACGATCCACATTGTCGTCAATAATCAAATCGGTTTTACGACAAGCCCGGAAGCTGGCCGCTCGACGGTTTATTCCACCGATATTGCTCGCCTGACGCAATCGCCGATCTTCCATGTAAATGGGGATGACCCTGACACGGCGTATCGTACGCTCCTGCTCGCGCTCGACTATCGCGCGCGTTTCCACAAAGATGTCGTGATCGATCTCATTGGGTTCCGTCGACTTGGCCATAACGAATCGGATGAACCGAGTTACACGCAGCCGCTCATGTATTCGCGCGTGAAAATTCATCCCGGCGTCCGCGAAATTTATGCGAAACGATTGGTCAAGGATGGCGTGCTCACCGAAGCGGAAGTGAATGACCTGATCGAAATTCGAAAGCGGCGTTATTCCGAAGCGCTGGAAGGCGCCAAAAAAATTGCCGCAAGCCAGAAAAAGCCGGAAACCATTCCGCTGCCGGTTCCCGAACGTGATGGATCGCAAGTTATGGAAACAGGCATCGACCGTTCCACGATCGAAGCCATTACTCGTCAAATAACAATCGTTCCGCCGGAGTTCCATCTCAATCCGAAGATGGTGAGCCAGCTTGCGAAGCGTACCAAAATGGGCGATGGCTCGGAACCCTCCGATTGGGCCTTCGGCGAAGCGCTCGCCTTCGGCTCGCTTGTATTGGATGGAACTCATGTTCGCCTGAGCGGGCAGGATTCCGGGCGCGGCACGTTCAGCCAGCGCCACGCCGTGCGGTATGACATCGAAACTGGCGAGGGATGGGCGCCGCTCGCTCATCTGGAAGGCGCGCGTGCCAGGTTCGACGTCATGGATAGTTCTCTCTCGGAGCTCGGCGTGCTCGGCTTCGAATATGGTTACTCGGTTACCGCGCAGGATGATCTGATCCTGTGGGAAGCACAATTCGGTGATTTCGCCAATGGCGGGCAAATTATTATCGATCAATATATTTCCGCCGGTGAAGAAAAATGGGGACAACAATCGCGGCTGGTCATGCTGTTGCCGCATGGATATGAAGGGCAAGGACCGGAGCATTCGAGCGGACGCCTGGAGCGATACCTCCAGCTTTGCGCGGAAAATAATTTGCAGGTGACCAATCCCACCACGCCTGCGCAATATTTTCATCTCCTTCGCCGGCAAGCTATCCAAAAGGAACGAAAGCCGCTCATCGTGATGACGCCGAAAAGCTTGCTGCGCCTGCACGCGGCCGCTTCGGAGGTGGAGGATTATACAACGGGTGGTTTTTTGCCCGTTATTGGCGATCCCGAAAGCGATGCCAGTAATGTAGCAAGAATCGTTTTGTGCAGCGGCAAAGTCTATTATGATTTACTCGAAGCGCGAAGCGACAATAGGGATGTGGCGCTCATTCGAGTGGAGCAGCTCTATCCGTTCCCTGCGAGGGCAGTGAAAGAAGCATTTGCTGGATTTCCCAATGTGAAGGAGATCGCGTGGTGTCAGGAGGAACCGGCCAACATGGGCGCGTGGAACTTTATGCGCCCGCGCATCGAGTGGCTCGATCTGAAGCTCCCAATCCACTACATTGGGCGTCCCGCGAGCGCCGGCCCCGCGACCGGATTTTACGCCATCCACGAACTCGAACAGAGAAAATTGGTGACCGCAGCGCTTCGACCATAGCCGTGAAGCGGAATTAATCACATTGCGAAAGTTCCGCGTGTGACACAACGCGAGTCACGGCGTTATATGATGGAAGCCACTGATGCTTGAGGCTAAACCCCGCATGACCGGTCACTCGCGGGAAGCTTCAAACCATTCGCTTCGGCTGGTGTAGCCTGCCAGCCAATAGGTCAATCCACAATTATTTTTTTTAAATTACGAGGTCTGAAATGAAAAGACTAATCGGAGCACCTGTGCTCGCACTTTTCGGAGCGTTCGCATTCCTGGCAATCACCCTAAATAGCTGCTCGAATCCGAGTTCCTCGCCGGGAACTACGGTTACGACTGCCGATTATTCCGCCAGCGGATTCTTTGGAACGGAACCGCTCGGTGACTCATCGGTCACGCCGTTTCCGTTCTGCTTCCCGGTACAATACCTTCAGCAGCAGTTGGGGCTAAGCGATTCGCAGGTTATTGCATTACAGAATTTGCAGGACTCGCTGCGAACGGCTTTGCAGGCTCGACTTGCCGCACCGCAAGCCGGTGGGACGCTCACACTCGATTCCATTCGAGCGTTACGGCTGGAATATCAGACCGAGCTTTACACCGGAGTCGCTGCCATTCTCACTCCGGCACAATTTACCGCGCTGCAATCGCTCGTGCCACCGTTAGGCCCGCGCGGTGAATTTGGCCGCGGTCCGAGATTTCTCGATCGTGGAAACGATCACGACGCCGATGACTCCGCACGCGTTCAGCTAACCCCATCACAAATGGATAGCGTTGGCCTCCTTCGACTCGAAGCACTGTTGGCTCGCTCTGGAGATACGCTCACCGCCGCGGAAATCCTCCAAATACAAAATTTGCAGGATACACTCCGGGCCGATACGACGCTCACGCCGGAAGGGCGCCGCGCCGAATTCGAAGCGCAGCTTCAGACCATTCTGACGGCCAATCAACTCGCGGCACTGCTAAGGAGCGGCGAATCCGATCATCGCCCTCGACGCTGGCACGGTTAAATCGCTCGCAGACACTTCGATTTTGGGATATCATAGGGTTGGAGGGACGCGCCCGTGTGCGCGTCCCTTCTTCTTTTCTGGCGAGCCGCTCAATGGGTTAATTGCCGACCCCAAGGCTCTCCGCAGTATCGAAAATAGCTTTCCACAAGAATCACATCCCTCTTCTTTTCCAGATTTCGCCCCTTTTCACTATTGATCAGTTAAATTTCTATTTCCGGCTTGCGACCTTCCTTTTTTATTCGTATATTTGTATAGGAACGTTTGGTGAACATCCATTTTGCCGGATGCCACTGGCGTAAAGTTCCTACTATAGTTACGTTAGCCGAAGTGCCGGTCCGGCCCCTGACAGGATCGCGAATCGTCTCTTCATTTTTAAACTCACAAAAAACTAATTGAATCATGAAACACTCTCCTGTGTGGGTGAGCGCCTGTGCGTTTGCCTTACTCCTGGGTGGTTCCCGCTTCGCTTTCGCCCAAACGGGAACTTCTCCTTCGCTCTCGGCCGTCTCGACCGATGTGCCCCGGACGCTCAGTTACCAGGGGCTTCTTCGGTCATCCGCGGGAACCCCTGTCAATGACACGGAGGCGATTACGGTGCGCCTCTATGCCGATTCTGCGGGCAAGCAATTGCTCTGGCAGGATGTCTTCACTGTAAACGTGCAGAACGGGGTATTCAATATCCTGCTCGGCTCGCAAAAACCCCTGCCGCCGGCCGCTCAACTTGGTGGGGCGCTTTGGCTCGCAACCCAAATCGGGAATGACGCCGAACTCAAACCCTATTCGGAACTTGCCGCGGCGCCCTATGCGCTCACCGTGCCGGATAGTTCCATCACCGCCAGCAAAATGGGAACCGATTTTGTCGGGTCGATTTCGCTCAACGGGCATAAGGTGACGCTTCGCGGCGGAGACTTGAACCTTGTGACGAGTGGTGGCCTGCAGGGAAACTACGATCCCACCACAAACTCCCTGTACCTCATCGCGCCAAACGCTGCGGCCGATACCAACGGGAAAGGCGCAAATCCGCTGGATTATTGGGACAGCCACTGGAGCACTTACCCGTGCACGCATGTGGGCGATATATGCTACAATAATTCCAATGACAATCCTTCCCGGCTGGCTTGCAATACCTCGTCCACGAAGAAATTTGTGTGCGAGACGGGCACCGGTTCGAATGGTCAAGCGCCCTCGTGGTGTGGCATTACCAAGGATGACATCCCTAATCTGGATTCCTGCAATGGCAAAGTACATGAGTGTCAGGGAGGGACTGGTATTTCAACCTATACCAAGGGCGATATTCTGTATGCCTCCTCGACGAACGCCCTATCGACGCTTTCGATCGGTTCAACCGGACAAATTCTGACGGTCGTCAACGGTGTTCCGGAATGGGTGACCGATACAGATGCGGACACAGACAATTTCGTCTCGAGTATCAATATCTCAGGCGGTTCGACTGGTCTCACGGTATCCGGCGGCCCGATTACGAGCACCGGGACGCTCACGCTTGGCGGAACGCTCTCGATTGCCGATGGCGGCACCGGCGCATCGACAGCATCCGGTGCAATTACTAATTTACTTCCCACCCAAACTGGGAACTCTGGCGATGTGCTAGAGACCAACGGTAGTGGAACCCTGAGTTGGGTATCCCCAGAGTCCGGCCCGCAAGGTCGAGCAGGTCCAACTGGTCCGCAAGGCCCGGCAGGCCCAACTGGTCCGCAGGGTCCGGCGGGCGCTACAGGTCCGCAGGGCCCACAAGGTCCGGCAGGCGCTGATGGTGCACAGGGCCTGACCGGCGCTACCGGGCCTCAAGGTCCGCAAGGCCCGGCCGGTGCCGATGGTGCGCAAGGCCAGACTGGCGCTACAGGTCCACAGGGCCCGCAGGGTCCTGCAGGCGCTGATGGCGCTCAAGGCCCACAGGGCCTGACCGGTGCGACCGGTCCGCAAGGCCCTGCCGGTGCTGACGGTGCTCAAGGCCCGCAAGGCCAGACCGGTGCGACCGGTCCTCAGGGTCCGCAAGGCCCTGCCGGTGCTGACGGTGCTCAAGGCCCGCAAGGCCAGACCGGTGCGACTGGTGCTCAGGGGCCTGCCGGTCCATCGATTCCTTCGACGAACAATACGCAAAACCTCGGTTCTCCCTCCTATCAATGGGCGAATCTCTACATTGGCGACTCGATATACCCGAATCTGCCGGCAGGGATCGTTGTGAGCAACGGCCCGGGCTACGCACTTTCGACGGCGGTTTCCGGTGTGGACTACCAAGCTCCGCTTACCTTTTTAAACGGACTTACTGAAAATTCCGATACCGTAATGTGGGGTGGAACACTTATTCACAACACGAATATCGCGCTGTCGGGCTATAATACGACTTTCAGCGGTACTGGGCGCATTGGAATCGGCACCACGAGTCCCACGCAAGAACTGGATGTGAATGGCGATGTCCGTATTGAAAACTTGCCCACCGGCACGAGCGACAGCATTGTCGTTGCCGATGGCTATGGCAATCTTGCGGAGCGATCCACTTCTGCTCTTTTCCTATCGAGCGCGTGGCTGCTGGAGGGTAATACCGGAACATCGCCCGATACGAACTTTCTCGGAACTATCGACTCTCAGGATCTCGTGTTTCGGTCTTACGATACGGAACGGGTTCGCATTCTTGCCACGGGTAATGTTGGAATCAAAACATCCACTCCGGCGGCCGCTCTCGAGATCGCAGGGTCGTTCCTTGCGAGCGGAACGGATGGGACGACACCCGTTTCCGGCGCAGGCTCGCGGCTCATGTGGGTTCCTGCAAAATCCGCTATTCGCGCAGGATACGTCGATGACGGCGAATGGGACGATGCAAACATCGGAAATCGTTCCGCGGCGTTTGGGTACAACACGACCGCCAGCGGCGATTACTCGACCGCAATGGGTGTCGGCACCATCGCTTCTGCGAGCAATGCAACGGCGATGGGGAACAACACAACTGCAAGCGGGCAATCCGCCACCTCACTTGGTGACAATACCTATGCGGAGGGCAACTATTCGACCGCGATGGGCTCGAATACCGATGCCACCGGTGTAGCGTCGGCGGCGATGGGTTACAACACCTTTGCCGGAGGCGATTACTCAACGGCCATGGGAACGAATACGTCGGCCAGTGGTTCAGGTGCAACCGCATTCGGATCGAATTCGAGCGCAAGCGGGCAGAATTCGTACGCCGTAGGAGAGAATTCCGACGCCGAAGGGGAGGCTTCGACGGCGATGGGCGGAGGCACCGTCGCGATGGGCGACTATTCCACAGCTCTGGGTCAGTATACTTCTGCCGGGGGGATTAATTCTTTCGCGGTGGGATTTCAGTCTGAAGCCGGCGGCGAGGATGCCTCTGCACTGGGAGAATATGCGAGCGCTACCGGGATCGCTTCGGCGGCGATTGGATACTACACGCTGGCCGCAGGCGCCTACTCGATCGCGCTCGGGGCGAGTACGAACGCAAACGGAAGCTATTCCACCGCGATGGGGGAAAGTACCGATGCGATCGGGGATTATTCGACCGCTATGGGGCAAGCGACGGTCGCCCAGGGAGCTTACTCCACGGCTATGGGCTCGACCTCTAAGGCGAATGGTTCATACTCGACCGCGATGGGGAAGGGCACAATCGCAAGCGGGGAATATTCCACTGCAATGGGAGATTCTTCCGTCGCGGGCGGCACATATTCCTTCGCAGCTGGAGATTCCTCCATTGCGAACGGCTTCAATTCGATCGCGTTGGGCAGCCACGCGCTGACCGGGTTGTTTACAAGCACGTTTGCGTACAGCGATGGTTCTGCGCCGACCGAGAATGATGCCCCGCATCAATTCATGGCTCGGGCATCTGGGGGATACAAATTCTTCGATAATGCTTCGAGCACTCCGGATCTAACCCTCGCAAGCGGAACGCTATCGATCAATGGCAACATCGGAATCGGCACGTCGTCGCCGGGGCGTCCTCTGGATGTCAATGGCCGCGCGCGTATCGAGAGCCTTCCGACCGGCACAGACGACAATCTTGTGACCTCCAATTCGGCCGGGGATCTCAGCGTTCGTTCTCTCGCAACGGCGCTTGGCTCGGTGACGGCTCCACTGCTCACCGCTTCGAATGGACTAACAAGAAGCTCAAATGCGTTTGAGCTCGGTGGTTCTCTCAGCGGAGCAACGGACATCGCGCTCTCCGGCAATAATTTGACGTTCAGCGGTACCGGAAAGGTCGGGGTTGGAACATCGAGTCCGGCCTATCCGCTCGACGTAAACGGAACGGTGCGGATGGCCGGTCACATCATCGCAACGAGCAACGCCTCGGCCTCCTCGGCAAACGGGGGTGTGACTGTTACAGACGTGCCGGTTTTTATCATCAGCGCCGGTTCGACGACCGGTAATTTCGCTTTGACGCTGCCAAACAGCGCGGCAACAGGAGATATGATTGTCGTGATAAACCACGATCCCTCCTACGCTGCGACGTATGGCTCAATCGCGTCCGTCGCACCGCTTGGATCACGTACGTTCTACTACGATGGAACGAATTGGCAATAGGCCATGATCGCGTAAAATTATACACATATCTCGAGAGAGAGTTCACCGGTGCGAGTTCGCAAGAACTCGCGCCATTTTTTTTCCGTTAATTAAGGTTTAGGTTGTTTGGTATTTTTCAACTTCCATCAATTTCTCATGCGCTCCTTTTCTTGCACGCTGGCGGCCAGCATTCTCCTCTGCACCACGCTAAATTCGCTCCGCGCCCAGGGCCTCGGCTGGGATTATCAGGAGCAAGCCCGCTCGCACATTTTGGACATTTCGCATCTCGAAATGCACATCTCCTTCGATGAGCCGGCGAAGCAGGTGATGGGAACCGTTCTCGAAACGGTTGCCATCCTACCACAAAAAAATCCGGTGAAGGAAATACGGCTCGATGCCGTCAACATGACAGTCGAGCGAGTGTGGCTGGACGAGGGACACGGGCGGACGATGCCGCTTTCATTCAACCAAAACGATTCGGCGAAGCTTACGGTCACGCTCGATCGGATTCATCCTGATAACGTTCCGTTCGTCATCGGCGTCACCTATTCGGCAAAGCCTACGAAGGGAATGTTCTTTATCGAACCGGATACCTTCTACACAACCAAGCCGGAGCAAATTTGGACGCAAGGCGAAGGCATGGAAAACCGGAACTGGATTCCGATGTACGATTATCCGAACGTGAAGGCGACGACAGATATGTTTGTCACGATCCGCGCGGACCAGCAGGCGCTCTCGAACGGACATCTCGTGGGGAAGGAAAAAAATAAAGATGGTCTCGTTACGTGGCACTGGCAAGAGGCGAAGCCGTACTCGACGTATCTCATCACGCTCGCCATCGGCGATTACAAGGTTGTGACCGATCACTGGCGCGGCAAGCCGGTCGATTATTGGGTCTATCCCGAATACGCGAAGGACGCCTATCGTCTGTTCGGTCTGACACCCAAGATGATCGAGTTTTATTCGGATCAAACAAGAGTTCCCTACGTCTGGGAAAAATATGACCAGGTTGCGCTCGCCGATTTCATGTATGGCGGCATGGAGAACGTTAGCGCGACCTCCATGAACGATTACATTGTTCACGATCGACGCGCCGATATAGATTTTCACAACGAAGGGCTGATCGCCCATGAACTGGCCCATCAATGGTTTGGAGATCTTGTCACCTGCCGTTCGTGGATTCAGATTTGGCTCAACGAATCTTTCGCAACCTATTTTGAAGCCATGTTCCGTCAATTCAACGATGGGCAGGCTGAATTTGAGGAAGAGATGCAAGGCGATGCGAACGCCGGCATTCAGGCGGAATACGAGCTCGGCAAAAAGCCAATCATTGCGGCGAATAATTATACGGCGAATGATTATCCGCGCGGCGCGGCAACGCTGAATATGATTCGGCATATTCTCGGAGATTCCGGATGGTGGAATTCGATCCATCATTATCTTACCGTCCATGCGTATCAGCCGGTCGAGACGGAAGATTTTAAGATGGCCATCGAAGAAGCGACCGGACAAAACCTTCAATGGTTTTTCGATGAATGGCTCTACAAAAGCGGCCACCCGATTTACGATGTAACCTATCAGTACGATGACGCGGCGAAGCAACTGGACATGACCATTACGCAAACCCAGAAGCGTGACACCCTTACCGGTACATTCAAGATGCCGATCGACGTGGAGCTCACCTGGCCGGATGGTACTTCGAAAGTTACCACAATTCTCGACGACGACTCCACGCAGAGCTTCACGATTCCTTCCCCCGAAAAACCTGCGATGGTCATTTTCGACAAGGGAAATACGATCATCAAAGAAACGCACATTCACAAAACGCCGGAGGAATGGATATATCAGCTTGCTCATGCGAACGCCGCGATCGAGCGGACCCATGCGGCGCAAGCACTCCTGCCCGATTCCATGCAGCAATCCGAAGCCGCATTCGAAGCATTGAAAAATGCAGCGCTTCACGATCCCTTCTGGGCGGTGCGCCAACATGCACTCGAAGGCTTAGGCAAGTGGGGTGATGCCACCCATTCCATTTCCGATGTGCTCGCCCAATTAGGCCGCAACGATCCCCAGAATGACGTGCGTATAACCGCGGTCGAACTTCTTGGAAAATGGAACGAATATCATCTGTCGAAAGAATTCGCTGAACCCATCCTCGTGGCCGCGGTCCAAAATGATTCGAGCTATCATGTGGTCGGAAGTGCACTGAAATCGCTATTCGCGTACGATCCGCAGAAGGCGTATGATCTATCGCTCGGGTTCCTTCGCATCAATTCGCCACGGGACGCGATGCGCCGATACGTCATCGAAGTGCTCGAGGCCCAGAAGACCGAGGCATCACTCAATCAGCTCATCGATCTGATTGACGAGCACAACATTCCGTTCTGGACCCGGCAGGAGGTGATTAGAGCGATGAGCCACCAAGTGAGCGTCGATTCTGCACTCGTCTATCGTTCTCTTTGGAATTTAACCAATAATGGGGATAATGTCATCCGCGGTTCCGCTGCAAATGCACTTGCTGATATTGGGAACGCCACGACGCTCCAGGAACTCGAATCACAAGCGGCGGAGCGTCCGAAGATGAAAGGCACGTATGATGCGCTCCTCAAACGGATGCGGACGCGGCTGGGAAAGGAAGGAAAATGATTGGTGCGATGTGAGAGTAAGGAGCAATCCTCTTTGGTGCGCACGATCGACGAAAGTTATTGCCTCCAAGTAACGGAGTGAACAGCCGCGCAGACGAGAACACGTAAGCTGCTCAACGGTTCACTCCGGCGTGCCCATTTGATACCGTTCCAATTTAAACATCTCACCTAAATAGAGCCGGCGAATTTCCTCATCGTTTGCAAGTTCATCCGCGGTGCCGGCGCGATAGATGGAGCCGTCGATCAGGATGTAGGCGCGGTCGGTGATGGAGAGCGTTTCGTGAACGTTATGATCGGTGATGAGCACGCCGATGCCGCGCTCTTTCAGGCGCAAAACGATCTGCATGATCTCTTCCACGGTAATGGGATCGATTCCGGCAAACGGCTCATCGAGCAGCATGTAAGCTGGATTAGTTGCAAGCGACCGGGCGATCTCACATCGCCGGCGCTCGCCACCGGAGAGCATATACCCTGCGGATTTTCGAATGTGCGCGATATTTAGTTCTTCGAGCAGGTGTTCGGTGCGTTCGTATCGTTCCTTCTTCGAGAGCGGAAGAAGTTCCAGCACCGCCAGCAGGTTCTCTTCCACCGTCATCTTCCGAAATATCGAAGCTTCCTGCGGCAAATAGCCGATACCTTTCCGCGCCCTCGCATACATCGGAAGGGGTGTAATATCCTCGCCATCTAAAAAGACTTTGCCGCTATCGGGCTTCACAAGGCCAGTGATCATATAAAATGTCGTCGTCTTTCCCGCGCCATTCGGACCGAGCAATCCCACGACCTCACCGGGCGCGACGGACACGCTCGTATCCTTAACGACGGTTCGCTTGCCATAAATCTTTTTCAGAATGCTCAGAATTGAGTTGCTTCATGCGTGGGAGAATTGGACGATGGAAAGAAAGGCGTGTTTCAACTGGCCGAATTCCGTTTGGCCTTTTTTGGTGGTGGATTTGGAGTCACTGGCGCAGGCGTTTCCCGAGAACCTGGCTCCGGCTTGGTGGCTGGCGCAGTTACCGGCGGAACGTCCCACGGCAGAACGAATTCCTCACGGCGCGGTCGCAACGCATCGTGGCGCTCATACGCCGTGAGCCGAAACGCCGCCGCGCGACCCACGACAAACCGTTCCGGAAAGTATTCGCCCTCGGTTCCGGAAATAATGGCGATGCGCTTCACTTTTTTGTCCTGGAAATCCATGCGAATCGTATCGCCGGATGCGCGGTTTACGCCATCGGGCTTGCCTTCGGAGAGAAGAAAATATATCGAAAGTGCGCTCGACATGTCATAAAGCTCACGCGCGGTATCGTGATCGACAACGAGCATCATTGCGTCCCCTTGTAATTGATCTACGCGGCCTGAGTTTGGAAATTCTTCCATCGGACTGGTCGCGAAGGCATGACCGACCGAAAATATCCTGTCGATATGCCGATGTTTGACAAGCATTGCCACGCTATCGGCATCGATTTCCGTGGAATCATTCCATAAATGCTGCCGAGGTGCGTGAAACACATTCATCACATCGTGAACCTGATCATAAATTAGCTTGCCACCGCTTAGGCTGAAGTTTCCCCGCATCAATCGTACACTGTCGATAGCTACCAGCCGCGCCGAATCGCCCTGATACATTTTCATGGTATCGGCGCGGACAAACATAGTATCGAAAACGATGATGTGCGCGCCGGTCGAATCCACCACGATGGAACTATCAATATAGAGCAAGAGCGGCCGTTTGGGAACGATCATGTATCTCGTTTTTGCAAAACGGGCGAGCGTATCGCCAAAAACAGTGGTGCGATTTTGAATCTCTTCGACGCTTGCATGACCGCGCGCCAGCATTTCGCCGAGCGGCTGGGAATCGTAGAACCAATCGGAAGTGAGCCGGAGCGAATCGTTTGCTAAGTGTACGCCGCCTTTTGCCGTCGTTTCGCCGAGCGCGCGAACATAGATTATGGTATCCGCTGAGAGGGAACCGGAATCGCTGTGTACCGAAGCATCTCCGGTCATAATCGACGTTTGCGTGGAACGATAATAAATCATCGAATCCGAAACGCTGGTGCTCTTGCCTTGCGTAAGCGTCACGTGACGCTGAAAATGCGCGACTTGATTCGCAACATCGTAATCGCCCTGCTGGGCCGTAAGCTCGTTATCGCGATCGAACATGCGCACGCCTCCATCGGCATGGCCGATGCCGGTGGAATCGTTGTAGGTCACGTGTGGCGCATAGAGGGCGAGTGTATCCTGGTGGATCTCGACATGGCCCATCAACTCAATGCGGTGTATTGTAGAATAATTGATGGCGCTATCGGCCGAGCCATACAGCGACCCTTGCACGAACTGCATGTGGCCGATCAATTGTTGAACCGGTAATCCATTGATCTGGCCTCCGACCTCGTTTTCGGCCTTGATATGGATATGGTTTTGGGAACGAACAATGGAAGGCACTATGAAGAGGGTCATTGCGAGGAGAGCATTTTGGGCAGAGCGAAAAATGCTCGGTTCCGAGGAATCGAGGAAAGCAATCCCTCGCTTGAAACGGGGGGATCGCTTCGTCGAAGGAATCTCCCTTCGGTCGATTCCTTCTCCCCGCAATGAGATGAAAAAAAACATATCGTAATTCAACGCCGGAACTATGGCAATCAATCCAAACAAACTGACCGTCAAATCGCAGGAGGCGCTGCAAGCGGCCATTGAGATCGCGGCGAATTACGGGAACACGCAAATCGAGCCAGAACATTTGCTGGCAGCGCTCATTCAGGACCCCGAAGGCGTGGCAACGTCCGTGCTGCGAAAACTTGGCGTTAACATCGACCAGCTTCGCATTCGCGTGACGGGCGCGCTCGAAAAACTGCCAAAGGTTACCGGCGCGGCGGGAGGAAATCAGTTCCCTTCGAATGAACTGAATAAGCTGTTCGATACCGCGCGCCGCGAAGCAGAATCGCTGAAGGACGAATACGTCTCGACCGAGCATTTGCTCCTTGCATTCCTCGATGGGAACACAACTTCTTCGAAGCTTCTCAAAGAGCATGGCGTAACGAAGAACGGCGTGCTTTCGGCGCTGCAATCGGTGCGGGGAACCCAGCGTGTAACCGATCCGAACGCGGAGGAACGCTATCAATCGCTCGAAAAGTATGGGCGCGATCTTACGGAGGCAGCGATGAAGGGTAAGCTCGATCCGGTGATTGGGCGTGAGGAGGAAATTCGGCGCGTGATGCAAGTGCTTTCGCGGCGCACAAAAAATAATCCCGTTCTCATCGGCGATCCGGGCGTGGGGAAGACGGCGATCGTCGAAGGCATCGCGAACCGCATTGCCGCAGGCGACGTGCCGGAAGGGCTGAAGAGCAAGCGAATCGTTGCACTCGATATGGGAACGCTGGTTGCCGGAACCAGCTATCGCGGGCAATTCGAGGAACGATTGAAAGCCATTGTGAAAGAGGTTGCGGAATCCGCTGGCGAGGTTATTCTCTTTATCGACGAACTGCACACGCTCGTTGGCGCCGGAGCTACGCAGGGCGCGATGGATGCCGCGAATATTCTGAAACCAGCGCTGGCACGCGGGGAACTTCACACGATCGGCGCCACCACGCTCGACGAGTATCGCAAGCACATCGAAAAAGATGCCGCGCTTGAACGACGCTTTCAGCCGGTATTTGTTGGCGAACCGAGTGTGGAAGACACCATCTCCATTCTTCGCGGATTGCAAGAAAAATACGAAGTGCATCACGGCGTTCGCATTCGCGATGCGGCTCTTATCGCCGCCGCACAGCTTTCCGACCGTTATATTGCTGATCGTTTCCTTCCCGATAAGGCGATCGACTTGGTCGATGAAGCGGCCAGCAAACTCCGCATCGAAATCGACTCCATGCCGGTGGAACTCGATCAAGTGGAACGTCGCACCCGCCAACTGGAGATCGAGCGAGAGGCGTTGAAACGCGAGCAGGCTGCGGTGTAACCCGACATTGAAATGAGCAAGGATAAGGATTACATCTTTGGAACGCACCGCGATGAGGTGCAACGTCTCGGCCTTCAGCATCGCGTCTGGCGGCCCGATGTGACCGACGCATGGCGCCGCGCCGGTTTTACGGTGGGGCAAACGATCCTCGATCTCGGCTGCGGCCCTGGCTTCCTCAGTATGGACCTGGCAGAGATTACCGGCCCAACCGCGAACATTCTTGCATTAGATCGTTCCCAGGAATTCCTGGATTACCTTCAATCCGAAGCTACGGGTAAAGGGCTTCATAATATTTCCACTCATTGCGTAAATCTCGATGAGGATGATATTCCGAATGTACATTTGGATGCTGCGTATGCCAGATGGGTTTTTACATTTCTTCGGAACCCGAGAACCTTATTAGAGCGCGTTGTGAAAAACTTGCGAAAAGGTGGAGCGCTCGTCATTCACGAATACTTCCATTACCGCACTCTTAAGTTTACCGCGCCCGCGCCCGCCTTCGATGTTTTTATCGAGGCCGTCGTAAAAGCGTGGCACGAAGAAGGCGGCAAGACGGATATCGCTCCCGATCTGCTGCGTTGGTGCGAAGAATTGGGGCTGACGATCGAATCGTTGAAGCCGATTGTCCATGTCGTCTCGCCGAAGAGCTATATCTGGCAATGGCCAAAATCATTCGTGGAGGTTTCGGCCTGGCGTTTAGCCGATTTGGGATATCTGACGAAAGAACAGGTCGAACATTTACAGCGCGAGTTCGCCGAATTCGAGACTGACGGTCACACGCGAATCAGTACACCTTCCGTTCTCGAAATTATCGCTCGCAAATAATTCCAAATGTATAAAGTCTATTGCGATTTCGATGAAACGGTAACCACGTGCGATGTCGGTTCCCAAATCCTGGCGGAATTCGGAACCCCGATTGCCTTCGAAGTGTGGCGAGATTTCGATGCCGGTGCGAAAGGCGCGGCGGAGTGCCTCGGCATTGCGTGTTCAAGCGTTAGCGGAATTACGTCCGCTGATCTGGACCGGATTGCGGTAGCCCAAACACTCCGCGCCGGCTTCAAAGAATTTTCGGAGTTTTGCAAATTGAACGGAATCGAGCTTCGCATTGCCAGCGACGGATTTTCGTGCTACATTCGTTCAATTTTAGATAAGAATGGGATTTCCATTCCAGTCTGGACAAATTCGATCGAGTTAGCGCAAGACGGAACGCTTTCGCAAGCATTCCCACATGAGCGCGAAGGCTGTGACCGTTGCGCTTCCTGCAAATGCGCGCTTCTTTTAACCACGAGCGATGATAGCGATACTCTTGTCTATATTGGCGATGGATACTCGGATTGGTGCCCGGCCACGATGGCGGATGTGGTCTTCGCGACGCGCGATCTCAAGCGGCAGTGCGGGGAACTCGGAATTCCGCATCACCCCTTCGAGGATTTTTTCGAGGTCCGGCCGATCCTTGCCAATTATCTTTCGGATCGACCGAAATACCGGCGTGAGCAGGCGCATCGGAGACGCAAGGAACTAATTATGATGGAATAGCTCAGAGGATATTTAGGAACGGATAAGCAATGAGTTCGCGATCCATCGTGGCAAGTTTTGCACGATGCGTTATCGAAGTAGCAGCGATTAGGCGATCCGCGGGATCGTTATGAAAATTTGTCGGCAGACGAAAGACTTCGTTTACGACATCGAGATTAACGTCCAAAAGCTGGATATTCGATTTATCGATTGCGATGCGAATCCAATCGAGATATGGATACGGAAGCTCCACCCTTCCTTTTTGAAGAAGCGTTACGATTTCCCAGCACGTAATTGTGCTGATGGCCGTGGCTTCCCGGCCGCTATCGAGTATTACCCGGTATTTCTCAGATAACAATTCGGGCTTATTTTGCCACCATAAAAGGATGTGCGTATCAAGCAGGATCATCTCTTAATGCTTCCCAATCTTCGGGTGGAACAGCAGGCTCGAACGGGTCGATGTATTTAAATGGAACCTTTTCCCCGAAACGGAAATTCTCGTTTAGATGGCTTATCCTCTCCGTTCTTTGCCTCAATAGTTACCTCGACCACTTCGCCCTCTTTGAAAGGAAGCGGGCCTAAGATTGGCAATCCATTTGGAGCAATGGTCGTTTCGGTATGGTACGATTGCATAGTAATTAATGAAGCAGGGTTCGAGCCTCAAAGTTCCGTGTAAAATAGCATGATCATTCGGCCAAACATATTTCAGCAATTTCCCGAACTCATCGCGGCGCAATCGACGCGCCTGGGCGGTGTATCGCCCAAACCATTCGGAATGAACCTGAGCAGCCACGTGGGCGATGAAGAGAAAAATGTGGATGAAAACCGGCAATTATTGTTTGACGCGATTGGAGTTCCCGCCGGAGCAAAAGCCGTCTATCAAAATCAGGTTCACTCGTCGAATATCGCAGTGGTTACTGGTGATGAAGGCGTCCTCAAAGAAAACGACGCACTCATCACAGCCAAACGGAATGTGCTGCTTGGCGTCACCATCGCGGATTGCACGCCGATTCTACTTTACGATCCAGTATCAAAACTTATCGCTGCCATTCATGCCGGCTGGCGTGGAACGGAGCAGATGATCGCGCTCGCCACAGTTCGAAAAATGATCGAAGCGGGAACCGATCCCAAAAACATCTTCGGTTTTATTGGCGCATCGGCTTCTCGCGAGAAATATGAAGTTGGTCTCGAAGTCGCGACGCTGTTCGAGGAGAAGCATCTCGTGGCGCTCGAAGGCGGAAAGTTTCTTCTCAATGTCAAGGGCGCGAACCTCGATCAGCTTCTCTTTGCCGGAATTCCGGAGAAGCAGATCGAGGTCTCCCCGTTGTGTACCATCACCGATGAGCGGCTGCACTCGTATCGCCGCGATGGCAAGCGATCGGGTAGGATGCTGGCGGTCATCATGCGAGCCGGATAACGCTATCTTGTCGGATACCCGCCACCGAAGTAATAGGTGTGCGTTTCCGGCGGCATATAGGTCGAGATGGAACTCATCGGCACATTTTGCAGCGCATAAATGGTTCCATCCGGAGCTCGCTCGGCGAAGACAACGCTGTTCGTGTTCTCATTGAAGCCGCGCGGCGAAAGCGAATAGCCTTTCGGAACACCCGAGATCAAATTATGACCGAGCACGATTGTGCCATATACGCCATACGATTGTCCCGGGTAATTCGATTGATAAAACGCGTTATTCAACCACGGATTCGAGGTATTCGAATTGAGCATCACCACATAGGCAGTCGATAAATCGAGGCCAGAGCACGTGGTGGGAACCGCGGAACTCGAAATCCAGGTGCCGTTCGATTGCGAATAGAATTGCTGAGTCGAGGCGTCGTAAAACGCATCGCAATCCGGCAAGTAATAATATTTGACGTTACTCAATCCAGGCGTCGCCGGAGCCCACGATGGCGGCGTAAAAATAGCCGAGTAGGTCGATGTGCCATACGGATAGTACGTTGCCGTAGCGGTCCGCGTGGTGCTGCTGCAGGATTGAAGGAAAAGAAACGCGCCCAGCCCGAGCATAAGAACGGCGGGGCGCAAGAAAGTAAGTTGATAATTAGGTTTCATAAAAGAATCTCCTTTGGTTTTTCACGAAAAGAGATTCCAATTGCGTTCCAAAACAATTGTCTGAAGCGCGATTTATAGGATGAAAGGGATTTTTGCGAATTTTTCATCTACCTAAAAGCTTTGTAGTTTTCTCAATACGGAACCCCGCACTGGTTTCTAAAGCTTCTTGCTCCTAATCACGCTTCGGTGCTTGATATCGGGCCACTGCGTGCTTCTATTCTTCACCTTCCAAAATCCTGCCGCAGCCGTCTCAAAACGGAATCGGGGATCGCTCGCTTGATGGTCGAATCAGGGAGCACACGAATCATTTTCCGATAAATGGAATCGGGAATGAGCATCGGTGAGTTGGGAACCGGGAGGGCCTGCCAGTTTCCCGGCATCCGATGCACCACTCCACTCGGCCCCGCCTGTTTCAATCGTGCCTCCTCGGATGCAGGAAGTTCCGGCGCATACAAACACGCCGCGCCGGTAGTGGACCAATGGCTGAGCGGGCAATCATTCGATTTTGAACCGGAAGTCTGCGCTTGTGAAAGACATGGGAGCGCAAAAAGAATCGCGATCGAAATGACTGTTTTCATAAAGTTCCTCTCATTTAGGAACAAAATAAAACGGCTGATTCTGTTTTCTAGTTCCTAACTTCGGTTGCGCTCATCATGTGCAAATTTCCGACAGTAATTCTGAAAATCCATCCAATCCGCGTAATCCAGGTTCAGGGTTCTATTCCACCGTCACCGATTTCGCCAAATTTCTCGGCTGATCGACGTTGCAGCCGCGCGCGGTGGCGATATAGTAGCTGAGTAATTGCAAAGGGATTACCGAGAGAATCGGCGTCAGCATTGCGAGTGTATTCGGAATGTAAATCACTTGCTCGGCAAGCGCGTGAATCTTCGTATCGCCTTCGGTCGCGATGGCAATAACATGCCCCTTTCGGGCGCGGACTTCCTGAATATTCGAAAGAACTTTTTCATAGACATCATCCTGCGGCGCGACGACCACGACCGGCATGTTTTCGTCGATCAGCGCGATCGGTCCGTGCTTCATTTCCGCGGCGGGGTAGCCCTCCGCATGAATGTAGGAAATTTCCTTCAGTTTGAGCGCGCCTTCCAACGCAACGGGATAATTATAGCCTCGCCCTAAGTAGAGGAAGTTAGAAGCATCCTTGAAAATCTCTGCCAAATCCATAATTTGCCGCTCGGTCTCATCGAGTGTTTGCTGGACTTTTGCAGGAAGTTCCATAAGTTCCCGAATCATCGCGCGTCCATCGACAACCGAAAGATGCCTCATTCGCCCGAGCATAATCGCGAGCAGCGAAAGCACCGTAAGCTGGCTGGTAAAGGCTTTCGTGGAAGCCACACCGATTTCCGGGCCAGCATGAATATAAACGCCGCCATCGGATTCGCGCGCGATTGTCGAACCGACCACATTCACGATGCCGAGCGCCAGCGCGCCCTTGCGCCTGGCTTCCCGCATCGCCGCCAACGTATCCGCTGTTTCGCCGGATTGGCTGATGCCGAACATTACATCTTCATCTTCAATGATTGGGTTCCGGTAACGAAACTCGCTGGCGTATTCGATATCGACGGGAACCCGCGCATATTGCTCGATCATATATTTGCCAATGAGTCCGGCGTAGTAACTCGTCCCCGCAGCCGTAATGATGAAGCGCTTCGCTCGTCGCAGTTCCCGGAGGTGATTCTGCAATCCGCCCAGAACGACGTTGCCTTCCTCCTCGATGATGCGCCCGCGCATGGCATCCGTGATCGTTCGCGATTGTTCGTGAATCTCCTTCAGCATGAAATCCTCGTAGCCGCCTTTTTCGATGGCTTCGAGTTCCATCTCTATCCGCTCGACCGGCTTGGTGATTTCAATATTGGAAATCGTCCGCGTTTTAATTCCCGACCGCGAGACCGTTGCCATCTCATTATCGGAAAGATAAATTACCTGCCGCGTGTGCGCGATGATGGCCGCCGCATCGACTGCCACAAAATATTCATTATCATTCCCGACGCCAATAACGAGCGGTGAACCTTTGCGTGCGCAAACAATCTCGTTCGGATCGTCCCCCGCCACCACTGCAATACCATACGCGCCTACAACTTCATTCAGTGCCAGCCGAACGGCCTCCGTGAGATTGCGTCCATCCGAATAAAATTCGCCGATCAAATGCGCAAGCACTTCCGTATCCGTCTCGCTGCGGAACGTATGCCCGCGCGCGGTGAGGCGGTCCCGGATGGTCGAATAGTTTTCGATGATGCCATTGTGGATGATGGCGATTCGATCGTTCTGATCGGTGTGCGGGTGGCTGTTGCTATCGCTCGGAACTCCGTGCGTGGCCCAGCGGGTGTGGCCGATGCCAATCGTCGCATGATGCGGAATCCGCGCGGCCAGCTCTTCCAAATCGGTGACTTTTCCCTTGCATTTTTCGATGACGAGGCGCGTCTCGTTCTGCGATTTGGCCGAATGGCCATTGGTGGCCAGTAACGATTCAAGCAGCGCAAGGCCTGCGGAATCATATCCGCGATATTCGAGCCGCTTCAGTCCTGATAGAAGAATCGGAGTTGCCTCGCGATTACCAATATAGCCGACGATTCCGCACATGTTCGGGCAATTAAGGATAATGAATGAGAAATTACGAAATTGTCTGGTTGAGACGGACAATTTCGGCGAATGTTCCGAGCTCGAGAGCCTATCCGGTTACCTGGAGCTTTTCCGTGATTGCTCGGAATCGAGTGCGAAGTGCTTCCGGCAGAGTATCTTCCGAACCTGCACCGGCCGCAATTTCGTCAACCAATTTCGCTACGCGTTCCTGTTTCGATTCTTCGAGCAAAACTTCCGCCAATTCCACGGCGGCGGAAAGCGTATCGTTGTGTCCGATTCCGCGGATCGCCTTTCGGACTTCGAAGGCCTCGCTCAGCAGGACTTCCGATTTCTCGAAGTTCCCGGTTATGTGTAACAGGGCACCGTAAGCGGCTTGGGTCCGTGCGGTGTCTTCGTGGTTCGGTCCGATGGTTTTCATCCGAATATCCAATGCTGCCTGATAGCACCCTTCTGCCTCGTCAAAGTTTTCGAGGCGGCGAAGGGTGTTGCCGAGGTTGTTATAGGCCACCGCTGTCTCGGGATGATGGTCCCCTAGTAAACTTCTGCGCACCGCTAATGCTCGCCTATTCAACGGTTCAGCGCGACCGTAATCGCGTTGCCAATAAAGGGAACTCGCATAGCTGTTCACACAGTGAGCCGTCATTGCATGATCCGTCCCGAAGACAGCATCACAAATTGTAAGGCTGCGTTGGAAGAGTCGCTCCGCCTCGGCCCAGCGACCGCGCTGTGCGTACAGAGTCCCAAAGTTATGCAGGAGTATGGCAAGGTCTGGATGGTGGTCACCGAGACGGTTTTGAATGATACTCGTGGCACGATCGAAGAGTCGCTCTGCTTCATCGTAGTCTTCCCCAAAGCGACGAATAAAATCCGCCAATTGGTTCAAGTAGTACCCTGCTTCAAGACTTTCGGGCCCGAGCGATGCTTCGATGCTCTTGAGGGCCCTGCGGTGCAGCGCTTCAGCCTCGGGATAGTTACCATCAAGGCTCAGAATATCCGCGAGGAGTCGTATCTCATTCTGCGCGGCCGAGTGATTCTCGCCAAAATGTTTCACCGCAGCATCGAGTGTCATCCTTGAAACGCCTTCCGCGGCTTTATATTTCCCCTGATCTTTTAGAAGACGAGTGTACTCATTGCGAACATTCAGATGCGTCAGGCTAAAGTGGAGATCGTCACCGCGTTTCGAAGCCAGATCGTCACCAAGCAGATGCAGCGCTTTTTCGAGCGCATCAGCGGCATTGGGCAAGTCAGTGCGATCGAGATAGGCCTTGCCGAGTTCCAGAGCAATTTTAATTTTCAATTCGCGGAGTTCATGCGTTTCCTCGGTTACGTTCTCACAAAGTTCCAGCGCGCGCTCTGCGCTATCCGTGGCGCCTCTGTGCCAGCCCGCATTTCGGAAAAAGAGGCCGAGACGATAACGAACCTCCCGTTCTGCCGGTAGGTCGAGCGGACGCGAACGGAGCGCTGCTTCATATTCACCCACAACGTCGATATTCCATCCGACCCGAGCCGAGTCGGATGCATTGGGCGCGCTCTCGCCGGTTGCCGCGGCCTCTGCTTGCTTCTCGAGCGCCAGCCAATAGCCCAGCAATTCATACGAGCGTGAACCGTCTGTAAGAAAGGGCAGCAGTGCAACGTCGAGAATCGACGTTCGGAGTTCCGGCCACCGCTCCGCACGGCGCCACAGCCAGGGAAGCGAAAGCGCTTTCGTTACCGAAGGGTCGGTCGTCTCGAAATACGATGCGAGTTCCCGCCACGCTTCCTCTTTGAGCCCCTGCGTGTCGAGATACCGCGCTTCGACACCCATGCGCAAGTGATCGTGGAAAAAACTCAGACGGCCTTTAAGGCGTACCAAATGATAATCGAAGGCGTGAAGAAGTTGTGAAAGGGAAGCGCGGTCGAGCTGGGTAGAAGCCAGGACTTCCGACTCCGAAAGGCCATGCGGCGCGGCCCAGATTCGTACCAGGAACGCTCGCACCGCGCTGGACCCGTAATCGTGTTCCAAACGTTCCAAAATCCGCTTAAAAAGATCCGGAATGTCAGCCGAGGAAAGATAGTGATCGACGATTTGGCCCAGTTCCTCGTGCTTGCCCTGGAGCCGGAGTTCCTCGAGCAAGGTGCGAAGAAAAAGGGGATTGGAGGATTTCTGATCCTGAACGATCCTCGCCTCGAGTTTGCGATCGAGTTTCTTTTGGTATCCGGCGAGGAATGTTCGCAGTACAAGTTCCCGTTCACTGACCGTGATCGGATTGACCGGCACCTCCCGCCAATGCTGGCCGATGGCCTCGCCACGAGCGCGCAAGCGGTCGAGCGCTTCGCCGGAAGTGGAGGATATGATCCATTTCAGATTTGGCGACGCATAATCCGGAAGCCAGCGAAGGAACCGGCCATCCGTATTGAATTGATTGATGGCATCGACGAGGATCACAAGTGGCTCGCTCGATATTCTGCCGAGCCAGGATGGAAGTTCCTGAACCAGTTCTGTCGAGGATTGGGGCACGGGGTCTTCGGAATGAATGCGTTCCCGAATTTCCTCGATGATGCGGCGTACAAGGATGTCCGGATCCGTGCTTGCGGCCGTCACACCGACAAAATGTTCGATGGTGAAGAGCTTGCGCTCGCCTTGCGGTTTCTCACGAATGGACTCTGCCCAATGCGCGAGCAAGGAACTTTTACCGGAACCGGATTCGCCGGTGAGCACGATCATGGATTCGGCGCTCCCCAAATGGCTATCCAGCGCAGCGGAAAGGGCTGGGTTCGCCACGTATCCTTTACGGCGCGACTGCGCAAACGCCGCATGACCGGCGCGTTCTTCGTCGAGCCACGATGCCTGCTGTGCCGCCGGCCAAAATTGCTCGATCTGTAGGAGGAGGTCGCGCTCGAGCAGTGTTCCGAATTCTTGTGGTGTGTCGAAGGTCGGAATACTTCCGAGCCGGTTCGACACTTCTTCCTTCAGCCGAATTACCCGAGGGTCGCTTTCCTCCCGCGGGTTCCGAAAATAGACGAGTGGATGAGTTCGTTCGCTGCCACCATTGAGGAAGCCATGAAGGAATTCCATTTCGGTCGCGCTTCTTCCTTCCTGAATTGCGCGCTCAAGCCATGGATACTGACTTGAAAGCTCACGATTTTTCGCCAGCTCGGACATGGGCGGGACCCAGCCATAACGATCCCCCAGCATTCCAACAAAAAAGGGACGGCACCGGTCGATCTCTTTCGAAGCAGGTTCCGAGAATGAGACCCTGCTCGGCGTCCTCATCCGTCAGGCCCCAGCGAAGATCGATCTCCGTGAATTCAATTCCCCGCTCCCGGCAGCGACTGCGGAGCGCAGGAAAAAGCTTTTTGGCCAGGTAATCGCGCTCGCCGAGAAAGTCGGTGAAGGTAGAAGATAGAAATAATCGAAGTTCGTTGGATGCCGGCATGCTCTGACCCCAAGATTAGGTAACGAGATAATCCGCGCATCGTTTCCCGGAATGCAAATGGCCGGAATCACCCCGCAGGTAATCCCGGCCATTCGAGAACCTTACGGGGAGATTAGAACGTCGCCGTCATCTGCCAGCCCGATGTGGGAAAATAGACGAAGGACGCACCGTGACCGTTCGTTACGGTTTGTCCACCGATCGTCTGCGTGCTGCCGGTGCTATTATAGACATAGATAATTTGCGCGGTTGTGGACGTTGGCAGCGCTGTCGTCGTGCTTGAACCCGAGGTCAATTCGTAAATATTCGAGTTGCCATCCAGCGTTCCGCCGGCGGCGACATTTTCACCGGCCTGGCTGATATTTCCGGTGGCGTGAAGATTGCCGCTCGCGAGCGTCAGAGCCGCAGTGCCCGAAGCATCGTCATAGAGGTTGTATCCGCCAGTAGCGAGTACATTGAACGTATTGGCCGCCGGATCGCTAATGGAATTTCCAGAGGCATCGCCATAGACAAAAGATCCGGAGTGGCTTGCCGTAGCATGCGAACCCAAGGCCGTGCTATTATTGCCGCTTGCGGTATTGAGTTCCCCACCTGGAACGATGGAATAACTTCCACTCGCCACATTGTACTTGCCACTTCCGAGGGAAGAATAATCACCACTCGCGGTATTGACATATCCACCGACAATTGCGGAGTAATCGCCGCTTGCCGTATTATTATAAACGCCCGGGCCTGTGCCACCGCCAACGAACGCGCCGAGTCCGCTCGCCACGTTATCGGCACCGCCAGCGACCGTTGCTTCCGAATTGGATGCGCTATTATGCCAGCCGCCTCCAACGGTCGGGTCGGTGAAGTGATTTATTGTGGCATCGCCGGCGGTGTTATTTTCGCCTCCGCCGACCGTGCTGCGGTTGCCGGAAGCGGTGTTGCTATTTCCGCCGCTAACGGTGCTGTTGGTTCCGCTCAATACCTCTTGGACGGAATCGCGTCCCACTTGCAGATCCACAGCATCCAGGCCGCGAGCATCACCCGTTGCATCGCGCTGCAAGCTGCTGTCGGTATTGAGAATTAGTTGCGGCGCGCCATCGACATCAAGATAAACAGCCGCGTTATCGGAGGTTCCGATGTAATCGGTTCCCGCCGTGGTGCCCAAGTTGCCGGTAAGGCTCCAGCCTGAGGGATCTGCGGAAACTGCGCTGTCCACATAATGCTTCGTGGCCGCATCCTGCCCGCTGACTGGTTCGGCAACATTGTAGATACTGTTGTTCCGGACGTCGATGCTGCTGCCGAAGTTCACCGTTCCGCTTACGGCGCTGAGCGTCGAGGTGGAGTTCAGAATTACATAGCCGAGATTGCTTAGATCGTGATTATTGAAATCTGTATTGGCGTCGATCGCGATTGTACCGCCGGTGCCATCATCAATGTGGCCGACGTTGGCTATCGTGTGCCCTGCCATATCGAGATTGCCGCCGAAAGAAGCGCCGTTGAGTGTCATATTTCCATTCGGATCTGTGTGCCATCCTCCCCCCTGAATGGTTCCATCCCCAAAGACGATTAAACGTGGGTTGCCAGTCCACACGCCACCCGTTGTGCCCGAAGCCACTTCGAGGATACGCGTGTTCGGATCGGCACTGCGGGTCCAGATTCCGAGGCCATCGGCACCGGCGGTGTTATCCGCATTATTAACCGAGCCGGTGTATCCGAGGGAATTTGCTTCCCAGTCGAGGGCCTGAGCACTCACGCCTTCGGCATCGGAAAAGATCGTATTAGCTGTGGTATTGGCTAGCTGACTTATTGGCGTGGATGTTCCAACGCCTACATTACCACCGCCAGTTGCGAGGTTTGCCGCGCCGGCATACGAAAGGGTTGTTCCATTGTCGGTCAGGCCGGAGTTGCCGACAGTATTTGTTCCTGTGAACTTCGCAATCATGTCCGCTGTGCCACTAATTGCGGTGGTGGTTGCATTATCGACGTAATGCCTCGTCGCCGCGTCCTGTGGGTTCCCGGGCTCGGCGAGATCCGTAATGCTATGCGCTCCCATGTCAATTGCGCCAGCCATAGACCCACCGGCAAGTGGCAGCTTCGTATTTTCTGCTGCCTCCGCGCGAGTCGTCTCACCCGTCAGATTAGAATTGGTTGTTCCGAGATTCGTCGTTAGCGTGCTCTCTGCGGCCTCGGCACGCGCTGTTTCGGTGGAGATTCCTGTGGCGTTCGTGCTTTCGGCTCCTTCCGCGCGAGTTGTCTCTCCCGAAAGATTCGAATTCGAAGTAGCGAGATTTGTCGTCAATGTGCTCTCGGCGGCTTCGGCACGCGCCGTCTCGGTGGAGATTGTTGTGGCGTTCGTACTTTCGGCTGCTTCGGCGCGAGTTGTTTCTGCGGAGAGATTCGAATTGGTGGTGGCGAGATTCGTCGTTAAAGTGTTTTCAACACCCTCGGCACGGCTCACTTCATTTGCGAGGTCCGCAGATTGATTCGCGATCAAGTTATCGACGTAGTGCCTCGTCGCAGCATCCTGCGGTGAACCCGGATCGGCCACATTATTAATCTGATGTCCCGTCATATCAAGCGTTCCGCTCAACGTCGTGTTGCCAACCGCATGAAAGGTCCCGTTGACTTCGAGCATCGCATCCGGATTGTTCGGATAGAGGATTCCCACGCCAAGGCTGCCGGCCGGATCGAGCAGAATATCGCCGGCGGAGGTGGAGAATACCGTCGTGAGATCGCCCCAAATCGAACGAGGCGTCGCGCTTCCATCGACAATGATGGAATTGCCGGTTGCAATCGGGCCAGAGGCGACGATCGAACCACCGGAGGTTATCGTCCCACCCGTGGTCATGCTTCCCCCGGCAGAGAGCGTAGTCGAGGATGTCGTTGCGGCGTCGGTGTTGGTAATGACAAGACCGCCGGTCGGATCGGTACTGAATTCGGTTTGCGTAGATCCTGTCCCCATCACTAGCGAATGGCCGCTCAGGAAAAGGTCTTTGAAGCGGTGGGTGCTGTCCCCAAGCGAAACAACGGTGTCTGCCGAGGGGATGATCCCATGCGAGGTCACGACCGAATCTATGTGCAAGATGCCGGAAAACGTCTTATCGCCATTCACGGTCTGTGCGCCTTCAGACATGACAAAATTCGCGTTCGCACCAACATCGGGCAGCGTGTAAGTTCGGTCGGAATTGTACTGCGAAGCCCCGGTGACGGTTGCGGTCTTCCCGTCCCAGCCCTGATTGTCATTGAAGACGAGCTGCCCCGCATGGTTGCCCCAGCCTTCAGTGGTGCCGAGTGTTACTCGGCCCTGAAGTTCAGAACGAGCCGCTCACAGTGAGAGAACTCAAATCTGCAGTGCCGCCATCGATATCGATGTCAGAAAACTCCTTGCTCCCCGCAATAGACTGATTCCCCTGGTCCATAACGAAGTCGGCGTTTGCCCCTGCATCCGGGAGGGTATAAGTGCGGTTATCCCCATAACTCGAATGCGCCTTCAATGGTTGCGGATTTTGAGCTATAAGATTGCCCATCGTTGAATACAGCTTGACCACGGGTGCCGTGGGAGGTTCCAAGCGAGAGGGTTCCATCAACGGAAAGATTCGACTCGACGGTCCCATTCCCGGTCAATGTGAGGTTGGTGAACGTCGGTGAAGAGGAGGTAGCGATCGGCTGCGCGGTCGTCAGCGTGACGTTGCCACTCTTGTAGGAACCATAGGTGCCGTTAGCGAGCACTTCATATTGTGTACCCGCGACCTGAGTCGATCCGAGTGGATCGCCGCCCTTGCCACTACCGGCGGAAGCGCCACTTCCACTGAATACGATCGCATTGGCGACTGGATCGTAATTGAGCGACAATCCATTCGTTGCTGTCAAATTAAGATTGCTGCCCTGGCCGCTAATCTGCGTGCCGTTAATGGAAACCGAGCCTACATAATCCGTCGCCATCTTCGACGCGGTGATGGAATGGTCGGCAACATTGAGCGCATAAGGAGAAGCCGTGAGTGGCGAGAGCGTAGGCAGTTCGACACCGTCCACACCGACCCCAAGCCAGAGGGGCTGCGAAATGACCGACGCCGCGGGGAGCGGATCGTGAGAACCGAGTAGCACGGAGAAGACCCCGGAATGCGTCACGACACTGAAAGTGTCACTCCAGAGCGCTGGGGTGAAGCCTCCGGTATCGCTAAAAAGCCGAAGCGTGATGAGGTGGGGGCCGTCCACAGCGGGCTGGCCATCCGGGCTGCTGAGCAGGCCCTGATAGCTAATCAGCCTCGGCACGTCGGCCGTTGTGGCGGATTGCGCGAACAGTCGTGGTGCGGCTACCACGAACGCGAGAAAAAACATCGCGGTCGAAAGACCGGCGAGAATACTTCTTGTCTGGTTCATATTTATCCCTAATTAGTTGTATGCGAAAACGACTTCAGCCGCGAATACGGGTTCGCATGCCAAGAAACTTTGGGAAAAGCGAAAGAAGGGCGACCCTCTGTGGCTAATCCGGCGGCAAAGAAAACAATAAACTCTCCCTGAAGCAAGGACAGCGAGATAACCATTCTTCGCCGTAGAGCGACCTTTTAGCCCTTAATGTCAAATTGAAAGCTAACGAGTCAAGAAAATGCCTACAAATATACGAAATATTTTTGGAGGAGGCTCGAATTTTTGAATTTTTTTTTTGGCCAAGCTCGAAGTCGGCGCAGGCCACGTCTGGGTATCGAGAGAGAATCCCGATACCCAGAGGCCAACGTGAGTGTTATTGCACGTTCCAGACCCGAATCTCGCTGCCATAGACGGCGGCGGCCAGCTTTCCATCCGGGCTAATCGCCACGCCGCTCGAATTACCGAAGCTGGCCGGAGCATCGAAGAGATGCGCAGACGAGCCGTCCGCAATCTTGAACAGCCCCACGGTATTCGCCCCGCCCGTGCGATACTGCCCAATAAACGACTGATCATCCGGATCGATGTTGTAGGAGGTTCCATACGGCGTCGTTGTTTGCCCAGTGTTAAGCTGGGAACCGGATTGGGTATTGTAAAAGGCGAGGGAATTATAGTTTGCGCTGCCCAGGATGGAGCCATCCGGGCTTACCTGAGAACCCACAACCGCGTATCCGCTATCAATCGCCGTTGCGCTCAGTTTAAAAGCTCTTACGTTGCTATTGCTTGCAATATCCCATACGACGGCTGAGTCCGCCGAAACCGCAATAAATTGCGTCCCATTTCCGGTTCGCCCGGCTATGGCGGCGGCGTTTGCATATTTAGGGAATGGAACCGAGAACGTCTCGACGATGGTATTGGTCGCAAGATCATACTGGACCGCTCCGGTGTTGGTCCATGCTATGATTCCCGAACCGTCCTGAGTGAAGCAGGCGGAATTGCTCGTCACCAGACCCGTAAGCTTCGTGCCGTCCGTCTTCCAGCATTCGAAGCCAGTGGGATAGATAGTTCCATAATTTGAAGTTCCCTCCAATCCGAGCAATTCGGAACCATCCGCGCTAAAGGTTAGGCGCAGCACTCCCGAGGTCGCCGGAATGTGATTCAAGACGTTCCCGGAATTAACGTCTAACAGGACAATATCGCTTGTGCTCGCCCCCAGCGTAGCCAGCTTCGTTCCATCCGGACTAAACGCAACGGCCGTGCCCGTGAACGTTCCAGAAATATCCTTTAAGACATCGCTCGCGCCACTGCAAGCTACGATATTGGGAATGGAGATAACATCGCCCTGATTTCCCGCCGTTACCGTTTGCGGCTGCGCGACAGCGCCGTTCGAAGCGGTGGCCGCGATCGTGACGTTGGTATTCGCTCCCGCGAACAGCTGAAACTGCCCGCTCGTGGTATAAATATAGCTCATCCCGCCGCTCCAGCTTGCGAGCACCATTCCGGGTGTGGGTTGGCTGTTGCAGTCCAGCAGTTTGCCCGTTAAATAGCTCGGACACGGTGAGGAAAGCGCGATTTGCCCGACATCGGTCGTGACATTGGGGGGTACAATTTCGGTTATTGGCACACTTGTCCAGTACACGCCGTTATTCTCATTGGCAAGAACCTGTAGCACAACCGCATTCGAATTGGCAGCAACTCGCACGGTGAACCGACCGCTGCCATCTGTTACGACATAGGGCTGGCCTCCTTCCACATACGCGCCAAGATTAACGACAACTCCCGGAATGGGAACATCGTTGCAGACAATTACTCCTGTAATGGTTCCAAATTCTTTTACGCTGCCATCGTAATTCCACTGGCAAAAATGCGGAACCGTTCCCACGTAATCACTGCCTTGCTTATACGCGCTGCCTTCTTCCTTCCACATTCCGAGCGTGTCATCGAAAAACCAAAGAGAAATCGTCGGCGGAGCCGTTGCTTGTAATGCCGAGGCGATGGGCATCGTGAGCGTGGCCGGCGCGCCGGGCGCGGGCTGGAGCGTTTCGCCATTCGAACCGTGAAGTTCGGCAACGATGACGCCATAGCTTTGAAGCTCGGTTTGGGAGCCATCTATTTGCTGCGCGGTCAGATCGCCGGCGAAGAGTCCAGCGAAGTCCCCCTTGGCGGGATCGAGATGCTCTGCGCTGATCGAAACCGGTCCTGAATAAGCCGCACCGGAAGAAGTGACCACGCCATTCGCACCGAGCGTCAGGCTGCCGCCCGTCGGAAGGGTTACCGAACCGCCGCTCGCAGCGTCGATCGTGCCGATGGGGGGATTGCCCGCGAGCGTAATTTGCATATAGGTCACGCCATTTGCGGTCGGAATCGCCGCACGGGCACCATCGAAGTAGCCCGATTTTTTCGCGGTGATGAACGCGCGGTTCGAGGGAACGCTCGTGTTCGAGATAACGAATAATCCGTTGGCGTCGGTGGTGGCAGTGCCCGATTGGCCGGTGATGGTTACGCCGGTAACCGCGGCGCCGGATTCATCGGTCACGCGGCCAGCGATGGTGGTCGTGATCGGTGTACCATTCAGCGAATTCGGGGAAGTTACAGTGCGGCAGCCAAATGTGAACGCGATGATTGCTGCGAACGCGAAGAAAGCGATTCTAGATGCTATGCGGAACTCGTGTGGTCTCATGGTCGTGAAAAAAATATGTTAGATGCCGGCGGGCTGCCATTCGGCGACCCTTTAAAGACAGAATGCTTTGAACTGCCGAAAGTTACAGCTTTGAGAAATTTCATTTTGGCGAGGGATTCGTTATGGCGCCTGAATGGTTTGAAGGGAAGTAACTTTTCGTTCCGTCTTATGAACCTCACGACATCTCGAATTTTCGCGTTATGCTTGATAGCATTCTTATCTTTGGCCGCGGAGTCTGCCAGAGCCCAAACGTATCCGCTCCTGCCCTCTCCAGTAATTCCTTCCCAACGGCTGTCCGTGAAGGCTGCTTCAAAAGTGAAAGGAGAAGAGCCGCTCTCTCAATTGTATAATAGCGGTGACCCATCGCAGGATGAACAGTATTACCTCGAACTGCTCAATCGCGCGCGAATGAACCCGCCGGCGGCAGGCGTCGAAATTTCGAATACGACGGATCCTGACGTATCTTCGGAATTTAACTATTGGGCAACTCAGGACGCCAATGAGCCCACGCGGGCATCGATTAAATCCGATTTTGCAACTTATCAGCCCAAGCAGCCGCTGGCAATGAATGCGAGCCTGCTTGCGGCAGCCCGTGCCCATAGTCAGGACATGCTCGACAACAATTATCAGGGGCACCAGGGAACTGATGGTTCCTTTCCGGCCGATCGCGCTCAAAAAGCAGGATATCCCAGCTTGTATCCCGGCTACCCCCCTTACGTCGGAGAGAACGCTGCGGCCTATGCCAACAGCGTGTACAACGCTTACGCAGGATGGCTTATCGACTTCGGGATTCCGAACGATACCCAATGGGGGCACCGCAATAATTGCCTTGAATTCAGGGGTGGCAGTGATACCATCAACCCCGGTTACACCGAATGCGGCCCGGGTATGATACCGAACCCGGGAGGCGGGTATCCGGCGACCACGGGTCCGTTAGTCTCAACACTCGATTTGGGTGATGCCGGAAAGCATTTTATACTTGGAGCAGTATATAACGATCAGAATAAAAACGGACGCTATGATCCCGGCGAAGGCATGGCCGGCGTGCGAATCGATGTTGCTGGCGCAAGCTATTATGCTGTTTCGGCGACGCAGGGCGGGTATGCGATTCCCTATTCCGGACCGAATGGAAGCGTGACCGTCACAGCATCCGGCGGTGCATTTCCCACTCCTGTTACGAAAACCATCGACTTCGAAGGAGAGAATGTCAAGGTCGATTTCAATCCTGATCTCACCGGGTACCCGACGCAGGTCACGCTCGTCCTTCCCGGAGCCGATACGATTGTTAATGCCGATTCCGTTTTATTCGGATGGGATTCCGTTGCGCTTTCAACCTCTTATCACATCGAAATTGGAACCGATTCGTTGCTAAAGCAGAAGCTTGCCATCAACGATTCGGGCCTTAAGAATACGTCGTTTAGATTTGGCATCCTGAAGGATAGCACCACCTACTATTGGCGCGTGCAGGCGAAGAATGCGAAGGGGCTTGGCCCGTGGTCGGCAATTCAAGTGTTTTCGACCGCCCTCGCACCCAGCCCGGTCGCGTTGGTCGCGCCGGCCAATAATGCTATGGTCGCCGATAGTGACCTAACTTTAACTTGGCGTTCCGCCGATAAAGGCGGCTATAATTACTGGCTCGTTGTTGCAACCGATAAAGCAATGAGGGACACGGTCGAGACCGAACAGGTGCAGGATACAAGCGAAATTATTGGGGTATCCAATTTCCAGCCGGGAAAATCGTATTACTGGAGCGTCGCAGCCCAGAACGATAATGGATGGGGCATCGCGGGCGCGCCGCAGAGTTTTACCGTTTCGTCCGCGGCCGTCGCTGGCCCGGCAGCACCGGATGGAACTTCACTCGGAATCGCACCGAACCCCGCAAACCGCGTGATGCAGCTCCACTACATGCTTCCTGCCCCGGCGGAAGTAACGTTCCGTTTCTTCAATAGCCTGGGCCAACAGGTGAAATCGGCGGCGCTGGGAACGCGGCCCGCTGGAGCGAGCGAATACGACTTCAATGCCACGTCCCTCCCGCCGGGAACCTATTCCGTCGAGCTCATGGTTAACGGCCGTTTGGAAACTCGGGCGGATCGTTATTGAACGATAAATGTAGCGCAAATTTCAGTTTGCGGTTCCTGTGCGAGGATCCCATAACTGAACTTTGTGCTACAGCCCGGAATTATTTTTTGGAATTTCTTGCACCCGCCAGAAAAATTCCGTATTTTTGTGGAATAAAGTTTCCGCGTAACCGCTAAACACCCGAAAATTCAACTGAATGCGTCTTTTTAGACTGACCCGGATGATCGCTCATGCTATGATCACTCGTCCTTTTTCCTCAGCCGCCTTTCTCGCATCCGTTCTTGTACTCGCCGCTTCGCTTGTATGCGGGCATTCCGCGTTCGCGCAGGATTCGATGCACGCGCCGGCCGCGGCCTCTGTGCAGGGTGCATCGATTCCCGATACAGGCCGTCAGGGGCTCGAAGTGGTCCATCCCGGCGAAGAGCCGCAGACGCAGGCCCCGAAAAATAATCCGGGTGGGGAAGCGGACTTGGTCGTTCCCGATCTTTCGATCGTGACCTTCCTTGGCATGACGGGTCACACCTTGCTGCTTTATGGCCTTATTTTTTGCGGGCTTGGACTCGTATTTGGCCTGACGATTTTGAACCGGCTTAAGAATATGCCGGTGCACCGCTCGATGCGCGAAATCTCGGAATTGATTTACGAGACGTGCAAAACATATCTCGTTACGCAAGGCAAGTTCCTCGGGATGCTCTGGATTTTTATCGCCGCGGTAATAATACTGTATTTCGGCGTCCTTTCTCCGACGCCCGGGCATCCGGTGGTTCAGACCGTCCTCATCATCTTGCTTTTTAGTATCGTCGGTGTCCTGGGGAGCTACGGCGTTGCATGGTTTGGAATTCGCGTTAATACCTATGCGAATTCACGGACGGCCTTTGCAGGACTTGCCGGGAAGCCCTATCCCATATACGCTATTCCGCTTCAAGCGGGCATGAGCGTGGGAATGATGCTCGTTTCCGTCGAGCTGCTGATGATGCTGATCATCCTGCTGTTCATCCCGGGGTATTATGCGGGGCCGTGCTTTATCGGCTTTGCGATCGGGGAATCCTTAGGTGCGGCCGCGCTTCGTATTGCCGGTGGAATTTTCACGAAGATCGCCGATATCGGAAGCGACCTGATGAAGATCGTCTTCAAAATCAAGGAGGACGATGCTCGCAATCCCGGCGTCATCGCCGATTGCACGGGCGATAACGCCGGCGATTCCGTTGGCCCTTCGGCTGATGGATTCGAGACGTATGGCGTTACGGGCGTCGCACTTATTGCATTCATTCTGCTGGGCGTTCCGAACGTGATGGTGCAGGTGCAACTCCTCGTGTGGATTTTCGCGATGCGCGTGATGATGCTCGTCTCCAGCACGGGCGCATACTATCTCAATGAGATGGTTGCGAAAGCCCGGTTTGGCAACGCGGATAAGATGAATTTCGAATCGCCGCTAACCTCGCTCGTCTGGCTTACTTCGATCGTTTCGATTATCCTGACCTTTATCGTTTCCTACTTCCTCATCCCGAGTTTGGGGGGCGATACGTCGCTCTGGTGGAAGCTTTCGTGCATTATCTCCTGCGGCACGCTCGCCGGCGCTTTGATTCCGGAACTCGTAAAAGTATTTACCTCACTCAAGGCGGCGCATGTAAAGGAAGTCGTCACCTCCTCGCGCGAAGGCGGTGCGTCGCTCAATATCCTTTCGGGATTAGTTGCCGGGAATTTCTCGGCGTTCTGGATCGGGCTCTCCATGGTCGCGCTGATGGCCGTCGGCTATTACGTCAGTTTGCACGGACTTGCGGCGGATATTCCTGGAACGCACACGCCAATGATGCTCGCGCCGGCCGTGTTCGCTTTCGGCTTGATTGCATTCGGGTTCCTCGGCATGGGACCGGTAACCATTGCGGTCGATTCCTATGGGCCGGTTACGGACAACGCGCAATCGGTTTATGAGCTTTCGTTGATCGAGAATGTGCCGGATGTGAAGAACGAAATTAAACGCGATTTCGGGATGGACGTAAATTTCGAGAAGGCGAAAGATTTGCTCGAAGAGAATGACGGCGCAGGCAACACGTTTAAAGCCACGGCCAAGCCGGTCCTGATCGGAACCGCCGTTGTCGGCGCGACGACGATGATATTCTCCATCATCATGGCGCTCACGAACGGCCTTACGACGAATTTACAATATCTTTCGCTTTTGCACGCACCATTCGTACTTGGCCTCATCACCGGCGGTGCGATCATCTATTGGTTTACCGGCGCATCCACGCAGGCCGTTACGACCGGCGCTTACCGAGCCGTGGAATTTATCAAGGCGAACATCAAGCTCGAAGGGGTTGAAAAAGCTTCGGTCGAGGATAGCAAGAAGGTCGTCGAAATTTGCACGAAGTATGCGCAGAAGGGGATGATCAATATCTTTATAACGGTATTCTTCATTTCGCTGGCGTTTGCATTCGTCGGGCCGTATTATTTTATCGGGTATTTGATTTCTATCGCGATTTTCGGCCTCTATCAGGCCATCTTCATGGCCAACGCAGGGGGCGCCTGGGATAACGCGAAGAAAATTGTAGAAGTTGAATTGAAGCTAAAGGGGACACCGCTCCACGATGCCACAGTCGTGGGCGACACGGTAGGCGATCCCTTCAAGGATACCTCCAGTGTAGCGTTGAACCCCGTAATTAAATTCACAACGCTCTTTGGCCTTCTGGCAGTGGAGCTTGCCGTGAAGCTGACGATCGACGTTGGTTCACACGTGAGCCACCTACTGGCGGCGGGATTCTTTGGCGTTGCCATTTATTTTGTGTGGCGTTCGTTTTACAGAATGAGAATAACAACAACGGAGTAAAGGGTGGGAAAAACAACTAAAAAATACGGCGGATACCGGCAGGCCCAGCGGCCTTTTACGCCAGCTGAAGATAAGACCATCAAGTCAATGCGGCAAAAGGGTGCCACGGGTGCGGAGATCGCGCTCGAGCTCCATTGCCACAAAGGCGCGGTTCATCGCAGATTGCGCGAACTCGGCCTGAGCTATAAAGGCTTCTGGAGCGATATGCGCGCCAAAGAAGCCAAGGATACCAAGAAGAAACCCGCGAAGAAGAAGTAATATTTGGCCTCGCGGTCTATTCGAGCACGCTTTCCGCTATGGAAAGCGTGCTTTCCTTGCTTCCCACTGTGAGGCGAAGCCCCGCGCCATACGGCAGCGTCCACATTCGCTTTTCATGGCCGAACGGAAGGCCGGAAAGCAAGGGAACCTTTAATTTCGAGAAATAATCATCGAAAATTTCGGCGAGCGAGAGCGTGGGCGCATCGGGATCTTTTTCGCAATTCGTAAAATTGCCGAGCAGGATCGCTTTGGCCTGATCGAAGAGTCCCGCAAGCCGCAGTTGCGCGAAAAGCGCGTCGATTTTGCGCGGCTTCTCGTCTATTTCTTCGAAGAAGGGAATGACCGACCGGAAGGACGGCTGGTATGGTGTGCCCAACAAGCTGCAAAAGACTGTGATGTTACCACCGATCATTCTTCCCTCAATCCAACCACCCCCCGGCCCCCGCCTTGGAAAGGCGGGGGAGACGATGCCCGCTGTCGGAAGTACGCCGAGCGGTTTCGTGCTCGTCATCGCGCGCCAGAAATTCTCCTCGGTGAAGGGATCGACATCGTTCCACAAATCCACGCCGGGCATGGGGCCGAAAAAGCAGGAGCGGAGTCCCGCTTTTTTGTAAAGTGCGGCAAAGAGGGCGGTCGCATCCGAATACCCGACAACGATTTTCGGATTCCGGCGAACGAGTTCGTAGTCTATTTTATCCAGAAGCCGGATGGAACCATATCCGCCGCGATGATAAAAGATCGCACGAATATGCTTGGAGCGAAACATGGCGTGCAGATCCGTGAGCCTGTCCTTATCCGTCCCCGCAAGGTACCCGCGAGCTTCGCGCAAATGTACGCCAAGTTCCACACGGTATCCCAACCGCTCGAAATACCGCACGGATTTTTCGATTCGTTCTTCGGAGCGGGGCGGGCTGGCCGGAGCAATAATGCCGATTAGGTCACCCGCCCGAAGTGCTTTCGATGAAATCATTCTTCGTTCTCCAGGAAGCGAACAAATTGTTCCATCGCGCGGCCGCGGTGGCTAATCGCATTTTTTTCCGTGTCGGCCATTTCCGCGAATGTCTTCTTCTCCCCGCTGGGTATAAAGACCGGATCGTAACCGAAACCATTCGTTCCGCGCCTGCGGCCGGTGATACTGCCCAGGACTTCACCCCGGAAAAGCTGTGCCTGGTTCACATTGGGATAATAGGCAATAACGGTCGAAAATTTCGCCGTTCGCTCGGCCACCCCTTTAAGTTCCGTCAGCAGTTTTTTAATGTTCGAATCGTAGGTGGCATCGCGTCCTGAATAGCGGGCACTATAAACCCCCGGCGCGCCATCGAGTGCGTCCACTTCGAGGCCAGTATCATCCGCCACCGTTGCAATTCCGGTGTGCTCGAAGACGGCGCGTGCCTTGATGAGCGCATTTTCCTCGAGCGTTGCGCCGGATTCAGCGATTTCCCCAATCGTAGGCTCGATGTCATCCAGTGTGAGAATTTCTACTCCATCTCCGAATTGCTGTTGTAAGATCGCCCGGAGTTCGGAACGTTTATCGGGATTATGAGTGGCAAGCAACAGGCGCATAGAACTATTTATCATAAGACAACGGCCCGGACATCCTCGATGTGCGCGACCGGACGCAGAGTGATTTTTTCCGCCACTTTCGGCATGGATTTCATATTCGCGCGTGGCAAAACAATATGCTGGAAGCCGAGTTTCATCGCCTCGGCTACGCGAAGCTCCGCTTGCGGAACCGCGCGCACTTCGCCGCCCAATCCGATTTCGCCGATTAAGCACGCCGTGGGATCGATCGCGAGTTCCTGTTGATTGCTGAGCACCGCCATGGCGATTGCGAGATCGGCGGCGGGTTCGTCGATAAACAGGCCGCCTGCGATATTGATGAACACATCCGAATGCCCAAGCCGAGCGCCCAACTGCTTTTCGAGCACAGCGAGCAGCATCGCAACGCGGCGGGAATCATATCCGGTGACGGTTCTCTGTGGCGCACTGTAGCTGGAATTCGTCACCAGCGCCTGAATTTCGATGAGCACTGGCCGCGTCCCTTCGAGCACGGCGGTAACGGCCGAGCCGCTTGCATTCCGTCTCCGCTCCGAAAGAAATACCTCTGAAGGATTTGGAACTTCTTCGAGTCCTGCGCCCGTCATCGAAAAAACGCCGATCTCGTTCGTGGAACCGTAACGGTTTTTCGCCGCGCGAAGAATCCGGTAGGCGTGGGTGCGCTCGCCTTCGAACATCAGAACGGTATCGACAATGTGTTCGAGAACTTTCGGCCCGGCGATCATGCCTTCTTTCGTTACGTGGCCGACGACGAATACCGGAATGCCCGTTGCCTTGGCGGCCTGCATGAGCAAGGCCGTACATTCGCGCACCTGCGAGACGCTCCCTGGCGCGGATTCGATGAGCGGGCGATACATCGTTTGAATCGAATCGACAATAACGAGATCCGGAGTCATCTCGCGTAATGCACTTAGGACGGACTCGACATTTGTCTCCGAAAGGATGTAGAGATTATCGTTCCCAATCCCCAACCGCGCGGCGCGGCTCTTGAGCTGCCGCGGCGATTCTTCACCGGAAACGTAGAGCGTGTTCGATCCGGGAAATAGCCCGCGAACCATTTGCATCATGAGCGTCGATTTGCCAATGCCGGGATCGCCGCCAACGAGTACGATCGAGCCCGGCATAATGCCGCCGCCCAGCGTGCGATCGAGTTCCGCAATGCCGGTGGTGATGCGGCCTTCGTCCGCCGTGGAAATATCGCTCAAGCGGATGGGCCGGCGCGCTTCGCCGCTTGTTTCGGTACGCGCGCCGAGCGCGCGAGCATTCTCGGGGCCGGAGGCCAAACGCTCCTCGACAAAACTATTCCACGAATTGCATTCCGCGCACTTGCCGATCCAGCGCGGCGATATATATCCACACGATTGGCAAACGAACTGAGTCTTGGTTTTGGACATTCCTACCGAATAATCTCCATAGTTTGGCGCGCCTGAACGATGCCGTGCGTCATCACAACAAGTTCGTAGGCCCCTGAAGGTTCCGGCAGGTTGGGGAGTTCGATTGTTTGAATTCCCGGTGTGAGATGTGCGCGAATTGTTGTTTCCACTGCTCCCATCACGTTCACGACCGAAATGTCCGCGTCCGTTACTTCGGCGCTCTCGAGGGATAATGAAATCGCTCCCGAAGTAGGATTCGGCGAGACAGAAAGAATTCGCTCCGTTACGTTGCCTCCGTTGAGGAAGGTTCGAAGCGTCGGATTGCCACAGGTATCACCAACAATGACGAGCCCATCCTGCGTGGAAAGCACTGAGGCCGAATAGGTTGTGAGCGGCTCGATATGAACCTTGGAACTATCGTGCTGCGCAACATACGCAACGAACGGAAGCGAGAGTTCCGATGTGCCAAATTGCAGAGTAGCACCGAGATTGGGATTATTTCGCACGAGCATCGCGTGCCGGTTTCCCGGCGTGCCGCCGGTCCAATACGCATCGTAGATACAGAGCCCTGTATCGGGTGCGCCAGGCGCGCACGACGAAAGATCGCCGAACTGAATCACATCGGGATCATATTGGAGCGTGAACCCAATTGTATCGAGATTGGTGGGCGCGGGTGTGGCTTCGAGCGAGAGATGCAGCACGCCGGCGTGCCCGGCGTTTGCGATTTGCGTATCGAGCGCCATGCGCACGGTTCCCATCGAACGGCCTATGAGCGTAATACTTGCAACAGGAATGCGATGCTCGAGCGAATCCGCTGCCGCGTAGGAGCCGACCAGGCTGGGATCGAATTCGAAGGTCAGGGTATTCGTTCCAAAAGCAGGGAACGTAAGTGGTGAGGGCGTCAGAATTCGATATACGGAATCATCGCCGCTCAGCGGCGTAAGATCGAGCGAAACCGGAATATCGTTTTGATTCTGGAATGTGACGCTACGGGTTACACTCGCAGGGGCGAACACGGTTCCAAAGTCGATAACGCTATCTCCGAGCGGAATCAGGGGTATAGCCGCGAAATTAACCGTGACCGTGGTTTGATGGCCCGCGCTATCCGTTGCCTGGACGATGATTATCGCGGGTAGCGTTCGGTCGATCACGGTGACGCCGAGTTGCGCGTGATGGCCATCCGCAAATTGAGTGATGTCCGCACTGGCATTTGTTGTAGAACTAAGCAAAAGCAGCCTTGCCACGCCGCGGTCCCATGCCTGGGTATCGGTTGCATAGAATGTGTATGCTGATGCACCACGCACCGAGTCGATTACAATCGGCGGATTGGTGTCGGGCCGGGGAATATATTCGAAGGTATCGCGCGCATAGTTCCCCATACTATCGTACGATTCTACGAGCGCCATTGCCGCATAAAAGGAATCGTTCATTACCATCGTTACGCGCGCCTCCGAGGCCGAATCGTAGAATACATGCGTCGAACTTGCATTTGTAAGCGGCGTAACGCTCACCGAGCGGATTCCGCGATCGTGCAAGCGCTCTTCGGTCACGGTTCCATCCAGCGTCAAAAAGGGGGACGCGGGAAGTAATTGCGATATCACCGGCGCGAGGGTGTCGGCGCCTTCGCCATCCCATTCGATGCAGTTGGAGTCGCGATTTCCCACGGAGTCGATCGCAACCAAGCATCCCACTGCGGTGTCACGCGCGTCCCACACGCGAAGCCAGGCGTGGGCGAGATGCGCATTTGTGTACTTAATGCTATCGAGGACAAGATTGAGCGCTCCCGAAAGGAAGACGGAATCGATGCCGCGATCCCACGGCAATAGTTCCTGAATGTTCTCGGTATATCCTACGCCGATTCGAAGCAGTGAATCGAATTGCGGCGGATGGGTATCCGGTTTCGGATTATAGTGAATATGCTTTCGGCTGATATTGCCCGCAGTATCCACCGCAATTACCCACGCATCGGCGGGATACAGCGAATCGGTCACAATAAGCAAATCCTCCATTGAATCGGCGCTGAGGAATCGCGGAAGCAATGTAAAATTCTGCGATGCCGAATCCACAAGCGCACGCATCCCGCTTTCACACGGGAACGGGTCGTAAGCCCAAGCCCTCCGCGAAGTAAACGAAGGCGTATCGAGCACGAGATGCGGCGGCGTAATATCGTTCCGGACTCGGGCATAGAAGTAGGACGTGTCCTCCGTGAGCACGTTTCCCTTATAGTTCAACGTAACCTGCACGTGATGAAGGTTCCACGCCGGACACGGAATGGAACTTCGGTACTCCAGGATGCAATGCTCCGCAAAGATAAGATTGGAGATCGAAAGCAGCATCGGCTCATACAGCATGGTATCGTACGCAGCGTAATAGCCGCCACCGGTGCTATCGGCAAGCGCGAGATTCGGATAGTCGATCTGCGCCGAGTCCCGCGAGACGTCCAGCACATACAGCCGAATGCCGAGTCGATTCAGGAATCCTTGCATCGTGTCGGCATTGGCAATCACATCATCGGTGACAAGGATCATTACCTTGCGGGGAAGGTTACTGAGTCCAAGCGCCTTCGCGCCTTCCGCAATCCCCGCATCGACATTCGTTCCGGCACCGACATATTTCAACCTCCGCACATAGGTTCCGATTATGCTGGTATCCGTCGCATTCGAGGAATTATAAAAAGCATTACTCGAATCGGCTCCACGATAGAAATAGTTGGACGTATTGGCGAAGGGAACCAGTGCAATGAGCGAAGGGCCGGGTGAGTGGGCAACAAATTCCGAAACCGCGTTATCGAACATTGCATAACTACGGTTCGTCGCCGGACCGGACCCCAAACTCAACTGCATGGACGAACTCGTATCGACGACGAGCGCAATCGCCGCGCTCAATGTCCCGCCGCAACCCGAGAGGCCGATGACGCTGCCCGGAAAGCCATCTTCGCGTACCGTGAAATTCGTTCCGGTGATGAGCGCCGCTGGACCGTTATTTTGGGTCACGTTCACATCCACCCGGATAAGCGGGAAGCTATCCGTCACCGGCTTGCCAAGCGTAAATACCACCTGCGCACGCAACGGTATTGCGAGAGCAAGAAGCGTGACTGCCAGCCACATTGGACGGAGGTTCGTGTTCATGGTTTTCCCAGCAACATGTTGAACTCAGCCGGTGAGAAGAATGCTCCCGGAGGAACCGCAGGCAGTCAGTCGTCGAGGTAAACTATAGCCCGGCGGTTCACCAGCGTGGGCACCTGAGATGGAAAGTTTTGAGACACGGCACACGATCCTGTCCGAATATTCCATAAAAGAAAGCGATCCGAAGATCGCTTTCTTATGAAACGGGTTACGAATTTTGGATCAGAACCGGAAGTGGGCGAAGGCTTTGTTGGCTTCGGCCATTCGGTGGGTGTCGTCGCGCTTTTTGACGGTGGCACCATCGCCGTTGCTGGCAGCGAGAAGTTCGCCTGCCAACCGGAGCGCCATCGATTTCTCGCCACGGGCGCGGCTATAATTAATCAGCCAGCGAATGGCTAGCGCCGTGCGGCGCTCCGGACGAACCTCGGTGGGAACCTGATAGGTCGCTCCGCCGACGCGCCGGGAACGAACTTCGATCAGCGGGGAAGCATTTGTCATCGCCTTCTTGAATACTTCAATTCCGGGTTGTCCGCTCTTTTCCTGAACCACATCGAGCGCGTCGTACATGATGCGTTGCGCGGTCGATTTTTTTCCGCCAAGCATGAGGGAATTGATGAATTGGGAAACCAGCGTATCGCTGAATTTCGGGTCTGGGGTGCGGGGGCGATGCTCCGCGGTGTGTTTTCGCATGTGAGTAGCTTAGTTATTTCGTTCTATGTTCGAGTTGATCGAATGATGGGAATTGTCCCTCTTATCGTCAACCACCCTCTCTCCAAACGGAGGGAGTCCTGATAAAATTATTCTCGGCATCGAGCCGCGGCTACGCGTTACTTCGGCTTTTTTGCGCCGTAGCGGGAGCGGCCCTGCTTGCGATTCTGGACGCCCTGCGTATCCAGTGTCCCACGGATAATGTGGTAGCGCACGCCCGGCAAGTCCTTCACGCGGCCGCCGCGAATCATGACGATCGAGTGCTCCTGAAGATTGTGTCCTTCGCCCGGAATGTAGGCCGTTACTTCCATGCCGCTCGTAAGCTTCACGCGAGCGACTTTGCGCAGCGCGGAATTCGGCTTTTTCGGGGTGGTCGTGTAAACACGGGTACAAACGCCCCGGCGCTGCGGGCTGTTCTTGAGGGCCGGCGATTTCGACTTATAACTCAGTTCCTCGCGCCCTAATCGTACTAGTTGATTGATTGTCGGCATTAATTCGTGGCTATATATTTAGTTGGTGCCTAACCCTGCCCGAGTTAAGGCGGGCTGGTAACCGTTCGTCGGGCGTTTGAGTTCAATTGTCTGCCACGGGATTTATGGGAGGTTTGGGATTTTGCGATTAACCTTGACCGATAAGGATTTTTCTTATTGCAAAAGGGAGAGCAAAAAATTTTATAGTGTGTGTTGGATGCGTATTCATGAACCATATTCTCAATCTAAAAAAAATGCCCGTTCCTTGAAAATACAAGACTTTCACGAATCCCATAACAAAATCGAGTTCCCGTCAGGTGCCGATTCAAGCACGCATGAGGCGGTGTCAAAGAGAATGCTATTTTGTCAAAAAATATTTCTGTTCTTGAAAATCTATCGCTCGATTGCCACGCTCCGGCTCACCGCGTACCCGCCCGAACTTAATCGGAGAAAATAAACTCCTGATGGTAGCGCCGACACATCCATTTGTAGGGGCGTCCTGCGGACGCCCGGCTCGGTCAGCACACAATTCCCCAACGCATCGAATAATTGATAGTCCATCCCAGACAACGGGTCCCCGGACACCGTCACCGTTAGCGAAGTTGAAGCCGGATTGGGAACGATACTCGCAATGGTAAACGGCGGCTGGCCCTCCATTGCGGCGAGGATGGTCGAATCCCCGCAGCCGGTGAAATCGATTTCGACGCTGTCCGGCTGTTCGAGCGAAAGCGCGGTTGGCGCGCAAGGAGTAGTTTGCGGAAAAAAGCTTTGTGCGCTATCGAGATAAATGTAGGTCAGGCTTTCAGCCTGACTCCCCCCGGCTGGCTCTCGACTCGGGGTGAGATACGTATGGAACTCCGCATGCAGCAGCGGATCGGGCAGCGATTCCGCCGAATCCGAGCGAAGGGTGACGGTTAAACATGCCGCCCCCGGAAGCTCGGGCTTGGAAGCCCGAACTCTGCGAGACGAATCCGCTATCCACCACCCGCTGGGAACCGTAAGCGAAGCCAGCGAAACCGCATTCGGATCGTAGCGCAGCGTAAGCGTCACCGAATCCGTAGCCGCTAACGTTCCCGCGCCGGGAACGAACGTGACGCCAACGGAATCGCCGGGATGCAGCGTGGTTTGCTGGGCGCCGTTATCGAGGCGGGGGGAAATGCCGACATACGGCGGATTGAGGGAATCGAGATCGAGCATCCAAATGCCAGCATCAGCAATATCCGCATTGTAGGTCTGAATATAAATTTTGTTGCCACTGTAGCATAATCGCTGGTCGCATATTCTGTTCACCGACGGCATCCCTCCAAGAAATGTCCAATCAATTCCCTGATCGGTGGACATGTAACAGCCATCTCGCAATAGCACAAATAAATGGCACGAATCACCAACAATCGTTCCTGAACTTGTGGCGTCATCATCGGCGTCCTGTTGGCGATTATACATAAATATCGGAAACTGATATATCTGTTTCCATGTATCCCATTCATCATCGGTACGAAGAACAGTTCCATCCATATCTGTTATGGCAAATTGAGTGGAGGTTCCCGGGATTGCAAGCGGTTGCCAGATTTCGCTATCCATGACGATTCCAGACCAACTCGCGCCCCCATCCGTGGTGCGAAGCCAACGCCCCTCGCAACACGAATTAATACCGTGAAGGCTGTCGTTAAATGCGAATCCATTCATCGCCCAACCTTTGGATGCGTTGATAGGTATCCATGTTTTCCCTTCGTCCGACGAAGCAACACTCCCGACAAGGGGGGGATTGGCATATCCCACCCAGCCCGTGAGAAACAATCTGTTGGTTGAGCTATCATAATATATACCCTGAGCACTACTTTCAGACTCGCTGCCAACAAGAAATTTCCAGTTTTCCCCGCCATCCGTCGTAATGTATGCACCTCCCTGTCCTCCATTGGCAGACATCCAGCCAGTCAAACTATCCTTAAAGGTGAAGTCTGTCGAAGCAACATCTAAACCCGTTAGCACTGTACCCGTTCCCATCGGTATTGCCTGCCAGGTATTTCCACCATCCTCCGTCCGAAAGACTGAGTCAAGCTCGCTTGCAAATCCAACACGGGGCGCTCCTGGCGAATTCAGAAAGTCGATTACAAGAAAGCCCCCTCTTCTTTCGAGCAATTTTCTCCATTGGCAATGTGCTGCCTGGCTCAAAAAGCATAAAAACAATATACTTGCACTTAATCTAATAAAACGATTGGCCGGAGCGAAAAAGAATTTCGCTCCGGCAATCGTATCAATTCTCAAGCGAGCATCGGTCAGAGATTTGAACTCTCCCTCAACGTTATTTTGTGATTTCATCTGCCGATGCTGTTTCATGTACGTTTATCTCCCGCAGACTTTGAAGAAGAATGGTTCATCTGTGGGCACACAATCAAGGTAAGTGCGCACAATGAATTGATTCAGACCAGGAACTCCGATTTCTGAGCATGCTATTTCGATACACGGCAGAGCGGCCGCGTCAGTGCCTGTATCAGCATTATTCTCGGGCGTCGCTGTAACAGACCCCTCCATAAATAGATGGAAGCCCGGCTGTTTGTTCAGCGTCACGACGTAAACTCCCGTAGATGGGTGGATGATACGCCCAGTCATCACGTTCGGATCAACGCCGAAATCTGAAGTCGGTGCGAAGTTAACACCTGGTCCAGGTGCGGGCCCAGCCGGCACATCTCCCCACGCATACACGATGTTATCGTTGTATGTACCACCTAAGACGGGTGCTCTAACCTTGACTGGTGACTCATCGCCGTATTGGTCGGTGACAATGGAATGCCCATCGTAGGTAACCTCGAAGGCGTTTTGGCGCGTCGTCAATGTCCCATTTCCCACGATGAGAAGCGGCGTTTCAACCGTCGGGTTCGCTGCGGAGAAGGTTGGCGGCGTTCCCTGCACGACGACCGTCGTGCTTTCCAAGTTGTTATAACCCATCACCGTCTGCGCGAAGCTATTCGCAATCAGCGAATCGCCGCCTGGAATGGTTCCATAGGGCGCATTGTTTGGCATCACATGATTTAGCTCACCGCCGCCAATCACCGAGTATGGATCGGAGGTGTCGATCAGATTTTGATGCCCGCCTCCAATAAAGCCATAATTGGCGCCCGGCTGTATCTTATTCGAATCCCCGCCGGTAATGGCATTATATTCGGCCGTTTCGCGATTCCTATAGCCCCCCCCAATCGTCGAGAACTGCGTAAAGAACACATCCTCATCGGCGATCAGATTATGGTAACCACCGCCGATGAAGCCGTAGGTTCCCATGCTTTGGTTCCCTTGGCCACCTACGATTGCAGAATATTCTTCCTGCGACCAGTTCGATTTCCCGCCGACTTCGACGACGAACGAATCCTCCAATCCGAGCACGCCTACGTCGCCGGAGATATTATGAGCGCCTCCTCCGAGAAATCCCCAGGGCGCCTCCACGGCATTGCTATCCCCACCGACGAGAGCACTGAGACTGTCGGAGATGAGATTGGCGCGCCCGCCGCCGAGCACGGAGTAGTCTGGAGCAGAGAATTGACCCTCTTGCGCGATTCCAATAAGTGAGTTCCCTTTGCCACCGCCGATTGTGCCATAAATCGTGGCGCTATCGATGATGTTGGCTCCGCCCCCTGCGATTGCATTATGGCTTCCATCTGGCTTGATCCAATTCGATTCGCCACCCCCCACAAGCGAGTACGTGGTTGCCGTGTCAATCTTATTGGTATCTCCCCCACCGATCGTTCCATACGTGGAGTTAAAACTAATCCAATTTGCTTCGCCGCCACCAATGAAGGAATAATCCGCACCGTAGGTGATTCTATTGGTATCTCCGCCGGCAATGGTTGCAGCCTGCGCTTCAATACCGTTGAGGCGCCCTCCGCCCACGGTAGAAAAGCTTCCGTCCTCATAGCTTTTTTCAACGAAGTTGTCCCACCCGCCTGCGATGGTATTCGCATTTCCTCTCGGAATGGAATTCGTTTCTCCGCCCCCAATGAAAGAGCAAGTGTCTTCTGCACCTGTGCTATAGGTTCCGATTGTATTGCTGTCTCCGCCAGCAATGGCGCCCTTTTCCTCGTATTCTGTATTTTTTCGACCTCCGCCGACAAAACCAAAATCATACGGCACGTCTGCGAAGGGGTCCCCAACGATATTGGAGTCGCCGCCCGCAATCGTGGAATAGTGCCGGCCTACCGCCTGATTGCCTTGTCCTCCTCCGATAAATGCGAATTCTTCGTCGGCAAAGTTACCGGAACCGCCAACAATCGCCGAATACGCATCGTCGGCATCGAAACCAGAAGCGCTAACCGTATTTCCATATCCACCGCCAAGGAATCCATAGCGGGAATACATGAAGTTGCTATCGCCGCCCACTAAGACCGAAGCTGTGTCGTTAGTGGTTATGATATTGATCCGGCCACCGCCAAGCACGCTATATGGCGCTTTCGCTTGGATCTTATTGGTCGAACCTCCGCCAAGTACAGTGTAGCTGGATGTGTCCTGGTTGGTGTATCCGCCACCCAAGAACGCATAATTCTGGAGCGTATCGATGAAATTCGATTCGCCAGCACCGATACCGGAATAACTGCTCTTGATGTGGTTGTTTTCGCCGCCGCCGATGAATGACGTATCGCCGGTGATAATGTTGGTGTCACCCCCAACAATTCCATCGGAATGACCCCAGGATTTATTGGAACGTCCTCCACCAACGAAGTCAAGCCCATTTTCCTCGGTTGCTCCGAGAATGTGTGTCCAGGCTTCGTTGTACAGACCACCAACAACTGCGTTCGTGCTACTCGGGTCGCTTCCGGTGTAATTGCCATTGTCCGAATTCGTATTCGAACTTGCTCCCGACTGCGAGCCGATAAAGCTGCCAACCGGATTGCCGAGCCAAATGGTTGCGCTTGCCGAATCGAAAAGAACCGGAAAATCGCCGCGGGATTGAATGTTGATTTCGCTCCCGTTCCCGGTAACCTTCTCTCCGTTTACTTGCAAGCCTCCAACATAAGGCATGTTCACCTTTGCCGAGGTTATGGAACTATCCGCAATCTTCGCAGAAGTTACGGAGTTATCGGCCAGCTTCGCCGTCGTGATCGCGTTATCGACCACGTTCAGCGCGTATGCCGAGGCGGTCACCTCGGAAAGTGGCCTCAGTTCCGGGCCGTTATCCACGGCAACGCCGAGCCAGATTGGCCGGTCCATTACCGCGGGCGCCGGCAGCGGGTTTAGTTCCGCGCCGAGCATGCAATTGAACACGCCGTTCGAATCGACTGCGGTGTTCATCGTGTTTTGCCAGAGTTTCGTTGTACCATTGGCATCGCCGTATAGCGTTACCGTTAGTAAGTGCGCACCAATGGCTTTCGTTCCGCCGATCGTTGAAATGACGCCCTGATAGGAGAGCGTTCGCGGCGCGGAGGGTGCAAGAGTGTTTGCGCCCGTTTGCTGCGCCGAAGCCGGAGCGTTCCACGCAACGAGGAAATACAGCAGCATAAGCGATGCCGCTGCGAGGGTGTATCGTTTTGTTTTCACTGTTCAGTTTGTTTTTTTGTTGAACTAAACTGAACTCGTGACGCATTAAGCCACTGCTCGAAACGCCACGAATTCAGTTAACCTACGTGTCGTTATTGAGTATCGGGGACGTGTAGTTAGTAGCTATACGTCCCTTCTTTCTTATCTCATTTCTGAAAAATTCCCAGGACGGGTTGCGCTTCTGAAAGCTCTGCAAAAAGGAGACGCGGCAACGTACAACAATCTTGTCCTCTTGTCAAGCCCTTTTCGATGAATTCGTCGAATTGCATGTCGAATTAATTTTTGCAACCGTCTCATAATCGGACAGGTGTACAGAAATCAGCCGAAGCATTACAAATTGCAATCGCGTAGATACCGTGTCATATCGTTCCGGCGATGCGTTGATGATTTTGCTGGTGGGAATCTTACGGCAAGCAGCGGGATCGGTGAGGCTGTGGGTTTGGGGCAGTCCGCCGTTACGGGTCGTTTGTCACCACCAAAATACAAAATATTTTCCGGACTGTCAGGATGTTGCGGGGAGAAAGGCAGACCCGTTACAATACGGCTGGCTGTCGTAAGAGTTTGTTCGGAACAGAATTCGCGCTCCTTCCTGTTGAAACCGTAGCGGGCGCCTCTCGTAGCTTCTTTCGCGGATGATCGGTTATCCGAATGATCGCTCATCTCCTTGCATTTCACCTAATCTGAAATAACCTATCGACTCATTGTGACTGCATGAGCCTTTGGCCGGATGACCACTCAGCTTTGAGGATCGCTCTTCCTCAATGATCGCTCATCTTTGATGATCGCTCATCCTCTTGGCCGAGGGCTCGAATGAACAGTATATTTTTGCCGGGTTCGTGCCATGCGGAAGCTCATTTTTCACGAGCAACGCGAGGCATGAAGGTTTGCTTCGCCCGGCGTAAGGGTCGATTACGGTTAGGTGACAACTTTTTTAGGCGGGAATCGAAAAAGGGGATCGTGTGGGTCGAAGCGCTGCTTCTATCTGCGGGATTCGTTCGGGGTACTCGCTATCCTGCTCGTCTTCGTTTCGCTCTCGCTCAATTCCTGCCTCAAAAAACCACTGGAAAAACCTACGGCGGCGAAGCCCGGCGAAGTCGATACGGGCCAACTTGCGCAACAGGACACTTCGAAAAGGATTTCTTACCCAGCAATATGATTCCCTGACCCATAAGTTCACGAGCTTTTTCAGATCCCTGCTCCCACCGGGAAAGACACGACGAAGGGCGTGCCCGTTGTGACGCCCCCGCCGCCGCTCGTAACTCCTCCAACGGTCACAACGCAGCCGCCCGCGCTGCCGGGATTTATCCCTACGCCGATCAAGCATGAAGCGCAGTTCGATACCAGCGGCAACGTTACCCAGCGCGATGTTTATTTAGGCAGCGACGTGCGCACACCGGTGACAACTCCGCTCCAGGATTATTTGCAGGCCGAGGAGGATGAGCAGAATGCGGCAGGGCTACGAAGCTGCAGTGCATCATACGATCGATACGGGGACTACGGTGGATCAGCAAACCGGAATTCTTGGGAATTATAATTCGATCTCGATTCCGATTCCCCCGAGCATTGTGCCGACAATTTTTGGGCGTCCCTCGATCAATTTGCGCGTCAATGGCGATGTGGCTATTCATCTTGCCTATCGCGATCAGGAAACCTACGCCACCGCTGGTGCCAATTTTTTTGGCTCCGAGACCGGACTCGATTTCAAGCAGGAGATTAACGTTTCGACGAACGGAACGATCGGCGATAAACTGAAGATTGGCGCCGACTGGGGTTCCGACCGCATGTTCCAGTACGATAACTTACTCAATTTCAATTACAAAGGCTTTCCGGACGAGATATTGCAGGAGTTCGATGCGGGCAACATTACCTTCAACACGCCCTCGAAATATATCGGCTTGCAGCAGGATTTATTCGGCCTCAAAGCCATCACGCGGTTTGGGCCGCTCTATGTGACTGCGGTTGCGGCGCAGAAAAAAGGGCAGCGCGAAACCAAATCCTTTGGCGGCGGCTCGGGCTCGGCAACCGATCACATCATTCGCCCATGGGAATATCGCAAAAACCGTTTCTTTCTCGATACCTCGTTCATCCCACTTTATCAGCAATATTATTCGACGATTCCGCCCAACAATTCCTTCGTCGCGCCCACGAAAGTCGAAGTATGGACGACAACGACAAACAAAACCGACCTGCGGGCGCGCCACGCAAATGCGTATTATTACGTTCCCGCCCTGGCCGGAGGAAATTACACCCCGCTCGAATCGCAGCCAAATAATCCCCAAATCCAGGATTTTGTCACCGGCTATTGGATCAAAATGGATTCCACGCGCTACAGCGTCGATCCGGATGGAGTGCTCGTTCTGAGTCAGGAACCGGATGACATTCAAACCGCACTCGCGGTGAGTTATACCGCTCCGAACAGCCAGCAGTATGGTATGCCTTCAACCGACCCGGATAGTACCCTTGTGCTCAAGCTCATCAAACCTGCGAAAACGTTTGAAAATGTCAACTGGCCCGAGTGGAAGAACATCGTAAAGAGCACTTACTATATCGGCGGAATAAATTTCGATCCATCGAGCTTTTCCGCCAGGCTTTACGTGCAGATGCCGGGTGGCCATCAATTGGAATACATGGGAAACGACTCCAGCCAGCGGCTCTCAAAGGCTCTCTCTGTGACGGGGCTTGATCGTTACAATAATTCGGCAGTCGGGGATAAGACGGCGGATGGCATTATTGATTACAACTCGCAATTTCAGCAGGACTATATCGTCGATTCTAAGACTGGGACTATAATATTCCCATATCTCGAGCCGTTCGGGGACGTTATCACCGCTTACAACAAGAACGCGGAGAATCACGACCCGACAAAAAATCCCAAGGACAAATTCAAGGATGATACCAATTTCTATCTTCCTGAAATATATACCTCTCCGCAGGATGTGCTGATTCTGCGGGAGACGAAGCTGGTTTCACTCGATGTGAAATACACCGGCGGAGTTTCTTCCACGCTGCAATTAGGAGCATTCAATTTGGTGGAGGGGAGCGTGCGTGTAACGATTGGCGGGCAGCAGTTGGTGGAGGGAACCGATTTTCGGGTCGATTATAATTCCGGGACGGTGACCATTTTGAATCCCGATTTGCTGAACACGGGGCAGATCAACGTGGAATATGACGTGCACGATATATTCACGAACGCGACGAAGAATATTCTCGCGATGCGTGCGGAGCTGCCGATCTTCGATCAGTCGGCGAACCAGAAAGGCGAGATTGCGACTACGCTAATGAATTATTCGATGTCGCTGCCTACGCTAAAAACGCATCAGGGAGAGGAACCGATTTCGAATTGGGTATGGGGAATGGACGGCGGTTATGATCTCGATGCGCCCTGGCTGACGAATGTGATGGATGCGCTGCCATTCTTCAATTTGAGCGGGAAATCCTACCTCAATGTGAAGCTCGACGCTGCGCTTTCGATGCCGAACCCGAATACGGATAAATCGCCGATGCCGGTGGATAACGGCGCCTCCATCGCGTACCTCGATGATTTCGAAGGCGGCCTGAATGAGTTCCCGCTCTACCTGAATTATGGCCGATGGGTTCCGGCTTCGCAGCCGGACGACAGTGCATTTCAAGCACAGAGAATTCCCACTGGGACAAACGTGCCCGACAGCATCTATTGGCTAAACCCCGTCAATCAGTTGAAGGGAAAAACGGCCTGGTTCCCGCCGACCACGATTGGCCAACCGCTCGTTCCGCTGAATGTGATCAAGCCGAACGAAACACCCTCTATTACCGGGCAAACGGCGACCACGATGGATTACTTTTTCGATCCCACGAATCCGGGCATCTATAATCCCATCCCCAACGCAACGGCCATGCAAAACGACCCCAAAGCGGCGTGGGGCGGCATGATGCAATATGCGCCCGGACTCAACGTGGCAGCTACGAATACGGATGCCATTCAGCTGTACGTGAAGATCGACGACCTGGATGCGGCTGACAAGAATGACAGTCTCACGTTCGATCTCGGGCAAATTTCCGATGACATTATTCCCGATAAAAAGCTCGAAACCGAAGATAAGGCTGGAAATGGACGCTACGAAACAGGTGAAGATGTTGGCTTGGACGGCCTTACCGATGCGCAGGAAGACTCAGATGTGGGGCAGCTCCGCTTTGAATCATAGCGATCCCAGCAACGACAATTATGGCACCGATTTTCTTCACATTAACGGGCAGGATGGGAATGAAAATGATTATTATTCCGGACTGATACCCGATCACGAGGACTTGGATGGTTCCGGAGCCGTGAATCTCGATAACGGATATTACGAGTACCAGATACCGCTAAATGTCAGCGATCCAAATAATAAGTATGTAATTGGTGGTAATCCACCCCAGGGTTGGTTTCAGCTTCGGATTCCGCTGGCCGATTATTCGCGAATTGTTGGCACGAACGATAGCTCCTTCAGCAATATCAATTATTACCGGCTGTGGACATCCGGTTTTACGCATCCCGTGCAGCTCGAACTGTTCGAATTCATGCTCGTCGGAAGCGAATGGTCACGCGGAAGCGTGGGGCTGAATCCCGCAAATCCGATTTCAGATGTCTCGCTCAAGATCGGCTATGTAAATGTTTGGGATAACAGCGGCTATTACAACTCACCGCCTGGCGCAGTTACGACGCTCGTACCGGCATCGACGAGCTATGTTCCCGGCAACGAGCAATCGCTCCTCATGCATCTGGATAGCGTGGAAGACACGGGCCGGCGCGAAGCGACGCGCGTCTTTCCCTCGCCAAACGATCTCTTTAATTACACCTCAATGGCGATTTGGGTGCATGGGAATGATTCGTCGGTCGCCGACAACTCCGTCTCCGCTGCGCCGCTTCGAACGATGGCGGATACCACGGGCCGCGTGTGGGTGTATTGGCGGTTTGGTTCCGATGCGTATGATTATTACGAATACCGGGTTCCGCTCATTCGCGGCTGGGAAAATCTGCATGTGGACTTCAGCGCGCTGACCGCGCTCAAGGCACAAATGTCAGCGAATCAGTATCAGATTCAAGCAGTCGATCCGAATGTCCCGTATGCTATCGAATCGGTAGTCGGCAGGCCGACGCTGACGGACGCCCCGTATTTCGTGCTCGGCGCGCAAAATGAAACAGGAACACGCCTGAGTACCGATCTGTGGTGGGATGAAATGCGGTTGCTCGGCGCGAATGATAAGATGGGGGTCGCCTGGAACGGCTCGGCCAAATTGCAACTTGCGGAGTTTGGCAATATCACGGGTTCCATCGTCGATGAAAGCGCGGATTTCCATCGCGTCGATGAGCGGTTCAACACCACGCGCTCGACGAACTTCTCGTGGAACGTAATCGGCCAGTTTGCTATGGATGAAATGCTTCCCAAGTCGATGGAGGACATGCATACCAAACTGCCGCTCACGATTTCGCACTCGGAGACGATTCTTACGCCGGAATATATCGTGAATACCGATGAGAACATGGCGGCCGACATCGCGGCCATCGAAGCGACACCCGATTCTGTCTATAGTCCTGCGGAGAAGCAGCATATTGTCGATTCGATCCTCGAATAACCAGTCGCTCGATGTGAAGAATTCGATCGGCTCCAACGATATTGCGCTCCGGTTTCCCGGTTCGTTCTTTCTCATTCCGGCACTGATTAATCGCATCGATTTAGGATTTGGTTATACCGAGGAATATCTCCGCTCGCCGCAGTTCCAATACGATTATAATTTTGCATGGACCGTATCCGGCGCGGTACTCCCTGCCACCGCTGCCTGGCCTTGGCCTCCAGCCATTCAAGTGGTGGGGCAATAAACGCCCATCATCGGGCCGTATGCGGATTGGAAGATCAATTTGCTTCCCTCCAACGTCTCGTTCGCAATTGCGGCCACGCGCGGACGCGATCATTCGCTCACGCAGCTTGCGACACTAACGCTTCCGCCGGAAGGATCGCTAACGCAAGATACGGTGGATGTGCTCAACAGCCGCGTTCCCATCGTGAACCGCGTCTTTACGGCTACGCGCGGGATGCAGATAAATTGGAAGCCATTCGAGGGCGGGATGCTCACGCCCAATTTCGATTATGCGCTCAATGTTTCGAGCAATCTGGCTGGCCTCGAAACTACTCCGCAGCTTAATCGTCCCACAACCTACGATGCGAACGGGAACCCGATTTATAACTACGACAGTGTTTATCTCTTCCAGAGGAATTTCAGTGATATTGTCCACGATATCTTCTTCAACAATGGACAATTTGCGCGGCTGGGAGTCGATTACACGGCCGACCAGCGAGTCCACATGAGCACGTTCCCACGCTTACCCGGTCTGTGGGGGCTCGAGGAGTTGGTCCGGCCCGTGTTCGATTATAGCGTAGATTATAAATGGCAGAATGCTCAGACCGGGCCTTCAAAATGCCAAGCAGGGCGCATGGACTAATGCAATCACCACCGGGCTCGAATTCAATGTGCGTCAACTGGGCGAAATGATTTTTGGCAAGCCGGCGGTACCCGGAGCAACGCCGCGGGGCGCCGGGCGGTTTGGCGAGCGCGACATTGGAATAACGCCGGAGGAACATCCCGAGCGCGGCGGCGAAGAACGGCAGTCCCCGTTTCCGCTGCCGCGCGAAGAGAATCGCAACCAGGTCGAGCGCGGCGAGCACATGCGTCCGCAGGCGCAGCCGAACCCGCTGGGACGGCCAACCTTCATCACGGATACGTTGCATGTGCCCGGCGTTCCAAACCCGGTCATTACGATCGATACGACGAAACTGCACATCGCTGGCGTGGGAACGGAAGGACAAAACGACCGCGAATACGTGATCGATACTACGGTAACTGCGGAGGCTCCGCCCATCGGGCAGCCCACTCCTGCAGAGATAGCCGAAGCGCCGCCGCCCTCGCCACCACTCACGGTGAAGCAGCTGCTGCAAGATATGGTTGAAAAGCCGCTCTTCGATTGGAACGGAACTCGCTTCAATTTTACACAAACGAATTCAAGCCTGAATAACGCACTTGCCGGCATTGGATCCGGAATCTCGAATTTCCTCGCAAAGGGAATTTTTACGCCGGAGGACGATCAGGATGGTCCTTCGCGCGCCTATCAATTGGGACTGATTACCGATCCGGCCGGCCGGCTCATCTTCCATTGGCATAATACGTTCCCGTGGCTTAGCTTTACCGTTCGGCCCGGTTTGCGCGCGCAGGATCCATTCGGCGGCTCGGTGGATGTCGTCGATGCGTTCAATCAGGAAAATAATTTCGAGCTTTCGACGAGCCGCCCGCTCTGGGCCGGTGCGTCTATCAGTTTGGACTGGAAACTTTCCTTCGGATTCAACGAGCGGGACGCACTCCAAATCATGAGCAATGGATTCCCGAACCCACTTTACACCGTAAAATCCGGCGATGTTTCGCGCACCTTTCTTTCGATCCCGTGGATACCATTTTTGAGTTCGGCATCCCAGAGCGGAATCGTGAATGTGGGCCAGAAATACGACCAGATGGTTCTCGCTGCTGGCGCCCCAACTGTGGATGCCGCGAGGACTACGCTGCCGACCGAAGAGCACAACAAGATCGAGCAGGATGCGTTTATGCAAGGCTTTGAAACGCTGCCGCTCTTTTCGGCCGCAGTTCAGGAATATCTTCCGAGGCTCAATTGGAACTTCCAATGGACCGGCCTCGAAAAATTCCCGCTTTTCAGTTTCGCCGATCATGCCAGTTTTCGGGATGCCTACACGGGAACCTACCGGCGTTCTTTCGAGCAAAATCCCGGCGACACACTGGACCTCACGAACCTGCAAACGATTATATACGGATTCCAGCCTCTCATCGGATTAGATATATCGTGGGACAAACTATGGGGTGGGCGGCTTTCGGGAAGTGTCAATTATAGCACGCAAACCCAATGGGCGGCCGATTATTCTTCGGCCCGCATTACACGTGAGCTTTCTACCACCTTCGGCATTACGGCGAACTACATGCGCGAAGGGCTCATCATACCGTTTCTTAAGTTGAATTTGAAGAACCAGTTTGGCGGAAGCTTTACCCTGAGCGAAACGATCTCGGCGGATAGTTATTATAACTTCTGGGACATCAGCGATGCGAATGGCATCAGCAACGGCGGTTTGTCGAAAATCACAATTGAGCCCCGGCTTACCTACGACGTAAGTTCGCAATTTACGATGGAAGCGTTTTACCACTACGAGCGGACCACCCCGGCCGCCAGCGGACTTATTGCTCCGCCCACCCGGCTTATCGAGGCCGGATTCGATATTAAACTGAAGATTCAATAACGGCGGCGTCCACCACACGAGATCGGACGCAATTCCGGAATTTTCTTATCCGAACTCATTCGAAGCAGAAGGCTGATCAGCAATATCGCGGCGAGCGCGGCAAGAGAAATGATGACGCCTTCCCGTTCCGAGGTAGTTGTTTCCAGATCATAATCGAGCGTGTTGGTTCCGGCAGGAAGTTGGAACGATTCCCGTCCATCGGGGCGAGGATCGGAGGGAATTTCGGTCCCGGTTGAAGCATCGTGGACTTCCCACGAAGGCCAATACCAATGATGAAGGATGATGGTGGTTGGCCTTGGCGCGGTGAGGGTGAAACGAATATCGTTCGGTTCGCGAGAAAGGATTTGTGCGGCGAGCGCATGGCCCGCGGTGTCTTGAGCGAATGCATCGTCCTCGTGCTCCAGCGCGAAGGCGACCACACTATCGTTGGAGGGATTGGCATAAATCGGCGCATATTCTGGCGGGTCGAAGGGCGTGCGCTGGGCATCGCGGGGATGAACGCGCAAATTGAAGTTATCGCCGACGGCCGCCGCGCTTGCAACGAGCGCCAGCGCAATCACCGCCAGATCGATCCAGGTTCGCGCACGGATATTTCGAACCGTTGCAAAGACTATTGCCACTAGCAAACTCGCCAGTAAATTCCAGCGCCACGAGAACTGAACGACCTGCGTGAGCCGAAAGAGATTCCAAATCGGCCGGCTAATCAGCGCGTTTTCAAAGAACACAGTGACGAGGCATACCAGAGCGAGGACAGCAATTAAATTATGATGACCATGCCGGAAAGGTTCTTTTTTCTCGTGCCACCAAAGCCGGAGGAGAACGACCGTCATCGTCACCAACGCCAAATAATGTATTACCGCGATTCCTTTTACAGTAAAGTTATTACCATGCAGCAGATCGAGGAGCGCGACGAACGGATCCTGTAATCCATTGTGCGTCACCCTAAGGAAGTTGAGCTGTGCGAAGGAACTGAAATGCTGGACCGGTACGAGATAAAACGCCGCGAGCGCCGAACCGAGCACACCGGCCACAACGACCCAGCCGACGCCCCGCCATTTCAGATTTCGAACGGAAGCAAGCGTGATCACGATCACAGCAATTGCAATCGTGACTGCCGCGGGAACATGGCTGAGGAGCAACAAACCCCATGAGACCGCAAGCAAAAAAAATCCCTTCGCCGGGCTGCGCTCCCGAATCAGAAGAAAGATTCCCGCAATGACCAGCGGCGCCCAAACGAATGCGAGATGCTCCGCGGGACCGCTGCGGACATACAGGACATCAAAGTGATATGGCGAAAAGGCATACAGGAGCGAGCCGAGCCAGGCGAATCCGGGGCGCGCCTCCAAGATCCGAAGCAGGTATCGCATCGTGAGTACCGACGCGATTGTCATCAGGACGCCCGCTATGTGATATACGATGACGTTCGGCATGCCCCAAAAGAATAGACGGATCGGCGCAATGATAAAATAGGCGAGCGGCGGATAGAAATAAAAGGTCGAACTTCCGAGACCGCCATAGGCGTAGGGCAACCAGTGCGGATACCACACGCCGTGGCGCATAATCGCTGGGAACGCGCCGATCCACATGAGCGCATGAAAGCCATCGTAGCCTAATCGGGGGACAAAGAACGGACTCATCAATTCGAGCGTGGCCGCAAGGAAGATCGCCGCATAGGCAGCGCGCTCGAGTGTTCTGGAGATATTCGGCATGGTAAAATTTCGGCGTGAGCCAGCGCGAAGTAAGGCGAGCGAGTGGCCGAATGTGCATAGAAGATTAGGAAGCTTGAAATAAATCCCCTGGCCAACTAATTTTGACCGGAATGCTGTTGCTATGGAATTGCCACGGTTTTATATTCATGACGCACGAAGAATTATTTGAAGAACTAAAAGGGCTTGCGAGCGAACTCGGTATCAAGCTTCGATTCGAAAACGGGAATTTCGATGGCGGCTTTTGCCTGCTTCGGGAAGAGCGGCTGCTCGTCATCAACCGGCGCTTTACCGTGCCGAAGAAAATTCGCACACTGGCGCTCGGCCTAAACGAATACGGCCTGGGCGAAGTATTCATCCGGCCGGCCTTGCGGGAAGCCATCGAAGACGAGATTGCTAAGACGGTCTAAGGACGGCTCGTTCTTTCGACCCAATTCTTCTCCTTGTTATTTTAGAGGTCGAAAAGTACTCCGAGAGACACAAGAAATTTTCAGGGGATGAAGATCACGATCTTGGGAAGCGGAACATCCACGGGGGTGCCGATGATCGGCTGCCCGTGCGAGGTGTGCCATTCTACCGACCCGCGCGATAAACGGTTGCGGGTGAGCGTGCTCATAGAGCACGAAGCAAGTAATCTTCTCATCGATACCAGCGCCGATTTTCGCCAGCAAATGCTCGCGCACAATGTAAGGCATCTTGAGGCCATTCTTTACACGCACGAGCATTACGACCACATCGCGGGTTTCGACGACCTGCGCGCATTTCAATTCCTGAAAAAGAAGGCGCCGGTTTGTTTCGCGCCGGAGAGCGTGGCCATACGGCTGGCAAACACGTTCGATTACGCGTTCGGCGCGGCGAAACAAAAAGGAGGGGGATTGCCCCAGGTTCCGATTATTACGATCGACGAACGCCCGTTTTCCCTTCACGAACTCAATATAATTCCCGTTCCTATTCTGCACGGCACGATTCCAATTTTCGGATTTCGCATCGGCGGTTTCGCCTATCTCACGGATTGCAGCGAAATTCCCGAGGCATCCTTCTCGCTTTTAAGAGGCTTGGATACATTGGTGCTGGATGGCTTGCGCTTCAAGGCGCATCCCACGCATTTTTCCATTTCCGAAGCGGTGATTCAGGCGGAACGCATTGCGCCAAGAATCACCTACCTCACCCATATTAACCACGATGTCATGCACGCTAAAACCGAACGTGAGTTGCCGCCGCACGTAAGACTGGCATATGATGGACTTACGTTTGAAATACCGTCGTGAGATTTGGAACCGCGCGATGGAACGACCGGTTGCGTTGGGTATGACACGATCATTGGAGCAAGCATTCGAGCAGGCTGCGGCGCTTCCGCCGGAACTTCAGGATGAGTTCGGAGCTCTCTTTATAGCCGAATTGAAATCGGAAAGACGCTGGCAAGAACTGTTTTCACAATCCCACGATCTGCTTGCCAAAATGGGGCAGGAAGCGATCGAGGATTTCCATGCCGGGCGAACGAGTGAAATCGGATGGGATGAATTGTGAGATCCCATATTACTCCGCAATTTCGGCGGCTCTTTACACGCCTTCCTGCGGAAGTTCGGGTACTCGCACAAAAGAATTACCTCCTCTGGCGGGAGAACCCCCACATCCGAGCCTTGAATATAAGAAAGTGCATCCGATCGAACCCATTTATTCCGTGCGGGTTGGCAGCGATTGGCGCGCCCTGGGCCAGCGGAAAGGCGAGCACCTTTATTTGGTTCTGGATTGGCTCGCACTCGGATTTCGATAAGCTGCTTCGCCAGCTTAAGCTCAATTCCTTCATGGAGCATTACATTATAGTAACATAGCCCTCTTCATTTGGCACTTCATAACTTCCGTGATCTCCGCTATCGTATTCGATCTCGATAACACGCTCGTCGATTTTATGGCGATGAAGCGGCAGGCCATCGAAGCTGCGATCGACTCGATGCTCGATGCTGGCCTCGATCTCGAACGCGCAGATATTCGTTCGCGGATCGATGAGATATACAAAGAGCGCGGAATCGAATACCAGCAAGTCTTCGACGATCTGATTTTCGGAGTGTTCAACAAAATGGATCATCGTATTCTGGCGGCCGGCGTGATCGCCTATCGACGCGCCCGCGAAGCTGCGCTAAAACCCTATCCCCACACAACGGCTACACTCATGCAATTGCTTCGGCGGGGAATCAAACTCGCGATTTTAACGGACGCTCCAAGCCGGGAAGCTTGGCTTCGGCTCTGCCACATCGGGTTCCACCATATTTTCAATATCGCCGTAACGTTCGACGAAACGGGCGAGCGAAAGCCCGCGGCCAAGCCGTTTCTCACCGTGCTCGAACGACTGGAAACTCCACCGAGTGAGGCGCTTATGGTTGGCGACTGGGCCGAGCGCGACATTGCCGGAGCCAACGCCGTGGGTATGCAAACCGCATTCGCGCATTATGGCGATGTCTTCGATACCAAGGATCACGGTGCCGATTACGATCTGAAGGATATTACGGACCTTATCGCCATCGTTGATTCTCAAAACCAAAACCTGGATTACGCTGATTTTGGCTGATTCCGCTGGATTGATTTTTAAGATTTTCTTGATTCTTTCCTAATTTCTATTTTCCTGCTGTCTGATGATTTTTGGAATCGGCATCGACACCATCGAAGTTCCGCGCATTGCTCGATCGATCGAAGTCTATAGCGATCAATTTCTACAGCGAATTTACTGCGAGGAAGAAATTCGCTATTGCGCTGGCCGGCCCCATGCGGCGGAGCATTTCGCCGCCCGGTTTGCGGCGAAGGAAGCATTTGCCAAGGCGCTGGGTACCGGAGTTCGGCGAGGCTTTACATGGAAAGAAGTTTGCGTGCGAAAGGAATTTTCTGGGCGCCCGTTCCTCGAATTGCAAGGCAAAATGGGTGAGCGCGCGAAGCGGATTATCGGCAATGAATTTCGTTTCCAGCTTTCTATTACGCATACGAAATCCATTGCCGAGGCGATTGTGACGATTGAAGTCTAACCCGAAGTCCCGACGATTGTTGCTTAAAATAGAAGAACTTAGCATGATGGCGCAGAGTTAAAGTAAATTCTAAGATGGTTCGCTGGCCTTGAATAAATTGTAAATGCTGTCCATGGGCGCGCAGGGTGAATTTTTCGAGAAACCCGATACGATCGTATTGGAAACTTCCAATGACGAGGCTGCGCCATCCGAACCCAGTGCACCGAATCCAGCTACTCCGGTTGTGATAGCCTCGGTTGAGTTTACCGGATCCGAGGCTTCTCTATCAGTCCGTCGCACCATGAAAGACCTTTCCATCCCGAAACTCTATTACTCTATATCCGAGGTAAGCCGGCTGACCGCGCTGGAACCCTACGTCCTTCGCTATTGGGAAACCGAGTTCGATGATCTCCGGCCGCAAAAAAATCGCGCCGGTAACCGGATTTACTCGAACAAGGACATAAAGCTCATCCTTCACATTAAAGAACTGCTGCGCGAACAGCGTTACACGATTGAGGGGGCGAAAGCCATTTTCCGATCGGAACGATTTAGCGACTCACACATGGCTGAAGAAGTCGCAGCAATGCCCGATCCCGCACAGATTCCGCTTCCTGCCGAGAAGCCGCCTGCTCCGCAAGCGGCCTTCACATTGGATGAACTACGCGATCTTAAAGCCTCGCTTGTGGCATTGAAGGCCCTGTTCCAGTAGGATTCGCGCTTGCCAAGTCAGCGGCCTTTCGCATTTCCCCCGTAACGGTAGGATCGCGACTGAGCCGGCATGTTCGGAGCGATGGACTGCATTGGAACCTGGTGCGTCACTCGGGGACCCGGCGCGGGACGCGCACCGGCATGGGCTTGAGCTTGAGCCTGTGCCGCCTGTCGCTCCTCGAATATCATTCGTTGCGAGTTCTCGTCATAGGCCCGCGGAACGATCTCATGATTTTGTTGTGGGTTTGGAACTAAATTGTGATCGCGAGCGATGCGCGTATATTCCTCCTGCTCATGTTCCGGGTAATTGCGACGATAGAAATCGTTGTCTGTCCATGGTCGCTGCGTGCCACGCTGGAGCTCGACCACGTAACTACGGTTCAGATCGACACCCGGATATGGCACCGCGGCGCTCGAGAGCCAGGCGCCGTTATTCAAATAATAATATTGGCCCGCCGAAGCATCGTAATACATGTCGTAGTCGGGAAAGTAATAATAAGGCGCGTTGCCATCACTAATTCCGGCGGCCCATGCCGGAGTGGAATACGTGGCGGTCGTTCCGCATGAATTTAGTAGCGAGGTCATGCCAAGTATGGCCAAAACCGCGCCGAATCGTATAAGTCGGTAATATCCGCGATGTGTCATTATAATCTCCTTTTTTGAAAAGTTCAGTGGTATAAGTTTCCAAAACGGTGCCATCTAACATTCTGAACGTTGCTATCAGAGGATTTTTTGGATTAAGAAAGATTAGGCACCGAAAAGGATTCTGGATACTGAAATCAAGATTCCTAAGAATCTAATAACATTAAATGCCTTTCACTGCGCCGGTCGAAGGACCAACCGATTCTAACGATTTTTTTGCGCGGAGCCTTTTCCAGCCCATCCTCAGTTAGCCTATCGTGCCGCTACTGTGCAATCGACCGCTTCCGAAATCTCAAGCCGAATCGCTCGAGGACGAAGCGCGACTGCGTCTTGCTGCGGGTGATAGCGAAAGCTGGGCCTTTATCGTGCCGAATCGGATTGCCCAGCGCCGGATCGAGCGGGAGTTGTTGAACGCCAAGGGTGCGTCTGGGGCGACGGGCCGCGCTGTTTCCGAGCTTCACATTCTTACCCTTGCCGATTTGGCCGGCGTGCTCGCTGCTCAGGCGTTTCCGGAACTAAAGCATATCGGCGATGCCGAAGGCGCGGTGCTCATCGAGCTTTCGATTCGAGAACTTTCCAATGCGCACCAACTCAATTTTTTCGAGCGAGCCGGGAGCATCGAGGCAGCCGAACGCGCATTCCCGGTCCCGCGGGGGACGTTCGAGCTCATTCTCAATACGATTCGGCAGCTCAAGGAAAGCGGAGTCGCCCCTGCAACAATCGAGCGCGATCTTCGTTTGTTGCGCGCCTCCGGAAAGGAGACGACAGAATCGCGCCGCGCGGCCGATCTTCTCGCAATTTATGAGGCCTATCAGGAGCGGCTTCGCATGCGCTTTATGGACACCTATGGCCAGGTGCTACTCGCGAACGAGCGCTATGACACCATCGAAGGTGGGAATTTTATTGATCTCGATTTTCGCAAGGCTTTTCCGAAGGTTCACGATCTATTTATTTCCGGATTTTACTATCTCGAGCGGCCATCAATCACGCTGATCGCGAAGCTTGGGGAAGTCGAAGGGATCCAAGTGTCAATCAAATTGGAAGAGAGCCAATCGAACCCCGATCTTTTTGCGGGGCTGATCGAATTGGAATCGCAGCTTATCGAGCATGGATTTATCGTTCACGACCGCGTGGAGAGGCCCGTCAATAATTTTGCCAGCTTCCTGGGGCATTGGCTATTTCGCGCCGCGGAAATTCCTTCGGTGAAAGCAGAGAGTTCCGGGATCGAACTTGCTTCGGCGCACGACCCCTTGGCTGAAGTGGAAGGAATCGCGAGGCGGATAAAGCTTATTTACGAATCGGACCCCGACATTCGCGGCGATCTATCGCGGATCGTGGTTGCGACGCCGACGCCGGAAATTTACACGCCCCTCATCGAGGAAGTCTTCCGGCGGCACGAAATTCCCGTGGAGATTGCCGATCGCTATCATCTTGATCGCGCACCGCTCGTACTCGCGGTGCTATCGCTCGTCGAGATGGCTCGTACCGGATTGCGCAAGCGAGATTTGCTCCGCGCGCTCTCCAGCCCCTACTTTGACTTTGCGGCTGCTGGCCCTGAGCCGTTCGACGCACGGAACTTGCGGGACGTGCTCTCGCACCACCGGCTAAGTGGCAACGCCGAAGCATTGCTTGCCACGCTCGCCGCGCTTCGTGGGGAAACCGAAAAGCAGAAATTCGAAGCAGAGGCTTCAGAAGAATTCGCCCGTCAGGAAGCGCGCATTCGGCAGATGGATAATGCCATGCGCGATATCCAACGTATTCTTCGGCTTACGCGCCCGTTGCGGGTGGAGTTGACTCCCTCGGAATTTTGCGCGGCACTGCGCGAAATGCTTCGGGAACTTCATGCTCCGGAACGAATTCTGGCTTCGAGCGACGTAACGATCGGCGCAGGTACGCTCGAACTCAATACCCGCGCATACCGCTCGTTCGTGAAGCTACTCGAGGAATTGGAATCGCTCTTCCATCTGATGGGGACTTCAACCCAAGAGCGGAAGGTGGAATATTACGAGCAGCGGCTGAAAGCAGCTCTGATGCTTCGTCGCTATAGCGCCCGGCCGCGCTCCCGTGCTGTGTTGGTAACGACGCTGGCCCAGTCCATTTCGCAACCAGCCGAATATCTCTTCCTCGCTGGTCTTACCGAAGGCGCGTTTCCCGCGCCCTACGAGCCGCAGGTCTTTCTCACGGCTCATCTGCAAAAGGGGGAACGAAAACAGCGGCTCGAAGAGCGCGTGCTGTTTTACCAATCGGTCATCAATTTTAAAAAGCGGCTCTATCTAAGCCATCCGAGGAAGAGTTCGGGCGGGGCGGAAATCAATCGTTCCAGCTTTTTGGATAACCTGGAAGAGGTCGTTCCGGTAACAACCTCCGAGATGCCAGAGGGAATTTTCTCGTATCGAGAATTGCACCCGGTTGCGGAACTCATTCCGCAGGCGATGCTCGATCCGCTTATTGCCGTGAGGCCACACGTCCAATGGCTGATAGCGATGCGAGAGCAAGCGCCGCGCGCTCGGTTAGTCATTCGGGCCCGGAGAGGAATAGAGGATACAATTCATCGCGGGCGGGTCGATCCAACTCTGCTTCGCCCGGGTGAGGCGGCGGCGCTCGAAGCGAATAAAGCGCGCGTGTGGTCCGTAACCCAGTTGGAACGATATGCGAATTGCCCATTCCACTTTTTTGCGCGCGACGTACTGGGGCTTGGGGTAGATGAAGAGCAAGAAGAGGGCTTGGATGCGCGCGACAAAGGTTCTGCCTTACATGAGATTCTGCGGCAGTTTCTGATTTCGCGTCGCGAGCAAAGGCCCATTGCAGATGTGCCGGAACAAGAGATGAACGCCGTGTATGAAGATGCGCGGCATATCGCCGAGAGGTATTTCTATGAGATTGGCCACGACCATCCGTTTTGGCGGCTCGATGCGGAACGATTGCTTTCGGATGAGCAGCCCGGCGGAAATATCTTTCGCCGTTTCATCGATCGAGAACGGGAACTCGGGGAATACCGCCTGCGGCCGCGATTTTTCGAGGTGAGTTTTGGCGGTGCGGGTCGCGCCGAAAAATCGCCGCACGATCCGGAACTCTCGCGGGAGGAGCCGGTGAATCTCGGCGGGTTCCAACTGCGCGGTAAAATAGACCGCATCGACCTTACGCAGGAAAACGATGGAACGATAGGCAGCGGACTCTTTAATATCATCGACTATAAATCCGGCAAAAACATTCCATCGTGGAAGGAGATGGAGGAGCGTCGGTCGCTGCAGCTTCCGCTCTATTTGCGCGTGGCGGAAGATTTACTCCGGAGCCATTACCCGGAACTGGAAGGCGTTGCGGCTGCGGCCGCACTCTATCAAAAACTTGCGGCGGAGGATGCTCCGAGGAAATTAGGCCTCGCGGTAAAGAGTTACGAGAACGCTTTCGAAAAATTGAGAGGCAAGGGATTGCTCCAATCGCCGGAGGAGCTAAAGGAATTTGTCGATCAGAACGATCGCAAAAGCGAAGCAATACGTGGATGGCGTCGCGGCTGGCCAGTTCCCGTTAGCCCGAGCGGATTTGCTCAAGCAATGTAACTATTGCGCCTTCGGCACCGTCTGCCGCATAGAAGAGGCGAAGGAAGCTGGAGTGCTTCGTTAGGGCGGTGGCCAGCGAGGGCGACCGCAAGGCGCAATTTAATGCACTTTTTCTCCGCCGCTGGTTGGCGTGAGCGGGCTGGTGCGGAAGCCGAAGGGGTGCTCCGCCTGCCGATCGGTCTTAATTTCGCCGTATTGCGATTCGAATCGCTCGATATTTTCACGCATGGCGTTTAGCAGCAGCTTGAAATGCTGGGGCGTCATGATGATGCGCGCATGAACCCGCGCGCGTGGCACGCCGGGAGTGACGCGGGTGAAGTCGATAATAAATTCCGCAGGGGAATGGGTGATGATGGCGAGATTAGAATAAATTCCCTCGGCTTCTTTCTCGCCGAGTTCGAGCTGTAATTGCTGCTGGATCGGTTGGGGTGGGGATCGTTTTCAGGCATATAAATATTTTAAATAGAGATGGTGTATAGCGCAAGTGAGAGCGATCCCACTCATTCCACGGTACTCGGTATTTGTTACTTTCCCTGTTGTTTCAGTTCGTCGGATTTCTTGTAGGCTGTTTCCGCGTCTTTCGGGCGATTGGCCTGAGCATAGACGCGAGCCAGCAAATCCCAATATTCGTGATTGTTGTGCTTCCGGTGTCGATTGCAGCGCCTCAATATCGCCAACGAGCGAGAGCACTTTATCTTTCTGGCCGAGAATATTATAGTTCTCGACGAGATTCATCAGCGCATTGGCGTCGGCTTTATTCAATGAACGCAACTGCTCGAAATACGTGGTCGATTGCTTGAGATCGTCCTTGTAGGCAGGATCTTTTGCCTGTTGTTCGGTTCGCGCGCGGTTTTTGTAGGCGGCGGCAATATCGAAAAGTGCCGATTGATTATTCGGTTCGAGCGCGAGCGCCTTTTGGTACTGCGCAATCGCCGACGGGAAATCGTTCCCGCTCATGAGCAGCGTGCCATAGGCAACGTACATCGCGGTCGAAGGGTGATTGGCAAGGATTTGTTCATACGCTTCTTTCGCTTTGCCGCTCTGGCCCATGCGGGTATAAATATCGGGGATCGCCTGGGCGGCGAATTCGTCGCTGGGGTCGAGCTGCTGAAGCGTAAGCAACAGTGGGATGGCTTTTTGGAATTCGGCATTCATCTCCTCGTTATCGCCGCCCTTCTGCGCCGCCGTACCTTTTTGGTAATAACTGCTCGCAACAAGTTCGTATGCCGAGGTATCGACGGGAATGGGATTCATTCCTGAGGCCTCGATCGGACGTAACACGCCAGCCGATCAACTGCCAATCGTATGGTGGCTTGGGTGAGTGCTCGAAATAAATGTAGGTTTGCTTGTCAGGGTACACATAGACGAGCGCACTATCGCTGCCGCCCAAAGACACATATTGCTGCTTGGCCGGCGGGGCGGACATCGCGTGCGTGATCTCGGCCGGAGATTCATGTAGCATGAGGCCCATCTGAACCCCTTGATTGTAGGCGCCACTCAACTGATCGATCTCCGTTTGGAAATTTGAGAGCCCTTTCGCAGTGTCGCCAGAGGCATAATAAACCGTTCCCAATAACTCATAGGTCTCCGGCTGCTGAGGTTCGAGTTCCCGCGCTTTCAGCAGGTACCCGATTGCCGATTGCTGAGCGTCTTTCGAATCGGGATTCTGGTTGTACGCTCCGGACGCCCCATTATACAGCTCAACCCAGGTATTATATTTTAGCTGCTGAAGTTCCGTCCGATGCGTCGGGGAGTAGAACATGGCGGTATCGATGATGTCGGCGATCTTCTCATAATTATGAAGATCGTTCAGGTTCATCGCGTAAAGATACCATGCTTCATCGTTCGCATGGTCCTCGGTGATCGCCTTCTGAAGCATTTTATCGGCGGAGATATAATCGCGCCGTTGCCGGTAAAGCTTTGCACTTTCCACATCCGCCGCGCCGCAGCCGGCAAACTGAATCGTAAAAGTCACAAGGAGGGTTAGGAGCAGTGTCCGCTCAATTGTCTTCATAAAAAGTTTGTCTGGTTGTACTTGATCGGAACCATATTTAGTGGGACGTGCAGCGCACGTCCCCAGTTCAAAAATTTCAGGCGTTCGCTTCTTCGATCAGCATTTGCGTCAAGAGGCGCACGCATGCGCCCGTCCCGCCTTTCGGGATGTAGTCGCCTGCCGAATCGTTGATCGCCGTGCCAGCAATATCCAAATGTACCCACGGATAGTTCGTGAATCGCTTCAAGAACATTGCAGCAGTGATTGCGCCGGCCCAGCGGCCACCCACATTTTTAATATCGGCAACGTCCGATTTGATGAGATCGTCATATTCATCGTAGATCGGCAATTCGCACACACGCTCGTACGTAACGTCGCCAAGGCGCTTGAGTCGCTCCATCATCGAAGCATCGTTGCCCATCATTCCCGCAGTGGTGTGGCCTAATGCAACGACACAGGCGCCGGTGAGCGTCGCGAGATCGATCACCGATTTGGGTTTGAACTTCTCCGCCCAAATCAGCGCATCGGCCAAAACCAGGCGCCCTTCGGCATCGGTGTTATCGATTTCGACCGAAAGTCCATTCGCGTATGTAATAACATCACCAGGGCGCGTGGCCGTGCCGGAGGGCATGTTCTCCGCGCTCGAAACCAAGCCGACCACGTTGACCGGAAGTTTTAGGGAAGCCACCGATTTCAATGTGGCTATCACTGTTGCCGCGCCGGACATATCGCCCTTCATTTCGCCCATGCCCGCCGCCGGCTTGATGGAAATGCCGCCGGTATCGAACGTAATGCCTTTGCCAACGAGAACGATCGGCTGCGCGTCCGATTTTGGCGCGCCATTATACTCCATAATAATAAATCGCGGCTCCTTCGCGCTGCCTTGATTCACGGCTTGGATGCCCACCATTTTATTCGCCGCGATTTCCTTCGGACCGAAGACCGTAACTTTTACCCCGAGTCCTTTGCTCAAATCTTTGGCCCAGTTTCCAAGCGTTTCCGGGAATTTATTATTGGATGGTTCATTCTCCATGTCGCGTGCGAAGATCGTCGCGTCACAAATGAGCTGGGCTTGCTCGATCGCGGATTTTACTTCCGCGCTCGTGGATCCGTGCAGGCTATCGGCATCATCGAGGAACGTAACACTTTCGAGCGGAACCTTCGGCTCGTCTTTCTTGAAAAACTTATCGAATTTATAGAGGCCGAGCATCGTGCCTTCCACATACGCCGCGGCGATCTCCGCGCCCGAAGCGCCGTTTACTGCCGGGAGTATAACGGCGAGCGATTTCGCTTTAAGCGCCAGCGCTTTTTTCGCCGTGCGGGCAGCCGAGCGGCGCACCATTTCGAGCGAGAGTTTATCCGATTTACCCAACCCCACGAGAAACACACGCTTTGCCAAGGCTTCCGATTTCTTCGGATAAATCACGAAGAGTTCATCCTTCTTGCCATTCATATCGCCGGCGCCGAGAAGCGTCTCGGCCGAAAGACCGACGGAATTCCGGCCCAGGAACTTTACGGTATTCCGAAGCTGGCGTTTATCGTCGGTTTGAAACAACGCGACTGCGCCGGTGCGAACTTTTTTCCACGTGGTTTTTTGGATGCTGAAATTCATCGTTAATCAATTTTGTACATGCCGAAAGGGCGGAAAACATGACCGTGCAAAGCAATCCGCCCGCCCTATCATGCGTAATTTATTCTACAAAGTTACGAAATCTTTGGGGTCGCGCGCTCAAAACCCGTGTGGCCGTGACCTTTAGGTCGCGGCGAATTCTTCTCGATTAACCCTTGTATGATAAACTTCGGAGGAAATATAGTCCAAAGGAATGATTCCGTTATAGAAGCCGGTCAGCGTGCCATTGACCAGCTCATCGAAAAACACCGCAAGTCGGGCGAGCCGATGGTTATTTCGCCACAACCGGATTTGATTCAGTGGGTGGTTCCGCAGCCCGTTGGAACGATGAAGGTCATCAAAGAAAAGCGGCTACAAAAATCTGCGACACAATAGGTCACGGAAATTTCCCGGTCATTATTCGAACGTGCCGGGAATCGCATCCGTTAAGCCACGGATGCTTCGGCGCATGCTGTTTCTCCTCGTTATCGCTACAAGCGCAATCACTTCGCGCTGCGTGGCTCAAAATTTGTCAACTAGCCCTCATACCTCGAATGAGGACTCCGTTCGTAGCATTATCGTAAAGTTCCGATCGCTTCAGGCGATGAGCGATTCCTCCGTCCTTTCCGAGCTTCGAGCGGTTAGCTCCTCGATCGATATTTGGAAGTCCGTGTTTCGGCGGACGCCCGTGAAGAGCAATTCCGTCCAAAGCATCGGCACTGCCGATACCTTTGGGCTAGACCGCATCGTGCAGATTCCACTGCAAGAAGGAATTACCGCGCAGGATGCGGTACACGAGCTGTCAACGCAGGCGACGTTCGAATACGTCGAACCGAATTACCGCTATTATATTCAGACGGGCGAGCATATCCCGAACGATCCGCTTTATTATGCGGAGTGGTGGCTTGCAAACGTTCACGCTCCGGAAGCCTGGCAAATCACCGAAGGGGACAGCACCATCCATATCGGCTTTGTCGATACCGGCGTGAAGTGGCTGCATCCTGATTTAGAGTTCCAGTTCGCGGTCAATCCGGCCGAAGATCGGAACCACGACGGCCTCTTCGAGGCTTGGCCCTCGGATTCGCTCGGCGTCAATGTGCGAGGCGATACCGTGTATGGCGATCTGGATGGCATCGATCACGATGGCAACGGCTACTTGAACGATGTGATCGGATATAATTTCATCGATGACGATGCGATTCCTTACGACGATAACGGACACGGAACCGCCATTGCCGGAATCCTCGCCGGCGAGCAGGATAACGCGATCGGCATCAGCGGCATTGCGCCGAAATGCCGGCTCGTCGCGCTGAAAGCCTTCGATGCCAATGGCTTTGGGCAGGATAACAATATCGCTTCAGCCATTGTCTATGCGGCGGATAACGGCGTTCAAATTTTGAATTGCTCGTTCGGCGATGTGGTGCCTTCGCTCTTGCAGCGCGATGCCATTCGGTACGCGATTTCGAAAGGCGTCACGATCTTCGGTTCAAGTGGGAACTCCGCGTATAGTTCCGAAGACCCGAATTATCCCTCCGATTTCGATGAGGTGGTTTCCGTTGGAGCAACCGCCAGCTACCCTCCCGATGCGGTGTGGTTCCTAACGACGCACGGCGAGGAAATGGATGTGGTTGCTCCGGGAGAAAACATCCTTACGACGGATACTTCCCTCGGATATGATTCGGTCTCCGGCACCAGCGCTGCTTCGCCGATTGCGGCTGGAATTGCTGCGCTGCTGCTTTCGAAAAACCCGAAGCTTACACCCATTCAACTTCGTTCCATCATCGAATCAACCACGACACAGGCGGCAGGCGGTTACAATCATTTGAGTGCCAATGGACGCGTGGATGCTTACGCGGCGCTAAGTTATGTGGGAACCCCGGAGATTAAGTTGGTTACGCCGCAAACACTGGATGAATTTCAAGTTGGTGATACCGTGCATTTTACCGGCAGCGCAATCTCGCCGCTTTTCACCGGATATTCCATCGACTTTGGCGGCGGAAGCATGCCAGATACAAATCCATCGGTCAATAACTTGCATAATATCGCAACCTCGGATACGCAGGTGTTGAGCGGCACGCTCGCATTGTGGGATACGCGCGGGCTCGATACCGGCCTCTACACGGTGCGGCTCAATGTTCGCTCTTCGGACAATCGCAGCACCGAAGAGCATTGCACAATTCGCCTTGCCGCCGCGCCACCAAAGTTCCGGATGTTTCGCGTCGATTCGATCTATCTTGCCACCGCGCCGAATCTGCCGGTGGAGGAGGGCCTTGTCGTGCTTGCCACGTCCGATCTTCCGTGCCAGCTCTCAGTGCAATACGCTGCGGCAGGTTCCAGAATTTCCGTGAAGGCGGACGATCATCTTGCCCGCGAGCATTGGGTCATGATTAGTCCAGAAGAAGCGCAAAGAAATATTCCGCTTGCCATCGAAGCCGTACTGCGCGTGCCGAATGGCGATACCTCCGTTATGTGGGATACTGCTTCGGTCCTCGGCACCGCGTTCCCGGAGCAGGGATTTTCCCAAAAGTCCTATTCTCTTCCCTCCGGGTATGCGCTCAATTCGATATTAGCGACGCCGTTTGGGGACGAGGTCGCCGAAACACCCGATGCGACGGGCCATCTCACCATGTTCCTCTTCGATAGCTCGAAACACTTTCGCGCCATCGATTCGGTCGGGGACGGCTCGCTACCGCGCGCGATCGGAAATACAGTTGGCGATAATCGACCAGAACTGCTGGTGCAATCGCTCGCGGGACCTTGCGCCTTCACCGATTTTTGTGGCCACACCGCAATTTATAAACAGAACGCCAGTCATAGTCTGCTCGGCGATATGATTTACGAAAACGACACGCTTTTCGGGAGCACCTTTGCCCAGCTCACCCCGGATCATCGACAGTCGATAGCTGGCTCCATCGACAGCGCCTATCAGGCTTATAAATATGTCAATGGACTGTTTGCACTTGATGGATCTATGGTCGATCCGGTTATTCCCAACGCGAACGCAATTTTTTCGGGATATGGTGATCCCCACGCAGCCCACGCCGACCTGCTTGGCAATGGCATAGAGGAACTTATCACTTTAGATAATAATGCGAACCTGGTGATCTACGAATACGATTCGACTTCTCCAACGCGGTTCCGCCCTGTCTATATCGACTCCAACGTTGCGATCGCGAACGGTGCATTTGTCACTACCGGCGATTTCGATGGCGATGGCAAGCCGGATATTGCCTACGCTTTCCATCCCGATATTCGCCACGATTCGCTGGGCGAATATCCGTTTGCCTATTGGACGGTGAAAGTCCTTCGCAATCTCGGTGGACTAAAGTTCCAAACTATATTGAATGCGAATTTCTTCGATCCGTACAGCATTTACAATCCGAATCCGGCGAATCCGCCTTCATCCAGCCTATCCCGGTTGCGAAATGTCACGGGCCGCACCGTCGATGATTTGGCACTCTGCTTTTATCCGAATTTTTATTTGGTGGAGTATGATTCGGTGACCCAAACGATGGCGCCAGTATGGCGTTATCCCTCGGTGGAAAGCCCGAATGGTGCTATTTCGTATGACTTTGACAAGAACGGCAAACGGGAATTCGGATTTTTTACGGGGGATAGTATCCACTTTTTCGAGCATAGTGATAACTACGTCGAACAAACGCCCGCGCCGGCAAGCCTCGATGTTTCACCGCGGGACACCAATCGCGTCGATCTCGAATGGGCGCCGGTGGAGCACGCAACCGAGTATTTCATCCTGCGAGCCGCACCGCAAGCCGTGAATTTTACGATTATTGACTCGACCGCTTCCACCTTCTATTCCGATACTACTGTCACGAGTGGCGATGATTGGATTTATTCCGTGGCCGCTGTTTCCAGCTATTATAAAATTCCCGATAGCGACCCGGCATTCTATAGAGAGGTGATTGTTCACCCGATGCCGCGCCTGATTTCGGCAGCCTTGACTTCTACAGCCAGCATTCAAGTCCGAACATCCCAGCCGCCAGGCATGAATCAGCTTCATGCCGGAGCGATTATGATCGACGATACCATCCAGCCGCAAGCGATCACCGTAAGCGCCGATAGCGAACTCGTGATGAGTCTTGAAAGCGCACTGAATTCCGGCGGGCACAAGATGCGTGTCACTTCCTTTGGGTTGCGCGATATTTATAATTCCCCATTCGACACTGCGGATTATCTTCCATTTCAGGTTCCCGTAGATACCGCGCCGGATCGCTTCTACATCCTCCGCTGGACATTCGAGCCAGGGCCGAACGGTATCGTAATTCACGTGATCTTTAATGAGGAGCCTGCTGCAAACGCGTCCGATGCCACGCGCTACACGCTAACGCCTTATGGAACGTTGGTTCGTGTCATGAGGGACACTAACGATGCAAATGCGCTGTACATCAGCGTCGAAGGAGTAAGTCTTGAGTCCCTCGGAGTTCCCTTCGTTCTCTGTGTAAACAATATCACCAGCATCAAAAACACACCTCTCAGCACCGCCGGGAACTGCGCGGGTATTTCGCTGACCGAACCCAATCTTTCGAGTGTCATGGTTTATCCCAATCCCGCGAAGACGAGCGTGAGCCAGCTCACCTTCGCGCGGCTTACGGCCGAGGCCGATATTCGCATTTACACGCTGCGAATGCGTTTTATCCGGGAGATCAAAACCAGCGGTGCTTCAGGCGGTGTTACCTGGGATATGCGCGACAACCGCGGCAACATCGTTCCAAGCGGGGAATATCTCTACTATGTTACCGGCACGAACGATGCCGGCATATCGGTGCAGGGAACTGCCGCGAAGCTGGTGATCGTAAATGATGCGAGATGATTCTTACCGATAAGGAAATTTTGCGAGCCATCGGGAGTGGCTCAATCGTCATAGAGCCCTTTCAGCCGGAGTGCCTCGGCTCGAATAGCTACGATGTTCACTTAGGAAAAACTCTCGCGGTCTATAAAGATAAAGTTCTCGATGCGAAGAAGCACAATGCGGTCGAGTATCTCGAAATCACGGACGACGGAATAGTTCTTGAACCCGAGAGACTCTATCTTGGCGTGACGGTGGAATATACGGAGACGCACCGGCACGTTCCGTTCCTGGAAGGCAAGTCGAGCGTGGGACGTCTTGGTATTGATATTCACGCGACTGCCGGCAAGGGTGATATCGGCTTCTGCAATACCTGGACCCTTGAAATTTCGGTGAAGCAGCCAGTGCGCATCTTTGCGGGAATGCCGATCGGCCAGCTTATTTATTTCGAAGCTTCAGGTGAGAGCACAACGCCCTATGCGAAGAAACCGGGCGCGAAATACACCACGCGCTCCTCGAACCCGATCGAATCCATGATGTTTCGAAATTGGAACGAGGAAACAGAACGCTGGAAATAGTTCTGAATTCCCTCGAACTCGTTCCTCATTGGCTCAACACTTCGATCATCACCCTCCGGTTGAGCGCTCGCCCGCGCGGCGTATCGTTCGGCGCGATAGGGCGCTCCGGCCCATACCCTTTGGCGGTTAGGCGGCTGGACTCCACGCCTTGACTCTCGATGAATTTGCAAACGGATTCCGCACGCTGCTGCGAAAGCAGCAGATTCTGCGCCGGATCTCCTACGGAATCCGTGTGTCCCTGCACTTCGATCTTAAGCGTCGGTAATCGTTTCATTACTTCTGCGACTTTGATGAGGGAAGCTCGCGATTGCGCTTTGATGGAACTTCTGCCAACATCGAAAAGCACATCGTCTAATCGAAAAAGAAAACCCTGCAAATTTTTCGCCGTCAGGTTCTTGTCGTAGGCTGCACCGTTCGGGAAATCGAATCCCGGCCGCTGCTCGGCCTGCAAGCCGAGCTTCCAGATATCGCTTTTGCCGGAACCGTATTCGGAGCTTCCATCGGCGCTCGAAAAATAGGCGGTATCGCCACGCGCGCCCAGCGTAAAATAGGCATCGAACGAGGGGGTGCTGATGGGTGGCCCAAGATTTCGGGGGGAGGACCAATGCATCCAGGTGCTATCGAGCCGTCGGGCGACAAAAATATCGTAGCCGCCATACCCGCCCAGGCCGTTCGAGGAAAAATAGAGCGTCTGATCATCGAACGCCAGGAACGGCGAAATCTCATCCATCGGCGTAGAAAGTTCCGCGATATGCTCCGGCGCGGACCAATGCAAGCCGCCAACTTTATGCGAGACATAAAAGTCGTGCTGCCCTTTGGTATCCTTGCGATCGAGCGAAAGAATCATCGTCTTCTCATCGCTCGAAACCGTCATCATGGCCACGCCGCCATCATTGTAATAATCGTCGATATCGAGCGCCTCGGGAAAGCTCCAGGAACCATCCGGCTGTTTTTCCGAGACCGAAAAGCCCTTCTCGCCCGTTCCATCCGGATGGTAGATGTTTTGGAGATAGAGATGCGTCGCCGTACTATTGATGGCTCGGACGCCATCGTAATTTTTTGTATTGAGAGGCGGGCCCATGTGCATCGCTTTCCCCCAGGACCCGTCGGATTGCCGGACCGAGAACCAGATGTCTTCGTCGTTATTATTTTTCGCATACCCGACATTTTCCGGATCGCCCTTACGGACGAAGAACATCACACTCTCATCCGGCGTAAGCACCGGAAAGAGATCGCTGTATTTTGAATTGACATTCGGTCCGAGATTGATGCGGACGAACTGGACGCTCTCGGCACCGGCGGTTTTGGACTGAGAGGGCGGGGGAACTGAGATTACCGTTCCAGGCACTTCCGAATGGCCCTGGGCATGAAGGATCGTCGCGCCGCCAAAAAATAAGGCGGAACATAGAAGTGGCAGAACCGATGTTCGGCTGATCATCACAAAATGGGCAAAAAGAATTCAGCAAAAGAAATCGAAATTCTGCCGGCACAGTTCCCGAATCGCTCGGGAGGGATTCCCGCATCCGCGGGAATCCAGTCAATTAGCAGCGGGGAGCCAAGCTCAGGAGTTGGCCGAAGCTACTCTTTTGTCATCGCGCGCATCATCGACGCATTCGGTGTTCGGACGACGGCAAAGTAGGTTCCAGCCGCGAGGGCCTTGAAATCCAGAGTGGCGGAATGCAGGCCGGCTTGCTGGAACTTATCCAGCGGCACGGCAACCTCCGTTCCGCGCGCGTCCACAATAGAGACGCGCACCGGGCCATCCGTTGCGGTGGTGTAGGAAAGTTCCGTCGAACCCGAAAACGGATTTGGATAATTCGGTTCGAGTGAGAGAGAGCCAGCGCCCGCATCCAACACGCTGCTCGCGGATTCAAACCAATTAAAGACCGCCGTGGTAATTGCGGCACGATCGTTTGCGGCAAGATTCTGAAGGCCGAATGCCAGATACGCGAGCATCGTACCCGCACTATCCCACCGGATACCCGCGCACTGCGCCGTGCCGGAACCATAATAAAATATGGGTAAAGAGCCATTCGCTGGCTTGATTTCATCCGGTTGGTTCAGGCTCGAACGTTCGAAGGATCTTCATCCACTTTGAGCGCATAAATGTTGATAGCTGAATTCGCCCAAGGCGCGGTGATTGGGTCGTTCGCAATCCCATGCACCGTCGTCGGTCCGGCGCTATCTTTTACATACGTCGCGTGCAGCGTATATTGGAGAAAATTCGGGTCGCGATCGGTGACGGTGGAACTCGCATCGGCAAGACCGAACCCGATTTCGCCGCCGGTCACGAAAAGATGGCCGCCGCTTGCGAGATATTCTGCTACACGCGCTTTATCATTGCCTGTTATAATCCATTTATTGGCAACGATGACCATCTCCGGAAAGGCCGAAGCTGACCAGCCGTCGATAGAAGCTGCCTCTGCGCTCGTGAGTGGGGCGTAGGGTAGGTTGAGTTGATCCAGTGTCGCTTGTGTATAAGATGTTCGGACCGAATCGCCCGATACATCGACGAACGCAACCTTGGCCGCCGGGGAAACGACTTCAATTGGATAAGAAGCGACCAATGTTTCGCCATTCTGCACGGTGGAAACCGCGAGAATGCCGGTCATATAGTATCCGGAACCAATCTGTACCGAAACATCGAGCGACTGGGCTGCTTCGGGCGAAAGCGTCATCGTTTGGGAGCCGGAAAGTTGATTCCCATTAATGCTGATAGGCCACACCGCTTTCGATGTTGGGAAGAATGTTACTGATGCACTCACTGTGCCTGAGAATGTGGAACTTAGTGTGAACGGGAAATCCGCTGTGCTACCCGAGGAACGCTGAACGAGTCCGGCACTGGAGGTCAGGACAAGTTGCGGCTCATCGGTCGCGGCCTGAAGCACATCGTGGTTCGCATCGTTCTGAAGAAACGCCACCTCATACATATTGGCCGCATTGTAATTCGACTCGTCATAAGTAAAATCAAAGGCAGTATCGCCGGTTTTGAGCCGGACGAGCGTTCCCGTAGAACTCGGCATCATGGTTCGCATGACGTGGATGTATTGTTTCTCGCCGTTCGGTCCGGGGCCGGGTACCACTGCTTCAACGGCCGCCACACGAAGCGATAACCGAGTATAAGACGAAAGGCTCGTAACCGGGTGGATCGCAACATGAACCGAAACCGTCGAGCCATTGACACTTCGCGAAATCGTGATCGCGACTGGACTCTGAATCGCCACACAGCTATCGAACGTCGCTTCGAGCTGCGGTACGGAGGCGGGCTCGAAGTAGGCACATCCATTAAACGTGACCGCCGGCACACCGCTAATGCCGTAGTAGCCTACGACCCGGTTCGTGTTATCGGGTACATCGTTCAGGTACATGGGGTCGTTCGAGGAGGGCCAACTGGGATGATAGGCAAGGTGAATAATGCTGCCCTCATGCTGGTTGAGGAACGCTTCAAGGCCAGGATTATACGTCGCGCACGGGGGGCAGCCCCAGTTCGTTCCTTCCTCGACGAGCACGGTGCGCGGCACAAGCTGCGCCGAAGCAATTGCGGGAAGGATGATACAAGCGGAAAGGAAAAGCGAAAAGATAGTCCGATTTTTCATGGTGATTCACAACGGTTTAAATGCACCATCAATGACAACAAATTCAGCAGGAGAATTCCCGCCGTGGAAATGCGAGCTCCAACCTACATGACACGGGGTGGAAAAGCTGAAGCTTTCGGCTACACGCCAGGCTTAATCGTCATTTTCCTGCGCCTCGTCATCGAAGGGGACGGGATAATTTCCGGTAAAGCAGGCTGTGCAATAGCCGATCGCATTCCCGGCTTTATCCTTATGGGGAACGCTCTCAAGAAGCTTTTTAACCGAGAGATAATTTAGCGAATCGACGCCTAAGGCCGCACCAATTTCTTCCTCATTCGAATAATGATTGGCGATAAGTTCCTCCCTGCTGGGAAAATCCATCCCATATTTGCAGGGATGCGTGATTGGCGGCGAGGTAATGCGAAGATGCACTTCGTGCGGCTGCGCCTCGCGAATGAGATGAATGAGTGCTTTCGAGGTCGTACCTCGGACGATCGAATCATCGACGACGACCACCTTTTTGTCCTTCAGCACTCCCTTGACGGTATTATATTTCACTTTCACCTTCATCTCCCTGCGGTCCTGACCCGGTTGGATGAAGGTGCGCCCGACATAATGCGAGCGGATAAGCCCGATTTGGTATTTCGTCTGGTTGCCAAGCTTCTGGTTCTGGCTTGCATAGCCAAGCGTGGCCGTGTTCGAGGAATCTGGAACGTTTATTACTGTCACTTTTCGGCCGTTGCTGTGCGCGGTGGGGGATTCGATCGCCAGCGTCTTGCCTAATTTGCGCCGCACCCGATCGACATTCTCCTCGAATACTTTAGAATCGGGACGAGCGAAATAAATATATTCGAAAATGCAGTGCGTCGGCGAGGGAGCTTGTTCGAGGATGTGCGTAGAATGAATTTCGCCCGTCCGAACGGTTTCTTCGTCGATGGTCACGATTTCGTTTGGTTGGACATCGCGCAAATATTCCGCGCCGACAATATCGAGCGCGCACGTTTCGGACACCACCATGTATGCCCAGTCGCCATCCGGTCGCTTCAAGCGGCCAATCGCGAGCGGGCGAATCCCCCGTGGATCGCGAACGGCGACGAGCGAGGTGTCCGTGAGCATGGCGAGCGAATACGCTCCTCGCGCTTGCATGAGGGCATCCCGGATTTGCTCGACTTGCGTTTCTTTCTGCGATCGAGCAATCAAGTGAAGAATAAGTTCGCTGTCGGTCGAAGTCTGGAAGATGGTTCCCATCGCTTCGAGTTCCAGCCGCAACGAATGCGTATTCGTGAGGTTCCCGTTATGCGATAGCCCGAAATTTCCCATGCGGTAGTGCATGAAAAACGGCTGGATATTTTCGATCTTTCCGCTCGCGCCGGTTGTCGAGTAGCGGTTGTGCGCGATCGCCGAATCGCCTTGGAGCACCTCCGCAAGAATTTTGTGATCTTTGAAGACGTCGAGGACGAGGCCATTATCTTTGTGGATGAGAAACCGGCGCTTTGGGCCCTTCGGAGTTTCCTCGCAATGCGCAGAAAGAATACCCGCTGCTTCCTGGCCGCGGTGCTGCAACGCATGGAGCGCGTAGTACGCGATGATGCTCGCCTCCGGATGATGATACACGCCGACGACGCCGCAATTGCTTTCGGGCTTATCTAATTCGCGCCGCCCTAACGTACGGTGTAAGTTCGGCTGGCCGGGAACTGTGAGGATCGGAAACACTATCGATTCCGGCGGTGGTGGTGTCGAGGAAGGGCAGATATGGTCTGGCATCGGGACGAGAGGAACACCATTCCGCGAGCGAGAATTCAGTCCGGGCTTTTTTTATGCACTTTCGCGTTTACTCGTCATGCCAAAAATCGTACTCGTTACCGGAGCAACGGGCAAAATTGCCTCCTACGCAATTCCACAGCTCTTGGGACGTGGGCTTCAGGTTCGCGCCTACGTCCACAACGCCGCTAAGGCGGAGAAGCTTAAAAAGAATGGGGTGGAATTAATCGAAGGGGAATTTTCCGATTCGGCGAAGCTCGATCGCGCCGCAGAGGGTGCCGACACCATAATTTCCATCACGCCGATGGGCAAGGTTGCCGATACCAGTGCGGCCCACATAACCCGGGCGGCAAAACACGCGGGAACGAAACATCTTCTGCGCGTTTCGGCGATCGGTGCGGCCCCCGACGCCCCAACCGGCAATGGCAAATTGCACGCCATGACAGATTCCGAGATTATGGCCTCCGGAATTCCCTATACCATCCTTCGGCCAAATTATTACATGCAGAACGTGCTGGGCTCGATTCCCACCATTCAGCAGCAAGGTAAAATCTATTCCGGAACCGGCAGTGGAAAAATCGGGATGATCGACGTGCGCGATGTTGCCGATTGCCTGGTATCCCTTTGCGCCGATGGCGGACACCTTGGGCAAGTTTATACCCTCACTGGCGATGCCTCGATCAGCTATTACGATATTGCAAGAATGATTGGCGATGGGCTTGGCAAGCCGGTTGAGTTTGTTCCGGTTCCCATCGAAGCCGTAGGAGAGATGGTTAGAAATTTCGGCATGGATCCCTGGGCGGCACAGGTGACGATGGACTATTCAAAAGCTTATAGCCAGGGATGGGGCGATCTCGTCACCGATAGCGTCGAGAAAATCGCCGGCCATAAACCGCGAAGCTTCCAGCAGTTCTTCGATGAAGTAATGTCCCGCGCGCTGAAGGGATAAAGGGAAAAAGTTACAGACGAAAGTTCAGCGAAATCAGCAACAATCAACGTAAACGAGGTTTATAAGCAGAATAATCAGCATTAATCAAAGTCTTGCCACAGGAAGAAGAAATATTAGGAAAAGCGTACGATGCTCGGCTCATGCGGCGGTTGGTGAAATATCTGGCGCCGTATAAGTGGAAGGTTGTGCTGGCGGTGGTGATCACGATCGTCGTCTCGGCGCTGGGTCCGCTTCGGCCGCTGCTGACCATGATCGCCATCGATAAGTATATCATGAAGGGCAATTACGGTGGCCTGGCGCTCATCGCCGCCGCCATTGTTGGAACCCTCGTCGTGCAATCGCTCATACTCTATGGCCAGACGATGCTTACGGCTTGGATCGGGCAGCAAACGGTTTATGACTTGCGGCGAGAACTGTTCGGGCATCTGCAGAAGCTTTCGATGCGGTTCTTCAACAAGAATCCAGTCGGGCGGCTCGTTACTCGGCTCACGAACGATATCGAAGTGCTGAACGATTTGTTTAGCTCCGGCATCATCATGATTGTCGCGGACGTGTTTGTCGTGTTCTGGATTTTCGTTTTCATGTTTTACACGAGCTGGAAGCTTTCGCTCGTGGTGCTTACGGTGTTCCCGTTCCTGCTGATCGCGACGTCGATTTTTCGAAAAAAAGCCCGCGAGTCCTACCGGGATGTGCGGCTGCTCGTCGCGCGGCTCAATGCCTTCCTGAACGAGCATGTGGCCGGGATGCTCACCGTCCAACTTTTTGGCGCGGAGGCGAAAACGTTCCGGCAGTTCGAGAAAATCAGCCGCGAAACGGCCGATGCGAATATCCGGAGTGTGTTTTATTACGCGGTGTTTTATCCGGTGGTGGAATTTTTATCCGCGATCGCGACGGCGCTTATCATTTGGTATGGCGGTACGTTGGTCTTGGGAAATAAGCTGGGGCTGGAGGCCGGCGTTACCGTGGGCACCCTGATCGCCTTCTACCAATATTCCGAGCAATTCTTCCGGCCCATCCGCGATCTGGCAGATAAGTACAATATCCTCCAATCCGCGATGGCCGCGAGCGAGCGGATTTTCAAGCTGCTCGATGACGAAAGCATCCTTGCACTTCCGGCCCACCCGGTTCCCGCTGGGCGGCTGATGGGCGAGATCGAGTTCCGCAATGTTTGGTTCGCGTACAACGATGACGATTTTGTTCTGAAGGATATTTCATTTCGTGTGAAGCCGGGGCAGACCGTCGCCTTCGTGGGCGCAACGGGAGCTGGAAAATCCTCTATAACGAATTTGATGACGCGGCTCTATGAGTTCCAGCGTGGCGAGATTTTGATAGACGGGAAGGATATTCGCACGCTCGATCCGCAGGAACTCCGGCGAAATACCGCCATCGTATTGCAGGATGTGTTCCTTTTCAGCGCCGATGTTGCGACCAATATCAGCCTTGGCAACGAGCAGATTTCGCAGGAAAGAATCCGCGAATCGGCGGACTTTGTAGGCGCGAATAATTTCATCTCCCGCCTTCCGAAAGGCTTTGAATCTCAAGTGATGGAGCGTGGCGCGATTCTATCGGTTGGAGAGAAGCAGCTTATTTCTTTCGCGCGCGCCTTAGCCTACGATCCGAGTATTTTGATCTTAGACGAAGCGACATCGAGCATCGATACCGAAAGCGAGCAAATGATCCAGCACGCGATCGAAAAATTATTAGTCGGGCGAACCTCCATCGTAATCGCGCACCGGCTTTCGACCATTCAGCGGGCCGATAATATTATCGTCATGCACCACGGCGAAATCCGCGAGCAGGGAACCCATGATGAACTGTTGCGCCATGGCGGGATTTATCGCACGCTCTATGAATTGCAATATAAGGAACAGGAGATGGCGCGGGCTGCCTAATCGTGATTCTGAACTACCGTTTCCGGGAAGCTGTTACCACGCGCTTCACGGAATATTCTAAGAAAGAAAAAGGAATTTATGGAGCAGCCAAAGGTCGGCATTATCATGGGAAGCGCATCGGACTGGGATGTTGTCCGCGAGGCGCATAAAATTTTAGACGAGTTCGAAGTGCCGCATGAATATAAGGTCCTTTCGGCGCACCGGGCTCCAGCGGCAGTGACGGAATACGCGACAACGGCCGAAACGCGCGGCCTCAAAGTTATTATCGGCGCCGCGGGAGGCGCGGCCCACTTGGCGGGCGTTCTGGCGGCGCAGACGTTACTTCCGGTCCTCGGCATCCCGATGGAATCGCCCGCGCTGAAAGGGATGGATTCGCTGCTCTCGACCGTGCAAATGCCGGCGGGCATTCCCGTGGGAACTCTGGCTATCGGCAAAGCCGGCGCGAAGAATGCGGCGCTGCTTGCAGTGGGAATTCTGGCGTTAAACGATTCGAAGTTACGGGACAGGCTGGAACTCTATCGCGAAACACAGACGAAATCGGTGCTTGCGCAGAAACTCGAAAATTAATTAGGAACTTGCATCTGATTTCGGCCGAGTAGGTAGATCAGATATGATAGAACGAATTTTGAAAATCCAACTTTTCGCGGACGAACCAAATCTCCAATCCTTTTCGGATTATCTATCGTCTATCGAGCCGATTCAGCTTGTAACCACGTCGCCCGATTTAGTTTTCGATGCAACATTTCTCAATCTCGGCTGGAAGCTGGAACGGTTAACCGGCTTTAGCTCAGCGGCTCCGGTTATAAGCAACACACTCACACTCAGCGGCACGACCGCGCAAGTTGCCGTCAGGAATGCGTCGGTTATCGGGATGCCGATTCTCCCAAATTATTTCAGGAATCAGCCATCGGTAGAATATTCGCTGCCGGTTGGCGCCACCGATCGTCCTTCCATTCTTTCGGATTTTTTTTCAGCTATTGGCAAAATCGGCGAGCAGGTGGGCGATGCCATCGCCGGGGTTTTTCCGCGCACCCTTGCGATGGTTGTGAACGAAGCCGCCTTTGCCGTCCAGGATGGCGTCGCGACGGCTCAGGATATTGACACAGCGATGAAGCTCGGAACGAATTATCCCAAAGGCCCGCTCGCCTGGTGCGATGAAGTTGGCGCGGACACAATCGTTGCGATTCTCAATGCACTCGCCCACGAATATGGCAGCGAGCGGTATCGGGTCGCGACAATGCTAAGGCGCTACGCCGAAGCGGGAATGAAATTTATTGCCTGAACCACGTTGATCTGGAAGTTCCCATCGCCGTCCATTTTAATTCTCGAAATTCAGATCGGAGGGCCCGGATTTCTTTTCCAAACCAGTGTTATTTCCGGCCGCGGGACCAAGAACCTTAAAGCTAACGTCAGTGAAATAGACCTCGCCGGTTCCCGATAGGAGCACGCCGAAGGCAAGGTCTTTCGCGCTATCCGGAACATCGAGCACGATCGTATATTCCTTCCAGTCCGTTGTGCCGGCAATCGGCCGGTCCTGCATGTTATCGAAGGACAGGGACTGCATGGGATTTGGTCCGTCGACGCGAAGCCACATTCCCGCCCAGTCCTTGACGTTTTTCGACATTATCCAGCCGGTCATCCGCACACTTTTGCCGAGGTAACCGTTCGTTCCGCTTTCCTGCATATAAGTTCCAAATCCATCGATCTTGGCTACTTTGGATTTGATGAACGCGCACTTGGAACCCGCGTGGTGTTCCTTTGAAGTCACGCCCATATCATAATCGGCTGGCTTCGAACCGGCTGCGAACCAGACCCGGCCGACGTGCAGTAATTGGCCGCCATAGGAAGAGGTGAGCGTGAAGAGGCCAATCGTGGCTAAGGCCACGGCCGCTCCAAGCATTTTTCGTGTTTTCATGATTGTTTGCTTCGTTTGGTGGAATGATGTTGTAAAAAATCGTTCTGCTACGGTAGTTCGAATCCAGCATGGCTTCCCGGCGGCTCTAAATGCGAGACAGCATCGTATGCGAAGAACGCCTCTTCACCCGTGCGTTGAAGAGCGGTTGCAATTGCATGTTTCGAGGAAGCTGTTCTTCCGAACTCTTGACGCATTTTCGCTCGGCTCAGTGGCTGCCGCTCGGCCAAATCAGCGAGGGCCGTCGAATACGTGTTTGGAATCTTCGGAATTTGCGCTATAACGGTTCGAGCCTGCCGAGCCCTCCTCGGCGCCTGCGAACTCGTTTGCTGAGCGAGAATCCAAACCAAAGGCGCAAGCACAAGGATCGCCAGCAGCCATGCACCCCGGACGCTGCGGCCCGTTCGCGCCGGCGCCGAATGGACGAACGCCTGCAATTCCGCAAGCGATAGTTCTGGCTCCGCGTCCGTGAGTGGAGACATCCACGCTGGTGGTTTCGATGGGTAGGTCATGTCGTTTCAGCCAAAAGGCAATAAAATAGCTTTAGAATGAGCTGCCTTGCTAACAGCTGGAGCGGTCTCATCATCCGCCAGATTGACCCGAAGCGCTTCGCGCCCGCGCGCAAGCCGGGTCTTGACGCCAGAAAGCGATCCGCCCTGTAGGACGCGTACTTCTTCCAGCGAGAGTCCTGAAATTTCGAATAACAATATCGCCTCCCGCTGCTTCGCGGGAAGCGAGTTAACCGCTTCGAGCAAGAGTTCCAAATCGTGCCCGGACTCGTTCGAATCCTCGGTTCGTCTATCGTCGGCCGTTGTCATTTCGCTGAAGATTCGGCCGCGCCATCGCTGGCGTTTATGAATGCGCAGCGCGATCGTGAAAAGCGATTTTCGAAATCCCGCCACATCACGCAGTTTCGTGAAGCTTCGATGTGCGGCGAGGACGGTTTCGCTCATCAGATCGCGTGCCTCTTCGCGGGAGCGCGTTAGTCCGAGCGAAAAGCGCCAGAGCGAAGCTCGGTGCTCCTCGACCAACTGCCAGAAGGCGCTCGAATCAGTCATGAGGCGTAATAGTGACGCAGCAGTCGAAAAAGTCGCATCGATTAATATGGGAAGTGAGAATTTTTATGCCACAGCTCGCAACCCTTTGCGAAGATGGTGAATTCCCGCGTGTATTGAAATTCCTCGGCCCATTTCTCCGTTATGCGCCCCGAATCTAATCTCCTTAATCTCGCAAATCTCCTAAATCAAGTTTCAGACAGAATGAACGAAGCCTACATTATCTCCGCCTGCCGCACCCCATTTGGCCGCTACGGCGGCGCGCTTAAAGATTTGCGACCCGATGACATGGCCGCGCTCGTGATGAAAGAAACTGCCACGCGGGCCGGTATTGACCCCAATGAAATCGACGATGTGATCTTCGGCTGCGCCAATCAGGCGGGCGAGGATAACCGAAATGTGGCCCGCATGGCGACGCTGCTTGCCGGGTTCCCCGAACGGGTTCCGGCTGTTACGGTGAATCGGCTGTGCGGCTCCTCGCTCGATGCCATTATTCAGGCCGCGCGGGCAATAAAATTAGGTGAGGCGGAAATTATCGTGGCTGGCGGCGTGGAAAGCATGACGCGCGCACCCTATTCGCTGCCGAAAAATGTATCGGGCGGGGCGGTCTTCGGCAATATTCCGGCCTACGATACGGCGCTCGGCTGGCGCTATCCTAATCCGAAGCATGAAGCGATGTTCCCGCTCGAGTCCATGGGTGAGACGGCGGAAAATGTTGCGGAACAATACAGCGTCTCCAGAGAAGACCAGGATGCGTTTGCACTCGCTTCGCACCAAAAAGCGATTGCCGCCCAGGAGCGCGGCGATTACGACGAAGAAGTTGTGAGCATCACGATTGAAACGCGAAAGGGAAAAACCACTGTCGATAAAGATGAACAACCGCGCCCGGATAGCACGCTTGAAAAGCTTGCCACGCTCAAACCAGCCTTCCGTAAAGGCGGCTCGGTGACGGCCGGTAACTCAAGCAGTCTGAACGATGGCGCAAGCGCGGTGGTGGTTGCGAGTGAGGCTGTGGTCAAGCGACTGGCCATCGAGCCACTCGGCCGATATGTGGCAAGCGGCGTCGAGGGACTTTCGCCACGCGTCATGGGTCTGGGACCAATTAGTGCAGTTAGAAAAGCCTTGAAGCAAGCCAAGTTTGCGATTGAAGATATTGATGTTATGGAGTTGAACGAAGCCTTTGCCGCCCAAAGTCTTCCTGTGATTCGGGAACTTGGAATCGACATGGAGAAAGTGAACCCGAATGGCGGCGCTATCGCAATCGGCCACCCGCTCGGAGCAAGTGGCGGGCGGCTTGTGGCAACGTTGCTATTTGAAATGCGCCGCAAAAACCTCAAACGCGGTATTGCCACGATGTGCATCGGCGTCGGGCAGGGGATTGCTGCTGTTTTCGAGCGAGACTAAGTCACTCTTTAAGGAATTGAGTGCTCAAGTGGCCGTCCGTTACAAAATAAAATCCTGCCGGGAACCCGGAAACTTCCAACGTCAGCCGACCGTTTTTGGGAAAGGTTGCCCGCAAAACATCCCGGCCGAGAATGTCCAGAATATGAACCACTACTCCAGCGGGGAACGCGCTAAGATTAATACTTTGGGTCGCGGGGTTCGGGAAAACACTCACCTCCCCGCTGGAAGCTTTGTCGTGCGAGACTTCTGAATTCGAAAAGGTGCCAACAACCAACCAGCCGCTTCCAAGAATTGGCAAATCATCGAAGGCAGCGACGATATTTTCATCGGTAGTTAAGCTTACGCCTCGTAGGAACCCAAGGTCCACATTTTCGCTCAGTATGATAGAATCCCTGACCCACGTCAGCCCACGGTCGGTGCTGATCAATAGGTAGTTGCCGGACTCGCCGCCCGCCACGATAGTATCCCGGTCAGGATCGCTCATAGCCGAAATATTATTGAAGTAACTAATTGTTGTGTCAGCCCACGTCTTGCCGCCGTCTCGAGGTCCCTCGCGATTAGGCCTCTCGGTCCCGGCGATGTCCAATTCGAGCCATACGCGAAAACGAGATCGTCAGAACCAAAGTCGCAATAACCTAATACTTTGTTTGGGTTACTCAAGGAATCAGAAACGTAGCTCGTATCGACTGTCACCCAATTATCATCCGTTCTATAGAGCGGCCCGTTCCCATAGCCGAACACCCTGTAGTGGCCGTGCCCAGTTGTCTGGCATTGATTGACGATGGCATGGAACGGCGACGGTTCCCAATTCCGGCCGCCATCAAACGTCTCCCAAGTCTGGTTCTCGTAGCCGCCTTTGATCAGGATTCCGTTTAGGGGATCGGAAAAATTTATATCGCCGATAGGGTAGAGTGAGTCGCCAGCAAGCTGCGGCTCCCAGGTCGCTCCACCATTGAACGTTCTCAAAATAAGGCCATATTTGCTACCGGCAATGACGTTAAGGGAATCAATTTGGTCGAGAACATCGAAGTCATCGTGATTCGCAAGATTGTCGTAAGGAAGCCCCGAGCTTTGCTCCGTCCATGTCATACCTCCGTCATTGCTGCGAAGAAAAATAAATGAAAGACCGATATTGGCGGAGGCTGTTTTTCGCGCAGACGCGGTAAAGAATTTTCCGCTCCCGCCAAGAACTGAAATTACGTAAGAATTCGTGTCAATTGTGGACTCATGTGTTACTTCCCAGGAAATCTGCGCCGTGGCAGTTGTCGTATCGAATGCCACGGCGGAAAAGAGAACGAACCAAGCCCAAAACACTTTGGAGTCTACTCGCATGGGCACCCCACTTGATAGCACTCGCCAGTCGTCCAGGGGGTTCCCGGGGGGGAAGCTCCTGGCAGCCACCGAGCGTGCCAAGACAGTTATAAAAACAGTTGTTGAATTCGTACTCCCTGGTCGTAGTATCGTAGCAGACACTGCAAACATGCTCGCAATATGAGGATGAACCGCAGTACCAATAGTTGAATTGCGTCTTGGGCAACGGCCAGGTGTCAGCGGTATCAAGCTCCTGGACCCAACACATGGAACTAAAAACGCTGACGAGGGTTGCCGGGTCAACACAATTAGCTATCTCCGAACCCCCATTGCTTTCACCCTCGAACACAAGGAGCGAGTCCGTTGCTTCACGAATCACGCTATCCGGGGATAGGGTGCTGCAACCATTTTCATAGGTCATTTCCGTAACGATTACCTCAACATGTTTAATGCCTAGAGCATCAATATAAGTTCGCTTGCAGAATTTCACGCAAGCGAGACAGCCAGCGTCCCCAACGTTGAAGCAGTATGGGGTGGGTTCAGGTGTAAACGGCGGAAACGAGGGCGCAGTGGGGGGCGAGGGGCATTGCGCGAGGCCCGAACGAACGAATAACGCGGGCAGAGCAAGCAGGGCGATAGCGGCAGCGGTAGCTAGGCGATTGGAAATCGAGTTTGGTTTCATGGTGTTTTGCAAATGCTAAATGATTATTGCCGTGCCTCCGGTTACGGATTCGCGGCAGTGACTTCGGAAGGCCGCGCAGGTATGAGTAATATTCATGCCGGGTGCGGCTTCTCATCGTTTGAAGAATGTTCGTCCGCAATGGAGGAACATCCCACTACAAATATACGGCGCAAAATTTGGGACAAATGGAAAAGTGAAGTTTCATTTTGATTGTCAAAAACATCAAGGCTCTACTTGGTCGCTGCGCATTTAGTAGATTTGCCACCGATGGATGTGAAAGTCATGGTTGGCAAGAATGTGCGGGCATTTCGGAAACTGATGGGCATTGGACAGCAGGAATTCGCATCCATAGCTGGTCTCAATCGCTCCTGGCTTGCCTCGGTTGAACGAGGGGAAGTGAATGTAACGATCGAAAGCTTAGAGCGGATTGCCACTGTTATCGGAATCCCGGTGAATGTACTTTTGATAGAAGGCGCCGATAAATGGTCTCGCGTGGCTCATCGCGAATGATGGTAATATGCGTCAATTAATTTGTCAAGGTAGGAATTTCAGCGACCTCAATCTGAGTAGATAGTTTTCTGATTTTCTTTTTTCATCAAAAAGCACTTGCTTTTTCCAAAAAGATTTGCTATATTGGGAAAGCTCATGCGCTTCGCATGAGCAATGGCGCCCCAGGGAGATTTTTGCCAATCCGCCCGGAGGAGCGATTTGCCAGTTCTGCGCCATAGGAATAGGATCTTAGTTTGTCACGCCCCGAAAAATAGATCAGGAATTCAATGCTCTCCTGGAAGGAAGCTGCCTGCTGCCTATTTTTCCGGCCCTCTAATCAATCGCCATCATGACCCCAAATGAAATCGCCCAAAAAGTGATCGGCCGCGCATCGGATAAATCGCCGCACGATTCCATGTTCCGGGATTCCCTCGCCAAGGAAATTGCGCGAGCCATCAGCGAGGAGCGCGAGCTTCTGAGCCGCTACCTGACATTCCTGAATGAATCAATCGCGCTGGACCCGCAACTCGTACGGCACCGCCTTCTTATCGGCTCGACCCGGATATCAACCGGCCACTTCCTCGATGAGATGCAGCCCGAGGAGCAGCGGAGCTACACGCTTCGGCTCAATCCGGCGAAGCAAGCCTATTATAGCTACGAGCAGCACCGGTTATAATAGCGGCCCGCGCAGCGCAATTGAACGCAAGAGCATTTCGAATTTCCTTTCGAATTCAAGATCAGCAATGAATTGAACGAGATCGAAGGGCTCCGCCGCCGCCGAGGAGTGTGGCCACCAGCGCGGACCCGAGGAACTCAAGTCCTGCTCGCCACCGACGATAAGGGGCGCTCGGGATATAATTCGTTTGATCTCGCGATCGGAATAGCTTCGCATACACTCGTGTATTGAGCAATTTGTATTCCGTTCAAAGTTGCAACCACGCCGTCGCCCGGAATCAAAAAAAGAGGAGCGGCACGTTTGGTTTGTGAGGTTGCTTGAGCCACGGCTGCCGCTCGCGTTCTTGCTCGGCGCGCTTTGCGGAACGTGGATAACGGCTCGCGGCGGGAATCGCCGTGTCCTTGCGCGATGGGCGCCGCGGCTGCTCGCGGCGCGAATCTCCAAAAATCTCTTCGATCAATAAATCTCGCATAGGTGCCTCCGATGTTTGTTGCAGAGACATTTCGCAACGAGCCGCGGAGTTACAATGCGAGTGCCAATCGAATATTACTCGAAATGATAAATATCTCGATGTGCCATGTGTTCCGGTTCGACGCCTTGGCCTTCAGGGCCGAGCAGCACAAAGCTAAAGTGATGCAGGTATTTATCGGCAGCATCCCGAACTTCCGCGGCAGTGACCGTTTCTGTTTTCGGAACGAGTTGGAAGAAAATCCTCCAGTCTCCGGCTTCTACCTGATAAGAATATAGCGATTGCGCTTGCCGCAAATTCGCCTGAACGACGTAATAATACGTCGTAATGCGGCCTTCAATAGCATGGCGAAGGTCCTGCGGCGAAACCGTGGAATGCTGGAGATTTTCGAAGTACATCGAAGACGACGTGCGTCGCCGAATCCGGCAAGATGGATTGCAGCGCGACGGCGGTGTAGAAATTATCGTAGTTGCCATTCGCGTACGCTTCGGGCGAATACGAAAGATTTCGCTTCGTGCGCACCTCGTCGAAGAGGCGGGTATCCAGAATTTGCAGCATCACGCGCTCGGCCCACCATGCATCCTGGCTAAAATCCGCGGAAGCGGAGCGCATATTTACGTAGGTTGTCGGAAATTCCGGTGGTTTGGGAATGAACATATATTGGTCCGTGACGGGCGCGATGTGCGGAATCTTCGGCCAGCCAAAATTCCCTTGTGGCAGCGTCTCCAGAGCAGCGAGCTTCGCTTCCAGCTCGCTTTTCGTGACATTGCCAACGACGACCATCACAACACGGGAGCGCTGGAACTGTGCATCCCGATAACCCATGAGATCGCCGATCGTCATACTCTTCACCTCATCGAGCGTAGGCACGCGATTGAGTGGGCTTGCCCCGCGCCAGATGCTATCGGCGAGGAACGAAGAATAGCCTTCGGGATCGGAAGAGCGCCCTTCAATCGCCTGAATGGATTGCGCTTGAAGTTTCTCCGCCTCGGTCGTATCGTAGTGCGGATGCGTCAGCAGGTCGCTGAAAATATCCCATGCGGTGTTGAAATTCGGACGGATGGTCCGCATTGTAAACGTCATGTGATAGAGATCGCCCGAGCCGTCGATCGAGGTCGAAAGGCTGGCAAGCGAATCGCGGTAAGCCGATTTCGGATATTTATCGCTGCCGCTGGCGGCGATCAGCGCGGCGGTTCCCTCCGCGATGGAGGCGTTTTGCGTTTCGCCATAAGCGAGGCCGCCTTCGAAGCCGAAGACGAGGCTTACGACCTCGTTTGCGTTTGTCGTTCGAAGAATTACATGGATGCCGTGGCTTGTGAAATCCGACATGTCACTCGGCACCTGCGCGAAGGCGTCGCACGATATGGCCGCGCTTAGAGCGGCGGCGAATGAGTAGAGAAGTATCTTTTTCATTGGAGCAAGTCCTCCGCTTTAAGGTTGAGTTTGTCGAGTGATTGCTGGCTCGTCGTTACCCCCAGCACGTAAGGTTGATTCGTAATCCAGCGATTAAGATATCGCTCGATATCGGCCCGCGTAACTTTTTTTGCGTTCTCGATATAATGACTGTAATAATCGAGTCCGGCCGATGCCCACCAGAGTGGAAGCGATTGCGTTGCGAAATTTGTCGCGACTTCGGTTTCGTAAATTCGGTCACCCTGGAGGATGCGTTTCGCCGTAGCGAGTTCCTGGTCCGTATAATAATCCGCATCGCCCCAGTGGCTCATTTCACTTTCGATCGCCTTGATCGCTTGCTTCGTTGCCGGCGTGGGAACGTAAGCATAAATATCGACAGGCCCGACATTCTTTTGCGAGAGATAGTCAACCTGAACCTGGTAGGCCAGCCGCTTATCGACAATGTCCTTCTGGAACCGGCTGTTCGGTTGGTCGAGAATCGTGCTGAAGACATCCGCCGCGTAGGTATCCGGATTATCTTTCTGGAGGCTCGGGCCGTGCCATTCGAACTGCACAACGGTATAGGGCAATCCGCCCAATGCCGGACGAATGACCAACTGCTTTTTGATCGGCGGGAATGGCGGAGGATTATATTTCGGGAACGGCGATGGGCCCTTTGGCCAAATCGCCGGGCCGAAATATTTATCCGCCTCTTTGAACACATCCTGCGGGTTGACATCGCCGGCAATAACGAGCGCCATATTATTCGGGATATAAAACCGGTGCTGAATCGTGTGCATCATTTCCGGCGTGGCAGCGATGATCGTAGGCCGAAGGCCGAGCGGCTCCTTACGGCTGAACAGCTCGGGAGACCAGACTGCGCTATCCATGGCATAACGAAGGTTGAACGTCGGCTGGGCCTGATTGCGATCGAATTCGCCGAAAATGACGTGCTTCTCCTTCTGAAGTTCCACGGAATCGAAAAGCGGTGTCCGAATGGCGTCGGACATGAACTCCATTCCGCCCGCCATGTTGCGCGAGGGAATGATAATAAAATAGTTCACGTGCTCGTTATTCGTCGTCGCGTTGCTGACGCCGAGCGAGCCGCCCAAATCTTCCAGGCCATTCATAAACTTCTCCTGAGAAGGATGATATTTATTCGCCTTGAAGAACATGTGCTCGTAAAGATGCGAGAGGCCGCTAAATTCCGGCGGTTCGGTAAAGCCGCCATTTTTCGCGACGAGTTCCACCGTTACAAGCGGCACCATGTGATTTTCGACGACGATAACATCCAGCCCGTTGCCGAGGGTTTTCGTCACAAATGGAGGCTTATTCTGCGCCCGAGCCCCGGGCGCCCACGCGGGTGCGATCGAAAGAAGAAAAAAGGATAGCACCGCGGCCATAATCCCGGAATAGGAGTGTCCGCGCTGCGTAAAACATGTTCGCATAACTAATTTGGTTTTGAAAAGAGAAAAATGCGGCGGTAAAACAGGGCCATGCCCGCTCTCGTTCAGGTACAATTAGCAGCCGGCACCGGGTCGGCCCAAATCTCCGCCCGCGCGCCTGATTCTAACCCAAAACAGGCGCGCTTTTCTCTTACTTGCGTTGGGTTTGCACAGACCGCAAGCTTTCTTTACGCTTTTGCGCCGAGTTCCAAGAAATCCATGAAATCTTAAATTTATATGAAAGATAAAATGTGTGTGTGTGCGATGCGTTTTCATGAACCGTAAGATTATCTTACGCTTTTGCGCCCACTTCCCCGAAATCCAACATATTTGCCTAAGAATAAAAAAGCCCCGCCGAAATTTCGGAAGGGCTTCTCTGAATTTTCTCCCCTCCCTCCGGGAGAAACCGGGTGACGGCTATTCCTTCACCAATTTCACCGTTTGAACTTCCCCATACGCCGTAACGATGCGGGCATAATACGTTCCCGAAGGAAGGCCCGCCAGCGAAATGGGAACCGATTTATTCCCCGGCTGGAACAAGCTCTCGAACGCCGAGTTCCCAAGCTGCTTGCCCAGCACATCGTACAGCTGTATCTTAACATACGCCTCTTTATTCATTGCGAAGGAGATTACAGTACCCGTGTTCACGGGATTGGGCGAGGCGGAGGCATCGGAGATGATCATTGGCGCATTCGGCGGACGATCAGCTACGCTCGCATAGAGGAGATGCCTATCCAACAATTCTTCTAGACCTGGCTCAATTGAATCCAATGCCGGCAGGGTGGTGTCATAAAGCACATTTGTATCGTTCAGCCAGTCGTCGCGTTGAGATTCACGCGAGGCATCGTACCAACCCTGGATATGAGGGGTGTCGCAAGAGGTGTTCTGAATAAGCCATCGATCTATCGCAAGTGTTCTATTCTCCGAGCGCCACGCATGCGTCTCTCCGCCAGTATCCGGCCACCATATTCCAAAATGCTCCACGCACGCGCAGAAATATTCCGGATTTGTGGTGTTGAGGTATAAAACGGATTCAAGCCATCTCTGGCCTTGAGCCATCTTGGCGGAATCATGGCCCGCAATTTGCTCCCAAGCTGATGCAAAAACTCCGAACATCATTGGAGCGTTGGGGCTATTATAGCAGGTCTCAATGAACGCCTCGGCAGAGTCATACGTTTGCTGCCACTCGCGTGCACCCTCGAGCAGTTCGACAGCGTAAAAGAGCGAGTCGCAGAGTGTCTCATCATAGGTCGTATCCGAGGTCACCGGCGAACCGGAGGTAACGCCACGGGACGCAGACTTACTCCTAGCGGGTGTGTATGATGAAGGAGCATAAATCGTGCGTGTGAACACGGTCGATTTTCCCTTGATTCCTCCTCCAGATGGATCAGCCGTCGCATGGATTGGGAAGCCCGAGGGGACGCAAGGAGCGTCCGGTGGTGGTGAGTAGGGTCCGGTAGAGAGGGGATCAATAGTTATGCCGTGATAACCATATCCTGCGTCATAAACATTCGCCTCGGTATTATCATTATTCCAGCCATCGCACTCCCCGCTGCAAAGACCTGTAATTCTGTAGTATGGATTAATATCGGTTCCCCACCAATTCTCGTCGAGGACCCTAGGTTTATGCCATTCGTCCAGAAGAGGAAAGGATTAATGCCCGAATTCGTTGGTTCCGATGTATATGTAATATTGTTGTGGCCCAATTCCATGTCAATGACCGTCTCATTGTAATATGAACCGAGGGCCGACATGATAGTCCCTTGCTCGTCACTGCCGTCGAGTTCGCCAGTAATTTGCGGGTATCCAGAAAAAGTATTGAATGCACCAGATTGCGCAGGATACCCCGACAAATGTGCGAAGCTATTTTCGTTGACCTCAAACTGAGTTTCGAGGTTGTCGGTCACTGTGTTATAAAGAAAATACTCATCGTTCCAGAAATAGCATTCAATTCCGAAGTCGTTGTCCGTTATCGTGTTCTTACTAATAATTCCCAAGCTGTAGCTTGTGTTAATCCCGTATTCGTCCCACGCAACAGGATCTTCCTGATATGAGTCCTTCATTCCGCTGACCGTATTGCTACAAATTACTGAATAGGTCCTTGGAAAGTAGTCGTATCCAGGAGGAGTTGTATAACGCATTCCGATACCGGCGCAGTACCCTCGGTCTTTAATCGTATTGCCGGTAACTGACGCGGTCGTATTTTCAAGTCCGATGGCACTGCTACCCACACCACGGTAGTTTTGTTCCACATACTCGTTGAAATTGATCTGGTCTTTGTAGTTATCGCCGCTGTATGTAAAGCTGTTGTTACTTATAACGGGCTCGACGAAAGTAAAATTATCCGTCGAGGCATTGGCATCGAGATTCTTAAAATAAATCCCAAACGGAACAGCTCTTCCATCGTCGCTTACGTTGTCTTGGTCAGCATCGGATGCAAACGAGCCGAAAGTGTTCGCGTCGATAGTTACAGCGCCATATTGTGCCTCTTCGGGGTCCTGGTCATTTTGAATATAGATGCACTTATTTCGGATGTTTTGGAAGGCGCAGTGGTCCACGATGTCGACTAGCGGATTTCCCGAGTTAAAGGGCGGGTCGATTGCGTGAATTTCCATCGCCGAGAAGTCACACCCGTCGAATTTGCTATATTCGAATCCGGGATCGGAATTCAGGCGGTTGGCGTGTCCAAAAAGCAGTTCACTCGTCCCTGTATTGTCCATATTTGCAAACGAAACAGAAGTTGCTATAAATTGCGGATCGGAAGTTCCGGAACTGTTATAGCCGTGATCGACCGTCATGATAAGCTGCCGTGATGGAACGAAAAGCACGCCGCCCGGAATGTATCCCAGGACCGAGCCGTTCGTGAGCGCGGTCTGCCCGAACAGCGTCAAGTGACCGGTTGCCGCTGCATATCCCACAAACGGTGCAGGGTAGATCGGCGGCTCAAATGGCACTTTGATTTCACCGTAGTTGGAGACAAGCTTTCCTCCGGCGCCGACGAAAAAGTCAGAACCGCCATTGACGATCAGGTGAGCGGGCCAAGGATTTCCCGGTGGTTGTATCGTCCCCTCCAAATCAATTTCTCCGGCGCCCGTCCCGTCGGCCGTTCCATCGGTGAATGGCGTGGCAATCGGAGGCGTTCCCGACAAATCCCCGAGGTCGTCATGCGTTGCGTTCAGGCCGAAGTAATTGAACTCCGAATTGGCGTTTACCGTTACGCCCTGGCCGATTCCAGGGAAATTAAAATAGAAAAATGGTACAACGGTGAGCGTGGAACCTGTCGACATTCCGTCACCGACCGTGAGCTTTACGTTTTCTCCTGCAAAATTTAGGGTTCCAACGAGCGGGTTCAAGAAACTTAGAGTCATGGGTGTATACAATCCGCTCGTTCCATCCAAGCTCGGCGGGCCGTAATTAGGATCAGTCCAGACACTCAATTTAAGGCCATCACTAATAGTGGCGCCAACGGTTCCGCCATGATTCGTTCCAGTCGCAGATCCATCGGTCACCGCGCATTGATCGGTAACTAAAGTATTCTCATCGATCGGTTCATCGAAGGCGCGATTCATATCGCGGTCGTAATAATGGATAGTGGATCCATCAAGCTGAAATCGCCAGTGAACGTGGATGCCCATTTGGTTCACCGCAGCACAATACCTATCCGGGTCTCCCCAGAGAGTTCCAGGATAATCATGCGGCGGCCCCGACGCGTAAAGGCCATTCAGAACGAGCCGGGTATCCGGCACAGGTGTGCCTGTATGCGGATTAGGTTGTGCTGGGTTCGCATCGCCATTATCTGAGGTACGAACAATAATGAGCGGATAGTTCACGCCGGGAGGATTTGTTGGGTTAAGAGAAATATCCGATTGATATAAGCAGTGAAATTGGTCGTATCCTCGCCAATCTGGAGGGACGTCGGTGCTCACGTTCTGATTGTCGTACGGGTTTGCCAGAGCGACGATGGGCGCATCTTTGACAGGCCAGCCGATTTGCGGCAGCGTGGGCACGGGTAGAGGAGATCCGAGCGGCGGAGCCACCTGCATGCCATCGACATATGCGGCTTTTGTTGGTGGGATATTGGGATCATCCGCATTGTAGAGAATAAGTTCCGGCTCGTTGTCCACAATGGCATAGCAGGCGGCATGCCACGCGCCATTTCGAACGCTGCTGACGGCCGCTCGTGCGTGCCAGGCGGCTAAGTAGCCCAGGTCTGGGTCCATACTGCCTGCAGGATTCAGAACAAGGGTTGAAATGGGATGCGGGATAAATCCTCCGTCAAAATCCTCCCACACCAGCTGGCCGCCGAAGCGACCTCCGAAATGCATGTAACTTCCGCTAACAGGGGCTATGAAGGCCTCCTCAAACTTCGGCGCGATGGTTCCGGTTCTATTATTTCGCGGATCACAGGCAATAGTTGGCCGCATCCCGGAAGCTAGCGCGCCTCCACCGTCGACGCTGGCCGGTATCGGTCCTAACACCACCGCCAGCGTGTTAATGTCCAATACCTCAACCCATATTTCGCTTACCGTTGCGCCAGGGCTCATATTCGTTGTCGAGCACCACGTGATATAGAGAAATGCCGCGTCGGAGGCAACATCGAATTCATCGTGATACGAGAGCGGTGCTTCAACGCCCCCAACGCCGAGGACATTGTGTGCGGGCGTTCCCGTAGGGATCGTGGTGCTGACAATCGGTGGGATCGCGGGCGCCACGATATTATTCATTGGTGGCGCTGGGTTCGCAAGGAATGAAAGCGAAAGGTTGACATTCGAAGCACGAAAGCCCTGCGCGTCGAACGTTTGGCGCGTCGCGTCCGGCCAAACGAAGGTGACTGCTCCCTCGAGATTTGCAGTCGCTTCCGGCTCGCTTGGCGGAGGCGTCCCCGGCGGAAAACCGGCTAATTGTCCAGATTGCACAACGCCTGGCGGGATACAGCCGGGATGTAGAACCGGTGCATCAGGGTCAAACTTTGTAGAAGGTGGGTAAAGAGCGTTGGCCAGCAAATACCAGCCCTGGGGATAGAAGTCCGCGCCTGAGGGCATCCCTTCAGCTGTGCCGCTGCCAGGAAGAGAGCTTAGTGTCCACTGACCATATCCATTCGCTGCAAGGCAATCCATCGTCAGGATTGGCGTTGGGTCGCCATTGTAGCCAAAAGCCTCCCCATCCGCCGTTCCCTGCAGTCGAAAGTTATATTCCGAATTCGTTTGTGCCACCCCCGTTGTGGCCAGCGCGCAGGCCAGGCAAAGCGCAATCACAACTATGCGCGGGGAACTAAAGTGACCGAGTGACCGAGTGACCGAGTGACCAAGTTTACGGAACCAAAATGTGATGTGTTTCATGGCGGTATTTCAAATAGTTGTGATGAAAACTAAAGCGGGCGGGCTTTTTTAGGGTCCGGGCGCAAAGCAGCTTAAATTGCGAAGCCTAAAAGTCCGGCAATATACAAACTTCTCAACCCAAAGCCAAGCGTCTTGCCAAGGGAAAACGACCGGCCCGCTGAACGCTGCTCTATTATACGGTCGCATTTCAGGGCAATTTATAGGAAACCAGTGTGCGGGTGAAAATCACCGAATCGATGTCAAGGTCAAAAATTAGTCCCATAAAAACCAAAAGCGGCGGCAACCCTCCGGTTACCGCCGCTTTCATCATTCAGAATAGTTCTCATTCCCCATCGCCCGGCTCTGGAATTTCCCCCGGCGCGGGTGGAGCGGGTTCCAGCATCTCTTCGGGGAGATCGAAGTGGCCGAGTTCCTTCGGGCTGGGGGCATGCTTGGCGAGTTCGGCGAGATCGATTCCGTTCCCGCTCGGCGCTTCGCCATTCGTACCGGCAGCTTTCTTCCGCCCTCTTCCGCCGCGCGGGCTCCGGCTCTGCCTTGCCTCGCCAGTCGGACGGCCTTCGCCTTCGTTGCGGCCTTTCGCCATCTCTTCGAGCGTCTCCTTCGGAATCGGATGCTTCGCGTTAAACTCTTCGAGCGCGGTGCGATCCTGCGCTTTCAGCCATTCCGTCGCGGAAAGCACGACCTTCTTATTCTCCGAATCGAACTCGATCACGCGCAGATTCAGTGTCTCATCGACGTGGAACGAATCGCGAATGTTCTTGATGGGGAAGAAGGCCAGTTGCGAAATAGGAACGAAGCCATCGACGCCCATCGGCAGTTCGACAATCACGCCTTTATCGATGATGCGGACGATCTTTCCTTCGGTATCCATGCCCTCGCCAAACATCGTTTCGAGGTTCTCCCACGGATTATCGAGCACCTGCTTATGCCCGAGCGAGATGCGCCGGTTTTCGAGATCGATCCCTAAAATCATCACGTCGATCTCTTCGCCTTTCTTCAGCACCTCGCCCGGATGCTGCACTTTCTTTGTCCACGAAAGATCGCTGATGTGAACAAGACCATCCACGCCCGGTTCGAGTTCGACAAACGCGCCAAAGGCGGTGAGGTTGCGAACGATTCCGCGGTGTTTCGATCCCATCGGATACTTTTCGAGGAAGAGCGTCCAGGGATCGGGCTCCAACTGCTTGAGTCCGAGCGAAATCTTCTTCTGGTCCTGATCGATATTGAGGATGACCGATTCGATTTCCTGACCCAGTTGCATAATCTGTCCCGGGTTCTTGATATGATGTGTCCAGGACATTTCGCTCACATGAATCAAGCCCTCGATGCCTTTTTCGAGTTCGACAAATGCGCCGTAATCGGTGATGGAAACCACTTTGCCCTTCACCCGCTGTCCAACCTGATACCGCTGCTCGATCTCTGCCCACGGATGTGGCGTAAGCTGCTTCATGCCGAGAGAAATACGCTTCTTGCCTTCGTCATAATCGAGCACGACAACGGTGACGACCTGATCGAGCTTGACAACTTCGCTCGGATGCGTGATACGTCCCCAGGTGAGATCGGTGATGTGAACTAAACCATCCACGCCGCCAAGATCGACGAACGCGCCGAATTCGGCAATGGCTTTGACGGTGCCTTCGAGCACTTGTCCGCGCTCTAATTTTTCGACGATCTCCTTGCGCTGATCCAGCAAATGCTCTTCAAGCAGGACCTTGTGGCTTACGACGACATTCTCGTTCGGATGATTGATCTTCACGACGCGAACATCGAGCGTGCGGCCTAAGAACGCATCGAAATCGCGAACAGGCTTGACGTCAATTTGGCTGCCAGGAAGGAATGCTTCAACGCCCAATACTTCGACCACCATCCCGCCCTTGATGCGGCGCAAACATTTTGCCGAAAGCACCTCGCCCGATTTCTGCGCGTCGATAATGCGCTGCCATGTACGGGTGAACTCCGCGCGCTGGCGGCTCAGGACGAGGCGGCCTTCGCGGTCTTCGATCGACTCGAGAAACACTTCCACTTCATCGCCCAACTGAAGCTCGGGCGTTTGGCTGAACTCATTACGCGGAATCATTCCCTCGGACTTGAAGCCGATATCGATCGCGACTTCGCCATCCGTCAAGCTGACCACGCGCCCTTTTACTATTTGACCATCTGTAATTGTAGAAAGGGAAGTACCATAAAGCTGTTCGAGTTCGGCTCGTTCTTCCTTGGAATATCCACCGCCAAGTTTGGTGTGCGGCTCGATGATCGTAAAATTGGATCGCACCGATTTCCGCGCCGGCTTATGGCCATTCCGGCGATCTTTGATTTCAACCGTCCCAACGGAGGGAACAGTATTTGCATTAAGATCTGTGACATGCGGCGGTTTTGCGCCGGTCGTGGTGCCATCGGGAATCGCTGGCTCACCGGTCAGCGAATTATGGCGAATGACTTCGGCTTCGTGCGTGGCCGGTTCCGGGTGAATTGCTTCGAGAGTAGCATTGCTGCTTGCGGTGTCCGCCACCGCGGGCGATGATGGAGTTGTAGTGGTTTCAGTCATGTATGACGTTTCTATTCCGGGCTGAATTTGGTTGATAAAAATTGGCTTTTCGCGCCGCCCTTCGAGCGCAAAACACCTGTGAATTAATAAATCCCCCGAACTACCCAATGCCTGGCGCATTCCACGGGGGAGCGCGTGAACGAAATTGCCGTGAAAGTAGTGCCGGAGAACGCCAGGGTTATAGGGGTGCCCGGCGCGGTCTGCAATTAGCCGTGTTGCCGAGCGCGCGTTAACTGCTCGAAGAAGAGGGACCTCTATCACCGGAAACCTCGACAATGTTGCAAAAAATTTGTGGTTTTGAGGCGTCCTTTTCTGAAACCACTTCAGGCAATTATTGTTTAGCACCCTCCACAATTCCTGCTCGGCGGCGTTTTTAACGCTTGCGGGGCTACCAAATCCGCCGCGGCGGAGTATCCATAGGAAAAATTAATGGCTGAAAAGAACCAACGGTACGAATCGACATTCATAATCAAAGGCTCGCTCGAGGAAAAGGACATCGAGCCTGTTATCACGAAGGCGGAAGAATTTATTCAGAAGAATGGCGGCGCGGTCATAGACATGGAGCGCTGGGGCCGCCGCAAGCTGGCCTACACGATACGACGTGAGACGCAGGGATTCTATGTTTCGGCCCACTTTACTGCGCCGGGCGCGATCGTTAGTCGGCTGGAGCGCATGTTTACGCTCGATGATAACGTGATTCGATTCCTCACGCTCGCAATGCCGGAAACGGCGATCAAGGGGCGTATTGCGATGAAGAAGCGCGCCGAGGAAGTTGCTTCCAAGCGGGAAGCCGCCGAGCTGGCCGCGGAAGCCATCGCCTAAAGCGGAAGCCATCGCGTAAAGTGGAAGCCATCGTGTAAAATGGTTTTGAATCTAAGGTTGCAATTCAGGTAATGCGTATTTGATTTTTTATCGAGATTGGCTATGGCGTATTTGAAGATGCCGGAGGTTAATCATGTGCTCATCGCGGGGAACCTTACGAAGGACCCGGTCGTGCGCAAGACATCGAACGGGGCGCCGGTGATTAATTTCTGCCTCGCCTCCAACCATCGCTACCGCGATGGCAACAACCAATGGGCCGAGGACGTGTGCTACGTCGGCATCGTGGCATGGAACAAACTGGCCGATAGCTGCGTGGCAAAGCTCCGGAAGGGAAGTGCCGTGCTCGTCGATGGCGAATTGCAAAGTCGAACATGGCACGAAGGTGCCGGACCGCGTACGATCGTCGAGGTCAAGGCGCACCGCATTCAGTTCCTGAACAAGCAGGAATATTCCGAGTACGGCGTTGCGCCGTCGGAAGATACCGAAGTGATGCACGCGGAATATGAAACCTACGGCGATGCCCAGCTCGAAGCGCCATACGGCGAGGAATTCGAATACGGCGAAGCTCGCAGCGGCGAACACGCGTATGCCGCAGGGTTCGACGAGATGCAGGCTCGTGAGATTTTTTCGGAAGACCAATTGAAGCCGATTGAATTGAAATTGCGTGGCAATATTCTTTGATTTTTAGATTTTGGTTTTTAGATTTTGATTTTTAGATTTTGAATTTTTAGATAAGGATACCGATATTATGAAAGTGATACTCCGCGACGAAGTCGCAAAGCTTGGAGCTGCTGGCGAGGCCGTAACCGTGAAGGATGGCTTCGCGCGAAATTATTTGGTTCCGAGGAAGCTCGCTTACGCGGCCACGCCCGGCGCGCTCAAGAAAATCGAGCACGAAATGCGGCAGCGCGCACGCATCGTCGAGCGCGAAAAAATGAGCGCGGAAGAATATGCCAAACGCCTCGAAACCGTGACGGTAACCGTTCCCATGCGTGTCGGCGAGGAAGATCGCCTTTATGGTTCTGTAACTGCGCAGATGATCGCCGATAATCTCGACCGGCAGGGCTATGATGTCGATCGCCGCTCCATCGCGCTGGATGAGCCGATTCGCACGCTGGGTTCCCACGAGGTTGCGGTGCGCCTGAAGCATGGCGTGCAAGGCAAGTTCCGCGTGAACGTGGTGGCGGAAATGGTGTAAGGTAGATTTTGGTCCCGCTGCAACTTCGGTTTAGTTGACGTGTTATGTAAACGGCGGGAATTTGCCCGCCGAAACTAACCGAGGTAAGCCATGAAATGGAATGTTCGGTCTTCCGCATTTCGAGCGGCGGTTGCGCTCGTGAGCTTCTCTTCTACTTCCACATTAAACGCGCGACCGGTTACGCCGAAGCATAAGGGCGGCGGGGATCGTGTGCTAACGATGCTATTTCAGGAGAATGCGAAAAGCAATGTGCAGTTCTCATTTTCGAACCGGGGCGTACTTTTTAACGGCGACAGCGCGAGTGCCGAAGGGCTCTTTTGGCCACGCGGGTCCGGGGACAGCTATATTTATGGGGAAGGTTTATGGTTCGCCGCGAAAAAAAAACTCCCGGATTCCGTACTATTGGAAGGCTGGAATCTCGCCGGTTCTATTTCGTCTCCGGTCGTTACGAGTCTTCTTGCGAATAGCAGCACTCGGCGTCTTTTTTTGGCGAACGGAACCGGCGCTCTCTACGAGCGGCAGGATACCGATATTGGATTTCGAAAAATAACGCTCTTCACAAACAGCGTTAGCGACACCGAGATAACAGCGTTGGCCGAGGTGAGGGGGATTCTTCTGATCGGCACCACGGCGGGCCTGTTTCGGGGCACGGAATCTGGCCCGTGGCTTCCCACTTCAGTTAATTCATACGTCTCCGCCATTTCCTCGAACGGGGCGGTCTCTGCCGGTGGAGAAATATACTCTCGTAATCAAAATGGAGACTGGATAATTCATTCGGCTCCCGGATATTTCTCTTATCTTTCTTCTTCTACGGATGGTGCAGTCCTGCTCGGTGGTTCCGAAAGCGGAATGCTCTTGCTCAGCCAGGATTCCGGAAACAGGTGGGACACTATTTTTCAAGTTGATATTGCGAGTGCGGTACTTGCTTCGGATGGAACGATCGTCATTGGAACGGCGGCGGGCATTGCGCAATCCCGCGATGGATCAAACTGGGTTTCTAAGAATGGAGGGCTTCCCACTTCGGATGTCACATTTCTCCGCTCTGACGATGGCACCCACTTTATTCTTGTGAATAGTTCGGGCCTATTTATCGACACGTTTGTGAACGGGAACCTTGGAATCTGGAGACAAATCGCCGCCGGTGTTCCCTGGCAAGATTCAATTGTTGCTGTGGCAATCGATTCCGAGGGATCGGTTCACGTTGCCGATTCCTCCGGAGAAATTTATACGCAGTGGAAGTCCAAAACGTTGGCACCTGAACTTATGACGGTTTATTGCGATGCGGGTTATAATACGAACGGCTCCGCTGGGATCTATAGCGAAGGCGAAGCAAATCAGTTTGGGTTGGAAACCGGCACGGACGGCGCCATTCCCGATTCGAAATATATTAGCTATCTCAGTCCGCGTTACGATCCTGTGACGGGAAGCTATGTTCCCGGCTCTACCATGGTGGTTCCCGCGCCGTATTATTCGTGGCCGATATGGGACACCAGCGCGGCAAAAACCCTCGACCGGAACTATTACTTTGGCAATTACATCTCTGACGTAAACATGCGGGACTCGGCGGCGCTCGCGAATGCCGGCGGAAAATCCGTTCCCAAACCTGCGATGTTTTCGGACGAGGATATTGTAAATCTTTATACCGATGTCGATTCTGCGACTCATCCCGAACTCCAATCCGGAAGCGGCGGTGCCTTGGGCATCGACGTTCAGGAGGTAACCTCTGGCTGGGGCTTTGGCCGGTATCGGGACATGATTTTTGTGCGGTACAAAGTTCGGAATGCATCATCGGATACGCTGTACAATTGCTGGATGGCGCCGGCATTCGATCCCGATTTGGATGCTGCCGTGAACGGCTCGGATAACGATGCGAATAGTTACGTTAATAATAACCTTGTGAACGAGCTGGCGGATCCCACAATGGTCTCCCAACTTCGCGAGCCCTATCGCAGTGATCCTACAAAGCTCCAGATGGCCGTCCAATGGCGGAATTATGACGATCCGCCAAACGGGCAGCAGTATGGATGGTTCGGTGTCGCATTCGTGGAAACACCGGTGGTCGATTCTTTGGGCTTTCTTATTCCAAATGACGATAGTGCGGCGTTGCGAGGCTACGGACCGAATAGTTTGTTCCAGAAAAATCAGGAGGGTTTAGTTACATGCATGGGCTGGGTGGTCCAGAACGATCCCACCAGCAGTAATCTAAGATACGATTACGCTTCCTCCGGCGAAAAGAATACATTCGACGGAACTTATGGCGATCAGCGCCTCCTCATCGCCACCGGCCCGTTCACGCTGGCGCCGGATTCCTCCGCCGAAGCGACGATCGTCCTAACGTTTGCGCACGTAAGCGATACCAGCTACGCGCAGAATTTCGGAGCGCTCCTCTTGCTTACCGATTTTGCGCATCAGGTGTTCGGCGAGGTCGATTCCAGCACCATCGGCGGCACAACGAATTATTTTGTCAACAATTTCCAGGTGACGCCACCAAGCGCCGTAAAAAATGTTCCGGCGCCGAGCAATCTTGCCATTCAGCCGGCATATCCCGATCCATTCTCGACGGATTGTACGGTGGCCTATCGCACATCCGTTTCAGGAACTGTTTCCGTTTTCGTGACGGACGAGTTGGGAAGGAAAGTCCGTTCCTTCTCGCTTGGTGAAGTTTCGGCGGGGGAGCATCCGCTGACTATCGCGGGCGAGGGTCTGGCTGCGGGCACTTACCGGGTTACGATTTTGGAGGGCGAGGAGTCGCAGAGCACGCCAATCGTTTACCGGCCGTAAACTTCTTGCCGCCGATGTTGTTAGGTGAGGACTCAATGGCCGAGGCACAGCCGTTCTCGGGTCAGCGCCTGCCCGGACGCGGACTGAAAGTCCGCTACCACAGGCGAGATCGCCTGTGCCACTACGCCTGTGCCACTGTTCGCTCGCCGCATGAAATTCGAGGCCGCATTTCTTTCCAGCTTTGCATCCATTTCAAGCCTTCCGAAGGATGGCTTGGCCGAGGTAGCGCTTATCGGACGCTCGAATGTCGGGAAGTCCTCGCTCATCAATGCGCTCACGGAGCGGCGGGGTCTTGCAAAAACGAGCTCCACGCCGGGCAAAACTCGCACGCTGAATTATTTTCTCGTCAATGGGAAGTTTTATTTAGTCGATATGCCGGGCTATGGCTATGCGAAGCAGGCAAAATCGGAGCGGGTAGAATGGGCGCAAGTGGCCGAGCGATATTTTCTCGAACGAAAAGAGCTTCGCGCCGTCGGCATCCTGATCGACGCAAGGCACCCGAAGCTCGAAAGCGATGAAGAGGCGCTTGCTTGGTTCGCCGAGCAGCGCATTCCTGCATTTATCGTCCTCACGAAAGCGGACAAGGCGCGCCAGCAAGAGCTTTCGCGGCACGCGCGGCTTATCGCTGAGTTTGCTCCCGGAGCAAAAATCTTTATCACCTCCAGCCCGGAGAGCCGGGGCATTGCTGAATTGCGGAAATTTATTGGGGAATTCGCACTTTCCCATGCCGCCATGCGCGACTTTTGATCGATTCATGTGTTGAGAAACCGTGCACGCGGATGAACAAAAAATCCGAATTTCGCGCGCGACTCGAAAAAATTTCTTAATTTTGCAAGCTAAACATGCCGTAAGCCATTCGATTTGCGGCTCGAAAGCTTTACACATGTCATTTTCGGCTTTATGAAAAAATCTACCGTATTTTGCCTTTTCACTTTTTTCATCGCACTATCCTTTCTTTCAAACGCTGACGCGCAGACTTCCCTAACCGTGCGGGGCTCTATTGGCCCGATGAAGGCGATGACCTCGCATCCGATTGGTCATGAAGGTTGGGCTGGCGCGAGACATGAGTCGAAAGTTCCCCTCGCACCGCTGGATGGCAGTGTTGCGCTACCGGCAGGGGTCGATTCGCTGCCGGTTGTCGGTTCGTTCGCATTTCAATCCGATGGGCGGCCGCTGCACAATATTCAAATCGATCCATCCAATCCGATGAACATCCATGTCGTGATTACGGATGCCACGGACCCGAGCGCAGCCGATACGGCGCAACTTCTCACCCGGCGCTGCTTCTATACTTTCAGCAGCGATGGCGGCATGACCTGGAAGCCACCCGTAACCTTCAGCACTGTTCGCACCGGCTATGCGGACCTCCAACTCTTTAAGCGCAACGGGAAATACGTTCCGATCATCGCCGCGCACCGCGTAACCGCTCCCGGCGCGGCGACCCTGGAGATTGGCCTGTGGATCGAGAAGGGCAATCCGGGCGATGGGAATTTTTCCGAATCGTTGGCGCCGCGCGTAACGGCGGACGGCGTGGCAAACACGGATATCGCCTGGCCCACCATGGCCATGAGCCCGAACAACGATACTGCATACGTGGTAGGAGTTGTTAGCCCCGGGCCCGACCAATTGCAATTCGGGCGGTTCATTCTCGACGCGGCACAAGATTCCGCGGTGTTCGATAGCAGCCAGTGGGATGCTGCGCCGGGTGAGGGTGACGCAACGAATCCGGATGCCGGGCTTTGCGGAGCCGGGGGTGCGGCGCGAATTCGCGTATCACCTTCCGGAACGGTTGGCGTTGCCTGGATCAATGCGAACGATGCCGGACAGGATGACGGCCTTTATTTTGCCGAATCGACCGATGGCGGCAATACATGGCCGACGACACTGACTCCGATTTTTGAACCCGCCAATGGGACGGCCGATGCCAATGGCGCTTATGCCGCGCCAATTTGGGGAAATGTTGATTTTTGGTATGCGAACGAAAACCCCAAATTTATATTCAATATCGGTGCAACGCTCCTGGGCCAGGGTAAATATTATCCCTCGACCTCTGGCATTTCGTTCACCGATTCCTCGCTCGCGCAATTCGTCAATGTAATCTCGCCCTATTTTACCACTGCTCAGGATGCGGCGGCCTTCGCCCAAACCCTGCCCCCTGGCTCTACGCTCGATGTTGGGAATCCAATAATTTCGTGGCCGACGGTTGCGCTGACCTCCGATTCGAACACCTTCGCTGTATTTTATCAGGTCTATGTCGAAGGGGACACGGAGCAGATCAACAGCCCGGCGGATCCTTCACAAGATACCTCTTACTGTTACGGAAGTATCTATTATCAGCTAACCCAGGATGGGGGCGCAACATGGACTCCGGCGACTCCGCTGTTGTCAGCGAGCGATTACACTCCGAAATTGGATTTTCGCCAGCCGATGACTTCGGATTTCAACCCGATCAATGCGTCCGGCGCGAATTTCAGCATCGTTACGGTAGTCGATACAGCCCCCGGCAACCTGGTTCAAAATGGCATGTTCGGGTTCGATATGCACGATTATGTAATGGCATCCACGGCGTTCTCTGCGGTAAATGTGGGACCGAGTCAGCCGTCGGGTCTCGCGATTTCGGCGTATCCGGATCCCGCCGTTTCCTCGAGCACCATTCAGTTCACCGTTCCCACCGAAGTTGCTGTCCGGCTGACGGTGAGCGACATGCTTGGCCGCACGGTGAAGACGCTGGTAAGCGGCATGGTTAGCCCTGGGCAGCATTCCGTTCCGTTCGATGCAGCTCATCTGCCGAATGGAGTGTATCGTTATACGCTCGAAGCCAATGGCGCGAGCGTTTCGAAGAGCATGTCGATCATGCGATAAGGTTGCTTTTGCGCAGCCGCGATCTTAGACCGTCGCGGCTGCATTAACAATGAGACCTCGCCGCATGATCGCTCATCCTTTTTTCGCCATACTGAATTTTTCATAATTTTTCCCGCGACTTGGCCGCGCTTCATGTGTTCTTGGAAATGAAGCGTGATCGATCGCTCAACAAAGGCGAGAATGCGGGAGACTATAAAACCATTGATGATTTCTTTCCGAAACCGAAGTATGATATGTAACCGGTTTAGCAACAGAGTATTCGCGGCGTATGGAAAATCCGGCGCGTTCGTTCTGACCACGCTCCTCCTAAGCGCTGCGAGCGCCTTCGCGCAGTATGGCAAAATCACGGTGAAGATTACCGACGAAAAAACCGGTGAGCCCATGATCCACGCTGTCGCGATGATCACGCAGAATCACCTCGGTGCTCTCACCGATGACAACGGCGTTGCCACGATTATTAACGTCCCGCCAAGCCAAAATTACACGGTCGTAGCGAAGTACACTGGTTACATTCCGGATACCGCATTCCATGTGCAGGTGCAGTTGGATATCACGACCTCGCTCAAATTCACGCTTAGCACGAAGGTGCATGTCGTAACGGTTATTGCACAGGCGCCACTGGTCGAAAAGACAAAGACGAATATTTCGACCAAATATACGAACCAGGAATTCGCGAGCATTCCCGGTCGGCAACGCATCGACGAGATCATTCAGCTCACTCCGGGCGTCGTGCAGGATCCAGCCAGTGGCGGCCTTAGTTTTCACGGCAGCCGAGGCACTTCGAATTCGATCAGGTTGAATGGCGTCGAGATTACAAACCCGCTGACCGGCACAGCCGGTTCTCTGGAAAATGGAATCTCACGGTTGGCTATTTCGGAAGTCGATGTAGTGACGGGCTCGGCCGACGCCTCGAAGGGCGGGTTCACGGGCGGCGAAGTGAACACGCAAACGCGTGCCGGTGGTAACCAGCTTAGCTTCGAGGCGCATTACAGGACGGAAATTCCTTCCCTTTTCGGTTACGGTTCGAACGGGATCCAACAAATGCCCGCGGGGGATAATACCTATGAACTGGCGCTCGGCGGCCCGCTTTTTACCCAGGACCTTAAATTTTATATCACGGGCAAGCTCAATTCGTTCGATCACTACAACGTCTATACCGAACCGACGGGAACGTTCCCAAATCTTTCGGCTAATGCCGGTCTGGGTGTGACCGACCCCTTAGGGAATAATCTTGGCGAAATTCCGCTTACGAACCGCTGGCGCAGAACGACGACCGGGCAGCTTGCCTTCGATTTGTTCGGCTTCTCCCTTACGGCAAACACCGATCTCAACTCCGAAACGGATATGGATAACGGATGGGGGACACTCTATGAGGATCCCTACTATGTGCCGGCGACGGAACAGACGAATAACGTCTATTCGCTCACTGCGCGCGGCCAAATTGGCGGCGGAGTTCTCGAGGCGAGCGGCGCGTACACGTTGCTCGACCTACAAACAGGAAAATACGATCATTCGCAGCCGGTGGATGCAACCCATCTGCCGCAATTCCTGTCGATCGCGGATAACTACACTTACAATTCATCGGATGGCAGCATTTCGCCCGGTGCAGACGGAATCATCGACATTTATACCCCTGTCACGAAGCAGATTCCCGATCCTTCGGACCCATCGAAAATTTATAGCTCGCAGGTCCAGGGTTTGAATCCGTTCACGGGTCACATCGAAGGTCCTGCGATAAGCGCTTCGAGTGCAAATGCCTACGGCGTCGTTGGATTATTTCCCGTTGCGGGCAACCCGGGTGGGTTCCAACTTGAGAACACGGGCCAATCGCAATTCAGCGGGAATTACACCATCCAACTTGGTTCCCACCTTTTGGTGGCCGGGATCGATGGAAATATCATGTCTATCTACAAGTACGAGGACGATCTTCCGTGGGATGCAAATCCTTTCAAGGATTCGTTCCTTGTGCATCCTTACACTGGCGATATTTACGTGCAGGATAAAATGGAATTCAGCGACATCACGTTCAATCCGGGATTGCGCTTCGATATTTATCAGCCAGATTCGAAATCGATCCCCGATCTCTACAATCCGACCGCCGGCGGCGCCCTCGTCCCGACTTCAGTTCAGACGCAGCTTTCGCCCCGGCTCGCTATCACGTATGCCGTCACCGATCAAACGACGTTCAATTTCGGCTATAACTGGTATTTCAAGGAACCGAGTCTGAACGATGTGCTTCTCAGCACCGGGGGCGGTAGCATCACGCAGCTTGCGCTCAATCTGGCGCGCGGCAACCAGATCATTGGCGATGCCGGCTTGCAGGCCGAACGCACTAAAGAAGTCGACGTCGGTTTCAACACGCAGCTTTCGGACGTGTTCGCTTTTAGTATCACAGGCATTTATAAGGATCTGCGAAATGAAGCCGGGCTTGAAAACATCGCAAGCCCGCTGCTTCCGACCAGCTACCAAATCTTTACAGACGATGAATACGGGAGCGATCGCTCCGTGGAGGTTGTGATGGAAAAAGAGATGGCCGATAACTGGTCGGTCAAATTCAATTACACCTATTCTTCGGCGATGGGAACTTCATCCTCCGCGACGGATAACTACTCGGCGCTTATCAATCAGGATCCGAGTTCGCCGGTCTCCGTTCTGCCGCTGACGCCGTTTCCGCTCGACTTCGACCGTACGCACGTGGCTAACTTGCTATTCAACATCAATTATAACCAGGGCGAAGGGCCGACGCTCTTCGGCAAGAAACTGCTCGAGTGGTTCTCGCTCCAGACCACGACGGAGTATCAATCCGGCACGCCTTATACGGCGCTTGATACGCGAGGCGCGCAGATTGGGTCTTACAACGGGGAACGGGAACCCGATTACTTCCAGACCGATGCCATGCTCACTCGAACCATACCGCTCAGCGATCTCTTCGGCGCGAGCGTTAGCACGCTCTTTCTCGATCTTTCGCTGGAGGTAACAAACCTCTTCGACCGCACCACGCCGCTCTATGTTTATCCTCAAACCGGACAAGGCGATAACGATGGATCCACCGGCCTGCTTTCAGCGACCACCGAGTATTATAACGACCCGACGAATATTCGCGGCGGCCAAATTGACGCGTTCGGGAATCTTTATTATAATCCGCGCATCGACCTGAATCACGACGGCCGCGTCAGTTTGGCGGAGCAGCAAACCGCTTATAACCAGTTTCGAACCGATAATTTTGCCCGTAGCGTGGGTTACCAAATTCCGCGGCGAGTCTTTATCAACTTTACCCTTCGCTTCTAATTCATTTCACGCTTTCCAACCAAGCTTTCGAGGCGAGCGAATCCGATCTCGCTCCATGCCGGAACCAATTTTAGCGAATTTTTAGACTTTTGAGACTTATGCTTACACCTTACTCTCGGAGCGGACGTTTTCGTCCGCGCTTTACGTGCCGCCGCTTTGGCCGTTGCGCGGCTCTCCTCGTGCTCGCCGTATTATCCTTCGCGCCGGAATGGGCGCAGGCGCGTCCTTCGCACTCCGCCACGAATGGAAAAAAGGGCGGCGAGGGGACGCTCGCCTTCAAACGGCAGAAGAACGTTTATAGTAACCTCGATTTTTTTTATACGAACCGTGGCGTGCTCTTCAATGCCGGTAATGGCCAGAACGAGGGGCTCTTCTGGCCGCGTGGTTCCGGCGATAGCTACATTTTTGGCGAGGGGCTTTGGTTCGCGACGAAAAAAGATATTCAGGGCAAGCTTGTCAAGCTCTGCGACCTGGGATACAACCCGAATTCCGGCGTAGGCTGGTATAACGAAGGAGAGTATTCTTCCGTCATGCATCAGTCTTCGGATGGCATCTATTCGCCGAGCGCGCAGGCCGACGCGAAATATATTTCTTACGTTAGCCCGCGCTACAATAAGACGGATGGAACCTATATTTCTGGCTCATCCGCGAACGTTCCCGCACCAGGTTATACCTGGCCGATTTGGGATACTTCGACGTCAAAAACGCTCGGTCATAATTTTTATTTTGGCGATTACATTTCGGACACCAAAGAGCGAGACGCACTCGCGAAGCAAGTCGATGCCGGCCCGACGACCGTGAAGCCGGCGATGTTTTCGGAAGAAGATATTGTTAACGAATACACCGATCAGGATCCTGTAAATGATCCAGAATTCCGGCCGAACGCAGGTTATCCCTTTGGCATCGATGTGACGGAAGCCATTTATTCCTGGAGCTTTGGCCGTTACCGCGATATGATTTTCCTTCGGCAGAAAGTAACGAATTCCAATCCGCCAAACACCGCCGAGGATTCGCTGATCGATTGTTGGATGGCGCCGGCTTTCGATCCCGATCTCGATGCCGCTGTGCAGAATCTTGACGGCAACAGCATTGTCGATAGCACGCTACCGACAACGATCGGATTACCACCGGGGTTGCTCACGCAGCTTCGGGAGCCATATCAATCAGACTTATCTAAATTGAACATGGGAGTCCAGTGGAGCGATTATAACAAGCCGCCGAATGGCAAGCAATATGGCTGGATCGGCTTCAGCTTTCTCGAAAGTCCTACAATCGACTCCAAAGGAAATATCGTTGCGAGTGACGATAGCTTGGATTTGCATGGTTACGGACCTAACAGCCTTTTTCAAAGAACCCCGACGCCAACTGCCGACTCCGGTCAGCTTGGTCTTGCTACCTTCAAGGACTGGGTAATCCAAAACGATCCTTCCACTCAGGATTTGCGCTATGACTTTGTTTCATCGGGTGAGAAAGATCACTTCAATGGCGCTTATGGCGATCAGCGCCTCCTGATGGCGACGGGGCCGTTCACGCTGCCGCCGGGGAAATCAGTCGAAACCGTGGTGGGAATAACCATTGCGCAAGTCGATAACACCGATTACAGAAAGAATTTTGGCGCCGTTTTGCTTTTGACCGACTTTGCGCATCAGGTCTTTGGGGAGCCAACGCCGGAGGTGCTTTCACCCGGAGATACTGGCTATGTCGTCAATCACTTCCTTTCGCCCGTGCCGCCGGGTGTGCCGAATCTAAAGACAACCGCCCTCGATCGCGCGGTACTCGTTTCGTGGGATAGCACGGCAGATACGAGTCGCGATGTGGTGAGCGACCTTCTTGGCTACCCAGACTCCATTCAGAAAAAAGCTACGCTCGACTTCATGGGCTACCAGCTTTGGCGCAGCACTCGCTTAGATCACGATAGCACGATTCGCCCCGATGGCGTCAATCCGGATGTGATGCTCGGCCAATGGCAGAGATACGATTTCAAGATCGACTCGGTTTTCGATACCACGCCCGGCCCGACGTTCGGTCATTTCAATCACTTCCACTACGCCCGCACCAATAGCGTACCGCACCCGATTCCGCATTCGTATTTGGATATTGGCGACGACAACCACGATGGCATCCTCACGGGCACGGAGGGTTTGTATAATGGTGTGGAGTACTATTATTACCTCATCGCTTACGATGAGTACGATTCCACAAACAAGATTGGCCCGCTCTATACGGCTATCGTTCCTCCAAAAAATTTCGTGGTCGGTATTCCCAATAAGCCGGTCTTCCTCGTTCCGTTCAATGCGGATACGGCCTCGGGTATTGCCGGAAATTGCGCCGCCGGCAGCGGAGTCATTCAGCCCGATTCCGGCGGTGTGCAGGATATTTATCTGAGCATCGTCGATACCGGAATTTTCGCGAAGCTCTTTACGAACGACACGATCAATGTTAGCTTCCAGCCCCGATGGACGGAATACACCGATAATATCCTCGACCAAAGTCCGATGGATATGTACGTTGACGTGACGGATACCAAGAAAGGGCCCGATGGAAATAGTCAGGTGAATAATACCTACGCGACGCTCCAAAATCCGTCGAAGAATACTGTGGCATACTATTTCCCGACTTCGCTTCCGGGCGCGATTACCTATCATGTCGATGGCTCGATTACACCCGATAGCACCTTCGGGGCGCAATTTAGTACGGATAATTCGGCCTTCGCGCCAAATCAATCCGTCGATGACGCATTCAAGGTGCTGGCCGATGTGAATTTTGAGGAACTGAGCGCACCCTACCGTCTGAGCAAGGTGACCGTCCAGGGCGCGGGCGATCCGAACATTCTACGCCTTTCCCACCGCACGAATAATGGTTCCGCGCTCGATTCGAGCCAGAATATTTTTAATTTGCCCGGTGATTCGGTCCAGCGGCCATCGATACTCCTTCCGGCAGCGCAAATAACAGTGTTGGGAGCGCCCCTCGCACCTGGCGACTCGGTCGTAAGGAAGCAGCCTGGAACTCCGAACGATACCGTCTATTATTTGACCAGCATCGTGAAGGCTGATACGAATACTTCCGGCGATACGATTGGCTATATTTGGAAAGCAGCCACCGCGTACTATCATTACGAGACTAACAGCACGCGGCCGTCATTCTTAGGCGCGCTTGGCCAGGTCACCTACGATGTAACGTTTGGCGCTCTGATGAATCCGGGACCGGTGAAAGTCTTGATGCAGAACGGCGACGCGATTTATCCCGCCGCAATGCCGATTACGGTCAGTGTCGATGGCTGCCCCAGCTCCATACTCCGACCCGTCAAGGATACGGCTTCAGATATGACTATTGAAAACGACTGGCGTTTTTATAGCAATACGCTGACATCTACCACTGGCCAATTATTTCCGGCCTATAATGATCCCGACACGATGAAGGTCCCGAATCCGGGATGGTTCGAAATGTCGGCCTATCATTATGAGGACCAGGCGGCACCTGCTTCGCCTCACACCAATGCTACGTTCGATAACTTCCAGGAGACGGCTTCCGGCGCGGTGGATTCTTTCGCAACGGTTGGCCCATACTACTTCCCGATCAATGGCCCGAATAATTTCGATGCCAACGCCAATTCTTATACTTATACGGTTCATAAATTGAGCGTCGGTGGAGCAGAGATTATGTTCAACGCTCCCGAAATTCCAGACTTGGCTGGAAACACAACGGGTGACACCATTGCGGGGAAAATCACAACGTATCAGGGTAACACCACGGATCACCAGAATCCCCACACGAACGATTTCCAGCCGGGCGATAAGATCATGCTCTCCTTCACCGGGTTGGCGAAAAATCTTCCGTTCCCGGGCGCCGAGTTCCATATCGTGACGGAAAGCGGCCCGAAAGTCGATTTCGCGAATACGAGTAATTATACCGATTCGATGCTCCAGCAGGTTCAGGTCGTACCGAATCCCTATATCGTTACCCACATCGGCCAGACTTCGACGGATAACGCAAAGCTATTCTTCACACGTTTGCCTCCGCGATGCACAATTGAAATCTACGCGCTGGATGGCACGCTCGTGCAGACGATCGAACATATTGGCTATGCATCGACGACCACGCCGAATGAGACAACCGGCCTCTCGACGACGACGTATGATTACAGCCAGCTTGGCGATCAATCCTCCACGGAAACGTGGAACTTGCTGACAAGCGGCGGCCAGCGAGTTGGCAGCCAGGTATTATTCGCACGCGTCGTCGCCAAGGACCCGAATTCGGGCGCGGAGACGGGTGAGGTTACCACGAAATTTGCGGTCGTCGTCGGACAATCGAAATAACCATGAGGAACGGCTCGAGCATGATCGTCACCCAGAAATTTTACGCAAAGACTATGACATTTTCGACAACACACTGCGGAAGCCACTCGGGAAGGAGTGCGGTCGTCGCAGTTGGCCTCGCGATCGGCGCGCTGCTTGCGGGCTCGCAAGCCGTTCTCGCACCCTCCGCGTTTGCGCAAGCTTCCACGGTTGCTACCACCGCTTCAAACTTCACGAATAATGGGTCCTCCGGCTCCGCGTTTACGAAGTTATGGATCGGCGCGCGTGCGGCCGGCATGGCTGGCGCCTATAGCGCGCTTGCTACCGATGTCACCGCGCTCTATTGGAACCCGGCCGGCATTGCGACCTTGCCAGGTATCAATGTCGGCGCAGACTACACAAGCTGGTTCGCGGGCGTTACAGAGAACTTTATTGCTGCCGTGATTCCGGTGAGCGAACATTACCGAGCCGGCTTTGCGCTAACCATGGTCGATTATGGAAATATTTCCAAGGCCACGATTCAGCAGGACGCCAACGCGGGAACTTACAACGCGAACGATCTCTCGTTTTCGGCGACGATCGCTGGCGCACTGACGGACCGGTTTTCGTTCGGTGCGACGGCGAAGTACCTGCGAAGTTCCATCCTGGACATGAGCGCAGACGGTCTGGCCTTCGATGCCGGTTCGCTCTATCTCACCGATTTTTATCACATGACGATCTCGATGGATCTCTCGAACCTTGGTGCTGATCGCAATTTTTCGGGGAACAGCCTTGATTTTGTTGCGAATAATCCAAATATCAATGCCTATCGCGATTCGCTGGCCGGAACGCTCAATACCGGGAATTATCCGCTCCCGCTTATCTTCCGCATCGGTCTGGCGACAGACGTGCTGCAAGGGAAAGTCGAGAATCAGAAACTCAACATGGATTTCGATTTCTCCACGCATTCGGATGGTCCGGAGCAATATAATCTCGGCGCAGAATATATTTGGAATGACATGGCAGCGTTTCGCGCAGGATACGCCTTCAATGAGGATCAACTCGGCTTAGGCGTCGGCGCCGGGTTCCATTATAAGACGGAGAATTTTTCGGGTATTATCGACTACGCCTACAATACGACGCGAACGCTCGGAGGGATCAACCGCATCTCGATCAGCGCGACGTTCCAGTAGGTTGCTTCGCCTTGCACCCCGTTTGGCCAGCGCCCAAATGAAACCTTAAGGACGGCGATAACGATAGAGGAGCATACCGTTATGATGAATTATCGCCTTTTTCTTAGCACCTCACTCATCTTCCTGCTCCCGCTTGCGACGCGGGCGCAGAGTCCGCTCGAAGCCGACGCGGTTGGTTACCACTATGATAGCACGCACGCGCAGGTCGAAATCGACTACGGTGTCCTTGAGCATGCGCTCAGCTTTAAGCCGGTTGCCGGCGTTCCTACTGCCTTCACGTATGCGAGAGCAGAAATCTGGGAGAACGGGAAGGTTTCGCAAACGAAGGACATTCGAGATACCGTTCGATGCCCATGCACGCAGGCGCAGTTGGATTCAGCCGGCGCGAACAAGCTCCTAAATGCGACGGGTTTCGCCGTCCCCTACAGTGATACAATCGCGGCAGCGTTTCTATGGTACACGGGTGAAAAAGATGGCGTGCATGCATTCGATACGATCGTGATGCCGCTGCATTTGCCCGATCGCGATACGGCTAAATTTGTACTGAGCGGGGTGGAACTTGCTTCGAAAGTTGCAAAATCGGATGGAAGCGTGGGGCCGTTCGAGAAGGCCGGATATATCGTGACCCCGAATCCTTCGGGAATTTTTGGCGAAAATTATACCAAGCTCTTTTATTATACGGAGCTCTACGTCCCAAAAGCCGCAGTCGATCCCTCACAGAGCGTCCAGGTTACGACTGCGGTGCTCGATCCCTCGGGTTTGCAGATGGTTTCCAATACGGATAGCGTTCCGCTCGCCGGAGCGACCATTCCCTTGATCCTCGGCATGGATATCGATGGACTCGCCAGCGATTCGTACCGGCTGCGAATTCAAGTGAAATATCAGGATGCGGTCGTGGCACAAGGCGAGAAGAATTTTTATTATGCCTCGGATATCACGCTTTCCCAGGCTCCGCCTGCGCCGGTGGCATCGCTCTCTGCCGATTCAATCCTCTTTGCGGGTTCTCAATTCTCTAAGCTCACCGATGCCGAAGCTGACGATCTCGTTCAAGAGTCCATGTATTGGGGTGACGATGCCGATCACCAGCGGGCCGCGAAACTAACGACACTCGATGATAAGCAGCATTTCCTCTTTTCGTTCTGGCGCGAGCAGGATGACAAATATCGTGCGGCCCAGCCCCTGGATGAATTCCGAGTCTTCAACGCTCGCGTCGCGGAAGCAGATCAGCAATATGTTTACATGAAGATCCCCGGATGGAAAACCAGCCGCGGTCGCGTTCTAATTACTTACGGACCTCCGAAGTATGTAAACCACGAATACAACGAAGCAGGATACAAGCCGTTTATTACATGGGGATACGATTCCGATCCCAATATTCGTCTTCGAACCGGCGATCGCGCGGAGTTCGATTTTGTCGATCGCACGGGCGGCGGCAACTACTCGCTTGTCAATTCGAATGTGGTTGGCGAGAATTATGATCCCGGTTGGATGTCCACGGAAGCTTTGCAATTGGCGCATTGATGCTCGCGCTGTTACGCTGGTCCGGCGGCTCGATCGGGCGGCTCGCGTACGTCGTTGGCATTCGCTCCCGGATCACACGAGAAAATATTGAGCGCGCCTTTCCGGAACAGAATGGGCACGAGCGGCGCCGGATCGCTCGAAAGAGTTACGCGAATTTAGGTGTGGTCTTCTTCGAATTTCTGTATCTTCGTGTTGCATCCAAATCGCGTGTGAGGCATGGTCTCGAAATCGTGAATCTGGATGCAATGCGCTCGAAAATTCTCGGGCCAAACGGAGCGATCTTGCTCTCCGGTCATATCGGTAATTGGGAATGGCTGGCCCTGGGCTGCGCGCTCCGAATTGGCGCGCCGCTCGATGTCATTATAAAAAATCAACGATCCTCCATTGCGGAACGATTTCTGGCTGCCATGCGCACGCGTTTCGGAAATAAAATGCTCGATGCCGGAAACGTCCGCGCAATTTTTCGAGCGCTTCGAAACCGAGAACTGCTCGCGATTTTGGGCGATCAGACGGCGTCCCCGGAAGAAGCGCGGGTTCCATTCTTCGGCCGGGAGGTTCCCACGTTCGAAGGCACGGCGCGGCTGGCGCTCGCAACGCGCGCACCGATTTTTTTTCTCCATCCGCTCGAACGGACGGCATCGGGATATCGCGCGCGATTTATCGAAGTGCCGTTTGACGATTTAGTCGGATCGAGCCCGGAAAATACCCGAGAGCTAACGGCAAGGCATACGCGCGTGCTCGAGAGTGCGATTCGGGAAAAACCGGAACTATGGCTCTGGCAGCACCGGCGCTGGAAGCACGCCCGGGAATGAACGCGCTCATCATCGAGACGGCCTTTTTAGGTGATGCGATCGTTTCGCTTTCGCTCGCGCGCGCCATTAAAGAGGCTCGGCCGGGGGCAGAGGTTACCTATCTCGTGCGGCCCGGGGTGGCTGAAGTCCTGCTGGCCTCGCCCGATGTTGCCCAAGCGATTGTGTTCGACAAGCATGGCGCGGAATCGGGCCCGGCTGGCATCCGCATAAAAGCCGACGAGTTGAATGCTCGTGGCTTCGATACACTATTTCTTTTGCATTCCTCGCGCCGCTCTCAGTCCCTTGCGAGAATGCTAAACGTCCCCGCAAAAATTGGTTTTGAAGCGATGACCCATGCGGGGTTGACAGCGGCAGTCCCCGATTCGGGCTGGCGCAACCGCTACGAACGCGCGGCGCTGCTCTTGCAGGCATTGATTCCCGGTGTACCGATTGCCGCACTTCCACGAATCATTCCACCGGCGATTCCGGAGATCGAGCGGTTCGTCTCACGATTCGAGCGAAGCTTCGCGCTCGCGCCGGGGAGTGCGTGGGAAACGAAAAGGTGGGGAGATGATAAGTATCTTGAATTGGCGAAGGCGCTATCGAGCAGCGGGCTTGGTGTGATCGTCATCGGTGGAAATGCAGAAGCGGAGATAGGGCGGCGAATTCGCGAAGCTTGTCCGGAAGGCGCGGTGCTCGATCTCCCCGGCCATGCAAGCTTCCTCGAATCGATGTACGCGATCGCGCGTTCGGAACTTCTTGTGGCCAACGATAGCGCGCCGGTTCATGCCGCCGTCGCCGTCGGGACGAAAGTTTTTGCCATCTATGGCCCAACCGTGCCGAACTTCGGTTTTGCGCCACCGGAAGGGCGCGGGGAGGTTATCGAATTGGATGGACTATGGTGTCGTCCCTGCACGCCCCACGGCAGCCATGAATGCCCCATTTACTCGCATGAGTGTATGAATCGAATCGGCGAATCCACCGTAATCGAGCGAATAATGCGGGTGTTTCCAGTGGCAATTGGGCATAGCTACTGACCGTTACTGATTATGTCGTATTTTTGTAGCTTATGAATTACCCCGCACATGCCTCCGAGGCTTTGCCTCGCGAGGCCCTTGAACGAATTGCGCACACGATTGCGAGTGTCGAGGAATCGACCGGCGCGCGCATCCATCTTTCCATCCGCGATTTTCGTGACGCCGGCGAAGCCGATCTTTCGCTGAAAGAACTTGCCCGAAAGGAGTTTTCCACACTACGCCTTCATGAGCACGATGAACGTTACGGAATTCTACTGCTGATCCTCTATCACGAGCGGAAATTCTATGTATATGGTGATGAGGGCGTGCATACCCGCATTCATCCGGATGCATGGAAAGATGTTGCTGGCACGCTCACCGAGCATTTTGCGAAAGGTGCCTTCGAAGCCGGTATTACCGAAGCGGTCAAAAAAATCCAACACCATTTGAAGGGCAAACTCTCTGTTCCTCGGGGTTGAAAACCCTATTTTATTGTGCTTTTGTCGTTTTTCAGGCATTCGGCTATCGAGGAACGGTTTAACACTCCGCTCTCGTTTAATGAGACTCGGAATTTCCTCGATCCTGGCCAGGCTCATAGTGATTGCTACCTCTCGGGAGGCTTGTAGCCAGGATATGGTACCGTTATTAGTTAGGAATTGATTTTGGCTACGAAAACAGCGACGAAAACTCCGCGGGCTCGCACGAAGCGGCGCTCGAAATATATTACCGGGCTCATGCTCTGCTCCGAGTGTACCCGCACGGCCCGAAAAGAAATCGTCGGGGAAGCCCGCACGCGCCTGGCCGGCGAAGAGCCGCAGCCAATTGACCGGGCCAGCGAAGAGCCGGTGCCCGAGAATCTCTGGGTTCGCTGCACAAAGTGCCACAATACAATGCTTGTGAACTTGACTTCTCTTATGAATGAGAAGCCGAAAACGCACACCACGCTCAGCGCCGCAGAATGCACGCCATATTCCCCAAGCCGAATCTTTGCGCTTGGTGAAGCCATTTTCCATAAGGACTGGGATGATGTTGGAACCGTTATTGGCAAAGAGGTAACGGCGAGCGGGCGAAATGCCGTGCTTGTCCATTTCGAGAAATCGGGCGAACGGAAATTGCTCGAAAATTTCCAGGCACAATAAGACGCACCAAGCGGAACTCACAGCGCACGAGGATAGTTATTGGCGCACCAATTTTCAAAGGAGAAAGTGAATTAACGTGGTAGGAATTATCGTACAGGAACACGAACCGATCGACCGGGCTCTCCGGCGATTCAAGAAGAAATACGAGCGCGCAGGTATTTTGAAGGAATACCGTCGGCGCACCTATTTCGAAAAGCCGTCGGTGAAGAACAAGATGCTTCGCCAGCGTGCCGCCCGCCGCCAGTTCCGCATTCAGGAAGAGACGGCGTAATTCGACGCCGGAATTGATCCGACGTTTTGCTGAATTTGAAAACCCGTTCGCTTCGAGCGGGTTTTTCTTTTGGTGGAAGTGATGAGCTTTGAATCCGGTTCGTTCAATCCCACGAATGGGAGTTACAATGGGGCAGCGTGTTTGGCCCGCGCACCGTATTTCTGTGCCTTCATTGCACCGCACTCCGAGGTATTCAGCAGAAGGGCAGATGCGTAGAGCGGGCTATTGGAAGATAAGATACGCAGCGAGAGCCGCGATTGGCTGTGGTAAGCCTCAATCGCGCCAGGTCATCCCCACCCAAGGCTGCCAGGAATCGGCGGCGGACGAGAGACCGATATACACTCCCGCGTCGATGCGCCAATTCTCATCCGATTGATATGTGAACCATGTGTCGGCGGTCCAGATCGGCGAAGCGGCGTGGTTCAAAGTGAATGAGTTGAACAACTCGCCGCTATAGGAGATCGAGCTGAATATCTTGTGGCCAATGCTGACCGAATTAGAGAGTTCCAACTGATATGGGGAAGTGGCGTCCTCCCGATTGGAATACATCGTGGTTTGCGCTCCGGCGTCCCATCCAGGGATATCGAAGGCGTAGGGAATTCCTAATCCCCATTCTATGGCGCCTGCCGCGCCTAGCCCAATGGGTATGGTAAGGAACGGAATTAGCGCAATCGCAAAAAAGCCGCTGTCATTTCCGATGAGATTGATCTTGAGTCTGGGAGTAATTCCATCCATGCCCGAGCGATCCGCAATAGTTCCATCGGCCAGCCACGTGCGTTCGAGCAACCAGGGTACAAGGACGAGCTGCAAATCAACATTATTGAGCAAGCCAATTTTGGCATTGAGCGGCGCCATACGGTAAGTAATACTCTTCCCATGCTCGCCATTTGAGAGGTTGTATGTGAAATCGGCAAAATCCATCTCTATTTGGAAGTGGCCGGCATCGAGGGTGAAGGGACAATCCGTTTTATCGGCGCTCGGAAGTTCGCTGGTGGGCATGATCGAATTCGCAGGATTTCAGGGTTACAAGGATATTGAACGCTTTACATTGTATGCAAAGAAGGGCGGCGCGAATGCCACGCAGCTCCGATAATCGAACCGTTTACGCATGACGCAAACATCCAGCGAAGTTCAAGCCACGCTGGCGTAGTCTGAACAAATGGAATGCGGTTGATCAATTTCCATCTCCTTCTGAGGGACGGGTTGCGAGGGGAGCATGCAACCTCGGAGATGGAGCGGAGCCAGCTTACATGCTAAGCCAGCAAAAACGGCTCATCCACCGGTTTGACATGCAACCTGCACTGCCCTCCCGAAGTCGGGACGCGAAAGAATTTTCCTCGCGCCCCGGTCCTATATCACTCTCGCGGTTACTACTACTATTGATGTCCATAGATAATGGGTTACACGGCTTCTGCTCTGTGCGGGAACACTACTTGGTTTCCTCTCGGTTCCATTCAGATGGGAACTTACGTTGACATGGAAGAAAAGATGCCGCCGACATCCATTTTTCTAAACATGCAACGCAACTTTAAGAATAATATTTCGAGGCTCTTCCCAGCTTGGCCCGTTCGTGTAGGCGCCTTTGAGCAAATGCTCGTCATCGAAGAGGTTCGTAATGTAAAGCGATGGCGTAAGGGATTCGCTACCGGATAGCGGCAGCGTCACGCCTCCTGAAAAATTTACAATCCACGACGGCGTGACCTTCCCAGCCTGATTGAAGTCGAACAAACCCGTGCCAAAGGGAATATCGATGTTCCCGTTCGACAGGCCCGATCCATAGATCGCCATGGCATTCGCAAACCAATTCGAGGGCTGATAATTTAGTGAGAACACTGCCGAGAGGCGCTGATCGTGATCGCGATCCACCGGCGCACTTGTTTGCTGAATTGGCAGGAAGCCTCCGGTTAACGTTCCCCAGCTATAAACATGGCTGATTGAGGAATTAATATAGCCCGAAAAGGGCGATGCTTCGGAAGCGTATGAAATTCCCGCCTCGATGCCCTGCGATTTCACAAATTGTAGATTGAAGGGAATCTTTACGGCGCTGTTGCCGACGGTTTCGTCATCCACGCCGGGATTCGAGTTTTTTAAATAATACGCCAGCTTCACGCTCATACCCTCCCCAAGATGATGCGCGAATACCGCCTCGTAAAAATGATCGCGTTCCGCGACGGTGGCAATGCCGGTGGAACTTACATTGCTCACAAACGGATGGATGGATTCGATCACCGTTGGCATAAACAGATCGCCATAATAGAGGTACGCGGAATTCTCCGCATCGAACATAAAATTACATTTCAGCCGAGGACAAACCTGGTTTTGGAACTCAATATCTGGCGAAATTTGCTGGTCGTACCGCACGCCGCCATCGATGCGAAGCCAGGGTTCGGTTTGCCATTGGGTTTCGACGAACGCGCCGAAATCGGAACCAACATAGTCCGATGCCACACCAGGCCCCGGGTTTCCGGCGGAATCGCGCGAGGAAAAATCCTGGCTGCCGCGCGTCAAACTAATCGTTCCTCCTGCCGCCCAAAGCCAATCCTCGCCAAACCGTTTATCGATTTTCACGCGATTTCCGATGGTAACGAAATTCTGCTCTTCCGCAATGACGTATCCGTTCGTGGTGTCCGATGCGAAGAGGAATGAAGCGGAATCGGAAGCGCCGGGGATGTAATTAAGACCGCCTTCGCGCAAATAAATCGTTTCGAATAAATTCGATTCATTTCCCGGTTCGTTCGAGAGCGTTCGGAAGTAAAAAAGCGTTTGAAAGGCTTCCGTGATACGCTCGAAATCATCCTGCGGGCCGGTTACTTCCGGTTGGTATGGAACTTGGGAACCGGTATTGCCATAGCTGGCATCGAGCGTGAGATAATCGTTGTCTGACAAAATATAATCCGCTTTGCCGAACAGGAAAACATCCGAGCCATGGTCGTGGAAGACAATCGGCGTGGGCGAATCAATTCTACGGTCCGTCTCCTGCCGCGAGCCGGAGAGAAACCATCCCAGCGGCCCATCGTGATCGCTCATATCGAGTGACTCGCCATCGGAATTTATTATATGATCGGGCTGAATGACGGTGGCTTTATTGGCATTGGGAACGTAACTTCCGGCGTAAGTCGCCGCGTTCGCGTGAAATCCGCCGGTGGGAACCCGCGTGGTAATATCGACTACCGCCGCCATTTGCCCGCCGTATTCGGCCGGCCAACCGCCGGAAACGAACGTCGCGCGTTCGATCACGGTGGGATCGACAATCTCGTTCAATCCTCCAAAGACGCCCAGCGGAACCGGCGCGCCATCGACATAATAAGTATATTCTCCATGCTGGCCGCGAATGTGAACTTCGCCCGTCGGCGCGCGAACCGCGCCCATCAGGTTTTGCTGGATAAGCTGTGTCATGCGAGCGGCGGGCGCTGGATGATACGTTCTCCGCTTCAAAGACCTGATTGCCGGAAGCATCGATGGTGGAAATCGGCGGAAGACTCGACGCGGTTACTTCAACTTCCGTCGCTGCGCTTTCTTCGAGCTCGGCGGAATCCAACACCGCTTCACTCCGAACCGAAATAGTGTCGCTAAACGGCTGGAACCCGACCATCGCTACCGCCAGCAGATAGTTCCCACAAGGAACGTTCCGGAACTGCACGTAGCCGGCTACATTCGTTACCCCGTTCCGCACAACTTCCCCGTGCCGAAACAGCGCGACACGAGCAAGCTCCAGCGCATTCGCATGCTTCGCATTCCAAACAAAAATGGTTACATTCGCCGACTGCCGCGATTGCGCGCCCGCTGCCCGGGTCAAGGAAAAGATAGCGGGGCATCCCGCAAACAAGAGGATGAAAAAAGGCTTCATGCGCGGAGTTAACCATAGTTAACTCGAATGGATTCCCTTAGTAAACTCAACAAGAACCGATGTGTAACTATTGAAAGATGAGATACGCATTCAGCCCCGCAATTGCCGCAACGACGGCCCATGCCAGTGCCTTCAGCCAAAGCGGGTTCACGAATTCTCCCATAATGGATTTTTTGCTCGTGAACATCACGAGCGGGATCGTCGCAAACGAAAGCTGTACCGAAAGCACAACCTGTGAAAGGATTAGCAGATTGTATATTGCATGATTTTGCGCTTCAACTCCGTTACCAAGCTGGGAAGCAATCACGGCAGCCGCCGGAATGATTGCGAGGCTTCGCGTAATCAATCGGCGGAGCCACGGGCGAATTTTCATCTTCAAGAATCCTTCCATGACTACCTGCCCGGCGAGCGTGCCAGTGATCGTAGAAGCCTGTCCGGATGCAAGCAGCGCAATCGCGAAAGCCAGGCTCGCGAGGCTGGTTCCCAATAGTGGCGCCAGCGTATAGTAGGCTTGCTGGATTTCGGTCACCACTTTTCCGCGCTCGAAGAAAACCGCTGCCGCCATGATGAGGATCGCCGCATTGACAAAGAATGCCAGATTGAGGGCAAATACAGTATCGAGGACGTTATATCGCAGGGCGGAACGAATTTCCTTGAAGGAACCGCCCGACTTTCCGCGATTGCACCAGATGGGAATGAAGGTACAAATTATGCGGCATAACGGTCGCGCCTAAAATTCCCAATGCAATATAAAGGCTGCCGTTCGATAGTGTGGGGGTGACGAGGCCCTGCCCGATTAATCCCCATGCAGGATGCGACAGATAAATTTCGAAGAGATAGCAAACGCTCATCGTGCCAATCAGCGTAAGAATCACGGCTTCGATGAGTCGCACCCCTTTGCTTTGAAGCAAGAGAATAAATAAAACATCCAGCGCGGTAATCAATACCGCAGGCAGGAGCGGAATATGGAAAAGCAAATTAAGTGCGATGGCGCTTCCCAAAACTTCCGCCAGATCGCAAGCAACGATTGCAACTTCCGCAATGAGCCAGTTAAAAATCGCTGCGGGTTTCGAGAACCGTTCCCGGCACATTTGCGGAAGATCGCGGCCGGTTACCACGCCCAATCGGCTCGAAAGAATCTGCAGAAGAATCGCGATGAGATTACTCGCTAAGATCACCCATAAAAGCTGGTAATGGAAACGGGAACCGCCTTCGATGTCCGTCGCCCAGTTTCCGGGATCCATATAGCCGATTGCGACGAGGAACGCGGGCCCCGAAAACGCGAACGCGCGCCGCCAGATGCTCGCCGATTTATGCGGCTCGATCGGCTCGGGTTCCGCCCATGACGAAACCATCCTTGTTTTTACCGGTGGGATCGTCGAGGCTCGGAGCGGCTCATCGCTCATACCACGACCCTTCCAAAAATTTGTTCCGCCGCGTCGGGAGCCAGGGTGATTGCTTCGCCATGCATGAGAATATTGTATGGGCCGCCGAACGGCTGCCGGCCATGGAACTCGATCTGCGCGCCGGGAAGCAGTTCCAAGCCTGCTGCGTAGCGGAGAAGCTCGGGGTTATCGCGCAAGCGAGTAATAATAAGCAGGGAATTATCTTTTGCAGTGTTGAGCGGGATTTCCTCGATATCCGGCATTTCGCCACCGGCCGTCGGAATCGGGTCGCCGTGTGGATCGAATGCCGGATGGCCGAGCTTTTCCGCGATGCGCTCTTCGAAAGCGTGGACTGATGTGATGCTCCAATCGCTCGGCCTCGGCATGAACTTCATCCCAGTGGTATCCGAGTTCCCGGACGAGGAACAGTTCCAAGAGCCGATGCCGCCGAATCGTTTGCAGCGCCGTCCGCTCCCCGAAGGGGGTAAGGTGAATGCCGGTGGCTGGATGCATCCGCACGAGCTTGAGTTTCACCAGCCGGCGCAGCATCTTGCTCACCGCGGGCGCGCTCACACCGACACGGGCCGCGATATCGCGCGAGCTAATCTCGCCGCGAGCTTTGGCTTTGTAGATCGCTTTGATGTAATCTTCGATGGATGGCGTATTCATGTCCACCGAAGTTAACCGTGGTTAACGGAATGGGGTTCCTGTGTTTAACAATATTATGAAGCCGCGCCATTCGGAACGGGAAACCGGGCGAGGCCGTTTGTCACCCCGCATTTCGACAAACGGAATCGCCGGCAGCGCAAAATGCCGGCATTCGGAGAGGTGGCAGAGTGGTCGAATGCGGCGGTCTCGAAAACCGTTATACCTTCGGGTATCGAGAGTTCGAATCTCTCCCTCTCCGCAATTCTTTTTCAGCTCATTGAATGGATGGCGGGCGGTCGAATGGATCACTTCCGATCCAGCGTCGTCTCTTATTGCGTTGGTGTTGCGATAGAGCAGAGGATCTCGCTTCGCGCCCCTGTAAACTCTACCTTTTCAATCATCTGCGCTTCGAGCGACGGAACCTCGAAGCTCAATTGCACTTTGCCGGTTATCCGGAATGCCTGTCCGGTTGCGAGTTCGGAGTAGTACTTGACATATTGTTCGTTCCAAACTACGACATCCACCATTCCGGTATCGTCCGAAATGTTAAGCATGAGCATGGGCTTGCCGGTTTTCGTGGTCACGCCTTTGGAAGCGGCGCGGTATCCAACGATCGTTATTCGCTTCCCGGCGTACTTGCTCAGGTCTTTAGCCTTGACGGTTCCCTCATCGAAAGATCGAAGGAAATCGCTTGGGTGGTTTGTGACATAATATCCGAACGATTCCCGCTCCCGGTGGAAGATCGTTAGCGGTTCAGGCTCCGAGAGATGCGAAAAATCATAGGTCATTAGTTCCAACGGAAAATCGAGCGCCCGCTGGCCGGTCTTTGTAAGGGATTGCCGAACCAGCAGACCGAACTTCATCGCAGCAACGGATCGCGCATGATCGGTCATGCGGCTCCGCTGGAAGGACTCACATGCTCCAAGTTTAATCAGCGTCATTCCATCTTCCTGCGTTACCCCGCTTCGAAGCGCGAAATCCTCAATGGAAGTATATCGCCCGCCATGCTCGCGATTTGCAAGCATGTTTTCGAGGGATTGATTGGAAACGCTTTTGAATGCAACGAAGCCCAATCGAATGACTTCATCCTCCTCAACTGTGTGAGGCATTTGGCTTTTGTTCACGTCCGGAAGCTTTACTGTGATGCCAAGCGATTTTGCTTCATTTATATATTCCTGGTGGTTATAGAACCCGCCAAAGTTATTCAGCACACTGCAAAGGAATTCCGCCGGATAGTGAACTTTAAGCCACGCTTCCTGGAACGAAAGCACTGCATAACTCGCGGAATGCGCTTTGCAGAATGAATATCCTGCCAAAGCTCGAAACTTGTCGCCACACTTCTTCGGCAATTCCTGAGTGTCCACTCCACGACTCGAACAACCTTCAATGAATCGATTCTTCATTTGGGACATTCGCTCGTGCGAACGCAGCTTGCCGGACATTGAGCGGCGGAAGAGATCGGCTTCGCCATACGAGAGTCCTGCGAATTCGTGAACGACGGTGAGCACATCTTCCTGATAGACCATGACGCCGTACGTATCCGGCAAGCAGTTTTACAAGTTCCGGAACTGCTTTGGCATTAGCGATTTCTCCGGCGGGAAGACGCTGGTTCGGGAGCAGTAATTTTGCCAAATAGGTGATGCGCCATTGCGTGTTCTTGCCAAATGGCGGCGATGAATAAATTCATCCATCATTCCGCTTTGTGCAACTCCGGGACGAATGACGGAGCTTGCGGCCGTGAGATTTTCGAAGGTATCCGTTCGCAGCTTCCGTAGCAATCCGATCATTGCGGGACTTTCAATATAAAAACATCCTTTCGTTTTGCCGGTGCGAATGAGTTCTTAGTTGGTTCATCCGTAAATGCGATCGTTCATCCTCGACAGGCGGGCGGGATCCATGCCGTTTTTCGACAAGGTCCATCGTATCCCAATATGTTCCAAGTCCCCGCGTGGCAAGCACATCCAGCTTGATTAGCTTAATATCTTCGGCGCTGAACATGTCGATATGCGTGATGGGAACTCCAATAGGAGCGTTTTGACGCGGAGTATAATGTGAGAGGGGCTTATCGCCAATCACAATTCCGCCCGCATGAACAGATAAGTGCCGTGGAAAACCCTGCACTCGCGCGGCACCACCGAAGCCAGTCTTCCACATCGGGCATCGTATGTTCACGATGCTTAAAGTCTGCATATTTCCCGTTCGTGCAGCCAAGCCGGACGCCGGATACTCAAGTCTCGTTAATCTCCGCATCCGGTAAAACCAAGCGCTTTACCCACTTCCCGAATTCCGCCGTGATCTGCGGTAGCATTGTATCGTGCAAAGCATGGCGGCATATTCGCGCCCGAATTTGTCCAGCATGTAGTTGATTACTTCGTAGCGGTCTTTCCAGCAAAAATCAATATCGAAATCCGGTGCGGACGTTCGCTCCGGGTTGAGGAACCGTTCGAACCGAAGGTTATTGGCAACCGGATCGACGTTCGAGATTTCAAGGCAATAGGCGATAAGGCTGTTGGCTCCACTCCCACGTCCGAGATACGGGAAAGTTTTTCGAACGAGCGAAGCGATCATGTCATGAGTTGCAAGAAAGTAGGACGTTGCACCTAACGTTCGAATGGTTTCAAGTTCATATTCGAAACGCGAGTGATGTTCCGGTGTTGGTGCGGAATATCGCCTGGCGAATCCCTCTTCCGCCAGCGTTCGAAGACTCGCGGAAGGATCCTCGCATGGAAACCGTGCAAATTTATTGTAGGATACGTCGAACTCCACGTTGCATTCTTCTGCGATTCTTCCGGTATTGAGGAATGCCTCCTCATCAAGGCCATAGGCAATTTCACGAAAGTGCCTTTTCATCCATAAACCACTGGGAGGAGTGTGCTAACTCATAGGCTGGCGTATTATGAAGTGTCGTATTCGTTCCGATTGCTCGAAGCAATTCATGAAGTTCATAATCTTTCGCAGTTTGGAGAAAAACGTTGTTGGAAGCCAGAATTGGCAGTGAATCTATCTTTGCGAAAGTTCGCGCAGTTCAATTCCAATTCTTCCGCTCCGCAGGAATAAATTCCACGAACAGGTTAAGCGAAGGATGCGAATGTCGATACTTCGAGGATCATTTTCGAAGAGCTCAGCGTCATAGACGTTCGAGGATAACTCCAAAAGATAGGGATGCGATAGCAATTATCATGGCGGGGATCGCTGATCCGCGTTCGATAGTTCATGTGCAATTTCTTTGCCTCTTCGGCATCTTCGAGTGTAAGTTTCGGTTTCGTTTGCGGAATCCCGGCAAGCACACTCGTCAGCGTCTCGCACATTTCTTTGTATCCCGCGTTATTCTTAGCAAGAAGGACCGCGCGCTCACGTCTCGTCTTTAGCTCCACCCCCAGAATCGGTTTGATTCCCGCCTTCCTGGCGGCAAAATAAAATTCGATTGCGCCGGACATGTTATTCGTATCCGTAAGTGCCAGCGCGTTCAATCCGGCATTCTTTGCAAGCACCGGAAGTTCCGTAGCGGGTATCGTTCCGGCATTGAAGGAGAAATAGGAGTGGCAATGTAGATGAGTGAACATCTTAGTATACATGTCGAAAGTTGAATAGCATTTTGAATGGCAGTGGGAGCCAGCACGATTGCAAAATGTTACGAAACACGATCATAGATATTCCGTAAATCTTTCACGCGCGATCGCAAGCATTGGAAGCTCAGTTACCGAATAGCAGTATTCAAATCGTTCTTCCGGGTTCGGTTCGAACCAGCTACGAGTGTTGTGACCCAGGCACCGAAGAATCCGCAAGACTGCCCGTATGATACGTTGCATCCTTTACAATACCCGGCAAGTTGGGGAGCATCCAGAAAAACATGTGGCAGCTTTAGCGATTTTAGAAATCGACTGAATGCGGAGGCTTTTCCACGAAGGTGTACGGTGTCGAGAAGAATGGGAAGATAATTCCAAATGGAATCTCCAGTGTTTCAATGGAGTCGAGTACCTTAGAATCGTAGTGTGCGCTGCGATCGAAAGCGAACACCAGCACATGTCGCGATTGCGTGGCTGGCCCGCAACTGCTCTCTTCCAGCATACGCAGGAACCGCTCCAGCTCCGGAGATCTAAATAATCTCGCTCTCGTGGAGTTCATCGATAGTGACATGCCAGACGAGCGTAGCTGAGCGATGCGATCTCTCGATCAAAAACCGGAATGTTTGTTCCGTCCGGCAGAGATTCGCTGCGAACTTCAATTTCCAGATGCGGACACGGTTAATATCCCTTCCAGCGAGATGGAGCGCGGAACGCCAATCGAAATGCCGTTTGTGCGCGCAGGAGATTTGCGGAGTGGAACGCTTCACTCGCCGTGGCTTGATCGCAGAACCTGTGAGATTGTCGAGGATCATGCTGCTATCGTCTTAGGCCGCCCTTGCTCCTGCAAATTGAATAATGGAACTCCCATACTTGGCTTTAAGAGAATCAATAATGGGATATAGCCCCGTCATTTTCTCTTCGTCGAATAAGAATTGCTGCTCGAGATCGTCTAAGAGATCGGTGGCCTCGATGCCGAGAAGTCGAACACGAACGCGCCGGGTCCATAATTGCCGAAACAGCTTTTGCGCGATGCGATAAATGTCCCGATCACGATTCGTGTAGGAGCAGCAAATAGTTTTCGTTTTTGTCTCAAAATCGGTGTATCGAAGTTTCAGAGTGAGCTTTCCGGCAAAGTATTTCGCTTTTCGAAGGTCTTCGCCAAGCTGAGACGAAATGGAGAGCGAGCCGAATCGATGGTGTGGGAATCAATTTGGTTCCTCTACGAACGTCTGTTCGCGGGAATAACTTTTTTGCTCGCGGGTTTCGATCACCGGTGAATAGTCAATGCCATTGGCATGCTCATTCATTGTCCTGCCATTCTTGCCGAAGAATCGTTGCAGGACTTGCACCGGCGTTCGAGCAAGCTGGCCTAATGTTTCGATCCCCAATGTCGTGACCTTTTCTTCAATCTTTTCACCGATACCGGGTAGCGCACGGACGGGAAACGGTGCAAGGAATGCCCGCTCCTGTCCCTCCGGGACTTTGAAGTGGCGATCTGCATTGTTCTTTGCTACTTCGGATGTTGCCACTTTTGCAATGAGTTTATTCGTAGCAAGGCCGAATGAAAGGGGCAGGTGCGTTTCTCCGTTTACGGTTTTTCGTATTTCCTGGGCCCAACGGTAACCATCCCCCATAAGGCGCTCGGTATGCGAAAGGTCGAGATAAAATTCGTCCACAGAAGACTTTTCACACAGCGGTACAAATTCCTTTAGCATTGCAGTAACAAGTCTCGAATACTCCGCATAATAAAGATAGCTGCCGTGCAGGAACGCCGCCTGCGGGCAAAGCCGGTATGCCTGTCGAATCGGTTGAGCGGAATGAACGCCGAAGGCACGCGCCTCGTAGGAGCAACCCGCTACCACGCCCCGCCCAAATGGATTGCCACCGACGATTACGGGCCGGCGCTCCAGTTTCGGATCAAGAATGCGTTCAACCGACACAAAAAATGTATCGAGATCGAGATGTACAATTTGGCTTTCCATTAGCGCTTTAGGTACTTCTCATAGGTGCCTATCAAAGCTACCACTAATATTAATACCAAATTCAGGAGCATACCAAAAAATTCACTCTGGCGGGTGAATTGTTAGCAAGCTCCCTTTGGCGACGATGGGGCAAAACGCTGTTCGAGAAGACCCAGCACATTCGCAATCGTATCTGGCGCGTTGCCTTCCGTGCGATTGTTGACGTACATATAAAGCCCTGGCGATTTTCCAGCGTGTGCTGAATTATTTCAGCAAGTGCAAATCGCAATTCCGGGAGCGGCCGCTTAATATTCGTATAAGGCGCGAATTCTTTCACGGCCTCTTCGTGCGAAACACCCAGCCGGCAGTGCACGAACGATGGTGAAATTGGTTGGGAACATTCCTGGCAAATCCAATTGGTCTTTAAGTTCCGGCATCCAGGTTTGCTCGTTCAGGACGTGCGCAACGCCGTGATATTCGAGGCAGTCCGTATAGCGCCCGAATTCGGGAGCAATCAGCACGGGATCGCGCACCTCCACCGCATACTTATGCTCGCCGTGTGGAATGGCGGTCAGGAATCGGTGGAGGTCTTTGACAAACTCAACTGGTTTGTAGTCATCCTTCGCCAGATAACCGCCAAAATGAAATGGTGAGAATTCGAAAATAATTGGCCCAAGCTTCGCTCCCAAACATTCGGTGACGACGGGAAGGAAATGCTCGGTAAATGTTCGGGCATCGAGGTAACCCGGATTAAACTCCCCGCGCTGTGGGCCTTGATTAAAGTAACGTTGCGTAATTTGATCGGTAACTTTAATTGCCATACGGGCATTCTCGGGCATATCTTCCGCGTAACGCCGGAGTGTTTCGTCGCTCGGAATCCGGTAATAACCGCCATCGTAACACACGGTTGGGAACACGCGGGTTACTTCCCGAACATGGCCTTTCTCGAACTTGCTTTTTACGAACGAGCTTCACGGGGCTGAATAATGGTCAGTATCAACTTTCCCAACCCAACCCGGATAATTCCAGGAAGATGTGCCGATCCGCACGTTCCGTTCGGCAAGCTTTGCGAGCGTCGGCACGTCGCGCTCGCGATCGAATTGAAGCTCTTTTAGTCCGATAGTTTCTTCTTTCGGTGCCATGGCTCAACCTTAACTCCAGGGCGAGCGGTATTCTTCCCCGAATGCTTCAAAGGCTGGGGGATGCGACGCATACTCCCAAGGCATCGCCGGGAATCTCATCCATAAAATTCTTCGTGCGAGGGTGTAACTTTCGGAGTCGAGCGAAGTTATTCGAATCATTCGAATAGGCTTCTGAAAGGAAAACTCATCATGAAAGCGCGATATTCCGTCGCCCTCACGACCGTGGCAATGGGCATTCTTGCGGCTACTCAAGTCACCCGAGGCACAGGTCCTGACAGACCATTTCAATTATTCGGTACGTGATACGAACGATTGTTATAGCCCCCTCTTTGGCTCGAACATCATCAACGCTGGCCTATTCCTCAATTCCAACGGTGCGGCTGATCCTGACGATGGGACTCTCGACAGCATCCCGGTTGGCTTCACATTCGATTACAACGGGATGCTCTCGAACTCGGTGAATATAAATGTCGATGGCTGGGTCTCCGTCAACCCGCTTGGCAGAGTTGATCCGATTCCTTCGGCCAATCCTCAACTTGGAAGCAAGCTCTTTTCCGCGCAAGTTCCGAATAACACACTCGCTCCATTTTGGGGCGATCATTTTTATCGAACGATCGAGACTGGTTACAAGCCTTCGCAGATCTCGTACGCCACTGAATCTTATTTCCCCTCCACGCCCGATCCGAACGCGATTCCCTTTACTCCCATTCACGTTTTTACGGTTGAGTGGCGCAATCTGAATGTGAATATTGAGATCTGATCCAAATTCAGTAGCTTCATTCCAGCTTATAATAAGGCAAAATCCCAAAGCCTTTGACCAATTCAACCGGACCAGCGTGCCACTATTGAATTCCGTTATGACCACGCGGATTCGCCCCGCGACGGTTTCAGGCGCATGGGTTTCGAAAATGAAGTTCGGACGGCAGCGCATTCCTGAATGGGCTTTTGGAGTCTTCGCAATTCAATGGGGATTCCTCGAGATTTAGCACCGCACTAACGACCTGCTGGCCACCGCCCAATTGCACCGCATCGCCATGCACCGCCATCGAATTCGTGCCGACGGGAGAACTCCAGTGTAGGCAATCCGGCAAATTTCGCAACTGCTGCTCTTAACTGTTACCCCAATCCCTTTACCGAATTTGCAACACTTAGCTTCACATCCGCAGCAACCGCCCCGACCCAAATCAGCATTCTGAACGTCCTCGGCGATGAAGTTGCGCGAGTTTACGATGGCGACCTTTCGGATGCTGGCGAGCATTCGTTTACCTGGGATGCACGCGGCGCGGCGCCGGGAATGTATGAGTGCCTCGTGCGAAGCGCTGGCAGGCAAGAGGAAACGCCCATTTCATACGCGGAGGTAAAAATTCATCCCCGCTGTAACTTTCGGGCATCTGAAGTGTTATTCACCTAACCGGGACTGGCGGGTCGTCTTTGAAGCAGCCCGGAATTTATCACAATAGAAAGCGGGTCCATTATGTCGCATCTTCGTGTTCGTCGTTTCGTTCATGGTTCCGTTGGTTTTTCGCGTCGTATCGTTCCGTTTCTCATCATTACCGGGATGCTCGCGGCGCTTGTTACTTTTAGCGCGTTTCGGCATGAGCCGGCGCCTTCGCTTTGCCAAACGGCCCGGCCGATGGCAGCGCTTCCGTAAATCCTCTGGTGCTTCCAACGGATTGGCCAATGATAAAGGTTCCGGCCGACAATCCGATCACGCAGGAAAAATTGGTCTCGGGCGGCAGCTCTTTTATGAGAAGGCGCTCAGCGGCGATGACAGCACCTCGTGTTCGAGTTGTCACGATTCCTACCTGAGTTTTGCCGCGCGCGGCCCACACGCGGGAGCGTTTGGCGACCAGGTAAAGCCGCTCCGGAACGTTCCCAGGCTTATCAATTTAGGATACGACACCGTCCTCATGTGGGATGGCCATTTCACTACGCTGGAACAGCAGGTGCGTGGCGCTCTCAACA